>CAWCMV010000005.1:0-200681 GCA_963796745.1 uncultured Alphaproteobacteria bacterium | reverse complement strand
GCGCGGTGAAGACGCGGATCGGCTCGCCCTGGCGCACGCGCACGGTCGGCGCCGATCTGTCCGTCCTGTGCGCGCCGCGGCGGCCGCGCTCTGCCCGCCGCCCAGTACCACGCGGGCGCCGCCGGTCAGGCCGAGAGCCCGCCGACCACCGACAGCAGCATCGCCGAACCGAAGCGCTTGAAGAAGTGGCTGTTGACCTTGCCGGCGAGGCCCGGTCGTCCGTCGAAGCCGATCGCGGGCGAGGCGAGGTTGACCGAGACGCCATCGGGCCGGATCAGCCGCGTCCAGATGACATAGGCGCGCTTCTGCCCGGCCTGCAGGCCCGACTGGTACTGGCCGATCAGGCGGCTCGAGCGCGGGACCAGCACGCGGCTGCCGTCGAAGCTGCGCACGTCCTGGCTGACGACGGCGCGGACATAGCCGGGCACGTCGGTGTCGATCGCGGTTTCGAGCACCGCCGGGATCAGCGTCCCCTGGGTCACCGTGGTCTGCGGGATCGACGTCGGCTGCGCGCCTGCGCCGGCGCGCCGCCGACGCCGCCGATGCGGCTGGCGAAATCGCTGGCGCGTGTTGCCGGCCGCCGGGCCCGGCGACGGCCGCGGCGGCACTGGAGCCGGCAGCGCGCTGGCGTCGAACACCACCGTCGGCGAGCTGTAGGGATTGGCTGCCGGCGCGGCGCCGACGCAGCGTGCGGCGGCGCGGCAAGCACCGGCGCGGGTGCGGGAGGCCAGCGGCGCCGGGCGGCGCCCGGCGCAGCAGCGGGGCGGCGGCGCGGGCGACACGGCGGGCTGGACGACGGCGGGAGCCTGCGGCGCTGGGCTGCGGCTGGCGTCTGCTTCGATGCGCGGGCCGAGTTCATGCTCCACAGCGTCGCCATGCCGAGCAGCGCGACGACCGCCACGCCGGCGGCCAGGCCCAGCGCGTCGGACTTGCCCTTGCGCTGGGTCACCGCCGGGTAGGCCGTTGCGGCTGGCGAGATCGATGATCTCGGCGCTTTCGCCTTCGCGCGGATCGCGGTCGGCGTCGGCGGTCTGGGCGGTTCGGCGGCCAGGCGCATGCGAGCTTCATTCTTCACCTCGTCGAGCCGGGCCAGCGCTGCGGGACTGCGCCGGGCCGGGCCGTTGTTGTCGAGCTTGGCCATGTCCTTGCCCGAACGCAGGATCGATTTCACTGGGCACGCCGTCGACCACGATCACGTCGCCGCGCACCGCGAAGTTGACCGGGCCTTCGGCGCCGTCCTTGTCCTTGACCAGGATCGCCGGAACCGGGGTGCCGGCCGGCCAGGCCAGGAAGGTCGCCTGCCGTCGTCGTAGATCCGCGCGGGAGCAGCTTCTTGTCGCCCGATCGTGTCCACGCGAAGTTGAGATCGGCCGGGATCGACGATCGCTTGCGGATCGGCCGCCGCGGCCAGTTCGACGTCGTTCGGCGGCGCGCCGCATCCAGCGTTGCGCGCGGGCGCCGGTTCGACTTCGCCGGATACGTGAAGCGCAGGACGTAGAGCGGCGCTTGCGACTGGGGCTTGCGACCAGGTCGAACAGATAGGTGTGCTCGTTGGTCACCACCGTCATGTTGGTCGCGCGCCCGGTCGGCCAGCGGTTTGACGAACAGCAGGTTGGCGCGCTTGTTGGGGGTCACCTGCCAGGCTTGCGAATCGCCGATCGCGACGTTCTCGATCAGCTCGTCTTCGCCGAAGCGGATCGTCGCCTGGACGTTGGCCCGGCCTCGATGCGCACGACCTCGTCGGGGTCGTAGAGGCGGTCGACGAGGCGCGGGTCTTCGGCGTGCAGCGGGCGGCGAGGGCGAGCAGGCCGACCGCGGCGAGGGCTGGGACAGGCGGGTCATTTCAATTTCTCCGTCATGCGCGGGGGCGGCGCGGAAACGGCTGCCGACGCCGGCGCGCGCGAAATCGAGCTGGTGACCGGCCTGCGCCGGTGGCGCCGCGGCGCGAATTTCGCGCCGCTGGCTGGCCGGGCCGAGCGTCGTTGGCGGCGATCGCGCGGGCGGGGTCAGGCGGATCTCGCGCGTTGGCGCGCGGCGCGGCGCGCGCGCCTGGTCGACCGCTGCATCCGGCGGCCTGCGCGGTAGGCGGCGACGGGACGCCGCGGCTGCGGTGGGCTCGCGAGCGGTCGGCCCCGGGCCTGCCGGCCAGGCCGAAGACCGACCAGCCGACACCATCGTGCCGGCGACTTGATCACCATGACCATCAGCGCAGCATGGACCGCAGCCGATCATGAAGAACGCCATCGCCGCCTGCGGGTCGATCTTGCCGGGCACGGCGACGAGCGCGGACAGCACCGGCACCGACAGTTCGAGCATCAGCGAGCCGCCGAGGACGGCGAACAGCGGCGCCAGCGCGAGCATGACCACGCCCTTCAGCCAGCCGGCGAACAGCCCGCGCGTGCCGGGGAACAGCGCCAGCACCACGAACACCGGCCCGAGCGCCAGCAGCACCGCCAGCGCGATCCGGGCGGTGACCAGCACGCCGACCGTGCCGAGCAGGAACAGCGTACCGCCGAGCCACAGCAGGCCGGGCGGCGAGAAGGCCGCGTCCGGCGTGCTGTCCCCGAGGCCTCGATCAGCGCCTGGAACACCATGTCGATCTTCTGCGCGAAGACATCGTTGCGTTGCCCGGCGTGCCGGTGAGCATCGCGGCGATCTCGTTCGGGCGCGCCGATGGCGAGGTTCCAGACACGTCTCTGGTAGGCGACCCAGCTGGTCGCGAAGGTCAGCACCAGGCCCAGCGTCACCATCCGCGGGGTGAGCGAGGAGATGCCGATGCGGCTGCGGCCGGTCAGCAGCGCGAACGCGAACAGCGCGACGTAGAGCGTCAGCAGGATGGTCAGCGCCGGGACCAGCGAGCCGCCGGTGCCGAACAGCCGGCCGAACGCCGCCTCCGCCATCCCGCTCGCAGCGCAGTCGACCCCGCGCAGGCTGGCGGCGACGCCGCTGCCGACCTGCTCGACCGCGTGCTGGCAGGCGCGGCGCTCATTCGGCGGCCTCCCACGGACATCGAATTCGTCGCTCGTCGCTGCTGCGGGTCGCCGGGCCAGGCGCGGCCGGTCAGCGCGGGGTACCAGGCCGCCGGGCTGTCGCCGACCGCCTCGCGCAGCAGGTCGAGCCGGCGCACGGTGCTCTCGCGGCCCGACAGGATGGTCAGCACCTCGGGCGCGCCCGACAGGTCGAGCCGCACGACGACCGAGGCATCGGGCTGGCGGACCAGGAAGGCGCGGCTGTGCGCGGGCAGGGTGCGGATCAGCGCCAGCTCGTGCTCGGTCAGGCCGAAGCCGTCGCAATAATCCTCGGCGCGCGCCTTGGCGTTGGGCATGAAGATCATCGTCGCGGTCTGCTCGACCAGCGCGGTGGCGATCCGGCTGTCGAGCGCGTCGCGCGCGCTCTGGGTGGCGAAGCCGACCAGCGCGTTGCGCTTGCGCAGCGTCTTGAGCCAGTCGCGGATGCGCGCGGCGAACACCTCGTCGTCGAGCGCCTTCCAGCCCTCGTCGATCAGGATCATCGTCGGCTTGCCGTCGAGCCGCTCCTCGATGCGGTGGAACAGGTACATCATCACCGGGGTGCGCAGGCGCGGGTTCTCGAGCAGCGCGGTCATGTCGAAGCCGAGCACGCGGGCCGACAGGTCGAGCCGGTCGGTCGCGTTGTCGAACAGCCAGGCGTGTTCGCCGCCCTCGATCCACGGCGCGAGCCGGTCGGCCAGGTCGCCCGGCTGCGGCCGGCGCGCAGCCCGACAGCAGTTCGCGGAAATGGCGCAGGCGGCGCAGCGCCGGCATCGTTGGCATAGGCCGCGTCGACCGCGGCGGCGATGGTCGCCAGCTCTTCGGGCCCCTCGGCCTTCAGCAGCACGGCGAGCCAGTCGCGCAGGAAGGCGCGGTTGGTCGGCGCTGTCGGGCAGCGCGAGCGGGTTGAACCCGGTCGGCTCGCCCGCCTGGATCCGGTCATAGCGCCCGCCGATGCCGCGGATGAACAGTTCGGCGCCGCGATCCTTGTCGAACAGGATCGTGCGCGGGCGAACTTCTGCGCCTGCGCGGCGAGGAAGTTCATCACCACCGTCTTGCCCGAGCCCGACGGGCCGATGACCGAGAAATTGCCGAGGTCGCCGTGGTGGAAGTTGAAGAAGAACGGCGTCGCGCTGGTCGTCTCGAGCAGCGTGACCGCATCGCCCCAGTGATTGCCCTCGGCCTTGCCGAGCGCGAAGCCGTGCAGCGAGCCGAAGCTGGCCATGTTGGCGCTCGAGATCAGCGCGCGGCGCACGAGGTACTGCTCGTTGCCGGGGAACTGGCCCCAGAACGCCGGCTCGAGATTGACGTCCTCGCGCACCGCGATCGCGCCGGCATCGGCCAGCGCGGCGGCGCAGGTGGCGGTGGCATCGTCGAGCCGGTCGAGGCTGCGCTCGCGCACCAGCACGGTCAGGTGATGGTCGCCGAAGCTGACCGAGCCGGCGCCCAGCGCATCGCGCGCCGAGCGACATGTCGGCGCGTTCGGCCATCGCCTCCTCGTCGGCCGAGCGCAGGCGGCGCAGCGCGAGGTCGATCCGCTCGCGCGCGATCTGCCGCTCGTGCGGGGCGAAGCTTTCGGTCACGACCATCTCGCACGGCAGGCGCAGCAGCGCGTCGAGCAGCCCGGGGCTGGTCGCGTCGGGATAGTCCTTGAGGCTGAGCATGGCGGCGAAGTCGGACCCGCCCGAGCCGCGCAGTTCCATCGCGTCGAGCCCGAAGCTGGCCCGGCGATAGGGCAGCATGCGGCCGATGTCGGTCTCGTCGGCCGGGCGCCGCACCGGGCGCATCTCGCCGTTGTAGAGCGCGCTCAGCAGCTCGAGCAGCTCGTTGTTGGCCGCCCCGCTGGCCCGGTATAATCGCCGAGCAGCTGGGCGCCGTAATCGCCGAGCGAGGCGGTCAGCGCCTGGGCTGCGGCACGCAAGCCGCGCAGCTCGCGCGGATCGGCCTCGACCTCATCGCTGCCCTTGCGGCGCCACAGGCGTGCGCTTTCTCGGCCAGGCCCGCCTTGCCGCGCGCCGGACGGCGCACGAGCGTCACGAACTGGTCGTTGACGAACAGCGAGCCGGCGCCGAGCTTGTCGCGCCAGCGCTGGTCGATATGCGCCGACAGCGGGTCGTCGAAGCTCGCCTCGAGCGCCACGCTCACCCGGCGGCGGATCGACGTGGTGATAGAGCACGAAGCGCGCATCGAGGTTCGAGCGCAGCATCACCTCGCGCGTCGCCGCGTGGGCGTTGAGCGCCTCGCTGTCCTCGGTCTCGAACAGCAGGCCGGGCACCTGCAGCGCGATCATCAGCGAGCCGTCGCGCAGCAGCACGGTGCTCGCGTCGACCAGGCGCAGGTAGGGCAGGCGGTCGCCGGCGTGGGCTTCCTTCTTGCTCCAGGCGGCGGCTCCGAGCCATTTCTTGCTCATCTCTCGGTCCTTTTCCGCGTCATGCGGCGTAGCTGTTGCAGCCCCAGCGCTGCCAGTTCTTGACCCGCGGGCACTTGCTGACCTTGGTGATCCACAGGTCGAACATGCGCGGCTCGCGCAGGCAGGCGAAATAGCCCACCAGTGCATCACCAGCGCGCCGAGCAGGGCCAGAAAGCTGCCCGTGATCAGGAACAGCTCGGTCGTGACCGCCGCGTTGATGATGAAAAAGTTGTAGGTCACGCCGGCGAACATCTGCGGCCGCGTGAGCGCGCGATGGACCGGGTGGCGGACGAGTTCCATCTGCCTCAGCCCGCCGCCGCCTGGATGCCCGAGACGATCGAGGCGGCGCCGAACAGGACGAAGCAGCCGATGATGACCGTCGCGCCGAAGCGCCAGTTCATCCGGCCGGTCAGCATCATGAAGCCGACCGCCGCCACCGCCATGACCGCGACCGCGGTGGCGACATTGCCGAGCAGCGTGCCCTGCATCCACGCCAGCGCAGCGACGATCGGGCCCGACCCTTGCGGATTGACCGCCTGCGCCTGGCGGCGGCCGGGGCGAGAAGCGCCGCGGCGCGGCGAGGGCGGGAAGGATACGCATCTTAATTGTCATCTCCGGGAATGGTCCGACAGCCGCCCCATGATCGCGGCGACGTATTTCTGGGTTTCGCGAATGCGCGGGACGCCGCCGGCCTGCTCGACACGGCCGGGGCCGGCGTTGTAGGCGGCCAGCGCCTTTTCGAGATCGCCGTCGAAGCGGTCGAGCTGCTGGCGCAAGTAGCGCGCGCCGCCCTCGAGGTTGGCCAGCGGATCGTCGGGATCGACGCCGAGCTCGCGCGCGGTGCCGGGCATGAGCTGGGCAAGCCCGCGCGCGCCGACCGGCGACCGCGCGGCTTCGTGCCAGCGGCTTTCCTGCCACACCACCGCCTCGATCAGCGCCGGGCTGAGGTCGAAACGGGCGGCAAGCTGCTGAACTGCGGCTTCAGACTTTGCAGGCAGGGCGGCGCTGTTCCCGCGGGCGAGGCGACCGCCTCTTCGGGGATCGCCATGTCGCCTACTTCGGGCAGGGTAGTGGAAGGATGTGCAGCCGTCGCCGGCCCGCCGGCAACCCACGCTGCGCCGGTGCTGCCGATCTCGAGCACGTCGGCATGCGCGGCAACCGGCGCAAAAGCACCTGCCAAGCAAATCGAAATGGCGAATTGGCGCATTATCAAGCGGTCCTCCGGCGGACGCTGCTATGATCTTCTAATGACAAGACGGAGACAACTCCAGTTTGGCGCACATGACAAAACGGGCGCCCGTACTTCCGCACGGGCGCCCGCCTATTTATCAGACAAATTAATTTTTAGCGAGAGGCGACCAGCGGAGCGCTGAATTCACCGCGATTGAGCATGGCGATGGCTTCGCGGGCTAGGGTTGCGCGAATCGACCCACTCACCGGTTGCGGTCTCGAGCCGATAGCGGTCCGCATGGGTAGCCGCTTCCTCGAAAATCGCGCGTGCCTTGTCGGCCTGGCCGAGGCGGGCAAAGGCGATGCCCAGGTTGATCAGCCGCGCCGGATGGTCGGCCTCGCGCGCGTCGGCGTGCTCGATCTTGTCGATCGCTGCAATGGAGTGGCCTGCGCGCATTTCCGGGTAAGCCACTTCCACGACCGTCTCGTTGGTGGCTGGCGCCTGGACGACCAGGGCGGAGGCCAGGATCAGGGCAATCGACATCACTTACTCTCCCCAAGTTCATTCAATTGTGAAGCATGTCTGATCCGCCGACAGCTCAACTGCAACAAAAATGAAATATTGTCATTGAACTGTAATATTCGATCAGGCGACCGGACTAGATTGTCACATCTGTCACATCGTGGACTTATATATATCACTGTAGCAAAACGGAAATCTTGCAAGATTCCTGTCACCTCGCGGGCCTAGCGGCGAGTCGAGACGGTCATTCGTGCCGCCTTCGATTCTCACGCCATGAGGGGACATTCTGCTGTGAAATACTTAAACCGCTCGCTCGTACTCGGCTGCAGCCTGCTCGCGCTTTCGGCCTGCGGGCCGGAGGATATTGCATCTCCCGGGACCGGTTCCGGCGTCAACGTGAACATTACGACGCCCGCGCCTTCACCGACACCGACGCCGACCGGTTCGGCGCTGATCACCCCCGCCGGCACCTGCCCGACGATCACCGATCCCCAGGGTCTCACCGACAAGGGAACGATCAGTGGCCCGACCGGGACCTATCGCGTTTGTGAACTGCCGCGCACGATCAAGGCTTCCTCCACACTGCCCAAGATTTCCGGCCTGCTCTATTCGATGAACGGCCGTGTCGACGTGGGTTGCGACGGCGGCTTCAGTGCCCCGAGCGCTGGCTCGCCCTACACCTCGACCACCGTCGGCTGTACCACGCCGATGACCAGCGACACCAACGTCACGCTTACGATCGAGCCGGGTGTGATCCTGTTCGGCAACACTGGCCAGTCATGGCTGGCGGTCAACCGCGGCAACAAGATCAACGCCGCCGGTACTGCGACCGCGCCGATCATCTTCACCAGCAAGGACAACGTCGGCGGCCTCAATTCCGATAACTCGATCGGCCAGTGGGGCGGCGTTGTGCTGCTGGGCCGCGGCAAGATCACCGACTGCAACTACGGCTCGGTGACCTCCGTCACGTGCGAACGCGATACCGAAGGCGCAGTCGACAAGGCGATCTTCGGCGGCAACGACGACAACTACAACGCCGGTACCCTGAAGTACGTGCAGATCCGCTATTCGGGCTTCGTGCTCAGCGCCAACAAGGAACTGCAGTCGCTGACCAACGAAGGCGTCGGCAGCGGCACCGTGATCGACTACCTTCAGTCTCACAACAGCTCAGACGACGGCACCGAGACGTTTGGCGGCAATCTCGAAATGAAGCATTACGTCGTCACCGGCGCCGACGACGACAGCCTCGACGTCGATGCTGGTGCGCGGCTGCGTGTGCAGTGGGCGCTGCTGCTGCAGCGGCCGGGCCAGGGCGACACCTTCATGGAGATCGACAGCAACGGCGACGAAGGCGACACGCCGCGCACGCACCTGGTGGTTTCGAACTTCGTCGCAGTGCAGCCGCAAGTCAGTGCGCAGAACGACAGCACCGGCGATCTCGCCGCCACGATGTTCCGCGGCAATTCGGACACCACCTTGGTGAACGGCCTGATCGTTGCCCCGAACAACGAGTGCATTCGCATGAACGGGTCCGGCACAACGCCGGCGACGCTGAAGGCCTACTCGGTTGCGTTGACCTGCAACTCGACCAAGTACCTCGGCACCGGCAGCTACACCGCTGCACAGGTCACCACTGCGTTCGGTTCGGGATCGGACAACAATAACGACAACCTGGCCTCGACGCTCACGTCGCTGTTCGTCAATGGGACGAATGAAGACGCGGTCATGTTCACCGACCCGACGACGTTCAACTTCGCGCCGCTGTCCTCGTTCTTCGAGACCCCGACGCACATCGGTGGCGCCTACAGCGGCAACACCTCCTGGTACACCGGTTGGACCTGCAACAGCTCCTACGCGGCGCTTGGCGGAGGTTCGGACTGCACCTCGCTGCCGACCACCTGAACGGCTGCCTGACACGTTCGCGGGGGCAGCCGGCCACAGGCTGCCCCCGTCCACGCATCGACTATTGAGGGAAATCCGATGTCCACCATGTTGCGTCTTGCAGGCGCTTTGCTGCTCACATCCGCACTCACCGCGCCGAGCGCTGCTTTCGCGCAGGCCAACACGCCTGACGCCGCGCCGCAACAGGGGGCGAGCGCGCCCAATGATCAGGCGCCCCCGCCCAAGGTGGATCAAACCACAGAGCAAGACGAGCAGCAGCCAGTCGAAATATCGGTTCCCGGCGGCGGCGAGATCATCGTCACCGGCCGTGCCACGCGAAACGTCGAGCAGGCTTCAAACCAGGTCGTCAGCGTCCTGTCGTCGGCTGAAATTGCCCGCACCGGCGAAGGCGATATCGCGGGTGCCCTGGCGCGCGTGACCGGCCTCAGCGTGGTCGGCAACGGTTTCGTCTATGTCCGCGGTCTGGGCGACCGCTATTCGCTGGCGCTGCTCAACGGCTCGCCGTTGCCAAGCCCGGAGCCGCTCAAGCGGGTAGTGCCGCTCGACCTGTTTCCCACCGGCGTAATCGCCTCCTCGCTGGTTCAGAAGAGCTATTCGGTGAACTTTCCCGGCGAATTTGGCGGCGGCGTGATCAACCTCACGACCAAGGCGACGCCTGACGATGCCTTCCTGACCATCAGCGCAGGCATCTCGGGCGACTCGATTACCACGGGCCACAAGGGGCTCACCTATTACGGCAGCAGCAGCGACTGGACTGGCTACGACAACGGCAACCGGGACACTCCGCCCGCTCTGGCAGCGTTCTTCGCCAGCGGCGAACGGATGAGCTCGGGCAATGTCGACACGACAGCGATAGCCCGGCAGATCGTTACCGGGCGCAACGCGGTGGTGCAGCGCTTCGACCATATCCCCGCAAACTTCTCGGCCAACATATCTGGCGGGGCTAGTTTTGACCTCGGTTCGGGGACTTTGGGTGTGATCGCCGGAGGTGGCTACAGCAACAAGTGGACCACGCGGCAGCCGCTGCAGCAGTCGTCGCTCAACGCGCAGCTCGACCAGCTCGAAACCGATTTCAAAAGCACGATCACCGACAATCGGATCGTGGCCAACGCCCTGTTCGGTCTCGGCTACGAGTTCGCCGACAGCAAGATCCGGTGGACCAACCTCTATATCCACGATACCGACAAGCAGGCACGGATCGGTATCGGTCAGCGGCACCAGAGCGCCGCCGACTTCCTGCAACAACGCACCGGTTGGTACGAACGGCAGCTGATCGACAGCCAGTTGGTCGGTGAGTTCAGGATCACGCCCGACCTCGAGATTGACGCGCGCGGCGGATACGCCAATTCGAAGCGCAAGGCGCCGTACGAGCTGTTTTTCGAATACGTGCGCAGCAACGGTACGGTCGATCCGTTCGGCCAGCTGTTCGTCAACCGGTTGAACAACGGCAACGGCGGCGATGGCGGAGTCACTTTCTCCGACTTGGGCGAAGACCTGTGGTCCGGCGGGCTCGACATCTCCTACACGCTGGCCGCCGGATACAAGGTCACAGTCGGTGGCGCTTATTCCAATACCAAGCGCACCAGCACCCGCCGCGATTTCTTGTTCCTGGCGCCGAACACCTACCTCGGGGATGCCAACATCATTACCAGCATCGGTTTGCTGCGGCCCGATCTGCTGATCAACGCGCTGACCGCCACGCCAACCGGCAACGGTCCGACCACGCCGATCGGCGTGACGATGATCGAAACCGACGAGGGCAATCCCTCGTTTGCCGCCGAACTCGAAAACTGGGCTGGTTACGTCAAGGCCGACATGCAGTTGAGCGATGCACTCAATGTCGACATCGGTGTTCGCTATGAAGATGCGACCGAGATGGTCTCGCCGATCCAGGTATTTACCGTACCCGGCTCGAGCGCTTCGACGACCGCGCTCAAGCGAACCTACTGGCTGCCGGCGGCGACACTGACTTACGAGATCCAGCCCGGCATGCAGGTGCGCCTGAGTGCCTCGAAAACGATCGCCAGGCCGCAGTTTCGCGAATTGATCAATCAGCCTTACTACGATCCGGAAACAAGCCGGGCCTATCGCGGCAACCCGCTGCTGACCGACAGCCAGCTCTACAACGGCGAAGCGCGCTTCGAGTACTACTTCAATCGCGACGAGCGGGCCTCGATGGCCGGATTCTACAAGCGGATCGACCACCCGATCGAGGCCTTCGTCACCGGATTGGACTTCCTCACGTCCTACGCCAATGCACCGAAGGCGGAGCTCTACGGCGCCGAGTTCGACCTGCAGAAATACTTCGACGTCGGCGAGTTCCTGGGCGACGGATCCCGCCGGCTGCTGGTCGGTGCCAACTACACCTATACAAAGTCGAAGCTGAAGGTCGGCGCCGGCGATACGGTGCAGTTCTACGGTGCCGCCTCGACCATCGCGAGCGACTACTTCAAGGATGGGGTGCCACTCACGGGCCAGTCCAACCACGTCGCCAACTTGCAGATCGGACTTGAGAACCAGGATCGGCTTTCGCAACAGACTTTCCTCGTCAGCTACGCCAGCAAGCGCGTTGTCAGCCGCGGTCTCAACGGCACGCCGCCGCAACCCGACATCTACGAAACTCCCGGCGTCCAGCTCGACTTCGTGATGCGCGAGGGCTTCACGCTCATGGGGCGCGAGTTCGAGGTCAAGGCCGAGGTGCGCAACATCCTCGGTACCGACCATGTCGAATATCAGGATGCGGGCACCAACAGGCTCGACGTCAACAGCTACAAGGTCGGTACGACCTACGGACTGACCCTGGCCGCCAACTTCTGAGCGGACGGAAAGCAAAGAGGGGCGCGCCGGTGCAGAGCCGGCGCGCCCTAAGATCACACGAAGTTGACCAACTTGACACTGTCCAGGATGAAAATTCCGCGTTCGCCCGATGCGGCCGGGTTGGCGTGGAAATGAGGCGCGGCGAATCATCGCACTACGCAAGCATGAACGGACCTTTGTAGGACAGTGATTTCGCCACTCGGGCGCGTCAGATAATGTCGAGTACGTAGCCCTTGTTGGTCACCGTGCGCAGGATCTGCCCGGCACCGGCCTTGCGCAGCGCGGAGCGCAGGCGCTTGATCCACACGTCGACCGTGCGCAGGTAATCGGGATCGCCCGATTTGCCGAGCGCGGTGATCAGTTCCTTGCGCGACAGGACCCGGTTGGGGTTCTCGGCGATGAAGCGCAGCAGGCGGAATTCGTTGGGGCTCAGCGTCAGCACCTGGCCGTCCCAGCAGGCGCGCTCGGCCGCGGGCATGATCTTCAGCTTGCCGGCCTCAATCATCTCGGGTGCGCCGCGCCAGCCGGCGACCGGGTTCTGTGCCAGGATGCGGTCGAGCATGGCCTGGCGGCTGGCCGGCGGCAGCATGTAGTCGTCTGCCCCGGCGCGGAGCGCGCGGCGGCGATCCTCGGTGTCGTCCTGTTCGAGCACCATGGTGACATGCGCGTCGCGGGTGCGCGGATCGGCCCGCATGCGGCGGCACATTTCCAGCCCTGAAAGCTCGGCCAGCATCCAGTCGACATAGATCCAGCACGGCCCCTCGATCAGCGTCGATGGCCCCTCGGGAGGAAGGTGTTTGAAGATGAATTTTGTATCGTTGAGCTCGAAATCCTCGAAGGATTCGACCTCCTCGGCAGTGCCGAAAATCAAGACGAGGTTCATTCCAATTGCCCCTGCACGGGGGTCTTGTGCGGTGCCGATGTGACCTGTTTGTGACTCGCCCGCGAGTTTTCTTCGTGTCGGTTATGCAGACGCCTTTCGGGGGTGTTGGATCCGCCGAATTCGGCTCATCCGGCTCATCCGGTCAGGGGGCGATTGCGAGCCTGATGAGCCAGGCGACAAGGCCGAGCGCCGCCACGCTTGTGGCCCAGATCGCCGCCATCCACGCAAGGCGCTGCCACAGCGGGGAGGGGCTTGCCTGGCTCAATGGTAGCCTTCGGTGCCGACTTTGCCGCGAAAGACCCAATAGGCCCAGACGGTATAGGCGAGGATCAGCGGCAGGGTCAGCGCCACGCCGATCAACATGAACACCTGGCTCCGGTGCGGGGCGGCGGCGTCCCAGATCGAGATGTCAGGCGGGACCACATTGGGCCAGATCGTCACGCCAAGACCGGCCATGCCGAGCAGGAACAACGCCAGCGCCAGAAGAAACGGCGCGAGCTGCTTGCGCTTCTTCAGCGACCAGAACAGCGCGAAGGCGACGATTGCTGTCAGCAGCGGCACCTGGCTGGCGAACAGCACATTGGGCATCTCCAGCCAACGCGCTCGGTACTGGTCGAGCAGCGAAAGGTTGTAGGCGCTCACCGCTGCCATCAGCACCAGCGTGGCAATCGCGGCGCGGGTGGCCAGGCGATAGGCGTGTTGCTGAACGTCGCCGGTCAGCTTCCAGATCATCCAGCATGCGCCGAGCAGCGCGTATCCGGCAACGGTGCCGAGCCCAGTCAGGAAGGTATACGGGGTCAGCCAGTCCCACCAGCTGCCGGCATAGGCGCGATCGGCCACCGCGATCCCCTGAAGCAGCGCGCCCAGCACCATCCCCTGCGCCATCGCCGCGACAATCGAGCCGCCGAAAAAGGCCAGATCCCAGAACGGGCGGTGCGCCGGATCGCGCCAGCGGAATTCGAAGGCGACCCCGCGAAACACCAGGCCCAGCAGCATGGCGATGATCAGCGGATAGGTGGCCGGCAGGATCACCGCGTAGGCCAGCGGGAAGGCGGCAAACAGGCCGCCGCCGCCGAGCACCAGCCAGGTCTCGTTGCCATCCCATACGGGGGCAATCGAATTCATTGCCCGGTTGCGACCGTGCCCCACGGTAACAGTGGGGAACAGGATGCCGATGCCGAGGTCGAAGCCGTCGAGTACGACATAGGCGAACACTGCAAAGGCAATGATGAAAGCCCAGATCACCGTCAGGTCGATGCCGGCAATCATTGCCCTTCTCCCATCGCGCTCTCAGGGCCGGGATTGTGGCCCATCAGCCGCAGGATGTACCAGATGCCAAAGCCGAACACCGCGAAGTAGATGACGATGAAGGCCAGCAGCGAGGCGCCCACGGCCGGTGCGCCGAGCGGGCTGGCCGACTGGGCAGTGCGCAGCAGGCCGTAAATCGTCCATGGCTGACGCCCGACTTCGGTGGTCACCCACCCGGCGATCACCGCGACAAAACCGGCGGGCCCCAGCAACAGCGCGGCGCGGTGCATCAGCGGCCAGTCATACAGCTTGCCGCGCCAGCGCGCGAGCAGGCTCCACAGCCCGAGTCCGAGCATTGCAAAGCCGATGCCGACCATCACGCGGAAGGCCCAGAACACTGGCCCGACCGGCGGTTGGTCTTCCACCGGTACGGTATCGAGCCCGGCGAGCGGGGCGTTCAGATCGTGCTTGAGGATCAGCGAGGAGGCCTTGGGGATCTCGACCGCGTAATCGACGCGCTTGTTGACGCTGTCGGGGATGCCGAACAGGATCAGCGGCGCGCCGTCTGGGTGGCTCTGGTAGTGACCTTCCATCGCCATGACCTTGGCCGGCTGGTGTTCCAACGTGTTGAGCCCATGCTGGTCCCCGGCGAAAATCTGCACCGGCGTGACCAGCGCGGCCATCCACATCGCCATCGAGAACATTGTCCTCGCGTGAGGATTGCTCCGGTCCTTGAGCAGGTGCCATGCTCCCACGCCGCCGACAGCGAAGGCAGTGGTCAGGTAGGCTGCCAGCACCGTATGGACCAGGCGGTAGGGAAAGCTCGGGTTGAACACGATTGCCGCCCAGCTCGGACCCGGCAGGAACTGGCCATTGGCGCCCAGCTCGTACCCGACCGGGGTCTGCATCCAGCTGTTGACCGAGATGATCCAGAAGGCCGAAACGAACGTGCCCAGCGCGACCATGGCGGTGGCGGCGAAATGCAGGTTCTTGCCGACCTTGCTAATGCCGAACAGCATGACGCCGAGGAACCCCGCTTCGAGGAAGAAGGCAGTGAGTACCTCGTATGCCATCAGCGGCCCGATCACCGGGCCGGCCTTGTCGGAGAACACTGCCCAGTTGGTCCCGAACTGATAGCTCATGACGATACCCGAGACGACGCCCATGGCGAAAACCACGGCGAAGATCTTCAGCCAGAAGCGGAACAGGTCGATATAGACCTGCCGGTCGGTCTTGAGCCATAGCGCCTCGAGCACCGCGAGGAAGCTCGCCAGGCCAATCGAGAACGACGGAAAGATGAAGTGGAAGCTTACGGTGAAAGCGAACTGGACCCGGGCGAGCAGCATTGGGTCCAGGTAATCAGGCATGGCTGCTTCTAGGCGCCCCCGGGGCGAAGTCCAAGCGCAATGCAATCACCAGATGTTGCGGAAAATGCAACCTGTGGAGCCAGCCGAATGGACCAGCCGCGTCAGTGGTCGGGCGGGGCGAAGATGTCGCACAGGGTCTTGATCACGCGCACGGTGTCGGGGTCGCCGATGCGGTAATAGATGTTCTGCGCCTCGCGCCGGGTGGCGACCAGGCCGTAATCGCGCAGCTTGGCGAGGTGCTGCGAGGTGGCCGACTGGGCGAGGCCGATATGCTCGGCGAGGTATGTAACCGAGCACTCGCCTTCCATCAGCTTGCACAGAATCAGCAGCCGCTGTTCGTTGGCAAGTTGCTTGAGCAGCAGCGACGCCCGGTGCGCGCTGTCGCGCAGCGCAATGATCTCGCGCTCGGTCACGGCTTCCACGGTGGCGGCGCCGTTCTTGTTTGTATTGGAATTCATGGATTTCCCATAATCCACTTTTGGCTGAAAAGGCAAAGACTTGCTTCTGCACGCGCGCCTGCGGCTGGCACCATGCCAATGCGGCTGCGCGCGCGGACCCGTTGGTCGGCTTCTTGCAGAAAAGCGCGTGGCGGAGACGGAGGACTTGATAAGTCACAACCTAATGAATTGAAATGATTTTATTATCAATTCGCCACTGATCCTGTTCCCACACCGGGGACCACACACATGAGCCGGTTGCCAATTTTCCAGCATGTTTTGTCTGCCAGAATCGGCCTATTTTGTCCATGTTTTTGCGTGTTCGGTTGCTGATGTTCGGCTAAGCGCTGATCTGTTTGGCGCTCGCTCCCCGGTAGCAGCAAGTGGGCCGGAAACGGACAAGCCGCTTTTGAGCCAATGATGCTGCAAAGCCGCCATCCGGCAATCGAACCCATCGCGGATATTAGCTATTTTGTTGGCTCCGAGGCATAGCAAGCGGCCTACCTTGCCAGGCGGCCGATCACCCGCCGGGCATTTGGTCTGCCTGTGCCAGTGAGCGGCTCGCATCTCTGGTCAATACCGCAAACAAATTGCGGACGGCCCGTCAATTACCCTACAATTCGTTGGATTCGAGTACAGCTGCCATGGGAGTGGTGCGCGGGAGACTTTGGAATGCTTGCTGCTCCGCGGCAGGGACCGGAAGACGCGCAATGCTGCGCCATAGACCGAAAATCGCTCCTGTTGCCGCAAGCAGAGAAATGCTTGCAAATAGCCCGCCCGGGCCGAACACACTCATTGCGATCGAACCGACCATTGGCCCAACCATCGCCCCGACCGAATAAGTCAGGACGAGGCCGCTGCTGGCGCCAATGCGCTCGTCCTCGCCGAGATGGTCGTTCGAGTGCGCTATGCACAGAGGGTAGAGGGCAAAGGCGAAGCCGCCGAACAGGCTCCCCAGGCCGATTGTTCCCGCCGCTCGAAGTGGAAGGACAGCAAGCAAGGCGGATATGACGGTCAGCGCCATGAAGCAGGCGATAATGACCTTGCGGCGGTCGAACCTTTCGGACAGCAAGCCGAGAGGATACTGGAGGGCAACTCCTCCCGCGATAACGCAGGAGGTGAACAGTGCGACCTGAGCTAAGCCCATTCCGATCCTTTGGATATAGACGGCACCCAAGGCATAGAACGCGCCCAGAATTACACCGGTCAGCAGCGTCCCGACGATTCCAAGCGGCGAAGCGACAATCAGCCGGCGCAGCGCAAACGGCGTCACGCGCTCGATCAAGGGTTGTTCCATCCGGGTCAGCAGAACGGGCAGCAGCGCCAGAGAAAGGACGATGGCCGAGACCATGAACGGCAATGCGGGCGCATTGTCGCTCAGGTTGAGCAGGAACTGGCCCACGGCCTGCCCGCAATAGAGCGCGATCATGTAGGCTGCGAGAATCACGCTGCGATTAGCAGGGCTAGCCTGGCGGTTTAGCCAACTTTCGAGGCACACGAAAACGCCGGCCATCGCACAGCCGTCCACGAAGCGCAGCACGATCCACAGTGCCGCATTGTCGATGATGGCGTATGTCAGGCTGGTCGCCGAATAGATCGAGACGAAGGCAGCGAAGGAGCGGATATGGCCGACGCGCGTGATCAGCCGCTCGACACGCATTGCGCCGGCCATCAGGCCGGAGAAATAGCTTGTCCCCACCAAGCCGATAAGCAGAGCGGAGGCTCCGGCCTGCTCAAGCCGGATGGCAATTAGCGTCGCAAGGAAGCCACTGCCGACCATCAGCATGAAGATCGCGACTAGCAATGTGCGCACGGAGAAAGCCGAACCAATCATACCGCCTGCCTATCATTCCTGTACCATGCATCAAATGCCGGCGGATCGCTCCCTAGGGCGCTAGCGGACCGAGCGCATCGCGCAGGGGGCCAGCCACGGGTCGAATGGCGTCCATGCCCCTTGCCCGGCGCGATTGATCGGGCGGCGCACCTGCTCGCTGCTGGCGGTGCGCACCGCGCGATCGGTCTTGTGGAAATCGAGGCAGGCCTGCTCGAACGGCAGGCCGAGATAATCGAGCATGCGCCGCACCTGGCCTTCCAGATCGTCGAGCACATCCTCGTGGTTGCACGCGCAGCACCTTGCCGGGCAGCACCTCGTCCCAGTGCTCGCATCAGCGTCGACATAATCGGCGTAGTAGCGGCCGATTTCGGTCGAGGCCGTATGTGAACTCCTGCCCCTCGGCGAAAAGCTGCTTGAAGCCGGAGAAGCAGCAATCCATCGGCTCGCGGCGCGCATCGATGATCTTCGCGTTCGGCAGGATCAGGTGGATCAGGCCGATATGGCGGAAGTTGTTGGGCATCTTGTCGATGAAGAACGGCGCGCCCTGGCGGTGGATGCGCGTGTTTTCAATATAGTCGCTGCCCCATCGCCGCCAGCTGCTCCGGCGTCAGGTCGGCCAGTACCTCGGGATAGGCGGACTGCGCCTGCCTGCCGCCCGCGCAGGCGGTGGGCCAGCGCCAGAATATCGGGCAGCTCCAGCGTGCCGTCGACCTGGCTGTGCGAGGCGAGGATCTGTTCGAGCAGGGTCGAGCCGGCGCGCGGCAGGCCGAGGATGAAGATCGGATCCGGCGCATCGCAGCCGCGCCGGCATGCCAGGCGAACAGATCGGGCGTGCAGTCGGATTTCTGCTTGCGGCCAGTTCGGCGCTCATATGATCGGCGTTATAACGCGTCTGCTGTCGCTTGAGCGCGTTGCCGCTGTGTAAGAGGCGAAAGGCTCTTTCGTAATCGCCGCGCATCCTCGTGCGCCTTGCCGCAGCGGCAAATGTCCAGATGGACGCGGTCCATGAAGGCCAGTTCGGGCCGCGCGAATGCTGCGCTTGCCATCGCGGCGCGATCTCGCTGCTCATGAAGCGGTAGGTCTTGAGATTGGCCAGCGCATACCAGGCATCGCCGTGGTCGGCCTTGCGGGCGATGGCGGCGCGGTAGGCAGGCGATCGCTTCGTCCTGCCGACCTGTGGTCTTGAGCGCATGGCCCTTGCTGGTCAGCGTCGCCGGATCGCCGGGCACTTTGGCCAGCACCGGCATCGAACAGGGCAAAAGCGCGGGCGTAGTCGCCGGTCTGCATCGCCTCGATTGCCAGATGCGACTGCGAACAGCGGATTGGTCCGGTTCGCGGGTCATGCAGCGCCTCGGCCTCTTCCAGCGCGCGGGCGAATTTCTGGCGTTTGCGCAAGCATCTGCATGTAATCAAGCCGCAGCTGCACATTGTCCGGCGCGAAACTGACCGCGCTTTCCAGCAGAAATTCCGCATCATCGAGCACGCCAAGGCGCGCGCCGATTTCGGCCAGCAGTCGCATACCTTCCACGTCGCGCGGGTGGCCGCGCAGATAGTGGCGGCAAAGCTCCTCAGCGCGCAGCAGCCGCCCTTCGTGCAAATGATTGGCGGCGGCCACCAGTTCTCGGGGCAGCGCGGCAATCCGCTCTGCCTGTGCCCGCGCGGCTACGGCTTCGGCCGGGCGCCCGAGTTGCAAGAACAGTTCCGCCTGCGCGCGCCAGCTGGCGTCCAGCACCGGATTGTAGCGGACCGCGCGCGCATAAGCGGAAATGGCCGGTTCCACCTGGCCGCGTGCGCGTGCCAGGTGTCCGCGTTCCTGCCAGGCGCGGCCATATTCGGGGATCACCGCCATCAGCCGCAAAAGCAGCGCTTCACCATCATCAAACCGTTCCAGATAACGGCAGGCGACAGCCGCCAGATAGAGCGCGTCGCTGCTGGCGCTATCGTACACGAGCACTTGGTTGGCCAGCGCCAGAGCTTCTTCGAAACGGCCGCCCTGAAGCGCCGCCCGCCCGGCGCTAAGCTGCGCCCTGGCCGCCTCGCTGCGGGCTTCGTCTGTCGTGGTCTGGGCCATGTTGCCAATCCTGCCTCAAATGCGAAGCGGCAGGCAAGGCCGGGATGACCTTGCCTGCCGCTTGTTCAATGACGCCCGATTGCGCGTCAGTACTTCCAGCCGAAACGCACGCCGACGGTAAGCGGGCGGTTGATGCTCACACGGGCACGGTCAAAGTAGAAGTTGCCCGAAACCTGTGCACGCTTGTCGGTCAGGTTCTCGCCGTAGATCTCGAAGTTCCACTGATCCTTCTCGATCCCCGCGCTCAGGCTGAAGGTGGTATAGCCTTCCAGTCGCAGCCGGTTGATCGTGATGATGTCGGTGTATTTGTGCGAGGAATGCACCACCTGGGGCATCACATGGGCGGTAATGCCGTGGCCGATAGCCCATTCGTAGCGGGCGCGCAGATTGCCCTGGAACGGCGGGGCATAAGCCAGCGATGCGCCCTTCACCACATCATCGGTGGGCGTCAGCACTTTTGTGATTTTGGAATTGAGGAACGAGAAGGCACCGGCCACGGTCAGCCCCGGCAGTGCGTAAGGCGCGATCGTGAAATCACCCTCGATGCCATAAGTACGCGCATCTGCGGCGTTGTCGGAGAATGTCAGGTTGACAATGCTGGGGTCGAAGATCGTCGTCTGCAGGTTGGTGATGTCCATGTAGAACGCGCTGGCATTGAAGCGCAGCTGGCGGCCCAGCATCTCGGTTTTCCAGCCGATTTCGTAGTTCTTGACCTGATCCGACTTCAGCTCGAACGGCACGGTGTAGCCGCTGGCGCTGGTTGCGCCGCCCGGACGGTTGAGCAGGCCGGGGCGGAAGCCTTCCGAATACGTGGCATAGACCATGATCCCGTCGGCAGGTTTCAGGGTGACGGTGCCTTTGAAGATCACGCCCTTGTCGCGCGCCTTGTCGGGCGCGGAAAGCGCGTTGAACACTTGCGTGGCCTGCGCCTGCGTCAAGCCGGCGGCCATGATATCGGCCACCGATTGCCCTGCGGTAAAAGTGCTGCCCAGCGCAGAGCCGCACGTGCCGATGAAGGTGTACTTGCCATCGCCATCGTAAAGGTCGGTCAGGTTGGTGCCAAAGGCGTTCACATCGGTGCCGCCTGCGTTGCAGAACGAGCTGTTGGCAGAGCCGGTCAGGTCGGTCGACACGTTGTAGTAACGCATGCCGAAGCTGGCGGTCAAAAGGTCAGGCACGACATCGAAATCAGCCTGCCCGTAAACGCCAAACTGTTCGTCAGTGCGCTTCACATCGTTACGGAAGATGCCGCCTGCGGGCATGGGATCGCTGGTGCTGGACCAGGCGGTGGGGAACGGGCCGTTCAGGGCAAAGCCGTCCTGGCCGAAATGGTCAGCATACTGGCTGCCCGCATACATGAAGTCGTTGCGTTCCTTCAGCACGGTCTTGGAATAGAACACGCCGCCCGTGGCGCGCAGGCGTTCATGCTGGGGTGTGTTGAAGCGCAGTTCCTGCGTGATCTGCTGGGTGTGGCTGCGCGATTTCACATAGAGGTTGGGCGACTGGCAAGTGCCCGATGGCGCGCCGGCGCCCGGATAGGAAACCGAACTGTCGCAGATATAATAGGGCAGGTACTGGCCGACATAAAGATAGTCGGTGTAGTCCACCGTCTGCTCGGTCTTGCGGTCGGTGTAAGCGCCGTTGTAAATTACATCGAGCGCGCCAAGCCGTCCTTCGACGGTCCATGCCGTGTTCGAAAAATCGTCCTTCAGTGTGTCCGGCTCGTAGCGCTGCACCGAAGGATTATCGAGGCCGAGTTCGGGATCGGCGAAATAGACACCGTCCGAATCGACGCCCTGACGGGTGTGTTCAACCGTGACCTTCCAGTCCGGGCTGATTTCCCACAGCGCGCTGAGGCGGAAGCCCTTGTAGGTGGTGCTGTTGAAGTCTTTCTGGACCAGCGACTGGTTGTCTGCCGCCATGAAGTTGACGCCGGACAAGTCCTGCCCGGCCTGAAAACCGGCACGCGATGGGCTGACCGCCACGCCATTGGCGCGCACTGTGCCAGCGGCGCGAAAGCGGGCGCTGTCTGCTGCGGTCACAGTGCCGTGGACATTGTCGATATAGCCGCCCTGATCGTCGATATAGACAACCCCGCGCAGCGCGAAATTGCTGGTCACCGGCACGTTGAGCATGATCTCGGTATTGTAGCTGGGCGCGCCGTGTTTGGTGAATGAAAGGCCACCCTTGGCCGAAGCATCGAAACCGCCAAGGCTGGGCTTGTTGGTGATCATGCGCACCACACCGGCCTGCGAACTGGCGCCGAACAACGTGCCCTGCGGCCCCGACAGCACTTCGATCCGCTCAAGATCGGCGGCGTAGACATCAAGGTTGCGGCCCGGCTGGGCCAGGGGCTGCTCGTCCAGATACATCGAGACATTGGGCGACAGGCCCGAAACGCCCGCAACGGTGAGGTTCGGCGTGGTGGAGGCAAGGCCGCGAATGTAGATCGTGTTCTGGCCCGGACCCGAACCGCCAGCGGTGACGTTGGGCAACTGCTTCAGGTAATCGCTGAAGGTGTTGACGCGCAGACGCGACAGTTCCTTGGAATCCAGCGCATTCACCGAAACGGGAACGTCCTGCAGGCTTTCCGTGCGGCGCGTGGCGGTGACCACGATTTCGCTCAGGCCGCCCTTATGGACCGGTGCGGCCTGTTTTGCGGTCTGGCCTGGTGTGGCGGGTGCCTCGGCGGCCAGTGCGGCGGCCGGATGGGCAATGGCGATTGCCAGCGCGCCAATCGACGCGCTGCTGCAATGCTTGATCATGGTTTCGTCCCCTGCGTTGTTTTCAGTGGGCCGCGCTCAGCAACGGATAAGCCGCTCGCACGCGCCGACGGGCGCCCTTGGCTCAGGCCAAGGCGCGCAAAATGATGAGTGGAAATAAGCCCCCGTCTCTGGCTGCGCCGCCTAGGCAATGATTATCCTTTGCGCCACCCCGAAAATGTCATTGTATGACGGAAATGTTTCAGATGTTGCCAAATCGCATCGGTGATCATAATGAGAAAATACGGGCGCAAAAGGTCAATCAAGATTCATAATCTGGAATCATGAACCTTAGCATTACTCATTTACTGTTTCATTATGTTTATTTCTGTTCCTATCAGAACCGGAAGTAAATATCATGATTTAATCTTGGGGTTCTTTCTGGTGGCAAGTCAATCCGGCAATTCGGCAAGTCCTGTGGCAGACTTCAAGTCGTTTGTTTTCTTCGGGGCCGTGGCTGCCATCGGCGCGCTGATCGTCTTTGCGCTGGGCAATGCAGATAAGGCAGCGCAGCGCTTTGGGGCGATACAGGCTTATGCGACGCACAATTTCGGCTGGCTGCTGGTGGCGACCGTTGATGTGCTGCTGGTGACCTGCGGGTATCTGGCGTTTACGCGCATCGGTGATTTGCGTCTGGGGGGGCGCGATGCCAAACCCAGCTACGGTGCGGTAAGCTGGTTCGCCATGCTTTTCAGCGCTGGTATGGGCATTGGCCTGTTGTTCTACGGCGTGGCCGAGCCGGTGATGCATTTTGCCAATCCGCCGGTTTCCGCCTTTTCCGAACCGGGCGCGGTTGGCGCGCAGGCGCTATCGGAAAATGCCCAGCACGCCATGGGGCTGACGTTCCTGCACTGGGGTCTGCATGCCTGGGGCATTTACGCCATCATCGGGCTGGGGCTGGCCTATGTCACTTATAACAAAGGGCTTCCGCTCAGCATCGGCGCATTCCTGCGTGAGGCTTTTCCCCGCATCCCGGCAATGCTGGTCAACCTGATCGATATTCTGGCAATTACCGCCACGGTGTGCGGCGTTGCCGCCTCGCTGGGATTTGGCGCCTCGCAGATCACGGCGGGGCTGCACTTGCTGGCGGGTGTGCCGCAAAGCGGGACGGTCAAGGCGATCGTGATCGTCGTGGTCACCGGGCTGGCCACGCTGTCAGTGGCATTGGGGCTGGATGTGGGCATCAAGCGCCTGTCTGAGGGCAATATGGTGCTGGCGTTGCTGCTGGCGCTATTCGTGTTCGTTACCGGGCCTACGGTGTTCCTGCTCAACAGCTTCATCCAGAACCTGGGTTATTACGCACAGCGCTTCGTCTACCTGTCCACCTGGACCGAAAGCTACACCAGGGAAGACTGGCAGAGCGCCTGGACGATCTTCTATTACGCCTGGTGGATCAGCTGGTCGCCGTTCGTAGGCATTTTCATTGCGCGCATATCCTATGGCCGCACCGTGCGCGAGTTTATCGGCGGCGTGCTGCTGGTGCCCAGCCTTTTCACATTTGCCTGGATGACCATTTTTGGCGACAGCGCGCTGCACATCGAACTGTTTGGCGCGGGCGGTCTTTCGGAAGCGGTCAGCGCGTCAATGCCCGATGCGCTGTTTGCTTTCCTGCACCACTTTCCCTTCAGCCAGATCGCATCGGGCCTGGCTGTCATCATCGTTGCAACGTTTTTCGTCACGTCTGCTGATTCCGGTGCGCTGGTTGTGGCGATGATCGCTTCGGGCGGATCGAAGGATGCAGGGTTCATCTCGCGGGTGACTTGGGCGATTTCTATCGGCGCACTGGCGGGCGCATTGCTTTATGCCGGCGGGCTGCAAGCGCTTCAGACCGCGGCGATCGTTACCGGCCTGCCGTTTGCGCTGGTGCTGCTCGCGTTGGCATTTGGCCTGATAAAAATGCTTCGCGCCGAAAGCAGCGAGGGCAACGTCGGCTAGGCGGATATCGATACCTTTCCATACGCTCTACAAATTGTGAACGAAGATCCCTAGATTCAGGGATCGGCGCGCCACGGATTGGCAGGTCTTGGACGCGAAACGGGCACGCCTGATGGCGCACGCGAATGTCAGCTGCCGCCACCCTATTTTCGCCATTCGATTATCCTGTTGATTGGCAAAAAAATCCGGTCGCACAGCTCTCGCCGTGCGACCGTCTCGATGTCAGACTTCAGTCCGCTCGGCGAGGAGTAGAGCATCCCTTGCGCCTTCCTGCGCTCGAGCAGCGGGTCGAGCCCCAGTTCGACCCAGGTCCGCACCTCGCGCGCCCGCTCACGCGCGATCTTCAGCGAGACTTTCGACGCGCTTCCCAAACCGAAATCACGCCTCGTGCCGTGTTTCTGCACCCGCACCATCCAGCTCTTCGATCCCGATGGCTTCACCACCATGAACAAGCCGTCGCCATCGCCGAGTCTGCCGGGTCTTGTTGCGGCCTTCACCGCTGTTGCTGAAAGCTTACCCATAACAGCTTTAATTTCCCACATTTATTCCCACAAATCCAATCGGACACCGGCAGATTAGCAGGGACAGTGTGGGACCCGAATCACCCGATAAGCTGCAGAAATCCTTGGCTTATTCAGGTCATCGGCGAATAATGGAGAACAGGCCAGTGGCGGAGAGGGTGGGATTCGAACCCACGTTACGGTTGCCCGTAAACCGCATTTCGAGTGCGGCGCATTCGACCTCTCTGCCACCTCTCCGCGGGGTGATTTCGGCGCATCGGGGCGCCCGGTCGGCCAGGAAGCGCGCCGGTTAGCCGAAGGGCGGGGGGTTGCCAAGCCCCTGATCGGCGCGTGGGGCAATTAACCGGGCATGGCCGCTGCGGAATGGCTTGTTTCGCACCTGCGGCATTCTATATTCCCTTACAGATGGACCGTTCGCAGTTCTTTTCGCCGCAGGCTGGACGCCGGATTGACGCCCCCCGGGCATCGCGCGCCCGCTTCGGCATCGGTGATGTCGTCAAGCACAAGCTGTTCGATTTTCGCGGCGTCGTGTTCGACGTCGACCCGGTCTTCGCCAACAGTGAGGACTGGTGGGAGGCGATCCCGCAGGACATCCGTCCCAATCGCGACCAGCCGTTCTATCATCTGCTGGCCGACAATGAGGACAGCTCCTACGTCGCTTACGTCAGCCAGCAGAACCTGCTCGGTGACAGCGAGGGCGGGCCGGTCGATCATCCCAACGTCCACGAACTGTTCGAAGACTTTGCCGAAGGGCGCTATCGCCTGCGTCGCAGCCTGACGCACTGAGCCATGCTGGCGAGAGCGGGCAGGACCACCGGTTTCGCTCTGGCCGTCATCGTCTGCCTGGGCATTGCGGTCTTCGCCAGCCGCTATCTATTCGACGGTCCCGGCCTGAGCGACTTCGTGCTCGCCAACAGCAATGCACTGCCGTGGCTCAAGATCCACATCGCTGGCGGCATTCTCGCGCTTGTCATCGGGCCGTGGCAGTTCATCACCCGTACGCGGGTTGTCTGGCACGGGCTGCATCGCCGCGCCGGAAGGGTCTATTCCATCGCTTGCCTTGGCGGAGGAAGTGCGGGGCTCGTTCTTGCGCTGGGTTCGGTCCAGGGCCCGGTCGCCCAATCGGGCTTCGCCGGGCTCGCGCTGTCCTGGCTCGCGACGACCGCGACGGCCTGGCTCAAGGTGCGCGCGGGCGACTACCCTGCGCACCGGCGGTGGATGATCCGCTCGTTCGCGCTGACTTTCGCCGCGGTAACACTGCGGATCTACCTGCCGATACCCCCGGAACTCGGCTATGATTTCGACCAAGGCTACCGCGCGATCGCCTGGCTGTGCTGGGTGCCCAACCTGCTGCTGGCGGAACTCTATGTTCGCTGGCGCCCGCGGATCAGCTCTTCAACTTCCAGCCGCTCTTGAGCAGGCGGTAAGTCGCCGAGCCGAACACCAGGTTTAACGCGCCGAGGCCCAGCGCGGCGCCGATTACCGCCTGGTTGGTGTTGCCGATATCGCTCTGGCCGAGGAAGCCGAAGCGGAAGCCCGAAATGACGTAGAAGAACGGGTTCGCCCGGCTGATCGCCTGGAACAGCGGCGACAGGTTGCTGATGACGTAGAACGTGCCCGACAGCAGCGAGAGCGGGGCGACGACGAAGTTGGTCACCGCCGCGTTGTGATCGAACTTCTCCGCCCACAGACTGGCGACGAGGCCGAGCAGCGCCAGGAACGTCGCGCCCATCAGGGCGAACCACAATATCGCCCACGGATGCGCCGCGTGCATGTCGACGCCCGGCCACAGCCACATCGCCAGCGCCAGCGCGCTGCCGACCATGAAGGCGCGGGTGATCGCTGCGGCGATGATGCCAATCATCAGCTCAGCGCTCGATGAGCGGCGGCATGAGCAGGTCGATGATCGTTCCCTGGATCTTGCCGGCGAGCAGCGAGAAGCTGGAATTGGCAAAGGCATTCTGCATCATGCCCATCATGATCAGGCCCGGGGCGACGAATGTGGCGAAGGGTACGCCGAGCACCATGCGGTCGCCGCGGCCCATCGCGACGGTGAAAATGACCAGAAACAGCAGCGTCGTGACCGCCGGGGCCCAGATCGTCTGGGTGTGGACCTTGAGAAACCGCCGCACCTCCTTCATATAGAGGCTCCACAGCCCGATCCGGTTGAAACCCTGGATCAAGGGCTGCCCCTTGGGCGGAAACTTTCGCCGCGGCTTCTCGTTGGTGTGCGCCGGACCGGGACTTGCTCCGGTATCGGCGGCCATGAGTGGTTTGGCTTGATCGACCATGGGGTGCCGACTATCGGCAGCGCCGCGTACTGGCAAGTGCGGGGCATGTGCCGGACGTGAATTGCAAAGGTGACGAAGACTGATGAGCTGGACTGACGAACGCATCGCCACGCTGACCAAGATGTGGGAGGGCGGAGCGACCGCGAGCCAGATCGCCGACGAACTGGGCGGCGTTTCACGCAATGCCGTGATCGGCAAGGCGCATCGGCTTGGCCTCAAGTCGCGTCCCTCGCCGGTCAAGCCGAACGAGAAAGCGCCCGCCGCCAAGTCGGACAAGGCCGCGCCCGCCGCCAAGGTCTCGGCCAAGCCAAAGCCCAAAGCTCCTGCTCCCGCGCCGAAGGCCGCTCCCGCCGCGCCGCGCCCGGCGCACACCACCGCTGCGGCCGGGATCCCGAGCCAGCCGATTCCCAATCCGACGGCCGACATGCCCAAGATCGTCTCGGTCGGGCCGGGCGGCTTCCTGCGCCAGGGTCCGGGCGACCAGCAGGCGCCAATCCCGCCGGCCCCGCCGCGCCGCCTGGTGCCGGCCAGGCCAAGCCCGGAAATCGCCGACAAGACCAGCCTGCTCGATCTCAACGAGCGGGTCTGCCGCTGGCCGATGGGCCATCCGGGCGAGCCCGACTTCCATTTCTGCGGCGAGAAGGTGAACCCCGGGTTCCCCTATTGCGTCGAGCATTGCGGGCGCGCCTATCAGGCGCAGCTGCCGCGTGGTGCCCGCCGTCCCCCGCCGCCGCTGCCGTTCGGCGGCCCGCGCGTTCGCTGAACCCGAGCCCCGATCCGGACCGGATGAAGGATCGGGGTGACGGCTGCTGGCCGGCCTGCTGGGAGTTCTCGCCGAGAACCCCGGTCAGGCCGCCGAAGCGGTGCCCGTGACGGCCTTGGCCGGCGGCACATGGCGGTCGTTGACGAAAGCGGCGGCCGAAATCAGCACCGCTCCTGCGCACAGCACGCCGAAGAACGGAATCAGGCTGCCGTTGCCGATGCCGATCAGCCAGCCGCCACCGACGCTCGCGGCGATCGCTCCGGCGCGGCCGACGAAGATGCCGAAGCCGACGCCAGCCGACCGGCAGTGTGCCGGGTAGGCGTAGGTCATCAGCGCGTAGAAGCTGGCGATCGAGCCGCTGAAAAACACCGCGGCAACACCGATCAGCGCGACCACCGCGATCATGGTGGACGCATCGGGCGTGCCGCTGCTGCCCTCAAGCACGGTTGCAAGCGCCACCAGCGAGACCAGCAGACCGAAGCTGAACACCGCGAGGACCAGCCGCGAGCCGAATTGCCGGACCAGCAGGCCCGCCGCGATAGAGGCGGCGATCGAGGTCATCCCGGCTACCGCGACGGCATAAGAAGCCTGGTCGAAGGCAAAGCCCTTCTGGGTCAGCATCGTGGTCGACCAGTTGAGGATGCCGTATCCCACCAGTGTCGCCGCGGCGAAGGCGATGCCGAGGCCGAGGTTCAGCCGGCTGTTGGCGGCATCGAATACGCCCGAGGCGCTACCATCGGCGCGGTCGGAGTGATGCCGGTCGGGGGCGAGCTCGAACTCGCCGGGCAGGACTTTGCGCGCCGCGTTGTGCGCGCCCACGCTGTCGCCTCGCGCGAGCAGGTATGATGGGCTGTCGCGCAGCAAGGCCACGATCAGGACGACCACCAGCAGCGTGGCGATGCCGATGGCGACGAACGTGCCGCGCCAGCCGTAATCCGCCACCAGCGTGGGGGCGAGCGAGGCGACGACCATGCCGCCGGCAGGCGTGCCGACCGACAGCGTGGTCACGCCGACCGAGCGCCAGCGTTCGGGAAGCCATTCGCCCGCCAGCGTGATGGCATTGGCATAGGCCGAACCAAAGCCGAGGCCGCTGAGCACTCGCCAGGCGGCCAGTTCCCCTACGCCACCGGTCCAGCTCGCACCGACGGTCCCGAGCGAGAAGATGACCGTGGCGATGGCGAGCGACCAGCGCCGCCCGATCCGGTCGCCAAGCCAGCCGCCACCCCACGATCCGATTCCGAAGCCGACCAGCGCGGCGCCCATCGCCCAGCCGAACATGCCGCTGGTCGTGCCGAAATCCGCCACCACCTTGGGCGCGACGATGCCAAGCAATTGTGCGTCCATTCCGTCGGCCACCAGCACCAGCAGGCAGATGACGAAGGTGACGACCGAAAAGACGCGCAGGGGCCTTGCCGATAGCGCGACGCTGAACGCGATAGCCATGAAGTTTCTCTCCCTCGCCGCATCATGGCGGCTCAGGACGAAAACACCAGAGTAATTTGCCGAATACAAAAAGCGGGCGACGTCCTGCGCACCGTGACGGCACGCCGCCGGGCTATTCGTCGCGAAACTGCCCGAAGTCCGGCGGAGCTTCTTTTAGGTCGGGCGTTGCGTCCAGCACCGCCTCGGCCCGCGCGCGCATGGCGTCCTTGTAGAAGCCGTGCGTCACGATGTAGGTTTGATTGGCGAGGATCCCGTCGGCCACCAACTGCCCGGCGTCCTCAGGCTCCATCCAGTTGTCGCCAACGATCCTGCGCCCCAGCCGGGCTTCGCTTGCGGCAAATCCGCTGCCCTCGCGCAAGTGCTCTGGGCGGTTCTGCTGCGCTTCGTGGATGCGGCTCTTGACCGGGCCGGGCAGCAGGATCGAGACGCCGATGTCGTGTTCGGAAAGCTCGCCCTTCACCGCCTCGCAATAGTGGCACACCGCCGCCTTGCTGGCGGCGTAGATCGCCAGATGGCTCGGCATGACGACTTCGGCGGCGAGGCTGGCGGTGGAAACGATATGTCCGCCGCGCCCGTGCGCAAGCATCTGCGGGAGGAATTCGACGAAGCCGTTGATCACCCCGCCGACATTGACCCCGAAACCGAAGTCGTAATCGGCATAAGTCGCCGACACGATCGGTCCTTCCAGCCCGACTCCGGCATTGTTGACGAGGATGTCGATCCCGCCGAACTCGTCCAACATCTGCTGCGCTGCTTCGCGGTATTTCTCGCGGTTGGTGACGTCGAGTTGCAACGCGCTGACCACGTTCGAACGGCCGCCGCCGGCAAATTCGGCCAGGGCATCGTCGATATGGTCCTGGCGCAAGTCGGCCAGCATGACCTGCGCGCCGCGTTCGACCAGAACCTTGGCGATGCCAAGCCCAATGCCGCTCGCGCCGCCGGTGACGAACGCCCGTTTCCCTTCGAAGCTTGTGATGGGCATTTTTGCTCCTTATTTTCCGGTGTTGGCCATACCTGCTGCGGCGACCCCCGCTTGTCCGCAGGCGGCGTCCTCGTTGCCCTCAGCACCGGAAACGCCAACACCGCCGAGTGCTTCGCCGCCGGGTGTGAATATCGGTGTGCCGCCCTCCCAGGTGGAAAGGATCGGCGGGCCGGCTCCCCACTGGGCGGTTTCCTTCGAGGCGACATGGATCGTCGCCGCAGACTTGCCTTTCCACATAGCGAAATCCGCGACTGCGGTTGGCGCGCCATCCATTTTCGCGAAAGTCAGCAGGCGTCCGGTCTCGTCGTAAACCGCGATCGCCACAGCCAGCTTGTGTTCCTGCGCCCAGGCCAGGCAGCCGTCGCGCACTTTCGCCGCCGTTTCGTAGTCGAGCATTGGCCGGGCGGTCTGCGCATCGAGCGGTTGGGCCGTGAGCGTCAGGCTGGCAAGAACGACGGATACTGTGCGCAGGTTCGCGGCAATCGACATGCGACCTCTCCCTTGGACATTGTCAAACTGACAGTCTGGCAGAGCGATCGCTGCGCGTCTACGCCTCAGAATGCACGGCCGTCACCAATGTGGCCGGACCCGGTGCGGCTGGACTCATCGTCTTCGGTCTCAACTTCCCGGGCGTCGTAGTAACGCGCCTCGACTCCATCGAGGTCGCTCTGGGCGAACATGCGCGAATTTACCGCTACCTTGGGTGCGTCCCGCCCTTCGACGAAGGTGTAATGCGTCGTGGTGCCGCAGTTCGGGCAATGGTGCCCGGCGAGCCAGACTTCGACCAGATCCTCGCGCGAATAGGGCCGGGTCTCGCCCGAAACGGTCACGTCCTCGGGCGGAAAGTAACACCAGGCCGCGCCCAGCTTGCGACAGAAATCGCAGTTGCAGAAGGTCACATGCCCAGGCTGCCGAGCGACCTCGACCGTCACCCGGCCGCACAGGCAGTGGCCCTTCAAACCAGCTCGCGCACGTCAGTCAGCTTGCCGGTCACGGCGGCGGCTGCAGCCATCGCCGGGCTTACGAGGTGGGTACGCGCGCCGGGGCCCTGGCGTCCGACGAAGTTACGGTTCGAGGTCGAGGCGCAGCGTTCACCCGCCGGCACCTTGTCGGGATTCATGCCCAGGCACGCCGAACAGCCCGGCTCGCGCCATTCGAGGCCGGCTTCGATGAACACCTTGTCGAGTCCTTCGGCCTCGGCCTGCTCCTTGACCAGGCCCGATCCGGGCACGACGATGGCCCACTTCACGCCCGGCGCCTTCTTGCGTCCTCTGAGCACTTCGGCCGCGGCACGCAGATCCTCGATCCGGCTGTTCGTGCATGAACCGATGAAAACGTTTTGCACTTCCACCTGATCGATCCGCTGGCCGGGCTGGAGACCCATGTATTCGAGACTGGCGCGGGCGGCGTTTTGCTTGCCGACGTCGGCGAAGCTCGCCGGATCGGGTACAACGCCGCCGATCGCAACGGTGTCTTCCGGGCTGGTGCCCCAGGTCACTGTCGGCTCGATCTCAGCTCGCCTGAATGACGACGGTCTTGTCGAACTTGGCGCCCTCGTCGGAGTGCAGTGCGCGCCAGTAGGCGACCGCGGCGTCCCATTCCTCGCCCTTCGGCGCCAGTGGACGGCCCTTGAAATAGGCAAAGGTCTTCTCGTCGGGCGCAATGAGGCCGGCGCGCGCGCCGCCTTCGATCGACATGTTGCACACCGTCAGGCGGCCCTCGATGCTCATCTCCTCGAACACCTTGCCGCGATACTCGATCACGTGACCGGTGCCGCCAGCGGTGCCGATGGTGCCGATGATGTGCAGGATCAGGTCCTTCGCGGTGATCCCGGGGCCAAGGTCGCCCTCGACCACGACCTGCATGGTCTTCGATTTGCGCAGCAGCAGCGTCTGGGTCGCCAGCACGTGCTCGACTTCGCTGGTGCCGATGCCGAAAGCCAGCGCACCGATGCCGCCGTGCGCCGCCGTATGGCTGTCGCCGCACACGATGGTTGTACCCGGCAGCGAGAAGCCCTGTTCTGGCCCGACGACGTGGACAATGCCCTGTTCGCGCGCAGTGGCGTTGAAATAGCGCACGCCGAAGGCCGGCGCATTGCGCTCAAGCGCTTCGAGCTGGCTGCGGCTCTCAACGTCGGCAATCGGTACGCGGTTGCCATCGGCGTCGATCCGCGCGGTGGTCGGAAGGTTATGGTCGGGTACAGCAAGAGTAAGTTCGGGGCGGCGGACTTTGCGCCCGTTCACCCTGAGGCCTTCAAATGCCTGCGGGCTGGTCACTTCGTGGACCAGGTGTCGATCAATGAAAATAAGACAGGTACCGTCGTCACGTTGCTCGACAACGTGGGCGTCCCAGATCTTTTCGTAGAGGGTGCGGGGGTGTTTGGACATGCCCGAAGGACTAGGCCCGCCGCCCCCGCAGTGGCAAGATAACTAAGCTATTTGCCCATCAAGCCTCAGCGATGGTCGCGAATGCCGCCGCCGTTGCTCCCGGTGTCGCGGCCACGGTCTTCCGACATGCGATGCTCGCCGGCCCTGCGATCGCGGTCGTGCGAGGCGGCGTAGAGCTGCGACTTCACGGCACCGACCTCGCGGTCGAGTCGCTGCAGTTCGCCGCGACTGAAACCATTGCGGGCATAGCTGCGGAACTGCGCCTGCAGCCGATCGACCCGGTTCTCGAGGAGCTTTTCCTCGCGGTGCGAGAGGCCTCGCGTGTGATCGATCTGGCGGTCGAGCTGCTGGATCTCGGCGCGGATCTGGCCCGCGTTGAGATGCCAGGTGGCAGCGCTCGCCGGGGTGGAGAGCAGGGCGCCGGCGGCCAGCGCCAGCGGGGCGGCGATGAGAAACTTCTTCATGGCGATACTCCGTTTCGTTCATTTATCGGTCTATTCCGATGAACGAGATATGGCACCGCGCGTGCCGCCTGTCCGTCATCATTGGTAAGATTGTGTCGCGGGCCGCTACAATACTTTCTGGATGCTGCACGTCCGGCAACTGGCGCGCCGCGCCCGCCGGGCGTATAGCGACCCCATGTACTGGCTCGCCCCCATCCTGATCGTTCTAGCCACCGTGCTGGCGATGGAGTGGGTTGCGTGGAGCAGCCACAAGTACATCATGCACGGGTTTGGCTGGGGCTGGCACCGCGACCATCACGAGCCGCACGACAACCGGTTCGAACGCAACGATCTTTACGCCGTGGTCGGCGCGGCTATCTCGATCAGCTTCTTTGCCGTTGGCAGCCCGCTTGTGATGGGCGGGACAGCATGGTGGCCGGGCACCTGGATCGGGCTAGGCGTATTGTTCTACGGCATCATCTACACGCTGGTGCATGACGGGCTGGTCCACCAACGCTATTTCCGCTGGGTGCCCAAGCGTGGTTATGCGCGGCGGCTGGTGCAGGCGCACAAGCTGCACCACGCGACCGTCAGCCGCGAGGGCGGGGTAAGCTTTGGCTTCGTGTTCGTACGCGATCCTGCGGCGCTCAAGGCCGACCTCAGGCGCCAGTCTGCCGCCGGACTGACCCGGTTGCGCGAAAGCGTTTAACTCAGTGGGCCGGCAGCGAAGTCGGCCCGGGCGATTGCGTAAACGACATGGGCGACCGGGCCGCTGGGGATTGCGGCCATGTCGATGCGGGGCGTCAGCCGGCCGCCGATATGCTCCATCGCTTTGCGGCTGGTCACGTTGTCCGCACCGACGCGGAACTCGACTGGCTCGACAAAGCGTGGAACACCGGTTCCTGCCAGCGGTCGTGCATCGGGTGGCCTGCCCAGATCTGCGGATCGCTGGCGACGGCGAACAGCGCGTCCCAGTCGCCGGGTTCCAGCGGCCTGAGCAGCAGCCGCTCCCCTTCGAGGACCGGCTGCCGGTCCACCGTCTAGCCAGCCACAGCGCGCAAGGCGTCGATGAACTGCTCGATGTTGCCGATCGTCAGCCCGGCCACGTTGATGCGGCCCGAGCCGGCCATGTAGACGCCGTGTTCACTGCGCAGCGCGGCGATCTGGTCCTTGTCGAGCGGCAGCATGGCGAACATGCCATTCTGGCTGGCGAGTGGGGCGAGGTCGACCGAACCGACCTGCCCGGCCGCACCAAGCCGGTCGCGAACCTGGCGGATGCGCGTGCGCATCTGGTCGAGCTCGTCCAGCCACTGGGCGGTGAGCGCTTCGTCCTCAAGGATCAGGCGCACGGCGGCAGCGCCGTGGTCGGGCGGCATCGACCAGGCCGCGCGGGCCAGCGCGTGGCCGTTCGACAGCACACGGGTCGAGGCTCGCTGCATCCTGCGTCATCACATAGAGCGCGCCGACGCGGTCGCGGTAGAGGCCGAAGTTCTTGTCGCAGCTGTAAGCGATCAGTGCCTCGGGCACCGCAGCGAGACCCGGCGCGCGCCATAGGCATCCTCGTCCATCCCGTGGCCAAGGCCCTGGTAGGCAAGGTCGATGATCGGCAGCACGGGGCTGGCGGCGAGCAGCGGCGGCGATCTCGTCCCACTGCGCGGGCGTGTAGTCGACCCCGGTCGGGTTGTGGCAGCAGCCGTGCAGCAGAACCGCGTCACCTTCACTCGCCGCGGCCAGCGCGGCCTTGAGCGCGTCGAGGTCGGCCGCACCGTCCGCTTGTGGCGTGGGAGAAGGTCACCAGCTCGAGGCCGAGATCCTTGACGATCTGCGCGTGGTTCGGCCAGCTCGGCACGCCCATCAGGATCCGGGTCACGCCGCAGGCTTTCGCCAGCGCCAGCGCCAGCCGCACCGCGCCGGTGCCGCCGGGGGTCTGCATCCCTTCGATGCGCCCGCCGCAGCGACGGGTCCGCACCGTCGAAGATATAGGGCATCAGCGCATGGACGAAGCCCATGTCGCCTTCCGGGCCGAGATAGGCCTTCGAGTCCTGCTCGGCGACGAGCTTGCGCTCGGCCGCCTTGATCGCGCCGAACACCGGGGTCTCGCCCTGGCCGGTACGATAGACGCCGACGCCGAGGTCGATCTTGTCGGCCCGCGGGTCCGCGTCGTGAAGCTTGATCAGCGCGAGGAGCGCGTCGGGCGGTTGTTGTTCGAGTCTGTCGAGCATGGCGGGCGCCGCTTTGCCGCCAGCGCCCCGCATTCGCAAGCGCGAAGAGTGGTTTTGCGGTGCAAGACCCAGCTTTACTCAGAAAGGCAGCCAGCGCTGCTTCTTGGAGAACTTCATATAGCCCGCGTTGACCCCCAGCCGCAGGCCGGCGCCCAGGCGGATCGGGATCAGCACGATATTGCCCTTGCGCAGGTAACTCGCGGTCAGTCCGCCGACGAGATAGGCATCGCCTTCGCCCGCCGGGTAGCGCTTGTAGAGGTCCTCGGTGTCGTAGAGGTTGTAGACCAGCACGAAGGTGTTCGCGGCGTTGGCGCCGAGCGTCGAAACCGATCGAGGGGCCGGTCCAGTAGACCGGGCGCTGGCCCTCGACCTTGTGGTACAGCGTGCCCGAACCGTAGCGCAGGCCGACACCAATCGCCGCCGCCGGCCTCGCGGCCGACGATATAGGCGTTGGGTTCGCCCTGCTTCCTGAGCAGGTCCTCGATCATCTTGGCGACGCCTTGTGCGCCCTTGCCGAACACGCCCTTCGGCGGCGCCGATCAGGTCGTCCTCGTGATAAGTGTCGCTAGCCGCAGCGGCAGTCGCGGGTTCTGTGGCCGCCGAAGTGCCAGATCCGGTCACCGCAGGATCGGCAGAGGCGGGGGCGGTCGAGGCCGTCGGGTCGGGCTCTGGCGGCAGGTCGAGCGCGCGGTCGGCGTAACTCGGCGTTTCCGGCGGCAGGTTCAGGTCGCCGTCGATTGCCGCGTAGTCGTTGGGGTCGACCTGCTGGATCGACTGGTCCTGGGCCGGAGCCTGCACTGCGCCGAATGCGGCGAACGCGAGACCGGCGGCCATCAGGCAGCGGCGTGTTGCGGCGATGATTGTCATTGTTCTCATTCCCATCCCGTCCGGGCGGACGTTTGCGAGCGAGCAGATGAATCCACCCGCCCTGAAGCGGCAATGAATGCGCGGCAGGCCGAATCGGTTTTGCGGTGAGTCGAGTCCGAAAGCGGCTGAACAGCTATTTTGCCGGGTACACGAGTAGCGCCCTTGAAGCCCGCCGGACCCCTCGCTATAGGCCGCGCTTCGTCGCTGCGGTCCGGAGACGTGGGTGAGTGGCTGAAACCAGTTCCCTGCTAAGGAACCATACCTGGTAACGGGTATCGAGGGTTCGAATCCCTCCGTCTCCGCCATTTCCTTAATTTTCTGTAGTAAAATCAAGGGATTGGGTTGCCGCCAGCCGGACGACCCACAACTAGGCCAACAACGAAATTCCGATGGGTTCATGCCGCTTTTCTTGGCGGGAGTGCTGCCGGGTCGTGCGACGAAGCGATTTCAATTTGCGACGAAATGAGTGGCGGCGTTCAATAACCCCCCTTTGTTGTTGAACAGGGGGCGGTCGCATCAAGCCTTCAGCCGTGCCGCCGTTGATACGGCAACGAATCGGATCGGTGCTGGATTGGGCCTGCGCAAAGGGTTTTCGTGAGACTGAAGCCCCGATGCGCTCTGTTATTCGTGGCCTTCCGCGCCAGCCAAAGAAGCAAGGCCATTTCGCGGCGATGCCCTACGCTGACCTCCCCGCATTCTTGACGTGGTTGCGTGGGCGTTCTTCGGTCGGCCGTCTTGCCCTAGAATTCCTGATCTTGAATGCGTCTCGCTCCGGCGAAGTTCGCGGCGCATGCTGGGGCGAGATAGGCGTCAAGAAGAAGCTTTGGACGATCCCGGCCGAACGTATGAAGGCAGGGACTGCCCATGTTGTCCCGCTGTCGGAAGCAGCTTTGGACGTGCTTAAGCGGGCAAAGACATTCCGCTCTCCCGTCAGCGATCTTGTCTTTCCAGGACAGAACCCGCGTCGCCCATTGTCAGACATGACCCTGCTCAAGGTCCTTCGCGACAAGGGCGACGATTACACCGTTCACGGCTTCCGCTCGTCGTTTCGGGACTGGGTAGCCGAAAAGACTAGCTATCCGGGCGAGGTGGCAGAAGCCGCGTTGGCTCAGCTGCCGACTTTTTGCACCGAGAGTTCGTAGATTGGCAGCATCTAGTCCCACACTCGGCAACCGTTTGGTGGTCGGAAAAACAGAACAATCAGTTCTTTGTTTGCTCGATTGTTCGGACCACCGGTCGGCCATAAGATTGATATCCGCTGCACTAAAGCAGTGACGCAAATTGCCGAAAAAAGGCAAGGCAAGTGGGGGATAAGATGCACAAGCTGAAAGCACACCGGAAGTGCGCCTTGATATTGACGATGCTGCTAACGAGTGTCAGCGGCGAGGCTCTGGCCGCCGAAGCCGATGAGAACGCGGACAAAATTCCCGAGATCGTCGTCACAGCAAATAAGCGATCCGAGAATGCAAATAAGGTTGGCATCTCGATCACCGCGGTCAGCGCCGAGGGCCTTCTCAACGCGGGCGTCTCGGACCCTAGCGACCTGGGCAAGGTCGTGCCCGGCTTCTATTATACCAAGAGCCTGTATGGCACGCCGGTATTTTCCATGCGCGGTGTCGGTTTCAACAACACCGCTCTGGGCCTGTCCCCCACGGTAAGTGTTTATGTCGACGAAGTGCCATTGCCGTATTCGGCGATGACGAGCGGCGTCTCGCTGGATATCGAGCGGATCGAGGCGTTGAAGGGACCGCAAGGCGTCCTGTTCGGGAATAATTCAACCGGCGGCGCGATCAACTATATCGCGGCAGCGCCAACGCGCGACTTTCATGCCGGTGCCACGCTTTCCTATTCCCGTTTCGACAAGGTCGAGGGCGAAGCCTATCTCAGCGGCCCCTTGAACGAAAATCTGCGCGCGCGCGTCGCGGTAAGCGCTGAAGATGGTGGCGCCTGGCAGATCAGCCAGACGCGCCCGAGTGATCGCCTGGGCGACACTCGCAAGATATCCGGGCGCCTGTTGGTCGATTGGGATGCCATCGGATCGCCTTTCGCTGAGATTGAGTGTGAATGCATGGCGCGACCGCTCCGACACGCAGGCACGGCAGGCGGTTGCGTTTCGGCCGCTGTTTTCGGGAACATTGGTTGGGCTGCCCGACCTGGCGTTTTTGCCGCAGGTCGAAATCGATGCCCTTACACCCCCATCAGGACGGGCACGCGACGCGGACTGGGATCCGAACGAAAAATTTCGCAACGACAACCGCTTTACACAGATGTCGCTGCACGGACGATTTGAAGCGAGCGACAGTCTCACGATCAATTCGATCACGTCATATTCGACGCTGACGCCCTATTCGCGGGTCGACACGGATGGCCTCTCCTATCCAGGCATCATCCTGACGCAACGCGGCAAGATCCATGCGTTCTTCCAGGAATTGCGGGCCGATGCCCAAGTGACCGACAGATTTTCGCTGATGGTCGGCGCCAATTTCAGCAAAGACCGGGTCCGCGATCATCTTGGCATCGATACCAGTTCATCGATCAATCTGGTCCTGATCGGCTCACCCAGCAACATCTTCGATCAGCGTGTCGACACCGACGTCACAACTTATGCGGGCTTTATCAAGGCCGATTATCAACTGACCGATGCGCTCAAACTGACGGCGGCCGGGCGTTATACGAATGACAAGCGCAGTTCCGATATCTGCGCCTATGCCACGGATGCCGGTGCGGCTGCGTTGCAGAACAACCTTTTGGGAACATCGCTGGTTGCGGGCGACTGCGTGACGGCGACTAACGGTGTGCCGCAGGTTTTCCACGGAACGCTGAAGGAAGACAATGTCTCGTGGCGTTTTGGCGCGGAGTGGCAGGTGACCCCGGACGCGCTGTTGTATGCGTCGATCAACCGCGGCTATAAATCCGGCGGCTATCCCAATCTGTTCGCGCTGAATTCGTTGCAGCTCACACCTGTCGTGCAGGAGCGGCTGGACGCCTATGAACTGGGTGCGAAAATTTCGCTGCTCGATCGGCGCCTGCAGTTGAACGGAGCGCTCTTTCATTATGAATATGCCAACAAGCAGATTCAGGGGCGTATCATCATCGCGCCGCTCGGGCCGCTGGAAAGCCTTGTCAATATTCCCAAGAGCACGGTGGACGGCGCAGAGGTGCAGATCACGGCCGCCCCGACGGCGGGGCTGACATTCGGCCTCGGCGCGACCTATGTCGACAGCAAGATCGGGGATGGGATCCACGCCTACACCCCCTATGGCGCCTATGCCGATGTGAGCGGCGAAGCCTTCCCCGGAACCCCTAAATGGCAGGTCAATGCCACCCTTGATTATGAAAAGCCCATCGGCAACGCACTGGTCGCGTCGGGCGGTGTTTCGGCGGTCTATACCAGTTCCAATAACTCGGCATTCGGCGGTCTGCCGGACCTTGAGGTCCCGGGCTATACCCTCGTCGATGCGCGCATTGGCATCGGATCACAGGATGAGCGCTGGAAGCTGTCTTTCAACGTGCGCAATTTGACCAATAAGAACTATTATTTCGCGAGCATCCAAACCATCGATATTCTCAACAAATATTACGGCATGCCGCGAACTTACGGCGCGACGCTGCAGTTCAAATACTGATCTTCTGGGGTTCGGTGCGCCGCGAAACGGCTTTCGCGGCGCATCCTGAAACGGGGGGTGACTGCGGGGCTATGCTCGAGCTTGCAAAGAAGGTGTAGAATACATGAGTTTGGAACCCCTGTTTGAACCCTTCCAGGTCAACAAGCTGACTTTGCGCAATCGTTTCGTCATGCCGCCCATGCAGCGCGGCTTTGTGGACAATGGCGCGCCGACACAGGACGTGGTCGATCTGTATAGGCGGTCTGCAAGGGGCGGCGTCGGGCTGGTAATCGGTGAATCGACCGCGCCACCGCACCCATCCGGCTTCTGGATGCCCGAATGTTGCAGGCTTGATCACGACACGGTCGATGCATGGCGCCGCGTCATCGACGCGACACACGATGGCGGTGCACACTTCTTCTTCCAGATTTGGCATCCCGGGGCAGTCCGTATCGTCCCGGAAGATTGGCCCGAAGCAGCGCAGCCTTCATTGAGCCCATCAGGCTTGATCAAGAAGGGACGGCCAAACGGCCGGGAGATGACCGGCACGGAGCTGGAAGAAATTGGCGATTCGTACAAACGCGCAGCCGAGATTGCCCTTGCCTGTGGCGCAGACGGCCTGGAATTTCATGGAGCGCACGGATATCTGCTCGATCAGTTCCTGTGGGCGGAGACCAACCTCAGGACGGACGGCTATGGAGGCAGTCTGGCCGCCCGGGCGCGTTTCCCCTGTGAGGTGGTGCGCGCCGTCCGCGAAGTGGTTGGCCCGGAAATGCCGCTTTCGTTCCGCCTGTCGCAGTTCAAGGAAGCGGACTTCGATGCCCGCATCTGCGAAACGCCAGACCAGCTTGGCGAGCTGTTGGGTCTGCTGAAAGACGCCGGCGTCGATATCTTTCACATGTCCGCGAGGCGATTTTATCAGCCGGCCTGGCCTGAAAGCCCGCTGACGCTGGCGGGCTGGGCAAAGCAGCTGAGCGGGTTGCCGGTGATCGCGGTTGGCAGTGTCGGCCTGTCGACCGACCTGTTCGACAATTTGTTCGATAAGCGTGAGCCGGAACTGGAGGTTCAAGCAACACTCGATCGCCTGGCCGCCATGTTCGATCGCGGTGAATTCGATCTCGTCAGCGTCGGGCGCGCCTTGATCGCCGACCCTGAGTGGGTTGAAAAGGTCCGCGAAGACAGGCTCGACGAAATAAAGCCGTTCAGTCGCGCGCTTTTAGGCGAACGAAACGTCGAAATCGTCGAAAACATGGGCGAGGAAATGCGGCAGTAGATGACTGCGGGCGGCCGGCATGCCGAGGCCGCGCTTCGGCCTCCGAAACGCGCCGACTGGTCAGATTGGCCGGTCGGCTATCATACGCTGGTGGACAACGGTTCTGTGGCTGCCTAGCCTTCGGTCAAACGAGCCCCGGCGCTACCGGGCGGTTAGCTGCATAGCAGCTTGGGGCATGGGAGCGGAGGCATGAAGCTTGAAGACGTCAATGCGTTCTTGAAGGTTGCGGAGTTTGGGAGCTTCAGCCGGGCCGCCTATTCGCTATGCCTTTCAAAATCGGTTGTAAGCACACGCGTCGCCAGGCTCGAACGAGAACTCGAAGCAAGATTATTCGCGCGAACGACCCGCGGAGTGTCGCTGACTGAATTAGGCGAAATCTTCAAAATCCGCAGTCAGCGCGCGCTTGAACAACTTGAGGCAGCACAGGATGCACTTCGCGATCCGGGAGAAGAGCTGACCGGCTCGTTACGTTTCTCAACATCGTTGGATTTCGGGATCAAATGCGTCGCGAAAATTCTTCCGAAATTCCTCGACCAGCATCCCGGGCTCAAGTGTACCGCCGAATATACCTATGACGAACCCGATTTGAAATTGGGCCACTTCGATATGGCACTGCGTTTGTGCAGGCCCACCGACTATCTACCCAATGTGCAGGTCGTCGCCAGAGTCCAGAATCTCATAGTTGGCAGCCCTGAGCTGGTCGATCGTGTCGGCGCGCCGATACAGCCGACCGATCTGCGGACGAAGCCATGCGTGACCTATCACGGCATTATAGACGTCAACACGTGGCATTTCGAAATGGGCAATCGCGCGATCGGTGTGACAGTCAAAGGCGGGCTGCGCGCGAACAACATGGAAGCCTTGCGCATAGCAGCCGAAGGCGGTGCCGGATTTGCGCAGATGCCGGTCTTTTCGGTCTGGGACTCACTCCGCGCGGGCACATTGGTGCGTGTTCTGCCGGATCACCCGTTGTCCGATCTTCTGATCTGCGCGGATTATCCGCCTGGTGCCAATGTCTCTCGCGCTACCCGCCAATTTGTCGATTTTCTGACAACCCACCTGAGCACGCCCACTACGCTGGAGTGATGTCTTCCTGCATGGCCATTGGGAGAGTGCATTGTGAATTTCAAATTATTGGTGGTCGCGATGATGGCGGCTTTGTTGCCCATGTCGGGCCATGCGCAAACGGCGCACCCGGGGTCTGCGAATAGCGAGGGGCAATAGCATGAGATTGATCGCCAAAGGCCTGTGCGCTGCACTGCTTTTCCTTCTGGGCTTTGCAACCCCGGCGGCCGCACAGATTTGTTCGGACGGTGAAATCTTGCTGATTTCCAATCATTTGCGGAACAGTGAAGGCACGAATCCGACAGGAAAGACCAGCGAGTTGCCCTTCAACAGCGGCGGCAATGGCCCGAATATGGCGAGCTATTACGATCAAATTGCCGCCAGCGACGGCTTCTCCGACGGCGGTGCATTTTCTGGTTACAGGCCGGTCATGTACACGGCAGCCCTCGTGGAATTTGCCGATCTGATGATGAATCGGGGGATGTGGTGTCTCGAATATCGCGATGGCGTGCAGATATTGCGCTGCGCCTCCGCGAGAAAGCTCTCCCCCACCTCATGGCAAGGCTATTGCGGGTTGTCCCGGCTGTCTGCTTCCACATATGTTTCCGCATCCGCCAGGAACTTAGCAAAAGGCGCAACGAGGTCTCATGCGAAACGGGCGATGCGCGCTGGATCGCGATCATGGTGGTTGGGGAATTGATCGAAAAGCGTGCGCTGCACCCTGCGGATAGTGGCGCAGCCCGGGTGCGGGCGGTGCTGGACCGGGAAGCCGCCGAGCGTGCGCGGCGAGGGGAATTGAGCATCACCGAAGCGATGGATCAGGCCGGATGGCTGGCCGTGCGGGTCAAATGGGAAGGGGCCGATGCTGCGATCTTCCGGGTTGATGAAATGCTGCGCACATCGTTCTGGGATCCGGAAAGGCGATGAGCGCTGGCGCGCACCGAAATGCGGGATTGCCGGGGCAATGAGTGGCAGTTTTCAGGACCGCAATTCCACTCTCGCGCCAGCGCATTGAAAGGCGTCAACCGTCTGCGCGCTTTTTGCATTCGCTTGCTCGAAGCTGCCTGGCAGCACGCGGCAAATTGCGGTCATTTAACAGGTTGCCGGTTCCTAAACTGGACAGGTGCCTTGCCGACAGCACCCACCGCCGTTTTGCAAAGCTCCCTAATTCGTAATTTCATTAAGCAGCGGTTGGCGCGGGCCGAACCAGCGACGCGCGTTTTCCTCGATGATCGGTGAGACCTGGCGCACAAATTGTGTGCTCCAGCCTCCGAGATGGGGACTGATCAAGACATTCGGCATATCCCACAAGGGGCTTTCGGGCGGAAGCGGCTCCTGGGTGAACACGTCAAGGCCTGCGCCGCCGATGGTTCCGGCCGCAAGCGCATCGATCAGCGCATCCTCATCGACCAGCCGGCCGCGCGCAAGGTTGATCAGAAAGCTGCCCGGACGCATCGCCGCGATGACGTCGCGCGAAATCAGATGATGGTTGGCCGGCGAATAGGGCGCGAGAACAAGCAGAAAATCGGCTTGCGCGGCCGCTGCGCCGAGTGCGCCAATTGGCAAGATCTGGTCAAAATGCGGCGCTTCGGTTCGTGACGAGCTGACCCCGATAACCTCCATTTCGAAGGCCTTGGCGCGGCGCGCCAGGGCTACGGCGATGCGTCCGACTCCAACGATGACCAGCTTCGATTGGATCAGCAAAGGCGGTGGCGGGGCGCCGCCCCACTGATGGTCTGCCTGGCGCCCGATCATTCCTCTGATATCGCGCGCCAGGTTCAGCATGAACTGGAAGGCAAGTTCGGACATTTGCGGACCTTGGACCCCGCCCATCGTGCTGATCGTGACCCGCGGCAGCGTAAGGTTGCTGAGCGGATCAATCCCGGTCGACAGGGCCTGAAACCAACGCAGGCCCGGCAGGGAATCAATGATGTCCTGGGTAAGCACATGAGGGAAGGCGACCAATGCCTCCACATCCGCATCGACCTGGCCATTGGCAAGGAAAGAGAAATCGGGCCAGGTTCGAACCGCGAAGCCTGCGGGCAAATCGCTGAGCTCCGCCGCAATTGCCTCGGCCGTCGGCGCCACGATATACATGACCCTCATTGGGCGAACCTGCCTTGCCGGTCGAGCCTGGCCAGGCCGATCAAGGCACCCGCCACGATCAGCGGCAGCAGCCCGGCCATGGCCAGGCTGGTGGCAAGCGACAATTGCTTGGCGAGCACCAGGCCACCCAATGCCGGCAGGAACACGCCGCCCAGGCGGCCGATCCCAAACGCCCAGCCAATTCCGGTCGCGCGGACCGCGCTTGGATAGGCCTGGGCACATAATGCGTTCAGGCCCCCCTGGCCCCCAGCCTGACAATAGCCCCAGACCAGGGTGATCAGAACAAAGGCCGTGCCACCAAACGGCACCGCACCCATCATGCCGATCGCCAGCGCGTCGAGCAGGAACAGCGCAATGAGCACACGGGACCGCCCGAGCCGGTCCATCAGATAGCCGACCGTGACAGTGCCAAACACGCCCCCGCCAAATGCCAGCAGATTGTAAGCTGCCGATAGTTCCAGCGGCACATGTTCGAGCTTGAGGAAGTAGGTCGCCAGCCAAGATGCCAGCAAGGCGATGATGCCAAGCGCGACGAAATAGGCGACCCACAACAGCGTCGTCACCGGAGCGCGCCCGTTGGAAAAAAGCCTGGTAAGACCAAAGGCAGCGCTGCGCGGTGTCATGTCTTCAGGACCAAGCGTGAATTCGGTTGCCGCATCGATCGCAATGCCCGGCTCGATCGCTTTCAGATCGCGGGCAATTTTATCCCGGTTGCCCCCGCGCCGGACCCGGTACTGGAGCGATTCGCGCACCACGATCAGTGAGATCGGGATCAGCAGCAGCGGGATTATTCCGCCGATCAGAAATGTCATTCGCCAGCCGTAATCCTTGAGCATGCTCATCGCGACAAAGGAAGCCGCTGCGCCCCCGACAGTATATCCGGTAAAGGCGATCGAGACGAAAGAGGCCCGGCTGCGTGGCGGCGAAAATTCGGTGAGCAGCGCGGTCGCGTTAGGAATTACACCGGCCAGGAAGAAGCCCGCCAGGCCGCGCAGCAATGCCACCTGGAACAGATCCTGACACAGCGGGACGGCCAGGGTCAAAAGGCCAAAGGCCAGGGTTGAAAGGATCAACAGCCTTTTGCGGCCAAAGCGGTCGGCAAGTGGGCCGATGATGAAGGAGCCGAGCGCCAGGCCAACCTGTTGCAGCACGAACACCAGTGTCAGATTGACTGCCGGTTCACCAAATTCGTCGGAAATCGCCGGGGCAATGCGCCCCAGCATGAATACGTCATAGCCGTCGATGAACATCACCAGAGTCATCACGAACAGCAAGGGAAGCTGGCGCTTGACGCTGGGCTGGCGGTCGATGACGGCCTGGATATCGATCATGGTAATACTCACTGCCGCCAGTCGGTGCGGTCTGCGGCAAGCAGGGCCAGGCAAGCGTCAAAGAAGAAAGCGTAATGCTCCTGCGTCATGGCGCGCATCCGCTGCGCGGTCATTTCGGCTACGCCGGCATTCGGGAAGTTCAGCGCCGCGCCGCCTGCCACGGCAAGCAGCTGCGCCTGACAGGCCCGCTCCAGATGATAGGCGGAGTGAAAAGCCTCGCCGATCGAGCGGCCGCAGACCAGCATGCCGTGATTGCGCAGGATCATTACATCCTTGTCGCCAAGGTCATCGGCGATGCGCATGCGCTCGTCCTCCTTGGTCGCAAAGCTCTCGTAATCATGGAAGGCGATCCCGTCATGAAACATCATCGCGTGCTGGGTCAGGGGCAAAAGGCCTCCCGCCTGGGCCGAAAGCGCCATCCCGGCGGTGGTGTGCGAGTGGATCACGCAGGCAATATCGGGCCGCGCGAGATGCACTGCAGAATGGATATTGAAGCCGGCACGGTTAACCCGGACCTTGCCGCGAAGCTGGGGGTCGACCACCTCGCCATCCTGATCGATCCTGACCAGTGCAGAGGCAGTCATGTCAGGAAAAAGCACGCCCAAGGGGTTGATCAGAAAGTCTTCGCCATGCGGCACGCGAGCGCTGATATGGGTATAGATCAGATCGGACATGCCATAGATATGGGCGAGCCTGTAAAGTGCCGCCAGATCGCAGCGGACTTGCCATTCTTCAGCGTTGACAGTGGCTTGCAAGGCTTGCGCGGTGTCTGCGGGCGGGGTCGTCACCTTGCATCCTCCAGATCCCTGGCGGCTCGGCATCGCCAGTCGAAACAGCCCTTAAGCATTTCGAGCTTGTCGAGGCCGGAAATGCCGCCCGGAAAAGGACCGCCTTCACCGAAATGCATGGTTGCAGCCCTTTGCTCATCGAAGGCGGGCCAAGGAGGCAAGCCTGACCCCTTCGGATTGCCTGATTTGGCAAAATTGGTCCAGTAGGTAATCATCGCAAGAGCCGGCGCGCGATTTTGGGGCATCCAGCCGAAGGTCTCCGTGGCGAGCGCGCCGAATGGACAGGGGATTTCACGGCGGTCAGATTACCATCAGGTCATAGCCGACGATGATTTCGCCTGTGAAATATCGGGCGGCCTTGTCGATATACATCTTCTCGGTAACGGCAGGCGGAATTGGCGCGATATGCGCGAAAACCAGCGTCTTGATGCCCGCCTCTTGCGCGATCCGCCCGGCGTCTTCAGGCGTCGTATGTGAATGGACCACATGGTCGAACAGCTTCTGCGCGTCGCCCGCAATGCTCGAGCCGGTGGTCTCGCCGCCCGGACGCCCGTCGGGCCCCGCTCGCGGCCGCATCGCGTCGGTGTAGATCGCTTCGTGGACCAGGATATCCGCGCCTTTGGCGAGCTGCGCGAGCGATTCCATCGGGGTGGTGTCGCCCGAAAAGACGATCGAACGGTCCGGCGTGTCGAAACGGTAGCCAAGCGCCGGGACGACTGGCGGGTGATTGACAAGGCAGCAGCTCACCCGGACGTTCTCATCCTCCATCACTACGCCGCCGGCCGAGAACTCGTGCACCTCGACCGGTTCGAGCGGCTTGTGGCCGATATCGTCAAGCCAAACGTCGATCGATGGTTTGAGCGCGTTCAGGTAATTCCCCGTGATCTGCTTTATTGGCGGTGGGCCATAGATCCCAAGCGTGCTTTCCTTGCCTGCGTACCAGGAGAAATAGATCAGTGAGCTCATGTCTGAGATGTGATCGGGGTGGATGTGGGTGATGTAAATATTGCGGACGTCGGGCAGCTTGAGCCCCGCGCGCACCAACTGTTCGGTCGCGCCATAGCCGCAGTCGACGACATAGACGTCCTTGCCCACGACCACCGCATAACAGGTCTGGTGGCGCGGCCCGCCGACGCTCGGGCCGGCCTGCGTGCCCAGGAGATAGAGCTTCGTCCCGCCTGACTCCTGTGCCAGCGCCGAAGCCAGGGGAGCAAGCGCTCCGGCACTTGCAATTGCCCCGGCGGCGGCACCCATCGAAGCCTTGCGCAGGATCGCGCGGCGGTCCATCGAAAATTTTCTGTTCACCAACTCCGCTCCCATTTTGCTTCGGCTGCGCCCCCTTGGGTGGGGCAGCAACAGCGACGTTTGCCCGCCTGCTGGATTCCTGCGCCAGAAAATATGAATTTTGATTCACATATTGTCAATCGGCTGTGCCGCTAACCTGTCTTCACGGCAGTTTTCGCAAGCCTTCCTGCCAGTATTCGTGCCAGTAGTTGGCGAGCGACCAATCTGTAGAAGTCCTCGTGCGCCTCGTGCTGTATGCTGCAGAAACCGTGCCGTTTGATGTCCGAGAGATATTGTCGCGCCACAGCCCCAATTGCTTTCCAACGGCCGAAGTCTGAGCGCTGATTTTCCGTATAATGGACTTCTTGTTTCAGTAGTCGGAATCCTAATTGACTGTTGATTGTTCAACATGTCAAGGTTCCTCCCATAACGACGCCCGATCGTCGACCTGAAGGGAGGATTGAGATGAACCACCATAATGACTGGCTGCGTTCGACCACGGCCCTGGCTGTGGCGCTTGCCGCTTCGCAGTTCCTGGCCGCCCCCGCGATGGCGCAGGACAACAGTGCCAATGCGGATTCCGCCAATGCCGCAAACGCCCCATCGGCCAATGAAATCGTCGTTACTGCGCAGTTCCGCACCCAGAACTTGCAGGACGTGCCGATCGCGATCACCGCGGTTACCGGCGAAATGCTCGAACAGCGGGGCGCCGCCACGCTGGCCGATCTGGCCGGCAGCGCGCCGAACGTCGTGCTGCGCCAAGCACCGGCGACCTATGGCCCTGCAGTCGTCGCCTATATTCGCGGCGTCGGGCAACGCGACACCAATTTCGCGCTCGAACCCGGCGTCGGCATCTATGTCGACGACGTCTACCTGCCCACGCTGCACGGCTCGATGCTCAACCTGATCGACCTCGAACGGGTCGAGATCCTGCGCGGGCCCCAGGGCACCCTGGCCGGGCAGAACTCAATCGGCGGCGCGATCAAGCTCTATTCGAAGAAGCCGGATGATTCCAACAGCGGCTACATTCAGGCGACCTATGGCAGCTACAACGACATGGAGATCAAGGGCGCGGCCAACTTCTCGCTTGTCCCGGGCAAACTCTTTGCGCGCATCAGCGGCGCTGCGGTCAAATCGGACGGCTATGTCACCCGCTATGACTATGCCTGCACCCATCCGGGGACAACCATTCCGACCTCGGCTACCGGCAATGGCTGCGTGCTCGGCACCGAAGGCGGCAAGGATTATGCTGCCGGACGCCTGGCCTTGCGCTGGGAGGCTTCGCCCGATGTGACGGTGGACCTGTCCGCCGACATGACCCGCGACGGCAGCGAACCCGGGCCGACCACTCTGATTTACGTGGGCCGCCCCGCTGCGCCCGGTGTTATCCTGACCGGTCCCACGACCACAGGCAGTTCAGCCGCAGCATATCTTCTCAACGGCAACAGTTACGGCAATTCGACGGGGTCGCCGTTTATCAGCTACTCGCCCTATGGCAATTATGCGCAGGATACCTTCAGCAACAGCCCCTATATCAGCTACGAGGATTACACCGACCACGCCCCGCGCGACGGTTCTCCCGTCTATACTGCCCCGCTCAAGGCAGCGATCAATTCCTGGGGCGTCGCGGGCACAATCGCGGCAAGGCTCAGCGAGAATGTGAATCTCACCTCGATTACCGCCTATCGCCACTTTGATGGCACCTATTCGTCAGGCGACGGCTCGCCGTTCTCGAACACCTTGCAGACCAATTGGGTCTCTCACCACCAGTTCAGCGAGGAACTGCGCCTGTCGGCCGAGATCGCCGACATCCTGAACTTCACGCTTGGCGGATATTATCTCGACAAGAACAGCAAAAACCCTACCCGCATCGTTCTGACGACGCTGAACTTCCTGGGTGACAATTCGGCGCCATCCACGACCAAGGCGGGCTTCCTCAACGCAGAGCTCACCCCGATCCCGAATCTCACGATCATGGGCGGCGTGCGCTATACCGACATCAAAAAGGACTACACCTTCGGCCGTGACGGCATTCCTGGCTCGTCCACCAATGGTGCGGTTCCGCCCGCACTGGCAGCGATCGACGGCCTGATCGGCAGCTATAAGGACACGCATTGGGACTGGCGCGGTGTGATCCAGTATCGCATCACGGACGACCTCATGGTCTATGGCCAGTACTCCACCGGCTTCAAGGCGGGCGGCGTCAACCCGCGGCCGTTCTTCGCCGCTCAGGCGCTGCCGTTCGGGCCGGAAACGCTGGTGGCATGGGAAGGCGGCCTCAAGAGCCAGCTGTGGGACCACAGGGCGCGGCTGAACCTGTCCGGCTTCTTCAACAAATACACCAACATGCTGGTCACGGTCTCGAGCTGCCCGCTGCCCGGCGTGCCGTCGGCTCCTTGTGCCCTGCCGATCAATGCCGGCAACGCCAACGTCAAGGGCTTCGAAGCCGAACTCAACCTCGAACCGGTCGATGGCTTCACGATCGACGCATCGCTGGCCTATCTCAACTTCAAATATACCTCGATCAGCGCGGCGGCGGCCACTTCGGGCATCGGACTGGAGGACAAGGGCATCTATGTTTCGCCCTGGCAGTGGAACATCGGCGCGCAATATCGCATCGATCTGGGCAATGCCGGATCGCTCACGCCACGGATCGATGCCAATCACGAGGATTCGTTCAACCGTGATCCGAACAATGTCGATGCGACAACCGGCGCCGAGGAACTCTTCGGGAAAGTGGCCGGGCGGACGCTCGTCAATGCTCGCCTGACCTACGAGAGCGCCGACAGCGCCTGGCAGTTGGCGCTCGAGGTCCGCAACCTGACCAACAAGCTTTACTACACAGATGTCTTCGACAATCGCGGTTCGACCAACTCGATCCAGGGCTCGCCCGGCCAACCGCGCACCTGGGCAGTTTCCGTCAAACGGAGTTTCTGAAACCTGAGTGCCGGCCGGGACAATCCACCGGTCCGGGCCGGCACAAGGCCCTGAAAGGCGACGCCAAACCAACCAAGGCATGGTTCGTGGCGTCAGCACGCGCCGGGAAAATTACCCTGACAAACGGCGCTAGCGCTGATTTGGCGGTTCGGTCGCCTTGGCCGGATGGCAGTTTCACATCGCGCGAGATAATCCGCTATCTCGCCCTGGCTGCGTTACCCCATGGCGGGCCGCATCACTCCGCAGGCGCAAAGCTGACTGGCACGCTGAGCGCGCCGATCTCCGGAAAGCGCGTCTGCACCGGGTCGCCCGCAAGGCTGAAGCCCGGCGCGGCGGCGAGGATTTCCTCCAGCGCCACCTTGAGTTCAAGCCGCGCAAGTGCGGAGCCAACGCAGGCGTGCGGGCCACGACCGAAAGCGATCGGAATCCTTGATGTTGTGACGGTCGATACGGAACGTCATCGGGATCTTCGAATACTTCCGCGTCGCGATTGGCCGATGCGAAGTTGATCGCGATCGGTTCGCCTGCCGGGATGGTGACGCCGCGAATTTCCACGTCGCAAACTGCCGTTCGGGCAAAGCCGCGATAGGGGGTGTAGAGCCGCAAAAACTCTTCGACCGCGTTCGGGATAAGTTCCGGATTGGCGCGAAGCTGCTGCTGCAGTTCCTGGTCCCGGCCGAGATGCACCACGATTGCTCCGATCGTGACGCTGGGGGCGACTATGCCGACAACCAGGACCTGACGGATCGTGCCGACGATCATGTCGAACGGCAGCTGCTCGCCATCTGACCTTGCAGCCAGCAGCGCGCTGGTCACATCGTCATCGGGCGACAGCGGATGCTTGCGCCGATCCTCGACAAGTGCATGCGCCATGTCATAGAGTAAGAGGCTGGATCGTTTTGTTTCGTCAACGTCGTTCGACTGGACGGCAAGGTTGTAATCCCGCCCGACCCGCGTGAGTTCCGTCACGTCGTCGGGTTCCAGATTCATCCAGTTCGCGAAAGCAGCTATCGGCATGGGGGCAGAAAATTCAGCAACGATATCGCCCCCTCCCTTTGCGACCATGGATTGCAGAAGTGCGCGCGACACCTCGCGGATCACCGGTTCGAGATGCGCCACGCTGCGTTCTGACAACAATGGCGAAAGCACGCGCCGATATGCAGTATGCTCGGGGGGGTCGAGATGCAGTGGAGGGCGCCGGCCGGTGAACGCTACCTTGGGCACGACATTCTGCTTGGAGGTGATGAACGTTCGGAAATCCGACGCCGCCTTCGCCACGTCGGCATGTTTCATCAGCGACCAGAATCCGCCCCAGGCGTCGCTGTGGGCGACCGGGCATTGTTCCCGCAGCCTTCGGTATTCCTCATGCGGACTGTCGAAGGTCTCTGGTGCGAGTCGGGTCAAAATCATTTGGCATCGACAGGACCAATATGATCTGATGTAAGCGCTTGCAACCTTCTTTCCGTTTTCATTCGACTGGAAAATGCGATCATTATGAAACAGGTGAGATCCATCCGGCTGGAAGAGGTCGCGGCATTGGCGGGAGTCTCGACCGCCACAGTCTCGCGATTCCTCAACAAGCCCGACAAGGTGGCGCTTGAAACGCGCGAGCGGATCAGGGCGGCGGTCGAAGCGACCGGCTATGTCCCGAACATGATGGCCGGAGCGCTGGCGGGCAACCGTTCCCGGCTTATCGCGGTGCTGGTCCCCGAAATCGCGCAATCGCTGTTCAACGATACCGTGGAGGCGATGATCAAGGAGCTTTCCATGGAGGGGAACAATGTCGTTCTGGCGCTGACCGGAGCCGATAATGCCCGCCTGACCGCAGAAATCGAAATTGCGCTCGCCCGGCAGGTCGATGCGATCATCCTGACCGGGATTCTTACCGACGCCGAAGTGCGCAAGCGGCTGCATTCCATCTTCTGTCACTGTGATCGAAACCTGGGGCCTGCCCGAAGACCCGATCGACGTGGCGGTGGGTTTTTCCCATCGCGCGGTGGGAGAGGAGATCGCCAGGTTTGTGGGTTCCAGGGGCTATCGCAGGCCGCATCTGATCGTGCCGCAGTCCTCCCGCTCCGAGCGGCGCGCATCGGCTTTTGCCGAGCAATGGATGGCGGATGGGGGGGAGGAGCCCACGCGGATGGAGGTCAATGTCCCCAGCCATTTCGGACAGGGCCGCTCTGAGCTATCCGCGCCCTGTCGGACCTTGCCGTTCAGCCCGATGTGGTCATCTGCGGCTCGGACTGGATCGCGCAGGGGCTGATTGTCGAAGCCCAGGCGGCCGGGGTGCGCGTGCCAGACCAACTTGCGGTGATCGGGTTCGGAAACCTGCGAATGGCCGGTGACATGCGGCCGACCATTACCTCGGTCGACGTGGACGGCAGCCGGATTGCGCGTGAGGCGATCACGGGTGCTGCGCGCGCGCGCAAAAAATGAACCGATCGAAACCAGGATCGATGTGGGCTTCCGGATCATTGCGCGAGAAAGCGCCTGATCGCGGCACTGCCGTCCACGCAGGCCAGTTCAGTTGGCGGAAGTCGCACGCTTGCACGCAGAACGCCTATGTATACGCTTACATGGCGGACGATATCTCGTGATGGCGTGGAGAGACGAATGCGGTTGCGATTTCATGGTCCTTGCCGGCGCGTTCGACCGGTCTCGTCACCAGCGTCGATGCCCGGGCCGCCGAGCGCCGAACATTCGACCGAGCTTGTTCTTGCTTGGCACCGGCGGCGGGCCCGGAATCGGGATGGCGCGGTCAAAATCCGCAAACCTGCTGATCGTCGATGGCCAGACCTTCCTGATCGATTGCGGCTCCGGCACGCTTCAGCAGATCGTGAGCGCGGGAAGCCGTCTGCAGCGATGTCCAAACCGTGTTCATCACCCATCATCACATAGACCATGATGCGGACCTCGAACCGCTCATCTCCACCATTTGGTTCGAGGATGGGATCAGCGGCAATTCCCGCCCCATGACGGTCTATGGTCCGCCCGCGACCAGGTTTCTGGTGCAGACGTCGCTTCGGTTCCTGAGTGTTTCGGAGCGCATCTTTCGCGCCGGAATTCCGGCTTTCCCCGAGGCGAAGACGTTGTTCAAGGCAAAGGACATCAGCCACGATGGCGTGGTTTATGATGCCGGCGGCGTCAGGGTGACTGCCGTCGAAAATACGCATTTCTCGCATAAGTCCGGCACGCCATCGACCGGCCAGGACCGGAGCTATTCCTATCGCTTCGACACGCCGTCCGGATCGATCGTTTTCACCGGAGACACCGGCCCGAGCGAGGCAGTGACTCGTCTGGCGCAGGGAGCCGATATTCTCGTCAGTGAGGTCTATGATCCATCGGCGGCCCCTCCGATGGCTGCCGGTTCGATCGTCGGACAACTGGCCGACCATATGAAGAATGAGCATCTGACCCCGGAAGAAGTCGGCAAGATGGCCGATCGGGCCGGGGTGGGTAAGGTCATTCTCAGCCACTTCGTCGCCCAGGATTCCGCTATCGCTAACGTGGTCTCACGCGTTCGGGCAATTTACCGGGGAGAGGTTGTTGCAGGCAATGATCTCGACCGGTTCAGCCTGGCGCCGAGGTAGGGCGGCATCCCATTATCGCCGCAAGCCAGCCACGATCCTGCCCGCATTTCCGCCTGTAATGAGGGATTGCGGCACTGTTGCAAGCGCTTGCAAATGGTCTTATGCTCGCCCGTAACATGGCCTGCGGGGCCTGGCAGAGAGGTATCACGAAATGAAGAAGGCATTGTCAGCGGAGTTTCTGACCCTTCTCTATTTCCTGTCCTACCTGCCCTATATCATGATCACCCGCTTCATCGCGACCGTCGATCAGCCGGGGCTGGGGCGTCCCCTTTCCGGCCTGGAAATGTTGCCCGCGATGCTGTTCATCGCCGCTGTGCTGACTTTCATATTCGCGTGGCGCGCGGGATGGTTCGCGAAAGTGCGGAAGATCCGCGTCGGGCGGTTGAGCCTGCCATTTGCGACCAGGCACACCTTCATCCTTGGTGTGTGCACCGCGGTGATCATTACCGTGGTGCCGCTCTCCTATACGCTGACCGGGGTCAGTATCCCGTTGATCCAGCTGCTGATGAGGGGCGATATCCTGATCATTGCCCCGCTTGTCGACCTGATCGGTGGGCGCAAGGTGCGCTGGTGGTCCTGGATCGCGCTGGTCATGGTCGGGCTGGGGATGGTCTTCGCCTTCTCCGGCCGGGGCAACATCCAGCTGCCGGTGGAGGCAATTGTCGTGGTGCTGGTCTATACGGTCGCCTTTTTCGGTCGTTTGCTGGTGATGACCAGGATCGCGAAGGATGGCGATCCGGAGAAAATGAGAACCATCTTTCTTGAAGAAAAGATCATCGGCTTCCCGATCGCCTTGCTGTCCTTGGCCGTGATCGGCCTGGTGCTCGGCTGGGGCAGCCAGGGGGAGCAGCTGCGGCTCGGTTTTCAGGAGATCTGGACGATGCCGGCCATCGGCTGGATCGGCATTTGCGGCGTGATGGTGTTTCTCACCGGGATATTCGCCAGCTTCATCCTGCTCGACGCGCGGGAAAACAGCTTCTGCGTGCCGCTTGAACGTTCGGCCAGCGTCTTGGCCGGCGTGGTGGGCGCTGCCACCCTCTCCTTGAGCTTTGGCTTCAGGATGCCGTCAGCCGGCGAGTTCGCAGGCGCGGGGATGCTGGTGCTCGCCATCGTTATATTGACGGTGGGGCCGCAGCTGTCGCGCGGCTCGAAGCCGGCGGCCGCACCAAGCGGAAACTGAGCCCGGGCCTGCCGCTGGCTATTTTTGGTCCGTTGCGGCCTGGCATCCGGCATCCGTCCCCGAAGCCGGACAGAGCCCAAATCCGCGCGCCTTCATCCAGTCATAGGCACGGTCCAGCCATTCGCCGGTATCGTCCAGAAAGGGTGACGCGCCCAGCTGGTCATAGACATGCAATTCAGCCGGCGCATGGGCCGTGGTCCATGCCTCCCATGCCGCCACAAGCGCGCGCGCGACATTGGGATGGAACTGTTTGACCGCCAGAAACAGGGGCGGCGGGTCGGCGGGAACATTCACGTCGACCAGCGATGGGCCATAGGCAGAGATGATGAAATCCGGCTTGGCCACTTCATCCGGCGCGGTCCCGTCCTGAGCGGGCGCGACAGCCGCCCCGATCGACACACCGCCGCCCGCCGAATAGCCCAGCATGCCGACTTTCGCCGGATCGATGCCCCAGATCCCGGCATTGCCGCGAATGATCTTGAGCGCCTGGCGGGCATCGGCAATGGCCATCGCGATGGTTGCGCTCATCCGCTTGTCGTCGGGAAACGGATTGGCGTTGGCGTGGGGAAAGGTGATCATCGTCGGCGGCGCCCGCTTGACCTGCCATTCTGTTGGAAGCACCCGGTATTTGAGGACGAACACGGCGATGCCACGGTCATTGAACCACTTTGCCGGACCGCTTTCATAGGCGGGCACTTCAAGTCCGACCATGCCGCCGCCCGGCGCGATCAGAACTGCCGTTCCAGTCGCCTTGGCTGGCTCCGGCAAATAGGCAGTCAGTGTCGGCGTAGTGATATTGGCAATATGTGTGCCGCCATTGGGCTTCGCTGTGTCCTGTTCGGCAAAGGCCCAGCTTTCGCTGCCAGGAGCCTTGCCCTGCCACAGCGGGATCACCTGTTGCGCGAAGGCCGGCGTGGCCAAGGCACCAGCGAGAAGCAGCAACCAGCGCAATTTTCTGACAGGATTTCTCATCTTTCGCTCCCTTGTGCCCATTTCATTGTCCCGCCCGCAGGATCGGCAGTTCGATCGCGCAAGCAGGGGCCGTATCACGATAAAGTGGCATGCGCTGCCGCATGTCCGCCGCTCATCGGCACAACCCGCTTCAATCGGTTGGGCCAATTCCGTTCCCGCTGCGCTCGACCGCGAAGCCGATCGAAACCCGTCTGACCCTGCCGCAAGTTCTGCGATATCGTTCGCGCAGCCAGCCGACGGAAGATACCTAACGCCACCGCCCGACGTTGCAAGCGCATTCATCTGCCTGTGCGATAGCCGATTTTGCGCAGCTGTTGCCAAACTGTCACGACATAAAACGGGAATAACCTTTGATATAAGGTGCTAAATATCCGCATTCGGCGCAATTCCGATGCTTGATCCAGAGCATCGATGCCATTTCTCCTCACATTGCTCCCAATTTGGCTGAATGCCATGCTTCTCGCGCTGGATTGTAAAAAACCCGGTATAATCAGTAATTTGACGAAATTGGCGCAGGCATTCATGAGCGGGAGCGGAGATCATCCCGCCAATTCCGCAGGGCAAAGCTGTATGAAAGCGCTTGCACACAGCGTCGGGGAAGCTATCTTTACCCATCTGAAACATGATTCGGGCGCCTCTGCCGATCTGGGGCGTGCTGTCGCAAAAACCGGCGAATTCGAGCCGGGAAAGTCAAAAAAGAGGGGAGGATTTAGATGTCCAATTACCGCTATCTCGCCGCCGCACTGCTCGCGAGTGTCGCGTTCCACACCTCCGCATATGCACAGGAAGCCGCTCAGCCGGCGGGTGATGCATCCGCCGATGCAGCGGGCCAGGAGATCGTTGTGACCGCCGAGCGGCGCAACCAGGATGTTCAAAAGACGCCGATTTCGGTTGTCGCATTGACCGGTGATATGCTGCGCGAGCGCGGCGTTACCGATATCAATTCGCTGCAGGGCGCAGTCCCGTCGGTGAGCTTCGTCGATTATGGCAACGTCAAGTTCCTCAATATTCGCGGCGTCGGCATTTCGGAAGGCGCGCCCAACCAGTCGGTTGGTGTGGCCGTTCATTGGGACGGGACCTATGTCGCCCGTGAGTTCGTCTTCGGCGATTCCTTCTTCGATGTCGCCAGTGTCGAAGTTCTTCGCGGACCGCAGGGCACCTTCACCGGCCAGAATGCCAGCGGCGGTGCGATCTACATCAATTCGGTCAAGCCCGACTTCAATGGGACCAGCGGCTTTGCCGATGTGACTCTGGGCAATCTGGGACACAAGCAGATCGAAGCTGGCGTGACCACGCAATTGAGCGACACAATCGCCGTGCGTCTTTCAGGACAGCTCGAGCGCAAGGATTCCGCTTTCACCAATCTTGGGCCGACTGGCGTCGCCGGACCGGTGAAATATTCCAATCAGCCTGGCAATCTGCGCCGTTTCATCGGGCGGGCACAGCTCCTCTTCCGCCCGAGCGACGATCTCGATCTGCTGTTGATCCATCAATACAGCAATCGCGAGACCGACGGACTGCCAACGCAGAGCTTCGGCGCCTCGACGGTTGGAAACCGGACGGTGGCCTATGACACCGATCAGGCGATGAACACGTCGTACAACCGGACCACGGCGATCCTCAACTACACCGGTATCGATGCGTTCAAGGTGCGCGCGATGGGCACCTATCAGACTACCGACCAGCTTTCCGTCCGCGACAATGATTTCGGCACGGGACCAGGCGGATCGACGAACAAGATCATCATTCACGATCGCTATTACACCGGCGAACTCGATCTGATTTCACCTGACAACCAGCCTCTGACATGGACGGCGGGCGCCACATTCCTCAACTACCACCAACCCGGTATCACGGCGCCTTCTGTTACGGCTGCGGCTCCGTTCGGAAAGGGTCTGTATATCTTCACCGACTCCAGACGGCGCAACGAAGCTGTTTTCGCGGAAGTCGGTTACAAGCTCACCCCCCGGATCGAGGTCAAGCTGGGCGGACGCTATAGCTGGGATCATGTCGGGTTCGACCCGAGCTATATCGGCTTTGCCGGGCCGGTGCCGCCAGGCCCCGGCATCCTGCTCACGCCCGGTATCGTGAACTTCTCCCAGTTCACCGGTCGCGCGGTGGTCAACTGGCAGGTTACCGATGAAAACTTCCTCTATGCGACGGTCAGCAAGGGCTACAAGCCCGGCGGCACCACCGCCAAGGGGGCCAATTATGGCGCGGAGACCGTTATCAATTATGAAGCGGGCTGGAAGGCGCGGTTGTTGGATGGCGCGGTGACCACCTCGCTCAGCGGCTTCTACATGGATTATCGGGACTTCCAGACGACCTATAATCCGGACATCACCAACCCGACCAACTCGATCACGCAAAACGTGAATGGCACCAAGGTGAAGGGCGTAGAGGGGCAGATCGGCGTCAATACCGGCGGCTTCCATGCGGATGCTTCGTTCTCGGTGCTCGACGCGAAATATGGCGACCTGATGATCGTGCAGCCTGCCGGCCTGTTCGGCGGCGGGCTGCCCGCCACCGCTCAGCTCATCAACATCAACGGCCGGACGATTCCGTTTGCGCCCAAGTTCTCCGGCGCGGCGGGCATGTCGTATGACATTCCGCTCGACAAGGGGATGCTCACGCCTTCGGTGCGGGTCACCTACCAGGGCGCGCAATGGGTCAACTATCTGCAGGCCTCCTATAACCGCATCCCCAGCCGGACGCTGGTCAGTGCACGGTTGACCTATGAGTCAGACAGTGACTGGTCGCTCAGCATCTATGCCGACAACCTCCTCAACAAGGATTATATCGCTACCGTTGAACAATCGAACAACGGGATCGGCTCATACGTCCTCGGACAGCCGCGCGAATTCGGCGTCACGCTGGGCTACAAGTTCTGATTGCTACGGGCGTCCGCAAGTCGGGCGCCCGTCCACCTATCTCCTCCAGGCGGCCAATGGGCATGGTCAAGGCGATGACCGTGGGGGACCGGGCCGCCAGGAGCTGTCAGAGCAGATCCACCTGCGTGAAATGCGCGGCGCTCCGCTTCAGCCAACAGCATGAAAAGATCAGGCGACAGGCCATCGAGCACCGGCGCTCCACTATTTTACGCCGCGAGTTGCGCCCGATGTTCTGGCGAGGGACAGTTCAGTTCGGCGACAGGGTGCGAGGGTCTGCAGCATTTGACTCCGGCAATATATAGACCACGCCGCCGGCCGGGGTGAACAGCGGTTCGACGATGTCTGAATAGAAACGCGCCGGAACGTTGATGCAGCCATAGGATATCCGGTTGTCGAGGATCGATGGGGTCGACAGGCGCTCAAGCCGATGTTCCTTGGGATTGCTGGTAATGACCGCATGAAGCGAAAGCGCGGCGTCATAATCGATCCATAAAATGCGATGGCCCGCCAGGTTCACCCCAAGTTGGGCCTCATAGCGTCCGCTTGGGGTTATCCGCATTGCCGGTGTGATATCGGCCAGACGCATTGTGCCAATTCCGCTTGGCGAAATATCGCCGCGGGCGGCACCCAGCAAAACAGCCGTTTCGCCGACCAGGGCGCCCGAACCATCGAAGGCGAAGACCCGTGCAGCCGCCTTGTCGACGATCACGAACGGCCGGCCATGCCGGTCCTCGGCAGCGATTGCAGATATTGCCAGTGACGGGGCCAGAGACGGGGCCAGTGACAGGGTGCCCTGCGTTTCAGCGCCGGCACCAAAGCTTGTCAGCCTGACATCGGGCCCGGCTGCCGCGGGCCCGGCAAGCCCGGCCAGCAGCGCCAAACCCGCCAGCCAGGGTGCGGTTCGCGATGAGGCGACGCTCAATTGCGGTCCTGCTTCGGCACATAGACGATGGGTGCCGGTGCTTCCGGTACAGGCGCAACGGGCGCAGGCGGAGTGGCGACCGGTGTCTCCGGCACTACCGGCTGGACCGGCACCTCGGGGACGACCGGAGTGAACTGGTCGGGCGGCGGCGACACCCCGCGTTCCACCACAACCACAGGTGCGCCGGGGCTGATCGGAACGATCACCAATGGGCCGCCTTCGTCCGGCAGGTTTCCGCCGGTTGGCGGGGTGACAAACGGGGTGGGTGTAGGCGTTGGTGTAGGCGTGGGCGTGGGCGTGGGCGTGGGCGTTGGCGTCGGAGTTGGAGCTGGCGTGGGTGTAGGTGTTGGGGTCGGTGTCGGAGTTGGCGTCGGACCTGGGGTCGGCGTCGGAGTTGGCGTCGGCGTCGGAGTTGGAGTTGGAGTTGGAGTTGGAGTTGGCGTCGGCGTCGGTGTTGGTGTTGGGGTTGGAGTGGGCGTTGGTGTCGGTGTCGGTGTCGGTGTCGGAGCAGAGGTGATTGACCCGGTGGTGGCGAAGGTATCGACACAGCAGGATCCAGCCAGTGCATATTGGTCCGCGCTCGCGCCGCCCAGCGTATAGCCGCTATAGGAAATCGCGATGTTTTCGCCCACGCCGCCATCGGCGTAAGTGGCGCTGCTATCCGGGCCCGCGATCAGGGTTACGCCGGTCGGAAGGCCCGACGTCGGCGTCGACTTGAAGCCCGTCAAGACAGCATCGGTGGTGCCGTCGAAGGTCTTGTCGCCGTCAGGGAACAGCAGCATGTGCTGGGTGACAAAAGCATCCGTAAGCACGAAATGAAGGGAGAAATCGGTCGGCGCCGCGTAGGAAACCGGGTTGTAATCGATCACGACATCGGTGGCGGTAACCGTGATCGGCGGGGCGGCCGATGTAAATTCAAGGATCCCGTTTTCAACTCCGGGGCCGGTGCCATCCGCACCGACGATGATCAGCAGGCCGGGGGCGAGGCCCAGGCTTTGTGCGGGGATCGTGCTCCCGTTGGTGATCGTGATCTTGTCCTCGATATGGACATTATGGCCCGCGCAGAGCGCGATATTGCCGTCGGTCGCGGTCAGGACATGATAGACATTCACATCATGCCCGGCATTGAGCAGGATGCTGCCATTGGTGGTGGTGACCGCCGCATTGACGTTCACATCGCGGCCGCAGCAGGCCACGACATTGCCGTTGGTGGCGGTGATCGCGGCATTGATGTTGACGTCACGGAAGGCGTTCAGCCGCAGCGTCGTCGCGTTTGAGGATGCGGTCCAGGCGATCGGTTCATTGACGTTGATATCGCCATTGCCCGTCACATCCGTGCCGAAGGTGCTCGTCGGCGGGGTGCCGGCCTCTGTCGCGTCGGGGCCGGGCATGGTGTTGATGATCACGCTGTTGGTGACCAGCAGCGCCGAGAGGGTGGCGCCGGAGATATTGCCGCCCGATCCGATGGTAAAGTCCTGCGGATCGATCAGCCAGCTGCCGGTCACGCCCCAAGGCGCCTGCGTGGTTACCATTGCGCTGTCGGCGATGTTCACATGCGCGGCGGAGGTTTCGATGAAGCCGCCATTGCCGCCATCGGGTGCGCTGGCGTCAAGCGTGCCCGAAAGGTTGAGCGTGCCGCTCTGCATATCGCCCAGCAGCAGGATGCTGCCGCCGCGATCCTCGATCGTGCGCGCCTGTATCACGCCGCTATTGTTGACCACGGTCTGGAGCAACTGGCCCGCCGCCTGGGCAGTCAGCAGCACATGGCCGCCATCGGCCTGGATCATGCCGCCGTTGCTGACCAGGGCCTTCAGCGCGCCCGTATCGACCGCGACATTGAGCAGGCCGTCACCGGCCATGTCGAGCGTGATCCGTTCTCCGGCGGCCAGGGCCACCGTGCCAAGCTGCGCCGCGATCACGCCCCGATTATCGACTGAGGCGCCGAGCAGGGCGACAAAGCCGCCGCTGGCCGCATGGATCGAGCCCTGATTGACCACGCCAGCTCCGCTTGTCCCGGCGAAATTATAGTTGCCGGTCATCAAATCGGTGTCGCTGATGCCGAGCGTCGAGGCCACGAGGCCGCCGACATTGACCTGGGCATCATGGCCGAACAGCACGCCATTGGGGTTGACCAGGAACACCTGGCCATTGGCGGTCAGATTGCCGAGGATGCTGGAAGGGTCTGCGCCTAGCACCCGGTTGAGTGCGACCGAGCTGCTGCCCGGCTGGATGAAGTCCACGCTGTTGCCAAGGGCGATATTGAACGAATTCCAGTTGATCGCGACCGCCTGGCTGGTTTGGGTGATCGTGACGTTGTCCGGTGCCTGCACGATTGTCGCCGCGCCGGCCGAAACAGTGCCGCCGCTGGGTAGGCCTTGCGCGGAGGCCGCGGTGGCTGCGCCAAGCGAGGCCAGTGCGACGATGGCGAGCGCGCTGGAGGCGAACAGCGAAGGGCGTATGCGCGGGGCGATGGATTGAAAGAGATTTGTCATGGCGGGCGTACCTTTGAATGGGTGCAGTTTGCGGGGCTGGCCGCTCAGAAAAGTTTGACCATCTGGAACCAGAAGCGGCCGGCGTGATCGGGCTGCGAGGTCACCAATTGGTCGCCAAGGCGCGTGGCATAGGTCGCGCGCAGGATGAGATTGTCAGGGGCGAACCAGGCAAGCCCGCCGCCATATCCGCTGCGATGCGTTCGATTGGACCCGCCGAGCCAGGGCCTGTGGGCATAATCGACCTGGCCGTGATCGACGAAGCCGAACAATTGCAGCCGGCCGGGAAGTGATCCGGTCAAGCTGTCAAGCATCAGCCGCGCCTCGGCGGTGGCGATATAGCCCTCGTCGCCGAAGGCTTCGCCCTCAGGATAGGCTCTGACGCCATAGGCACCGCCGAGCTCCATCTTTTCCGACGAATCGAGATTGTCGAAGGCGAGCTGTCCCCGCACCGAACCATAGAGCGACAGCGGTCCGGCAAGTGTCTGCTGCCGGGAAAGCGCGAATTGGAGATAGTTGAAACTGCCATTGCTATGCGCCGTGATGGCGTCGGCCGCGCGATCGAGCGGCGTGCGCAGATCGAGATTTCCGGTCGTCCAGCCCAGCGAACCACTGGTCCAGCCGCCGCCGCCAAAATGGTCACGCGCTTCGCCGCTCAGGCCGAGCGTGGCAGTCTGGCTCCGCTTGTCCGACCGAGTGGCGAGCAGGCCGATCCGGTCGGTGAACCAGTTCGCGTCCAGATTGACCAGCGCATAGAGATTGGCGTCGCGTGATCGGACCAGCGGATAGGATGCATAGAGGCTGGCGATGTCTGCCGTGCCGTCGGCATCGAGATTGGCGAATTCGCGGCCGAGGCCATATTTCAGATGCGAATAGGCCGCGCCGACCGTCAATGCCCCGAGCGGCAGCTGATACGACAGGCGCCCATAGGCGAGATCCGAATCGGAGGCGAGCAGGCGCAAGCTCAGGCGGTCACCGATCCCGGTGGGATCATTGAGATTGACGGTACCGCCGAAGCGATAGGTGCCGGTATAGCGATTGCCGCCATTATCGGCTTCGATGCTGCCGGTGATGAGGCGGCCGGGTTCGATTCCAACTGTGAGATCGGATGTTCCCGCCGCGCTGCCTGGCGCCAGGGTCGAATGCACGGTGACGCCCGGCAGGTCTGAAAGCAACAGCAGGCGGCGTTCGAGTGGTGCGTTGGCAACCAGATCGCCGCTGTCGAGCCCACCGAGCAATCCCCGGGCAACCCCATCGTGCAAATTGCTGGTGTTGGAGATTGCGACCTCGCCGTAGCGCGCTTCGACGACCGCGATGGTCACGCTGCCGGAGGTGATATCCTGGGGCGGGAGATAGGCCTGGGTGAGGAAATATCCGCGCTTGTTGTAATAGTCGGCAATCCGGGCCGCGAGCGCGCGCAGTTCGGCGAGATTGAGCGACGCGCCCGGCGTAAAGCCGCTGGCGGCTGTCAAATCGGCTTCTGAATAGAGGCTCTGCCCGGTGACATGCAGGGCATTGACCACGACCGACCTGCCGGTTGCGCCCGTATCCGGCTCGGTGGCCCTTGGCGCGGTTTGAATTTCGGGGATTGCGGCGGGCTGTTCAGGCGGGGGTGGCGGGAGCTGGCGTATCTGGCTGCCGGCATCGACCTGGGCAATTGCAGCCTGGCTCAAAGTCGCAAGGAGAGCGACAAACAAAGTATATTTGGACATGGAAACCTCGGCATCGCCGCGAGTGAGAGGCCGCCTGCGCCGCAGCGTGCGAAGGCGACCGATCGTGGGTAGCGATACCGATCGCCCGATCTGTGCGAATGGCAGTCGCGCTGTTGGAGGAGGTTCGCTTGCCTGGCCCAGCAGGCCAGTAATCTGATCTCGAATTGACGGCGTGAGATCGATTTATGAGATAGTTAGCTTAACAATTAAATAATATCATGCAGAAATAAGGAAAATATCGAATAATCAAATTTAGATGCTAAAATATAATCGAATTACTCGTTCTATCGATATTTTTTCGTATCGATCATTATAAATATTTTATTTTACAGCTATACTAATTTTTGACTGGTTTGATTCCGGGCGCGCTGGATAAGGGGAAAGCCTGCTGGCCCGAACATTTGCCGAAATTAATTGTGCTGCCTTGATCGGATAGGGGATGCGGCCGGACCGGCAGCAATCTTCCGAACAGCATTTGTAACAAGTCTAACCGGTTTCCTGCATGTTTTGAGGCTTCGCGAGCGGGCCGAAAACAGGCTAGTGATGATCATGGCGCGGTGCGCGCATGGTGGTTGGCCGCCTGGGAAGGGACACGCCGATATTGCTCAGGCGGATTCACCTGAGCCAAGCCGATCAACAATGCGTGGCTGGTGGGGCCAGGGCATGCAGCAGTTTCGCAAACACTGGGGCAGGGGCGATGAGCGACATTGACTATCCGGCGAGCGAGGCTTCGAATGTCGGCCGCGGCCTTGCCATTCTCTATATTGAGGATGATCCGCGCGCCGCGGCAGAGGTGATCGAACTGGCGCGCGACAATGGCGATACCGTGTTGTGGGAAAGCAGCGGCCGCGCGGGGCTGTTGCGCGCCGGCATGGACAAGTTCGATGTCATTGTGCTGGACCGGATGCTGCCCGATCTTGACGGCGTGGCGATCCTCGAACGCTTGCGGGAAAGCGGGGTGGGCACACCGATCCTGATGCTCTCGGCGCTCGGTCGCACGAGCGACCGGGCGGAAGGGCTGAATGCCGGCGCGGATGATTACCTTGCCAAGCCGTTTGAGGCCGAGGAATTGCTCGCCCGCTTGCGCGCGCTCCATCGGCGGGCATCGGGCCGGGAACATAGCGCTGTCATCATCTATGGCGCATTCGAATGCCATGTGAAGGCGCGCACGGTCTTTCGCCAGAACCGCCACGTGGCCTTAAGCCCCAAGGAATTCGAGCTGTTCCGCTATTTCATCGAAAATGCCGGTGAGCTGTTGACCCGCCAGATGTTGCTGCGCGATGTGTGGAAGATGTCGTTCGACCCGCAGACCAATGTTGTCGATGTCAATATCGGCCGTTTGCGGCGCAAGCTGGAAGAAGGGTTCGGCACGCCCGCGCTCGAGACGATCTGGGGGTCGGGCTACCGGCTCCTTGACGGGAAGTAATCGTCATCGCGGTTCGCAAGTCGATATTTTCTCGCTTCGTGCTTTGGGTCATCGCGGTCTCGACCGCGGTTGTCCTGCTGCTGTGGCTGACGACCTATCTCACGATAGAGCGCTCGACCGATATGGCGGTAAAGCGGGCGGTCAATATCGATCTCGCCGGCCTGGCGGACATCTATGCCAGCGGCGGGCAACAGGAACTCACCGCCCGGATTGAAGACCGGCTCGCGCTGGTTCCGGCAGATGGCAGGCGCGCACATTATCTGCTGGCGAATAATTTCGGCGAGCGGATCGCAGGCGATATTTCAGCCTGGCCGCGCCTGAGTGCGCGCCTTTCCGAATATGGCGCGATCAGCCTGCCCGATGGCACACCGGTGCAGGCGCGGGCGACCCAGTTCGGCGATGATCTCCGACTGCTCGTGGCGCGCGAATATGGGGATGAGGCCGCGCTGCTGCAGGCGGTTACGCTGGTGTTCCTGTGTTCGGGCGCGGTGATGGTTCTCGCCGCCGGTCTGGCCGGGAAAATAGCAGCCAATCGCCTTGCCCGCCGGATCGAAGGGATCAACGCGGCCTTTCGCGATCCGGCCGGCGAGGCGCTGAACGCCTTGACCATTGCCTCTGGCGATACCGATGAAATCGACGAACTTGCCCGGCGAAGCGCGTCCGCGCTGGGGCGGCTGCGGCGGCTGATCGAATCCCTTCACGAAATGTCGGATCAGATCGCACATGAAATTCGCACGCCGTTGATGCATCTCGACATCCGCCTGGTAAAGGCGCTGCGTTCGGATCCGGATAAGTCGACCGCGATCAGCCTTGTCGAAGCGCGGGCGGATATCCGGCGGCTGGTCGACATGCTGGAATCGCTGCTCGATATCGCCAACAGCAAGGCGCACAGCGGCGATAGCGTCGGATTGAGGGAGGTGGACCTCAGCGAAATCGTTCACCGGCTGGGCGAACTCTATTCCGATAGCGCTGAAGAATCCGGCCATGAATTCTGCTGCGAGGTTGAGCCGGGTATTTCCATGGTCGGCGATGAAAGCCAGCTGACCCGGCTGGTGACCAACCTGCTCGACAATGCATTCAAATATGTTCCCTCCGGCGGATCGGTCTGGCTCACATTGCGGGCCGGACCGGTGTTGACCGTTCAGGACAATGGTCCGGGTATTCCCGCAGATGAGCGCGAACAGGTCTTCAAGCGCTTCCATCGCGTGGCTGGACAAAGCTATGAGAATCAGGGAATTGGGCTCGGCCTCGCACTGGCCATGGCGATTGCAGAGCGCCATGGTCTCAAGCTCAAGCTAGTCGACATAGGTGAAGGCGCCTGCTTCGTTATCCGCAAGGAGACTGCCTGATGCGCCGGACCATTTTCTGCAGACGGGCAAATATTCTTGTGCCTGCTTTGCTGGCATTTTCCGGCTGCGCCGCCTCGCCCGGGGCGGCACCCCAGGCGGAGGCGGGTTCGCCCCGGACAGTCGAGGCCGAGCAGGTGGCGATTGCCCTGGCCGAGGCTGATGCAGCCTATGCTGCCGGTGATCGCGCCCGCCTGACGCAGGCCTTGCGGGTCATTCGGGCCAGCGGGGCCGCGCCGGCAGAAGGAGAATCCTGGGATCCGGTGCCAGCATGGAACCGGCTCGCCGCAGACCAGGCAGTTCCAACCCGCGGCACCGCATTGGGGCCCGGCTATCGCAGCGGAAAGCTTGAGGCAGGCAAGAGTGCGTCGATCGAGCAGATCTTCCTGTCGGGCGAACAGGCCAGGATCGTGTTGTCCGCGCCCGGCAAGGCGCCGCTCAATCTGCGCGTGCGCAACGCCAAGAAGCAGGATGTCTGCGATCAATCGGGCACTCCCAACCACTGCCAATGGGTGCCCCTGTTTACCGAACGCTATTCGATCGTGATTTCCAATCCGGGGGATATCCCCGCACGCTATTATCTGGTTGTCAAATGATACGCTCTCCCGTCCGTTTCGCCGTCGCATCCTTGCTCGTCGTGGCCACCGGCCTTCCTGCTGCAGCGCTTGCCCAAACGGCAGGCGCGCAGGCCGAAGCGACCGCATATACGCCGCAGACCGCTGCATTGATTGCCGAGATTGACGTCTATGGCGAAGCGGACCAGAGCCGCGATCCCGATGGCGATCTGGTGAAGCTGCAGGATCTTGCCGCTCGGGTTGAAGCCAACGGATCTGTGCCGCCGATGGAGCGCGGCCTGCTCGCCTCCGCCATCGGGGCGGCCCATTTCTATGCTCGCGATTACGACAAGGCTGCCGACTATTATGGCGCTGCGGCCGCATTGTTCGAGGAGGCTCATGCCCCCCCGGAAGAGATGGCCGGGCTGTACAACAATCAGGCGACCATTCTTGCCTCGGTTGGCCGGTATCAGGAGGCGGAACAAAGCCATCGCAAGGCGCTGGCGATCCGCCGCGAGATGGAGGGAGAGCGCGGCCCCAAGGTTGCCTCGTCGCTGTTCGGGCTGGGCTATGTCTTTTTCCGGCAGGGCAGGGTGGAAGAATCGATCCCTTTTTTCCGGGAATTGGTGGAACAGCAGCTCGAATTCGTCGGCCCGGAAGATCCGCAGACGATCATGCGGCTGACCTCGCTTGCCTCGGTGCTCGGGCGATCCGGGCGCGAGGCCGAGGCGTTGCAGGTCGCGCGCCGCGCGCAAAGCCTGGGCCAGCAATATTTGGGCGAAGATCACCCGACCTACGCCATCGTGCTGAACAATCTTGGTAATGCCTTGATTGAAAACGGACTTTACGAAGAGGCCGGTCCGGTCCTGCGCGAGACATTGCGGGTGCGGCAGCAGACGGTCGGCGAAAATGCCTCTGGTACGGCGCTATCCTTGCGTAACCTTTCCACCGCCCTGAAGAAAACGGGTCATCCTGCGGAGGCCGAGGAAGTGGCACGCCAGGCACTGGCGATCTATGAGGCGACCGGTGAGATCGAAACGCCATTCGCGCTGGCCTATCTCTATTTCGAGCTGGCGGATTTTGCTGCCGAGCGCCGCGATTGGCAGAGCTATGCGCCGCTTGCGCTGCGGGCGATCTCGGAAGCCGATGCGAAGCTCGAGGCGGATAATTATGACCGGGCCCAGATCCATCTCTACCATGCCCATCGGCTGAGCCAGCAGGGCGATACCACACAGGCTCTCGACATTGCCGAACATTGGGTGCCGATCGTCCAGGCGGCGCTGATCCCGAACCACAAGGACAGGATCTGGGCTGAGATGCTGCTGGCGCGGCTGCGCCAGCAGGCCGGTGCGGCGGGGGCCTGGGATATTGCCGATGCGGCGATGGCCCAGCTGAACGGCAAGCTGGGCGATCTCGCCGCGACCGATCTGAGCCTGGTGCGCGAGGCGGAAACCAATCGCGAATCCGCCTTGCTCTATTTTGAAATGGCCCTGGACGCCGGGGATGTCGACCGGGTCTTTGCGGCACTGCAGCTGGTCAATATTTCGGACCTTGCGCTGGGCCAGCAATTCGCGACCGAGACCCGCGCCGCCGGAGAGGGCGCGGCATCGATCGCGCGGCGCGGACTGCTTGATACCGCGCGCCAGATCGATGAATTGCGCAACCGCTACAGTGCCTCGCTCGAGGCGGCGGATCCGGCCGCAACCGAGGCCCTGGCAAGCCGGCTGGCGCAGCTGGAGGCAGAGAAAGGCGCGGCCGAAGCCGATTTTCGGCGTGATTTTCCCGATTATATCGCCCTGTTCCGCCCGCAGCCGGTCAGTCTCACGGCGCTGCAGGCGGCGCTTGGCAAGCATGATCTGCTGATCGCGCCGGTTGAAGGCAATGATCGCAGCTGGATCGTCACGGTCACGCGCGGTGATCTGCAATGGCACGAAGCCGATCCCAAACGCATCTCCGCGCAAGTGGCTGCGCTGCGCGGTTCGGTCGATAGTGCTGGCGCAGCTTCGGGCAGCTTTGCCTTCGCCGAAGCCCGGGCGCTGTTCAAGACGGTGTTCCCCACCGGCGTTCGCCGCGGCACCCGGATCCTGTTCCACGGCAATGGCGATCTTGCAACGGTTCCGCTGACCATGCTGCTGACCGCCGATTATGCAGGCGATCTGCGCAAGGCCCCGTGGCTGGTGCGCGATGCCTCGTTTCAGATCATCGGCAATCTCGATCTGTTCGGCAAAGGGCAAGCCAAGCAAACGACCTCGCGCGATCTGGCCTTCGCCGGGATCGGCGGGCCTGAACTGCCCGGAAGGGCCACATCGGGCGAAGCGGTTGCAGCGCTGTTCCGCTCGGGCAGGCCGGCGCTCGATTCCATTTCGGAGCTGCCGCCGCTTCCCGATGCCGAACGGGAATTGCGCCAGATTGCCGCAGCGCTTCCCGGTGACAATGATCTGCTGCTGATCGGCCCGGATGCCGCAGAGGAGACCTTCAAGGCGAGCGATCTGAGCAAGGCCGACATTATCGTTTTCGCGACCCACGGATTGGTCGCCGGGGAGTTCAGGGGGCTGTGGGAGCCGGCGCTGCTGCTTGGCACCCATTCGGCCGACGGCAAGGAAGACGGTCTGCTTGGGGCAAGCGAGATTGCCCGGCTGCGGCTGGATGCCGATTGGGTGATCCTGTCGGCCTGCAATACGGCAGGCGGGAACGGCCGTGGCGGCCCGCTCTATTCGGGGCTTGCGACGGCATTCTCGCAAGCGGGCGCCCGCTCGCTCATGCTGTCCCATTGGCGCATCCGCGATGACGCCGCCTCACGCCTCAGCGTGGCCACCGTCAATGGCGCGGTCAAAGGGCTGGATCGGGCGGAAGCGCTAAGGAGAGCGCAGGTCGCTTTGCTGCGTGACAGCGGTGTGGCCGATGCTGCGAATCCGGCAGTCTGGGCAGCTTTCGTGATCGTGCAGAACTGGTGAAGCGGCTCGCCGCCGGGTCTCGGCGGCGCACACCGGGGGCGGCCGGGCATCGGGATTTGCCGCAGGGAATGACAAATGCCGTTATCAATTTAACCCAACTTGTTGGTCTGTAGACAGGCCCCACTCCCGGTCGGCAGTCAGGCGTGCGAACGCAATCTCACCCTGGAGTGCCCCCATGAATTTCAAATCTTCGGTCTCGATCGCGGCCCTTGCCGTGATGTCTCTCGGTCTCACTGCTTGCCAGGACGATGGGGTGAATTCGACGCCGGCTCCGCCATCATCGACCCCCACGCCGTCACCAAGCCCGTCCCCCTCACCAAGCCCGACGCCTTCGCCGAGCCCGACGCCCTCACCGAGCCCGACGCCTTCGCCGAGCCCGTCCCCCTCGCCGAGCCCGACGCCCTCTCCGACACCTACCCCTGGTGCGGCCGGGGATTCACCGGCTGCGGCGCTCGGCTTCACCAGCAATACGACCTTTGAAGCGGCCACCTCGTCCTTTGCGACCCGCCCGCCAACCACGATCTATGGCGATCAGGATGCAGAAGCCTTCGGATCAGGCACCAAGATCGCCTTCAATGCTGCAAGTGACAGCTATGTCCTGACCCGCAGCGACAACAAAACCGTTACCCTGACCCCGGATGACATCGATCAGGACGGCGAATTGTCGGGCGAGGGCGGATTGTTCGGTTCGAGTGACGGCACTGTCTATGTCGTCAAGGATGGCGCAATCACGCATACGGTGGCGATGGTCGGGCCTGGCACCTATGAGGGCATCACCATGAATTATATGGCGATTTCCCTGTGGAACATTCAGGACAGCAGCGGCACTATCCCCACGAATGAATTGCAATGGCAGATCTGGGGCAAGCAAACCGAAGCGCTGCCGAGCGGAACGGCAAGCTATACGCTCGACGGTGCGATCGGGGCCAATGGCTTTGCGCCGCATGAAGGCCCCTTTGGCGCGGCCTATGATTTCCTGAACGGGAAATCTACCGGCTCGCTCGATGTCAATTTCGGCAGCGGCGATATCGATCTGATGCTGCACCTGATCGGGCATGATTATGTCGCCGGATCTGACAAGGACTTCGGCAATTTCCTCGGCAGCGGGGCGATCACCAGCGGAGCGGCCTATGGCGGCACTTTCGATGCTGGGGGCGAGTTCTACGGCGCCTTCTTTGGCCCCAATGCCGAAGAAACCGGATTCACCTTTTACATCGACAATGGCAATCTCCTGGCAACTGGCGTGGCGGCAGGCTTCAAGGACTGATCCCGACCACTTTTGCTGACCCTGGAAGGTGCCCGATTGTGCGCTCGGGCACCTCCTCCATTCGCCGGGAACTGTGTCCACCATGCCTCGCCTTGCGGCTTTCCGAATATTCGCCTGTGGTCTGGCGGCTGCCAGCTGCCTTTCAGGGCAGCTGCGCGCGCAGGATAGCGCTTCGCCCGCATCAGGGGCGGAGGAGCCTGCGGCATCGTCCACCGTTCGGATGAGCGCGGCAGAGCTGTTCGGCTTTGCCGATGCCGCGCGGGATCGCGGCGATTACGCCACGGCCGAGCGGGCCTATCGCGCATTGATCGAAAATCCGCTGCTTGAAATCCGCACCGAAGCGCGGTTCCGCCTGGCCAGGATGTATGGTGACCTGCTGGGCCGCCCGCGCGAGGCGGCCACGCTTTTCCGGCGCATTCTGGATGACAAGCCGGATGCTGCCGGAGTGCGGCTGGAATTGGCCCGGATGCAGGCGGAAATGGGCAATCTCGAGCAAGCCAGGCGAGAATTGCGCGCGGTCCAGGCCGCCGGGCTGCCGCCAGGGGTGGAACAATTGGTGCGATTCTACGCCAATGCCCTGAGCGCGCGCAAATCATTTGGCGGCAGCTTCCAGATCGCACTTGCGCCGAGCAACAATATCAATCGCGCAACCAGCAGTGATACGCTGGGAACGGTCATCGGCAATTTTAGGCTCGATGATGACGCGCAGGCCAGATCGGGCATCGGCCTGGCGCTTCGCGGTCAGGCCTATCGTCGCATGCCGTTGGGCTCGAACACCGATTTGCTACTGCGCGCCGCAGGCAATGCGGATGTCTATCGCAAGTCGCGCTTCGACGATTTCGCCGTCTCGCTGCAGGCGGGGCCGCAATGGCGCTGGGGCAAGGACAGGCTGTCGCTCGCAGCGGCGGCGAGCTGGCGCTGGTATGGGCTTGCTCCATACAGCACCGCTTATGGCCTCACGGGAAACTGGCAGCATCCGCTGGATGATCGCACCCAATTGCGGCTCGACGGATCCGTGCTGCGTGACAACAATCGCCGCAACAATCTGCAGGATGCAGTCCGCTATACCGCCTCAGCCAGCCTCGATTATGCGTTCACTGCGCGATCCGGCGGAGGGGTGCAGCTCAGCGCGACCCGCCAGCTGGCCAGCGATCCGGGCTATTCCGATGTCAGTGGCGGATTGAACGCCTTCCTGTTTCGCGAATTCGGGCGAACCACCGGCGTGCTCAATCTGGGGTATCGACACCTTGAGGCGGACCAGCGTCTGTTCCTCTATCCGGCGCGCCGGGTCGATAATAATTTCAGCGCCAGCCTTTCGGGCACCTTCCGGGCCCTTTCGCTTGGCACCTTCGCGCCGCTTGTCCGCGTCAGCTATGAACGCAACGCCTCCAAAATCGGGATCTATGACTATGATCGCGTGGCGGCCGAGTTTGGAATTACCGCCGCCTTTTGAAGCTGGCCGCCATTTGCTGCGGTGGGAATTGGCGGAGCAAATGCCCCGCCAATTCCCATACTGCCTGGAGCGGAAGCGAACCAAAGTGCGGATAGATTGAGACTACCCTCACTTCGCGGCCACTCCAATTCCGCTGGATGAAAGCGGGGTTGGCGTCGCACCCTCCGATCAGAAGTTGTAGCTGGCAGAAAGCCCCCAGTTGCGCACCGAGCTCAAACCCCAGCTCTGGATTGTGGTGGTAAGGCCAAAGTTCTGCGCATCACCAGCCCATGTGCCAATCCCGGTCGGCCGGTGCTGGTCAAAGCAGTTGCGGCAGAACAGCGAGAAACGCACCGCAGCGGTTTCCAATCCGATGCTGGCCCCGAAATAATCGGTTGCCGGGATTGCCGTGCCAGGATTGCCGACGATGTCGAAATTGATCGGCGAACGATGATACCAGTTGGCGCTCACAAAACCGTCCATGCTGCCGGAAACCGCGAAATCATAATTGGCGGAAATCGTCGAGGTGAACTTGGCCGAGGCAGGCAGGCGCTGGCCCGATGCATCGAAAGTATTGTTCGGTCCGCAAACCGGTTGGCCAGGATAGCATTGGGCGCCAACGAAGCTGGAATAGACGGAGTCCAGAAGCGAGATATTGGCATTGAGGGTCAGGCCTCTGACGGGCCGCAGGGTCAGCTGCCCTTCGATACCCTTGCTCTCCAGCGAACCTGCATTTTGGAGCAGGAACGTCCGGAAATCAGTGTTGAACGACTGCGCCTGGTAATTATTGAACTTGGTAACGAAGCCCGTGACGTTCAGAATGACGGTGTTGGCGGCAAAGCTGGTCTTGGCACCCAGTTCGAAAGTTTTGGCCGTTTCAGGATCAACCTTTGTTGGCACGCCCGGTATAAAGGCATCATTGAACGCCGCACCCTTATAGCCGGTCGCGTAATAGCCATAGATCATGGCATTGTCGGTGATGTTATATTGGGCACCGAGCTTATAGCTGAAATTGGTGTTGGAAACGCTGCCGGTGAACGTGCCTCGCGAGGCGAAGTTTATAAAGAAGTTTTTCTGCTGCTGAACGCTGACGATATCGATCTTGTCGTGCGTGACGCGAGCACCCGCGATCAGCGAAAGCCTGTCGGTGAGATCAAAGTTCAACTGACCAAAAGCGGCATAGCTCCTGAGCGAGAAATCCGCCGCCGTGTCGCGACCGTTAAAATAGTCGTTGCTGCGATTGCAATTTGGCGGAGGCCCAGGACTGACCACCGGCGGATTCACGCAGAACGGGAAACGGGCGAGGGCAGCAGGCGTAAGGTTCTGAAACCCGCCAAGCAGCCGTGAATCGCTTTCGTCTGCCTGGAAATAATACAGGCCAAGCTGGCCATGCACCGGGCTGGTGTCAGGAATGGAGAGCCGCAATTCATTGGAAAACTGGGAGAAGGTCGAGTCGACGCTGTTGATGTCGAGGTAGACGCCCTGGGTCCGATCAGAGTCCAGATTGGAGTTCGTCCGAAGGCGCTTGTAGGCCGCTACGTCGATGATATCCCAGCCATTGCCGAGCGTATAGGTCACCGTGCCCTGAAGGCTGTTGATTTCGGTGTCACGGAATGACGCGGCACTTGTTGCGACAAGGAAATTGTCCGGACTGGCAGTAATGCCAACTTCCGTCAGGCGTTTGATGATTTCACCGCCCGCCGCGGCAAGGCGATAGCTGTCCAGCGACCGTCCGCTGGTTTCGGCATATTCGCCAATCAGGTAGATCTCCAGATTGTCGGTCGGTTCAAACAGCAATTTGGCGCGAATGCCCCAGTCTTCACTATTGGCATCGGAGGTGTTGGCCCCGATGTCCTTCACGATGCTATCCTGATGGGTATATCTGGTGTTGATGCGCAACGCGGCATTTTCGCCCAGCGGCGCATTGATGGTGCCGCGCAGGATGGTGCCGAAGCCATCATCCGGCGTGGTGTCGCGCCAGTTCAGCTCCGCTGTCACATATCCACCAAAGCTGCCAAGTTCGGGCCGGCGAGTGACAATATTGAGCAGGCCGGCGGAAGAGTTCTTGCCAAACAGCAGCCCCTGCGGTCCGTTCAGGACCTCGACGCGCGCAACATCGTCAAAGGCGCCCAACGCAAGAGCTGTGCGGCCGACATTCACATCGTCAACCGCAAAACCCACGCTTGATTCGACAGATGGGGTGAAGGCGAGCGTGCCGATACCGCGTATGGCAACGTTGTCATTTCCGCCCGAAACCTGGACGGAGGGAGCGGCGAGATAGATTTCCGATGCGGAATTGATCTGGCGGTCTTGCAGCGTAGCGGCCGTGACTGCGGTGATCGAGACCGGCACGTCCTGCATGTTCTGCGAACTGCGCTGCGCGGTCACGAAGATTACGCCGTCTGCATTGTCAGCAGAGCCGGCGGCATCATCCTGCGCCTGAGCCGGCATGGCAGCAAACGCCGCAATCCCAGCCAAGATCAGCGCGGAGCGTGACACAGCCGATTGGCAAACTTGATATTTCATGGATTGACCCCCCCAATATGTTCAGCTTGATTGGCCAAGCCGATTGACCATCAGTTAGCCTGACTCCCACAAACAACACCAATTCATATATTTTGTTGGAAACCATCAATAGAAATTGTGGGTTGTGGCGCCACGTCAGTTCGAACGGTGTTGTCAGCCTAACTTTCCCGGCGCGCAGCCAAGCCCCGGACTGAGAATTCAGGCCGCCGCGGCTGCACCGTGCCGGATGGCACCGCGAAAACGCTGCGCTCAGAAGCTGGCGCTAAACCCGATCGAGGCTGAAAAGGGGCGCTGCGGCGTGAATTGCGGCATGGTCGCAAGGCGCAGCGGATTGCCGAAAGCGAATTGGTTGGCGGCCGCTCCAAACAGATTGTCCAGCGTGAGATCGACCTGGAAACGGGACAACGCCAGATGGCCTTCCAGCCCGCTTTCCAGCACCTTGCCCATGGGACGATCGAATGCCGGATCGAAACTGAGCCGCGATGGCCCGATGTAGCGCAGCCGGGCTGTGATGGAAGCCTGGGCCGGGCCGAGTTCGAAGCTGCGCTCGATCGAACCGCGCAGGACATAGTCGGGAACCACCGGCAGGCGCCGATCATCGAGCATGATATCAAGATCATTGCGGATCAGCCGTGCGTCCTGCACCGCCGCACCAAGCGATAGCGTCCAGTCCGCTGCCAGATGCCTGGTCAGCGATGCTTCCAGACCGAGTATTCTGGCCTTGCCGGCATTGCGGGTTTCGAACAGCCCGCTGGGCAGCAGGAAGTCGGACTGAACATCGTCCCAGCTGGTGAAATAGGTTCCGATCTCGAACCAGCCGCCGCCGGCAAACAGCGAACGCCAGCCGGCCTCGAGCGTGGCCAGATCGTCACCCTTATAGGTTTCGGTCTGGCCATTGCTGCCGATATCGACCCCGCCCGGGCGAAATGCCGTGCCGTAGCGCAGATAGAAAATTCGGCCGTCATCCGGCTTCCACGCAATGGCGCCGCTGGGTGTCAGGCCGGTGCGCTGCTGCTCCCGGTTGGTCGCCTGGCCAGAGACCATGCGCGTATCCTGCACATTGCTGCGATAGGCCCGCGCGCCCAGTTCGACCATGAATTGCCGGCCCAGCTCGATCGAGGCATTGCCGAACAGGGCGCTGTCGCTTGTGATCCGCAAATCATCGTCGAGCACCAGCGCGGGCATATCGCCTGCGGCATACAGCGTGGAGCGGGCTTGCTGGCGGGCCTCGATGTGCGAAATACCGACAAGCCAGCTTCCCCATTCAGGGTTTCCGCTGAGGCGGGCTTCCGAATCCCACAGGCGATAGCGCCGATCATCGGTCAGGATCTGGGGATCGGGCAGGCCGAAGCTCTCCGCCCCGATCGTCGCATCGAAATTCTGGACCACCTCATGGCGGGAAATCGAAGAGCTGGCGGTAAATTCCCCAGTGCCGACCCGGCGCGCAACGCGCAGCGATCCGAGGTCGAGATCATTGTCATGCGGCTCGGCCAATTGCGGCGGGCGGGATCTGGCGCCGGGAGCATAGACATATTGCGTGTCGCCAATCTCGAGGCGCTGCGCGAGGCCGGACAGATCGATCTGCCAGCCCGATGCCGTTGCCACCGCCAGACTGGCGCGCCCGCCCAGCACGTTCCCCGCATTGGCATTGTGCCGCGGCCCGGTGTCGACCCATCCGCCGCTGTGCGCGCTATAGCCAACCAGGCGCAGCGCGCTGACGCCCCGGACGATCGGCAAATTGGCGACCACCGCGCCACTTGCGCCAAGCACCGGCCCGGACTGAAAATCGGATTGTGCCGAGACGGACAGGCTCGCCCGGTCAAGCTCGGGCCGCCGGGTCCGGATCTGATAGACGCCGCCCAAAGCGCCCGTACCATAAAGCGAGCCCTGAGGCCCCTTGAGCACATCGACCCGCTCGATATCGATCAGGCGGATATCGGGATCGGGCGCGGAATAGGTCACGCGCGCATCGTCCAGCATCACCGCCACCGTCGATTGCGCCTCGCCATTGAACGGGCTGTCGGCCACCCCGCGCAGGAAGATCTTGTTGCGGCCGGTGCCCTGGTCGGTCATCGCCATGCCTTCGACATTGGCGGCAATCCAGCCGGTGCCCTGCTGCGAAGCGACCCTCGCATCGCCCGGCAGGGGAACCGAGGTGACCGCATTGGCAAGGGCGGACAGCAGCACTTCGCGCTTGGTCGCGGTGACCAGAATCGCCTGGGGCATGTCTGCTGGCGTGGAGGCCGCGCGGGTCCGGGCGGTCTCAGCTGCCGGGTCAACCGGCGGCGCGGCGCGGCGCGGTTCGATCCGCCAGGCGGTGGGGCCGACCTTGCGCGCGCCGTAACCAGACCCGGCAAGGATGCGTTTCAGTGCCTCGCTCACCGTCATCCGGCCATGGAAGCGGCGGACGCGGCTGCCTGGAAGCGCGCCTGCGGTGCCGATCGAAACCCTGGCTTCGCTCGCCAGTTCGGCAAGGGCATCGGGCACCGTGGCAGCGGAGATGTCGATCGCGATGCGCCCGCCATCGGCGGATTGCGCAAGGGTTTCAGTGGGCAGGCTCGCCGAGACGGTAGCCGCCAGCAGAACTTTCCAGCTCCAGCGCCATGAGCTGCGACAGATCGCGAAGCGCAACTTGTCCGTCACTGCTTGCTAGTGTCCCTGAAAAGCGCCGGTCTTTCAACGAGTCTGCGAGGTCGACCTTGAGGCCCGCATAACGGTTGAGATCGGAAACCACCAGAGAGAGTGGGGCGGAATCGTAAGTCAGCTGTCCCTGGCGCCATGTGCCGATCGCCTTGGCCCGGCTGTTGGTCAGCGTCGCGCGGCCCGCCCGGGAATCGAACAGCAGCTCCTTGCCGGCAGCCATCCGCAAGGGCTGCGACAGCGCGGCCGAGCCGACTTCGATCCGCCCTTCGGCAACGCCGATACGCACATGGCCGGGATCGGTCTGAATGTCGAACTGCGTGCCGATGTCGCGCACTTCCAGCGGGCCGGCAGAGATTGTCAGGCTTCGGGCGGGATCATGGCGGATGGCGAACCAGGCCCCGCCCGCCAGATTGAGATGGGTGTCATCCGCGCTCACGCGCAATTCGCTGCGCGGGGCCAGGGTAATTGTCGATCCGTCCTCAAGCGCGATCTGGCGCTGCTGGGTGCCGGTGTGGTAAACCAGATCAGGAGCGGGCTGCAGCACGGCAAAGCCCAGCACCAGCGCCAAGCTCGCGGCGATCGCGCCGATGCTCCAGCGGGCCCAGCCGGCGCCGCGAAACGCCCTTTCGGGGGCAGTCGCAGGCGCTACTTCGTCGATGCCCAGCAGATCGAGATGATCGCCCAGCGCCGCATCCGTCAGGGCCAGCTGGTCAAAGGCCAGACGGTTGCGCGGATCGGCTTCGAGCCAGCTGGTGAAGCCGTCCCAATCCATGGAATCATCGGCGCTGGCCAGATGCCATGCTGCCGCTTCTTCCATAATGCGTTCGTCCTGTGTCATGCCCGCTTTCCATTTCGCGGTTCCCCGCCGCGAATGATGCTTCGATTATCAGACTCCGCGGGCCCGAAAAAACCGCAGTCGGCAAGTGCATTCCGCAAATGTCTGAATGCCAGGGAAAGATGCTTTTCCACCCCGCTGCGGCTGATCCCCATGGTCTGCGCAACCTGGGAATGGCTCATCCCCTCGAACCGGTGAAGCCGCAGCGCCCGCCGTGCTCCCTCGGGCAGCGCCTCGATCGCTCGTTCGAGGATCGCGGCTTCCTGCTGCATGGCGATCTCCTCGTCCACCAAGGGCGCGGGATCGGGGCGGTCTTCGGGCAGGGCGCTGTCCGCCACATCCATCCCGATCCATGCGCGCTCGCGCCGCATCGCCCGGTTCCGCGCCCGCAGATCATCAAGCACGAGATTGGCCGCCATGCGGTAGAGATAGGCGCGCCCGTTCGCCACCGGGCCGGGCCGGCTGGTCTGGGTCTTGATCCACATATCCTGCAGCAGGTCCTGCGCCTTTTCGGCATCGCCAGTGCGCGCGGTGAGGAACCGCAGCAGGCTATCGCGATGCTCCGCGAACAATCCGGCCAGGCCGCCCGAAAGATCGGGCTGTGCATTCACCATCGCAAGTCTCACCCTGTGGCCGGTCAGGCGATCGCCCGCGCGAACAGACCATTAATCGAACGGGTTATGCTGACCGAATGCACCGAAATTCGGGCGGGATCAAATCCTCCCGCTTCCAGCGCGCGCACAAGCTCTCCTTCATCAAACAGGCGATGAACGCCCTGCTGCGCGAAAGGCCAGCGCTCCATCGCCGCACGGTCGGTGACATAGGCCACCAGCCGCCCGCCCGGCTTGAGCGCGCGGCGCAATGCATCGATCATCGCGCCCTGGCGATCCGCAAAATAGAACAGATTGAGCGCCAGCGCCGCGTCGAACCCGTTCATCGCGGCAGGGGTCTCCTCGATGGTGCATTGCTGCAGCAAGGCCCGCCAGCCGAGCCTGCGCCGGGCACTGCTGATCATCGCAGGCGATGGGTCGATGCCAGCCACACGGCATTCCGCACGATCCAGCAGCCCGGCAATCGCCGCCCCGGTTCCGCATCCGGCATCAAGAATTCTTTCCCCTGGCTGGGGATCGAGCAGGTCGATCGCCAAACGGGTCGGCACGCGATTGGCGATATCCATCGCCCCGCCCACCAGCCGCCCGACCAGACCTGTAGGTCGGGCAAGCTGGTGTGCGAGGCGATGGGCCAAGACAGGACTGGGCAAGGGGCCTTACCCGGCCTTCTTGAGCAAGGTTTGCACTTCCCGGCGCCGCCCGGCATCCCAGGCGGGACGGCTGGGGTCATGCGGTGCGCGCAATGCCTTTTGCAGATAGGATTTGGCGCCCGCCTTATCGCCCTGATCGAGCAGGAAATCGCCGTAGAAATAATTGGCGTCGAGCCCATTGGGATCGAGCGCCAGGGCCTCCTTCAGCAGCTGGCGGGCCTTGGCCTTGTCGCCAAAGCCGATCGGCGAACCGGGCACCTTGTAATAGAGCACCCCCAGGCTCATCGCCGCGCCGCCATTGCCCGCGCGCGGATCGATGGCATAGGCCTTCGCCAATATGTCGCGCGCCTGCTTGGCCAGGCCGAGCTTGTGGAAGAAATTGGCGCGATTGGCCTGCTCGCTGACCAGGATTCCCTGCCACAGCAGTGGTTCGGCCTTGCCGGGATAGCGTTTGACCAGCGCGGCCGCGTTCCTTGCCAGCGCGTCCAGCGCCTTGGTCTGCGTGCTCGAACCCTTCACCTCATAGGTGATATGGGCCCAGCCGTCGTTCAGCGCCTTGACGTCATCGGCCATGGATTGCCCGGCGGCAAGGCCGGGGCTGGCCAGCGCCAGCAAGGCGGCGATGGCCGTGAACAGCGATAATATGCCTCGCGTCATGCTGCGGTACTCCTCTTCCTTATTCGCTGAATTCGGCGTGGGCGCGCCTGATCTGGCCAGACAGCCCGCCGTCGATCAACGCCGGTGACAGCGCGTTGAGAGCGGCAAAGACCCGCTCCATCACGCCGATTGAGACGGTTGCCCGCCTCGATAGGATCGCCGTTACGATCCTGTTTGCGACCCATTCGGGCTCGTCGGCTTTCATGCCGGCAATTTCGAGGAAGCGATTGACCTGCGCATTGTTGAACGGGGTGCGGGCCGCGCGCGGATTGATATGGGTGACGACAATGCCGCTGCCCTTGAGCTCGCGCCGCAGCGCCTGGCTGAGCGCGGCCAGGCCGGCCTTGCTGCTCGAATAGGCGGCGAACCAGGGATAGGGGATCGCGCCAAGCACCGATCCAACATTGACGATCTGGCCCCCTCCACGCTGGCGCATCGGCCCGGCCACCGCCTGCGCCAGCACCGCCGGGGCCAGCAGATTGATCTGATAGCAGCGCTCAAGCGCGGCAAAATCCTGATCCTCATGCAGGCCAAAGCTCATCACGCCTGCGATATTGACCAGGATCTGCGGCGGCCCCGCTGCGAGCCGCGCGGCGAGATCGAGTAACTGGGCATTGTCGGACAGGTCCGAGATCAGGCTTTCATCGCACGCAGGGCATGGCGCCCGGTCGATCCCGACCACCCGCGCGCCGGCATCCTTCAGCAGCCGGGCAACCGGCGCACCGATTCCGCCCGCTGCGCCGGTTACGAAAACGGATTGGCCGTCAAGCGGGGGCATGGCTCAATTCCAGATCGATCGCCGCGAACATTGCCCCGAACAGGCCGAACATCGCCCGCGCCATGGCCGTGATCGCGTCGCGGTCAGCCGGATCGGAAAGCCCGTTCACCAGAGCCATGAAGAAGCGCATATGTTCCTGATCGAGCGCCCCGTGAGAGGTGAGATAGGTAAAGGCCTGCGGCGGCAGGCCCAGCCGTTGCCGCACCGCCTCCGCGCCGCGGCTGGCCAGCGCGACGCTGATGCTTTCCAGCACATAGACCATGCCGAAGAAGCTGGCCGGATTGCCCTTGCGAATGGCCGTGTAGGCATGATCGACCATCGCCTGCGTGGCAGGCGCGGGGGTGCTGCTGCGAACCCCGTCCGCATCGCCGCCGGCAGCTGCGATATCGGACAGGATCCATTCCTCGTGGCCGGTCTCTTCCGCGATATATTCGTCGAGCGCGCGCATCAGCTCGGGGCGGACTGCCAGCCGTTCCCGTGCCGCCTGCATCAGCGGAACGGTGTGGCGGACATGGTGATAGGCCTGTGCGAGATAGGCGAGATAGGTGCCCAGTCCGATTTCGCCGGCAAGTCCGGCCCTGACCTGGGGAATCTGGAGGAACCGCAGCCGCTCGCGCCAGGTCGAGGCTTCGAGCTCGACGAAGAACGCGGCAGGCCGATCGAGATAGGCGGCCGCTATGGCCTTGCGCCGCAGGCGGCCATTGCCGGTCAGCTGGCCATTATCGGGCGTGAACGGGGCGGCCTCACGCCAGGCGGCGATCCGCGCATAGGCCGGCAGCTTTGCATTCACCGCCGCCACAGTCGCTGCAAGATCAGCTCTGGATCTGCCGGAACGATCAAGGCCTCGGGCGCTGCAAGCCCTTCGCCATAGGCGCAGGCCTGCGCGATGCCGGGCTGGGCCAGCAGCAATTCCTCGATCCATTCGGGCGCAATATTGCGCCCGTAGCTGGTGACGATCAGGTTCGACTTGCGCCCCTCGATCCACAGCTTCCCCTGACCGTCAATCCGGCCGATATCGCCGGTGGGGAAGGGCGAAGCCGGGGCGCCGCCGCCCAGAGTGCCAAGGCACAGGCTGCCTTCGACCAATATCTCGCCATCATCGGCCAGCCTTATGCGCATGTGATCGAGCGCCTGGCCGACCGAGCCGGGCGGATCACCCACGCTCCCCTCCAGTGCGACCACCGAGCCGCATTCGGTGAGGCCATAGCCCTGGCGCACCGGCAGACCCAGCGCGCGGGCGCGGGCGATGAGATCGGGCGATGTGCGCGCACCGCCCACCGCGACCAGGGTCAGCAAGGGCAGCCGCAGCCCGGTCTGCTCCATGTGCCGCACCAGCCCGGCGAGATATTCCGGCACAAGAATGAGCGAGGTGATTTCAAGCCGGGCGATCGCTGCGGCCATCTCGGGGAAATTCGGGCGGAACGGGTCCGCCATGCCCAGGCTGGCCTGAGGCGGCGCGACATAGGTTCCGCCGCCCAGCAGGGTGGCGAAGAACCCCGCGACCGTTTCCAGCAGGATGCCGGGCGGGAGCAGGGCGAGATGCCTTCCGGCATGCTGCTTACCCACCCGGCTCACAACCGCCTGGGCAACCTCCAGCAGATGCGCTGCGGACAGGCAGATGCCTGCCGGCGCGCCGGTCGAGCCTGAGGTAAAGGTAATCCGCGCCGTCCCGGTGGGCATCGGGACAGGCGCGGATTGGCAGGCGACAATGTCGAGGGAGACATCGGCGCCAAACAGCGCCTGAGCGCCGCTTGCCAATAGGGAGTGAGAAATTTGATCCTGCGTGAAAAACGCCGGGAGCGAGAGCACGGGCAGGCCCGCTTCCAGCAGTGCGAGCTCCAGCACGCAGGTCTGGGGTCCGTGGTCCAGCTGCAGCGCAACCGGCCGGGCGATATCCCAGCTTTGGCGCAGACTATTCGCCAATTCGGCAACGCTCGCCTCAAGCTCGTCATAGCGGATGACCGGGCCGATACCGCTATCGATCGCCGGGCGGTCCGGCTGGATGTGGGAGGCCATGCGAATAGCCGCAATCATGGCGCTCACGCGGCGAGCCTCCGCTTGCGCTGCAGCAGATAGGCGGCCAGCGCCTTCTGGCCTTCGGCGATCAGGCCGGCGCAGATCTGCGGGTCGTTCTGGTAATATTGGCCCCAGCCGGCCGCATCGCCGCCCAGGCGCGCCGGGTCTGCCGGAGCGATCGCGATCAGCGGCAGGCCGATCCGGGCAAACATCTTGCGCAAGGGTGCGGTCAGCGTTGCAACCGCGACTTCGCTGGTATCGCCAAGGTCATTTGCCGCGGTGCCCCAAATCTCGACCATCGAGACGGCGTTGCTCGCGGCGAGATTGCCGAGTTCGACAATCCGGTCGCGCGCAATCACCCGGCCCAGCGCGTGGGTCAGGATCTGTTCGATCGGCTGGTCGAGATAGGCTTCGAGAAACAGCGCCCCGTGCGACGCGCGCCGGTAGCCCAGCACGGCCGATGTTGCCGGTCCTGCCAGACGATGGAAGAATTCTGCAAAATTCGGCTGAGGTGCAGCGCCGAATGACTTGCTGTAGCATTTGGCAATCAAGCGGCATTCAGGGCTCTCAGCCATGCGTCACTCCTTGGTGTCAGACCAAGGACGCCGCGCAGCGCTGCCATCCGCAGTCGCGCCGGCGAACTTTTTTCCCGCAGGGCCCGGGGCGGGTCAGGGCGAGATCATGCCAAGGCCCGGAATGCCAGCCGTCATGCTGCAGTTACGCTCAATATGACGTCGCCCGGGTTATGCCCCCTATAATCGGGCAGTGCGGTGCCACGGTCGCAATTGGTGCAGTCTCCCAGTTTCCTAGATCGGCAGCTTGAACAGCCGCGAGGCGTTGCCGCCGTAGATCGCCTGCTTGATCGAAGGTGCGATCTGGACCGCGTCCATGAATCTGGTTGCCGGTTCCATCGTTTCATAGGGATAGTCGATCGCCCACAGCACATTGTCGGGCCCCACCACGTCGATTGCGAAGGCCAGCGTCGGCGCATGGACGAAGCCGCTGGTGGTGACGGCGAAGTTTCGCGCAAACACGTCTGACGGCTTCATCCGGGCTTCGTAGGATTCCGGCCGGTATTCATACCAGTGGTCGGCGCGCGAAAGGTAGAACGGTATGTTCTCGCCCATGTGGCCGAGCATGATCTTCAGCTTCGGGTAGCGCACGAAGACATCGGACAGGATCATCCGCATGGCATGGGTGCCGGTCTCGATCGCATAGCCCCAGATTGCCGCGCGCAGCCGGTTGTCGCGGAACGGGCCGGCCAGCCCGTCAGATGGGCAGCGCGGGTGGAGATAGATCGGCCGGTCGAGCGCTTCGGCGGCCTCGAGGATCGGGCCGAAGCGCGGATCGTCGAGATAGAGATTGTCGGTGTGCGAATTGACGATGAAGCCGTGCAGGCCAAGCTGGTTGATCGCCCGTTCCATCTCGCGCGCGGCGGCGGCCGGATCCTGCGGCGAGAAGCTGGCAAGGCCTCCGAAGCGGGTCGGGCGGTCGGCGACGATCTTGGCCAGCCTGTCATTCGCGACGCTGGCCATCTTCACCGCTTGTGCGCGCTCGAGCAGCTGCACCCCCGGGGAGGTGAGCGACAGCACGTGCATATCGATGTTCAGCCGGTCCATTTCTTCCAGCCGCCGGGCGGTGTCGAACAGATTTTCGAAGATCGGATTGCTCGCATTGGCCGGCACCCCGGGCGGCGGACGCAGCTGGAGCAGATCGAGATTGTCGCCACCGGCCATGGCAATATCGCGGTTCATCGCCGCGATTTCGGGGAACGACCAGGCCTCTTCCACCGCGATTCGGCGCATCGGCGCGGTCTGGGCAAAGGCGGCTCCGCTCTTGGCAAGGGCAGTGCCGGCGGCCGTGGCGGCGAGGAAGTTTCTGCGATCAATCGGCATGTCGATACCAGTGCTTGGTGGTGGATCAGAGTGCGGTCGGGATCGTGTCTGCGCTCATCCTAGCACAGCGCTTTGCCAAAGACATAGCTCGGCATGAAGCCCTCCGCGCAGAGGGTCTGCCGAACGGACCGGTGCTACGGTGCGACCGTAATTGCTCGCAATTACAAGCGCCACCTGGTCGACATGCCAAGCGGACAAGGCTCGCCGCTCGGAGGCCATTTGCCATCCGGCCGGCAGCTCCGGTTCGGGGCCCGTTCGGGCGATATTTTTCGTTGCAATTGCAACTGTTGTGCGTTTGCAACATCGCGGAAAGATACGCTGTCACACAAAATAATTTGATTTGAAACTAGTTGGGAATTCTCGCAGATCGCGAGAATCGAATATGCCGTTTGGCCGAGCACATCATGGGGATGGTGATCGTCCGGCCGTTGTACATCTTTGGCGCCGATAAAGGGCCGGCTGCCTTATTGAGGACTAACCCGTGAATATCAAAACCCGTATCATGTGCACGGCTGCGCCTGTCGCAGTCGCCCTTTTCGCTCAACCTGCTTTCGCCCAGGACGATGCTGCCTCCGCAGCGGGTGCCGACGATGGCGGTGTGATCATCGTTACCGGTTCGCGCATCGCTCGTGCCCAGACCGCGGCATCGGTCCCGGTGGCCGTGGTTTCCGCGGAGACGATCCAGGACGCGGGCCACACCAATTTGCTCGACGCGCTGCGCGATCTGCCCATTGCTGGCCAGTCGCAGGACCGATCGGCATCCAATTTTCTGAATTCCGGGAACGGTCAGGCGACGGTAAACCTGCGCAACCTCGGCGATGCCCGCACGCTCGTGCTGATTAACGGACGGCGCAGCGTCGGCACGCCGGGCAGCTCGGCGGTCGATCTCAACAATATCCCGGTCGACCTCATCGACCACGTCGAGGTTGCCACCGGCGGCGCATCGGCAGTCTACGGTTCCGATGCCGTCGCCGGGGTGGTCAATATCCTGCTCAAGAACAATTTCAACGGCCTCCAGATCCACGGCGAATATTTGGTCTCGGATCACGGCGACGGTGATACACCGCTGATTTCGGTGTTGGGCGGCAAGGATTTTGCCGGCGGCGCGGGCCATGTGACCGCAAACTTCACCTATACCAAATCGGGCGGAATTCCCGCGAGCGCCCGCGACTATTCGAAGAATGACTCTCCCAGCGGCAGCGCCTATTCGCCGGCTGGCTTCTTCGGCGGGCTGTTCGGCGACGGGGATGTCTTTACCTTCGACGCCAACAACAATGTCATCCCTGCCACGTTCGGCGCGGATCAGCGCTATAATCGTGCTGCCCAGCGTCTGCTGGTGACACCGGTGGAGCGCTATTCGGGAGCGATCCTCACCCATTATGATTTCAGCCCGTCCGCCACGCTCTATGCCGAGGCCTTGTACAATCATACCAAGGCCAGCGGGCATATCGAGCCTCTGGCGGTCGACAATTCGGGCAACCAGGGCCAGTCGGTCCTGGCCTTCGACGGTTCGCCTACATTCCCCGGTATCTCGACCAACAATCCCTATGTGCCGGCTGAGATCCTGGCGGATTTCGGCCCCGACCAGCACCTCGACTTTTTCAAGCGCTCAACCGGGATCTTCGATCGCAGCCCGCATGACGAACGCGACTATTACCGCGGTGTGATCGGCCTGAAAGGCGAGCTCGGTTCGGACTGGAAATACGACGTTTCCTATGAGCACAGCTATGTCCGCGACAACACTTTCAACGAAGCGATCCTGCTGAACAATTACGGTGCGTCACTCGACGCGATCAAGATCGGCAATGATATCGTCTGTGCCGATCCGGCCGCCCGCGCTGCCGGCTGTGTGCCGGTCAATCCTTTCGGGACACCGAACTACACCCAGCAACAGCTCAACTGGCTCAGCACCTATTCCGGAGCAGGGGCTGTCATCCCCGGGGCGAAGGCGGGCGATCACGTCTATGCGAACTTCCTGCAGAAGAACTGGCAGGACGTCGCTTCGGTGGCACTGACCGGTTCGCTCTTCAACCTGCCCGACGGCCCGCTCGGCGTTGCGGCCGGTGCCGAATATCATAGCGAGAAGGTCTCGGAGATTTTCGATCCCTTCACCGTGTCCGGCTTCAGTTCGCAGCAGTCGAATGGCAATGAGGTGGGCAAGTATAATTCCAAGGAGGCCTTCCTCGAGCTCAACGCGCCGATCCTTGGCCACCAGCCCGGGATCTATGAGTTCTCGCTGGAAGGGGCTGCGCGCTATGCAGACTATTCCACCGTTGGCAGCGTATGGAGCTACAAGTTCGGCGGCACTTATGCGCCGGTTCCCGACCTCCGCTTCCGGGCTATCTATGCCCGCGCGGTTCGTGCACCGAACCTCAACGAACTCTATTCACCGCAGGCCAACACCGCACAGCAGGTTGTCGATCCTTGTGACCAGGGCCAGGGCCTTGCGGGAGCGGAGGCGCTGATTCCCCAACCGAGCGGTTGTGCAGCCATTCCCGGCATCAGTACCTATCTGCAGACACATCCGAACTATGTTTACACACTGGCGCAGGTGCAGACGATTTTCGGCTATACCGGCGGCAATCCCAATCTCGAGGCGGAAGCGACCAACACGTTCACGGCGGGTGCCACTTTCACACCCACTTTCCTGCCGGGTTTTGTGCTGACCGCAGATTATTACTCGATCAAGGTGAAAAATGCGATCGCGCTGGTCGATCCGCAAATCTCGGTTACGCAATGCTTTGAAACCGCGGATCCGAATTTCTGCGGTTCGGTCCATCGTGATGCCAACGGCTTCATCACCCAGGTGGATCAGGTGCAGATCAACGCTGCGTCCTACGAGGTTGCCGGAATTGACGTTCAGGCGCTCTATGGCTTCAGGACGCATATTTTCGGCGACAACGAGAGGATCGATTTCGACCTCTATTACAACCACAAGTTCAAGCAGCAGCAGACGGCCTATGCCGGCGGCGCGGTTTCGAACGAGCTGGGCAGTGCCGATACCTACGCCAGCCAGCAGCTCGGCACGGGCTTCAAGGACCAGATCACCTTTAACCTCAATTATGCGCTGGGGGATTTCAGGTTCCACTATCGCCTGAAGTATCTCAGCCCGGTGAAGGCGGAATTTGGTGCGACCGAGATTGCGATCCCGGCCTACACCTACCACGACATCCAGCTGAAGTACGACCTGGACAAGATCGAATTCTACGGCGGCATCAACAACCTGTTCAACAAGCAGCCCCCGTTCATTGTCGGCGGGAACAGCCAATGGCCGGGCACCAACACGGTGGCGGACACATACGACCTGATCGGACGGGTGTTCTACGTCGGCGCCACGGTGACGTTCTAGTTCAGGGACAATTTCCCTGGGCGGTAAAGAGAAGGGGCGGCTCGCGGGCCGCCCCTTTTTTGAATCGACTCTCTGACCGGGCACCCGTGGCAGGGGCGCTATGTCTCGGCGGCAATGGGCAGGCCTGCTCCAGCACCGGCGCGGTGTCGGTGCTGCCGTCGCCGCAGAGCGGATCGAGCAGCGCATCCACGCTCCAAATCCTCGCCTCATTTGTCAATTGAATGCACTGTCACCGAAATTCCGGCACTGCCTCACGCCAGCGTTTGCGACAGAATCCGATCGTATGGTATGAAGGTCCTGGTACGACAGATAGGCGGTTCCTACAGGCCGACGAGCGCGGCTCGATCATCGCCATTGCTGACAGTTCGGGCACGGTGCTTACCGGCGGGATCGACAGCTATGACGAGTATGGCATTCCCGGGGGCAACAATATGGGCCGATTCCAATATACCGGTCAGGCGTGGTTCGATGAGCTGGGCATGTATTATTACAAGGCCCCTATGTACTCGCCCACGCTTGGAAGGTTCATGCAGACCGATCCGGTTGGATATGAGGATCAATTCAACTTGTATAACTATGCTAGTAATGATCCGATCAACGGGGTTGATCCTAGTGGAACCTACACAACTGACAGCGAGCCAGCAGCAAAGGTTGCCAAAGTATATTACAACGAGTTACGCAAATCGGCTCGGCTTAGAAGCACGGGCTCGAATCTTGGCAATCGTGCCGCCAAGGAAGCTCTAAAATATCTGGGTGAGCCTGGGATTGACAACGGAGTTAAGGTTACCTTTGGTGCCGAAGATGCATCGGGCGCTGGAGGAAGTGCAGTCGATGTCACGCCAATATTGGATAAGTTTTTTGGTAGAAGACGGTCATTCAAAATAACAATTTCTATAAATTCTGTTATAAATGACAGTCTAGAGCATCATGTATCCAAGAATTTAGCGGGAGCTGTTATACTTGGCCATGAGGCAATTCATGTTGGGCAATTTCTGTCCAATAAGAACTATACGATTTTTGGCATGGAGGCAGAGGCCTACGAACGAGACCTTTCAATCGGTCGATCTCTAGGGTGGGATCAGCAAGGGCGGATGTCCCATGCAGGTTACATCTATGGCAGGGCGATGAATAGTTGCCTACATGATAACCAGAGTCAGGCTGCGTGCGATGCTCAGGCGATTGAATGGTCTCGGGAAACTGGGAATTGAATAGGCCATGTATAATCAGAAAAAAATTGTATTTTCGACCGGAATTGCTTCGTTGTTCGCAATGGTATCTTGCTCGCCTGAAAATAACGCCAGCTGCAGAACTGAATTCTACGATCTGAGAGATGGACCTGCGGTGCTTGACGCTAAAGTATTATTGCCAAAAGAATATAAAATAGTTCCACCGACTGTTATAAGTGAAAAGTGCGGTACGGCAATAGAGGGATTTCTATTTTCGAGTGACACGGTGGACAGAATGATGAAGGATGCGAATGATAGAAACTACAAGGGATTGTACGGTGTTTTCGTTGAGGAAAAGTTCAAATTAAGGGTGTATACTTACAGTGGTAAATATGGACGAAAATATTTCATTTTAAATGCCGAAATAGAAGACGGTCAAAAATAATTCCGTTTATCCCCTTGCCCCACGCTTGATCTCGAATATCCGCGCGGCGAATAATTCGCTTGAGCCGGTGATTCCTAGGCGGCTGACGTGATGGCGTGGACGGCCCCTGCACCAACGTAGCTGTGCAATGATGCGGCCGTTGTAGGTCCATGTGTGGACGACCCCTGCGGCGCAAGAGCTTTTTTTAGCGATGAGCACCGGTCGGGTGCATCCATGTGTTCGGCCTGTTCGCGCAGCACCGTATGGCTGCTGGCCCTGATGAAGTCCGCAGGCCGGCTCCCTAATCACGTCATCGCGCTCGAAGCGCTGTGACCCCTGACGTGACCCCCTGATTTCCCTCCAGGATTGATTAGAGTCCGGACCTGACGAAGGGACGGAACGATGAAGCGATCACGATTTACGGAAGAGCAGATTATCGGTGTGCTGCGGGAGGCTGAGGCAGGCGCGAAGACGGCTGATCTTGCCCGCAAGCATGGCATCTCGGAGGCCACGCTTTACAATTGGAAGGCCAAATATGGCGGGCTTGTAGTGTCGGAGGCGAAGCGGCTTCGGGCACTGGAGGACGAGAACGGACGGCTGAAGCGGCTGCTTGCGGACGCGATGCTGGACAATGCAGGTCTGAAGGATCTGCTTTCAAAAAAATGGTAACGCCTGCCGCCAAGCGGGAAGCGGTCGCGCATCTTCAGGCCCTGCTTGATGTCAGCGAGCGGCGGGCGTGCAGGGTGATTGCAGCGGACCGGACGGTCATCCGATACCAGTCGCGGCGCAGCGATGATGGTGTCCTGCGGGAGAAGCTGCGGGGATGCACCTTCCCTATGCCCGCCATGTGGACGAGCGTGGCCTCCATGCGGGATCGATGCGAGCTTTGCCGATGCCCCACCCAGCCGCCAGCGCGCCCGCAGGCGCAGCCACCGGCCCTCGCGAAAGGGGGCGTCGGGGAATATCCTGTTTCACCGCGACTGCCGAAATTGCGGTGCGCGCGGCCAATTGATTTTCCTACATTCACCCCATCTGTCATGATCGCGGCGGCTCTTTCACATCGTCGATTCCGTTCCCCACGCCCAGCCGGACGCAGCCATTTCCGCGCGTAACTTTCCATGCGTCACATGCGTGAGTTTAGTGATTTTAGTGAGCTTATCGCCGCGCCCCAAGGCGGTAGCGGGGCAGCCCGGTCAACCATTCAGATGCCCCAACCCCATTGCCAATGATGCCTTCCTTTTGGGAAATGCGGTGACGCCCGGGTTGTACCCCGGCTGGTCAGCCTGACGGAATTGGCGCGGGTCACCATAATTCCAAGTGCCGCTGACATTCTCGCTAACTCAAGTATATAATTGCCCTATGATCGGTCCCGCGGTTCATGGAAGAACAAACAATGTGCGATATTGCTCATTTCTGCTGTGACCAAATGGTCATGCAGATCTCAATTGGCCTTGTAAGATATGACGAGCGGTTTGACGAATACAGCATTATCGTGCGGGTAAACGAGCCGGTGGAGGTTACCCAGCACATCAGCTTCTGCCCTTGGTCGGGTGATAAGTTGCCGGATGGAGTTCGCGGTCAATGGTTCGATGAGTTGGAGGCACAGGGAATTGATCCTCTGAACGATCCAATTCCTGAACCATATCAGTCAAGGAAGTGGCGAGAGAGGTCGTAATCAGAAGCGACTTCATGCCCGCAGCTGACAGTCTCCTATGGGCAAATCATGGCCAGAAGTCTTCTCCGCCACAGCGATCCGCATAGGCCTTGGCCACTGCCTGGGCGGTTTCGACCAGACTTGTGAGGATCGGCACCGTGGGCGGTGACTTGTAAGATGAAAACATCAGCCATGGCGGGAAGGGTTCCTTCACCTTGAGGATCTGCAAGTCGCCCGATTCAATCCATGGGCGGGCGAGCAATACCGGCAGAGGCATGATGCCGAAACCTTGCACCACCATCTGAATTCCGGTTGCCGGGGATTGCCCGCAGGATATCTTGAAGGGCGCCGGGGCATCGGCCGAATAATTGACATTGTGCCGCTTCAGATATTCGGTCTGCCACATATAGCCGGGCGTTGCCGGTGGCGGCATTATGATCGGCATCTTACACAATTGTTCAATATTCAACGGGTTGCGGACATCAAATTTGCGGGGATTGGCCATCCAGGCAATCCGGAAATTGCACAGCGGAGCATTGACGATCCGGCTTTCGTCAATGCCATTGGCGATGAATGCCAGGTCCAGCTCATCCGCGAGTAGGGCGGCCTGCAAATTTGGCGCGCTGTCTGTCACAATGTCGAACTCATAGTTCGAATATTTGTTTCTGCAGACCTCCAGAAGATCGGGCATCCAGCTCAGACTGATAGCGTCCGATGCGCCGATCCGAAGCGCGCGGCCGAGTGTGTCGTCTTCAGATGCGATCGAGCGCAATTCGCGGGAAAGATCGACAATCGTCTCGCATTGATTGAGGATGCGGCGGCCCGCAGCAGTCAGTTTGAAGCCTTTTGCGTTGCGTTCATACAGGGTGACACCCAGCGCCTCCTCCAGCGCGACGATGCGCCCGGACACGGCAGGCTGGCTGGCGTTCAGCTTTTCAGCGGTGCGGGTGAAGCTCTTGAGCCGAGCAAGCCAGACAAAGGTCTCAAGGAAGCGAAGATTCATGCCCTGGTATTCCTTTGCGTCCTCAGCCGCAGTCCGGCGAATGGGGTGGTTTCACCCTAGATGATAGGGGCCGGGAATGTGAAGCGAAGCCGTCGCCCCGCAGATTGCGGCCAGTAGAGTATCACGCTGCGGCTTTGCCCAATCGATTGTTCTGATCGCCAGCCATAAGGCCAGCTTGTGCGACCGCCGTGCAAGCCCGGAAATCCGCCAGGATTATAAACACTGATCGCAGTTCATCAGAAAATCGCGTTGGCGCTCCTGCGTAATCGAGCGCTACCACAATGCCATCGGACATGGCGCGAATTGCCTGTCCTGATCCTTAGACCGGCGGCAAGGCAACTCGCTTTTTCGCTCACACCCGTTCGGTGTGAGTGGGCAGGTTGCTGGCCGCGAAGACCGTAAAAGGGCAGCTTGATGTATCGTATTGGTTTCGATGTTGGCGGCACATTCACTGACTTTACGATGCTGGATGAAGAAGGCGGTTCGGTTCACTTCTTCAAGGTTCCTTCCACTCCGTCCGACCCCTCCGAGGCAATCGGAGCGGGCCTGACGCAATTGCTCAATGATCACGCGATTGACCCTGCGGATGTGCGCCACCTTGGCCATGGCACCACTGTCGCGACGAATATGGTGATCGAGCGCCGCGGTGCGCTCACCGGCTTGATCACCACGCGCGGATTTCGCGATGTGCTCGAGATCGGGCGCCAGACTTCGCCCCCATCTGTACGATTATTCGGTCAATCGGCCGACGCCATTGGTCCCGCGCCATTTGCGCTTCGAAGTCGACGAGCGGGTCCTGTCGGATGGAACCGTGCGGTCGCCGCTTGATGAAGCTCAGGTGGCGGATGCGGCCCGGGCACTGGCAGCCGCAGGCGTTGGCGCGGTGGTTATCTGCTTTCTGCACAGCTATCGCCGCCCTGACCATGAAAAGCGCGCGGCTAAAATCGTGCGCGAAATCATGCCTGATGCCTATGTTAGCCTGTCTTCGACGGTTCTGCCGGAATTCCGTGAATTCGAACGCATGTCCACGACGGTGCTCAACGCCTATATGGGCCCTCGCATGGGCTCCTATCTCGAGCGTCTTCTCGGGCGGGTCGCCGAAATCGGCATTGTGGGTGAATTGAACACGGTGCATTCGAATGGCGGACTCATGTCGGTTCCGACTGTGCGTGAGATGCCCGTGCGCACATGTGTTTCGGGACCGGCTGCAGGGGTGATCGGCGCAGCGGAGGTTGGCCGGGTTGCCAAATTTGCCAATCTGGTGACATTCGATGTCGGCGGCACTTCCACCGATGTTTCCGTGATTGTGGATGGCAAGCCGCTTTTTGCGTCGGACCGGTTGGTGGCTGATTATCCGGTCAAGACGCCGATGATCGACATCCATGTCATTGGCGCGGGCGGCGGCAGCATTGCCGCGGTTGACGACGCCGGCGCGCTGAAAGTCGGCCCGAAAAGTGCGGGCGCCCTGCCGGGGCCGGTGGCCTATGCGCGCGGGGGGACCGAGCCGACAATTACGGACGCCAATATCGTGCTGGGCCGGCTGGACCCGGTATCCCTGCTCGAAGGGCGGCTGCCGGTTGATGCCGCCGCAGCGCGTGCGGCTATCGAGGAGGCGATCGCCACGCCGCTTGGCATTTCGGTGGAGGAAGCCGCCTATGGCATCCTGCGGATCGCCAATGCCAATATGAGCCGGGCGATCCGTTCGGTTTCGACAGAACGCGGCCATGATGTCCGTGATTTCGCCCTGTTCGCCTATGGCGGGGCGGGGCCGCTTCACGCATGCGATCTGGCCCGCGATTGCAGCATCCGCACGGTCATCGTTCCGCTCGAGCCCGGCACCTTGTGCGCCAGGGGGATATTGCTGTCCGACATCAATATGGATTTTGTGCGCAGCCAGCTCAGCATAGCCAGCCAGGAAGCCTGGGAGCAGGTTTGCAACGTATTGGCCGAGATGGTCGAGGAAGGCAGTCTGTGGCTTGAGCGGGAAGGTGTCGCACCGGAAAAGCGGGAACTGCGGATTATGGTGGATGCGCGCTATGACGGGCAGAATTTCGAAGTTGCGGTTCCGCTGGAAAATGTAACCGCGGGCGGCCTTGAAGACATGATCTCCCGGTTCCGTCGCCAGCATGTTCAGGAATATGGTTATGATGTGACCGACCGGCCCGTGGAAATCGTCAACTGCCGGGTTCAGGCGATTGGCCGGGTTGCCCGCGTTCCCCAGGCTCCGCCGGAACCTGCGGCGGATCTGGAAATGATCAAGGGCCGCAGGTCGGTCTATTTCGGGCCGGAGCATGGCTGGCTGGAAATCAATATCTATCGTCGCGGGCAGCTGCCGATCGGCCGGACCTTTGCCGGGCCGGCAATCATTGAAGAGATGAGCTCCACCACGGTGGTACAGCCGGGCCAGACAATCACGGTCGATCCGGTGGGCAATCTCATCATTTCCGTTTTTGAATAGAACGATCCATCTGGCTCGCAGAGCCAGGGATCCCGAGAATCTGGGGCTCAAGGATGAATATGTCGGAATTTGCCATCGCACGAGGAGCAACGCCCATGGCTGACCTGGTTTCGCCGGTATCGAAGCAGGAAGAGCGTCTGTTCGATCCCATCGCGATGGAGGTGTTCTCCAACCGGCTCCTCTCGATCACCGAGGATATGGGCAATCGGCTGATCCGCGCCTCGTTCTCGCCCAATATCAAGGAGCGCAAGGACTGCTCCGTGGCGATGTTCGATGTCAAAGGACGACTTATCGCACAGGCGGCGCATATTCCGATGCATCTCGGATCGCTTTCGGGCGGCGTTGAAACGGTCCTTGGAAAATATGGGCTGGACAAGATCCGCGAAGGCGATGTGTTCATCTGCAATGATTCCTACCTCGCAGGTGGGACGCATGCGCCGGATATCACAATCGTCACGCCGATTTTCTGGAAGGGCGCCTGCCGCTTCTTTGCCGCCAATATCGGCCATCATTCGGATGTCGGGGGGACCTATCCCGGATCGGTTTCTCCCACAGCGCGCACTGTGTTTGAAGAAGGTATCCGCATTCCGCTGATCCGCATCGTGCGCGAAGGCGAGCTGGATGAAGGGCTCCTTACCTTGCTGGCTGAAAACAGCCGCGAACCTGCCGATCGCGTGGCTGACCTCAAGGTCCAGATCGCCGCGAATGAACGCGGTGCGGATCTGATGCTCGAAATGGTCCGCCAGTTTGGCCTGGAATCCGTCGAACAATCGATCGAGGATATCCTCAATTATACCGCGCGGCGTCTTCGCAACCGCATTGCCGAGCTGAAAGACGGGCAGGGCAGCCACACCGCCTATCTCGATGATGATGGCTTTGGCGGCGATCCGGTGGCCATTCAGGCCAATCTGACCGTGTTGGGCGATCAGCTGACGGTCGATTTCGATGGCTCCGGGCCGCAGTGCCGAGGCAGCTATAACATGCCGGAAAGCGCTATGCGGGCCAGCGTCTATTATTCGGTCAAGACCATGCTGGATCCCGAACTGATGGCCAATGAAGGGATGTTCGATGCGATCCTGTTCCGTGCTCCGGAAGGGACGATTACCAATCCGACGTTCCCTTCGGCCGTGGGCATGCGCTCCAATACAGCCCAACGGGTCTGTGCATCGATAATCGGAGCCTTCGCGCACTTCCTGCCGGAAGAGCGGGTGATGGCCGCCAGCAATGACGCAATGCCGGCAATGGTCTTTTCCGGTCCATCCCGCCGCCGTGCAGGCACCTATGTCTATGTCGAAACGATCGGTGGCGGCGCAGGCGGGCGGGCCGTGGCAGATGGGGCCGATGGCACGCATGTGCATATCACCAATTCGTCCAATCTGCCGGCAGAGGCACTTGAGAACGAATATCCACTGGTAGTGGACGAATATGGCCTTGTGCCCGATAGCGGGGGTGCCGGCAAATGGCGTGGCGGCATGGGCATCGTCCGCCAGATCAGTGCGCTTGACGACGGGACATTCTGCTACGCTTCCAGCGAAGGAACGATCGTGCCTGCAGACGGCGTTTTCGGCGGCGAAAAAGGGGCGGTGGCTCGCATCATTCGTGATCGGGGAACGCCTGAAGAGCATGCAATTCCAGCCAATCAGCCGAGGCTGATCCTGGCGAGGGGGCAATCGGTGCGCATCGAAACGCCTGGCGGCGGCGGCTTTGGTTCGCCGGCCTTGCGGTCGGTACAGGCCATCGCGGCGGACCTCCTGGCAGGCAAGACTACCCTGGACGAAACCCGCCGGCTTTACGGTGACACCAAGACGGCAGAGGCCGAGCTCTTGCTCAGCTGAACCAGGCTTTGGCGGGATATTCGCGAGATTTGAAGGAGATAGGATTGGCCCAGCTTTCGATGAATGATGATCTGGCAAGGCGCAAAGGTGGGTGGAAGGACTGGCTGGTCGTTCTGCTGCTGATGATGTCGCTGATCCTGTCCTTCATCGATCGCGTCGGCTTCTCGCTTCTGGTTGATCCGATCAAGGCGGATCTCGGGCTGAACGATGCCCAGATGGGCCTGCTTCAGGGTGTCGCCTTCGGGCTGTTCTTCGCCACCATGGGGGTTCCCGCGGGCTGGTTGGCGGATCGCTGGTCGCGCAAGGGCACGATCATGCTGGGAATAGGCTTGTGGTCAATCGCCACCGCCGCGTCTGGCTTCGCTTCCAGTTTCTTCCATTTGCTGATCGCGCGTATCGGGGTGGGTGCCGGTGAGGCCGGCCTTGCTCCGGCGAGCTATTCGATCGTTCACGACCGCTTCCCCCAGAACCAGCTTGGCCGCGCGGTGGGCCTGTTCCAGGTGGGGAGCGTCATCGGCGCGGGCAGTGCGCTGTTGATCACCGGAATGGTCTATCATTATTTCATCAGCAGCGGCGCTCAACTTCCCCTTTTGGGCGGGCTGGCTCCCTGGCAGAGCACATTCCTGGTCATTGCCGCCCCCGGGGTGCTGTTCGTGGCCCTGACCGCTTTGATCCGTGAGCCTGATATCCACAAGCCGCAGGCGGCTGCTGAGCCGCCGATTTCGATGATAGGTGCGCTGCGCCAGCGGCCGCTTGTCTATGCGGGCCTGTTTCTGGGCATGTCCGGGGTGATCATGACCAGCTATGCGCTGGTATCCTGGTTGCCCGCTGCCCTGGGCAGGGAATTTGATTGGGCACCCGAGGTCGTAGGCGCGCGCTATGGCGCGGTGGTTCTCATTTGCAGTCCGATCGGCCTGCTTGCAGGAGGCTGGATGGCGGATCGTCTGGTGCGGTCGGCGGTGCCCAATGCACATTTTCGCACCATCGCCTTCGCGGCCCTGCTGGGGCTGCCATTTGCCCTTCTCCTGGCGGTCCCGACCAGCTCTCTGGCCGTTCTGCTGATCGTCGGCGGCCTGCATTTCGCCGTGTCATTCCCCATGGGAGTGGTCCCGGCATATTTGCAGATTTCGACCCCGCGGGAGGCCCGGGCGCAAGTTTCAGGGCTCTATGTCCTGGTCATCAATGTGCTGGGATTGGGGCTGGGGCCGACTTTGGTCGGCGCCCTATCCACCGCGGTGTTCAATGGAACCAACGGCCTGCGCCTGTCCATTGCCCTGGTGGTGGGACCGGCGATGCTCCTTTCCGCGCTTATGCTTTGCTTTCTCGCTTGGAAAACCTGGCGGAAGGATCAGGAAAATGCCGAGAGGAGACGGCCATAGCAAATCCCTATCGGATGTTATTAGAATAATGAACTTCCAATGTTTCAAAAATAAAACAATCATCCTGTTATGAAAATGGTTCGAATGGCGCAATAAATCCAATCGCGCAATACGGCACAGTTTTGTCAAAAGCTATAAAATAACACATATGAGGGTAATCATGAAAAAAATAGCTCATGTTACATCTGTCATTGCAATGATTGTTGCTGCTGATTTGTCTTTTCCTCATACGTCCTGGGCGCAGGACTTGCCCTCTGCCGATGCCGGCGCCGCTGATGCCGAAGGCGATGCGATCTATGTGACGGCGCGCCATCGTCAGGAGAATATCCAGGACATTCCAGTTTCGGTCACGGCGCTCGATCAAGCGCAGCTTGAAGCAGCCAGCGTCAACAGCTTGCGCGATATGACGCACCTTCTGCCGGGTGTTCAGTTCACCGAGCGCGGGAGCCTTTCGACACAGCTCACCATTCGCGGCGTGGGGGGCGATTCACGCAACATCGGGATTGAAGCCGGTGTGGGCATGTATATCGACGGCGTCTATGTTCCGCGCACATCAGGCTACAACTCCGATCTGGCCGATATTGCGCGCGTGGAAGTGCTTCGCGGACCCCAGGGAACTCTGTTCGGCAAGAACACCATCGGGGGCGTGGTAAACATCATCAGCAAGGACCCGACCGATGTCACGGAGGGCAGCGCCTATGTCAGCTATGGCAATTATAATGCGCTGCGAACCCAGGCTGTCGTTTCTGGCCCCCTGGCGGACAATCTCTATGGCAAGATCACGATCGCGACTTTCGACCGCGATGGATATATCCACAATCTCTACAACGATAAATATGTGAACGATGAAAACCGCCGGGGCGGCAAGCTGCAGCTTGTCTATCTTCCAAGCGATGCCTTGACGATCAAGCTCTCTGCAGACGCGACCTATGACCGGCGTACCGCGCTGCAGACGCAAATGGATTCTCCGAAAGGCGCAGCAGCCCCTTATTATACCGGGAACCGGTTCGAGGCGAATACCGACAAACCCAATGACGATCGCCGCGATATGTGGGGCACCAGCCTGACGGCTGAATATGCGCTGCCCAACCAGATGACGATCACCTCGATCTCTGCCTATCGCAAGGTCAATGTGACGGTTTCCAGCGATATCGATCAGCTGCCGATCAATATCTTCAATTCCGATCCGCTGACCGATTTCGTCCAGATGGCGAGCCAGGAACTGCGGCTGACGTCTGGCGGAAGCGGGCCGCTGAGCTTTGTCGGCGGGCTTTATTATTACCATCAATATGGAACGATGCTGCGCGACATCTACATTCAGGGATCGCTCGCGAATGGAATCTACGACGAAGGCAAAGCCGTTACCGATAGCTATGCGGCCTATTTCAATGCCGATTACGAGGTGCTGCCGGGGCTGACCGCAACGGGCGGGCTGCGCTACACCTATGAAAAGAAAAGCGCCGACTTCTATCAGGAACGTGGGCCAAGCTTGAGCTATGACTTCCGCGATATGCGCCGATCGGACAGCAATGTCTCCTGGACCGGCAGCCTTACCTACAAACCGACAAGCGCGGTCACGGCATATGCCACGGTGTCGAAGGGCTTCAAGTCGGGCGGGTTCAACCTCGACACGATCGGCGCGGCCAATCTGACACCGGACGATCTGACTTTCGGCCCTGAATCAGTGATCAATTACGAAATTGGCATCAAGGGCCATATGCTGGATCACATGCTGCGTTACAGCCTGTCGGTTTTCCAGATGGATTACGGCGACAAGCAGGTGGCCCAGCTCGTCACAACGGCGGTCAGCTCGGTTCCATCGGTTCAGGTCACCAATGCCGGCAAGGCCAAAATCCGCGGCTTCGAGCTGGAAGCGACACTTGAGCCTGCTGCCGGGCTGACTTTCTCCGCAAATGCATCCTATCTCGACGCCAAATATACGCAGTTCGATTATTCCGCTCAGGGATCCTCCACCCCCGTGTCTTACACCGGCAATCGGATCGAGTTCACGCCGGAGTGGGCGCTGGGCGGGCAGGCCGATTACCGCGTTCCAATGGGCGACGGCGAATTCTTCCTCAATGGCACTGTCAAATATACCGGTGACATGTATCTGCAGCCTGACGGTGCGAGCCAGTTTTACGAACCCGGCTATGCCCTGTTCGATTCCCGGATCGGCTATGAAACGGGCGGCGGTGTGACCATTGCCCTGTGGGGCAAGAATCTCTCCAACGCCGCCTATCGGACCTATGCCAGGATATTTGGCGGGCTCGATCAGGCTGTCTGGGGTGAACCGCGCACCTTCGGCATCGAAGCGCGCTATAAGTTCTGAAACGCGGTCTGACGGCGCGGGCGATGATCGCCCGCGCCACCGGGAAATGGCATTCTTGATGTATAAAACCCTGATTTCTCCAAGCGATGCAAAGTCTCTCCTGGTTCACGGCGAGGTGCTGATTTTTGATTGCAGCTTTGACCTGTCCGACCCGGCGGAGGGGGAATTGGTCTATCGTGAAGGGCATATTCCGGGTGCGCGCTACATGCATCTCGATAATGACCTGTCCGCTCCTCCCTCCGGTTCCAACGGCCGCCACCCGCTGCCTGACAAGAATCTGCTGGCCGAAGTGCTGCGCCTGCAGGGCTTGAAGCGGGGCACACAGGTCATCGCCTATGACAATGCCGGCGGCGCTTATGCCGCGCGGCTGTGGTGGCTGTTGCGGTGGCTCGGCCATGAAGCAGTCGCGGTGCTGGATGGCGGATTTCGGGCATGGTGCGATGCCGGCGGAGAGATTGAAAGTGGCGCGCCGCACCTGGCCGCACCGGGTCAGTTCGAACCGGGCGCCCCGCTTGTCGGCGGCACGGTCGACGCCGATGCCGTGCTCAACAATATTTCCGCCCCGCAGTTCGTCGTCGTCGATGCCCGCTCAGCCCAGCGCTTTGCGGGAACCGCCCAGGCTTTTGATCCGGTTCCGGGGCATATCCCGGGCGCTATCAACCGACCCTTCGCTGACAATCTGGATGCCAAGGGCCGTTTCAAGCCGACGGGCACGCTCGCCGCCGAATTCAACCAGCTGCTCGCCGGGCGCAAGCCCTCGGAGGTGGTGCTGCAATGTGGTTCGGGCGTCACCGCCTGCCACAACGCATTGGCGATGGAGATCGCCGGGTTGAACGGGGCCAGGCTCTATCCTGGCTCGTGGAGCGAATGGATTGCGGACCCTTCCCGGCCCGTCGCAACAGGCAATTAAGATCGGCACCCCGGATGACCGGTGGGCAGTTTGACAGGAGTATAGATTAGGATGGCAATGCTTCCTGAGAGGCGCGTCTATGTCGTCAACCCGATGCCGGACCAGATCACCGTGCAGCAGCGGCAGACGCTTCTTGAACTCGATACGGGAACGGTAGGCCACCATTTGGAGGCCGGGTTCATGGATGGGGGCATGGTGCCCCGGCTGGGCGGCAGCAAGATTGCCGGAACGGCGGTTACCGTGCGGATCACCGTACCGGATTCCGTGATGGCACATTATGCCTTGAAATTCACGCGCCCGGGCGATGTGCTGGTGATCGATCGCGGGCAGGATCAGCGGACCTGCAATTGGGGCGGCGCCACCATTCACGCCGCTGCGGCGACTGGCCTGGAAGCTGTGCTGGTCGACGGCGCGGTGAACGATCTGGATGATGCCCGGGAGGTCGGGCTGCCGATCTGGGCGCGCAGGATCAGCCCGGTAACCACCAAATATCGCGGCATGGGCGGCGAGATGAATGTTCCGGTGAGCTGCGGCGGAGTGGCTGTGAGCCCTGGCGATGCCATTCTGGCTGATGACAATGGGGTGGTGGTCATTCCGCGATCACAGCTGGATGAAGCGCTGGAGGGTAGCCAGAAATGGCTCGCGGCCGAGCAGGAATTCATGCGCCAGTTCCGCGCAAATCCCGGCCTGTGCTATCCGGATGTGACCGGTGCGACCGAGATTGTGGAGCGCTATTTGCGCGAGAATTGAGCGCTCCCGGCCACCGAGTAGGCGCCGGCCTGGATGATCAATCCTCGGCTGCGATCCGCAGCTTCATGCCGTCCAGCTTTGCGCTCAGCGGGATCTGGCAGGACAGGCGCGAATGCTCTCCACGCTGATCGGAACTTTCCAGCAGATCGTCTTCATCCGGTGAGATCGGGGGCAATATCCCGGCAAACGCCGGGGCGACGATCACATGGCATGTGGCGCAGGAACAGCAGCCGCCGCAGAGCGCCAGCAGCTCGTCAAACCCGTTGTCCCGGATCGCTTCCATCAGCGATCCTTCAGGTTCAACCAGGATTTGACGGGTTTCGCCGTTGCGGTTTTCGATATGCAGGCTGATCATCTTGCGTCACTCCAGCGGGGACGCCGTTGCGCCGCCGTAAATCGATTTGAGCTCAAGGAATTCGTGCAGCCCGTAAACGCCCCATTCGCGGCCATTGCCGGACATCTTGTAGCCGCCAAAAGGCGCTCTGGCGTCGAGTGAGGCGCCATTTATGTGGACCATGCCGGTCCGCAACCGTGCCGCCACGGCCTTGCACTGGTCCCGCTCAGCGCCCCAGACATAGCCAGACAGACCATAGGGCGTATCATTTGCGATGCTGATCGCCTGATCCAGTGAGTCATAGGCGATGATCGCCAGGACCGGGCCGAACACCTCTTCGCGCGCGATGGTCATGTCTGTGGTCACATCGGCAAAGACGGTCGGGCGGATGAACAGGCCGGGTTTCAGGTCATCCGGGAAATCCAGACCGCCCGCGATCAGCCTGGCGCCCTCCGCCACAGCCTGCTCGATCATCGAGCGTGCGCGCAGATATTGTGCCTCATTCGCGAGCGGACCGAGAAAGGGGGAGTTCCGGGGCAAACCGATCGTCAGCGCATTTGCAACCTCGGCCGCAAGCTCTTCAGCTTGCTTGCTCAAAGCGCGCGGCACCAGCATGCGGGTGGGCGCATTGCAGCTCTGCCCGCTGTTGAGCATGCAGCTACGCACACTGGCCTTTATGGCCATTGCGAGATCGGCATCGGGCAGGATGATATTGGCCGATTTGCCGCCAAGCTCAAGCGCGACGCGCTTGATTGTGGGGGCTGCGCTTCGAGCTATCGCGATGCCTGCCCTGGTCGAGCCGGTGAAGGATATCATGTCCACATCAGGATGGCTGGTCAGGGTCTTGCCGAGGCTTTCGCCGGTGCCGTGAACAAGGTTGAACACGCCGGCGGGGACACCTGCCTCGTCGATGATATCGGCGAGGATTGCAGCATCGAGGGGGGCCAATTCGCTCGGCTTCAGGATCATGGTGCAGCCGGCGGCAAAGGCAGGGGAAACCTTGGTCGCGATCTGGTTCAGCGGCCAGTTCCACGGCGTGATGAGTGTGCATACGCCCACCGGTTCATGCCGCACCAGTGTGGTGCCCAGGGCTTCCTCGAAGGCGAAATCTTCCAGCACGCGAATGATTTCGCTGAAGTGCTGCGGGCCGGAGGGTGCCTGATCTTCACGGGCAAGCGCCAGCGGCGCGCCCATTTCTGCAGAAATCGCCTGCGCCATCTCCTCGTTGCGCGCGATCAGTGCTGCATTGATGGCCTTGAGCAGTGTGATCCGCTCTTCCCGGCTAGTCTGTGACCAGGCAGGGAAGGCTCCCTTCGCGGCGGCAATTGCCGCCTCCGCATCCGCTGAATTGCCGAGCGCAACCTGCCCGACAATGGAGCGATCGGCCGGATTGACGATGTCGGCGCGTTCGGCGGCGCGTGGCTCGACCCACTCACCGCCGATATAGAAATGCTCTGCGTCCACCACGGCGCGGATCAATTCTTGTCCAGCTTGAATTCGTAAAATTGCGCGCCCTGGCCGCCTGCCGCGCGCTTGCCCCGGAATTCCCAGTCACCGCCCATTGCGGTGGAAATCACCTCCTCGGATTGCGTCGGCTGAGCGCCGCAGTCGTCGCGAATGGGAGTTGGCCCCTGGACGATGCGATTGGTCAACCGGCCCAGTCCTTCGACTTCGACTTCCACGATATCGCCGGGGTATACTGGGCGGCTGTTTGCAGGGGTGCCCGAAAGCAGGACGTCGCCCGGCTCCAGCGTGATGGTCCGCGCAATATCCGCGACCAGATAGTGCATGTCCCATTCCATATTGTCGGTATTGTCATCCTGCCGGATTTCACCGTTCACATAGGTGCGGATTTGTTTGCCGCGAAAATCCCACCCGGTGACCAGGCCCGGCCCGATCGGGCACAGCGTATCCGAACCTTTTACCCGCAGCATGGATCCGGCATCGGTGTCGCGGAAATCATGCAGCCCGTAGTCATTCGAGACCGAGTAGCCGAGAATATAGTCGCCCGCTTCATCCGGCGAAACATTGCGGCAGGTCTTGCCGATCACGATCGCGATTTCACCTTCATAGTTCAGCCAGTTGCAACGTTCGGGGCGGACGATGTCGCCCTTATGCGTGTTCAGGGCGGTCACAGGTTTGTGGAAATAGGTCGGCGCGGCGGGCAGCTTGGTGATGAATTCATCGACCCGGCTGTGATAATTGAGATGAACGCAGATGATCTTGCTCGGGTTGCAGGGCGGCAGATGGACCGCGGCATCGGCCTCGATGCTGCGACCATCCCTGGTGATCAGCCGATCGCCTTCCAGCGTGGCCAGGATGGGATAGCCATCAAGAAGGATGCGGCGATATTCGGTGGTCATGAAAGGCTCCTGTACTTTGCCGGAGACGATAGGGGCCTCCGCGCTGGCCCGGATTGGCCAAGTTGGCCAAGTTGCTGCACCGCGGCCTGGTTAGAGTCAGCGGCAATTCTCTCGAGGAGTTGTCATGTCCAAACTGAAGGGTCTGTTTTATCCGCGCACGCCGAGCGGGAAGGCCTCTATCGTGCCGCCCGTGCCGTGGCATTATTCCGGCGAATTGATCACGCTGGAATATCGCACGGACCCCGCGAAGATCGGAGCACTTCTGCCCGAGGGGTTCGAACTGGCCGATGAAGATCCGGGCGCGGTTGCCGCAATCTGGGCCGATTGGCAGAGTGTGAGCGACGAGCCTGGCCATATGCTGGATCCCGTGCGGGTGCAGTATAAGGAGATGTTCTTCGTCGTGCGCTGCAAGTTCCAGGGCAAGGTCTATTCGCGCTGCATCTATATCTGGGTGGACAAGGAATTCGCGGTGCTGCGCGGGCAGCATCAGGGCTATCCCAAGAAGCTGGGCAGCATTCAGATGAGCCGGCCGGTCACGGTGGGGAAGGGCGGCCCGAAGCTGGAGCCGGGCGGTACCTTCGGGGTTACGCTTGCTGCATTTGACAGACGGCTGGCGGAAGGCCGTTTCACGATTACCGGCCCTGCCGACAGGCCCGGCTTCGTCAATGCGCATCCTATGGCGCATAATCGCTGGCTTCCCGCGATCGAGACCGATGGCACCGATAGTCTCAATGAAGTTGTGACCATGGCTGGCTTCGATGTGGAGGCAGGCCGCTGCTTCAAGGGCGATTTCGATCTCGCATTGTTCGATTCGCCGGTGGAAGAATTGCTGGATATCGCGCCGCAGGAAAAGATCGCCGCTTATTGGCATGAAATCGGTGTTTCATGGAAGGCGGGCACAACCCTGTGGCGAGCCAATATGGCATAATAAGGGGCGTGGCGTAAAAAGCGGCGCGGGCGATTATCGCCCGCGCCGCTTGTGTATCTGCCAGATTTTCCCCTGAACCATCTGCGCGAGGTTCGAAGTTCAGACGCTTCCTTCCAGAATCTGGAGCGTCTTGAGGTCTGAATGAAAATCCAAGGCATAATCTCCGCCCTCACGGCCCAGGCCGGAGATGCCAACTCCGCCAAATGGCGCAGTGAGATCGCGCACCAGAAATGTGTTCACCCACACCGTGCCCCCGCGCACGGCCCGCCCGACACGCTCTGCGCGGGCGGCATCGCCGGTATAGATCATGCCTGACAGGCCATAGTCAGTCGAATTGGCCAGGGCGATCCCCTGTTCCTCCGTGGCAAAGGTCTGGAAGGTCAGAACGGGGCCGAATACCTCGTTTTGCACCACTTCGCTTGCGTTGCTTTTCGGCGCGATCAAGGTCGGCTCAATGAAATTGGCGCCTTCGCGCCACAGCTTGCCGCCGCGCAGGATCTGATCACCATTTGCCTTTGCGCGCTCGATGAAACCCAGAACCCGCTCGACATGCGTGGGATGAATGAGCGCGGAAACGGTGGTGGCTGGATCGCGGCTGTCCCCCAGAACATGCTTGTCCGTATAGGCGTGAAAGCGCGTCAGGAATTCTTCCTGTACGCTTTCCTCCACGATCAGACGGGTGCCCGCCATGCACACTTGCCCGCTATCGTCATACTGGCCCGCCGCGCGCTTGGCGGCAGCATCGATATCGGCATCGGCGAAGACCAGCAGCGGCGATTTTCCGCCCAGTTCGGCGGTAAAGGGCACGATATTTTCGGCAGCCGCCTTGCCGATCACTCTCGCGGTCGGAATGGAGCCGGTAAAGCTGATCCGCTTTATCCGGCCATCGCCGATCAGATGATTGCCGAGCTCGGCACCAAGCCCCTGCACGATGTTGAACACGCCCGCCGGAAAGCCCGCTTCCTCGATCAGGTCGGCAAGGACGGAGGCGGACAGCGGCGACCATTCGGCAGGTTTCAGGATCACCGTGTTGCCGGCAGCCAGGGCCGGGGCGCATTTCCAGGTCGAAAGCATGAAGGGCGCATTCCACGGCGTTATGATCAGCGCCGGGCCCGCAGGAATGCGCATAACGCGGTTGAGCGTACCCTTGGAGGACCAGACCCGTTCCTCATAATTGGTCGCCAGATCCGCATAATTGCGAAAGTTGAGCGCGCCGCGGGCAATCACCCGCAAGCGCAGGCTTTCGTGCAGCATCGCCATGTCCATGCATTCGACGATTGCCAGCCGCTCGATATTCGCATCGATCAGGTCGGCCAGGCGATGCAGATAGGCACCGCGCTCCGCCGCTGACAGTGCGGCCCATCCGGGGAAGGCGGCGCTTGCCGCATCCACTGCCAATGTTGCGGTCTCGGCATCGCCGCGCGCAACATCCGCCAGCTTGCGATGCCAATCAAAGGGGCAGCGGGTTTCGAACGTGCCGGGGGAACCGACGCGCCGGCCCCCGATGAAATGGTCGGGTGAAACGCTCACCCCTTCGACGTCTATTCGCTCGGCCATAATGCCCTCAAATATAATGCAGGTAATAGGCGATCTGTTCGTCGTGCGAGAGGCCGGCCAGAGTGTTCAGCTCTTCGCGTTTGATGGCGACATAATTGTCGATCAGGGTCTGGCCGATCGCGGTGGAGAGCACGGTGTCGGCTTCCAGCGCATCCAGTGAGCTCGCCAGATCATGGGGCGCGTGCCGATCCGTACAGATCGTTTCCAGCCCGTCGTTCACTTCCTCGGGCGGCAAGGCATAGCCGCCTTCCAGGCCCAGCCTTGCGGCATGCAGGGCTGCTGCCATGGCGAAATAGGGGCTGGCCGCGCCGTCAGCCATTCGGTGTTCGATACGCGCGGCCTGGCCGGTCTCCGCCGAGACGCGCACCGTGGTGGATCGGTGGTCGATGCCCCAATTGGCCCAATATCCCGAAAGACTTGCCGGCTGGAGGCGGGAATAGCGAATTGGCGAGAGGGGCCATGATGGCGGCCAGCGCTTCGTGGTGGTGCAGCAGCCCCGCGATCACACCATTCATCACGGGTGAGAAGCTGCCTGATTGCACATCGTCGGCAAAGATGTTTTGCCCGTGTTTATCGAGGAAGCTGAGGTTGAAATGCAGCCCGCTGCCGCTCTTGTCTGCCAGTGGCTTGGGCAGGAAAGACAGGAGATAGCCGCGCTTGATCAGAATTTCGCGCGCCATCTGGCGGAACAAAAATGCGTCGTCGGCCGCTTTCAGCGCGTCTGCATAATGCAGGGTCAGCTCGAATTGCGGGGCGTCAAATTCGGCATTGATCGATTCAATCGGCAGGCCGCAGCGATCGGCCATTTGCCATATGTCATCCATAAGTGCGGCAGGATCGCTGAACGGGCCGGTGCCGTAAACAAAGGCGCCCGGCGTGTCATAGGGCACCCAATCGCCATTTGCGCCGCGCTGGAACACATAGGCTTCGAGTTCGATTCCCACCATCGGCTCAAGCCCATGGCGTCGCCAGCCATGGATTGCATTTTTCAGCGCGGTCCGGCCGCACAGCGGGAAGGGTTCGCCTTTGAAGCGCAGGTCGGCAAGGGCGATCCGCGTGTTGCCTTCCCAGCTCGGGCGGAGGTCCGCCACATCGAATATGGCTTCGACATCGGGCAGGCCGGTCAGCAATCCGCCGCCGGGCGCGGAAACGAGCGTCTTGTCGTAAGTGACGGCATAGGTGCCGACACACAGCCTTGCATGGCCCTTCTGCGCTTCGGACATCGGAATATATTTGCCGCGCGCCAGGTTGAGCTGATCGGCAAACAGGATTCTGACCCGCTCCTGTTTGTGGTCTTGGTCGTTCATAAGATGGTTTTCGCCTGCTGAAACGGGAACACGCCTCGGGGTCACTTCCGAGTGACGCCCAAGGGCAAGAATTTGATGCCGTGGATGAAGTTTGAACGCAGATAGCTGTGCTCGCCCAGCTGCTCCATGCTGCTGACCCTGCGCGCTAGTTCCTGCAGCAGAATCTTTACTTCCAGCTTGGCCAGCCACATGCCCAGGCAGATATGGGGGCCGCCCTGGCCGAAGGAGAGAAACGGATTGCGCGGACGGGTGAGGTCGAGCCGGTAGGGATCGGGAATGGCATTCTCATCGCGATTGCCTGACAGGAACCACAAGAGAACCTTGTCGCCTGCCTTCACCTGCTTGCCGTGAAATTCAAAATCCCGTGTCGCCGTGCGCCGGAAATGCGTGGTGGGCGAAGCCCAGCGGATCATTTCGTCCGTGGCTTCTTCCCACAGGTCGAAATCATCGGCCTGAATTTGCGCCAGCAGCCGGGGATTATTGGCCAGCGAATGCATTGTCGCGGTGATCGAATAGCGGGTGGTGTCATTGCCCGCCGCAACCAGCAGGCAGAAGAAATTGCGGAACTCATCGCGCGACATTCTGGTGCCGTGGCTGGTTTCCTCGCGCACGAGATTCAGCACCCCGATCTGCTCGCCGCCATCCATGCGATCGAGCAGGTCATTGGCATAATCGAACAGTTCGACTGCCGCGGGAGAACGGAAGGGGAGCAGGCGATAGGCTTCCGTATCGACCTGATCGATCACGAATTCGGTGTAATCCGGGTCGGAATTCGAAATCAGGGCGTCACCCTTCTCGACCAGCCAGCTTGCATCATCGTCAGGCACGCCCATGATCTGCGCCAGCATCTGCATCGGCAGCTTGCGCGCGATCGCATCTACCGCGTCAAATTCGCCCTTGCCCAATGCGTCATCGAGCAGATTGGTCACAATCGAACGGATCTGATCGGAATATGATGCGACCGACGAACGCGAGAATGCCTTGGAGACCAGGGCGCGAAATGCACGGTGCTGGGGCGGGTCGGTTTCCTGAAAGGTCTTGCGCGCTTCGTATTCTTCTTCGGTCTGGTCTTCCATGCGGATGCCGCGCGCAGATGACAGCAGGTCGGGCTGCCGATTGAGCTCGAGCAGATCGGCATGCCTCACAACATTCCAGCATCCGTCACCTCCGCCGCTCAACTCCATCCAGGACATCGGATCATCTCGGCGCAGACGATCGAATGTCACGAAAGGCGCGCCCTCGTTGAAGGCATCCTGCGCGGAAAGATCCACAAAGGGATCGGCAGATCGGGAAAAGGCAAATTGGTTCATGCCCACAACGATATGAAGGAGCGGTGGGGCCGACTTGGCCAAAACGGCCAAGCTTCATCGCCCTGTTCTGCGAGAATTTTCGCCTAACGAACATATTCGTCACGGAGAATTGCAGATGGGTGAAATTGTCGGCGCAGCGCTGCTTGCGCATTCCCCCACCATCATGCTTCCCAGGGAAGTGCGCTATGAACTCAATGAGGGGAAAGAGATCAGCCTGGTGCCCGGTTTGCACCGGTTCCGTGAAGAGGTGATGGACCGGCTGCGGCCTGATACCGTGGTACTGTTCGATTCACATTGGTTCACCACGGTGGAATTCTGCGTTTCGGCCCATGATCGGCGCAAGGGGCTCTATACTTCGGATGAACTGCCGCGGGGCATGGCGCAGGTGCCCTATGATCTCAAAGGCAATCCCGCGCTTGCCCAGGCGATAGCCGAGCGGGCCAGTGAATGCGGCGTTCGCACCACAGCCATCGACGATCCGGTGCTGCCGATCCATTATCCCACGGTCAATATTGCGCATTATCTCAATCGGGGCGAAGAATGGCTATCGGTCAGCTGCGCCCAGACAGGCGAAACGCCCGATTTTCTCAAAGTCGGGGAAGGGGTTGGCAAGGCAATCGCCGAGTCCGGCCGCCGCGTCTTGCTGATCGCAAGCGGTTCGATGAGCCATCGCTTCTGGCCGATCTCGCAGCTCGAATTGCATGAAGCGTCAGACCCGATCCATATCAGCCGTCCCGAAGCGCGCGAGGCCGATTATGAACGGCTGGAATGGTTCTCCAGGGGTGACCATGCCAGCGTAATCGACACCATGCCCGAATTCCTAAAGCATGTTCCGGAAGCGCGCTTTGGGCATTATCTGCAGATGGCGGGCGCCTGCGGGGGACGCAACTGGACCTGGCCGGGCGTGCGTTATTCCGAATATGAAAATGCGACCGGCACCAGCCAGGTCCATGTCTGGTTTGCGCGCCCCTGATCGCGCTTCAGGCGGCATAAGCGGATCTGCGCCGCTACTCGCAACGGCGCAGATCCGCAGCTGCTTCAGGCCTTGATCACGCAGGTCTCGATCCAGTTTATGATTTCGAGCCGGCGCAGGCGATCATCCGTGATGTCGGCGCCAACGCCCAGCTGCCACGCCAGCCCTTTGTCATCCGGATTGTCTGCCAGGCCGGACAATGCGGACAGATAGCGGCCCAGCGCCGCCTTGTCGGCGAAGAAGCCCTGTTCGATCATGGTATCGGCATAGAAGGTGAACAGTTGCACCAGCTGTTCCAGGTCAAACTCCGGATGATATTGAACCGCCCAGACCTCGGTGTTTTCCAGCGGGATTAGCGCGGCCTGCACCTGGCTATGCGCATTGGAAGCAAGCAGCACCGCACCTTGGGGAAGGCGGGTCACCTCGTCATAATGGATGCAGGGCGCATCGAAGATGTCCGGCTTTCCGCTGAACAAGCGATGGCTTTTGCCCGCCTCGGTGGGGGTGATTTTGCGGGCGAAGCCGACTTCGCAATCCTTGAGATTATAGGCCACCATCCCGCCCGCCGCCATGACGGCGATCTGCAGGCCCCAGCAGCTGCCAAAGGCGGGCAGGCCTGCGCGGGCCGCTTTGCGCAGCAATTCGATCTGATTGGTGATTGCGAAATCGTGATCATAGGCATGCAGGGATGAACCCGTGACCACGATCCCGTCATAGTCACTCAGATCGCGCCCCTCGGGTGTCGTCCAGTCCGGATCCGCCGCATGGACCACATCGAGTTCAATTGCGGGAAAATGGGCGGCAATGGCCAAGGCGTAGATTTCGCTCGAACTTCGAAGGCCCCGTTGGCGCGCGAGCAGGCGCTTTTCGGCGGTATTGCCTTCCATCAGCAGCAATTTTGGCATTGTCGATTCTCAGTAGGTGGACTGGCAGTGAGTGGATTGGCAGCGGGTGGATTGTCAGTGGGTGGATTGGGCAATCTGCGACCGAAAGCGCTGTGGCGGCATTCCTACCCAGCGGGTGAACGCGCGGGTGAAATTGGAATGCTCGGCATAGCCAAGCCTCAGCGCCACTTGCGCTATGGAAGCTTCGGGGCGCGCCTTGAATTCCAGAACCGCCTGCTGCATCCGGCACTCATCAAGCAATTGCTGAAATGTCAGATCGGCCTCGGCCAGCCGCCGCCGCATCGTCCGGCTCGACATGCCGATTTCGCTGGCCAGCATGTCCTGGTTTACCTCGCCTTGTGCGAGCCGGGCGAAGATGATCGCCTCAAGCCGATTGCGGGTCGGTTCCTTGCGGCGCTTTTGCGCAAGTGCGAACGACAGGCTCTTGAGATTGCAGGGGCTGGTTGTCGCCGGCATAGGCGCATCCAGCATTGCAAGCGGCATGCTGATGGAATTCGTTTCGCCGCCAAAGCTCAGCTGGCTGGCCGCAACTGCCAGGCCAGTGTCCCTCTTCCCGCTTTCGAAGCCGATTTCCATTTCTCGCAGCGCGTCCGGCACGGCCAAAGATATGATCCTGGCAACAATGCCCAGGCTGAACAGCGCATCGTGGTGACGCGGCCAGATTTCCGGGTCCAATATCCGGTAATTGATGGTGGCGAAATCGCTCGCGACCAGGAAATCCAGCGCGGTGCGATCCTGCAAAAGCTCGAAATGTTCGGAAAACCGCCGCATGGCCCCGCCAAGTGTTTTGGCGCCAAGGATCGCCCTGCCGACCTCACCCAGTTCCAGCAAATCATAATTGAACCCAAGCATCCAGGTGGTCGCAGGGTTGCGTGCCCGCTCGCCCACGAATTCAGCCATCCGGGCAAAGGCGCTGAGCGATATCCGTTCTCCCGAAGCTGCCACCAGGTTTTTCGCGGCCAGATCGGATGCAAAGCCAAGCGAGGCCAGCGCTTCTGCCGGATCCGGACAGACCGCAGCGAGAATATCGACCCAACCGTTCAGGGCGCTGGCTTGGACTGCTGGCTGGCTCATCGCGTTTCCCCGTTCAACCGCGGATCCAGCAAGGCCCGGGATCCTGATCTTGGGTAGACTATCGCAGATTCGCGAGAGCGGATTGATCCAATCTATCGCGATATTGATAATTTATAGCAGCGAAATCGACTTGGCCGGTCCTGCCAAGAGCGGGCCGGTTCCGCATTCTATTGATGTTTTTTGTTTGGAGCCACGGCCTTGCAAAAGCCCTTCGATGTAAACAGCGCCAGTTCGATCGTCAGCGCGATTGCGCTCGGTACGCTCGGCGTCCTTTCGTTCATAATCCAGCCAGCGCTGGTGCAGGGCTATGTTACGCAATTGTCGGTGTCGGAGCCGACTGCCCTCAATCTTGCGGGTATAGAAATGCTCGGCGTGGCAGCCTCTGCGATTGCCTTGGCGCTGCCCGGGATCAAGCTTGACTGGCGCCAGCTGCTCACCGGTGCGCTGATCCTTGCCATCATAGGCAATGTCCTTTCAGGCCTGTTGGTCGGTGGCAGCGGAATATGGGGCGCGCGGCTGATCGCGGGCCTTGGCCATGGCGCGATCATCTCGTTGAGCTTCTCCTTTGTCGGGCTGACCCGCAAGGTCGATCGCAATCTGGCGCTCTACCTGACCTCGCTGCTTGCCTATGGCGCGCTTGGGATATGGGCCTTGCCAGCATTTCTCGAATGGGTTGGCCTGCGCGGGTTGTTCTTCAGTTTCAGCGCAATCCTGCTGCTTGGCATGCTGACCGTTTCGCGCGTACCGCATGCGGTCCATGCGAGAATGCGGGTGCCCGAGACGGCACGAGATCTGCCGCGCGGGCCCGTTCTGCTCGCGCTGGCCGGTGTGCTGTCCTACAATCTGGCGCAGGGCATAGCCTGGGCGGTCCTGTTTCTGGTCGGGGTCAATGCCGGCCTTGCCGAGCAGCCGGTTGCGAATGCGCTTTTCATATCGCAGGTTCTCGCGGTCGGCGGGGCCTTGGCCTCGGTCTTTCTCGCCGGAAAAATCATCCGCTTGCACGCCGTTATCGTCGGCATATTTGGCGGAGCCGCCTGCATTGCGCTGTTGCTGAAGACGCCAAGTGCCGTGATTTTCCTGATCAGCGTGTGCGGCTTCAACATTCTCTGGAATTTTGTCCTGCCGTTCATCCTGGCTGGCGTGGGTGAGTTTGACACTAAGGGGCATATGGTGGGCAGGGCGATTGCCATGCAAATGCTGGGCTTGGGGGTTGGCCCCTTCATTGCCGGCTGGCTCACCGACGGCAGCAGCTATTTCCTCGTCGAAATGGCCTGTATCGGGTTTTTCCTGGCCAGTTTCGTGATGCTTGTCATGCCGATGCGCCTGCAGCAGCGCCTGGTGAATTCGTCTCTCTGACCATCGACCGGTAGTCCCATGATCCCTGACTTTCTGAACCCCTATATCCGCAAAGGCGCGGGCCTCGACGTTCATAATCCGGCCGATGGCGCATTGATTGCCAGTGTTGCCACCTATTCGGCCGAGCAGGTCGACACGGCTCTGCAGGCTGCCGAAAATGCGCGTGCAGCGTGGGCCGCGCGAACCGCGAAGGACCGTGCCGCCGTGCTGCGCTGCTGGCACGATCTTGTCATCGCAAGGCGCGAGGAGCTGGCGCGTATCTGCACTCTGGAATGCGGCAAGCCCTATGCCGAATCCCTTGGCGAAGTGGCCTATGCGGCGTCCTTCATCGAGTGGTTCGCCGAAGAGGGCAAGCGCGCCTATGGCGAGACGATCCCCAGTTTTGCGCCGGGCAAGAGGGTGCTGACGATCAAGCAGCCGGTTGGAACCTGCGCCGCGATCACACCCTGGAACTTCCCCTTGGCGATGATCACACGCAAGGCCGGGCCCGCTCTGGCCGCGGGGTGCTCGATGGTGGTGAAGCCGGCCGAGGCGACGCCGCTCAGCGCCCTGGCGCTAGAGGCGCTGGCGCTTGAGGCGGGCGTGCCGGAAGGGCTGTTCAAGATTGTTCCGACCGACGATCCGGTCAGCATCGGAAAGCTGCTTTGCGCCAGTCCGATCGTCAGGAAACTGAGCTTCACCGGGTCGACGGCGGTGGGCAAATTGCTGATCGAACAATCGGCTTCCACGGTCAAGCGGCTGAGCATGGAACTGGGCGGCAATGCGCCTTTCATCGTGTTCGACGATGCGGATATCGATGCCGCGCTCGATGGTTATATGGTCTCGAAATATCGCAACGCAGGGCAAACCTGTGTCTGCGCGAACCGCCTGCTGGTGCAGGACAGCATTTATGAGACCTTCCTTGAAAGATTGGCCGCTCGCGTCGGTGAGCTGAAGGTTGGCGATGGCTTTGGCGAGGCCGTTCAAATCGGCCCGCTGATTGATGGCAGGGCCTGTTCCAAGGTTGCTGCGCTGGTCGCGGGCGCGGTCGTTGAAGGCGCAAGCCTTGTTGCGGGCGGCGAGCCGCATCCTGCCGGGGCGAACTTCTTCGCGCCCACCGTATTGCGCGATGTCCTGCCTGGGATGGAGATCGCCCAGGCGGAGATTTTCGGACCGGTCAGCCCGGTCATCCGCTTTCGTGACGAGGCAGAGGCGATCCGCATCGCCAATGATACGCCTTACGGGCTGGCTGCTTATTTCTATGCGCGCGACGTGGGGCGAATCTGGCGCGTCATGGAAGCGCTCGAATTCGGCATGGTGGCAATCAATGAAGGGGCGCTCTCCACCGAAGTGGCCCCCTTTGGCGGGATCAAGGAATCCGGCTTCGGCCGTGAAGGATCACGCCACGGCATCGATGAATATCTCGAAATCAAATATGCACTTGTGGGAGGACTCTCCGCATGACTATCAATGATGACCTGTGGGCCCGGCGCGAAACAGCGGTGCCAAGGGGCGTGGCATCGGCCCATCCAAGATTTTTCGCCAAAGGCCAGAATGCGGAGGTCTTCGACGCGGAAGGGCGGCGCTATATCGATCTGGCTGCGGGGATTGCCGTTTGCAACACCGGCCATTCGCATCCGCGCATTATCGCCGCGGTAAAGCAGCAGCTTGATCGCTTCTCCCATTGTTCCTTCCAGGTCACGCCTTATGAATCCTATATCGCGCTTGCCGAGCAGCTGAACCAGCGCGCGCCGATCGCGGGGCCGGTCAAGACCATCTTCCTCTCGACCGGGTCCGAGGCGCTCGAAAATGCGGTCAAGATTGCACGGGCCCATACCGGCCGGCGCGGGATCATCACCTTTCAGGGCGGCTATCATGGGCGCACCTTGCTGACCCTTGCGATGACCGGGAAGGTGTCTCCCTATAAGCTCAAGTTCGGCCCGATGCCGGGCGATGTGTTCCACACCCGCTTTCCGATCCCCTATCACGGCTTTTGCGAAGACGAGGCCGTGGCCAGCCTGAGGGCATTGTTCAGCGCCTCGATCGAGCCGCAGGAAGTCGCGGCGATCGTGTTGGAGCCGGTGCTGGGCGAGGGCGGATTTTACACGGCATCCTATAAATTTTTCAAAGCCTTGCGCGCGATTTGTGACGAATACGGTATCCTTCTGGTGGCAGATGAGGTCCAGTCCGGCTTTGCCCGCACGGGGCAGCTGTTTGCAATGGACTGGTGCAAGGCAGAGGCCGGAGTAACCCCTGATTTGATGACCATCGCCAAGGCAATGGCGGGCGGCTTCCCGATCTCTGGTGTCATGGGCCGGGCCGAAATCATGGATGCTCCCGGGCCCGGCGGGCTGGGCGGAACCTATGGCGGATCACCGCTGGGCTGCGCGGCCGGACTCGAAGTGCTCAAGATCATCGAGGAAGAGGATCTGTGCGGACGGGCGGTGACGATCGGCAACAGGATCAAAGCCCATCTGCGCGCTCTGCAGCAGGACGGGTTGGCCTTCATCGGTGACGTGCGCGGCCCAGGCGCGATGGTTGCGATGGAACTTGTGCAGGATGGCGATGCCGGGAAGCCGGATGCGGCCTTGGCACAGGCGATTGTGCAGGAAGCGGCGCAGGAAGGGATCATCATGCTTTCCTGCGGCCTGCGCGGAAATGTAATCCGGTTTCTTCCGCCGCTGACCGCGTCCGATGACATCATTGCCGAGGCGATGGAAAAGCTGGAGAAGGTACTGCGCAGGCACGGCTGATGCTGGCCCGCAGCAGTATCCAGAACGATTTCGCATCCATTTTCACATAATGCCGATCCTTATCGTCATGCTGGCGTCACCAAAGCGTGGTGTGATGATCTGCGGCCTGGATTTGCAGTTTTGCATTTCTGGCCAAAATCCCGACATCCCACCCCTGATTGATAGTTTCGCGCAAACGTGATGCGTTGCGAGAGAAAGGATCAATTGATTTGGGCATCTCAAACGTACCTTCCAACTCGGTTGTCTCAAGACATTGGCTGCAGCCAGAACATCCAAAGGGAACGCAGCCAAAACATCCGAAAGGAACATGGGGGTTATGAAAATGTCCAATCATTTGAAGGGGCTGTTTCGGGCTGCAGCGGCGCTTGGCGCAATCGCAGTATCTGTTCCAGCCATCGCGCAAGACGAGGGCGAAGGCGCTCAAAATGGCGGCGATATTCTGGTCACGGCGACGAGAAAGTCTGAATTGCTCTCCAAGGTGCCGCTCAGCATCAGCGCATTTTCCAATGAGACGCTTGACGAGCGAGGCGTGAGGTCATTCTCGGATATCATCGAGCAAACGCCGGGTATCGTGTTTGAGGCGACCAATACCACGACCAATATCTCCATTCGCGGGGTCAATTCGTCTGTCGGTGCATCCACTACCGGCGTCTATATCGACGACACTCCGATCCAGGTGCGGGCCCTGGGCTATAGTGGCGGCAACGTGTATCCGGTCATTTTCGATCTGGAGCGCGTTGAGGTGCTGCGCGGACCTCAGGGCACCCTGTTTGGTGCCGGGTCCGAGGGCGGAACGATCCGCTTCATCTCCCCCCAGCCCAACACCCATGAAGTGCAGGTTCGGGCGCGGTCCGAACTGGCCTTCACCGAAAATGGTTCACCCAGCTATGAGGCTGGCGTTGCGGTGAATACGCCCCTGGTCGAAGACCGCCTGGCCCTGCGCACCAGTGTCTATTACCGCCATGACGGTGGCTGGATCGATCGCGTGCGTTTCGAAGATCGCCAAGTGGTCCAGAAGGATGCGAATTACGTCAATTCGCTGGTGGTCAAGGCAGCGCTCGCCTGGACACCCACGCCGGATCTCACGATCACGCCGTCATTCACCTATCAGCGGGTCTATAACAACGACAGCCCGGAAACCTGGGACAATGTTCGTGCGGACTTCAGCGTGCCGGATGAGCAGTTCTCCGATTATGCCAATGGCGTCTTCCTCAACGGAAACCGGGTGCAGGAATGGGGCAAGGATCGCTTCTATCTCCCGTCGATCAACATCAGTTATGACATGGGCGGCGCAGAGCTGGTCGCTATCGCGTCCTATTTTGATCGCCGGCAAACCTTTGTCGCAGATTACACCACCTTCGATCAGAGCCTGTTTGCGGGCATAACCCTGCCGATCTTTGCGGATCAGGCGGCATTCAGCGATTTCGTCAATACGCAGAAGAACCTGACCGGTGAATTGCGGCTGCAATCCAACGACAATGGCGGTCCGTTTTCCTGGGTCGTCGGTGGGTTCTACCAGCGCGCCAAGCAAAGCTCGCTTCAGCAGGTCGATGACAAATTCCTGTTTGAATATGCGCCGTTTCTGGAGGCCTTCTTCCCGCCGCTGGTCGATGGCCGCCTGATCTATGATCAGCTGACTTCGTCCACAGATACGCAGATCGCGGCTTTCGGTCAGGTCAGTTTCAAGCCGGTCGAAGCGCTGACCCTTACGCTTGGCCTGCGCTATGGCGAGACCAAATTCGCGATCCATTCCTTTGCGCAGGGCCCGGTCGTCGGCGATCCTGTCACCGATGTCGGCTCGCAGAAGGAAACGCCTTTCACGCCGAAATTCGGCATCGATTATCAGATCAGCGAGACCACCATGGTCTATGGTTCGGTTTCCAAGGGCTTCCGTCCGGGTGGTTACAACCCCCAGGTTGGCAGCCCGTGTGGCCCCGAGCTTGAATTGATCGGCTATCCGGATGGTCGCCCGGCCTTGTACAATTCCGATTCAGTCTGGAGCTATGAGGCGGGCGTGAAAACCCGAGCAATGGGCGGCAGGTTTGGTATGCAGGCCAGCGCCTATCGTATCGACTGGAGCAATATCCAGCAGAGCGTCGGGGTAAATTCCTGCGGGTTCAGCTTCACGACCAATCTGGGCAATGCCCGAAGCCAGGGCTTCGATCTTCAGCTGGATCTGAAGGTTACGCCTTCTTTCACACTGCAGGCGGAGATCGGCTACACGGACGCCAAATTCCTCGACACTTTCCTGGGCGGCCCGACGGCGACGGTCCCGATCGTTTCGGAAGGCAATCATATCCTCAGCCCCCCGTGGACCGTTTCGCTGCACGGCCAGTATGATTTCGCCATCGGCCAGAACGATGCCTATCTGCGGGCTGACTATGATTACCGCTCGAAGCAGACGTCGCTTCCGCCCTATCTCGATCCCCGCAATGGTGGCGGCGATCTCACCCTCGACACCCCGCCGGCGATCAATGATGTCTCGCTGCGGGCGGGCTACAAGTTTGACGGTATCGATGTGTCGGTATTCGTGAAAAATCTGCTCGATGAATTCGGTCTGGGCAGGGCGCCGCGAACGCGACAATGGCAATGCGACCATTTACCGCTCGCATATTGTTACCCCGCGCAGCTTTGGCATCACGGCGGCATATCAGTTCTGAGGCCCTGCCGAAGTACCCAGGCATAATTTGAGTGAACCGGGCAAGGAGAGATAAGAAAATGTGGTGCAAGATGCTGAAAAAACACCCACTTGCGGGATGTTCGGCCACATTGCTTCTGCTCCTTGCCCCTTCTCCCGGGCTGGCCAAGGCGGAGGTTTCCGCCAAAGCCGACCTGTTGTTTATCAATGGCATGATCTACACGCCCCAAGGCTGGCGCTCGAGCATGGAAATTCGCGATGGTCTGATCGTCGGTCTCGAAGTGGGCGATCTCCCGCAGAGCCGGCTCGACCATGCCGACCACGTCATCGACCTTCACGGTCAGGCCGTTCTGCCCGGCCTGTATGACATGCATATCCATACCGTCCTGCAGGCCAAGGGCGGGGAAGGGCGCTGCCGTATTCCGCAGGATTCAGGCGGTCCCGATCTGGTCGCCGCCGTCAAAGACTGTGTCGCCAAGGCGAAGCCGGGGGACTGGATAAGCGGCGGCCAATGGCAATCATCGCTGCTGGATGGAACACCGATCACCAGTGCGACACTCGATGCAGTTTCGCCAGACAATCCAGTCATGCTGTTCGATGTCAGCGGGCACAGTGTCTGGGCCAATTCGAAGGCCATGGAACTGGCGGGGATCGGCAATGACATGCCCAATCCTGAAGGCGGCATTATCGAACGGGACGCGACCGGCAAACCCACCGGGGTGCTGCGCGAAACGGCCGGCAGGATGGTCAGCATGCTGGTCCCGCCGCAGTCCCAGGCGAATACCGAGGCAAATGAGATTGAAAACCTCGACATGCTCTCGTCCTTTGGCGTGGTCGGTTTTGTCGAGGCGATGGTCTATCGGGACGATTTGAAGGTATTGGCGGCGCTGGCCGACAAGGGGCAGCTCAAGCAGCGGGTCCAGGCCTGCATCGCCTATTCTGAATCAGGCCGCCCAAATCCTGATTTCGATGCCCTGATTGCAGATCGCAAAGCCTTCGCCCGGGCCAATCTCAATACCAATTGCATCAAGGTCTTCGCTGACGGAGTCCCTACCGAGAGCCATACCGGAGCCATGCTGGAGCCCTATAAGGGAGGGCAGAGCAATGCCCCGGCGCGCGGGCTGCTGCTGTTCGATCCGCAACTGATGGCCAGCAATCTGGTCAAATGGGACAGCCAGGGCATGACGGTCATGTTCCATGCTGCCGGTGACCGCGCGGTTCGTTCTGCGCTTGATGCCATCGAGGCTGCCCGCAAGGCCAATGGCATGGGCGGGCCGATCCATCAGGTCGCCCATTCGACCTTTGTTTCCAAGCAGGATCTGCCGCGCTTCAAACAGCTACATACCGCGGTCGAATATTCGCCCTATCTGTGGGATCCGCAGCCGATCAACGACGATATCACCTCGGCCGTCGGTCATCCCGAGATCGATCGCGTGTGGCCGATCAAGGAAGGCTTTGAGGCAGGCGCGCTGGTCGTTGCCGGCTCTGACTGGGCGGTGATCCCGGTTCCCGATCCATGGATCGGAATCGAAACTTCGATCACCCGCCGCAATCCCGGCGGAAGCGCGCGATCGTTCGGATTGCAGGAAGCCATAACACTGCCGCTGGCGATAAGGATGTTCTCGATCGATGCCGCTGAGCGGCTTGGCATTGCCGACCGGGCGGGATCGCTGGAAAAAGGCAAGTCGGCCGACTTTCTTGTTCTCAACCGAAATCCGTTCGACGTTCCGGTAACTGCGATCCATTCGATCAAGCCGGCCGAGACATGGTTGGCGGGTAAGAAAATCTATTCCGCAGCGGCTCAATGAGCAGGGGAATCTGTCGGGCATTGGCGCTGCTGCTTTCACTGGCGGCCCTGGCATCCTGTTCTGCACATCAGGAACCTGGCAAAGCGGCCCAGGCGGCGCCTGAAATCGCGACCTCGGAAGCAGATGCTACCGGCTGGCCAGCCTATGGCGGGCAGCCTTCCGGCACCCAATATTCGGCCCTTGACCAGATCAATCGTTCGAACATCTCACAGCTTGATGTCGCATGGGTTCATCACACAGGCGATTTTTCACTCGGCACCGCGACGGCTGAGACGACCATCAATGAAATGACGCCGATCTATGAGAATAACCGGCTCTATATCTGCACACCCTTCAATCGCGTTGCGGCGCTTGATCCGGCAAGCGGCAAAGAGGAGTGGTCTTTCGACCCCAAAAAGCCGCTGACCGGCACCATGTATGGGCAAAACCTGTGCCGCGGCGTCGCCTATTGGCAGGCACAAGACGCGGCCATGCGGGGCCAGGCCTGCGGCAAGCGCATCTTTTTTGCCACTCAGAACGGGGTGCTCCTCGCCCTTGATGCCGATATGGGCAAGCTTTGCCCAGGCTTCGGCCAGGCGGGCCGGATCGATCTGGCCAAGCTTGACTACAAGGGTGAAGGCGAGGCTTCGAACACTTCGCCTCCCGCGATCTACAAGAATGTGGTGATCGTCGGCGGTACGGTTGTCGACAATAAGTACAAGAACTCGCTGGACGGGATCGTCCGTGCCTTTGACGCCGTTACCGGCAAGGAAATCTGGAACTGGGATCCGATTCCGGCGAAGATCAGCGACGTCACCGGGGCGGCCAATGCCTGGGCGCCAATCTCCATCGATATGGAACGTGGCTGGGTATTCCTGCCGACCGGCAGTGCCAGTTATGACACTTACGGCGTCAATCGGCTCGCACCGATTCCTGATGCCAATGCCGTGGTCGCGCTCGATGCGCTGACGGGCAAACGCATCTGGTCCTATCAGACCATTCACCACGATCTTTGGGATTATGATCTGGCTTCCATGCCCACGCTGGCGCGGATTGAAAAGGGCGGCAAAGCGGTCGACGCGGTCATTCAAGGCACCAAGACCGGCAATATCTTTGTGCTTGATCGCCAGACGGGCAAGCCCCTGTTCCCGGTCAAGGAAATGGCGGTTCCCAAAAGCGATATGCCTGGAGAGCGGGCCTCTCCAACTCAGCCGATGCCGGTCCTTCCAAAAGCCGTCACGTCGCAGAAAGTCACGTCTGACGATGCATGGGGCGTGCTGGGCTTCGATCAGGCGGCATGCCGCGACATGATGGCCGGCCTGCGCAATGAGGGGATATTCACCCCGCCCAGCGTCAAGGGCAGCCTGTTGCATCCGAGCTTTCTGGGCGGCACCAATTGGGGCGGGATTGCCTATGATCCCAACAGCGGGCTCGCGATCGTCAATTCTTCCAATCTCGTATCGTCGGTGACGCTGATGCCGCGCGAACAATATGACCAGAAGCGTGATGGCGGGCCGGGCGTTGCGGTCTATGAAATGCGCGGATCGCCTTTTGTCATGTTGCGCAAGGTGTTGCTCTCGCCGCTGGGCGCGCCCTGCAACCCGCCGCCATGGGGACAGCTGACCGCCATCGATATGAAGACCGGCAAGCAGCGCTGGCAGATTCCCTTTGGCCGGGTGGAATTCTCCACCAAGCTGCGGTCGCTTGCCTCATGGGGCGCGCCCAATCAGGGCGGTCCGATCGTGACCAAGGGCGGGCTGATTTTCATCGGCGCCAGCCTCGACAGCCGCTTCCGCGCTTATGACATTCAGACCGGCAAGGAAGTCTGGAACTATGAAGTGCCGGCGCCTGCAACCGCCACCCCGATGACATTCCGCCATTCCGACGGGCGCCAATATGTCGTCGTTTCGGCGGGCGGGCATGGCGGTTTTGGAACCAAGCTCAGCGATGCCCTGGTGGCATTCGCGCTACCCGAGAAGAAATAGCCATGGCGCTCAGCAATTCCATACCGCGTGCCCTGGGGCCGGCATTTGCTGCTGCACTGATGCTGTGCGGCGCAGTCCTTCCGGCGGCGTCAGCGGCAGGCGAACCGGTTGCTGCCCCTGCCGAGGTCGCGACCCCGGATTGGCGCGCAACGCTGCAGAGCTTCGCCCGCGACAATTTCAGGCATCCCGCATGGGGCTATGGCCATTGCCTGCGGGACTATGAACTCGCAAAGTCGCTTGCGCAGCAAGACGGGGTCGAGCTTGACGACGATGTGCTGTTCGCAACTGCCATGATGCACGACATCGCCGCGATGCCGCAATGGGCGAAGGAAGGGCAGGACCACGCCGATACGGCGGTCGAAATCCTTCCACCAATGCTCAGGAATGCAGGCTTTCCCGAGGCAAAGATTCCGGCCGTTCTGGAAGCGGTGCGCACGCATTTCTTTGACCGGGTGCCGGTGGGGCCAGAGGCCATCTATATCCATGATGCCGATGCGCTGGATTGGCTTGGGGCGATTGGCGCGTTCCGGCTTTCGGCGATCGTTGAAAGCGGCGGCGGTCAACCGACCGCCCAGGCGGCCATGGGTCTGCTGCAGCAACGGCTGGTTGCAGTTCCTCCCACCATCATCTCCCCTGCCGGCAAGAAGGAACTCGGACCGCGCGAGCAGAGCCTGAAGCGGTTCCTTGATGAATTGGGCGCCCAATCGGACGGCTTCAAAGCGCTTTAGTGGCCGGCTTTTGCCTCATGCCCGCAGTTCAGTTCCCGGCTGCAGCCGGTCAATTGTCGCGATATTGCTTGGGCGTGGTGCCAAAATGGCGGTTGAAGCTGCGCACGAAGCTCGCGCTTTCTGAAAAGCCGACGGCCAGGGCAATGTCTGCAACATTGCGGCTGCTTTGCTTGAGCAATCTGCCTGCGGCATTCATGCGCCTTTCCTGCACCAGGCGGCGCCAGCTCATGCCGTTTTCCTTAAGCCGCCGGTTAAGCGTGGCGACGGATATGCCGAGCTTGTCCGCCGCCTGATCGAGCGAAGGCGTGTTGTCGAGCGGACTGGCTTCGAGCAGCTTGAGCGCTTCCTTATGCGTCTGGACCTCGCCGCTATGTTCCACGGCCTGACGATGCAGATGCTCCTCGATAATCGGGAACAGTGCTGAATCGATCACGCCTCCCTGCCGTTCAAGGAACCGGTCCTCAAAGGAAAACGAATTTGTGTCCTGATCGAAATAGACCTCGCAGCGGAAGAATTCTCGATAGGGCCTGATGTCGGTGCGGCAGGAATGTTCGAAGCGGACTTCGGTCAGCTCGAAATCGGACCCGATGTAGTTGCAGCAAAAATTCTGCATTACCGAGATCGAGAACTCCGCATCCTGCATTCGGTTGATCAGCGTCTGGTCGGTTATCGCATATTCGAACGTCGCCAGCCCTTCCTCTTCATGGAAACTGTTATGGGCAGCCTGCTGCATCGTTGCGAGATAGGCTGTGAAACTCCTGAAGGCAGACCGGAAGGTGGGCGCGCTCAGGAACAGGAAGCCGAGCGGGCCCAGGCTATCGCTTGACGCAAGCTGACCCGCGTGAAGGCCGAAATGCGGATTGCCGGATTGCTGTGCGGCCTCTTCAAGAAACGACAGGAACAGCTGCAGCGGTATGGTGCGTTTTGCATCATCCAGATCTTCCCGTCGTAACCCGTTCTGTGCGAGCAGGATCGCCGGATCGGAACCGGTCAGCCGCATGCAATTCGCGATATGACGCAGGATGAGGACAGAAATATTCGGCTTGGACATGCCAGTTCCGTTGCGCCGAAACTGTTCCGGCGGTTGCTTCGCTCGATCATCCCATAAGCTTGCGGCAAGTGCCAGCCGGAAGCCGTCAATTGGCCTTTACGGATAAATCGAGATCTGCAGATGGGCGCGCAGGAGGCGGTCAGGCGAAGCTTTGGCCTAACTTGCAAAGACTGCGCGTCATTTACGGTCACCCTGTCGGTTTCGAAAGGACGCAGGATGAACCAAGCCGCAATAAGAAGGATTTTCCGCGCCGGGCTGATGGTCTTGCCAGTCGCGGTCACCCAGGCAGCCTATGCCCAGACCGATCTGCGCGAGCCGGTCGACATGATATTCACCGATGGAACCGTGCTGACCCCGGGCGGCGATGCTGACTCATTGGCCATCAAGGATGGCGTGATTGTCGCAGTCGGTTCACAGCAGTCGGTGATGGCGCTGCCCCACGACGGGGCAAAGATTGTCGACCTGCATGGCAAGACATTGATGCCGGGTCTCTATGATTCCCATGTACATCTCTTCTATGCCGGGCAGGACAAGCTTGCCTGCCGTTTTCCCCAGGGCGCAGGCTCTGCGGTGATCCTTGACGCAGTGCGGGCCTGCGCGGCCAAAACCAGGCCCGGCGAATGGATCATAGGCGGCAGCTGGGTTGGTGCGGCGTTCAAACCTGGCGAGCAGACCGCGGCTTTGCTGGACAAGGCCGCGCCGAACAATCCCGTCCTGCTCAACGATGAAAGTCTGCACAGTATCTGGGTCAATTCGCAGGCCCTCAAGCTGGCGGGGCTATCTGCGCAAACCGCCGATGTGGAAGGCGGCGTTATCGAGCGCGATTCCAAGGGCATGCCCAGCGGGGTCATGCGCGAACTCGCGACGGGGCTAGTGGAAAGCATTTTGCCCGAGGCGAGTGTCGCAGAGCAAGAAAAGGCCGTCAAAGTCGCGTCGGACGAGATGCTGTCCTATGGGATCGTCGGTCTGATCGATGCGGGCGTAAGGTCCAGCTGGATCCAGGGACTGTCCAATTACGCGCGCTCCGGCCAGCTCAAGCAATATACACGCGGCTGCATGGTCTGGGGGCCGAATTCCGCCGGGAGCGAGAAACTCGTGCCCGAGCGACTGCTCTACGAAGGCGGCCGGCTCAAGCTCGACTGCATCAAATTGTTCATGGACGGTGTCCCGACGGAAAGCCGCACGGGCGCCATGTTGGAACCCTATGCGCATTCGCTGAATGAAAAGGGTATGCTCCTCATCCCGCAGGACGAGCTGAATGAGCTGGTCGCCAATTTCGATCGTGAGGGGCTGCATGTAAAGTTTCATGCCGCGGGTGACGGCTCTGTGCGTGCCGCGGCAACCGCGATCAGCTATGCGCGGGACCATAATGGCTTCTCCGGCCCGCGGCACGATATCGGCCACAACACCTTTATCTCGCCCGAAGATCTGCCCAAGGCGAAAGCCTATAATTTCACCTGGGAGATGTCGCCCTATATCTGGTGGCCGACGCCCATCACATCGGTCGATATTGCCACGGCGGTTGGCCCGGAACGCATGACGCGGATCTGGCCGGTGCGCGATGCGATCGAAAGCCAGGCCAATGTCATAGTTGGTTCGGACTGGCCCGTGGTGCCCTCCGTCAATCCCTGGATCGCCTTTGAAACTCTGGTGACGCGGCAGGTTCCCGGGGCGACCGGGGAGCCGATCAATGCCGGCCAGCGGATTACGCGAGAGCAGGCATTGGCCCTGCTGACCCGCAATGGTGCGGCCCAGATGGAGCGGCTTGACCGAGGGGGGACCATCGAAGTCGGCAAGCTGGCCGATCTCATCATCGTCGATCACAATCCGATGACCGTTCCTGTTGGCGAGATCCACAATACCAAGGTCTTGAACACATTCATCGCTGGAGAAGAGGTCTATTCGGCGGGCGCAGGAGACGGCGATGACAAGTGAAACTCTGTTTCTGACGGATGAGCGGACGTTCTGGCATTCAACCGGCGTGCAGGCGCTGTTCCTGCCGCTTGGCGATTGGGTGGAACCGCCAAGCGGCAGCTATGGCGCGGATACCCCGGCCTCCAAGCGGCGGCTGCTCAATCTGGTCCGGGCGTCTCAATTCGATCAGGCGCTGCGCATCGAAACAGCGCCGCCGGCTGCGCGCGATGATCTGCTGCGCATTCATCCGGCCAGCTATATTGATGAATTCAAGCGTCTGAGCGATGCAGGTGGCGGGGAACTGGGCGTGTTCGCACCCTTTTCCAAAGGCGGCTTCGAAATCGCGGGCCTTTCCGCCGGTCTGGCGATCAAGGCCCTGGATGCAGTATTGAGCGGCGAATGCCGCAACAGCTATGCGCTGTGTCGGCCGGCCGGCCACCATTGCCTGGCGCATGAGCCGATGGGCTTTTGCCTGCTGGCCAATATTCCCATTGCGATCGAGGTGGCAAAGGCGCGCTACGGCCTGGGGCGGGTGGCGGTGATTGACTGGGATGTGCACCATGGCAACGGCACCCAGTCGATCTTCTATGATCGCGCGGATGTGCTGACGATCTCGATCCATCAGGACCGGTGCTTCCCGCCGGGCTATTCGGGTTTTGACGAGCGTGGCCAGGGCGCGGGCGAAGGATGCAATCTGAACATTCCGCTCCCGGCGGGAAGCTGGGCACGAGACATATCTTTATGCGCTGGAGCAGCTCGCGATTCCGGCCATTCGCGAATTTGCGCCGGATTTGATCGTGGTCGCAAGCGGGCTCGATGCGAATGCAGTCGATCCGCTGGCCCGCCAATTGCTGCATAGTGCCAGCTTTCGCGACATGACCCGGCTGATGACCGATCTCGCGGGTGAGCTGTGTGGCGGGCGCCTGGCAATCGTGCATGAGGGTGGCTATGCCGAGGCCTATGTCCCCTTCTGCGGCCTGGCGATATTGGAGGCTCTGGCCGGCAAACGCAGTGCAGTGGCAGATCCCGAACTTGATTTCTTCAAGGCCCAGCAACCCGATGCGCGCATGGTGAAGTTCCACAAGCTGCTGATCGATGAGATGCGCGCAGCCGCCCACATTTGACGGCCGGTACCCTGGCGCCAGCCTATTCGTAAGGCTGGGTCATCTGCAGGAACTTGGGGCGTTCGGCGAGGGGGGGCGTGCTGTATTTTCGCGCCTCCACCCACCAGGCTGCCTTCAACTCGGCAAGTTTTTCCGGATAGCGCGCGGCCAGGTCTTCGGTCTCGGCATAGTCCGCGGCGAGATTGAACAGCATCCACTTGTCGTCCTCGAAGGGTTGTTCGAACTCGTGGATCGTTACCGCCTTCCAGTCGCCGACGCGGATCGCACGGTTTGCGCGCAGTTCGAAGAACTGCACCGGACGCCCGGCGCTGGCGGCACCGGAAAGGAAGCTGGCGCGCACCGAAATGCCCGCGCGGGGTAGCTGTTCAACCCCGGCGATCGTGTCGGCGAACGACCCGCCGGCCACGTCGAGGATGGTCGGTGCAAGATCCACCACATTGACATATTGCGGGCGGATCGCGCCAGGATCCTGGATCGTGCGCGGCCAGGATATTATCAGCGGATCGCGCGTGCCGCCGGCAAACGGCCAAAGCTTGTAACGGGGGAAGGGCGTGCTGCTGGCATTGCCCCAGGGGCGCTGATAAAGCGCTTCGGTGGTGGGGCCACCGAGTTCGTCGAGATGGGCATCCATCTCCGCCACCGTGGTTTTATCGCCATAGGCCTGACGGAACCCGCCCTTGGCCCCGGCTTCAGGTGCCCCGCCATTGTCAGACATCAGCACGATCAGCGTGTCGTCGAACTGATCGCATTGTTTCACATGGGCGATCAGGCGCCCGATCTGCTCGTCGGCATGCTCCAGAAAGCCGGCATAGGTTTCCATGAAGCGCGCGAAAACTCTTTGCTCCTGTTCGCTCAGGCTGTCCCAGGCAGCGTCGGTCGCGGCCCGCTCTGCAAGCCTGGTGTCGGCGGGGATCACTCCCATCTGTTTCAGCCGGGCGAAACGCTCGGCCCGCAGCCTGTCCCAACCGCCATCATAGCGCCCCTTGTAGCGATCGATATATTCCTTCGGCGCCTGGATCGGCGAATGGGTTGCGCCCATTGCGAGGTAGAGGAAAGTGGGCTTGCCCGCTTTCCAGCCGGCATCGAGGCTGGTGATCGCGTGATCGACCAGATCGACCGACAGATGATAGCCCGGCACGTCGGGCTTTTCGACCGGCTGGTTGCCTTCGATCAGGGTCGGATTCCACTGGTCGGTCCAGCCACCCAGGAAGCCGTAATATCCGTCAAATCCGCGCTGGAGCGGCCAGCTGGCCTTGTCCGCAGGATCGCGCGGACCGCCGGGCCCCCCCTGATAGGCAGGGCTGAGATGCCACTTGCCCACCGCATAGGTGGCATAGCCGGCCTTTTTGAGCGCTTCGGGCAGCAGCTCGGCATTGGCGGGCAGCTCGCCCTTGTAGCTGGTCTGGTCCGCATCGTCGGGCTTGGGCAGGCGCGAAGGCAAGTCCGCCATGCGCATCTGGTGCGGCTCACGCCCGCTGAGCAGGGCCGCGCGTGTCGATGAACAGACCGCCTTGGTGTCGAAGCGATTATAGCGCAGCCCGCCCATGGCCAGCGCATCGATATTGGGTGTGTGAATCTCGCCGCCGAACGCGCCAAGATCGGAAAAACCGGTATCGTCGAAGACGATGACGATGACATTGGGCCGCTTTGAGCCCGCGTCCGCCAGCGCCGCGTTGCCGGTCATGGGGAGCAGCGATGCGGCGCCCGCAAACAGCGCCGCCTTCAGGATCGTTCTGCGGCGATGGGTCATTGGCCGCCGCCCTGCTGAAATTTGCCCATGATATGCTCCCAGTCGAAGGTTGGTGAGGATGGTAGATAGGTTCCGTCAAGCACCGCGGCCAGGTAACGTCCTGCGCTGCGGACATATTCCTTCTCCGCCACTGCGGCACGGCGTGCGGTTTCGATCGCGGCCCCGGCAGCATCGCGATCAATATAGGTGAGCGCGTTGAGCGCATGGAGGCGCACCTGCCATGATGGCGGATCATCGCAGAGCGCGGCGAGCAATTCCACCGGTTCGGCTGGATCGCCCGCCTTTGCCGCAGCCTCTGCGGCGACGATCCGCACATGCGGCGAGGGATCGCCCCGCATCGCCTGCTGCAGCGCCCCATGTGCCGGCGCGGCCTGGTTACCCAGGATCAGCAGCCCGGTTGCCGCCCAGTACCGCATTACCGGCGTTGGACTGGAGAGCATGGCAGTGAGTTTGCCAAGATTTTCCGGATCGCCCTTCGCCGCCATTGCCGCCAGCGCCATCACCTGCGGCAGCGGGTAGAGATCGGGATTGCGGCTTTCGGCATAGCCTTCCCCTTCCATCGTCTCGGGCAGGAAGCCGTTGTCGTGGATCGCAATCATCTGGTCGTCGAGAATTTTGCGGAACTTCGCCAGCATCGCTTGCGCCGAGGGCGCGCCGGCGAGATTGTCGATTTCGTCCGGATCGGCCTGAAGATCGTATAATTCCTCGAACGGCTTGGGCTGGAAGAAGCGGTCCTGCACGGCATTGAGCCTGCCGGCGCGATGCTCTTCCTCCCATTCCTGATAGCCCTTGGCCAGCCATTCGAAGGCTTGCTGTTGGCCCCAGGGGCGATGGGGCATATAATTGCGGATATAGCGCCAGCGCCCATCGGTGACCGTGCGCTGGAAATCGATGCGTTCGTCCATCCGGTTGCGCATGCCGAATGCATAGTCGACCGGCTTTGCGCTGCTGCCCAGGAACGGGGTGCCACGCATCTGCGGGGGTTGCGGCAGGCCCGCGATCGAAAGCAGGGTTGGGGCGAGATCGATGAAGGAAACCGGTGTGGTGACCTCGTTGCCCGGCGGGGCGGTAAGCAGATGCTGCCATTTCGCAGGTGCATAGACCACCATCTCGCAGCGCAGCCCTTCATCATAGCAATAGCGCTTCGACCGGCCCAAAACGCCGCCATTGTCGGAATATTGGATGATGATGGTGTTGTCGGCCAGCCCATCTGCCTCAAGCTCGGCAAGCCGTTCGGCAAGTTGCCCGTCCATCAGTTCCATCAGATTGTAATAGCTGGCGAAATCCTGCCTTATCCCCGGCGTGTCCGGCAGAAAGGCGGGCAACTTCACCATGTCCGGCGTCACGCGCCCTGGGGTAGGCTTGAACAGGCGCGATTCATGGGTCGTCTCATAATTGAACACGGCGAGGAACGGCTTGCTTTCGGGCCGCTTGCGCCAATGGCCTTCCTTGCCCTGCACGTCCCACAGCGCATCGGGATCGACATCGCAATTATAGTCGGTCTTCTGGTTGTTGGTGCAGAAATAGCCTGCGCCGCGCATCAGCTCGGGATAGGTCCGGAAGTCCGGTGGCAATTTGGCGATGGCGCGCATCTGGTTCGCTGGCGCGCAGCTTTCCGGATAGACGCCGGTCAATATGCCGAAGCGCGACGGCGCGCAGACCGGCGCGTTCGAATAGACATTGCGATACAGCAGCCCTTTCGCCGCAAGCGCGTCGATGGTGGGGGTGCGGGCCAGCTTGTCGCCATAGGCGCCGACGAACGGGTTGTTGTCCTCGCTCACGAGCCACAGGATGTTGGGGCGCTCTTGTTGCATGGCCCGCGCTGGCACCGCCACGCTCCCCGCGGCGACGATTCCGGCCGCGGCACCCATTAAGCCGCGCCGCGAGATTCTGAATTGGCCGGAACTGCTCACAAATCTCTCCTGGCCCCTGTCGGGGCGTTATCGGTCTGGCTGGGTCATTGTCGGGCGGCTGTAATCCGCGTTCAGGGCGCAGATATTCGCAGCCGGCTGGGCGAGCGGCTGGCCGACCCAGCTATTCCATTCCTGCGCCCACAATGCCTTCATATGGGCCAGCCTGGCTTGCTCGGTTGCGGAGAGATCCTGCGATTCCGAGAAATCGCGCGCAACATTGAACAGATACCAGCGGTCCTCCTCATAGGATTTGCTGCAATCGTGGATCGCTATCGCCCGCCAGGGGCCATCAGTGATCGCGCGATTGCCGCGCAGTTCGAAATATTGGCGGGTGCGGGCAGGCGCGGCGGCATTATCGAATGTGGGCAGGAAGGAACGGCCCGCCACTGGAAGTTGCCTCACCCCGCCCACCTCCTCGGCGAAGCGCAGCTGGGCCGCGTCGAGCAAGGTGGGCGCGATATCGATCACCTCCACATATTGCTCGCGGATGGCCCCGCCATCGCGGATACGCGCGGGCCAGGAGACGATCATCGGCGTGCGCACACCGCCCAGAAAGGGCCACAGCTTGTAGCGGCGGAAGGGCGAGCAGCTCGCAGTTGCCCAGGGCCGGGGATATTCGGCCTGGGTTGCGACTGTGCCCAGTTCGGGCAGGCGTTTGCGCTGCTCCGCCGGGCTCAGTTCATTGGGGCGGTAGAGACCGTCGAAGAAGCCGGCCTGGCCAGCCTCCGACGCCGCGCCATTGTCAGACACCAGCACAATCATGGTATTCGATTGAAGACCGCTGGCCTTCAGATGATCGAGCAGGCGTCCGATCTGATCGTCGGCATGTTCGATGAAACCGGCATAGACCTCCATGTAACGCGCGAAGACAACCCGCTCATCGTCGCTCAGATCGTCCCACGCCCGATCGTCAGCTTCGCGCGGAGGAAGCACCGTGTCGGCGGGGATGATCCCGATCTCCTTCATTCTTTCGAAGCGGCGCTGGCGAATCACGTCCCACCCTGCGTCATAGCGATGCGCGTTGCGCGCGACATATTCGGCGGGGGCCTGGATCGGCGAATGTGCGACCCCCATTCCGATATGGAGGAAGAACGGCTTGTCGGCATCGGCGGCGTTTGCATGGCCGTCGATCAGCGCAATCGATTTGTCGATCAGATCGGCCGAGAGGTGATAATCGGCGGGCAGATCGGGCTGGATATAGTCGTCATTCTCGACCAGATCGGGCGCATATTGATCGGTCCAGCCGCGCGCAAAACCATAGAAATAGTCGAAGCCGCGCTGAAGCGGCCAGTTCTCGCGCGATGTGCCCTTGGCCAGCTGGTCCATCGGGATCAGATGCCATTTGCCGACCATCCAGGTGGCATAACCCGATCCGCGCAGCGCCTGCGCGGAGGTCTGGGCGTTTGCGGGCAGGTGATACGTGTCCGGCGGGAAATTCGCGGCGTTGCTGCCCCAGGCCGTGTCAGGCACATCGGGGAAATTGACCGTATGGCTGTTGCGTCCGGTAAGCATCGCGGCGCGCGTGGAGGAGCAGACCGCCTTGGTGTCGAAACGGTTGAAGCGCAGGCCGGCGGATGCAAGCCGGTCGATGTTCGGGGTTCGTATCTCGCCACCGAAGCAACCGAGATCGCAATAGCCGACATCGTCGAGTACGATCGTGATGATATTGGGCCGCTTGCCAGAGCCGGACAGTGCCGCCGCCGGTCTTCCCAGCGCCAAGGCGGTGGTCGCCAACAAGCCGACCGAGAATTGCCGCCGTCCGATCCTCACGCTCGATCCTTCCTATTATCGGGTCTGACACAGTTCCCGCAGATGCTCGAAAGGTGTGGCGCACCCCGGGAGGGAGAGGAGGGGCGCGCCACGATAAGCGATCAGAAACGGATCCGACCGCCGATCATATATTGGCTGCCGGTATCCGTGTAACGCTGCGGCAGGTTGCCCAGTGTGGTCCTTGTCCCGTCCGAATTGTTGAGCACGTTCGACCCTTCGAAGACGACCGAGAAGAAGTCGGTAACGTCATAGGTCACATTCACATCCAGATTGCCCCGCGGACGCGTGGTGAGACCGAGGCCGAAATAGCCGTCCGGCAGACCGGCAGAGACGAATTTGTCGCGCCAGGTATAGGAAGCGCGAAGGGCAAGCCCGTGATCTTCATAGAACATGCTGGCATTGAAATTGTGCTTTGACGCCGCAGTGAGCACCTGCGGGTCGGAGTTGGAAATATAGGTATAATTCAGCAGCAAGCCGGTGTGCGACAGCGGCCCGGGCAGGAAGCTGAAATATTGCTGATAGCCAATTTCGAGCCCCTTCAGCGTCACACCTTCCTGGTTGGTCGGCGTGGTATATTGGAAGGACACGTTGCGGACTTCCGTGGTGTTGGTCGAGGCCGTTACAAAGGTGACCGGCAGCGTGCGGCTGGTGGTCACCGGGCGCACGAGAGTGGACAGATCCTTGGAGAACAGCGCCAGCGTGACCGCCGTATCGGGGTTGGGATACCATTCAGCCGTAAAATCGAAATTCAGCGAAATGAACGGATCGAGATTGGGATTGCCCGCATTGATGGTGTAGTTGGTTCCAACGCCGGTGATCGTGGTGGACGGCGTGATATCGGCCAGCGAGGGACGGCTCATCGTCCGCGATGCAGCGAAGCGGATCTGGAACGTCGGGCTGAGCTCAATCCTGACGTTCGCAGAGGGCAGAAACTCGGTATAGCTATGCCCTGCCGCGATGCCTGCGGCCGGAGGCACGGAGACTGTGCCACCCGCATCGACCAGAACCCGAATATCGGTGAAATCCGGTGCGAAGCCTCTCGATGTGGCTCGCGTATTCACAACCCGCAACCCGACGTTGCCGGTCACTGCATCCCCTGCCTGCCCGAAATCGGCGCGGATATAGCCCGCCAGGATATTCTCGGTGAGGTCGATGATCGAACTCTCGTTCGCGTTGAGAATGCCTGCAGCCGAAAGCTCGTCGCGGGATACATCCGCCAGCAATGCGCCGGTGTCGGACGAGATCCAGCTTGTCGGGAACTGCACCGATCCGGTGTAATGGCTCAGGAAGTCTCCCGAACTCGGCGTGACCAACATCTCATAGGGCTGCGTGCTATAGCCCGATGGAGTAACCGTCGATTTCTGGAGCCCGACGAGCCCGGCGAGCGCCCCTGCGGGAACCACGATGGAGTTCGCATCCGCATAGATGCTGCGCCATGACGCGACTCCGCCGATGGAGATCTTGCTGATGATCGAATCTTCGAACTCGCGTGACACATCCAGCTTGGCTTCCTTGATGGTATCCTGGACATGCCGGCCCCACGCGCCGTTCAGGCTGGCGACGATCGGCTGGTTTGGATCAAGGTAGCGCGCCTGTGACGATTCCGGGAAAGTGAGGCCGCAGACCTGCGCGCCAGGAGAGCAGTCCTCGGTCACATCGAAGCGCGCGATTTGCGCCAGGCCCACATTATCGCCGGTCTGTTCCGACTTGGAATAGGAGAATGACGTCTTGGCAGACCACAGATCGCCGCGGAAATCGGCTCCGCCCTTGAAATAATAGGTCTGGGCTACCGCGTCCTGGATGCGATCCAGCCCGCGTACGTCAACTTTTCCCCGGCCAAGGACGGTCGCGAAGGGATGGTCAGAGGTCTGCTGCGCCGGGTCAATTCCCGGGATGTCGGTAAATTGGCTCGCCGAAGGATCCAGCACAGGGCCGGTGGCATTGGTGAAGATGTGCAGGTTTTGCAGATCATGCACCAGGATGTCGAAATGGCTGTAGAAGCCTTCCGTGTAGAGCCGAAGCTGATCTGTCGCCTGGAATTCCGCCACACCGGCCAAAGTGATGCGCTCGCGCTGTTCGCGGAAAATTTCGGTGCGCACCTGCGATGGGACGTTGATCGTATCGTTCTTGTCGCCATCATTGTTGAGGTCGAGATTAACGTTACCGGCTGATTCCTGCAGGGTGTTCCAGCCGTCATGCCCGGAAACATGCGTTTCGGTATCTGCCTTGTCATATCCGCCGGTCAGCAGCAGGCCGAGCCTGCCATCCGCGAGGACTGTCGAGGCCAGGCCCGAAAGACGGGGGGTTACTTGCCCGGAATTGGTACTGCGAACCGCAAAGCCGGATGCGGTCACGGTTGTCTTGCCCAGATCGAGAGGGCGAACCGTTTCCACGTTGATCGTGCCCGAAAGCCCGCCTTCCTGCTGATCGGCGGTGGGTGACTTGGTCACCTCAAGCGTGCGGACGAACTGGGTGGGAATCGAGCGGAAGTCGAAGCTGCGGTTGATCGCTCCGCCTGCGGCGCCGCCCTGAAGGTCGATCATGCCGGAGGTGAGCGTACTGCCATTGAGCTGGACGCGCGTGAAATCGGAAGGCAGGCCACGGATGCTCGCCTGCGAGCCGGAGCCGCGCGTTCGCGTGATCTGAACGCCGGTGATGCGCTGGCTGGCGTCGGCAACGTTTTCGGTCGGGAAGCGGCCGATATCTTCGGCAGTGATCGCGTCCACAACATTCGATGCGTCGCGCTTCTGCTCCGTGGCGGACCGAAGGCTGCTGCGAATTCCGGTAACGATAATCTCGTTTCCGGCTTCTCCGCTGGAAGCTCCCGCGCCGTCATCGGCAATGCCCTGGACAGACGCTGCTGAATCTCCGGCCGCGCCCGCTTCGGCGGCATGGGCAGACGTAAAGGTGCCCATGGCAATCATCGTCGTGCCAGCAAGCAATACGGAATTAAACACCCTGGTATTCATGAAAACCTCCCCAGATTTTATTAGAAATTCTATATTTATCAGTTGCTTCAAACGTCTCTGCGGCTTTGGTAACTTGCGTGATCCGGCATGCCCAATGCGCGAATTTGGGCGCTCTTCCCGCGACGAACGCCATCCGCGGTCGGTCAGATATGGTCAAAACCCTCTCCCCATCCACTCCCCGGAGCGGCGCAATGCGAACGCACGTAGCAAGCCCGCCAATCGTTTGGCTGGGCCGCCGACTTGACAACATCGCTCGAGTCACTGTTGACTTGACAACGTTGTCTACAAAAATACACATAGTTTGTCATCGCTGTCAAGAATGCGGTTTTGTTCAGCGGATACTTCGTTTCCCACGCTGTCGGGAAAGCTTGAGGACCCGCCCATTTTTCATGTGCGGCGTTGAATTGACCAATTGGCTCCGGCATTTCGCTCGGGGCGGATGAACAAAGCAGATGTGAGTTGGGATATGCGACAAGGGGGACGATGAATTGGCGACGATCAAGGATGTCGCGGATCTTGCGCAGGTTTCGATAAAGACGGTATCCCGTGTGCTGAACAGCGAGCCGCATGTTCGGCCCGAGCTTGCGGAGCGGGTTCGCAGCGCGGTGGAGACGCTGAGCTATCTGCCCAATCAATCGGCGCGGCGGCTGGCCGGGGGGCGCTCGTTCCTGATCGCCTTTGTCTATAATAATCCCACGCCGAGCTATATTGCCGCGATCCAGCGGGGCGCTGCGCTGCGCTGCCGCGAGTTGGGCTATCACCTTGTGGTGGAGCCGGTGGAGCTGGAAGCCTCGCAGCGGTTTAACGCGCTCAAGCGGCTGGTGGCGACCTTGCGCCCGGACGGGGCCTTTCTGATCCCGCCGCTTTCCGATGACATCGATCTGCTGGAGGAGCTGGAAAAGCTCAATGTGAGAACCATCCGGATTGCCGGCACCATCGCGTCTCACGGGACCAGCCTGGCGACGGCGGAGCGCGACGGGGGCGTGCTGGTGACCGAGCATCTGCTGGCACTGGGGCACCGCAAGATCGCCATGATCGGCCCCCCGCTGGTGGGGCATGTGGCGGCGATGGACCGGCTTGAGGGCTTCAAGGATGCGATGAAGCGGGCGGGGATCCCGGTCAGGAAGGACTGGGTCTGCAACGGCGAATTCGATTTTGAATCGGGCATGGCGATCACCCTGAAGCTGCTGGGCGGGGCGGAACGGCCGACCGCAATCTTTGCCGCCAATGACGAGATGGCGCTGGGCGCGATGATGGCGGCCCGGACGCTGGGCCTGCGAATCCCGGAAGATCTTTCGGTTGCCGGGTTCGACGATACCCCGGCCAGCGCCTCGTCCTGGCCGCCGCTGACCACGGTTCGCCAGCCGCTCGAACTGATGGGCAGCGCGGTGATCGACAAGCTGACAAAATCCGCCGTCGATACCCCGGACGGGTTCAAGTTTTCACTGGTCATCCGCGCCTCAACCACCGCCCCCCAGACAGGCTGAAGGCCCCGCAGATTGCCGATCCCGGCTGGCGCAGCTCTGCCTCGGTCACCGCTATGCTGCGGATTTCGCAGTTCCTCCTGTGTTGACAGCGATGTCTAAATACTCGAAACCGGATCGCAAACAGATCAGGCTGAAACCTCCGACCAAACAAGTTCGCGGGTTCACGGAGGAGGAAGGCGCCGATGGCTAATTACCGGAAACCGACCTGGCTGCGGGGCGCGTCCGCATTTGGCATTGGCGCGCTATGCACCTTGCTGGCGGCAGGTTGCGCGGGCGCCTCGGCGACGCAGCAGGTCACGCTCGGTTCACACAGCAAGCCCGTGCTCGAAACCGATCACTTGCGCTTCCGCGATCTTGATGAGGACGGGCGGCTTTCGCCGTTCGAGGATTGGCGGCTCGACCCGGCCAGCCGCGCGCGGGATCTGATTGGCCGGATGACCCTGGCGGAAAAGGTGGGGTCCATGATGCATTCGACCTTGCCCGGCATGGGTGGGGAACTGGGCCGCGCCGACAGCTATGATCTGGATGCCCTGGGCAAGCTGGTGGCTGACAAGCATGTGACCAGCTTCATCACGCGCCTCTCGCTTGCGCCGGCCGCGCTGGCGGCACAGGACAATGCGGCGCAGGAAATTGCCGAGCATGCCCGGCTGGGCATTCCGCTCACGATCAGCACCGATCCGCGCAGTCATTTCCAATATGTGCTGGGCGCGGGCGAAAGCGCCAATGGCAATACACAATGGCCGGAGCTTCCGGGCTTCGCGGCCCTGCGTGATCCGGAGCTGGCGCGCCAGTTCACCGCAATCGCGCGCAAGGAATATCGCGCTGTCGGCATCCACATGGCGCTTTCGCCCCAGCTGGACCTGTTTACCGAACCACGCTGGTCGCGCGGCTCGGGCACCTTTGGCAGCAATGCGGAGCTCGTCAGCGCCATGGGCGGCGCCTATGTGGCCGGCATGCAGGGCGGAGCGGACGGCCTGCACACCGATGGCGTGATGACCGTGGTCAAGCACTGGGTCGGCTATGGGGCGCAGCCGGGCGGCCTCGACGGACATAATTACTATGGCCGCTTCGCCCGGATCGGCGACAATCTGGCTCTGCATGTCCGGGCATTCCAGGGTGCGCTGGATGCGCATGCTGCCGGGGTGATGCCGGCCTATCCAATCATGCAGGGCACCGATCTGGATGGCAGGCCGCTGGAGCAGGTCGGGCCGGGCTTCAACCGGCAATTGCTGACCGGTCTGCTGCGGGAAAAGATGGGCTTCAAGGGCATTATCCTGTCCGATTGGGCGATCACGCGCGATTGCAATGAACGCTGCCGCGCGCCGACCGCGCAAGCGCCTCAGCGGCCACAGGATATCGGCACCTCCTGGGGCGTTGAGGATCTCACCGTGGCGCAGCGCTATGCCAAGGGGCTGCAGGCGGGGCTCGATCAGTTCGGCGGGACGGACGATGTTGCGCCGCTGCTCGAAGCGTTGAATTCGGGCGCGGTCACAGAAGCGCGGCTGGATCAGTCGGTCGAGCGGATCATGGAAGCGAAATTTGCGCTCGGCCTGTTTGACAATCCCTATGTCGATGAAGCTGAAGCGGCCCGCACGATCGGCCAGCCGGCAGATGTTGCGCTGGCCGACAAGACCCAGCGCGAAGCGCAGGTGCTGCTGCAAAACCGCGCCGGGCTGATGCCCTTTGCCAAGGGCGGCAAGGTTTGGCTGTTCGGGATGGATCCCGCCGCTGCAACGGCTGCGGGGCTGACCGTGGTCGATGATCCGGCCGATGCCGATTTTGCGATCGTGCGTACCAACACTCCTTCGGAAAATCTGCATCCGGACCATTTCTTTGGCGCACGGCAGGCAGAGGGCCGGCTCGATTTCAAAGATGGCGATCCGGCTTTCGAAGCACTGAGCAAGGCCGGTGCCAAGGTTCCCACCGTATTGGCGATCTTCCTCGACCGGCCCGCCGTGCTCACCAATGTTCTGGACAAGGCAGCGGTGGTCCTGGCCAATTTTGGCGCCAGCGATGCAGCCGTGCTCGATGTTGTGCTTGGCCGGGCGACCGCGCGCGGGAAGCTGCCGTTCGAACTTCCGCGCTCGATGGAGGCGGTGGAGGCGCAGGATCCGGCGCTGCCGGATGACAGCAAGGATCCGCTGTTCCCATATGGGGCCGGTATCGTTCCTGAGTAAATCCCGGCCCTGGCGGCTCTGTCATCGCCGGCACTTGGCGAGCGGATGCGCAGCTGCGAAAGGGGGGCGAAGGGGAGGCAAAGGGCGCGCGCCGGCGGCGGTGCCTCTATGCCAATCGCGCCCGCTCAGTTGCCCTTGGACTGTTGTTCCATGGCCTCGCGCAGGGGCGGAGCGGGAACGAAGGGGCGGCCTTCCTGTTCGGCCTTCTGCTTGGCAGGATTGTCGGGAATGATATCGTCGAAGCGATCGGGCCGATTGGGTCCGACCAGCCATTGCTGCGGGAAGGGGGCGGCGCCGGTGCCGTTCACGTCACGCCGCACAGAGCCGCGAGACTGGCGCATGCCATAGGGAATGACATGGCGGCCGTTACGATCGGCGAGATGTTGGTACAGCGCCTTGCGCAGTTCGACCTTCTGGGAAAAATACGCCGGATCATCGATCAGATTGTGCATCTCATCGGGATCCTTGCTCAGGTCATAGAGCTCTTCGAGATCATAGACGCCGTAATACTGGATATATTTCACATTATTGCGTTCGATCGCGAAGGTTCCAGGCGTCATCGGGAAGTTATATTCCCAGTAATATTCGTAGACGAAATCCTGCGGCTTCCAGTCTTCAGGCTTGAGCTTGCCGGTCATCAGCGACCAGGCGCTTTGCCCTTCGAATTGCGGCGGCGCGGCTTCGCCCGCCACGTTGAGGAAGGTCGGCGCGAAGTCGAGGTTGCGGATACGCCCCGGATTGGTGGCGCCGGCGGGAACCGTGCCCGGCTCCCACACCAGCAGCGGCACGCGGACAGAGGCTTGATAGGCGTTGCGCTTGTCGATCAAGCCATGCTCGCCGATCTGATAGCCATTGTCTGAGGTGAACACGACCAGCGTGTCTTTTTCCAGATGGTGCTGTTTGAGATAGGCGAAAATCCGGCCCATGCTGTCATCCACGGCAGACAGGGTGGAATAATAATAGCGCAGATATTCCGGCATGGTCATGTCGGAATTGTAGAAGAAGTCGATCCCGTGCCAGGTGTTGCGCTGATTATAGACCCACATCGGCTTGCCCTTGTAATTTTCGGGCGTGTTCGCGGCGCTGGCAGGCAGCGGGAAGTTCACCTTGTCATATTGATGGGCATAGCGCGGCGGGGGCAGCGGGTCGGAATGGACCGCCTTGTGGCTCAGATAGAGGAAGAAGGGCTTGGAAGGATCGCGCTCCTTCTCCAGCCAGTTCATGGCATAATCGGTCAGTTCGTCAGTGATATAGCCGGCTTGCGGCACTTCCTTGCCATCGACATTCAGCATGTTGGTGCGGCCCGCGGCCTTGGCTGAATCGGGCACGCCGGTGGTGGGATAATAAGCGCCCTGACCGCGGAAGCTGACCCATTTGTTGAACCCTGCGCGGGGGGCGTCGGTGTCATTGCCCATATGCCATTTGCCGATGAAGGCCGTCTGGTATCCGGCCTGCTGCAGATAGGCGGGGAAATAGGTCAGCCCTTCCTCGCTCGAATCATTATTGTCGACCACGCCATGATTGCGCGCCGTCTCGCCGGTGAGAATGGTCGCCCGGCTGGGCGAGCATAGCGAGGAGGTGACCACGGTGTTCGGGAAATAGGTGCCCTCGCGCGCCATCCGGTCAATATTGGGGGTGTGGATGCGCGGCTGCAGGAAGCCCATGCCATCATAGCGCAGATCGTCGACCAGCACGAAGATGATATTGCGCGGATGGGACTGTGCTGGCGCAGCGGGGGCAGGAGAGGTTGCCGCTTCTTTCGCCGCGATGGGAAGGGCAGGGGCCCCGGCAAGGGTGGCAAGGGCTGTCGCCGCCAGGATGGCCTTGCGAATAGCTTTCATTTCGTCTCTCCGGTGCACGCCTGATTTTCCGGCAACATCGCGCAAATTGGCATCGCTGTCAATTTGTTGGTGCCGGAGATTTTCCAAGCAGTTGCAAGGGCAAAATGCGCGCGATCATTCCAGGTCGGGCCGAAGCGCCGGGTTTGGAAACCATGCCTCTCTGGCGGACGCCGGGTTGTTTTTCACCAGCTCCAGCGGGGCTATCCGGAACCGGCGCGGGATTATTCGCGCAGAGCGGCATCATCGCCAGCGCGCCGGGGGAAGTCAGACCGGGAGCGCGGTTTTATAGACCACCGGACGCAGGGCGAAGCTGGTGGTGACCTGCGCCACGCCTTCAATCTTGGTCAGCTTGTGCCGGAGAAAATCCTCAAAGGCATTGAGCGATTCGACCACGACGCGCAGCTGATAATCGGCATCGCCGGTCATCAGATAACATTCCATGACCTCCGGGAAATTGCTCACCGCAGTTTCGAACGCGGCAAGGTGGCGGTCATTCTGCCGATCGAGCCGCACCCGGGTGAATGCGGTGACCTCCAGGCCCACCGATGTGGGATCGACCAATGCAACATAGCGAGAGATCACGCCGCTCGCTTCGAGCTGCCTGAGGCGCCGCAGGCAGGGGCTCGGTGATAGCCCGACATGCTCCGACAAGTCCTGATTGCTCACCCGGCCATCGGCCTGAAGGCGCGACAGAATCTTGCGATCTAGCTCGTCCAAGGAAATAACCGGCATAATATTCCAATATCAGCATGAAAATGGAAGAAATATGCCAATCTATGTCAGAATTTGGCCAATTCCGCAAGGACTTGCCACGCAGGAAAGGAGTATCGGGGGGGCAGAGCTTTTCCGGGGAATCCTGCCATGGCCACCACAGCCGCAATTGGTCGCAAAGACATCGCCACTTCGCTCGATGCGCTAGAGACGCGGCTGCGCTGGCTGTCTTCGTGGACGATCCACAATGCCAACCACATCCGTCCAAAACGCGATGGCTTGAAGGTCGGCGGCCACCAGGCCAGCTGTTCGTCGATCACCGCGATCATGGCGGTGCTTTATTTCCACGCCTTGCGCCCGCAGGACAAAGTGGCGGTCAAGCCGCACGCCGGGCCGGTGCTTCATGCCATCCATTACCTGCTGGGCAATCAGACGCTGGACAAGCTGCAGCAGTTTCGCGGGCTTGGCGGCGCGCAGAGCTATCCCTCACGCACCAAAGACACCATTCCGGTCGATTTCTCGACCGGCTCGGTCGGGCTGGGCGTGGCGGTCACGGCCTTCACCTCCCTGGTTCAGGATTATCTGATCGCGCATGGCGAGGTGAAGGAGGAGGATGCCGGGCGGATGATCGCGCTGATGGGCGATGCGGAGCTGGACGAAGGCAATATCTACGAATGCCTGATCGAAGGCTATAAGCATGATTTGCGCAATTGCTGGTGGATCGTCGATTATAACCGCCAGTCGCTCGATAGTACGACGGCAGACCGGATGTTCCGCCGCTTCGATGATATCTTCGAAACCTGCGGCTGGCGTGTGCTCACCCTCAAATATGGCAAGCTGCAGCGCGAAGCCTTCAGGCGCCCCGGAGGCCGGGCGCTGGAGCAATGGATCGATAATTGCCCAAATGCCGATTATGCGGCGCTCACCTATCAGGGCGGCGCGGCATGGCGCGAGCGGCTGATCGCGGAAATCGGCCACCAGCCGAATGTGAAGGCTCTGCTCGCCAGTTTTGATGATGCTGCATTGGCGGCGCTGATGACCAATCTTGGCGGCCATTGCATTGAAACGCTGATGGAGGCGTTTGACAATGCGCAGGACGAAACGCCGACCCTGTTCATTGCCTATACGGTGAAAGGCTATGGCCTGCCGCTCGCGGGCCATAAGGACAATCACAGCGGCATGATGAACCCGCCGCAGATTGACCGGCTTCGCGCGAGATCTGGGGATCGATATCGGCGAAGAATGGGCGCCATGGGCCGGCCTGGGTGACAATATGGCCGCCCAGCTCAGGGCATTCGTCGAACAAAGCCCGATCGCAGGGGCAAGCCCCGAAGCTGCTGCGCCCGCCATTCCCGTGCCGGCAATAGCGGCGCCTGACGGGGCAGAGCAATCGACGCAGACCGCATTCGGGCGCATCCTGCTGGATCTTGCCAAATCGGGCGAGCCGCTGGCCGATCGCATCGTCACCACTGCCCCTGATGTGACCCAGACGACCAACCTTGGAGCATTCGTCAATCAGCGCGGCCTGTTCCGCCGGCAGGAACTGGCCGACGTGTTCCACAAGGCGAAGATTCCGTCAGCGCAGAAATGGTCGCAGCATGCAGCCGGCCAGCATATCGAGCTCGGCATTGCCGAAAATAATTTTTTCCTGCTGCTGGCCTCGCTGGGGCTTGCCGCGCCGCATTTTGGCACGCGATTGCTGCCGGTCGGCACTGTCTATGATCCGTTCATTGCCCGCGGTCTCGATGCGCTGAACTATGGCTGTTATCAGGATTCGCGCTTCCTGCTGGTGGGCACGCCATCCGGCTTGACGCTGGCGGCGGAAGGCGGTGCGCATCAGTCGATCAATACTCCGCTGATCGGCATGGGGCAGCCCAATCTTGCCTATTTCGATCCGGCCTGGGCCGATGAGGTGGCAGTGATCATGCGCTGGGCATTTGAACATATGCAGCAGGCCGATGGCAGTTCGGTCTATCTGCGACTTTCCACCCGTTCGATCCCGCAGATCGAGCGGGAGAATGGCGACTGGGAAGCAGATGCGCTGAAGGGTGGCTATTGGCTGCAAACAGCCCCAGCCATGCGCCGATGCGGCGATCGTGTTTACAGGCGTGGTCGCGCCAGAGGCTCTGGCTGCATGGCAGCAGCTGGCCGATGATATTCCGGGCCTTGGCCTGCTCAATGTTACCTCTCCCGATCTCCTGCATCGCGGCTGGTCAGCCAGCCGGGCCGCGCGCTGGAAAGGGCAGGCCGCGCAGCCCAGCCATGCCGAAACGCTGCTCTCTGCGCTTGCGCCCGGGGCCGGCCTGATCACGGTGATCGACGGGGCGCCCGGCGCACTTTCCTGGTTGGGGGGCGTGAAGGGCATGCGGGTTAGCCCGCTTGGCAATACCGACTTTGGCCAGACCGGCGACCTGCCCGATCTATATCGCGTCTATCGCCTCGATTCAGAGGCGATCATCGACGCCGCTGCGGAGCTTTTTCTGGCGAGCTAGGCTGGTTTTGAAGGCGACTGTCTATCTGCCAAAGCAATAACAGCAATCTAGCGATTCTGCATGGGCGCCTTGGGAAATGACCAATATCACCGCCCCGCAATTCACGAGCGAGGATAGCTGAATGGGCAACCCCAAGGTGATTTTCGACTTGAAGTCGTCATCGATGTGGCGATGGGCGAAGGAACCGCGCAATCTGGCAAACCGGCGCTTGATTTCTTCGGTGCCTCACTCGGCGAAGTTCAGCGCATCGTCGGCGCTATCGAAGCGGAGACCTTCCGGATCGTGGCGACCCGCACCTAGTACCGAATTATATCTGTAAAAGTTGCCGTCGCTGGCTTGTGATACTATTCTGGTCACCACCCCGCGCGCGGAGAAATTCCCGGTCCGCGCATCACTGGCAGCCCGGCCATCGTCCGTCGCCAGCGGGGTAATTCCCGCGGAAATCTGCACTGCTTCAGCGCCAGCCGGCCTGTTGCCAGCTGGCTTATCCGGCCCTGGGGGCGTTGTGCCGTGCATATAGCCCCTTCGTCGAAGGCGGCCGCCAGGGAATAGGGCCGGGCGGGGGCTGGCCATTGGCCGGCGGCATCCCCGATTTAGGCATGGCGGGCAAAATGCTTGATCCGTTCGCGCAGCCAGGTGAGGCCTGCATCGTTCGAGCGGGTGACATGATGCTGCATCATCTCGCGCATGATCGGCAGGTCGAAGGGGGCTTCGGCAATCTTCAGATCGAGCACCGTGGCCGAAACCTTTGCGAGCCGTTCATGCATTACCGACAGCCTGCGCGTGCCGCGCAGGAGCCAGGGCACCTGAATAAAGGACTGCGCCGAAACTTCGATCCGCCGTTCCGGCACGGCCTTTAGCAGGATGTTCTCGATGAAGGTGTTCTGGCCCGCGATCTGCACCGTCACATGCCCGCATTCCAGAAAAGCCTCGCGCGAGAAGGTTCCTTGCAGCGCCGGATTTTCGCGCCACCCCACGACCACATGCCGCTCTTCAAACAGCAGTTCCTGGGGATGGTCGCCTTCCATGAATTCGTCCGGAGTGAGGATCAGATCGACCTCGCCTGCTTCCAACCCGCTCGTGCTTTGGCGGTCCGGCAAGTTCAGATTGATCCGGATGCCAGGGGCCTCCTCCTGCAAAATCTCGATCAGCGGCACCAGCACTACGGTGGTGATGTAGTCCGATGCAGTGATGCGAAACCGGCGTTTCGATGTGGCGGGATCGAAAGTTGTGCTCGTGGCGATCAGGCTTTTCAGCCAGGTCAGCGCGGCGCTGACTTCGGGCGCCAGCGTCAGCGCGTGTTGCGTCGGGATCATCTTCTTGCCGTGCAGGACCAGCAGCTCGTCCTGAAAGCTCTCGCGCAGGCGCTTGAGAGAGGCGCTCATGGCGGATTGCGTGACGTTGAGCCGCCGGGCCGCGCGCGTGACGCTGCGTTCCTCCAGCAGAGTTTCGAATGCCACGAGCAGGTTGAGGTCAAAATTGTCCAATCGCATAATGCATCAATATCATTTGTTGTTTTTGAGAAAAACAAAAAATTGGACCGATTTTTGTCCAAATGGCACCTCACCGCCCAAGGCCGGCGGACAATGGCCGATTGGGAGAGAGATCAATGATGAAACATCTATTTGCGGGATCGGCCATTGTGCTGACCCTGTGCAGCCAGCCAGCCTTCGCTCAGGACAAACCCGTCGATGCCGACGGCGCCAATCAGGCGACTGGCGATGACGCTCAACAAGGTTTGCAGGTCATTACAGTTACCGCGCAGAGGCGGGAGGAAACGCTCCAGCGCGCTGCCATCGCGATCAATGCGGCGACCGGCGAGGAGCTGTCCCGGTCGGGCGTGGTCGATGCGACCGGCCTGAACAAGATTGCCCCGGCGCTCACCGTCTCGACCGGCGGCGGGGCCAACACCGGCTATTTTGTGCGCGGTGTGGGCAATTTTACTAACAATGGCTACACCGCACCTGCGGTCGCCTTCAATATTGACGGCGTTTATATTGGCCGGCCTTCCTCGACGATCGCGTCCTTCCTCGATGTCAATCGAGTCGAAGTCCTCAAGGGGCCGCAGGGTACGCTCTATGGCCGCAACGCAACCGGCGGCGCGATCAATGTGATCCCAAATGTCCCGCGTCTTGGCGAGCTGAGCGGCGATGTCAGCGCGCAATATGGCAATTACAACGCCTATCAGCTCACCGGAGTGGTGAACCTTCCGGTGGGCGACGATGTTGCCATTCGCCTGGCCGCGACATCCAGCGAACATGACGGATATTTTTCGGATGGCACCGGCGACGCAAAAGACCTGGCCTTGCGCGGACAGATCTATGCCGAGCTCAACGACCGGATCAATATTCGCCTTTCGGCTGACTATTCCACTCAGAAGGGCACTGGCTCTGGCCTGAATGTGGTGGGCGTCTATGGCTTCCTGCCCCCCTTCCTGGGCGGCAGCAGTCTGCCGGTACCCAACCACCCCTATCTTGCCGCACCGGCCAATGTCGCAGCACCGTTCACCGGCCTGCTGGCACCCCAGACCCTTGCATTCGTAAAGGCGAACGCAACCGCCGGGCCGCTGTTCTCGCCGATGGAGGGCTACGCCTACCCATTCCGCAACGACAATTATTTCGGAGTAAATGCCGAACTGAAATTCGATCTGGGCGGTGTCAATCTGGTGGTGATCCCGGCCTATCGCCGCTCGCAGCTCGACAATCAGTTCAATGGCCCGCCGTTCAAGGCTGCGATCAATCAGGACGTTGCCAAGCAATACAGCCTCGAGGCACGCCTTTCGGGCCAGGCAGGTGCGATCGACTGGATCCTTGGCGGATATTATTTCAACGAAGATGTGAACGGCGTGGACTCGTTCAACCAGTTTTCGACCATCACCTTCAACGACTATCATTCCAAAACCAAATCGCTAGCCGCCTTCGCGCGGGCGACATTCAATGTAACCGATGAGCTGCGTCTGGTTGGCGGCGTCCGCTACACCGACGAGCGCCGCTCCATGGATGCGCAGGCGAATTCCGTGGCCGGCGTTTGCCTGATTGAGCCTCCCTTCGGTACGCCCAGCTGTCCGCAGGTGCCGACGCTGCCGGTCTCGCTGACCCTGAATGACATGCTGACCCAGCTGGACCAGCTCGGCATGTTTCAGCCCTTCGCCAACCCGCTCAATGCCAATCCGGTGGCTGGTACCTTCCCCTATGGCCCCTTCGGGATGACGGGCCCGCAAGCGATCCTGGCGATCTCGCCGACCACAATCGATCGTTCGGCTGGCGACAAGGAAGTGACCTATCGCGCGGCGATCGAATATGACGTTGCACCCGAAAGCCTGCTCTATGCCAGTTTCGAGACCGGCTTCCGCGCGGGCGGCTTCAACGTCACCTTCGGACAAGAAGAATATGCTCCGGAGTTCATCGATGCATGGACGATCGGATCGAAAAACCGCTTCTTCGACAACCGCTTGCAGGTCAACCTTGAAGCATTCTACTGGAAGTACAAGGATCAGCAGCTGGCCGCACTGGGCATCGATGCTCGCGGCAACAACTCCTTCTACACGCGCAATGTCGGGGCATCTTCGATCAAGGGTGCGGAGATTGATCTCCAGTTCCTTGCCACGCCGACCACGCTTATCCGCGCCGGGGCCCAATATCTCGACGCCGTCTATGACACCTTCAGCTATAATCAGGTGGATTTGTCGGATCCCAGCGATCCGCCCAATTTCCTCACTCCGATCACAGGCTGCTCCTATTCCCAGGTCATGGCACCGGTAAGGTCGTTCAATATCGATTGTTCGGGCAAGCCGTCGCTCTATGCGCCAAAGTGGACCCTCAATCTCGGGGTTGAGCAGACGATCGTGCTGCCCGGGCTTGAAATTACCGCGAATGTCGATGGCCGCTATCGCAGTGACCGGGTGCTGGGCTTCAATTACCTTCCCGCGGGCAACAGCGGGGATGACCTGATTGTTGATGCCTCGCTGAACTTCGCGCCCGACGCAAGCGGCCTCTCGATCACGGCCTTTGTTCGCAATTTGACCAATCGGGCTGTGGCGTCCACCTATCAGGTCGGGGCAGGCAATGTGGCATCATCGGCCTATGAGCCGCCGCGCACCTATGGTGTTCGTGTGGGATACAAGTTCTGATGCGGAAACTACCACTGCAGGTTCTGGCTTTGGCGTTGGCTGGCATGGGAATGCTGGCCAACGCCCCCCTCCAGGCCCAGGATGTCGGCTTGGCGAATCCCAGCCAGACCACGGCGCTTGACCGTGGACGCTGGGTGACCTTGGGCACCCGCGCTGGCCCGATGGCCAGTGCAACGCGATCGCAGCCAGCCAATCTGCTCATTGCCGGCGGGAAAAATATCCTGGTCGACGCAGGCGACGGAGTTTCCGGCCGGCTCGCCATGCTCGGGATACCGACGGCCTCGATTGATGCGATCTTCATCAGTCATCTGCATTTCGATCACACGGCGGGCCTTGCCGGAATTCTTGGCCTGCGCTGGCAGACCAACGCGCCAAAGAAGCTGGTGATCTATGGACCACCGGGAACGAGCGAGATGGTCGCAGGACTGATCGCATCGATGGTGCCGGGGACAACCGCCGGATATGGCGTGCCCGGAGCGCCGCAGCTCGATGTCCATCAGATGGTCGAGGTTATCGAACTGCGCGACCGTGCCAGTTTCGACTTTGCGGGAATGAGGATCAGCACGCGCAAAAACACACATTACAGCTTCGCCCCTGGCAGCGATTTGGCCAAGCGGTTTGAATCGCTGTCGTTCCGCTTCGACCTGCCAGGCCGTTCGATCGTCTACACCGGCGACACCGGGCCCAGCCCTGCCGTCGAGGAGCTGGCATCGGGCGCCGATCTGCTCGTGGCCGAAATGATGGATGTCGACGACACGATCGCGAAGGTCCGCAGCAATTCTCCCAACTTGCCGCCGCAAGTCGCGATGGGGATGGAACGCCATCTGCGCGAGCATCACCTGCTGCCCGCAGACGTCGGAGAAATGGCGAGCAGGGCCCATGTCGGCGCAGTTGTGGTAACCCATTTTTCCGGGCGTGAAGTGAACGACCCGGCCCATCTCGAATATCTGCGCCAGATAGCAGAACATTTCAGCGGCCCGGCAGTTATTGCCAATGATATGGATGAATTCTGAGCCATGAAGGACATGAACATCCTCGTTATTGGTGGCGGAATTGGCGGCCTCACGGCGGCCATTGCGCTCCGTCAGGCTGGGCACCGGGTAACGGTAATCGAACGCGATCCTGACTGGTCGGTCTATGGCGTCGGCATCATCCAGCAAGCCAATGTGATCCGGGCCATGGACCAGCTGGGCCTGGTCGAGGATTATATTTCGGCTGGCGTTCCTTTCGACAAGGTTGCCGTTCACCGGCCTGACGGTACGAAGGTTGCGGACATTGCCACGCCAAGGCTGGCGGAAGGGCTTCCGGCCAATGTCGGCATCGGCCGACCGGCGCTGCACAAGGTGCTGGGCGACCGCACCATTGCATCTGGTGCCGAGGTGCGGCTGGGTGTGACCGCGACCGATCTGGTCGATGATGGCAACGGAGTCGATGTCACCTTCTCGGATGGTAGCAAGGCGAGCTTCGATATCGTGATCGGTGCCGACGGCGTCTATTCCGACACGCGTCAGCGGATCATGCCCGATGCCCCGAAACCGGAATTTACCGGGCAGTCAGTCTGGCGGTATAATTTCCCGCGCCCGGCGGATCTCGACGCGTTGCATGTCTATAATGGACCAACCGGGGTTGGATTGGTGCCGATCAGCGACGAGCTGATGTATATGTATGTGACGACACCCGAACCGGACAAGCCATATTACCCCACGGAAACCCTGGCGCAGGCCATGCGGAGCAAGCTTGCGGATGTCGCGCCACAGATCCGCGCCCTTGCCGATCAGATCACCGACAATGATGGCGTGGTCTACCGCCCGCTGGAAGGAATGATGGTGTATGGCGCCTGGCATTCAGGGCGGGTCGTCCTGCTGGGCGATTCCATTCATGCCACGACGCCCCATCTGGGCCAGGGTGCCGGGATGGCGATCGAGGACAGCATCGTGCTGGCAGACGAACTGGGCAAGCACGATACACCCGAAGAAGCCTTCCGCGCCTATCGCGACCGCCGGTTTGAGCGTTGCCGCTACATTGTCGAAAAGTCGCTCGCCATCTGCCACGGGCAACTGGGCAAGGGGCCGCCGGTCGATAATGCCAAGGCGACCGCCGAGATGTTCGCGCTGACCGCACAACCCATTTGAATTACGAGGAAAGCCCATGAGCCGCGTTAACGAAATTCGCTATGTTGGATATGGCGTCGAAGACTTCGATGCCGAGCGTAAATTCTACACTGTCGACTGGGGACTGGTCGAGGTCGCGCATGACGAGGGAATGGCCTGGTTCAAGACCGAGGGCCATGACGAGCATCATGTCGTTCGGCTGCACAAATCGTCGACCAATTGCATCGAAGTGATTGCGCTGGCGGCCGACAGCCGCGCCGATGTCGATGATCTGCATCGCAAGGTGGCGGAAGCGGGCTGCAGGATTATCCACGAACCGGGCGACATCGTTGCTCCGGGCGGCGGCTATGGCTTCCGCTTTTTCTCGCCCGATGGCCTGCCGCTTGAAATTTCGTCCGATGTTGAGCGGCTCGGCATGCGCGCGATGGAACGCTGGGAGGGCCTGCCGGTCAAGATCAGCCATATCGTGCTGCACTCCCCCGATCACCAGGCCTTGGTGAAGTTCTTCACCGATGTTCTCGGGTTCAAGGTTTCCGACTGGCTCGGCGATTTCATGTGCTTCCTGCGCTGCAACCAGGCCCATCATCGCATCGCGATCCTGCCCGGGCCGCCATGTCTCAATCATGTCGCCTATGACATGCTGACGATCGATGACATGATGCGCGGTGCCAACCGGTTGAAGAAGCAGGGCACGGATATGCGCTGGGGCCCCGGTCGGCATACCGCGGGCAACAATACTTTCAGCTATTTCTGCACACCCGGGGGCTTCGTGGTCGAATATACTTCCGAGCTGGAAGTGGTCGATTTCGAGAGGCACCAGCACAAGGTCTATGAGCCGGCACCCATGATCATGGACCAGTGGAGCATCGGCAGCGGCGGTCCGCAAACCATGCCCAAGCCCGAAGCAGATCCCTGCCTGTTCCAGCCGGCCGAGGTCTGAGCGCATGGCTCTGTTCGAATATTTCCCGAACTATATCTGGAATCTCTCTGTCGCCATCGCGATGGAGAGCGGCGGGCAGATCGGCGAGATTGTCGATATGTGCCAGCCGATCAAGGATGCCGCTGACAGCGGCGCTGATGCCGGTACACCGCAATTCATGAAGCAATGGGTCGCGATGGCCGACAAGCTGATTGAACTGGCGGCAGAGGATGAGGCGAAGGGGCGCAGCTTTTCCGCGTCAAACAAGCTCGAACGCGCATCGCTCTATATGTTTACCGGCGAGCGGATGCAGGGCCATGGCCATCCAGGGCGCGACGAAACATTTGCCAAGGCGCGCGATGCATTTGATCGCTCGACGGCGTTGGGCAAGCTCAACCGGGAGCGGGTGGAGATTCCGCTTGCCAGCGGGACCATGCCGGCCGTGTGGACCCGCGCACCGGGGGGCGGCAGGAAGCCCGCCGTGGTGTTCTGCAACGGGCTCGATAGCTGCAAGGAACTGCTCTATTGGACCCGGCTTCCCGAAGAGCTGGCCCGGCGCGGCATTTCAACCCTGTGTGTCGATCAGCCCGGTACAGGCGAAGCCTTGCGCCTGCAGGGCCTGCCGGTCGATCCGCATTCCGAAAGCTGGGCCTCCAGGGCGGTCGATTGGCTGGAAGCGCAAGATGACGTGGATGCGAGCCGGATCGGCATGACCGGCATTTCGCTGGGCGGCCATTTCGCGCCGCGCGCCGTCGCCTATGAGCCGCGCTTTGCCAGCGGCGCAGTTTGGGGCGCCAACCACAATTGGCGCGAAGTGCAGGACAAGCGCAGGAACCGCGAAGGGGAAAACCCCGTACCGCATTATTGGGCGCATGTGTTCTGGGCCTTTGGTGCCACGGATATGGACGACTTTCTCGAAAAGTCCGAGGGGATGAATCTCAACGGCCATATGGACCGGATCAAGGTGCCCTTCCTCGTCACGCATGGCGCGAATGACCGCCAGATCAGCGTCGCTTACGCCGACGATCTCTATGATCAGCTGATCAATTCTCCACGGCGCGAAAAAATGATCTTCACCTCCCGCGAGGGCGGGGTTGAACATGTCGGGGCGGACAATATGAGCTATGGCCGCGACCTGATTTCTGACTGGTTTGCAGAGAGCCTGGGGGGGCACCTCACTTGACTGGCTGGCTGAAGGAAGCGTGGTATCAGCTTGGCTGGAGCGATGAGGTCGCTGCGGGCAAGCCGCTTGTTCGCACGATCCTGGAGCTTCCCGTCCTGGCCTATCGCGATTCCGATGGCACGGTCTGCGCCTTGCTCGACATGTGCCCCCATCGCTTCGCGCCCTTGTCGGCGGGGAAGATCGAAGGGGGCACGGTGACCTGCGGCTATCACGGCCTGGCATTCGGCCCGGCAGGGCAATGTGTGCACAATCCGCACGGCCCCGTGACCTCCGCGATGCGGGTTCGCAGCTTTCCGATCGTGGAGCGCCATACCGCCTTATGGGTTTGGATGGGCGAAACTGCGCCCGATCCGAGCTCGATACCGCAGCTGTCCTTCATCGATGAAGCGCCGGAAAGCGCCCGGATTTACGGATATATGCCGACCAGGGCCGATTATCGCATCCTGGTCGACAACATCATGGATCTGAGCCACGCTGACTATCTTCATCCCGAGACACTTGGCGGGATGATGGTGCAGTCTAAGGCTTCCTCCAGGGAAGAGGGCGACAGTGTGATTGCGGACTGGCGGGCCATGGAATGCGATCCCCCGCCAGCCTTCAAGGCATCGATACCAGCCGGGCAAAAGGCCGACATCACGATTGAGGTCGTCTGGGCCGCACCCGCCGTGATGAAGCTGACGACCTGCGGCGTTGCCGCTGGCACCGTGCCCAAGCCGGAAGATCACGGCACAACCCTGCACAATATGACGCCGGCAACGGCGGGCTTCACCCATTATTTCTATTGTTCGACTCGCCAGTTCCTGGTCGATGATCAGGCCTTCAGCGATTTCCTGCGCGCGACGATTTCGCGGGCCTTTCTTGAAGAAGACAAGCCCATGATCGAATTGCAGCAGGAACGGATGGGAACGTCCGATCTGTGGGATCTCTCCCCGATCCTGCTTCCCAGCGATGCCGCTGCGGTGCGCGTGCGGCGGAAGCTCGATAGCCTGCTGAAGGCCGAGCAGGCCGGCGCGGCATCGGCAAATGCGGAGCCTGTGGGGCAATGACTTTTAGGGTCGAAGCCTGGGTGGCAGGGGCCAAACGGCTTGACCGCCAAGAGCCAAGTCATGGGGGATAGGGCAATCAGAGATCTTGCGGCCAGCCATGTTGCCCCCAGGGCCGGTACGCGCCATGCGATTGTGATTCTGGCAGCCTCCGTCATGCCGATCATGGCGATTACATCGCTGATTCCAGTCCTGCCGCTGTTGCTGCAGGAATTCGCCGGCGTGAGCGGAAGCGCATTTCTGACGCCGATGGCGCTCACCGTTCCGGCACTATGCGTTGCGCTATTCTCGCCGCTCGCCGGTTGGTTGTCCGACCGGTTGGGGCGCAAGAAGTTGCTAGTTACGGCGCTCCTGCTCTATGCCGGATTTGGCATCATCCCGTGGTTTCTGGCCGATCTGTTCCAGATCCTTGCCGCGCGGATCGCGCTCGGCATGGTCGAGGCGATTATCATGACCGTCGCAACCACCCTGATCGGGGACTATTTCGAAGGTGAACAGCGCGAGAAATGGATCGCTCTGCAGGTCGCCTGCGGCAGTGTTGCCGCGATTGTGCTCATTGCGATTGGCGGCGGGCTGGGCGAACTGTTCGGTTCGCGCGGACCCTTCCTGTTGTATCTGCTCGCTCTGCCGATTGCCCTGGCAGCTTCACTGATCCTGTTCGAGCCGCCCATTCCGCCGGCCGATAGCGCAGCGGTGCGACCGGTCTTTCCGTTCAAAGCCGTGCTGCCCCTGGTGCTGACGACGCTTGGTGTCGCGATCATTTTCTACACGGTGAATGTCCAGCTGGGGCCAATTCTGCAAATTTCCGGCCCGGTATCGCCCGGCGTGATTGGCTTGATCGGTGCCTTGTGCAATCTCGCGATCGGGGGCGGGACATTCATCTTCCACAGCTTCAGGCATCACGCAGGTCAGCGTCTGTTTGTGCTCGGCCTGATCATCGCCGCATTTGGCTATGCCGGTGCCGGATTGTCCGCTGCATTGCCCGCGCTTGCGGCCTTCGCTGTTCTGGCCTGTCTGGGCGGCGGCATCATGTTGCCGAATATGCTGACCTGGACGATGAGATCCTTGCCGGCCGCTATGCGTGGCCGGGGGATGGGGCTGTGGACCGGGGCATTTTTCCTGGGCCAGTTTCTCGCGCCATTGGTCGCCATGGCCATGACGGGTGCGACCGGATCACTCGCCATGACCTTGCTCGCCTATGCAGCGATCAGCGCGGTGATCGCGGTGGGGCTGTTCAGTGTTGGGCCTTCGGGGAAGAGAAGCAATTGACGATGGGCGGGGCAGGGATGCCCATGGCGGTGGTTGATCCATTCGGGGAGGCACTGGGTCAGGCCGGCTTGTGAAACCCCCTTGCGCATCCAAAAACTGAAACTGCCAATGCCGCACCAGAAAATCACGAGGACGAACAAATGACCCAAGGACCGACGCGGCGCATTGTCACCGGGCATAATGCCAAGGGGCAGGCCATCATCCAGGAGGATGGGCCCGTGCCGCGCTTCCAGCGTATCGGGGGTGAGATCGGCCCGATGTTCCATGAGGTGTGGAATACGCGCGCCACGCCGGCGCCGATCGATGCCGCCTCCGGTGAACCGCAGGAGGACCGGATCATGCTCGCGCCGCCGCAGAACGGAACGCGCATTCGGGTGCTCGATATCCCGCCCGATGGCGACCATCTGAAGGATTTGACGCCCGAGCAGGCGCGCGCGCATTTTGAGGAAATTGGTGCGGCCAGCGCATCCTCGCACAGTGGCGGGGCTGTTCGCCATGCCCATATGCACCGCACCGAGACCATCGATTATGGGATTGTGCTGGAGGGCGAGATCGTCCTGATCCTGGATGAGGGCGAAACCACAGTGCGCGCTGGAGATATCGTGATTCAGCGCGGCACCAACCACGGCTGGGCCAACCGGACAGACAGGAATTGCCGCATTGTCTTCGTCCTGATCGACGGCACATTCGATGATGCGCTGAAAGGCTGACGCTGCGGCAGACTGTGGCGTGACTTATCTGATCGGCTCGAAATCGCTTGGCTTGACCCAATTATAGAGGAAGTCCGGCACCTTGTCGCCGTTCCGCTCGTCCAGTTGCCGCATCGCGCGGAACAGCAGGACCCGCCCGGTTTCGACATTCTCGCCGCCGGCCTTCATCGACGCATCGTAGCAATCGCCGACAAGGTTGCGGATCGGCTTCATCGAATTGGCCATGGAACTGAGCGCCCATTGTTCGCCCAGCCGTGACTCGACGAAATCGACAACATCCTGTTCATATTCACTGCCCAGGCGATATCGGGCGAGAAGTTCGATCCAGCCGTGGTTCGGTTTCGCCCATGCGGCGGTGAGGTCCGCAGGCGAATATAGCACGTCTTTCAATATCTGGCTGGCCTTGCCAGATGCGGGAAACAGCACGAGTTCATGGCCGACTGGAACCCGGACGCCGTCCTGCGTGAAGGTGATGGAGCGGACACGATCCTGGGTCAGTTCGCGCAGCAAATCCGCTTCCGCAGGATCCACCGAACCATCGCGCTGGATGGCATCGGCCAAAAGTTGGGCATCGGCGTCGCTCAGAGGGCCGGGGTTGTGCGACTTGATGGCATAGATGCTGTCGAGAACGGCCGGGCTCAGGCCATCGACATTGCCATCCGGGGCGCCCGCGGCGGCGGCCGGAACGGCAGCGGCGCAACAGGCGGCGCTAAGCAGCAGGGCAGCAATTCTGGCGTGAGTAAGTTTCATGGCCCGGTCCGAACATTCTGCGACGCCGGGAGTGTGGTTCGCAACCGGAGGCTCCGTCAAGGATTGAAGGCCGCGAGCAGTGAAAATCTCCGCCACTATGACGGCGCGCGCAGCCGCCGCTGCGGCGCATGAATGTCCGTCAACGAAACTGGAAGCGCCCACATGCTGTCAGTCGGCCTGCAGACTGTGTGCAAGTTGAGAACAGTTGCTGTCAGGCTGGCAGCAGCCTATTGCGCGATATTAGTACATAACCCGTTTTTGAGTGCAGGAGGCATGCGTGGTTGAAGAACTCGTGGTGAGGTCGAAAAGGCAACAGGAAGCCTTTGAAACTCGCGAGAACATACTCGAAGTCGCCACGCACGAGTTTTCGGAAAAAGGCCTCTCCGGCGCGCGGATCGACGAGATCGCCGAAAAGACCGCATCCTCCAAGCGCATGATTTATTACTATTTTGGCGGGAAGGACGAGCTTTACGAGGCTGTTCTGGAGCGCGCCTACAAGCGGATAAGAGAGCAGGAACAGGCGGCTCATTTTGAGAATCTGCCGGCCGACGAGGCGCTGCGCGCAATGATCGGGCATAATTTTGACTACCATTTCGAACATCCCGAATTTGTCCGGCTGGTGATGAACGAAAACGTACATCGCGGGGAATTCATCGCCAAGATCGAGAGCATGAAGCAGCGCAACCAGAGCGTGATCGACGTCTTGGCTGCGATCCTGGCCGAGGGCGCGCAGCAGGGAATTTTCCGCAAGGGCATCGATCCGGTCGACGTGCATATGACGATCAGCGCGCTGAGCTTTTACAACGTGTCGAACCGCCACACCTTCCAGCATAATTTCGGGCTCGATCTGGCTGCGCCCAGTGTTCGCGCGAAGCGGCGCGAACAGATCATCCAATGCGTGCTCGACTGGGTTTCCGTTAAATAAGAGCGGTTTGCGCTTACGCACCGCCAAGTGCCAGCGGCCTACTTGCCTCTTGTAATCCCATGCTGTACGAACTCGTTCGCATAATAAATGGGAGAAGATGATGCGGTTCGTTTTGGCGGCCATGCTTGGCATGTTGGCGGTGCAAGGTTCGGCGGCTTTCGCCGATGAACCGCGCGATTTCCCGGTGGGTGACAAGCCGGTTCTGGCAGATCACTATCCCAAAACCCTGATCGGCTGGCCCGGCGGCGTGACCAGCATGGCGGACGTCACCTATTCGACCATCCCCGGCTATCGTCCGATGGTTCTCGATATCTATATGCCCCCGCGCGAGGCGGGCCCCAAGCCGCTCATCCTGCACATCCACGGTGGTGGGTGGATCGGCGGCCATACCCGGCATTCGGGCGCCCTGGCCGATTTCCCCGCTGCGCTGGCAAAGCTGGCGAGCGAGGGCTTTGTGGTGGCCAGCGTGGAATATCGGCTGGCTGACGAGGCCGATTTCCCGGCGCAATTGCAGGATGTGCGCGCTGCCTTGCGTTATCTTAAGGGCAATGCGGCCCATTACGGCATCGATCCTTCGCGCGCCGGGGTATGGGGCGGTTCGGCCGGCGGGCATCTTGCGGCGCTGGCGGCCCTGACCTGCGGCGTGAGCGGTCTCGACCCGGCCGGCACGGATGCTGCCCCCGGAAGCGAATGCGTTCAGGCCGCGGTGACCTGGTATGGCATATTCGATTTTGCGGCGCTGGCCGCCAGCCGCCCGGGTGGCGGCAATTCAGCGGCGGCGCGCCTGCTGGGCTGCAAAGGCCCCTGCACCCAGAAGGACTATGCCTTTGCGAGCCCTGTAACCTATGTCGACGCGAAGGATCCGCCATTCCTGCTGATCCATGGCATCGACGATCAGGTCGCGCCGGTCGAGCAATCCTATCTGCTGGAGAAGAAGCTGAAGGCAGCCGGCGTTCCGGTTGAAGCGATTTACATTCCCGGCGTGAACCACAGCCTTATCGGAAAGACCCCGGAGGCAACACGGCAGGCGACCCTGCGCGCGACCAATGCAACGTTCGACTTCTTTCACCAGGTGCTTGATGGAGACAAAAAATGAGAGGATTTCTCGCGCCGCTGCTGGGCGCATTGCTTGCTGCAAGTGCCGCTCCTGTTCTGGCCGATCCGATCAGGGTCGATGGTGGGTTGATTGACGGCAAGGTTTTGCCGAATGGTGTCGAGGGCTGGTTTGGGGTGCCATTCGCGGCACCGCCCTTGCGTGAGCTGCGCTGGCGCGCCCCCCAGGCGGTCGAGCCTTGGGACGGTGTCTTTCATGCAGACCGGTTTGCGCCCATGTGCCTGCAGGGCCTGCGTGCGCGCACGATGAACCATTATTTCGGGAATGAGGCGATCAGCGAGGATTGCCTTTATCTCAATGTCTGGGCGCCTGCTTCCGCGCAGGGCAAGAAGCTGCCGGTGATTGTGTGGATATATGGCGGCGGGTTTGGCGTCGGTTCGGCCAGCATGGCGAATTATTCGGGCGAGAATCTGGCACGTGAAGGCGTGGTCTATGTCAGCCTTGCCTATCGCGTTGGCCCGCTGGGCTTTCTGGCCCATCCGGATCTGACGGCAGAAGGCGGCGGGCATTCCGGCAATTATGGCCTGATGGATCAGGTCGCCGGGCTTGAATGGGTCAAACATAATATCGCGGCCTTTGGCGGCGATCCGGATAATGTCACGGTGATGGGCCAGTCGGCCGGTTCGATGTCGGTCTCGTTGCTTCAGATCGAACCCAGCGCGAAGGGCTTGTTCAATCGGCTCGTGGGCATGAGCGGCAGCGCCTTCGGGCAGACGTCCGATCCTGTGCCGCTGCAAAAGGCCGAGCAACAGGGCGTGGCACTGCAGAAGGCGCTTGGCGTATCCTCGATCGAGGACATGCGCGACATTGCGGGCGATCGCATCCTGCTGGCGGCGCGGGATGTTCCGCGCAGCCCGATCGTGCTGGACGGTGCTTTCTTGACAGGCTCCGCCAAGCAGATTTTCGCCGCGCATCAGCAGAGCGATGTGCCGATTATGGTCGGCTTCACAAAGGATGAACGGTTCGCCAATCTCGGCCCGGCAAAGACCAAGGCCGAATTTGAAGCCGTAGTTCGGGCTACCTTCCCCAAGACCGCGGAACAGGTGCTAAAGGCCTATCCCGTGGCCGATGATGCCGGGGTGCAGCGGGCGCTGGTCGATATCATGCGCGACATGTCGGTTGGCAGCCAGATGTTCGAATGGGCCAAGGCGAACGCCGAATTTGGCAGCTCACCAGCCTATTCCTATTTCTTCACGCGCCGTCAGCCCTATACGCCCGGCATTACGTTTGCCGATCATGATCCGGCAACAGCGGGTGCCTATCACACCGGCGAAGTGCCCTATTTCCTGCGCAATCTCGAAGCCATGAACATGTTCCGCCATACCCGGGACTGGACGGCTGAGGACAGGCAATTGTCAGACACCATGTCGGGCATGATCCTGTCCTTCGCGCGCACGGGACGACCGGCAGTGAATTGGCCGGCATTTGACCCGAAGGATCCCAAATCGATGATGCTGGGCCTTGATGCTAAGGTGATTGACTGGCCGGATGCTAAGGCTCTGCCATTGCTCAGCGATCCCGTGCAAGCCGCTCCCATTCCGCGTGCCCGGGCCGCAGTTCGATCCGGGGATTGAGGCATGCGCGAATGGGCAGGTGCCGCGCTGTTGGCGGCGGTCACCCTGGCAGGGTGCGTGCACGCGCATGTCGCAGCGGGGGCAGCAGCTGAGCCTGCTGCTCCGCAGGCAGGCGTGGCGCTCGCGGGCCCCGCAAGCGGTGGATTTGCAGAAGGTGCAGGGCAGGAGCAGACGGTAACCGCCTGCACCGCCTGCCATTCAGCCACGATCATTACCGGCAAGCATTATTCAGCCGATAAATGGGCGGAAGTTGTCGATCAGATGATCGACCGCGGGGCGGCTGTCGATGATGCTCAGTTTGACGCGATTGTCGGATATCTGGCCCACAACTATGGGCCGGAAGCTCCCTGATCGATCCCGCTAAGAGCCAGGCTGGCTCTACCTCATTCGGCCGGGATCGGATGCGGGTGAGGTGTCTCGCCACCATTGATCGCCCATTTGATTGCTTCCAGCGTCATGACTCGAATGCGGGGATCGTCCCATGCGGCATCCGTGTGACCCAGGCCGGTATAGAAGACCCGGCCTTTGCCATAATCCTTGATCCAGGCGATCGGGAAATCGCCATCGGTGCGGTGGACCATCGGGGACTTTAGATCCACGCTGGAGGTGTCGATCCGGGCCAGCACGTCCAGTTTTGTGCGGGAATAGGGGGTGGGCAGCATCGCATAATGCTCGTCGCGCAGTGTCATGCCCGATTTGAATGCCCTCATCATTGGCGATTTGGGCTCTTCCACGATGATTTTCGCGTCCGAGATCATCCAGGGATGATTATCGAACACCCCGCCCAGCATCTCGCCATATTCCGGCCAGCCATAGGCGGTGGCGGCAGCGGTATGGACGCCGATAAAGCCCTTGCCATCCTTGGCGATGAAATCGAGCAGATCCTGCTTCTGACCGGGCGAGAGATTGGTCTCCCCATTGGTGTAGAACAGCACCGCGTCGAAATAATCCAGGTTCTTCCCGCGGGCCTGCTTCTTGCCGCCCTCGGCATAGTCGCCTTTGCCCCATGTCTGTGCCTTTGTGACCCAGTCGGTATCGGTTCGGATGAAGGTGACATATTCGCCGGACACGCGGCCCAGCTGCTCGATCACCGAAATGGCATGGCTGACCGCCATATGCGCGCTCTGGTTTCCGGTCGAAAGGTCGGCAATCACCAGCAGCCGCTTCTGGTCGGCATAGGGGTCTTGATAGCCCGGCGGCGGAGTGCGCGGGCGTTCGGGGCTTGCCGGCGGGGTCTGGGCGCCAAGTGTCAGCGCGAAGATCGCACCGGCCAGTATCCGCGTTTTCCTGGTGTCCATCGCCATTACTCCTGTGGCAGCGCGAAAGCACTAATCGTGTCTGAGGTCAGCGGACTGTCGAGGAAGCTGCCACCGGTGGAGGTGACCACCACATATTGCCGGCCGTGGCTGCCCGCATAGCTGATCGGCGTTGCATGGGCAGCGGCATCCAGCCTGGTTTCCCATAGGAGCCGCCCGGTTGCCGTGTCGAACGCACGGAACCGCGCGTCGTCGCTCGCGCCGATGAAGGTCAATCCGCCGGCGGTGGTTATTGCACCGCCGATATTCGGCCTTCCGGTGAGCTGTTTGTCCTCCGGCAGGCTGTCGGTGACGCCAAGGGGCACCTGCCAGGCGATCTTTCCGGTCCGCAGATCAACCGCATTCAGCCGGCCCCAGGGGGGCTGCTGACACATCAGATCGGTGCCCTCGAGCTTGAACCTGCCGCTGACCGGACCGCGTGCATAGGGCAGCGGACCCTGTGAAGGCTCAAGCGAAGTGACCTGGCCAAGATCGCTCGTATTCACGATCAGCAGATTGCGATCAGGATCATAGGCCGCGCCGCCCCAATTGGCGCCGCCCTGAAGCCCGGGGAAACTGATCGTCACCTCATTGAAGCCCACCGGAACATAGAGCCCGCCCGGCTTCATCGCATGTTTCGCGATCCACGCTTCACACCCGGATTTGAGTTCCGGGGTAAGGTCTGCAACCTCGTCCAGCTTGAAAGAGGTTCGCGCCAGAGGCGGTGTGATTGTGGGGATGGGCTGGGTCGGAGAAGCGGCTTCACCCGGCACCTGGCTTGCGGGGACGGGGCGTTCTTCGATGGGCAGTATCGGCTTGCCCGTTACCCGGTTGAGGACAAACAGCAGCGAATTCTTCGAAACGATTGCGACTGCCGGAACCGTTTCCCCCTCAACCTTGGCATCGAACAACAAGGGCGGCGCCTGGAGATCATTGTCCCAGATGTCGTGATGGACCACCTGGAAATGCCACATATAGCGCCCGGTCCTCGCGTCTACCGCGACAAGCGATGTGCCATAGAGATTGTCCCCCTTGCGATCGCCGCCGTAGCGGTCAAAGGCAGGTGCGCCCAGCGGGAGATAGACAATCCCGCGCGCCGCATCCACGGTCAGCAGGCCCCATGCATTGACCCCTGAACGATGTGCCGCGCTGCCCGGTTCCCAGCTGTCAAAGCCGGGCTCCCCCTCATGGGGGACGGTGTGGAAACTCCACACCAGCTTGCCGGTCACCGCATCCCACGCGCGAACATCGCCCGCTGCGCCGAGCGCTGGAAACTCCTGCACGGCCGATCCGGTTATGACGAGATTCTCGAACACGATCGGCGGCGATGTCATCCCGTAATAATTGGGCTGTGTGCCGTTCAGGATATCGGGAGTCTTCATCTCCACAATCCCGCCATCGCCAAAGCCTGCGGCGAAATTTCCGGTTGCGGCGTCAAGCGCAATCAAGCGGCCGTCACGCGTACCGAACAGGATGCGCGGCCCGACCGTGCCATTGCCGGCCCAATATTCCACGCCGCGCAATGATGGCTGGCCGGGGCCAGGGATCGCCGTGGCCCAGATTTCCTTGCCGGTTTCGGGATCGAGCGCAACAACCCGGCCATAAGGCGTCGATACATACATGCGGCCATCCACCACCAGTGGCGTCGCCTGCGATCCGGCAAAGCGCGAGCGGCGGCGGCTGAAAGCACCGCCTGCCCCTTCGGCCTGGCTCTGGGCCTCTGCATTGGGGTCGCTGGTGGCCGCCTGCGCCGGCGGCTTCATGTGGTAAACCCACACCGGGGCCAGCTGCTTGACGTTCTCTGGCGTGATCTCGGTCAGCGGAGAATGGCGCTGGCCGCCCTTGTCATGGCCATAGGTCGGCCAATCACCATCCGGCGCTGCAATAGCCGCAGCCGAAATCAGACAGGCGACCGTACCAAACCATCCAAGGCGCATCTCTCTCTCCTTTTATGGACTGGTTCGTACATAATGGTTTGCAAGGCAACCCCCTTTGGTTATGGTCAGGCAAAATATGGGAGGGGATTCTGGAATGGCTGGAAAGATTCTGGTCCTGAACGGGCCAAATCTGAATCTGCTGGGTGAGCGCGAACCAGAGATTTACGGACACAGCACGCTGGCAGATGTGGAGGCGGCATGCCGCGCGGTTGCAGAGCCTGCTGGCTACGCGATCGATTTTCGCCAGACCAATGCCGAACATGAAATGGTGGACTGGATCCAGCAGGGCCGCAAAGGTCTGGCCGGGATCGTCATCAATCCGGCGGCCTTCACATATGCCGCTTTTCCCGTTCTCGATGCGCTCAAGCTGGTCGATTGCCCGGTGCTGGAGGTGCATATCTCCAATATTCACCGCCGCGAAGCGGAATGGCGGTCGAAATCGATCCTGACACAGGTTTGCACCGGCATCATCTCGGGCCTCGGGGTCAATGGTTATCCCCTGGCGGTGCGCCAGATCATGTGGCTGAAGGGGGAGGGGGCATGAAGCGGACCCGCGCCCGCTTCGGCATTCTCGCGCTGATCACTCTGGCGACGATGCTGAATTATGTCGACCGGTCGGTGATGGGCGTCGCCAAACCATCGCTGGTCGAGGAATTGTCCATTTCTCCCGCGATGATGGGCGTGATTTTTTCGGCCTTTTCATGGACCTACGCGGTCGCCCAGATTCCGGGCGGCATGCTGCTGGACAAATTGGGCGCGCGGCTCACCTATGCCTTGTCCTTAGGTTTGTGGTCGCTTTCGACGCTGGTTCATGGCCTGATGACGGGCGTTATGGGCCTGTTCGGCGCCCGGCTCGCCCTTGGTTTGGCGGAAGCTCCATGCTTTCCTGCGAACAGCAATATCCTCGCCACCTGGTTTCCGCAGCAGGAACGGGCGCGGGCCAATGGCGTCTATTCTGTCGGTCAATATGTCGGTCTGGGCTTCATGATCCCGTTGCTGACCTGGATCGTCGTTGAGCATGGATGGAGGGCGCTGTTCTTCGTCTTCGGCACGGTCGGGATCGTCTATGCCGTGATCTGGTTTTGGCTGTATCGCGAACCCGGCGAGAGCAAGGCGAACCAGGCTGAGCTCGATTATATCGAGGCCGGCGGCGGGCTGAACACTGGTGTTACCAAGGTTGCCTTCAGCTGGTCTGCCGTGGGCAAGCTGCTGTCGCGGCGCCAGATACTTGGTGCATCGATCGGCCAGTTCTGCGGCAATTCGACCCTGGTGTTCTTCCTTACCTGGTTTCCGAGCTATCTGGCGGAAGAGCGCGGAATGGATTGGCTGAAATCCGGCTTTGCCGCGTCCTTGCCCTATATCGCGGCATCGATCGGGGTGCTGGCGGGCGGCGCGATCTCCGATGGGCTGATCCGCCGGACCGGATCTGCCACGCTTGGCCGCAAACTGCCGGTCGTGACCGGATTGTTGCTGACCTCGACCATGGTCGCCGCCAATTATGTTGAAAGCAACACGGCGGTGATCGCGATCATGTCGGTGGCCTTTTTTGGCCAGGGGATGGTCAATCTCGGCTGGACCTTGATTGCCGATGTCGCTCCCAAATCAATGCTTGGGCTGACCGGGGGCGTGTTCAATTTCTGCACCAATCTTGCGGGCATAATCACCCCACTGGTGATCGGATTCGTGCTGGGCGCAACGGGAAGTTTCTATGGGGCGCTGGCCTATATCGGCGCGCTCGGCCTGATCGGTGCGGCGGCCTATATCTTCATTCTTGGCCCGGTCGAGCGCGTTTCGATCGACTGATCTGGTGCCGGTTTCAGTGGAAATCCACCGGGGGAAATTTGACGATTATTGACTGTACGAAATAGTTCATATAATCGAGTTTTGGGATGGTAGCCAAAATTGGCGCCAATAATACGAAGGGGGGATGCCAAATGAGCAAGAAACTTAACTATATCGTTCACGCCTCGATCGCAGCACTGAGCCTGGGTTTCGCCACAAGCGCGCTGGCCCAGGATGAGGCCAGCGACAACGAGTTCGAGATCATCGTCACCGGCTCAAGCCTGAAGGGGGTCGCGCCGGTAGGTTCCAGCGTCGTAACGGTCAGCCGCGACGATCTTGAAAAGAGCGGTGCGCAGACCGTGCAGCAGATTCTGCAATCTGTCCCGGCGGTGGTTGGCAATGGCACATCAGCCCAGGGCGGCTTTGGCAGTTTCGATGGATCGGGGACCAACGCCCCGACGATTCACAGCCTCGGCGCCTCGGCATCGAACTCCACGCTGATCCTGCTTAACGGCCACCGCTTGTCGGTTGGCGGCATCAACCATGTGCTGGCCGATCCCAATATCGTGGCGCCTTTGGCTCTGGAGCGGGTCGAAGTTCTCGCGGACGGGGCATCCTCGGTCTATGGTTCGGACGCAGTGGCAGGCGTGGTCAACTTCATCACCCGCCGCAATGTCAACGGCATCGAAGCCACCGTACAAAAGGGCTTTGGCGACGCTTACGACACTTTCACCGCCGGTGTGCTGTTCGGCAAGACCTGGGACAATGGTTCCGCGCTTGTCAGCTATAATTATTCCAACCGGTCGGATCTGCTGGCCAGCGATCGCGATTTCACCAACCCGGACCACACGGCGTTCGGCGGAACCAACCAGACGAATATCAATTCGTGCCAGGACCCGGTCTTCCGCAGCGGCAATAATTACTACATGGCGCCATACACCGGTTCGCCGCTCACAGCAGCGCAGGCAAAGGACGCTGCCTCCGGGCTCGCTTCCTGCGACAGCCGCAGCTTTGGCGACATCGTGCCGGCAGAAGTTCGCCACAATGCGATGTTCTCTATCCAGCAGGAGGTTGGTGACAAGCTGACGCTGACCGGCGACATCATCTATTCCAATCGCAAGACGACCAACCTCGTGCAGCGCGGCGCGGTCAACGGTGTGGACATCTATGGATCGGGCGCGCCGAGCGGGAATTCCAACAATCCGTTTTTTCAGGCCCCTGCCGGCTCTGGTGCCACGCAGGGTAAGCTCTATTTCATGAGCGACGGAATCCTGGGTAGCGGGGCCCATCAGGATGGCATCGCTGAAACCCTCTATTTCCGTGCCGATGCCGACTATAAGATCTCCGATGTCTGGAGTTTGAATGTCGGCGCGATCTATGGGCGGGATCGCTCGCGCCAGGATCGGATCGGTGAGCTCTGCAGCTCCTGCATGAATTTGGCGCTCAACGGCAAAACCTCTGCCAGCGTGGCCGGTTCGGTGCAGACGGTCACGATGAACCTGACTGCCGCCAATGCCTTCGATCCCTTTGGCAATGGCACGTCTGACGCGACCAAGGCCTTTCTCACGGATTCATACCAATATACGCAGGCCATCACGCAGATCACGAATATCTATGCCGGCCTTTCGGGTGATCTGTTCGCGCTGCCGGGCGGGAATGCCAAAATCGCTCTGGGCGGTGAATATACCAAATATGCCATGGCTCAGGACAAGGTCTCACCCACCAATCTCGGGCCTTCGAGCAGCAATTCTGCCTTCCTCCATCTCGACTATGGCCGGAATGTGAAATCTGCTTACGCAGAGCTGTTCCTGCCCTTGGTGGGGCCGGATATGGATATCCCGGGGATCCGTCGTTTCGAACTGAATATTGCGGGCCGGATCGACGATTATAGCGACTTCGGATCGACCAAAAATCCGAAGATCGCTGCCAATTGGGAAGTCGTGGAAGGCCTGAAATTCCGTGCCAACTGGGGCAAATCCTTTGTCGCCCCTGCCTTGACCAGTGTTGGCGCAAACGAATTTGGGCAGACTGCGGAATCCGTCTATGGGGCAGCCGGACAGGTCCAGGTTCCCTATGACACCTATCCCGACGCGAAGCTGGTTCCGGGTTGCGATCCTTCAGCCACCAGCTGCATCTTCGCCATTGGCGGTGTGCGGCCGGGCATTCAGATCGCTGGCGGCAATGCAAACCTGAAGGCGCAGACCGGCAAATCCTGGAGCCTTGGCTTCGACTTCACGCCCGTATTCGCCCCGGGTCTGCGGATCAGCGCGACCTATTGGGTCAATAATCTGCGCGGCGGTGTTACGGCGCCCAGCACCGGACTGGTGCTGACCGATCCCAACCTCACCTCGCGGCTGCAGATTTTCCCGGGCGGCCTCACTGCGGGCGAAATTGCCGCAGCAGTGGGGACATTGCCCCCTGGTGCGCCGCTTGACCCCGGCACCAAATATTTCATCTTCGATTTCCGCCAGGGCAATGTCGTCAATCTGGATGTTGCCGGTATCGATGTCGATATGAACTATCGGATCGACACCGATACCATGGGCACATTCAACATCGGCGGCGGGATTTCGCGCAAGACGAAGTTCAATGGCTTCGGCGTCGGCGGCTCTGCCTATGACGCCCTGGGTACGGGCGGCGTGTTCACCACCTTCCAGTCCATCAAGCTGGTCGGTCGGGCGCATGTCGGCTGGAACTATCACGGCCTCGATGCCAATGCCTATGTCAACTACACCGGCGGCTATGCCAATCGCGGGCTGTTTGGCACTGACAACACTGGCTATGATGTGATCTCCGATGCAAATGGAAACAAGATCGGCGGCGGACGGCCGGTTTCCTCCTTCACCACGGTCGATCTCAACATCGGCTACACCTTTGAAGATGTCGGGCCATTTCGTGATACCAAGATCTATCTCGATGTGACCAATCTCTTGGACCAGGATCCTCCCTTCGTGAACGCCGCTGCAGGCTTGAACAGTGGCTTTGATCCGTTCAATGCCAGCCCGATCGGTCGTGTGGTCTCTGTCGGACTTCGAACGAAGCTCTGATGGCGAAAGCCTGCGCCCCGGCTATTCTTCCTCCCGGGGCGCAGGTTCTGCATTCAAAATTGAGAGAGAATTTGTGCAGCGATTGATTCCTCCTTCGGTGTCGCGAGAGAAATGGATATTGACCGGGCTTGCTGGCCGCGGAATCCTGGCGTCCCGCTCACCATGGATACATGAAACTGAGGCGGGCGCCCTTGGTTTGCGGCTGGCCTATATCCTGTTCGATTTCTCTGATCGCGAATGGGATGACCAATATCTGCCCAAATTGCTCGATGAGGCGCAGCAGCTCGGATTTTCGGGGCTCAATGTAACGATCCCCTTCAAGCAATCGGTCATAGCCCATCTGGACGAATTGTCGGCCGGCGCGCGCGCGATCGGCGCGGTGAACACGGTGTCCTTTGCCGGGGGCAAGCGGGTGGGCTATAATACCGACGTGTCCGGCTTTGCGCGAAGCCTTGAACTGGGCTTACCGGATGCCGAACGTGATCTTGTCTTGCAGATCGGTTGCGGCGGAGCCGGCTCGGCAACAGCCCATGCGCTGCTCGGTTTGCTGGGTGTCCGCAAATTGTGCATTTTCGATACCGATCGCAAGAAGCTCCATGATCTCCACGCCAATTTGACGGAGGTATTCGGAGCCGACAGGGTTGTGGTTGCAGATGATGTTTCAGCCGCAGCCGCAACAGCGGATGGTATTGTCAACGCAACGCCTGTGGGGATGGAAAAATTTCCGGGGCTGCCGCTGCCCGCCGATGCCATTGAAGCTCGCCATTGGGTGGCCGAGATCATCTATTTTCCGCTGGTCACCGCGCTACTCGAAGAGGCACGGCGCAAGGGCTGCCGAACGATCGATGGGCGGGGCATGGTGGTGCACCAGGCCGCTGAAGCCTTCGAGATATTCACAAACCGAAAGGTCGATCGCGAACGAATGGCGGCAAGTTTCGAAACATTCATCGGTGGCGATCTGCGCTCAAGCTGACCAGGGCTCGGGTTGAACCTGCCGCTCTGGCACTTTGTCCCACAAGGCGTTCGGCACGGGACATTTGCGACAATTAGCGACAAAATAGAACGCTCAATCTGGGCCCGCCATCCTTGCGAGCCCGGTGATTGCAAGCTAACCAGTTAGTACACCAAATAATCGTTGAGCTGCTTCGGGGGGAATGCAATGCGCGAGAAGATTATCGCGACTTCGATCCTGACAGCTTTGTCGTTGGTGCCAGCACAGGCCCTGGCGCAGCGGACGACCGAAAATGCCGCGCTCCAGTCGGGCGATGCCTTTGGGCTCCAGATCGGCTCCGAAAAGACCGGGCTCTACAGCTCCGATGACGTGCGCGGCTTTGATCCCGTCGATGCCGGCAATGCACGGATAGAGGGGCTCTATTACGACCAGATCGACCGCCTCCCGCAGCGCATTGTCGATGGCAGCTCGGTGAAGGTGGGTATTTCGGCCCAACGGATACCCTTTCCTGCCCCGACCGGCCTGGTTGACTATACGCTGACAAAGCCATCGGCCTCTCTGATGGGCACCGCCGATCTGGTGGTCAGCGATTTGGGCACCTATGGCGGTTCAGTGGAATTCGATGTCCCGCTCGCCGGGGAGTCCGTCGGCCTATATGGCGGCATAGGGGCGCGCGCCAATCAACGTCCGGAAGGCGGCGGCAACCGCTTTCTGAACTGGGGGGCAACCCTGGCAGTCCGGCCATATCCCGGCGCTGAAATCCTGCTGTTTGGCGGGTTGATCTCAAACCGCCGTGATGACACCCGGCCGACGATCTATGTCAATGGAGATATGCTTCCGCCGGAAGTCCCGCGCAGCACTTTCCTGGGCCAGCCATGGGCCAAGCGCAGTACCGACAATGCAACAATGGGTATGATCGCGAAGCTGCCGCTGAGCGACGGATTTCGCGTTGAAACGGCGCTGTTTCATAATCGGCGCGATACCAATGCGACCTTTGCTGATTTGCTGTCCGGGGTCCATGGAGATGGCACGGTCGATCGCCGAACAATCATTGCCGATGGGGGGAATGTAGAACAGTCCCTTTCGGGTGAGTTCCGGCTTGTGAAGTCGGTGACGCTGGGTGCTTTCGAACAGCAATTTACGGCAAGCGTCAGGGGCCGGCACAAGCAGCGACTGTTCGGTGGTGGCCAGCGCATCGATCTGGGGCCCAGCAATGTCTTGGCACCGGATATCAGGGCGGCACCGCCGATATCGCTGGGGCCGAAGAGCCACGATGATGTCCACCAGCTGTTCTACGGCCTGGCCTATAGCGTATTGTGGGCGAAGCGGGTCAGTTTTGATTTTGGCCTGTCGAAAACGAACTACCGCAAAGAGGTGGACTTTGTTGACAGCGCTTTGGCCGATCTGACCTCGCGCGACAATCCGCTGTTGTGGAACCTTGCCGCCGCCTTTTCTGTGAGTTCCGGTATCACAGCCTATCTGGGGGCATCCCGCGGTATGGAGGAGGCGTTGGTCGCACCCGACAATGCCACCAACCGGTCCGAAGCCCCGTCGGCGATCCGCACCAGCCAGATCGAAGGTGGCGTGAAGATCGCGCTGACCGACGCCATCTCATTTGTGGCGGGTGCCTTCAAGATTACCAAGCCCTATTATGGCCTCGACCCGAACAAACGTTACCGTGATCTGGGCGAAATATCGATCAAGGGGCTCGAGTTTTCGCTTACCGGCCAGATCGCACCGGGTCTCACCTTGGTTGGCGGGACCGTGCTGCTGGATCCGCGCGTTTCGGTGGAGAATGATTTTGCGGGCGTGATTGGCTTGCGACCGGTCGGCCAGGTTCGTCGCCGGAGCGTGGTCAATCTTGATTGGCGGCCCAGTGGAGGATCCAGTGCCTGGTCGTTCGACCTGTCAGCCGAAAGCTTCTCTTCCCGCATGGCCAATGCGCAGAACACGCTGGCCGCGCCGGGCTACAGCTTGATCAATCTGGGCGCGCGCTACCGCTTCGAGTTGGCCGGCCTGTCGATGCTGCTTCGACCGCGCGTGGAAAATCTGTTCGACACCTATGGCTGGAAGGTCTCGCAAACCGGCGGCTTCAATTTTGAAGGACGGCGGGAGGTCCAAATTCAATTGCTGGCGGATTTTTGACGGCTGGTGGTTTCCGAAAAATCAGGATGCCACCGCAGGCTCGCCCCCGCGAAGCTAACTCAACGCCAGCAAACTTGACTGTACTAATTGGTACATATAATATCTCCCTCGCGGCAGCCAGGTTGGAACCTTGAGTTGACACGCCGAACGGCGAACCATCCGCCGGTCCTCTTGGGAAAGGTGAAGCCGGCCGTGAAGACATCGATCGCCACAGTATCGGTCAGCGGCACATTGGAGTCGAAGCTGCGCTCCATTGCGGAAGCCGGCTTTGCCGGTGCCGAGATATTCGAGAACGATCTGTTATCGGCGCCGGAATCCGCCTCGGAGATCAGGCAGATAATGTCGGATCTTGGCTTGGCCTGCACCATGTTTCAGCCCTTTCGCGACCTTGAGGGGATGCCTGAGCCCATGCGCGGCCGGACATTCGACCGGATGGAGCGCAAATTCGATGTGATGGAGCAGCTGGGCACGGATCTCATCCTGCTGTGTTCCAACTGTTCGCCAGACGCCCTTGGAGATCGCGCGAGGATTATCGCCGATTTGACCGAGCTTGGAGAACGGGCTGCGGCACGCGGCATGCGAGTGGGCTATGAAGCCTTGGCATGGGGGCGCCATATTTGCGACCACCGTGATGCATGGGCCGTCGTCCGCGATGTCGATCATCCGGCCATTGGCCTGGTTCTGGACAGTTTCCATTCGCTCGCCCGGCGCGTTCCGACCGCGAGCATTGGCGATATTCGCCTGGAAAAGCTGTTTATCGTCCAGCTTGCGGACGCGCCCTATATCGAAATGGATTACCTGAACTGGAGCCGGCACTTTCGCTGCATGCCCGGGCAGGGCGATTTCGCGCTGGCTGAATATGCCGCCGCGATCAGAAAGATCGGTTTCGATGGCTATTGGAGCCTCGAGATCTTCAATGATCGCTTTCGCGCAGGATCAGGCAGCCAGATCGCGCGCGATGGCTATCGTTCGCTCCGCTTCCTGGAAGATCAGGCGGCAAGATATCTCGGACAATCGCCGCCCATGCCGCCGCGGATCAATCCGGCTGGCGTGGAGTTTATCGAATTCGCCGCAAGTCACGAAGAAGCAGAGGAATTTGGGCGGACATTCTCTGCGCTCGGCTTCGCCAAGGCAGGGCGGCATCGCAGCAAGGATGTCACCCGCTGGCGCCAGGGCGATATAAACCTGATCGTCAATTCGGAGCCGGAAGGTCTCGCGCATAGCTTCGACATGGTACACGGCGGATCGGTCTGTGCGATTGGTCTGGCTGTGAGTGATCAGGCCGCCGCGCTGGCGCGGGCCGAAGCGCTCCAGATTCCGCGATTTGAACAGGCGGTGGGGCCCGGGGAATGGGAAATACCCTGTCTGCGTGCCGTGGGTGGCAGCCTGTTGTATCTGGTCGATCGCGACACCCGCGAGGCGATGTGGTGGAATGAGTTTCCAATTGCAGTCGATGAAGGACGGCCGCGCTCGGACCTGCAAGGCGTCGATCATATTGCGCAGTCCATGCAATATGAGGAGTTTCTCAGCTGGCTGCTTTATTATTGCGCCCTGCTGGATGTTACCAAGACACCTCAGCTCGAGATCGCCGATCCGATGGGGCTGGTTTACAGCCAGGCGGTCGAGAGCCCCGATCGATCCTTGCGCATCACGCTCAATGGCTCGATGGCCGCGCAGTCTTTGACCTCGCGCTTTCTCCATAATTTCTTCGGTGCAGGTGTGCAGCACATCGCATTCAGCACCTCCGACATTTTTGCTACCGCACAGAGCGCATCCGATGCCGGTTTGGAGTTTCTCAAGATCGGCCCCAACTATTATGAAGATATCGAGGCGAAGTTCGGGCTCGAACCCGATCTGGTCAAGCGTATGGCGGACTTGAATATCCTCTATGATCGCGAAGATCTGGAAGGCGGCGGAGCTGAATATTTCCAGTTCTATAGCCGCGCGATCGGCAAGCGCGTGTTCTTCGAGGTGGTGGAGCGCCGCAACTATACTGGCTATGGCGCAACCAATGCCGCCATCCGTCTGAACGCCCAGGCCAAACATCGGGAGCCGACCTTGCCTTGAGGCCTAGGGCGGCGCCGTGCCGTGCGATTCAGAACGCCACTTTACCAGCCCTTGGCCGATGTTTCAGGGTTCTATCTGGAATGCAGCAGCGCGGCGCTGGCCACTTCCAGCCCTTCGGTGTTTTCGTTGTACATGGCGGACAGATTGTAAACAAAGCTGTCCCCGCGAAACGAGATGGTCAGGCTCTGGATGACGCGGTCGGAATCATCACGGACGATGCGCTCGATCTGGAAGACCGGGGAGTTTTCCGCAATTTGGAGGTGCTGGGCGATCTCTTCGCTGCAGGGAACCGCCGACATGAATTGTTCTACGTGGACGGGAATGATGCCGGACTTCGCCAGGAGTTCGATCATCGTCGTTTTTGACAATTCATCCTTGTCCAGCTTTGCACCAATGAAGGCAGGCACGTGGGAGACCGTGTGCAGGGTTGGCCGTCCATTGTTCTTGCGAACACGGTCGACCCGCAAGACCGGTTCATGAGTTGTAAGTTCAAGGGCCTCTTTCAGTTCGTTATCCGGCAATAGCCATTCGAATCTCAATATCGCGGGCACTGTGCCGCGTGTGAGATCGAGCATCGTGACAAAATCGTCGTCTAGACGGGTGCGGGCATGCGCCTGGATCGGCTGCGCGACTCGCGCAGATTTGCCCTTTGAGCGGATCACCCGCCCATTTCGCTCAAGCTCTTCCAACGCGCGGCGCACGGTTATGCGGCTGACGCCATAGGTCAGTTCCAGCTCCTTCTCGCTCGGCAAGGCCTCGCCGGGCCGCAAACGGTGAGCCTCGATCATATCGGAAATGGCCGCCTGCACTTGCTGATAGAGCGTTGCCGACTGGTTTGGGCGAAGCTTGGGCAAGCTGCCTCCTGTTATAATAGGTTGTTGCCAATTAGTATGATCTTGATATACCCCATTTCAGATTGAGAGCGCAACCTTGCCCCTCTTGCATAGCGCTTGGCAGGTCGGGAGGATTGCGAAAATCTCGGCGATGACAGGACAAAATGTGCATCGAATGGCTGCCGGTAGTGGCTCTAAGGATGAGGAAACGTAAGCCCGGTCTTTACTCGATGCGTTTGGATTCGGGCCGGATCCTGCAGAAGGCTCCGGCAAAAATCGATCTGGCCTGACACAGAATGACGGCTCCCGACGGATAGCCCGCAAAGCGGGGCCGGATTGTAAATAGGAGAGTGAATTCAATGATGACCAAAGACGATATCAAGGGGCTGTACTCCTTTATTCCGACCCCCGCCAAGCCCGGTTCGGAGCATTGGGGCGCGACCGACACTGTCGACCTTGATGAGCTGGAACGGCTGACCGAAGAGCTGGTCAAGTCGGGCGTCGATGGTTTCGCGACTATGGGCACGACCGCGGAATCGGCCACCCTCACCGAAAAGGAATGGGAGCAGGCTTGCGCCTGCGTGGTCGAAACTGTGCGCGGGCGCGTGCCGGTGTTTATCGGCACCACCACCTTGGGCACCTATGATACCGTCAAGCGCACGCGCTTCGTCAAGGATCTTGGCGCGACCGGCGCGATGATCGGCATTCCCATGTGGCAGCCGACCACGATGCAGGGTGCGGTCCAGTTCTTCGCCGATATCAGCGAGTCTCAGCCCGATTTTCCGCTGATGGCTTATTGGAATGAGGGCATGTTCCGATTCTCGTTCCCGCCGCCGTTCTGGGCGCAGATTGCCAAGCGGGCACCCACGGTTATCGCGGCAAAGCTGTTCGGCTTCCTGATGGTCGACCATCTGCTTGCGATGACCGAAAACAAGATCCGGTTCATCTGCCATGGCCAGGTGGCTTTGAAGCACAAGCTGATCGACCCGGAGGAGAACATCGCGTTCTGGTCCACCGAAGCTGCGATGGGGCCCGAACCCATGCTGGCGCTGCGCGATGCGCTGGCTGCGAATGACTTCGATCGCGCCCGCATGATCACGCGTGACATCGATCACACCATGGAGACCTTCTTCCCCAAGGGCGGGCATGATCAGTTCTACCATTACAACATTCAGCTCGAAAAGATCCGCATGAACGAAGCGGGCTATTGCAACGCTGGACCCATCCGCCCGCCCTATCATGTGGTTCCGCAGGATGTGGAAGAGGGTGGCCGTGAGTGCGGCCGCCGTTGGAAGGCATTGCGCCCGAAATACGCGCGTTGACGCAAGGAGCGGGGCCGGCGCGATCGGTCCCGCCAACCTTGGTCGGTGTTTGGCAGGCCTGTGTCGCGGTGCAAATCCGCCGGGGTCGAAATGAATGAATTGCCCGCCGGTGGCGGGTCTGGAGAGGAAGAGATGTTGGACGTCAGCAAGCTGATCGATGTCGAGGCCGGTACACAAAGCCGGCGCATCTTCTGGGATCGGGATATTTATGAGCTGGAGCTTGAACGGGTGTTCGGGCGCTGCTGGCTATTCCTTGCGCACGAGAGCCAAATTCCCAACGCCAATGATTATGTCACGACCAAGATGGCCGAGGACGAAGTGCTTGTCTGGCGGCAGGAGGATGGCTCGACCAAGGCCTATTTCAATCAGTGCCGCCACCGTGGCACCAAGCTGTGCATGGCCGAGGCGGGCAGCGCGAACGCACTGTCCTGCATCTATCACGGCTGGCAGTATGATGCGGCCGGCAATCTGAAGACCATTCCGCTTGAAAAGATGCTCTACGGCGAAGATTTCGACAAGAGCAAGCTGGGTCTGCGCGAAGTTCCGCGGGTCGAGACCTATAAGGGCTTTGTGTTCGGCTGCATGGACCCTGAGGCGCCCAGCCTCGAGGAATTCCTGGGCGAAGACAAATGGTACATGGATGTCTGGTCGGATGTGCCGGGCGGCGTGGAACTGCTGGGCCCGCCAGCCCGCTCGATTATCCGCACCAATTGGAAACTCCCCACCGAAGGGTTTGTGGGCGACGTTTACCATCTGGGGATGACGCATGGTTCGATCCTGAAGGCAATCGATCGCCCGGCGGCAGATTTCGGCCCCGGGGCGGGGATGCAGTCGACATCGCGCTACGGCCATGGCCACGCGATCCAGTTCAGTTTTCAGAACTCATTGCTGCACTCGGTTTCGCCCGAGCTGGCGGAGATCATGCAGGTCCGCAAAGCCGAAGACTTGCCGGAAGACCGGAGCGATGCCCAGCGCAAGCTCTACACTTCGTTTTGGGACGGCAGCTTCTTTCCGAACTGCTCCTATCTGATCGGGCTCAACGTCTTCAAGGTGTGGCACCCGATCGGCCCGGACAAGATCGAGATCGTCACCTGGACCCTGGCTGACAAGCGTATGTCGGACGAAGAAAAGCGCCTGCTGGTCATCGCTGCGAACCGCACCTTCGGTACTGCTGGTACGCTGGAGGGTGATGACATGGACAATTTCGAGTTCTGCGTCCGGCCCAATGCAGGCTATTTCACCCGCCAGGGAGAAGTCACCGCACAGATGGGCATGGGCAATGCCCGGCTTGATCCGGTGTATCCGGGCGTGGTTGACGAGATGGTCAGCGAACTGTCCATCCGCGGATATTATCGCTTTTACGCCGATTGCCTGGCGTCGGAAAATTGGAGCGAGCTCAAAGAGCGCAGCTCGAAATGGCAGGAGCAACTCCTGTGACGAAAACTGCAAATTCCGCGCAGACTGGTGAGTCTGTAGTGCCGGTGAAAACGCCAGTTTCGATCGAGGATCATCACCGGATCGAGCAGTTCCTCTATACTGAGGCCGCAGTGCTCGATTCCGAGGAATTGTCCCATTGGCTTGCCACAATGGTGGACCCGGCCATTCGCTATCAGATGGTCGTGCGCGCGGAGCGGCATGTCCGCGACAAGACACCGCTAAGCGCGCGCGAACTGATGGTCTATGACGACGACATCCGGTCGCTCAAACTGCGCATCAAGCAATTCGATACCGGTCTCCAGCGGATGATGGACCCGCGTCAGACTATTCGGCGGTTTGTTTCGAATGTGCGTGCGGTCGCCACAGAGGTCGAGGGCCAGTTCGAGGTCACGTCCTATGGCAAGGCTTATCGCTTCCGGCGCGAATACGACAAGGACGAGGTCGTCTATCAGCGGACCGACCTGATCCAGACCGGCGGCGAAGCGGGCTATCGCATCGTGCAGCGGCGTATCGACCTGTTAGAGCGTGTAATTCGCAGCAAGAACCTGTTGTTCTTCCTGTGAAGTGATCCCAGCCTGCGACGGATCGCGCGCGGGCAAAAAATTGATGCGGAGAGATTTTGATGGCCAATGTTCCGATTGATCCCTTGTTGCAGCCGATCAAGATCGGGGATCTTGAGCTCAAGAACCGTGTCGTGATGTCGCCGGTGGTTCGCGCGGTCAATTCCGATGGTGTGCCAAGCGATCAACTGGCGCGCTATTACCGTGAACGCGCCGAAGGCGGCGTCGCGGCCATCTATGTCGGCTCGGTGCTGATCGATCATCCCGGGAACGAGGATGCCTTCGGCCCCGGCCGCGGCAGTGCGCCGGATTTCCATGACGAAGCTGCGCGCGCCGGATGGAAGCGAGTGGTCGATGGCGTTCATGAAGCCGGCGGCCTGATCTTCCCGCAATTGCTGCATATCGGGGCGCAGAAATCGGTCACTCATCCGGATAATGTGGCCTATGTGCCGAGCCCGACCTGGGGGCCGACCGACCGCGCCACCGGAAATTCGCCGGAATCGGTCAAGAAGCTGAGTGAGCGCCCGTTTCACGCGCTCTCCGACAGCGAAGTGATGGATGTGGTCGAATCCTTTGCGACTGCGGCCAAACGTTCGAAAGACATCGGCTTCGATGGCATCGCGCTGCATGGCGCGCATGGCTATCTGCTGGATGGTTTCCTCAGCGGCGACACCAATCTGAGAATTGACCGCTGGGGTGGCGATCATGTCGGACGGACGGCCTTCGTGGTGGAAGTGCTCAAGGCGATCCGCCGCGAAGTCGGGCCGGGCATGCCGCTCTCGTTCCGTTTCTCGCAATGGCGCCCGTGCGATTATGACGGCCACCTTGCGCATACGCCCAAGGAGCTGGAAGAGATCCTCGCGCCGATCGTGGATGCCGGATGCGATATTATCGAGGCCAGCACGCGCTTCTTCACCGAACAGGCGTTTGAGAATGAGGAGGGCAATTTCCCGTTCTGGACGCGCAAGATCACCGGCAAGCCGACCGTGATGTGCGGCGGCACCGCTGTCCACCGCGAGAAATATGATATTGCCACTACGCCGCCGAAGACCGTGAACAACATGGATGAGGTGATGCGGCGTTATGAGAATGACGAGTTCGATCTGCTGGCCGTGGGGCGTGCCCTGGTCAATGATCCGGACTGGCTGGTGCGTGCGTCCAAGGTCGAAGATTTCCTGCCCTTCGACGGCCGCAAGCTGAACCCGGCCTATGCCGGAGAATAACCGCGCTGCGGCGATGTGATCGCGGTAATCTGGCGAACACGACAAGAACGATGACGGAGTGGATAATATGACAGCTTATGCATTGTTGATCGATGGCAAGAAGGTCGCCGGAGCATCCAGCTTCCCGGTGATCAACCCGGCTACCGGCGAAGCGTTCGAACAGTGCCCGAAAGCTGATCTCGCTCAGCTCAACCAGGCAGTCGCCGCGGCCAAGGCAGCGTTTCCCGGTTGGGCCGCGACGCCGATCGAAGAACGGTCGCAGGCGCTTGTCTCCATCGCCAAGGCGCTGGAAGCCAGAGCGCCGGAATTCGCCGCGCTGATCACCAAGGAGCAGGGCAAGCCGCTCGACCAGGCATTCGGCGAAGTCATGGGTTCGGCCGCCGTGCTGCAGGCTTTTGCCGCCATGCGGCTCGATCCGCAGGTCATCAGTGACGAAAACGGCCGCAAGGTCATCGAACATCGCACGCCTCTGGGCGTGGTCGCGGCGATTACGCCGTGGAATGTTCCGTTGATCCTGCATTGCGCAAAGGTCGGGCCGGCATTGCTGGCGGGGAACACGGTGGTGGCCAAGCCGGCACCGACGACGCCGCTGGCGACGCTCCTGTTTGGCGAATTGGCTGCTGAATTCCTGCCGGCAGGCGTGCTGAATATCATCTGTGACGAAAACGATCTGGGCGCGGAATTGACCAGCCATCCGGACGTCGACAAGATTTCCTTCACCGGATCGACCCCGACCGGCAAGAAGGTCGTTCAGTCCGGGGCGGGCACCTTGAAGCGCGTTACGCTGGAGCTTGGCGGAAACGATGCCGCCATTGTTCTGGATGATGTCGATCCTGTCTCCGTGGCGCGTCAGGTGTTTGGCGCTGCGATGGTCAATTCGGGGCAGATCTGTTTTGCAGCCAAGCGGGCCTATGTGCCGGCCAGCCTGTATGAGGATTTCTGTGCGGAGCTGGCCAGGCTTGCGGAAACTGCGGTCGTCGATGACGGTGACAAGCAGGGCACGCAATTCGGCCCGATCCAGAACGCGATGCAGTTCGAAAAGGTGAAGGGCTATCTCGCCGATGCCCACGCCAAGGGCAAGGTTATCGCCGGTGGTGAGGCTTTGGACCGCCCCGGCTATTTCATTCAGCCGACCATCGTAAGGGATATCCCGGATGATGCCGCGGTTGTTTGCGAGGAACAATTCGGTCCCATTCTGCCGGTGCTGAAATATACCGACATCGACGATGTATTGCGCCGTGTGAATGATTCAGATTTCGGCCTGGCCGGCACGATCTGGGCGCGTGATGTCGAGCGCGCGACCGAGATTGCCATGCGTGTGGAAACCGGAACCGTGTGGATCAATCAGCACTTCGCGATTGACTTCAACATTCCGTTTCGCGGCACGAAGCAGTCGGGTATCGGCGGCGAATACGGGCTGGAAGGCCTGCATGAATATACCCAGGCGCGCGTTATCAACGCGGTTGAACTGGCTGACGCCTGAGTGCGGCGTCCGGCAGCAATAGCAAGGTACTAATTCATGGATGTGACCAGTCAGAACCTGCCGACCGATGCAGCCTTCCAGAAGCGCAAGGAAGAATTCTACGGTCGCATCGACAAGCAGGACATGGCGCCGCTGTGGGAAGTGATCGGCAAGATGGCGCCGCCTGCCCCGCAGCGCGAAATGGCGGCCCATGCCTGGCACTATCGCGATGTTCGCCCCTATCTGATGGAATCGGGCGATCTGCTGACTGCGGAGCAGGCCGAACGGCGCGTTCTGGTGTTGGAAAACCCTGCGCTCAGAGGCAAGGGCAGGGCCACGAACACGATGTATGCCGGGATCCAGCTGGTCATGCCTGGCGAAATCGCGCCAGCGCACCGGCATGTCGCGTCTGCTCTGCGCTTCGTATTGGAAAGCTCGGGCGGATATTCGACGATTGCCGGTGAGCGGTCGGTCATGGCGCGCGGCGATTTCGTAATCACCCCGTCAATGACGTGGCACGATCACGGGAATGAGACCGATGGCCCGCTGGTATGGGTCGACATGCTCGATGTGCATATCGTCAACTTCTTCGACGCAAGCTTCTTTGAGCATTACAATTCTTCCATCCAGATCGTGTCAAAGCCCGAAGGCGATGCGCTGGCCCGCTTCGGCAACACAATGATGCCGATTGGTGCAGAGAGCCCGTTCGGCAAAACGACCCCGGTATTCAACTATCCCTTCGCGCGAACCAGGGAAGCTCTGCTGGCGGTTGCGAACACCGGGCTGGACCCGCATTTCGGCGCGACCTTGCGCTATGCCAATCCGATCGATGGCGGCTGGCCGATGCCGACCATCGCCTCATGGATGACCTATCTGCCGGCGGGCACGAAGACCAAGCCGGTGCGCTCCACCGATGGCCTGATGGTCGCCGTGCCCTATGGCAAGGGCACAGTCGTGGTTGAAGACAAGCGCATTCCCTTCGAAGATCAGGACGTGTTCGTCACCCCCAACTGGACCTGGCGCTCATTCGAAGCGGAGGAAGACACCTTCCTGTTCTGCACCTCTGATCGGGTGGTGCATGAAAAGCTCGGCTTCTGGCGCGAAGAGAAGCAGTGACCGTCCGCTGCTTTGAGCTGACCGGCGGCGCGGCCTGCGCGCTTTAGGAATCAGGGCGCTTCGCCATAGGTGAAGGTGGCAGAACCGATGCCGCCGATATGTGTGGTGACCCAGTCACCAGGCTGAATTGCCACCATCGGGCCCAGCGCGCCGGTCAGGATGATGTCACCCGCCCGCAAGGGTTCGCCCTGATCAATCGATTTGGCAGCAAGCCAGGCGGCGGCATTCAGCGGATGGCCAAGGCATGCGGCGCCGGCCCCGAGCGAGGCGATGCTGCCGTTGAGTTCCATAACCATGCCGCATGAATAGAGATCGAGCCCCTTCAGCGGTTGGCGCTGCTGTCCGAGCACGAAAAAGGCGGCCGAGCCATTATCCGCCACCGTATCGGCAAAGCTGATCTGCCAATCGGCAATCCGGCTATCGACGATCTCGATCGCGGCGACGACATGATCCACCGCCGCAGCCAGCGTTTCAGGGGTGGGGGCAGGGTCTCGGATATCCTTGGCCAGGACCAGCGCAATTTCAGCCTCGGCGCGCGGTTGGTGAAGCCCTGCCGCGCGCAGCATCTGCCCATCGCCAATCTGCATATCGGCGAACAACACTCCGAAGTCAGGCTGGTTGACACCGAACTGGGCCTGAACCGCTTTGGCCGTCAGGCCGATCTTGCGGCCGACAATCCGCCGCCCCTGATCCTGCCACAGGCGCGTGTTGATGGTCTGGACGGCATAGGCGCCATCCTCGTCATTTGGAGCAAGCCCGTCGCGCAAGGGAGCGACCGGACCGCTGAGATAGGCCTGACGCAGGCGTTCGGCCAGCCGATCAGGTGTTGCAGCATCATCCATGGCCGTTCCTTTCGCGCCGGGCCGAACAGGCAAATGGAGTTCAGCCGCCGATCGGGCGATGTAATGGCGTCAAGCTGCCGCCCGTGCCAGTTCTGCCGCCCTTGGCCTGACTATCAGGCTGGCCAGCCCAGCGATCAAGGTGGTCGCGCCCATCGCGACCAGAAAATATCCGCTGCCAAGGCCCAGCACCACGGTGCCGGTTGCGGAACTGGCGAGGGCGCCCAGCCGGCCCACCGCCATCATCGCGCCCATGCCGGTCGAGCGCAGGCCAGTTGGATAGACCTGCGCCGAAAATGCGATCAGCGCGGCCTGCATTCCGGCGATGCAAAAGCCCATGGCGGCCAGCACCATCACGGCCAGCACTGCCGAGCTTCCTGAAACGATTGCCGGTATTGCCAATATCGCGATCACGCCCCCGGCGACACCGGTAAGCAGCAATGGCCGGCGCGACCCAAAGCGGTCCATCGCCATGGCGATCACCACCGATGCGACAATCCCGCCGGCATTGAACAACGCCAGGCCCAGGCTGGATGCGGCCAGTCCATAGCCTTGCTGCGAGAGCAGTGTCGGCACCCAATTGATCATCGAATAGACGCCCAGCATGCTGAAGAACAGGGCGCACCACAGCGCGAGCGTATCGCGGCGAAACGCCTTGGCGAAGATGGTCGTGTGCAGCTCCTCAGCCAGATCAGGAGCGCCGCCAGGGGTCGGGCGGGGCGCGCTTTCGGCCGGCGACGGCTGCGCCTTTGCGGTGTGCAATGACGGCGATTCAGGCAGCAGAACGGCCACGACGATCGCGATCAGAATGGTCAATGCGCCCGCCAGCAGAAACATGCCGCGCCAGCCGAATTCCGGCAGGACCAGCGAGCCTGTCACCCCGCCCAACACGCCCCCCAGCGGGATGGCGGCGACGCCGAAGGATACGGACAGGCTGCGATGGCGCCGGGTTACGAATTCTGCGAGCAGCGCGGTGGCATTGGGCATGACGCCGCCCATTCCGAGCGCTGCCAGGCCGCGTAATGCCAGCAGATATGCGGGCGAGGACACAAGGCTGGATGCCAAGGTGAAAATGCCGAGCATCAGCAGCGACAGGATCAGAATGGGCTTGCGGCCATATTTGTCCCCCAGCCAACCACCAAGGCTGGTGCCGATGCTCATCAGGATCACCGTGGCCAGGATGAAGGGCGCAAAGGCGCTGCGCGACAGGCCCCAATCCTGCAATCAGGGACGGGATGACAATGCCGAGCATCTGGTTGTCCAGGCCGTCCAGCATCAGGGTGAAGGCGCACAGGACCAGGCCCAGGGTCATATGCTTGCTGCCAGCTTGCTTATCCACGCAGTGATCCTCCCCCGACGCCGCTTATGCAGTCATCATTTTCGCTTTTGCGGCATGCGCATTGTTACATGCCTCGCCCGGCCGAGCCCAGCATTGCCATGCGCAATGGGGCAACTGCCCCTGCCGAACGTCAGATTGTCCCGGCAAGCACATCCTGATTGAGCTTGGCCCAGGCAGTGCCGCATTTTTCGGCACCTTCAAGGATATGCGGCGGAGCATGATTGTAAGGCGGGCGGGTTGGACCGGCGTTGATCCATCCCGCAACATTCATCCGGTGCTTTTCCAGGATGATATTATAGGTGGCGAATTCCGGCGGGCCGCCAGCGGGGAACAGCGGGGCAACCGCCAGCTCCATCGCGTCGGAAAGGCGGGTAACAGCGCTCCAGTCGCCGGTCTTCTTGGCCTCGATCACACGGTCACGCAGGGCCACGCAGACATCGGGCCCGCAAGAGGCGCTGCTGCTCCAGAAGGCGGTGAAGAAATCCGGATCGGAGCGCGCGGCAGAGCAATATTCATTGTCGATCGGCATGAAGCGGATGCGCCCGCCGCTGACCAGCTTCATTGCCGACATCTGCGGCATGGGGGGCAGCTTGGCGGTGATGACCTGGGGATCTTGCTCACCCGCGCCCAGAAAGGGATCGAGAAGGCGAATTTGAAGGCCTGCATATTGGCATAGATCGCAATCGCCATATCGGGGCAGGCTTCCGCGACATCCTTGAAATATTGGACGGCGCTGTCCATGCTCGCCTGGCACCAGAAGGGCGGGCCGATCATCGTACCATCGGCGCCGATATCGCTGGCCCAGCGGGTCTGTTCGATCGTGTCGCGGGTGTTGAGCGTGGAGGTGCCGACAAAGATCGGAACGCGACCGCGTGCGGTTTCGACAGCGGCGGTCATGAAGGCCTGCTTTTCCGGCCAGGTCAGGGTCGATGCCTCGCCCAGCGTGCCCATTGTAAGGATGCCGTTCACGCCTTTGGCAATCAGATCTTCGATCGCACGCGCGGTCTCGTCCACATCGACCGTGTCAGTCGCATCCCAGCGGTCAGCGCCATCCTTGGCCGGGGTGGGGATGATAGCCCAAAAGCCATCCACATCGGCAGCGGTCATCAAGGGGCGGTTCTTGGCCAAGGGCTTTCTCCAGATTTCTTATGCGCTCGCGTGGCGCGATTGAGTAAGTTTCACTGGGCGCATCGCATAGATGTTATAATCGATTTGTACAATCCGCTGCCGGGAATATCAGCGGGCACGGCCCGGTTAACCACGGGAAAGCGTCATTTGCAGGTCAGCATCTTGGCTCTAATGCAAGAACCTGTCATAACTGGACCGGAATTGCTGTTCGCAGGGCAGCGATCCGCATCCGGAGAGGCGCAGATAGTTCGATGACCGTGACCCAGAGCAAAGAGCGGCAAGCCAGCACACCACAGCTGCGGGAAGACGATGGGGTGCGGCAGGCCGTGCCGTTCAAAGGCGTGCATCACCTTGTCTTGAACACTGACGACATAAAGACGACGATCGATTTCTATGCCGGTGTGCTGGGGATGAAGCTGATCCATGCCATGCGCGTCCCGCCCGGGATTTCACGCGGCAATCCGCCATTCGAACCATTCGGCATTATTTTTTCGATATGGGCAATGACAATATGCTCGCCTTTTTCGAGCTGCCCAAGGGCGCCAAGGACGCGGTCGATCGCGACGGCGTGGCAGCGATGCAGCATGTCTCCTTCAGTACCACTCCGGTCGAGGCGGAACGGTTGGTCGAGCGGCTGGATGCGGCTGGCATCAAGCGGGCGGGGCCGCTGGAGGCGGCGCCAGGTTGCTGGTCGATCTATTTTTACGATCCGCATGGTGTGCGGCTTGAGGTGAGCTACCAGCCGGCCGATGGTGCCGAGCAGCAAAATGTCGACCATTTCCGCCAGACCCGCAAGCAGATGCTGGCCGAATTGCGCACCGTTTCGCAAGACGAAGCCTGGCTGGAGCAGGTCATCGCGCATATTCCGGATTAGGCTGGCATCGGCCGGTTCATGCGGTTGCCGCGGGCGGGGCAAGCAGCGCGCCTTTGGCGAAGGCGAACAGTTCGCGATACCATTGTTCGTCGTGAAAATCGGGAAGTTCGTCATTCACCGGGCCAAAGAAGCGCGGGCTATAGAGGCGCGGGGTCGCCACTGCGATGATCGATCCGCTGATGCAGCAGATGCGCCATAACAGCGCCGAATGGTCCAATTGCGGAACCAGCGGGGTGAAGGCGCTGGCCAGTTCGTGATAAGCCAGCTTGACCTTTTCCAGCATCTTGTGGCGCAGTTCGGCAGGGCCATTGGTCATGATTTCGGTCAGCACCACATTGGCGTGCACGCCGCTGGTGAAGGCCGCCTCGCGCCACATCGGGCGCAGAAAGGCCTCCATCGCCTCGATCGATATCGGGCTGCCTGCCGCCTTCGCTCAGGGCGGATATCATGGCGCCGCGCTGCTGATTGATCGGGTCAAGATTGGCCCACATCAGGGCTTCGATCAGTTCCGCAATTCCGCCGAAATAATAGCCGATCAGCTGGGAGTTCAACCCCGCAACCTGCGCGATCCTGCGGATCGAAAGCGCTGCAATGCCTTCGGCAATGATGATGTGTTCGGCTGCCGCGAGCAGGCGGGCGGGTGAGGATTCCTTCTCCTCCCGCGCTGCATCCGAAGAAATTTTCGCCTTTGAAGCGCTTGAAATCCTTGCCTCCATCCACCCTGCTGCCGTCCTTTGGCGCCCGGTGTCTAGCATAGTACCGGCGCCCGCCAAATCGGCTTGACATTGCTTTGCCAAGATTTCATTCATTCGAGTGAATAAAGAATCAATGGGAGACCGGAATGCTTGTCGTTCGCAATTGCTGGTATGTTGCCGCGTGGAGCACCGACCTCACCGGTGATGCGCTGCTTCCTCGCACGATCCTGGGCGAGCCGATCGTGCTCTATCGCGCCGCTGACGGTCAGGTAGTGTGCATGGAAGATCGCTGCTGCCACCGGCTTGCGCCGCTTTCGCTGGGCGAGCGCGACGGCGATGCGCTGCGCTGCCTGTACCATGGCTTCAAATTCGACCGCACCGGTGCCTGCATCGAGATTCCCGGGCCAGACGACCATCCCGCGCTCGGCCTGCGTGCGGACCTTCCCGGCGACGGAATTGGGTGGATGGATCTGGGTGTGGATGGGCGATCCGGCAAAGGCCGACCTGGCGTTGGTCCCACCGGCGATCGGGCCGGGTGATGCCGGCTGGATAACCGAGCCAGAGCGATCTCGACTATGATGCCGATTATCAGCTGATCAACGACAACCTCACCGATTTTTCGCATCTGGCCTATGTTCACCGCAATTCGTTCGGCGCGACGACCTTTTTTGCTGAAACCCGCCCCAAGGTGACCAGGCTGGAGCGGGGTATCCGTGTGCAACGCTGGATGATGTCCGATGCGTCCAAGGTCATGCAATCCGACAGTCCGGAGGATCGGTTTCAGACCTATGATTATCTGGTCCCGGGCATCCTGCTGATGCGCACCATCAGCTATGCCCGCGGGGGCTGCAGAAGCGTGCGGCAATGGCGACGCCTTCGCCCGATTTGCCCAAGCTGATTGAGGTGTTCAGCTCGCAGGCGCTCACCCCGCTTGGCGAGCAGAAGACGCGCTATTTCTTCTCCAACAGCGTCAACGAGCGCCGGGCAATGAGATGGCGCTGGAGGGCCTGATGGCGATGACGCTGGCCGCCTTTGCGGAGGACAAGGAGATGATCGAGGGCCAGCAGCGGATCATCAATGCCGATCCCGCGCGCAAGGAATTGCTGTTCGGGCATGACAGCGGGCCGGTGCAGATGCGGCGGGTGATCGAGGAACTGGCCGGGGCGGAGGCCTAGGCCGGGCACTGGAGCGCTCTATTGACGGAGCGATCCGATCTATTATGCTCACTGCTGACCTAACGTTATAACAAGGCGTGGGCTGGGAGCGGAGAGACGATCATGATTGGGCCGAAATTCTGCGCTTGGTCGCTGCTCCTGTCCTTGCTCGCAATCGTCCTGAGCGGTGTCCTGGGTCTGGCACCGCTGCCGCCGGTGTGCTTCAGTTTCGGTGCAAGATGTGGCGGACGCCTATGCCCTCCATGGCCACCAGTTCATGCTCTTCGGGGTGCTGACCTGCGCCAGCGTCGCATTCTTCATCCCGGCCTGTTGCGGCCTGTCCGTAGCGATGCTGAAGATGCAGCCCCGCTCCCTGTTTCTGGCTATTCTGCAATGTGTGGGCGGCATCTTTGCCCTGATCGGCCCGTTCATTGCCGGCATGGTCATGGCGGTGGCCGCCGGACGGGATGGGGCATCGCCGCAAGTGGTCCTGGCGCTCAATGATTTTGCGGTGATCCTCATTCAACTGTCCACTCTATCGGCGATTTTCCAGGGCGGCAGCCTGGCCATCGCGATATTTCACGATCGTTCGGCCGATCCAATTCTGCCGAAATGGTACGCCTGGACCAGCCTGATCTGGGCGATCATCGCGCAGGGCGGCCTGCTCGCCACCTTCTTCAAGACCGGTCCACTCGCGGCGGATGGATTGATCGGGATTGTGCTGCCGATGCTGTCCCTGGCGGTCTGGATGTTCACGACATTCGCGGTGATGCTGCGGATCAAGCCGGACCAGTGGGCCGATGCTGACGGTCGCGGAGTGGGTTTGGCCGCGCTGCAATAAAGGGCGGGGCTGGACTGCAAGTGATGCGACCGCGAGCCGCCGCCTGAGTCTGACCTTTCGGGCTGCCGATAAGCCGCACTATCTCGCGCGGAGCTGATGATTCATTGCCAGCTGGATTGCTGACTTGTCATAATACCCTCCAGCGGATAATCATCGGACTCTGCATAATATGGAATTTGGCGGGCCGTAGGAGGGATGATCTGATGAGCGTTGCCAGCGTAGCTGAGGCTGCAAACCGCACCATGGGACGGCGCCATCTTCAGCAAGGGCTGGAGCAAGGGCGCGGGCGTTTCGGATATTGTCGAGCCGGCGACCGGGGCCATCCTGGGCAAGGTCGGCCGGGCGAATGCTGCGGATGTGGCTTCTGCCGCGGCCATTGCCGCCGAAGCGCAGCCTGGCTGGGAGGCGATGTCCTTTGATCGGCGCGGCGCGATCCTGCGTGCGGCGGCCCGACAGATTGAAACGCGCTTCGGCGAATTTGCCGAATGGATCATGCGCGAAACCGGATCGAGCCGGCTGAAGGCGGAGTTCGAAGTCGGCCTGTCGATCCGCGCGGTCTATGATGCCGCAGCCATGCCCGCGCAGCCCAATGGGCTGATGCTGCCGAGTGAGACGGCGCGGCTGAGCTATGCCAAGCGCCGCGCGCTGGGCGTGGTCGGGATTATCTCGCCGTTCAACTTTCCCGTTCTTCCTTGGCATCCGCTCGGTCGCGCCGGCGCTGGCCGTGGGCAATGCGGTGATCGTCAAACCCAATCCGCTGGCCACTGTTTCGGGCGGAATGCTGTTTGCCGACCTGCTGCAGCAGGCGGGGCTGCCGGATGGCGTGTTCCATGTCGTCCCGGGCGATGCCGATGTCGGCGAGGCGCTGTGCTCCGATCCCAATGTCGCGATGATCCAGTTCGTCGGCTCGACTGCGGTCGGGCGTAAGGTGGGCGAAACGGCGGCGCGGCATCTCAAGAAGGTGTCGCTGGAAATGGGCGGCAAGAATTCGCTCATCATCCTCGACGATGCCGATCTCGATCTTGCGGCGGCCAATGCCGCATGGGCCTCGTTCCTGCATCAGGGGCAGATCTGCTTCGCTGCGGGCAGGACTTTGGTGCAGCGTTCGATCGCGGATGAATTCATCGAAAAGCTTGTGGCCAAGGCAAAGGCAATCCGCGTCGGCAATCCGACCGATGAGGGCACGATGCTCGGGCCGCTGATCTCGCAGGCGCAATGCACACGGGCGGTCGGGCTGGTCGAATGCCGCCCGTTCCGCCGGCGCGACGATCCACCAGGGCGGCAGTGCCGATGGGTTGTTCTTCCAGCCGACGGTGATGTCGGGCGTGACCAGCGATATGCAGGCCTATCATGACGAGATTTTCGCGCCGGTTGCCTCGATCACGCTGTTCGACACCGATGAAGAGGCGATCGCGCTGGCCAATGATACCGAATATGGCCTGTCAGGCGCGGTGATTTCGCGCTCGATCGGCCGGGCGCTGGCCATCGGCGAGCGACTGCGGGTCGGGATCGTCCATATTAATGATCAGACGATCGGCGATGAGGCGGTCAACCCGATTGCCGGCTGGGGCGCATCGGGCAATGGTTCGGGCGTTGGCGGTCCGGCCAATTGGGACGAGTTCTCACGCTGGCAGTGGTATACGCATCAAGGATGCGCCGCCGCCCTATCCTCTCGGCATGGCGGGCTGATCGCCATACCCGTCATTATCTGATCCTCGACCGATTCAACCATTCGCCGATGGCGATACGCAGGAATATCCCATGAAGATTGTCGATTATTATTATGATTTCATCAGCCCCTTTGCCTATCTGGCAGTAACCCAGATCCCGCGGCTGATGAAGGAATATGCCGATGTGGCCGAATTTCGCGGCCATGCCTTCAATCTGTGGGATGCGCGCCTTGCCGCCGGCAACACCGGCCCATCGAACCGCGATATGCCCCGCCGGCTGAAGGTAATGATGGCCGACGCCACCCGCTATGCCAAACGCTATGGCGTGCCTCTGAAGCAGCCTGGCAGCTTCGATGCCAAGCGGATCAATCGCGGTGTCTATGTTGCGCGCGATCTGGGCAAGGAAATGGACTATATGGCAACGGTGAATACTGCCGCCTGGGGCCATGGCGGCGATATCGCCAATCCGGCATTCCTGGACGAATGTGTGGCAAAGCTTGGGCTCGATCCGGTCGCCTTTGCCGAAGCCGTGGATTCCGAAAAATATCTCGCGATCTATGCCAGGGAAAACGAAGAGGCGCAGGCGCGCGGCGTGTTCGGCGTGCCGACTTTTGTCGTGGATGACGAAATTTTCTGGGGCAATGACCACATCGTCTGGGTCGAGGATTATCTGCGCGGACGCATCTGATGAAGCTATGCCGGTTCGATGATGACCGCTTGGGGGTTGTCTCGGGCGATCAGGTCCATGATGTCACTGCCGCGCTGGATGTCATCCCGGCGATGCATTGGCCGCTGCCGCATGGCGATGCGCTGATCGCCCATCTCGGGGCAGTCGTCGAACGTGCGAAGGCCTTGCTGGCCGGACGCGCCGGTGCTGCCGCTGGCCTCGGTCGCCTTGCGCAGCCCGGTGGCCAATCCGTCGAAGATCATCGGCGCGCCGGTCAATTATTCGGCCCATAAGGACGAGATCGACGAGAGCATCGGCCACGGCCATGTCATCAAGCCGATTTCCGAATGGGGCCTGTTCCTGAAATCGAGCACCTCGCTGGTCGGCCCGGCGGATGGTGTTGCGCGCCGCTTTGCGGATCAGCGCAATGACCATGAGGTCGAACTGGCGGTGGTGATCGGCGAGCAGGGCAATAATATCCCCTATGCCGAGGCGCTTGTCGCATGTGGCCGGCTATGCCATCGGGCTCGACATGACCTTGCGCGGGCCTCAATTCCAGAGCTTCCGCAAGTCGATCGACACATATTCGGTGATGGGGCCGTGGCTGGTCACCGCCGACGAGTTGCCCGATCCTTCCGATCTTGAGCTGCGTATCGCGGTTAACGGCGAACAGCGCCAGGCATCGCGCACCAGCAGGCTGATTTATGATGTACCCCGGCTGATCGAATATGCTTCGAGCTTTTACACGCTCTATCCGGGCGACATCATCATGACCGGCACGCCAGATGGGGTAGGGCCGGTGGTGGCGGGTGATGTGATGGAGGCCACGATCGAGGGCATCGGCACCATGCAGGTTGCGGTGCGCGACGCCTGATCCGCTCAGGCCGTTCCGCGGTCGGGAAAGCCGTGTTCGGCCAGCGTGTCGATTCCTTCGAGCAGCAGTCGCAAATCATTCGGTGCGCAGGACATCGAGCTCTGGAAATTGGCGTAAAGCCGCCCGCCGGGCTGCACCAGCCACAGGGCCGGCTCGGCGAACCGGATTTTCACTCCGTCGAACACCCGCTCTGAGGCAAACAGCCCGCAGGCGTCGATGTCGGCCTGGCGCAGGCCATAGCCGATCGGCACCCTGTCAAATCCTTCCTCGTCGCGCAGGCGCATCGCCTCTTCGGGGGTGTCGATGCTGACCGTGACGAGCTCGACACCGCGCTGTTCGAACTCCGGCGCCAGCGCGTTGAGATCGGCCAGATGCCCGCGGCAATATTTGCAGAAGCGGCCCCGGCGAAAGGAAACCAGCGTCAGTGCCGCAGGCTGACGGGTGTGCAGTGCCCATTGTGACCCGTCGAGCAGTTTGAAGGCGATGGGGGGCGTCTGGGTGCCAGGTCTGAGCATGCGCGAATATCTCCCCTGAATTTATGTACTGGCTGCGCCAGGTTGCGACGATGGGCGTGACTCGCACGGTGCCCGCTCCCGACATTAAACCTAACATACTAGGTTTGGCACTAGAAATATAATACGTGACTTTCACGCGCCGAATGCGCATGAAGGAATCGGGATGCCGACCGGTAAGTGGAACGGCCTGAGAGGATTTGTCGAAGCGCTCGCAATGCCTTGCCAGACTATGTCCGATAATTGCCGGAGGCTGCCCAAGACCGCCGATTGCGGTGATCGCTGATCACTGCGGACGACTGACTTTTTTACTTTGCTGATGGGCGAAACATGACAACCGAGGACGCAACCCCAACCAACACTGCCGGCCAGATCGGCGCGCTGTCTGGCCTGCGGGTGATCGAAATGGGGCAATTGCTCGCCGGGCCGTTCTGCGGCCAGTTGCTGGCCGATTTCGGCGCTGAGGTGATCAAGGTGGAGCCGCCGGCCAAAGGCGATCCGATGCGTGTCTGGGGGCGCGGCAAGGTGGAGGACGGCCAAGGGCCTGTGGTGGCCCGTGGTCGCGCGCAACAAGAAGTCCGTCGAGGTGAATCTGCGCGAGGCCGAAGGGCAGCAGATCATTCGCGATCTGGTGGCCAAATCCGACATTCTGATCGAGAATTTTCGCGCCGGGACGATGGAGAAATGGGGGCTGGGCTATGATGATCTGGCCGCCATCAATCCGCGCCTGATCATGATCCGGGTCTCCGGCTATGGCCAGACCGGCCCCTATTCCCACAAGGCCGGCTATGCCGCGATTGGCGAAGCCATGGGCGGTTTGCGCTATGTCGTGGGCGATCCCGCCAACCCGCCCTCGCGCACCGGCATTTCGCTGGGTGATACGCTGGCCGGCACCTTTGGCTGCATTGGCGGGTTGATGGCGCTGCATGCGCGCGAACAGACCGGCCGGGGGCAGATTGTCGACAGCGCGATCTACGAATCCGTGCTGGCCGTGATGGAAAACCTGGTCACCGAATATGATCAGGCCGGCTATATTCGCGAGCGGACCGGGGCAATCCTGCCGAATATCGCGCCGTCCAATGTCTATCCGGTCAAGGGCGGTCTGTTCGTGCTGATCGCGGCCAATCAGGATACTGTGTTCGGCCGCCTGGCAGAGGCGATGGGCCGGCCCGAACTGGCCACTGATCCGCGCTATGCCACACATGTTGCCCGGGGGGAGCGTCAGGCTGAACTGGATGCGCTGATCGGCGAATGGACCGCCACGATGGACCGCGAGGAGCTGGGCAAGCTGCTCGACGAGCATGGCGTGCCGCGCGGCGACATCTATCGCGCACCCGAAATGCTGGCCGATGCGCATTTCAAGGCACGCCAGGCGATCATCGATGTGCCGCATCCCGCCTTTGGTTCGATCAAGATGCAAAACGTCTTTCCCAAGCTTTCGCAAACCCCTGGCCAGGTCAATTGGGTCGGGCCTGCGCTCGGCCAGCATAACCGCGAGATTTTCGAAGGACTGCTGGGCTATTCGGCGCAATCCGTTGCCGATCTTGCAGCGCGTAAAATTGTTGGAGGGAACTGATGGCACAGCGCCCCGCTTCGATCGAACTTGTCGACGTGGGGCCGCGCGACGGCCTTCAGAACGACGACAAGATCCTGCCTACCGAAACCAAGCTTGCGCTTATTCGCAAGATTGCGGCGGCGGGGATCAGGCGCATCGAGGTGACGAGCTTCGTCAATCCAAAGCGTGTGCCGCAGATGGCCGATGCGGAAGCATTGCTGGCGGGGCTGCGCGATCTGGCCGGCGTGCAGCTTTCCGGTCTGGTGCTGAACGAGCGCGGGTTCGATCGGGCGGTGGCGACCGACGCCCTGCACGAGGTCACCTATGCGATCGTCGCGACCGAGACCTTCAGCCAGCGCAATCAGGGTTCGAGCATCGCTGAAAATCTTGCCAATTGGCGCAAGATCGCAGGCCCTGGCGCAAGGTGCGGGTCTGCTCCGTTCTGTCACCATTGCGGCCGCGTTTGGCTGCCCCTTTGAAGGGGAGGTGTCGCTTGATCGGGTGGTCGATCTGGCCAAGGCGATCGCGGATGCCGGCACGGATGAAATTTCGCTGGCGGATACTATCGGGGTGGCCGCGCCGCGCGCGGTTGAGGAACGCTTCGCCGCAATTGCCTCAGCGGTGCCCGGAATCCGCTTGCGCGCGCATTTCCATAACACCCGCAACACTGGCTATGCCAATGCCGACGCGGCCATTCGCAGCGGTGTGCAGACGCTCGATTCCAGCCTCGGCGGCATTGGCGGCTGTCCCTTTGCGCCCGGTTCGGTGGGCAATATCGCGACCGAGGATCTGGTCTACATGCTTGATCGCAGCGGGGTGGCCAGCGGCGCCTCGCTGACCGCGCTGCGCGATGCGTCGCTGTGGCTCCAGGAGCAATTGGGGCGGACGCTGCCCGCGCTCGTCAAGGAAGTCAGCATGTTCCCCAAAGCGGCGCCGCAGCCCGAAGCGGAGCCAGTCCAATAATTGCGTCAGGGTCATCTATGGCGCGCGAAATCCTCGCTTATGCCGCGGGCAGCGCAGGGATATTAGAGTGTTGTTACCGTTCAGGGTTTTAAGCCGTGAGCGCGCATCAAAGCATTAACGAAACAAGGGCGAGGATCTAATCTATGCCGGCAAAACGGACACTCATGACGTCCAGCGATGTGCAGGGCGCATGGGCAATCATGCCTACCAGCGCCAAGGAAGGCGCGGAAAGCTGGCGGATGACCGACTCGCTCGATCTCGATTCTTCGGTCGCGGCGATCAATGGGCTGATCGAGGCCGGGGTCGACGGCATCTTGACCATGGGCACCTATGGCGAGGCGGCGACGCTGACGCTGGACGAGAAAAAGCGCTTTATGGCGTGCCTGGTCGAAACGGTGGCGGGGCGCGTTCCCTGCTTCGTCGGGACCACCACGCTCAACACCCGCGATACCGTGGAACTGACCCGCTATGCCTCCGATCTGGGAGCGGACGGGACCATGCTGGGCCTGCCGATGTGGTGCACGCCAACGCTTCCTGCTGCTGTGCGTTTCTACAAGGATATCGCCGAAGCCTGCCCTGACATGGCGCAGTGCATCTATGCCAATCCTGAAGCCTTCCGCTTCGATTTTCCGCCGCCCTTCTGGGCACAGGTCGCGGATATTCCGCAGGTTGTTTCAGCCAAATACACGGCGATCGGGCACTTGCTCCAGAATCTCGAACTGACGCGCGGCAAGCTGCGCGCCATGCCGATCGAACTGGATTATTATGCGGCCACCCGCGTTGACGATGATGTCAGCGCCTTTTGGAGCAGCGGCGCTGTGTGCGGCCCAGAGCCGACCGTAGCCCTGCGTGACGAAATCACGCGCGCCAAGGAAACCGGCGACTGGTCGAAGGCCAAGGCGCTGACCGACAAGATGTGGTGGGCAGTGACGCCGATGTTCCCGGCGGGCGGGTTCAAGGAATTCTCGATGTATAACATCGCCATCGACAAGACCCGCATGCAGGCCGCCGGCTGGATGCAGGTCGGCCCGACGCGGCCGCCCTATGACATGATGCCTGATCACATCAGGGAAGGCGCGATTGTGGCAGGCAAGCGCTGGGCGGAAATGGCGGCAGAGCGGGCCATGGCGGACGCTTGACGACAATTTAGACGCGGGGAGCCAGGGGCTCTGCCAGCGAGGAGAGAGAAGATGAGTGCCAATGCAATGGAAAAGGCGTTTTGGACGGCGCTTTCCGACAAGAGCCAGCTTGAACGCTATCGTTCGGATTTCGAGCGCTTATCTTGAAAGCTTCAAGATCGAGCCGGCGGAACGCGCTGAGATCGAAAATTGGGATGTCGCGGAAATCGCGGCGCGCGGTGTGAATCCGCTGCTGCTGTTGTCCTTTTTCAGTGCGGTCAAAAGCCCGCGTGACCTTCCTGAATATCTGCAGAAAATCAACACGCCCCCGCGCAGCCAGGCCTGAAGCGAGCCGGCAGCGGCCCCATGGTCGGGGCGAAAGTGAATGTGAGGAGTAATAGAATGGCTGAAGTAGTTGGCGGTTTCCTGATGCCGCATAATCCGGCCCTTTCGGGTGTTTTGGCAGGAATGGCCAAGCCCGAGCAGGAAGCGGTGATCAACCGTTCGTTCGAACATATCACGCAGCGCGTTGCGGAGATGAAGGCCGATACCGTGATCATCATTGGTGATGACCACTACACCAATTTCGGCCCGCATTGCATTCCGACCTGCCTGATCGCGGTCGGTGATCTGGATGGCCCGATCGAGGAATGGCTGCCGATTGAAAAGGGGATCATCCCCAATAATGAAGCGCTGGCCAAACATATTTTGGAGGCCGGATTGGCCGAGGGCGTTGATTGGTCCTATGCCAAATCGATCACGCTCGATCACGCGACAGCCATTCCCTATGAAATGGCGGTGAAGTCCAATCCGGACATCACGATCATCCCGATCTACCTCAATTGCGTGATGGAGCCCTTCATCGACAGTCGCCGGGCTTATGACATCGGCCGCAGCATCAAGCGTGCTGTCGAAAGCTGGAGCGGTGACGAACGTGTCGTGATCTATGGAACCGGCGGCCTGAGCCATTGGGTTGGTAGCCCCGGCATGGGCAATGTGAACGAGGTCTTCGACAAGAAACTGCTCGATATGTGCGCGAAGGGCGAAATCGAACCGCTGCTGGCACTGACTGACGAGGAAATTCTGCGCGAAGGCGGCAATGGCGCAATCGAGATCAAGAACTGGTTCTGCGCCATGGGGGCCATGCCCGACTCGAAGGCCGAGTTTATCGCCTATGAAGCGATGCACGAATGGCTGACAGGCATGGGCTTTGCCGAACTGAAGCAGGCCGCATGACCGGGGGGCCGATCGAGCCCGTCCGGGCGTGATCGGCGCATCGTTTCCAGCCGGAACGACCGGCATTGTATCGCAAGAGGATGTTTGAAAATGGGTCAGATAACGGAAGTGGGCTACCTTGGTCTCAACATCACTGACGTTGACGCCTGGAAGGTATTCGCTACGCAGGTTCTCGGCATGGAATGGCTCGAAGAGGATGGCCAACTCTTCCTGCGCATGGACGAATGGCATCACCGGATCGCACTGCATGTGACCGATGAGGATGACATGGCCTATCTGGGCCTGCGCGTTGCCGGCGGTCCGGAACTGAAGGACATGGAAGAGACGCTCAAGGCGATGGGCGTCGCTTATCGCGTGGCGACGCCGGAGGAATGCGCCGAACGCTTCGTTCTGGCGATGCTCAAGCTGGAAGATCCCTATGGCAATCCGCTTGAGGTCTTTCATGGCCCCCAAGTCGATGCGCACAAGCCGTTTTATCCCGGTCGCCGGATGTTCGGCAAATTCGCCACCGGTTCGGGGGGCATTGGCCATGTGATCATCCGCTCTGACGATGCGGACGTGTCGGAGAAGTTCTACAATGAACTGTTCGGCTTCCGCGGCACGGTGGAATATCACCAGCCGTCACCCGCCGGCGTGCGCAAGCCCTATTTCATGCATTGCAACGATCGCGATCACTCGATCGCCTTCGGTCTCGGCCCGATGAAAAAGCGCATCAATCACCTGATGGTCGAAGTGACGGAAGTCGACGATGTCGGCATGACCCATCAGATCGTTCAGGAGCGCAATGTTCCCCTGGCCATTTCGCTGGGCAAGCATTCGAACGACCGGATGCTGTCATTCTACATGGTCAATCCATCGGGCTGGATGATCGAATATGGCTCTGGCGCGCGCAGCGCCCAGCAGCAGACCGAATATTACGTGTCCGATGTGTGGGGGCATGAATTCCTGCCACCCGCGATGGAAGTGATGGGCGGCTAGGCGATCGGGCCAGGATTGGGAAGCGACAGACAGACATCAGATCATGCAGACCTTTGACTATATCATCGTTGGGGCAGGCTCGGCCGGTTGCGTTTTGGCCAACCGCCTGTCGGCCGATCCTGCCACGCGCGTGCTGCTGATCGAGGCTGGCCTGCCCGACAAGTCGCTGATGATTTCGATGCCCAAGGGCTTCGCCAAACTGGTGGAGGACACGACCTTTGTCCGCCAGTTCAAGACGACCCCCGCAGCCGATAGCTGGGTGCGGCCGGAAACCTGGCCGCGCGGAGTCATGATCGGCGGATCCAGTTCCCTCAATGGCATGCATTATTCGCACGGCCAGCCCGAGGATTTTGACAATTGGGTGGCGCAGGGCTGCGAAGGCTGGGGCTGGGACGAGATCAGCCGCTGCTATGGCGAGATGGAGGACAACACCGTTGCAGGTGGCGGATCCGACCATCTGCTGCGCGTGAGCCAGCACCCCGGCCGCAACCCGCTTGACGAGGCGCTGATCGAAGCCGGTGTGGGGATGGGGCTGGCGCGTCGCGCCGATGTGAACCAGCCGGATCAGGAAGGCATCGGTTACATGATGCGCACCATCCGTGACGGCAAGCGCGAGAGTGCCGCGACGGCCTTCCTCAATCCGGTCCGCAATCGCGCCAATTTGACGGTGGTGACCGAAACTCTGGTCGAACGCGTGCTGTTCAGGGGCAAGCAGGCGGTGGGCGTCGCCTGCCGGCACAAGGGCGACGCCATCGAATATGGTGCAACGCGCGAAGTGATCCTGTCGGCAGGGGGCGTTCAGTCGCCGCAATTGCTGCAGCTGTCCGGTATCGGTCCGGCCAAATTGCTCCGATCGCTGGGGATCAAGGTGCTGGCCGA
>CAWCMV010000004.1:0-124519 GCA_963796745.1 uncultured Alphaproteobacteria bacterium | reverse complement strand
TGCATCCGCAGCCTTGCAGCGCAGCCGGAGCATGGCGGGCTTGCGTTTCCCTGGCGGGGCGGGAGGATCGGAGCGTGACAGATGCCGACGACAGGCAGGCCCGGATCTCGGAGATCTTCGGGATGCTCGACGACGCGCCGACCGGCGACCATGACGGGCGAATCGGCTTGTGCCGGGAGGCCCTGACACTGATGAACGCGGAGGAGGCGGCCAGCCCGGCAGCGGGATGGCTGGAATTCGTGGCCGGGAAGGCGCTCGTGAACCGGGCTGGCCAGAACCGGGTCGCCGACCTGACCGCTGCGATTGGCTCATTCCAGGCCGCGCTCGCGACGTGGACGCCGGAGGGTCAGCCCGCGAACTGGGCAGCGGCGCACGTCAACCTGAGCGTTGCCTACTCTGACCGGCACGTCCTCACTGGCAGCCTTGAGGACGAGGAAAGAGCGTTCCGCGCCCTCGACGTCGCGTTGCGGATGATCAACCCCGAGCGACGATCCCGTCCAGTGGTCGCGACTGGCGAATAACCTTGCCATGCTGTACCTCGAGCGCACCGGCGGCAACCGGGCCGAGGACGTAGAAGAGTCGATCGGCTACCTTGCAGCCGCCGCGCTGCTGCAGGAACAGCAAGGGCTGCGAGTGGAGTGGGCGCGGACCCAGGCGAACCTGGGACTGGCATACCGGGAGCGCGTCAACGGGGATCGCTCAGAGAACCTCGAGAGATCCCTTGCCTGCCTCGGCGTAGCCTTGGAATCTCTCGGCGACCACAACCCGGTGGACCGCGTGCGCATCCTGCTGCACCGCGCCGGGACGCTGCGGTACCGGGTAGCTGGCACCTGGGCTGCAAACGTGGAGCTGGCGTACGCCGACGCCCAGCTGGCCGACCGAGCTCATCGCCCCCGAGCGCGGCACGCTGACCTGGGCCGAAGCGCAGACGGAGCTCGGGGACGTGCTGCGCCGCCGGACGGCAGGCAGCCCGGCCGAGAACCTGGAGGAAGCGATCGCCTGCTACCGGCGGGCGCTGGAGTGCTTCGACCCGGCGGCAAGCCCGCAGAGGTGGGCGCTCGTCAGCACCCACCTCGGCAACGCTCTGGCTGGGCGGGTCCGCGGGCAGCGGATCACCAACCTGGAAGAGGCCCTGGAGCACCTGACAGGAGCAGTGGCGGCGCTACGCGACATCCCCGGCGCGGTGACCCAGTACGCGGCTGTCCTTGCCGCGCTCGGCCAGATGTACCTGCGCCGCCGCCGGGGAGCCGCGGCCGCCAACGCCGAGGCCGCGTGGCGCTGCCTGAGCGAGGCGCGGGACCTCGAGGAACAGCTTCACATGCCGCCCCGCACCAGGGCCGCGGTGCTTAACTACCTAGGCAACGCGTCGATGGCGCGCGAGGGGGGAGACCGTGGCCAGCACGTCGAGGAGGCCATCGCATGCTACGAGTCCGCCGTGGAGCTGGCCGGCCCTGAGGACGGGCAGCTGCAGGCGCGGCTGCTGAACAACCTGGCCGCAGCGTACGCGCAGCGGCCACGCGGCGACCGGGCAGGCAACATCGCGCGGTCCCTGGAGTTGTACGAGCGGGTCAGCGGGTTTCGCACCCGCGAGATGTCCCCGCTTGAGTGGGCCGAGGCTCGCAGCAACGTGGCCTCGGTGCTGGCCGGCTCCGTCCTGCCGGGATGGGTGCTGACTGCGCCCGCGCACGCCGAGTTGGATGACCTGGGCGGACGAGACGCCGAGACCCGCCTGGACGAGGCAGCGGAGGCGTTCCGCGAGGCGCTGTCAGTGCTAACGGGAGGGCGGGCCGACGGCGTCCGTGATTACGGCGGGGCTGAACCTCGGCTACCTGGGCACGCTGGCCAGGCGCTGGCATGACGCGGCGGACGGGTACCAGGCGGCACTGGACGCCTCTAGCGTTAGCTACCGCGAGTCCCTGCAGCTGGAAGCCCGGTATGACGAGCTGACCGACGTGGCGGGGGTGGAGACGGAACTGGCCGCCGCGCTGGTCAATCTGGCGCGGGATGCAACGGATGCAGATGCAGCAGGGGCACTTCTGCGGCGCGCGGCGGCCACGATCGAGAACGGCCGTATGCGGCTGATCGGTGAGTTGATAGAGCGGGACGTAGCCGCTCTGGACGAGCTCCGGACGGCGCGCCCGGAGCTGTACGAGGCGTACCGGGTCGCGTCGGAACGGCTGCGCGGGCAGGATGCTGCCCAGTGGGCTGACTTCCAGGTAGGTTAACTTCCCGTTACCGCCGCTATCGCGAGCAGGCGGGGCCTGCCCTACGGCAGGCTGTTCCGGTCCGCTGGCGGCTCGACGTAGGTCAGGCCGGGCTCGTCGAGCCCCGACAAGAGGAGGCGGGTGACCCGTCGGCCATGCTGGCGCCGCTCAGTGGATGGCGAGCCTGACCTGCCCCAGACCTAAGCACGGGTCTCGTCCAGAACCAGCCGCTCGGTCACCAGGCCGCCCCGGCATCGTGCCACCAGGGACCTGAGCCGTCCCCGGGACGCCGTAAGGGCCCTTGAGAGCGGTCGCGGCTTGCTCAGTTCGGAAATCTTGGATCGGGACCATCCGGGCCTCACCGATCTAGCCCAAGTCGGCCGTAATGATCTGGTGATGGTTTACAAGGCGGCCTCGGCACTGGACCTGGCCGTGAAAGGCCGTGCAGGCTCAACCGGGCTGTTAGCGCGCTCGGGGCCGCAGCCTGCTGCTCTCGGAGGCACTAGTGCGCGACAGGCAGATCTTCGTCAACTGGAGAGCGCGGCTGCGGCCAGCCGCCCGCGGTCACGTGGACTGCAGCTGCCGTACCAGCTGGGCAGCCTTGGCGTACCGTCTGGCCAGGGCCGGGTCCGGGAGGCTGGCCAGCGCGGCTGGCACCAGGTTCAGGTCATCCGCGAGCATGATCGCGCGTGCCCGCTCCAGGCGCGCGACCGCGGCAGGAAAGTCGCCGTTCTGGACTGTCGCATAGGCGGCCTCGGCTGCCAGGCCGCGCGACTCCAGGAGCCACGTCTGCCGGTGGGCGCGGCGCTGCTGGGATCGGTGCAGCACGTCGGCCGCGCGGAGCGCATACCCGTCGGCGATGATCGCGTGCTGCCAGTCCTTCCTGCCGGTCTCCCACGTCAGCCAGTTGCCGGCGGCGATCAGCGCCATCTCGGGTGCGGCGAGCAGTCCTCTCTGGCATGCTTCGCGGAATGTCGCGCGCGCGGTGTCGATGTCTGCCTGTGCGGATGACCGGTCAGCGAGCGCACGCTGGATGACCGCCAGCTTGTTCAGCCTGCCTGGCCGGTCCGGCGCGGTCAGGGGGGTTGCCCCGATGGCTTCCTCGTGGGCGGCCAGGGCCTGGCCGTAGGCCAGGTCGGCCTTTTCACGCTCATCGACGAGCTCGTGCATGGCGGCACGGTCCAGGAGCGCGTCACCCATGTTCGAGGCGATCAGCGCCCGTTCCACCTGAGCCGGGCCCTCGGCGTGCTCGCTGAGTGCCGCCCGGTATAGCTCGATGGCGGCGTCTAGGTCGCTGAGGTCGATGACGTCCTCGGGCAGCGGTTCGCCGCGCTCGCCGAATTGGAGCTCGAACCGCAGGCGCAGCGCGTTGGCCAGGTTGTTGCGGAAGCCTGGCCGCTCCGGATCTGCAGGTGACGCGGCCTCCATGGCCAGCTCCGCGAGGACGATGGCCTGATCCAGGTCGCCGGGATCCCCGGTCCGCTCGTGCCGGTCCAGGTACATCATGCCGAGATTGCTGTTCAGCCGGGGTCCCAGCGGGGCATCGGCCGCTGTCCCGCCGACCGCTTCGGCCGCTACGTTGATGGCCTGCTCAAGGTCGGCGAGCGCGCCTGTTGCGTCGTAGCGTTCCCATAGGCACACCGCGAGTATCGCGAGATAGTCGTGCCGTTCGCCGGAACCGGCGGGCAGGGCCGCCAGGCCGTGCTGTGCAGCCTGGATTGCGCCGGCCAGGTCGGCCGCATCGCCGTCGGCGTCATACCGGTCGGAGAGCAGCACAGCCAGGTTGTACTCGGCCGCTGGAAGCGCCGCGCCCGCCCCGCCCAGCGCGTCGCGGAAGTAGGCGATCGCCCGGCTCGAGCTCCGTGAGGTCCCCGTCCGCGAGGAACCGGTTCCGCCACCGCGCACCAAGGTCCCTCATTAGGTCCTGCCTGCGGGGATTCCCGGCCGGGGTCTGCTCGACCGCCCGCCGGGCGCGCTGCAGGTCGTCCACTGGCGCCTCCCCGTCAATCCCGCGCCGAGCGGGCCTGGGCCCCGCCGCGCGCTCATGCCCGCGGTCAGTTCCTGGACGCGGTTACTGGCGGCGCGCAGGCGCTCTGCCAGCGCGGACAGGTCCTCGCGGTCAGCGGAGCGCAGCCGGGTCAGGACGAGCCCGCGGTCAAGCGCGTCGCTGAGCAAGACGGCGCGGCCCCGCTCCATCGCCGCCGCGGCCTCGGCTGGTTTCCCGGTACGGGTCAGGGCGTACGCGGCGTCGCCGTGCAAGCCGCCGAACCCGCGCATCGCCGCCTCCGTGCTCTGGCGGCCCACCTGGACGCGCAGGTAGCTCTCAGCAGTCACCATCGCCGTCCGGAATCCGGCCGCGGCCTCCTGCCACTCGCCCCGCTCGGCGTCCCAGCCCGCGAGGGTGGCCGCGGCGGCGAGGGACCACCGTATATCACGGGCCCCGCCCGGGCCGCCGGCGGCGGCGAGGACCGCGCGGCCCTGCTGCAGGCAGGCCGGGTCGTTGCCGCGCACGAACTTGTACTTCAGCCCGACGCCGAGGCTGTTCAGCCTGTTCACCAGCGCGGGGGCTCCCGGCGGCGTGCGTGCGACGACATCGGTGAGCTCCGCCACCGCCCGCTCCAGGTCCGCCGCGCCGTCGGCCTCCCGGCCCCTGGCTTCCCGATAGCGAGTAAGCAGGCCGACCGCCAGGTTTGCGCGGATCCGCAGCCGCTCGGGCGCGCTTGCCGGCAGGCCGGCGATGGCCTGCTCATAGGCGTGCACGGCCTTATCAAGGTCGGCCGGGTCGCCGGACCTGCTCGTACCTGTCGCTGAGCGCGTTGGCGAGGTTGTCCAGGTAGGTCGGGGCGTCCGGTGATCCTGCCGGGGTGATCGCCACCGCCTGCTCGAAGGCGGCGAGGGCCTCGGGCAGGTCGGCAGGCCGGTGCGCGGACCGGCTCCACAGCGCCACACCCAGGTTGTTCAGCACTCCCGCGAGCGCCGGGGAACAGGGCGGAGTTGCTTCCCGGGCCTGGCGCAAGAGCCGGACGGACTCATCCGCGTCATCGATGGCGCCGGACCGCTCGTACCGGTCGAGCAGCGCCATGCCCAGGTTGTCCAGGTAGGTTGCGCGGACCGGCGCCTTTGGCCCGGTGGCGGCGAGCGCGTGCTGGTACCCGCTGATCGCGTCGTTGAGCAGCCGGGCGTCACCGGTGACGGCGTGCATGTCCCGCCAGGCGCGGGCCAGCCCCGCCTGCCGGGCTATGCCGCTGCTGGGCTGCGGGGCGGCGGAATCCGGCTCACCCAGGCACCGCGCGGCGGCCTCCAGGTCGCCCGGGTCGCCGCGGGCCTCATAGCGGCGCCGGAGCAGGGCAGCCAGGTTGTTCCGGCGGCTGCCAGCGAATGCCGCAGCCTCACCGCCGACCGGGATGCGCGCCACGGCAGCGGTGACGAGGGCGATGGCCCGGTCGAGATCGGCTTCGTCGCCGCGGGCCGCGTACCGCGCGCCGAGCGCCGACCCGAGCCCGGACTCAAGGATGCCCTCAGCCTGCGCGTCCTTGACCTCCCGGGACTTGGCGGCCGCTCGCACGGCCTGTTCTGCTGTCTCGACCGCCTCGTCTAGGTCGGAGGCGGCCCCTGTCGCCTCGAAGCGGGCCAGCAGCGCGTCCGCCAGGTTGCCCAGCCACAGCGCGTGCCGCGGTGACCCCGGCCGGGTACCCGCGACCGCCTGCCTGAGCAGGGTTACCGCCTCGTCCAGGTCACCGGTATCCCCCTCGGCATCGAAGCGTTCCATCAGCAGGTCAGCCAGGCTGCTTAGCACGCGGCCCCGGTCGGTGACGTCGGAACCGGGTACGCTGAGCGCGGCTCGGCCCGCGTCAATGGCCCGGGTGAGCAGGCCGGCATCGTGGTCGGTGCGGAACAGGTCGCCCAGGACCATCGCCAGATTCGACAGCCATCGCGCCCGCTCCGGTGATCGCGGCGGGGTGGCAGCGACGGCCTGCTCGATGCTCTGGGCCGCCTGCTCAAGGCTCGCCACATCGCCGGACTGCCGGTACTGCTCCCACAGCACCCCGCCGAGGTTGCCGAGGTACCGGGCCTGCTCGGGTCCGTCGCCGTAGGCGGCGACCGCGGCCCGGTGCAGGTCCACGGCAGGCTGCAGGCTCCCGGGGACGCCGGTGGCGGCGGCTACGTCGCGGAGCGCGAGCGCCAGGTTGTCCGCGACGACCGCGTAGTCCTCGGTTCCCGCCCTGACCTGGCTCAGCGCGTCCTGCAGGATGTGCACGGCTTGGTTCAGGGCCTGCGTGTCGCCGGATTCCTCGTGGACCATGCGCAGGCAGTTCCCCAGGTTGCTGAGGAACGGCCATGCCCGCTCACCTGGCGGCAGCACGTCGAGCGCCCGCTCATAGGCCGCGCGGGCACGCCGCAGGTCTGCCGGGTCGCCGAGTTCGGCGTACCGGTCGAGGAAGTCGTGACCGTCCTCGGTCAGGTCGTCAGGATCGGTCCCCGGGACGCCGCCGCCGGTCACCGCTCCCGGCAGCCGGGCGCGTACGGGGATCGCGGGCGGTTGCCGCCGTGGCGGGCCGGCACCGCCGGGGTCGCCGCGCAGCGTGATGTGAACGACCCGTGCATGCGCCTAGCCTACCGGCGGGCGTACGGGCAGGCCTCCTTGATGACAAGGGGATGGCAGCGGGCGGGCGCCCGGGCCGCAGGTCTCAGCTTCGCGCGAGCTGGTTCCACCGCGAGACGGCGGTCTCATAGCGCTCCTGGAGGTCAGTCCGGCCCGTCGCGGTGAGCCGTTCCACGTCCTGACGGTCCAGCCGTAGCGCTTCTGACAACAGCAGCGCCCGGCCGCGTTCGAGAGCGGCGGATGCCCCGGCGGCGGCGCCGGTTCGCGCCAGGGAGTAGGCGGCTAGCACGGAGATCCCCTGTGCGTCACGCAGCCAGGTCTCCTTGTGCAGCCGGGTGACCTGGGCCCGGAACAACTGCTCGAGGGCCTGCAGGCCGTAGCCGTCGGGCAGATGGCTGGCATGCGGCAGCGGCCGGCGTACCGCAGCCTCGCCCAGCCGCACCACAAGCCGGTCGATACAGGCGGCCAGCGAGGTGCCGTGGGCTCGCGCCGCCGCCTCGAAATCCTCCTGCGACAGCGCCAGCCGCTTCGCACCAGGCGCCGCGCAGACGCACCAGTTCGATCCCGAAACCGGCATCGAGATCGTCCAGCCTGCCCGCGAACAGCCGCGCGATATGCGCCGGATCGCGGGATGGCGGCGGCCAGTTCGAGCGCGCGCATCAGCACCTCGCCATCGACCCGCCACAGCCCGAGTTCGAGCCGCCTTGCGCCCTGCCCCCTGTCCTTCGAGCAGGCGCGCCATGTCTTCCGCAAGATCGCCCACCACCACATCGAGCAGCGCGCGGTGGCGGATCGGCTCCATCAGCCGGCGCTGGACCAGCGGCATTTCCACCGCGACGCACCGGCAGCAGCGGTTCGGGCACCCGGCCGAGCAACTGGTCAAGCCGCACCAGCGGATTGGCGGCAGGCGCGCGGCGGGTGCGGAAGCGGCGCTGCAGCGCATCACGGCCCACTTCGGCCAGATCGCCGATCCGCTTGAGGCCCAGGCGGCGCAGCACCAGCAGCACATCCGCGTCGAGCCGCAACGCCGCAACCGGGAGCGGCTCCAGCGCGCGCAGGGCCGGCTCCTCCGCCCCCAGGATCGCCCGCTCCGGCCCGAAATGCGCAAGCGCCCAGGCCGCCCCGGCGGTAGGCGCGATCGCAATCCGCGCGGCAAGCCCGCGCTGCGCGAACAGCTGCCTGCGCCTCCTCGAGCATCGCCTGCTCGCCGCCGAAGAGATGCGCGACCGCGGTGACATCGACCAGCACCCCGTCAGGCGGATCGACCGCGCTCCACGGCCCCCAGCGCTGCGCCCACAGCGCAAGCCGTTCGAGAAAGGCCAGGTCGCCCGCCGGATCTGACGGGCGCGTGGCCAGCGGGGGCACAGGCTGCGCGCATCGGCGAGCAGCATCTCCGGACGTATCCCGAGCGCAAGCGCCGCCGCATTGCCCGCCTCGATCCGCGGGCCATGCGCCGTCTCGGCGATCAGCGCGAGGGGGTGGGCATCGGCCCCCTGCCCCTGCTTGCAGGGTTCACAATGCCGCCAGCGATCCACCGCGAGCCGCCTGCACCAGATCGCCATGATCCGGCGAGGCGGGAGGCGGCGATCCGGCGGTGAGCTGCTTTCCATCATCGTGCAGGATCCATTCTCCTTCCTTGCAGCTGCGGGCGCGGAACAGCTGCGCCCGCCAGCTCGGCATTCCAGGCGCGGACGGGTTCCAGCGCGGCACCGGCGAGGCGGCCGCGCGCGCCTGCCAGCGCATCCGCGCCGAAGAGAGATCGCGCTCCGCCTCAAGCCGGACGAGAAACAGCGGAACTCCATGCCTTTCCGCCGCAAGGCTAAGGCGGCGCGAGGCGGTGAGGCCAAGCGCCTTGGGATTGCCCGAAAGCTCCCCGATCACACAGGCAAGATCGCGGCAGCGCAGCCCCTCCTCCAGCGCGAACAGCGCATCTTCCGGGGTTTTCGCCGCGACATGGATCAGCCGTGCGCGCAGATCCGGCGGCAGGCCGGGACGATAGGGCCGCCCGGAAAGGCGCAGCGCCGCCTTGTCCTGCACCCACAGCACCATGCGCCGGTCATCGGGATCGATCTGCCCGAGCCCCCCGGCCGCGCGCATCCCGTCAAGCGCGAGCGCCAAAGCCAGCCCCGCCCCGCTTGCATCCGATGCGGCAGCGAAGATCTCGCTATGCTGCGCAGATGCAAGGCCGGGCCGCCAGTGAGAGGCCGCAGAAAGCAGAACGCCCTGGAGGGCGGAAGGAACAGCAGGCAGGCTCATGCGAATCGGAACACCCTTATGTTCCTGTTATGTTCCGATCCGAAACAATGTGCAATCGCCCTCTTTGAAGGTCACGGAAACGGGCCGCATCCTTATGGACACGGCCCTTCCATCCTCTCTCCAGAGAAACCTTTACTCGTCGGGATTTCCCGGCGCTGGAATGCCCGGCAAGGGCGAAGCTGCGATCGGCGGAACATCCGTGTCCAATTCATGAACCTCGACCAGTCCCCGGCCGACATGACTGTGTCTGCGGCTGTAGAGCAGATAGATCGTAATCCCGATCGCGCCCCAGATCGGCAGGAACAGCATCGCCGAATAGGGCAGGTTGAAGAACAGGAAGATGCAGCCAAAAATCGTCAACGGGCCGACAATAATCAGGCCCGGGACGCGGAAGCTGCGCTTGCGTGCCGCATCGGTGCGCCGCAGCATCATCACCGCCACCGCCACCATCAGGAAGGCATAAAGCGTCCCGGCGTTGGAAATGTCGGCCAATTGCCCAACCGGGAAGAAGGCCGCGCCCACCGCCACCGTCACCCCGGTGATGATCGTCACCACATGCGGCGTCTTCCACTTGGGATGCACCGTGGCGAGCGTCTCGGGCAGCAGCCCATCGCGCGCCATCACGAAGAAGATGCGTGTCTGGCCGAACAGCAGCACCAGAATCACCGATGGCAGAGCCAGGAAGGCCGCGACGCCCAGCATATTGCCAACTGCCGAAAAGCCGATCTTGCGCAGCACATGCGCCAGCGCTTCGTTCGAACAGACCAGCGCATCGGCATATTGCGGCAGAGCGCATTGCCGGGCGAGTTCCGCCGAACCGGTTTCCAGCGGCACCCCGCCTGCCCCCATGATCGGCTGCCCGCCGATCGTGCCGACCGCACCCGCCGCCACGAGAATGTAGAAAACGGTACAGAACAGCAGCGATCCGATCAGTCCGATGGGGACATTGCGCTGCGGATTCTTGGTTTCTTCCGCCGCGGTAGAGACCGCATCGAAGCCGACATAGGCAAAGAAGATCGTCGCCGCCGCGCCAACCGCGCCGACCCCCGTACCGAACCCGCCGAATACCCCGGCCGGAAGGAAGGGATTGAAATTCTCGGTATCGATCTTGGGCAGGGTCAGGGCGATGAAGGCGGTAAGCGCGGTGACCTTGATCAGCACCAGCACGGCGTTGAACTTGGCGCTTTCGCTCGTCCCGACAACCAGCAGTGCGGTGACCAGCAAGGCGATGATGAACGCGGGCAGGTTGATAAAACCGCCCACCGCACCGCCCAGCGCAAGCGGACCTGCCTCAAGCCAGGGCGGCAGATCGATCCCGAGGAAACCGTGCAGGATCGTGCCCGAAAAATAGCCCGACCAGCCAACCGACACCGCAGCGGCGGCGATCGCATATTCCATGATCAGCGCCCAACCCACAGTCCAGGCGACAAATTCACCCATGGTCGCATAGGTATAGGTATAGGCGCTGCCCGCGACCGGGATCATCGAGGCGATCTCGGCATAGCACAGCGCCGCAACAATGCAGACCAGCCCGGCAATCGCGAAGGCCAGCATCAGCCCCGGCCCCGCCTTCTGCGCGCCCGCTGCGGTCAGCACGAAAATCCCGGTGCCGATCACACAGCCGATGCCGAACAGCATCAATTGGAAGGCGCCCAAAGTTCGCTTGAGAGATTTCTTTTCCGCCGTCTCGAGGATGGCGTCGAGCGATTTGACGCGGCCGAACATAGAAACTCCCTATTCAGGGGCCAGTGGTTTTCCGCAGAAGCCCACACGGCCGAGGTCAAGCCAGAGAAGCTAGCGCCAAGCGGGCCATTGGCAAGAGCTTACGCGCGCCCTTCCCCAGCCTCGCCCCAGCGTCTAATAGGAGCCGATGTCCACCACCTTCACCCTCGACACCTCGACCAGCCGCGCCAATCCCACCCCGGCACCGATGCGCCGGCTGACGGTGCCCAAAATCCGCGCGCGCAAAGTGGATGGCGTGACGCAAGAGCCGATCGTGATGCTCACCGCCTATACCGCCCGCCAGGCGCAATTGCTCGACGCACATTGCGATGTGCTGCTGGTGGGGGATTCACTTGGGCAGGTGATCTATGGCCTGCCCTCCAGCGTCCCGGTAACGCTCGACATGATGGTCAATCACGGCGCGGCGGTGGTGCGCGGTTCCTACCATTCGGTGGTTGCGGTCGATATGCCGTTCGGGACTTACGAAGAATCGCCCGCCCAGGCCTTCGCCAGCGCCGCGCGGCTGCTCAAGGAGACCGGCTGCGCGGCGGTGAAGCTTGAAGGCGGCGCGGTGATGGCGGAAACGATCGCCTTCCTCACCCATCGCGGCATCCCCGTGATCGGCCATGTCGGGCTGACCCCGCAGGCGGTCAATGTGCTGGGCGGCTATGGGCCGCGCGGGCGCAGCGATGCCGAAGCGGAAAAGATCGTCGGCGATGCGGTGGCGCTGTGCCAGGCGGGCGCCTTTGCGATCGTGGTGGAAGGCGTGATCGAGCCGCTCGCCATTGCAGTGACCAAGGCGGTCGAATGCCCAATCATCGGCATCGGCGCTTCGTCGCAATGCGACGGGCAGGTGCTGGTAACCGAAGATATGCTCGGCATGTTCGAACGCGTCCCACGCTTCGTGAAACGCTATGAGGATATTGCCAGCACGATTACCGGCGCTGCCAAGACCTATGCCGAGGAAGTCCGCGCCCGCAGCTTTCCGGGGCCTGAGCAGCTCTATCAGCCCGAATGACCAAGCCGACCTTGCGCCAGATCAGAAAGTCACACTCTTGCTAAGCTTCTTCCGCGGCCCGATCCTGTTCGCGCTGGCCTGTCTCGCGCTGGCTGCGTGGTATGGCTATGCCAGCACCGGCACTCTGGCCGGCACCTTGCAAATCCTGTGGATCGTCGCGGTGCTGTCGGTGCTCGAAATTTCGCTGAGCTTCGACAATGCGGTGGTCAATGCCACCGTGCTCAAGGACATGGACGAGCTGTGGCAGAAGCGCTTCCTGACCTGGGGCATGGTGATCGCGGTTTACGGCATGTATGTCGTGTTTCCGCTGGCGATCGTTGCCATCGCTGCCGGGCTTGGCCCGATCGAGGCCGCGCGGCTCTCGCTCAACAATCCGGACCAATATGAGCAGATCGTCTCTTCCGCCCATGTCGGGATTGCCGGCTTCGGGGGGGCCTTCCTCGGCATGGTCGGGCTCAAATTCTTTTTCGACGATCAGAAGGATGTCCACTGGATATCTGCGATCGAAGAGCAGCTCGCGCGGTTCTCCGCCGTGCCCGCGGTCGAAATCGCGCTGCTGCTGCTGGCGCTGTGGGGGGTCTCCATGCTCCTGCCGGATGCCGAAGCGCATACCGTGCTCGTCGCCGGGATTCTCGGGATCGTCGCCTTTATCGCGGTCGACGCGGTCGGCACCTTGCTCAAACTGCGCGAGGACCGGCTCAAGAGCAGCGGAGCGATGGTTCACGCCGGGCTTGGCGGGTTTCTCTATCTCAACGTTCTCGATGCCTCCTTCAGCTTCGATGCGGTGATCGGCGCTTTCGCACTGTCGAACAATATGGTGGTGATCGCGCTGGGCCTCTCGATCGGGGCGATGTTCGTCCGCGCAATGACGGTGATGCTGGTGCGCAAGGGCACGCTGGGGGAATATCACTTCCTCGAACATGGCGCTTTCTGGGCGATCCTGGCGCTGAGCGTGATCATGCTGGCCTCGGTGCGCTACGCCATTCCCGAAACGCTCACCGGGCTGATCGGCGCCGCCTTCATCGCGCTCTCGCTGTGGTGGTCCGTGCGGCACAACAAGGCCAAGGCAGCGCTGGGCGAATAGCCCAAAGCTTCAACGCCTGGCGCGGGGGAACTCAGCGCAGTGCCGGCAGTCTTTCACTCTTGGCGACCAGAGCCTGGGCCTCAGCCTCGCGCCCGGCCTGGCGCAGAACCTGAGCCAGCACCAAATTGCTGCGAATATTGGCGCGCTGCATCGCGAAGCCCGCCTCGGCATCGCTCAGCGCTGCGGATGACCGCCCCAGATGCAGCTCTGCCTCGGCCAGGCTGCTCAGCAATAGCGGATCGCGGCTGTTGCCGCTCAACCTGCGCGCAAAGGCATAGAGCTGTTCCGCCTTCGCCCAGTCGCCTGCTTCTGCCGCCAGTTGCCCGAGATAGGCCGCCGCCTCGTCATCCTGGGGATGCTGCGCGAGAAAATCGCTCGCCAGCGCGCGAACCGCCGATCCCTGCCCCAATTGGCGCATTGCGATGGCCATGCGCTTGATCAGCGTGAAGGAGCGGCGGATCTGCGCTGCAGACCTATATTTCGCCAGCGCGGTGGCGGCATCTCCGTGTGCCAATGCAACATCGCCGGAGAGGACTTCGACATCGAAGGAACCGGTGTAATGCCCTTCCAATGTGGCGATGGTCGCAGCGGCCTGCGCGCTATCGCCAGCGGCGAGCTGCTTGCGCACCCGCGCAATCGCGGCATCGAGCCGGAATGGGTCTCCTCCCCAGCGGAACAGGGCCAGATCGCCCGCCTCGCTCAAGGGAATCAGCGTGATCCCTCCCGGCGGCATCTGACCGGCGCGGTCAAGATAGGGCGCTGCGGACTTGCGGTCCCCCAGCTGTTCGAAGGCCCGCCCGACAAGTGTCAGCAAATAGGGCGAGGCACCGGGCTGGTCTGCGAGAACGCGAAAACGCTCGACCAACTCGCTGGCATCGCCATTTTCCAGCATTGCCCGGCCGAGCAGCCCGACGATGCGGCGATTGTCTGGCTGAAGCCGCGCGAACCTGTCAAACGCCTCGACCGCGAGCGCCCAATTGCTGGCACGCATTTCGAGAATGCCCTCCAGCAGGATCGCCGCAGGCACCGAAGCGAGTTGGCCCTTGGTCCGCCACAGCAGCCGCCGCGCCAGGCCATAATCACCGGCCCGCGCGGCAAGAACCGCCTGAAGATAGAAGGCGCGCGGATTTTCACCGTCGAGCTTGATCATGTGGCGGGTCACCCGCAACATGTCCTTCGCCCGGCCAATCTCGCCCAGGGTGGCGGCATATTCGCCCAGCAATGCAAGATCGTCAGGCGCGATCTTCAGCCCGCGCTCGAACCACTGAAGCGCCGCCACGGGCCCCTGGGCATCGCGCACCAGCTGCCCCCGGAATGCCAGCGCGCGCAGATCCTTCGGATCGCGCCGAAGCGCTTCGAGCGAGGCCTCGAGCGCCTGGTGATGCTGGCCGTTGCGATAGCGCATGCTGCCGATATCAACCCAGATATCAGCCGTCCCCTGATTGCCTTCCAGTGCCTTGTCGAAAGCGGCCCCCGCCGCCGCAATATTGCCCTGGGCCAGCTCAAGCCGGGCGAGCATATGAAAGCCCTGGCGGCGCTGGTCCGGCGCAAACTTGCCGTCACCAAGCCATTTGCGCGCATCGTCGAAATCGTTCTGAAGCAGATAGGCCTCCCCCAGCGAGGCGGCGACCTGCTCTGCCGGAATACCGGCATCGAGCGCACGGCGCAGCGAAATCTCCGCCGCGACCCCATCCTTCCGCGCAAGCGCGGCCTTCCCTTCACTCAGGGCCGTTTGCCCCGGCGCGCTTTCCTGCGCAGCCGTCAGCGGGGGAGCGAGGGCCAGCAGGGCCAAGGCAGCAAGCGCAACCCGGCCCTTCCCTCGCAGTCTGTCAGGCATGCAGGTCATATTGCTTCAGAAGATCATACAGTGTCGGCCGGCTAATCCCCAGCAGCTTGGCAGTATTCGAGATATTGCCTTCGCTGCGGGCCAGCGCGTGCCGGATCACCTTGCGGTCTGCCTGTTCGCGCGCGCTCTTGAGATTGAGTGGCTGCGCTTCATCCTCGCCCAGGCCTTCAAGATCGAGGTCGATCGCGCTTACCAGCTTGCCATCAGCCATGATCACCGCGCGCTTCACACGGTTTTCCAGCTCGCGGACATTGCCCGGCCATTTCCAGTCATCGATCACCGCCAGCGCATCGGCCGCAAAGCCTTTGACCTGCGGGTTCATTTCCTTGGCGAAGCGCTTGATGAAGGCCTTGGCCAACAGCGTCGCATCGCCTGCGCGCTCGGCAAGCGAAGGGATCCGCACCACGATTTCAGCCAGACGATAGAACAGATCTTCGCGGAAGCGCCCGTCCGCGATCATCGCCTCAAGGTCTTGATGCGTGGCGCAGACGATCCGGGTGTCGACACTGATCGACTTGCGCCCGCCGATCCGCTCGATCGTGCGTTCCTGCAGGAAGCGCAGCAGCTTGACCTGAAGCGGCAGCGGGATATCGCCCACCTCGTCGAGGAACAGCGTGCCCCCGCTCGCCAGTTCGATCTTGCCCTCGGTGGTCTTCACCGCGCCGGTGAAGGCGCCCTTTTCATGGCCGAACAGCTCGCTCTCGAGCAGGTTTTCAGGGATCGCCGCGCAATTGATCGCCACAAAGGCCCCGCTGCGCCGGTCGCTTGCATCATGCAGGCCCTTGGCCAGCAGTTCCTTGCCGGTCCCGCTGGCACCCAGCAGCATCACCGAGACATTGGTATTGGCGACCCGTTCGATCGTGCGCGCCACGCGGACCATTTCCGGGGCAGCGGTGATCAGCCCGCCCAGCACGGTGTTTTCCTCGCCGCTGCGCGATTGCAGCGCGCGGTTCTCCGCTTCGATCCGGTGGAGATTATAGGCCCGCCGCACGATCAGGCCCAATTGCTCGATATCGACCGGCTTCTGATAGAAATCATAGGCCCCGCGCGCGATCGCGGTCAGCGCGCTGTCCCGCGCGCCATGGCCGGTGGCGACGATCACCTTGGTATCGGGTTTGACCGCCATGATCTCCTCGAGCACGGCAAAGCCTTCGCTGGTCCCGTCAGGATCTGGCGGCAGGCCAAGATCGAGCGTCACCACCGGCGGCTCCTCCGCGCGCAAGGCGGCGATCGCCGAGGCCCGGTCACCCACGATGGTGACCTGGAAGTCATCATAGGCCCATTTAAGCTGCGCCTGCAGGCCTTCGTCGTCCTCGACGATCAGCAGCCGGGGAAGGTTCTTGGTTTCGCGATTTTCCATTATGCAACCTCAGGCTTTCCGGTCAGGCCGTTGTCCTGATCGATGCTGGTTTGATGGGTGCTCAGCTGCGCCACCGGGGCGAGCGGCAGGCGAATGATGAAGCGGGTTCCGATCCCTTCGCGGGATTCGACTTCGAGCCGGCCGCTCATCGCGCGCACCAGTTCGCGCGCTTCGAACGCGCCGATGCCGAAGCCGCCGGGCTTGGAGGAATGGAACGGCTTGAACAGCCGCGAGCGCATGAATTCCGCGCTCATCCCCGCGCCGGAATCGAGCACTTCGATCCGGCACGACAATCCGTCGGCAAGCACGCTGAGCAGCACGGGCGAACCGGCATCGCTGGCGTCGATCGCATTCTGCACCAGATGGACCAGCGCCTGCTCCAGCGATTCCGCATTGGCGACCGCAATACAGTGCTGTTGCTCGACCAGCATGACCGAATGCTGCGCCTCATAGCGCCGCACTACCCGCGTGACACATTCCAGCGCATCGACTTCTTCGGGCCGTTCATTGCCGGCCGCGCCATAGCGACCGAGCCGGGCGAGCAAGGCGTTGAGCTTGTCGGAGCTGTTGCGCAGGGTCACCAGCATATCGGCCCGGAATTCGGGCTTTTCGGCATGCTTCTCGGCATTGCGCGCCAGCAGCGACAGCTGGCTCGCAAGATTCTTGATGTCATGCATCACAAAGGCGATCCGGCGATTGAATTCATCAAAGCGGTGCGCCTCGCCGAGCGCTTCCTGGCCGGCCTGTTCGGCAAGATAGCTCGCAAGCTGCTGGCCCACGACGCGCAGCAGGTCGAAATCTTCCCAGTCGAGCCGCCGGACAATTGCCGGACGGGCGAGCACGACAATCCCGACCAGGCGCTGGTAATGCAGCAGCGGGATCATCGCCCAGGCGCGGCTGCAATCGAACAGCCATTCGGGCACCAACTCGACTTCGCCGCGGGAATCGCGCCCTTCTCGCACATCGTCGAGATCGAGGATGAACCGCTCCCGCTCGAAAAAGCTCACTGCAGCGGCGCTGAGGGCAACGCCAGGAACCGCGATATCGGGCCATTGCCAGCGCGAATCGAGCACCAGCGAACCATCCTCGCCCGGGGTCAGCAACAGACCTGCAGGGCTGTCGGTAATATCCGCGACCGCCTGCACCACGCGCTCATGCAGCGGCATCACCTGTTCACCCCCGCGCGCGATCGTCTCGGTGAAGCGCAGCCATTCCGCGCGGTAATCATAGCGATGCTGGAACAGATGCTTGGCCAGCATGACCCGGGTCCAGCCGCGCAGCTTTGGCGACGGCAGCACCAGCAGTGCCGCCACGCTGGCCGCAACCAGAAAGCCGATCTGGATCAGCCGCGCAAAATCCGACCCGACATAGGCGAGGCCCTGCGCGATCACCACCATCGCCACCAGATAGCCACCGATCAGCAGCAGCGAGAACGACTGGAAAGCAACCGAGCGCGATGCCCGCAGGCGCAGTTCCGACCTGCTCTCTGCCGAACCGAGCGCGAGCAGGATCGCCATCACGATCATCAGCAACCCGCGCAGATCGCTCAAGGTTTCAGGAATGGCGCCGGTGAGATAGGCGATGGTGTAGAAATTGAGATCGTAAAGCCACATCGTCGCCAGCGCCGCCGCCGGCCAGCGCAGGGTCAGGCGGCCGGCGGGCGATGCGCCGACGAACAGATTATGCACCAGCACCAGCGCGCCGACCGAAGACAGCAGGCGGAAGGTCATCGACAGTTCGAAGATCATCTCGCTGGCGCCGCGCACCGTATCAAATCGCGCTTGAGCCGGAATTAGCCCGAGCTGGAGCATCTCGACAAAGCCGAGCGCCAGCACCACCGAACGGATCGGACGCACACTCTCATGGCGGCCGTCATTGGCGAACAGCCGATAGAGCGCCCACAGCCATGCCAGATAGCTCAGGCTGAGAAACATCTCCGTGCCCGGATTGGCCCGCCCCATTGCGGCAACCGCAATCCCCCAGAAGGCAGTGATGCCCAGGGCCGAAAGGATCGAATCCGCCGCCGGACCGAGTCGCTCCCGCCTGGGAAACAGCCAACCGGCAAGGCCAAGCAGCGCCGCGGCCCCGATCAGATAGAAGCCAAGCACCGCCGATTGCCACAGCGGATCGAAGATCATCCCGGCCATCAGCGCGCGCCCTCATACCACAGGACCACGCGCAGCGTTTGCAGCAGGATCAGCAGATCCAGAAACGGAGTGTAATTCTTGGCATAATAGAGATCAAATTCGAGCTTCTGGCGCGAATCGTCGAGCGATGCGCCATAGGGGAAATTGACCTGCGCCCAGCCGGTGATCCCCGGCTTCACCATGTGGCGCTCCGCATAATAGGGCAGGTCCTTCTCCAGTTCGTCAACGAATTGCGGCCGTTCGGGGCGCGGCCCGACAAAGCTCATCTCGCCCTTGAGCACGCTCCAGGTCTGCGGCAGCTCATCGATCCGGACCTTGCGGATGAAGCGCCCGACGCGGGTCACCCGCGGGTCGTCGGTCTGGGCGAATTGCGCGCCATTGCATTCTGCGTCGGTGCGCATGGAGCGCAGCTTGATCACCTCGAAGGGCTGGCCATAGAGACCCACCCGCGTCTGACGGAAAAATGCGGGCCCACGGCTGTCGAGCTTCACCAGCAGGGCAAACAGCAAAATCAGCGGAAAGGTCAGCCCGAGCAGAATCCCGCTCGCAAGAATATCGAACAGGCGCTTGGCGACGCTGGACACGGCCCGCCCTGAGGAAAATCCGTCCGAAAAGATCAGCCATGAGGGATTGAGCGTATCGAGATCGACACGGCCGGTCTCACGCTCAAGAAAGCTGGAGAAATCGTTCACATGAACGCCCGCCGTCTTGATCCGGAGCAGATCCTTGAGCGGGAGCGCATTGCGCCGCTCTTCCAGCGCGAGCACGACTTCGCTCGCGCCGAGATTTTCGACAAAGCGATTGAGATCGTGGATCGCCGAGCGTGCAATCGCTTCCTCGACCACCTTGGGCTTGTCGCTCATCGCGATATAGCCAACGATCACGAAGCCGCTTTCAGGCCGCAGGCTGAGCTCGCGCAGGCGCTGCGCCCATTGGCCCGCGCCCAGCACCAGCACCCGCCTGCGAAAGGCCGAAGCGCCCAGGATGCCGCCGACGATCAGCCGGTTGAGCATCAGCAGGACAATCGAAAGCCCCATCGCGTAAGCCAGCGTGGAACGCCAGAAGGTCTGCCCCGGGACGATGAAATCGATGAATGTCAGGGCGATGATGCCCAGGCTTACCGCCACCAGCAACCGCGCGCCGGCATAGCGCAGGGAGCGCAGCGAATCCGCGCCATAGACGCCAACCGAGATCATCGCGGTGAGCACCACCAGCGCGGCCCCGCTCAACATATGCACCCGCTCGGCAAAGGGACCGATATCGATGCCGATCTGGTTGGCGCGCAATTTCCACGCCAGCTCGCCTGCCGCGACCAGCAGTCCGAAATCGAACAGGCCCAGCAACAGCACCGCATGCGGTATGTAATGTTTGAACAGTCGGATCATCGCTCAATTCAGCCAGCGTCCGCTCCGATGCGGACCCGGCCGGATTAGCGGCGAGAGATGAAATGTCGGTAAACTTTACAGCCCGCACAGCAACTGGCTGAAATGCGGAGATTCCAGCCTTTATTGCCAATTTACCCTGTGGGCGCGCCGGTGTGCGGCCCTCTGCCGGGATCAGCGCGCCCGCAAGGGGTCAGAAATAGTCGGGAATCGTCTTGGACAGCTCAACGCAGCGGACCGAATCGTCATCGATCTTCTTCAGGCCTGCGTCCTGATCGCTCTTGAGCAGGGCGGTATAGCTGTCACCCATGGCCTTGGCGCGCTCGATGATGATGCGGTCGGCCTCTTTCTGTCCCTTCAGCGAGATCGCATATTGGTACCAGTGGTCAGAGCCTTCATTGTAGAAGCTGTAGTTTTCCGCATCCTCGCCGATGATTTCCGCGACAACGGCGAAATTGGTCATGCAATCGGCCGCGCCCATGATGTCAGGCGTATTGCTTTCGACTGAATTCCCGCTCTGCGCCACCGTGTCTTTGAACACGCTGGCGAAGGGCTCGATTTCGCCGAACATGTTGCGCACCACATTGCAGGATTTGATCTCCTTGGCGATCTCTCCGTTATAGGCGTCATTGTCGAGCTTCGCAGTGCGCGCGGTGATGGCCTCCTTGCGGCGATTCATTTCGGCGGTCGCGTCCTTGCCTTCGGCCACCCGGCCCGCCCACAGCAGCCATGCCGTCCCCTGCTTGATCGAACTGGTATAGCCATCGCCGGCGGCGCCATACATCTGCGCCGTCAGCACCCAGATCGCCGCACATTGGGTCGAGCGGCTGAAGCTTGGCCCGGTTACCCCGTCTTTCGAATAGATATCGGGCGTGTCGGTTTCGGCGTGGCCCACCGATCCGAAGATCAAGGCCGTTGCCGCCACAAACATGGCAAGTTTACGCATGGAATAACCCCCCGGTTTTCTCGTCCCCGAAGCGTAGCTATCGCCAAAATGGGCCGCTTGCCAGCGTCATTCGCAGCCAGGCTACATTCCGTAGGTGAACACCAGCAGCAGCGACAGTGTCACCACCATCAAAAGCACCAGCGGAACCCCGGTGCGCATATAATCGGCGAAGGTATAATTGCCCTCGCCCATGATCAGCATATTGGTCTGGTAAGCGATCGGAGTGGCATAGCACAGGTTGCAGCCGAACAGCACCGCCAGGATCAACGGCTCCTGCGGCAGGCCGAGCTGGCTGGCGATATTGAAGGCGATGGGCGTGCCAATGGTGGCGGCCGTGGCGTTGGACGCGAAATTGGTCATCAGCGTCACGAACAGCATGATCGTCGCCAGAATCGCTGCGGGCGGGAGATATTGCAGCCCGGAAGCCATCAGCTCGCCCAGCCATGACGCAGCGCCGCTGTCGAGCACCAGCTGACCGATGGCTAGGCTCGCGGCGACCAGCACGATGACCTTGGCCGAGAGCGCCCGGCCGACCCGGTCAAACTTCACGCAGCCGGTGATGAACATCAGGATCGCCCCGGCCAGCGCCGAGATCGCGATCGGGAGCAGACCCGCCGAGGCCAGTGCAATCGTGCCAAACATGATCCCCAGCGACAGCAGCGCCTTTGAGCGGCGCGGAACTTCGCGCGCGCCGTCGAGCATCAACAGCCCGTCATTCTGGGCAAAGTCCTGCAGATTTCCAGTCAGGCCCATGGCCAGCAGCACATCGCCTTCGGCTATCTGCAGATCGGCATTGGGATTGACCTGCACCGGCCCGATCAGCCGGCGCAGCTTGTGTATCCCGATCACGGCAGTGGTATAAAGATCGGCGATGCCAGATGTCGCCAGGGTCCGGCCGATGAGGCGCGAATCCGCCGTTACCGCCATCTCCACCACCATCACATCTTCGCCGCCGCTGCGCGCCTCGCGCTCGATCCGGTCAAGCACCCAGCCCGGCGCGACCTGGCCCTTGAGCAGGCGAATCGCTTCCTCCAGCCCTTCATGCGTGCCTGAAACCCGCAGCCGGTGCCCGGCCTCAAGCAGGATATCCGGGCTTTCGTCGAAACTGAACCCTTGCGGCAGGCGCTGGCTGGCCTGACCGATTGTCTTGCCGACAAGGTCGCTACCTTCCGGAATCCGCAGCCGAGCGGTGAATCTGCGCGGCTCAAACGTCGCTTCCTTGCTGTGATCGGGCAGCAGCCGGGGCATCACCAGCCAGAGATAGGGCAGCGCGACCACCGCCGCCGCCAGCACGATCGGGGTGAAATAGAACACATTCATCTGCGGCATGCCGAGATCGCGCGCGATCGAAACCACCAGCAGATTGGTGGAGGTGCCGATGGTGGTCGACATCCCGCCGATCAGCACTGCGGCGTTGAGTGGCATGAGCGTCTTGGAAGCGGGCATCGCACCGCGCGCGGCGAGCTGTACGAAGATTGGCAGCAGCAGCACCAGAACCGGCGTGTCATTGACGATCATCGAGAGGAACAGCGCCAGCAGCAGCGAAACCAGCATGCCCAATTGCGTGTTGATCTTCCACACCCGCGCCAGCAGCCGCGCCGCCGGATCGAGCGCGCCTGTCACCACCAGCCCGCGGCCCATGATCATCAGCGCACAAATGGTGATCAGCGCATAATGGCCGAAACCGGAGAAGGCGAGCTTGAGCCCGTCGGTCGGCTCGGTATGCGGCAGGGGAAAGAAGAACAGCCCGACCGCGATCAGCGCGATGACCATCAGCGAGACGATCTCTGCCGGCATCCGCCCGCGCGCGAAGGCGACGAACATGCCCACGGTCAGCACAATGGTCGCGATTGCGTGGAAAGACGGCAGGGCGATCATTGCCGGCAGACTAGCAAGCTTGCATCGGCAAACGAAGCCCGCATTTGGGTTTCGCCCGGCAATAGTCCGTGCCGTACCGGTTTGCGCCCGCCAATATGGTGCCCCTGGCCCGACTCGAACGGGCACGCCTTGCGGCAATCGATTTTGAGTTCGATCGCGTCTACCAATTCCGCCACAGGGGCCCCTCGCCGGGGAAGCAGCGCCGCGCGGCTTAGCCGTGCTGCGCCGATGCATCAAGCGGGCTGTTTACCCGGCCCGAAATTCAGTCCTTCAGCGCGCCGACCAGCAGCTTGTGCAGGCGCGAATGCAGCGGATCGTTGCCCGCCAGAATATGGCTGTCGCAGATCGGCAGGGAGCGACCACGAAAATCGGTGACGAAGCCTCCCGCCTCGCGCACCAGCAGGCAGCCGGCGGCCGTATCCCAAGGTGCAAGGCCGCTTTCCCAGAAACCGTCATAGCGTCCGGCGGCGACCCAGGCGAGATCGAGTGAGGCCGCGCCGAAGCGCCGAATTCCGGCGATCTGGCTGCCGATCTCGCGATAGATGCGGATCCATTCCTCGAAATTGCCATGCCCCTGATAGGGCATTCCGGTAGCAACCAGCGCATCGGCCAGGCGGCTGCGCGAGGAGACCCTCAGCCGCCCGTCCTTGAGCCAGGAACCGCGGTTCTTTTCCGCCCAGAAGGTTTCATCGGTGATCGGCTGATAGACCACCCCGGCGGTGACTTCGCCCCAGCCCGAACCATCCAGCTTGGGTTCCTGCACCGCAATCGAGATCGCGAAATGCGGAATGCCGTGCAGGAAATTGGAGGTTCCATCGAGCGGATCCACCACCCAGCGCGGCTTGGTCGGATCACCGGGGATTTCACCGGCCTCTTCCAGCAGAAAACCCCAGTCGGGCCGTGCCTGCAGCAATTCGTCATAGATTGTCCGCTCGGCCGCCTGATCCGCCTTGGAGACGAAATCCGACGGCCCCTTGCGGCTGACCTGCAGATGCTCGACCTCACCGAAATCGCGGCGAAGCCGACCACCCGCACGCCGGGCAGCGCGCTCCATTACCCGAATGAGCCCAGATACTGCCGCCATCTTCTATGTCCATCGCGGCCAGGGGCCACGCCTTTCTCGCCGATCCGCAGCCAAACTGCCGGCAGCGTCGCTTACTTCTTCTTGGCTGCGGGCGTTGCTGCGGTCTCGGTCTTCTTGAACGTCAGGCCGCACACGCCGGCTGCGGTGCGATAGATCGCCGCAGTATCGCTGTCCTTGAAGGTAGCGTCCTTCTTCAGCGCCTCATTGGTCGCTGCGGTAATCGCGCTGAGCTTGTTATTGTACAGGCAGCTGAGCAGCTTGCCCTTGACCTGCTGCGGGACATCCTTGCCCTGGAACACGATCATGAAGGTGCGCATGATAACCGCGGCGCGCTGGAACGCGGCCTGTTCTTCAGGGCTCGGCGCAGCGGCTGCGGCGGGCTTTGCGGCAGCTTCGGCAGCCTGAAGCGCAGGAGCGACAGATGCCGTCAGCGTCGCAGCGGCAGCGAGGAGAAGGAGCTTTTTCATGATCAATCGGCCTTTCTTACATATTCTCGAGCATAAACATCCACCACGATGCGCGTCCCGCTTTCGATATGCGGCGGCACCATAACGCGCACACCGTTTTCGAGAATCGCAGGTTTGTAGCTGGAGCTGGCGGTTTGCCCCTTAACCACGGCATCGGCCTCGACGATTACGGCCTCGACTTGTTCAGGAAGCTGAACGCTAATCGGGCGTTCGTCGTATAATTCGAGCGTTACGTCCATTCCGTCGGTCAAAAACGCCCTGGCGTCGCCCAGCAGGTCAGAAGCAAGCTGAATCTGGTCGTAATTATCCTTGTCCATGAAAACAAGCTGATCGCCATCTTCGAACAGGAACTGGAAGTCCTTGGTATCGAGCCGCACCCGCTCAACCGTATCGGCGCTGCGGAAGCGCACATTGGTCTTGCGGCCGTCGATGAGGTTCTTCATCTCGACCTGCATGAACGCACCGCCTTTGCCAGGCTGGGTGTGCTGGATTTTCGCTACTTTCCAGATGCCGCCCTCATATTCGAGGATGTTGCCGGGGCGGATATCCACGCCACTGATTTTCATGGAGTCAGGCTTTCAATACGAAGGAATGGTGTTGAGCGCGCGCCCTAGCCTGTGCACCGGAGATCGGCAAGCGGCTGGCTTGCGTCAGTTCCAAGATCCCACTCCGCAAGCTTGGCAAGCGCGCCCATCCCATGCTAGCCGCCCGGCAGGATAGCATGGTGAAAAAGCGAACTCTTGGAATATTGGGCATGGCGCTCATCGCGCTTGCCGCACCAGCGCTGGCAAGCGCCAATGGACGTATCGCGACGCTCCAACGCGGCAGCTATATCTGCGAAACTCCCGGCGATGCCTCGACCCAGCGCGGCATTCCGGTGCCCGAAGAAGGCTTCACCGTAACCAATGGCTCCGCATATTGGGTGGGCAATAAGAACGGGACCTATCTGCGCAGCGGCGACATGGTAACGATGACCAGCGGCCCCTATCAAGGCAATCGCTATCTCGTGAAAGGCGAACGCTATCTGAAAAAGCTCGATGAAAAGGGCCAGCCCACCGGGCTGCGCTGCGTCAGGCAGGGCTCCGGTCAGGGTTGAGGATCGCGGCGAAGGCCCGCACCGCCGCCGCTTCATCGCCATTCCACACCGAACCCGACACCGCGAGGAAATCCGCCCCCGCCTCGATCAGCGGCGCGCAATTCTCAGGCGTGATCCCGCCGATGGCCACGCAGGGCAGTTCGAAGAATTGCTGCCACCATTCGAGCAGCTCCAGTTCGGCATGATGTTCGGTCTGCTTGGTTGAACTCGGGAAAAACGCGCCGAAGGCGACATAATCCGCGCCCGCCTCGCCCGCTTCCATCGCCCGGTGGCGACTCGCATGGCAGGTCACGCCGATCTGCGCCTCACGGCCAAGCTCGTCGCGTGCTTCCTGTACATCGCCGTCACTCTGGCCGAGATGAACCCCGTCAGCGCCGAGCCGCTTGGCCAGCGAGATGCTGTCATTGACGATAAAGGCCACGTCCCGCTCAGCACAGATACGCTGCAACGGTTCGGCCAGCCGCGCCGCCTCATGGTCATCCAGCCCCTTCACGCGGAACTGGAACGCCGCGACCGGCCCGGCATCGAGCGTACGGGCGAGCCGTTCGGGAAACGTCCCGCCGACATCAAGCGGCGAAATCAGATATAATTGGCAGCGGGGCAATTTGGCAGACATGCCAGCGCCTCTATCGCCCCGGAGGCCTGCCGCCAAGTGATGTGACGCCTGGCCTCATCCTGCGCCGTTCCGGAACGGTTCAGCCCGCTGGCGCATTATCACGCCATGCGTATTGCCCCCGCCCTGCTCGCCCCCGCGCTGCTCGCCGCCTGTGTCACCGTGCCGCAGGCAACGCTTGCCGAAGGATCCAGTGCCGCGCTGGGTCAGCCGGTCCGCGTCGGCATGCTCAGTGTGACCCCGCTTGAAGTGGTCGAGGACAGCCGCTGCCCGATCAACGCGCGCTGTGTCTGGGCCGGCCGGGCGATTGTTTCCACCAGCATCGCAGGATCGGACTGGAAGGAAACCGCGCCGCTTACCCTTGGCGAGCCCTATGCGACCCACGGCACGACGGTTTCCCTGGTTTCGGTTGAGCCGGGACAGATGGCCGGACAAACGACCGAGACGAAGGCCTATCGCTTTGCCTTTGAGGGCGGAAACTAGGCCCGGTTTACATTACCCGGCTGTCATAGGCCCATTGCAGCAGCGCCTGGCGCTGGCGCGGCCTGCAGAAGGGATCACCCGGCTCGCAATTTTTGCGGATCTGCCCCGCATGGCGCGCAAAGGCCCGCCAGCGGGTGATTTGCCGCGCATCATCCTCATGCCGCCGGCCCATGAAATAGCGGCAATACCACTGGAACCAGCCACGTGGATCATCTGCGTGAATCCAGCCCTTGCGGCGCCATTCGGCGAGCGGCTGGCTGGCCAATATCCCGAAATGATTGCACTCCGGATCGGCGCGGCCGGGCGATAGCTGCGCCGAGGCAAACCATGTTTCGGGGAATTCATCCCGGCAATCGGTCATATAGCGCCCGCCGAATACCCCCAAAGCGAGCATTTCTGCGGGAGTCACTTCGGGGGCGAAGCGCGGATCGAACTGTTCGCCCACGCCTGCTGCCAGTGCATAGCGATAGCCCTGCTGCATCCGGTCATTCACCGTGATCCAGCGCAGTTGCGCCATGTCAGGCGATCGAAGCCTCGCAAATATGATCAATCGCGCTGCCCAGCGCTGCGTCGAATTCCGCATCGCTCATGTCGGCGCGCAAATCTTCCAGCAGCGCGCGGCTGAAGCTGGCGATCATACCGCTGTTCTTGGCCAGTTCGACGCAGGCCTCGGGCCGCTTGAACCCGCCAGACAGCGCCACCACCCGCGCCACCGCAGGATGCTGCACCAGCGGCAGATAGAGGTTGGGTTCAGTCGGGATCGAAAGCTTGAGCATCACCTGCCGGCCCTCGGGCAGCGCGCCGAGCTGCTGCAGAATCGCATCGCGCAGCAAAATTTCGCCCTCGGCGCGATCGGCGGCCTTGATGGTATATTCAGGCTCGAGAATCGGCATCAGCCCGGCATCGCAGATCCGGTTACCTTCGGCGAATTGCTGGGCGACGATCGCGGCAATGCCTGCCGGATTGGCCGCATTGATCACCGAGCGCATCTTGGTGCCGACAACGCCAAGCGCGCTGGCCCGCGCAAGCAGGGCTTCCAGATCAGGCATCGGCTTCATCAGCTGCACCCCGTCCGCTTCATCCTCAAGGCCCTTGTCGACCTTGAGGAACGGCACCACCCCGCGTTCGCGCAGCAGCGCGGGCACCGGCTTGCCATCCGCCAGGCCATCCATCGTGCGTTCGAACAGGATCGCGCCAAGCACCTTTTCGCCGGTGAAAGCGGGCGAGGTCACGATACGCACCCGCATCGCATGGATCAGGCCGAACATTTCCTCTTCGCTGGACCAGGCGCCTTCCTCAATGCCGTAGCCTTTGAGCGCCTTGGGGGTTGACCCCCCGCTCTGGTCAAGCGCGGCGATAAAGCCCTTGCCGTCCGTAATCCGCGCAAGCATCTCCGGTTCAATCATGCACCCCTCCAAAGGCAATCATTCAGCGTTCCAACGCCACCACTCCGGGCAGTTCGCGGCCTTCCATCCATTCGAGGAAAGCCCCGCCCGCAGTTGAAACATAAGTAAAATCCTGCGCCACACCGGCATGGGCCAGCGCGGCGACCGTATCGCCGCCGCCCGCAACCGAGACCAGCGAGCCTTCTGCCGTCAAGGCGGCGGCGGTCTTGGCCAAGGCGACGGTGGCCGTGTCGAACGGCGGGGTCTCGAAAGCGCCAAGCGGGCCGTTCCACACCAAAGTGCGGCAGGTCTTGAGCACATCGGCCAGCGCCTCGGTCGCCTGGGGGCCGATATCGAGAATCATCTCATCGGCCGCCACCTCATGGACATTGCAGATCCGCAGGCTCGGCGGATTGGCGGCGAATTCTCTCGCCACCGCCACATCATAGGGCAGATGCACGGTGCAGCCGGATGCATCGGCGGCTTCCATAATTTCTTCGCAGGTTACGGCAAGCTCATGTTCGCACAGGCTTTTGCCGACATCTACCCCGCGCGCGGCGAGAAACGTATTGGCCATGCCGCCGCCGATGATCAGATGATCGACCTTGTCGACCAGATGGGTGAGCACTGCGAGCTTGGAGGAGACTTTCGCCCCGCCAACCACGGCTGCCACCGGCTTGTCCGGATTGCCCAGCGCCTTCTGCAGCGCTTCAAGTTCGGCCTGCATCGACCGGCCAGCAAAGGCCGGCAGCAGATGCGCCAGCCCCTCGGTCGAGGCATGGGCGCGATGCGCGGCGGAAAAGGCATCATTGACATAGAAATCGCCATTGGCGGCGATGGCCTGGGCAAAGGCCGGATCATTGGCCTCTTCACCCGGCCAGAAGCGCGTGTTTTCAAGCACCGCGATATCGCCATTGCCCAGAATGCCGACCGATTGCGCCACCACCGGCCCGGTAACCTCGGGCACGAACATCACTTCCTTGCCCAGCACATCCTGCACCGCGTCGATCACCATCGAGAGTGACAGCATCGAACTGCGCTGCCCGCCCGGACGCCCGAAATGGGCGAGCAGCAGCACTTTCGCGCCCTTGCCCGCCAGTTCGAGGATCGTCGGCGCGGCAGCGCGCACCCGCGTGAGGTCGGTGACCTGCCCGCCATCCATCGGCAGGTTGAGATCGACCCGGACCAGCGCGACCTTGCCCGCCACGTCGCCGAGAACGTCACCCAGATCGTCAAGGGTCTTGAAGGCACTCATTGGCTAACCCCGTCCGGTCCGATCACTCTTAAAGGAAGCTCGCCATCACTTTCGCGGTGTCGATCATGCGGTTCGAGAAGCCCCATTCATTGTCATACCATGACACCACTCGAACCAGCTTGCCTTCCAGCACCGTGGTTTCGAGGCTGTCGACGGTCGAGGAGGCCGGATAGTGATTGAAGTCTGAGCTGACCAGCGGCTGATCGGTGTAATCAAGCACACCCTTCATCGCGCCTTCGGCAGCTGCCTTCAGCGCGGCGTTGATCTCTTCCTTGGTGGTCTCGCGGCTGGGCGTGAACACCAGATCGATCAGGCTGACATTGGGCGTCGGCACCCGCACCGAGCTGCCGTCCAGCTTGCCGTTGAGTTCTGGCAGAACCAGCCCGACAGCGCGCGCCGCACCAGTGGTGGTGGGAATCATGTTCTGGGCTCCGCCGCGTGCACGGCGCATGTCCGAATGCATCTGGTCGAGGATGCGCTGGTCATTGGTGTAGCTGTGGATCGTGGTCATGAAGCCACGCTCGATCCCGACAGTGTCGTTCAGCACCTTGGCCACCGGTGCCAGGCAATTGGTGGTGCAGCTGGCATTGGAGACGACGATGTCGTCAGCGGTCAGAGTCTTGTGATTGACGCCAAAGACGACCGTCTTGTCGACCCCGGTGGCAGGTGCCGAAATCAGAACCCGGCGCGCGCCGGCATCGATATGCGGCTGGCTGGCTTCCTTGGACTGGAAGAAGCCGGTGCATTCAAGCACCAGATCGATGCCCATTTCGCGATGCGGCAGCTTGCCCGGCTCGCGTTCGCGGGTCACCGCGATGTGTTTGCCATTGACGGTGATTGAATCGCCATCGGATGTAACCGTGCCGGGAAAGCGGCCATGGGTCGAATCGAAGGCGAACAGCAGTGCATTCGCCTTGGCGTCAGCCAGATCATTGATCGAAACGAGATCAAAATTGTCGTCGGCCCGTTCAAGGATCGCACGCGCCACCAGGCGTCCGATGCGCCCGAAACCATTGATTGCAACTCTGGTCGCCATGCCAAATGCTCCTGTTATTCCGCGAGTTTTGCCGTGATCTGCGGCACGATGGCTTCCGCTGTGAAGCCGAAATGTTTGAACAAGACTTCCGCAGGGGCCGAAGCGCCGAAGCGGTCAAGACCGATATTGAGCCCGTCGCGGCCGGTATAGGCCTGCCAGCCCAGTGTCGAGCCGGCCTCAATCGAGACGATCAAGGCATCGCGCGGCAGCAGCTCATCGCGATAGGCCGGATCCTGCTGCGCGAACAGCTCCATGCAGGGCATCGATACGACATCTGCGCCGATCCCCTGGGCTTCAAGCGCATCGGCAGTCGCCAGCGCGACCTCCACTTCAGAACCAGTCGCCAGCAGCACCACCCGGCGTGATGCCGCAGCATCACGCAGGCGATAAGCGCCCCGGGCACTGCGATTGAGCGCCGCGGTCCAGACCTCGTCCCCCACGCCGCGCAAACTCGGCAGATTCTGGCGCGAGAGTGCGAGGACCGAGGGGGTCTGCGGGGTCTGCAGCGCCAGCGCCCAGCATTCCGCCGTCTCGATCGCATCGGCGGGGCGAAAGACATTGAGATTGGGGATCAGCCGCAGGCTCATTACCTGTTCGACCGGCTGATGCGTCGGCCCATCTTCGCCCAGCCCGATAGAATCATGGGTCAGGACATAGACCACCCCGACCCGCTGCAGCGCAGACAGGCGGATGGCGTTGCGGCAATAATCGCTGAAGATCAGGAAGGTCCCGCCATAGGGCACCACCCCGCCATGCAGCGCCATGCCGTTCATCGCCGCAGCCATGCCGAATTCGCGGATCCCGTAATAGAGATAGCGACCGGAATAATCCTGTGCGGTCAAAGGCTTGGTAAAAGATGTTTTGGTGTTGTTCGACCCCGTAAGATCGGCCGAGCCGCCGATCAGCTGCGGCAGGACTTCGGTCAGCGGACCAAGCGCCATTTCCGAAGCCTTGCGGCTGGCGACCTTGGGCTGGTCCTTGGCCAGCGCGGCAATATGGCTTTCGAGCGCCGGAGCGGCGAGATCGGCCACGCCTGCCAATTGCGCTTCGAAGGCGGCCTTATTGGCAGCTCCCGCCAGCCGGCCGGCCCAGGCGGCATGGGCGGCAGCGCCCTTTGCGCCCAGCGAGCGCCAATCTTCCATAATATCGCCCGGCACCACAAAGGGCGGTGCATCCCAGCCCAGTTCGACCCGCGCGGCGGCGACTTCATCGGCGCCGAGCGGTGAACCATGGACCCCGGAGGTGCCCTGCTTGTTCGGGGCGCCCTTGCCGATGATCGTGCGGCAGGCGACCAGCGACGGGCGCGGATCGGCCAGCGCCTCGTCAATCGCGCGGCGGATATCGGCGGGATCGTGCCCGTCGCAGCGCACCACATGCCATTTGGCCGAGCGATAGCGCGCTTCGACATCCTCGCTCGAAGAAAGGTCCACCGCGCCGTCGATCGTGATGCGGTTATCGTCCCACAGCACGATCAGCCGGCCGAGTTCGAAATGGCCGGCAAGGCCGATCGCCTCGTGATTGATGCCTTCCATCAGGCAGCCATCGCCCGCGATCACCCAGGTGCGGTGATCGACCAACGCGTCGCCGAAATTGGCATTGAGGTGACGCTCGGCAATGGCCATGCCCACGCCCATTGCCAGGCCCTGGCCCAGCGGGCCGGTGGTGGCTTCGACACCATCGAGCAGGAAGTTCTCCGGATGGCCGGCGCAGGGGCTGCCAAGCTGCCGGAAATTGCGGATATCCTCCATCGTCGGCCGTTCGTAGCCGGTCAGATGCAGCAGCGCATACAGCAGCATCGAGCCATGGCCGGCAGACAGCACGAAGCGATCACGATCAGGCCAATGCGGGGCTGCGGGATCGAATTTGAGATAGTCGGACCACAGCACGGTGGCGACATCGGCCATGCCCATTGGCATGCCAGGATGGCCGATATTGGCTGCTTGGACCGCGTCCATCGTGAGCGCGCGGATGGCATTGGCCATGGGCGCGAGGCGAGACGGATCGAGGGTCATCGTGGCGGGCTCCTGCGGGTACGCCGAAAAAGGGTTGTTTTGTGACAATTCGGCGCGCGGCTTCCTTTGCGGAGTGGTTCGCCCCCGTCAAGCACAGGTCAGGCCCTGTGCGGGGCCGCACCGGGCAGGTTCCGCGCTGCCGGGGCGAAAGGTAATTCACAACTTTCGTGACCAAGCTTTTGCAGTCTGGCGGAAGTTTGCGCTAGCCAGTGCATATGGAACGGCAAAGGGTAGAGACGGCGCTGGCCCGGATCGAAGCTGCAACGGCGCGGATCGAGGCGGTCACTGCGCGCGCACCGGTGGCGGGCGATGGCGAGCTGGCCCTCAAGCATGATCGCCTGCGCGCCAGCGTGGCCACCACCTTGACCGAACTCGACAGGCTTATCGGGTCGCTTGAAGCATGAGCCGCGCGATGCCCCCCTGCGCCGCACGCCCCCTCCCTGCCGGTCCGGCGCGATGAGCAATATCGCCCTCGAGATCGGCGGCCGCAGCTACACCGTCGCCTGCCAGGACGGGCAGGAACCGCATATCGCCGGTCTGGGCCGCTCGATCGATGCCAAGCTCGCGTCTCTGGGGCCGAATGTCCGCCAGAACGAAGCGCGCACCCTGCTGTTCGCCGCGCTGTTGCTGGCGGATGAGATCCATGAATTGAAGAACGCGCGCGGCGCTGCAGCGGCCGCGGCCGCGCCCGGCGTCGCGCAAGTTACCGCGCCGCAGCTCGAAGCATTTGCCGAGCGGCTGGAAAAACTAGCGGAAAGCCTTGAGGGCTGACTCCCCACGCACTAGATAGGCTGTGACGGGTACTGCCCGGTACGCGCTGATCGAATATCCCTGAGGCTATAAGCAATCCAAGGGGGCTGTCTCTGGTCGGACCTTGGTCCGGCACATATGGCTCCCACCTGACGTTAGGCGTCAGAGGATTTCCCCGGCACCGGCCCATGGTGGTCCCGTCACTGATCTGCTGTCCGGCACTGGCCGGGTGAGGAGTATAATCTTGCCCGACGATCTCCTGCTGGAAAAACAGGCCCTGCGGCGCGAACTGCGGGCCCGGCGCAGCGATTATGCCGCCGCGCTCGATCCCTCGACCCGCGCTCTGCTGTTCCGCCGTCCGCCGGGCCAGGTACTCGAGTGGCTACCGCAGGGCGCCACCATCGGGCTTTATTACGATACCCCGCAGGAGGCCCCCGCCCGGCCCTATGCGCGGTTCCTGTTCGAAAATGGCTTCGCGGTCGCCCTGCCGGCCTTTACCGGACGAAGCGATCCGATGCAGTTCCGCCGCTGGGGCGATCCAATTGGCGAGACCGACCTGGTGCAGGGCCCGTTCGGCCCCCAGCCGGAAACGGATAATGGCGCAGTCACCCCGCAGGTGCTGTTCGTGCCGCTGGTCGGCTTTACCGAACGCGGCGAACGGATCGGCCAGGGCGCGGCGCATTATGACGGCTGGCTGGCCCGGCATCCTGACACCATCGCGATCGGCATGGCCTGGGATATCCAGCTGGTCGATAGCCTGCCGCTGGAACCGCATGACATCCCGCTCAAGGCGATCGTCACGCCTACGCGCCTTTATGGACCCTATTTCTGATGCGAAAGACCCCAACCCTGCGCATTCCGCTGGGGATTCTCGGCCTGGTGGCCGTGCTCGGCCTCTATGCGCTCGCCATCGCCTGGGCCTCGCAATGGATCGGCCAATTGCCGGTGCTGGTCCAGACGCTGATCTATATCGTGCTGGGCACGGTGTGGTTGCTGCCTTTGCGGCGCTTCCTGATCTGGATGGAAACCGGCCGCTGGGGCTGACGCTGCGGAGTAAATTTCCGCCGGGCAAAGGCTGGCCGGGCTATCCAGGACTGGATCCCGCCCAGTCCGTGGAGCGGCCCGTGCGAGCCGCGACAACGCGCATTGGCTGCCGAAAATCCCCCCAAGTGGCGCGAGTGACGGGACTTGAACCCGCGACCTCCGGCGTGACAGGCCGGCACTCTAACCAACTGAGCTACACCCGCGTGCCTCTTGGGGAGCAGCGCCACTAAGGCAGCCGCGACAGGCTGTCAACCGATGTGATCGGCCTTGGGCAAAGCCTTTTGCAATGTGCGCAAAAACCCCGGCAATTCGGGAAAATGAAGCGCGCCGTTAACCATATCTTGGTGCCTGGCTGCGATGATTCCGCAACCAAAGCCGGGAATTATCCATGCGAAAATTGATCATTGCGGCCATGATTGCCGGCGCCCTGGCCACGCCGGCGCTCGCGCAGGAATCGGTCATGCTGCAAAGCGCGGTGTTCATCGAACGCCTCAGCCACACCGGCGATGGCAGAATTGCGCGCAGCATCGAACCGGCCCGCACCTTCAGCCACGGCGACCGCCTGATCCTGCTGGTTGAATGGCAGGCCCAGCCCGGCGACAAGGGATTCACGGTAACCAGCGCGATTCCCGCCAGCATCGCGTTTGAAGACACCAGCCAGGAAGGAATGCAGGTTTCGGCTGACGGGGGCCGCCACTGGGGCACGCTCGGCTCATTGCAGCTGAATGATCACGGCACCACCCGCCTCGCCTCGCCCGAGGACGTGACCCATCTGCGCTGGCAGGTAAATCGCGATGAAGCCCGGCGCGGCACCGGCCGGATGACCTATAGCGCAATCGTGCGCTGAATTTGGGCGTCACACCGCAATCGGTGCCTTGATTGCGCCCTGCGGGGTGTAATCGCGCACCGCGAAATCCTCGATCCGATAATCGAAGATCGACTCAGGCCGGCGCAGGATGTCGAGCTTCGGCTCGCCCGAGGGCTGCCGGGCGAGCTGCTCCTCAACCAGCTCGCCATGGTTGAGATAGAGATGCGTATCGCCGCCCATCCACACCAGCTCGCCCGGTTCAAGATCGGTCTGCTGCGCCACCATCCGCTGCAGCAGCGCCGCCGACCACAGGTTGAACGGCAGACCCAGCGCGACATCGCAGCTGCGCTGATACAGCAGGCAATTGAGCCTGCTGCCCGCGACATGGAACTGATAGGTCTTGTGGCAGGGCGGCAGCGCCATCGAATCGAGCTCTGCCACATTCCATCCTTCGATGATGTGGCGCCGGCTGCCGGGATTATGCCTGAGGCTGTCGATCACCTGCGCGACCTGATTGATCCCCGGCCCCTTGCGGAAGCTGCCGTCGCCATTGGGCTCAAAGCGCGCCCAATCGACCCATTGCTTGCCATAGACCGGGCCGAGATCGCCCCAGCGGGCGGCGAAAGCCTCGTCCTGCGCGATCCGCTCGACAAAGGCGTCAAGCGTGATCGCCTCGCCGCTTTCGCGCAGAAAGGCCGCATGGGGCCATTCGTTCCAGATATTGACGCCCTGCAGCACCAGCGAGCGGATATTGGTGTCGCCGGTGAGGAACCAAAGCATCTCGCGCGTCGCGGTTTTCCAATAGACCCTTTTGGTGGTGATCAGCGGCATATGCCCGCCGGACAGATCGAAGCGCAGCTGCGCCCCGAAGATCGAGCGCGTGCCGATCCCGGTACGGTCGATCCGTTCGTCGCCCTGCTCCCACACCCGGCGCAGCAGGTCGAGATATTGCCATTCGGGATGGCGTTCGGCTTGAGAATCGGATGGGCGGGCAAGACTGGCCATGGCCTATGCGCTACACCCGAAAATGCCCGCTTGCCACCCCGCCCCCTCGCGGCTATTGGCCCGCACCTGCCTCACCCACAGCTTGGCTGCGGGTTCCGGTCGGGGAGTAGCTCAGCCTGGTAGAGCACTGTCTTCGGGAGGCAGGGGCCGGAGGTTCGAATCCTCTCTCCCCGACCAGTTTTTCAGATCCGGGAGATGTCCGGGGGACATCTTCCTGAAAAGCACAGCAGCGCAAATGGGCGCGGTCCAGCCAGCAAGCCCCTTGATCCGCTATGCAAAGCCTCACCCAAAAACCGGTTTCAGCTGCGCCCTGCACTTGTAATCATGGCGTAACATCGCCATTGGGAGCGCGCGACTTTTGATGCACTTGGCTCAAGACGCTCACGGGCCCCGAACTACATGACACCAAGCGCTACCCTTCGCGACGAGACGCCCTGGGACATCGGCGACGACAAGCTGCACGAGGAATGCGGCGTGTTTGGCGTGATCGGCGCCGCCGAAGCCTCCACCATCTGCGCACTCGGCCTCCATGCGCTGCAGCATCGCGGCCAGGAAGCGGCCGGGATCACCAGCTTTGACGGCAAGGAATTCTATTCGCGGCGCGGGCTTGGCCATGTCGCCGAGAATTTCTCCTCCGGCGAAGCGCTGGCCGAATTGCCCGGCCATATGGCCGCAGGCCATGTGCGCTATTCCACCACCGGCGGCGCTGGCCTGCGCAATGTCCAGCCGCTCTATGCCGATCTCGCCTCGGGCGGCTTCGCGATCGCGCATAATGGCAATATTTCCAATGCGGCCACGCTGCGAGAGGAACTGGTGCGCAATGGCGCGATCTTCCAGTCGACCTCCGACACCGAGGTAATCATCCATCTGGTCGCCACCAGCCGCAATTTTCCCAAGCTGCTGGATCGTTTCATTGATGCCTTGCGCTATCTCGAAGGCGCCTATTCGCTGGTCTGCATGACCAATGAAGGGCTGATCGCCTGCCGCGATCCGCTGGGCATCCGCCCGCTGGTGATGGGCCGGATCGGCGATGCGGTGGTGTTTTCCAGCGAAACCGTGGCATTCGATGTGGTCGGCGCGGAGCTGATCCGCGAGGTCGAGCCGGGCGAATTGATCCGGGTCGATTTTTCGGGCGAGATCGAAAGCCTGCGCCCCTTCGGCGAAATCGCCTCGCGCCCGTGCATTTTCGAGCATGTCTATTTCAGCCGCCCGGATTCGATCCTCGATAACCGCTCGGTCTATGCCTCGCGCAAGGAAATCGGCGTCCAGCTGGCGATCGAAAGCCCGACCGATGCCGATCTGGTGGTGCCGGTGCCCGACAGCGGCGTGCCCGCCGCGATCGGCTATTCGCAGCAATCCGGCATTCCCTTCGAACTGGGCATCATCCGTTCGCATTATGTCGGGCGGACCTTCATTCAGCCATCGGACGGCGCGCGCAACGCCAGCGTCAAGCGCAAGCACAATGCCAATCGCCTGATCGTTGAGGGCAAGCGGATCGTGCTGATCGATGATTCGATCGTGCGCGGAACCACCAGTCTCAAGATCGTGCAGATGATGCGCGATGCCGGTGCGCGCGAAGTCCATTTTCGCGTAGCCAGCCCGCCAACCGGCTATGGCTGCTATTACGGGGTCGACACGCCCGAGCGCTCCAAGCTGCTCGCTGGCCGGATGGATCTTGCCGCGATGCGCGATTTCATCCAGGCCGACAGTCTCGCATTCGTCTCGATTGACGGGCTCTATCGCGCGGTCGGCCAGAAGCAGCGCACAGCGGGCTGCCCGCAATATTGCGATGCCTGCTTCACCGGGGAATATCCCACCAGCCTGACCGATCTCTCCAAGCGTGAGAATGCTGCCGCGCAGCTGTCCTTCCCGGTCAATAAGGTCGCCTGATGGCCGAGACGGAGACCAAGGGGCCGCTTGCCGGGCAGCTTTCCCTCGTCACCGGGGCGAGCCGGGGGATTGGCGCGGCGACTGCGCTGGCGCTGGGCCAGGCCGGCGCGCATGTCATTCTTACTGCCCGCAACGCGCGTGAGCTGGAAGCCGTCGAAGACGCCATTCATGCCGCCGGTGGCAGCGCAACAATCGCGCCGCTCGATCTGGGCGAGCCCGATGCGATTGCCCGGCTGGCCACGGCCATCGCGGGCCGCTGGGACAAGCTCGACATCATGGTGCTTTCGGCCGCGATCCTGCCCCAGCTTGGGCCGGTGACGCAGATCGATCCCAGGGCGTTCAATCAGGCGCTGACCACCAATGTGCTGGCGGCCCAGGCCCTGCTGGCCACCTTCGATCCGATGCTCAAGCGCAGCGAGGATGCCCGGATCATCGGCCTCACCAGCAGCGTTGCACAGGCGCCGCGCGCCTATTGGGGCGCCTATGCGGCGAGCAAGGCCGCCTTTGAAGTGTTGCTCGAATGTCACGGGCAGGAGGTTCAGCGCATCTCCAATATCCGCGTGGCGATCGTCGATCCGGGTGCGACCCGCACCCAGATGCGCGCCCGCGCCTATCCCGGGGAAGACCCGGAATCGCTGAAAACTCCCGATGTGGTGGCCAATCGGCTGGTCGCGTTGCTGCAGGAACCCTTCGCCAGCGTACACCGTGAACGGATTGCCGCTGCCGGTTAACCAGCCCGCGCAACACGGCCTAAACCAGACTTCCACATACTCCCCTTAACCCCGGCAGCTTCCGGGGCGATCCGAAAAAGGCACAGGGAGGCCGCTGCCATGACGACAAATCACGTCACCAGCCGGTATGAAATCGCAGCACAGGAAGATCGCTGCGCGCCGCGCTACAAGATCACGATTCCCGCGCAATTGCGTGTCTCGGGCGGACGCGGTTATCAAACCGTGGTCCATGATCTGTCGCTGTCGGGCTTTTCCGCAACCGCGGTCAACCGGATGCATCCCGGTTCGGTGTGCTGGCTTACCCTGCCCGGCCTCGAGGCGCTTCAGGCGGAGGTCGTCTGGTGGCAGAATTCGCTGTGCGGATGCGCCTTCTTCCAGCTGATGAGCCCAATCGTGCATGACAATCTGCTCGCGCGGTTTCGCGGCAGCGGGATCTATCGCAACGTGTGAAGCCCGGCCGGAGCCACTGCCGGTGGATCAGCGCTTGACCAAAGTCGCCTGGCTGACGGTGATCGCGCCGCCGCGGAAACCACCTTCGCAATACATCAGATAGAAGCGCCACAAGCGGCAGAAGCGTTCATCGAAGCCGCCGGGCAAGCGCCCATCGGCCACCGCGCGATCAAAATTGATCCGCCAGGCTTTGAGGGTTTCGGCGTAATCGATCCCGAAATCCTCCTGATCCTCCCAGCTCAGCCCGCGCTGCGCCGCGAGGCGCTGGAACTCGCTGGTGCGGATCACCAATCCGCCGGGGAAGATATAGGCCTGGATGAAATCGGCATTGCGGGCATAGCCTTCGAACAGATCGTCATCCATCGCGATGAACTGGATCGCCGCGCGTCCGCCCGGCTTGAGGCAGCGCGCCAGGCAATCGAAAAAGGACGGCCAGATACTCACGCCCGACCGCCTCGACCATTTCGACGCTGACGATCGCATCGAATTGCCCGGTGACATCGCGATAATCCTGATGGCGGAAATCGATCGTGCCGGCTTGATGCGGTGGATGCCCAATGCAGCTGCTCGTCCGACAGGCTGATCCCGGTGACCTGCGCGCCGCGCGTTGCGAAATGGTTCGACAATGCCCCCCAGCCGCAACCGATCTCGAGCAGGGTTTCCGGATCGCCAAGCCGCTGCGCAAGCCGGGCCCATTTGTTGCGCTGCGAGGCTTCAAGTCCGTCAGGCCCGAAGCCATAGCCGCTCGAATAGCTCATCGTCGGGTCGAGCCAGGCGCTGTAGAAATCATTGCCGAGATCGTAATGCGCGTGGATGTTCTTTTCGGCCTGCGCGCGCGTGTTGCGGTTCAGCCAATGGAGCAGCCGTGCCACCAGCCGCCACGGACCCTTGGCGCGCCCGGTTTCGCCCATGCTTTCCGCATTGGCCATCACCAGCGCAAACAGCGCCACCTCATCCGGGCTTTCCCATTCGCGCGCTTCCCAGGCCTGATAAAAGCCGACCGAGCCGCCCGTCGCAATCCGCAGCAGTGCATGCCAATCATGGATCGTGATCTCGGCCGCGAAACCCGGCGCCCGCCCGCCAAGCATGCGCGAACTGCCATCGGGCAGATGCACCAGCAGCGAACCGCCCGCAATTCCGCGCTCAACCTGATCGAGAAACTTGTGGAATCCCCCGGCGAACAAACGCGCGAGCAGGGCCGGACCGGTATGAATCCGGTGGCTCCCCCCGAGCAATTGGTCTCCCCGTCTGATCCCCTCTACAGACATAGCGGTCTTATGCCGCCCGCCCGGCTGTTCGGCAAGCGCACCTGCGATGTTGTGAGTGAGCTTTTCGGTGAGACTTGTTGAGCGGCATCGGCAACAATATGCCCTGCAGAGCGTTGCCTGTTGAGCGCTTCGATGGGAATTCGAATATGATCCGCCGCCGGCTTGCCGCCATCACCGAAATCGACAGCCGGATCCTGCTGATATTCCTGCTCGCACTGGCGCTGGCGCTCGGTTTTGCAATGCTGGCGAGCGAGATGCTTGAAGGCGAAACGCTGGGTTTCGACAGTGCGATCATCACCGCGCTGCGCCGCGCGCCGGATTATGCGGTGCCGATCGGGCCGCAGTGGCTGGAGCGCGCGATGATCGATCTCACCGCGCTGGGCGGGGTCACCGTGCTCACGCTGGTGACTGTGCTGGCGGTGGCCTATCTGGCGATCAAGCGTCATGCGCGGCTGGCGCTGTTTCTTGGCCTGGCGATCGGCGCCGGCGCGCTGGCGGGATCGCTGCTGAAGGACGTCTTCTCGCGGCCCCGGCCAGAGCTGGTGCTGCATCTGGTGCAGACCAATTCGCTGAGCTTTCCCAGTGGCCATGCGATGAACAGCGCGATTGTCTATCTCACCCTCGGCGCACTGCTGGCGCGCAGCATGGCGGACCGCGCCTTGCGGATATTCATCATGGCAGTGGCGATCCTGCTGACGCTGACAATCGGCTTTTCGCGCGTCTATCTGGGTGTGCACTGGCCCAGCGACGTGATCGCCGGCTGGTCAGTCGGCAGTGCCTGGGCGCTGGCCATGGGGCTGATCGCTGCGCGGCTGCAGCAGCGCGCGGCGATCGAACCGCCCTCGCCCTGAAAGCTCAGAGCTGCGGGCCGCCTTCGGCCACGGTCCAGGTCTGCCCCTTGGCGAGCAGCTTGGCCAGATCATGCTCCTTGCCCGCGCTGGCCACGGCGTTCTGAGCGATCACCGCGCTCTCGAAAGTCGCCTTGGGATCGTCATAGATCACCCCCAGCGCCATCGGGAATTCGCCAAACGGCATCTCGACCAGCATATGGGCCAGGGCGCGATTGGTGACATCATGCACCGCCACGCCGGCGGCCTGCCAATCGCCATCCACGACATCGACCAGCTTGAGCGAACAGGAAGCCTGATCGAGAGTTATGCCCTTCGCGCCGCCTGCAAACAGCATCGGCTCGCCATCGGCCAGCCACAGCTGGCGATCCTCGGCCCCCTTGGGGGTCGCGAAATCGTTGAACACGTCCTTGTTATAGACGATGCAGTTCTGGAAAATCTCGATAAAGGCCGCGCCCTGATGGGCGTGGGCCGCCTTGAGCACATCGGGCAGATTCTTCGACACATCGAAACCGCGCGCAACAAAGCGTGCGCCCGAACCCAGCGCGAATGCGCAGGGATTGGCCGGATGGTCGACCGAGCCCAGCGGGGTCGAGGGCGAATGCGTGCCTTCACGGCTGGTGGGCGAATATTGCCCCTTGGTGAGGCCGTAAATCTCGTTGTTGAACAGCATGATCTGCATGTTCACATTGCGCCGCAGCACATGCATCAGATGATTGCCGCCGATCGACAGCCCATCGCCATCGCCGGTGACCAGCCACACATCGAGTGCGGGATTGGCCAGCTTGATGCCGGTGGCAAAGGCCGGCGCGCGGCCGTGGATCGTGTGGAAGCCGTAGCTCTCGATATAATAGGGAAACCGGCTGGAGCAGCCGATGCCAGAAACGAACACCGTGTTCGCCGGATCCGCGCCAAGCTGCGGCAAGGTGCGCTGCACCGCCTTGAGGATCGCATAATCGCCGCAGCCCGGGCACCAGCGCACTTCCTGGTCGCTTTCCCAATCCTTCAGCGTGGTCGTGATGGGGGTCATGTCGTTCATGCCAGCAGCTCCTCGATCGCCGCTTCCAGTTCCGCAATGGTGAACGGCTGGCCGCTGGTCTTGGTATAGGGCCGCGCATCCACCAGCAGCTGATCGCGCAGCACGGTCTTGAACTGGCCGGTGTTCATCTCGGGCACCAGCACCTTGTCGAACCCGCGCAGCAGATCGCCCAGATTGGCCGGCAGCGGCCAGACATGGCGGACATGGATATGCGACACATCGAGCCCGCGCGCGCGCAGATTATGCACCGCGCGGTTGATCGGGCCATAGGTCGAACCCCAGCCGACCACCGCCAGCTTGCCGCTGGTCTCGCCCAGCGCGACATCCTGCGGGGGAATGCCTTGCGCCACGCCGTCGATCTTGTCCTTGCGGGCATCGGTCATCGCCTGATGATTGGCGGGCGAATAATCCAGATTGCCGGTGCCGACCTGCTTTTCGATCCCGCCGATGCGGTGCATCAATCCGGGCGTGCCCGGCTTGATCCAGGGCCGCGCACCCCTGGCATCGCGCTTATAGGGCAGCAGACGCTCGCCCCCCTGATCGTCCGTGGCGTTCTTCTCTTCGAGGAATTCGGCCGGGAACGGCGCATAATCCGCCGGATCGGGCACATTCCACGGCTCCGCCGCATTGGCGATATAGCCATCGGTCAGCAGGATCACCGGGGTCATATATTGGATCGCGATGCGGCTCGCCTCGATCGCGCATTCAAAAGCGTCAGCCGGGCTGCGCGCAGCGATCACCGGCAGCGGCGCATCGCCATTGCGGCCATAGACCGCCTGATAGAGATCGCTCTGCTCGGTCTTGGTCGGCAGGCCGGTCGAAGGCCCGCCACGCTGCGAATTGACGATCACCAGCGGCAGTTCGGTCATGATCGCAAGGCCCATCGCCTCACCCTTGAGCGCAATGCCCGGGCCGGAGGAGCTGGTGACGCCGAGCTGGCCGGCATAGGACGCGCCGATTGAAGCGCAGATCGCGGCGATCTCGTCTTCGGCCTGAAAGGTGGTGACGCCGAATTCCTTGAGCCGCGCGAGATGGTGCAGGATCGCGCTGGCAGGCGTGATCGGATAGCCGCCGAAGAACAGCTTGAGCCCGGCAAGCTGCGCGCCCGCAACCAGCCCGAGCGAAACCGCCTCAGCCCCGGTGATCGTGCGGTAGAGCCCCGGCGCCTGCGGGAAGGGATCGACATGAACCTGCTTGAGCGGGCCGGAAAGCTCCGCCGTCTCGCCATAGGCATGGCCGGCATCAAGCGCGGCGATATTGGCCTCGGCCAGCCCCGGCGCCTTGGCGAATTTGGCCTTGAGCCAGGCGACGATCGGCGCGCGGTCGCGGTCGAACATCCACAGCGCCAGGCCCAGCGTCCACATATTCTTGCAGCGCAGGGCTTCCTTGTTGCCCAGCCCGAACGGCTTGACCGCTTCCAGCGTCAGCGCCGAAATATCGAACGCCAGCAGATTCCATTTGGCGAGCGACCCGTCTTCGACCGGATTGCTGTCATATTTCGCCTTTTCGAGATTGCGCTTCGAAAATTCGCCGGTGTCCGCGATGATCAGCCCGCCGGGCTTGAGCGCCTCGACATTGGTCTTCAGCGCGGCCGGGTTCATCGCCACCAGCACATCGGGCGCATCGCCGGCGGTCTTGATATCGCGGCTGCCGAAATTGATCTGGAACGCCGAAACGCCAAACAGGGTGCCCTGCGGTGCGCGGATTTCCGCCGGAAAATCGGGGAAGGTGGCAAAATCATTGCCCGCCAGCGCGCTCGACAGTGTAAACTGCCCGCCGGTGAGCTGCATGCCGTCGCCGCTGTCGCCAGCAAAACGCACCACCACCGCTTCGGGAGCGGATGCTGTCTGAGCCGGTTTGTCGGCCACAAGAGTTGCCATTACACAATCCTTATCGCGCAAATGACGCGCATGATTTAGGTCTTGAGGGGCACGTATGAGCGCGCAGCGCCTGCCGCAATCAAGATTTTCTGTGGTACGCCCAATATTGCGGCCAAAATCATGATTGGAAACCTGCGCCATGACCGCTTATCCACCACCGCGATGAAGAGAGGATTTCCATGAGCGACAAGGCGCCCTTCGTGCGCGAGGATGTCCGGGCCTTTCTGGCCATGATCGCCGGGATGAATCGCCCGGCGCTGGGCGAAGTTCCGATCGAACAGTCCCGCGTGATGATGGCGGCGATGCAGGAGTTTACCCAGCCCCCGCCGCGCGAGATGGCGCTGGTGAAGGATCTTGCCTGCCCCGGCCCGGCCGGAGATATCCCGCTGCGCCTTTATGACCCGCGCGAAAGCCGCGGCCCGGCGCCGCTGTTGTTGTTCATTCACGGTGGCGGCTTCGTTTTCGGGGATATCGCCAGCTATGACCGGACCTGCCGGGAAATAGCGGCGGAGATGGATCTGCCGCTGATTTCGGTCGAATATCGGCTTGCGCCCGAACATCCCTTCCCCGCCGCGCCCGAGGATTGCGAGGCTGCTGCGCGCTGGCTTGCGGCGAATCCGGCAGAACTGGGCCATACCATAACCGGCCTGATCCCGATCGGCGACAGCGCGGGCGCCAATCTTGCGATTGTCGTCACCCAGTCCCTGATGCTGGAGCCCGCCCCGATCCCTGTGGTGATGCAGGTGCCGATCTATCCGGTCACCGATCCGCTGGCGCCGCATGCCTCATATGCCTTGTTCGGCAGCGACTATATGCTCACAGCCGAAGTGATGGATTACTTCGATGCTGCCTATGCGCTCGATCCGCAGGATCGCCGCGCCTATCCGATCCTCGGCCCGATCGCGGGCACACCGCCGACGGTGCTTGCCACTGCCGGGCTCGATCCGCTGCGCGATTCGGGCCGAACCTATGGCGCGGCGCTGATTTAGGCCGGCTGCGATACAACCTATCTCGAATTTGCCGGAACCATTCACGGCTTCATCCAGGTGCGCAAAGCAATCCCTAGCGCTCAGCACGACCTGCTTGCTATTCTGGCTGCGATGAAATCCTCTTTGGAAGTGCATGCATGACATCATCCATTTCGGAACTGCCCTATCGCCCCTGTGTCGGGGTGATGCTGGTGAATGCCGCGGGCCAGGCCTTCGTCGGCAAGCGAATCGACAATAAGGAAGGTGATGCCTGGCAGATGCCACAAGGCGGGATGGACGAGGGCGAAGATGTGCTCGCAGCCGGCTATCGCGAACTGACTGAGGAAACCGGCGTTACCGCCGCCAATTCCGCGCTGCTCGCGCGCGCCAAGGAGGAATTGCTCTACGATCTTCCCGATGAACTGGCCGGGCGGCTATGGGGCGGCAAATATCGCGGACAGCGGCAATTCTGGCTGCTGATGCGCTTCACCGGGCAGGATGAGGAGATTGACCTCAATCTGCACCACGCGCCGGAATTTGCCGAATGGAAATGGGTCGATCCCGAGCAATTGCCCGAGCTGATCGTGCCATTCAAGAAGCGCGTCTATCGCGCCGTGCTGGAAGAATTCCGCGATCTGATCTGAGACGGATCAGTTCTTGGTCACCTTCGGATCAGGGGTCACCGCTTCGGCGGTGACGACCTTGGTGGCGGGCAGGTGGTCCAGCATTGCGGCCAGCTGCTTGGTTTCGGAGCAATTCTTGCCGCACATGGTGACAAGCTTGGCGAGATTGCGCTTGGCCTTTTCGACCGCGCCCTTTTCGGCCAGCGCCTCGCCCTCGCCCGAGATTGCGGCAAGATTGCCCGGATCACGCTCCAGCGCTTCACGGTAGAAATGGATCGCCTTGCCCTGCATGCCTTCATGGCGCGCCACTTCGGCCAGATCGAGATAGATTGCCGAATAGCCCGGATCGACCGCCAGCGCGGCTTCGAAGGCGCCGGCGGCCTCCTCCGTCTTGCCCGAGGCGAGCAGCGCGCGGCCCTGCGCGACAAGCGCGGAAGACCGCGGATCGGCCTGATAGTCACCCGCCTGGCCGACGCTGGAGGTTACTGCAATGAGCGCCGAAAGGGCCAAAGCGGCGGGGAAATAGCGCATCACGAACTCCTTGAGCGCGGTCAGTTTCGAGCGGTCATGGTTGCTCATGACAATATCGACCTAACATGGCGCGGATAAACGGGCGATGAAAAATCCATCGGTTCCATCGCGGGACGGAGTCAAGCGGATTCCCCCACCGCAAGGCCTGCCCAGCGGCAATTCCAAGGTCGCCGCGCTCCAACCCGGATGGGCTGCCAGAAAGATCGCGACCTGCTCCGGCCCTTCGATATCGAGCAGCGAACAGGTGACATAGATGATCCGCCCACCCGGCTTGACCAGCGCGGCGGCGATGCCCAGCAGATCGGCCTGGACCGTGGCATAGCGCGCCAATTGCGCCTCGTTCAGCCGCCAGCGCGCCTCCGGATTGCGGCGCCAGGTGCCGCTGCCCGAACAGGGTGCATCGACCAGCACCGCATCTGCCGCGCCGTGCCATGGTGCCAGCGCGGCCAGTTCCCTGCCCGGATCGAGCAGCACCGTCTCGGCGATCACCGCCCCGGCGCGATCGGCGCGCGGAGCAAGGCGGGAGAGGCGGCTGCGATCGGTATCGGCGGCGATCAGCGTGCCGCTATTGTCCATCGCGGCGGCGAGCGCGAGGGTCTTGCCCCCGGCCCCGGCGCAGAGATCGATAACGGTCTCGCCCGGCTGCGCAGCTGCCGCCAGACAGGCCAGCTGGCTGCCGCAATCCTGCACTTCGACAAGCCCGCGCGCATAGGCATCCCATTGTTCGACCTGGCTGCCCTCGGGCAGGCGCAGGCCGTTGGGCGCGGCGAGCAGCTCGGCGGGGACGGGCAATTCCAGCCCCTCGCGCGCGGCCTTGAGGGTGTTGACCCGCAGATCAAGCGGCGCGCGGGCGAGCAAGGCTGCCGCCTCTTCGCCCGTGGTGCCCGACGCGGCGAGCCGTTCGGCCAGCCATGGCGGTGCAATCCCGCCTTCGGCCGCAACTTCACCCGGATCGATTGCAGAGGGGCCATAGGGCGAACCGTCGAACAAGGACGCCAGCACCGCGTCTTGTTCAGCCAGGCGCAGCATCGCCGCACGGCCGCTTGGGGGCACCGGCCCGCAGGCCCGGATCGCGCGATAGACCAGTTCGCGCACCGCCCGGCGGTCCTTCGATCCGGCATAGCGGCGCAGACGGAAACCCTCGGCGATCAGCCGGTCAGCCGGCGGGCCATTGCTGCGCGCGGCTGTGATAATCGCATCGAGCAATTCGATCGCGGCCTGAACCCGCGCGGCCGGAGTCATGCCGGCACTCCGAAATCAGCGCGTGGGATAATTCGGCGCCTCGCGCGTGATCGACACATCATGGACATGGCTTTCGGCGAGCCCCGAATTGGTGATGCGGACGAAATTCGCGCGCTGCTGCAGCTCTTCGATGGTCGCCGCGCCGGTATAGCCCATCGCGGCCTTCACCCCGCCGACCAGTTGGTGGATCACATCCTTGGCCGGCCCCTTGTAGGGCACCTGGCCCTCGATCCCTTCGGGCACCAGCTTCATCTGGTCCTTGATATCCTGCTGGAAATAGCGATCGGCACTGCCGCGCGCCATCGCGCCGACCGAACCCATGCCGCGGTAGCTCTTGTAGGAGCGGCCCTGATAGAGGAATGTTTCCCCGGGCGCTTCGTCCGTACCGGCCAGCAGCGAACCGATCATCACGGTGGATGCCCCGGCGGCGAGCGCCTTGGCCGCATCGCCCGAAGTCCGCAGACCGCCATCGGCGATGATCGGAATACCCGCCTTGGCCGCAGCCTCCGACGCTTCCAGGATCGCGGTGAGCTGCGGCACACCGACCCCGGCGACGATCCGGGTGGTGCAGATCGAGCCCGGCCCGATCCCGACCTTGACCCCATCGGCCCCGGCATCGATCAACGACATGGTCGCATCCGCCGTCGCGACATTGCCCGCCACCACCTGCACCGAATTGGACAGCTTCTTGACCCGTTCGACCGCGCGGGCGACCTCGCGATTATGGCCATGCGCGGTATCGATGATGATCACATCGCATTCTGCATCGATCAGCGCCTCGGTCCGCTCGAAGCCCTTGTCGCCCACGGTGGTCGCCGCCGCGACGCGCAGGCGCCCGGCTGAATCCTTGGTCGCCTCTGGATAGGTGACGGCCTTTTCGATATCCTTGACCGTGACCAGCCCGACGCAGTGGTATTGATCATCAACCACCAGCAGCTTTTCGATCCGGCGCTGATGCAGCAGGCGCTCGCGCTTCGTCCTGAGTCACCCCGGCGCTGACCGTGGCGAGATTCTCATGCGTCATCAGCTCGCGCACCGGCTGCTTGGGATTGTCGGCAAAGCGCACGTCGCGATTGGTCAGGATGCCGACCAGCTTGCCCGATGCTTCGACCACGGGGATCCCGCTGATGCGGTTGGCCGCCATGATTTCCTGCGCTTCGCCCAGCGTCGCCTCGGGCGCGATCGTGATCGGATTGACCACCATCCCGCTTTCGAAGCGCTTGACCGACCGCACGGCGGCGCATTGCTGCTTGAGCGACAGATTGCGGTGGAGCACGCCGATCCCGCCCAGCTGCGCCATCACGATCGCCATATCGGCTTCGGTGACGGTATCCATCGCGGCGGAAATCATCGGAATATTGAGCTTGATCGCGCGGGTCAGAAAGGTCGCGGTGCTGGCCATGGAGGGCACGATCTCGCTCGGCCCCGGACGCAGAAGGACGTCGTCAAAGGTCAGGCCGGTCGGAATATCTTTATGTGCCACTGTGTGCTCGCGTCTGGAGAATTGTGGCGGCCCATGTAACCGCACTGGGTGACAAGCGCTAGGGGGGCACCAATAAATGCACGCCCGGCCGGTGCATTCGGTGCAGCAATGGGCTCGAACTCAGCGCAAAATGCTGTGCCAGACAGAGCGCGGGGCCGGCCATGGCGGTGCGGCATGCTCACGCAATCGCGCATAAGGCAGGACATTCATGCGGCTCAACAAATTCAACCCGGCCAATATCCGGGTGCGCGACCAGCGCGGCGGCGGGGGCGGCTTTCCCGGCGGCGGAGGCGGCAAGCTGGGCTGCGGCACGCTGCTGATCGTGCTGGCGGTGGCCTATTTTACCGGGGCCGATCCGGCGCAATTGCTCAGCGGGCTTGACCAGATTCAGCAGGGGACCACGCAGCAGCCCGCCCAGGGCGGCGCCAATGCGGCGGAAAGCTGCGCGGTCAACAGCTATAGCTCCGAAGCCTGCGCCCATCTCGCCTCGCTGAACGAGACCTGGGAGCCCAAATTCAAGGCTGCCGGGATCGCCTTCCGCCAGCCGGTGCTCAATTTCTATGCCCGCGCCGGCAGTTCGGGCTGCGGCACGGCGCAAAGCGCGATGGGGCCGTTCTACTGCCCGAGCGACGAAGGCATCTATATCGACACCGATTTCTTCGATGAAATGGCCCAGCGCATGGGCGCCAAGGGCGATTTTGCCCGCGCCTATGTGATCGCGCATGAATATGGCCACCATATCCAGAACCTGCTCGGCACGGCCAAGCAGGTGCGCAGCCTGCAACAGCAGAACCCGGGATCGGAAAACGCGCTGCAGGTGCGGATGGAGTTGCAGGCGGATTGCTACGCCGGGGTCTGGGCCGCGCTCAATCGTGACCGGATCGAGCCGGGCGATCTTCAGGAAGGCCTCACCGCCGCCCATGCGGTGGGCGATGACACGCTGATGGAAAATGCCGGCCAGCGCCCGGTCGAGGCCGCCTTCACCCATGGATCGAGCGCCCAGCGGATGAAATGGCTCAAGACCGGGCTCGACAGCGGGGATGAAGACCGCTGCGACACCTTTGCCGATATCACCGGCCAGGGAACAAAATAGCCCGTCAAGCGCTGGGGATAGGCAACCACGAAAGGTTCGTCCTCAGCGACATTATGGCCATATTTCATCGCGCGTTCCGTCTCCATCCGCCGCGCAAGAGCGCCGCGTTTTTCATCGCCCTGGCGCTCAGCGCCGTCCCGGCCTCGGCGCGGGACGAAGAGCCAAGGCAGGTCAATGACGATACGGTCACCGCGCGCGATGTGGCCATCACCCCGATCGAGGACCTTAATCTCGAGAATGACGAGATCCCGCCGCTGCTGCTCGCCGCGCAGGCCGATCCCTATGCTTACAAGGGGTTCAAGCGCTGCAATCAATATACCGCCGCGATCACCGAGCTGGATCAGGTCCTCGGCCCCGATTTCGACCTGACGCAGCCCGATGAGCGTGCGCTCAGCGCGGGCGGGGTCGCAAAATCGGTGGTTGGCGCGCTGATCCCGTTTCGCGGCGTGATCCGCGAGTTATCCGGCGCCAACAAGCACCAGCGCCAGTTTCAGGATGCAATCATGGCAGGCGTGATGCGCCGCGCATTCCTGAAGGGCATGGGTCTCAAGCTGGGCTGCAAATATCCGGCGCGGCCCGCTGACGAGGTGACCCGAGCGCGCATGGCGGGCCAGCAGGCGCTTAAACTGCGGGCCGAGAAGCGCGAAGACGACAGCTGACGCGGGGCCGGACTGCCAGGCTCAAACCGCCCTAACCCACATCATCGAGCTGCTCGATCTGGTCGTCGAGCGAATCGATCAGCTCATCGCGCAGATCTTCATCGAGCGAGCGATCGCGCGCCACGCTGGCGCGTGCCTGCATCAGCGCAAGGCGCGCGCTGGCACCAGCCAATTGGCGACACGCCGCCAATCTCGCGGGACGTGCATCCCCGGTTGACGCATTCGCCGGCTTGCCCTGCGCATCGCAGCCGAAATCAAAATCGACCTGCGGCGGCGCGACGGCAATGGCAATTGCCCTGCCCGAATTCACATTGCCCGAATTCGCCTTTGCTGAGTTGGCCCTGACCGAACTGGTCCTGACCGAACTGGTCCTGACCGAACCGGCCCTGACCGAACTGGCCCTGACCGAACTGGCCCTGACCGAACTGGCCTTGCTGACCTGCGCCTGGACCTGCTTGCCCATCTGCTCGCCCCATTGTCCCAGATCCGAGCCCCAGCTGGCCATGGCCTCGCCAAAGGCAGCCCATTTCTGATCGCTCAACTGGGCGCGGGCCTGCTCAAGACCGTCAAGCTGTGCGCGAGTCAGACCCTGATTGGCCGGGACGATGATCCGGCGCATCTGGACCTTTTGCCCGCCATCGAGACTATGGCTCGTCTGCGCCTGGCTTTGCGGCCCCTGCTGCTTGAGGATGGTAATTTCCTGCTTGCCATCGCCCCGTTGCCGGACCTCAACCACCGTCTTCTCGCTGCGGCTGGTCCACACCGCAGCTGGCGCCGCCGGTGCTGGAGGATGTGCTGGAATGGCGGGCAGCGGCGAGACCGCAGCCGTTGGCATCGCTGGCGGCTCGGGCGCAGCGGGGATGGCGGGAATTTCGGGTATTTCCGCGGGCTCCACCGGGGGCGTGGGCGCATCGGCATAGCTGATCGAAGCGCTGAGCGGCAGGGCGATGATCGATCCGGCCAACAACGCACGCCCGGCCAAGCGGCGGCGCGCGGATATCTCGCCCCTGCTCAGGCTGCGCAGGCGATAGATGATCGATTTTTCGCCCAGCACCGGCCCGAAATGGCGGTGCCCGGCCATCGGCGCGGCCAGTGCCAGCCGTGGCCCGGCGGCAAAGCTGGCAATCACCTCGCCATAGCGGGCGCGCTCGCAGGGTGAGCGCCGGGCAATTACCCGCGCATCGCAGGCGGCCTCCTGATCGCGCCGCATCGCTCGCCAGCCCAGCCAGGCCAGCGGATTGAACCAATGCAGGGCAAGGATCGGCTGCGCGATGATATTGGCCAGCAGATCACGCCCGCGATGATGGGCCAGCTCATGCTCGATCGCCAGATCGCGCGCCGCGCGATCTTCGCTCGCCATGAACTCCAGCGGCAGGGCAATCACCCGGTCGCTGACCCCGAAGGCCACCGGCGCACCCAGCGCCGGGCTTTCGACCAGCCTGATCGAGCCAATTTCCCCCACCGGACGCGCGCCCTGCAGCAGCCATTCGCGCATCCGCATATAGGTCCAGCCCCGCCACAGCAGAAACAGCACCGCGCCCATGACCCACGCCGCCAGCAGCACCCCGCCGGGCGTGACGTCAGCCAAGGGCCAGAAACTCGCGGTTGGAGCGGCCGAAGCAAGCCGATCGACCGGGGCAGCCCCCGCGATTGCCTGAAGCTGAGCGGGATGAAACATCGGGCCGGCGGCCTGCAAATTGTCACCCGCCAGCGCAAGCGGTGCAGTGGGCACGCGCGCCGCAGCCGGGGCAAGGCTGGCCGGCAGCACCACCGGCGGCATCCAGAAGCGCAGCAGCGGCAGCGCCCACAGCGCATAGGCCATCTGGGGGCCAAAATGACGCGCCACCGGGCGGCGCAGCAGCAGCGCCAGCGCGATCAGGGCGCCGGTATAGACCAGCGTGTCGGTGAGCCAGGCGATCATTGTCTCAGCCCCTTCAGCAGTGCCTCGATCTCGGCGATATCCTGGTCGGTCAGGGTCTCGGATTCGACCAGATGGGCCAGGAGCGGCGCGGCGCGGCCACCAAACAGCCGCTCGACCAGCCGGCGCGATTCACCCACGACATAATCGGCGCGGGCCAGCAGCGGGCGATAGAGAAACCGGCGTCCGTCAGGCTCGGTCGCGACTGCCTGCTTGGCGACCAGCCGGGAAAGCAGGGTTTTGACCGTGGGTAGGCTCCAGCCGCGCTGCGACCCGACTTCGGCGGCGACTTCGATCGCGCTCAGGGGCGCGCGCGCCCACAGCGTTTCCATCACCGCATGTTCGGCCTCGCTGATGCGTTCGGGCCGGCCTGTTTCGCTGCTGTCGTCAATCTCCGCCATAAGTCCCTCCCCGGTGTCCAAGCGGTTGCAGGCATACGACTACAGATGTAATCTGAAGCGCAGATGAACGGCGTGGCGGCGGTGCGCAAACTTGCCAAGTTGCGGCACCACGCTAAGAACCATCCAAACCACAAGAAGGCCACGCAGAATGAGCCGCACGATCACCGCGCCGCGCCGTATCACGCGCCTGGCGGACTGCCACAATATCGAGGATTTCCGTCTGCTTGCCCATCGCAAGCTGCCCTTCCCGGTGTTCCATTACATCGATGGCGGCGGCGATGACGAGATCACCAAGGCGCGCAACACCAGCGCCTTTGACCAATGCGACCTGGTGCCCAATGTGCTGGTCGATGTGACGCAGATCGATACCTCGGTGACGGTGATGGGCCAGACCTGCCCGCTGCCGCTGATGCTTTCTCCCACCGCGCTGCAGCGGCTGTTCCACTGGCAGGGTGAACGCGCGGTGGCCGCAGTGGCCGAAAAATTCGGGCTGTGGTTCGGGATTTCAAGCCTGTCGAGCATCTCGATCGAGGAAATCGGAGCGCAATTCAGCGGGCCGAAAATGCTCCAATATTACTATCACAAGGACAAGGGCCTTAACGCTGCGCTGCTGGAAAAAGCCCGGGAAGCCAGGTTTGACGCGGTGACGCTGACGGTCGACACCGCGGTCGGTGGCAATCGCGAACGCTGCCTGCGCACCGGCTTCACCAGCCCGCCGCGGATCACCCCGGCCAGCTTCCTGTCCTATGCCTCCAAGCCGCGCTGGGCGCTGGATTACCTGTTGCGCGAGAAATTCTCGCTGCCCAATCTGGAAAGCCACATTCCCTCCGGCAGCAATGTCTCGACCTCGGTCGCGGATTATTTCGGCTCATTCCTCGACCAGTCGCTGGACTGGAAGGCGGCCGAGAAGCTGCGCGATGACTGGGGCGGCAAATTCTGCCTCAAGGGGATCATGTCGGTCGCCGATGCGCGCCATGCGGCCCAGATCGGGGTCGATGCGATCTATGTTTCGAACCATGGCGGGCGCCAGCTCGACGGCAGCCGTTCGCCCTTCGACCAGCTCGCCGAAATCGTCGATGCGGTGGGTGACAAGCTCGACGTGGTGCTCGACGGCGGGGTCCGGCGCGGCAGCCATGTGCTCAAGGCGCTGTCGCTTGGGGCCAAGGCGGTTTCGGGCGGGCGGCTCTATCTCTATGCGCTGGCCGCCGCCGGCCAGGCCGGGGTGGACCGCGCGATCACCCTGCTGCAAAATGAGATTGTGCGCGACATGAAGCTGATGGGCGCGACCAAGATCTCCGACCTCACGCGCGACAATCTTCGCTGGCGCTGATCCGCGCCGCCCCGCCAGCCCGGCTGGCCCGCTTTACCCTGAGTGCCCATGAATTTTACCCAGTTCGACAGCACCGCCTTCCTGCGCAATTATTGGCAGAAGAAGCCGCTGCTGATCCGCAATCCCTGGGCGAGCTGGCGCAATCCGCTCAGCCCTGACGATCTTGCCGGTCTGGCCTGCGAGGAAGGGGTCGAGAGCCGGCTGATCCGCCGCGCGCCTGACAATTGGGAGGCCGAGCATGGCCCGTTTGACGAACCGCGCTTCGGCCAGCTTGGCCAACAGCCCTGGACCTTGCTGGTCCAGGCGGTCGATCACCATGTGCCCGAAGTCGCCGCGCTGATCGAACCCTTCCGCTTCATCCCCAATTGGCGGATCGATGATGTGATGGTCAGCTATGCCAGCGAAGGCGGCGGGGTTGGCCCGCATTTCGACCAATATGACGTGTTCCTGATCCAGGGCCTGGGGCAGCGGCGCTGGCAGATCGGCGATATCTGCGAGGATGGCAGCGAACTGCTGCCGCATGACGATCTGCGCCTGCTGGCCCGGTTCGAGCCGCGCGAGGAATGGGTGCTCGAGCCGGGCGACATTCTCTATGTCCCGCCGCGCTATGCCCATGACGGAGTTGCGGTGAGCGCGGATTGCATGACCTATTCGGTCGGCTTTCGCGCGCCCTCGCGCAGCGAGCTGATCGCGCATTATGCCGATGATCTGCTCGACCAGCTGCAGGACGATGATCGCTATGCCGATCCCGATCTTCCCGCGCAGGCCAATTCCGGCGAGATTTCCGCTGCAGCCATCGGGCGGCTGCATGCCATGGTCACCGCCCGCATGCTGGACCCGGGCAGCTTCACCCGCTGGTTCGGGCGCTACAGCAGCACCCGCAAATATCCCGATATGGACTGGCAACCCGAAGAACCGCTGACGATCGAGGATTTGCGCGGCTATCTGCGGCGCGGCTTTCCGCTGTGCCGCAACCCTGCGAGCCGCTTCTCCTTCGCGGTGCAGGATCCGCCGGGCGTGCTGCTGTTCGTCGACGGCGAATGCCATGAATGCGGCGCGGACACCGCCGATTTCGCGCGCCAGCTCTGCGCGCAGACGCTGATTGCGGTCGATCCCGCGCTGATCGGCTGCGAGCCGGCGATGGAGCTGATTGCGGCGCTTTACAACCAGGGCAGCGTGGCGTTCGAAACCGGGGACTGAGCCGGAGCGACTAGGGCCCCGCGTCGATTTCCCGCCATTCCCCCGGTTGCAGCCCTTCCACCGTCCACTCCCCGATTGACCAGCGCAACAGGCGCAGCGTGGCATGCCCCACGGCGGCCGTCATTCGCCGCACCTGCCGGTTGCGCCCTTCGCGGATCGTCAGGCCGAGCCAGCAATCGGGTATGCTTTTGCGCACCCTGATCGGGGGATCGCGCGGGGCCAGACCGGGATCGGCAATGCGGTCTGCCGCCGCCGGGCGGGTGACGCCATCCTTCAGCCGCACCCCGGATCGCAGCGCCTCCAGCGCCGCCGCATCGGGCTCGCCCTCAACCTGGACCAGATAGCTCTTGGGCAGCTTGAACTTCGGATCGGCGATCCGCGCCTGCAGCCGCCCATCATCGGTCAAGAGCAGCAGCCCTTCGCTGTCACGGTCAAGCCGCCCGGCGGGATAGACCCCGGGCACGGCAATGAAATCCGACAGCGTAGCGCGCGCGGTTGCGCTCCCGCGATCGGTGAATTGCGAGAGCACCCCGTAAGGCTTGTTGAACAAGATCAGCCGCGCCATCGCCTGTTCAATCCGGCTTGCGGCAATAGCTCATCCGCGCCGCTTCCGGTGCGCGAAGCACGTCAGTGATATAATAGACTGCCAGCTCGTGGACCGAGGGCGCCTCGGCCTCGCTAAAAAAGCCCGCAGCGTCGCGTTCCCAATCAGCGGCGCAGGTTTCGGCAGGGGCCGGCGAGCGTGCACAGTCGACAAAACCGATGAAGGCGGCATGCCACCGCCTGAAATTGTCCCGGTTCATCGGCGCGCCATGGCCGGGAATGAGCGTGTCCCACTGTGCGCTTTCGATATCATCAAGCGCAGCGGACCATTCTTCGGCACAACCCGTGTCGAAGAATGGCACCTGCGCCACCACCAGATCACCGGTGATCGCGAGCCGTTCATCGGCGGCGAGCAGCCAGACATCGCCCTCGGTCGCGGCAGCATGAGCAAGGCGGATATCAAGCTCGCGTCCGGCAATTTCGCGTATCCCAGATCTGCTGACCGGATTGGCTGGAATCAGCGCCGCCCGGTCAGTCAGGATCGCCAGAGTTCGTTCCGCCCGCGCCCGCTCTTCAGCTGAAACTGACGGATCCGCGATGCGTTTGCGTGCATTGTCGGGCGCCTGTGCGAGGAAACCGGTTAGCGCCCCCTCCACCGCATTGCTGGCGATGATCTCGGCCTGCGGAAAAGCGCCAAGGATATCACGATTGCCGGTGGTGTGATCGAGATGCCAGTGGCTGTTGACGATTGCAGCGATCGGCTTGCCCGCTGCCATCGCGTAATCGAGGATCGCCTGCGCATGCGCCGCATGGCGCCCGGTATCGACCACGATCAAGCCGCCAGGAGCATCGAGAATTACCGTGTTGCCATCTGGCCCGATGGCAAGATCGATATGACCCGGCTGGAAGACATAGGGCGCGTGGGCTGCAACCGGCGTGGCAGCAGCGAAAGCGAGGACAGCGAAGGGCAATGCGCGTTGCATCGCATTGGTGTAGATGCTTTTCGCGATAGCCGCACCCTTACAGTAGCGGCCTGTCCCCCGCCTCAGTAAACCCGCTTCTTCGGCTTGATATAGTCGACATCGTCGGTCAGCGTATATTCGTGCACCGGGCGGTAATCGATCTTCACCGCGCCGCCCTGGCCGCCCCAGCCTTCGAACCACAGCGCGGTGTGCTTCATCCACTGCTTGTCATTACGCTCGGGGAAATCCTCATGCGCATGGGCGCCGCGGCTTTCCTTGCGGTTATGCGCGCCGTGGATCGTCACCGTCGCCTGGGCGATGAGATTGTCGAGCTCCAGCGTTTCGACCAGATCCGAATTCCAGATCAGCGAGCGATCGGTGACCTCGATGTCCTGCATCTTGGCATAGGTCGCCGCCAGATGGGTCTTGCCCTCGGCGAGCAGCTCATCGGTGCGGAACACCGCGCAATGCGTCTGCATATTGCGCTGCATTTCGAGCCGGATCTGGGCGGTCGGGGTGCCGCCCTTGGCGTTGCGGAAATGATCGAGCCGGCCAAGCGCCAGATCGGCGCTGTCCTTGGGCAATTCGGCATGGGCCGTGCCGGGCTTGACCGTTTCCTTCAGGCGGTGGCCGGCAGCGCGGCCGAACACCACCAGATCGATCAGCGAATTGGAGCCAAGGCGGTTCGCGCCATGGACCGAAACGCAGGCCGCCTCGCCCACCGCGAACAGGCCGGGCACGGTGGTGTCAGGATTGCCGTCAGCCCCGATGGTCACCACTTCGCCGTGATAATTGGTCGGGATGCCGCCCATATTGTAATGCACCGTGGGGCACACCGGCAGCGGCTGGCGGGTCAGATCGACGCCGGCAAAGATCTTGCCGCTTTCGGTGATGCCCGGCAGCCGTTCGGCCAACACCTTGGGATCGATATGATCGAGGTGGAGGTAGATATGGTCCTTGTTCGGGCCAACCCCGCGCCCTTCGCGCATTTCGAGCGCCATGGCGCGCGACACCACATCGCGGCTGGCCAGATCCTTGGCGCTGGGGGCATAGCGTTCCATGAACCGCTCGCCTTCCGAATTGGTCAGATAGCCGCCCTCGCCCCGCGCGCCTTCGGTGATCAGCACGCCCGCGCCATAGATCCCGGTCGGGTGGAACTGGACGAATTCCATGTCCTGCAGCGGCAGGCCCGCACGCAGCACCATGCCGCCGCCGTCACCGGTGCAGGTATGGGCCGAAGTGGCAGTGAAATAGCAGCGGCCATAGCCACCGGTTGCCAGCACCACCGCATGGCTGCGGAAGCGGTGGATCGAACCGTCATCGAGACACAGAGCGATCACGCCGACGCAGCGGCCCTGATCCATGATCAGGTCGATCGCGAAATATTCGATGTAGAAATCCGCGTCATATTTGAGGCTCTGCTGATACAGCGCATGCAGCATAGCATGGCCGGTGCGGTCAGCCGCGGCGCAGGTGCGCTGCGCCGGAGGGCCCTCGCCCATATTCTGCATCATGCCGCCAAACGGGCGCTGATAGATCGTGCCTTCGGCCGTGCGGGAAAAGGGCACGCCGGCATGTTCCAGCTCGTAAACCGCCTGCGGCGCTTCGCGCACCAGATATTCGATCGCGTCCTGATCGCCCAGCCAGTCTGACCCTTTGACAGTGTCATACATATGCCACTGCCAGTGATCGGGGCCCATATTGCCCAGCGAGGCGGCGATCCCGCCCTGTGCGGCCACGGTGTGGCTGCGGGTGGGGAACACCTTGGTGATGCAGGCGGTCTTGAGCCCGGCTTCGGCCGAACCCATCGTTGCGCGAAGGCCCGAACCACCGGCGCCGACGACAACCACGTCATAGGTATGATCGATAATCTTGTAGGCAGGCTGGGCCGTCGCCGAGCCCGAAGTCTTCGAAACCATCAGGCAACGCCCCCGAGCGCGAGCTTGAGCACACTGAAAATGCCGAACACCGCGCCGGCCACGGCGATGAGGTTGAGCGCTGCGAGCGCACCGAACTTGTTCGCCTCATCATGCACATAATCTTCGATCAGCACCTGCAGGCCAAGCCGCGCATGCCAGAAGGTGCTGATGATCAGCAGGATGATCGCCGTGCCGGGCACCGGTTCGGCAAGCCAGCCGCGCACCGTTTCAAGATCGAGATTGGGCAGCAGCACGATCGAGGTGACCAGCCAGCTGCCGAGGAACAGATTGGCGATCGCAGTATAGCGCTGCGCCAGCCAATGGCCTGCCCCTTCATGTGCCGAGCCGAGCCCGCGCACCTTGCCGATCGAAGCTTCGTTACCCATGATTTGAGGCCCTTACGCTAGTGCCAGCTTCGCCCAGAAGGCGGCGGTGAGGAGAATGCCGATGATCGGCGATGCAATCGAAAACACCTTGTTCAGGCCCAGCTCGAAACCCGCGCCCGCATCCAGAACGAAATGGCGCAGGCCGGAGACCAGATGATTGAAAAAGGCCCAGCTGATCCCGACCAGCACGACATAGCCCAGCGGCGATGTCATCAGAGCGGTAAAGACCGCATAGGTGGAATCGCCGCTTGCCGCTGCCCACAGCCACCACAGCAGAACCCCGAGCCCGACCACGGCAAAGCCGTCGCCCGAAATGCGATGGAGGATGGAAACGGCCATTGCCGGGCTCCATTTCCAGATCGAGAGGTGCGGCGAAAGCGGGCGGTCGGTCATGAAATCTTCCGTGGCTGCGGCGCGCCGGACGCGGCGCGTTGCCTGCGCATCCCCTTAGCGATTACGCCCGAACTGGCAAGTATGTCCACGCGGCAAATTCTCGGGCCTGTCTCTTGAGCCAATTTCAAAAGTCGGGCCTGACAGGCTCGACACAACGGCCAATCTCACCGAAAGGATGGGGGATGACTGAGCCCGTGATCCTTGTCACCGGAAGCAGCCGCGGGATCGGCGCGGCGATCGTCGAGCATTTGCGCGCGCGCGGCGCGCAGGTGCTGTGCCATGCCAGCCGTGACTATGCTGACGGCACCATCGCGGCCGATCTGGCCGACCCGATCGGGCCGCAGAGCCTGTGGGAGGATGCACTGGCGCTGGGCCATGGGCAGATCGACGTGCTGATCAACAATGCCGGGATTTTCGAGCCCAATCCGCTCGATGGCTCCGACATCGCCTGGCTTGATCGCTGGGAGGATACCTTGCGAATAAATCTCACCGCGGCGGCGCAATTATCACGCTTCGCGGTGCAGCACTGGCTGGATAATGGGGCGGAAGGCAGGCTGGTGCATATCGCCAGCCGCGCCGGCCATCGCGGCGATTCGCCCGATCACTGGCATTACGCCGCCTCCAAGGGCGGCATGCTGGCCCTGCACAAGACCATCGCCCGGGCCTATGCGGCGCAGGGTATTTTGAGTTTCGCAGTCGCGCCCGGCTTTACCGACACCGCCATGGCGGGCGATTATCTCGCCAGTCGCGGCGGGGCGGAACTGCTGGCCGATATTCCGCTGGGCCGGGTGGCCGAACCTGAGGAGGTGGCGGCGATCGCCGCTTTCTGTGCGCTCGATGCCCCGCCCAGCATGACCGGCGCGGTGATCGACGCCAATGGAGCCAGTTATGTTCGCTAGATTTGTCCCGCTCGCCCTGCTGTCCCTGGCGCTGGGCTGCGCAAATGCCGCGCACCCGGCCCCAAGCACGCCGCATGCGGACCAGCTTGCCTGGGCGTCGGCTTGCGAGGATTTCGACGATTGGGACAAGGCCGGCCCGCCGTTCCATATCTATGGCAACACCTATTATGTCGGAACCTGCGGGATCGGCGCAATCCTGATCACCGGCGATCAGGGCCATGTGCTGATCGATGGCGGGCCGCCCAATGCCGGCGATCTGATCGCGGCCAATATCAAGGCGCTGGGTTTTGCGCTGTCCGACGTCAAGCTGCTGCTGCACAGCCATGAGCATCTGGACCATGTCGGCGGGCTCGCGCGGCTGCAGCAGCTCACCGGCGCGCGGCTGATCGCATCGGCCGGGGCCGCGCCCGTGCTGGCGAGCGGCGCGGTTGCGGCGGATGATCCGCAATTCGGCACAATCGACGGGTTTCCTGCGGTGCGGGTCGACTCGGTCCTGCAGCCCGGCGAGCTGGTCAAGCTCGGCGATCTCTCGCTCACCCCGCTCGCCACTCCGGGGCATACCGAAGGGGCGCTCAGCTGGGCGTGGCGCAGCTGCGAAGGCAGCGATTGCCGCAGCATCGTCTATGCGGATTCGCTCTCCCCGGTCAGCGGTGACAGCTACAGGTTCAGCGATCATCCGGCCTATCTCGCGGCCTATCGCGCCAGCCTGAAGGCGCTTGCCGCGCTGGCCCCCTGCGATATCGTGATCACGCCGCATCCTTCGGCCAGCGAGATGCGCAAGCGGATGCTGGAAGGCGAATTGTTCGCCGAACCGCGCTGCGCTGCCTATGCTGGCGGGCTCAGCGCCAGGCTCGACGAGCGGCTGGCGCGGGAGGCTGGCAAAGGGGGGGCTGGCCAATGAGCTGGAAGCTGTCGGCCTTTGCATCCAAGCACGTGATCCAGGCCGCGCTGCTGGCGCATGAGGATGCGCTGGACTGGGATCCCGAGGTGGTGCTGTCCGGCTGCGAGGTGGCCGAGGACCGGCCTGACGATTGGGTGCTGGAGGCATGGTATGCCAGCAAGCCGGGTAAGGCCGAACGCAAGGCCATCGAGGCGCTGTTCGCCGGAAAGGCGCCCAGGCTGACCATCGAAAAGCTGCCCGAGGCCGATTGGGTGGCGCTGAGCCAGCAAGGGGTCGAGCCGATCCGCGCCGGGCGCTTCCATGTCCGCACCCCAGGTTTCCCGCCCAGCATCGAGCCTGGCTTCAAGGATTTCATAATCCCCGCCAGCCAGGCCTTCGGCACCGGCCAGCACGAGACCACCGCCGGCTGCCTGGCGATGCTCAGCCTGATGCGCAGCCGCGGGGTGGTGGTGCGCAATCTGGCCGATATCGGCACGGGCACCGGGCTGCTGGCCTTCGCCGGCCTCGATCTGTGGCCGCGCGCGCTGGCGAGTGCGAGCGATATCGATCCGGTCTGCCTGGGGGTGGTGGCCGAAAACGCGGCGCTCAATCAGGTTCCGATCGGCGGGGGCCCGGGCCAGCTGACCATGCTGGTCGCCGCCGGAATGGATCATCCGCTGCTGGAGGTGCGCGGACCTTATGATCTGCTGATCGCCAATATTCTGGCCGGGCCGCTGGTCGAGCTGGCGCCCGATTTCGGAACCGCAGTTCTGCCGGGCGGGCATCTGCTGTTGGCCGGGCTGCTGGAGACGCAGGAGGGCGCCGTGCGCCGCGCCTGTCGCTTGGCGGGCTTCCGCCTGGCGGCACGAATGGTCAGGGGCGACTGGTCTATCCTGTGGCTGCGCAAACGGCCAGGCACTGCGGTGCGTGCATTGCGCCCCGGCACATTGCCCGACTGGGCGAGCCGCTGGTAGGCGAAGCAGGCCTGACCTCACCAGGAAATGCCGCAAAAGACGCGGGATTTAAGCGTTTCTTAGTCAGATTCGGGCTATTGGCGCGGCGTGACAAAGCCGCTCCAACCGACCGGAAACCATGCCGAACGCCCGTAAACCAGCGCGCAATTCAGGATTCGACGAGGGCGACCTCGCGCGGATGATGAATTGGCCGCGCCAATTGCTGGCGATCCAGACGGCGGTGAGCGCTGCCGGCGACGATCTCGACCGGGTGCTGGGCATTGTCCTGCAAAATGCCGTCCGGCTGGTTCCCTCGGCCGATGGCGGCGAGATCGAACTGCGCGACGGGCATGAATTCGTCTGCCGCTCGCGCTGCGGTTCCTCGCCGAGAAAATCCGGCACCCGCACCCCGGTTGCCGGGATCGTGCCGGGTTTCTGCTCGATCTCGTCGCAGGACCGCGCCGGGCTGCGCAGTTCGATCAGCTCGCCAATCCCCTACAAGGGCGTCCATGTCGGGCTGCTGCGGCTCCATTCCTGCACCGCCGAGGCCTTCAGCAACCGTGATCTGCTGGCACTGCAACTGCTCGCCGGGCTGGTGACGCAGGGCCTCGCGCGCGACGAACATGCGCGCGGCGAACGCGCCCGCGTTGCTGCCGACAAGCGCTTCAAGGCAACCTTCGAACAGGCCGCCGTGGGCATCGCCCATGTCTCGCCCGAAGGCCGCTTCGTGCTGGTGAATGACAAATTCTGCGATATCGCCGGCTGGGAACGCGCCGAGCTGATCGCGCGCGGCTTTGAAGGCATCACCCACCCGGAAGATCTCAATGTCGACCTTGCCCATGTGGAAGATCTGCTGGCGGGCCGCAAAGACAGCTATACGATGGAAAAGCGCTATATCCGGTCAGACGGAACGCTGGTGTGGATCAATCTCACCGTCGCGCTGATCCGCAAGGAGGATGGCGCGCCCGATTTCTTCGTATCGGTGATCGAGGATATCAGCGCCCGCCGCGCGGCCGAGCTGGATGCCGAGCATGACCAGCTCACCGGCCTGCTCAACCGGCGCGGCGCGATGCGGCAACTGGAAGTGGTGCTGCGCGAGGAAGGCGCCTGGCAGCAGGGCATTGCCGCCGCCTTCATCGATCTCGACGGGTTCAAGGCGGTGAACGATACCTTTGGCCATGAGGAAGGCGATCGCTGCCTGACCCTGATCGCCGGGGCGCTGCGCAAGGCGCTGCGCGGCGATGATGTGATCGCCCGGCTGGGCGGCGATGAATTCCTCGCCCTGTTTCCCGCCTCGTCAGACAATTTCGTCAAATCGGTGCTGGTGCGGCTGCAGCATGAGATCGAGGGCGTCTCGCGCGGGGAGCCCTGGACAATCGGCGCAAGCCTGGGCGTCGCGATCGTTCCGGCGGGCGCTGCACTCGATCCGGCTTCGGTCATCGCGACGGCCGACCGGCTGATGTACCGCGCGAAACAATCCAAGAGCGACCAGCCTTTGGTGGCCACGGTGCCCGCCGCCGCCTGAGCGCGGATCGGCTGGCGCTCAGCCTGCCGCGCGGACAATCTCCGCCCAGGCCGCCTCGTCAATCACCTCGATCCCCAGTTCGGCTGCCTTCTTGAGCTTCGAACCTGCGCCCGGCCCGGCCACGACCAGCCCGGTATTGGCGGAAACCGACCCCGCCGCGCGCGCCCCCAGCCGCTCGGCCTGGGCCTTGGCCTCATCGCGGCTCATGGTTTCAAGCTTGCCGGTGAACACCACGATCTTGCCTGCCACCGCGCTGTGTTTCACTTCCACCACATAAGGCGGAGGGGTGACTTCGCTCAGCAGATCGTCCCACACCTGCGCATTATGCGGCTCGTGGAAGAAATCGCCCAGCGCCTCGACCACCACCGGGCCGACCCCGTCGATCGAGGCGAGCTCGGCGGCAGCCTCCGCTTCGCCCGCATGGGCCTGGTCGGCGGCGGATTTCAATGCCGGCAGGCTGATGAAGTGCTTCATCAGATCGCGCGCGGTAACCGCGCCGACATGGCGGATGCCGAGCCCGAACAGCAGCCGTGCGGCATCGGGCGAACGCTTGCTTTCCACCGATGCCAACAGATTATCCACAGACTTGTCCTGCCACCCGTCCAGCGCGAGAATCTGCTCCCGGCGCCGGCGCAGACGGAAGATATCCGCCGGACTTTCAAGCCAGCCCGCGGCGAAGAATTGCTCGATGGTCTTCTCGCCCAGCCCCTCGATATCGAGCGCGCCCCGGCTGACAAAATGCTTGAGCCGTTCGGTGCGCTGTGCCGGACAGATCAGCCCGCCGGTGCAGCGCACATCGACCTCGCCCTCCCCCGCCATCGCCTCGCTCGCGCATTCGGGGCAGTGATCGGGGAAATGATAGGGCTCGCGGGGCGCATCGCGGGTGAGGTTTTCGACCACCTGCGGGATCACATCCCCGGCGCGCTGGATCAGCACCCGGTCGCCGATCCGCAGACCGAGCCGGGCGATTTCATCGCGATTGTGCAGCGTGACATTGGCCACCACCACCCCGCCCACGGTGACCGGAGTGAGCCGCCCGACCGGGGTGAGCTTGCCAGTCCGCCCGACCTGAATGTCGATCTCCTCCAGCGTGGTCTGGGCGCGTTCGGCGGGGAATTTGCGCGCGATGGCCCAGCGCGGCGCTTTGGCGACAAAGCCGAGCCGCTGCTGCCAATCGAGCCGGTCAACCTTGTAGACCACCCCGTCGATATCATAGGGCAGCTCGGCCCGTTCGGCTTCGATGTGCCGATAATGCTGCAGCAATTGCGCCACATCCTCAAACCGCGCGAGCAGCGGCGAAACCGGAAAGCCCCATTCGGCAATCTGCCGCATCATCTCAAACTGGTTGGCCGCCGGCATCGCGCTCGCCGCGCCCCAGCCCCAGGCGAGAAAGCGCAACGGCCGCCGCGCGGTGACGCTGGCATCCTTCTGCCGCAGTGACCCGGCCGCAGCATTGCGCGGATTGGCGAAGAGCTTGCCCCCGGCCTCCTCCTGCGCAGCATTGAGCGCAGCAAAGGCCTGTTTTTCCATATAGACCTCGCCGCGCACCTCGAACAATTCGGGCGCATTTGTGCGCAGCATTTCGGGAATATCGGCAATGTGCCGGACATTGGCGGTAACGTCTTCGCCCACCTGCCCATCACCCCGCGTGGCCGCACGCACCAGTCGCCCCTGCTCATAGCGCAGCGAGCAGGACAGCCCGTCAATCTTGTCCTCCGCGGTCATGCAGACCGGCGCATCCTCGGCCAGCGCCAGGAACCGCCGCACCCGCGCGGTGAATTCCAGCAGCTCCTCATCCGAAAAGGCATTGTCGAGGCTGAACAGCCGCACCTCATGCTGCACCTTGGCGAGCGGCGAGGCAGCGACTTCCGCCCCGACCATTCGCGAGGGGCTGTCCGCCCGGATCAGCTGCGGAAACTGCGCCTCCAGCTCGGCATTGCGCCGCACCAGCGCGTCGAATTCGGCATCGGAAATCTCCGGCGCATCGCTGGCATGATACAGCCGGTTATGCCGCGCGATCTGCTTGGCCAGCCGCATCAGCTCATTGGCGGCTTCGGCTTCGGTGAGGTCAGCACTCATGCGCCACCACCCCCAACCCCCTCCTCTGAAGAGGAGGGGGCTTCTGGCGCGAGGCTCATAACCTCCCCCTCCTCTTCAGAGGAGGGGACCGGGGGGTGGTGCCGGTTGCCGTGCAAGGTCACACCCCTTCCAGCAATCGATCCGCCTGCGCCCGCGCCTCGCTGGTAATCTCCGCGCCGGAAAGCATCCGCGCGATCTCTTCCTGCCGCCCGGCCTGATCGAGCAGATGGACCGAGGTGCGGGTGACCACCCCTTCGCTGCTCTTGGCGATCACATAATGCATCCCGCCGCGCGCCGCGACCTGCGGGGAATGGGTGACCGCGAGCAATTGCCCGCCTCCTTGCGCTCCCTGGCCAGCCAGCCGCGCGAGCCGTTCACCGATCGCGCTGGCGACCGCCCCGCCCACGCCGCGATCGATCTCGTCGAAGATCACCGTGGCGGCCCCGCCCTGCTCGGCCAGCGCCACCTTCAGCGCGAGGATGAAGCGCGACAGCTCGCCGCCGCTGGCGATCTTGTTCAGCGGCGCAAAATCCGCCCCCGGATTGGTCGAGATCAGGAATTCGACGCTGTCGCTGCCCGATGGGCCCCAGCGCTCCTCCGGCAGATTGTTCACCGCGGTGCGGAAGCGCGCGGTGTCGAGCTTCAGGGGCGCCAGTTCCTTCGCCACCGCTTGATCCAGCCGCAGCGCGGCAGCGCTGCGCTGGGCATGCAGAGCCTCCGCCCGCGCGCGATAGAGCTCGCCGGCCTTGACGGCCGCCTGTTCCAGCGCGCCAAGCTGAGCATCGCCCGCCTCGATCGCATCGAGCGCGGCGCGCATCTCGCGCATTTTCGCGGGCAATTGGTCAACCTCGCAGCGATGCTTGCGGGCCTGGGCGCGCAATTCGAACAGCCTGGTCTCGATCCGGTCAAGCTCGGCCGGTTCGAAGCTCAGCGCTTCGGCGGCGGCGGCAAGCTTGTCTTCCGCCTCGCCCGCCTCGATCACCGCCCGGTCAAGCGCGGCGAGCGCTTCGGCGAGGAAGGTATGCTCCTGCGCGATCCGGTCAAGCCGCCGCGCCGCGCCGCGCAGCCTGGCGAGCGCGGAATCGGAACCGTCCCACACATGGCGCAGCTCTTCGAGATCCCCGGCGAGCCGCTCGCCCTTCTGCATATCGCTGCGCGCAGCGGCGAGCTGCTCTTCTTCGCCCTCTTCCGGCGCGAGCGCGGTGAGTTCTGCCAGATGGGCCAGCAGCAGATCCTGATCCTCCCGCGCCTGTTCAATCGCGGCGCGGGCTTCGGCCAATTGTGCTTCTGCACCGCGCCAGCCGTCCCAGGCCTGGGCAACGCCGGCGACATCGGCACCGGCAAAGCGATCGAGCAGCGCGCGGTGGCCGCGCGGATTGACCAGCCCGCGATCATCATGCTGGCCATGCAGTTCGACCAGCGCGGCGGAGATCTCGCGCAGAAGGGCCACCCCCACCGGCTGATCATTGATATAGGCGCGGCTTGCCCCGTCAGCCTTGAGCGTGCGGCGCAGGATCAGCGGCTCGCCCGGTTCGACCGTTACCTCCGCCTGATCGAGCGCCAAGCGCACCAGATCGGGCAATTGGGCGAATTCGAAGCTGGCGGTGACACTCGCCTGATCGGTGCCCGCGCGCAGCAGCCCGCTTTCGGCGCGATTGCCCAGCACCAGCCCGAGCGCATCGAGCAGGATCGACTTGCCCGCCCCGGTCTCGCCGGTGAGCACGCCCAGCCCCTGCCCAAAGGCGAGGTCCAGCCCTTCGATCAGGACGATATTGCGTATGGCGAGCGCGGTCAGCATCGGTTCGAGCCCGATCTAGCCCAAGCCGGCCCGCTCGTCACCGGTCTAACCGGCATTGCACACAGCCCGGGGCCATTGGCTGCAGCGGAAGCCGGCACCGCGCAGGCCCATGCCGGGGTGCCCTCCACAATGACTAATTGCGAATACCTCGCAAAACCATTTGACTTGTTTGCGAATGCCTCGCAATAGCGCCCCGACTTCAACCAGGGGAGCCCCATGACCAAAATTCGTACCACGCTTCGTTCCACCACCACCGGCGGAGCCTTGCTCGCCAGCGCGCTCGCCGCAGCTGTGATCCCCAACCCTGCCCAGGCCGCCGATGGCATCGGCAAGGAAGATATCCTCGTCACCGGCCAGCGCGAGAGCGACGCCAATCCCAATGCCGATCCCGACGCCCCCTATAAGGTCAACAAATCCAGCGACGGCCGCTTCACCGAAGAGCTGCGCGACACGCCCAAGAGCGTCACCATCATCCCCAAGGAGGTGATCGAGGATGCCGGGGCGACCAGCTTCCGCGATCTCGCCCGCATCACCCCCGGCGTCACGCTGGGCACCGGCGAAGGCGGCAATGCCTTTGGCGACCGCATCTTCATCCGCGGCTTCGAGGCGCGCAACGATGTCTATATCGACGGCATGCGCGATCCCGGCGTTTCCAGCCGCGAGATCTTTGCGGTCGAGCAGGTCGAAATCGTCAAGGGCCCGTCCAGCGCCTTCATGGGCCGGGGCACCACCGGCGGCTCGGTCGGGCTGCAGTCCAAGCGCGCGCAGGAGATGAATGATTTCCTCGTCGCCGAGGTGACCGGCGGCAGCGACGACACTTTGCGCGGGACCTTCGATCTCAATCGCGAGATCGCTCCGGGGCTCGCAGTGCGGGTCAACGGGCTCTATCACACCGGCGACACCCCGGGCCGCGACTATGTCGGCTCGGAACGCTGGGGCGGCGCGGTGGCGGTCGACTGGCAGATTTCCAGCCAGTTCAAGCTGCAGGCCGATTACTACCACTACCGGCTCGACGGCATGTCGGACTATGGCCAGCCGTTCGATTCCACCACGCTTGAACCCTATGCGGTCGATGCGGATAATTTCTACGGCGCGGTCGGCCGCGATTTCCTCAAGAACGGGTCCGACATCGGCACTGTCGCGCTCGAATATTCGCCGAGCGACGCGGTCACCTTCCGCAGCCAGACCCGCTATGGCGAGGTCTATAACCGCTATGTGGTCAGCGTTCCGCGCAGCCCGCGTGAGGTTTCCAGCGATCCGACCAAGAATGCCGCCGATCTTGCCAATGGCTTCGTGCCGGGTGAGCTGGTGGTCGATACCGGCAGCCCGCAGCGTAATGCCACCACCCAATATATCGGCAATATCACCAGCGGCACCGCCCGCTTCGGCACCGGCGGGATCGAGCACACCCTGGTGTTCGGCGGGGAATATTCGCATGAGAAGGTGACCAATCTGCGCTATGCCTTCCCCGAATTCGTCGAGGATGAAAACGGCACCCAGATCGGCACCCCGAGCGGCTTCACCCGCGATCTGTTCAATCCGTTCCCGGTGCTCGGCTATACGCATCCCGGCCACGGTCGATCCGAATGCCACGCCATCGGTTACCGAAGTCGAGAGCTTCTCGCTCTTCGCGCTCGATACGATCAAGTTCAGCCCGCAGCTGCAGCTGCTGCTCGGCGGGCGCTATGACACCTTCGACATCACCGCGACCGGTGACAGCCGTGGAACCCCCTATTCGAACAATTCGGACGTCAATTTCTTCAACTGGCAGGCCAGCCTGCTGTACAAGCCGGTCGAAGCGCTGAGCCTCTATGTCAGCGCCTCCACCTCCTCCAACCCGAGCGGCGAGCAGCTCGATTCCTCCAGCCCGACCTATGGCGGGCTCAACGGGGCGCAGGATCTCCAGCCTGAACGCAACAAGGCCTATGAGGCGGGCGCGAAATGGGAGGTCGCCGATGGCCATCTGCTGCTCACCGCCGCCGCCTTCCGCATCGACAAGGACAATGCCCGCGAAAGTATTGGCGGCGGGGTCTATGAACTGGTCGGCAAGCTGCGCTCGCAAGGCTTCGAACTGGGCGCGAGCGGCAATATAACCCCGCGCTGGTCGATCTTCGGCGGCTATACCTATCTCGACGCCAAGATCATCGACAGCGCCGATCCCGACGCGATTGGCAAGCGCTTCGCCAATATTCCCACCAACAGCTTCTCGCTGCTGACCAGCTATGCGCTGACCGATGCGCTGACGCTGGGCGTGCAGGGGACGCATCGCAGCCGGGTCTATGGCGGCACCTATGATGCCAACCTCAATTCGCTGCCGCCCTATTGGAAGTTCGACGCGGTGGCGCGCTACCGCGTGACCCAGGCGGTCGAGCTGCGGGCCAATGTGATGAACATCTTCGACAAGCGCTATTACGACGCGATCTACCGTTCGGGCTCCCCGTTCAGCTATGTCGCGCCGGGCCGCTCGATGACGGCATCGGTTACCGTAACCTTCTGAGCCATCCTGCCCATCCCCCCGTCCTCCCCGCAGGTGCCGCCCTGCGGGGGGGACAAATCCCGCAAACCGAGCTAAGGCGCCGCTATGCTGCTGACCATTCCCGCCGTGCTGAGCCCCGAGGACGCGCGCGCGCTGCGCGCCGAGATCGAGGGTGCCGAATGGGTCGACGGCAATGTCACCAGCGGGGCCGGCGCGGCGTCTGTCAAGCATAACCGGCAATTGCCGGAAGACAGCGCAATGACCCGCAAGGCGCAGGCGCAGGTCAGCGCGGCGCTGATGGCGAACAGCGCCTTCCTGTCCGCCGCCCTGCCGCACAGCGTGTTCCCGCCGCTGTTCAACCGCTATGGCGGGGGCGAGAATTTCGGGCTGCATGTCGATAATGCGATCCGCATCCATGCGGGCAGCGGCGCGCGCATCCGCACCGATCTGTCCTGCACCCTGTTCCTCACCGATCCGGAAGATTATGACGGCGGCGAGCTGGAGGTGGACGGCACCTTCGGCATGGGCAGCTACAAGCTCCCCGCCGGGCATATGATTCTCTATCCCTCGACCAGCCTCCACCGGGTCAATCCGGTGACGCGCGGCGAGCGGATCAGCTGCTTCTTCTGGCTGCAATCGCTGGTATCCGACCATGCCGCGCGCGAGGTGCTGTATGATCTCGATCAGTCGGTTCAGGCGCTGATGGCCGAACGCGGCAAGAGCGACCCCGAAGTGCTGCGGCTGACCGCCATCTATCACAATCTCGTGCGGCGCTGGTCGCAGGTCTGACCGCGGCGGCTGCCGCAGATTCCTTGACCAATCGCAGCGAATGATCAAGGCACCCACACCAGCGCCAGGGAGGCCGCTGCACCCATGGCCTCAGGCTCCAGGACAGTTATCTACGCGGCCTTGGCTGGCAACAGCCTGATCGCAATTTCGAAATTCGTGGTCGCCTCCATCACCGGCAGCGCGGCGATGTTCAGCGAGGGCATCCATTCGGTCGTCGACAGCGGCAATCAGCTGCTGATGCTGTTCGGCATGAAGCGCGCCGCGCGCCCGCCCGATGCCAAACATCCCTTCGGCTATGGCATGGAGCTGTATTTCTGGACCTTTGTGGTCGCGATCCTGATCTTCGCGGTTGGCGCGGGAATTTCGATCTATGAAGGGCTGAACAGCCTCGCCCATCCCGAACCGGTCGAGGCTTCGCTGTGGACCTATGCGGTGCTGGTGATGGCGCTGGTGATTGAAGGCAGCGCCTGGCTGGTCGCCCTGCGTGAATTTCTGCGCACGCGCGGGGATAGATCGCTGCTGTCCGCAGTGCGCGATTCAAAAGACCCGACGGTGTTCACGATCCTGTTTGAAGACAGCGCGGCAATGCTGGGCCTGCTGATCGCCTTCCTCGGCATCTTCTGTTCGCAAGCCTTCGCCCTCCCGATGCTCGACGGCATTGCATCGATCTGCATCGGGATTGTGCTGGCGATGGTTGCGGTGGTGCTGGCGCGGGAAAGCAAGGGGCTGCTGCTGGGCGAATCCGCTTCGCCTGAAGTCATCGCAGGGATCAGGGCGATCGTGGCGAATGACACACGCATCACCGGCCTGAACGAGGTTCTGACCATGCATATGGGGCCCAACGAGATCCTGCTCGCCGCCAGTGTCGACTTCAACGACAGTCTCACAGCCGATCTGGTCGAACAGGCGATTTCGGATTTCGAAGCACGCATCAAGCAGCAGTTCCCCGATGTCAGGCGCATCTTCATCGAAGCGCAGAGCTGGAAGCAACACCGCGCCGATGCGATCACCGCAAGCGCGACCAGCGCGGTCGGTCCGTAATCTCTAGGCCCCCGGCTCGTCCGCCAGCAGCGCCCAGCGCTCATGATCGCACCACAGGCCGCCGATCTTGAGATAGCGCGGCGAAAAGCCTTCCTTGCGGAACCCCGTCCGCCGGACCAGCGCGATCGACGCCAGATTGCCCGGCTGGATATTCGCCTCCAGCCGGTGCAGCCCCAGATCGCCAAAGGCATGGGCGCTGACCAGCCGCAAAGCCTCGCCCATCAGCCCCTGGCGGGCGTGAGCGGCCATGCCGTAATATCCCAGATAGGCAGAGTGGAACGGCCCGCGCACGATCTGGCTGAGGTTGAACACCCCGACCACGCCGCGCGTCTGCGCATGGCGCACCACATGGCTATAGCTTTGATCGGTTGAAGCGCGGGCGAACCATTCGTCAAACCCCGCGCGGTCCGCAAAGGGCTCGGTCCAGGGCGCATGATAATCGCGGCTGGCACAATTGCCTGCAATCAGCTCATCCGCGTCTGAGCGGCTAGCGGGATGGATCGTGACCCGGGTCATGGCCGAACCATAGCCCGCGATCCCGGCAAATTGAACGGTTCAGCCGCCGCTGACGCCCTGCGTTGCCCAGGGGGCATGCTTGCCCATCAGTTTGAAGGCCTTGGCATACCACTTGCTGCCCGGATAATTGGCGCCGAGCACGGCGGCATATTTCTTCGCCTCTTCCGGCACGCCCAGCGACAGGCTCGATTTCGGTCAGGCGATAAAGCGCTTCGGGCGCATGGCTGGTGGTCGGATATTTTTCGACCACATTCTGGAAGCGCAATTGCGCCGCCAGCCATTTGCCGCTCTTTTCGTAATAGCGGCCGATCTCCATATCCTTGCCGGCGAGGTGATCATTCACCAGATCGAGCTTGAGCCGGGCATCGGCTGCATAATCGGTCCCCGGGAAGCGGCGGTTAACCTCGTTGAGCGCGGTCTTCGCCTGATCGGTGATCGCCTGATCGCGATCGACATCGCTGATCTGCTCATAATAGCACATCGCGATCAGATAATAGGCATAGGGCGCTTCCTTATTGCCCGGATGGATCGAGAGGAAGCGCTGTGCCGACTGGATCGCCTGATTGTAATTGCGCCCGACATAATAGCTGAACGCGCTCATGATCTGGGCCCGGCGTGCCCAGGGCGAATAGGGATGCTGGCGCTCAACCTCGTCAAACAGCGCGGCGGCGACCTTTACATCGCCCCGGTCAAGCCGCGCGCGCGCGGCGGAATAGAGCGTTTCGACATCGCGCGCGACATAGGCCGTATCCTTCTGGTTGCCCCCACGGGAGCAGGCCCCGGTAAGCACGATGGCAAGCGCGGCGCCGGCAAGGATGAACGGCCGGGCGGAGAAGCGGGCGAAGCGTCGGTTCGAATGCATGGTGGTGCCTATAACCAGCCGCTCAATGAACGCCAAGTGAAGTATGGCCTTTCAGCGGCGCGATTGCCGGTTTTCGCACAAAGCCCGCCGGCCATCGCTGCGGAGCCGCGCTTGCCCTGCCCAAAATGGGCTCACCCGTCGAAATCGAGCACCTCGCGCAGCGCCTCGGCCAGATCCGCCTTGCGATAGGGCTTGCGCAGCAACCTGAGATTGGCCGGGTGATCCCCATTTCCATAGAGCTTCAGGTCTGGAAAACCGGAGGTCATCAGGATCTTGGTTTCGGGCCAGCGCTCCTGCAGAATTCTGGCCAGATCATAGCCGCTCAGCCCGCCGGGCATCACAATATCGCTGAACATCAGATCGACCGGTTCCGTTTCGAGAATCCGGATCGCCTCGGTGCCATCGGCCGCTTCCAGCACGCGATAGCCGAGCTCGCCCAGCTGCAGCAGCACCAGCTTGCGCAAGGCGGCCTTGTCTTCCACCACCAGAATGGTTTCCTGGCCGCCTTCCGCGGCAATGCGCGCCTGCACCCCGGCCGCGACCACCGCATTGGCATTGGCGGGCAGATAGAGCCGGAAGGTCGAGCCCACCCCCGGCTCGCTATAGACGTTGATATGCCCCCCGGATTGCTTGGCGAAACCGAACACCATGCTCAGGCCAAGGCCAGTCCCCTCGCCCGAGGGCTTGGTGGTGAAGAAGGGCTCGAAAATCTGTTCGATGATGTCGGCCGGCATGCCGCTGCCGGTGTCGCTCACCTCGATCAGCACAAAATTGCCTGGCACCACATCGCTATGCTGCGCGACATAATCGTCATCGAGCACGCAATTGCGGGTGGCAATGATCAGCCTGCCGCCGGTCGGCATCGCATCGCGGGCATTATTGGCAATATTGAGCAGCGCGGCTTCGAGCTGTGCCGGATCGACCACCACCGGCTGGATATCCTCGTCCAGATTGAGCTCGATCGCGATATTGTCACCCAGCGACCGCTCGAAAATGCCGCTCATGCCCTCAACCAGCAGATTGACGTTGCACGGCTCCGGCTCAAGCGGCTGGCGGCGGGCGAAGGCGAGCAGCCGCTGGACCAGTGTCGATCCCCGCAAAGCCGCGCCCAGGGCCGCCTGCTCCAGCTGTTTGCTGGCGGGATCGAGTTGGGCACGCTCTGCAAGCAGATCGAGATTGCCGATGATCACGCTGAGCAGATTGTTCAGATCATGGGCCAGCCCGCCGGTGAGATTACCGATCGCCTGCATCTTCTGCATCTGGCGCAGCTGGGTCTCGGTGGAAATCCGCTCGGTCAAATCGCGCACGGTGGCCGCGATGATCATCTCCGAGCCGGAAATGATCGGTGTCAGGCTCACTTCGGCGGGGAACTCGCTGCCATCCTTGCGCAGGCCCCTGATATTGCGCCTGCGCGCTTCCATCGGCCGGCGCTCCGGATCCTCTACATAATTATTGCGCAGCCCGACATGCGCCGCCGCAGTGCTGCCAGGCACGAGCAGCTCGATCTTCTGGCCGACCAATTCCTCATGCCTATAGCCGAAGCATTCCTCCGCCGCGGCGTTCACATTCGCGATCCTGCCGTCATGTTCGACCATCACCAGCGCATCCTGGCCATGTTCAAACAGATTGCGGAAGCGGGCCTCGGAAATCTCCCGCTCCCGTTCCGCCCGATGCAGCAGGGCCAGCGCGCGCTGCCGCGTATCGACCAGGTTCCAGATCAGCAGGAACAGCAGCAGGCTGATGATCGTGCCGCCGGCCAGGCCGGCAATTGTCGGGGTCTGGGGATTGGCCTGATAGAAGCGCTCTGTCGGGCGGAACACCAGCGTCCATGGGCGGCCCGCGATCACGATATGGCTGGTATGGTGGAGCGCATCGTCCGCGCTGCCGGCCACCGCATAGCCATCGTTGCGCCCGTCATAAAGCTTGCTGCCCTCTGCCTCGCTCTCGCCGTCAAAGACCTCGACGCTGAGCTGGTTGAAAACATCATCCAGCACGCCGTGCATCAGATCATGCGCACGAAAGGCGCAATAGACATAGCCGATCAGCGCCGCGCGCCGCGCAGCCGGGTTGGCCGGATTGCTGCCTTTGGCATAGACCGGAAGATAGAGCAGAAAGCCGGGCTGCTTGTCCTTGGTGATTTCCTGCACCAGCTGGACCTTGCCGCTCAGCACGGGCCTGCCACTGTCGCGCGCCTGTTCCATCGCGGCGCGGCGGGTCTTTTCCGACAGCATGTCGAAGCCGAAGGCCTCGCGGTTGCGCTGGTTGAAGGGCTCCAGAAAGACGATCGCGCTATATTCCGTGCGCTCACCGCTGGGCCAGATATCATAGCCGGGGAAGCCCTCGGCCCGCACCCTGGCGACATGCGCGGCGCGGTCTTCGGGCCTGATCCGCTCGGCAAAGCCCAGCCCCAGCACGCCGGGATAGGCGGTGTCCAGATCGAGCGCGGCGACGAATTTGCGCCATTCGTCCCGGGTGACCGAATTGGAGCTGCCGATCAGCGCATTGCCGCTGCGCAGCACCAGCGCATAGCCGGCCATACGGCTTTCTATCCGGGCGGTGGCGAGCGTGGTCTGGCCGGCGAAATCCCGCTCCAGCGCGCGGCGATCAAGGCTGCGGGTGGTCTGCCACAACACGACTGTCGCGGCCAGGGACAGGGCAAGAACAATGAATGCAACCAGCCGCCAACGGGCAATCGAAGATTCCAGCTCGTTCATCCGGCGGGATCTGGGCGGTGATCATTGAAACCACCCCGGCGCTGCGCGCAGCGCACCGGGCGACACCACCTGTGCGAAGGCAACAGCATTGCTGCGGATCTGATCCGCCTCGATCGATCACTGCCCCGCATATTTGACTTCCCGCGACATGGCGACGGGCACCTTATTGGCCAGCAACACCGCACTTGTCAAAAATTTCCGTTCGACATCAAAATCTTGTTCGAAAATTGCGCAGACGGCAGGCTTCGCGAAACCGCGCCCCACGCGGATCGCGCCCGCCGCTGCGGGGGGCCGGCCCCGCCCCGCTAGGTAATATCCCCAGGCCCTCACTTAACCGCGTCCCCTCATCCTGCCCTAACCCTTGCCGCATAGGATCCACGCAGGATCAGGGAGACCAACCATGCCAAGCCAGTTCCTGCACGACCAGCGCGGCGCCACCGCGATCGAATATGGGCTGATCGCCGCCTTGATCTCGCTCGCCTTCGTGATCGCCTTCACCTCGCTCGGGCTCAACCTCACCAATATCTTCACCACCATCACCAATGCGATGGCAGGGTGAAAATCCATTTTCCTACACTGCGATAAATGGCCATATCGCCCCGCTCCCCTCGCGAAGGAGCAGCCCATGGCAAAACACACCCTGCCCGCCTTCACCCCGGTCCCGCGGCTGAAGCAGCGCTCGAACGGCTGGACGGCCGAAGTGCAGCGCGCCTTTATCGAGGCGCTGGCTGACACCGGCTCGGTCCGCTCCGCCTGCCTCAGGGTGCGCCGCGCCGATCACGGCGCCTATCTGCTGCGCCGCCACCCCCAGGCGGGCGAATTCCGCAAGGCGTGGCAGGCCGCGCTCGACATCGGCATGCAGCGGATCGAGGATGTCGCGATGGACCGCGCGCTCAACGGGGTGGAGGTGCCGGTCTATAGCTATGGCAAGCTGGTCGGCACGCGGCGGGTCTATAATGACCGGCTGCTGATGTTCATGCTGCGCAACCGCGCGCCCAAACGCTTCAACCCCGCGCGGGCGCTCAGCGCGATGGACGAGATGCTGGCCAAGCGCCTCAAGCAGCAATGGCGCCAGGAATGGGAAGACGAACGCGAGGCGCAGAACGCGGTTGACGAAGACGCGGTGTGGATCAGCCTGGGCGCCAAGATCGACGCGATGCGCGCCAGGCAAGCCGCCCTCCAAAGCCCCCGCACCCGCGAGCTCTATGATGCCTACAAGGCCTCCGAAGCCGAAGACCACGCCCGGGGCTTTCCGCAGCTGGAGGCGATGGGGGGTGAGGATGGCGGGGCGGAGGAATACCGCCAAGCGCTGGATGGACCCCCGGAGGAGCGATAATCCGGTCCGCGACCAGCGGACCGCAAGCCCACTGGCTCAACTAGCCGACAGGCCTGGCCAACCGGCGAAGCCCGCCGGAGCTTATGCGAGGAAAGCCAAGTGGGCGGACTGGGCGGCGCCCGGCGCTTGAGGGCGCAAGAAATGCAGTTGCTCAGTGCTTGAAGCAGTTCTCCCGATGCCAGGCGAGGAACGCCGGGTGCGGCCGCAATGCGAGCCGCTCCGGCGCGAGCGCCCGGCCGGTCTTGTTGATCGATCGCCTCCACGCTCGGCCGGTCGTTCACCTGCCGCGAAACGAGGATGTCGAGCTCGTCCGAAAACCCGATCAGCCCGCGATCGAACATCCAGTGCGCCGTGCCCGACAGGGCAATGCCGTTCTGGATGCTGTCGGGCCCGCCATGCTCGACCGGCTTGATATGCGCCGCCTCCGCCTCGGCCCGCCCGCCGCCGTTGATCAGCTTCCACCCGGTCACGGCGCAGCGTTCCTCATAGGCTTGCAGCACCGCGCGGCGGAAGAACGCCTTGCGCTCGGGCTTGGCGATCAGCCGCTCGATGATCGGCCGCTCGACGTGGAACGGCGCCTGCAAATCCTGCACCCGATCGAGCGTCCTCCGGCATCGTCGACCCGCGGCAGCACGATGTCGTTCTCCGGCAAGCCCGGCACTGACGATCCGCGCGAAATCCGCCGGCGACAGCGGCCGAACCGCCGCCTGCGCCCGGCCCGAAATCGCGCCGGCCTCATTGAGCACCCCGCGCTCGATCACCCCCTCGGCGCCGCTGAACGGCACCGGGCGGATGAAATCGAGATAGGTGCCCGGCTCGATCAGCGCCAGGAACATGCCCGGCGCGGTGGGATCGGGAATGATCTTCTCGACCTTGGCGGCGGCAAAGTACCCGCGCGAGCCTTTGACCTTGCGCGGTTCGAGATAGACGATCCAGTCGCCGATGCACGGCTCGGCGCGGCCGAGATATTGCGCGGGGAATTGATAGCGCTCAGCCGGGATGTCGTCGTAGTAGATCGTCTGCGCGGTGGATGAAGACGCCGAAGGCCACAGTTCTGCGCACGTGCACTAATCGACAAATTCGAAAGCTTGTTAATCGTCTCAACGAGCTGTCTGGTCATTCCGTTTGTTGCTCTGAAAATCGAAACGTAGTCGGTTTCTTGATCCCTATACCTATACAGAAGTACTTCCTCACCCCTTCTGTAGACAAGAGAATATTTCGCCTCGCATGGTAAATCAAAAAATATTTTCTTCATACTAATTAACTCTGAAATCAGACATTCATTATCACCTCTATTTAATTCAGATTTCCCAAGGACGGTTTCCAGAGATTTTCACAGATAATGTCAGAATTCCTCGTGAAGCCAAAACCATCAAAGTCTCAAACAGGGGCTTATCATCATAGATGTAGCTAAAATCGCCAGAATATAAGGTAAGGCGATCAGCGTCCCCTCATGAAGCGCGCCATTAGACTTCATGTCAGTATTATTCACCACCGAAACTGGCTTGCGAATCAAATGGGCGTCAGCTCTCGCAATATGCCATAACGGCTTTTCAACGCGAGTAGCAGTGCTCGACTTTTCGAGCCGGTCTGAAGCCAAAATGGCCGAAGATCATCAGTGAGAAGGCCAAACCCAGATAGGTCAATTGTGTTTACCAAGGCGCATAAGCGACCACGCCGACCCCTACGGCAACTATAAGAATGGCATCGCTTGCCGCACAATCGCAAGTCTCGCTGATACTGAAGCGCAAGCTTGCGCAAGCGGACCGACGACCCAATCTTGCAAACTGACGTCTATCTCCCCCTTCATCGCTAATCCACGCCTTCAATCGCAGGTCATCGATATTTCGCATCTCACGGCCATTCTTTGCAATCGTCCAAATTTGCATAGATTGTAAATTATGCACTTCCCGTCTTCGAATGGAGTGACAGCGTCAAGAAGGTAAAGGTACCCAAATATCGACGCGAGCCTTCTATCAGTTCTCCTAGTTGTCCGCAACCAACAACTCGACATGTCCGCTCAAGCATCTCTTGCCACTCGGAATAGGCAACATAGCCTGAATGACTGATGGGTCGTCCACAGCAAGAAACGTCTCGCACCCCTTAAATAATCTCTCAATTACACCTTTATGATCACAAATTTCACCTAAAAAGTATGACGAAATGAAATTTCCTGACAAAATTATTTCATATTTTTCAATATCTTCTAATTGAAATTTGCATAATGACTTGGGCTGGTCGAGCGAATTACTTTCTTGGCCAATTGCAACTGCGATTCTTATCGATCTACCAGATCAAAGCGACAGCCAACCTCTAGCAAATCACCATCCTGGTAACTCAGGAATGCGCAGGTAAATTCAGCCGCTCCACACCCAAGATCAATTTTCGGAGATTTGAAGTTTAGTCTGTAGCGAAGTATTTCTATTGTTAGAATAGCTTTATATAAATTTTTAAAAAAATATGAGAAATAAAATATTGGACAAACTATTGTAATACTTTTTGCTTGGCGCCTCCGGTATCAACAAAGTATTTCGGACTTTTCGTAAAATTTCGTCTATGTTTTCTGAAAATCAAACAACTCTCTTGCTGGCTTCATCGATATAGAAGCGGGTAGAGCTATCCCTACTGAGGACGGATCCCTCGAAATTCAATGGTTGACCTGCGCACGTGAGGCCCCTTCTCTCGCCAATCTTCCCAACTGACAGAGCTAGTTTGCATCAGATGTTTTTAGCAGCCCTCCTATGATACGTCCATTTGTGGAAGTATGTTGGACGTTAGCGAGGGGCAAAAGCGCTTAAACACGCTCGTGCCCCAAACCGAGATGCAATCGCGGCGCGATAGACGCATCCCGCGGAATGCTCACATTGTTCCTCGACTGCCTGGGAGCGGGCCGCCTCCTACGCTCGCCAATCACCTTTGCGCCATTGCGCGCGCAAGTCCTAGATATTGCGGCATCATGTCCCGTGTAATCATTCCTCCATTTCAGCTTTAAGTGCCTTCCGCTCGTTCAGCAACTGACTATATCGCCTACGAAAATTTTCCTCCTCGTTGCCAAGCAACAGAGTTTTCTTCGAGCGAGAATGTCTGCCCACGAATAACGTCGAGAACGCGGAACTCTTCAGCCGGGATAGCGGGAAATGCGCGAATGAGCAGCCATAACCCGAGCCTCGCCGCTTCATCCAACAAAACAGGTTCCGGAGCAAAATATGGGTAGACGACACGCTCCGTATTGAGGCCGTCCCTTACCGATAAAATGCTGTCGATCTTGACCGTCGCATCCAGGCCGGGGAACGGAAAGTGTGTTCTTAACGCACGGCCTTGCCGGAATGGCTCCTTCGTCCACCGACGCCGCTCATTCCACCAGAGAAGAAAGCCCTCCCGCAATTGAGGGTACAGATTGTCTCGCCGGCCATTCACGGCGATCCGCGCATCGACTGCATCATGCAAATCGAGCGTTCCAAAGACATGCGCTTTGGCGTCAGCCCAAAAGGGCGCGTAGAAATCTCCGCCTCCGGCATCCATACCGGCTTCACGATTCATTTCTTCGCGAATGTCTGTGCGAAGCGCCGAACGGCGCTTATTTGGCGGCAGAAAGAAGGGTCTTCAATAACTTACGGAGATGAATACGATCCATTGCCATTTGCCGTTTCCAAACAAATCGGGATCGCTATCGCGCCTGTGGATAAGGCTGTGGGTGCCATGTGCGGAACAAGTTCCGTCATTTAGAACGGTCGCTTGACGGGCCGTAGTTACCGCGACCATAGCTCACGGGTCCCCGCACGGGAGACGACCTCCACCACGACCGCTCGGTTTAGGTGGTTGAAGGGGGGTCGGGCTCCACCCCGACCTCCCACTTCAGTCAACTTTGCATATTCTGCCTCAGGTAAATCCGGATCAAGAGTAAATCAGTTACAATTCGCGCTTATCCACAATTGTGAGCGTCTCGTCGCAATTTTACCGCGGGTCGTCGACCTACCGGGAGCGCGAGGCTAGCCCCCGCAGGCGGGAGGGGAGAAGGCTATTCTTCGCCCATCCGCATCGTTGCGCTTTGCGCAGCTTCGCTTCCGACAGGCTCAGGACAGTCGGAAGCTACTCCTCCCCCATCCGCAGCGCCGCAATAAACGCCTCCTGCGGAATGCTCACATTCCTCCCCGCCTGCGCGGGGACAGGCCGCCTCCGGCGCTCCCACATCCTCAGAATAGGGTTTACTCCTCCCCCATCCGCAGCGCCGCAATAAACGCCTCCTGCGGAATGCGATCACATTGCCATATTCCCGCATCCGGGCCTTGCCCTTCTTCTGCTTGTCCAGCAGCTTCTTCTTGCGGCTGATGTCGCCGCCATAGCATTTGGCCGTCACGTCCTTGCGCATCGCGGCGATGGTTTCGCGGGCGATGACCTTGCCGCCGATCGCGGCCTGGATCGGGATCTTGAACAGGTGGCGGGGGATCAGGTCTTTCAGGCGCTCGCACATATGGCGGCCGCGTGCCTCGGCGACGCTGCGGTGGACGATCATGCTGAGCGCGTCGACCGGCTCGTTGTTCACCAGGATGCTCATCTTGACGAGATCGCCCTCGCGCAGCCCGATCTGTTCATAATCGAAGCTGGCATAGCCGCGGCTGATGCTTTTCAGGCGGTCGTAAAAGTCGAACACCACTTCATTGAGCGGCAGTTCATAGGTCACCTGCGCCCTGAGCGTGCTTTTGGCGCCCACGTAGGTGAGGTCGGTCTGGATGCCGCGCCGGTCCTGGCATAGCTTGAGGATGCTGCCGAGATATTCGTCGGGCGTGTAGATCGTGGCCTTGATCCATGGCTCGTCAATCTGCTCGATCCGGCTGGGATCGGGATAATCGGCCGGGTTGTGCAGCATGATCTCGCGCGCATCGTCGGTCTTGGATTTGCCCATCTGGATGCGGTAGACCACGCTTGGCGCGGTGGTGATCAGATCGAGATCATATTCGCGGGTCAGCCGCTCCTGAATGATCTCCAGATGCAGCAGGCCCAGAAAGCCGCAGCGGAAGCCGAAGCCGAGCGCGGCGCTGCTTTCCATCTCGAAGCTGAAGCTCGCATCATTGAGCCGCAGCCTGGCGATGCTTTCGCGCAATTTCTCGAAATCGGCGGCGTCGACCGGGAACAGCCCGCAGAACACCACCGGCTGGACTTCCTTGTAGCCGGCCAGCGCCTGGGTTGCCCCGCCCTTTGTGGTGGTGATCGTGTCACCCACGCGGGCCTGTTCGACTTCCTTGATCTGCGCGGTGATGAAGCCGATCTCGCCCGGGCCAAGCTCTGGCAGATCGGTGCGCTTGGGGGTGAAGCAGCCGACCCGGTCGATCAGATGTTCGGTGGCGCCCTGCATGAATTTGACGCTGAGGCCCTTCTTGAGCACGCCATCGATCACCCGCACCAGGATCACCACGCCGAGATAGGGATCATACCAGCTGTCGACCAGCATCGCCTTGAGCGGGGCCGCGCGGTCGCCCTTGGGGGGCGGGATCTTGGTGACCAAGGCTTCGAGCACATCCTCGATCCCGATGCCCGATTTGGCGCTGGTCAGCACCGCTTCGGAGGCATCGATGCCGATGATATCCTCGATCTCCCTGCGGACCATCTCCGGCTCGGCAGCGGGGAGGTCGATCTTGTTGATCACCGGCACGATCTCGTGATCATGCTCGATCGACTGATAGACATTGGCGAGGGTCTGCGCCTCGACCCCCTGCGCGGCGTCCACCACCAGCAGCGCACCTTCGCAGGCGGCCAGGCTGCGGCTGACCTCATAGGCGAAGTCGACATGGCCGGGGGTGTCCATCAGATTGAGCTCATAGGTGAGCCCATCCTTGGCGGTGTAGTTGAGGCGCACCGTCTGGGCCTTGATGGTGATCCCGCGTTCGCGCTCAATGTCCATGTTATCAAGGACTTGCTCGCTCATCTCGCGCGCGGTCAAGCCGCCGGTGGCCTGGATCAGCCGATCGGCCAGGGTCGATTTGCCATGGTCGATATGGGCGATGATGGAAAAATTGCGGATCAGCGATAGCTCGGTCATCCGCGGCCCTTACCCGCACATCACCCGCCTGTCAGCACGAAGCTTGCGGCGGCGTGATCGGGTTAATATTCGAGCTTGGCCTTGAGGTTCCGCTGCCCGAAGCGCGGCATGGAAAGCATCTTCTGATTCTCGGCCCTCTCCGCCAGCGGATATTGCCCCGGCGGCAATTGCTGCAGCGGCAATCCCGCCGCAGCCAGCGCATAGGGCGACACGCGGTTGCGAGTGCACAGCCCCCCTGCCCCATCATCGACCAGCGGGGTTTCGAAAATCAGCCCCTGCTGATCCTGATGGCTCCGCAGCACCGTTGCCAGGCACAGCTGGCCCTCGCCGAAATCGACCACGAATTGGGTGTCCAGCGGCACATCGAGCAGTCCCTGGATCATCGCCCCGGTGCGCGACAGATCGCGCAGCACCACGTCATAATAGTGATCCTCGTGGATCACGTGAATCCGGCGATAGAGCTTGCGCCGTTCGGAACGCTGATGTGCCGGGCCATTGGGCTTGAGCTCCCATTCCTGGCCCGAGAGATAGTCATCGACCTCGTCGGCCGCCATCGGGGGAGAATAAACAAAGCCCTGCACCAGATCGACACCGCGCTCGCGTACCAGTTCGAGCTCGTCCATCGCTTCGACGCCTTCCGCCACCGTCTGCATCCCCAGCGCCTTGGCCAGCGCGACAATCGCTCCGATCAGATCGGAATTGCGGCTGTCGGCCGACATGGCGCCCCTGAGAAAGCCAGGATCGATCTTGATCGTTTCGAACGGTGCCCGCTTGAGATAGCCGAGCGAGGAGGCACCGGTCCCGAAATCATCGAGCGCCAGGCGCACACCCAGCCGCCGGGTCGCCGCAAGTTCGGTCTCGCTGGTGTCGCCTTCGCCGAAGTGGACACTTTCGCGCAGCTCGAATTCGAGCCGGTCAGCATCGAGATTGGCATTGGCCAGCGCATTGGCAACGAGCTGGGCAAAGCCTTGCGTCATCACCTGCTGCTCGGAAATATTGACACAGACCCGCACATCGCTGGGCCAATGGGACGCATCGGCGCAGGCCTTGCGCAGCACCCATTCGCCGATCTGCAGGATAAGGCTGGATTCTTCGGCGATCGGAATGAAAATTCCGGGCGAAATCTTGCCGCGCTCAGGATGATACCAGCGCAGCAAAGCTTCCATCGCAACCACGCGGTTGGTGGCGACCGATACGATCGGCTGATACTCAACCTGCAGCTGACCCTGCTCGAGCGCCTCGCGCAGATCCTGTTCGAGGACCTTGCGCATATTGGTTTCGCTCTGCAGCTCGCTGGAATAGAAGCGGAACTGGCCGCGCCCGCCGTTCTTGGCGGCATAAAGCGCGATATCCGCGCTATGAGTGATCTCTTCGCCGGTCACGCCGTCATAGGGAGCGATCCCGATGCCGACCGAGCAGCCGATTGCGCAGCGCCCTTCGGGCAGCTGGAAAGGCTGCGAGAGCATGGTGATCAGCTTCTTGGCCAGTTCACCCAGCCGCCCGCGATCGTCCTGGTCGGGCACCAGCACCTGAAATTCATCGCCACCCAGGCGTGCGATTTCGCACGTATTGTCGAACACCCGCTTCATCCGCGCGGCGACCTGCTTGAGCAATTCGTCGCCGGCCTTGTGGCCATAGGTATCATTGACCTGCTTGAACCGGTCGAGATCGACCATCAGGATCGCGCAGCTGCGCTTCGACGCGCGAAAGGCGGTCAACATCGAATCGATCTTGCGCTGCATCCGGTGGCGGTTTGCAAGGCCGGTGAGGGAATCGAATTCGGCCAGGCGCGAGGTTTCATTATCCGCCAGCCGTGCCTGCGACACATCGCAGCCATGGCCGCGATAGCCCAGAAATTCGCCCTCCGCGTCAAAGTGAGGCCTGCCTGACAGGGTCCAGTAAATCTCTTTGTCTGCCACCGCCGCACGGACCACCAGGTCCGAGAAAATCTTGCGCCCGCCGAACAGCAGGGCAAGATTGCGCGGCGCGGCACCGTCACCACCCTCCTGGGTCAGGAACAGTGACTGGAAAGGGGTTGAAGGCAGGGCCTCGGGCAGCTTGCCGAGCAGTTCGCCGATCGCATTGGTCAGATAGGTGGTATTGCCCCGGGCATCGGTTTCCCAGAACCAGCCCGCGCCGGACTTCTCGTAATCGGCCATGATAGCCAGCATGCGGTCAGCCTCTGCAGACACGGGAACAGATGGAGCGGGTTCAACCGCTGCCGTTCGTCCGCCGCGCAGTCCTGAGAGAAGCCCTTTAGCCAATTCGATACCTCGGATCACCAGACGCGCAGATTTGCGCATGGTCTGATCCTAAACGCACAGGGTTTATAATTCGCTAAGATTGCGGGTCGGACGGGCCAGGACGCAGGGTAGAGCTTGCCACAGATCAGGGGCTGCACAGCCTAGCCGGATTTGCGCAAGGCCGGTTTGTGAGCCATTTGTGCAGGCGGTTCATTGACCACGGCGATCTTCCCCGAAGCATCCCGCTTCAGCGAGGTCGCAAATTCGATCCCGAGCTTGTCCTCATCGCACCAGCGGGTAACCGCATTGACCGCATGCGATTCTGAAAAGATGATCCGGAAGGGCGTGCCAACCGGCACATTCCACAATCCCTCGATCAGCGCCCCGCCGGTGGAGATATTGCGGATCGTGCCGTTATATTGACGGCCTTCATTTTCGAGAATGATCTTGCGCAGCATCCTCTGGCGCGGGGCCCGGGCAGAACGCGGCCCGCGCGCGACCGCGGCCAATCCGGTCTTGAGCCGCTCGCCCGCCGCCGAGGCCGACAGCGGATGCTCATAAATGAAGCCCTGCACATGGCTGCAGCCCTGCATCCGGATCAATTCCAGCTCGTCCATCGTCTCGACCCCCTCGGCGGTGGTTTCCATCCCCAGCGCCTGGGCGAGGCTGGTGATCGAGGCGATGATCGCACCATTGCGGCTGCCGGGTTCCGTCGCGCCGCGCACGAAGCTCTGGTCGATCTTGATCTTGTCGAACGGAGCGGTCTTGAGATAGCCGAGCGAGGAATAGCCCGTACCGAAATCGTCCAGCGCCAGCCGGACGCCCACGCCCTTGAGCGCGGCAAACATCGCATCGGTTCCTGCATCATCGTTAAGAAACACGCTTTCCGTGATCTCAAGCTCGAGCTGAGCAGGCTTGATCCCGGATTCAGCGATCGCGCTGGTTACGATCGCCGGCAATTGCGGGTTGGCGAACTGCAGCGGCGATACATTGACCGCGACCCGGACATTCCCCGGCCATTTGGCAAGATCGTGGCAGGCTGTGCGCAGCGCCCATTCGCCCATCTGCCCGATCAAGCCGGCGTCTTCCGCTATTTCGATAAATTTGGTCGGCGCCATCGGCCCTTTTTTGGGGTGATCCCAGCGCATCAACGCCTCAAAGCCGCTGATCTGCTCGGTCGCGGTATCGACCACGGGCTGGTAATAGAGTTCGAGCGCCCCCTGCCTGATCGCATCGCGCAGATCCTGTTCCAGCTGGCGCCGCTCTTCAGCCTGCGAATGCAGATCGTCGGCATAGAAGTGGAACCGGCCCCGCCCGCCGTCCTTCGCGGCATAGAGCGCCAGATCGGCGTTGCGGATCAGCGCCTCGCTGCTCACCCCATCGATCGGGCGACAGGGCAATTCCGACCGAGGCCCCGATCACCACCTGAACCCCATCGATCGCATAGGGCAGCGACAGGGATGTTGATGATCTGCTGCGCCAGGCTGGCAAGCTGGTCACGATCGAGCTTTCCGGGCACGATCACCTGGAATTCATCGCCGCCCAGACGCCCGACCCGGCCATAATCGCCGACTGCACTTTCGAGCCGCTTGGCGACCTGCTTGAGCAGCGCATCGCCGGCCGGATGGCCCAGCGTATCGTTGACCTGCTTGAAGCGGTCGAGGTCGAGCAGCAGCACCGCGCAGACACGATGCTGCTCCAGCGGAGCCTGCAGGATCCTGTCCAGCGACTGGGACATCTGGAAGCGATTGGCGAGACCGGTGAGCGAATCGTAATGCGCCAGCCGCGAGGCCTTGTCCTGCGAGCGCTTGCGTTCTGTCAGGTCGGTTCCGGACCCGCGATAGCCCACGAAATTGCCGAATTCGTCATAGATCGGGCTGCCGCTGATCGACCACCAGCGCTCTTCGCTTGCGGCCGCGCGAACCGCCAGTTCCTTGAACGAGGACCGGGCCGAGAGATGGAAGCTCAAGGTGCGCTCGCCATCGAGACCGCTGGCATCGAGATCGAACAGTTCGATGAACGGACAGGCCAGCAGATTTTCCGCCCTGCCGCGCCCCAGAACCCGCGCGACAGCATGCGAGACATAGGTCAGCAGTCCCCGCCGGTCGGTTTCCCAGAACCATCCCTGCCCGGTCTCTTCATATTCGTTGAGGATGTCTTCCGCGCGGTTGCGGATCCGGGCGCGCTCGAAATCCTTCGCGCGCTCGATCCGTGCCAGCCGCATCTGCCGGCAGCTTATCAGTCCGGCGAACACCGTACTGCACACGAGCACGACCAGCGAGGTGAACGAACCTTCAACGAAGGCAACCGCGCCCCAGCAGGCAATCTGGGCCGCAAATAATCCGGGCGCCTTGCCGTTTTGAATGACTGTCGCCAACGAGGTGCATACGATCAGAACACCCAGGGATATTTGCCATGGGAGCCCGGCATGGAGCCCCCAATGAGCAATCGCATGGCCCAGCGCGAACATCGGCAGGGCCACAATCACCAGCAGGGTGCAAATACGAATAGCCAGATTGCGGGGCTGGTGTGCTTCCAGCCTGCGCACCTGCGGCGAAGCCAGCGATAACAGGATCGCCGCAGCGCACCAATACAGCGTGGTGGCCGGCGGGAACGACCAGGCGAGCAATGCGGCCAGAGCCAGCGAAAATGCCATCGCCGGCGCCATGAAGAACCATTCGACCGCAATCAGCGATGGTGCCGGTTCGAACAATTCGGCGGGCCGCCAATGAGGCTGGGCTCCGCGCGATGGCTGGCGGGCGATCGACAGCATGGTTTCAACCGGGGCCGCCGGATGCTCGGCGAGCTGACCGCCCAAACCACCCTGCGCCGGGCGTGATTCATCATACGACAGGCGTCTGCCCAAGGATTTCCGGAAGTTCCCAGCTGATGCATCGCCCATCGGGGCAAACTTGCCAAAGCGGTTTTGAAAAAGCGTTAATGCGGGTGCAAGAAGTTGGCGCAAGAAATCGGACGATTACAACAGCTTTCGGCAGGTCAAAGGCTTGTATTGAAACCCCACGGCGAGCATGCAGAAGAGGAAGGGCTGATCGCAGGAGATAAGCGATGCGGCATATTGCAATCATCGGCTCCGGCCCTGCGGGCTATTACACCGCAGAAGCCGCGCAAAAGGCCTTTGGGGACGAGGTGCGGGTCGATATCTTCGACTGCCTGCCGGTGCCCTATGGGCTGATCCGCAGCGGGGTTGCACCCGACCACCAATCGATCAAGGGCGTCTCGCGCAGGTATGAAAAGACCGCGCTGAGCGAAAATGTGCGCTTTGTCGGCAATGTCACGATCGGCAAGGACATCACCGTTCCGCGAATTGCGCGAACTTTACGATGCGGTGGTGCTGGCAACCGGCGCGCCGGCGGATCGACCGCTCGAACTGCCCGGGGATGACCTGGCCAATGTCTTCGGCAGCGCGGCCTTTGTCGGCTGGTACAATGGCCACCCGCAATTTGCCGCGCTTGACCCCGACCTTTCGGGCAAGACCGCGGTGGTGATCGGCATGGGCAATGTCGCGCTCGATGTCGCGCGCATCCTGTCCAAGACGACTGCCGAATTCGAAGGCAGCGATATCGTTACCCATGCGCTTGAAATGCTGGCCAAATCCTCGATCGAGCGGATCGTGATCCTGGGCCGGCGGGGGCCGCATCAGATCATGATGACGCCCAAGGAACTGGGCGAGCTGGCATTGCTTGGGCCGCGCATCGCCGCGCGTTGCCCTGGCCGATCTGCCCGACGAGGGGGACGATGCAATGCTCGAACCGGGGCTGCGCAAATCGGTCACCCATTTGCGCAGCTTTGCCGCGATCCCGGAATCGATCCATGCGGAAAAGCCGATCGAGATCGAATTCGATTTCTTCGCCTCGCCGCGCGCCCTGATCGGCGATGGCAAACTTGCCGCGATCGAGGTCGAGCGCACCGAGGTCAAGGCGGGCAAGGCCCGAGGGACGGGTGAGATCTACCGGATCCCCGCCGGCCTGGTGGTGAGCTGCATCGGCTATCGCACCTCGCCCATTCCCGATGTGCCGTTCGACGAGCGGCAGGGGCGCTTCGCCAATGACGAGGGGCGCATTCTTGCCCGGGCTCTATTGCGTCGGCTGGGCCCGGCGCGGACCTTCGGGCACGATCGGGACCAACCGGCCGGATGGCTTCGAGGTGGTCGACAAGATCGTGCGAGGATATCGCCAAGGGCGTGCTGGGCCCCGCGCGCAAGACAGGGCCGGCCCGGATTCGACGCCATCGCCCAGGCTCGCGGGCTCGACGTGGTCACCTTCCGCGACTGGAAGAAGATCGAGGAAGCCGAAGAACAGGCCGCCCGGGAAGGCGCCCCGCGCGAGAAATTCGTCGCCATAGAGGCGATGATCAGAGCGCTGGACTAGATCCAGCTCCGAAACGCCCGAAAGCTATAGCAGCACCGGGTGAACTGCCAGGATCAGAAGAAAACTGCCAGAAATCCCGCCAGGGAATTCCGGGCTATCCTGCGCGCGGGCCAAACATAGGTCGACGAGCCAGATGCTCTTCGTAGATCGAGCTGAATCAGCAGCAGGGGCGCGAAAATCGCCGGCCAGCGCAAACCGAGACCGGACGCGACCAGTAATGGCGAACCAAAGGCTCGCGACGAGCAGGCGAAGCCCTTCGGACTCGCCAACCTTGACCCTGAAACACAGCCCGATCGTGCCGGCGCCAAAATAGAGCGTCGCAGCGACACCGGCCAACGACATCACGATGTTGAGAGCGTAAGCAATCGCTCAGCGATGCCGACGCCCTCCAGCATCGGCTCAGACCCGCATCGGCATCAGCACATAGAGCGCCGGGCTCTTCTCGTCCTGGCGGATCAGCGTCGGCGCGCCGGCATCGGCCAGGTGCAGTTCGACCGTATCGCCTTCGATCTGGTGCAGGATGTCCTTGAGATAATTGGCGTTGAAGCCGATCTCGAAGGCATCGGAGCTATATTGCGCGGGCACTTCTTCGGCCGCGGTGCCATTGTCGGGCGAGGTGACCGAAAGCGTGACCTTGTCCGGCTCCAGCCCCATCTTCACCGCGCGGGTCTTCTCGGTGGCGATCGTCGCCACGCGGTCGACGCCTTCGATAGAAGCTCTTGGGATCGAGCTTGAGCAGCTTGTCGTTGCCGGTCGGGATCACCCGGCTGTAATCGGGGAAGGTGCCGTCGATCAGCTTGCTGGTGAGCACCACCCCGCCCTCGCCGCCCAGGGTGAAGCGGATCTTGCTGGCCGAAAGATCGATCTCGACATTGCCGTCGAGCGCCTCGTCGAGCAGCTTGCGCAGTTCGCCCACGGCTTTGCGCGGCACGATCACGTCGGGCATGCCCTCCGCGCCATCGGGCCGCGCGAGGGTATAGCGCGCCAGCCGGTGGCCATCGGTCGCCGCGGCCTTCAGCACCGGCGCATCATCTTCCGCGACATGGAGGAAAATGCCGTTGAGATAATAGCGCGTTTCCTCGGTCGAGATCGCGAAGCGGGTCTTGTCGATCAGCTCGGCCAGCACCTCGGCCGGCAGCTCGAAACTGGTCGGCAGATCGCCTTCGACGATCACCGGGAAATCGTCGCGCGGCAGGGTCGGCAGCTGGAAGCGGCTGCGCCCGGCCTTGACCGTCATGCGGTTGTCCGCCGCCTCAAGCCCGACCTGGCTGCCTTCCGGCAGCTTGCGCGCGATGTCGAACAGCAGATGCGCCGACACGGTGATCGCGCCGGCGCTTTCGACCGAGACCGCGGCAATGCTTTCGACCACCTGCAGATCGAGGTCGGTCGCCATGATCTTGACCGTACCGTCAGCCGACGCCTCGATCAGGACGTTCGAGAGGATCGGGATCGTGTTGCGCCGCTCGACCACCGATTGGACGTGGGACAGGCAGCGCAGCAGTGTCGCGCGTTCGATGGTGGCCTTCATCGTTCCCTTCAGTCCCCCTTGGGCGCACGGGCGGAATCGCCCGGGAGCGCAGGTTGTATGGGCAACAAGCCTTAACGCTGCGGGCGGTCACGCGGCAAGGTTGCATTGCATGCAAATGGGCGAAACTGGGGATAAATCGCCGCAGCACCAGGCTCAATTGCGGGTCAGGAAATCATCGCCATGCCGCCGTTCACATGCAGCGTCTGGCCGGTGATGTAGCCCGCTTCCTTCGATGCGAGATAGGCCACGGCAGCGCCGATATCCTCGCCCTCGCCCATCCGGCCCATCGGGATGCGCGCGTTGAGCGCCTCTTTCTGGGCATCGGGCAGAACCTCGGTCATCGCGGTGCGGATGAATCCGGGCGCGACGCAATTGACCGTGATCCCGCGGCTGGCCAGTTCCTGCGCCAGGCTTTTCGACATGCCGACCAGCCCGGCCTTGGCCGCGGCATAATTCATCTGCCCCGGATTGCCGGTGGCGCCCGACCACCGAGGTGATCGTGACGATCCGCCCGAAGCGCGCCTTCATCATCGGCCGCGCGGCGGCGCGCATCAGGCGGAAGGCGGCTTCGAGATTGATCGCGATCACCTGCGTCCCACTCCTCGTCCTTCATCCGCATGGCGAGATTGTCGCGCGTGATCCCGGCATTGTTGACCAGGATGTCGAGCTGGCCGAGCGTGTCGAGCGTGGCCGGCACCAGTTCCTCGACCTGGGTGGTGTTCGACAGGTCGCAGGTGATCTCGACATGATCGTGGCCATAATCGGCATTCAATTCATCGCGGAAGGCGCGCAGCTTGGCCGGGTTCGACCCCGACAGCGCCAGCCGCGCCCCTGCGCCGCCAGCGCGCGGGCGATAGCGAGCCGATCCCGCCGGACGCGCCGGTGACCAGCGCGGTCATTCCTGTAAGATCGAACATCGTCAGTTATCCTTTGCTGGTTCACGCGGAGACGCGGAGCCGCGAGGAGATTGGGCGGTCGGTAATCGACCACACGCCGGATGCCCTCCTTCATCGTCGCGCCCGAAAAATTGAGCAATAGCCCTACGGGCTGTTTCGTCAGTCGCAAATAGGTGAGCAGTTGCTTGCCATGCGCCTCCGCGCGAACCCAGCCCCTAAAGCTCCTTCGCCAGCGCCTCGATGTCCGCCATCGTCACCACGCTGGTCACCTCGACTTCGCGGCACCGTGCGCGCGATCATCGGGCCGAGCACCTTGCCGCCCAGTTCGACGAAATGCTCGACGCCGGCCGCCGCCATCGCGATCACGCTTTCGCGCCAGCGCACGCGGCCGCAGACCTGCTTGACCAGCAGAGCGCGCTCCTCGGCAGGGTCGGTGACCACAGCGGCGGTGAAATTGGCATAGAGCGGCAGGCGCAAGGCGCGGGGCGGCATATCTGTCCAGCGCCTCGGCCATCGCATCGGCGGCCGGCGCCATCAGATCGCAGTGGAACGGCGCGGAGACCGGCAGGATCACCCCGCGCTTGATCCCGAAATCCTTGGCCATGGCACCGCGCGTTCGATCGCCGCCGCGATGGCCCGAAAGCACGACCTGGCCGGGATCGTTGTCATTGGCGACCTGGCACACCTCGCCCTCGGCCGCGGCCTCGGCCAGCGCCTGCGCCTTTTCGATATCGGCGCCGAGCAGCGCGCACATCGCGCCCACGCCCACCGGCACCGCCGCCTGCATCGCCTGCCCGCGCAGCTTGCAGCAGCCGCGCCGTATCGGCCAGCGCGAACGCGCCGACAGCGCATAGCGCGGTATATTCGCCCAGCGAATGGCCGGCGACGCAATCGCCCTTGTCGGCAATGCGTCAGCCCGCCTTCGCTTTCAAGCACGCGCAGCGTCGCGATGGCATTGGCCATGATCGCGGGCTGGGCATTTTCGGTCAGCGTCAGCTGATCCTCCGGCCCCTCGCGCATGATCGCGCGACAGCTTCTGGCCGAGCGCATCGTCGACTTCCTCGAACACCTCGCGCGCGGCGGCGCTGGCCTCGGCCAGCTCGGCTGCCCATGCCGACCTTCTGGCTGCCCTGCCCGGGAAATACGAATGCGCGCATGGCGTTCTCCTCTCACGCGGCCCAGCGGGGCAGCTATTCGCGCCGGTTATGGCGGCTCAGCCCTGCGGCAAGCCCGAAGGGCACAATCTTGTTGGCAATATCATGCCCGATATCGGCCCGGCCGAGGAAGGCGATGCCCGCCACGCTCGCACCAATAGCGCGCGATCTCTTCGGCATCGGCGCCGAACGGACGGTCATTTTCGGGCACATCGCTCACCCGCCCGAGCCGCAGCCCGGCGATGCCGCCAAGCTGCTGCGTAACGTGGAAGAACAGCCGGTCGACCGCATAGAGATGCTCCGACACTTCCTCCACCATGCACCACATGGCCGGCAAGATCGGGCATCAGCTCGGTCCCGCACAGCATCGCCAGGGTCATCAGATTGAAGGCGACAGTCGGGCGGCCATCGAGCGAGGCTCCACACCCGGACAGATCGCCCGCCAGAAAGGCCAGCGCCCGCTGCACCGCCGCTTCGCCCCCATCGCGGCGGATGTCGACCGGCATCGGCCCGTGCACCGGCCTGCCCGATCCCGGCCCGATAGAGCGCCGCAAGCAGATAGCCGGCATCCGAATAGCCGAGATAGGTCTTGCCGCGCGCGGCGCTGTCCATCCCGGCAATCGCCGCCGGTGCGATCCGGTTCGCGCCATAGCCGCCGCGCGCAAACCACACCGCATCAAAGGCAGGATCGTTCGCGCATTCGAGCAGCGCCGCCAGACGCAGCGCGTCAGCCCCGGCGAAATGGCCGTCCTGCGCAAAGCATTGCTCGTGGAACTGCAGCGCGAGGCCGGCAAACTCCTGCGCTGCGGCCGTTACCCTTTGCGCATCCTCGCGGGTGATCGGGGTGGACGGGGCACAGATCGCGATCCTGGTCATGGCCTGGGTCATAAGGCGGCTCTTACCCATTTAGGCGCACCAGCGGAAGCGATGGTGGCCAGATCAACACGCTGGCAACAGATCCTGCAGGCAATGCACTGTTTCGCTGGCATGGCGACGAGTTTCGCCTGTATGGCGACGGGATGGACGATCGCTCCGCCCTCACCGCCCATCCCTGGTTCTTTTGCGGCATCGGCGGTTCCGGCATGCTGCCGCTGGCCATGATCCTGAAAGCCTATGGCGCGCAGATCGCCGGATCCGACCGCAGCCGCGATCAGGGCCGCACGCCCGGACAAGTTCCGCTGGCTCGAAGCGCAGGGCTTCACCCTGTTCCCGCAGGACGGCAGCGGGATCACCTCGCCGCAGCAGGTGCTGGTCGCCTCCGCCGCGGTGGAAGACACTGTGCCCGAAGTGGTCCGCGCCGCGCAACTGGGCTGCATCGCGCATGAGCCGCGCGGAGCTGCTTTCGACCCTGTTCAACCAGGCCGATTGCGGAATTGCGGTGGGCGGGACCAGCGGCAAATCCACCGTTACCGGGATGATCGGCTGGATCATGGCCGAAGCCGGGCGCGATCCCACGATCATGAACGGCGCGGTGATGAAGAATTTCGCTTCGCCCGACATTCCCTTTGCCAGCGCGCGGGTCGGGATCGACGATGTCTTCGTGTCGGAAGTCGATGAGAGCGACGGTTCGATCGCGCTTTACCGCCCGGATATTGCGGTGCTGCTCAATGTCAGCCTCGATCACAAGAGCATGGAGGAACTGCGCGGGCTGTTCGGCGAATTTCTGGCGGTGGCGAGCCGCGCGGCGGTCAATTTCGACAATGACGAATCGCGCGCGCTGGCGCCGCTGGCAAACGAAGTGATCAGCTTCGGAATCGAAAGCGAAGACGCCCGGATTTCGGTCAGCACCTATGTCGAAGGGCAGACCGGCACGACTGCCAGGGTTATCGATCGCGCGACCGGCAGCGCGCATGAATTGCAACTCGCCATGCCCGGGCGGCACAATTTGTCCAACGCTTTGGCCGCCATCGCCGGCGCCCTGGCCGCCGGCGTTCCGCTTGCCGCCTCGGTGGCAGCGCTCGGCACCTTCCGGGGGCTTGCCCGGCGTTTCGACATCGTCGGCACCAGCCCCGGCGGGATCACGGTGATTGACGATTTCGCGCCATAATCCCGAAAAATGCGCCGCCACTCTGCACACGCTCAAGAGCCAGCCCGGCCGGGTGATCGCGTTTTTCCAGCCGCATGGCTATGGCCCGCTGCGCCAGATGGGCGCAGGAACTGGCCCAGACCTTCGCCCGGATGCTGGCACCGGAGGACAGGCGTTATCCTGTGCGATCCGGTCGATTTCGGCGGCACGGTCGATCGCAGCGAGGGCAGCGAGCGGATCGTGCGCCTGATCACGCAGGCCGCCGGCCCCAAGGGCGTGCGGGCCGAGTATATTCCCTCGCGCATGGATTGCGGCAATCGCATCCTCGAACTGGCCCGCCCGGGCGACCGTATCGTGGTGATGGGCGCGCGCGACGATGCGCTGACGGAATTCGCAAAAGAGCTGCTCGACCGCTTGGCCTGACCGCGCAATTTTGCGAGGCCTGAAGCGCGCCTCAATCCTTGCAATCGCGCGCGAACCCTGTATGTGCGCCGCTTCCTCGGCTCTGGCCGGGGGAGACGAAGAAAGCCGGAGGGGCCCCTGCATGGTGCGGGACAAGCCAGCGATCGGCAGAAAAGTGAAAGGAAAGCGCACATGCCGTATTACGAGCATGTCTTTCTGGCGCGGCAGGATCTGAGCCAGGCTCAGGTCGATGCACTGGCCGCCAGCGCCACGGAAATCGTGGAACAAGGCAAAGGCAAGGTCACCAAGACGGAGACCTGGGGCCTCAAGAACCTCGCCTTCAAGATCGACCGCAATCGCAAGGCGCATTTCGTGCTGCTGAACATTGATGGTCCGGGCGAAGTGGTTGCCGAGCTGGAGCGGCAGAGCCGCATCAATGAAGATATCATCCGCTATCTGACGGTTCGCGTTGACGAGCTGGAAGAAGGCCCTTCGGCCATGATGCGCAAGCAGGATCGCGAAAAGCGCCGTACACGTGAGAGGGAAGACTAATGGCCCGTCCGTTTTTCCGCCGCCGCAAGAGCTGCCCGTTCTCGGCCAAGAATGCGCCGAAGATCGATTATAAGGACGTGCGCCTGCTGCAGGGCTTCATGTCCGAGCGTGGCAAGATCGTGCCGAGCCGCATCACTGCGGTGTCCGGCAAGAAGCAGCGCGAACTTTCGACCGCTATCAAGCGCGCCCGCACCCTGGGCCTGCTGCCCTACATCGTGAAGTAAGGAGGGCCAGGCCATGAACATCATCCTGCTCGAACGTATCGAGAAGCTGGGCACGATCGGCGATGTCGTGACCGTGAAAGACGGTTACGCGCGCAATTTCCTCCTCCCGCAGAAAAAGGCGCTGCGCGCCAATGACGCCAACCGTGCGGTTTTCGAAGCCAATCGTGAGCGTCTGGAAAAGGACAATGCCGAAAAGCGCGTCGAGGCTGAAGCAGCCGGCGCGACGATCGACGGCGTCGAAGTGGTGCTGATCCGCGCTTCTTCCAATTCCGGCCAGCTCTATGGTTCGGTCAGCGTGCGCGACATCGTCGACGCGCTGGTCGCCAAGGGCCATGCGGTTACCAAGTCGCAGGTCATCCTCGAACATCCGATCAAGACGCTCGGCATCTTCGACGTGCGCGTGGCGCTTCACCCCGAAGTGCGCGTGACGGTGAAGGCCAATGTCGCCCGTTCGGACGACGAGGCCGAACTTCAGGCGAAGGGCGTCAACGTCATGAACCAGATGTTCGAAGAAGATCGCGCCGAGGCCGAAGGCTTCACCGAAGCAGTCGATCCCAATGCCGAACCCGGCATGATCCCGGACGACATGCTGGAAAGCCCGATGGAAGCGGTGGAAGAAGAAGACGCTGCTCCTGCCGCCGAAAAGATTTCGGCCAAGGCCAAGAAGGCCGCCCGCGCCGAAGCGCGCGGCGAAACCGGCGAGGCCGAAGCGGCACCGTCGGAAGAGCTCGCGGACGAACAGCCCGAGGGCTGATTTTCCCGGCCAGAACAAGCCTGATGCGAAGGCGCGGTCCGCAAGGATCGCGCCTTTTGCTATTGTGCCTTTGAAATGCAGAAATTGGCGCGCTAATTGCGGGGATGACCAACCCTTCCGCCGATGTGATCGCCCAGCTTTCCGCACTCTTTGACGAGACGGTCAGCACCCTGCGCGCCGATATCCTCAGCTTTGCCGCAAACGGCACGCTGCCCCCGCCCGAAAAGCGCCTGGATGGCAGCTATTGCTATCCCGAGCTGCTGATCCATTTCGGCGGCCAGGGCCAGAGCGGCGATCCCTCGCGCGCCTTCGGGCGGCTGCAGGTGGCGGGAACCTATGCCACCACCATCACCCGCCCCGCCCTGTTCGCCGATTATCTGGCCGAGCAGCTCGATCTGATCGGCGGGGATTACGACATTGATTTCGAGGTCCGCCGCTCGCGCCAGGAAATGCCGTTTCCCTATGTGCTCGACGGGGCGGCAGGCGCGCATATGGCCGGGATCCCGCCGATCGAGATCGCGCGCCATTTTCCCAGCACCGATCTGGCTCTGATCGGCGATGAGCTGGCCGATGGGATCGAGCTGGGCGGCCCGGGCGAGGCGATCCCGCTGTCATTGTTCGATGCGCTGCGCACCGATTATTCGCTTGCCCGCCTGGCGCATTACACCGGCACCGCGCCGGAACATTTCCAGCGCTATGTGCTGTTCACCAATTATCACCGCTATGTCGATGAATTCGTCGACTGGGCCGGCAGCCGGATCGGCAGGGACGGCAATTTCGCGCTGGCCGGGGCCGGCGGGCTCTATATCGACCAGCCAACGGGCAATGCCCGCGCACAATTGTCCGACACCGCCTGGCGGCGCCACCAGATGCCGGCCTATCATCTGATGGCGGAAGACCGGCAGGGGATTACCCTGATCAATATCGGGGTCGGCCCGTCCAACGCCAAGACCATCTGCGATCATGTGGCGGTGCTGCGGCCCGAGGCATGGCTGATGATCGGCCATTGCGGCGGGCTGCGGCCGAGCCAGGCGATCGGCGATTATGTGCTCGCCCATGCCTATCTGCGCGACGATCACGTGCTCGACGCGGTGCTGCCGCCGGAAGTTCCCATCCCCGCCATCGCCGAGGTCCAGCAGGCGCTCGCCCAGGCCGCGGAGGAGGTTTCCGGCAGGCAGGGGGCGGATCTCAAAAAGCGCATGCGCACCGGCACGGTGGTCACCACCGACGATCGCAATTGGGAGCTGCGCTATACCCATTCCGCGCGCCGCCTGAGCCTGAGCCGCGCGGTAGCGATCGAGATGGAAAGCGCCACCATCGCGGCGCAAGGCTATCGCTTCCGGGTGCCTTACGGCACGCTGCTCTGCGTCTCTGACAAGCCGCTCCATGGCGAGATCAAGCTGCCCGGGCAGGCCAATACCTTCTATGAGGAGGCGATCGCCGCCCATCTCCAGATCGGCATCCAGGCCTGCAAGCTGCTCCGCGCCGAAGGCCCGCGCCTGCACAGCCGCAAATTGCGCGCGTTCAACGAGCCGCCGTTCAGATAGGCAGGCGGTCAGCCGCTCCCGCGGGTCTTGGTCTTGCCGCGCACGGCGTGTTCCTCGATGAATTCGATGATTTTGCCGGCGATATCCTTGCCGGTGGCCGCTTCGATCCCTTCGAGCCCGGGTGAGCTGTTGACCTCCATGATCACCGGCCCGTGGTTGGACCGCAGCATATCCACGCCCGCGACATTGAGCCCGAGCTTGCGCGCGGCGCGGATCGCGGTGGAGCGTTCTTCCGGGGTGATCTTGATCGGCCCGGCGGTGCCGCCGCGGTGGAGGTTGGAGCGGAAATCATCGGGGCTGCCGGTGCGCTGCATAGCGGCCACCACCTTGCCGCCGATCACCAGCGCACGGATATCCTGCGAATGGGCTTCCTTGATAAATTCCTGCACCAGGATGTTCACATTGGCCCCGCGAAAGGCCTCGATCACCGATTTGGCCGACTGCTCGGTCTCGCCCAGCACCACGCCGATGCCCTGGGTTCCCTCAAGCAGCTTGATCACCACCGGCGCGCCGCCGGCCAGCTTGAGCACCTCGTCGGTCTGCTTGGGATCATGGGCAAAGGCGGTGACCGGCAAGCCCAGCCCGGCGCGGGCAAGGATCTGCATCGAGCGCAGCTTGTCGCGGCTGCGGCCGATCGCCACGCTTTCATTGAGCGACCACACCCCCATCATCTCGAACTGGCGCAGCACCGCCAGGCCATAGAAGGTGACCGAAGCGCCGATGCGCGGGATCACCGCATCGTAAACCGGCAGCTTGGTGCCGTTGTAATAGGCTTCCGGCCGGTGCGAGGTGATGTTCATCGTCACCCGCAGCGTGTTGAGCACTTCGATGTCGTGGCCGCGCGCCTTGGCCGCCTCGACCAGCCTTTGGTGAGAATAGAGATTGGCGTTTCGCGCCAGCATCGCGATGTTCATTGGGGTCAGTCTTCAGCGAGAGGGCGGTTCGGAAGCGGGGGCATTGGACAGCAAAAAAGAGCGCGCCGGATCGACCACGAATCGCCGGCGCAGCGCGATCCGCCCGATCAGCACCGGATGGATCATGCTGGAACGGTCGGTCAGGCTGAATTGCGCGGCGAAGCTCATCCCGCCCAGTTCGAGCCGGGTGGTGATGACCAGCCGATCTTCGGCAAGCCCGTTGGAGCTGGTGATCCGTTTGCGCGTCACCTGGCGGGTTTCGCACAGCGCCGTTTCATGTCCGTGACCAAGATCGATCCGAAACCGCACCAGCTGCAGCCCATCGCGCTCGACCAGCTCGACATGGGTGGCATGCAGCGCCGATGTGCGCGCGCCGGTGTCGATCTTGGCGGTGATCGCAGACAGCCCGAATTCGGGCAGATTGACCGCCTCGCGCCAGCCCAAAAGTGGAAGGGATTGCATGGATCGATCCAGTGACAGCAGCAACGCCGCGAGCCGCCTATAGGCTCCCCGGCGGCTTTGTCACCTGCCCCAATTCACTCCGCCAGAAAACGCGCAATCGCCTCGCCCAGATCAGGCTGGGTGACCGAACCCATATGGCTGCCGGGAATTTTGGCCAGCCGCGCATCGGGCAGCGCATAGACCAGCTCATCGGGCGATCCATTGTCGCGATCCTCCACCCCGCAGACCACCAGCGTGGGCATGGTGATCGCCGCCAGCTCGGCGGCATCGGTATCCCCGATCGATTCGAGCAGCAGGCGCGCGGCGGTGCGATCGATCTTCATGGTCTTCATGAACTGCACCGCGAAATAGGCCGGATCGCCCTGGCGTATCTCGGCAAAGCGGTCGATCGCATCGATGAAGAAGGCCGACCGGCCACGCCAGCCCGCCAGCCCTTCAAGCCCCATGCCGGCCAGCACCAGCCGCCGGGGCGCCATGCCCGCGATCACGCAGCGCGCGGCGGTGCGCGCACCCAGCGAAAAGCCGGCCAGATCGAACGCGCCCAGCCCCAGCTGCGCCACCAGCGCCTGTGCATCGCGCACCAGCACATCATGCGGATAGGCTGCGGCGTCATGCGGCGCGGCGCTGTGCCCATGGGCGCGCAGATCGGGCATGATCGCCTCGAACCCCGCATCGGCAAGGATCCGGGCATGGCCGAATTTGATCCAGTTCATTTCCGCGCTGGAAAACAGCCCGTGCAGCAGCACCACCGGCCGCCCTTGCCCCAGCCGGTGGAACGCCAATCGGGTGCCGTCAAAGGAGGTGAAGTGCTCGCTCATCATGTCTCCTGCCGGCATTGCGCCCTGCCCCCGGCTCCGATTGAACGGAGGTAAACCATTGCCTTTGACCGTTCGCCGCGCATAGAGGCTGATGGCGGCCGCGGCAAACTGCGCAGCTCGCGGGACGAACTGGAACAATGCATGGCGGAAGCCGATTTTGACATGGCACGTGAAGTTGCCACTGTGGAAACCAGCAAGCGCAGAAACCGGATTATCCGGCTGTCGCTGATGCTGGTCGTGCCGCTCGCGCTCGCCACCGCGGTGCTGATCTATTGGCTGAGCCTGCAAGGCAAGGCGTCGACCGACAATGCCTATATCAAGCAGGACAAGGTCTCGGTCAGCGCGCTGGTCGGCGGCACGATCGTTGAAGTGCTGGTGCATGAGAACGACACGGTCAAAAAGGGCCAGCTGTTGTTCCGCATCGATCCCCAGCCCTATGAGATCAGCCTGGCCGAATTGCGCGCGCAGATTGCGACGGCCCAGGCCGATGTGACCGCGCTGGCGCATGATTTCGGACCTGTCCGGCGCCGATATCGGTGCCGCGCGGGAGGATATCGGCTTCGCGCAGAGCAGGCTCGAACGGCAAAAGGCATTGTGGGCGCGGGGCTTTACCACCAAGGCCGATTACGATGCCGCGCAACATGCGGTGGCTCAGGCGAAGGAATCGCTCAAGCTGGCGCAAGCGCGCCAGGAAGCAGCCCGGGCCAAGCTTGCCGATGGCGCCGCAGTGCCCGGGCAGAACCCGCGCATCGCCGCCGCACTGGCCAAACAGGCATCGGCCGAGCTCAATCTTTCGCGCACCGAGATCCGTGCACCGATGGACGGCCGCGTCGGCGAGGCGGACCGCTTGCTGGTTGGCGGGCAGGTGCTGCCCAATTTGCCGGTGCTGACCCTGGTGGGCATCCAGGGCACCTATGTCGAAGCCAATTTCAAGGAAACCGACCTGTCCGACATGAAGGTGGGCCAGCCGGCGAAAATCACCTTTGATGCCTATCCCGGGGTCAAGCTGAAAGGCCATGTCGCCTCGCTCGGCGTGGGCACCAGTTCGGAATTTTCGATCCTTCCGGCGCAGAACGCCAGCGGCAACTGGGTCAAGGTCACGCAGCGTGTGCCGGTGCGGATCGCGCTTGACCAAAAGAGCCCGCGCGATCTGATCGCCGGCCTGTCGGTGAAGGTCACCGTCTATACCGACGGCAAGGAGCACTGAAGCCATGGCAAGTGCTGCGCAAGCAGGAGGACAGCAGCCTCCTGCCGCGCAACCGGTGGTGCGTGACGAACCCGATGTAGTCGTCGGGAATTATCCGATGCTGGTGATCGGGGTGATGCTCGCCTCGATGATCCAGGTGCTCGATTCCACGATCACCATCGTCGCCGTGCCGCATATGCAGACCTCGCTGGGCGCATCGACCGAATCGATCACCTGGGTTCTGACCAGCTATATCATCGCCGGCGCGGTGTTCATGCCGATCACCGGCTGGCTGGCGGCGAAGGTGGGCAGCCGCAATCTGTTCCTGTGGTCGGTGTCCGGCTTCATCATCGCCTCGATGCTGTGCGGCCTGGCCCAGAACCTCCAGCAAATGGTGATTTTCCGTGCAGTGCAGGGCTTGGGTGGGGCCTTTATCGGTCCCTTGAGCCAATCCTCCATGCTCGATTCCACGCGCCCCAGCCGGCGCGCCCAGATCATGGCCCTGTGGGGCATGGGTGTGGTGCTCGGCCCTGTTCTCGGCCCGATTCTGGGCGGGTTGCTGACCGAGAACTGGAACTGGCGCTGGGTGTTTTATGTCAATGTCCCGGTGGGCGCGGCGGCGCTGTTCATGCTGTGGTCGCAATTGCCCAAGCGCGATCTGCCGGCGCGGCGGTTTGATCTGGCCGGGTTCCTCTTCATCGGGGTGGCGCTCGCCTCGCTCCAGCTGATGCTCGACCGGGGCCACCGGCTCGACTGGTTCGATTCGCTCGAAATATGGATCTATGCCCTCATCTCGGCCTCGGCCGCATGGATGGCGCTGATCCAGCTGGCCACCGCACGTCATCCGCTGTTCGACCGGGCGCTGTTCCGCGATTTCAACCTGGTCGCCGCGATGTTCTTTATCTTCGTGACCGGCGGGATCCTGTTCTCCTCGATGGCGCTGCTGCCCGGCCTGCTGCAGAATATCCTCGGCTATGGCGTGGTGGAAACCGGCGCGCTGCTGGCCATGCGCGGGATTGGCGTGCTGATCAGCATGCAGCTGGCCAGCATGCTGATGCGCGCGAAGGTCGATAGCCGACTGCTGATCGGCACCGGTTTCGCGATCACCGGCTTTTCGCTCTATATGATGGAAAGCTGGAATCTCGATATCGGCCTGGTCGAGATCGGCCTGCCGGGGCTGATCCAGGGCCTGGGGATCGGGCTGGTGTTCATTCCGCTGAACACCACCGCCTTTGCCACGCTTGCGCCGCATCTGCGCACCGATGCCTCAAGCCTGATGAACCTGTTCCGCAATATCGGATCATCGCTGGGGATCGCGGCGATGACCGCAATCCTTTCCAGCAATATCCAGGCCTCGCACGCCGATCTGGCGGCGAATATCACCGCCAATACGACCGACTATGTCGATCTGTCCGCGCTCGATCGCTATCAGGACCTGGGCGGCTCACTGCTGTCCATCGCCGATGGCATGATCAACCGCCAGGCCGCGATGATCGCCTATATCGACGATTTCCATGTGATGATGTGGCTGGCGCTGATGACCGTGCCGCTGGTGATTTTCATGCGCCGCCCGCGGCGCTAGGCCACCGGGCGGCGCAATCCTGGCATTCAGCCCTTCTTGAGGTGCCGGCGGCCGAGCAGTTCGGCGATCTGCACCGCATTGAGCGCTGCGCCCTTGCGCAGATTGTCCGACACGCACCACAGGGTCAGGCCGTTTTCCACCGTCGAATCCTCGCGCACGCGGCTGATATAGGTCGCGCCGTCGCCCACGCATTCGATCGGGGTGACATAGCCGCCGTCCTCACGCTTATCGATCAGCATGCACCCCGGGGGCCTCGCGCAGGATATCCTGCGCCTGTTCGGCGGTGAGTCTCGTTCTCGAACTCGATATTGATCGCCTCGGAATGGCCGACGAACACCGGCACCCGCACGCAGGTGGCGGTGAGCTTGATCTTGGGGTCGAGGATCTTCTTGGTCTCGACCACCATCTTCCATTCTTCCTTGGTCGACCCATCATCGAGGAACACATCGATATGCGGAATGACGTTGAAAGCGATCTGCTTGGTGAACTTGCTCGCCTCGACCCGGTCGCCGACGAAGATCGCGCGGCTCTGTTCGAACAGCTCGTCCATCCCCGCCTTGCCCGCGCCCGAGACCGACTGATAGGTCGACACCACCACCCGCTTGATCATCGGCTGCATCATGCAGCGGCTTGAGCGCCACCACCATCTGCGCGGTCGAGCAATTGGGATTGGCGATGATGTTGCGCTTCTTGTAGCCATCGATCGCATCCGGGTTCACCTCGGGCACGATCAGCGGCACATCCGGGTCCATCCGGTAGAGCGAGGAATTGTCGATCACCACGCAGCCGGCAGCGGCCGCCTTGGGCGCATATTCCTTCGCCGGGCCGGAGCCGGCGGCGAACAGGGCAATATCCCAGCCGGCGAAATCGAAATGTTCGATATTGCGGCATTTGAGCATCTTGCCGGTGTCGCCGAATTCGATCTCCATGCCAGTAGAGCGCGCCGAAGCAACCGCGGCTACCTCGTCCATCGGAAATTCGCGCTCAGCCAGGATCGCGAGCATTTCACGCCCGACATTCCCCGTCGCACCAACCACCACCACCCGATAACCCATCGAAAACACCTTTCCTTCACAGCATGCTGCGCTGCGGCAGGCGCGCGTTAGACGCCCCGCCCGCCAAGCACAAGTTCAGACAATTCCCAGTAGATAAAGCACCAGCATTACCGCCGCCGAGAGCGATCCCGCCAGCCCGACTCCGGCGATCAGGCGCGATCCGGTGCCGCGCCCGATCGCGATCGCATTGACCAGCGCGAACACCAGCAGGAACACGAAGCTCGCCCCCGAAACCAGGCTCTGGATGCCGCCGATCAGCACCAGCAGGATGGCAAAGCCGCAGATCACCAGCGTCCCCGCCCAGGGCACATCGCGCTCTCCGCGCTGCGCGAAGATCGACGGCAATTCGCCGTCCTGCGCTGCCTGTTCGGCCAGCCGCGCGGTGGCAAACACCGTCGCATTGATCGCCGAGGCGGCCGAGAACACCGCCGCAAGCGAAACCGCGAGGAAGCCGAAGGTCCCCAGCGCATCCCGCCCGGCAACCGCCAGCGCGACCTCTTCCTGCGCCACGATATTGGATGCGCCGGCCAGCATGCCCGCACCCAGCGCCACCAGAATATAGACCACCATGGTCACCCCGATCGCCAGCGGCATTGCCAAGGCGATGGTGCGTGCGGGGCGGCGCATCTCTTCATAATCATAGGACAAGAGCTGGAAGCCCTCATAGGCCATGAACACCACTCCGGTGCCGACCAGCGCCCCGCCGAAGCCGACCGGATGGCCCGCATCGAGCACCAGCTTCTCCGGCGCCCAATGCCAGATGCCGAGCAGCGCCAGGCCCAGCAGGATCACCAGCTTGCCCCACACCGCCACCTGCTCCAGCGTGGCCGATTCCTTGGCCCCGATCAGATTGATCCCGGCCAGCACCACGATTGCGGCAATCGCCGCCAGCACCGCGGCCAGCCCGTCACCGCCGAAGACATTGGCGGCATAGGCGCCAAAGGTCACCGCATAGACCGCCACCGTCAGCGTATAGCCCGCAACCAGCACCAGCACCGCAAAGCGCGCCGCCCGCGGGCGGCCAATCGCCCGCAGATAGGAATAGGAGCCGCCGGATTCGTCGAGATCGCGGGTCAGCGCGGAATAGGAATGGCCCGAGGCGAGCGCGATCACGCCGCCGATCAGAAAGCTCATCCAGGCCCATTCGCCCGCCACCGCGATAACCACGCCCAGGGTTGAGAAGATCCCCCCGCCGATCATCCCGCCGACCGCCATCGCCCAGGCTCCGCCAAGCCCCAGAGCGTGGGGATCCTTCCCTGACTTACCGGGTTTGCTCATCGCTGATTCCTGACTGCTGGAGATGTGGCCTGAGACTGGGAGAACGCGCGAAATAGAGAAAGGGCGCCCCGGCGGTGTGCCAGGACGCCCTTTCGCGAAATCGCTTGGACGGCGTAGAGCTATCAGCTCTCCTGGCCGGCGCGGGGATCGCGCCGTTCTGCGATACGCGCCCGTTTACCGGTGCGGCCCCGCAGATAATAGAGTTTGGCCCGACGCACGACACCGCGGCGGACCACAAAAATGCTTTCAATATTCGGCGAATAGAGCGGGAACACACGTTCCACCCCTTCACCGAAGCTGATCTTGCGAACGGTGAAATTGCTGCCCATGCCGCGATTGGAGCGAGCGATGCACACGCCTTCGTAGTTCTGGATCCGGGTCCGCTCGCCTTCGACGACGCGCACGCCGACACGCAGGGTGTCGCCCGGACGGAATACCGGGATTTCCTTGGCGGCCTTGGAAATTTCCTCGGCTTCGATCTGCTGGATCAGGTTCATTGACCTTGGTCCCTATTTCATACTGCGCGCCAGAGGCAGGTCAGTCCCGAACGCCCCTGTGGCGCTCCCAAAGGTCTGGCCTGCGTGACCGTGTATCCTGTTCGGCGCGGTTCTTGCGCCAAGCAGCGATCTTCGCATGATCCCCCGATCGCAGAACTTCAGGGATCGTACGCCCTTCCCAATCGACAGGACGGGTATAATGCGGATACTCGAGAAGACCTTCTTCGAAGCTCTCTTCGGCACCGCTCGAAGGCGCGCCCATTACGCCGGGAAGCAGGCGAATGCAAGCATCGAGCAGCATCAGCGCGGCAGGCTCTCCGCCCGACAGCACGATATCGCCGACCGCGACCTCCTCCACCGCGCGGGTTTCAAAAATCCGCTCGTCAAACCCCTCGAAGCGGCCGCACAGGATCGTGACCCCCGGCCCGGCCGAAAGCGCGCGAATCCGCGCCTGAGTGACCGGCTTGCCGCGCGGGGTCATCGCCAGCACCGGGCAATCGGGCTGCAGCGCCAGCGCATGATCGACAGCGCGGGCCAGCACATCGACCTTCAGCACCATCCCCGCCCCGCCCCCGGCCGGCGTATCATCCACCGTGTGATGCCTGTCGGTCGCGAAATCACGGATCTGCACTGCGTCGAGCGACCACGCCCCTTGCGCCAGCGCCCGCCCGGCCAGCGACAGGCCCAGCGGCCCGGGAAACATCTCGGGGTAGAGCGTGAGCAAGGTGGCGGCGAAGGTCACTCAGATGGTCCAGTTCTCGGTCACAAGATCGTCGACATCGGCAAAATCGGCCGCGTTGTTGGTTACCACAGTGGCCCCGATGCTCAATGCGTGGGCTGGCGCAGCTCAGGAAACGCCGCGATATCCCGTGTAAGCGGCCGCGAGCGCAGCCAGGCCGAAGGCGACCACGGCCCAGAACAAGCCGATCGTGGCAAAGGTTGCCGCCATGGAGCAGGCACCCCCGGCGCAGCTGGCATTGCCCGCCAGCACCGCCCACAGCGCCCTGGCCAGCACCCACAGGCTGAATCCAGCCAGGACCGCAGGCACCGGCAGGGCGGCGATCGCGATGCCCTTGCGGCGCGACCATTCCGGATTGCGCCGCCGGATCAGAATGGAAAAGCCCGCCCCGGCAAAGCAGGACAGGCCGATAAAGGCGATCAGGAATACGGCATCCGACATCATCACATTCCCATATTCCAGGTTGCATCCATCGCCGCCGCGCGGCGCGGGTCATTCCGCCTCGACGCTATTCCGCCTCGACAAAGTCGGCAGCGACAACCAGCTGCGCTTCTGACCATTGCGGCACGGCGGTGGCATTCATCGGCACCATGAAGCGCTTCTTGTCGGGCTGTTCGATCTCGATCACATCGCCCGCGCCGAAATTCTCGATCGCGACGACCACGCCCAGATGCGCGCCGGCATCCGAAACGGCGGGCAGGCCGAGCAGATCCACATGATAATATTCGCCCTCGCCCAGGGGCGGGAGCGAGGAACGGGGCACAGTTACCAGCGTGCCGCGCCCGGCCTCGGCAGCGTTGCGGTCTGCCATTTCGGCAAAGCGCGCGATTGCGCCGCCCTTGCCATCGTCGCGCAGCTTGGTGAGCGTCAGCGCGCCGTCATTGAAGCTTTTGTAGCGCTTGAGCGCAGCCACGCCTTCGCCAAACAGCTTGAGACGGACTTCACCCGTCACGCCATGCGCGCCGGCAATCGCCGCGAGCGCAACCTGCTTGTCGTCAGCCATCGGCACCCCGATCCGCGCGGTTCCCGGCCGCGCCCAATCCGAAAGGAAGCTGTATCTTCCCTTCGGTTCGAGCGCAGCCGGGAGACAGCATGATCAGCCTTCAGCCTTTTCGGCGTCAGCGGCCGGAGCCTCTTCAGCAGCGGCTTCGGGGGCAGGAGCTGCTTCGACAGGAGCTGCTTCGGCTGGAGCTGCTTCGGCTGGAGCTTCTGGGGCAGTAGCTTCTGGGGCAGCTTCGGCAGCCGGAGCGTCTTCAGCGGGAGCCTCTTCGGCAGCGACTTCAGCGGCGGGCGCTTCGGCCACAGTCTCTTCAGCCGCAGCTTCTTCAACTACAACTTCCTCAGCAGCCGGCTCTTCCACGGGAGCCTTGGCGGCTTCCGCAGCGGCTTCCTCGGCGGCAGCAACCTTGGCGGCACGCTCTTCAGCGCGTTCCTTGGCCTTGTCGCCCGGCTCGGCCTTGTTGGGATTGCTGCGCGCGGTCCGCTCCAGGATGTCGGCGGCATCGAAGAAGCGGGCAACGCGGTCGCTCGGCTGCGCGCCGACGCCCAGCCAATAGCGGGCGCGATCCTCGTTCAGCTTGACGCGCGCGGGATCATCCTTGGCGAGCATCCAGGTGAATGATGTCGAGCACGTCCATCTTGTCGTAGGAGGAGATCGAGGCCGTGCGCAGTGTGGGCGCATTCGAGCCGCCCGCTCCCGATCCCGCTAGGCTGGGAAGGTAGATCGGCGGACCATCATGGCCATTTGAGGGCCTTCCCCGGTTGCATCGTCGCGGCGGTAGGTGGTCCGGAAACCGGCCGATGGGAGCCCGCTGGCTGCGTAACCCACATTGCCGCTTACGTGAACTTTCGACGTTCCGTTCACCGAGGTTGCCAGAACGAACGCAGTCCCCAGATCCTGCTGCGTTCCCCGAGCGAAGGACTCGCCGTCGCCCGCCGAAAGCTTCACTACGCCGGTCGTATTGGAGAAACTCGTGAACACCGAGTGCGCTCGATGAAGCTCCCGTGCGGCGCCAGTTCCGGCAGGAAGCGCAACACCGGCCGGGTCGCCTGCGAGGTCCGCAGCACCCACTTCCAGTCGTCGGTCATCAGAGTGCCCGGCGACGTTGGCGTGGTGGTTAGGCCGATGCTGCTGATTACGCTGGTCAAATTGATGTTCAGACGATTCTCCGTGTTCGGCAGAACCGAAATGTTCCGCCGTTCGGCGGGCACGAAGCTGGCCAGGATCACTCGGATCGAATATAAATCCGGCACCAGCGCATCGAACGCAAAACGCCCCTGCTCGTTGCTGAGGCCCCTGCGCACCAATTCGTCGTAGCGGTTATAGAGGTACACGCTGGCGCCCATCTGCGCCGCGCCGGCGGCGTCCTTGACCTGCCCCAGAATCTGGCCGGTGAGAGGATCTAGCGACGCGGCGAGGCCGGCGAGCAGAATGGACCGGCAGCGCCAAGCAGGCCGACGAACAGGCCAGCTGCGATCCACGAGGTACCGGACGCGGGGGTCCGTGGGTTCATGCTCAAATCCCTATGGCCGGCTGCCTGGCCGGCAACCTGCTATGTTACCGTAAACGTGGCGGAGGGCGTCAACGTCTGGTTGCGCTTCTTATCCACCACCTTCATCTTCAGCGTGTACTCCCCGGGTTCCATGCTTTGCAGGGGGAGCAGCTTTTCGATGACTACCTGCGACGCACCGCCAGTGACTGTACTGATATTCTCCGTGTATTCAAAAACCTTCTCGCCCGAGCCGTTCTTGGTGATCACATACTCAACGGTGCCATCCGGCTTCTTGGTCTTCTCATCGGGTTCAAAATTATATAACTGAAGATAAATCCCCAGCTTCTCGCTGCGCTTGAACGTTTCGTCCATGCGCGGCCGCACCTTAGAGGTGCCAATTACGAACTGCCCGGAGCCGATGCTCCTGGTCGGAACCTTTTCCAGTTGATCCGCCAGGATCAGCGAGCTCTGACCCAGCTGGTCGTCTTCCAGCCGCGGCACTTCCAGCACCATTTCGAAGTTCGTGGTGTTCCCACCCACAATATCCTTGGCGACAACATTCAGCCGGTAGCGGCCCGGCTGCAGCGGCAGGGTCTTCTGATAGATGGAAGCCCCTTTAACGCCTTGCTGCAGCATATCGGTGGGCAGATCCACGGTCACCACGTCTTCAAACCAGTTCACCGGCCGGCGCGCCATGGAGGTGATGCGTGCATAGATATTCACGGTGGCGGTCGAGACACCTTGCTTCTGTTTGAACTGCAGATCCTTCCGCTCAAACTGAATCGTGATATTGGACAGCACCGACGATCCCGTTACGGGGATGAAATCCGCCCGCACTTTCATGGGCAGCAGGTTGTACTTGACCGTCGAGTTGACGGCCGCCTCCAGATCCTTGAATTTCACCGCCGGCGGAGCTCTGCAGCTTCGCGAATTGTTCCAGGCGCGTGAACTCGTTCATCGACTCTGGCAGCATCCCGGGAGCCACTCCCATGTGCGTGCCGTCGGTGCGACTAAAGCGATCGACTTTGTTGCACTGACCCATGGCCTCACAGTTCGTAAGCCCGGCGCCAGGAACCATGGTAAGCGCGTCCTTTTCCGAGGGGTCCATGGTCATGTGGAACTCGCCCGTAAGAGTCGGGTCGACAAATTCTATCTCTACGTTGGGAGGAAGCCTTCGATGTATCGGTAACGCCACTGCTCGTAGGGGTACATGCTGGTGGTGCCGCCACCTTCCCGCGGGCCGTTCCTCGCTGCCACCGTTATGCTGATCTCTTTCGTCAGGCGGCCCGTACTTGATATAGATCATGCCGCGGTCCGACTTCCAGCCAGGAATGCCGGAAGCAAAATATTCATTGGCGTACGCGATGCGGCGGTAGTGCTCTTCGCGGTATTCGTTTTCTTCGGTGTCCGGGGTGGGATCGCGGCGCAACCAGAATTGCTCGATGAATTGCTCGCGCTCTTCGTCGGTTTGGAGCGTTTTGAAGGCCCGCTTCTCGTCATCGCTGATGATGCAGACGCACATCTTCATTCAGCCACTTCTTGTACGGCGTCTCGAGTTCCTTGCGCAGCCGGTCCTGCTGCTTACGCTTCTGCTTCTCCGTCATCGGCTTAGCGACGGTTTGTCGATTTTCTGGCTGATTTTTGGCCTTCTTGTCGTCGGCCGCCCGGGATCCCGTTACGAGCGCAAAAATCACGCAAAACGCAAGCAATACTCTGGACCGCATAGGTTTATCCACCTAGGTTAGATTCTACCCCTGTCTGGGGACGCGATCAATGGGCACCAGGTTTCAGCAAGATGCCTCATACTGGAGAAAGTCTCGCGTGGTCGCTACTTCCATCTTTCTAGGCACTTACGTGGTCTTGGCGCTGGGGCGCATTCCCGGGCTGCGGGTCGACCGGACCGGCGGGAACCTAACCACTCTGGGATCGATGGACCGCAACCGGCTTGGGGATGCTTAGGTAGGCCGTGCCTCTTGCGCGACTGCTTCCGTAGGTCGCGGAACACGATGCCGCTTCCCCGTACGAGTTCCGGCTTGGGTTGTCATCGCTTGGTAGGACTATTCGAAGATCGCGTCTACGTTCAAGGGTGCGCCCGCGGCGAAAAACAACGGGATCTGCTGGCCGGAGTTGTAAGTGATCGTGCGTCCATCGGGCGTTGAAATCTCGACCTTCCGATGATCGATGTCCACCACCCAGAATTCTTGCGCGCCGTTTTCCAGGCAGAGCTTCTTTTGTCGAGGATCTCCTGCTTGGTGTTGGAAGGCGAGAGAATCTCAGCTACAAGCCCCGGCGCCCCTTCGAAATAGCCATCTGGGTCGATCTTCTGCCAGCGCATCTGGAAGATAAAGACCACGTCAGCGATTCGAAATTCTCCCTCTGGCAACGGCCTAAACCCAAATTCAGAATCGACAACGCCGGTTTCACCAGCGGCCGCCTCTAGCAGACGCCGAAGCCGCCGCTGGACGGTGGAATGCTTCAGTTTTGGTGGGGCCACGATGACCGGTTCTCCGTGGCGAAGCTCGTAACGGCCCGATCTGAGGGTTGGGGAGTTGTTCGAATTCCGCGAACGTTATCAGTCGTGTAGTGCTTGTCGCCACGTCAGAACCTGCCTAAATTATACGCCTCGACTAGGTCAGCGCCGCTTTCACCCGCTCATAGGTCGTCTCGAGCGTTTCCGGCAACACGCGCGTCTCCGCACACCGTGGTCATGAAGCTGCCGTCGCCGGTCCAGCGCGGCAGCACGTGCATGTGGATGTGCCCGGCCACGCCCGCGCCCGCCGATTCGCCCAGGTTCATCCCGATATTGATCCCGTCCGGCCGTAGAGCTTGCGCAGCGCCTTCTCCGCCGCGCGCCGTCAGTCGCATCATTTCCTCAGTGTCTCTTGCGGAGCCGCCTCTGTCAGCGTGGCGACGTGCTCGTACGGCGCGATCATCAGGTGACCGCTGGTGTACGGATACAGGTTCAGGATGAGGAAATTGCGCTCGGCCGCGAAGCACGATGTAGTTGCCGCGATCGTCGGACGCACGCCGCCTTTTCGCAGAAGATACAGCCGCCCTTGGGGTCGCGCAGCGTCGAGACATAGCGGTATCGCCAAGGACTCCACAAACGGTCCATGCCGGTATTCGGGTTAGCTCGGCGCGCCCGTTCCGTGTCCGCCGTTCACCAGATCCTTCAGTTCTTTGCTGGGCTTGAAATACGGAATGCGCTTGGCGGGCACGTCCACGCGCGCGCCGGTCTTCGGATTGCGGCCCACGCGCGGCTGGCGCTGGCGCGTGCGGAAGCTGCCGAAGCCGCGGATCTCGATCTTGTCCCCGCCTCGCAGCGCCCTGACCACGCTGTCGAGTATGGCCTCGACGATCACCTCGGAATCCTTGCGGGTCATCTCCACCACGCGCGAGACTTCTTCGATCAATTCCGCCTTGGTCATGTTGTCTAGCCGGCCGCTTTCCCCTTTCCCCTTTTATGTTGATCAGCTTCTTCGATGGTCATGGTGGCTGCCGCGGCCTGGCGCTGATAATCCTCCAGGCGCGTCCGCTCCTCGTCCTCGGCCACGGCGCGCAGGCTCAACCCGATCTTCTTCTCGGCCTCGTTCATCTTGATGATCTTGAAATCCTACTCTTCGCCGATCGGCAACGGCGGTCGCTCGCTTCGCCCGCGGTCCGGCATGGCCGGAATTTCCGAGTTGTGGCACAGCGCCTTCCACCCCCGGCGCCAGTTCCACGAACACCCCAAACTGCGCCGCGCGGCACACCCGGCCGCGCACCAGGTCGCCCACCTCGTGCGCCCGGAAAAAGCTCTCCCAGGCGTCCGGCTGCAGCTGCTTGATGCCCAGCGAAAGCCGCCGGTTGGGCGCGTCGATGTTCAGAATCACCGCCTGCATCACCTGGCCCTTCTTCAACACCTCCGAGGGATGCTTGACGTGCTTGGTCCAAGAAAGTCGGAGACGTGCACCAGCCCGTCCACGCCTTCTTCGATTTCGAAGAACGCGCCGAAGTCGGTCAGCTTGCGGACCCGGCCCTCGACCACGCTGCCGATGCGAGTAGCGGTCGCGCCACCGTGGTCCACGGATCGGCCTCCAGCTGCTTGATGCCCAGCGAAACGCGGCGCTCCTTCGGTTTCACCTCCAGCACCACCGCTTCCACCTGATCGCCGACCTTCACCACCTTGGAGGGATGCTTCATCCGGCGGCTCCAGGTCATCTCCGAGATGTGGATCAATCCTTCCACGCCCGGCTCGATTTCGACAAAGGCGCCGTAATCGGTGATGCTCACCACGCGGCCGATCACCCGGCTGCCGGGCGGATAGCGCTCCGATCAGCGACTCCCAGGGATCCGGCGCCAGCTGCCTGATGCCGAGCGAAATGCGCTCTTTCTCGCGGTCGAACTTCAGCACCTTGACGGTGATCTCTTCGCCCACGTGCACCACTTCGGAGGGATGCCTCACGCGCCCGTGCGACATGTCGCTCACGTGCAGCAGTCCGTCGATGCCGCCCAGGTCGACGAAAGCGCCGTATTCGGTCAGGTTCTTGACCATGCCCGGCACGACCGCGCCTTCGTCCAGATGTTCCAGCGCGTTGGCTCTTGCGCGCCTTGCAGGTCTTCTTCGACGGCCAGCTTGCGCGAGACCACCACGTTGCCGCGCCGCCGGTTCAGCTTGATGACCTTGACCGGGATATCCTGGCCGACGAACGATCCAGGTCGTGCGATAGGCCGGACATCGACCTGCGAGCCCGGCATGAATGCCGGCACGCCCACATCTACCATCAATCCGCCCTTGGTTCGGTCGGTCACGCGGCCGGAGATCAGCAGCTGCTCGCGCATGGCGCGCTCCAGCGTGTCCCAGACGCGCAGACTGCGCTGGCCTTCCGAATACGACAGCAGAACGTAGCCTTCCGGCTGCGGCCCGTGCCGGTCCACCATCACGTCGATGGCGTCGCCGCCTTGACTGCGACCGTGCCGTCGGGCTGGCGCAACTGCTCGATGGGGACAAGGCCTTCCAGCTTGTAGCCGAAGTCGACGATGACTTCCGTGGGAGTGACCTTGACGACGTGACCCTGCAGCAGCTCGCCTTCGGAGGGAGGCGCAAGATGGCTGTAGTCCTCTATGAGATGTTCGAGATCGTCTTCCGCCGGGAAGCCGACTTCTAGATCCCGCTCAACCCCTATCCCGATCTTCGGTGCCGTTTGCCATCGCAAAGTCTCGACAAATCGTTGATAGCTCAGTACTTCAGAACTATAGCCGACGTGGATGGCCTTGTCAACTTGAGGGTTTTTGGGTAGTGGGTCAGTTTGAGCATCAATAGATAAATTTTTCGTTTCGCGGTCTGTTCCACTAAAGAAACGATTATGCCGAGGCGGGGCCACTCGGTAGGATGGACAAAGGTAGGGGTGCCCGATACGTGGGAAATTGACTGTATGAGTTCGGAAGAGATGGCTCAAGTAATCCTAACCATGGTTTCTGAGCGTAGGACCGTAACGTTCACGAGATTGCACCTAACACCGTTCAGATCTGAATCGCTAATGAATGCCTTCAAGAGCCTACAGGGACAGATAGAGCCGCATCCGACCAGCGCACTTACTTACTTGTTTGATGGCGCAGCGCTGACGCTTCCGGTAGCAAAGCACTATCCCGGAACGGATACAAGAAGCCCCACTGGTTGCCAGTTGTATTCAAGCCACGAAGCTCCGGCTCAAACCCGAGACTCCAGCCTAGCTTCCACTCGCCGTCCATGTCGTTATCAATCGTCGTCTGGCGTTTTTCCACCGATCCGACGATGTCCGCGATTTCCCACACTCGGTCTGTGACTCCCGCAGCCATCGCGGAAGAGTCGGTCGGATTCGCGCACAACGCTGTGCAGGGCGGTGACCCCGAGCTACGCCTATGCCGCGTCTTGGATCGCCACTTCCAGCCTCTTGCCCAGCGCCGCGAAGGCTTGCTCCAGTTGGTCGAGCCGGGACGCATGCGCCAAGTCCAACAGTCTATCGATCTGTGGGAGGTGACAATTCAGCCGGCGGGCAAGTTCAGCCTTGCCCACGTCGGCGGCGCGCATCGCCTGATAAGCTCCAGCTTCGCCACCGTTAGCGCCGGCAGGGTCACGGTCTTTTCGCCGCGCTTGGGCGCTCGCGGCCGAGGGATATCTTCACGATCCTGTATCAGCGCCATAAACATGGACTCAAGCGCGTCCACGGCCCGGGCGAGCGCTTCCTGTTCATCGTCACCGACGTCTGAACCCCGGGCACGTCCGGGAAATAAGCGCCCACCAGTCCCTTTTCTCTCTCTAGGTTTACTCGATATCGCATTTTTATCGCCTCATTTCAGGCCCAGTTGCTTCTTGATCGAATTGACCAAGCCCGTGCCGAGTTCTTTGTTCTTGCCGTGCATGGCAACACCGATTTCTTGCCTTCCCGGAGAACTACCAAGTGGCCTCCTTTGGCCGGGAAAAACGTGCAGCCGTTCTTCTCCAGCCAGCGTTTGAATTCACCACTGGTCACGATCCAACATAACACAAGTGTTGACTTGCGCGGCAACCCGACAGAGTGTTGGTGAGCAGGACTGTAGCCGGCCAGTTCCGGGAACTCTTTTGCGCCGCGTCCCGACCGAGCCATCGCGATATTAGCCGTACCAGTACAATTTGCTCCAAAACTATGTTGTGCTAACGCTCGAGGCGGGGTAAATTAATTCTCGTCCGGGCGTCCAAACGTTCCCAGACTACAGAGTTTTATTGGCGCATCCAAAACGAGGCTCGATCTCCTCCGGTCGTCCCGTCGCGTCTCCAGGGCGGTCGCACTCAGTACGAGCGTGTCCGCCCTACTTTTTTCGCGCATGGAATGCCGCTCCCGGCAGGTCAGGGCTCAGTTCTCGATCTGCTGCATCAGCCGTTCGACTTGGCGCACATACTGCGGGTAGGGATTGTACGTGAACAGCTTTTCGCTTCACCGTCTTGCCCTTGTAAAGGGGACTCTTCGGCGAGCTGCTCGGTGATGTAGTCGATGCCCGCCGGCACCGAGGGGAACCCGCTCTGCACCGAGTCCCAGCCCCAGCGGTTGTTCATCCTCTGCGTAGGCGCCGCAGGTGCTCTCCACCAGCGATATCGCCGGAAGAAGCCGGTAATCCAGCGCGTGCGAATCGGCGGCCCGCAAATACTCCTGCACGTGGAAGGGGCCGGGGCAATCGTAGGCTTTGAAAAACGCTTCCAGCCGCATGCCGCGCGGATCCGGATTGCAGCCGGAAGAGTGCTGTCGCTGGCGACGGCCGCGCACGCCGTGACGCCGAGCACAGCGGCTCGAACGAAGCGGCCGTAACGCTGGCGGAAGGTTACATTACATCAGAGAAGTATACTCGCCGCCCATTCAACTCCTGAGATCAGATGCGACGGGGCAGATTTCTGTTTCTCACGAAATCCTGCACAGAGCAAGCCCAGAAAATTCTAGGACTTATAGTACTTGGGCAGCGATACTCATTCGTCTGATTCGCTGGCGGGTTGGGAGGATGCCTTCAACTCCATTATGACGAGCTGGTCGCCATTGGGCAACTGGAGGGCAATTCCGAACTCGTACTGAGCCGTTTCCGACTCGCGCACGCTGGCGACCGGAATCTCACGCGGATCGGAAAACGAAAAGTTCACGCCTTCGAGCGGGATGGTGAATTTCCACGAATCGCCGCCGAGTTCCAGCGTCTCCGAGGTGAAATCGGTGAGGTTCCGACGGCGTCGAAGAACAAAGAGGACGCCCACAGGCGGACTTTCAGCGGCGGCGCGATCCTCTTTCCAGCGGTCAAAGAACAGGCGCGCATCTTCGGGCGATGCGATCATCGTCGATGCGCCTCATCCGGCAATGGCCTTCCAGTTCTTCACCAAATGCTCGGCGGTGCGCCACGCCAGCGCCTGCACCGTGAGCGTCGGATTGCGCGCGCCCATGGTGCCCATCACCGATCCGCCCAGGATGCCCAGATTCGGAGCCTCATGCGAGAAGCCCCACTGGTCGACGACATTCGTTTCGGGATTGTCGCCCATGCGCGTTCCGCCGGTGGCGTGGGTGGAGAGCCCGCTGCCGAATGCCGGCGCCTCCGGTCGACCTCGATGGCGCCCGCCGCGCGGAACCATTCCTGCGTCTTGTCTTGCAGCGTAGGCCGCTGCGCGCGTTTCGTTTTCCGCGCGGACCGGTGGTGATGCGGATCACCGGATCGCCCAGCGGATCTTTCACTTCGCGGGTCCAGATCCAGGTAACTGGTCTTCGTAGGGAAAGCTGTTGGTCTGGAGATACGCCGGAGCCGTGCGGCCGGCGTTTTCGCGAATGAACGCCTTCCACTTCGAACCCCACTGCGGCGCGCGGCCGAATGTGCCCATGGCCGCGGCCGCGATGGGATGCTTCTCGTGATACACGTGCAGGCTCGATGCCGCCGATGAATCCGAGGCCGGTGTGATCGAAATTGTCGTCGGCCCACTCGTCGATCACCACGCCCTGCGCGATCGCGCCGTACCAGATGTTGATATCGAACGGGAACAGCGCCGTGAGCGCGCTATTCCAGTGTCCGAAGTGATGCTTGCCGACCTGGCCGTGATTGTTCGATAAGCCGTTGGGATACGCTTTGGATTTCGACAGCAGCAGCAAACGCGCGTTCTCGTACGTGTAGGATGCGACCAGCACGACTTTGGCCGGCTGAAAGTATTCCTTGCCGTCGCGAATGTACAGTACGCCGGTTACCTTGCCGTTGTTGTCCGCCTGAGATGCGCGTGACCTGCGCGTTATCGAAGATCGTAGAAGTTCTTGAACTTCTGCGCCGCGGGGATGGTGGTGACGGCGGTCGAGTTCTTGGCGCTCACGTGGCAGCCGCCGCGATCGCAATAGCCGTGATAGGCGCAGGCCGGGCGCCCGCGATAGTCCTGCGAATTGATCGCCGCGGGTCCGCGGAACGGATTCCATCCCAGCGATTTTCGCGGCCTTGGTCATCAGATCGGTGAAATCGGTGTCGCGCAGCGGAGGCATGGGATACTCGCGCTGGCGGGGTCCTTCGAAGTTGCTGCCGCGGCCGGTCGAGCTTGCCCTGGATATTTCCGGCGCGGCCGGAGACGCCGACTTCATGTTCGATGATGTCGTAGTACGGCTCCAGATCTTCGTAGCCGATGGGCCAGTCTTCGACCGTCGATCCCTTGGGGATCGAGCCAGCGCCGTAGCGCCGGATCGACGCCGAGCGCACCTTGAAATCCCAGGGATTGAATCGCCAGCTCTGGGCGTGATAGTGGATCGACGTCCCGCCGATCGCATTCATCATGGGATGCGTGTTCCCTGCGCGTGTGGGTCCCGTGAGGCTGTTGCGGACCGTGGGGATCTCGCCCTGCACCTTGTGTGCCGGTGGTGACCAGGCCGCGGACGTTGTTGTAAATCTCGTCGGCGTGGAAGAATTTGCCCGGTTCCTTGGTCATCCAGGTGCCGGCTTCGATGCCCGCGACCTTGAGCCCGGCGCGCGCCAGCGGCAGCACCGCCACGCCGCCCGCGGCGCCCAGGCCGACCACAACCACATCCACGGGTTTGAGGTTGATGGCCATAGCGTCCGGGTTCTAACTTCGGGAGAAGGTCTGTCGGCGACCGCCGCTTCGCCACCGAAGGTGACTTTATCGTATATGTCTTTCATGGCGACGGTGCAGCCCACGCTGTCAAAGCGGCAGACCGCGTCCATCCCGGCCGATTCGGAGAGCAGCCAGTCTCCGCTCGGCTGGCGGCGGAAGATTTCCACGCGAGGTTCGGATTGCGAGACCAAAGCATATTCCCGAAGGGATTCGAGCGTCCGGTATTGGGCGAACTTGAAGCCGCGATCGTAGGCTTCGGTGGAGGGCGACAGCACTTCGACAATCAAGGCCGGATTCAGAACAGTGTCGTGCCGGCCATCCCCGATATTGGGGCGGATCGCAGACGACGACTATGTCGGGATACGTGTAAAGCCCGGTTTTGCTTACGCGAACGCGCATGTCGCTGGTGGTTACCACGCACGGGCCCTTCTCCAGGCATTACCCAGTTCGCCGGGCCAGGTTGCCAATGACAATGGCGTGCGGATGCGTGCCGCCCGACATCGCATACATGCGGCCGTTGTAGTACTCGCTGCGAAACTGCGCGGCGCGCTCGATCTCCAGATATTGCTCGGGCGTCAGACGCGGCTGTGGCTGCGCGGACATGCTCTTATCTTAGCTCCGGGTCTGAATGTGAATTCGCAGGCATTGCGCTGTGCGGAATAACCTCATCCACGATATGATCCAGCGCCTCCCAGTCGGTGAGTTCGTGATCGCGCGAGGTGTCCGTGCTGGCTCCCTGCGCCTTCGCGATCCGTTTCATCACGAAGCGGATCAAGCAATTGTACTTGGTATAGCTCAGCGCGCCGGCCACGCCGTGGACCTTGGATGGATGCCAGCCGGTTTCCTTCAGAAACGCATCGATCATCTTCTGGACATCGGCCGCCGCCAGCGCGCGGTGCTCGGGCGTCGCAGACGCATCCTCCGCGCCGGCTTCCGACAGGCTCACGGAAAGAAAAACAGCGGCATGCACTCCAGTTCATCGCGAAAGCGGTGGACGAAGCTGACCATCTCCTTTTCATGCTTCTCGCGATGGACCGATGCCGCGATCACCGCGGCTTCGTAATCGTCCACCGAGAACTCAGAGGGCAGATCGGCGGCGTCTATCACATCCGCGTGATACCCGCGGGCACGAATGGCCGCCGCGATGTGTTCGGCGATTTGCCGCGTGTGGCCTTCCCGCGTCGCGTAGAGAACGAGAATTGGTTTCATTTCAATTGCGCACTACGGAATGGCCGCCTCCACCGCTGCCCCGTCCTTCAGCGGTTTGTCGGAAGGCAGCGCGACCGCGTCGCCCTCCTTCAATTCGTTGACCTGCGTGCGAGTCGTGTTGTTGACGCCCTGCGTAATCGGCGCGCCACCGGACGTGGTCGCCCTCCAGCAGGTAGACGCCGGCCTGGCCCTGCTGGCGATACACGGCTTCCTTGGGGATGGTGATCGCGTTCTCCACGGTCTGGAAAGAATCACCGCATTGACGTTGGTTCCAGGCATCAGATCCATGTCCGGGTTGTCGATGTTGCACATCACCTCGCCCACCTGGCGCGCGCCCATGGTGACGATTTCGGTGGGCGTGCGGTCCACCGAACCCTTCCATTGCCGCCCGGGAAGCGCGTCCCAGGTGATGGTCACCGGCATGCCCTTCATCACCCGGCCCAGATCCGGCTCGTCGACGTAAACCTTCACGTGGACGTGGTCCAGACGGCCGATGGAGGCCACCAGGTCGCCCGCGTTCAAGTAGGCGCCCGGCTTGAGATCGAACTGGTAGACGATGCCGGAGATGGGCGCCGTCACCACGCTCATGCGGATGCGGGCCTCGGCCAGTTGCGCGGCGGTCTTGGCCTCGTCCAGGCGCGCTTCCGCGCTGCTGTGATCGGCCGGTGTCACCAGCGAGGCGCGTTGCTGCTGCAAAGCCTGGATCTGGGCCTGGGCGCGGTCCACCGCTTCTTTGGCCGTGCGCACTTCGATCTCGGTGCCGGCCTTCTTGTCGCGCAACCGGACGGCCGTGGTGTAGTCGTCCTGCGCGATCTTCAGCTCCAGACGGGCTTTGTCGATGGCCGTATCGATCCCGGCGCGGTCCGTCGCGCGGCCGCCCTGGCCAAGTACTGCATGTCCGCGCGGATCGCGGCCTGGCGGGCTTCGGCGGTCTTCAGTTCCGCCTGCGCGTCGCCGGCATCCAACTCCACCAGCGTTTGCCCGCTGTCGACGTGCTGGCCTTTGCTGGACCAGAATCCGCTTCACGGCGCCGGAGCGTTCGGCGCGCGCCTCACCGGATTCCACCGGCTCCACCTTGCCGTTGGTCGAGACCAGGCTCGAGATGCTTTCGCGGGTCGCCCGCGCGAAGGTCACCTGGGGAGGACGGTCGCGTTGTACTTCGAGCCTCCACAGCGCCACGCCGGCGATGGCCAGCACGATCAGGGTGATCCAGAGCCGCTTCACTAGGCCTTCATGATCGAATTTTTCATGGAGGGCGCTACACTACATATTCTCATGCGGGCGTTGGTGCTTTCCGGCGGAGGCTTGTTCGGCGCGTGGCAGGCGGGCGCCTGGAGCGCGCTGTGCGGCCGCATTTCCCCCGACCTGATCGTCGGCGCTTCGGTGGGATCGCTCAACGGGTACCTGATCGCCAGCGGCGCGACGCCCGAGGAACTCCGCCGCATGTGGCTCGATCCCGCGTTTGCCCGTTTCGAGGATCTGCCGTCCAATATCCGCCGGATGATGGCCCGCTACACCCCTCGGATGCCGTTCGCGATCACCGCCACCGAGCTGCCGCGCATGAAACCCAGGATCTTTCGCGATTCCGAAATTACCTGGCAGCACCTGGCGGCGTCCTGCGCGCTGCCTTTCGCGCTGCCGCAAGTCCGCATCGGGACGCACTGGTATTCCGATGGCGGGCTGCTGGGCGCGCTGCCGTCGTGGGCCGCCGCCGAGCTGGGAGCGCAGCAGATCCTCGGTCTTCAGGTACTGCCGCAATCGCCCTCCTGGTGGCTGCACCAGTTCGTGCGCGCCTTCCGGGGCGTGGCGGGACACAATCCTCCGGTTCCCCCCGGTGTAGAGGTCCGCGAGATCCGCCCCAGCCGGCCCCTCGGCTCGGTCCGCGACACCATCCAGTGGAAACGCAGCAACATCGAGCGCTGGCTCGAGCAGGGCGCGGAGGACGCGACGGTTTTTTTAGAACAGCGGCGGCTGTAACCGAAAAAACATTTTCCTTCTGAATTGGTTTGAGGCATAATAAATCGCAGGTTCAGGAAAGTGCCACGCCCATGCCGACGTACCGTATCCATCGCCTGAAGGATCACCTGCGCCAGCAGGTCCGCTTTGCCCCGCACGTGAGCGGGATCGCCACGGTGAAACCGCGCGACTATCACCCGCTCGATCCAGCGGCGGCCCCAGCGAGGACCTGGCCGGAGGCCGAGGCCCCCACGCCTTACGCCGCTTTTTTCGCCCTGCGCGACACCGCGGCCCCCTTGGAAGTCGGCGACCTGCTGGAGCCGCCGCGGACGGGTCCCTGCGCATCTTTAAGTTCGTGGGGTTCGAAGAAGCGCAATGGGTTCTGCCCGAGCTGAAGCCGGTTCGCGGCCGCCGCCGCCCGGCAGCGCGCTCAATGACGACCAGCCGCCCGCGTTACAATAGGGACGGATAGCAATGGATGAGTCTTGCGGGGAAGGAACCGCTATTAATTCCTTCTCGCTGGTGGCGTACGTTCCGCAGCCCTTGGCTGGTTTCATCGAACGTCTCCGCCAGGAAATAGAGCCGGGCTGTACGGCGCGCAGCCACCTGACTTTCCTCCCGCCCCGGCCCCTGGCGATCCCTCTCGACCAAATCCGCAGCCAACTGGAAGCCGGCTTACGGGACCAGCCCGCTTTTCGCGTGGAGTTGTGCGAGGTGCAGGTTTTCCCGGTTTCCCGCGTGGTCCATCTTTCCCTGGGAGCCGGGAGGGCCGAAGCCGACAAGATTCACGAAGTGCTGCATCGCGGCGACCTGTGCTGTAAGGAAGGCTTTGAGTATCATCCGCATGTGACTTTGGCGCAGGACCTTGATCCGGCGAATGTGGCCGCGGTCGCGGAGCTGGCCGAGCGCCGCTGGCGGGAATATTCCGGAAGCCGGGACTTCCTGGTCGACCACGTCACGCTGGTTCAGAACACCCTCCAAAACGTCTGGACGAACCTGGGAGAATTTTCTCTCCGGGTGCCGGTCTCGGTCTAACGCGACCCTCTTAGTCGAACTTAATCGAACATTTCCAGCTGGTTCTCTTTATCCTTGGCCGCGCCTTCTTTGGTCCGCCGCCGCAAAGGACTGCCGATCACGCCCAGCACCTGCACGGACTCCAGGGCCTCTTTCGGCACGAACACACGCTGATTCTGAAAGGTGGGGTCGGGCGGAATCACGCTGTAGCCGGCCGGCTCGACGTGGAGCAGATTGTTGGGGATGAGGCCTTCGAGCGTATCTCCATCGCGAAACTTGAGCTGGATCCAGAGCCCGGGGCTCTTGGGGCGGGCGGCGAAGCACCGATTTCGCTTCCAGGTTTCCGTGTTGTCGAAATCCCGAACGAAACAAACGGCTTTCGTTTCCGAGTAGGGAACCTGGATGACGGTGCCCTCAGGGGTCAGCAATTCCAGGGCGTCCGACTGGAGCCCGCCGGGGGTCTGGACGAACCCCTGCAGGGAGGCGCGGTCGAAGCGCGCGACCAAAACCTTCTTGTTTGCTGCTGAAGCCCTTCCAAACAATTTCGCAAGTATTGTATCATTAGCACGATGCAGCCGTTGGCGCCTCCACCGAAGCCACTTTCCGGGCTGGCGGAGTCGTTTCTGAACTTTTGCCGTGTGGAAAAAGGGCTGGCCGGTCACACGCTTTCGTCCTATCGTCTAGATTTAGAAAGGTTTAACTCGAAACTTCCAGTGCCGGAGCCTCAGGTGACTGCGCAGCAGTTCGCGGATTATGTGGAGTCCCTCTATGGGGCCAAGTTCTCGCCGCGCTCGATCGCCAGGCATTGGCAACCCTCAGAAACTACTATCGTTTCCTGGCCCGGGAGGGCGAAGTCGGGCGGGATCCAGGCGAATTTCTGGCGTCCCCCAAT
>CAWCMV010000003.1:212500-342953 GCA_963796745.1 uncultured Alphaproteobacteria bacterium | reverse complement strand
TTCACTGTTGGTCAAGCAGCCGGTTCCGGAACATACACTGTGGGCAGCGCGTCCCAGACCTTATCGATCGGTTCATACTACTGGCGGGCAAGGGCGATCAACAATCACAACGACATCGGGGTCTACCCTGACTGCCAATAGCGGGCTCGGTCGCCTTCATCGAAGCCACTGTGCCAGGCGCACCAACAAGTTTGAATCCAGGCACTTTGGGGAACCAGCAAATGGCATTAACCTGGACCGCGCCGGGCAGCAACGGCGGTTCCGCTATGATAGACTATCAAGTGGAGTACAAGTTATCGTCTTCCGGAAGTTGGTCGGTATTTGCCTGATGGAGTTTCTACCAGTACCAGCGCGACAGTTACCGGCCTGACCAATGGCAGCAGCTACGATTTCCGGGTCTCGGCAGTAAACGTGATCGGCACCGGGAGCCCATCGTCAACGTTCACTTCCACTCCTTACACAGTTCCAGAGGCTCCAACCATCGGTACGGCTACAGCAGGAAATACTCCAAGCTACTGTTTCCTTTACCGCAAACGGAGATGGCGGATCAGCGATTACCAGCTTTACGGCAACTTCCAGTCCGGGCAATAAGACCGCCACCGGCAGTAGCTCGCCTTCTGACAGGTAACCGGTTTGACTAACGGCACAAGCTACACATTCACGGTCAAGGCCACCAACGTTGCCGGCAACAGTTCTAGCAGTTCGGCTTCCAATTCGGTCACGCCTGCCGGTGTGCCGGTAATACTCCCAGCGGCGCCAACTCCGACCGCTGGCTAATTAAGAGGAAGTGGCTTTAACCTGGAGCGCTCCCAGCAATGGCGGCTCGGCGATCACTGATTATCTAGTAGAGTATAAGCAGACTTCCAGCGGTACCTGGTTGACATTCAATGATGGCGCCTTTCGACTTCAACCAGCGCGACTGTCACTGGCCTATCAGACGGCGAACCTCGTACAACTTCCGGATCAGCGCAATTAATGCAAATGGCACCGGGTTACCTAGTAGCAGCGCCACGGCCACTACCTGGAGCGTGCCCGGGACGCCAAGCAGCCTACATGGAACTGCAGGAAACTCGCAGGCGGTCTTGACCTGGAGTGCGCCCTCCAGCGGCGGCACCGCAATCACTGACTACATAGTTGAGTACAAAGAGAGCTCTAGCGGTATCTGGTTGGTGTTCAGCGATGGGGTATCTGCTTCGACGGGAGCGACGGTGACCGGATCTGACCAATGGCACTCTATACAATTTCCGGGTTAGCGCGGTAAAAAATGCTAAAGGAACCGGTTCAGTATCTTCCACCACTAGCGTTACTCCAGGCACCGTGCCGGACGCGCCGACCATCGGCTTTGCTCAACCAGGCGATGGCCAGGCAACTGTTTCGTTCAGCGGCAATGGGAACGGCGGTCTGAGCATCACCGGATACACAGTAACATCCAACCCCGGGAGCATCACCAAGACCGCGGCTGCTTCGCCGATCACAGTTACCGGCCTGACCAATGGAACCAGCTATACATTCACGGTGGTAGCAAATAACTCGGCAGGATCAAGTACTGCCAGCGCCGCTTCCAATTCCGTGACACCTTCAGGGTTGCCTGGGGTGCCAACAAATCTGGTAGCGACTTACGGAAATCAACAAGTAGGACTAACTTGGGACGTACCAAATAACGACGGCGGAGCAAGCATCTTTGACTATCAGGTGGAATACGAATTGGTCGGCAGCTTTCTTGGCATGTATTTGCCGATGGAGTTTCCAGCGCTACCTCTGCCACAGTAACCGGTTGGCGAACCGATCCGACTACGAGTTCCGGGTCAGTTCCATCAACGCGATCGGGTCAGGTACGCCTTCCAACTTAGCCTATGCCACGCCTAAGACGGTACCGGGGGCGCCAACCGGACTAACCGGACTCCGGGAAGCACGTTTATGGCACTTACCTGGACTGCTCCAACTAGCAACGGAGGAGCTTCGATCAGCGATTATTTCTGGGAATACAGCTTACTTCCAGCGGAACTCTGGGAGTCTCGTTTGCGCACAGTGCTTCTGCCACAGCATCGGGGACTATCACCGGACTAACGAATGAACTGAGTTACGATTTCCGGGTTAGCGCGGTAAACGCGGTCGGATCAGGAAGTACCAGCAACGTATTTACATCCACGCCCAGCACCTATCCCGCCAAGCCGAGCATTGGCACAGTCACAGCAGGAAATGGCCAGATCACAGTATCGTTCACCTCGAATGGGGACGGCGGCTCCGCGATCACCAGCTTTACAGCGGTATCCACTCCTGACAACATTACCGCCAGCGGTTCATCCTCTCCGATCACCGTGACTGGACTGACAAACGGCAGGTCATACAAATTCAAGGTGTATGCGACAAACGCTACTGGGAACAGTCCTCTGAGCGATTTCTCCAACAGCACCATTCCATCAACTATTCCTGGAGCGCCAACGGGATTGACCGCCACTTACGGCGACACGCAGGTGTCACTGGTGTGGTCCGCCCCAGCCAGCACTGGAGGCGCATCTATCAGCGATTATCAGGTAGAGTACAAGCTGACCTCGTCGGGTAGCTGGTCGGTGTTTGCGGACGGAGTTTCCGACGATCACACCGCGGTGGTAACTGGACTGACCAATGCCCTAAGCTACGACTTCCGGGTGACTGCTGTGAACTCCATCGGCGCTGGACCAGCGTCCGACCCCGTCTCGTCCACACCGCAAGCGTTCCCTGGGGCCCCGACCGGCTTGGCAGCTATCTATGGCAACACTCAAATGGGGTTGAGTTGGACCGCTCCGGCCTCGGACGGCGGTTCTCCAATAACTGACTATATTGTGCAATACCGCAAAGCGGGAGACAGCGCCTGGATCACATTCAACGATGGAACCTCGACATCCACCTCTGCCACGATCACCGGACTGATCAATGGCAAAGCGTATAACTTCCAAGTCAAGGCAGTAACAGCGATCGGCACAGGGGTCGCTTCGGCGAGTGTCACCGAAACACCAAAGACAGTGCCTTCGGCGCCAACCATCGGTACCGCAACAAAAGGGAACGCATTGGCTATAGTGTCATTTACAGCATCTACCTCGGATGGTGGCTCCGATATCACTGGGTATACAGTTACCTCTAATCCTGGAAGCATTTCAGCCTCAGGCAGCAGCTCACCGATCACCGTGACCGGGTTGACCAACGGCGTAAGCTACACATTTACGGTGGTAGCCAATAATGTCGCCGGTTCCAGTTCTGCCAGCGCAGCTTCTAATGCGGTGATCCCGAGTCTGGTTCCGGATCCCCCAACATCTTTATCGGTAAGCAGAGGCGGGAGTGGCCAGATTCTGGTCTCGTTCACCCCCGGTTCTGACCAGGGCTCGACCATCACCAGTTATACCGCAGTTTCCACCCCGGATGGGATCACAGGCACAGGTGCTTCTTCCCCGATAACTGTTTCCGGGCTGACCAACGGCCGAACTTACACATTCACTGTTTACGCCACTAATGCCAACGGGAACAGCTTGGCCAGCAGCGCGTCTGGCAGTATCTCTCCTGCTACAGTACCAGGGTCTCCCTATAACATTACGGCAACCAGAGGCGATGCCTCGGCAGTCATTAGCTTTAGTTATCCGACCACCACAGGCGGGCAGAGTGTCACTGGATACACAGTCACATCAGATCCAGGAGGGGTCACCGGGACAGGGACTACTAGCCCCATAACAGTTAGCGGGCTTACTAACGGAACCAGCTATACATTTACTGTGACCGCCACTAACTCGATCGGTACTGGCGCGGCAGGAGGGCCCTCAAACGCGGTTACTCCATCCTCTGATCCAGACGTGCCCAATAAGCCTTATAACGTGCAAGCAACCGCAGAGAACGCACAGGTAACGCTTACCTGGTCTGCGCCAAGCGATGGTGGCAGTACCATCTTTGACTACGTGATCGAATATAAACTATCGACAGACAACAGCTGGTCGGTATTTACTGATGGCGTGACCAACACCACCGGAGGCTCAGTGACTGGCCTGACCAACGAATCGACTTATAATTTCCGCATATACGCGGTGAATAGCGCCGGGACCAGTGCCGCTTCCACCACCATTAGTAGCACACCCAGCATTGGCGCCGCAGTCGCTTCCAAGTTGCTACCCGGTTCCAGTGACAGCGGCTACTTTAACAAAGTGATCGAAAAACCGGATGGTTATCCCTTGATCGCCTACTACGATACCGGCTCTCTGCACGAGGTGTTTGTCGGTTGTACCGATATCAACTGCAATGGTTACACCACTTCGGACACAGGGCTCGACCCGATAGGCTATTGGGGACTGTTGTACTTTAAGAGCGACGATCTGCCTAGTTACATTGCCAAGGATCTGGTCCGTACCGGAACGCTCAGCAGGGTGGATTGCGATGATGTCAACTGCACTAGTTATACCTTTACCAGTACGCTATTCCCCGATACTGGCGGCAACTATGGTCCAGTGGCTGGGGCTGTCCGCTCAGATGGGACACCATTCCTGGCGATGGACGGGGTTTCGGGAATGGGAGGGATCCTGGACTCGTTCTCCTGCGAAGATGAAACCTGTAGCGTAGGAACCCGCAGAACTCTGGATACAAATGGCGCCGGAGTTAATCCGGCAGTAGCCATTCTGGGGGATGACCGGCCGGTTGTATCGTATTACGACACCAGCAGCTACTCACTCAAGCTGTATGTTTGTAGCGATGCCTTATGCACATCCGGGAGCAGTCAGACCTTACATGCGGGGTCATCATCGGCGCACTACGGCGAGATGAGCTCGATCGTGATCAGGGCCGATGGCACTCCGGGCATTGCCTATACTGGGCCTAGCGGACTGTTGTTCTACGATTGTCCTAACTCTTCCTGTACTGGTGGAACATCCGATAACAATTCATATTCGGTGCACGACGAGCAGTCCGCTGCCGTTACCTCTTTCAGCAATTATGGCGGGACGCTGATCCAGCTGGATAGCAACGATAATCCAGTGATCATGTCTGCCGGCGCCCGCCGTAAAGGCTATGGCAACGTTAGCGTCTACGAGTGTTACAACTCAAAATGTTCCGAAGGAAGATTCCGCACCTTACTCAAGGATTCGAGTAACCGCGGCGGTTACCCATCGTTCTACATTCGTGGTGATGGGGGGTACGTGATCGCCTATCACAACTACTCGGGCAATCGTCCTTACCTATACAATTACTTGCCCACAACTAGCAGTCACCTTTCCGGACTGGATACCAATCTGAGTGTCGCTCAGGTTTCCCGGGTAGATCCAGTAAACGTGCAGACATCCTCATATTCAGATCCGCTTACCCAAAACTTTGTCACCTCCGTAGTTGATCTGCGGGTTACTCTTGCCAGCGGAGTCCCCCTTTCGGACGTGACAGTAACCTTCCCTGACAGCGGGAATTTGTTCTGGCCATACGTTTCCGGCGACAGCGATCGAGACGCGGGCAAGGCGGTGATCGCCGGGTTGGGGATCTCCGATGGCACAGACAGCACTCACAGCTTGTATGTGCCCAAGCGGGCGCAGGATGGCGGGGTAAGGATCTGTCCTGATGCCGAAACGCTACCGGAAGTGACCGATGATTGTGTTGATGGCTACGAACTAACTGCGGGCAGCGCCTCGGTTTCGATCGTCAGCATCGATGGACTTTATTACTGGAAGATCACTGGTCTATCGGGTACGGGAGGTATAGGTGTGCCGCTGGTGGGCGCGATCGGATTGACTTTGACTCCCAATGCCGTAGCCATCAGTTCCGATACTGACATCGTGGCTCACTGGGTTCCATCGGGAGAAATGCCAGTATCTGGAACGGCAGCGGTAGATTTCCCGGCAGGTTTCACTTTGGCCGATACCTGCTCGGTGCCAACCACAGATGCCGATTCCGATTCGATCATGGATGGTTCGGCCACCATCACCACTGACGGATTTGGCAACCCGCGTTACTTGTATACCTTTACTGCACCAACCACCACGGCTTCCGTTACCGGACTCGACTTCTGCATCCATGTAACCGCTCCAGCCACAGCCGGAAACTATGAAGTAGATGCCTACGATTCCCTGGGAGGATTTGGCAGCGCGCCGATCTATGTTGGTAGCGAGAACCAGGTGAACATCCTGGCTACTGTCGATACGGTTCTGACTTTTGTTATCCGCACTTCAGACGACACAGCGGACTTGGGCAATGTTGGCGGTTCAAGCGTTGGTCCCAACCTGTGTGATCTGGGCAGCTTGTCTGATTCCGGCGTGCAGGAATGCGCTTACCGTTTGAAAGTTACCACAAATGCCACCAGCGGCTATACAGTCAACATCAAAACGGATGGCAGTTTGCGCAATACGGACGATAGCGAGTTTATAGACAATGTTACGGACGATTCATTGGTGACTGCCGGGACTGAGGGGTATGGCATATCCCTAGTTGGTGGATCCTGTACTGGTGACCCGTTTGGGCTTACCGAACTGGGTACCTTCGCGGTCGACGACAGTCCTACCGCGACCGGTGTGACATCCGGCATCAACACATCTTTGTATAGTTGCACATCTGGTAACAATCCATCTTCACCCGACACCACCAACACCGCGCTGGTTACTCACCGGGCGGAAGCGGACAGTGGTACACCAGCTGGAACTTATACTCAACTGGTAACTTATACTGTTTCGGCCAGCTTCTAGGCCTGGGGTTGCTGAGGACGGTGCTTGTTGAAGTACTCGGTCAGGTTAGGTTTGATCATCTCCGTGTCTTTTTCTCTTATCGTCCGTGGTGCCGGCCGCGGCATTTTAGGTCTGCTGATGTTGATTTCGGGAGACTTGATCTTCTTTCGCAATAAATAGAGCACGATCACTACTGCAGCAATAATTGCGATCAATCCGATAGCGGGACTAATAGTGGCTGGCGGCGCTGGCGGCGGAGTACTTTCGGCCTGTTGCTGCAGACTCAGCTGTTGCAAATAAGGAAAGTTCACCGTCAAGTTACGGGTACCTTTCTGGGTCAGGTAGAAAGGAGCGCTAACCGTCTCGTCGCCTTCTTTGACGATCACGGTGACCACATTTTGATCAGCGGGAAGGGACAATACTACTTCACCTTTCTGATCGGTTGTTCCATAGGCGTCTGTTCCTTCGATAGAAACCTCGGCGTCTGGGTGCGCTTCGCCGTTCTCGCCGGTAACAAAGACTGTGAGTTGGTCTGATTGCATATCAATATTGGTTTGGAAGCATATTACAGTATATACAGCACTGAGCCAAAGTAAGAGCAAAATTAATTTATCTTGGTTATAATCGGCAAGTGTTGGATCGGATCAGGGAGAAGTATCATGTTCCAAAGATCTGATGTAAGACCAGGGAGGAGACCGGATCTCTATCTGCAGAAGCTGGGGCCTGAAGAGCATCTGCCACATCCTTCCAAGCGAAGGAAAGTATTCTATTGTGGACATCCTAACTGTTTTGGACACGTGGCTTCCGGCATGAAGTGCGACTTTGCGGTCAACCGCGCGGCCACTATCAAAAGCCGTCCACCATATGATTGCGGCGCGCCTGGCTGCCCGGGACATTATTCAGTGTTCGAGATCTGCGCCGTGCGAAATCCGTCAACTCATGATTGAAGGAGGGAAGATGCCAAAGATGTATCACTGTACCGATCGTTTTTGCCCAGGACATCCCAGCCCGGGAGACAGTTGTCATGCATCCTTGAGTGGAGGGCTGTTGCAACCGTTCAAGCAGTTCTATTGCGGCAGCCCTGGTTGTCCGGGACACGCCCAACCGGCCATGTCTTGCAACTATGATCTGGATCGTCTGGCAAGATTGCCGCCTGACGACCGTTTGTCAGGGAGGCTCCTGCCTTACCATTGCGGAAAAGCAGGTTGCCCGGGCCACAATTCCAGGTTCGAGAGCTGTCTTTAGTGGAAGAACCCAAAAAGCCGGACAGAGATCTGTCCGGCTGGTTATGTCTATTGGCACTAGTCAGTCATCACCACATAGTCGATGGTCAACTCCGCGATATTTAGCACATAGCGCTGAACTCTTTCCAGGCTATCTGAGACGAGTGTCCCCGGGGCAGGCCGTTTCTTGAGGTCATGGAAGTCATCCAGGATGGAATGTGCAGCCTGCTTGTTAATGGTCTTGACCATCTGACCCGCTTTCTTGAGTAGCGCAATGATGGCCTGGGTATCTTGTTGTAATCCAGGAAACTCCTTGTTGGCCTTGGTAACGGCTGACACTTCTCCGGCGATCTTGGCTGCATGGTCGGCAATGCGCTGATTCTGAGTCGAGACTGATGAATAGTAATGGCAATCAACCAGGGTAAGTTTATCTTCGTTGATTCTGCCAGTGATCAGGGACTGAAATTGCGCGCATGATCGCAAACCGGAATTTGTCAATCTCCAGGTCGCGGTCGACCACGTCATGGCCCAGCTGCTGATCGTGAGTCAGCAGCGCCTGCATGGCATCGGCAAACATCGATTCCGTGATCAGGAACATCTGGTCGATATTCTGAGGAATAGAAAGCCGGGAGGTATCCAGAATATTACGGATCACGATCCGGTAGAGGACTCGTTAATGATCTCCAGACCCATTAAGGATTGGATCACTTGTCTGATCTTGGTGCGCTGCCCCTGTGTCAGCTTTTCTCCACGCAGGACGAATTCATCGGCTCCGGATAAGTATAAGGCGATCACCTCGCGGGTGAGTGTGCCATTGGCCAATCCATCGATCTTGTGAACCAGCATAGTGTCCGGTTTCTTGCCTTGGCTGGGACTGATCACCAGGGCACCGGAGGGCTGGGCCGAGATTCTCGACCGGATCTTTGTCTTTTAGGCCCATCTTCTCGACCCATTGTTTGGGGAGAGTGACACTGAAACTAGTCCCGCCTGTACGTTGAATATTGCGAACCTCCATATACCTATATATTTACACCATTGTGATCAAAATCTCAAACAGAAATTGATTATAAGACATTGCCAAGCCGGAGAGTTAAAGATATATTATTTTGTACTACAGAGGTCTATGGAGATGCGATACGGTACAGTTCATTGAAATCAGAAAATAGTAATGGGCGAAATCGAGCTCCCAATTTGGGATTTTAGTTTCGTCCATTACCGGACGATAAAGGAGACTCCGGGTTATCTGCTTCTCACACAAAATCAGCAAGCATGCCGTCAAAAACGGCAAATCTGAGGAGAAACGAAGTATGAAGAAACTGATCGCTGTTCTGCTGCTGGCAATGCTGGCGGTAGGCTCTGTGGTTGCGCAAGATAACTCCCCTGTTCCTGGATCTGGTCTGGTCAACGGCCCGTTGGCAGGTGAAGCTCAAGATCTCACCGGCGCCGGCGCCACTTTCCCGGCAGTACTGTACACGGCATGGTTTAGCGATTACGCGGCTTTAACTGGTGTGCAGATCAACTACCAGGCGATTGGATCCGGTGGCGGCATCAAAGCCGTTACCGATGGCACGACCGACTTTGGGGCATCTGACGCCCCAATGACAGACGATCAATTGGAAGCCGCAAAGGCAACCTGCGGACCCGACCCTATGCTCCACATTCCAACCGCCCTCGGCGGTGTGGCGATCACCTACAATCTGCCTGATCTGCCCGATGCCGTTCTCCGGTTTACTCCGGAAACGCTGGTGGCGATCTTTGATGGTACGGTGAACACCTGGAACGACCCTGCTCTGGTTGTCGAAAACCCGGAACTGGCAGACGTGGCGCAGCCCATTGCGGTTGTCCACCGATCTGACGGCAGCGGCACGACTAACATCATGACCAGCTATCTGGCATCGGTGTCAGAGGATTGGGCGACGAACGTCGGGTCTGGAACCTCGGTCAAATGGCCCACTGGCATTGGCCAGAAGGGTAACTCTGGGGTTGCCGGCGCGATCGCTGGCGTTCCATACGCGATAGGATATGTCGAGTTAGCCTATGCGGTCCAAAACGATCTGCCTGTCTCGCTGGTTCAGAATCAGTCGGGAAATTTCCTGCAGCCCAGGGTCGACACAGTGTCAGCAGCTGCGGCGGGGGTTACGTTGCCAGACGACCTGAGAATTATGGTCGTGAACAGCGCCAATCCTTACGCATACCCGATCACAGGATTCACCTGGATCTGGTCTGCCCAGTGCAGACCGACCAGGCCAAAGCGGTGGCACTAACACGGATGCTCTGGTGGGCAACGCATGACGGGCAGGCATATCACGAGGCGCTGGGATACTCCCCGCTGCCTGTGGATGCTGTAAAGGCCGACGAAGGACAGATCGAGAAGATCCTGTTCAACGGCGAACCCGCTTTGCCCGCAGACCTCACCTCGGCCTCCAACTAACGAAAGGCCCGGACTCCTTTCCATAGATTTGCCCCTGCCAATGTGCGTGGGGCACTTTTTTTTGTTTGACATTAGCTATATCATTGCGCGGCTCCATCTCTGGAGGAGTATGGAGTTGCCGTCATCGAACGGCAGATCATTGAATCTGAAAAAAGTCGAAAGGAAGAGACACCTATGTCGGTAAAAGCTCTAAGCCGTAACAGACTGGAAGCGCGTGTCCACAGCGATGAGCTGTTTGGAAGCGTACTCAAGATCTCGGCATGGGCAGTGGTCGGACTGTTGCTAAGTGTGGTGATCATGTTGACCATCTATTCGCAGGAATCGATCGGCAAGTTTGGAGTGGGATTTTTGTCCACTTCCGAGTGGGATCCGGTGGCACAGGTGTTTGGGGCATTCCCTTACATCTTTGGTACCGTGGTCACCTCGCTGATCGGTTTGGTGCTGGCATTCCCGTTGGCCATCAGCTCGGCAATGTTCGTGGTAATGTACGCTCCCCGTCACATCGGCGAGATCGTCGCTGCCTTCATCGAATTGCTGGCCGCCATTCCCAGCGTTGTGTTCGGGATCTGGGGGATCTTTGTGTTGGTTCCGCTCATGCGTTCCACCATCGATCCATTCTTGCAGCAAACCATTGGCAAGTTGCCGATCGTTGGCAGCCTGTTTCCTACGGAGATGACCTTTGGACAGAACTTGTTCACGGCAGGCGTGATCTTGGCGATCATGATCCTGCCCACGATCATGTCCGTGGCCCGGGCGGTGATCGCCCAAGCTCCCCAGGAAGAGATCAAGGCCTACTACGCGCTGGGCGCGACCAAGTGGGAAGTGATCCGCAACATCGTATGGCCGCATGCCCGCGGTGGCGTTCTGGCAGCCGTTATGTTGGGCTTGGCCCGGGCGCTGGGTGAAAAGATCGAACAGCCCATATAGTGATAGATTGTCTGGCCCTTGTAGGAAAAGCGGCTGGTGCCATCGGGCATCAGCCCCTTGCCCTGGGTGGCGCGGATCGCGGTGCACAGATTGGTCTTGCCCGACAGGCAGCTCTTACACTGGCGGCATTCGGGGGTGTAGAGCGGGATCACATGGTCCCCGACGGCGACCGACTTCACCCCCGCGCCGACTTCACGCACCACGCCTGCGCCTTCATGCCCCAGCACCGAGGGGAACAGACCCTCGCTGTCGAGCCCGTCCAGCGTATAGGCATCGGTATGGCAGATTCCGGTCGCCATGATCTCGATCAGCACCTCGCCTTCCTTCGGCCCCTCCAGATCGAGTTCGACGATTTCAAGGGGCTGTTTGGCTTCAAAGGCTACGGCGGCACGGGTCTTCATTGGCAGGCTTTCCTCTTGAACAGATGTGATGACTTGATGCTCAGGCTTCCGCTTTGACGCTTGAGGCTGCAGTGCGCTGTGCGATCACTTCATCGCCATCGCGTTCAGGCAGCATCAGGAACAGAATCAGCGAAGCGAGCGAGCCCAAGGTCATGATCGCAGATACAGTCAGCAACTGGTCATTGCCTAGCCATGTAAACAGCGATCCGGCAATAATCGGGCTGCCGGCCGCGCCCAGGCGGCCAATGCCCAGCACAAAACCGGTGCCGGTGGCCCGCGCATGGGCCGGAAAGCCCCGGGCAAAAGCAGCATAATATCCGCTGATGGCGGCATTGGTGAAGAAGCCGGTCAATACGGTCGCCCACTGCCAGCCGTCCAGCGTATCCCGCCCGAGGCCGAAGGATACGACCGCGACCGAGCCGATCAGCAAGGCGAGGGCGGTCGGCCATTTGATGCCGAGCCTGGCCATCACGAAACCGAACAGCAAGCTGCCCAAGAAGCCGCCCACATTGGCAAAGGTCAGCACCGTGGCAGCCTGGCCCGGCGGATATCCGGGCGGATAGTCAGACACGATCTGCACCGCGAATTTAAGGATATAATAAAAGGTGATGGTGTGGAACATATAGCCAAATGCCAGCAGCAGCGTGACCGGGCGCAGCTGCCGGTCAGACAGGATGTCGGTAACCTTGGGCTTGACCGTGGTTGATGCGATCAGCGGCAGGGCCTCGATCGCGGCCTTGCCAAAGGCGGCCAGCGTCTTGTTGACGCCCGCCACATTGCGGCGGGATGCGTGATAGGCCGGGGTTTCGGGCACCACCACCAGTAGGATCGGGATCAGCGCCGCGGTGACAATGGCGCCGAACAGAAATACCGCGCGCCAGTCATATACGCGCAGCAGCCATTCCGATGCGGCAAGGCCGCCAATGATCGCCCCGAGCGGATAGCCTGCCACATAGGCAGCAATGCTGGTCCGGCGCCACTTGCTGCTGGAGCATTCGGCAACCACCGCATTGGTCGCGGCCAGCATGCCGCCAATCCCGATACCGGTCATGAAGCGCCAGGCGGTAAGCGGGACGACCCCGCCTGCCGCATGGGCAAGATACATCCCGATGGCCATCACCACCAGGCAGGCCAGCATGGTCGGCTTGCGGCCATATCGGTCCGCCATCCCGCCCAGCAGGACCGAGCCAAAGCCCATGCCAACCAGTTCGGCTGACAGCACCACACCCAGAACGGAGCGCTCTATGCCCCATTCCTTGGTAATGCCCGGCGCTGCGAAGGCGCTCGACAACACATCGAACCCGTCCAGCGCATTGAGCAGGACCATCAACAGCACGACGAACCATTGCCGCAGATTCATTCCGCCATCGTCAATGATCACGCGTGGATCGTTCGGCGCTGCCGCTGTGCTTGCCATTTGCTTGTTCCCTCTCTCCAGAGCCTGCATCAATCGTGGATACGGGCCAGCATTTCCACCAATTTGTTGATTTCTTCGGCGGTAAATCTGCTCTTCAGCCAGTCCTCGTGCTGGCCAATCGCAAGCTTGGCCTGGGCCAGCGCCGCGGCACCGACCGGGGTCAGGAACAGCGCCTGCTTGCGTCCATCGGTTTCCGACCGCTCGCGGCGCAGAAAATCGCGATCCTGCAGGCGGTTGACGATGGTCATGGTGGTTGCCCGGTCCATCCGCAGGCGCTGGCCGACTTCGATCTGCGCGATGCCCGGATATTCATCGACCAGCCACAGGGCTGAAACCTGCTTCTGCGTCAGATCGAGATCGACAAAGGTCTCGGTAAAATGGCGATAGACTGCGCCATGGGCCAAACGGATGTGGAATCCCAATATGTCATTGAGCTCGCCCACGGCGCTGCCATCGCTTTCGATCAGTGATGCCGCGCCCAATGCCCCAACCCCATTCGCTTCTATCTTGCGCAATTGTTAGTGGAGCATACAATCGCGTGCAAGGAGAGGATAGCACGAATGGCCCATTTCCCGGATACGCCCAGCTTCACTGGTTTCAACACCCCTTCGCGAATCGAAGCGGACATCGAAAATCTTGCGGTCGAGGGCGAGATTCCGCGTGAGATCGATGGCGCCTTCTATCGCGTGCAGCCCGATCCGCAGTTCCCGCCGATGCTGGGCGATGATATCGCCTTCAATGGCGACGGGATGATCACCCGCTTCCATATCCATGATGGCCAGTGCGATTTCCGCCAGCGCTGGGCCAAGACCGACAAATGGAAGCTGGAGCGCGAAGTCGGGCACGGGCTGTTCGGCCGCTATCGCAATCCGCTGACTGACGATCCTTCGGTCAAACATGTGATTCGCTCCACCGCCAATACCAATGCCTGGATCTTTGCCGGCAAGCTGTGGGCGATGAAGGAGGATTCCCCGGCGCTGGTGATGGATCCGGCGACGATGGAGACCGAGGCGTTCGAAACCTGGGATGGCGCGATGAAGAGCCAGACCTTCACCGCCCACCCCAAGATCGATCCCGCCACCGGCAATATGGTCGCCATCGGCTATGCCGCCAGCGGCCTGTGCAGCACCGATGTCTCCTATATGGAAGTCAGCCCCGACGGGAAGCTGCTGCGCGAGAAATGGTTCACGGTGCCCTATTATTGCATGATGCATGATTTCGGCGTGACCGAGGATTACCTGGTGCTGCATATCGTGCCTTCGACGAGCAGCTGGGAATATCTGGAACAGAAGCGCGAACACTTCGCGTTCGACACCACCATGCCGGTCTATCTCGGCATCATCCCGCGGCGCGACGACCTGAAGGACGAGGACATCCGCTGGTTCAAGCGCGACAATTGCTTCGCCAGCCACGTCCTCAACGCCTGGCAGGAAGGGTCCAAGGTGCATTTCGTCACGCCGGAAGCGAAGAACAACATGTTCCCCTTCTTCCCCGATATTCATGGCGCGCCGTTCAATGGCATGGAAGCGATGAGCAAGCTCACCCGCTGGACGGTCGACCTGGCTTCCAACGGCGAGGACTTCGAATCCGTCACCCAGCTGACCGATACCGCCAGCGAATTTCCCCGGATCGACGATCGCTTCACCGGCATGAAGAACCGCTATGGCTGGGGCCTGGAAATGGACATGAAACGCCCGAACGAGCTGCGCGGCGGCAGCGCCGGAGGGTTCCTGATGAACTGCCTGTTCCTGAAGGATTTCGAATCCGGGGCCGAGCAGCATTGGTGGTGCGGCCCGGTCAGCTCGCTACAGGAACCCTGCTTCATCCCGCGCAGCAAGGATGCGGCTGAAGGCGATGGCTGGATCGTGATGGTCTGCAACCGGCTGGAGGACCACCGCAGCGATCTGCTGATTTTTGATGCGCTCGACATCGAAAAGGGTCCGCTCGCCACCGTCAATATCCCGATCCGCCTGCGCTTTGGCCTGCATGGCAATTTTGCGCGGAGCGAGGATATCGGGCTCAAGGTTCCAGAACCGGCCTGACGGAACGGGTTAGGGGAGAGCAATGTGTTGAACAGGATTTGGGCTGGGCCGGCGCTTGCGCTGTGCCTGCTGGGCACAAGCGGGTGCAACCACGCGAGCCACACCGAGACCCCGACGGAAAGGGCGGCCGAAACCGGTAAGACCTTTGCGTTGACCCCGGCAGTCATCGCGATGCGCTGGCAATTGCTCAATCCTGAGGTCAATTCCTTCACCTTCCGCGATACCGACAAGGTGTTCGAAAGCCGCCCGGTGCCGCGCGGCGGCGAGGTGTGGGATCTGCCGCAGGGCGGTGCGCTGACCATGCCGGCCGACAATTTCGGCGGGAAAAGTTACGACTACGGCCAGTTTGCCGAACGCACCTTCACCAATGCCATGCTGGTCATCCGTCATGGCAAGATCGTGTTCGAGGATTATCGCAACCGCTCTGACGACAGCACCCACTTCATCTCCTTCTCGATGGCCAAGACCTTCACCTCGATGCTGATCGGGATTGCGCTGGCCGAACATGATATCGGCTCGCTTGATGATCCGGCGATGAAATATGTCCCCGAGCTCAAGGGCACCGGCTATGACGGGGTAACGATCCGCCAGATCCTGCAGATGCGTTCCGGCGTCGATTATCAGGAACGCTATGATTTCGGCGATCATCCCAGCTTCGCGGGCAAGCTGCACGAACAGGCGATCGTGCTGAACAAGATGCGTTTTGCCGCAGGCGCGCTGGAAACCAAACGCGCGACGGAGCCCGGCAGCACATTCAACTATTCGACGCTGGATACCATGGTGCTCGGCTGGGTGCTCGAAAAGGCCACCGGCGACACGATCGAGGAATATACCCGCACCCATCTGTGGGAGCCGCTCGGCGCAGAGGCCGACGCCTTCTGGATCGCCGATGGCCCGCTGCATCACGGGCGCGCGCTCAATGGCATGGGTTTCAATGCGGTGCTGCGCGATTTCGGCCGGCTGGGCCAGCTGATGCTGAATGACGGCATGCGCGGCGATCAGCGGGTGATCCCCCAGGGCTGGATGAAGCAGGCCACCACCATGCTGCCCACCGGTGCCCCCGCCGGCAAGGGCCTGCCCGGCTATGGCCTGCAGATCTGGCAAGTGGATGACGAGCCGGGTGCCTATGCCGCGGTGGGGCTGGCCGGACAGTTCATCTATGTCAGCCCGAAGACCGATACGGTGATCGTCAAGCTGAGCTATTTTCCGCCGGTCGAGCCCGCCAATGTCACCCCTGAGACGATCGGCTATTTCAAGGCGATCGCCCATACGCCCGATCCCTGAGCGATCCGCCGGGGTTTTGCCGGCTTTGCGCCAGGGGTGGCGCGTCTCAGGCCGCCACCGCCTGTTTCGCGTCCTCCAGAATCATGTCCGAACCCTTTTCGGCCACCATGATCGTGGGCGCATTGGTATTGCCGCTGGTGATCTTGGGAAACACCGAGGCATCGATCACCCGCAGCCCTGTGACCCCGCGCACGCGCAGTTGCGGATCGAGCGGGAAGCGTTCGTCCGGCCCCATGCTCACCGTGCCAACCGGATGATAGACCGAAGCCGAGGCGATCTTGGCATATTCGAAGATCTGTTCGTCGGTTTCACCAAAGGGATCGCTCTTGTCCGCCATATAGGGTTCCAGCGCGGGCTGGCGCCAGATCTTGCGGATCACCTTCAATTGGGTGACGGCCATCTCCTGATCGATCGGATCGGCGAAATAATTCGGCACGATTTTGGGCGCGGCCATGGCGTCGGGCGAGCGCGCATGGATCGAACCGCGCGATTCCGGCCTTAGCTGGCACGGGTTCGAGGCCAGGCCGGGTTCCTTTTCCAGCTGCAGCCCCTGGGTCGTGGCGAGCACTTCAAGGTCCATCGATGCGGCCATGACATGGATCTGCATGTCGGGCGTCTCCAGCTCGGGCCGGGTGCGCAGGAAGGCGCAGCCATGCGCCACCGCCATCGACAGCAAGCCCTTGCGGCTCACGCCATATTTGATCACTTCCTTGACCAGATTGAGCCCGGTCGAAAGGTGGTTGATCGAATGCCAATCCTCCTTCAGCCGCGCCTGGCAGCCGATCATCACATGGTCCTGCAAATTCTCGCCGACCAGCCTGGATTCATGCACCAGCGCCACGCCCAGTTCCTGCAGCAAGGCGCCCTGGCCGATGCCGGAGACTTCGAGCAACTTGGGGCTTTCCACCGAACCGGCGGCCACAATCACCTCGCGTGCGGCCATCGCCCGGCGCGTCTCGCCGCCCTGGCGAAACTCGACACCCACCGCGCGCTTGCCCTCGAACAGGATGCGGGTGGTCATGGCGCGGGTTTCCACCCGCAGGTTCGAACGGCCCATCGCCGGATGGAGGAAGGCCACCGCCGCGCTGCAGCGCAGCCCGTTCTTCGCAGTCATCTGGAAGAAGCTTGCCCCTTCCTGATCGCCATCATTGAGATCCGCCTTGGAGCGCACGCCGGCCTCGACACAGGCCTCGATCAGCGCGCTGGATACCGGATGTTCATCGGGAAAATCCGAGACATCGAGCGGGCCGTCCACGCCATGGGCCGCATTCGCCCCGCGGTGCTGGTGCTCGCTCTTGCGGAAATAGGGCAGGCAATCGTCCCAGCTCCAGCCGCGCGCGCCCATCTGGGCCCAGCCGTCATAATCGGCGGACTGGCCCCGGACATAGAGCAGCCCGTTGATCGAGGACGATCCGCCCAGCACCTTGCCCTTGGGCCATTTATGCGGCCGCCCCCCGGTTCCCGGATCGACTTCGGTGTCGTAAAGCCAGTTGACCTTCTTGTCGTTGAGCGTCTTGCCGAAGCCGATCGGAATATGGATCATCAGATTGGACATGAACTGCCCGGGCTCGCGCAGCGGCCGGTCATCGCCGCCGGCTTCGAGCAGAACCACATTGAATTCGCCGCTGGCGGTCAGCCGATTGGCCAGCACGCAGCCCGCGCTGCCGGCCCCGACGATGACATAGTCCGCAAAAATTTCCTCAGCCACAGCGCATTCTCCTCTCGATTTGTCACGCCGCGAGGCCGGTTCTGCCGTGGCGGAGGCGCTGTGCGCCGCCGCTCCAGCCATGAACGCGGCCCGCCTGCAGCGCGCGATTCGCTTGGCAAACATGCTAGAGCCCCTAATGTGCAGGGCAATCGATATTACCGTTGCAGGAGAGCAGAATGATCAAACCCGAGCTTGAGTTTGTCTATGAAGCGGGGGGCGATCTCGAAGCGCCGCGCCAGATCGGAACCACCTATGATGGCACCCGGCGGATCATCCCGATCGTGGCGGGCGGCTATGTGAAGGGGCCGAAGATTTCGGGCCAGCTGATGGGCAATTCGGCTGATTGGCAGCTGACCCGGCCTGACGGGGTGACCGTGGCCGATGCGTTTTATGCGATCGAAACCGACGACGGGGCAGTGATCCAGATCCGCAACAAAGGCCTGCGACACGGCCCGCCCGAGGTGATGGCGCGGCTGGTGGCCGGGGAAGAGGTCGATCCGGCGGAATATTATTTCCGCACCGTGCCCGAATTCATCGCGCCCACCGGCCCTTATGACTGGCTCAACCGCTCGATCTTCATCTGCTCCGGCGCACGCTATGCCAGCTCGATCAAGCTGTGGGTCTGGCGGGTGCTTTAGGCAGCGCTGGGCCCGGCAATCGCGTCGAGCCGGGTCAGGGCGTCTGGAGCGAGAACAAGGTCTGTCGCGGCCAGATTTTCGCGCAGATGCGCGCGGTTCGAAGTGCCCGGGATCAGCAGAATATTGGGCGAACGCTGCAGCAGCCAGGCGAGTGCGACCTGCATCGGGCTCACCTCCAGTTCCGCAGCAACGGCTGAAAGCTCCGCCGATTGCAGCGGAGAAAATCCGCCCAGCGGGAAGAAGGGGACATAGGGCGTGCCGCTTTCGGCGAGGCTGTCGATCAGCGCATCGTCGCTGCGGGCGGCCAGATTATACTGGTTCTGCACGCAGGCGATCTTGCAGATCCTGCGCCCTTCTTCGATCTGGGTGGGGGTGACATTGGACAGGCCGATATGCTCGATCAGCCCTTGCTGCTGCAGTTCGGCCAGCAAGCTCAAGGGCTCTTCGAGCGAACCTTCGGCCGGAGCATGAATATCGAACATGCTGCGCAGATTGACCACTTCGATCCGCTCGATACCCAGATTGCGCAGATTGTCATGCACTGCTGCGGTCAATTCATCCGGGCTCATGGCCGGCAGCCATTCGCCCTGCGGTCCCCGCCGGGAAGAGACCTTGGTCACGATCACCAGATCCTGCGGATAGGGATGCAAAGCCTCGCGGATCACCTGATTGGTAATATGGGGGCCATAATAATCGCAGGTGTCGATGTGGTTCACGCCCCTGTCCACTGCCTCGCGCAGCACCGCGATTGCCTCGGCGCGATCCCTGGGCGGGCCAAACACTCCCGGCCCGGCCAGCTGCATCGCGCCATAGCCCATGCGGTTCACGCTCCGCCCGCCGAGGCGATAGCTTGGGGTGGGCTTGGTCATGCGGCGCGCTCCGTCGATATGCTTAGCAAGGCAAGGGTAATGGCGGAGCCAGGCGTCGCTGTCGAGAGGCGTTGCTTTCCCGCCGATCGCGCCGCCCCTCTGGCCGCTCGCACCGCCGGCGGGCGGCCGGTCGGAGATTAAAAATTCCCAATCTATCGCGGGTGTCATTGCGTGGGAGTTGTCCTCCTCCCAGGAACCGCAGCTTGCCATCCGGGCATAATCCAGGCGGCCATAACCATCGCCCATCGCCCATCGCCTGATCGGCATGAATTTTTCCTTCTCATGCTGGAACGTGGCATCAAGCTGCAATTCCAGTCATGCAAGTGCCGCCAAAGGAGAAGATGATGAACAGCATGATGATGCCGCGTTTCGTGCTGGCCGCGATTGCGGCTTTGGTGGCGGGCTGTGCGGCGGCGGACCAGCCGCCCGGCGCGGCCTATGAGGTCACGGCATCCTTGCCCGGGCCGGACGGGCGCTGGGACTATGCCAGTTTTGATGCGGCATCGGGCCAGGTGTTCGTCTCGCATGGCACAGAGGTGCTGATCTATGATCCAGCGGGGACCGCCGCGCCGAGGTCGGTCGGGACGATCGAGGGGGCGCATGCCTCGCTGGCGGTGCCCGGCAGCAAGCTGCTGCTGGTCACCAGCGGCAAGGATGACAGCCTGCGCCTGCTCGATCTTGCTACCGGGCAGGAGGTCGCCCGGATTGCGGTCGGCAAGGACCCCGACGCGGCAGCAATCGATGCCGATGGCAAAACCGCCTATGTGATGAACGCCAAGGACGGCAGCGTCTCGCTGATCGATCTTCAGGCGCGCAAGGAAACCGGCCGGATCAGCCTCAAGCCCGGGCTGGAAGGCGTGGTGCAGATTTCGCCTCGGCTGCTGGCCGTCAACAATGAAGATCTCAACGAGATCGAGCTTGCCGATCTGGACAGGGGATCCATGGACGGCACGATTGCCATGCCTGGCTGCACCGGGCCGAGCGGGATCGCCTATGATCCGCTGACCCAGCTCGCGATGAGTTCCTGCGACAATGGCAAGGCCGCGCTGGTCGATATTGCGCAGCGCCGACTGGTGCGGCTGCTCGATATTGGCGCAGGCCCGGACACGGTGCTGTTCGATGCCGCCCGCCACCGCTTCATCGTGCCCTGCGGTCAGAGCGGGTCAGTCTCGCTGTTCGATGTTTCTGGCGCAGGGGAAGTGACGCCTCTCGCCAGTCTTGCCAGCGAAACCGGCGCCCGGACGGCGGCGCTCGATCCGGCCAGCGGGCGGATCTTCCTGCCGACTTCGCGCTTCCTTGCCGCGCCCGCCGGAAAGCGGCCGCCGAGCGAGCCCGGCACGTTCCACCTGCTGGTGCTCATGCCGCACGGCTGAGGCTGCGGCCTGTGGACCGCGAAGCCGGGATCAGCCGAGCGCCTTGGCGATGGTCTGATCGATCGGAGTTGTCGGCCGGCCGATCAGGCGGCTGAGCGTTCCGCCGCTGTCCTCCAGCGCGCCCAGGCTGGTCGAGAAGTTCGAATTGGCGACAATCGCAGCGATGAAATCGGGCAGGCCTATCCCTTCGAACACCTTGGCGAGTTCTGCCTCGCTGAGGTTGCGATAGGTTACCTTCTGACCCGACTGGCGCGACACTTCCGCCGCGAATTCAGCCATGGTCCAGCCACTGTCGCCCGCAAGCTCATAGATATCGCCGCCCTTGCCATTGCGCAGCACTTCGGCGGCGGCGGCGGCGAAATCGGCGCGGCTGGCGGAATGGATCTTGCCATCTCCGGCAGCGCCAAGGATCTCGCCAGCGGCGATCTGCGCTGCGAGCGAGCCGACATAATTCTCATTATACCAGCCATTGCGCAGCAGATCATAGGACAGGCCGCTGGCCTTGAGCGAGGCCTCGGTCGCGCGGTGTTCCTCGCCCAGCTTGATCGGGGTCACATCGGCATGCAGGATGGAGGTATAGGCGATATACCCCACGCCGGCATCCTTCGCCGCGTCGATCACCGCCTGGTGTTGGCGCGGGCGCTGGCCCAATGCGCTGCCTGAAATCAGCAGCAGACGGTCAACGCCGCGCAGCGCGGGCGCAAGCGTTTCGGGCGCGTCATAATCCGCCGCGCGAACATCGACGCCCTTGGCCGCATAGCTCGCAAGCTTGCCGGTATCGCGCACCAGCGCGGCGATGTCTCCGGCAGGAACCTGCTTGAGCATGGCGTCCAGCACCAGCCTGCCAATCTGGCCCGAGGCCCCGGTTACGGCATATTTGGTCATGGTCTTCTCCCACCAGGGATCGCGCCCCGGGCCCGGCCCGGGCAGCGCTCATCCCCTTATAGTTTGAACCAGCGCTCTGCATTTGTCTGAAAGAATTTCCGCTTCTGTTCCGCGCCGATCTCGAGATCGTCCATCCAGCGCACTTCGTCGGGCACATATTGATAGGGATAATCCATCGCATACATCACGCGGTCTTCACCCATCACCTCGATCAACAGCTTGACTGCAGGGGCAAAGGCCATGCCGCTGTTGGTCGCCAGAACATTGTTGCGCAGATAATGGAACAGGTCGTGCTGCAGCGGCTTGAGCCGCTCGTAACGCTGCGAGCGCACGCCCGCGCCATGCATGTAATTATGGCGATAGATCCAGAACGGGATCGCCTCGCAGCCGTGGCCGAGCATCATCTGCAGATCGGGATAACGGTCAAACACGCCGGTGGTCAGCATCCGCAGAGCGTGAAAGCTGGTCTCGACGCCAAAGCCGAACACCGCGCCGTCAAGCCCGGCATCCACCATACTGCCCATCATCGCATCGGGCGGGCTTTGCGGGTGGATGTAAAGCGGCAGGTCCAGATCGGCGCAGGCGCGCAGGATCGGATCGAACTGTTCCTCGTCGAGATAATGGCCCTGGGTGTGGCTGTTGACCTGCACCCCGTGGAAGCCAAGCTCTTCCTTGCCGCGGCGCAGCTCCTGTGCCGACCATTCGGGATCCTGCGGCGCGATGGCGATCATGCCGTGGAAACGGTCAGGATATTTCTCGCAGGCCGCCTTGAGGATATCGTTCGAACGGCGCGCGATGCCCTTGGCCTGTTCAATGTCGAACAGGGGCTGCACCCCGGGCGAGGTCAGCGCCAGCACCGCCTTGTCGATACCGGTCTCGTCCATCGCGGCAATGCGCAAGGGCCCCAGATCGAGCAGCCGCTCGCGGATGAAGGTGGTGCGCTCGGATGGGCTGGCGCCATAAAAGCCCCATAAGGATTCGGTGCCCTTGTCAGCCTTGCCAGCGCGGACCAGTGCCATGATCGCGTCGATCTGCTCTTCGGTAGCGAAGGCTTCTTCGGTGGCGATCCGCAGATAGCCCCGGTCGCCCCCGGTCTTCAGTTCATGTGTCAATGTCGCATCCTCAGCTGGCCCGCGCGCCACATGGGACGCGCGGTGCACATCATTGTTATCCCTCGTGAACGGCCTTGGTAACCATGCAGGCCAGCAGGCCCTCGGGCCCGTCTTCGCTGCCATGGCCTGACCATTTGACCCCGCCGAACGGCGCATCTGCCGCGCCGATCATATGGCTGTTGATCCCGATCATGCCCGCCTCGATCTCGCGCGCGAGCCGCTGCTGGCGCTTGGCATCGCCCGACCAGGCATAGGCTGCCAGGCCATAGGGCAGGCGGTTGGCCTCGGCGATCATCTCTTCCTCGCCCTTGAACGGATTGATCAGCGCGACCGGGCCGAACGGTTCTTCATTCATGATCTCGGCATCGAGCGGAATCTCGGACAGGACCGAAGGCTGATAGAAATAGCCCTGATTGCCGATGCGCTCGCCGCCGGTATGGAGCTTGGCGCCCCTGGCTTTCGCATCGCCGATCAGCCGGTCCATCGCCTCCGGGCGGCGCGGATTGGCGGTCGGGCCCATCTGGGTGCCATCTTCAAGGCCATTGCCGATCTTGAGCTTCTTCGCCCGCTCGACAAAGCCGTCGCGGAAGGTCTCGAAGATACTCTCCTCGACGATGAAGCGGGTGGGCGAAACGCAGACCTGGCCGGCATTGCGATATTTGCCATGCACCGCGGTTTCGATCGCCTTGTCGATATCGCAATCGCCGAACACCAGCACCGGACCATGGCCGCCCAGCTCCATCGTGGTGCGCAGCATGTTCTCGCTCGCCAGCTTGATCAGATGCTTGCCCACAACGGTCGATCCGGTGAAGCTGAGCTTGCGGATGATCGGGCTGGCCAGCAGGTGGCGGCTGACCTCGTCGGGCACGCCGAACACGGCCTGCGCCACTTCCTTGGGCAGGCCGGCGTCATGGAGGCACTGGAGGATCGCCAGCGCGCTGGCCGGTGCTTCCTCGGCGCTCTTGAGGATAACCGAACAGCCCGCGGCCACCGGCGCGCCCAGCTTGCGCCCGGGATTGCCGATCGGGAAATTCCACGGCGCAAAGGCGGCCACCGGGCCGACCGGTTCATGCCGCACGGTGGAGCGCATGCCTTCCGGGCGGACCAGCTCGCGGCCATAGAGGCGCTGGGTTTCGCCGGCGTAGAAATTGAACAATCCGACATTGGCCAGAACTTCGAGCCGGCTTTCAACCAGCGGCTTGCCTTCTTCCATGGTCGCGATGCGGGCGATGTCTTCCTGGCGTTCCAGCATCAGCCGCGCCGCGCCCTGAAGCACGGCGGCGCGCTGGGCCGCAGGCGCCTTGCGCCAGATCGCGAAGCCGCGCTCGGCCGTCTCGAGCGCGCGATCGAGATCGGCGGGATCGGCCAGCGGCAATTCGCCGATCGTCTCGCCGGTCGCCGGATTGACCACCGGATGTGTCCGGCGTCCGCCGCCGGAGATCCGCTCGCCGTCGATAACCATGTGGAGTGAGGGATATTGGGTCACATTCTTTTCCTTCGTCATTCGCGCCGTGGCGGAACGCGCATCTTGCTCGTTGTGGATCATGTAAGAAGCCGGCCCGCCAGATTCACCCGGGCTGCTGCTTGCGCTGAAGCTGCTAAGCCGTTTCGGCCTCCTTCGCTGCCGCCCGCTCGGCATCGCGCCGCGCATCGCCTTCCCAGCGCGAGGCGTTCATTTCCTCACCGGTGATCGGATGCTTCATGTGGAACGGCAGCAGCTTGTGGATCGGCCACAGCCAGTGGTCATCGATCAACGCGTCCGGGCCGGACGGATCGGCGGGATAAAGCGTCTTGATGAACGGCGTATATTCGGCGTCGGTATAGGCCCAGCCCTTGTCGAAATCGGCATGCCAATGGGGGAAGTAATTGAGCACCTGGATACGCCACTTGCCATCCGCACCCTTGGTATAGGTGTTTTCATAAAGGCCGCCTTCCCACCATTGGCGGGCTTTGAGATGCGGTGCGTCGCCTTCGAAATCCTTGTGCCGGCCAGCCTGCATGGTGCTGCGGCCGCGCAGCCGCGCGGTCATCCCATCACCATCGATATCGACGATCATCTGGATCTGGGGATGGTCCAGCAGGAAGCCGTCGATCGGGCCATTGTTGTTATGGGTGAAGCGTTTGCGGAAGCGATCGATATAGAGCCGCGCGACCCCGGCCTTGCCTTTCCATACGCCGCCGAAAAAGCGCACTTCGCCATCGTCGGCAAACAGATCGACCACCTGATCATACATGCATTTGTCGATCAGATAGCCGTAGAGATATTGCAGCTTCTTCACATCCAGCTCGTCTTCGCGGACGGTCAGCCGCCGGTCCATTTCGGCCAGCCGGGCTTCGAGCGCGGCGATGCGATCTTCCGACATCCGGAGTCACTCCCAGTTTAGTAAGCGTTACTTACGAATTGCGTCGCGATGTTGACAGAGTCAACGTCCCATTGCCTCCAACCGCTCCACTTCTTCGCGATAGGGCCGGATTCCGCGCCACATGAAGAAGGTCGCCGCCGGCAGGAAAACCACCGCCGTGATCAGAAGCGCCTGCCAAAGATCCTGCTCGCTGCCGATGATATAGGTGCTCACGATCCCGATCACATAGCTGCCCAGCGCCCCGAAGAAGGTGAACATGAACAGATAGAGCGCCGTCACCTGTCCGCGCATTTCATTGGGCGCGATGCGCTGGATTGCCGCGTTCTGCGCCGGGGCGCCGGCCAGGCCGAAGAACACCCCCAGCGCCATCATCGCCAGCGACAGTTCGCCGCTGGGCATCAGCGGCACGCTGATGGTGGTGACGGTGGTGCAGGAAAAGATGATCGCCGTGGCGCGGATATTGGCATCCTTGTAGCGCTTGCTCATCCAGGTGACGAACAGCCCGCCCACCACGATGCCTGCCAGCATGGCGAGCATCAGCATCGAACCCAGAACCGCCCCGGTCTGCGCCTCGCTCCAGCCATAGGTGCGGGACATGAAGGGCATCCGCCAGGCGGGCAGCCCCTGGCTTTCCACCGCCGACAGGGCGAGCGCGGCGAACAGCGGCAGGAACACGGATTTGCGCGCCCAGATCGCGCGCATCGCATCCCATCCGGTGAACGCCAGCAGCTTGCGCCCCATGGTGGCATCCGGCGCGATCAGCGGCTTGGTGCCGGGGGGATCGCGCCGGGCCGGCTCCTTCACCATCAGGAACAGCGCCGCCGCCAGCAGGCCCGGCAGGCCCACCATGATCAGCACCAATTGCCAATTGAAGATTTCAAGCCCGAGGAACGAAATCCGCTCATCCAGGGTGGAGGTCCAGGCGATCATCTGGCCGCCGACAATATTGCCCAGCGAAGTTCCGAAGATGAAGCCCAGCTGGAGCAGGGCGAAGACCAGCGGGATGCGCACCGGGCGGAAATAATCGGTCAGCAGCGCATAGGAGCCGGGGCCATTCGCAGAGCTTGAGGCCCCGACGAACAGCCGGGTGCCGATCAATTGGGCCAGATTCTGCGCCAGCCCGCCCAGCGCCATGATGCAGCCGAGCACGCCGATGCCGGCGGACAGCACGAATTTGCGGGGGAAGATGTCCACCAGCCGCGCCAGCGGGATGCCGACCAACACATAAGCGACGATGCTGGCCGGGCCGAGCAGGAAGCCCAGCGTGGCATCGGAAATGCCGAAGCTGAGCTTCATCTTTTCTGCCAGCATCCCGAACACCGTCTGGTCGAAGAAGGTGATGAAGGTCGCGAATATGATCGCGAACAGGGCAAAAGAGCCTGCGCTTTCGCGCGGCCAGGGCAGAGTGCTGTGATCGCCCCCGTCCCGCGCGGCCGGTCCCTGTGTGGTCGGCGCGATGGCCATTGTCAGTCTCCCTGCTGGCAGTTTTCTTATCGTGAAGATTTGCCGGATTGTGCTTGGCTATTTTGTAAGTGGTGAATACAGAAAGACGAAGCAAAAATTGACATTGTCCGCTTTTGGCAAGGACGGCGGTAATTTGGGAGACTGTGCGACATGCAAAGGCTGAAAGGCAAGACCCTCGCGTTTGGGTGCTTCCGGTGAGCGGGGGTTCGCGTCCGACATATGCGGATGACCGCGCCGAGATCGAGAATCTGATGGCGCGCTATCTCTTCGCGATGGATTGGAATGATTTCGACACCTATGCTGAAACCTTCACCGAAGATGGCGAGCTTGATTATGCGGGCGGTGTATCGCGCGGCCGCGAGACGATCCGCGCCGAGGCCAAGCACTTCAAGGACATGATCGCCACGATCTATGTCGACTGGCAAGGCAAGCCGGCCAAGCTGCGCCACGTGCTGGCGCAGGCCAATATCCGGGTGGAGGGCGACCGCGCCTGGACCACCGCGCTATGGTATGAAATGGCGAATGACGGGCCCGATGGCACGCTCAAGATGGGCACATTTGGCCATTACGAAGATGAGCTGGTCCGGCTTGAGGGGCGCTGGTTCTTCAAGCGGCGCAAGATCTACAACGAGTTCCTCGAAGGGCGCCAATCGACTGCGGTCAATCCCGCGCGCCTGATGGATCAGGCGGCCGACGCCGCGATCAAGTGACTGGAGAGAATTTGCGATGAAGGATTTCGCGGGTCGTACCGCATTTGTCACCGGCGGCGCCAATGGCGTGGGCATCGGGATCGTGCGCAATCTGCTGAACGCGGGCTGCAAGGTTGCGATCGCGGATATTCGCCAGGATTCGATCGACCAGGCGCTCGCCACGCTCGATAATCGCGAGGTCATGGGCGTGCAGCTCGACGTGGCCAGCCGCGAAGGTTTCAAGGACGCCGCCGACCGGGTGGAGGCGGCATTCGGTCCCGTCTCGCTGTTGTTCAACAATGCCGGGATCAACCTGTTCCAGTCGATCGAGGATTCCTCCTATGACGATTGGGACTGGGTGCTGGGGGTCGATTTCCACGGGGTCGTCAACGGAGTGATGACATTCGCCCCGCGGATGAAGGAGCGCGCGCTGTCAGGCGAGCTGAAAGGCGGCCACATCACCAATACCGCCAGCATGGCCAGCTTCGTCGCGGGCGGCGTGCCGGGCATCTACAATACGGCCAAATTTGCGGTGCGCGGCCTCAGCTATTCGCTGCGCCATTCGATGTATAAATATGGCATCGGGGTATCGGTGGTCCATCCCGGGCTGGTGAAAAGCTATATCTATGCCAGCGACGATGTCCGCCCCGATACGCTCAAGGGCGCGATGAAGCCAGTCGATCATGCAGCGATAGAGCGGCTTGCGGGGATTCACGAATTCGGGATGGAGCCCGATATCATCGGCGAACGGATTCTCGATGGCATCCGCGAGAACCGGGCGAATATCTTCACCCATCCCGATCACCAGGCGGAACTGCGCGGGTTGTTCGACGAAATTCTGGCCGATTATCGCGACTATCCGCAGGATCCGGGCTTTGAGCAGCGGGTTGCCTTTGAGGCGATCCGCGCCGAAAGCTTCGCCGAAACGCGCCGGCTGGCCAAAGAGGCCGGGTGAAGGCATTGTTCAGCTTTGCCTCGTTAAGGTTCCGCTATGAAATCATTTCTTCTGGCCGCTGCGCTGGCCGCAGCCCTCGCCCCGGTTCTTGCAGCGCCCTGCCTTGCGGAAGAAGCGCCCGCCGCCAATCCGAAGCCTGAGCTGTCGCTGGAGCAAAAGACCCTGCTGCGCTGCTCGGCCGCCTTTGCGATCATCGCTTCGGAACAGGCGCGCGGGGTTAAAAGCGCGCTGGCCTATCCCGCGCTCGGCACCCGCGGGAAGGAATATTTCGTCCGCGCCAATGCGCAATTGATCTCCCAATTGTCGCTCACCCATGAGGCGATCGAGGCCTTGCTGCGCGCCGAAGTTTCGCGGCTGCAGGAAGAAAGCGGCGCGGCCAGGGATCCGCAGGCGCTGGTTTCGTCGATCATGCAGCCCTGCCTGCTCTCGCTGGACGCCTCGGGCCTTTGATCGGGGCCGCTCAATTGTGAGCGAATCCCCAGCTGCAATCGGCTTGCATGTGGACGCCTAACTCGCCTTGCGGCATGGATGGCCTTCATGTGGCAACTCTATCAATTCCCGCTGTGCCCGTTCTCGCGCAAGGTTCGTCTGCTGCTCAGCGAAAAGGGCATCGCCTTCGAACTGCGGCGCGAAAATCCGTGGGAGGGGCGCGACGAATTCTTTGCGCTCAATCCCGCCGGGCGCACGCCGGTGCTGCGCCACCAGGAAAGATCCATCACCCTCGTCGACAGCCGGGCGATCTGCGAATATTTCGAAGAGACGGTCGATAAATCGCCGATGATCGTCGGCACGGCGGCCAATCGCGCGGAGATCCGCCGGCTGGTGGCGCTGTTCGACGAGAATTTCTTTCGCGATGTCACCGCGCCGCTGCTGAGCGAAAAGATGACCAAGCGCCTGTTCCTGCGCGCACCGCCGGATTCGCGCATGCTGCGCGATGCGATGCGGCTGGCCAATGAGCATCTCGATTATCTCGATTATCTGATCGACAATCGCCCGTGGCTGGCAGGTGCGCAGATGAGCCTGGCCGATCTCGCCGCTGCGGCGCAGATCTCGGTCGCGGATTATCTCGGCGGGATCGACTGGTCGGGCCATGAACAGGCCCGGGGGTGGTATTCGGTGTTCAAGAGCCGCCCGAGTTTCCGCCCGCTGCTGGCCGAACGGATGGATGTGATCCAGCCGCCCAGTCACTATGCGGATGTGAATGCCTGACGCTTGAGTTGGGGCGGATCGCTCCCATATTGCGGAGACAGGAGGCACCGATGACCGACCCCATTCCCGAAAAACTCGACCTCACCGAAGACCAGTGGCGCGAGCGGCTCGATCCCGAAACCTATCATGTGCTGCGCGAAGGCGGGACCGAACGGGCCTTCACCGGCAAATATGAGAAGAACAAGGCGGCCGGAATTTACCACTGCGCCGGCTGCGGGCTGCCGCTGTTCGCCAGCGACAGCAAATTCGACAGCGGATCCGGCTGGCCAAGCTTCACCCTGCCGATGGATGAGGAAGTGGTGGAGGAAAAGCGCGACATGTCGCACGGCATGGTGCGAACCGAAGTGCGCTGCGCCCGCTGCCAGGGCCATCTGGGCCATGTCTTCCCCGATGGGCCGGGTCCGGAAGGATTGCGCTATTGCGTCAACAGCGCCAGCCTCGATTTTGAGCCAAAGGATTAGGCCGGGCTTCCGCCCGTCTAAATTCGCCGTTAACGCTGGGTTACTATTGCCCTATGCACTCAGCGCAGGGACGTAACCGCTGGCTTGGCCGGCAGAGGATTGACGCAGCCAGATGGCTAAACGTCGGGGCAGTGGCTCCTCAGGTGGACCGGAAAAACCGGGCAGGAAACCGCGCGGCGCGCTTGCGCGCTGGGTGCGGCGGCTGTTTGTGTGGGGCATCGCCCTGGCCATGCTTGGCGCAATCGCGCTGGGTACGGCGGTCTATTTCGCCGCCAGCAATCTGCCGAGCTATTCCGAACTGAAGGATACCAAGGCCGGGCAGACGATCGTGGTGCGCGCCCGCGACGGGACCGAGATCGTCTCGATGGGGCCAAGCTATGGCCAGTGGCTGAGTTCGGATGAGATCCCCAAGGTGATGAAGGATGCGATGGTCTCGGTTGAGGACCGCCGCTTCTATTCGCATTTCGGGATCGACCCGCTTGGCCTGATTCGCGCCCTGTGGGTGGCGATGCGCAATGACCGGCGCGCCGAGGCGACTTCGACCATCACCCAGCAGCTGGCGCGCAATATCTTCCTCAATTCCAACCGCACCTTCGATCGCAAGGCCCGCGAAGCGGTGCTGGCGATGGCGCTCGAATGGAAGTTTTCGAAGGACCAGATCCTCGAGCTCTACCTCAACAAGGTCTATTTCGGCGGCGGAGCCTATGGCATCGATTCGGCCAGCCGCAATTTCTTCAGCCATTCGGCCCGCCAGCTGAGCCTGGGCGAGGCGGCGATCATCGCCGGGCTGGTCAAGGCGCCTTCGCGCTATTCGCCCACCGCCGATGTGCAGGCCGCAGTCGGCCGGGCCAATGTGGTGATCGCCCAGATGAAGAAATATGGCGCGATCGACCCGAATGAAGCCGCCCAGGTCGATGTCGCCTCGGTCAAGCTGGCCCCGGAAAAGCGCCAGAATTCGGTGCGCTATTTCACCGATTGGGTGCTGCCGCAGCTCGATCTGCTGCTGCCGGAAACCAGCGAGCCGCTGGAGGTGTGGACCACGCTGGATCCGGGCATGCAGCGCAGCGCCACCGAATCGATCTCGGCCAATACCCCGAAGGGCGCGCAGGGCGCGCTGGTCAGCCTCGATCGCGACGGGGCGGTGCTCGCGCTGGTCGGCGGGACCGATTATGTCGCCACCAATTATAACCGTGCGGTCAATGCCGTGCGCCAGCCCGGATCGGCCTGGAAGCTGTTCGTCTATCTCGCTGCGCTGGAATCGGGCTATACCCCCAATGACCGGGTGGTTGACGGGCCGGTGACGATTGACGGCTGGAGCCCGCACAATGCCGGCGGCAATTATGCGGGCGAAATCGATGTTCGCGCTGCCTTCGCCTATTCCAAGAACACGGTTGCCGCGCAGCTCGGCAATGAGATCGGCTTCGGCACGGTCGCGGCGATGGCCCGGCGCTTCGGCATTTCAACCCCGATCAATACCATGCCTTCAATGGTGCTCGGCACCTCGGACGTGCGGCTGATCGACATGGCGCGCGCCTTTGCCGAGGTTTCAGCGCGCGGCCGCTCGATCGAACCCTATGGGATATCCAAGGTCACCACGGTTGACGGCAAATTGCTCTATCAGCACGAAGCCGCGCGCAGCACGCAGCTGGTGCCCGATTATGTCGCGGCGGGGATCACCGACCTGTTGCAGACCGCAGTCAATGTCGGCACCGGCAAGGCGGCGCAGATCGGCCGCCCGGTTGCGGGCAAGACCGGCACCACCAGTTCGAACAAGGACGGCTGGTTCCTTGGCTTTTCCTCCGGCATCACCACCGGGGTGTGGATGGGGCGTGACGATGCCAAGGCCGTGCCAGGGCTCAGCGGCGGCGCAGCGCCCGCGCGGGCGTTTGCCTCTTACATGCGGTTCGCGGTGAAGGACCGGCCGATCGAGAAATTCGATACCGATCTCAAGCTGCCTGACTGGCAGCTCGAACCGGATGACGAATATCTCTATGGCGATCCGGGCGATTATTATTACATCGACGAACAGGGCCATCTGATCGAGCCGGGCAATCCGAAGGAACCGGCTGGCACCAAGCCCCCGGTGGATGGCGAACAGCCGCCCGTACCCCCGCCGGCCAGTGGCGGCCTGGTCCCCGCCAGCCCGGCGCCTCCGGCCGCGAACAAGGACTTCCTCGAGAAGGCCACCGGCACCCAGAAATAGAGCTCGCTTCGGCGCAGCTGCGGGAGCGCCCGGCCGCGCCCTGCCAGCTTGCAACACCTATGAAAACGGGCTCACCTGAGAACAGGTGAGCCCGCTGTCAATTTCGGCATGCGATGGCTGCTGGCGATCAATCAGCCCGCAGGCGGATCGGCACGAAGACCGGCGGATTGGCCCGCGGCTTGACCCGCAGCAGCACGGCTTCGCGGCCGCTCTTCTTGGCCTTGGTGATCGCCGCTTCGAGATCCTTGACCGTGGTGACCGCCTCGTAATTCACCGACATGATGATGTCGCCGCGATTGAGGCCCTTGCGCCCGGCGTCGGAGTTCGGATCGGAAGCGACCACGACAACCCCCTTGATGTCTGCGCCGGCGCCCAGCTGGCCCGCAATCTGCGGAGTCAGTTCGATCACCTGCACCCCAAGGGCGCTTTCCAGAATGCCGTCGGTGCTGCCGGCCGAATCATTGTTCGGCTGGGCATCGGGGTTGAACGAGCGGCTCTGCAGCACTTCCTCGCTCGGCCGTTTGCCGACCGTGACCGGGATGGTCATCCGCTTGCCGTCGCGGATCACCGCCAGCGGCACGCGGGTGCCGGGGGAGATATTGGCGACGAGATAGGACAGGGTCTGGTCCGGGGTCACATCCTTGCCGTCGACGCTCATCACGATATCGCCCGATTCAAGCCCGGCCTTTTCGGCAGGCTCATTCGGTTCGACCGCCTGGACGAATTCCCCGTGGTTGGCGGGCAGGCCCAGCGCGTCGGAAATATCCTCGGTCACTGGCCCGATGCGCACGCCCAGATAGCCGCGATCGATCGCCTCGCCCTTCATCAGCTTTTCGACGATCGGCTTGGCGGTATCGGCCGGGATCGCAAAGCCGATGCCGACACTGCCGCCCGTGGGCGAGAAGATCGCATTGTTGATGCCAATCACCTGGCCGCGCATATCGAACAGCGGGCCGCCCGAATTGCCGCGGTTGATACTGGCATCGGTCTGGATATAGCGATCATAGGCGGTGTTCGAACCGGTGTTGCGATAGACCGCCGAGATGATCCCGGAGGTAACCGTTCCGCCCAGGCCGAACGGCTGGCCGATCGCGATCACCCAATCGCCGACGCGCGACTGACGCGAATCGCCGAATTCGACAAAGGGGAACGGCTTGCTGCGCTCGATCTTCAGCACCGCCAGATCGGAGGCCGTATCGCGGCCTACCAGCTTGGCGGGAAATTCGGTCCCATCCGTCAGCGTTACGGTGATTTCCTCGACTTCGCCTTTGCCGTCGGCGGTGATGACGTGATTATTGGTCACCACATAGCCATCGGCCGATACCAGGAAGCCCGAGCCAAGCGACTGCGCCTCGCGCGTGGCGGGCTGTCCGCCGCCGCCGCCGAACATGTCGGCAAAGGGCGTTCCGGCGAAGGGGTTGGCATTGACCCGGATCTTCTGGCGCGTGGCGATATTGACCACAGCGGGCTGCAATTGCTCGGTCAGATCGGCAAAGCTGGCCGGCGCACCGGCTGGCGGCGCGACTGTCCGGATCTGGCTGGCGTCGTTCTGGGCGACCTGGGCGCCCGCCGGATAGCCGGTTGCCAGGGAGATGGCAGCGCCACCGAGCAGAAGTGCGGATGAAATTCCATAAGCGTAACGCACGGGCTTCACGTCCTTTGTTCCTCTCGAAATGCGTACAGGGGCCAAGTGGTCGCCTGCGATGTTCCGCTGCGCCTTCATGCCGGTGTGGCCTGAACGGAAATTGAATGACGCATGTAAACGTGAGCGATCCCAGTTCTGGCGGGCGTCAGCGCTTGCCGCGAAACTGCTTCAGATATTCATTGTCGGGCGAAAGGATGATCGTGCTTTCCGAATCGGTAGAGCCGAAGGTTGTGTCATAGCTCTGCATCGCGCGGTAGAAATCATAGAAGGCGGGATCCTTGCCATAGGCCTGGGCATAGATCTGCGAGGCCTGGGCGTCGGCTTCCGCGCGGATGATCTGCGCCTCCTTGAGCCCGGTGGCCTCGATCGTCGCGGCTTCCTGTTCGCGCGCGGATTGCATCCGGGCGAAGGCCGATTGCAGCGGCGTGCCCTGCGGCAGATCCGCCCGCTTGATCCTGACATCGATCACCTGGGCGCCATATTCGCGCGCCTCCTTGTCGAGCTTGTCGCGGATGTTGTGCATCGTCGCGCCGCGCTCTGCGGTGAGCAGCGAGGCGAAGCTGCGGCGGCCAAGCTCCTGGCGCACCACCGAGCTGAGGATCGGTGAAAGCTGCGCCTCGACATTCTCGACCGTGCCGACCGTGCGGACCATCTTGACCGGATCGATGATCCGGTAGCGGGCATAGGCATCGACTTCGAGCCGCAGCTGGTCGGTGGAAAGCACCTGCTGGGGCTGCATGTCGATATCGCGCACCCGCCGGTCGATCCGTTCGACCCGTTCGAAAAACGGGATCCGCCAATGGACGCCCGCGCCGGTCTGGCCATAGGCTTCATTGGGGCGGAACATGTTGAACACACGCACCGGCTCGCCCGTGCGGACCACCACGGCCTGTTCGGATTCGGGGACCACCACCGCGCTTGAAAGCACGCCGATCGCCAGCACGGCGATCGCGACGAGGGGGAGGCGGTAAGTCTGCCAAAGCTGCATCATGGCTCACTGCCCTCCCGTCTTGGGGGTCTTGCTCGACCCGCGCTGCACTTCCGACAGCGGGAGATAGGTCGTCACGCCATTGGTTTCGAGGATGGTCTTGTCGGTCTTGCTCAGCACACGTTCCATCGTTTCATAATACATGCGCTTGCGGGTGACCTCCGGGGCGAGCTTATATTGGCCATAGACCTTGTCGAACGAGGCTGCATCACCCTGCGCGCGGGCGAGCACCTGCTGCGCGGCGGCTTCGGCCTGGTTCTTGTAAGTCTCGGCCTTCTGCTGCGCGGCGGACACCGCCTTGAACGCTTCTTCCACCTCTGACGGCGGATCGGTCTTGCGGATTTCGACGCCCTGGATCTGCACGCCAGAGCGATAGGCATCGAGCACCGATTGCATGCGCTCGCTCACCCGCTGTTCGATCCCGGCGCGCCCGGCGCCGGAAAAGACCTGGTTGAGCGGCTCTTCAGCCACCGAGGCGCGCATCGCCGCCTCCGCCACTTCGCGCACCGTGTCTTCAGGCTCGGCCAGCTGGAAGCGGAACTGCTTGAGATCCTTGATGCTCCAGCGCACGAGATAGGAAAGATTGACCAGATTCTGGTCACCGGTGAGCATCAGCTTTTCCGCATCGCCATCGGGAATCTGGAAGATGCGAATCTCCGACACCGATTCGACCGACACTTCCTGGATCGGCCAGGGAAGGGTCATCGAAATGCCCGAACCGATGGTGCGCGAATATTTGCCGAAGGTGGTGACAATGCCGGCCTGCTTCGGGCCAAGCTGGTGAAACATCGAAAACGCCAGCGCCAGGGCCAGCACGCCGAGAAATGCCAGCGGCAGGAAGCCTTTGCCGCCGGGCGTCTTGGGAAAGCGGAAATTGGGGCCGCCGGGGCCTCCGATCCGGCGCGGGCCTTCGGGGCCGCGCGAGCGGAAGATGTCCTCGATCCCGGCCGAGCGGCGCGGACCGCCCCTGCCATCGCCCCTGCCACCGCCTGCGCCGTCGCCACCGCCCGGGAGCCAGGGATTGCGCGGACCGCGTGGGGGGTCTTTCGGCTTGTCACCGTCTGACCCGCCGCCGTCCTGCGGCTCGTTCCCGGAGCTGTCCTGTGGTTCGTCACCATCGCCGCCGCCTGCGCCGCCACCCCAGGGGCTGCGCTTGCCGGCCATCGCGAGTCCAATACGATCGAAAAATCCGCCCATTCGTTCCATGTGGACACCTATAGGGACTAAACGCGCGAAAAACAGGGTGCGCTCTGCAGAATTTCCCTGCAAGCGGCTGCGAGCTTCGCTAGCAGGTCAGCCATGAGTGATGAAAAGATACTGAGGGAACGGATTCCTGCCATGGCGCTCGAGCGGCTGCAATCGCTGCGCCTGGCCGGGGGCGTGGCGACGCTGATCTTCGATGCCGGCGGGCTCGATGCCGCCGCGCGCGGCCGGATGGAGGCAGCGGTGCGCGACAGCCTGCGCGATGCCGAAGGCGTGGGCGAAGTGCGCGTGGCGATGACGGCGGACAAGCCGGGGTCCGGCCCCGTTCCGGGCTCTGCCCCAGTTTCGGGCCCTGCCCCTGCCCCTGGCCCTGCCGCCGCCCCGCCGCGCACAGGCCCGCTGATCGTGGCGGTCGGATCGGGCAAGGGCGGGGTCGGCAAATCGACCCTGACCGCCAATCTCGCGGTCGCGCTCAAGCGCGCGGGCCGCAAGGTCGGGATCGTCGATGCCGATATTTATGGCCCATCTCAGCCCAAGCTGCTCGCGAATGAGGGCGAACGCCCGCGCGCGGAAGGTAACAAGCTGATCCCGGTGCCCAGCGCGGTGGGTGTGCCGGTGCTGTCCATGGGCCATCTGGTGGAACAGGGCCGGGCAATCGCCTGGCGCGGGCCGATGGCGGGCAATGCGCTGAGCCAGCTGGTCGATGCCGATTGGGGCGATATCGATCTGCTGCTGGTCGATCTTCCGCCGGGTACGGGGGATGTCCAGCTGACCATGCTGCAGCGCTTCAAGCCTGCCGGGGCGGTGATCGTTTCGACCCCGCAGGATCTCGCGCTGATCGATGCGACCCGGGCGATGCAATTGTTCGAACAGGGCCAGGTGCCGATCATCGGGATTGTCGAGAATATGGCGGGCTATGTCTGCCCCCATTGCGGCGAATTGAGCGATCCCTTCGGTAATGGCGGCGCGGAGGCGACTGCGGCAGCCAAGGGGGTGAGCTTTCTCGGCCGGGTGCCACTGGCGCTGGCGATTCGCACCGCGAGCGACGCCGGCCAGCCGCCCGCCGCCGGCGAGGGGCCGGAAGCCGAACCCTTCCTTGCCATCGCGGTGCAGCTTTCCGCCTGGCTCGACCGGCAGGCCGGGTAAGCGGGAAAAGAGGAGCCGGGCACCATGCATGTAACACGGCGAGGGGTGCTGGTTGGAGCTGCAGCTGGCGGCGGGTTGATCGCGGTATGGGCGCTGCGTCCGCGCCATTTTGCTGCACCGCTCACCCCCGGACGCGACGAGACCGCTGTTCGACGCCTGGCTCAAGATCGCGAGCGACGGGGTGGTTACGGTTGCCGTGCCGCAGCTCGAAATGGGCCAGGGGGTCACCACCGTTCTGGCGCAGGTGGTGGCGATGGAACTGGGGGCAGACTGGCGCCAGGTCGCGATAGAGCCAGCGCCGGTCAGCGGTGCCTATCCCAATGCCCCGCTGGCGGCGCGCTGGGCGCCATTGTGGAAACCGCTGGCGCCCTTCCTGGCCGATGATCCCGATGATTGGCTGGCGCTGCGCTATGCCCAGGATCACAGCTTCATGGCCACCGCCGATGGCACCTCGCTCGCCGCCTATGAAGCGCCCTGCCGCAATGCAGCTGCCAGCGCACGGGCGATGCTGGCCAAGGCGGCAGCCGATCGCTGGAATGTGGCGTGGGATGAATGCGAAGCTGAAAATGGCTTCATCATCCATGGCAAGCAAAGGCTCAGCTTTGCCGAGCTTGCGCTGGACGCTGCGGATTTCACCCCGCCCGATCCGCCGCCCTGGCGCTCGCAGCCGCCCGCCGAACAGCCCAGCGAACTCGGCGTGGAAGCCCCGATTCCCTTTCCCCGGCTCGATCTGCCGTCCAAGGTCGATGGCAGCTATCTCTTCGCCGGCGACGTGCGGCTGCCCGACATGGTCTATGCCGCGATCCTGCATGGTCAGATCGATCGCGCGTCGCTGGGCCATTTCGATGTGAAGGCCGCCGAAAACACCCCCGGGCTGGTCGGCGTGGTCAAGGGCAAGCGCTGGATCGCAGCGGTCGCCAAGACCTGGTGGGCGGCTGAGCGCGCGCTGGAAAAAATGGCCCCGACCTTCAAGGTCTCCGGTGCGATCGACAGCGCGAGGATTGAGGACGCGCTGGAAGAGGGCGTGATGAAGGGCCATCCCAAGCAGATCGTCAGCCGGGGTGACGGCGATGATTCGATGGGCAAGCCGAGCTATCGTGCGCGCTATGATGTCTCGCCCGCGCTGCATGGCACGATTGAAACCGCCAGCGCCACGGCGCGGCTGCGCGACGGCAAGCTCGAATTATGGATCGCCAGCCAGGCGCCTGACCATGCCCGCAGGGCCGCCGCCGAAGCACTGGGCATGGCGGTGCGCGATGTGGTGCTTTATCCGATGCCTGCCGGCGGCAGCTTCGATCGGCGGCTGGAGGTCGATCACGCAATCGAAGTGGCGCTGATCGCGCGCGAAACCGGGCGTCCGGTGCAGCTCGTCTGGTCGCGCTGGCAGGAGGCGCTCGCGGGGCGTCCGCGCACTCCGGTGGCGGCAATGATGGCGGCCAAGACCAGCGAAAGCGGCCATATCGTGTCCTGGCGCGCGCGGCTGGCGCTGCCGCCGACGGCGCAGGAATTCGGCGAACGCCTGTTCCGCAATGCCACCAGCTGGGCCGCGATCGAGGCCAGTTCGGGCCGGGCAGATCCGCTGGCGGTCGAAGGGGCGGACCCGCCCTATGGAATTGAAAATGTGGTGGTCTATCATGTCCCGACGGATATCGGCCTGCCTACCGGGCGGATGCGCGGCAATGCGCATGGCTATACCTGCTTTTTCACCGAGAGCTTTATCGACGAGCTGGCTGCGCTGCATGAGCGCGAGCCGCTGTCTTACCGGATGGAGCATGCTGGGCGGCGACCTGCGGCTGGCCCAATGCCTGCAGCGCGCGGCGCGGCTGGCCAATTGGAACGGCGGCGCTGACCAGAGCGGCCAGGGCCTTGCCTGCCACCGCATGGGCTCGGTCGAATCCGGCGGCCGGATCGCGCTGGTCGCCACCGCCACGCAGGGCGAAGGCGGGGTGAGGGTGGAGAAGCTCTCCGCTGCGGTCGATATCGGGCGGATCGTCAATCTGGATATCGCCCGCCAGCAGATCGAAGGCGGGCTGGTGTTCGGGATCGGCCTCGCGCTGGGCGCGGCCTGCGATTACGAGGCCGGGCTGCCCACCAGCGGGCGGCTCGCGGCGCTGAGCCTGCCCAGGCTTGAGCGATTGCCCCGAGATCGAAATCGAATTCGTCGCCAGCGAGGCCGAGCCCTTCGATCCGGGCGAGCTGGGCGTGGCGGTTGCCGCGCCGGCAATCGCCAATGCGCTGTTTTCGGCAACCGGGCTTCGCCTGCGCCGGCTTCCCCTGCTATCGGACGGGATATGACCACGCTGCAATGGACCTTCCCGCCGATCACCCACAGGTAAAGACCGGCGGCGTGGGGGTGCTGCTGGTCAATCTCGGCACGCCCGATGCCGCCGACCCCGGCGGCGGTGAAGCGCTATCTCAGGGAATTCCTGTCCGACCCGCGCGTGGTCGAGATCCCGCAGCTGGTCTGGCAGCCGATATTGCGCGGTATAGTGTTGAATACACGGCCAAAAAAATCCGCCCACGCCTATCAACAGGTGTGGACGGAGGCAGGCTCGCCACTGGCGGTCTTCACCGCGCGCCAGGCCGAAATGCTGCAGGCGCGGCTGGGCGATGCTGCGCAGGTGCGCTGGGCGATGCGCTATGGCAATCCGGCGATTGCGCAGGAACTCAAGGCGCTGATGGATGCAGGCTGCGATCGGATCCTGATCGCGCCGCTCTATCCGCAATATTCGGCGGCAACCAATGCCACGGTGGCCGACAAGACCGCCGAGGCGCTGGGGGCAATGCGCTGGCAGCCGGCGCTGCGCACGCTGCCGCCCTATTATGATGATCCGGCCTATATCGCCGCGCTCGCCGCAGATCTTTCCGGCCAGCTCGGCGCCTGGACTTCGATCCCGAAGTGCTGCTGCTGAGCTTTCACGGCTTGCCCCAGCGCACATCTGCAGCTTGGCGATCCCTATCATTGCCATTGCCAGCAAGACCGCGCGGCTGCTGGCCAATGCGCTGAAAGCCTCAGGCGCTCATCCTGGCTTGCGGATCGAGACCAGCTTCCAGTCGCGCTTTGGCCGGGCCAAATGGCTTGAGCCGGCGACCGATGCCGTGCTGGCGCGCGAAGCGCAGGCAGGCACCCGGCGGCTGGCGATCGCCGCGCCGGGCTTTTCCGCCGATTGCCTCGAAACGCTCGAAGAGCTTTCGATCAGGGGCAAGGAGCAGTTTGTCGCTGCCGGCGGCGAAGACTTCGCTTCGCTCGCCTGCCTCAATGATGGCGCTGCGGGGATGGGCATGCTGGAGGCGCTGGCGCGGCGCGAGCTGGCCGGCTGGATCTGAGCTGCACGCCGCGCCGGGCAGATTCAGCCGGGCTCATGCGGCGCTGACTGGCGCGCCCACCATGCATCGGCCTCCAGCCCCAGATAGACGCTGTCACACCATTGATCGCCGATCAGGAAAGTATCCTTGCGAAAGCCGGTGCGTTCGAAGCCGAGCCGCCCCAGCAGCTTGAGGCTGGCCGCATTGCGCGGATCGACATCCGCGACGAGGCGCGGCAGGCGGTGCACGGCAAAGGCGCGGTCGATCACCGGCCGCATCGCTTCAAAGGCAAATCCCCGCCCCCAGACATCGGGATGGAAGATGAAGCCGAATTCGGGGAACCGGTAAGCCCCGCATTTGCCGATCACCTGTCCTTCGAACTCGACCACGAAATCCTCGCCCTCGCCCGGCGGGCTGGCGATCATGGCGGCGAGCCATTGGCGTGTCACTTCGCGCGTTTCATGCGGCAGGGTCGACCAATAGGCCATCGCGCGCGGATCGCGCATGATCGCATAAAGCGCGTCGAGATCGCTCTCGCGGGCGGGGCGCAGCAGCAGGCGCTCGGTCCGCATGGTAGGCACTGGCGCGGCTGGCATCAGAAATCGATCGCGATGCCGTTCTTTACCCAATCGCCATAGCGCGTCGGGTCGAGCCCGTCAGGGTCATCGCCCGCGCCTGGCTTGGCCTCCGCCTCTGGCCGGGGCGGGGGCGCGCTGCTCCAATGGGCAGGCTTGCGGAAGGCTTCGGGCCGCTTGGTGGAGCGCTTGGTCATGCAGCCAGAATGGCGCGGCTGGCGTGTCAATGCAATCGGGGCATTGCAATCGCGGTTGGGCAGCCGCGCCGGGCCTGGGAGAAAAACCGGGCTTACTTTTGAGCGCCATGCTCTAGAGGGTCGCGCCATGGCCGATATTCCCGGAATGCCCGCGCGCCGCGCGGCACTCAAACTCACCGATGCCGTGCTGCGCCGCGGCGAGACGCTGGATGTCGCTGCGCATGCCGCACTGCAGGGCCTGCGCAGCGGGGCTGACCGGGCGCTCGCCCGCGCGCTCGCCTCCGAAGCGCTGCGCTGGCTGATCGATCTTGATGCGCTGATCGATTCGGCGACCAACCAGCGCCTGCCCGATGATGCCAAGCCGCGCGCGGTGCTGCGGCTGATGCTGGCCGGCTGGCTGCGGCTGGAGACCCCGCCGCATGCGGTGGTGGCCACCGCGCTGCCGCTGCTGGCTGGCGGCCCGCGCCGGCTGGCGCATGGGGTGTTCGGCGCGCTGGTGCGCAAGGGCGTGACCCTGCCCGCCGCGCCGACCCTGCCCGAAGCGGTGGCCGCCCGCTGGGGGGATCGTGCTGGCGGCATCGCTGCGGCGCTGGCTTTGCCGCCGCCGCTCGATCTGACCTTGCGCGATCCCGCCGAGACCGGGAAATGGTGCGCCGAACTGGGCGGCATCTCGCTGCTGCCTGGCCATGTCCGCCTGCCGCGCGGTGCGGCGATCGAAAGCCTGGCCGGGTTCGACAGCGGCGCCTGGTGGGTCCAGGATATCGCCGCCAGCCTGCCGGCGCGCCTGCTGGGGCCGGGCCGGCTGGGCGATGGCACGCGCGGGCGGGTGCTCGATCTTTGCGCTGCACCAGGCGGCAAGACGCTGCAACTCGCGGCGGCGGGCTGGGATGTCACCGCGGTGGATGCCAGCGCGCGGCGGATGGAACGCTTCAGCGCCAATCTCGCGCGGATCGGCCTCAGCGCCAAAATCGTCATCGCCGATGCGCTGGAATGGGAGCCGGGTGAAAGCTTCGATGCGATCCTGCTCGATGCGCCCTGCACCGCAACCGGCACCTGCCGCCGCCACCCCGATGTGCTGCACCGGATCGGGCCGCGCCAGATCGGCGAAATGGCCGAGCTGCAGGCGGCGCTGCTCGCCCGCGCTGCGAACTGGCTCTCGCCAGGCGGGCGGCTGGTCTATGCGGTCTGTTCGCTGGAGCGCGAAGAGGGCGAAGAGCAGGCCGCGCGGGTGCCGCTTGTTACCCTGCCTGTAACCCCTTCGGTCACGCTTGGGGGCGTCTCGGTCACGCCTCAGGGCTGGCTGCGGACTGACCCCGGCGCTATGGTTAACGAAGGCGGTCTGGACGGGTTTTTTATCGCCCAATTCACTGGAAAGGCCTGATTTTCCGAAGGTTAACTCAAGCCGGCTTGAGCTTTTCGGAAAATCCCTTGCGCAATTTGGCGATCTTGGGCGGGATCACCGCCAGGCAATAGGGATTGCGCTGCCCGTCGCCTTCCCAATAATCCTGGTGATAGGACTCTGCCGGATACCACACCGCCGGCCCTTCGATCGTGGTCACCACGCGCCCGCCATCCTCTGCATTGGCCCGCGCGATTGCGGCCTCCGCCTCGGCGCGCTGGGCCTCATCGAGCGGGAAGATCGCCGAGCGATATTGGGTGCCGACATCATTGCCCTGGCGATTGAGCTGGGTCGGGTCATGGGTTGCCATATGTACATCCAGCAGATCGGCATAGGAGATCACCGCCGGATCGAAAGTGATGCGGATCGCCTCGGCATGGCCGGTGCTGCCGGAGCAGACCTGCTTGTAAGTCGGATCGATCACATCGCCGCCGATATAGCCGCTCTCCACCGCATCGACCCCGTCGCACATCTTGAACACCGCCTCGGTGCACCAGAAGCATCCGCCGGCGAAAATTGCACTTTCCCTGTCCGCCATCAAACCACACTCCTCTGTTCGATCAGAAGATAGGTATCGCCGTGCTGCTTGTCATCGCGCCAGCATCAAATAGAGTGGGGTTCTGGCGGGGGCTTTTCGGGGGAGATATCATTGTGCGAAGATCTTTGGGACTAACCGCGGTTGCGGCGATTGCCTTGCTGGGCGCCAGCCAGGCGCTGGCGCAGCAGGATTCCAGCGCCGGCAATATTCTCGGCCGGGTGCTCAACACGCTGCTGGGCCCGCAGCAGCCGGCCCAGCCGGAAGCAAAACCTGAACCGCAGGCAGTGGCCACCGCCGCGCCGCTGACCCCGGCCGAGCGAATGGATGAAGTGCTGTCGGATCCGCGCCGCGGCGCAGATCGCTACCGCGATCAATTTCGCCATCCGGCCCAGACGCTGGCCCTGTTCGATGTCAAGCCAGGCATGACGGTGGTCGATTATCTGCCCAATGGCTGGTGGTACACCCGTGTGCTGGTGCCCTATCTCGGCAAGGGCGGCGCCTATATCGGGATGAACCCCGATGTCTCGCGCGAGACGGGCTATATGAAGGACAATTACAGCGCGCTGGGCAGCACGCTCGCCGCCGAACATGCGAAATGGGCAGGCGCGGATGATGCGGCGGTTTCCGGATTCAATGCCGATGCGGTTCCCGATGGGCTGGATGGCACGGTCGACCGGGTGCTGATCTTTCGCGAAGTCCACAATATGTTCCTCTATAACTGGCTGCATCACGATCTTGCGATCATGCGCAAATTGCTCAAGCCCGGCGGGATGATCGGCGTGGTCGACCACCGGGTCGCCGAAACCGTGCCGTTCGATCGGTCTGATGGCAGCAAGGGCTATATGCGCGAAAGCGATGTGATCGGCCTGTTCGCGGCCAGTGGCTTCGATCTGGTCTCCAAGAGCGAGATCAACGCCAATCCCAAGGATCCGACCGATTGGAAGATCGGCGTGTGGGAGCTTCCGCCGACCTATGCCGGGGCGAACAGTGCGAAGCGCGCCAAGGTGGATGCGATCGGCGAGAGTGACCGGATGACGCTGCTGTTCCGCAAGCGACCATAGGAACTCGGCCGCCTGACGTCTTGGTCCAGCGGTCCGCAGCAGATAGGAAGCATGGGATGCTGGTAGATGGAGTGCGCGCAATGATTCGGTCGATCACGATGATATTTGCCGTGCTGGCGCTGGCGGCATGCAAGCTCACTCCCGCGCCCTCGGCCGAACAGGAACAGCAGGCGGTTGTCGCTGCCCTGGCTGACAGCGCCGCCGGCTGGAATGGCGGTGATATGGATCGCTTCCTGGCGGTCTATTCCGCCGCCCCGGAAACCAGCTTCGTCACCGCCGATGGCCTGCTGCGCGGGCGCAAGGCCATCAGCGAGCGATATAAGGCACATTATGATTTCAGCGATCCGGCCAAGCGCGGCGCGCTGGGTCTCCAGCTGCTCGATTTCCGGATGCTCGGCCCGGATCATGCGCTTTATATCGGCCGCTATACGCTGGTCTATCCAAACGGAAAGACGCTGTCGGGGCCAACCAGCCTGGTCTTCGCGCGCGAGGACGGCCATTGGCGGATTATCGCCGATCACAGCAGCTAGGCTGGACTTCGCACAAGCCGCGCAATAGGCCCAGCAGCATGACCGAACTCACTGTCGCCGCGCTCCAGCTCGCGCTCAATTCCGCCGATGAGCGCGACAATATTCTCGCCGTCGGCGCCTTGGTGGAGGAAGCTGCCGCAGCAGGCGCGCAGATCGTGCTCCCGCCCGAGCTCTTTTCCGGTCCCTATTTCTGCAAATCCGAGGACGAGGCGCTGTTCGCGCTGGCGCGCCCGACTGCCGAGCATCCCTCGGTGATCGCGATGCGAGATCTCGCCGCCAGGCTCAAGGTCGCGATCCCGACCAGCTTTTTCGAGCGCGACGGACATCATTATTACAACACCATCGCGATGATCGATGCCGGCGGGGAGATTCTGGGCACCTATCGCAAGAGCCATATTCCCGACGGTCCGGGCTATGAGGAGAAATATTATTTCCGCCCGGGCAATGATGGTTTCAAGGTGTGGGATGTGGCCGGCGCGCGCATCGGCGTGGGCATCTGCTGGGACCAATGGTATCCCGAAAGCGCCCGGGTGATGGCGCTGATGGGCGCGGAGCTGCTGCTCTATCCCACCGCGATCGGATCGGAGCCCTATGACGAGGAGCTCGATACCTCCCGCATGTGGCGCCGGGCCATGGTGGGCCATGCAGTAAGCAATTGCATGCCGGTGATTGCCGCCAATCGCATCGGGGTGGAACAGGGCCAGAGCTTCTATGGCCACAGCTTCATCGCCGATGAATGGGGCGATCTGCTGAGCGCGTTCGGCGCGGAGGAGACCGGCGTGCTGCTGGCCGCGCTCGATCTCTCGGCCGCCGCCCGTCACCGCGCGGGCATGGGTTTCTTCCGCGATCGCCGGCCGCAGCTCTATGGCCGCATCGCCCAGGACATCTGACGCAGCATGGGCCGGCACCGTTATCTCCTCGCGCTCGGTTCGAATCGGCGCCATCACCGCTTCGGGCGTCCGCGCGATGTCATCGGCGCCGCAGTCAAAGCGCTCAGGCGCAAGCAGGTGGCGGTGCTGCATCTCTCGCCAATCATGGACAATGCGCCGCTCGGCCCGTCGCTGCGGCGCTATGCCAATGCGGTGGCGGTGGTGGAGACCAGGCGCAAACCGCGCAAAATGCTCGCCTTGTGCAAAGCCATCGAGCGCAAATTCGGCCGCCGCCGTGGTGGCCAGCGCTGGAGCGCCCGCGTGCTCGATCTCGATATCGTGCTGTGGGACAGGGGATGCTATGTCGCTGACGGGCTGATAATCCCGCATCCGCTGTTTCGCGAACGCCGCTTTGTGCTGCTGCCGGCCTGCATCATTGCCCCCCAATGGCGCGATCCGGTAACCCATCTGACCATGCGCCAACTCACAGCACGCTTGACCGCCCCGCGCCCCCTTTCTAGGTGAGCCCGGCGCGCCACCGTTCTGGCTGGTGCACATCTCCCCTTGGTCGGGGCCCTTAGCTCAGTCGGTAGAGCAACTGACTTTTAATCAGTAGGTCGCTGGTTCGAATCCAGCAGGGCTCACCACTCCATGCCTGCCGGCCCCGCTTGCGGGAAGCGCCGCCCGGCCCGATAAGGGCGGCATGGACGAACCGGCCAGCATGCGCGCGCGCCGCAAACCGAAATGGGGCACGTTGGCGCTGGTCGCGGTGCTGCATATTCTTGCGATCCTGGGGCTCGCCCGGGCCTTTGCGCCGGATTTCACCGCCGCGCTGGTCGAGCAGGCCGGCTCTATCCTCACCGTCAGCATCACGGCGCCCGAGGAAGAGCCGCCGCCGCCTGAAGCCTCGCCCAAGCCTGACGAGGGCGCCGCCGCGCAGCAGGGCAAGCAGGCCAGGCCGAGCGCGGTCTCCGCGCCCAAGCCGGTGGTTGCGGTCAGGCCGACGCAGGTGCCGCCGGTAAGTTCCACCGGCGATCAGACGCAATCGGGCGCCGGCGCCGCCGGCCAGGGTGTTGGCGGCGGGGGAGACGGCGTGGGCAGCGGCAGCGGACAAGCGGGCAATGGCCAGGGCAACGGCCTGGGCAAGCTTGAAAAGATCGCCGGCGATATCAATTCGGCGAAGGATTATCCGAAGAAGACCCGCGACTTGCGGATCGGCCACAGCGTCACGATTCTGCTCACGGTCAGCAGTGAAGGCCGGGTCAGCGATTGCCGAATCACCGCGCCGAGCCCCGATGCCGATGCCGATGCGATCACCTGCCGCCTGGCTAGTGAGAGGTTCCGCTTCCGGCCGGCGCGCGATGCCCGCGGCAATCCGATCGTCGGCAAATATGCCTGGCGGCAAAGCTGGTACTATTAACCAGATGGCGCTTGTCGCTTTCGTAACAAATTTCTGCGAAACATAGAGGCTAATCTACGAGGCATGATTGGGAATGCCCGGTGCGAGCGACATGAACCAGATCACGCCTGTCATTCTGTGTGGCGGCAGCGGAACGCGCCTGTGGCCGCGCAGCCGTGCCGCCGCGCCCAAGCCGTTCCTGCCCCTGATCGGGGAGCGCAGCCTGTTTGAGGAGGCTCTGGCACGCTGCGCCGATCCGGCGATTTTCACGGCCCCGCTAATTGTGGCGGGCAAGCCGCATCTCGAGCTGGTGGAGAGCCAGCTTCCCGCAGGCGGCAAGGCGCGGGTGTTGGTGGAGCCGGAGGGGAAGAACACCGCCGCCGCGATCGCTCTGGCCGCGCTGCGCCTGCCCGCAGATGCAGTGATGCTGATCTGCCCGAGCGATCACCATATTGCCGATGAGGAAGCATTTGTGGTGACAGCATGCCGCGCCGCCGCGCTGGCACGCGAAGGCTGGCTGGTGTCCTTCGGGATCGCGGCGACCCGGCCGGAAACCGGCTATGGCTATATCAGGCGCGGCGATGCGCTCGGGGAAGGCTTCAGGATCGAGCGCTTTGTCGAAAAGCCCGATCTCGCCACCGCCAGGACCTATCTCGCGCAAGGCGATTATTGCTGGAACGGCGGGATCTTCGCGTTTCAGGCGGGGGGCTTCCTTGGGGAGCTCGCCCGGCACCGCCCGGCCTTGGCCAGGGCAGTGGCCGAGGCGGTGGCCGAGGGCCATGAAGATGGCGCCCTGTTCCATCCTGGCGCGCAGGCCTTCGGCCGGATTGAGGCGGAATCGGTCGATTATGCGATCATGGAGCAAACCGACCGCGCCGCGATGGTGCCGGCGGATCTGGGCTGGTCGGATATCGGGAACTGGCAGGCGCTGCGGGATGCGCGGGCGGAATGTTCGGGTGCTGACGCTGCGGGCAATGTCGTGCTGGGCGATGCCGAGCTGCTCGATTGCCATGGGGTCATGGTCGAAAGTGACGGGCCGCGCGTTTCGGTGGTTGGGCTCGATGATGTGATCGTGGTGGTCAATGGCGATGAGGTGCTGGTGACGAGCGCGAGCGGCGCGGCGCAGGTCGGCAAGCTCAAAGGGATCTCGCGGGCGTGAGCTTGATGGCATGAGCGCGCTGCTTCCCATCTGCCGGGTCGAAAAAGTGTGGGGCTGCGAACAGCTGCCCGCCGCATTTCCCGCTGCGCCGGGGAAGCGGATTGGCGAAGTCTGGTTCGAACCGCCGCAGCAGCTTGATGCCCTGCTGGTCAAATATCTCTTCACCAGCGACAAGCTCTCGGTCCAGGTCCATCCACCGGGCGCAGGCGGCAAGGATGAATGCTGGCTGGTGCTGGATGCAGCGCCTGACGCGGTGCTGGGCGTGGGGTTTTGCGATGCGCTGAGCCAGGAGCAAATGCGCCGTGCCGCGCTGGACGGATCGATCGAGCATTTGCTGGCCTGGCACAAGGTTGCGGCGGGGGATTTCCTCTATCTGCCGGGCGGCACGGTGCATGCGATCGGTGCCGGGATTAGTCTGATCGAGGTCCAGCAAAATTGCGAAATCACCTATCGGTTTTATGATTACGGCCGCCCGCGCGCACTCCATCTCGATGAGGCCTTGGCAGTGGCCAAGGGCGCGCCGCATGATCCTGCGCTGCGCCGCACAGTGCCCCCTCGCGGGCATGTGGCTCTGGTGGACGGGCCGCGCTTTCGGCTCGACCGGGCGGATGGACCGCCCGACGCGGACCTGATGGCGCGTTATTCGGGGCCGCTGCAGGCAATCCCGCTGGATGGCGCGGTTCGGGTCAGCGGCGAGCTGGTCGTGGTGGGGCAATCCGCGCTTGCGCTGTCGCTTGCCGAACTCGCGATCCCGCCGGGAGTGCGATGCCTGCTTGCGCAACCCTGCCCCGTCAGCACATAGAGCAGCCATGATCGCCCAGACCATTCAGCTCGCCCTTGCCCCGGTGTTCGTGCTGGTGGCGATCGGCAATATCATGAACATTCTTTCCCAGCGGCTCGGCCGGGTGGTCGATCGCTCACGTGCATTGCAGGACAGGCACAGCTCCACCTCCGGGCCAGAGCATGACATGATCGTGAAGGAAATCCGCATGATCGACCGGCGTATCGGCTTGATCAGCCGGGCGATCCTGTTGCTGGTGGTCAGCGGGCTGACCATCGGTTTGACCGTGGCACTGCTATTCCTTGAGGAGTTCCTGCATCTCAATCTTCAGCGCTTCGCCGGCTTCGGCTTCATCCTTGCGATTGCGCTGCTGATGTCGGCGCTGTGGTTGTTCATGCTCGAAACCCGCGCGGCGACCGAGGCGCTGCGGATCCCCGAGGAATATCTCGAAACTCACCGCAAGCTCTAGGCTGCTCGCCGCCGCAGAGGCCGGATCAGCCCTTGGGAGGGCCGAGCAGCTTGGGCGCCTGCTTGCGGATCGCGCCGTCGATCATCGGTTCTATGAAGGACAGCGCCAGCGGCAGATCGAGTTCGATCACCACTTCAGTCTCCGCGATTTCAACCGCGCCCTGCAGCTGCTGGCCCAGTACCGCGATGGCCATACTCATCCGGTCCTCGCTGGGCCAGGCGGTTGTAACCTCAGCCATTCCGCCGGGAAACTGGTCGGCGATCTCATGGCTGTGGCTCTTGAGCCGGGCGCGCAGCTCGTCCTTGCCCAGCTGGTGGGAAAGCGCGACCCGCATCAGCCCTGCTCCTTCGCGGCGGAATCCGGTGTGGCCACCTCATCTCCGCCATATTTGTAATCGAGATAGCGATTGCGGATCGCCAGATCGTCCAGCGCGCCGGCGGCCAGCTGGCGAGTGACGCTGTCGATCTCCGTGCTGATCTTGCCGAGGCTTTCGGCGATCTGCTGATCCGGGGTCTTGCCGGCATTGGCTTCGCGCCGCAGATGGGCGGGAATGCGGCGATAGGCATCGACCATTTCGGGCAGGGTCTCGCCCACCAGCTGGCGCACCTCCCGCGTGGCGGGATGCGCTGGATCGATATGCTGCAGCTGGAGGCCAAGCGCGTCGAGCTGGACCCCGATCTGATCGACCAGCGTGACCGCGGGCGGGGGCAGGGCGGGCCGCTGGGCCTCAAGCCACAATTCTGTCCGCCCGACCAGCTGGCGCGTATCGCCGCGATTGAGATCGGCCCGCCTGGGCACTTTGAGCCGTGGAAACCAGCCGAAGCCGAACACCGCAGCGACGATCGCCAGGCCGGTCACCATTATCCCGGCAAAGCCGATCCCGTCGATCACCAGCCCGACCACCATTGCGGCAATCAGGATCACAGCCGTGGCTCCGGCTATGCGGGCGAGCTTGCGGGTGACATGCCGAGCCTTGAGTTCGGCTGAGCCCTTGCCGATCGACAGGGTTCCTGCGCGGCGGTGAAAGCCGCCCTCGCGCTGAACCGCCAGCGATTGGCTGGCGGCGGCAAGGATCGCGCTCGATTGCCCGGTGCTGTCTGGCATCAGCCCTCCAGCGAAAGCAGCGAAGGCGAATTGATTTCCTTCTTGGCCTGCGAGGCACCTTCCGCCCGGGCGATATAGCCCTTGGACTTCTCTACCTCACTCGACAACGTATTGACCGTTTCCTTCATCGAGGAGAGCGCGCGGATCTTGAATTCGTCGATATTGTCCATCGTGTCATAGATATTCTGGAAGGCGCGCTGCAGCGTCTCGATCGGGATCGTGCTGGCGGCGGCCTGTTCGTGGATCTTGCCGGTCTGATCGGCCAGCAAGCTGCTGGTCGAATCGATGATATTGGCGGTGGTGTCATTCAGCGCAGTGATCTGCTGCAGCACCAGCCGCTGGTTGGTCATCGCCTCGGCCACGGTCACCGCAGTGCGCAGCGCTGCCACGGTGGTGGTGCTCGCCCGGTCGACGCCCTTGACCAGTTCGACATTGTTCTTCTTGACCAGATCGAGCGCGAGATAGCCTTGCACGCTCACCGCCATCTGGGTCAGCAGATCCTGGGTGCGCTGGCGGACATAGAACAGTGCCGTCTCGCGAATTGCCTTGGCCTTGGCCGGATCGCTCGCGTCGAGCTCATCGGCGGTTTCCTCCAGCCGCGCGTCGAGCGTCTTGGAGATGTGCACCATCTGCTCCAGCTCGCCCATCGCTTCCCACAGCTTGAGCCGTTCGACATCGATCGCGGCATTGTCCATCAGCAGCTCGTCCTTGCCCGAGGCAAGTTTGGACAGCACCGCCTGAATATGCGCCTGCGCGCTTTGATAGCTGCGGAAATAGCTCTTGAGCTTGTTGCCGAACGGGATGATGCCGAGGATCTTGGTCCCCGGGCTGAGCTTGCCGCGCTTGCCGGGATCGAGATCCTCGACCACCCGGCGCAGCTCGGACAGATTGGCACCCACGCCCTCATCCTGATCCATCGCGCGCACTGGCCGGTCCAGAAAGCGGTTCGACATGCCGGCTGCCGACATGATTTCCTTGCGGCCCATATTGGTCAGCTGATCGACCTTTTTGCCGAATTCGGGAGAGGCGGGATCCTGCGCCACCAGATCGGTGACAAACGCCTCGACCTTTTCGTCCAGCCTGGATTTCTTCTCGTCCGAAACCGGCACCAGGCCGGCGGCCTTTTCCGGGGTGACCATCGCCACCGGATCGGGCGGGGTCAGTTCAAGCGCAATGTCATCGCTCGTCTTGGTCGTGGTGCCGGCCATATGTCCTCCAAACCTCGCAAACCCGCGCCGGGATCCTGCCCGGGCAGCGGCGCTCACCTATAGCTACTGTATTAGGATAATAAGACACGCTTTTCAAGGATGGCCGCCAGCGCCCGGATGCGATTGCCTTGTGCGCGCCAAGGCTGGAGGATAGGCACGGGGCGCGGCTTGGGCAACCAGGGCGAGCGGCATGCAGGAGCAATCGGAAATGGCGGGAAACGACGCGGCCGGACACGGCCATAGTTTCGCCGAAGTGATCGGAAGCTGGCGTCACTGGTGGCACAATGCGGTGGTGGCGACGGTCAACCAGGCCGAAGTGATCGCCACCCGCCGCGCCGAATGCGCGATTTCGGGGCGCTATCTGTTCATGCTGGCGATGTCGGCCGGTATCGCCGTGCTCGGCCTGCTGCTGTCGTCGCCGGCGGTGGTGATCGGCGCGATGCTGCTGTCACCGCTGATGGATCCGATCATCGGGCTCGGCTTCGCCTTGGCGACCGGGGATTTCGGCTGGATCCGGCAATCGGCCAAATCGCTGGCGGTCGGCACGCTGCTGGCCGTGGCGCTGACTGCGCTGATGGTGTTTTTCTCGCCGCTGCAGACGATCACGCCCGAGATCGCCTCGCGCACGCGGCCCAATCTGTTCGATCTGCTGGTGGCGCTGTTTTCGGCCATGGCGGGTGCCTATGCGATGATCCGCGGGCGCGAAGGCACCGTGGTCGGGGTGGCCATCGCCACCGCCCTGATGCCGCCACTGGCGGTGGTCGGCTTCGGCCTGGCGACCTTCAACTGGGCGGTTTTCACCGGTGCCTTGATGCTCTATGTCACCAACCTGCTGACGATCGCGCTGACGGCAGCGGTGATGGCGCGATCCTATGGTTTTCGCACCAGCCTGTCTGAGCGGCAGACCCAGCTGCAAACCGCTGCGATCGTGGTGGCCTTCATCGTTCTGGCGGTGCCCTTGAGCATCTCCTTGCGACAGATCGCCTGGGAAGCCCGCTCGACCCAGAAGGTCCGCAGCGAGCTGATGGATGCATTCGAGAAGGGATCGGTGCTGTCGCAGATCCAGATCAACTGGGATGCAGAGCCGGTCCAGATCTCCGCAACCGTGTTCACGCCCAAATTGCGGCCAGAGGCCGAGACTGCCAGCGCCCGGGCAATCTCGCGCGAAATCGGCGAGCCGGTGGAAGTGGATTTGATCCAGTCGAAAGTTGGCCCCGATGCCAAGGCGGCGCAGGCCGCGCAGCTCGCCTCTGCGCGGGCCAATGCGGAAGCCGCCGATCAGGAGCGCGTCGATGCCCTGGCATCGCGGCTGGCCTTGGTTGCCGGGGTGGCGGCGGACGATGTGGTGATCGATCGCGAACATCGCCGGGCCATGGTCACGGCCCAGCCGCTCGAAGGCACGACCCTGCGCGGCTATCGCGAGCTCGAAGGCCGGATAGCAAAGACCGAGCCCGAATGGGCCATCTCGCTCAAACCGCCGGCCCGCCCGCTGCCCGATGTGGCATTCGAGAAGGACGAGCCGAACAGTGATGGTGCGCAGGCGATCGAGCTGATTGCCTGGGCCGCGCAGCGGATCGGTGCCCCGGTGGTGCTTTCAGGCAGCGCTGCGGAAACCAAGCGCGCCGGCGAGCTTCTCGCAGCCAAGGGTATCGCCAGCCGCAGCGAGGTGACCCGGCGCCATCAGGGGCGGGTCACTGTCAGCTGGGGTGCGCCGGGCGGATAATCAGGCGGCTTCGAGCAGCTTGTAAGGTTCGATCTCGCCCGAGAGATACAGCCGCTTCGCCTTGGCGCGGCTGAGTTTGCCAGAGCTGGTGCGCGGCAGGGTGCGCGGCGGGACCAGTTCGATCACGCAATTCATGCCGGTTACCGAACGGACCTTGTCGCGGATCTGTTCGCGCAGCTCGATCCGCTTGTCTTCGTCCGAAACGCGGCAATGGACCAGCACGGCGGGCACTTCCTCGCCGCCGTCGATCTCGATCGAGAAGGCTGCGATATCGCCATGGTTGAAGCCGGGCAATTGCTCGACCGCCCATTCGATATCCTGCGGCCAGTGATTCTTGCCATTGATGATGATCATGTCCTTCGCCCGGCCGACGATGAACAGATAGCCCTTGGTCATATAGCCCATGTCGCCGGTATCGAGCCAACCATCGACCATGCAGGCCTCGGTCGCTTCGGGATCGCGGTAATAGGAATGCATCAGGCTGGTTCCGCGGCACCACACCTTGCCGATGTGATGATCGGGCAGGGCCTGATCGTTCTCGCCGCGAATTTCCAGCTCCATCCCCTTCACGGCCTTGCCGCAATTGACGATCGCGCGGTAGCGCGCCGGGCGGGAGAGATCGCGGGGCGTGCCCGAAAGCCGCTCTTCCTCGACCAGCTCGACATGGATGCCTTCGCCCGGCGGCATCAGGGTCACTGCAAGGGTCGCCTCGGCCAGGCCATAGCTTGGCAGGAAGGCCTTGGCCCGGAAGCCGGCGGCGGAAAAGACATTGACGAAATTCTGCATCACGTCGGGCCGGATCATGTCGGCGCCATTGCCTGCGATCCGCCAGCGCGAAAGGTCGAACCGCTCGGCGACATTGGTCTGGCTCGATACGCGCCGGGCGCAGATGTCATAGCCGAAGGTGGGCGAAAAGCTGACCGAGGCATCGGGATTGCGGCTGATCATGTCGAGCCAGGCGAGCGGGCGGCGGGCGAAATCCTCGGTCTTGAGGTAATCGACCGAAAACTGGTTGCCGATCGGCGAGAGGAAGCAACCGACCAGCCCCATGTCGTGATACCACGGCAGCCAGCTGACGCAGCGATCCAGCTCGCCGATCTCCATGCCGTGCCCATGGCCGGCGAGATTGGCGAGCAGCGAACGGTGGGTCACCGCCACGCCATGCGGGAAACGGGTCGAACCGCTCGAATATTGGAGGAAGCAGATCCCGTCCGGGTCCAGTTCGGGCAGCGGCACTTGGCTGGCGGGCTCCTGCTCAAAAGCTTCCCAGGAAATGCCTTCGCAGCCCAGCCGCTCGGCCGCGGCCAGGGCCATGCCGGCGATCTCATCCGGGTAGAACAGGATGACGGGCTGGGCCGAATCCATCTGCACCGAAATCTGGTCGATATAGCCGTCCTTGCCGCCGAAACTGGTCGGCAGCGGCAGCGGCACCGGCCAGGCGCCGGCATAGACCGCGCCGCAGAACAGCGCCGCGAAATGCGGCCCGGTTTCGGCGATCAGCGCAATCCGGTCCCCCGGCTTCACCCCGCGCGCGATCAGCCGATAGGCCATCGCAAGCGCATCCTGGCGCAATTCCGAAAACGGATAGGGCCGGATCAGCGTACCGCGTGGATCGTGAAAATTGAGGCCTTTGACGCCCTGTGCCGCATAATCCAGTGCTTCCGCGAAGGTCGCGAAATCGGAGCGGCGGCGCGGCAATGCGCATTTGTTTGGCGTCGGCTCGAGTGCGGCGTCGGTCATATTTATGCGAAACCCGTTCTAAATCCCAGTTTCCGCTCCCTTCGATGGAGCGCTTGAACGCGAGATTAAGGCACCCCCGTACCATTTGCATCTCACGCAGCGTTGTCCAATCCATCGCGAGTGTGGCACGAATATGGCCGATGCGATCACAAGTGCGCCCCAATCGACGGCAGGAACGGCGCCCAAGGCCGCTAGACAAGGCGCGGCTTGAGGAGCTGGCGCTGGCCTATGTCGCGCGTTTCGCCACCAGCGCGGCCAGGTTCGAAGCCTATCTGAAGCGCAAATTGCGCGAGCGCGGTTGGGATGACGAGGGCGAGCCGGAGATTGAAGGGCTGGTCCTGCGCTATGTCGAGCTCGGCTATATTGACGATGTCACCTATGCCCGCGCCCGGGCCGGTGGGCTGCTGCGACGCGGCTATGGCCAGCGGCGGGTCGATCAGGCGCTGGGCGCGGCAGGAATTTCTGCCGAGATTCGCGCAGATCTGCGGGTCAATGCGGGCGAGGAGCGCGCCGCCGCGCTGGCCATGGCCAAAAAGCGGCGCTTCGGGCCGTTCGGCCTGCAGGCGCCGGACCGGGCCCGCCGGGAAAAGCAGATCGCGGCCCTGCTGCGGGCGGGCCATCCTCTCGACAGCGCCCGCGTTTTGGTGGATGCGGCAAATGTGCAGCAGGCCGAAGCCTGGGTTGCCGCAGCAATCGATGATGAAGGGCCGCAATGACCGTGAAATCCCTGGCCTTGGCCGCAATGTTCGCGCTGGCCGCCTGTTCGCCGCAACCCCAGGCCGCCGGCGGCATGGTGCCCGCGGCAGAGGCCGCCACCCATCCGCAATCCGGCCTCCCGGTCATCCCGCTCACGATCTCGCAGGGGGGCGTGGTCCACCGCTTCAAGGTCGAAGTCGCCACAAGCGATGATGAACAGGCCAAGGGGCTGATGTTCCGCACCGCAATGGGCCCGGATGAAGGAATGATCTTCCCGATGAAACCGCCGCGTCAGGCGAGCTTCTGGATGCGCAACACCGTGATCCCGCTCGATATGCTGTTTATCGGCACCGATCACCGCGTGCTCAATATAGAGGCCAATACGGTGCCTTATTCGGTCGATTCGCATCCCTCCTTCGGGCTTGCGGCCGCAGTGCTTGAACTGAACGGCGGGCGGGCGGCCGAATTGGGGATCACTGCGGGCGCCAAAGTCGACTGGTAAGCCGCTTTTCGGGCCTATGCGAACATGCCAGGCGCGGCTTTGGCTTGCGCCGCGCCGCCCTTTGTGGCTAACGCGGCGGCCATGGGAATCCTCTCCAAAATCTTCACCTGGTGGGACGGCGCGACCATCGGCACCTCGCTGTTCAGCGCGATGAATGGCGAGCAGGTCGGCACCGATGCCCAGGGCAATCGCTATTATCGCGGGAAAAAGCACGATGCCCAGGGGCGCGAGCGCCGCTGGGTGATCTATGACGGCCCCAATGACGCCAGCCGCGTGCCGGCCGAATGGCATGGCTGGCTGCACGGCTCCTATGATGGCGTGCCGGAAAGCTTCCTGCCGCCGCCGCGGATCTGGGAAGTCGATTATACGCCCAATGCCACCGGCACTGTGGCGGCCTATCGCCCGGCCGGCGCGCTCGAGCGCGGCGGAGTTCGCGCGCCTGCCACCGGCGATTACGAAGCCTGGACTCCGGACGCCTGAAGATGCGGCGGGCCTGGGCCCTCCCGGCGGTGGCGCTGTTGGCGGCGCTTGCTGCCTGCAAGGGCGAGCCGCCCGTGCCTGCCGGTCAGGAAACCGAACTGCCGAACGATCTCGGCAGCCTCAAGGCGCCTGACGGGGCCGATACGGGTCTTGGCACCCCGCGCGAACAGCGCGTGGCCACGCTGGGGCTGCTCAACAAGCGCAACAATCTGACCCAGGAAATCAAGCTCAAGCCGGGCGAATCGCAGCGGGCGGGCGATGTGATCCTGCGGCTTGCCACCTGTGAGCGCACTGCGCCATGGGAAAACCCGCCCGAGACCGGGGCCTTTGTTCAGGTGCTCGTCGCCCAGCGCACTTCGCCGGAGGCCAATCCCACCTGGAAGAAGGTTTTTTCCGGCTGGCTGTTCAAGAACTCGCCATCACTCAATGTGGTCGAAGCACCCGGTCTATGACGTGTGGGTCAAGGATTGCGCGATGAGCTTCCCGGGCGAGGAAACGCCGCTGCCCAGCGCCAAACCCGCCGCCGCGCCTTCTGCCGCGTCAACGCCTGCCCCCGCGCCCAGCCCTTCGGCTTCCGCCAGCAGCGCCGAATAGGCATCCGGCAAATCGGCGGTGAGCCCCGGCTGGCAGGCCTGCCCCAGCAGCACCAGATAATCCTGTTGGCTCATCTCGACCGCGCCGAGCGAGGCAAGATGATCGGTCAGGAATTGGCAATCGAGCAATTCGGCGCCTGCCCGGCGCAGCAGCACCACCAGCCAGGCCAGCGCGACCTTCGAGGCATTGGGCACGCGGCTGAACATGCTCTCGCCGCAAAAGGCCCGGTCAAACCCCACGCCATAAAGACCGCCCACCAGCATTCGCACGCCATCCTCGCCGGTTTGCCAGCATTCGATCGAATGGGCATGGCCGGCCAGATGCAACAGGCGATAGCTGGCGGCGATCCGTTCGCTGATCCAGCTTTCCGGATGGCCCTGCCGCGGCGCGGCGCAGGCCGCCAGCACTTCGGCAAAGGCCTGGTTGCAGGTCACCTCGAAGCGGCCCTGGCGGATCAGCTTGGCCAGCGAATGCGAACAATGGAACCGGTCGAGCGGCAGAATCGCGCGCAGCCGCGGCTCGACCCAGAAGACTTCGGGGTCCTCGCGGCTGTCGGACATCGGAAAGATTCCGCTGCGATAGGCCAGCAGCAGGGTGTCACTCGGGATGACCTTGGGGGCGGGGGCGTGCATTGGCCTGATTTACCAGCACAGGCGCGTGACGGGAATGGCCCATCTCGCCGCAGCATTTGCGGCGGGCTTGCTATGGCTGGGGCTTGCCTATAGAGGCCCAACCGCCCGCAGGAGTGTAGCTCAGTTGGTAGAGCATCGGTCTCCAAAACCGAGGGCCGTGGGTTCGAGTCCCTCCACTCCTGCCAGGCAGAGTCTTCTGCATAGTCATGCTGGCCCCGGGCCAAATGGTCCCCCGCCCCCAAACCGCCTCTCTTCGTGCAAAAGGCGCGGGTTTGCGCGGTTCCTGACAGTTGGATGACCTGCGCATACAGCCGCCGTTCACCGCATGTCGCGATAAAGGGGCTGGTGAGCCGTGCATTGTGCACGGTGAACGGAGTGATGCAGGAGGATATTTTCATGACCAGCATGACCTATCGCAGCAGCCGCCCCGACAGCTGGACCCTGCCCCGGCCCAGCCAGGATGCCAGCCTGCGGCGGATGGCGCATGGCCCGATCCAGCCGATGGAGCAGCCCGGATGGCTTGCGCGCCTGCTCGGCCAGCACTGATTCGCCAATCTTCGCGTTCCTGGCCCCGATTCGCCGGGGCCGACCGGCCTGTGCGGGGCCTGCCCGATCAATCCCGGTCCCGCCACTTGCCATTGTGGTAGTCCCTCGCTAAATGCGGCGCTGCTTCCGACATCGGAAAATCATTGCCCCTCCCGGTTACTGACCGGGGCGGCGATGATCCCATGGCGGAAGCCGAAACGAGTTTGTTGTCGATAGCGAAGCGGAACGAGACGAACATGGCCAAGATCAACCCCGGCGAATTCATGCGCCAGGTGCAGGCTGAAGGCCGCAAGGTCGTGTGGCCGACGCGCCAGGAAACCGTGACCACGGCGATCTTCGTCGCGATCATGATGGTGATCCTGTCGGTGTTCTTCCTCGGGATCGATACTTTGTTCGGCATCGTGGTCGGCTGGCTGCTGTCGCTGGCCTGAAGACAGATCGAGAGACGGAATTCTGAGCATGGCCCGCTGGTACATCATTCACGCCTATTCGGGCTTTGAGAACAAGGTACGCGATTCGATCATCGCCGAGGCCGAACGCATGGGGCTTACCCAGGCGGTCGAGCAGGTCGAGGTGCCATCGGAAACGATCACCGAGGTCAAGCGCGGCAAGAAGGTGCAGGTCGATCGCAAGACCATGCCCGGCTATGTGCTGGCCAAGCTGATCCTCAATGACGATGTCTATCACCTGATCAAGAACACCCCGAAGGTGACCGGCTTTCTGGGATCGAGCGGCAAGCCGCAGCCGATCACCGAACGCGAAGCCGCCCGCTATTTCGGCGCGCGCGATGAAGCCGCCGCGATGCCCAAGCGCGAAATCCAGGTCGAATATGAGATCGGGGATTTGGTCAAGGTGCTCGATGGCCCCTTCGCCAGCTTCAACGGCGTGGTGGAAGAGCTCGATTTCGACAAGAACAAGGTCAAGGTTTCGGTGTCGATCTTCGGGCGTGCAACCCCGGTCGAGCTCGATTTCGAACAGGTCGAACTGGCCAAGTGATCCTTGCAATTTCGGCGTTGGTAACCTAACCGCGCCGCTTCCCACTGCGCAAGCAGGGGAAACCACCGCGGGAGGCATCTGCTGATGCCGATTGCACCGCTTATCATGAGGACCAGCCTCAAGGCGCGTCCGACAGTGTGAAAGGAGGCCATGTCGTGGCCAAGAAGATTGAAGGCTATATCAAGTTGCAGGTGCCTGCGGGCGCTGCCAACCCCTCACCGCCGATCGGGCCTGCGCTGGGTCAGCGCGGTGTCAACATCATGGAATTCTGCAAGGCGTTCAATGCCGCCACGCAGGATCTCGAAAAGAGCATGCCGATCCCCACGGTCATCACCGTGTTTGCCGATCGCTCGTTCACCTTCATCACCAAGACCCCGCCCGCCTCGTTCCTGATCAAGAAGGCCGCGAACCTCAAGTCTGGCTCGAAAGAGCCGGGCAAGATTTCCGCCGGAACGATCAAGCGTTCGCAGCTGACCGAAATCGCCCAGACCAAGATGGCCGATCTCAACGCGAATGATCTCGATCAGGCAACCAAGATCATCGAGGGCAGCGCGCGCTCGATGGGCCTCGAAGTGGTGGAGGGCTAAACCATGAGCAAGCTGACCAAGAACCGCAAGGCGCTCGCTGAAAAGCTCGACGCTGAAAAGCTCTATCCCTTCAGCGAAGCGCTCAAGACGCTGCGCGAAGTTTCGCCCAAGAAGTTTGACGAGACGGTCGAGATCGCAATGAATCTCGGTGTCGATCCGCGGCATGCGGATCAGATGGTGCGCGGCATGGTCTCGCTGCCTTCGGGCACTGGCAAGGACATGAAGGTCGCCGTCTTCGCCAAGGACGCCAAGGCAGCCGAGGCGCTCGAAGCCGGCGCCGACCGCGTTGGTGCAGAAGATCTGATGGAAGACATGCAGGCCGGCAATCTCGATTATGACCGCGTGATCGCCACGCCGGACATGATGGGTGTGGTCGGCCGGCTCGGCAAGATGCTCGGCCCCAAGGGCCTGATGCCGAACCCGAAGCTCGGCACGGTGACCATGGACGTCGCTCAGGCGGTCAAGGATGCCAAGGGCGGCCAGGTTGAATTCCGCGTCGAAAAGGCCGGGATCGTCCATTCGGGGATTGGCAAGCTGTCCTTCACGGACGAGCAGCTGACCGCCAATTTCGACGCATTCGTCGATGCGATCGTCAAGGCCAAGCCCTCGGGTTCCAAGGGCAAATATGTTCGCAAGATCGCCGTCACCTCGACCATGGGGCCCGGCCTCAAGATCGACACGAGCGAGATCGCCGGCGCTTAACCCGCCGGTCGAGACAAGAATCACCAGGGGGCCGGGGGAGCAATCCTCCGGCCTTTTGCTTGCCCGCGATCATTCGGCTGGCCGGGCCCTTGCCTTGAGGCAGACCGTCACCCGGCGCATAAAAGAAGCGGGACGGCATTGCTGCCGCCCCGCTCCATCGTTCTCGCCCCCCGGGGGAGGGAGGGACGAGATCAGAACTTGCGCTTCACGCTCACGGCGAATTCGCGCGGGCGGCCCGGCAGGCCATAGGCATTGCCCGATTGGCTCACCCGGTCATATTTGTTGGCATAATAGAATTTGTCGGTGAGGTTGGTGACCGACAGGGCAAATTCCCAGTTCTCGTCCGTCGGGCGGTAGGTCAAGCGTGCGTTGAGCAGGCCGCGCGCTTCCACCCGGCCCAGCAGGAAGCCTGGGGTGCTGTTGGGGATGTTGCTTTCCATTTCGGACTGCCAGGTCCAGTCGGCGCGCGGGGTGAGCGTGCCGAGGCTGCCCAGCGGGATCTCATATTGTGCGCCGATGGCGTATTTCCACGCCGGAACGAAGGGCGCCTTGGTGAGGCCGGGAACGATGTTGCTGCCCACGATCCCGCGCGTGAAGCGGAAATCGGTGTAGCTGAGCGAGCCATCGATCGACAGTCCCTCCACCGGCTGGAGCTCGGCCTCGATCTCGAACCCGTCGATCTTGGCATCGCCGACATTGCGCGTTGCCGAGCAAAAGGGAAAGCCGACCGGGCTGATGTCGGGGCAATAGCTGACCAGCCCCTGATAATTGGTATAATCGGTGTGGTAATAGGCCAGATTGAGCCGCAGCCGGCGATCGAACAGCATGTTCTTAAGCCCGGCTTCATAGGATGTCGCCTTCTCCTGCGCGAAGGGAACCGCCTGCATTTCGAGATAGGGGCGCGGGTTGATGCCGCCACCCTTGAAGCCCGTCGAGACCTGGCCATAGAGGCGCACGTCCGGAACAATCTCGTAGTCCAGCGCTACGCGCCAGTCGACATTGTCGCCCGAAAAGGACTTTTCCAACCCGTCGAGCGAAGCCACCAAGGGATTGGTCGGCTGGCCGGTATAGGGGCTCTTGCGGCTGAAGGTATAGGTCTTGTCCTCCTTGGTGTAACGCACGCCCGCCGTGAGGTTCAGCGAGTTGGTGATATGCATCACGCCATGCAGGAAGGCCGATTTCGAGGTCTGCTTGAACGGATCGTCCGCCACGAAGTCCAGCCCTGCCGCGCCAACATGGACCCGCCCGCCGATGCTGCTGTCGCCCCGGTAATAATAGAGGCCGGTGGTGAAATCGAACATCTCGCCCAGCGAGGCTGACAGGCGCAGTTCCTGCGTGAACTGATCATGGTTGAAGGTGCTGGTGTTGTTCGACAGGTTGAGCGGAGAATTGTCCGCGTCCCAGGCGCTTGTGCCATCGGCGTGGCGGAATGCGGTGATCGAGGTCAGCTTGAGATCATTGGTCAGATCGATCTGGAGATTGTTCGAAACGCCCCATGAATTGGCATAGCTGATCGCGGCATTGGTATATTGATCGGCCTGGCCCGGATAGCCGGTATAGGTGGCGTAATTGGTATAGTCTTCCGGCCCGGTGACATAGTTGTTGCCATCGGTGGAGTTCAGAAAAATCGCCTTGCCGGGCGATGCTTCGGACCGGTCACGGGTAACGTCGGCGATCAGATTGTTCTCGATCCGGTCGTTGACGATCCAGCGCAAGGCAGCGCGCGCTGCGAGCACGTTCTGGCCTCCTTCGGTGCCGATCACGCAATCGCTGTTGGACGAGGCAAAGGAACCGCCCGGAGCCGGATCGCCCGTCACGCATTGATAATCGAGCCGCTTGAGATAGCCGTCGACCGATTTGCCCACGCCGGTCAGGCGCAGATAGAGATTGTCGGGCACCAGGGTGATATTGCTCGCGGCCTTTATGCTCACGCGGCCAAAAGACCCCACCGTGGCTTCGGCATAGGCATCGGGATTGTCATTCGGCTTGCGGCTGAACAGCTTGATCGAGCCGCCAATGCTGTTCTTGCCGGACAAGGTGCCCTGCGGACCGCGCAGGATCTCGACCCGATCAAGATCGACCAGGTCGAAGGCGCTGGCGAAGGAAATGCCGTAATAGACATCGTCGATATAGATGCCGACGCCGGGTTCATTGGGGAACTGGAAGTCGTTCTGGCCGATGCCGCGAATATTGACAGCGGCGGTCTGCGCGCCGCCACCCTGGCCACCGGCGGTGAAGCTGACGCTGGGCGCGCGCTGGGCGAGCTGTTCGACATTGTTCTGGCTGCGCGCTTCCATGGTCGCGGCATCAACCGCGGTGATCGCCAGAGGTGCTTCCTGCAGGTTCTGACTTTTGAACTGCGCGGTGACCACAATTTCATGGATGCCGCCGCTATCCTGATCGGTTTGACCATCCTGAGCGGCTGCGCTGCCACTCCACAGCAAGGCGCCGATGATCGCGATATTCGCCGCTCCGAAACGCAAATTGCGTGGCGTAAGCCGATTAGGCATCTGAACTCTCCCAGGTCGTTTGTGAATTTACCGTAACGATTGTTACAGTAACGACCGTTAGAGTTGTCAACCATTTTCGACCAAGACATGCCTTCCGCTCCGGCCGTGACGCCGGGCTGGTGGCTGACTGATGCGGGAGAGCATCACATTCAGGCTGTGGCGGTCAGATCCCGCCGGGGGTGAAATCCCGGCCTATTTCGCCGAGCGCTTCGCAGAGCGTGTCGACGCAGCTTCTCAGCGAATCGGCGTCGGTCGAACGGATCACGAAATTCGCCCCGACCTTGCCTTCGCGAAAAAAGGGGTAGCTGCCGATCTGGCAGGCGTCATGCGCCTTTTCCACCATGCGCAGCAGGTCGGCCACTTCGCTTTCCCTGACCCAGCAGCCGATCGTTTCGGTGAGCAGCGGGGCGCCGCCTTCGAGCGTCCCGGTCAGCGCATCGAGCATCTGGGCGGTGATGGTGGGAACGCCTGCCATCAGATGGATATTGTCGATCTTGATGCCCGGCGCGCCCGATATGCGATTGGGGATCAGCTCCGCGCCCAGCGGCACCCGCGCCATGCGCAGCCGGGCATCATTGATCCCGCCGCGCGTTTCATAATATTCCTCCAGCGTCGCCCTGGCCTCGGGATGAATCACCACCGTCACGCCCAGCGCAGCGGCCACCGCGTCGACCGTGATATCGTCATGGGTCGGCCCGATGCCGCCGGTGGTGAACAGATAATCATTGCGGCTGCGCAGGCTGTTCACCGCTTCAGCGATCGCCTCCATCCCATCGGGCACGACCCGCACCTCGGCCAGGCGGATGCCCTGCACCTGCAGCCAGCTGGCAACCTGCGCGATATTCTTGTCCTGCGTGCGGCCGGAAAGGATCTCATCGCCGATCACTATCAGCGCGGCAGTCCAGATTTTTTCGCTTGCAACCATTGCGGCTGGTTAGGCGAATTCGCGCCGCTTCGCTACTCCGCAGCTGCGACAGCTGCGCTGATGGCCTGCTCGAAAGCGAGCACCCCGTCATCGACCGGACGCTCCCGAAAATCGCGCGCATCGGCGAGATAATCCATATTGTGCCGCCAGGGCAACGCGGCAGAACTCTTCGGCATCAGATGCCGCGCCCGTTCGAGATAGCCGGAGGAAAAGGCATAGACATTGTCTTCCGCCAGGCCGTGATTCGCAGGCAGGATTGGACTGACGATATCCACGCCGCGCGCTTCCATCGCATTGAGAACGCCGCAAATATATTCTGCCGTATTGTCTGCCCGCAGGGTCCATGAGGCATTGAGATAGCCAAACACCACCGCGAAATTGGGCACATTGGAGAACATGCAGCCGCGATAGAACCAGCGCTCAGCCCAATCGACCGGCGCGCCGTCCAGGCTCACCGCGATCTTGCCCGCCAGCGTCAGCGCAAGCCCGGTGGCGGTGACGATGATGTCAGCGTCGAGATGGGTGCCCGATGCGAGCTCGATGCCGCTGGCGTCGAAGCGGGCGATCCTGTCTGTGACGACCGAGGCGCGGCCCGATTTGATCGCTTCGAACAGGTCGCCGTCCGGAACCAGGCACAGCCGCTGCTCCCAGGGGTTATAGGGCGGCACGAAATCCTTCTCGGTCCAGACCGGGCCAAGCGCCTTGCGCAGCTGCCTGGTCAGGAAGGCTGCCATCTTTTCCGGCTGGCTGCGGGCGCGCTTGAAGATGAAATTATGCATCCGGATATTCTTGAACCGGGTCAGCCGGTAGGCGAGCCGTTCGGGCAGCAGCGCGCGCAGCAGATTGGCGAACCGGTCTTTCGCGGGGCGCGAACCCATCCAGGTGGGCGTGCGCTGCAGCATGGTGACATGGGCGGCCTCGCGCGCCATTGCAGGCAGGATCGTGATCGCGGTGGCGCCGGAGCCCACGATCACCACCTTCTTGCCCGCATAGTCGAGATCCTCGGGCCAGAATTGCGGGTGAACCAGTGTGCCCCTGAATTGCTCCTTGCCCGCAAAGCCGGGATCATAGGGCGCATCATAGTCATAATAGCCCGAACCGAGATAAAGGAACCGCGCGGTCTTGCTGCTGCGCGTGCCGTGCGCGTCCTCCAGTTCGATATGCCAGCGCGCCTCCGCCGAATGCCAGTCTGCGTTGATGACTTTCAGGCCGAACTGGATGTGCGGGCGGATCCCGCGCTGATCGACCACACGATTGAGATAATCGAGGATCGCGGATCCATCGGCAATCGATTTGTCCTCGATCCATGGTTCGAAGCGGAAGCCGAAGCTGTGCATGTCGCTGTCGGACCGGACCCCGGGATATCTGAACAGATCCCAGGTTCCGCCCAGATTGTCGCGCCGCTCGATCACCGCAAAGCTGCGCTGCGGGCACAGCATCTTGAGATGCGCCGCCATCGAGATACCGGAAATCCCGGCACCGACGATCAGCACGTCGAGCTCTCCTCTTGGCTTGTTGCCAGCCATATCCCGGGCATCCTCCTGCTTACAGCAATGTAAGCCAATTTCAGGCGCCCGCCAATCCGCCCTTCGCTGCCGATTGCCAGTGCCAGCAGGCTCTGCCAGATGGTGCGGCATGACCATTGTCACAGCAAGGCGCTATGCGGGCGGCAAGGTGGAGGAACTGGCGCTCGATCTGGCCAGTTGCACCATGCCGACCGGCTCGGGCGAGTTTGACTGGATCGGCGTGGCCGACCCGACCGATGACGAGCTGGAGCTGCTTGCGCGCCGCTATGGGCTGCATCCGCTGGCGGTCGAGGATGCGATGGCACGCGGTCAGCCAGCCAAGGCCGAGGCATTCGGGCAGCAACTGTTCGTGGTTGCCTGCACCGCTGCGATAGAGGGCAGCGACGGCATCACCTATGGGCAGACGGCGATCTTCCTCGATGCCCATTTCATCATCACCGTGCGCCAGGGCAGCGCACGGGCGCATACCGCGCTGCGCCAGCAGCTCGAAGCCAATCCGGAACGTCTGGCGGAGGGGCCGGACGTGGTGCTCCACGGGCTGCTGGATTATATCGCAGACGGCTATGTGCCCCTGCTCGACCAGCTCGATGGCGCAGTTGAAGAGATGGAGGAAGGCGCGGTCACCGGATTTCCAGATCCCGACCGTATCCGGCGGATATTCCGCCTGCGCCGCCGGCTGCGCAGGTTCGAAAGCGCTGTCGGGCATATGGCAGAAGTCGCAGGCAAGCTCGCCTCGGCCGATCTTCCCGCAATCGACGGCAAGGCGCGGCCCTATTTCAACGATGTCAACGATCATGTCCGGCACTGCCTGGGCCGCGCCCATGCGCTCAACGCCACGCTGGGAAGTATCGTCGAATTCGCCAGCCTGCTCGAACAGAACCGCCAGGGCGTGATCACCCGGCAGCTGGCGGCCTGGGCGGCAATTCTGGGTGTGCCAACCGCGATCGCCGGCATCTATGGAATGAACTTCCACTATATGCCCGAACTGCGCTGGCACTATGCCTATTTCGTGGTACTCGGCGGGATCATCTCGCTCTGCGCCGGGCTGTTCTGGCGCTTCCGGCGGATCGGCTGGCTTTAGCCTTTCTGGTCTTCCGCCTGGCTGAAGATCATCGAACGGTCAGGCAGATCATCCCAATCGATCGAGAAGCCGTCGCTGCTGGTGCCTTCCAGCGCTTCGCGCGCCGCCTGGACAGTATTGGCCAGGAGGCAGGAGATGGTCATCGGCCCGACGCCGCCGGGCACCGGGGTGATGGCGCGGGCGTGCTGGACCTCGTCGAAAGCGACATCGCCGACCAGTTTGGTCTTGCCGTCCTCGCCCTTGATCCGGGTGATGCCGACATCGATGATCACCGCGCCAGGCTTGACCCAATAGCCTTTGACCAGGCGCGGGGCGCCCGCCGCCGCGATGATGATATCGGCCTTGCGGCAGATATCGGGCAGGTTCTTGGTCTCGATATGGGTGACGGTAACGGTTGCCTCGCGCTCCAGCATCAGCATGGCGATCGGCTTGCCGACAATGTTGGACTTGCCGATCACCACCACGTCGAGCCCGGTGAGATCGTCGAACTCGGTGTCGAGCAGCTTGAGAACGCCCAGCGGCGTGCAGGGAATGATCCCGCCGGTCCCGGTCGAAAGCCGTCCGACATTGACCGGGTGGAACCCGTCGACATCCTTCGACGGTGCAATCGCGCGCAGGATCAGGCCGGTATCGATATGCGCAGGCAGCGGCACCTGAACCAGAATGCCGTGAATCGCAGGATCGGCATTGAGCCGGGCGATCAGGGCCAGCAGATCTTCCTGCGGCGTGTCTTCGGGCAGGCGGTGCTCGACGCTGAGAATCCCGACCTCGTCGCTCTTCTTGATCTTGCGCCCGACATAGACCTCGCTTGCCGGATCATGTCCGACCAGCACCACCGCCAGGCCGGGGCGCGGTGCCCCTGCGGCAACCATCGCATCGATGGCGGCCTTGGTTTCGATATCCAGCTTCTGCGCGACTGCGCGCCCGTCAATTAGTTCAGCCATGATGATCAGTGCTTTGCCGCATAGGCGTTGATCCACTCGGCGGACGGCGTCAGCGCTCCGAATGGATAGAAGTGCAGTCGCACGCGGCCCAGATCGTCCGTCAGCCCCTTGTCGAGCGAACCGACCAGCTTGTCGGGACCGGCGCTGCCGATCAGATTGGTCAGCGAAATACCGTATTTTTTCATCACATTGGCCGAAGCGCCGACCCCGCAGCGCCTGGCAAAGCCGAGCAGCCGCTTGATGCCGGCGGGGCCCGGAACCCCCAGCCGCACCGGCACGTCGATCCCGCGGCTGCGCATTTCCTTGACCCAGGCGATGATCGCATCGTCGTCAAAGGCGAATTGGGTGACCACCAGCGGGGTCATCCCATGGGCGCGGATTGCGGCGATCTTCTTTTCCATCCAGATCCACAGATCCGGCTTGGAGACATTGGGGTGGCCTTCGGGATGGCCGCCAATGCCGACGATTTCGATCCCGTGCTTTTCCAGCAGGCCGCTCTCGATGATTTCGAGCGAATCCGAATAGGGGCCTTCGGGTTCGGGCGGATCGCCCGCGATCACGAAAACCCGCTTCACCCCGGCCTGGCTGGAGATATCGGCCAGATAGCTGTCAAGTTCAGCCTCGGAGGTGAGGCGACGCGCCGAAAGGTGGACGATCGGCTCGAAGCCCAATTCGCGCACCAGCTTGGCAGCTTCGACGCGCTGGGCCATTTCCTCGCCCGGAAGGAAGGTCACGGCGATCTGGGTGCCGGGGCGAATCAGCGCAGCGGCCTCACGCAGACCTTCCGTCTCCTTCGCCGTCATTTCGAGCGAATAGCCATCCGCCATATTGGCGCGGGGCTTCTCCCAATCGGGATGGATAACGGCATAGGACATGTGTCGGCTCCCAAAATTATCCGGCGGAATTCCTGAAGGATTCGCCTCGGTCGACGGCGGTATTTTGCCGCTAAGCGCAGCAGGCCGCCAATGCAAGAAAGGCACTAGCAGAATGGCTTTTCTTCGTATAGACGAAATCTTCACGCTGACGAAGAATCTATCGGGTGGGACCGGATGCTGCTTTTGCTGCCAGGCTTGATCTGCGATGCGAGCATTTATGCGGCGCAGACGGTTGCCTTTCCCCAGGCAAAGGCAATCGCTGGCTATGGCATGGCGGATTCACTCGCAGCCATGGCGCGGATCGTGCTGGATCAGGCGCCGGAGCGCTTCGATCTGTTCGGACATTCCATGGGCGGCCGGGTTGCGCTGGAAGTATTCCGGCTTGCGCCCGCGCGGGTCCGGCGGCTCGCATTGGTCAGCACCGGGGTCCATCCGGTGCAACCCGGGGAGCCCGAAAAGCGCGCCGCCCTGCTCAAGATCAATCGTGAGCAGGGCATCGAAGCGCTGACCGAGGCCTGGCTTCCGCCGATGGTCGCGCCCGAACGTCTGGGCGATGAAAGCCTGATGGCACCGCTGCGCGCGATGTGCCACCGTTCGGGCTCTGCCATGTTCGAAGCGCAGATCGGCGCGCTGCTTGGCCGACCCGAACAGCGCAGCCTGCTGGCCGAGATTGCCTGCCCCACCCTTGTGATGACCGGCGAAAAGGACAGCTGGAGCAATCCCGCCCAGCATCAGGCGATCGCGGCGGAAATCGTGCCCTCCCAGCTCATCATAGCTGCCGGCGCTGGCCATATGATCATGCCCGAGGCGCCTGAGGCGGTGAATGCCGCCATCGCTGCCTGGCTCGCGCGGCCGGCACTGAATTGAGCGCGATATATTTGGACAACAATTCGGCAATTCACGCAATTTTTCTAGGAGAGGCATCCCATGAGTGATCAAACCCTGCAGCAGAAACTGGATTCGGCGGGCGATATCGTCAGCTTCCTGCGCAATCAGCAAACCGGCCCCAATGCCTATCCCGGGGTTCCCGCCGAATATTCCAACTGGCGCGATGAACAGCGTGCCTGGTCGAAGACCGCGGTGCTGTTCAACCAGTCCTATCACATGGTCGAACTCTATGTGACCGGGCCCGATGCGATGGCGCTGCTGGAATATCTCGCAATCAACAGCTTCAAGAATTTCGCGGTCGACAAGGCCAAGCAATTCGTTCCGGTGACGCCGGATGGCTATGTGATCGGCGATGTGATCCTGTTCTATCTTGCGGATCAGGAATTCTCGCTGGTCGGCCGCGCCCCGGCAATCGAATGGGTCGAATTCCACGCCGAAACCGGCGAGTGGGACGTGAAGGTCGAGCGTGACGAGCGCACCGCCCTGCGCAGCGATGGCAAGCGCAGAAATTATCGCTTCCAGCTCCAGGGTCCGAACGCGATGAAGATCCTCGGCATCGCCATGGGCGAAACCCCGCCGGATCTGAAGTTCTTCAACATGGCCACGATCACCATCGGCGGCAAACAGGTGCGCGCGCTGCGCCACGGCATGGCTGGCCAGCCGGGCTATGAATTGTTCGGGCCGTGGGAAGATTATGCTGCGGTTCACGGCGCGCTGGTCGAAGCGGGCAAAGATGACGGGCTGACGCTGGTCGGCGGCCGTGCCTATTCGTCGAACACGCTGGAATCGGGCTGGCTGCCTTCGCCGCTGCCCGCCGTCTATACCGGTGACAGCGAGATGATGCAGAACTACCGCGCGTGGTCGTCAGGCAAATCCTATGCCGGCATGTGCTCGATCGGGGGCAGCCATGTTCCCGCCAGCATCGAGGGCTATTACCTCACCCCGTGGGACATCGGCTATGGCCATATCGTCAAGTTCGATCATGATTTCGTGGGCCGCGCGGCGCTCGAAAAAATGGCCGGCGAGGTCCATAAGCAGAAGGTCACGCTGGCGCTCGACAATGAAGACGTGATGCGGGTGATTTCCTCGGTCCTCGCCGAGGGCGACCGGGCGAAATATTTCGAATTCCCCAGCGCGGTCTATTCGATGCACCCGTTTGACGAGGTGAAGTGCGACGGCAAGGTGATCGGCGTCTCCACCTGGATCGGCTATTCGTCGAACGAGGGCAAGATGCTCAGCCTGGCGATGATCGATCCGGCCTATGTCGAGATGGGCAAGGAAGTGACGCTGGTGTGGGGCGAGCCCAACGGCGGCACCTCCAAGCCGACGGTCGAGCCCCATGTGCAGACCGAGATCAAGGCGATCGTTTCGCCGGTGCCCTATTCGAATGTCGCGCGGGACAGCTATGCCGACAGCTGGCGTGCCAGGGGCGTGGGCGTCAACGCCTGAGCCTTTCAGCCTTCGCAAACAAAGGGGGCGGTCACTGCGGTGGCCGCCCTTTTTGCTGGCACTGTCCTACGCAAATCGCCGCTTGCCATCCGCTTCGCTGCGCCGCACAATAATCTCACTTCTGGAGAGGAGACATCTGTCACGGGCCGGGCGCTGGCCGCGCCTTGCCCCTCTCGGGAGGCATGAGTGGGGGACACTTACGATTTCATCGTGATCGGCAGCGGGCCATCGGGGCGGCGCGCGGCGATCCAGGCCGCCAAGCTAGGCAAATCGGTGCTGGTGGTCGAAGGCCGGCGCAAGGTCGGCGGGGTCTCGGTCCATACCGGCACGATCCCCAGCAAGACCCTGCGCGAGACCGCGCTCAATCTGTCAGGCTGGCGCGAGCGCGGCTTCTATGGCCGCTCCTATCGCGTGAAGAAGGAGATCGGCAGCGAGGATCTCTCGATGCGGCTGGGCAAGACCCTGGCGCATGAGGTCGATGTGCTGGAGCATCAGTTCCTGCGCAACGGGGTGCATACCATGGCGGGCTTTGCGCGCTTTGTGGATGCCGACCGGGTCTCGATCCAATCGCCGGACGAGAGCGAGCTGGTGGTGGGCGGCAAGCGCATCCTGATCGCGGTCGGCACCGTGCCGTTCCGCCCGCCCAGCATCGATTTTTCCGATCCCAATATTCTCGACAGCGATGATATCGTGGATGTACCGCGCCTGCCGCGCAGCCTCACCGTGGTCGGCGCCGGGGTGATCGGGATCGAATATGCGACGATCTTCTCCGCGCTGGATGTGGCGGTGACGGTGATCGAACCGCGCCCGACCTTTTTCGATTTCGTCGACAAGGAGATCGTCGAGGAATTCGTCCACCAATTGCGCGATCGCGGGGTCACCTTCCGGCTGGGTTCGCCAGTGGCCAAGGTGGAGCGGGTGGGCAATGCCGTCGCCACCACCACCGAAGACGGACGCACGGTGCGCACGGAAATGCTGCTCTATTGCGCCGGACGGATGGGCGCGACAGCCTCGATCGGGCTCGATGCATGCGCGCTGGAGACGGACAATCGCGGGCGGATCAAGGTCGATCCCAAGACCTTCCAGACCTCGGTGCCGCATATCTATGCCACCGGCGATGTGATCGGCTTTCCCAGCCTTGCCTCAACCTCGATGGAGCAGGGCCGGATCGCAGCCTGCCATGCCTTCGATATGCCGCTGCCGCCGGCACCGGCCTATTTCCCCTATGGCATCTATGCGGTGCCGGAAATCTCGACCGTGGGCCTGTCGGAACAGGAAGTGCGCGAAAAGGGGATCAATTATGAATGCGGCATCGCGCGCTTCCGCGAGACCAGCCGGGGGCACATCATGGGGCTGGAACAGGGGATGATGAAGATGATCTTCTCCCACGCCACCCGGCGGCTGCTGGGGGTCCATATCATCGGCGAGGGCGCGACCGAGCTGATCCACATCGGCCAGGCGGTGCTGAATCTGAAAGGCGGGATCGACTATTTCATCGAGAACACCTTCAACTATCCCACCCTGGCGGAAGCCTACAAGATCGCCGCGCTCGATGCCTGGAACCGCATGCCCCGGCTGCCGGCCTGACCGTCTGGCCGGATTAAAAGCTCTGCTTCACCCCGATGCGCAGCTGGCGCGGCTCGACGATGCGGCTGTTGATCCCGTCGACCCCGCCCGCCGGTTCGCCGGGAAGCCGGGTGGTATAGAAATAGTCGATATCGTCGGCCTTTGAGCCCAGCGCATTGAGCAGCTCGGCATAGAGCTGGAAGTGCTTCAGATGCTGCGGGGTCCAGGCGGCCCGCAGATTGACCAGCGTGGTCGATGCGCCGCGCTGCGAATTGTCCTCGATCAGTGGATGCGGCCCGAGATAGCGCAGCCGCACCGCCGCGTTCCATTCGGGAAACAGCGCAGAGATACCCAGCTCGCCCGAGCTTTCGAGCGCGCCGGGCACGAAATTCTGGCCCGCAGGCAGCCCTACATAATGCGCGGCGGAACCGGTCAGTACCGCATCGATCGCAAGCCAGTGGTTGGGCTTCCAGAAGGCCGTCAGCTCATAGCCATGGCGCACCGCCGGATCGCTTGGCTCGACCGCGCCCGAATCGCCGACATAGATCAGCTCGCTGTCGATCGAGCTCCACCAATAGACCCCGGTCAGGATCAGCCCGCCGCGTTCGATCCGTGCGCCCACTTCCTTCATCCGGCCCTTGACCAGCCCCGGCGCAGGCGCGACCGGATTGGTCACCCCGCGCGCATCGTTGGAATGGAAGCCCTCGCCATAATTGGCATAGAGCGCGATGCCATCGGCGATCTCGTAATTCACCGCGATCTTGGGGGACATGATGCTGTCGTTCGCCAACCCGCTCCAGCCCAGTTCGCCGCCCAGATCGGTGGTGCGGAAGCGATACCAGTCGCCGCGCAACCCGCCGATCACCATCAGGCGATCGCGTGGTTGCCAGATCGCCTCGGCATAAAGCCCCGCGCTGCTCTCCTTCACCGCAAAGGCGGTCTTCACATAGTCGAGCTTGCCCGCGATCGTGTGATCGAGCCCGACCGGATCGATCGCATCCTCGCGCAGTTCGGTCCCGGCGCGCAGCTTGAGATGCTCGCCCAGCGCGAAGCTGCGTTCGATCCGCCCGCCATAGGACCATTGCTTCTCATATTGCCGCACCTCGTCGCCATTCACCGGATCGTCGAGGAAGAAGGTGAAGTTGGACAGCAGGCTCCAGTCATAATGCTGCGCCCAGAAGGTGAGCTTCCAATCATCATCAGCATAATTCAGCGTGGCAATCTCGCGCTCGGTCCTGCCATGCAGCGCCGGGTCCAGCGTGCCATAGCGATCATCGACAAGGGTGCCGACCGCCCGCAACGGCAATTGTTCGGTCGGCGCCCAGCTCGCCTGATAGAGATTGAGCGAGGCCTTGATCTCGCCCGCGCCGAGCGGCGCCGAATATTTGATCAACCCGGAATAGCTGCGGAAATCCTCTGGCAGGGTCCAGGGGCCATTATTGAGCTTGAACTGGCCGGTGATCAGCAGATCGCCCGCGCCGATCGGTGCCGATCCTCCGGCAACCGCGCGGCGATAGCCATAGCCGCCCAGCTCGACCAGCGCGAATGGCGTCATGGTGTCGCGGGTGGTGATGGTGGAGGAGCCGACATAGCTGAAATCGCCGCTGTCGGCGCGGTAGGGGCCTTTGCGGTAATCGACCCGCGCGACCACTTCGGGGATCAGGCCATTGACGTCGAGATAGCCCTGGCCATGGCCATGGGTGCGGAAATTCATCGGCATATCGTCCACCGCGACCGAGAAATCGGTGCCGTGATCGAGATTGAAGCCGCGCAGGAAATATTGATTGGCCTTGCCCCCGCCCGAATGCTGGGTGGCGATCAGGCCGGGCGTCGCCTCGAGCAGCTCGCCGGGGCGCAGCAGCGGGCGGATATCGATATCCGCGCCGGCCACGCCGCCTTCGCTGGCGGCAGCCGCTGTGCCGATGCGCTTTTCGCTGCGGCCATAGACGATGATCTGGCCATGCCATTCGGCCTGTGCGCCCGCCGCATCCGGTGCTGGCGCCTTGTCATGGCTGTCGGCGGCGGCGGCAGGGGCGGCGTCCTGCTCCGCACATGCCGGGGTCGCGCCCGCGCACAGTCCAGCCGCCGCGACTGCGGCAAGCAGCGCCGGGCGGCCCGGTCTGTTCGATAAAGCTGCTGCCACCTTTGCCCCGCATTCATCTGCCTGATGCTGGCAATTGCGGTGGCAGGCCCCCTCGCCATTCCAAGTTAATTACGGTAATCCGGCGTTACACAAGGTTACAGCGGATGATTTCCGCGCGAAATCGGGGGGAGGATGATGAGCGCTACCGCAAAACTCCCCGGCGCAAAGGCGCGCGCAGAGCCTGGCTTTGCGCTGGAGGTCGCCCGGCTGAAGGCCAGCGGGGTGCTGGGCGCGAGCGGGCGGCTGGCCGAATTGTTCGATTTTCTTGCCGCGCGCGGCCCGGCGGCAGAGCCGGTATCGCAGGCCGAGATCGCGGAAAGCGTCTTCGGGCAGAGCGCGAGCGAGACCGATGATGCGACGGTGCGGGTCTATATCCACCGCCTGCGCAAGCGGCTGGACGATTTCTACGCCAGCGGGGAACAGGGCGGGGCCGATCGGCTGAAGATCCCGCCCGGCAGCTATGCGCTGCGCTTCGAGGCCGCACCGCGCAGCGTGAAGCTGGCCCTGCGCCGCCGCTGGACCATGCCGGTTCTCGCCGCTGTGGCATTGGCGCTCATCGCCGGGGCATTCCTGGCGGGACGCATGGGCCAGGCGAACCATGTGCCGGTCAATCCACTCTGGGCCCCGTTTCTCGCCTCGGATCGTCCGATCGTGGTGGTGGTGGGCGACTATTATATTTACGGCGAGATCGATCCGAAGGACCCCGAAGACGGACGGCTGATCCGCGATTTCAACATCAATTCGAAAACCGATCTTGCCCGGGCGCAGGAAGCGAACCCTGCCCGCTATGACAAGAGCGAGGATATGGGGCTCAATTATCTGCCCGTGTCTTCCGCCTATGCCTTGGCCGATCTGATGCCGATCCTCTCGCAGCATGGGCACCCGGTCACCATCGTTGCATCCTCGCAGGTCACCAGCGACACTTTCCAGACCAGCAATGTGGTCTATGTCGGGCTGGTCAGCGCCATGGGCCTGCTCGAAGATGTCAATTTCATGAGCTCGGGCTATGCGGTGGGTGAAAATTATGACGAGCTGATCGATATGGGGTCGCGCAGATCCTATATCAGCGAAGAAGCGATGCGCCTCCCATCGGCGCAATATTACCGCGATTACGGCTATTTTTCCGAATTCCGCGGGCCCGGCGGCGGGCTGGTGGCGGTGGTGGCGGGAACGCGCGACACCGGGCTGCGCGGGCTTTCGCCGATTGTCGGTGGGAGTGCCTTGCCCACCTCGCTTGACCGATTGGCGCAGACCCGGGGCGGACCGGGCTTCGAGGCGCTGTTCGAGATTACCGGGCAGCAGGGCGCTGCACTCTCGCACCGGGTGATCGCCGCGCGCAAGCGGCCCTGACCGGTCAGCCCGCTTCGAGCAGGCCGGCGGTCCGCAGCAGCAGATCCTTGGTGCGCTGTTCCAGCGCCGGGGTGAAGCGCACCTTGGGGATTGCGACCGACAAGGCGCCGACCACCTCGCCCCCGATCCTCACCACCCGGCCTATGCCGGTGATGCCGAGCGAATATTCCTCATCCGTGCGGGAAAAGCCGGTCTTGCGCACCTCGTCGAGCTCGCGCCGCAAGCGGGCTTCGCTGGTGAGGGTCGAGGGGGTGAATTTGACGAGGCTGCGCTCGGCGAAATAGCGCTCCAGCGTCTCTTCATCCAGCGCAGCGAGCAGGGCCTTGCCCGATGCCAGCGGGTGCATCGGCAGGCGGGTGCCGGTCTCCACCGCATAGCGCAGCGCCTGCTCGCTGCTTTCGGTGGCGATCGGTTCCACTTCCCAGCCGATCTGGACCCAGAAGCTGGTGGTTTCGTCCAGCTGCACGCGCAAGGTGCGCACCAGCGGCGCGACCCGTTCGGACAGGGTGAAGCCGCCGCTTCGGGCCTGCAACCGCGCCAGCCCGGGGCCGGGGGTATAGCGCCGCCCGTCGCGCTGGAGATAGCCGCGATCGGCCAGGGTCGAGAGCAGATAGGACAGGCTGCTGACCGGAATCCCCAGCGCGTTCGAAATCTCCTGCGCCACCAGGGGACGGCCGGCGGCAACCACATATTCGATGATATCGAGCGTGCGGGTCGCCGATTTGACATTGCTTGATTGCAGGCTTGCCTGGCTGGGCTGGATCACGCGAAGGTTTCCTCTCATCGAGAGAGGTCTTCTTTCATATATGCGAAATCAACGCAAGTGTGAAGACGCCGGAGGCAGGAGCTTATCCACTTTCACACCAGGGCGCAGCCGACGCTTTCGATCTTACCATGTTTGAGGTGGTAGTGAATATATTGCCGCAATTCCTGCACTTCGCCGGCGGTGACCGGGAAAAATTGCCCCATCCCACGCGCTTCGAGCACTTCGGCGGTGAGATCGGCAATGCCCTCGATCCGCACCACGGCCTCTACTGCGGCAAGATCCTCTGATCCGGCAAAGCGTTCCACCGTCACGGTTTCCTTCACATATTGATGCAGGAAGCCGTAAAAATCCTTCAGCTGTTGGCGGCTGGTGATCTCGATCCCGAAAAAGGCCATGCGCGGATGTTCGGCATAGAAGTCGAACACCGTGTCATAATCGCGCGCGTTGAAAGCGCTGACATAGCTATCATAATCCTCGCGAGTCATGGCCTCGGCATCTCCCTTGCGCTCATTTCTTGCCTCTCATTGTAACGACCGTTAGAAAAGCGGCAAGGGAGAGACGCAAGATGGCAACGCCAGCGCCGCAGCTTGATGCGGAACAGTTCGATTATGTGGTGATCGGCGCGGGTTCCGCCGGCTGCGTGATGGCCGCGCGGCTGAGCGAGGATCCGGCGAATCGGGTGCTGCTGCTGGAGGCGGGCGCGCGCGACGATCATATCTTCCTCAAGATGCCGCTCGCCTTTCTCAAGGCGATGCCCGATCCGCGCTTCAACTGGACCTATTGGACCGAGCCTGAGCCGCATCTGGGCGGCCGGGTGATGCCGCTGCCGCGCGGTAGGGTGATGGGCGGCTCCGGTTCGATCAACGGCATGTTCGCCATGCGTGGCCACCCGCGCGATTATGACCAATGGGCGCAGATGGGTGCGCGCGGCTGGTCCTATGCCGATGTGCTGCCCTATTTCCGCAAGCTGGAAGACAGCTGGCGCGGTGACAGCATCTGGCATGGCACGGGCGGCCCGGTGGCGATCCGGCCGATCGATTCGCCCTATCTGCTGCATGACGAGATGATGGCCACGGCCGAAGCGGCAGGATTTTCAGCCTCTGACGATCTTGCCGGGGCGCATCCCGAAGGCTTTGCGCGGGGCGAGCAATCGGTGGACGCCCGCGGCCGCCGGGTCAGCGCGGCAACGGCCTATCTCAAGCCGGCGAAGGGGCGCAGCAATCTGGAGATCCGTTCCGGCGTGCTGGTCCGCCGCCTGGTGTTTGAAGGCAAGCGCTGCGTCGGGGTCGAAATCGAGACGGGCAGTGGGCCGCAGGTAGTTCGCGCCGCGCGCGAAGTCGTGCTGTCTGGCGGGGCCTATAATTCGCCCCATCTGCTGATGCTGTCGGGCATCGGCCCGGCGGCGCATCTGGCGCAGCACGGCATCGAAGTGCTGCATGACAGCCCCGGCGTCGGGCGCAATCTGCAGGAACATCCCACCGCCTCGCTCGAATGGAATGCCCGCATGCCGGTCACCTTCCTCAACCAGCTGCGGCTCGACCGGGTCGCGCGCAATGCGCTGCGCTGGGCGCTGACCGGCAAGGGGCCGATGGCGAGCCAGGTCAATAGCTGCAATATCATAGTGCGCACCGCCGAACATCTCGACCGGCCCGATATGCAGATCATGGTCAATCCGATCCGCTTCGATGCCCAGCTGTGGTTCCCCGGCTGGCGCAAGGTGCAGGAGCATGTGTTCTGGGCCGGGCTGGTCCAGCTTCACCCGGAAAGCCGGGGCTGGGTGGAACTCAAAAGCAGCGATCCGCGCGAAATTGCGGCGGTGACGCTTAATATCCTCGCCGAAGAGGCTGACCGCGAACAGATGCGCCGCGCGATCCGCACCGCGCGCAAGATCTATAACACCAGCCCGATGGCCGAACTGATCGCGGATGAGCGGATGCCCGGCGCGGCCGCGCAAAGCGATGACGAGATCGACGCCTTCGTGCGAGAGACCTGCTATGTCGGGATGCACCCCACCAGCACCTGCGCGATGGGCATGGGCGAACGTTCGGTGGTGGACGAGCAATGCCGGGTGATCGGGGTGGAAGGGCTGCGGGTGGTCGATGCCTCGGTCATGCCCACCGTGCCCGGCGGCAACACCAATATCCCGGTGATCATGCTGGCCGAAAAGGCCGCCGACATGATTCGGGGCAAAAGCCTGCCCCGGGCGGAACTGCCGCAGGAGCAGGAAGGATGAGCCGCACCCAGCAGGAGCAGGCCAATCTGCAGCTGGTGCTCGATATGTTCGCCCAGATGCTCAACCCGATGGATTCAGCGGCGGCCGATCGCTTCATCGCGCCGGACTATATCCAGCACAACCAGTCGGTCGAACCGGGGCGCGAACCGCTCAAGGCATTTCTCGATCTGATCAGGGCGCAGACGCCCGAGGCGGTGCATGATGTGAAGCGCGCCTTCGTCGATGGCGATCATGTGACGGTGCATTATCACGTGCGCCGCTGGCCCGGCGATCCCGGCTGGGCGGTGATCGATATCTTCCGCATCGAAGGCGGCCAGGTGCAGGAACATTGGGATGTGATGCAGGATGTGATCGAAGGGGGCCCCAACCCCAATTCACCGTTCTGACGATAATGGCGGGGGCCGAAGGAGAGGTGTGATGCGGTTCAAGGACAAGACAGTGCTGGTGCTGGGCGGAAACAGCGGGATCGGGCTCGCCGCCGCGCGGGGTTTCGCGGCAGAGGGCGCGCGGCTGCATATCACCGGGCGCGATCGCGCAACGCTGGATGCAGCGGTCGGCGCGATTCCAGGTGCGGCCGGCTATCAGTCCGACATTGCCGATCCTTCGGCGAGCGAGGCGGTGGTCGCGGCGATCGAGGCCGCGGAGGGGCGGATCGATGTGCTGTTCATCAATGCCGGCGTCGGCGGCTTCGCTCCGCTGCGCGAGATCACCGAGGCGGATTGGGATCATGTCCATGGCATCAATCTGAGGGGCTGCGTCTTCGCGCTGCAAAAGGCGGTGCGGATCATGGGCAATGGCGGCTCGATCGTGGTTACCGGCTCGATCGGCGCGCATGGCGCGCTGGCGGGCAATGGCACCTATGCCGCGGCCAAGGGCGGGTTGCAGATCATCATGAAGGTTTTCGCCAAGGAGCTGGTGAGCGAAGGCATCCGGCTGAATATGGTCAGCCCCGGCCCGATCGATACCCCGCTGCTCTATCGCAACCCGGGGATGAGCGAGGAGGCGACCGCCGCGCTCAAGCAGCACATGATTGACGCCATTCCGATGCATCGCATGGGCGAAAGCGACGAGGTGGCCAAGGCCGTGCTGTTCCTCGCCTCGGAGGATGCCTCCTTCATTACCGCCGCCAATCTGTTCGTCGATGGCGGGTTGCTGGAACTTCGCTGAGAGGATTTTGATCGATGGAATTTTCCGATACGACCCCGTTCGCAGGGCCATTTTCCACGCTCGACAATCCGCGCATGGAATTTGTGATGGAGGTCCGCCTGACCTTTCCCGAAACCTATATGATGGCGCCCGTCCCGGCGGGCGGCGCGCGCAGCGCGGTGCTGGTGCAGGGCGGCAGCTTCGAAGGCCCGCGCCTCAAAGGCCGCGCGGTTCCCGGCTCGGGCGGCGATTATGCCTATTTCCGGCCCGACGACGTCGCCTGCTTCGATGCGCGCTATCTGCTCGAGGAGGAGGATGGCACGATGATCCTGCTCAACAACAAGGGCTATCTGTGGGGGCGCAAGCCCGACACCATGGCGCGCCTGCGCGATTGGGCTTTCAACAATGGGGCGCCGGTGCCGCATGAGGATTATTACCTGCGCGGCAATCCCACCTTCGAATGCGCGGTGGGCAAGCATGACTGGCTGACCAAACATGTCTTCATCGGCGTGGGCGAACGCCGCAGCGACGGCAATCTGCTGCGCTATTACGCCCTGGTGTGAGGCGGCAGGGCGCGTGGCGGCAGCGGTGCCGCGCGCCCCGCCCGCCAGCTCAGCCTTTCAAAGTGCTCGCGTCCATCCGCTCGCGGCTCACCCAGCAGCCATGGACCTGGCTGCGCAGCGCAATCCCGGTCCTGACCTTGGCGATCGGCCCGGCGGCGATATTGCCGGCCTCCACGATCCATAGTTCAGAGCGGTAATCGCCGGGGATCTGCTGCGCGGGATCGGGATGTACGGGCATATCGATCACGCTCAACAGCCAGCCGTCATGGCCCGCTGTGGCGGACGGCACATGCACCGGCTCGCTGATGCCCGCGCCCGGCGGCACGCCCATCGCCTCCACCCGGCCATTGCCCGGCTCCACCCGCAGCAGGCAGTTGAAATTCACCCCCACCGGCCCGCCGGGCATCGGCGGCCCGCCCTGGGGATTCATCGAGAGATACCACACCGCGCGATAGGGCCGGCCCTGATCGGCGTCGGCAATGCGCGGCAGATCGCCCGGGGGGCCCAGCGGGCGCTGCTCGATCGCGGGTTCGGCCTTGGACATGTCGATCGTCCAGCGGGTCAGCGCGCCCTGCAGATCCTGCTGCTCGCGATGGATGCCGCCCGCCTCGCGCATGAAGGCGAAGGCATTGGTGTCGGTGAGACACAGATCGATATGGACCAGATCGCCATCGTCATAGGCATTGACCTCGTGGAACACCGAGACGCCCAGCGGCCCCTCGATCCACTTCATCTCCTCGACCTTGCCATAGCGCGGCATGATCCCGACCCAGCTCGGCAGATCCTGATGGTGCGCCCAATGTTCGCCCCCGGCCTTGAGCCGGTCGAGATCGGTCAGGGTGGGGAAAATCGGGAAGATCGCGTATTTCTCGGTGATCACGAAATCATGGATGGTCGAGAGATAGGGCTGATCGAACCATTGTTCGGATATCAGCTTGCCGGTCTTGTCGGCGATGCAATAGGCGACATCGGGGGTGCACAGCCCGCCGGCCTCATAGCCGAAAAAGAACATCTCGCCGGTTACCGGGTCAATCCGCGGGTGCGCGGTGAAGGTTTCCGATTTCAGCGCACCATTATAGGTCCATTTGCCCGCCGTCTCCAGCGTATGCGGGTTGATCTCATGGCCAAGTCCGTCCTCCTTGGTCATGAACAGGCGCCCGGCGTGCCACACCGGGGTGGTATTGGCGACGGTGCGGTCCACGCCCGCCACGCTGGGATCGTCGGTGAAGGGATTGCGATAGCGCCCGAACAATGCGCGGCGCGCCTCGCGTTCGGCCTTGTAGCGATCGGTGGCGACATATTTGAGGTCGAAATCCACCGCGCCGCCTTCGAAATTGAAGCGCGCAATCATCCCGTCCGCATTGAGCGCGATATCGTCCTGGAACATCGGCGCATGGGCATTGTCGGGCACGGCGCGGAAAAAGGCGCCCTGGATCTCGGCCGGGATTTCGCCCTCGACTTCCAGATCGCGCAGCGACACTTCCATGCGCCGCGGCGTGTTGGATCCGATGAAATGGATCGTCTTCGGAAAGGCGTTCATAGCACCCATGCTCCCAAATTATTTGAACGATAACGCTAACGGATGTTACGACCAAAGCAAGGCTGGCGATGGGTATTTCTTCACTCGTGAAGCGGGGGATTTGTTATCCGCGCGGATTGACCTGCTGCCGCTTGTTCGCGCAGGAATGCCGCCCATGGGGACAAAGCCACATCGCAAGGGGAACGATCCGCAGCCGGACAGGTCGCATATATTGCACCTGATGCTCAAGCTGACCAACCGGCTGATGGCGCCCTTTTCGACCCATCTGGCCGATCGCTACAAGATCAGCCTCAATGAATTTCGCCTGCTGATGATGATCGGCGCTCAGGGCCGCACCGCCAGCCACGAGGTGGCCGAGCTGACCGGGGTCAATGTGATGAGCGTGAGCCGGGCCGTCTCTGCGCTCGAACGCAAGGGCCGCATCAGCGTCACCACAGATCCCGCCAATCGCCGCCGCAAGGCGCTGGCCCTGACCGAGGAAGGTCAGCGGTTGTACGAGATCATGCGCCCCAATAGCGAGATGGTGGCCGAATATCTCCTGAGCGAACTCGCCACGGAGGATATCACCGCGCTGGAGCGGATGCTGGGGCAGATGATCACCACGCTCGAAGCGCGCGATGCCAGCGGGCGTTCGCGCTTCCTTGAAACGACCAAGCCGGCGGACCCTGACTGAGCGCCCGCTAGGCCGCAGGGTCAGCCTGGGCGGCGAGCTCCTGCCGTTTCCGCACGCTTAGCGCCATGGGCAGCGCCAGCGAGACCAGCGCGCACAATATCGCCGGTATGGCGGCGGCAGCAAAGAAGCTGGGTGCGGAGACTTGGGCATTGAGCATGGCCCCGCCCAGCGGCGGCCCGGCGATCGCGCCGAGCCGGCCGATCAATACGCCCATGCCGATCGCGGAGGACAGCAGCCGCGGCGGGAACAGATAGGCACATAGCGCCGGTATCGCCATGCCCCCGGCGGAAGCGCCGCCCGCGCCGACCATCAGCAGCAAGGTCCAGTTGGTGGGATCAGGCTTGATCATCCCGATCGCTGCGAAGCTGGCGGCCATCAGCGTGAATGACAGCACCAGGGTCAGGCCCGGCTTCCAGCGGTCGATCAGCAGGCTGATCAGGATGCCCAGGCCCAGCCCGGCCAATTGCACCACGCCCGAAATCCGCGCCGCATCATCCAGCGTCAGCCCTGCCTTGGGCAGCACGGTCGGGATCCAGGAATTGAGCAGATAGAGGTTCATCGCATTGAGCGCGAGCAGGCTTGCAAAGATGCCGAAGGGCAGGGCCCAGGGCGCGCGGAACAATTCATATTGCGGAAGCCTGGCCTTGGCCTGCCGCGCTTCGCCCTGCGGGTCAGGCAGGCCCCCGGCGAGCACTGCGGCCAGCGCCAGCGCGAGAATCACGGCGAAAGCGCCCGGCACCAGGAACAGCCCGTGCCATCCGCTCGCAGCGACGATCTCGGGCGCGAAGATGCCCGCCGTCGCCAGCCCCAGTGGAATGCCGGAGGATACCACCGCCATCAGCGTGGCGCGCAGCTTGGGCGGTGCGAGTTCGGCCGACAGCGCGCTGACATTGGGCAGGCAGATGCCCAGCCCGACGCCTGACAGCAGCCGCCAGACGAGGAATTCGGTGATGGAGGTGGCACTCGCGGTGGCCAGGGTGGCGAGCCCCACGACCAGGCAGCCGCCGACCACCAGCGGCCGCCGTCCGATGCGATCACCCAGCGGCGCGATCAGGGCGCCGCCCGCGCCAAGCCCCACCAGCAGCGCCGAAAACACCCAGCCGAAGGCGGTCGGCGGCAGGCCCAATGTGCTCTCCAGCCGGGGCACGGCCAGCGCCATGGAATTGATATCGAAGCCTTCCATCACGAAGACGCCGCCCAGCAGGATCAGCGAAAGGATTCGGCGAGAGGGATTCATGTGAGCGCTGCCGTGCTGGCGTCCCACGGGCTGGGCATGTGATAGGGAACGGTGATGAAATCGGCCTCGATCTGCTCGATCGCCCCGCCGCCGATCTTGAAGGCTTCGGCCAGATAGAAGCTGTGCGGCCGGCGAATCGGGCTGGAGACTTTGGTCCCGTCAGTCAGTTCATAATCGCCGACAATCCCGCAGTGATCGATGAAGGCATAGGCCAAAACGATCCCGCGCTCGACATCGACCAGCGGATAGCGGCGGCCCCGCAGACGGTCGTCATAGCGGTAATAGCCGAGCTTGAACTGCGCCTCGCATCCCAGGCCCGCAACCGGGACCACGAAATCGGGATTATTGGTGGTCTGCAGCGCATTTTCCACCCGGTTGCAGCTGTCATGGAACCGGGTGTGCAGCTTGCCATCATTGCGCTCGAGCGTTTCGAAATAGCCATCCGCCAGCGCGATCAGCTCGGCATAGGTGGCGCGGTCCTGCGGCGGGACAATCGCCTCCATCGCCGGCTTGCGCTCAAAGCTCTGCGGCAGGAATTTCAGGCCTTCATCGGCATTGCGCGCCACGATCACCTCAACCTCGGCAATCGCGCCATCGGTGATGCCGAGGCGGAAGGACGCCGGCGAGATGGCGTCGGTTTCCTCGACACAGGTGAACAGCGCCACCTGCCCTGATTCTTCGTCGGCGAAGCGCAGATCATAGGGGCCCTGCGCGGTGATCGTGTTCCACAGCCCATCGCCCGGATCGAGCCGGACATTGTTCTCGGTGTTGAACAATTCCGCCGCCCAGCGCAGCCCGGAGGGATCACGCGCCTTCAGCGCCGCAAGATAGCGGTCGAGCGTGGCATAAAGTTCGCTGCGGCTTGGCATCCGGCAATTCTCCCATTGGCGGGTTTGATCACCCGTGCTTGACTTGGCAAGCGACTAGAACAAAAGTAACGTCCGTTAAAGTCATCGCGCGCATTCACGGCAGCGCAGATGGGGAGAGAGATGGATCCAGCGGGTAAGGTGGCGGTCGTTTCGGGCGGCAATTCCGGCCTCGGCCAGGGCGGCGTCGAGCGTCTGCTGGCGGCCGGGGCAAGCGTGGTTTCGCTCGATCTGGCCGGCGCGCCGCCCCAGGGGGCCGATTATATCGCCTGCGATGTCAGCGATGAAGCATCGGTTGCGGGCGCCGTGCAGCAGGTGATCGCGCGCCATGGCCGGATCGATATTCTGCTCAACAATGCGGGAATTGGCGGCATCGGGCCGATCGCCAGCGCCGCAGGGCCGGGCGACATGGCGGGTTTCCGGCGGGTGATCGCGGTCAATCTGACCGGTGCGGCCACGCTTGCGGCCCATGTCGCGCATCGGATGATCGCCAATCTCCCCACGGGCGAAGATGGCGAACGCGGGGTGATCGTGAACAGCTGTTCGATCGCCAGCTTCGAAGGCCAGGAAGGCATGGGCGCCTATACCGCGGCCAAATCCGCACTCGCCGCGCTGACCCTGGTGTGGGCGCGCGATCTTTCGCATCATGCGATTCGGGTCAACGCGGTTGCGCCGGGCTTCATCGCCACCCCGATGGTGGCAATGCTGCCGCCGGATTTCGTCGATGAATTGCTGCAAGGCAATGAATTTCCCAAGCGCGCGGGGCGGCCCGATGAATATGCCGCAGTGGCCGAATTCCTGATCCGCACCCCTTTGATCAATGGGGAAATCATCCGCCTCGACGGCGGCGCGCGCCCGCCTGCACGGACCCAATGGGCCTCGGGCAGTCCAGCGCCCGACAGTTCAGCACAAAGGTAGCAGACCATGGCAGAAACGCCCGTTCCCCCCGGCTTCACCGCCCAGAAGCTTGCCGAAGTGCAGCGCGCCTTCGAAAGCGCGCTGGGCGCTTCCAAGGTGTTTTTCGACGATCTCGACCGGATCACCTATCATGATAAATTCGCGGTGGATGATACCCATCACCTGCCCGCAGGCGCGGTTGCACCGACCAGCGTCGAGGAAGTGCAGGCGGTGGTGAAGATCGCCAACCAATATCTCATGCCGCTGTGGCCGATCAGCCGGGGCAAGAACCTGGGCTATGGGGCCACCGCGCCGCTGCTTTCGGGCAGCGTGGTGCTCGATATGTCAGGCATGAAGAAGATCGAGTTCGACGAACAGTTCGGCACGGTGGTGGTCGAACCGGGCGTGGGCTTTTACGATCTGTATGATTACATCAAGGCGCACAAGCTGCCCTTCTGGCTTTCGACGCCCGGCAACAGCTGGGGTTCGGTGATGGGCAATGCGCTCGATCGCGGGGTCGGCTATACCCCCTATGGCGAGCATACGAAGAATATCTGCGGGCTCGAAGTGGTGCTGCCCACCGGCGAGCTGGTCCGCACCGGCATGGGCGCGTTCAAGAATGCGCCGACCTGGCAGGCCTATCCCTTCGGCTTCGGCCCCGGCTGGGACCAGATGTTCGTCCAGTCCAATTTCGGGATCGTGACCAAGATGGGCATGTGGCTGATGCCAGAGCCTGAATCGCTGATGGGCATGGATGTCGAATTCGAGGCGCCCGAAGATCTCAAGGCGATGGTCGATGTGATCGGGCCGCTGCGGCGCGAGCGGGTGCTTACCCAAAGCCCCTCGATCGGCAATTGGATGCGCGCGGCCACGATCTTGACCACGCGCGGGGAATGGACCGACAAGCCCGGCGCGCTGGGCGATGATGTGATCGATGCGATCCGCAAGCGCTTCGGGCTTGGCTGGTGGGGTGTCTCGCTGCGGCTCTATGGGCGCGAGGATATCAATAAGGCGGCTTACAAGATCCTCGAAAAGGCGATGAACGATATCAAGCCGCTGTCGCTGAAGCCGACCACCTGGGTCAAGGGCGAGCCGCTGGAGCATAGCGGCTGGACCGGCACCCCGCTGACCTTCCCGATGCAGAGCGCCAATTGGTATGGCGGGCGCGGCGGCCATATCGGCTTTTCCCCGATCATCCCGCAGGATGGCAGCGCCGCGCTGGCACAGTTCAAACGCACCTATGCGCGCTATCAGGAATGGGGCGTGGATTATCAGGGCAGCTTTGCGTTCGGCGAACGCCACCTGACCAATGTCAACGCGATGATCTTCAACAAGGACGATCCGGAGATGATGAAGCGGATCGATCCGTTTTTCCGCACGCTGGTGAAGGATGCGCAGGCCCAGGGCTATGGCGAATATCGCACCCATCTCGATTATATGGATACCGTCGCTGCGACCTATGATTTCAACAATGGCGCGCTTGGGCGGCTCAATGAAACGGTCAAGGACGCGCTCGACCCCAATGGCATTCTGGCGCCGGGCAAAAGCGGGATCTGGCCCAAACGGCTCAAGGGGGAGCGCGGCGCATGAACTATCTCAAATCAGCCGCCGCAGCCCTGCTGCTCGCCAGTTTCGGGGCCTGTTCGGGCGTGGCGGAGGAAGCCCCTTCCGCCCCGGCCAAGGGCGGGCCGCCGATGCCGCCGGCGCCGATTACCCTTTCCTCCCGCCCGGGGGTGAGCGGGGGCGAGGCGCTCTATGTCGAAAAATGCGTCATGTGCCATGGGCCCAATGGCATGGGCTATGGCCTGCTCGCGCGGCGGGTGGATGAGCCAAATCTCGAAAAGCGCACGGATCTTTCCAAGGACTATGTGATCCTCGCCGCCCGGCGCGGGATCGGCAATATGCCTTCGATCCCGCGCGGCGAGGTCAGCGATGAACAGCTCGCTGAAATCGCCACCTATCTCGCCAGCGGCAAGGGCCCGGCGGCCCCGGCAGGGGGTTCGCAATGATCCGCACCAGCCGCCGCGCGGTGCTGGGCGGGGCCGGGCTCGGCCTGCTTGCGGTGCCGACCCTGTCGGGGGTTGCCAATTGGAACTGGCGGCACGGCGATGCCCGGCTGCTGCTGCACGATCCCTCGCTCAACGCCGGGCGCCGCTTTGCCCAGGCGGGCGCAGCGCAGGGCGCGCCCTCGCGCGCGATCGAGGGCGACCGGATCCGCTTCGCGCGCGAGGTGCTGGCCAGCAAGCCGGCCCTGATCGCCGGGGTCAGCCGCCATGCGGATATGCTGCTGATCGCCGATGTCGCGGCAGAGGCGGGCTATGTCGAGGCGGCGCAATTCCATGCCCGCATGGGCCGCTGCCGGGCCGCGCAATGCCGCCCTGGCTGGGATGCGCTCGGGCGGCTCGGCCAGGCGGCGGGTGCGGGCTGGGTGGAAGCGCTCGCCGGATTTGCCGCCGATCCGCGCGCATCGCTGGCCAATGCCGCCGGCAGCAGCGGCCTGACCGGCCGCGATGCCGGCATGGTGCTCGGCTGGGTGCTGGTGCCGCGCGGGTAACCGGCGGCGGGCGATCATTGAACGAAGGAAACTGAAATGAATGCTGCGCGTGATAGACTGCTTGCCCTGCTCAATGATGCTGTCGCTGCGCTGGGCGCGAATGACCATGGAAGGCTCAAGCTGGCAGCCGGCGCGCGCTATGGCGAGAACAGCGTCGAGTTTCCCTTTGGCGATGGGGCCTGGAAAACCGTGACCGGTCTGGGCGACTATCAATGGTCGCTCGCCGATCCGCTCACCGGCAATGCGGCCCGCTTCGGGGTGTTGGATGAAAGCGGTGAACGGGCGCTGTTCGTGATGCGCATCGCTGCCGATCCCGAGGGACAGATTGCGGAAGTGGAACTTCTGGTCAGCCGCCCGGGCGATTGCGGTACGCCCTTCATGACAGCGGATCTTACACCGCGCGAAGAGCTGACCGCAGAGGTGCCGCAGGCCGAACGGGTGGCGCGCGCGCGGATGCAGGTGCTGGCCAATGGCTATTTCGATACGCTGCAACAGAATGACGGCGTGCTTCACACGCAGTTCCATCCCGCCTGCAACCGGCGCGAAAACGGGGTGATTTCGACCAATAATCCGCAGCCCAACCTGGCCCCGGTTTCCGCGCTGGGCTGCGCGGAGCAATTCCGGCTTGGCTATTACCGCTTCGATAACTGGATTCGGGCGCGGCGCTATCCGCTGATCGATGAGGAGGCCGGGGTGGTGCTGTCAGCCGGCTTTATCGACCATGACGGGCAGACGCGCGAATATAGCCTGACCGACGGCACGCAATTGATGGGCTTCTTCCTGCGCCCGCACAGCTTTGCCTTTCTCGAAGCGTTCAAGATCAGGGATGATGCGATCTCGGCGGTGGAGGCCGTGTTCCACTATGTGCCCTATCGCATGCGCTCACCCTGGGCCGAAGACGGCGCTGACCCGCGCGACGCGGCATGACCGGCGGCGCACGGGTTTGAGCTGAATTGCTGTGGGGCTGACCTGGCTCCCACTCAGGGAGCTAGGTGGTTACTTGCGAATGAACAGTGAGGCCGGGCGCTTGCGCGGAACCCAGTCGCCCTTGCCGGGGAAGTTCTCCAGCACCTTGCCGTCCCACAGCCGCACCGTGCGGCGCTGGAAACGCCATTGGCCATCGGCGCATTTCACCGCGTGATCATCATACCAGCCGGCGAAGCGCAGCAGATAGGGCGGCTCGCCTTCGCATTCGGTGACAAAGGCGAAGCTCTTGAGCTTCACGCTGCCATCATCCTGCGGGAAATATTGTATCTGGGTCACATGGTGCTGGCGGCCGGGAAAGCCGGGCGCATTGGCATAATGGTTCATCAACCCGCGAATGCCGTCATGGCCTTCCCAGATATCGGGTTCGTCGAACACTTCCTCGCTCATGATCGCATTTTCGGTGAAGCAGGCGACCAGGCCGTCGGCATCGCCGGTATCGAGCGCCCAGCTGTAGTCGGCGATCAGATCCATCAGCCCCAGCCGGTCTTCAAGCGCGAGTTTCATTGATTCGGTCCTCTTTATTGCGATATTGCTTCGATCGTAACACTCGTTATGATCAGCGCCAAGCGGAGCAATTCCGTTTCGGGAGAGTTGAGCAGTGGGCAAGATAATCGTCACCGGTGCATCGGGCCAGTTCGGCACTGCGGCGGCCCGGCTGTTGCTTGAAAAAGTTCCGCCCGAAGATCTCGTGTTTTTGTCGCGAACCCCTGAAAAACTTGCCGAATTTGCCGACAGCGGGGTGCAGATCCGCAGCGCGGATTTCGATGATCCCGCTTCGCTCCCATCCGCGATGGCAGGGGGCGAGCGCATGCTGCTGATCTCCACCGCGCGGGTCGGCACCCGAGTCGGCCAACACACCAATGCGGCGCAGGCGGCCGCGGCGGCAGGGGTGCGGCAGATTGTCTATACCTCGCTGATCAATGCCGACCTTCCGGATAATCCCGCGATCGTGAAGCATGATCACTTCGCCACCGAACAGGCGATCCGCGCAACCGGTGCAGAGTTCACCTTTCTGCGCGACAGCCAATATTCCGAGGCGATCGCGCTGGCGATGGCGATCCCGGCGCTGCAGATGGGCGTGAAGCCCGACAATTGCGGCGCTGGCCGGGTCGGCTTTGTCAGCCGCGATGATTGCGTGGCGGCGGCAGTCGGTGTGCTGACGCAGGATGGCTGGGGCAATCAGGCCCTGCCGCTGACCGGACCGGAGGCGCTCTCGATCCCCGAGGCGATGGCGATGGTCAGCGAAATGGCCGGCAAGCCGATTGTGGTCCAGCCGGTCAGCGATGAAGAGATGTTCGCCTATTTCGATGGGCTCGGCGTACCGCGCCATGCCAGCGACATCATGCCCGACGGGCCGATTCCCTGGTCGAGCGACGATATGGTCACCTTCGGCCAGTCGATCCGCGAAGGTTATTTTGACATGGTGAGCGACAGCGTAGAACGTATCACCGGAAAGCCGCCGCGCTCCTTGCGCTCGGTATTTGAAGAAAACAGGGGAGCATGGCCAGAATGAAACGCATCCGCACAGCAATTGCCGTCGCCGCCGCTTTGGTGCTGACCGCTTCCTGTTCGCAGGGCTATGACGCGCCCGGCATCGATACCTCGATCTATGGCGCGGGTGACAATTGGGACAATCCCGGCGGTGACTGGGCTGAAAGCCATTTCTCCCGCCTGGGCGATATCACGCCCGCCAATGTCGAACGGCTCGGCTTCGCCTGGGATTATGATCTGGGCAGCAACCGGGTGCAGGAAGCAACGCCGGTGGTGATTGACGGGGTGATGTATACCTCGGGCAATCTCGGGCGGGTCTATGCGCTCGATGCGGCCAGCGGGAAGGAGCTGTGGACCTTCACCCCCGAGGTCGACATGCAGGTCAATCGCTATGCCTGCTGCGATCAGGCCAATCGCGGCGTGGCCGTGGCCGATGGCAAGGTGTTTGTCGCCTCGCTCGATGGCTGGCTCTATGCGCTTGATGCGAAGACCGGCGCGGTCGTCTGGAAACAGGATACGATCACCGACCGGACGCGCGCCTATACCATCACCGGCGCGCCCGAAGTGGCCGGCGGGATTGTGGTGATCGGCAATGGCGGCGCGGAATATGATACGCGCGGCTATGTCACCGCCTATGATCTGCGCAGCGGCAAGCAGGCCTGGCGCTTCTGGACCATCCCGCATGATCCGAAGGACGGGCCGCAGGAAAGCAAGGCGCTCGACGCGGCGCTCAAGACCTGGAGCGACAAGAGCCGGTGGGACATCGGCGGCGGCGGCACGGTGTGGGATGCGATCACCTATGATCCCGATTTCGATCAGGTGATCATCGGCGTCGGCAATGCCGGGCCCTATGCCGCCTCGATCCGCTCGCCGGGCGGCGGCGACAATCTCTATCTCAGTTCGCTGGTGGCGCTCGATCGCAAGACCGGCGAGATGAAATGGTATTTCCAGGAAACGCCGGGCGATCAATGGGATTTCACCGCCGTCCAGCCGATGGTGCTGACCACGATGGAGATCGATGGCAAGCCCCGCCAGGTGCTGATCCATGCGCCGAAGAACGGGTTCCTGTTCGTGGTCGATCGGCAGACCGGCAAGCCGCTGGCGGCCAATGCCATGGTCCGCACCAGCTGGGCATCGGGCTGGAATCTGAAAACCGGCAAGCCGATCCTGACCCCGGAATATTCGGATTATACCAATGGCCCCAAGCTGGTGTTCCCCGCGCCCGCTGGCGCCCGCAACTGGTATGGCGCGGCCTATGATCCGGGCCGCAAGCTCTATTTCGCGTCCTATCTCGATATGGGCAATCTGATCTACTCCCCGCCCGAGAACGCCAATCCCGAGCGTCACAAACAGCGCATCAACACCGGCACGCAATCGATCTTCACCCCGATGCTGCAGCAGGCGATGCCCAGCCTTTCTCCCGAAATGCAGAAGCAGATCAAGGCGCTGCCGCAGTGGAAATGGGTGCAGGAAAAGCCCTGGTCATCCGAATTGCGGGCGATCGATCCGCTGACCGGCAAGGTCAAATGGGCGGTGCCCTATGACGGCTGGCAGGATCGCGGCGGGGTGCTGGCGACCCAGAGCGGGCTGATCGTGCACGGCAATCTGGCCGGCAAGCTGATCGTGCGCGATGCCGATAGCGGCAAGGTGCTCAAGCAGATCGACACCGGCAGTTCGATCCTCGCCGCGCCGATGACCTATCGGGTCAAGGGCGTCCAATATATCGCGGTGCAGGCCGGCTGGGGCGGGGGCGGTTGGGGCTGGATCCCCGAATATTCCGCCGCTTATACCAAGGGCAATGCCAATCGCCTGCTGGTCTTCCGGATTGACGGCGGGGCAGTTCCGGTTCCGGCCGATCTTCCCGCGCGCGAGCCGGTGCCCGCACCGCCCGCGCAGCTTCCCGGCGTGACGCCGCAGACCATCGCGGCCGGCGGCGCATTGTTCGGCAAGAATTGCTCGATCTGCCATTCCAACCTGGTCGGCGCATCGGTGCCCAGCCTGCTCTATATGAACGAGGGCACGCATAAATCCTTCGACAAGATCGTGCTCGAAGGGCTGCTGCTGCCCGGCGGCATGCCGCGCTGGGACGATGTGCTGGATGCCGATCAGGCCAAGGCGATCCATGCCTATCTGATCGATCAGCAGGCCAAGGAATATGCCAAGGCGAAGTCCGGCAAACCGGCCGCTCCGCACCCGGATCCCAAATCCAATATCTAGCAACCACTGTACTGACGTTTGACTTCAGGAGAACTGCAATGACCCCGCAAGGTGTCCATATCCGCCATCACGACAAGCTGTTCATCGGCGGGGAATGGGTCTCCGCCGCCTCGGGGGGGATGATCGAGATCGTCAATCCCAACAGCGAAGAGGTGGTCGCCCGGGTCGCCGAAGCGGGCACGGCGGATATGGACCGGGCGGTCGTCGCCGCGCGCGAGGCATTCGATAACGGCCCCTGGCCGACCACCCCGCCGGCCGAACGCGGCGCGCAGCTGATGAAGATGATCGATCTGCTCGATGCCCGCGTGCCTGAACTGGCTGCCGCCTGGACCGCGCAGATCGGCGGCCTCGCCGGTTATGCGCCGATGATGCATGCCGGCTCTGTTGCCGGATTGCGCGGCATCGCGGCGCTGGGCGAAAGCTTCGAATGGGTCAGCCGCAAGAAGGGCCAGGTGGTCGACACCGTGGTGCTCGCGCGTGAGCCGGTCGGGGTGGTGGCCGGGATTGCGCCGTGGAACGCGCCCTTCGGGATCATGGCCAACAAGGTGTTCTATTCCCTGATCGCGGGCTGCACGATCGTGATGAAACCCTCGCCCGAAACGCCGCTTGAGGCCTATATCATTGCCGAGGCGGCGGAAGCTGCGGGCCTGCCGCCGGGCGTGATCAATCTGGTCACGGGCGAGCGCGAGGCTTCCGATCATCTGGTCAATAATCCGGGGATCGACAAGGTCAGCTTCACCGGTTCGACCGTGGCGGGCAAGCGCATCGGCGAAGTCTGCGCCGGGCGCATCGCGCGCTGCAGCCTCGAACTGGGCGGCAAGAGCGCGGCGATCGTGCGCGACGATTTCCCGATCGAGGCGGCGGCGCAGATCCTTGGCAATACGATCACCGTGCTCAGCGGGCAGGTCTGCGCCATGCTCAGCCGCGCGATCGTCAGCAAGAGCCGGCATGACGAGCTGGCCCAGGCGATCAAGGGCGTGATGGAAGGGATCAAGATCGGCAATTCCGACGATCCGGAAACCCAGCTCGGGCCGCTGGCGATGAAGCGCCAGCTCGAACGGGTGGAAATGTATATCGAGGAAGGCCGTAAGAGCGGGGCCGATCTGGTCACCGGCGGCAAGCGCCCGGCGCATATGAACAAGGGCTATTTTATCGAGCCGACCCTGTTCGCCAATGTCGATAACACCAGCCGCATCGCGCAGGAGGAAATCTTCGGCCCGGTGCTGTGCCTGATCCCGGCCGAGGATGAGGAAGATGCGATCCGCATCGCCAATGAAAGCAATTACGGTCTCAATGGCTCGGTCCTTACCGGCGATCCGCAGGCGGCCTATGACATCGCACGCAAGGTCCGCACCGGGGTGGTCGGGCAGAACGGCATGCGGATGGAATTCGCCGCGCCCTTCGGCGGGTTCAAGCAATCCGGCATCGGCCGCGAAGGCGGCGAAGAGGGGCTGTGGTCCTATCTCGAAACCAAGACCATCCTGCTCGACGGCACGCCTGCAGTGCTGTGACCCACACGGCTCGGTAATCCTGCTGAGCGTCATGCTGAACCAAGTTGAGCATGACGCAGGCTGCTGCCTGCGATAAAGCGCCGGAACGCGCTATGGGGGGCAAGGGGCGTCTCCCGGGGATGAATCGCGAATGCAACCGACAGCAGACAGCGCGTCGCCAGCCGGGCCATCGGGCGGACGGGCGGGGCCGGGCCGGCGCCAGCGGGTGGCGGTGCTGGGCTGCGACAGTCCGATCGGGCTCACCATTATCCGCGAATTGGGCCTGCATGGGATCGAGGTGCTGGCACTGGGGCGCAGCGCGCGCGCGATTGGCCGTTTTTCGCGCTATGCTGCGGATTTCGCCACCTACACCCAGCCGCTGGACGAGTGTCTGCCCGAACTGCTGGCGGCGCGGCAGGTCTCGGCCATCATGGGCATTTCCGAAGGCGATCTGCTCCAGCTGGCGCAGCTGAAAGGCCGGCTGGGCGGGGTGCAGGTGATCTGCCCGGAGGCCACAGCGCTGGCCATGGTGTTCGACAAGCAGCGCACACTGGATATCGCGGAAGGGCTGGGGATCTCCGTTCCCCGCAGCTGGCATCCTCGCTTGGGTGAGGACTTTGCCGCGCTGGCCGCCGGGCTTGCCTTTCCCGTCGCGATCAAATGGCCGGACCCTCCGGCGATCGCGGCACGGCTCGCGGCAGCGGGGCTGGCCCTCGAAAAGGTCGAATATGCCGATAATGCGGATCAGCTGCTGGCGATCCTGCAGCGCTATGCCGCCCTGGGCGAATGGCCGCTGGTCCAGAGCTGGTGCCCCGGATATGGGCTGGGGCAGATGCTGCAAATGCATCGCGGATCGGCCAGGCTGCGTTTCCAGCACCGCCGCCTGCGCGAATGGCCGCCCAGCGGCGGGGTCTCGACCCTTTGCGAGGCGATTCCGCCGGACCAGCACCAGGCGCAGATGGCGCTGTCAGAACGCCTGCTGCAGCAGATCGGCTGGGAAGGCCCGGCGATGGTCGAATATCGGCACGATCCGGCAAGCGGGCGCTATTGGCTGATGGAGATCAATGGCCGCTTCTGGGGCAGCATCCCGCTGGCGCATCACGCGGGCGCGCATTTCGCCTGGGACTATCTGTGCAGCCAGACCGGGATCGAAGCGCCGCCGGCCCCGCCGCCGAAGAGCCAGTGCCGCGCCCGCTATGTCATCCCCGATGCCAAGCATTTGCTGGCGGTGCTGCGCGATGGGCAGCGCAGCCGGGCCAAGCGGCTGCGCATTGCGCTGGGCTTCCTGGCCGATTTTGCCGACCCGCGGGTGCGCTATTTTGTCTGGTCGATCCGCGATCCCCGGCCATTTGTGGCGGATATGGGCGCAATCGTCAGGAAGTTGCTGCGGCGGGATAATTCTGCCGCAGGCGGGTGACCGCCTGTTCGATCCGCTGCAGGCAGCTTGCCATATAGGCTTCGCTGAGGCCGTATGGATCGTGCAGATGGGGCACGGGAACGGGCGCATAGCTGCCCAGCAGCGCGCGGGGGAGCTTCGCCAGCCGTTCATTCGCGGCCAGCCGGCGCAGCTGGCGCACTTCCATCGCGAGCAGGAAATCTCCGTCTTCGGGCACGAAATCATCCACCGAGGTGGTGCGATGCTGCGTGAGATCGAGCCCTGACCTCTCGGCCAGCGCGATCACCGGCGCATGGGCAGGCTGCCCGCTTGCGATCGAGAGGCCGAAGGATGCGGCGCTAAGCCCGGCGCGATGCGCCACCGCTTCGGCAAAGGCGCTGCGGCAGATATTGCCGTGGCACACGAACACCACCCGCCGCACATCATCGGCAACAGGCGGGATCACCGGCGCCAACCCGCTGGCGACTTCGGCATAGGACAGACCCAGCCGCACCGCGCCGCGCAGACTTCCAAAGCGGTCGCTCACTATCATCGCACTCATCCGTAGAGCAGATTGGCTGCGGCCTGCTCGCCCATGCGCAGCATGGTGCGCATCGGATTATGCGGCAGCAGTTCGGATTTGATATGCGCGTCCGGCGCGGCGATCCGCGCGAGGAATGCGGCATCGCGGAAATCGGCGGTGGTGATGTCGGCCTGCTCCGCCAGCCAGTGGCACAAGCGTTCGAACCTGGTCTGGACGATACGGTTGGCGATGCCCCGCTTGCGGTTCATCATCTCGAAGCTGTGCGACACCAGGGTGAAGGCCGGCGCTCCGGCGCGCCGCGCGTGGTCGACCGCTGCGGTCAGTTCCCACAGCGACATCGCCGTCAGCTGGGCATGGCGGCGCCCGCCCTGGCGGGCGGCAATCGCGCCGATCGGCAGTTCCAGCGTTCCGCGATGATGCAGCGGCAGCAGCGCCTCGCGGCCCAGCGAAATCGCGCAGTCCGACTGCGCCAGGCCCGGCGCGAAGCTGGTATCGATCGCCACCCCCAGCTCAGCCAGCGCGGTCAGCGTATCGTCATTGGCGCCATAATTTCCCGCGCGAAAGGCAACCGGCGCAGGCGCCCCGGCTTCAAGCAATTGCCCGATCGCATAGTCCAGCAGGATGCGCTGATCGGCGAGGCTGAAATCGGCGAGATTGCGCCCGGTCTTCGTGCCCAGCGGATTATGTTCGGCCAGCTCCAGCCATTCGCTGTGCAGGTGCAATTGCACATCATGCCCCCGCTCGAGGATCGGCTGGACGATCCTGCGCACCGCCTGATTGCCCCACACGAGCGATGGCATCGGATCGACGAAGAACACGCCCTTCAGCCCATGGCGATCGAACAGATCCATCTGATAGGTGATGCCCACCGCGCCGCTTGGGGTGTCGCAGGCGATGCAGCGGGCAAAATTCTCCCCGCAGTCGCGGCCCACGCCGCTCCTGTAGAGGCCGGAGGAATACTCCGTGTCGATGGTTATGAGCACCGGCAGCATCCCGGCCCCATAGCAGCGCCAGATTAAGCGCCAGTTACGAAGCAGCCGGGGCGAGCAGCCACCCGGCCCGCAGCTAGGGCAGCCGCGCCTCGATCCATTGCACGATATCCGCCAGCACCTGTTCCTTGCCCAGATCGTGCAAGGGATCGTGAAAGGCACCGTCATAAAGCTTGAGCGTCTTGTCCGGCGAACCGGCCCGCTCGTGGAAATGCTCGCTCCCGCTCGGCTTGGCGACAATATCGGCAGCGCCATGGATGATGAACAGCGGCAGCGTGATCAGCGGGAATTCCTGCTTGAGCCGCTCGTCAGCCCGGACAATCGCGGCCATGGTGGCAAAAGGCTGCGATTCATGCGCGATCAGCGGGTCATCTTCCAGCTGGCGGACCATTTGCGGATCGCGCGAAAAGTCGACATTCTTGAGGCTCAGCGAATGGGCATGCGGCGCCAGATGGCTGATCGCCTTTATAACCGCGAGCGCAAAATCGGGGGCCGGAACCTCGAATGCAAAATCCTCGCAGATCAGCCCGGCCAGCTCCGCCTGATGCTCCAGCGCATAGAGGCAGCCAGTCACGCCGCCGGCGCTGTGACCGAGCAGGAAAATCGCGCAGCCCGGCTCGCGCGATCTGGCGAGACTGACCAGCGCATCGAGATCCGCGACATAGTCAGCGAAACTTTCGACGTAGAAGCGTTCCCCCTCCGAACGGCCCCGCCCCCGCAGGTCCAGCGCATAGGCGGCAAAGCCCTGCGCTGCCAGCTGTTCGCCGACATCCTGATACAGCCCGCCATGGGCATTGAAGCCATGGCAGATCGCCACCACCGCCTTGGGCTGTCCACTGGGGCGCCAGGCGCGCGTGAACAATTTGCCGCCGCTGCCTTCAATGAATTCCTCGATTGCTTCCATCACGCCCACTCCCATGCTGAGTGTTGTCCAACCTGTGCCCGCATCCTGATCTGGGCTAATGCCCCACTTCGGCAAAGACGATTTCAGCGAAGCCGGGAACGGTTTCCTCGCGGTTCCAGTCGCGCTGCAATTCGCAGGCGAGCTGGATCCAGCTGACCGGCTTGGCGCCTGCCTGGATCATTCGCTGCAGCCCGGCGCGATGGGCCTCTTCAGAAGTGCCGCCCACCGCATCGACCACCGGATAGACTTCGAAGCCCTCCTGCAGTGCATCGAGCGCGGGGAACACCAGGCAGACCTCGGTCCACAGCGCCACCATGATCAGTTTCTTGCGCCCCGTCGCGATCACCGCCGCCCGGAAATATTCGTCTTCCCATGCATTGATGGCGGTCCGGTCGATCGGCGTCAGATCCGGCAGAACATCGGCGATCTGTGCGATGGTGGGGCTGTTGCGGCCGCTGTCCACATTCACCGTCGTCAGCACCACCGGCAGGCCATAGAGCTTCGCGGTTTTGGCAACGGCAGCCACATTGGCGACCAGCAGCCGCTTGTTCATCGTGTTGATCGAACCGACCTGGACCGGCTGGAAATCGATGATCAGCAGCGCTGCATTCTGCGGTGTCAGCAGATGATCGGTCAGCGGGCTGCGAACGGTATGTGCAGGGGCCATGGCAATTCCTCGCTTCAGTGATGGTCCGGCTGGCCCTGCTCTTTCACATATTGCGTGTCAGTCGGGCCAAAGCCGGTGATGTAAACGACAGTCGGGGCCGATCCGGTGAAGGCATAATGCGCCGCGCCGGCGGGCTCGGTATAAAAGCCGCCGGGGGCCAGGCTCTGCGCGTGGGTTTCGTCGGCCCCTGTGCCATATCCGAAATGCCATTCACCGCTGACCACCATGGCGAAGCGGTCATCGCGGTGGGAATGGGCCGCAATATGGGTATGTGCCGGCACCCTGATTTCGATCGCATAGGGGCCTGGCTTGGCCGGATCTCCCGACAGCACGGTGGTCTGGATGCCGTTGACGCCCGAAGTTCCCGCCCCGGCGCCCCCGCGCGCCAAACCATCGACCTGCTGCGGACCAAGCGCGACCGGTGCCAGTTGAGGCACGGCGGTCCGGTCCTGCAGAAAGGCGGAGATGACCGCGACGGTTTGGGCAGGCTGCTCTTCCATCAGCCAATGGCCGGCGCCGGGGATCACGGCCTGATGCACATCATCGGCGGCAAAGCGCATGACAAAGGCCATGGTCGGCCCGAAGGAATGATCGCCGCCAACCGCCAGCACGGGCATGGTCAGGCGACCCTTGGCGAGCAGGGCCTGATTGTCGATCGCGTCCTGATCAAACGCGGCGAATTGCAGGAACCCGGCATGCATGCGGCCGGGAGCGGCATAGAGCGCGGCATAATGCTGCCGGTCGGCCTCGGGGAAATGAGCCGGATCGGCGGAGAATTCGTTCCAGAAACGATCAAGATAGATCCGCTCGCGCCCTGCGACCAGCCGCTCCATATCAGGCCCGCCGAAGCGGAAATGCCACAGCAGCGGGTTCTTGAGGATTTCGTCCCATGGGCCGATCCCGGGGACCGGGGCATCCATCAGGATCAGCCGGGTCGTGCGTTCGGGATGGGCGGCAGCAAAGGCGAATGCCACCATATTGCCGATGTCATGCGCCACCACATCCGCCTTGGCGATGTGCAGCGCGTCCAGCACCCCGGCGATATCTTCTGCCTGATTGCGTTTGGTGAAGCCACCTGTCGCAACCGCTGACAGTCCCATCCCGCGCAGGTCGGGTATGATCAGGGTATGATCCCTGGCCAGGGCCGCCGCCAGTGGCCCCCACATGTCGCCGGTGTCGCCATATCCATGCAGCAGCACCACCGCCGGGCCGGTGCCGACGATGCGGACGTGCAGCGTGGTTCCGTTGGTTGCGATTTCGCGGATTGTCGTGCCGGCCGGAAAGTCGAAATCCTCGGCCTGCGCCGCAGCGGCAAGGAAGGTCACTGCGGCGAGCGCAAGGAGATATCTGCCGAAGTTCAGCACAAGTCGCATAGAGGCCCCCTGAAGCGGCGCGAATTCTGCTTGGTCGAACCACGCCCTTGGTGGATATAGGAATGACTCGCAGCAACTGGATAGCGGCCAAACGCCAAATCTGAATTCTGGGAACACCGAACGATGAAGCTGGACGGCGTGGCAGCATTTGTGGCGGTTGCAGAAACCGGATCGATCACCGGGGCGGCGCGGCGCCTGCGGCTTTCGAAATCAGTCGTGAGCGAACGCCTGGCCGAGCTGGAGCGCGCGCTGGGGGCGAGCCTGATCCAGCGCAATGCCCGCAATATTGCCCTGACCCAGGATGGCATCGCCTTTCGAGCTCGGGCAGACCGGATCACGGCGGAGGCCGCGCAGGCGATTGACGAGCTGGCGGAGCGGCGCGGCGAAATGGTCGGCCCCTTGAGCATCGCCGCGCCCAAGGCCTTTGGCGATCTGCATCTGGCGCCGGCGCTGTATGATTTTCTGGACCTGCACCCCAATATCAGCCTGACGGTCGATTTCGATGACCGGCTGGTCGATGCCGCCAGCGGCCATGATGCGGTGGTGCGGATCGCCCCGTGGGAGGCGAAGAAATTCAAAACGCACCAGCTGACCGTGAGCCGGAGGATCTTCGTCGGCGCGCCCAGCTATCTTGCGCGCTATGGCCGCCCGCGCACACCCGCCGAGCTGGAGCGGCATATGGCGGTCCATTTTCTGGAGCGTTCGCCGGACGACTGGACCATGCATGTCGCCGGGCGGAAGATCAGCTCGCGCATTACCCCGCGGCTGCGGCTCAATTCCTGCGCTTCGATGCTGACGGCTGCGATCAACGGGATCGGCCTGACCTTGCTGCCCACTTTCCTGGTGCATGAGGCGCTGCGCGACGGGCGGCTGGAGCGGGTCGATGTCGGCTCCGATCCGGATCTCAACATCGTGATGCTCGGGCATGACAGCGCCGCAAAGCCTTCGGCCAAGCTGAGGGCCCTGATCGAACATCTACGGGCGGCCTTCGGCGATCCGCCCTATTGGGACAGCGGGATCTAGGCCGGCGGCGCCTTCGCGCGGCGGATCACAATTTCTTGTCGTTGGGGTCGATCGGTTTGTCGCCCTTCAGCATCGGGTCCCAATGTTCGGCGATCTTGCCGTTTTCGATCCGGTAGAGATCGAACCAGGTCGAATAATAGGTCTTGCCCGCAGCATCCTTTTCGGGGCGGACAAAGGCGGTGGTGACGAAATTGCCCTCGGCCACCAGGGTGATCAGCGGCAGTTCGAGGGTCGGGGTGATCGGGCGCTCGGGCCGGGTCGCGCGGATATAGTCGACCAGGCCAGCCAGCCCCTGCCCGGCATTGGGATTGTGCTGGATATAGCTGTCGGCAATGAATTCATGCGCCCGCCCGGACAGGCCGGCCTGCAGCACGATCCGGTACATGTCGTAAACCAGCTTCTTGTTGGCTGCCAGCTGGGGGTCGTCGCTCGCCAGCAGGGCTGCCTGATCGCTCACGGTAACCGGCACGGGCTTTGTCATACTGGAATTGTCCTCTTCCGCAGCGAGCGCAGCGGGCGCCGCCGCCAGCAAAAACGCCGCCGCGAACCGACCGATAGATGCCTTGCGCATCGCAATTCTCCCTCTACTTGGCTCCTTCCTGCCAGAGGCAGGGTGACGCGGCAAGCAACACGGGCTAGATCGCGAAAAAATGACTCTGTCCGGGATGGAAGCGGCGCAATGTACACGAGAATCTGCCTGCTCGCTTCGGCTGCCTGGTTGGTCGCAGCGGGCCCCGCCCATGCTCAGACGGCGGATCAGGCCGGAGCCGGAGCCAATGCTCCCGCCAATGCGCCCACCAGCGATCCCGCCAATGATCCTTATGCCAATCCGCCGATCATCGTCACCGGCCACGGGCTTGATGCTGCCCCTTCGACGATCGCCTATTCGAGCCTTGTGATCTCCCGCGACCAGCTGCAGTCATCGGCCTCGGGGCGGATCGAGGATGCGCTGTCCAATGTTGCCGGCTTCCAGCAGTTCCGCCGGTCTGACAGCCGCTCGTCCAACCCCACAGCGCAGGGGGTGACCTTGCGCGGGCTGGGCGGCAATGCGTCCAGCCGCGCGCTGGTGCTGCTCGACGGCGTGCCGATGATCGATCCCTTCTTCGGCCATGTTCCGCTGTCGGCGATTGCGCCTGACCAGATCGACCTGATCCGCGTGACGCGCGGCGGCGGCTCCGGCCCGTTCGGCGCGGGCGCCTTGACCGGCACGATCGAGCTGGAAAGCATCGATGCGGATGAACTCGGCCTGTTCAGCGGCGAGGCGCTGGTGAACGATCGCGGCGAGACCGAGCTGGAAGGCGCGCTGGCCCCGCAATGGGACAGCGGCTTTGCGGTTCTCAATGGACGCTGGGATCGCGGCGAGGGCTTCTGGACCACGCCGGAAAGCCAGCGCGTGCCGGCTTCGGTCAGGGCGCGGTTTGACAGCTGGTCAGCCGGCGGGCGGCTGGTGCAGGCGATAAGCCCGGATATCCAGCTGCAATTGCGCGGGCTTGCCTTTGAAGACAATCGCACCCTGCGCTTTGCCGGGGCGGATATCTGGACCCAGGGCGAAGATGCCAGCGCCCGGCTGGTCGGGCGCGGCGCATGGCCGTTCGATATTCTCGCCTATGGCCAGTGGCGCAATTTCTCCAACATCGTGATCTCTTCTTCCAGCTACAAGAAAACGCTCGATCAGCGGGACACGCCAGCCACCGGCTTTGGCGGCAAGGCGGAAATCCGCCCGCCGGTGGGCGATGGCCATACGATGCGGCTGGGGGCGGATTTCCGCCAGTCGGACGGCGATCTGTCCGAATATCGTTTCCTTGCCAGCGGGGCGGCCAATGGCAGCCGCTTCGCCGGCGGCACCAATTCCGATTTCGGGCTGTTTGCGGAAGATGATTATACGCTCGGTCCGTTGCTGTTCACCGGCGGGCTGCGGGCTGACCGCTGGAGCATCCGCGACGGCTATCACCGCAATCTCAATGCAGCGGGCGGGGTGATCGAGGATTCGACCTATCCCGACCGTTCAGGCTGGGATGTCTCCTGGCGCGCGGGCGCCAGTTTCGATGCCGCGCGCGGGGTGCGGCTGCGGGCTGCGGCCTATAGTGGGCTGCGCCTGCCGACGCTGAACGAGCTCTACCGGCCATTCGTGGTGTTCCCGGTGACGACCTATGCCAATGCCGATCTCCAGAACGAGCGGCTCGAAGGCTATGAAGCGGGGATCGATGTGACGGCGGCCAGCGGGGTCGAGCTGTCGCTCACCGCGTTTGACAACCGGGTGAAGAATGCCATCGCCAATGTCACGCCCGATCCGATCGGCAATCCCAATACCCGCGAACGGCAGAATCTCGACGCGATCCATGCCCGGGGGCTGGAGCTGGGCGCCCGGCTGGGCAATGGCCCGGTGACATTCAGCGGGACGCTGACCTATACCGACGCCCGAGTGGAGGCGAGCGGCGTCCAGGCGGCGCTGAATGGCTATCGCCCGGCCCAGACGCCCGATTTTGCCGCCAGCGGCACGCTCAGCTGGGCACCGCTGCAGGATTGGCGGCTTGCGGTGACCCTGCGCCATGTAGCGGTGCAATATGAGGGCGATCAGGAAAATGATCCACTGCCCGCGGCGACCACGCTCGATCTCTTCGCGCAGATTCCCTTGATCGCGCATCTCAGCGTGGTGCTGCGGGGCGAGAATATGTTCGATGCCAAGGTCTATACCCGCAATCAGGGTGGCTCGATCGATTACGGCGCGCCGCGCACGCTGTGGGCCGGCTTTCGCTTCGGCCTGTAGATCCGCACAGATCCTCCCTTCCCGGGGGAGGATATCAGCCGTGCGAGATCACCGTTTCCTTTTCGGTGATGAATTCCACCAGTGCGGGCACCCCGGCCTCGGTCGCGGCGATCGCGCGCTTCAGCGCCGGCACGATCTCGCTCGCCTCGGTCACCCGCTCGCCATGGCAGCCCAGGGCGCGGGCGAAGGCGGCGTAATCGCCTGAAATATCCGTGGCGCGGTATTTCTCGGTTGCCTCGGGCATGATCGGCAATTCGATCGCCATGGCTTCATTGTTGAGCAGGATCGACAGAATCGGGATATTGTCGCGCGCGGCGGTTTCCAGATCGGTTCCGGTAAAGCCGATTGCGGCATCGCCCCAGACATTGATGCACAGCTTGTCAGGGCGGGCCAGCTTGGCACCCATGGCAAGGCCCAGGCCATAGCCGAGCTGGGTCGATTTGCCCCAGCCGATATAGCTGTGCGGGGTGGTGCTTTTCCAGAACGGCACCAGCTGATCGCGCGGGCTGCCGGCATCATGGGTGATGATCGTGTTATCGATATCGACCACCTGCTGGAGATCCCACAACACGCGATAGGGTGAAAAAGGCGCGGTTTCCTGGGTGCATTTGGGCATCCATTTGGCGAGCCAGTCGGCTTCCACCGCCTTGATTTTCGCGGCCACAGCGGCGCTGTCGCGCGGGGCGGGCAGGCGGCGCTTCACCGCTTCGAGCAGCGCGGCCAGGGTCAGCCGGGCATCGCCGATCAGCGCCAGTTCGCTCGGCACCGATTTGTCGATATCGAGCGGGTCGAGCGTTGCATGGATCACCCGCTTTCCGTCTGGAATCTTGAGCCCGAAGGAGGTGGCGGTGAAGGAACAGCCAATCCCGAACAGCAGATCGCATTCGTTGAGCCATTTGCGCACGCAGCCATTGACCCCGTTGCCGCCCGAACCCAGCGCCAGGGGATGGGTTTCATCAAACGCGCTCTTGCCCGGCAGGCTGGTCATCACCGGGATCGCCAGATATTCTGCCAGGGCCTGCAATTCGTCATAGGCTTCGGACCAGTGAATGCCCTGGCCGGCATAGATCGCCGGGTCTTTCGCTGCGATCAGCGCCTCTGCCGCCGCTTCGATTTCGGCCTGTGCCGGCTGGCTGAGCGCGACCTTGCCCGGAACATAGTTCATTTCCGCGCCAAACGGCTGGTCAAGAATATCATGGGGCAGTTCGATCACCACCGGCTGCGGCCGGCCGTTGCGCAGCATCGCAAAGGCGCGCCGCATCACCGGCACCACATCATTGCCATTGGTCAGCGGTTCGGCATGTTTGGCCACGCTGGCCATCGAGCGGACGGAGTTGAAATTATACGGCACATAGGCCTGGCTCAGCGCATAGCCCTGCGGCATCACCAGCACCGGCACGCAATCGGCATAGGCCTGCGCCACACCGCCAAAGGCATTTTCGGCGCCCGGGCCCTGCTGCATCACGAAGACGCCCATCTTCTCGCCCTTGGTCATGCGGCTCATCGCATCGGCCATATGCAGGCCGGTGCGTTCCTGGCGTACGATCACGGTGCGGATATTGAGCCGCGCGGCCGCTTCGAGGATCTGGTTGCGCGGATAGCCGAAGACGATTTCGACGCCTTCGCGTTTGAGCACGGCGGCAATCGCATCAGCCACTGTGCCATGCGCATGGACTGCCTGATCGGAAATGCCCTTGCCGGTTCTCATGCTCTCTCCCTCGTTTGTGGAGAGGCGGCTAGATCAAATCCTCCTGCGGCGCAATGACCGGAACCGGCGCTGCGGCGCGGTTCAATCGCAGTCGGGCAGGCCCCGATCGAGCCGGCAGACCAGTTCCAGGCAAAGTTCCTTGAGCTTCTCGACATCCTCCGGGGGGATGCCGTCCAGCAGGGCGGCGCGGTTGCGGTCGGAAATCTCGATCATTTGCTCAAGCGCTCGTTCGCCCGCAGGGGTGAGTTTGAGCAGCTTGGAACGCCGGTCGACGGGATCGGCGAGGCGCTGGACCAGCCCGTCGGCCTCCAGCGTGTCGAGCATGCGGGTCAGGGTCGGGCCTTCGATCCGCAGGCGCTTGGCGATTTCGACCTGTGGGCTGAGCTGGGGCGAATGTTTGATCGCCCCCAGCGTTTCCATGCGCGCGGAGCTCTGGCTGATCGGGCGAAGTTTGTCGTCGAGCAATGCGCGCCAGCGGCGTCCGGCAAGCACCAGCGCCATGGTGGCACGCATTTCGGAGCTCACGCCGCCCCTGGGGCCACAGTCGGAAGACTGTTGCGCCCGGGCTGTGAGCTTTTCGCTTGCGACCGGCGTCATCAAAGGCATGCACCCACTCCGTTCATTGGGGGCACCTTGGCTGGTACCATCAGCCATCTATCCCTCCCCCCGCGCATCATGGAACCAAGCGCGGCAATTGGCAATTTCTGCCGCTGAAGGCTGCGGACAATTTCACGATAGCCGCCGATCATCCCGCTGCGCGAAGGATGTGATCGGCTGCCTTGTCGCCGATCATGATCGCGGTGGCATTGGTGTTGCCTTGCGGGATGACCGGCATCACCGAGGCATCCGCTACCCAAAGGCCTGCCATGCCGCGCACGGCCAGATCGGCATCGAGCACGGCTGCGGGGTCGCCGGCCGGTCCGATCCTGGCCGTGCCGACCGGATGGAACAGCGACATCGCGGCCTGGCGCACATAGGCGCGCAGATGGTCCTTGCTGTCGCAGTCCGGCCCGGGCCGGCTTTCCTGCAGCACATGCGATTCCATCGCGGACTGGCGCATGATCCGCCGGGCGATCTTGATCCCTTCCACCAGCTGTTCGACATCATCGTCATCGCCCAGCAACTGATGCTCGATCACCGGCGGGGCGGCCGGGTCCGGCGCGCGCAGGCTCACGCGCCCGCGATAGGAGGGCCGCATCAGGCCGATCAGCGTGGTGACCGATGATTGCGGCGCGAGCACCACATTGCCCTTGGCGGTCACGTCGAAGGAAAAGGCCGAGAAGGCCAGCTGGAGATTGGGCGTCGGCAGCCCGGGGCGCCCGCGCACAAAGGCCTGGGCATGGCCGATCCCGGTGCTCAGCGCGCCGGAGCCGGACAGGGCATAGCGCAGCAGCTGCAGCGGGGCGCGCAGGCCATGTGCATCCTGGTTGAGCGTGTGCATGTCGACTGCATTGACCAGATGCACCCCGACATGATCCTGAAGATTGCCGCCCACGCCGGGCAGATCGTGCCGCACCTCGATCCCCATCTCCTGCAGATGCCCGCCGGGGCCGATCCCGGACAGCATCAGCAGCCGCGGCGTATTGAGCGCCCCGGCGCTGAGCACCACGCCCTGGCGCGCGTGGAGGGTGTGCAATGCGCCAGCGCGGCGAAAGGTCACGCCGGTGGCGCGCTTGCCGTCGGTTTCGATCCGGACGACCTCGGCCTCGGTCATCACCTCTGGGCTGAGTCCCCCGTTCAGGCCGCCGAGATAGGCCGAGCTGGGGCAGCGCCTGCCGCGGCGCTGGCTCAGCTGGATATGGTCCACCCCTTCGGCGCTTTCGCCATTGAGATCGGGCGAGCGGGCGATCCCGGCGGCGACCGCGGCAGAGATCCAGCGCTCGGTGATCGGATAATGGCTGCGGCATTCCGACACCGCGATCGGGCCGCCGGTGCCGCGCCAGCTGTCTGCGCCACGTTCATTGTCTTCCAGCCGCCGGAAATAGGGCAGGACCGATTCGTAATCCCAGCCGGCCGCGCCAAGTTCGGCCCAGCGATCATAATCCCAGCGGTGGCCGCGAATGAACATCATCCCGTTGATCGTGCTGCCCCCGCCCAGCCGCTTGCCCGCCGGCCAGGGTGCTGCGCGCCCGCCCAGCGAGGGGTCCGGCTCGCTGAAATAGCACCAGTCAAATTCGGGGTTCTGGACCAGCTTCGCCATCATCGCGGGGATGGTGACGCGCAGATCCCGGTTGGTCTTTCCGGCTTCGAGCAGCGTGACACGCTTGCCTGCTTCGGCGAGGCGTCCAGCCACTGCGCAACCCGCAGAGCCGCCGCCGATCACGATCAGATCGGTTTCCAAAATGCGCTACCCTTTTTTTCTGCACTGACCATGGCAGCGCGAAGGGCGCGCGAGCAAGCGCTGATTTTGAAACAGTGGCGGAATTTTTTGCCGGGCAACAAGGCGGCCCGGACTTCCCGCGCACACCGATTTGCGAAGCGGAAGGGCGGCGCTGCGAGGCCGCTGGCGGAGACGGAGAGATTCGAACTCTCGGTACCGGATTTACCAGTACGACGGTTTAGCAAACCGTTGGTTTCAGCCACTCACCCACGTCTCCGGATCGCAGCGGCAATGGGCGCGCGCTATAACGAGGCCTGGGTGAGGCGGCAAGGGTGTCGGAAGGAAATCCGCATAGTGCTGTCCGGCGGGGTGTTTTCCTGCGCCGCGCGCGGGCGCAGCTGCGCCAGGCCCGCGCCGCGCCGCCGCAATGCCGCAGCGCACCGCCGACTCGGCCTGCCGCAAAAGCGACTCGCCCTGCCGCGCGTTCATTGTCCCTTCACCGCGATGGGAATCTTTTAAGGCGTCACGCATCCAGTTTGAGGATGCACGGGGAACCCATGAGAGATCTTGCCGCCATCTGCCGCCGCTTCACCCTGGTCCTCGCGCTGGCCTGCACCGCCGTGCTTGGCACAGTGCCCGCCAGCGCGCAGATCCAGACGGTCGATCCGAATCAGGCGATCGACGGCGATCTTGCGCCGCTGCCCTCAACCAGTTCGCCTGCGCCTGCGTCCACGCCTGCCCCCGCGCCGCCGCCGGCTGACGAGCGCGTGCTCGATCTGCCCCCGGCCGAGCAGACGGCCGCTCAGGGCGATCCCTCAGCCGCCGCGAGCGCGGCCACCAATGGCTCGGCCGCCACCGGGCAGGATACCACCTACAAGAAGGACGATCTGATCGGCGCGGCCGAAGGCGTGTTCGGCAAGGGCGCCGAAGGCCTTGCCCGGCTGATCGAGGATATCCTCCAGAAGCAGGGTGAGCCCAATGCCTATATCGTCGGGCGCGAAGGCGGCGGGGCCTTCATCTTCGGCGCGCGCTATGGTTCGGGAACCTTGTTCCACAAGGTCGAGGGGCAGCAGCCGGTCTATTGGCGCGGCCCGTCGATCGGGCTCGACGCCGGCGCCAATGCGGCCAAGACCTTCGTGCTGGTGTATAATCTGTTCGACACCGAAGACCTGTTCAACACCTTCCCGGCGGGCGAAGGCCAGGCCTATCTGGTGGGCGGCTTCCACGTATCCTATCTGCGCAAGGGCGATGTGGTGCTGATTCCGGTGCGGGTCGGCGCGGGGCTGCGGCTCGGCGTGAATGTCGGCTATATGAAGTTCTCGAAGAAGCAGAAATGGCTGCCCTTCTAGGGGCGGCCCACGCAAATTCCCGGCCCGCTCACGATTGGCTCTTGATGTTGCGCGCGCGCCTCGCCAAGGAGCGCGCGCTATGCTGGAAACCCTCACTCAACAACCGCCCGATGCGCTGCTCGCGCTGATCAAGCTTTATGGCGCCGATCCCCGGCCCGACAAGATCGACCTTGGCGTCGGCGTCTATCGCACTGGCCAGGGCGATACGCCGGTGTTTGGCGCGATCAAGGCGGCCGAGCAGAAGCTGGTCGATGAACAGGATTCCAAGGCCTATCTCGGGCCTGAGGGCGATATGGGCTTCGTCCATGCGCTGATGCCCTATATTTTCGGCGCCGACCCCACGATGGGCGGGCGGATCGAAGGGATGCAGACCCCGGGCGGCACTGGCGCGGTGCGGATCGCGCTGGCGCTGGCCAAACATGCCGGAATCGGCACGGTGCTGATGGGCACGCCAAGCTGGCCCAACCATGCCCAGATCCTGCGCGATCTCGATATCCCGATGAAGGGATTTGCCCATGCGGCCGCCGATGGCACCGCCGATATGGAGGCGCTGCGCGCAGCGCTGAAGGATGCGGCCAAGGGCGATGCGGTGCTGCTGCATGGCTGCTGCCACAATCCCACCGGGATCGATTATACCCCTGAACAGTGGGACGAGATCGCCGCGCTGCTGGCTGAAACCGGCGTCCTGCCGCTGCTCGATCTGGCCTATCAGGGTCTCGGCCACGGGATGGAAGACGATGCCTATGGCGTGCGCAAGGTGCTCAGCGCGGTGCCCGAAGCCCTGATCGCCTATAGCTGCGACAAGAATTTCGGCCTCTATCGCGATCGCGTCGGCGCGGTCTATGCGCTGGCCGAACAGGCCGGGCAGCTCGATGCAATCCTGTCCAATGGCCATGCGCTGGCCCGTGCGTCCTGGTCGATGCCGCCCGATCACGGCGCTTCGGCGGTGCGGCTGGTGCTGCGCGATGAAGCGCTGACCAAGCTGTGGCTGGACGAGCTTGACACCATGCGCAGCCGCATGCGCCAGGTGCGCGCGCGGCTGGGCGAAGCGGGCAAGGTCGGCAGCCTCGATCTGGCGCCGATCGCGGCCCAGAACGGGCTGTTTTCGATGCTGGCGCTGTCGAGCGAGCAGATCCTCAAGCTGCGCAGCGATCACGGCATCTATATGGCGGGTTCGGGGCGGATCAATATTGCCGGGCTCACCACCGGCAATATCGAAAAGTTCATCGGCGCGCTGGCGGATGTCGCCGGCTGATCAGCGGGCGACCTGACGTTCGGCCTTTCGGGCCTAGCCCTTCAGATCCTGCATCCGCTTGAGGTAGCGGGCCACGGTGTCGATCTCCAGATTGACGCCGCCGCCCGGCTTGAGCGCCCCCAGGGTGGTCACCTGCGCGGTATGCGGGATGATGTTGAGCCCGAAATGGACCGAACCGTCCGCCTGATCGTTCACCTCATTGACGGTGAGTGAGACCCCGTCGAGCGTGATCGAACCCTTGGGCGCGATATAGGGCGCCAGGGCCGGCGGGGCGCTGATCGTCAGGCGCGTGGAATCGCCTTCCGGAACGATCCGCACCACCTCGCCCATGGCATCGATGTGGCCGGTCACGATATGCCCGCCCAGCTCGTCACCCAGCTTCAGGGCCTGTTCGAGATTGAGCGCGGTGCCTTCGTCCCACATGCCCGCAGCGGTGCGCGAAACACTTTCGCCCGAAACATCCACCGCAAACCACGCCTCGCCCGGCTGGCCGCCGCGCTCGACCACCGTCATGCAGGCACCCGAACAGGCGATCGAAGCGCCGATCGCGATGCTGGCGGGATCATAGGGGCAGGCGATCGTGACGCGCAGATCGCCGCGTTGCTCGCGTGAGGTGACAGTGCCAATGGCGGTGACGATCCCGGTGAACATTCAGGCCCCTTGCTCTTCAGCGCGCTCATAGACTTGCAGCCTGTCGCTGCCAAGCTGGCGCTGGTCGGCAAGTTGCCAGCCCTCCGGCGCGCCTGAGGGGCCGGGGCGGGCGAAGCCGGCGATCCCCTCGCCGAATTCGGTCGGCGCGCGGTAGATCAGCAGCCGGTCGACCAGCCCTGCCGAAAGGAATGCCCTGGCAACCTGCGCGCCGCCTTCCACCAGCAGATAAAGCACGCCCTCCAGCGCGCAGATATCCTGCGGCGCGGCAAGCTTTTCCCAGCCCTGGGGCGCGGCACCGCGGGTCAACAGCAGGCGGCGCGGGCTGCGCTGTTCGAGCCCCGGCAGGCGCACGTCGAGCCGGGGGCTGTCGGCGCGCAGCGTTCCGCCGCCCACCAATATGGCATCGCTCATCGCCCGTTCGAGATGCGCATGGGCGCGCGCCGCCTCGCCGGTGATCCATTTGCTGCTGCCATCGCTGCGCGCGATGAACCCGTCTGCGGTGAGCGCGAGCTTGAGCGTGACCTGCGGCCGCCCGAGCTGGCGGGCGCAGAGATATCCGGCCAGGCTCGCCCGGCTCGGCGGATGATCGGCCTGCTCCGCGATGATTCCCGCCCTGGCCAGCCGCGCCAGCCCCTGCCCGGCGGTGCGCGGATCGGGGTCTGCAATGCCTGCGACCACCCGCGCGACGCCCGCCGCGATCAGCAGATCGGTGCAGCAGGGCCCGCGCGCACTGGCATGGGCGCAGGGTTCCAGCGTGACATAAAGGGTTGCGCCGCGCGCCTGCTCGCCCGCTGCCTCCAGCGCAATTGCTTCAGCATGGGGGCGGCCGCCGGGCCGGGTCCAGCCGCTGCCGACCACGATCCCATGTTTGACCAGGATCGCGCCGACACCGGGGTTGGGCCGGCTCAGCGGGCGGGCGCGGATCGCCAGCGCCGCTGCGGCGGACAGCCAGCGCGCGTCTGGTTCACTTGGGGGCAACGGCTTGCGCTGCGGCCCCGGCCGCTTTGGCTTTCGCCTTGGCAGCGGCCTGCTCGGCTGCTTCCTCTGCCTTGATGTCACGTTCCATCTTGTCGACATCGATCCCGGTCGCGCGGCCAAGCTTGCGATACATATCCTTGCGGAATTCCTCGCGCTTGGCCTCTTCAGCGCGCAGCACATCCTGCTGCTTCTGATTGGCGATATTGGATGCGATGATCTCCGCATTGGAACGGTGATCGTCGAAGGTGGTGACATAGGTTATGCGGGGCTTGGCCGGCGGCACGCGCACGCTTTTGGGAATCGCCACCGCCATGATCGTGGTGGTGGCCAGGATCGCGACCAGCAGCACCGGCCAGCGATGGGGATTGCTGGTCCAGACTGCGGCGAAATCCTTGACGGCGCCGGTGGGGGAGACTTTGCGAAAAAAGGCCATGGCCCGAATGTAGGCGCTGGTCGCCCCCTTCGCCAGTGCCTTTGCACATGGCGAGGGACGGGGGGGTCAGCCGAATTGCGCGTAAAGCCCGCGGCCATGCTGCTTGAGCCAGCGGTTCGCGGCCTTGACGTCACCCTCATAAAGTTCGCCCAGCAGCGCATGAAAGGCGGGGGAATGATCGAAATGGGCCAGATGCGCCACTTCATGCGCCACCACCGATCGGCGCACCCAATCGGGTGCCTGGATCAGCCGCCAATTGACGCGGATGGTGCCGTCATTGGCGCAGCTGCCCCAGCGCAGCCTGGCGCGCGACAGGCGCAGCGCCGGTATGCTGCGGCCCGCAGCCTGGCAGTAATCGGCAAGATCCGCTGCGATCAGCGCCTTGGCTTCGCCTTCCAGCCAGCTGCGGATCCGCCGGGCAAGGCTCGCCTCCGCGCCGCCCAGCTGCAGCGTCGCGCCGATCAGCGCGGGCCGGCGCTTGCTCTGCGTATCCCAGGCGATCACCAGCTCCTCCCCGCGAAACAGCAGGGTGCCGCCCGGTGCCGGCGGGGCACTGGCGGGGATCCTGGCCAATTGCGCCTCAAGCCAGTCGCGCCGCCGCTCGACGAAATCCAGCGCCTCGGCGGTGCGGCCCCAGCGCGGCAGGGTGCAGCGCACTTCGCTGCCATCGGGCGCGAGCCGCAGGGTCATGCGGCGCGCGGTCGGGTGGCGGCGAATTGCCACCGGCAGGCTGCGTCCGCCCAGGGCGATGCTGGGATCGGCGGGTTTGCGCAGCAGCCAGTCGATCACTCGTCATCCTCGGCGGGCTCGGCCCATTCGATGATATGGTGTTCGATCGGCCCCGCGTCGATTTCGCTCACCGCCCGGCCGATCACCGAAGCGCCGGCGCGGCGCGCCGCATCGCGGTCGCCGCTCAGCAGATAATGCCATTTGGGCAGCGGCCGTTCCTCCGCGCGGCGGCGATAGGCGCAGGTTTCGGGCAGCCAGCGGACCTGCCGCACCAGCTTGAGCGTCAAGCGCAGGCAATCGGGCACAAAGGCCTTGCGGTTCTTGTAATCGCTGCAGCGCGCGGTGCTTGTGTCGAGCAGGCGGCAGGCGACATTGGTGTCGCTCACCTCGCCGGTATCGGCATCTTCGATCTTGTGCAGGCAGCAGCGCCCGCAGCCATCGCACAGGGCTTCCCATTCCGCGCGATTGAGAACTTCAAGCGGCAGCTCCCAGAAGCGGAACCGCAGCCTGGCGGAGCTCAGCTGATCCACCGCTCAAGTTCCTTGGCTATCGCTTCGCCCCTGTCGGTGACATCCACCGGCAGAAGAGCGATCGGCTCACCCTTGCGGCCCATCAGATAGGTCGCGTTCGAATGATTGACGAGATAGATGCCGTCCTTGTCGGGCGCGGATTTCTCGACATAGACCTTGAACGCCTTGGCCGCCGCCTCGGTCTGTTCCGGGGTGCCGGTCAGGCCCGTGATGTCGTCTGAAAAGGCATGCACGAATTCGCCGACCTTCTCGGGCGTGTCGCGTTCCGGATCGACGCTGATGAACAGCGGCACGATCTGGGCTGCCAGCGCGGGATGGGCCGCCTTGAACCGGGCATAGCCCTGCGCGATCCGCGCCATGTCGGTCGGGCAGACATCCGGGCAGAAGGTGTAGCCGAAATAGACGATGCGATATTTGCCGTCGAAATCGGACCAGTGCACCTGTTTGCCCGCGCTGTCGGTCAGGGTGAACGGCCCCCCGATGGCGGCGCCGGCCAGCGGGCCCTGGTCAGCCGGGGTGGGCGCGCCCTGCGATCCGCAGCCGGCGAGCAGCAGGGCAAGCGGAACCACAGCGTTCACAAGGGCGATTTTGCGCAAAATGGGTTTGAACATGGCGTGGCGGTTCATGCTCTGCTAACCCGCCTGCCGCAAGGGGTGAGTCAGACCCCGGCAGCAAACAGGAGAAATCATAGTGGCACGGTGCGGACGCATTTCTGCGCTGGTTCTTCCGGCAATCGCCGGCGCTTTGCTGTTGGCGGTGCCGGCTCAGGCACAATATTCGCCGGGCTATCAGTTCCTCAAGGCGGTCAAAGACGGCGATGGCGACGAACTCGTCAAGCTGCTGCAGGATCACAGCACCACCCTGGTCAATTCGCAGGATATCTCGACCGGCGAATCCGGTCTCCACATCCTCGTGCGCAAACGCAATCTGGTGTGGATCCGATATCTGCTCCAGCAGGGCGCCAATCCCAATGTCGAGGACAAGAAGGGGGTCTCCCCGCTGGTTCTGGCAACCCAGCTTGGCTATCTCGAAGGGGTGCAGGAACTCATCAATTTCCACGCCAAGCTCGACGTCGCCAATTCGACCGGCGAGACGCCGCTGATCGCCGCCGTGCATCGCCGCGATATCCCGATGATGCGGCTGTTGCTCAAAGGCGGAGCCGATCCTGACCGGGCGGATTCGTCAGGCCGCAGCGCGCGCGATTATGCGCTGCTCGATGGGCCGAAAAGCTCATTGGTCGAGGAAATCGACAAGAACCAGAAGCCCAAATCGCAGCGCGAGGGCGCCTCCGGCTATGGCCCGTCGCTCTAATAGCCGCCAAAGCAGCGAGCTGACGCTCGATGAAATCCGGGCCTTGCTCGCACCGCTGATTGCCGATTCTGCTGCGTTTGACGGGTGGAGCGAACAGGCGGTAGCTGGGGCAGCGGCCGGTGTCGGGATCGATCCGGCGGTCGCGCGGCTCGCCTTTCCTGGTGGGGCCATGGATATGATCGCGGCCTGGATCGAGCATATCGATCGCGCCATGGCCGAGGCTCTGCCCGCAGCCATGCTTGCCGGAATGAAAATGCGCGAGCGAATTCGCGCGCTGGTATGGTTTCGGATTTGCAGCATCTTCGGCAAGGAAGAAGCGCTGCGCCGCGCGCTTGCGATCCAGGCGATGCCGCAGAACGCCGCTGCCACCTTGCGGCAGGGCTGGCACAGTGCCGATCTGATGTGGCGCCTCGCCGGTGACGATGCGAGCGACTTCAATCACTATACCAAACGCGCGATCCTGGCGGCGCTCTATGGCGCAACGCTGACGGTGTGGGTCAGCGATGACAGCGACGGCAAGGCGGACACGCAGTCCTTCCTCGACCGGCGGATCGACGGAGTGATGAAATTCGAAAAGGCCAAGGCACAGCTTTTTAAGGAACGCGACGGCTTTTCAGTCACCCGCTTCCTCGGGCGGCTGCGTTATCCGGCGCGATAAGCCAGCGGGCCGCATGGCTAGCGGATTCAAACTATTTGCATTTCTTATTGCGAACCAGTTGCAATTGGCACGCAACTCTGGCAGCGCTCGGCCATGACGCTCGATTCTCTGCCGTCCCAATGCCGCGCGCGCATTACCGCTGTCGACTGGATCCAGCTCGCTCCGGAGGAGGCGACCCGGCTGCGCGCGCTTGGCATCGATGTCGGCGCCGATGTCGAAATCGCGCATCGCGGCGTTTTCGCGGGGCGCGATCCGATCGCGCTCAGCGTCGGGCGGATGACGGTTGCCCTGCGTCGCAGCCATGCCCGCGCGATGAGCGTAGAGGCGCTGGCATGAGAATCCCGCGATGAGCATCCGCCGCACCGCCGCGCTGGTCGGCAATCCCAATGCCGGCAAGAGCGCATTGTTCAACGCGCTCACCGGCGCGCGGCAGAAGATCGCGAATTATCCGGGGGTCACGGTTGAACGCAAGGCCGGGCGGCTGGTGCTGCCATCGGGTGAGCCGGTGGAACTGATCGACCTGCCCGGCAGCTATGGTTTCGACGCCACCAGCCCCGACGAAGAAGTGACCCGCAAGGTGATTTTCGGCGAATTTCCCGGCGAGGCGCAGCCTGAAGTGCTGGTGGTGGTGATCGATGCCTCGAATATCGAACAGCATCTGGTTTTTGCGCAGGAGGTGATCGAGCTGGGGCGGCCGACCGTGGTTGCCCTCAATATGGTCGATCTGGCCGAGCGCGACGGCCTGGTGCTCGATCCCACGGCCTTGCAGCAGGCTCTGGGCGTTCCGGTGGTCTCGACCGTGGCGGTGCGCCGGCGGGGGCTGGCGGAGCTGGTTCAGGCGATCGCGCTGGCCGAGGCGCGGGCGCTTGACGATCACAAGGATCATCCGCGCCCGCATGTCACCCAACCCGAACGGCGGCTGGCGGCGCATAATATTGCCCGCGGTGCGATCCTGTCGGAATCCAGCCAGCACCGGCTGCATGCGCGGCTGGACCGGGTCTTGCTGCATCCCTGGCTTGGCCCGCCGATTCTGTTTGCGCTGCTGTTCGTGATTTTCCAGGCGGTGTTTGCCTGGGCGACACCCTTTGCCGATGGGCTGGAGGCCGCAGTCGGCTGGCTGTCGGCGCAGGCACAGGCCCTGACCCCGCCCGGCATCGTGCAGGATCTTCTGGTCCAGGGCATATTGGCAGGCGTCGGATCGGTGGTGGTGTTCCTGCCGCTGATCGTGATCCTGTTCGCCTTCATCCTGATGATGGAGGCGACCGGCTATATGGCGCGCGCGGCCTTTTTGATGGACCGGCTGATGGCCGGCGTCGGCCTTTCGGGGCGCAGCTTCATTCCGCTGCTCTCCAGCTTTGCCTGCGCCATCCCGGGGATCATGGCGACCCGCAGCATTGCCGACCCGAAGGACCGCCTGACCACCATCCTGATCGCCCCGCTGATGACCTGTTCGGCGCGGCTCCCGGTCTATGCGGTGATTATCGGGGCCTTCATTCCCCAGCGCACGGTGGGGCCGGGCATCGGTCTGCAAGGCCTGGTGCTGTTTAGCCTCTATCTCGCCGGGATCGTCGGCGCGATGGTGGCCGCGCTCGCGCTGCGCCGATCGGTTACCAAGGGCGCAGCCTCAGGCTTTATCATGGAGCTGCCCAAATATCAGCTGCCGCGCCTGTCCGATCTGCTGATCGGGCTGTGGCAGCGCGCCTGGATCTTCCTCCGCCGTGCAGGCACGATCATCTTCACGGTCACGATAGTTTTGTGGCTGCTGCTGAGCTTCCCCAAGGCGGGGGTGGGCGAAAGCCAGGTCGATGCATCGATTGCCGGCAAGCTGGCCAATGGGCTGGCGGTGGTGATCGAGCCGATCGGCTTCAACCGCGATATCGCGCTGTCGCTGATTCCCGCCATGGCCGCGCGCGAGGTGGCGGTGTCATCGCTCGCGACGACCTATGCCGTTGATGCCGATAATGACGACGCACAGGCCGCCGCGCTGGGCGATCAGCTCGCTGCCCGGTGGAGCCTGCCGACTGCGCTGGCCTTTCTCGCCTGGTTCGTCTTTGCGCCCCAATGCCTCTCGACCATCGCCGTCGCCCGGCGCGAGACCAATGGCTGGAAATGGCCGACCTTCATGCTGATCTATCTCTTCGCGCTGGCCTATCTGGCTGCCGGGGCCACCTTCTGGACGGCGACGGCCCTGGGCCTTTGACGCCGCGCCCGCATCCTGCGGCAGTTGGGCAAGGTGATTGTGGAAAAGCGGGCCTGCGCAGGGGTGGTGAGTTTCCGCTCCATCCGATAAGCCGGTGGTCAAATTCAGACTAGGAAAGCGATTCCATGGCAGGCAGCGTCAACAAGGTAATTCTGGTCGGCAATCTCGGGGCGGATCCCGAAGTCCGGTCGTTCCAGAACGGCGGGAAAGTGTGCAATCTGCGGATCGCTACCTCCGAAAGCTGGAAGGACAAGAACACCGGCCAGAAGCAGGAACGCACCGAATGGCACAGCGTGGCGATCTTTTCGGAAGGCCTGGCCGGGGTTGCCGAACGCTATCTGCGCAAGGGCAGCAAGGTCTATGTCGAAGGCCAGCTGCGCACGCGCAAATGGCAGGACCAGTCCGGCAATGATCGCTATTCGACCGAAGTGGTGCTGCAGGGCCCTGGCTCCGTGCTGACCATGCTTGACGGCGCGCCCGGCAGCGGCGGTGGCGGCGGCCAGCAGGGTGGCGGCGGAAGCAGCTGGAACCAGGGCGGCGGCAGCTCATCCAGCGGCTTTGGCGGCAGCTCAGGCGGCGGTAACGCCCCTGCCGGCGGCAATGATTTCGGTGATGATCTGGACGACGATATCCCGTTCTGATCAGTCGCCGGATTTTCCTTTGAGCGCCGCCAGCGCGGCAAATGGGCCGGCAGCCTGCTCGTCGAGCAGGCCTTTCTCCTTGCGCAGCGCGTCGGCATTCGGGCCGGCGGCAAAGGGATCGATCGCCAGCGCAAGGCTCTGCGCCACCGCTTCGCCCAGATCGAAGACCAGCCCAGAAAAGGGGATGTCGTCGAGTTCATCGACGGTGAGGTCCAGTTCTGCCTCGGCCGAAGCCTCCACTGCAGTTTCAGGGATAAAGCGTAGCGCCAGTTCCTCGGCGATCGTGACCGGCAGATCCTCGTCCGTGATCGCGCAGGCCTGCACGATATCGGCGCTGAGCCTGCCGGTTGCAGTGATTGCGGCGCCGTCCTTGGTCAGATCGATATCGGCCTCGAGGCGATGGATCGCCCTGATTCCGAATCGCCTTGCCAGCGCCGCGCGCTCGGAAGCGTCGGCCTCCAGATGCCGCTTGCGCGCATCGATCCCCCGCAGGTCAACCGGGCGCGAAAATTCGGACGGCTCCAGCGAATTGGCCACGGATCAGATTTCCGCCGCCAGCAGGGCCGCAGCCGGTATGTCCGCAAGCCGCTGGTGCAGCGCCCGCAGCGCGGTGGCGGCGGCCTTAGGATCGGTGCCTGGATTAAGGCCGAGATTGCGCGACACCGCCTGTTCGAGCTCGGAATCGTCATCGGTAATGGCGAGCGCATCGCGATAAGCCCCAAGCCTGCCGCCAAGCGCGGAGACCAGCCGACCGATATGCTTGCCCACCACCAGATCGCCCACGCCGCTTTCGCGCAGCTGGCCGTCCATATCTTCGACGAATAATTCGGTGAGATAGACCGAAGCATGGGCGAGATCCTTCTCCCGCTCCATCCGCAGCAGCACCATCGCCAGCACCGCAGTGATCATGTCGAAGCGGCCCTCGACCGTGTCCGCCACGCCGCAATCCGCATACCAACGGGTTTCGCGGGCAATCTCGACCACGCGGTGCCACAGCGGACGCTGGGCTTCACGGGGGTCCCTGGACCTGGAAATAAGGCGCTTGATGAACTTCACGATGCTTGCTGGTCCTTTTCGTTCAGCCGCGATTAAATGGCCGGAGCCGATGCGTCGACCGCCAAGTGCCATTGCGCATGGTTGCGCTTGTCCCTAAGGCTCGCGCCGATAGTGGCTCACTCGGCGCAAGGCAATCGCGGCGCAGGCGAAGTTCGGAGACAGTGGAACATGAATGCCATGATTCGGTTCGGTGCAGCGACGGTGTTTGCCCTGCTGGCGACGGGTTGCAGCTCGATCGCCGACCACCGTGGCTATATTATGGACGAGACACTGGTCCGTTCGGTGCAGCCCGGGATCGACAATGAACAATCGGTCGAAGGCACGCTGGGCCGCCCGACCTTCGCCAGCGAATATGGCGACAAGGTCTGGTATTATGTTTCCAGCACCACCCGGCAAAAGCCGTTCAAGCGCCCCAAGATCCGGCAGCATTCGGTGCTGGCGGTAAAATTCGATGCATCTGGCAAGGTCGTTTCGGCTGATCGCTGGGGCATGGACAAGGTGGCCTATGTCAGCCCGGATGGCGACAAGACGCCGGTGCTCGGCAAGGAGCGCGGCTTTCTGCAGGATCTGTTCGGCAATATCGGCCAGGTCGGCAGCTTCGGCAGCAACAATCCCAGCGGTCCGGGGCCAAACGGCAGCTGACGCGCAGCGGTTTCATGGGGCGATGCTTGAAGCCTGAATTGCCAGCGCCCATATTCCGCCCATGACAATGCAAGACAGGCAAGACGCAGCCGGCCACGGCCTCGTCCAATGGCACGGCACCACGATCATCGGCGTCAGCAAGGGCGGCAAAACCGTCATTGCCGGCGATGGCCAGGTGTCGATGGGCAATACCATCATGAAACCCAACGCGCGCAAGGTTCGCCGGATTGGGGAAGGGGGCAAGGTGATCGCCGGCTTCGCCGGTGCGACCGCCGATGCATTCACCCTGTTCGAGCGGCTCGAAAAGAAGCTCGAACAATATAATGGGCAATTGCTGCGCGCCTCGGTCGAACTCGCCAAGGACTGGCGCACCGATAAATTCCTGCGCAATCTTGAAGCCCTGATGATCGTTGCCGATGCGGAAACGCTGCTGGTGCTGACCGGCAATGGCGATGTGCTCGAACCCGAAGGCGGGATTGCCGCGATCGGTTCGGGTGGCAATTATGCCCTCGCTGCGGCCCGTGCGGTCGAGGAATATGAACAGGATGCCGAACGAATCGCCCGCCGCGCCATGGCGGTTGCGGCCGATATCTGCGTCTTCACCAATGACCGGGTGACGGTCGAAACGATCTGATCGCCCCCTCCTCGCTGGTGCTGGGCCGGTCGATAGACTGCGATTTCTTCGAGGCCGGGCGAATCAAAACAAGAGAAAGACGGCCCTTCCAAAGGCGCGGGGCGGTCGGAAACTGGAACAATGAACGATCAACTGACCCCCAAGGCAATTGTCGCCGCACTTGACGAACATATCATCGGCCAGGCCGACGCCAAACGCGCGGTGGCGGTGGCCCTGCGCAACCGCTGGCGGCGCCAGCGCCTGCCGGAGGATCTGCGCGACGAGGTGACCCCCAAGAACATCCTGATGATCGGGCCGACCGGCTGCGGCAAGACGGAGATCAGCCGCCGGTTGGCCAGGCTGGTCGATGCCCCCTTCGTCAAGATCGAGGCGACCAAGTTCACCGAGGTCGGCTATGTCGGCCGCGATGTCGAGCAGATCGCCCGCGACCTAGTCGAGGAAGCGATTCGGCTGGAAAAGGATCGCCGGCGCGAGGCCGTGCGCGAAGCAGCGTCAAAGGCCGCGATGGACCGCCTGCTGAAGGCGCTGGTGGGAGAAAACGCCTCTGAAGCGACCCGCGAAAGCTTCCGCCAGCGCATCGTCCAGAATGCGATGAATGATGTCGAGGTTGAAATCGAGGTGGAGGATGCGCCCTCCATGGCGATGGATATTCCCGGCATGGGCAGCAATGTCGGGATGATCGATCTGACCCAGATGATGGGCAAGGCCTTCGGCAAGCAGAACCTCAAGCGGCGCAAGCTAAAGGTCCCCGAAGCATGGGACAAGCTGGTCGAGGAGGAGGCAGAAAAGCGCATGGACCAGGACGATGTCGCCCGGGTCGCGCTGCAGAATGCCGAAACCAACGGGATCGTGTTCCTCGACGAGATCGACAAGATCGCGGTCAGCGATGTGCGCGGTGGTTCGGTCAGCCGCGAGGGCGTCCAGCGCGATCTGCTGCCGTTGATCGAAGGCACCACCGTCGCCACCAAATACGGCCCGATGAAGACGGATCATGTGCTGTTTATCGCCTCCGGCGCGTTCCACCTTAGCAAGCCGAGCGATATGCTGCCCGAATTGCAGGGCCGCCTGCCGATCCGGGTCGAATTGCGCTCGCTCAGCGAAGAGGATTTCGTGCGCATCCTGTCGGAGACAAAGGCCAATCTGGTCGAGCAGTACAAGGCGCTGCTCAAGACCGAAGATGTCACGCTGGTGATCACCGATGACGCGGTGCGCGAAGTCGCCCGGATCGCTGCTCAGGTGAACCAGAGCGTCGAGAACATCGGCGCCCGCCGGCTGCAGACGGTGATGGAACGGCTGATCGAGGAATTGAGCTTCGAGGCGGAAGACCGCAAGGGCGAAAGTGTGACGATCGACGCCGCCTATGTGCAGGAGCGGTTGGCCGCGCTTGCCGGCGACAGCGATCTGTCGAAATATATCCTGTAAGTAGCGGGGGCTGCCCGCCCCCGCACATTGCGTCAGTTCGCCTTTGCCGGCACCTTGGCATTGAGCGCTTCGATCAAAGCCCGCTGCTGCGGATACCAGAATTCGAGATGGCAGCTCTCGCAGACCTGATCGAGCTGGTCGACCAGCGGGCCGGCCTTGGCGGCATCCTTCGCCTTGGCGGCTGAGACCAGCTCGTCCATATGGGCCGCCAGCGTATTGGCCATGTCGCGCAGTCCCTCAGGATCCTTGTCGACATGGCCCTGCACCTTGGCCGCCGTGTCGCCGCCAGGAAGCCCCTCGTCCAGGATCTTCACCCCCGGCTTGACCACCACGGCCGGATTGAGCGCGGCCAGCTGCTTGGCGCCGGCCTTAACTTCGCCAGCGAGGCGCGCGATCTCGGCCCATTTCTGGTCGTCCATCTTGGTCGGATCGAGCCCGGCGTCCTGGGCGATTGCGGTGTTGGAGACATCCCACAATTTATCGGCATTGGCGTCGATCTTGTCCTTCATGATTTCATGCAAGGTCAACGGCGCAGCATCGTCCCCCGAAGGCGCCTTGCTGCAGCCGGTGATCGTCAGGGCAAGTGCGGCAAATGCGACGAGCTTGATCTGTTTTGTCATTTGGCTTCCTCTTCCACTGGGGCCTTTTAGCCCTCCCTGCAGCCCGCGCAAAAGCAATTCACCCACCGCCGGCGTCGCTGCGAAACGCCAGCATGGCAGGCATATATCAGCCCTGTGGATACCAATATCTGGCGTGGCAGGATTCGCAAACCTGATCGAGCTCGCCGATCAGCAGCCCCGTCTTTGCCACATCGCGGGCCCGCGCCGCGCTGGCGATATCGGCGGCATGGCGCCCCAGTGCTGCTGCCATCTCGCGAAAGGCCTGAGGGTCCGCATCGATATAGGACTGCACATCCTCCATCGAAAAGCTGCCGGGCTCTTCAGCGGCTTCCTTGCCGGTGATCGCTGCCCGGATGGTCGGGGCAGCCGCCATCAGCTTGGCTTCCTGTTCGAGCTGGCCTGCGGACGCGACGAGTCGCGCCCATTTCGCATCGTCCATTTGCGCGGGATCGATCCCGCCATTTTCGTTCATCGCATTATTGCCGACATCCCACAATTCATTGGTTGCGGCATTGATCTCCTGCTGCATGGCGCGTTGCACGATCAGCACGCCATCCTCGTCCAGCGCGCGCGCCGTTCCTATTCCCGCTGCCAGCAGCATCGGGATCGCCAATATCGCCATTCTCCGCATCATCGTCTCCGCTGGCGGCCTGATTATTCTGCGGCCGTTTCCAATTCGTCGCTCTCGATCAGCTGGCGCGCCCACATTTCGGCATAGAGCCCGTCATGGCGCAGCAGTTCGAGATGGTTACCCTGCTCCTCAAGGCGGCCTTCGTGCATGACATAGATCAAGTCGGAGTCGGCAATGGTAGAAAGGCGATGGGCGATGGAGATGGTGGTCCGGTCCTGCGCGATGCGGCGCAGGGTGGCGAGGATTTCCTGTTCGGTTCGGGTGTCGAGCGCGCTGGTCGCTTCATCGAGCAGCAGGACCGGGGGATTCTTCACCAGCGTGCGCGCAATCGCGACCCGCTGCTTTTCCCCGCCAGAAAGCTTGAGGCCGCGCTCACCCACCTGGGTTGCAAAGCCCTCGGGCAAGCGTTCGATAAAGGGCAGGATCGCTGCGCCGCTGGCTGCCGCGATCACCTCGTCCTCGCCTGCGCCGTCGCGGCCATAGGCGATGTTGTAGCCGATCGTATCGTTGAACAGCACGCAGTCCTGCGGCACGATGCCGATCGCGCTGCGCAGGCTTGCCTGGCTCACCTCGGCAATATCCTTGCCGCTGATCAGGATACGGCCTTCCCAGGGATCATAGAAGCGGAACAGCAGCCGCCCGATGGTCGATTTGCCGGCGCCCGATGGCCCGACGATTGCAACCTGCTTGCCGGCCGGTACTTCAAAGCTCAGCCCATGCAGGATCGTGCGGTTGCGGTCATAGCCGAAGACGACATTGTCGAACACCACGGTCGGCTCGCGCACCACCAGTGCCGGCGCGGCGGGGATGTCCTTCACCTCCACCTCGCTGTCGATCAGGCGGAACATTTCCGCCATGTCGATCAGCCCCTGGCGGATCGTGCGATAGACCATGCCAAGGAAGTCCAGCGGGCGGAACAGCTGCATCAGATAGGTATTCACGAAGACCATGTCGCCCACGCTGAAGCGGCCCTTGTTCCAGCCCCACACGGTATAGGCCATCGCGGCGGCCATCAGCAGATTGGTGATCAGCGCCTGTGCGATGTTGAGCAGGGCGAGCGAGTTCTCGCTCTTGGTCGCGGCCAGCATATAGGCCTCGGCGGCCTGCGAATAGCGGCGCTGCTCGCGCATTTCGGCGCCGAAATATTTGACCGTCTCATAATTAAGCAAGGAATCGACCGCGCGGGAGAGGGTCTGGCCGTCCAGCTCGTTCATCCGTGCGCGCAGGCTGGCGCGCCATTCGGTGATCTTGGTGGTCACGGTGATATAGGCGGCCACCGCGATGAAGGTGGCAATCACCAGCGCGAAGCCGAAATTGAGATAGAAGATCACCCCGACCGCGACGAGTTCGATGAAGGTTGGCGCGATGTTGAACAGCAGGAAATAGAGCATCGTATTGATGCTCTTGGTGCCGCGTTCGATGATCTTGGTGACCTCGCCCGTGCGCCGCGCGAGGTGAAACCTCAGCGACAGCCGGTGGAGCTGGCGAAACACGTCTTCGGCCAGCATCTGCACCGCGGTTTGCCCGATTCGTTCGAACACGATGTTGCGGATATTGTCGAAAGCGGTGCTGGCGAACCGTGCGGCGGTATAGGCGAGCACCAGCGCCAACACGACCGACAGGGCCTCACCCGAAGGAGTCGCCATGGCATTGACAGCGCCCCGCAGGGCGTAGGGCATCCAGAGTATCGTGACCTTGGAGGCCAGGATCAGCAGGATCGCCGCCGCCAGCCGCAGACGAACCCCGGCGCGCTCGCGCGACCACAGATAGGGCAGGAAGCGCCGCACGGTACGCCAATCGGCGTGTTTGCGGTCGCTGGAGGCGGAAGGGGTGTCAGGCGGCATGGGATAGGCAATTGGGGTTTCGCACGCCAAAGAGCAATGGCCCGGGGCCAGACTTTGTTGCACATGCGAAGCCCGGCGGAGCCCGGGCAGGCCTCAGATCAGGCGAGGCTGCGGTTTACCAGTCACCATTTGCGGGAAGGTCAAACAGCACCTTGCGCTGTTTGAAGTCGATCGCCACGCGTTTGAACAGGCGCAGTTCATTCATTCCCAGAACCATTGCCGGCCGATTATCCAGACCCAGCGCCTTGAAGGTCGGGGAATCGACGAAGACCAACTGCAGATTGGTGACCTGCACCCGCCCGATTGTCGCCGTGCGGGCAAGCCGCATGGCGCTGGTTTCCATCGCACCATTGATGTCGGTCATCTGTGCAATGCCAAGCTCGCGGCCGCGCAGTTTCTTTTGCAGCGCCAGATTCCCGATGCTGCCCTGTGCCCCGGTGCCGACGATAAGGGCAACCTTGACCCCGTCGATCATGGCATCGCTGATGATCAGCTGGCCCAGCCTGCGCCGAGCACGCACCACGATATCATAGCCCTTGTCGCCACCAAGTGATGCCGCATCCGCAACCGAAAAGGTCTTCTTGCGGAAATCCAGCAGCACGCGCTGCTCTTGCAGCGAATCGATTCCCAATATGCCATCGGCCGTGCCGATATTGGCGGGATCGACCAGCGGTACGGTCTCGATATAGAACGAGCGCCGGCCCAGGCCGAGTTCCATGATCTGGGCCACTTCGGTGGGTGCGCGGCTGGAAATGCCGACCAGCGTCGCGGTCCGGCGATCGTCAATGCCCAATTTGTCGGCCAGATCGCGTGAAAGCACGGTCGCCTGCGCACCTGTGTCGATCATGAATTGAAACGGACCCGCGCCATCGACCGAAACCGGAATCGTCAACCGGTCATATTGTTCGGTCGCGGTGGTGAATATGTCGATCGGCGCGGCAGGCGGCTGGCCTGAAGGTAGGCCGCTTGCGTCTTGCCCAGCGAGCGGAATTGGCGCCGCTGCGATCAGCGCTGCCGAAGCGATTGGTAGCCAGCCCATGGCCTGCACTCCCAAATGCGGGGCTCGGATGTCCCCTGTGAGACGCTGTATACCACATTGGTGGCCGCTCGGCGAATCGGAGCGCTGGATCACGCTGCGGCCCGTGCGATTGGCCTCGCTTCCGGATGACGGCGCAGGCATGGCCCGCGCTGCTTCTTGTTCCTAAGCTATGAAATCATGTGCTAGCTGCAATCGCGATGATGGACCTGCGCGACAAGATTCTTCGGAAGGTGAGGGAATTTCTCCATCTGCGCGCAGCGCGCGGCGTGCTAGCGACACCGCCGCTGGTCCCGCGCGAGGATGGCGTCATCCTGTTCTCCATGATCGGGACAAAGGTGTTGCTGCCTTACCTTGTCGCGATCAAATCGCTCCATCACCAGCTTGGCTGCGGGCGAATCGTGATCCTCGATGACGGCTCGCTCACCAAAGCTGACAAGGCGGTGCTGGCGCATCATCTCGGCGCGCCGGAAATTCGGCATATCGCGGAGGTCGACACGGCGGACTGCCCGCGCGGCGGAACCTGGGAACGCCTGCTGACATTGCTGGACATGCGCCGAGAGAATTATGTGATCCAGCTTGATTCCGACACGGTCACGCTGGGCCCGGTGCCTGAAATCGCAGAGGCGATCGCCCAAAGGCGCAGCTTCACTTTGCGCGGCGATGCGAACAGCTGAATTCCGCCCTGCCGAAGATGTGGCCAGCCAGACGGACGCAGCATTTCGCCGCGACAACCCGCAGGCGCATGTTCAAAGCGCGATGGAATCGGCATTGGGCGAGCTGGCGATCCCGGGCCGTTCCGAATTGGGCTATATCAGGGGGTGCTCGGGTTTTGCCGGCTTTGCTCCGTCGCACAGCGGCCGGTCTCTGGCGGAGCAATTTTCTGGCGAGGCAGTGCGGTTGCTTGGCGCGACTCGTTGGTCACAATGGGGCAGCGAACAGGTCACCTCCAATTTCGTGATCGCCAATGAGCCGGATCCTTTGGCCCTGCCCTATGAGCGCTATCTCAATTTCTGGAACGGGCCCGTGCCGCAAGGCGCCGCCTTGGTGCATTTTATCGGCACGTTCCGGTTTCACCGCGGCGCCTATTCTGCAGCCACCCGCCAGGCGATTGCCGCACTCGGCGGGTGATTCGCCTCAGCGCTTGTGGCGCGCGAGATCGATCAATTCGGCCAGCCGGCCACGCGCGAATCCCAGCAGCCACAGCGTATAGACCGCGCCGCCAGTCGCAACGAGCGCGGCCAGGCGCAGCACCGACGGCATTGCCGGCAGCACCGCATCGAGCAGCTTGACCCCGGCAAACATCGCAATTCCAGCCAGCACCGGCGGGGCCAATGCGCTGAGGAAATCGCGCAGGCTGATTGTCAGCACCGGCAGCACCAGTCGCATCGAAATCGCCACCAGCAGCGGATACCCCACCACCCAGGCCAGCACGATCCCGATGATTCCCCATTGCACCCCGACCAGAAAGGCTGCGGGCAGGAGCACGGCGCCGACCAGCGAGGTCTTGGTATAGACGCCGGGGCGGCCCGCAGCATTGGTGGCGGGGCCAAACAACACCTGCAGCATCATGAAGGGCATGGCGAAGCCCAGCAGCGCCACGGCCGGTATCATCTCGGTCCATTTCGGCCCGAGTACCGTTTCGACCATCGGCTGCGCACTTGCGGAGAGGCCGAGGCAGAAGGGGATACCGATCAGCATCAGCAGGCGCACCGCCTTGAGGAAGCCCTGCGCCATCGCGGCCCGATCGTCCTGTACCTTGGCATAGGCCGAAAAGGCGACCTCATTGATCGGGGGCACGAATTTATTGACGAACAGCTGCGTCAGAAACAGGCTGGTGGTATAGATGCCCAGCATATGCGGATCGAAGGCGCGGCCCGCGATCACGATATCCGCCTGGGTCTGGATGAACCAGAACAGCTGCCCGATCGCCATGATCCCGCCGTAATGGGCGATGCTTCCGGCACCCCGGAAGTCAAAGCTTGGCCGGATGAAGGTCCGCGCGGCGATCGTCATGCCCAGCGCGCGGCTGCCGAAACCGACCAGCGGCGCCAGCACCAATGTCCATACGCCAAGCCCGCCCAGCGCCCCGCCCAAGGCGGCGGCGGCGGCAAGCAGGCCGGAAATCAGGTTGACCTGGGCCTGGCGGCGAAAGTCCATCCGCCGCGAAAGCACCGCATAGGCAAGCGCAAGGAACGGGTTGGTAAGATAGAGCAGCGCCTGCGCCCGCAACAGATCTGCCACCGCCGGCTGGCCGTAATAGGCAGCGATAAGCGGCGCGGCTGCAATCTGAATCGCGGCCAATGCGACATTGAGCACGATCAGCATGCCGAACAGCTGGCGCAGCATCAAAGCAGTCACGTCGCGCTTCTGGATCAGCGCATTGGCCAGGCCATAGCCATTCATCAGGCTTAGCAGCACCAGCACGACCGAGGTCATCGCATAGAGCCCATAGTCGGATGGCGAGAGAATCCGGATTACCAGAAAGGTCGAGGCCCAGGTGATCAGCTGCCCGGCAATCTGCGACCCGGAACGCCAGATAACAGCGCTGCGCACCTGATTGCGCAGGGAATCGGCAGGCGGTGTCGCGGCATGGCTGATGCTGTTCATGGGAAGGGCCTATGCATCACAGCCGTTTACCATGCGGTAAAGGAAGGCGGCGGGAGGGATATTTTCGGCCTGCGAAATAAAATTGCAAAAAAGGCGTTGACCGAATCTGAGACCCTCCATATATGCCCGGTCACCGCAGCGGCGCTGCCGGGTTTTCCCCGGTTCCTGCCACTCGGTCGCCAACATAGATCGGACAGCAGTCCCCCGGCCATAAATCGGGGTACCATTGTTGTCCGCCTCTTTTGTTGGTTGGCTCTTTGACATTGTTGGTTTTTGATGAAGGGACATGTGGGCGACGGCGCCCGGTCCGGGGGTTTTAAGGCTCCGGATACCGGTTAATTATGCCGATTGCCACATCCTGTACGGACACCACGTTCGTATAGTGATGATGCATGTTCATTCGTATCCATTACGTTTGATGTGCAGGTATCGGCTCCTTGAAGCTCGGCCTTGCAGGTTGACGATCTTCGGCCTTGTGTCGTTGATTGTGCCTGGTTGGTCGTGACACAAACTTGAGAGTTTGATCCTGGCTCAGAACGAACGCTGGCGGC
>CAWCMV010000003.1:0-210000 GCA_963796745.1 uncultured Alphaproteobacteria bacterium | reverse complement strand
GGGACCACCCTCCAAGCCTAAATACTCGTACATGACCGATAGTGAACAAGTACCGTGAGGGAAAGGTGAAAAGCACCCCGATTAGGGGAGTGAAACAGTTCCTGAAACCGAATGCTTACAATCAGTGGGAGCTCCCTTGAGGAGTGACCGCGTACCTCTTGCATAATGGGTCAGTGACTTAATTTATCATGCAAGCTTAAGCCGTTAGGTGTAGGCGCAGCGAAAGCGAGTCTGAAATGGGCGACTGAGTATGATGAATTAGACCCGAAACCCGGCGATCTAGGCATGACCAGGTTGAAGGTGCGGTAACACGCACTGGAGGACCGAACCGTTGCATGTTGAAAAATGCTCGGATGAGTTGTGTTTAGGGGTGAAAGGCCAATCAAGCCGGGAAATAGCTGGTTCTCCGCGAAATCTATTGAGGTAGAGCGTCGGATGTATGCCGTTGGGGGTAGAGCACTGGATGGGCTAGGGGGTCGCGAGATCTACCAAACCTAACCAAACTCCGAATACCAACGAGTCTTATCCGGCAGACAGACGGCGGGTGCTAAGGTCCGTCGTCAAAAGGGAAACAGCCCTAACCTACAGCTAAGGTCCCCAAGTCATCACTAAGTGGGAAAGCATGTGGGATTTCCAAAACAACCAGGAGGTTGGCTTAGAAGCAGCCATCCTTTAAAGAAAGCGTAACAGCTCACTGGTCTAATTAAGAGATCCTGCGGCGAAGATGTAACGGGGCTAAAGTGATGCACCGAAGCTTAGGGTTTGGACTTCGGTCCAAGCGGTAGCGGAGCGTTCCGTAAGCGGATGAAGCCGAAGGGTAACCGACGGTGGACGTATCGGAAGTGCGAATGCTGACATGAGTAGCGATAAAGAGGGTGAGATGCCCTCTCGCCGAAAGACCAAGGGTTCCTGCGCAACGCTAATCGGCGCAGGGTGAGCCGGCCCCTAAGACGAGCCCGAAGGGGGTAGTCGATGGGAACCACGTTAATATTCGTGGGCCTGGTGGTGTGTGACGGATCGTGGAAGTTGTTCGACCTTATTGGATTGGTCGGGCTGCCAAGCGGTTCCAGGAAATAGCCCCACCGTATAGACCGTACCCGAAACCGACACAGGTGGTCAGGTAGAGTATACCAAGGCGTTTGAGAGAAGTATCCTGAAGGAACTCGGCAAATTGCCTCCGTACCTTCGGAAGATGGAGGCCCTGTCTTAACGCAAGTTTTGGCAGGGGGCACAGGCCAGGGGGTAGCGACTGTTTAGCAAAAACACAGGACTCTGCTAAGTCGGCTTCAAGACGACGTATAGGGTCTGACGCCTGCCCGGTGCTGGAAGGTTAAGAGGAGGAGTGCAAGCTCCGAATTGAAGCCCCAGTAAACGGCGGCCGTAACTATAACGGTCCTAAGGTAGCGAAATTCCTTGTCGGGTAAGTTCCGACCTGCACGAATGGCGTAACGACTTCCCCACTGTCTCCAGGATATGCTCAGCGAAATTGAATTCTCCGTGAAGATGCGGAGTACCCGCGGTTAGACGGAAAGACCCCGTGCACCTTTACTGCAGCTTCAGAGTGGCATTAGGAAAGAATTGTGTAGCATAGGTGGGAGGCTTTGAAGCCAGGTCGCCAGATCTGGTGGAGCCATAGGTGAAATACCACCCTGTTGTTTTCTGATGTCTAACCTCGCACCGTTATCCGGTGCAGGGACCCTCTGTGGCGGGTAGTTTGACTGGGGCGGTCGCCTCCTAAAGAGTAACGGAGGCGCGCGATGGTAGGCTCAGGACGGTTGGAAACCGTCTGCAAGAGTGCAATGGCATAAGCCTGCCTGACTGCGAGACTGACGAGTCGAGCAGAGACGAAAGTCGGTCATAGTGATCCGGTGGTCCCTCGTGGAAGGGCCATCGCTCAACGGATAAAAGGTACGCCGGGGATAACAGGCTGATGATTCCCAAGAGCTCATATCGACGGAATCGTTTGGCACCTCGATGTCGGCTCATCACATCCTGGGGCTGGAGCAGGTCCCAAGGGTTTGGCTGTTCGCCAATTAAAGTGGTACGTGAGCTGGGTTCAGAACGTCGCGAGACAGTTTGGTCCCTATCTGCCGTGGGCGTCGATACTTGAGAGGAGTTGCCCCTAGTACGAGAGGACCGGGGTGAACATGCCTCTGGTGTACCTGTCGTTCCGCCAGGAGCGCAGCAGGGTAGCTATGCATGGACGGGATAACCGCTGAAAGCATCTAAGCGGGAAGCCTCCCTCAAGATTAGGTATCTTCGAGTCGTGATAGACCATCACGTTGATAGGCCGGGTGTAGAAGCGCAGTAATGTGTGGAGCTAACCGGTCCTAATAACTCTGATCATGCTTGTTGAATCCCACCATCAATGACAGTCCTGCCGATCTCGGCTTGCTGTCCGCGATGGCGGAGGAAACAGCCAGATACGCCCTGATATCAAAGAACATCGATTAAAACCCGTGACACGCCGGCTTCATTGCTTGGTGACCATAGCGTCTGTGACCCACCCGATCCCATCTCGAACTCGGCCGTGAAACCAGACCGCGCCGATGGTACTAACGCTCAAGCGTTGGAAGAGTAGGTCGTCGCCAGGCATTGCAGCCGGCGTGAGCACGGGAAAACCCATTCACATGTCAAGGGCTGACCCCAAGGGGCAGCCCTTTTCGTGTCTCGAACATCCGATGATCGAGACACACAACGCGGTGACGCGGGGTGGAGCAGTCCGGTAGCTCGTCAGGCTCATAACCTGAAGGTCGCAGGTTCAAATCCTGCCCCCGCAACCAGCAAGAGACCCCGCTTCGGCGGGGTTTTTGTTGTTCTGGTGCGGCGAGCGCCCGGTTTTTCGGCCATGCCGCAGCCCCTGCACCACCAAACCCACTCCCAACTGGCGCGATTGCGGGCCCTCTCGCCGTTGCTACTAAGCCTTGACGATGAACAATCGCCTTGCGCTTCGACCCAAATTTCGGTTGGGAAGAAGACGAAGTCAATCAAGGCTGCCAGGCCGCAGGGAGAATGCCGGTGAACCTCGAAATCCTCAAAGGCCGGGTGGCCGTGGTTACCGGTGCGAGTTCGGGCATCGGCGAGGCTTGCGCCATGGGCTATGCCGCAGCGGGAGCCAGGGTTGTACTGGCGGCGCGCCGCATCGAACGGCTCGAAGGGCTGGTCGCCAGGATCGAGGATGCCGGCGGCGAGGCGCTGGCTGTGGCAACCGATGTCACCAGTGAAACTGCGGTCGCCGCGCTGTTCGCCCAGGCGGTTGCGCGCTTCGGCACAGTGGACATCGTCATCAACAACGCCGGCATCGCCGACAGCACCCCGGTTGACGAGCTTACGCTCGAAGGCTGGGAACGGATGATCGCGACCAATCTCACCTCGGCCTTTCTCTGCGCGCGCGAGGCGTTCCGCATCATGAAGCCGCAGGGCCATGGGCGGATCATCAATATCGGCTCGATCTCGGCCCGCGTACCGCGAGCTGACAGCCCCGCCTATGCGGCCAGCAAATGGGGGCTCGACGGGCTGACCCGTTCGCTGGCGATCGATGGGCGCGAATTCAACATCGCCGCATCGATGTTCAATCCGGGCATCGTCGCGACCGAAATCGCGCCCGGCGCTGTGAAATTGCCCGATGATCTGGTCGCGCAGCCGAAAGATATCGCCGATGCGATCATCCATATGACGGCGCTGCCCGATCACCTCAATTTCTATGAGGCGATGATCGTGCAGAACAAGATCCCGTTCCTCGGGCGCGGCTGAGCATTTTGGCCGGGCCGCCCACTTTCGGCTGCTACAACATCGCCGATCTGCGAGCGCTTGCGCAACGCCGCCTGCCGCTGGGCATATGGGAATATGCCGAACGCGGGGCGGAGGACGAACTGGGCATGGCGCGCAATCGCGCCGCGCTGGACGAAGTGACCTTCCGGCCGCGGGTGGCGCGCAATGTCGAAAATATCGACCCGGCGACGACGTTGCTCGGTTCGCCATCTTCCTTTCCACTGGCCGTGGCACCGACCGGTGCCGCCGGGATGCTGTGGTATCAGGGCGATCTGGCATTGGCCAAGGCCGCCGCGCGGGCCGGGGTGCCTTTCACGATTTCCAGCGCCAGCACGATGGACCTGGCAGATATTGCCAAGGCCGGCGGGCGTCTGTGGTTCCAGCTCTATCTGTGGGCCGATCGTGCGCTGTCGCTGGATGTGGTGGACCGCGCCGCCGCGCTGGGCTGCGAGGCGCTGCTGGTCACCCTCGATCTGGCGGTGCCGCCGAACCGCGAATATCTCCACCGCAATGGCTTTGGCACACCCTTCCGCCTCAATGCCAGAAATGCTCTGGACATCATGGCCCATCCGCGCTGGCTGCTGGGCGTTATGGGGCGCTATGCCCTTGCGGGCGGAATACCGAGCCAGGCCAATCTGCCTGACCGGCTGCGCAACAAGGTGACGCAGGCGGCCCATCCCGGCGCGCTGTTCAAACAGGACAATATCGACTGGGCGGAACTGGCGCGCTTGCGCGAGCGCTGGCCGGGCCAATTCGTGCTCAAGGGCATATTGCACCCCGGCGATGCCGAACGGGCCGCCGAAATCGGGGCTGATGCGATTGTGGTTTCCAACCATGGCGGGCGCGGGCTTGACGGTTCGATGGCCTCGATCGAGGCCCTGCCCGATATCGTCTCGGCGGTGGGCGCGCGGCTTGAGATATTGCTCGACAGCGGCGTGCGCCGGGGCAGCGATGTGGTGCGCGCCGTGGCGCTGGGCGCGCAGGGCGTGCTTGCCGGGCGCGCCGCGCTCTATGGCTTGGGCGCTGCGGGCGAGGATGGCGTGGTTCGCGCGCTGGAGCTGCTCAAGGCCGAGACCCGCCGTACCATGGGCCTGCTTGGCGCAAGCACAATCGGCGAATTGGACAGAGATATGTTGACTTAGCCGGGCCAGATGGTGAGTCCGGGCAGTCACCGCCGCAGAAACAGGCGGGGCGAGGGAAGAGGACATTGCAAATGCAGACGACTTTCAGCGAAGCGCTGTCGCGTGCCCCGCTCAGGGCATTTTCGGTGGCGAGTTTTGCCATCTGCATGCTGGTGCTCGTCTGCGACGGGATGGATGCGCAATTGCTCGGCATTGTCGCGCCCAAGGTGATCGCGGAATTCGCGGTCGACCGGGGCACTTTCGGCATTGCGATGAGCGCGGCGCTGGTTGGCTTCGGGATCGGTTCGTGGAGCGGCGGCTGGCTGGGTGACACCATCGGCCGGCGCTGGTCGCTCGCATTGGCAACGGTGGTGTTTTCGCTGGCGACGGTCGGCGCAAGCCAGGCTGGCGATGTCTGGCAGCTTGCTGGCTGGCGGATCATCGGCGGGCTTGGCTTCGGTTCGGCCTATGCCAATGCCATCGCCCTGGCCGGTGAATGGCTGCCCGAACGCTGGCGCTCGATCGGAGTGACGACGCTTTCGGTGGGGACACCCGCCGGCGGGCTGGTGGTCGCCGCGCTTGCCCCGACGCTGATCGAGCTGGATGGCTGGCGCGGGGCCTTCGTCATGATCGGATTGGCCACGCTGCTGGTGGTGGTGCTGATTATTGGCCTGCTGCGCGACAGCCCGTCGTTTCTCCTCGCCAAAGGCAAGGGAGAGCAAGCCGAGGCCGCTGCCCGCAAGGTGCTGAGCGGCGAGTTCGAACTGATGCCGGAGCAGCATCATACCGACAAGGCCGGGGTCTCGATCGGGGTGTTTGACCGGAGCAATCTGCGGCTTAATCTGGGGGTCGGGATCGCCTTCGCGGCGGCCACCACCTGCGCCTATGGCATCCTTAACTGGACCACCACCATGCTGACGGCCAAGGGCTTCAGCTTCGATCAGGCCAGCTATGCCGTATCGGTGGCAGGGCTGACCTCGATCGCGGCCTCGATCGCCGTGGGGCTGGTGATCCAGCGCTTCGGATCGCGGATCGTGATGGCGACGCTCAGCATCACGCTGGTGCTGACGCTGCTGGTGCTGGCGTTCACGCTTGAGGGGCTTTCTGCCGCGCCAGGCGAGGGCGAGCGGATGCAGATCGTGGCATTGGTGGGGCTGGCGGGAGCGCTGTTCAGCGCCGCCATCGCCAGCTTCTATGCAATGATGACCTATGGCTACCCCCCCTCCTGCCGTTCTGCCGGGATCGGTTTCGGCATTTTCGTGGGCCGGATCGGGGCGATTTCGGCCAGCGGACTTGGCGGATGGCTGCTCGATCTCGGGCAGGGCAGCGTGCTGCCGTTCTTCGCCGTGCTGTCATTCAGCGCGGTGCTGGTTTCTGCCGCCGCGATCATTGTTGACCGGCAAGTCCCTCCCGCACGGCGCGCCGCGTGATATAGGGGCCCAATGGGCTGGCATTTCTGGGTCGATCGCGGAGGAACCTTCACCGATGTCGTGGCGCTTGCGCCCGATGGCGCGATGCACCGTGCCAAGCTGCTGTCGGAAGATCCCGAACGCTATGATGACGCGGCGGTCGAGGCGATGCGGCGCATCACCGGGGTCAGCCAGGGGCCCTTGCCCCGGGCGGAGCTGCGGCTGGGGACGACTGTCGCCACCAATGCGCTGCTGACCCGCCAGGGCGAGCCGGTGCTGCTGGCGATCACGGCGGGCTTTGGCGATGCCCTGGTGATCGGCACGCAGGAGCGGCCCGAATTATTCGCGCGGCATATTGTCCGCGATCCGCCGCTCTATGCCGGAATGATCGAGATCGCCGAACGGGTGAGCGCGACAGGCGCAATCATCTGCCCGCTTGACCAGGCTGACGCGCGGGCGCGGCTGCAGGCAGCGTTTGACAGCGGGCTGCGGGCGGTCGCGATCATCTTGATGCATGGCTGGCGCTATACCGCGCATGAGCGGCGGCTGGCGCAGATCGCGCAGGCAATCGGCTTCACCCAGATTTCGGTGAGCCATGAAGTCGCCCCGCTGATCAAGCTGATCCCCCGGGGGGAAACCTCGGTGGTCGATGCCTATCTTTCGCCGGTGCTGCGGCGCTATATTTCGGCAGTGGAGGCCCAGCTGGGGCCCGCTGTGGATGCGCTCTATATGCAATCCAACGGCGGGCTGGTGGCCGGCGCTGCGTTTCGCGGGCGCGATGCGGTGCTGTCCGGCCCGGCGGGCGGGATCGTGGGCATGGCGGCAATCGCGCGCGAGGCCGGGTTCGATCAGGTGATCGGCTTCGACATGGGCGGCACTTCCACCGATGTATCGCATTATGCCGGGCAATATGAACGCGACAGCGAGGCGCGCGTCGCCGGCACCCGCATCCGCGCGCCGATGATGCGGATCCACACCGTGGCGGCAGGTGGCGGCTCGATCTGCCGCTTCGACGGGGTCCGCTTTCAGGTCGGGCCCGAAAGCGCCGGCGCGCAGCCGGGCCCTGCGTGCTATCGGCGCGGCGGGCCGCTGACGGTGACCGATTGCAATCTGTTGCTCGGCAAGCTCCAGCCCGGCCATTTCCCGAATGTGTTCGGCCAGCAGGGCAATGCCCCGCTCGACATCGAGATAGTCCGCGCCAGATTTGCGCAGCTGGTTGCCGAGGTCGAGGCGGCGACCGGTCGGCGCTATTCCGTGCAAGAGGCGGCGGAAGGCTTCCTTACCATTGCGGTCGCCAATATGGCCAATGCGATCAAGACGATCTCGCTGCGGCGCGGGCATGATGTGACCCTGGCGACGCTGGTCAGCTTCGGCGGTGCGGGTGGGCAGCACGCCTGCCTGGTCGCCGATGCGCTGGGGATCGAAGAAATCCTGTGCCATCCGCTGGCCAGCGTGCTGTCAGCCTATGGGATGGGCCTGGCCGATCGCCGGTTGTTGCGTGAGGCAAGCCTGGCGCTCCCGCTCGATCCCGCGAACTGGCCCAGCATCGAAAGCGCCATCGCCAGCCACGGTAAAGATGCCGAAGCGGAGCTGGCCGCGCAATGCGGCGCGGGCGCGGCGATCCGCTGCGAGGCGCATCTGTTCCTGCGTGCAGAGGGCAGCGACAGCACCCTTGAAATACCCTTTGGTTCGCTGGAGGCTGTGCGCGCCGATTTCGCCAGCGCCTGGTACAGGCGGTTCGGCTTTGCGGCGGGCGATCAGATCATCGCGGAAAGCCTGCGGGTCGAAGCGATTGCCCAAAGCGAGCGGCCGGCCATGGCTGCAGCGCTGTGCACGGCCTCGGCGCCGCCGCTCGATGAGGTAGAGCTTCATTCGGGCGGGGCCTTGCACCGCGCACCGCTTTATGCCCGCGCAGCGCTGGCCCCGGGTTTCACGGTGAGCGGCCCGGCGCTGGTGGTGGATGATGTTTCGACCATCGTGATCGAAGCAGGCTGGCGCGCCGCAATCGACCCGATCGGCAATCTGATCCTGACCCGCGCCGCCCCGCGCGCCGCTGCGCGCGAAGCTGCGACCGCGCTCGATCCGGTGCGGCTGGAGGTGATGGGCGCATTGTTCATGGCGATTGCCGAGGAAATGGGGGCGGCGCTGCAATCTGCCGCCAGCTCGGTCAATATTCGCGAGCGGCTCGATTTTTCCTGCGCGCTCTTCGATCGGGCGGGCAATCTGGTCGCCAATGCCCCGCATATGCCGGTGCATCTGGGGTCGATGGGCGAAAGCGTGCGCACGATCATCCGCCGGCGCGGGGATTCCGGCATTGGCCCGCTGGATGGCCGGGGCATCCTGCCGGGCGATGTCTATGCGCTCAACGCACCTTACGAGGGCGGAACCCATTTGCCCGATATCACGGTGGTGATGCCGGTGTTTGCGGATCAGGCCGATCGCCAGCCGGCCTGGTATGTCGCCGCGCGTGGGCATCACGCCGATATCGGCGGGATCGCGCCCGGATCGATGCCGCCGGACAGCACATCGGTGGAGGACGAGGGCATCCTGCTCGACAATGTGCTGCTGGTCGATCGCGGCAGGCTGCTGGAGGCGGAGCTGCGCGGGCTGCTCGCCGCGGGGCCATGGCCGGCGCGCAACCCCGATCGCAATATGGAAGATCTCAAGGCCCAGATTGCCGCCTGCGCCAAGGGCGCATCGGAATTGCGGCGGATCGCGGGCGAACAGAGCCGGGCGGTGGTCGATGCCTATATGGGCCATGTCCAGCAGCAGGCCGAAGATGCGGTGCGGGCGCTGCTCGACCGGCTCGGCGATGGCCGGTTCACCGCCCCGATGGACAATGGCGCGCAGGTCTGTGTGGCGGTGACGGTGAAGCGCGCCACGCGCCAGGCGATCATCGATTTTACCGGCTCCAGCGCCCAATTGGCGGACAATTTCAACGCCCCGCTGCCGGTGGTGCGCGCGGCGGTGCTCTATGCGATCCGCACGCTGATCGACGATCCGGTGCCGCTCAATGAAGGCTGCCTGCGCCCGCTGCGGCTGGTGGTGCCGGAAGGATCGATGCTCCACCCGCGCTATCCCGCGGCGGTGGTCGCGGGCAATGTCGAGACCAGCCAGGTGATCACCGATGCGCTGTTCGGCGCGCTGGGCGCAATGGCCGCAGCCCAGGGCACGATGAACAATTTCACCTTCGGCAATGCGCGCTATCAATATTACGAGACGATCGCGGGGGGATCGGGCGCGGGCCCGGATTTCCCCGGCGCCGATGCGATCCAGACCCATATGACCAACAGCCGCCTGACCGATCCGGAGATCCTCGAAAGCAATTTTCCGGTGCTGCTGGAAGAATTTTCGATCCGTCGCGGGTCAGGCGGGCAGGGCGCGCAGCCCGGCGGTAACGGGGCGGTGCGGCGCGTGAGGTTCCTTGAGTCGATGAGCGCAGGAATCCTGTCAGGCCGGCGGCTGACCGCGCCCTTCGGGTTGGCCGGGGGCGGCGAGGGTGCCAGGGGCGTGAACCAGATTGAGCGCGCGGATGGGAGCTGCGAATTGCTTGGCCCGTCAGCCAGCGCGGCGATGGAAGCAGGCGATGTATTCGTGATCGAAACGCCCGGTGGCGGCGGTTTTGGTACTGGCAAGGCGCAGCAAGCATAGGCCGCCGGCTGGTGCAAGATCACCGGGAACTGGCCAGGCTCCCCTCCGCTCGCCCGATCCTGCCTGCAAGTGCGTTGTTGTAGCAACCCTCGCGCGTTGATAAGCGGGCTTCATGGCCTATTGTGATACCTGTCAGGTGCGAAACCGGGCGATCTGTGCGGCGCTTGATTCCGAAGAGATCAAGGCGCTCAACGCCATCGGCCGCCGCCGCAAGCTGGAGGCAGGGGAATCGCTGATCTGGGAAGGCGATGATTCGCTGCTGGTTGCCAATGTCGTCGACGGCGTGCTCAAGCTCTCGACCGGGACCGAGGACGGGCGCGAACAGATCGTCGGCGTGGTTTACCCTTCGGATTTCATCGGTCGGCCGTTCGGCGCGACGACCCGCCACAGCGTCACCGCGCTGACCACGGCCACGGTCTGCGTGTTCGCGCGCGGCGATTTTGACAATTTCGCGCATGATCACCCCGCGCTTGAACACAAGCTTTTGCAGCGCACGCTGGCCGAGCTTGACCGTACCCGCCAGTGGATGTTGCTGCTGGGGCGCAAGAATGCGGAAGAACGGCTTGCGACGCTGCTGCTCGATATGTCGGTCAGGCTTTCGGACCCGGCCTGCGAAGCGCCCGGCAACAGGCTCGAAACCTTCGAACTGCCCTTTTCGCGCCAGCAGGTGGCCGATGTGCTGGGGCTGACGATCGAGACCGTCAGCCGCCAGTTCACCCGGCTCAAGAATGATGCAATCGTCGATCTGCCGTCGCGCCGCGCAGTCACGATCCTTAACCGCGCGGCGCTTGAGGCCAGGGCCGGATAGGCCCAGTCCGGGTTGTCTCAGAAGCGATAGGCCAGCCCTGCGCTGAGCACCCAGGGATCGAGTGCGTGACGGGTGGTGATCACTTCGGTCTGGCCGACAAACCAGTGGGCTGAGGTGTTGAGGAAATATTTCTTCGCATCGAGGCTCAGTGCCATGCCGCTCTGGCCCAGGGGCACATCCACGCCCGCCTGCAGCGCAACCCCGAATTTGTCGTTCAGCCTGAAGCCGTCAGCGCCCAGGGCAGCCGCAGCAGCGCCGGGCTTTTCGTCGACAAAGATGAAATAGGTCGGGCCCGCGCCGATATAGGGCGAAATTCCGCTGCCGGTATCGAGATGATATTTGAGCGTGAAGGTCGCGGGGATGATCTTGGCATTGCTGACCAGTTCGGCGCCCGGGAGCCCGGTGGTCCCATCGACATCATGCTGGGTCACGCAGCAGATCGTTTCTACCGAGATCGCATTGGTGAAGAAATATTCGATCGCGATCGTCGGCACGTAATTGTCATTGGCCTTGGTCTGGATGTCGGCGGGCAGGCCGACGAGATCCTTGTCCACCTGGGTGATCTTGCCGTCAGGCAACACGGCGGTGCCGAGCAGCTTGATCTGCCACTTGCCCTTGCTGTCTTCGGCATGGGCAGGAGCGGACAGGGCGAAGGCGCTTGCCAGAACTGGAGCCAGCGCCAGGGCGGCGGTCATCTTACGCATCTATTCTATCCCACGTGCCGCAGTGGCCACCCTTTGCGGCCCAGGGATTTTGCGACACTCCGGATTCATCGCACCCAAACCGACGCTTCTGCATTGATCCGGCTCAAATCGGCAGATTTCCGGTAAACCGCCCTTGAGACACGGCGATTTGACAGCGATCAATGTTGCGCCGGTTCGCGTGTCGCAAAGCGCCGCCCGGACTTGGAGAAATTGTCACATGGAAAAGGTCGTATCGCGCGCGGGTATCTGGCTCGCGATCCTTGTGCTCGCCGTCATGGCGGTAGCAGCCGCCAAAGACAGCGGCTTTGCTGTCCATATGGCGATCGTTGGCCTGGCTGCCCTGATCGGCCTGATCTACACCGTGAACCGCACCGATTATGCGGCGCTGGCCAAGGGCCTGCTGCGGATCCCGGACCAGAGCCGCTATGATGACGATCCGGTGCGCTGGGGCATCATCGCCACGGTGTTCTGGGGCATGGCCGGTTTTCTTGCCGGGTTGTTCATCGCGCTGCAGCTGGCCTTTCCGCATCTCAATTTCGAGCCCTATCTCAATTTCGGGCGCGTGCGGCCGCTGCATACCTCGGCGGTGATTTTCGCCTTTGGCGGCAATGCGCTGATCGCGACCTCCTTTTATGTCGTGCAGCGCACCTGCCGCGCGCGGCTCGCCTTTCCCGCGCTCGCCCGCTTCGTGTTCTGGGGCTATCAGCTGTTCATCGTGCTGGCGGCGACCGGCTATCTGCTCGGCATCTCGCAGTCGAAGGAATATGCCGAACCCGAATGGTATGTCGATTGGTGGCTCACCATCGTGTGGGTTGCCTATCTGGCGGTGTTCGTCGGCACGATCGTGAAGCGCAAGGAGCCGCATATCTATGTGGCGAACTGGTTCTATCTGTCCTTCATCATAACCGTCGCGCTGCTCCATCTGGTCAATAATATCGATGTGCCGGTGAGCTTCGTCGGTTCGAAGAGCTATCCGCTGTTTGCGGGCGTTCAGGGCGCGCTGGTGCAATGGTGGTATGGCCATAATGCGGTGGGCTTCTTCCTAACTGCCGGCTTCCTGGCGATGATGTATTACTTCGTGCCCAAGCAGGCGGAACGGCCGATCTATTCCTATCGCCTGTCGATCATCCACTTCTGGGCGCTGATCTTCCTCTATATCTGGGCCGGCCCGCACCATCTGCATTACACCGCGCTGCCCGACTGGGCGCAGACGCTGGGGATGGTGTTCTCGATCATGCTGTGGATGCCCAGCTGGGGCGGCATGATCAACGGCCTGATGACGCTCAACGGCGCCTGGGACAAGGTTCGCACCGATCCGATCATCCGCATGATGGTGATGAGCCTGGCCTTCTACGGCATGAGCACCTTCGAAGGGCCGGTGATGTCGATCAAGAGCGTCAATTCGCTCAGCCATTATACGGATTGGACCATTGGCCATGTCCATTCGGGCGCGCTCGGCTGGAACGGGATGATCACCTTCTCGGCGATCTATTTCCTCGTGCCGCGCCTGTGGCAGCGTGAACGGCTCTATTCGATCCGCATGGTCAATTGGCACTTCTGGCTCGCGACGCTGGGGATCGTGTTTTACGCCTCCAGCATGTGGGTGGCGGGTGTCACCCAGGGGCTGATGTGGCGCGAATATGGGCCAGACGGCTATCTGGTGAACAGCTTCGTCGACACGGTCGCGGCGCTGCATTGGGAATATGTCGCGCGGGCCTTTGGCGGGGGCCTCTATCTCGCCGGTGCGGTGGTGCTGGTGATCAATGTCTGGCGCACGATCCTGGGCCACATCCGCACGGAAGCCCCGATGCATGTCGCATTTTATGACGTCGCAGCCGATCGCCCGATCGCCGCTGTTCCGGCCCGATGATCCCGGAAGTCTGAGGATAGCAAGCCATGGTTAGCCTGACCCAACATCACAAGAAGCTGGAGCGTAACGTCACGCTGCTGGCCGTGTTCGCCTTTGTCGCGGTTATCATCGGCGGCCTGGTCGAGATCGCACCCTTGTTCTGGATCGACAATACGATCGAGAAGGTAAAGGGCATGCGGCCCTATACCCCGCTGGAGCAGGCCGGGCGCGACATCTATGTCCGCGAAGGCTGCTATGTCTGCCACAGCCAGATGATCCGCCCGTTCAAGGACGAGGTGGAACGCTATGGCCATTACAGCCTCGCGGCCGAGAGCATGTATGATCATCCCTTCCAATGGGGTTCGAAGCGCACCGGGCCGGATCTGGCCCGGGTTGGCGGGCGCTATTCGGATGAATGGCATGTCCAGCACCTCACCGATCCGCGTTCGGTGGTGCCCGAAAGCATCATGCCGACCTATTCCTTCCTCGCCGATACCGATCTCGATATTGCCGATCCGGCTGCCAATCTGATCGCCTTGCGCGATGTGGGCGTGCCTTACAGCAAGCAGGATATCCAGCGGGCCAAGGCCGATCTGATGGCGCAGGCCAATCCCGATGCGGATGCGGGCGATCTCCAGACCCGCTATCCCAAGGCGCAGATCCGCGATTTCGATGGCAATCCCAAACGCCTGACCGAGATGGATGCACTGGTCGCCTATCTCCAGATGCTCGGCACGCTGGTCGATGTGAACGGCGCTGCCGCGGAGGAAGAATTGGCCAAGGAGAAGGGCCGGTGATGAGCACCCATTCCTTCTACGACAATCTGCGTCACATCGCGGACAGCTGGGGCCTGCTGTCGATGCTGGTGGTGTTCATTGTGCTGGCTGCCTGGCCCTTCCGGCCCGGTGCCAAGGACCGCAACCGGGAAGCCGCCGAGGCGATTTTCAAGGACGATAGCCATGATCAATAAGCGCGTCGACGAGGCGACCGGCGTCGAGACCGTCGGCCATGAATGGGACGGGATCGAGGAGCTCAACAATCCTCTTCCGCGCTGGTGGATCCTGACCTTCTATGCCTGCATCCTGTTCGCGATCGGCTATGTGGTGGTCTATCCCGCGATCCCCTTGGCCAATGGCGCCACCCCGGGCCTGTGGGGCTGGACCAGCCGCGGGCAGCTCGCTTCGGATATGGCCGATCAGGAAAAGCAGCGCGCCGCCACCGTCGCCGCGCTTGCCGGCATGCCGATCGAGCAGCTCCAGTCGCATCCCGCCTTGCTCAAGGCGGCGATTGCCGGCGGCCGTGCGGCGTTCAAGGTCAATTGCGTGCAATGCCATGGGGCTGGCGCGGCGGGCGTGGTTGGCCTCTATCCCAATCTCAATGATGATGACTGGCTGTGGGGCGGCGATCTCAAGACGATCGAGACCACGCTGATCCACGGAATCCGCCAGCCGGGGGACAGCGCGACGCGCTTCAGCCAGATGCCCTCCTTCGGGCGCGACGGCATTCTCACGCCCGGCCAGGTCAATTCGGTGGTAAGCCATGTGCTTTCGCTGTCGGGCGAAGGCCCGGCCAATCCCGCCGGCGCGGCGATCTTCGAGGCCAATTGCGCCGTGTGCCATGGGCCGCAGGGCAAGGGGGATCGCGCCTTTGGTGCGCCCAATCTGACCGACGCGATCTGGCTCTATGGCGGAACGCGCAAGGATGTGACGGCAACCGTCACCAATGCGCATGCTGGCGTGATGCCGGCATGGGGCAAACGCCTGGACTCGGTGACGATCAAAATGCTCGCAGCCTATGTCCATTCCCTGGGAGGGGGCGAAGACTTCACCGAGGAGGTCGCCGAAAACCCGGCGGTACAGGTAGATGAACAGCCCTAGCAAAATCGAGCTCCCGGGGCATGGCGTTCCGGGGCCCGAAAAGCTCTATGAAAAGCGCAAGGCGGTTCATCCCAAGCGGATTGACGGGCCCTTCCGGCGTTTCAAATGGCTGGTGATGGCGGTGACGCTGGGGATCTATTACGGCACCCCGTGGATCCGCTGGGACCGCGGACCCTATGCGCCCGATCAGGCGGTGCTGGTCGATCTGGCGCACCGGCGGTTCTACATGTTCGGGATCGAGATCTGGCCGCACGAATTCTATTACGTCGCGGGCATGCTGATCATGGCCGGGATCGGGCTGTTTCTGATCACCAGCGCAGTTGGCCGTGCTTGGTGCGGATATAGCTGCCCGCAGACCGTGTGGACCGATGTGTTCCAGCATGTCGATCGCTTCGTGGATGGGGATCGCAATGCGCGAATGCGGCTCGATGCCGCGCCCTGGGGGCCGGGCAAGATCGCCCGGCGTCTGTTCAAATATACGATCTATCTCGCGATCAGCTTCTGGACCGGCGGCGCCTGGATCATGTATTTTGCGGATGCGCCCACGCTCACTCACGATTTCTGGACCGGGCAGGCTGTGCCGATCGCCTATGCCACGGTGGCGGTGCTGACCGCGACGACCTTCCTGCTGGGCGGCTTCGCGCGCGAGCAGGTGTGCATCTATATGTGCCCCTGGCCGCGCATCCAGACCGCGATGCTGGATGAGAAGTCGCTTATCGTCACATACAAGGACTGGCGCGGGGAACCGCGCGGCAGCCTGAAGAAGGCCGCGAAACAGCCTGACTCTTTCGGCGATTGCATCGATTGCAATCAATGTGTTGCAGTCTGTCCGACCGGATATGACATCCGTGGCGGGCCAGATATCGCCTGTATCACCTGCGGGCTGTGCATCGATGCCTGCGACCGGGTGATGAAGGAAGTCGGGCGCCCGCGCGGGCTGATCGATTATGCCACGCTGGAAGACAGCAAGCGCGAAGCCGCCGGCGGTGCGCCGCGTCCGGTATGGAAGACCATCCTGCATCTGCGCACGATCATCTATCTCGCGGTGTGGGGCGGAATCGGGCTCACCCTGCTGTTCGTGCTCAGCACCCGCGATCACACCGGCCTCACCGTCGCCAAGGATCGTAATCCGCCCTTCATGCTGATGAGCGACGGTTCGGTGAGAAATGCCTTCACGCTCAAGCTGCGCAATATGGAAAGCCGCCCGCGCAGGATGGAAGTCTCGCTCGAGGGCTTGCCCGGTGCAGTCATGTGGAGCGATGATATGCCGCGTGATGCTGCGGCCCGGCGGATCGTCCGCCTGGTGACGGCGGATGAAACCGACACGATGCGCGCCTATGTCGTCGCGCCGCGCCACACCGCGGGGCAGGAATTCACCTTCCGCTTGCGCTCGCTTGACCAGCCGGTCGAAACGGACGCCGGAAATGCCCGCTTCTCTGCCCCGGAAAGGCACCATGATGACGATGAATAGAACGGTTTTCACAGGCCGGCATGCAGCGGCAATTCTGGTCTCCTTCTTCGCCGTGGTGATCGTGGTCAATGTCGCCATGGCCCGCTTTGCGATTTCGACCTTTGGCGGGGTGGTGGTTGAAAATTCCTATGTCGCGAGCCAGCATTTCAACCGCTGGCTGGACGAGGCGGCGGCCTCCGACCGGCTCGGCTGGAGCGCCAAGGCCCAGCGCCGCGGCGATGACAGGATCGCGGTGACGCTGGCCGGTGCGCCGCGCGCGGCGATGCTCAGCGGCGAGGCGCGCCACCCGCTGGGGCGGGTCGATTCTATCCCGCTCACATTCTCAATGCAGGGCGATGGAAGCTATCTCTCGCAGGAACAGGTGCCCGCCGGGCGCTGGACACTGCGGCTTGAGGCGCGATCGGGCAAGGATCTGTGGCGCATGGAAGAAGATTTCAGATGACCGCGCTCGCCCGCGAACATCGCGAGGATCTGGCCGAAACGGTGCTCGCGGTTCCGGGGATGCATTGCGCGGGCTGTATTGCCAAGATCGAACGCGGTCTGGGCGGACGGCCGGGGATCGTCTCGGCGCGGGTCAATCTTTCGGCCCGGCAGGTCACCATCGCGCATGACGAAACGCTGGGCCCGCGCGATCTTGTGGCGGAGCTTGATCGCATCGGGTTCGAGGCGGAACCGCGCAAGGGCGCATTCGGGCGCTCCGAATCTGCGGTAAGGCCGCTGCTCGCCCCGCTGGCGGTGGCCGGATTCGCGGCGATGAATGTCATGCTGCTCTCGGTCAGCATATGGTCGGGCGCGGAAGGTTCGACCCGCAGCCTGTTCCACTGGATCTCCGCCGCCATCGCAATTCCGGCGATCGCCTATGCCGGCCAGCCGTTCTTCCGCTCTGCCTGGGCGGCGGTGCGGCGCGGACGGACCAATATGGATGTGCCGATCTCGCTGGGCGTGCTGATTGCCTCGGCGCTGAGCTTTTATGAAGTGGTGATCGGCGGCAAGGATGCCTGGTTCGATGGCGCGTTGATGCTGCTGGCTTTCCTGCTCGCGGGGCGGGTGCTCGATGCGATGATGCGCGACCGGGCCCGAACCGGGGTCGATGCACTGCTCAACCATGCGGCGCAGGGCGCGATGGTGCTGGCGGCAAGCGGTGCGCTCGAATGGCTGCAGGCGGAAGATCTGCGGCCGGGAATGACGATGCGCGTCGCGGCGGGAGAGCGGCTTGCCGCCGATGGCCGGATCCTGTCCGGGGCCAGCCGCTTCGATCAGTCGCTGCTCACCGGCGAAAGTGCTGCCGTTGTGGGCGGCGAAGGGGACGAGGTGCTGGCCGGTACGCTCAATCTCGATGCCCCGGTCGATATAAGGGTTGGCGCTGCCGGGCAGGACACCACGCTGGCCGAAATCGCCCGATTGATGGAGGCGGCGGCGCAGGATCGCTCCAAATATGTCCGCATCGCCGACCGCGCGGCGCGCGCCTATGCTCCGGCCGTCCATTCCTTGGCGGCGCTGACCTTTGTCGGCTGGATGATCGCCGGGGCGGGGTGGTATCACGCGCTGGTGATAGCGGTTTCGGTGCTGATCATCACCTGCCCCTGCGCGCTGGGGCTGGCCGTGCCGGTGGCGCAGGTGGTGGCCAGCGGCGCGCTGATGCGCGCCGGGATCATGGTCAAGGATGGCTCCGCGCTCGAACGGCTGGCCAGGATCGACCGCGCGCTGCTCGACAAGACCGGCACGCTCACCCTGGGCCGGCCGGTGCCCGATCCGGCGGTGCTCGCCAGCCTGCCCCCGGATGCGGCTGCGGCGGCGCTGTCGCTCGCCTCGCACAGCCGCCATCCTGTTTCGCGCGCGCTGGGAGATGCCTTGGCCGCGCTGGGGGTCCGTTCGGTGCCGCTCGAGGCCGTTGAAGAACGCCCGGGAGAGGGTGTTTTTGCCCAGCTTGGCGGCAGAAAAATCGCCCTGCGGCGCCCGGAAAGCGCCGGCGGGGTTGCGGTGAGTCTCGACATGGAGGGGCATCCCGTGTGGCTGATACCTTTCGCCGACCGGCTGCGGCCCGACACTCAAATGGCACTGGAACGGCTGGCAAAGCAGGGCGTCACCGCCTCGATCATTTCGGGCGATCATACCGCATCGGTGGCCGAGGTCGCGCGGGAGACCGGCCTGTTCGCCCAGGCAGAGGCATCACCGCAGGACAAGCAGGATCTGATTACGCGGCTTCAGGCGGCCGGGCATGTCGTGCTGATGGTGGGCGATGGGCTCAATGACGGTCCAGCGCTGGCCAAGGCGGATTCCTCGATCGCGCCCGGATCCGCCAGCGATGTCGGGCTGCAGGCGTCGGACTTCGTGTTTCTGCAGGATTCCCTGATCGCCCTGCCGCGCGCCCTGCGCACGGCGCGCGCCACGATGCGGGTGGTGAAGCAGAATTTCGCACTCGCCGTGGGGTATAATCTCTTCGCCGTGCCGCTCGCGATTGCCGGGCTGGTCACCCCGATGATCGCGGCGCTGGCCATGTCGCTGAGCTCGCTGGTGGTGGTCGCCAATTCGCTCCGCCTCGCGCGGTCGGCGCGATGATCGGGTGCATGCGATGAACGGTCTCGCAATCCTGATTCCGGTGGCGCTTGGCCTGGGCCTGGCGGGCCTTGCGGCCTTTTTCTGGTCACTCAGAAGCGGGCAGTTCGAGGATCTCGATGGCGCAGCCAACCGCATCCTGATCGATGAGGAGGAAGATTGAGATGAGCCTCCCGGCCCGGATCTTCGCGCTTGCCGCGCTGGTTCCCGCCACGCTGGGGCCGTCGCTGACTGCGGGCAGCGAGGCTTTGACCGTCGCACTATGCGGCGGCGGGTCGATCAGCATTCCGACCGGCAGCCCGCTGCAGAACAATGGCACCGCGCCCTGCTGCGCCAAGGGGTGCCATGCGGACGACAAGCGCAAGCGAACGGGAGCTCGCCGCGCCGCTATTTGACACAAAGCAATGTGGCGTGGCGGCGGGGCTGCTCTAACTTCGCTATGTGGACTTACCGCCCCGATCTTCTGGCCCGCCCCGTCCCGCGCTACACAAGCTTTCCGACGGCGGCGGAGTTGCAGCCGGATGTCGGACGGGATGAATTTGCGGCGGCGATTGCTGCTGCCACAGGCGACGTTTCGCTCTATGTCCATATTCCCTTTTGCGAGAAGATCTGCTGGTACTGCGGCTGCAATACCGGAGCGGCCAATCGCAAGCAGCGCCTGGCGAGCTATCTTGAGGCGCTTCACATAGAGATTGCGCTGGTCGCGGCACGGCTGCCGCGCTGCGCCAGGGTCCGCCGGATCGCCTTTGGCGGGGGCAGCCCCAACGCCATCGCGCCGACCGATTTCGTGCGGCTGATGGACGCGCTGACGCTGCATTTCCCGCTTGGCGATCCGGTGATTTCGATCGAGCTCGATCCGCGAACGCTTGAACCGTGCTGGGGCGATGTCCTCTCCGGCGTGGGGGTGAGCCATGCAAGCCTGGGGGTGCAGACCTTCGCGCCGCAGCTGCAGGAAGCGATCGGGCGGGTGCAGCCCGCCGAGATGATCGAAGGCGCGACGGCATTGCTGCGCGAGGCGGGCGTTACCTCGCTCAATTTCGACCTGATGTATGGCCTTCCCAGGCAGACGCAGGAGGATCTGATCGACGCGATTGATCGCACGGCTGCGCTGGGGGCCAACCGGGTTGCGCTGTTCGGCTATGCGCATGTTCCCCACCTCATCCCGCGCCAGAAGCGGATCGCAGCGATCGGTCTCCCCGGCCAGGAAGAACGCTTTGCGATGGCCGCGCTCGGCTTTCGCAAGCTGACCGGGCTGGGCTATTTTCCGGTTGGCTTTGACCATTTCGCACTGCCCGGCGATCCTTTGGCGCAGGCGGCGCTGTCTGGGCATCTGCATCGCAATTTCCAGGGCTTCACCGATGACAATGCGCCGGTGCTGATCGGCCTGGGCGCATCGGCCATCAGCAGTTTTCCCAAGCTCCTGATCCAGAATGAGAAGAACGCCGGGCGCTATCGCATGCGGCTGTCCCAGGGCACCCTGCCGCATGTGGCCGGTATCCTGCGCAGCCAGGATGACAGGGCGCGCGCAAAGGTGATCGAGGCGCTGCTGTGTCAGGGCCGCGCCACGCTGCCAGCCAGGATGCTCACCGGCGTCCTGCCCAGGCTGAAGCCCTATTTCGCGCATAATCTCTGCTGGTTTGAAGGCGAGACGCTGGTGCTGGCGGCTGAAGCATTGCCCTATGCCCGCAGCATCGCCGCCGAACTCGATCCCTATCGCCTGCATTCGTCGCGCCGCTTCAGTTCCGCCGTCTGAACTTTGCGCCACCGCGCATAAAAAAGCGGCCCGCATCGGGATGCGAGCCGCCAGGTGGGGGAACGATAAAGGGGTGAAGCCAAAGGTCAGGCAGCCAGGCGATCTCCCGCGGCCCAATTGCCGTGCAACCCCTGGCGCAGCCGGATCGGCAGCTTGGCGCGGCAGAGCGGCCCCCTGGCGACATTGAGCGCGTCGAAGATACACAGGTCCGAATAATTGGTGATGTGGTTGTCCACGAGCGCGATCAGATAGCCATCGCCTTCCGGGCTGTCTGCCGAGCGCGGGATGAAGCATGGCTCCTGCAGCGCGCCCTCCGGGCCGCACCACCAGCTTTGCTCCACGCCGGTCGCATGATCATAATGGGTGAGCGAATTGATCACGCCGGCAAAGGGGCCGGGAGGTCCGGCATAGGGCTTGTCGAAATCATAGGTGATCATCCAGCCGTGGCGATAGGGCTTGCCGGCAAAGCGATCATCGATCCGCGGAAATTCACCGGGCATCTTGCCGATCGGCTGGATGCTGGTGATCTCGTCGGAATTGGAGGCCAGATCCACCGTCAGCCGCATCAGATTTGTCACGGCTTCCTGCGGATTGAACGGGCGCCCGTCCTTCTCCGGGAAGAATGGCAGGCTGCCCGTGTTGGAAATGGGCAGGTCGAAATGGATCTTCGTGCCGTCCTGGAAGGCGTTCATCACATGGCAGCCGCTTACGCTCGGTTCGAGCTTGAACCAGCGCATGTCGCTGCCGTCCCCATCGCGGCGCATCACGCCCAGAAAGAAGGGCAGTTCGCGATCATAGAAGAAATGCGGCCGGTGCTGCTCCAGCACTTCCCAGGTCGAATGATAGGGCGAGACGTTGAACACCGCATAATCACCCGCGATGCAGAAATCGTGGAGCATGGTGTAATAGGGCACGCTGAAACGCGCCTTGCGCACCACCTTGCCCGCAGGGTCGATCTCGAAATAATGGCAGGCTTCGGTCAGCGGGCCATCGACGGCATAGCCGAAACCACAGAAATTCCCGGTGTCATGGTCAATCTTGGGATGGGCTGTGAACGGCGCGGTGCCCAGGTCGCCGCCGAAGTCGCTGTAGCCATCGGTTTCCAGAGTGTTCTGATCCATCATCAGGCAGGGGCTGTCTTCCTTCATGGCGAACAGCCGCCCGGCATGGACCAGCACATTGGTGTTGGCGGTCCCGCGAATCTGGCCCTTCACGCTTTCATCATCGGTCAGCGGATTGCGATATTCGCCAAACAAGGATCTACCGGCAGCCTGTTCGAGCTTCCATTTGTCGGTCTGGGCATAGCGCTGCCTGAAGCTGATCCTGCCGTCTTTGATGCGGAACTTGGTGACCATGCCATCGCCGTTGAAAAATTGGTCATGCGGATATTTCGGCGGGAACTGCGGATCGGGGTGGACGCGATAGAATGCGCCATCGAGCGCGACGGGCACTTCGCCATCCACTTCAAGATCGTTGATGTCGCCTTCAAGGCGCACCAGCCTGAGGACATCCTGATACAGCGGCTCGTTCGGGAAATGCACCATAGTTGCTCCTCTCCTTTATAACGAATGTTATGATAGGGAGGCGGCGCGTCCGCACCTTGATCTTCGTCAATTCGGGGCAAACAAAGAAGCCGGCAGGCCATATGGCGCGCCGGCTTCCGATTTTCCGCCTGCCAGCGGCCTGAACTCAGGCAGGCAGGAACTCGCGATTTTCCAGCAGCATGGTGGCTGCGGCGGTGTTGGAGATCGGCACGTGGTAATTCGAGGCGAGTTCGACCACATCGCCTTGCAACGCGCCGCGCGCGGCCAGCCAGTTGAGAATCTCAACGCCCTGGCTGCCAGCCAGTTCGACGATGTCGAGTGTGCTGTGACCAAGCAGTGCCTCAGGGTTCCGCCCGATATTGTCGAGGCAGAAATGATCATAATCCTTGTTGATGAAACCGGCGCGCGTGCCTTCCAGCTGGTGCGACAACCCGCCGGTGCCAAACACCACGATCTTTTCCCCGCCATGCCAGCTCTTGAGCGCCCGGCCTACGGCCTGACCCAGTGCAAGGCAGCGCTTCGGGCTGGGCAGCGGATGCTGCACCGTATTGATCGCGATCGGCACCAGCCTGGTCGGGAATGCCTCCGTGCCGGGCCAGCACAGCTCAAAAGGCACGGCAACCGCATGATCGACCAGCATCGACTGGCAGGTGACCGGATCGAATTCGTCCGCCACCACCTGTTCGATGATATGCCAAGAAAGCTCCGGATGGCCCTGAAACGCCCGGGCGAAGCCGATGCCCCAGCCCTCGTCCTCATGGCGATATTCGCTTGCCGCGCCGATCGCGAAGGTCGGCATCTTGTCGAGGAAGAAATTGAGCCCGTGGTCGTTATAAAACACCACCGCGACATCGGGCTTTTCCCGGGCAAGCCATTCATGGACCGGATTGAAGCCATCGAAGAACGGCTTCCAATAGGGATCCTGCTGCAATCCCTTGGCGATTGCATTGCCGATCCCGGGAACGTGGCTGGTGAAGATCCCTCCGGCGACCTGGCTCATGCTGCGCTCCTGTAGCTGGTCTCGCCCTGGGCAAGCAGCGCTGCCTTGAAGGCCTCTAGGCTCTTGCCGGTCTGCAAGGCGCCCAGATCCTGCACATTGAGTCCAAAAATTCCGGCCAGTTTGGCGAGATAATAGACATTACCGCCAGCATCGAGCATCGCGAGCACGTCGCGATCTCTCACGGCTTGCTTCTGCGGCTCGGTGAGGTTGAACTTTGCCATATAGGCTTCCTCGTCCTTGCTGAAGGCGGCGCGATTTTCTGCTGTGTTGAACGAAAAGCACATCGCGTTGATCGCATAGCCGCGCATTGCCAGCGCGCCATCAAACGGGTCGGTTCCGGGGATCGGGCGCTTGGCCCGGCCCAGATTCGAAATCGAGGCGTTCATCGCATTCTCTCCCTGCGCCTGTCTGTCCAATTGCCGCGTTCCTAGCCGAATCGCGCAAGCCGGTTGTTGAGCAGGATCAAAAAGCTGCAGCGCCCGGGGTTCCGCCGGAGTGTTACCTTTCGATCACAGAATGGCCGAGTCATTGGACCGTAACCTTACAGTAGCCTGACCGTAATGAGGCACGCCTAGGGCGCCCGGACCTGGACCGGAGAAACCCTCATGCAATACACACGTTTGCTAGCCTCTACTTGCGCCTCGGCCATTGTGCTTGCCGCAGCCACCCCCGCCATTGCCGGTGACATCACTGGCCATGTGTTCGATTCGACCGAAACGGTTGCGCTGCAATCGGCGCAGGTCCGCATTGTCGAGCTTGACCGGGTGGTGACCACCGAGCGCGATGGCACCTATCGCTTCGCGGAGATTCCTGCGGGGAGCTACACCCTCGAAGTGCGCTATGTCGGCGCGGAAACAGTGTCCCGCACGATCAAGGTCGGCGAAAGCGGGCTGGTTCAGCTCGATATCGCATTGGGCGGTGACAATGAGATCCTGGTCGTCGGCCAGGCGGCCAATCAGGCGAGCTCCTTGTCGCGCAAGCGTGAGGCCGATGGGGTCAGCGATGTGCTCACCCGCGATGCGATCGGCGAATTTCCCGATCAGAACGTCGCTGAATCACTGCGCCGCCTGCCCGGCATCAATATCCTCGACGATCAGGGCGAAGGCCGCTTCGTCTCGGTCCGCGGGCTCGATCCCGAACTGAACAGCTCGTCGCTCAACGGCGTGCGCCTGCCTGCGCCGGAATCCGATATCCGCGCGGTCGCGCTCGATGTAGTCTCCTCTGATATCATTGAATCGATCGAGGTGAAGAAATCGCTCACCCCGGATATGGATGGCGACACGATCGGTGCATCGATCGAGATCAAGACCACCAGCGCATTCGACCGCAAGAAGGATCTGCTCAGCATCAATGCTGAAGGCAGCTATAATGACTATTCGGGCAAGGTGACCCCCAAGGGCAGCCTCGATTTCTCGACCCGGCTGGGCGAGGATTTCGGCATTGCGGGCGGGGTCAGCTATTACGAGCGCGAGTTTGAAACCGACAATGTCGAAACCGGCGGCGGCTGGAGCGAAAAGGACGGCATCATCTACAATGATGAAGTCCAATATCGTGATTATGACGTGAAGCGTAAGCGTATCAATGCTGCGCTCACCTTCGACATGCGCGTGTCCGACACGACCAAGCTTTCGCTGAGCGGCAATTTCAGCCAGTTCGACGATCACGAATATCGCAACCGGGTGACCTTCAAGCTGCCTGATCCGGTGGCTGGCGATGCCAGTGGTGCGAGCTTCTCGGACGATGGCGAGACAATCGAAATTCAGCGCGACATCAAGGACCGCTTCGAGCGCCAGCGTATCCGCACGGTCGTGTTCAATGGTGAAACCGATACCGGAATCTGGAAGGCGACCTATTCGGCGAGCTGGGCCAAGTCGAGCGAGCTGGAGGATTTCTCGCCCGATCCGATCCGGTTCCGCAACAAGTTCAAGAACAAGGGTGTCGGGATCGATTTCGATTACGGCAATCCCCAGGTGCCGGCCTATACGATCACCGAAGGCGCCAGCCTGGTGAATGACCCGTCGCAATATGGCTTCAACAAGATCGACCTCACCGATCTGTCCGACAGCCAGGACGAGGAATATGCGCTCAAGGGCGATCTGGCGCGGACTTTCCCCGGAAATGGCGGCGATTTTACGGTCCAGGCCGGGGTCAAATCGCGTTGGCGGACCAAGAGCTACGACAATAATCAGATCGACTATGATGATTATGACGGCGATTTCACGCTCGCTGATGTGCTCGGCGAACAGACCTATCGCCTCGCCGATATGGGGCCGGTCACGAACCGCACCGGTGCGACCGAGTTCTTCCTCGCGCACCGCTCCGATTTCTCGATCGACGCAGATGGTACCGCGCTCGATTCAGCGGTGAAGGATTATTCGGTCAAGGAAGACGTGCTGGCCGGCTATATGCTTGGCCGCTGGGAAAACGATCAGTTGCGCGCGATCGGTGGCGTCCGTGTCGAACGCACCTGGAACAAGCTCAACGGCAATGACATCGTGGGCGAGGAGCCGGCGGTCGTGACCCCGGTGAGTTATGAGCGCAGCTATACCGACTGGCTTCCCAGCGTCACGCTGCGCTTCCAGCCGACACCGCAGATCGTCACTCGCCTGGCCGCCTATAAGAGCCTGGTCCGGCCGAAGCTGTCCAATCTGGCCCCGCGTTTCGTGGTCAATGCGGATGACGAGGGCGAATTCGGCAATCCGGATCTGCAGCCCTATCGGGCGTGGAATTTTGACGGCGGATTCGAATATTACTTCGGCCGCAATGCGGCGCTGACGGCGGCGGTGTTCTACAAGACGATCGACAATTTCATCGTCACCAAGCGCTATGACGATACGGATGCACCCTATATGGGCAGCTATGAAGGGGTCAGCTTCGCCACGGCGACCATCCCGATCAACGGCGGCACCGCCGAAGTCTTCGGGATCGAGGCGAGCTATTCGCAATCCTTTGCCGCGCTGCCCGAACCGTTCGACGGGCTGCTCGTCCAGGCCAATTACACCTATACCGATGCCAAGGGTGACCTCTACGACGAGGACAATCAGCTGCGTTCGATCCCCCTGCCTGCCAGTTCGCGCAACACCTTCAATCTGGTGCTCGGCTATGAGAAGGGGCCGATCGACCTGCGGGTATCGGGCACCTATCGCAGCTCTTATCTGGATGAGGCCGGGGGCAGCGCCGAGGATGATCGCTATGTCGACAACCACTTCCAGATCGACGCTTCGCTGAAGGTCAAGGTGACAGACAATCTGCGGGTGTTCGTCGAGGGCGTGAACCTCAACAACGCGACCTATTTCGCTTACCAGAACTTCGAAGGCAGCAAGCGTCTGCTGCAGTTCGAGAAATATGGGCCTACCTTCAAATTCGGCGTGAAAGCGAATTTCTGATGAGAAAAGTGATTTGGCCGCTGGTGCTGACTGCAGCACTGGCGGCTTGCGCCACTTCGCCCGGCAGCGCGCCATGGCCGGCTGTGCCGGTCATGGCGTCGGGCGAGACCGCGCCGGTCGGGACCGGCCATGCCGATGCGGCTGACGATCCGGCGATCTGGCGCAACGGGGCTGACCCCGCCGCCAGCCTGATCGTCGCGACAGACAAGAAGGCCGGGCTCTATCTCTATGGCCTTGATGGGAAGGTGCGCGATTTCGATCCGGACGGGCGGCTGAACAATGTTGCGCTGGCGGATATGGGCGCGACAGGGGTGATCGTCGCGGCGAGCGATCGCAATGATCCTTCGGCCTCCGCAATCAGGCTCTACCGGCTCGATACTGCTGCGGCAAAGCTTGTGCGGCTGGGCGCGGTGCCCAGCGGTGCGGGCGAAGGCTATGGCATGTGCGTCCTCGCGCGCGCCGATGGGCTGCACGCATTTGCAGTGATCAAGGATGGCACGATCAGGGAATTCCGGATCGAGCTCGGAGCGGCGCCGAGCGCCATTTTGCTGCGCAGCATGAAGCTTGCCAGCCAGGCCGAAGGCTGCGTGGCCGATCCACGCGACGGGGCGCTCTATGTCGGCGAGGAGGATGTCGGTATTTGGCGCTTCGATGCCGGTGAAACCACCGGCCAGCTGATGGCCAAGGCCGATGGGCAGTCGCTGGTCGCCGATGTCGAAGGGCTGGCTCTGCTGCCGCAGGGCGAGGATGGCGGCTGGCTGATCGCATCGAGCCAGGGGGACAGCACCTATGCCGCCTATGCCCTGCCAGATATGAAACTGGTCGGCCGGTTCAGGATCGCCGAGGGACGTTTCGGCGCCACCGAGGAGACCGACGGGATCGATGTCTCAGCTGGCAGCTTCGGTGCGCAATATCCCGATGGGCTGTTCGTGGCCCAGGACGGCGACAATCAGGACCGGGCGCAGAACTTCAAGCTGGTATCCTGGCAGGCGATTATACAGGCGCTCAAAGGCTGGACGCGGCCTGCGAAGAAACCCTGACTGCCGAGCTTGGCTTCCCGCGCCTCAGGCTTCCTGCCGCAAGGCAGGGGCCGGCGCGGGAATGTCGAAGCGGCTCTTTTCCAGCAGGCTGTCGTTCGGCACGACTTCGCACACCGGCTTGAGCCCGACCCGCTCAGCAAGCGCGGCAAGGTCGAGCGCGACATGCTCGGCCCACAAGGCGGCGTGGCTTTCGCCCAGATAGAGCACCAGATTCTTGCCCGATACGCCCAGCGCGCTGTTGCGCAGCGATCGGCGCGAACCGGCCCCCAGCCGGCGCGCAAGGCGGATCGCCATGCCCCAGCAGATCGCTTCATCCAGCGCGGCCTGGCTTGCCAGTCGATTGAGCGGCTTGGGCAGGTCGGTCACGCCGCAATTGGCCGACAGCGCGGCTGCAATCATCGCGCGGCCTTCATCGCTCAGATCGATCCAGCGCTTGTACAGCGCCCAGTTGATCGCCTGCCTGACGCGCAGATTGGGCTCGATCTGCATCGAGGCCAGCGCCAGCATGGTTGCGGCCAGCCTGACCCGTTCCGAGCCGCGACCCTCACGCGGCAGGGCATCGACCGTCCAGCCCGCGATCCGTGTCGCGAGCGTAGGTGGTCCACCGCGCGGAGAGGCGAAATTGGCGACACCGGCAAGCAGCGGATCCTGCGCCCTGGCAGCCGGATCAAGTCGGTCGAACAGCCGCCCCTCGCGCAGGCCCCAGGCGGAAAAGATCAGCTTGGGCGGTACGAGCTTGCCGAGCAGGATATGCAGCAGCGCAGCCGCATCGGGCAGCATCGCCGCGCGCATCGGGGAAATCCTGGCAAGGTTGAGCTTGCCCGGCGTGGTCATGCGCAGGCGCTTTGCAAGGCGCAGCGCGGCTTCGCCGTCCAGCTCGAACCCATGCGGGTCGGTCAGCGGATGTTTGGCTTCATGCATCGCGAAACTCGCCAGTGCCCGCCAGGTGCCGCCAACCATATAAAGCGGCTCGGTCATCGCATGGGCCCAGTCTTCGTTCTTGAGCGCCTTGTTGATACGCCGCTTGAACTTCTCAGGGCCTTCGGCGCGCATTTCGCCCAGCATCAAGGCGCCGAGCGGCAGGCTGACGCCATGGGTGCATTTTCCATTGCGGATTTCGATCAGCTCAAGGCTCCCGCCGCCAAGGTCCGCCACCACGCCGCGCGCGCCGGGGAAGGCACCGATCACACCCATGGCGCTGGTCTGTGCTTCCACTTCGCCCGAAAGCTGAACCGCTTCGAACCCGCATTTGCGCACCTTGCCAAGAAACGCCGGACCGTTCTTCGCCAGCCGCGTTGCGGCAGTGGCAATAACGTCCACTTCGCTCACCTGAAGATCATCGAGGATCCTGCGATAGCGTTTCAGCCCGCCAAGCGCGGCCTCGATCGCTGCTGCCGGAATCTGTCCGCTATGGGCCAGCTCCGAACCGAGCCGCGCCGCAACCCGTTCATTGAGCAGTACGGTTGGCGCGCGTTGGGCTCCGCCATAAACCACCACCCGAACCGTGTTCGAACCGATATCGATCACCGCGCGGTGCGGCACCGTGGTCGGAAATGCTGTATCCCTGTCGCCGATCACCTGCCTGCTCTCCGATTCCGTCAGGCCGCACCCTTGCGCAGAGCCAGCTTGGGCACCTGTGCGCCTTCATCAAGCGCAGTGCCCCGGCCCGAAAGCGAGGGGTTGGTCATGAAATAACGGTGCAGGTTGAACGGGCGTTCGCCCGGTTCGAGCCGCACATAGGTCCCATCCGGCTTGAGCTCCCAGCTCTGCTCGGTATCCAGCAGATTGGCAAGCAGCACCTGCTGCAGCACCTGATCGTGCACGGTAGCGTTCTTGATCGGCACCAGCGTCTCGACCCGGCGGTCAAGATTGCGCTCCATCGCATCGGCGGAGGAAATGAACACCTTGGCCCGGTGGCTCGGCATTGCGAAGCCATTGGCAAAGGCCCAGATGCGCGCATGTTCCAGAAACCGGCCGATCGCGGATTTGACCGAGATATTCTCTGACAATCCCTCGATGCCGGGCCTCAGGCAGCAGATCCCCCTGATCATCAGATTGATCCGCACGCCAGCCTGGCTGGCATCATAAAACCGTTCGATCAACTGCCCGTCGGTGAGCGAATTGAGCTTGGCCCAGATGTGGGCGGGCTTGCCCGCGCGGGCATTGGCGATTTCGCGCTCGATCAATTGATCCAGCTTGGCGCGCAGATCAATCGGCGCAATTGCCAGCATTTCGGTGTTGCGCGGCTCGACATAGCCGGAAATGAAATTGAACAGCTTGACCGCATCGCGGGTGAGCTTCGGATCGGCGGTGAAGAATGACAGATCGGTATAGATGCGCGATGTCAGCGGGTGGTAATTGCCGGTGCCGAAGTGGCAATAGGTCCGCAAGGCGCCTTCCTCGCGCCGGACCACCATCGAAACCTTGGCGTGGGTCTTCCAGTCGACAAAGCCATAGATCACCTGCACGCCCGCGCGTTCCAACTGATTGGCCCACAGCAGGTTCTGCTCTTCGTCGAAGCGGGCCTTGAGTTCGACCACCGCCGTCACCGCCTTGCCGGCTTCGGCAGCAGCGATCAGCGCGGCGATCACCGCGGATTGTTTGCCCGCGCGGTACAGGGTCTGCTTGATTGCCACCACATCGGGATCGACAGCCGCCTGGCGCACGAAATCAACCACCACTTCGAAGCTTTCGTAAGGGTGATGGATGATGATGTCTTTTTCACGGATCGCGGCGAAACAATCGCCATTATGTTCCATGATCCGTTCGGGGTAGCGCGGGGAATAGGGCACCCATTTGAGATCGGGCCGGTCTTCCTCCACAATTGCGGCAAGGCCGCTGGTCCCGATCGTGCCGCCGGTACGCATCAGGATCGCATCCGCCAGCCCGAGCTGTTCGAGCAGCAGAAGCTCTGCATCGGGATCGAAATCATCCTGCAGTTCAAGCAGGATGACCTTGCCCCGCCGCCGGCGCTGGATCGCCGAACGGTAAAAGCGGACAAGGTCTTCCGCTTCTTCCTCGATCTCGATATCGCTGTCGCGCAGCACGCGAAATACGCCGTCGCCCTCGACCCGGAATCCCGGGAACAGGATCGCGGCGTGGCGCCGGATCAGATTTTCGATGCTGATATAGATCGCCTCATCGCCCGGCACGCGCACGAAGCGGGGCAGGGCAGAGGGCACCAGCACCATTTCCACCACCTGCTCATCATCGGCGAGCCGGGTGAGATTGAACAATACCCCGATCCCCTCATTGGCGACGAAGGGGAAGGGATGGGCGGGGTCGATCGCCTGGGGCGTGATGATCGGCCCGATATCGTTGACGAAATAGTCCTTCAGCCAGCGCGCCGCTTCGGCATCGATCCGCCCTTCATCGGCGACATGGATTCCCTTTTCCGCAAGCAGGGGGCGCAATTCGTGCCAGGTCGATTGCTGCTGGCGCTCAAGATCAGAAATCGCCGCGCGGACTGCCGCAAGCTGCTGTGAGGGCGTGCGCCCATCGATCGAGGTATTGGCAATCTGGCGCTGGACCTGCCCGACGAGGCCCGCGACGCGAATGGTGATGAATTCGTCGAGATTGCTGCCCGAGATCGAGAGGAAGCGCAGCCGTTCGAGCAGCGGATAATTGGGATTGCGCGCTTCGGACAGGACACGTTCGTTGAACGCAAGCCAGCTCAGCTCGCGATTGAAATAGCGATCCACCGGAACGGTGGTTTCAGGCCGGGTTTCGAGTTGGGTGCCCATGTTCCTGCTTGGCGACAATGCTGCCTGTTTGGGCCTGAATGGCCAGTTACTGCTGGATGGTGGGGCTATGTTACATTTTTGTGAATTCACCGTCGATGATTCGTGCGCTGCGATATTTTGCGGTCACACAGCCGCGGTTCGAGGCGCGGATGTCACACAAGATCGCGGCTATGAGCGATCTCGACGATTCCGCGCTTGCCCTCGCCATTGCGGCCCAGCTGGACCAGCACGTCAATCACCGAGGCGGCATAGGCGATCGTGTCCGAACGGGTGAGACCGATTCCGGTCTGCATCACCATCAGCGCCAGCTGATCCAGCGCACCGCGCAGCGAATTGGCGTGAATGGTGGAAAAGGATCCGGGGTGGCCGGTGTTGATCGCGCGCAGGAAGGACACGCTTTCCGCGCCGCGCAATTCGCCCAGCACGATGCGATCGGGCCGCAGTCGCAAAGCCGCCTGCAGCAGCTCATTCGCGGTCACCTTGGCTTCGCCCAGCTCGCCCTTCACTGCGACAAGGCCGACCCCATTGGCACCGGGCAGGCGCAGCTCGGGCGTATCTTCGACCAGTACCACCCGCTCCTGCGCGGGGATTTCACCCAGCATGGCATTGAGAAAGGTGGTCTTGCCGGTGGAGGTGCCGCCGGAGATCAGGATCGTCTTGCGCTGTGCGATCGCGCTGCGCAGGAAAGCCACCGGTTCAGCCGCAGGATCGGGCAGGGCAGGTTCCGCAGCGCGGCTCAGCGGTCCGGTGTCATAGGCATCCAGCGGCAGATCAAGCCGGCGATGGCGGCGGATCGCCATGGCCCAGTGCTTGCGCGTGGCGGGCGGGCCGCAAAACTGGATGCGCGCGCCGTCAGGCAAGGTCGCCCCCAGCAGCGGATGCTCGCGGTTGATCCCCTGATGGCTGACCCGTGCGACCTGTTCGGCCAGGCGCTGGACCAGCTTGTCGTCAATCCCGGGCGCCTCGATCCGGTGCATGCCCGGCTCGGCTGCATCTTCGACCCACAATTCGCCCGGCTGGTTGACCATGATCTCGGTCACCGTGTCGCGCGCCAGCCATTCGGCAAACGGCGCGAGATAGGCGTCGAGATAGACGCTCCGCAGCTCGGGGCGCGCAGCGTCTTCGTCAGCCGGGGTCAAGGGATGGACCGATGCGCTCACCTGCAATCCTTCACAGAGTCGGCGCGGTCGAGAAATCGAGATCGCGGGCGGTGAACACCCGGATCGGCTCGCCCTGGCGCACCCGCACGGTCGGGCCGATCTGCCCATCCTGCTGCAGCGCGGTCGAGGCAGCGCTTTGTCCGCCGCCGAGGATCACCGATGCACCGCCGCTGGCGATCGTGGTCAGCCCGCCGATCACCGAGAGCAGCATGGCCGAACCGAAGCGCTTGAAGAAATGCGAATTCACCTCACCCGGAAGGCCGGCCATGCCGGCATAATCGGTTCCCGGTGACGCAAGATCCACCGTGATCCCGTCAGGCCGGATCGCGCGGGTCCAGATGACATAGGCGCGCCGCTGCCCGGCCTGCAGGCCTGACTGATATTGCCCGACCAGGCGGGAGCTGCGCGGCAGCAGCACGCGGGTGCCGTCATAGCTGCGCACGTCCTGGCTCACCACCGCACGGACAAAGCCCGGTACATCGGTATTGATCGCGGTTTCCAGCACGGCCGGAATCAGGGTGCCCTGGGTGACGGTGGTCTGTGGATCAAACATCCGCGCGGCCTTGGCCGTACTGCCGCCCACGCCGCCGATCCTGCTGGCAAAATCATTGGCCGAACTGCCGGTGGTGGTACCTGCCGGAGTGGCCGCTGTGATCGCGGCGACCGGAATCGGCAATGCGCTGGCGTCAAACACTACAGTTGGCGTGTTATAGGGATTGGCAGCGGTCCCCACCTGGGTTCCCGGCATCTGTGCCAGCACTGGTGCGGGGGCCGGATCAGGCCGCGCTACCGCGGGCGCTGCGGCTGGCTGCGGCGCGGCGGTTTCGCCTGGTGCGGGCACCGCCGGAGCGGCCTGTGGCTGGGCCTGGCCGGTCGTGGCCTGCTGGCTGCTGTCAAGCCGCGCGGCATTCATGCCCCACAGGGTAACGGCACCGAGCACGGCGACCAGTCCTACCCCGGCGAGCAGGCCGAACATGTCCGAACCGCCCTTGCGCTGGGTGACCGCGGGAAAGGCGTTGCGGCTCGCAAGGTCGATCACCTCGGCCGAGAGTGCCTCACGCGGATCGCCTTCGGCAGCGGATCCTGCGCCCTTCTTCTCGGGCAATTGCATGGCCAGGCGCATCACTTTGCCTCCCTGTTGATGGCCAGCGCGGGCTTGGTCCCGGCGCTGGCGCTGCTGACGGGTCTGGCGTTGGTCAAAGTGGCAACGTCGTCGCCCCAACGCAGGATGATTTCGCTCGGCACGCCGTCGACCACGGTGGTTTCGCCTCGCACGGCATAATTGACCGGACCTTCGGTGCCGTTGCGGTCCTTGGTCAGGATCGCCGGAATCGTGACATTGGCTGCCCAGGTGAGGAAAGTGGCTTCGCCATCGTCGTAGATCTGCGAGGGCATCAGCCGTTCGGCACCCTTGCGGCGCCATTCGAAATTGAGCTTGGCCGGGTCGGCCACCGCATAGGGATCGGTGGCCGCCGCCATTTCGATGTCGCTCGGCGCCTGCGCCAACTGCGCGGGCGCTTCGGCTGCGGGCTCATCGGGATAGGTGAAGTGCAGCACATAGAGCGCCTGCGCGCCCGGCTTGGCCACCAGATCGAACAGATAGGTGCGCTTGTCGGTCACCACCGTCATATTGGTCGAGGCGCGCGCGGAGAGCGGCTTCACGAATAACAGGTTGGCGCGCTTGTTCGGCGTTACCTGCCAGCTGGTCGAATCGCCGATCGCGACATTTTCGATATGCTCGTCCTGCTCGAAGGTGATCGTCGCCTGGACATTCGGCTTGCCCTCGATCGTCACCACTTCGGACGGATCGTAAAGATGTTCGACAAGGCGAGAATCGTCCGCCAGCGCCGGGGTGGTGAAGGCGGCTGCGGCCAATAGCAGGGGCAGCGTGACGCGGTTCATTTCAGTTTCTCCGAAGATCGGGCCAGTTTCGAATTGGGCGGCGCGCGAAAGCGGCTGCCGATCCCGTGCGCCCGCGAGGGGCCCGGGGCGAGCGGGCCGGAGTGGCCGCCGCCTGCAGCATAGATGCGGGTGTCATGGGTGACGGTGGCGGTTCGGCCGCCCGCCGCATCATTGGCGGCGATCCCGGCGGCAACGCCCGATATGGCCAGCTGGCGCGGGGCGGCAGAGGCCTGAGCGGCGGATGCGGCGGCGGTTTGCTCGACAGACATGACGGTCGGTGCGGGTGATGGTGCCGGCGCGGTATCGCGCGGTTCGCGGCTGCCGGATCCGGCGAGGCCGAATACCGTCCAATTGCCGACCATTGTGGTGCCGACCTTGAGCATCAGCATCATCAGCGCGACATGCACCGCGCCGATCAGGAAGAAGGCCATTGCCGCGCGCGGATCGATTTTGCCCGGCTCAAGCGCCAGCCCGTTGATCACCGGCACGGCCAGCTCGAGCATCAGGGTTCCGCCCAACACCGCGAACAGCGGGGTAACCGCCATCATCACCAGCCCGCGCAGCCAGCCGGCGAACAGCCCGCGCGTGGCCGGGAACAGCGCCAGCACCACGAACACCGGGCCGACCGCCATCAGCACGGCCAGCGCGATTCGCGTGGTCACCAGCACGCCCACCGTGCCCAGCAGCAGCAAAGTTGCGCCCATCCACATCATGCCCTGAGGTGAAAAGGTGGAGATATCTGCCTGCTGGCCGCCTTGCTGGCCGGTCTGCTGCGACAGCTGCTGGATTGCGGCGAAAACCACATCGATCTTGTCGCCGAATACCTGGGTCGCCGAACCCTGACCGCCAAGTACAATGCTGGCGATCTGGTCAGGCGCGGCAGTGGTGAGGTTCCAGAACACGCTCTGATAGGCAATCCAGCTGGTGGTGAAGACCAGCACCAGCCCCAGGGTCATCATCCGGGGGATCAGAGAGCGGATCCCGATCTGTGTGCGCCCCGTGATCAGCGCAAAGGCGAACAGAGCGATGAACATCGTCAGCAGTATGGTCAGCGCAGGCACCAGCGCGCCCTGCGATCCGAACAACCGCCCGAAAGCAGCCTGGGTCATATCGCCCGCCATGCAATCCACGCCGCGCAGCGAGGCGGAAACGCCATTGGCGATCTCGTTCACGGACTGGGCGCATTGCGGGCTCATTCGGCCGCTTCCCACATGCCATAATCATCGGCGCCTTCTTCGCTGGTGCCGGGCCAGGCATGGCCGGTGAGCGCCGGATACCACTTCGCCGGTTCGTCACCGACCGCCTCGCGCAAGCTATCGAGCCGGCGCACCGCGCTTTCGCGGCCTGAGAGGATGGTCAGCACTTCGGGCGCATTGGCCAGGTTGAGCCGCACCACCACCGAGGCATCGGGCTGGCGTACCAGGAAGCAGCGGCTATGCGCCGGCAGAGAGCGGATCAGCGCCAGTTCGTGGCTGGTGAGGCCGAAGCCGTCGCAATAATCCTCTGACCGGGCGCGGGCATTGGGCATGAAAATCATGGTCGCGGTCTGTTCGACCAGGGCGGTCGAGATCCTGCTTTCCAGTGCATCGCGGGCGGATTGGGTGGCAAAGCCCACCAGCGCATTGCGTTTGCGCAAAGTCTTGAGCCAGTCGCGGATGCGCGCGGCGAAGACTTCGTCGTCCAGCGCCTTCCAGCCCTCGTCGATCAGGATCATGGTCGGCTGGCCGTCGAGCCGCTCCTCGATCCGGTGGAACAGATACATCATCACCGGGGTGCGCAGGCGCGGGCTGTCGAGCAGCGCGGTCATATCGAAGCCGAGCACGCGGGCCGAAAGATCAAGCCGGTCATCGGCATTGTCGAACATCCAGCCATGCTCGCCCTCCCCGATCCACGGGGCGAGGCGATCCGCCAGATCGCCCGGCTGCGGGCGGCGGGTTCCTGCGACCAGTTCCCGGAAATTGCGCAACCGGCGCAGGGCCGGATCATTGGCATAGGTCGCATCGACTGCCTGGGCGATCGCCGCGAGCTCTTCTGGCCCCTCTGCCTTGAGCAGCACGCCCAGCCAGTCGCGCAGGAAGGCGCGGTTGGTCGGATTATCGGGCAGGGCGAGGGGATTGAAGCCGGTCGGAACTCCGGCGGCGATCCGGTCATAGCGCCCGCCGATCCCGCGCACGAACAGTTCCGCCCCGCGATCCTTGTCGAACAGGATCGTGCGGGGGCTGAATTTCTGTGCCTGGGCGGCGAGGAAGTTCATCACCACCGTCTTGCCGGAGCCGGACGGGCCGATGACCGAGAAATTGCCCAGATCGCCATGGTGGAAATTGAAGAAGAACGGGGTCGCGCTGGTGGTTTCCAGCAGGGTCACCGCATCGCCCCAGTGATTGCCGCTCGCCTGGCCGAGCGCGAAGCCGTGGAGCGAGCCGAAGCTGGCCATATTGGCGGTCGAAATCATCGCCCGGCGCACGATATAGCCTTCATTGCCGGGGAACTGGCCCCAGAAGGCGGGTTCAAGATTGGTATCCTCGCGCACAGCGATCGCACCGGTGTCTGCCAGAGCAGAGGCGCAGGTTGCGCAGGCTTCATCGAGCCGGGCAAGATTGCTCTCGCGCACCAGCACGCTCAGATGATGGTCGCCAAAGCCGACCGACCCGGCGCCCAGCGCGTCACGCGCGGCATGCATTTCGGCGCGTTCGGCGCGCGCTTCCTCATCGGCAGAGCGCAGGCGACGCAGTGCCAGGTCCATCTTCTCGCGCGCGGTCTGGCGTTCGCAGGGGGCGAAGCTTTCGCTCACCACCATTTCAAACGGCATGCGCAGCAACCCGTCCAGCAGGCCGGGCGAGGTCGCGTCCGGATAATCCTTGAGGCTCAGCATGGCGGCGAAATCGGTGCCGTTGCCGTCCTTCTGTTCCATCGCATCAAGCCCGAAGCTCACCCGGCGATAGGGGAGCATCTGCCCGATATCGGTTTCATCGGCGGGGCGGCGCACCGGGCGCATCTCGCCATTGTACAGCGCGGACAGCAGTTCCAGAAGTTCGGAATTATTGTGCCCATTATTGCCCTGATAATCGCCCAGCAGGCTCGCACCATAAGAGCTGAGCGAGGCGATCAGCGATCCGGCGGCGGCGCGCAGGCCCCGCAGATCCTTGGGATCGGCCTCGATCTGCTCCTGGCCCTTGCGCTGCCACAGCCGCGCCATGCGATCGGCCAGTCCGGCCTTGCCGCGCGCGGGCCGGCGCACCAGGGTGACGAATTGGTCATTGATGAACAGCGCGCCGCTGCTGAGCTTTTCGCGCCAGCGGCGGTCAATATGGGCAGACAGCGGATCCTGGAATTCGGCATCGAGTTCCACCTGCACCCGCCGGCGGATGACATGGTGATACATCACGAAGCGCGCATCGAGGTTCGATCGCAGCATCACCTCGCGGGTCGCGGCATGGGCGTTGAGCGCTTCGCTGTCCTCGGTTTCGAACAGCAGGCCGGGCACCTGCAGCGCCATCATCAGTGAGCCGTCGCGCAGCAGCACGGTGTTCTCGTCCACCAGCCGGGCATAGGGCAGGCGGTCGCCCGCCTTGGCTTCCCTGGCGCTCCACGCGGCGGCTCCGATCCATTTGCTCATCTGGTCTTGGCCCTCCCTAAGGACCCGAATTCACCGCTCACGCGGTGCGTAGTTGGTGCCCCATGTCAGGCAGCGTAGCTGTTGCAGCCCCAGCGTTTCCAGTTCTTGACCCGCGGGCATTTGCTCACCTTGGTGATCCACAGGTCGAAAATGCGCGGTTCGCGCAGGCAAGCGAAATAGCCGATTCCATGAATCACCAGCGCCGCCGGAAGCGCGAGGAAGCTGCCCGTGATCAGGAACAGCTCGGTCGTCACCGCAGCGTTGATGATGAAGAAATTATAGGTCACCCCGGCAAACATCTGCGGGCGGGTCAGCGCGCGGTGGACGGGATGGCGCAGGAGTTCCATCGCTCAGCCCGCCGCCGCCTGGATGCCGGCGACGATCGAGGACGCGCCAAACAAAATGAAGCAGCCGATGATCACGGTTGCGCCAAAGCGCCAGTTCATCCGCCCGGTCAGCATCATGAAGCCGACCGCGGCAACGGCCATTACCGCCACGGCGGTGGCGACATTGCCGAGCAGCGTGCCCTGCATCCACATCAGTGCATTGATGATCGGGCCGGATCCCTGCGGGTCACCGGCCTGCTGCGCCCGGGCAGCGGCGGGCAGGGCTAGGGCGGCGAGAGCCGCAAACCGGGCAAGGCCGGCGGGGCGGGTAAGCGCAAACATTATTCAGTGCTCCGGGAATGATTGGAAAGACGGCTCATGATCGCGGCGACATAGGCCTTGGTTTCGCGGATATTGGGAATGCCGTTGGCATCCTCGACCCGGCCCGGGCCTGCATTATAGGCGGCGAGCGCCTTTTCGAGATTGCCGTCGAAATGGTCGAGCTGTTCGCGCAGATAGCGCGCGCCGCCTTCAAGATTGGCGAAGGGATCGCTCGCATCGACGCCCAGCTGGCGGGCGGTGCCGGGCATCAGCTGGGTCAGCCCGCGCGCGCCCTTGGGCGACAGCGCGGCGGCATGCCAGCGGCTTTCCTGCCACACCACCGCCTCGATCAGTGCCGGGCTGAGATCGAAGCGCGCGGCAAGTTCGCGCACCTTCGCACTATAGGCGTCGGGAATTGCGGCGGCGTGCTGTTCGGGATCGGCCAGCACATAATCCGGCACCGAAATATCGCCGGGCACTTCCTCAAGCACTGCGGGCGCGCTGTAGTTGTAGGTGGCCGACAGCTGGTGGCCCGCCGGACCGCTGCCTGCCGGACCGGTGCCTGCTGCCGCGCCGGCCACCCAATGGGCACCGCCGTCATTGCCGATCTCCAGCACATCGGCGCAGGCAGGCGCGCCCCATGCACAGGCAATAAGCATGGCAGCGACCGAGCAGCGGCCGGCCAGGAGAATCGGAGGCCTCGTCATCACCGCCTGATGCTAGCAGCACATGACAACGCCATGACAGTCTGCCCTATAAGCAAAAACCCGCAGGAGCGGCTAACTCCTGCGGGTTCTGCAGCTTATTGGTGGATGATCCTGTGGATAGTTCAGCGCAGGGCGATACCCTGCGCCTTATCGAGCCGGTCAAGCGCCATCTTGGCGGCCTTGCGCGAATCGATCCAGCGGCCATCCGCAAGCTCAAGATAATAGTGATCACTGCTGTTGATCGCGGCGGTGAACATCGCCCGGGCATCGCTGACCCGGCCTTCGCGGGCCAGGGCGGTGCCCAGATTGATCAAAGCGGCGGGATCGTCTGACCTGACCGCATCGCTCCCATTGAGCTGGGCGATGGCTTCGGCAGTGCGACCTTCCGAAAGGGCTTCATAAGCGACATCGACCCGTTCGGGCCCGGTGTCTGCGGCGATTGCGGCAACCGGCGCTGCGGCACAGGCCAGTGCGGCCAGAGCAATCAGTTTATGCATAGCGATTCTCCCGCATTGTTTTCCATTGTGAGGGAGAATGCGGCGAGCCAAGGCTGACTGCAATAAAAATGTCATAGTGTCATCGATCTGTAACAATCGGCATTTTGCAGTGCGGCGATGGCGAGTCGGCTGGCTCTGCGCCTGCGGTCGTCATAACTGTCTTTGATCTGTCATAAGTGACACAAAACAGACATAAAAACGTCCGGGCAATTGATCGGCAAGTTTGCAAAGAAACTGTCATGTACCCCGTCTAGCGGACGAGTCGCGATCGATCGGTCGCACTTTCTGATTCTCGGTTTTTGAGGGGACCGTCCGCCGTGAAAAATATTCACCGCTCGCTCGTAATTGGCTGCAGCCTGCTCGCTCTTTCGGCTTGTGGCCCGGATGATATCGCATCGCCCGGCGCCACCGGTCCTGTGAACATCGACATCACCAATGGCGGTGGCGGCAGCGGCACGCCCACCCCGACCGGCACTGTCACCGCAGCCGGCGCCTGCCCGACGATCACCGATCCTCAGGGCCTGACCGACAAGGGCACTATTTCCGGCCCGACCGGAACCTGGCGAGTGTGCGAACTGCCGAACCTGCTCAAGGCCTCCTCGACCCTGCCCAAGATCGCCGGCGTGCTGTATTCCATCCACGGCCGCGTCGATATCGGCTGCGACGGCGGCTATGATGTTCCCAGCGATTCTGCGCCCTACACTTCCACCACCGAAGGCTGCACCACGCCGCTGACCAAGGATACCAACGTCACGCTCACAATCGAGCCTGGCGTCATCCTTTATGGGTCGACCGGCCAGTCCTGGATTGCCGTCAACCGCGGCAACAAGATCAATGCGGTCGGCACGCCCACGCAGCCGATCATCTTCACCAGCACGGATAATGTCGCCGGCTTCAACAGCGACAGCTCGATCGGCCAGTGGGGCGGCGTCGTGCTGCTCGGCCGCGCGCGCATCACGGACTGCGATTTCGGATCGACCACCACCAAATGCGAACGCAAGACCGAAGGTGCGGTCAATCCCGCGCTCTTCGGCGGGGCTGACGATACCTACAACGCCGGCAAGATGAGCTACTTCCAGATCCGCTATTCGGGCTTCGTGCTCAGCGCGAACAAGGAGCTGCAGGCGCTGACACTCGAAGGCGTTGGCAGCGGCACCCAGCTTGATCACTTCCAGTCGCACAACAGCTCTGATGACGGCATGGAAGTCTTCGGTGGCAATGCCGGCCTGAAATATTACGTCGCGACCGGCGCTGACGATGACAGCCTCGATGTCGACACCGGTGCCCGCTTCAACGTCCAGCATGCGCTGCTGATCCAGCGTCCTGGCCAGGGCGATACGCTGATGGAAATCGACAGCGACAACAACGAGGCCGATACGCCCCGCACGACGCTGACGGTCACAAATTTCGTCGGTGTCCAGCCGGATGTGAGCGCCAACAATGAAGGCGGCGGCGACAAGGCATCGACCCTGTTCCGCGGCAATTCCGATACCACGCTGGTCAACGGAATTATCTATACCCCGAACAATGAATGCATCCGCATGAATGGATCGGGCGGTTCGGCCTCGTCCACGCTGAAGGCCTATTCGGTGGCCATGACCTGCAATTCGACCAAATATCTGGGCACCGGCACCTATGATGCGGCCTCGGTCGCAACCGCCTTCGGTTCGGGTTCGAACAACAATAATGATGCGCTCACCTCGACCCTGACGCTGACCTTCGTCAACGGCGCCAATGAGGATGCGGTCGTCCCTTACGACGCCACGACGCTGGCGACCGTCGGGTCATTCTTCACGCTGCCCAGCCCGAACCATATTGGCGCTGCCTGGACCGGCAACACCAGCTGGTATGTTGGTTGGACCTGCAACAGTTCGACTGCCAATCTCGGCGGCGCCACGGCCTGTACCTCGCTGCCAACCAGCTGATCGCTGCCTGACACGATTGCGGGGGCAGCCGGATACGCGCTGCCCCCGACTATGCATCTGATATTGAGGGAAATCTGATGGCCAAGATGTCGCGTCTCGCAGGCGCCTTGCTGCTCACATCCGCGCTCACCGTGCCAAGCGTCGCTTTCGCGCAGACTTCCGAGACCGATGACGAGCCGGCTGCAACCTTGCCGCAAAACCAGCCGCAGGAAGCTGAACAGGAAGACGTCGAGATTTCAATTCCCGGCGGCGGAGAGATCATCGTAACCGGCCGGCGCGATCGCAATGTCGAGCAGACCGCCAATCAGGTTGTCTCGGTCCTGTCGTCAGAACAGATCGCGCGTACCGGCGAAGGCGATATTGCCGGCGCACTCAGCCGGGTCACCGGCCTCAGCGTGGTGGGCAAGGGCTTCGTCTATGTGCGCGGCCTGGGGGATCGCTATTCGCTCGCCATGCTCAACGGGTCGCAGTTGCCCAGCCCCGAACCGCTCAAGCGGGTCGTTCCGCTCGATATGTTTCCGACCGGCGTGATCGCATCTTCGCTGGTTCAGAAGAGCTATTCGGTGAACTTTCCCGGCGAATTCGGGGGCGGTGTGATCAATCTCACCACCAAGGCCACGCCGAACACGCCCTTTTTGACGATCGGCGGCAGTGTCTCGGGAGACACAATCACCACATTCAACCACGGGCTGACCTATTACGGCAGCAGTTCCGACTGGACCGGCTACGACAACGGCAACCGCAATATACCGCCTGCGCTCCAGGCATTTTTCGACAGTGGCGACCGGATGAGCTCTGGCACCGTCGATACCTCGGCGATCCTGGCGGAGCTGGTCACTGGCCGCAACGCCCTGGTCCAGCGCTTCAAGCAGACGCCGGCGAATTTCAGCGCCAATTTCTCGGGCGGTAAATCCTGGGATTTCGGGGCTGACGGACAGATCGGGATCATTGCGGGCGGTGGCTACAGCAATAAATACAGCACCCGCCAGCCGCTCCAGCAGACCTCTCTGAATGGCGATCTCTCGCAATATGAGACGGATTTTCGCTATACGATCACCGACCAGCGCATCGTGGTCAACGGGCTGTTCGGCCTGGGCCTGGAGTTTGGCGAGAACCGCATCCGGCTGACCAATCTCTACGTCCATGACACGATCAAGCAGGCCCGCACCGGGATCGGGCAGCGCCATGCGACGGACACGGATTTCTTCCAGCAGCGCACCGGCTTCTATGCCCGGCAATTGTTCGACACGCAGATCGTCGGTGAATTCAAGCCGACGTCCAATCTGTCGATCGAAGTGCGGGGCGGCTATGCAAATACCAAGCGCAAGGCGCCCTATGAACTGTTCCTGGAATATGTCCGGTCCAACACGGATTCGGATCCGTTCGGCCAATATTTCGTCAACCGGCTGAACAACGGCAATGGCGGGGATGGCGGGGTCACCTTCTCCTATCTCAATGAGGATCTGTGGACCGGCGGGGTGGACCTTGGTTACAACCTGACCGATTCAATCAAGCTTTCTGTTGGCGGGGCCTATTCGGATACGCACCGCACCAGCACGCGGCGGGATTTCAAGTTCCTCGCGCCGAATGACTTCATGGGCTACCCGGATGTCATCAGCGGCATCGGCATGCTGCGGCCCGATCTCCTTCTGGCCCCAAGCGTGGTCCAGACCTTTGGCATCGAAATGATCGAAACCGACGAAGGCAACCCCGCCTTCGCCGCCGATCTGGTCAATTGGGCGGGCTACATCAAGCTCAATGCCCAATTTACCGACGCGCTCAGCCTCGATGCCGGCGTCCGTTATGAATCGGCGAAGCAGGATGTCATCCCGATCCAGGTCTTCACCGATCCTTCGGCCAGCCTGGCCTCGACGCATCTCGATCGCAGCTATTGGCTGCCTGCGGCCACGCTGACTTACGAAGTCCAGCCGGGCATGCAGATCCGGCTGAGCGCCTCGAAAACCATTGCCCGCCCGCAGTTCCGCGAATTGCTCAACCAGCCCTATTACGATCCCGAAACCAGCCGGCCCTATCTGGGCAATCCGCTGCTGGTGGACAGCCAGCTCTATAATGGCGAAGCGCGCTGGGAATGGTATTTCGCGCGTGACGAGCGTGTCTCGCTGGCCGGCTTCTACAAGAAGCTGAAAAACCCGATCGAAGCCTTTGTGACAGGCGTCGACATCACGACATCCTATGCCAATGCGCCTTCGGCTGACCTTTATGGTGGTGAGGCGGAACTCCAGAAATATTTCGATATCGGGGATTGGGGTGACGGCCTCCGCCGTCTGCTGGTGAACGTCAATTACACCTATACGAAATCGAAGCTGAAGGTGAGTTCCACCGACACCGTGAAATTCTACGGCGCGGCCTCGAACGTCGCGACGGATTATTTCCGTGATGGCGCACCGCTCACCGGCCAGTCGGATCATGTGGTGAACCTGCAGATCGGTCTTGAGAATGACGATCACCTCTCGCAGCAGACCTTCCTCGTCACCTATGCGAGCGACCGGGTGGTCAGCCGCGGGCTCAATGGCACTGTGCCTCAGCCTGACGTGATCGAGCGGCCCGGTGTGCAGCTGGATTTTGTCGCGCGTGAAGGGTTCAAGGTGCTTGGCCGCGCATTCGAGGCCAAGTTCGAAGCGCGCAATATTCTCGGTCGCGGCCATGAGGAATTCCAGCAAAGCGGCGACAATCGGGTGGACATCAACACCTATGCCGTGGGCACAACCTTCGCGCTGTCGCTTTCGACGACCTTCTGATCGGGATCACGGCCCGGGCGGCCAGCAGGTCGCCCGGCCAGTCCCTCGGCTTGCCGGTTAGCGCAATGGCCGAAAAACACAGTTTCAAAGCCACCCTCTGACCCGGTTGCGAGCTTGCTCGCGACCGGGATTTTGTTGGTGCTGCAGCCCAGGGCGGGATCGGGATGTGGCTGGCGCCGGGATGCGCTCAGGTGGCGTCGAGGACGTAGCCCATCGCATGGACGGTGCGCAGCGGGTTGTTTGCCCCGGCGGCGCGGAACGCCCGGCGCAACCGCCCGATCCAGACATCGACCGTGCGCGGATCGATCGGCGGGTCCTGCTTGCCAAGCCCTTCGATCATTTCCTGGCGTGACAGCACCCGGTTGGGGTTCTCGGCCAGGAAGCGCAGCAAGCGGAATTCATTGGGCCGCAGCGGGATCGGCTTGTCCTGCCAGCGCGCCTGCTGCGCGCCCAGATCGATCTTGAGCTGGCCCAGTTCGACCAGCTGGGTCGCATGGCGCTGCTGATGGCGCGATTGCAGCGCCAGCACCCGGTCGAGGATCTTCTGCCGGTCCAGCGGGCCAACGATGTAATCATCCGCACCCGCGCGCAGCGCGCGCCGGCGATCTTCCGGATCATCCCGTTCGAGCACAATCGTGACATGCGCATCCTGGGTGCGCGGATCGGCCCGCAGCCGCCGGCACATTTCGAGCCCCGAAAGATCCGCCATCAGCCAGTCGACGAAAGCCCACATCGGGCCTTCCACCAGGCGGCGCGGGCCGGACCCGTCCATCATATTGAATGTGAAGGTCGAATCGTCGTGGACGAACGGGTCCATCGCGTCAGCGGCGGTGTTTGTCAGAAAGATATTGACCAATGTCATCGCTGCGTGAGCCCCCGCCTTTCTCAGCGGGAGTGCCGGGTTCATGTGACTCGATTATGACTATCCTGGCCAAATTCGAACAGGCGCGATCCTGCGTCAGTCCAGGCAACCCTGCGAGACCGTCCACAGCACCTGATCGGCCACCTCGATATCGCTTTCCTCCACCTGAGCGACCAGTGAGCCGATGAATTCGGAGATCGGTTTGCGCAGCCGTTCGTAAAGCGCCCGCCCCTGCGCGGTGAGGGTGAACTGGGGGCTGCGCTGATCGTCCTGATTGTCATGCCGTTCGACGACCCCAAGCGCGACCAGCCGGGCCAGCGTGCGGCTCGCTTCCGCCCGGTCGACCACCGCCCCTTCGGCGAGCGAGCGCACCGTGCCCGGTTCGGCCAGACCAAGCTGTGCAAGGCAGCGCCACTGGGAAAGGGTGAGGCTGCTGTGCGCGCGCAGAACCGCGATGAATTTGCGGTCGAACAGCTTGGCGGTCACCGCCAGGCGATAGCCGAAATAGGCCAGCCCGCCGAGGCGCTGCGATGCCGGACGATCGCCGTCCCGGCCCGGAGGCGTGATGTTGCTCGCTGCCGGTTGCATCTTTGAAGTTGTGGCCATGGCCATCCTGTCCCCCTCGCGGCGATTCGCCGTTGACTCGGCCCGCTCAATCCTTGAATAATCAATGAAACAGGCGGTCGTCAAAGGCCCTCTGCAAAATGGGAGAACAGGGATGGCCGCGCGCATCCTGCCTGTGCGCAATCCGCGCAGCGGCAAGCCGGATTTTGAGATCGAAGTTGCCGATGGCGCAGCGGTGGCGGCCAAGGCTGCACAGCTCAGGGCCGCGCAACCCCAATGGGGCACAATGCCGCCTTCGGCGCGCGCCGCCGTTATGGCCCGGTGGGCCGCGCTGGTCGGCGGGAAATATCGCCAGGCGATCATTGACGCGGATTCGCATGACACCGGCTATTGCGAAATCAGCCGGATCGCGCCTGACATGATGCTGGGAATCATTGGCGGGCTGTGCGCTTCGGCCGAACGGCAGATCGCGGCGGCGCAGAATGCAGGGGTGAGCCGCGCCAATCCCGAAGTGCGGTATGAGACGCTGCTCAAGCCCTATGGTCTCGTCGGGGTGATCTCGCCCTGGAACGCGCCGACCATGCTTTCGATGCTGCACTGCATCCCGCCGCTGTTCGCCGGCTGTGCGGTCCTGCTCAAGCCATCGGAAGTCACCCCGCGTTTCACCGGGCCACTGTTCGCTTCGGTGCGCGAAGTGCCGGAGCTGGCGCGGGTGTTCGATTGCGTGCTCGGCGATGGGGAGACCGGCCAGGCGCTGATCGACAATGCCGATTATATCTCGTTCACCGGCAGCGTGCCCAATGGCCGCAAGGTCTCTGAGGCCTGCGGGCGCAGGATGATCCCCTATGATGTCGAACTGGGCGGCAAGGACCCGCTGATCGTGATGGCCGGTGCAGATATCGATCGCGCGGTATCGGCAACCCTGCGCGGGGCGGTCAGCGCCACCGGTCAGGTCTGTTTCTCGATCGAGCGGATCTATGTTCAGGATAGCATTCATGACGAATTCGTCGCCGCGCTGATCGAGCGCGCGCGAAAAATCGAGCTCAACCATCCCAATCCGATGGGCGGCCATATCGGGCCCTTCACCGGCCCGCATCAGGCCGGGATAGTTGCCGATCATCTTGACGATGCGGTCGCCCGGGGCGCGATGATCGTCGAAGGCGGCAAGCCGTTCAAGATCGACGGTGGCGACTATATGCGCCCAACCGTGATCACCGGGGTCGATCACAGCATGAAGATCATGCGCGGCGAAACCTTCGGGCCCTGCATGCCGGTGATGATATTCCACACCATCGACGAGGCAGTGGCACTGGCGAACGATACCGAGTTCGGCCTGTCTGCTGCGGTGATCGGCCCGGACGAGGAGACCGCGCTGGCGGTGGCCGCGCGGATCGATGCCGGCAAGGTCAGCGTGCAGGACAGTTTCCTGACCTTCTTCGGATCCGAGGCGAAGAGCGACAGCTTCGGCGCTTCCGGCATAGCGGGCGGGCGCAACGATCTGACCCGCTACATGCGGCGCCAGGCGCTGCTGATCAATGCGGGCGAACCGGTCTGCCTCACGCGCCAGGCGGTGAGCGCGGTTGACCAGGCGGTAGGCTGAAGGAGCCAAGCGATGGAAATCACCTTTCCCGAGATCGAACTCTATCAGGGCTGGGGCAAGCCGCTGCGCAGCGAATCCACTGTCGAAGGGCTCGAACTGGTGGAGGGCCATCTGCCGGCAGGGCTACAAGGCAGCTGGTATCGCGGCGGGGCCGACCGACAATATCCGCCGATGGATCGGCGATGACATCTTCATCGATGGCGAAGGCATGGCCCACATGATCCGCTTCGATGACGGGCATGTCACTTATCGAGCCGCTGGGTCCACACCCCGCGCTTTGAGCTGCAGGCGCAGCATCGCCGCAGCCTGTTCGGACTTTATCGCAACCGTTACATGGCCGATCCGCTGGCCGAAGGGGTCAGCCCGGGCACCGCCAACACCTCGATGCTGTTTCACGCCGGCAAGCTGATGGTGCTCAAGGAAGACGACCTGCCGTTTGAGGTCGATCCCGATACGCTCGCCACCGGCGCGCAGACCGATCATGGCGGTCAGGTCAGCTCGGTCAGCCTGTGCGCGCATCCCAAGGTCGATTGGGTGACCGGAGAATTGCTGACCTTCTCCTTCCAGGCGAAGGGCGACGGCACCCGGGACTTTGCGATCTATATCTTCGATGCCGATGGCAAGAAGGTGAACGAGGTATGGTTCGAGGCGCCCTGGCCGGGCGTGGTGCATGATTTCGCGGTCACCGAAACGCATATCGTGGTGCCGTTCTTCCCGCTGATCACCCCCGATATCGAAGGGCTCAAAGCCGGGCGGACCTTCTACGAATGGCATGACGACAAGCCGACCATGGTCGCGGTGCTGCCGCGCTATGGCACGGCGGCGGATATTCGCTGGTTCACCGGCCCGACCACCAGCGCCGGCCATATGATGAATGCGGTGACCGAGGGGACCAAGGTCCATCTCGATCTGTGCCTCTATCAGGGCAATTGCTTCCCCTTTTTCAAATCGCCCGACGGGCGCGAATTTCCCGGCGTGCCGCCGATCCTCACCCGCATGACCTTCGACCTCGCGCGCAATGACGACAGCTATGAGACCCGTCCGATCATTCCGATCCCGTGCGAGATGCCGCGCACCGATGATCGCTGGCAGGGGCGCGACTATAGCCACGGCTGGGCGCTGATCCGCGATCCCGAGACCAATTCCTCCACGGTCGGGCGGGTCAATGTGAAAACCGGCGCGATCGATATGTGGCGGCATGGCCAGGCGATCTCGTGCCAGGAACCGCAATTCGTCCCGCGTGCGCCTGATGCGAAAGAGGGGGACGGCTGGATCCTCTCGATCCTCAACCGGCTCGACGCCGGGCATAGCGAGATCGCGGTGTTCGATGCGCTGGATATCGCCAGCGGCCCGATCGCGCGGCTGCATTTGCCGGTGCGGATCCGTTCGACCTTCCACGGGGTGTGGGTGCCGCAGGCGGTGCGCGAAAGCGGGCGCTACCAGATGGAGGCAGTGATATGAGCCAGTGCTGGCCCGATGGCGTACCCAAGACCATGCCCGCACAGGATCGCGGCGACATCATGGAAACCTATGCCCGCTATGCCTGGGGCATCGATCTGGCCGATGCGGATCTGGCGCTTTCCTCTTTCGCGCGCGATGCGAGCTTCGACCATCTGTGGCAGGGCGAGGTGCGCGGCCATGCCGCGATTCTCGAAAACCTCAAGGAACTGTGGTATCACCGCCAGCATTGGTGGCTGGGGCGCCAGCATCTGTTCCAGCATTTCCTGATGACCCCGACCGAAGAGGGCGCGCGGGTCCGCTCGATGTTCCAGATCCTGCAATTCAATATCGATTATGGCACCAATTTCGTCTTCGGGATCGGCACGCGCGACGATCGGCTGATCAAGGAAGACGGGGTGTGGGTGTTCAAGACGCTGCTGGTGAACGCCTGGCGCGGGCTTGAGGATGTGCCATGGAAGGGCGAACTGCTGATGCAGGGCCGCCCGGGCCGGACCCCAAGCCCTCCGCCTGCGGATGACAGCGAATGAAGATCACTGCGGCGGTCTCGCGCGCAGGCGCCCCGGCGCCGGTGCTGGAGCAGGTCGAGCTAGGCGATCCGCGGGATGACGAGATCCTGCTGCGCGTGGTCGCAGCGGGGATCTGCCATACCGACCTCCATTCCCATGCCGGGATCGGCATGCCGGTGCCCAAGCCGGTCGTGCTGGGCCATGAAGGCGCGGGGGTGGTCGAACGGGTCGGCAGTGCCGTCACCCATCTCAGGATCGGTGACCGGGTGGTACTGTCGGGCGGCTCCTGCGGCCAATGCCCTTCGTGCCTGTCGGCCAAGCCGAGCTATTGCCGCGAGGCGATGCCGCGCAGCTTCGGCGGCCAGCGCAGCGATGGCAGCACCGCACTGAGCCAGGACGGTGAACCTATTGCAAGCCACTTCTTCGCCCAGTCGAGTTTCGCCAGCCATTGCATCGCCAATGCGCGCGGCGCGGTGCCGGTGCCCAAGGACGTACCACTCGATGTCGTGGCGCCGATGGGCTGCGGCGTGATCACCGGGGCGGGGGCGGTGATCGAAGCGCTCCGCCTGCGTCCGGGCCAGAGCATCGTGATCTTCGGCAGCGGGGCGGTGGGCCTCTCGGCAGTGATGGCCGCGCGGATCGCCGGGGCGGCCACCATCGTTGCGGTCGACAGACTGGAGGAACGCTGCGCGCTCGCGCTCGAACTGGGGGCGACCCATGCGATCCCCAGTGATGGCGTGGATCTGATCGAAGCGCTGCGGGCGATCCTGCCCTTCGGCGCGGACTTCAGTTTCAACACCACCACCTCCGCCGAAATATTCGACCAGGCAGTGCAGGTGCTGGCGATGCAGGGCGTGGCGGGCTTCGTCACCCGCCCGCGCGAGCCATGGACGCCGGACATGACCGCGATGCTCGCCAGCGGGCGCAGCCTGATGGGCATTCTGGGCGGCAGCGCCTCCCCGCGGCTGTTCCTGCCCCGGCTGATCGAGCTGTGGCGGCAGGGGCGCTTTCCGGTGGAGCGGCTGATCGCGCGCTATCCCTTTGCCGATTTCGCGCGCGCCTGGGCAGATTGCGAATCGGCGGCGGCCGTCAAAGCGGTGCTGATGATGGAGACCCGGTGATGGACCCGAAACACTTCCACGCTCAAATTGCCCAGCTGGGCACCGAGCTGACGCCCGCGATGATCGAGGCGACCAATGCGCTGCTGGCGCCGATGCTGCCACGGCCCGACGAATCGCTTATCCAGCGGGACATTGCCTATGGCCCGCATGAACGCCACCGGCTCAATCTGTTCCGCAGCCACTCGGGTGTGCCTGCGCCCTGCCTGCTGTTTGTCCATGATGGCGGCTTTGTGATGGGTGACAAGGGCGCAGCCGGCGCGCCGTTCTATAACAATATCGGTGCCTGGGCGCAGCTGCAGGGCTTTGTCTGCGCGACGATCAACTATCGCCTGGCGCCCGAAGTGCGTTGGCCCGCCGGGCGCGAGGATGTGATCGCCGCGCTGGAGCATCTGGCGAATCGCGCCGGGGATTACGGCATCGATCCGGCGCGGATCGTGCTGATGGGCCATTCGGCGGGCGCGAATCACGTGGCCGATACCGTGGCTGCGCCCGGCGCGGCGGACGGACGCTTCGCCGGGGCAATCCTGAGTTCGGGCTTCTACGATCTCGCCAGCGCGGCGCGCGATCCGTTCAAGCCGCAATACTACGGGGCCGATTCCGCAGACTGGCCGGCGATGTCCACGCTGCCTGGCCTGATCGCCAGCCAGGTGCCCTGCCTGTTCGGAGTGTGCGAATTCGACATGGCGGAATGCCAGCAGCAGGCGAAGACCCTCACCGATGCATGGTTTGCCGAAAAAGGGTGCTGGCCGGTGCTGCATGTCCATGCCGGGCATAACCATGTTTCGGCCGCGCGGCAGATCGGCAGCCCGGTGGACGGCTTCGGCCCCTTGCTGGCAGACTTCATCGCATCGCGCTGAGCCGATTCACACAGTTTTCACACCTGTGTTGCAATGCGGCACCGACATGCCCGGGATTTCAAGAAACCCGGGCGTTTGGCGTCGACAATTGCGGAGCAAAGACATAATCGAACAGCCAAGTGGCGGATTTTGGAACCAAGCGCAGCCGCACCGGTCGCCACCTCTCGCTCCGGCCAGGGTGTGTCTTTCTGGTCAGTTTCGAACAAATTTCGGTAATTTGGCATGGACGCGCGGTGACTTAGTGATTATGGATCGCTCCAAATAGGTCGCCAAATATTGCTTTAGCTCGGAAAACGGGTGGGCAAACCGTGATTCTCGGTCGCTTGCGGCCGGACTAAAATTTTGACTGTGGGCGCCTCTCCTCGATGGGGCAAATATGAGGGAGTTTTACGGATGAACCGCAACACAAAGCGTCTTTTGGCGGTTGGTGTCTCAGCGATGGCTTTGAATGCCGTCCCCGCTTTTGCTGCAACGAGCACGAATGCTGGCCTTAACCAGATGGCCGACATCACCCTCAGCGATGTGCTGGAAATCGGTGGGCTTGCTCAGGAATATGGCGTCCACGATATCGAGAATGGTGGGAACCCGGCGGTCGCGGTGGCGAATGTCAATTCGACCGCTGAAGGCTGGTTCGTCCAGATCGGCGATGGCGGCCTGGCCGACGATCTGCTGATCCAGAACTCCGGCACCGCATACATTGACGCCAATGCCTGGGCGAAGAGCGGTTCGGGCTATGCTGAAGCCAGCGCGAGCTTCACCGGCGAGATCTTCCAGTGGGCTGATGCGAAGAATGCTGAGGCTGACCTGACCAATTCGGGCAATCTCAACGTCTCTGCCTATGCGCTGGCGCAGGGCGCCTCCGCTGATGCTGATGCGCACGCCAACAACCTCCCGCTGGTCAATCAGTGGGTTTTCGCCAGCGGCACTTCGGCGACCACAACCGGTATCGCTCTGGCTGACATCACCAACACCGGCAATTTGCATATCGGCGTTGTTGCAACGGCTACGGCAATCGCTTCGCCCGGCGAATCCGTATCCTCCTCATCCTATAACGCCAATGCTTCCGCGAGCCTCGGCACTGCGATCAATCAGCTGGTCATGAGCAATGAAAAAGCTTCGGCCATGATCACCAATGATGGCGGCTTGCTGTCCATCGATGTCGCGGCTGGTGCTTATAATCATTACACCGGCACGGCCTCTGCCAATGCCGACATCAGCTTCGCCGGTATCGCGCAAAGCGTTTTTGGCGACACGGCCCTGGCGCTGGTCGACAACCAGGCTGGCACGGTCGAAGTTTCGGTCGCGGCCCATGCCAACGCGCTTTCCAGCGATGCGCAGGCCCATGCGCATATGTATAATGGTATTGCGCAGGCTGCCTTTGGCAGCGCTGCTACTGCCTCGGTCGTAAATGCCGATGCGATGAACATCGTCGTCGCTGCAGATGCAAATGCCGCGTTCAACAATTTCTCTGCCACCAGCAACGAGGCAACCGCGACTGCGGACGCGAACATGGATCGGGGTATTGCCCAATTCGTGGTCGGTGACCTTTCGGGCAAGGCTTCGGTTGACAACACCGGCTCTCTCGCAATCGGCGTCGATGCAAAGGCCGATGGGAATAGCGACGCGAATGCGACTGCCGCAATTACCGACGCCGGCATCACGCAGGTCGATAAATGCGAGCAAATCCGGAACGGCCACCGCTTCGGTTGCCAATCTCGGCACTGCTGCAGACCTTTCGATCTCGGCACATGCCGAGGCGAGCGCCTATAACACGGCGACACTTGATGGGTTTCCCTCCTGGGCCCTGGGGTGTTAATGCCAATGCCAATGCCACCATTCTGGATGGCATCGAGCAGAACGCTACCGGTTTCGATGCAACCGCCAAGGTTGAGAACAACGGTACGCTGGGCGTCAATGCGGATGCCTATGCCGTTGCGCATAACGACGCAAATGCTGTCGCGAAGATCACCAGCAACGGCATCGATCAGGTCGTAAACGCCAACTTCTCCCATCTCACGTCGACCGGAAGTGGCAGCTACAGCTATGTCTATGGCTCAGCTGTCGCGTCGCTGCTGAACGTTGCTCCGCTCGCGGTGGCAAGCGGAACTGCGGTGCCGCCGGTGCTTGGCGTGGGCGTTGTGGCTTCCGCCGTCGCGCATGATGATGCGGAAGCTTCCGCTACCATCGTTGAAAACGGCATCTACCAGGGCGTTTCCGCCTTTTACGGCAAGGCCAATGTCGTCAATGACGGCACGCTGGACGTGTCCGCCAAGGCGGTCGCCGTGTCCCTCGCCGATGATACCGAAAGCGGCGATGCTGAGGCGGTTGCCCAGATCGGCAATGGCATCGATCAGAGCGTTGAGGCTTATAAGAGCGGTTCGGCGGTGATCACCAATACGGGTGATCTCGGCGTGGCCGTCACGGCGGTTGCGGTTGGTTCGGGCACCGGCATCGATGATGCCCATGCTGTCGCCAACATCATTGGTGCGGGGATCCTGCAGAACGTTAGTGGTGAAACTGCTGCGGCTGCCTCGATCGTCAATTCGGGCACTTCGGCAGTCATGGGCGTTTCGGCCAAGGCTTTTGCCGACGCGATCTACACCACCACCTCGGGCGAAGGCGATATCAGCCGCTATGGCAGCTATGCGACGGCCGATGTGAATGTGCAGGACGGCATCAGCCAGAACGCCAGTGGTTATTCTAATGCCACTGCCAAGCTGACCAACAATGGCAGTATCGGCGTTGATGTCGGCGCGACGGCCTGGGGCATGGTAGATGCTAACGCCAGTGCTGGTATCACCAGTAACGGTATCGAGCAGTATGCCAATGGCGGTGAAACCGCTGCTGCAACGCTTCTGAACGTCGCTCCTGACGCGCTGGCAGTTGCCAGCGGCACGGCGCTTCCGCCGGTGATCTCGGTCAGCGTGACGGCTTCTGCAGCCGGTTATAACAATGCCTATGCCTATGCGAGCATTGACGGGGCAATGGCATCGCGCAAAGCGTTTCTGCCAATTTTGCTGAAGCCAATATCGTGAATGACGGCACGCTTTCGGTGATTGCGAAGGCCCATGCGCTTTCGCTGGCCACTGAAGCCGGCACCGGCGATGCGACTGCGACTGCCACCATCAACGGCGGCATCGCGCAGTTCGTCCAGGGTGGCTGACGAGGCTCTTGCAACGATCAGCAACACGGCCAACATCGCTGTTGGGGTGACGGCAACCGCTGTTACTTCCGGTACGAACGCTTGGGATCATGATCTACGCCAATGCCGATATCAATGATTACGGCATCCAGCAGAACGCCTACGCTTTCAGCAAATATAGCTCTGATGCTTATGCGACCGCTTCGATCGCAAATGTCGGCAGTGAAGCCTCGATCACGATCGCGGCCAACGCTCACGCAGATGCGCTGAGCACCGGCGTAACGGTCTCGGGTGCCACCTATCAATATGGCGGCAACGCTTATGCCGATGCCAATATCGAGGATGGCATCACCCAGGTCGCTGGAGCACAGAACCCGACTGCCAAGCTGGTCAACAATGGCACGATCGACATCGGGGCCAACGCATCGGTCATTGCCTATAATCGAAGCCGATGCCGAAGCAGACATCAGCGACAACGGGATCGAGCAATATGCCTCGATGCTGGGTGAAGGCGGCGCCGGGACGGCCAATGCCATCCTGTCCAACGTGTTCGCCAGCGTGGATGCGGTTGCACCGACCATCTGATCAGCGCCAATGCGCAGGCCACAGGCTCAACGGCTGATGCCTATGCCAATATCGACGGCGTCGGGATTTATCAGAACGCAGTCGGCATCGGCACGGGAACGCATGAAGTTGCGGCTCACGCCAATGCGGTGATCGTCAACGAAGGCCTGATCGACGTCTCGGTCGGCGCCCTGGCGAATGCCAGTGGCTATGCCTACGCGGAAGCCGGCATTTCCACCGGCATCTTCCAGGAAGTTGGCACCAATGAAGCCAGCGCCTCGGCAGAGTTCGGCGTTGCCAGCTTTGACAACAGTGGCACCGTCACGGTTGCCGCCAAGGCAACTGCGAATGCGACCTATCTTGCCGAATTCACCTCTGAGGCGGCTGCCTATGCAACCGTTGAATATGGTGTCGGGCAGGCGGTTTATGCCGATCACGCATCGGCCAGCATGGTCAACTCGGGCGCTATCACGGTCTCGGCTCTGGCGAATGCCAGCGCAGTCAATGATTATGTCAATGCGCATGCGGTCGTCGGCGGCACTTATGAAGGCGACAGTGGCACGGCGATCTTCCAATATGCCTATGGCGAGAACGAAGCGGTTGTCGGTCTGGAAAATACCGGAGCGATCACCATCCTTGCGGACGCACATGCCACGGCTGGTGCCGACTATGCCTATGCCAGCGGCTATATTTACACGGCATCGACCAATATGCGAATGCTTCCGACGGTGAGGCCAGCGCCTCGCTGACCAATGGTGTCGATGGTGTGATCGCCATCTCGGCGCTCGCCAATGCATCGAATGTCACTGCGGATGGCAATGCTGACAGCGAAGCTTCGGCAACCGCCGAAATCGAATATGGCATCTCACCAGGGTGTCTTTGCTGGCGACGGCCAGCGGCTTCGGCCAAGCTGACCAATGACGGTTCAATTGCAATCCTCGCATCGGCCCATGCCTATGGCGCGGTGACCGGGGAAAGCTATAGCTGTAATGTCTACGCCAGTGCGGAAGTCGACAGCGGCATCCATCAGGGTGCGACCGCAAATTACGGCGCTGCAACCATCGGTTTGGTCAACAATGGCACGATCGACATTTCCGCGGTTGCCAAGGCGACCGCAGAAACCGGCGACGCTCGGCAGAGGTCGCTACTGTCGACCCATGGCATCTCGCAGGTTGCTTTCGCCTGGGGCACGGATGACGACGCAACGGTAACGCTCAACAACACCGGCGCGCTGACGATCTCGGCCTGCGGCGCAGGCGCTTGGGCCGCAGTAGCTTATGCATACGCGACCATCAGGGCGCATTTGCCTATGCCAGCGTCGAGCTGCTGGCATCGACCAATATGCCTATGCCTCTGATGGTAACGCCAGCGTATCGCTGGTGAATGGTACGGCAGGTTCGATCGATATCCTCGCCAATGCGGTTGCGACCCATGCTTCGGTGAGGCACATGCTTTCGCGCAGTATCGACACCGAGCTATCTCGCAGGTTGCGCGAAGCACACGGCGAGGGCAAGAATGCTTCGGCAACCCTTGCCAATTCCAATACGATCAATATCCTGGGTAGCGCGGTCGCAATTGGCGCCAGCGGAAGCGGCGGCCGCTGCCGCAGCTTCGACCAGCCAATTCAACTACTATAATCCGGTCATTGCTCAGTTGGCTTCGGCAACCGATGGTTCGGCCAGTGCCATGTTGAACAACAGCGGGTCGCTGCAGATCGGCATGTATGCCGAAGCCAATGCGAGCGTTGGATTGCTCACGCATATGCCACTATCGGTACGGGCATTGATCAGGCCGCCTATTCCTACAAGTCTGGCGATGCGACGGTCGATGTTGAGAACACCGGGCTGATTGCGATGGCGGCTACGGCGATCGCGTCCGGTGGAACGCATGCCTATGCAACTGCCCTTCTGAATACCGGCGTCATTCAGTACGCGGCTGCCTATGAAGGCCTGGCCACTGCCAAGACTGGTCAATGACGGGACGATGGACTTCGTTGCTCTCGCCAGCGCCAATGCCGGAAGCCACGCCTATGCTTATGCTAGCGTCGACGCGGTAAGCCAGGTCGCTTACGGGGCCACCGCTGCGGTGGTCTTCACCAATGGCACCTCCGGAACCTTCGGGGTCTCGGCCCACGCCGTGGCAAATGGTGCGACCGATCCCTATGCGGATGCATCGGCAGGCGGTGTGTTCCAATATGCTTCGGCCAGCGCTGATGGTTCGGCCTCGCTGCTCGCAACCAACAACGGCATCTTCAGTGTCAATGCTCTGGCGACCGCCAGCGGCGCCGGCACAAATGGGCCTGAGGCATATGCCTGGGCTGCCGGTGTCGGCCAGTTCACCCGCGGCGGTGAAACGGGTGAGGTCACGGCGAGCTTCGTCAACAATGCTTCGTTCGATGTCTCGGCAACGGCGAGTGCGATTGGCGATAACGGTGTGGCCAGCGCCTTTGCAGGCGGTGTCGAGCAGGCTGGGCGGTTCTCCAACTTCTCCTTCACCAACGCGGAAGGGGCACACTTCGGGGTTAATGCCTCGGCAGTCGCCAGCTCGGGGGCTGGAGCCTATGCGATTGGCCTGCAGCAGATCGCTACCACCTCGGCACCAGTGCTGAATGGTACGGTGCTGAACGCCGGGACGATGAGTGTAGTCGCCAAGGCTTCGGCCGGCGGCAGCTCCGAAGCTCACGCTGTCGGTATCGAACAGACCTCGCTGGCGAACAATTCGACCATCACCAACACGGGAACCATTTCGGTCCTCGCACAGGTCGAAAACGGCGGCGGCGTGATCGCAACGGGTCTTTCCAAGACCCCGGCGGTGGTGCTGGATAGCGTGGCAGCGGTTGGTGCCACTGCGATCCTGATCGACACCTATGTTACCGAAGGCACCACCTATACCACCTATGAAGCGCTGGTCGATGGTGGCTCCAAGTCCGCCCTCGATGCACCGGTGCTGACGATCAACAACTCGGGTACGCTCGATGCGAAGATCAGCACCGACGGCGGCGAGACCTTCCAGTGGGGCAACGTCATCAACACCGAGAATGCGCCGAATGCAGTCAATATCAATCTGCTCGGCGGCGGTGTGATCTACGGCAACATCGAGATGTCGGCTGACGATGCGATCACGGTGAAGAGCGGCGAGACCTCCTTCGAAGGCATCATCAATGCCAACGATGCTGGTGTCGGCGACGGAAGCCTGACGATCGCGGAAGACGGCGTGTTCTACATGCGCAACAACGACGAACAGCCTGCGGCGACCTATAATGGTCCGTCGAAGGCCTATGTCGAGACCTTCACGGTTGCGCCGGGCGGCACGCTGGCTCTCGAACTGCCGAACGGCCTTTCGAGCGACGTCAACAACACCACGCATAACTTCCAGCAGGTCTTCGCCGATACGGCGGACATCACGGATGGTCTGCTTGAAGTGCGTACGTCGGTGCCCAGCGGTCTCTATTCGGACAGCTACTTCTACGACAACGTCATCGACGCCAACACGCTGGTCGGTCACTTCGCGGATGTGTTCACCAATGACACGATGTTCCTCGACCTTGAGGCGATCTACGACGACGCCAACAATGTCGATCTGGGCATCACCCGCGTTGCCTTCGATGACGGCCGCTTCGGTCTGACGCCTAACCAGGCGGCAGCTGCAGACGGCATCGAGCAGGTCTATTCCCCGACCACGATGTCGGCTCCCTTCTCCGCGATGGTGGCCGAGATCTTCACGCTCGATGTGCCGAACTACAAATCGGCACTCAGCACACTGCATGGTGCGCAATATGCCACCTATCTGCAGTCGCTGGGCTGGATGGGTAACCGCTTCAACGGCGTGTTGAGCGACATGGGCGAATGCGCTGCCCTGCAGCTTGAGGACAGCACTCTCACCTGCCGCCGCGAGCGCGCCGGTGTCTGGGCTACGCTCAACTACGGCAAGGAAAACATCGACAGCGATGCAACCGCAGATGCAACCGGCTATAACAGCGAGCAGTACCTTGCTGCCGCTGGTGTGGACTTCCCGGTTGGTGATGCAGGTGTGATCGGTGCCGGTGCCGGCTACATCAAGAACGACGGCGACTTCGACTGGTACAGCGGGACGATGAAGTCCGACGGCTATCAGATCGGCGTCTACGGCGCTTATGATCCGGGCTCCTTCTACGGCAAGGCTTCGGTCAGCTACAGCAGCCTTTCGGGTAACTCGAGCCGGACCATGAAGGTCGGCACGATCACCGGGATTGCCAATGCAGCGGTCGACGCGAACATCTGGGCTGCGGGCGCCGAAATCGGCTACCACATGCCTCTGGGTGGTGCGACGCTGACGCCTTATGCCGGGCTGGATTATGTCTCCGCCAAGCTCAAGGCCTTCAACGAGGGCGGCAGCTTCGCCGGCCGCTTGAATGTCCATGACAGCACGGATGACTACTTCACCTCGGAACTGGGTGCGAAACTCTCGGGCAAGCTCGGCAGTGTCGTCCCCGAAGTGAAGGCCGCTTGGCGCCACGAGTTCACGGATGGGCCGGCAGCGTTCACTGCCTCCTATGCCGAAGCTCCGACCTCGCTGTTCACGGTTATCAGCCCCTATCGTTCGCAGGATGCGGTCGATCTGGGTGCCTCGATCACCGCGGCCATCGGGAAGCAGACCTGGCTGAAGCTTGGTTACGAGGGCTGGCTCGCCAGCGGACACACGGTGCATTCGGGTGCGCTCACGCTGAGGCACGAGTTCGGTGGTGCAACCCCGCCGCCTCCGCCGCCTCCGCCGCCGCCTCCCCCGCCGCCGCCTCCGCCGCCTCCCCCGCCGCCGCCTCCCCCGCCGCCGCCTCCGCCGGTGTGCAACAAGGGGCCCTACATCGTGTTCTTCGACTGGGATAAGTCGGACATCACGCCTGAGGCTGCGACGACCCTGGACAGCGCAGTGGCCGCCTATGGCAACTGCTCCAGCGTTCCGATCATGCTGGCCGGCTATGCCGACCGTTCGGGCAGCGCGACCTACAATGTCGGTCTGTCCAAGCGCCGGAATGCCTCGGTCCAGAGCTATCTGGTGACCAAGGGCATCCCCGGTGGTGCGATCTCGAGCGAGGCCTTCGGTGAAGCCAACCCGCGCGTTCCCACCGCAGACGGTGTGCGCGAGCTGCAGAACCGCCGCGTGGAAATCACCTACGGACCTGGTTCGGGCAACTAAGCCCGGCCGGCCCGCAGGCCACAGACGAACGAAAGGCCCGGGGGGAAACCTCCGGGCCTTTTGCTGTGCGGAATTGGCGATGCATCAGGCTCAAGGTGGCGCAGCCCATCGCCGCCGCCTCACGCCACTCAAATGAAGCAGAGCCGTCAGCAGGCCCATTCCAATTGCGCTGTGGCTTAGGCCTGATGGTAAAGGGATCAGACCGGGCCTGGATTACTAGGCCAGATCGAGCAGCCCCATTCCGAGGATCTGGTCAATCCGGTCAATGACCCGATGGGGCAAACGTTCGGGGGCCTGCGCCAGCCATTCCTCATAGCTGGTCGTGCCGGTCGTGACCCCAATCCCGATCGCCCCGCCCAGCCGCGCCATTTCGGTTTCAACCTTGGGATCGTCGCCGATCACCGCAATCTCATCCATCGCCATGCCAAGTTCGCTCGCGACAAATTGCATCGCCTGCAGTGATGGCTTGCCGGTGACCTCGGGCTCTGCGCTGGTTACGCGCGCGATCGCGCCGCTGATCGCGCAGCTATAGCCAAAGGACCGGCCCGACTTGCTGGCGAAAAAGGGCACATCCGAGGCGGTGAAAAAGCCCGCGCCGCGCAACACGGCGTCGCAGGCGCAGTGGATATCCTCCATCGTGCAATCGGGATGCCAGGCGACATAGACGGCATCTGCACTGGATGCGCCATCATCCCCGGGCATTACGATGGCCAATCCTTCGCCCAGCAATGCTTGCGCTACCCCATCGGTCCCAAGCACCAGCACCCGTTCGATGCCGCGCTTGCGAAAGAGATGCCCAGCCACGCTGTTGGGGGTAAACAATCTCTCGTCGGGGATCGGCAGCCCGATCGCGCGCAGTCGTGGTGCCTGGACCGATGCCGGATAGGCGCTGCCATTGGTGAGCGCGAGATAGGGAATGCCCGACCGCTGCAGAGCTTCAAGGGTCTCCACCGCACCGGGCAGCACAGTATATCCACCCAGCTTGCGATCGGACAACAGCAGCGTTCCGTCGAGGTCGAACATCACCCCGCGCGCCTGGCCAATGGGTTCATCAAAATTGGGATCGTGCATGGGCTTCAGGCCTCCACTTCAAAGCGGAAGCCTTCCTTTTCGACTGTAAGCTGTGTGAGATCGCGGCGGCCAAGCGCCTCGCGGACGAGGTTCATCACCCCACGCAGTTCGGGTGCATAATGGCGCTCCGCCGGGCCGGCTGCCTGCATTGCATCGACCAGATTGGTGGGCATGGTGGCGCGCAGCAGAAATTCCTCGTCTGACAGATGCGGTCCGATCCGCTTCCGCAGGTCTGCCAGATCGGCCATGCCGGTTTCTGCGGAAAGCTCCTTGGCGCGCGGATCGGCCATGATCCGGTCCAACAGATCGGGGTCGACAGGCCGCATTGGCCGTCCGAACTTGCCCAGGGCGAAGCGGATGATCTCATCCGGGATCACCGCATAGCGTTCCTTGCCGGTGACATTCATCACCGCCTGGGTCTGCAGCATCTGCGCGAAGGGTGTCATCACGATCGGCCAGCCAAGTTCGCGGCGCACGCGGCCAAGTTCCTCGATCACCGCGCCTTCGAGATGGGGCACACGCTGGTCGCTCAGATGGCGGCGCATGGTGCCGACCATGCCGCCGGGCAGGTTGTGATGGAAATAACCCGCATCGAACGGCATCGGTTGGCCGGTGGGGAGGCCCTCGGCTTCGGCCAGCGCGGTGAAATAGCAGGCGACTTCGGCGACCGCCTCATCATCGATCTCGACCGTGTGACCCATGGCCCGCAAATTGGCGATCATGCGCTGGATCGGCGGATTCGAAGTGCCATCCGCCGCCCCGCCGCTTGCGCATTGGAGGCCGGTGGCTCCCAGCTCCACGCCCTCAAGATAGGCCTGTTCCGCCAGGCCTATCGTGCAATGGGCATGCAGCTCAAGCGGCTTGCCGCCGATCTGCGCCAGAATTGCCGGGATCAGTGTCTGCGCGCGCTTGCTGGTCAGCAAACCGCCGGGATCCTTGATATAGAGCGCGTCGATATCTGCGCTGGCCGCCATAATCCGCGCGGCCTCGGCATAATGGGCATCATCGTGGATCGGGCTGATCGAAAACACCAGCGCGCCGATCACCTGCTCGCCGCCCGCGCGCTTGACCAGCCGGGCGACTTCGACATTGGAGACTGCATCGTTCATCGGGTCCGCCAGCGCGAAGCGGCGGATGCCGTTGCGGGCGAGGGTGCGGAAGGCCAGCTCCATGAAATCGGGGCTCGCGGTTTCCCAGGCGATGAAGCGGAAGCCGGTCGAAAGGAATTGCAGCGGAGTGGTGGGGCAGGCCTCGGCCATGGCGCGGATCCGCTCCCACGGGTCTTCCTGCTTGTAGCGCACGGCGACGCCCATATGGGTCGAGGTGGTGAAATCGATCGCCTTGAAGCCGCACCGCTCCATCGCCGGGGCGATGCTAAGGGTGCGCGCGGTATCGATGCCCAGCGCCCCCCACAGGCATTGATTGCCATCGCGCAGCGAGGTCTCGATCAGCTGGACATTGGCCATTGTGTCAGACGCCCGTGTTCACGCGGATCAGCGCCTGGCCTTCTTCGACCGAGCTGCCATCCGCCGCCAACAGCGCGGCCACCGTGCCTGAAACACCTGCCCGAATAGAGTTCATCAGCTTCATCACCTCGATGATGCCGATCACGCTGTCTTCGGTGATCCGGTCACCCGGCTTGACGAAGGGCGCGTCGCCGGGGCGGGGCGCGTGATAGAAATTGCCCAGCAGCGGAGCGAGCACATCGACCTCGCCCTGGCCGGCCGCGCCTGCTGCAGGCGCAGCTGCAACAATTGGCGCCGCATCGCTTGCTGGTGGGGCAGGCGGCGCTTCGTCTGCATCCTCATAGCGCAGCCCGGAGCCGCCACCGCGACTGATCCGCAGCTTGAAATCGCCCATTTCCAGCCGCAGCTCGGAGAAATGGGATTCATCGAGCAGGCGGGTGATCTCGGCAATGTCCTTGGCGGTCAGGATCACTTCCGGCCCCCGAAGATATTCATCACATGCGCCAGCGGATTGCCCTGCAGCGGCGCGATCGGCGCGGCATCTCTGGCGGACCACACGGTTTCCGGCCGGCTTTGCAGCAGCAGCAGGGCGCCCTGCTTGTCAAACGCCCATTCGATATCCTGCGCGCGCCCATAGTGCCGTTCGATCTTGCGGCCGACCTCGCGCAGGGCCTGCAATTCGTCATCGGAAAGGCATGGGGCGCTGCGCATCGCGGCATCAAGTTCGACCTCGACAATCCCGCCGCCCTCCGCCGGGATCTGCCGGGCGTGCTTGTCGGAAATGTCGCGTACCGAAATCTCACCGGTGATCTTGCCCATCACCCAGCGATCCGGGGTCACCTCGCCGGAGACAACCGCCGAGCCGAGCCCCCAGGCGCCTTCGATGGTGATCACCGATTTGTCACCCGTGGTCGGGCTGCGGGTGAACATCACCCCAGCGGTGCGCGCATCGACCATTTGCTGAACCACCACCGCCATGGCCACACCGTCTTCAGGCAGATCGTGTTTGAGGCGATAGGTCACGCTTTCGGCCGAATAGAGGCTGCCCCAGCATTCGCGCACCCGGCGCACGGTGTCCTGCGCATCGAGCACCCACAGGAAGGTATCCTGCAGCCCGGCGAAGCTGGCATCCTCGGCATCTTCGGTGGTGGCAGATGACCGCACCGCGACTGGCACCTTCGCACCGGCCGACAATTGGGCATGGGCGGCCAGAATGGCCTGTTCGACCTCGCCCGGCAAAGGTTCCTCGATCACCCGGCGGCGCAATTGTTCGGACAATCTGGTGACCGCGCCCAGATCGGCCCCGTCAATCGCCGCAACCAAAGCGCGCACCGGCGAGCGTGCCTCGAGCGCGGTGAGGAACAGCTCGAAGGCGTGAGTTGTGACGACGAAGCCCGGCGGGACGGCGATCCCGGCCTGGGTCAATTCACCCAGGCTGCCTCCCTTGCCGCCCACGGTGGGGCGGTCACCGATGCCGACCTCGCCGAACCAGGCGATCGATTTGTTTGGCTCTGCCATGGCCTATGCGTCTTCGAGCACGCGCTCTTCGGTCAGGATTGTCACGGTGCCGCGCCCGCCATCGACGCGGATGCGCTGACCGTCCTTGATCTTCTGCGTCGCATTGCCGGTGCCGACCACGGCGGGCAGACCATATTCGCGCGCGACGATTGCCATATGGCTCATCGAGCCGCCGATATCGGACACCGCGGCGGAGATCTTCTGGAAGATCGGTGCCCAGGTGGGATTGGTCACCTGGCACACGAGGATGTCGCCCTGTTGCAGCCGCCCGATTTCCTGAACCGATTTGACCACCCGCGCGGTGCCTTCGACCACGCCGGAGCAGGCGGCAAAGCCCTTCAGCTCATTGGGGTCGCCTTCGCCATCGGACAGCCAGCTGTCGAGATTGTCGCGGGTGATCCCCCACAGCATCACGATCGCCGGATCGTCGATCACATCGGGCACCACCCCCAGTGCCGGCGGCACGGTTTCTCCGGCCCAGGCGGCTATCGCCTGCTTGCGCTGCGCGATGATTGCCGGCCAGCGCTTCGAGCCGAGCGGCGCGGAACCTGATGACCAGGCGAGCATCAGGTCCACGATCGCGCTTTCCAGCTCATAATGGGTGAGGTGGAACACATCGGCTTCCTCGGCCCAGAAGCCGTGATCGCGCAGCAGCGCGCCGAACTGCCTGATCTTGTTGAAGAACAGATTGGTGTACCAATGCTCGCAATAGAATTTATGCCCCTCGACATAGGGGAACACGCGGTGCGCCAGGCCGATCAGCTGGTCATAGGTGGCGCGGTCTTCCTCGGTGTCGAGCAGCTCGCGGTAATCGGTCACCAGCTGTTCGCGTTCCTCGATCAGCCGGTCCATCGGGCGTTCGATATTCACGCCTGCCTTGATCTTCTCGATATAGCCCGGCAGCGCGGCGAAGGGCATGGAAAGATCGTCATTCCAGCTGCGGTGATAATGGTAGAAGCCATCGCCGACATTGACGTTGAACCACGGGTTGCGGCTGGTCTCCAGCTCGCCCAGCCATTCCTTGCCGCTGCCGCCGATGGCGTCGAGATCGGCCAGCACCGCATCGATATCCATATCGTCGGTGAAATGCTGATCGACCCCCAGCTCCACCGCGCGGCGGGCGAGGCGCTTCACCTCTTCATCGGGCTTGAAGATCTCCGCTTCCATCCCGGCGACCATCCGGCTGATCGCTTGGTCCGAAATCTCGGGGAAGGCCTTCTTGCAGAAATCGAAGAAGGTCATGTAGGCGCCATAGCCGAGCAGCAGAAACTCGAAGTGGTGGTGCCACATCCGGAAGTAGCCTTCGAGCGTCTTGCGATAGGTGTCGATCAGCTCGTGATTGGTGGCCACACCCTTGCCGCTGAAAGTGGTTTCGAGCGGCTCCAGATCGGGGAGATTGGGGATCGGCAGCGCCTGCGCCTCGGCGATCAGGGCCTTCATCTTGACCTTCCAGCTGTCGTACAGCTCTTCCCAATGCTCGTAATAATAGAAGGCGCGCTGCTGAAACTCGCCCACCCGGGCTTCCACTTCGGCCGGATCGGTCACCGGCACGCCGCCGATGAACACGCGGCCATTGATGATGCGGTGATCGATGCCCTTGGTGGTCGGCAGCACATGCACCCGGGTGTTGAACGCACCCAGGGCGCAATAAGCGGCCTCCGCGGTGATCATGTCAAAATGATGCATCGGTTCGGGGAAATGCATCGAATTATAGAACCAGAAGCGCTCGTCATCCTCGGGCACGAACTGGGTGTAATAAGGAAATGCCGCCTGCGCCGCCTCGGTGCCGGGGACGGTTTTCAGCGAACTGGGAAGGGGAAAGCCCTTTGCGGCTTCGGCCATGGCATGATCCTCTCGATAGCCCCGACGGTGCCATTGCGGCATCTCGCAGCGAGACTGCTTATTGCCCGTGATGGTACCCCCTTGGCGGGCGCACGGGAAGGATTCTTGCGCATCCCTAATGCGACAAAAGCGCAGGGGGATTGTCCTGCTTGGGTCAGGATTGCGGGGCGTGACCTGCGCGCCATTCGCGCGGGGTGATCCCGAAGCGCTTGCGGAACAGGCGGGTGAAATAGCCGGGATCGAGAAAGCCTGCGCGATAAGCGATCTCGGCCACGGTCAGGCCCGATGCGCGGGGATCGGCCAGCATGTCGCCCGCGCGCTCCAGCCTTGTGGCATTGAGCTCCTGCACGAAGCTGGTGCCGCTGCCCGCAAGCAGGGTCTGGAGGTAGCGCCTGGAAATGCCGCAGGCACCCGCGACAATTTCGGGCGAAAGCTCAGGATCGGAAAAATCGCTCTCGATCCGGCGCAGGATCTGGCGCGCCAACTGGCCGCGATGGCGGCTCGGCTCGGGCTCGTGAAAGCCGGTCGCCAGGGTCAGCAGGCTGCCGAACTGCTCGGCGATCAGCGAACGCGGCAGCGGGCTGCTGTCCAGCCCGCCCAGCATGGTCTCGATCAGGCTGCCAAGCGGGGCGCCCCAGCAGGCCTGCCCAGAGCTGGCCGAAGGGCGGGTTTCGATCGGGCGGGCCAGCAGCGCGCCGGGATCGGGGAGATATTTCTCCAGCCAGCCCTGCGGCATCATCACATCGATGCATTCATGCGGGGTGTCCATTTCCATCTGGTAGAAACGGGTATTGTCGAGCAGCACGAACTGGCCCGGCTCGACCGTGAAGCGCTTGCCGCCCATCATGGTCTTGAGCGCACCCTGCCGCGCATAGACCAGCTGGATCGAGGGGGTGGCGCGCCCAGAAGAGCCATCCGTTCCGGTATGGGTCACCCGCTGCGCCGGGGCGTTGAGATGCAGCAGCCGCAGCTGGCCGACCCCGTGGCTGGTCCAGCGGGCGGCGAAACTGTCGGCATCGAACACCGTCACCTCGATCGGGGCGATGGTGTTTGCCGCCCAGTCACGCCATTGGTCCAGCGCCTCGCCGCGCGCCATTCCGGCGGAGGACCAGGCCTGGTCTTGCGGCGCAGTGGGGGAGGGGCCGGGCATCCTTTGAAACTAGGCTGCGCCAGCGCCCCTATCAAGCGGTCAGCGCTTGGCCAAGCCTTCGGTGATCCGCTGGGTCTCAGCCTGGGTCGATTGCGGGCCGGTGTTGCGCTTGTGAATACCGCCCTGGCCCTGCGGCAGGAACAGCGGCGGATCGCCCGGGCGCGGCTTCAGCCCGAACAGCGGGAACAGGCCGGGATGGCGGCCGAGACCGTCATACATATCCAGCAGGCTCTCGATCCATGGGCGCAGCGGATCGTCAGCCGCCAGCGCGGGTGAGGTCTTGCACACCGATGCGGTGAACAGGATCGATCCGAGGATGCGATAATCCGCATAATTCGGTGTTTCGCCGCCCAGAAACGGCACCTCACGCAGTGCGATGCGCAGGGGCTCGAGATTGGCGGAGATCTGCGGCAGACGGTCTTCCCAGCCCTGCTGCATTTCCTCCAGGCTCTTGCCCAGCATCTTCTCACGCGAATAAGTGATATATTCGTGATCCTGCGGAACCGAGAGATCGCGGTAATTCACGCAAAAGCAGCGCATCCATGGGCCCGATGCCACTCCCCAGAACCAGGCATCGAGCGCGCGGGTAACCGCGGCGACGCTGGGGTGCGGGATCAGCACCGGCCGCTCCGGATAGGTCTGGTCGAGATATTCGACGATGCCCCAGCTATCGAGCACCCATTTGCCGTCATCCACGATCGCCGGCAGGCGCTCGGTCATGCCGCCGGTACGCTCCGGGATTCCGGTGAATCCGCCGGGCACCACATCAAGATCGAAGCCCTTGTGCTTCAGGGCATATTTGGTGGCCCAGACGAAGGGGCTGATGGTCGCCCCGGTCGAAAGGGCGAGATCGTAAAAGGTGATCCGGTTGTTCTTGGCCAAGAGGTCCGCTCCAGCTGACATTCAATCGTATGTGCCAGGGGGCGCTATCCCCCCAGCCCATCGGGCCGCGTGATTCTGGCCCTGGCGCCCTTGCTAGGCGCACAGAGCAGAAATGAACATAGTCAATTTGAAGCGCTATTGAACGGCAGCGACAGCTTCCAGCACCCGCTCTGCCCATTCGGGCCGGCAGATCAGCAGATCGGGCATGTAGGTATCGGACTGATTATAGATCAGCGCGCTGCCATCGATGCGCGAGCAATGCAGGCCATGGGCGCGGGCGACTGCCACCGGGGCGCAGCTGTCCCATTCATATTGCCCGCCGGAATGGAGATAGATATCCGCCTCGCCCCGGATCACCGCCATCGCCTTGGCCCCGGCCGAGCCCATCGGAACCAGCTCGCCGCCCAGCATCTCGCACACCGCGAGTGCTTCGGGGGCCGGGCGGGTGCGGCTGACCAGCAGGCGCGGCGCGCCCTCATGCGCAGGGATGGCAACCGGAGCATCGGAACGGAACACCACTCCGCCATCGAGGCCGGGCAGGGCGACGGCACCGAATTCGGCGACGCCATTGACCGCCAGCGCCACATGCACCGCCCAATCGGCGCGGGCTTCGCCATATTCGCGGGTTCCGTCGACCGGATCGATGATCCACACCCGTGCCATGTCCAGCCGCTCGGGATTGTCCTGTTCTTCTTCCGACAGCAGCCCGTCTTCCGGCCGGGCTGCTTTCAGCGCATCGACCAGAAAGCGGTTGGAGGCGGTATCGCCCGCCTTGCCCAGCTCCTTGCCCTCAAAGCGCCCGCTTGCGCGCACATCCAGCAGGATGCGCCCGGCTGCCCGCGCCAATTGCGCGGCAAGTTCGGTGTCGGACGGCATGGTAAAATCAGGCTCCGGTGCTGGGCTCGTCATGCGGGGTCTCGTGCTTGAACCCCCATTTGACCGTGCTCCAGGCGCGTTCGTGAAGGTAATAGAGGATCATCTTGGTCAGCACTTCGGTGGTGGCGATTGCGCCAGCCGCCCTGGGGCTGCCGGTGAACAGCCAGCTCAGCAAAAAGGTGTCGATGCTGCCCAGCACCCGCCAGCTGATCGCCTTTACGATGGAGCGGCTATGCGCCTCGCGTCCTTGGAACAGAAACATTGCGAGAGCCCCTTAGCTGTCGCCCAGCAGGTGTTCGACCACAAGGTCGGCCGCCTGCTCGGGTGTCATGGCGGTGGTGTCGATATGAATCTCGGGCCGCTCCGGTGCTTCATAGGGACTGTCGATACCGGTGAAATTCTTGAGCTCGCCGCTGCGGGCCTTCTTGTACAGCCCCTTCACGTCGCGCGCTTCGGCCACACTCAGCGGCGTGTCGATGTGAATCTCGATGAATTCGCCTTCGGGCAGCATGGCGCGTACCATCTCGCGCTCGGCGCGGAAGGGGCTGATGAAGGCGGTGATCACGATCAGCCCGGCATCGGCCATCAGCCGGGCCACTTCGCCAACCCGGCGGATATTTTCGATCCGGTCGGCCTCGGTAAAGCCAAGATCCTTGTTCAGCCCGTGGCGGACATTGTCACCATCAAGCAGGAAGCTATGGCGGTGCATCCGGTGCAGCTTCTTCTCCACCAGATTGGCGATGGTCGATTTGCCCGAGCCTGACAGGCCGGTGAACCACAGCACCGCCGGCTTCTGGTTCTTCAGCCGGGCATGTTCCTCGCGCGTGATTTCGAGCGCCTGCCAATGGACGTTCTGCGCCCGGCGCAGGCTGAAATGGATCATGCCCGCGGCCACCGTGGCATTGGTCAGCTTGTCGATCAGGATGAAGCCGCCCAGTGCGCGCGAATCCTCATAGCGTTCGAACACGATCGGCCGGTCGGTGGTGACCTCGACCACGCCGATGGAATTGAGCGTGAGCGATTTGGCCGCAAGATGCTCCAGCGTGTTGATATTGATTTCGTATTTCGGCTCCGCGATCGTTGCGGTGACGTTTTGCGAGGCGAGCTTGAGCCAATAGCCGCGCCCGGGGATCAGTTCCTCGTCGCTCATCCACACCAGCGCCGCTTCGAACTGGTCGGCGGTCTGCGGCGGATCGTCGGCAATCGCGATCACATCGCCGCGGCTGCAATCGACCTCATCTGCCAGGGTCAGCGTGACCGATTGGCCGGCCAGCGCGCGATCGAGATCACCATTCATGGTGACGATCGATTTGACCGTGCTGGTCTTGCCCGAGGGCACGATGCGCACTTCCTGCCCGGGTGCGATCTCGCCGCTGGCGATCAGCCCGGAAAAGCCGCGAAAGTCGAGATTGGGGCGGTTGACCCATTGCACCGGCATGCGGAAACCGCGCGCCTGCGCGGCCGAATTGGCGATCTCGACCGTTTCGAGATGCTCGATCAGGCTTGGCCCGTCATACCAGGGAGTATTCGCCGAAGGGGCGCTGGTGATATTGTCGCCCTTGAAGCCCGAAATGGGAATCGCGGTGAATTCCGTAATCCCGATCTCGCGCGCGAATTCGCTGTAATCCTCCAGGATCGCGTCGAAGGTCGCGCGGTCGTAATCGACCAGATCCATCTTGTTCACCGCCAGCACCAGATGCCGGATGCCGAGCAGATGGGCGAGAAAGGAATGGCGCCGGGTCTGGGTCAGCACGCCCTTGCGCGCATCGATCAGGATCACGGCAAGATCGGCGGTCGAGGCGCCGGTGACCATATTGCGGGTATATTGTTCGTGGCCGGGGGTATCGGCAACGATGAACTTGCGCTTCTCGGTGGCGAAAAAGCGATAGGCGACATCGATCGTGATGCCCTGTTCGCGCTCGGCGGCGAGCCCATCGACCAGCAGCGCGAAATCGATTTCCTGGCCCTGGGTGCCGACGCGCTTGCTGTCAGCCTCCAGTGCGGCAAGCTGATCCTCGAAGATCATCTTCGAATCATACAAGAGCCGCCCGATCAGGGTCGATTTGCCGTCATCCACGCTGCCGCAGGTGATGAAGCGCAGCAGGGTCTTGTTCTGGTGCAGCTCAAGATAGGCGTCGATGTCCTCCGCGATCAGCGCATCGGTCTGATAGGCGGGTGCGATTGTGTCAGTCATTGGGGTTATCGATGGCAATCGAGACATTGGAAAAATAGGTGGCAGAGCCCGGACCCGCCCACAGGCCAAAGCCGCCGGCAGCGTCAGCCCGTTTGAGATCATTGATGATCAGGGCCGGCTGGCTGGCATCATTGACATAGAGCCTGGCCGTGGTGCCGCTCACCTTGATCCGCACCCGGGTCCATTCCCCGGGCACCAGATCCACATAGGATTCATACACCCCCGGCGTTTCCTGGCGCAGGCGAAACCAGGGGTATCCGGGGTGTGCGATATATTGGGTGCTGTGGTTGCGGCGCAGCTGATCGTCGGCGCGGCCATTGGTCGGCCGGATATAGATCACTTCGAAGCTACCAAGATCCTTGGCGATGTGGAACGCAAGGCCGACAAATCCGCGCGCGGTGCCATCATCTTCCAGCGGCTCGCCGGCAATATCGGCCGCGAAGGTAAAATCCTTGGCGGGCGGCACGGGAAGCAGGGCGAATCTGGCGTCTGTTTCCGGATCCTGTTCATTGGGCTCGGCTATCAGACGCAGCGCAGCCCGGCCCTGATGCTCCACTTCATCAAGCTTGACCGCAACGGCACGCACATCTGCGGCCTTCACGGTTTCAAAGGCATAATCTTGAGCGCGCGCGGGAATGGCGCAAACAGTGAGCAGCAGGGCGCCAAGTGCAAGGGAGCGAGCCAGCCGCATCAGAAATAGCCTTCCTGCTTCTTCTTCTCCATGCCCGCGCCGCCTTCATCCTTGTCGATCGCGCGGCCCTGGCGTTCGGAGGTGGTGGTGAGCAGCATCTCCTGCACCACTTCGGACAGGGTCGCAGCCTCGCTTTCGACTGCCCCGGTCAGCGGATAGCAGCCCAGGGTGCGGAAGCGGATCGAACGCATTTCGGGCGTTTCACCCGGTTCGAGCGGGAAGCGGTCATCATCCACCATCAGCAGCAGCCCGTCACGCTCCACCGTCGGGCGCTTGGCGGCGAGATAGAGCGGCACGATCTCGATTTTTTCGGCCATGATATATTGCCAGATGTCGAGCTCGGTCCAGTTGGACAGCGGGAAGACACGGATGCTTTCGCCCTTGGCCTTCCTGGCATTATAGAGGTTCCACAGCTCGGGGCGCTGGTTCTTCGGATCCCAGCCGTGGCTCGCGGTGCGGAAGGAGAAGATCCGTTCCTTCGCGCGGCTCTTTTCCTCATCGCGCCGCGCGCCGCCAAAGGCCGCATCGAAACCGTGCAGATCAAGTGCCTGCTTGAGCCCTTCGGTCTTCCACATATCGGTGTGCAGCGCGCCGTGGTCGAAGGGATTGATCCCGCGCGCCTTGGCCTCGGGGTTCTGATAGACGATCAGTTCCATCCCCGCTTCTGCGGCCATCCGGTCACGCAGGGCATACATGTCCTGAAATTTCCAGGTCGTATCGACATGCAGCAGCGGGAAGGGCGGGGGCGAGGGATAGAACGCCTTGCGCGCCACATGCAGCATCACTGCACTGTCCTTACCCACGGAATAGAGCATCACCGGATTCTGCGCTTCGGCCACCACCTCGCGCATGATGTGGATGCTTTCGGCTTCGAGCCGTTCAAGATGCGTCAATTGCTTCATGGTCGCATGGCACATGGCCCGAGCGGCGCAGGGGAGCAAGCCCGTGGTGGGGCAGAAATTCTTTGCCGGGGGCTACGTAGCCTAGCGTCCCTTAAAATCGGCAGGGCGCTTTTCCATGAAGGCGGCCATGCCCTCGCCCTGGTCTTCGGTGCCAAAAAGCCCGGCAAACAGCCGCCGTTCGAAGGCCAGACCCTGCGCCAGCGGGGTCTCGAACGCGGCATTGACCATTTCCTTGCAGGCCATTGCGGCCAGCGGCGGCATGGCGGCAATCTTGGCCGCGACCTGCTGCGCCTCGTCCAGCAAACCGGCCGCGGGCACCACCCGCGCCACCAGCCCGGCACTTTCGGCCTCGGCGGCGTTCATCATCCGCCCGGTCAGCACCAGCTCCATCGCCTTGGCTTTGCCCACCGCGCGGGTGAGCCGCTGCGAACCGCCCATGCCCGGGCCGACGCCCAGGGTCACTTCGGGCTGGCCGAATTTGGCGCTGTCCGCGGCCAGGATGAAGTCGGCCATCATCGCCAGTTCGCAGCCGCCGCCCAGCGCATAGCCGGCAACCGCCGCGAGCCACGGCTTGCGCGTCGCGGTGACCCGGTCATAGCCTGCGAACAGATCCGAACCATACATCGCGGCAAAGCCCTTGTCGGCCATCTCCTTGATGTCTGCGCCGGCGGCAAAGGCCTTTTCGCTGCCGGTCAGGATCAGGCAGCGCTGGCTCGCGTCCGCCTCATAGGCGGCAAAAGCACTGACCAGATCGGCCAATACCTGGTTGTTGAGTGCATTGAGCGCCTCTGGCCGGTTGAGCGTGACCAGCGTCACCGCGCCTTCGGTTTCGACGAGGATGGTTGAATAGGTCATAACGGGGTCCATTCCTGATCCGGCGGCAGGGGCGCGAACAATGCGTCCAGCTTCGCCTGCTCTATGCCCGCTGGATCGGCAGGATTCCAGCGCGGCGCATTATCCTTGTCGACCAGCACGGCGCGCACGCCTTCGGCAAAGTCGGGTTCCATGATGATCCGGCTGGCCAGGCGATATTCGATCCGCATTTCCTCGGCGAAATCGCGCAGCGCCGCCGCCCCGGCGATCTGGCGCAGGGCGACCTTCATGGTTAGCGGGCTCTTGGCGCGCAGGGTGCGCAGCTCCTTTGCCGCCCAATCGGACTGGTCGTCCTCCAGCGCGGCGAGAATCGTCTCGAGCCGGTCAGAGGCGAACAGCCGGTCGATCCGTTCGCGGTTGCGGGCCAGACGCGGCGCGGGCGCGGGGGCGCAGAGCTGGGCCAGCACCGCCTCTATCGCAGATGGATCGGCGGCGATCCGGGCCTTGGCCTCGGCCAGGCTTGCGCAGGGCAAATAATGGGTGGCGAGCCCGGCCCAGAGGCATTCCGCGCCATCGAGCCGCGCGCCGGTGAGCGCCAGGAACGGCCCGATGCGGCCCGGCAGACGGGCGAGATACCAGCCCGCGCCGACATCGGGAAACAGCCCGATCGCGCCTTCGGGCATGGCGAGCTGGCTATTCTCGGTCGCCACACGATAGCGCGCGGGCAGAGCGAGCCCCACGCCGCCGCCCATGCAGATCCCGTCCATGAAGGCGATCACGGGCTTGGGGTAAGTGAACAGCAGATGGTTGAGGCGATATTCGGCATGGAAGAAGGCCCGCCCCGCAGCGCCGCCATCCTCCAGCACGGAGCGGCGCACCGCGGCAACATCGCCCCCGGCGCAAAAGCCGCGGCCTTCGGCGTGATCGAGGATCACCGCCGCAATCGAAGGATCATCGCGCCAGGCCAGCAGCGCCTCGCTCAGCGCCGTGACCATGGTGAGGTTCAGCGCATGCAGCGCCTCGGGCCGGTCGAGCGAGAGATGGCCGATCGCGCCATGGCGATGCGAATGGATCTGCGGTGTCATCGCCGGGGCGATAGCCGCAGTCTCAGGTGCAGGAAACCTGAATGATCACCATATCATCGTCATAGGAGACGGTCAGGCGGTCAGGCCGGAAATCCATCGTCACCGCCGTGCGCGGGGGAACCCAGCGCAGGGTCCGGGCTCCGGTCGCCGCGAGCAGCGCCTGGCCGGTCGCTTCGCTCGCCTTGCGGCCGATGAACGCCTGGCCTGGCTGTGCGTTGCAGGCCGCTTCGGGTGGTGTGCTGGTGATCGTCCCGTCTCCCCCGGCCGGTGTGCAGGCGGCGAGTGCCAGCCCGGCACCCGCCATTGCCCCGCTATAAAGTCTCATTACAGACGCGCTCCCTTATTCGCAGCGGGTATAGCGCAAGGGGCCGGGAATGGCATCCTTGCCGAATTCGCGGCGGACCAGATGCTGGCCGTCATCCTGCACGTCGAGCACTTCCTCGCGCTGCCATTCCATGCCCTCGCCGGTGAAGGCGAAGCTGGCGCGCAGGCGGTTCGGGCCGTTTTCGGTGATATCGCTCAATGTGCCGACCGATTCATAGAATTTCAGCGTCTTGGGGCCGATCACCAGCAGGCCCTTGGCATCGCCGCGGGTGGAGGTGCAATCTTGCGCCACCAGCCCCCAGCGGCCTTGCGCGCGCTGCGGAATTTCCGTCGGCATGGGCGGCGGTGCGGGGGCGGCTGCCACCTCGCCCGATGGTGTGGCCTGTGGGCTGGGGGCATCGCTCTGGCTGCCTGAGCTGTTGCAGGCGGCAAGGCCAAGCAGCGCAAGCGTGGCGGCGGCAGATCGAAACATTGGTATCTCCTTGGCAATCTACGCCGAAGCAACGCTCGAAGCGCAAAAGCTTTCCAGCCTGTCGATATTGGTGCGCCGGTCCGGTGGCGTTGAACGACGGATATGCGCCGTGGTACAGGCGAATTGCGGCAGCATGGCGACAATGGCCGGCGCAGCGATGATGGGAGAGCGAGCATGAGCCTCACTGTTGAGCCGATCCTGCCGAAGTTCGGTGCTGAATGTTCCGGGCTCGACCTCACCCGCGCCTTGAGCGCGCAGGAACTGCGGCAAGTGACCGATGCGATGGATCGGTTCGGCGTCTGCATCTATCGCAATACCGGCCTCAGCGATGCGCAGCATGTCGAATTCAGCCGCAATTTCGGCTATCTTGAGCGCAGCCCGCTGCGCGAGGGGATGAAACCGCGCATGCCGTTTCGCGAGCTGTTCGATGCCTCCAACCTCAATGGCGCGGGCGAGATCACGCAGGATGAAGCCGCGATCCAATATCGCAAGGGCGACCGGCTGTGGCATACCGACAGCGCCTTTATGGAGCAGCGCACCTCCTATTCGCTGCTGCTTGCGCATCAGCTGCCGGGGAAAGGCGGCGAAACCTGGTTTGCCGATACCCGCAGCGCCTATGAGGATCTGCCGGCACAGACCAAGGCGCTGATCGAGGACAAGATCGGGCTCAATTCGCTGTGGTGGTCGCGCAAACTGGCGGGGGCTCAGATTTCGGAAGAGGAAGTGGATGCCCGTTTCAAGGCGCGGCATCCGCTGGTCCATGTCCACCAGGGTTCAGGCCGCAAGGCGCTGTTTATCGCCGCCCATACGATGGACATCGAAGGGATGGACAAACTGGCCGGGCGCGCACTGATCCGCGATCTGATCGCGCATTGCACGCAGCCGCAATATATCTTCAGCGTGAAATGGAATGTCGGCGATCTGGTGATCTGGGACAATCTGTGTTCGATGCATCGCGGCGGCGAATTCGATTACAGAAATGAGAAGCGCGACATGCGCCGCACCACCGTTCGCGCCGGGACGGAGCCGCATACGCAGGAGCTGGACGATCCCTATACCGCCCTGTTTGCGCAAACGCCCAAGTCGGTCGATATCGTGGCCGCCCGCGCCGGGGGCCGCTGACCCCTCAGTCGAGTTCCAGAATGACCGCATCCACGGCCAGGCTGTCCCCTTCGGCGGCATTGATCGATTTTACCGTGCCCGCGCGTTCGGCGCGCAGGATGTTTTCCATCTTCATCGCCTCTACCGTGGCGAGCGGCTGGCCCTGCTCGATCGCATCGCCCGCCGCCACATGCAGCGCCACCAGCAGGCCCGGCATCGGGCAGATCAGCATGCGGGACAGATCGGGCGCTGGCTTGACGATCATCAGCGCGCCAAGATCAGCATAGCGGGCGTTGAGCAGGCGGGCATCATGCCGCGCGCCGCGGGTGGCCAGCACAAAGCCGCTGCGGGTTCCCTCGACCTGCAGCGTCAGCGGCTGATCGTCGAGCTCGGCCTCGATCAGCCGGTCGCCCGGACTATATTCGAAGGCGACATCCACCGCCTCGCCGTCGACGGTGATGGTGTCTTCCTCGATGCTGACGAGATAGCGCGTCTCGCCCAGGATAACCTGCCAGTCGCCGGGGACGGGGGGTGCACCATTGAGCTGGCCGTCGATCCGCCGGCCGCGGTCGGCCCCGATCGTGGCGATGGTGCCCGCAATCGCGGCAATTGCGCGCAGCAGCCTGTCTGATGCAGGCGCGCCGTGGAACCCGTCAGGATATTCCTCGGCGATAAAGCCGGTGGTCAGCGCGCCGGCGCGGAAGCGCGGATGCTGCATCAGGGCGGAGAGGAAATGAAGATTATGCCCCGGCCCCTCGATCCGGAATGCGTCGAGCGCCTGGACCTGCAGATCGGCAGCGGCATCGCGGGTTGCGCCCCAGGTGATCAGCTTGGCGATCATCGGGTCATAGAAGATCGAGACTTCGCCGCCTTCGATCACGCCGTCATCCACGCGGACCCCGTCCACCCCGCGCAGATCGCCGCTCCATGGCCTGGTGGGCGGCGCATAACGCACCAGCCGCCCAATGCTCGGCAGGAAGCCGCGATAGGGATCCTCGGCATAAACGCGGGTTTCAATCGCGTGGCCAGCAATCCCGATATCCGCTTGGCTGAACGAAAGCCGTTCGCCTGCCGCAACGCGAATCATCTGTTCGACCAGATCGATCCCGGTGATCGCTTCGGTCACCGGATGCTCGACCTGGAGGCGGGTGTTCATTTCAAGGAAGTAAAAGCTTTCGCCGCTTGCATCCTTGCCCGAAACGATCAGTTCGACCGTGCCTGCCGAATGATAGCCGACCGCCTGCGCCAGGGCGACGCATTGCTCGCCCATGGCCTGGCGCATCTTTGGCGTGACAAAGGGCGACGGCGCTTCTTCGATCACCTTCTGGTGCCGCCGCTGGATCGAACATTCGCGCTCGTTAAGATATAGAATATTGCCGTGCCGATCGCCCAGGATCTGTATCTCGATATGGCGCGGATCGAGGATGAATTTCTCGATGAAGACACGGTCGTCGCCAAAGCTGTTGAGCCCTTCGCGCCTGGTCGCGTCGAAGCCTTCGCGCACATCCTTCTCGCTATAGGCCAGGCGCATGCCCTTGCCCCCGCCGCCGGCAGAAGCCTTCATCATGACCGGATAGCCGATCTCGCCAGCGATCCGCACGGCATGCTCGGTATCTTCAATCTCGCCAACGAAGCCCGGCACCACATTGACCCCGGCCTTCAGCGCAAGCTTCTTGCTCTCGATCTTGTCGCCCATCGCCGCGATGGCGGAAGCGGGTGGGCCGATGAAGGCGATGCCTTCCGCCGCCAGCGCCTCAACGAAGCTCGCCCGCTCTGACAGGAAGCCATAGCCGGGATGCACCGCCTCGGCGCCGGTGGCCTTGCAGGCGGCGATGATCTTTTCCGGGACCAGATAGCTTTCGGATGCGGGCGCGGGTCCGATATGCACCGCCTCATCGGCCATCAGCACATGCGGGCTGCGCGCATCGGCGTCAGAATAGACTGCAACCGTCGCGATGCCCATGCGCCGCGCGGTGGTGATCACGCGGCAGGCGATTTCACCGCGATTGGCGATCAGGATTTTGGTGAACATCAGGCGTCTTCCCCAACCGGCGGCATATTATGCCCCAGCAGCCGCAACAGGTCGGCCGCGCATTCGACAACATTCGATCCCGGTCCATAAATTCCCTGCACCCCGGCCTCGCGCAGGAAATCATAGTCCTGCGGCGGGATCACACCGCCGGCCACGACCTTGATGTCCCTTCGCCCCGCTTCGCGCAGATGGCCGATCAATTCGGGCACCAGCGTGGTGTGCCCGCCGGCCAGGCTGCTGGCGCCCACGGCGTCGACGCCTTGCTTCAGCGCCATGGCGGCGGTTTCGGCAGGGGTCTGGAACAGGGGGCCCGAGATCACCTCGAAGCCCATGTCCGAAAAGGCAGAGGCGATCACATTGGCGCCGCGATCATGCCCGTCCTGGCCCATCTTGGCGACCAGCATGCGCGGGCGGCGGCCCAGCCGGCTGCTGACGGCAGCCACGCCTTGCCGCACCTGCTCATATCGCGGATCGCCGGCATAGGCCGCGCCATAGATGCCGCTGATCGGCTGGGGTGAGGTGTGATAGCGCCCGAAGGCCGCTTCCAGCGCGGCGGAGATTTCGCCCAGGGTGGCGCGGGCGCGGGCAGCTGTGACCGCAAGTGCGAGCAGGTTGCCGCCCGCTTCGGTGACCCCCGCCGCCTGTGTCAGCGCGCCCAGCGCCGCCTGACAGGCGGCCTCGTCCCGTCCGGCCTTGACCGCCGCGATCCGGGCGATCTGGCTTTCGCGCACCGCATGGTTATCCACCTCGAGCAATTCGATCGGCGCGTCCACCTCCGGGCGGTATTTATTGACCCCCACCACCACATCCTCGCCCCGGTCGACCCGCGCCTGCCGCGCGGTGGCGGCTTCCTCGATCAACCGCTTGGGCATCCCGCTGGCGACCGCCGCGGTCATCCCGCCCAGCGCATCGACTTGGGCGATCAGTGCTTCGGCCTGTTCCACCAGCGCGGCGGTGAGCGCCTCGACATAATAGCTCCCGCCCAGGGGATCGGCGACACGGGTAATGCCGCTTTCCTCGGCCAGGATCAGCTGGGTATTGCGCGCGATCCGCGCCGAAAACTCGCTCGGCAGGGCCATCGCCTCGTCAAAGCTGTTGGTATGCAGGCTCTGGGTTCCGCCCAGCACGGCCGCCATCGCCTCCACCGTGGTGCGGATGACATTGTTATAGGGGTCCTGCTCCTGCAGCGAAACGCCCGAGGTCTGGCAATGGGTGCGCAGCATGAGGGACTTTTCATCCTTCGCGCCGAGCCCTTCCATCACTTTGCCCCACAGCACCCGCGCCGCGCGCAGCTTGGCCACTTCCATGAACAGGTTCATCCCGATCCCGAAGAAGAACGACAGGCGCGGGGCGAAGGCATCGAGATCGAGGCCCGTGGCCATCGCCCGCCGGGCATATTCCTTGCCGTCGGCGATGGTGAAGGCCAGCTCCTGCACCGCCGTCGCCCCGGCCTCATGCATGTGATAGCCCGAGATCGAAATGCTGTTGAACTTCGGCATATTTGCCGAACAATAGGCGATGATGTCGGCCACGATCCGCATCGAAGGTTCGGGCGGATAGATATAGGTGTTGCGGACCATGAACTCCTTGAGGATGTCGTTCTGGATCGTGCCCTGCAAATCCGCCGGGGCCACGCCCTGTTCTTCCGCCGCGACGATATAGAACGCCAGCACCGGGATCACCGCGCCGTTCATGGTCATGGAAACAGACATGGTATCCAGCGGGATGCCGTCGAACAGCAGCTTCATATCTTCGACCGTGTCGATCGCCACCCCGGCCTTGCCGACATCGCCCAGAACGCGCGGATGATCCGAATCATAGCCGCGGTGCGTCGCCAGATCGAAGGCGACCGAGAGGCCCTTCTGCCCCGCCGCCAGGTTGCGGCGGTAAAAGGCGTTGCTCTCCTGGGCAGTCGAAAAGCCCGCATATTGGCGGATCGTCCACGGCCGGACGCTGTGCATCGTGGCATAGGGGCCGCGGGTGAAGGGCGCGAAGCCGGGCAGGCCGGGATCGGGAGCGCCATCCGCTGCCGTATAGAGCGGCCGGATCGCGATCCCCTCTGGCGTGTGCCAGGTCAGATCGCAGCCCTTGGCCTCTTTCGCGGCCTTGGCTTGCCAGTCTGCATGGTTCGTCATTGCGCCGGCCATTCCATTATCTCGGTCAGCACTCCGCCCATGTCGCCGGGGTGGAGAAAAAACACCGGCGTGCCATGCGCACCTATCCGGGTGGGGCCGAGTATGCGCTTGCCCGCCGTCTCGAATGCGGCGCGTGCGGCATGGATATCGGGCACTTCGAAGGCCAGATGGTGCTGACCACCCTGCGGATAGCGCTCCAGAAATTTCGCGATCGGGGAGGTATCACCCAAGGGTTCGAGCAATTCGATCTGAGTGTTGGGCGTATCGACGAAGCACACCGTCACCCCCTGTTCGGGGAGGGCAAAGGGCTGGTGGACCCTGGTGGCACCCATAATCTCGCGCCAGAAGGCCAGACTGCGGGCGATAGAGGGCGTCGCAACGCCAACATGGTTGAGTTTTCCGAGTTGCATTGCGCGGGCCTAGCGCGATGACGGCGCGGGGGAAATGCCTAAATCCATGTCTCGTGTTGACCGCCGCCGCGCGGCGAGGCATTAGCGGCGCCGCCCGGATGGCGCGATGGGCGGGTGTAGCTCAATGGTAGAGCTTTTGCTTCCCAAGCAAGTGACGAGGGTTCGATTCCCTTCACCCGCTCCAGCGCCGTCATGCTAGGCCTGCCTGCATGCCAGCCTTTCTCTTTGCTCTGATCGCCACTCTGCTTGCCGCCACCGGCGGACGCGACCAGCGGCTGATGGCGCAGCTTTCCGCGCGGCTGGGTGCCACCGGCCCGCTGCTTTTCGCCGGGCTTGTCGCCAGCGCGGCAACCGCCGGGATTGCGGCATTGGCCGGACAATGGCTGGCGGTGCTGCTCCCGCCTGCGGGCAAGACCATGCTGATCGCGCTGGCGCTGGCGCTGGGCGCGGCAGAGCTGGCCTGGCCGATGCGGCTGCGCGATCCGGCTGAGCCGACCCGTTCGCTATTCGCGATCACGCTGGTGATCGCCTCGCGCCAGTTGGGCGATGCGGCGCGGTTCCTGATCGTGGCCTTTGCCGCGGCAAGCGGCACGCCGGTGCTGGCCGGGATCGGCGGGGCGCTGGGCGGCGGCGCGGCGCTGGTCATCGGCTGGGCGCTGGGCGCTGCCTTGAGCGCCCGCGTCCCGCTGCGCGCGATCCGGCTGGGGATCGCCGGTTTGATGCTGTTTGCCGCAGTCTGGGCGGCAATATCGGCGCGCGGATTGATCTAGAATTTTCCCGGGAACCGGGCGCGGCTTCGTGCATTTCAGATTTATCGCAGGGTGCTCTCGCCGGGCACGCCCCTTCGCCCGGCGAGGCACCTGTGATCCTGGACAGCGGGGCCGCCGTGGCATGCCATGGCGGCCTTCCCATATCTGCCCCGCCGGGCCTTCCCAGTTCTGCCCCAAGGGCCCGGGCGCGCGGCTATGCCCCGGCAGTCTTTGTGCTAGAAGGCAGCGATGACAGAGATCGCAATCCTTCCCGGCGCAGATGATGCAGCGATCGCCGCCTGGCTGCATGGGCGGCTCGCGGCGGCGCTGCTGCAGACAGACGCTGCCGTGGCGATCACCGTCCCGGGCGGCTCCACGCCGTTCCCGATCCTCGCCTTGCTGGTGGCCATGCCGCTCGACTGGGCGCGCATCGCGGTGTGGCCGGGCGATGACCGGGTGGTGCCGCAAAGCCATCCGGCCAGCAATGCCGGGCGCATCAGGGCGCTGTTCGAACCCGCCGGGGCCCAAGTGGTCGCGCTGGGTGAGGATGCCGTGCCGCCGCATTTCGCGCTCGCCTGGCTCGGCATGGGCGGGGACGGGCATATCGCCTCGCTGTTTCCCAATACCGATCCGCGCGCCGATGATCCGCAGGCGGTGCGGCGCCTGACGCCCGATCCGCTGCCGCCCGAAGCGCCGTTCGACCGGGTCAGCCTGACGATCCCCGCATTGCTCGATTGTGACGAACTGCTGTTCGTGATTCGCGGGGCGGACAAGCGGGCGCTGTTCGAAGCGGCGATGACCGGCTCGAACGACCTGCCGGTCGCGCGGCTGCTCGGCGCCGCGCGCCAGCCCGTCACATGTTTCAGCTGATCCCGGCGCCGCTCCACCGGCTGGCGCTCAAACTGGCGCATGCGCTGCGCAAGCGCTGGTGGCAGCTGCGCAAGCCCCGGCTCGAAGGGGTCAATGTGCTGGTGTTCGACGCTACCGGTCAGCTGCTGCTGGTGCGCCATTCCTATGGATTCGGCAGCTGGACCCTGCCCGGCGGGGGGCTGCGCAAAAGCGAAGATCCCGCCATCGCGGCCCGGCGCGAAGTGAGCGAGGAACTGGGCTGCGCACTGCGCGATCTGGCCCGGCTCGGGGTCAATCAACGCTCCTTGTTCGGCGCGCCCTGCACCACCCATATCTATGCCGGACAGATCGACGGGTATCCTCACGCCCGATCGGCGCGAAGTCTCCGAGGCGCGCTTTTTCGCGCGCGGCGCATTGCCGCATGAACGGGTGGCGATCGTCGATGCGGCGATGGCCTTGCTAGAGCAGCGATAGCTGCGCGGTATCGGGCTTGCGCTCTCCGCGTCTCGCCCTCGAGCGACGGAGAGTGTCAGCCCATCAGCCGCACCGGCAGCGGCAGCGGCAGCAGTTCGTCCAGCAGGCCGTGGCCGATGGCGAACGAATTCCGCCTTGCCCGCGACCATGTGCGGCAGCGACCGGGCGCGGGTCATGAGTGCGGAAATCGGTGTCGCGCAGCTTGAGCGTCACCGTGCGCCCGCGCGCCTCGCGCCTGCTCGATCCGGCCCCACACGATCTCGACGATGTCCTCCAGCGGCTCGCGCAGCGCATGGCCGGCTGGATATGTCCTCGGAGAAGGTCCGCTCCCCGCCCAGTGACTTGCGCATGCGGTTGGCGCGCACCGGCCGCAGGTCGATGCCGCGCGCCGCGCGGTACAGATAATCGGCAAAGCTGCCGAAATGCGGCGCAGAAAGGCGATGTCCTTCGCCGCCAGGTCGGCGCCGGTCTCGATCCCCAGCCGGGCCATCTTTTCCGCCCCGCGCGGGCCGACGCCGTGGAAGCGCCGCACCGGCAGGCCGGCGACGAAGCGCGCGCCCTCGCCGGGGCGGATCACGCAGAGCCCGTCGGGCTTGTTCTGGTCGCTGGCCAGCTTGGCGAGGAACTTGTTGTAGCGACACCCCGGCGCTGGCGGTGAGGCCGGTCTCCTGCGCGGATCCGCTTGCGCGGATCAGCTCGGCGATGCGGGTGGCCGAGCCGATCCCTTGAGATCCTCGGTCACATCGAGATAGGCCTCGTCGAGGCTGAGCGGTTCGACATGCGGGGTATAGTGGCGGAAGATCGCGCGGATCTGCTGCGATACCGCGCGATAGACCTCGAAGCGCGGCTTGACGAATATCAGAGTCCGGGCACAGCTGCTTCGCCCGCAGCGAGGGCATGGCCGAACGCACGCCGAACTTGCGCGCCTCATAGCTCGCCGCCGCCACCACCCCGCGGCCCGAGCGCCGCCCACCGCCACCGGCTTGCCCTGCAGCGCGGGATCGTCGCGCTGCTCGACGCTGGCGAAGAAGGCATCCATATCGACATGGATGATCTTGCGCAGGCCCGGAGCCTCGCCTCCATCATCCTCTTCCGCCGGCATTGGGGCATGATACTCCAGCCACGGCAAAATTGTTAGCACAGTGCAATAATCTCGCTGGCCATGCCCATCGTCTGCGGGCATTGGGGCGGCATGGCTGCCGCCTCTCCTCTCTCCGCTCCGCGCAAGCTCAGCCATACCGAGCTGGTATTCATGACCGCCCTGATGATGGCGCTGCAGGCGCTGGCGATCGACGGCATGCTGCCCGCGCTGGACAAGATCGCGCATGATTTCGATGTCACCGACGCCAACCGCCGGCAGCTGATCGTGGGCATTTTCCTGCTGGCATCGGGTGCCGGATCGCTGATTCCCGGGGTGCTGGCGGACCGTTTCGGGCGCAAGCGGCTGCTGGTCATCTCACTGACGGCCTATGCGTGATTTTCGGGGTCGGCTGCGCCTTTGTCACCAGCTTTGACGAGATGCTGCTGCTGCGCGCGCTGCAGGGGATCAGCGCGGCGGGGCTGATGGTGCTGCCCGGTGCGATCATCCGCGACCAGTTCGAAGGCGATGCCATGGCGCGGGTGTTCTCGCACCATTTCGGCGGTGTTCATCACCGTGCCGGTGATCGCGCCTTCGCTCGGCCAGGCTGGTGCTGGAAGTGGCGGGCTGGCGGTGGATCTTTGTCGGGCTCGGCATCATGGGAGTGGCGATGATGCTGTGGGTCGGGCTGCGTTTGCCTGAGACGCTGCATGCCGAGTTTCGCCAGCAGATCCAGCCCAGGGTGCTGCTGCGCAATATGCTGATCGCGGCGCTTTCGCGCGCAGTCCTTCGGCTATGTGATGGGCTCCGCCCTGGTGATCGGGACGGTGTTCGGCTATGTCAATTCGGCGCAGCAGCTGATCGGCGAGCATTTCGGCGCGGGGGACATGTTCCCCTATATGTTCGGCGGCACTGCGGCGACCATGGCCCTGTCCAGCATTGTCAATTCGCGGATTGTCGAACGCTTCGGCGCCCGGCGGGTGAGCCATACCGGCCTGCTGATCTTCATCGTGGTCAGCGCGCTGCAGGTGTGGGTCGCGCATGGGCCGCATAGCGCGCAGCTGGAATGGTTCCTGCCGCTGATGGCCTGCAATCTTGCGCTTGCTGGGTTTCCTCGGGTCGAATTTCGGCTCGATCGCGATGCAGCCCTTTGCCGAGATCGCCGGCGCGGCCAGCTCGATGCAGTCCTTCATGCGGATGCTGCTGGCGGCGGTGATCGGGATCGTGATCGGGCAATCTTATGACGGGACCGCCCGCCCGCTCGCCTATGCGCTGCTCAGCGCCTCGCTGTTGTCGCTGTGTCTGGTGCTGTTCAGCGAGAAGGGCCGGCTGTTCCGCAGGCTGCATGTCCGCGCGCCGGATTATCGGCAGCATCCCTGATCCCAGCGCCGGGCGGTGGGCGCAATTGCGCTATCCCTCATGCTCGATCGGACGGCGGAAGGTCTCGGGCAGGAACAGCAGCCCGACCACAAACGTCAGCACCGCAACCACCACCGGATACCACAGCCCGGCATAGATATTGCCGGTCGCCGCGACCATCGCAAAGGCGATGGTCGGCAGGAACCCGCCGAACCAGCCATTGCCGATATGATAGGGCAGGCTCATCGCGGTATAGCGGATGCGGCTGGGGAACAGCTCGACCAGCAGCGCGGCGATCGGGCCGTAGACCATCGTCACCAGCAGCACGAGCACGAGCAGGATCGCCACCACCAGCGGCGTGTTGATCTGCGCCGGATCGGCCTTGGCGGGATAGCCGGCCTCGGCAATCGCCGCCGTTCAGCCGATCGCCATAGGTCGCCATGCTCGCCCACTGCGATGCTCTGGTCGTCGCCGATCGTGACCTCGCCCGCGCCCCGGTGTTGCGCTTGCATAGGGAATGCCGGCCTTGGCCAGGGTCGATTTGGCGATGTCGCAGCCGGTCGTGTCGAACCTGCTTCTTGCCGATCGGATCGAACTGGAACGAGCAGCTCGCCGGATCGGCATAGACCACCACCGGCGCGCGGGCCTGGGCTTCGGCCAGCGCCGGATTGGCCGCCGCAGTCAGCGCGCTGAACAGCGGAAAATAGAGCAGCGCGGCCAGCGCGCAGCCGGCCAGGATGATCGGCTTGCGCCCGATCTTGTCGGACAGCCAGCCGAAGAAGACGAAGAACGGCGTCCCGATCAGCAGCGCGACGGCGATCAGCATGATTGGCGGTCGCGCCTTCGACCTTGAGGATCTTCTCGAGATAGAACAGCGCATAGAACTGCCCGGTGTACCAGACCACCGCCTGCCCCGCGACCGCGCCGAGCAGCGCGACCAGCACCAGCCGCAGGTTCTTCCAATTGCCGAAGGCCTCGGTCAGCGGCGCCTTGGAGGTCGCGCCCTCGGCCTTCATCTTCTGGATAGACCGGGCTTTCATTGAGCTGCAGGCGGATCCACAGCGACACACCAGCAGCAGCACGGCCGAGGCGAAGAACGGCAGGCGCCAGCCCCAGCTGGCGAAGGCCTCCTCGCCCATCGCCGTCGCGCGTGCCGATCACCACCAGCAGCGAAGCGAACAGGCCCAAGCGTGGCGGTGGTCTGGATGAAGCTGGTATAAAAGCCCGCGCTTCCCCTCGGGCGCATGCTCGGCGACATAGGTCGCGGCCCCGCCATATTCGCCGCCCAGCGCCAGCCCCTGCAGCAGCCGCAGCGCCACCAGCATCAGCGGCGCGGCAACCCCGATCGTGGCATAGTTGGGCAGCAGGCCGACCGCGAAGGTCGACAGCGCCCATGATCCCCATGGTGACCAGAAAGGTATTCTTGCGCCCGACCAGATCGCCGATCCGCCCGAACACCAGCGCGCCGAACGGGCCGCACCGCAAAGCCCGCCGCAAAGGCGGCCAGCGCAAGGATGAAGCCGGTGGTTTCGTTGACGCCCGAAAAGAACTGGGCCGAAATGATCGTGGCGAGCAGGCCGTAGAGGTAGAAATCATACCATTCGAACACGGTGCCGAGCGAGGAGGCGGCGATCACCTTCCACTCGGTTTTGCGAACCTGCGGCAGCGGGCTGGCGCTTTCGGCCATGCAATCATCCCCCGATTATATTTTCTTGGGCTCTGTTTGCCTGCGGGTGCGGGCAGTTGCAAGCGCTCGCAGCGGATCTAGCGCGCGGAAAGCTGCCGCCGGTTCCAGCGCGGCAGTTCGGCCAGCTTCGGCGCGGGCAGCAATGCGGCAAAGAAGGCCCGGGCGACAAAGCCGAGCTTGGTCAGTTTCGAGGTATAGACCCGGCTGTCCCACGCCTGTTCGCCGCGCCGGCCCACTTCGCTGGCGATCGCGCCATAGATCCCCGCCGCCGAAAGCACGGCCCAGCGCTGGCGGAATTTGAGTGCGCGCGCGCCGACCCGTGCGGCCTGCTGGTGCAGCCGGGCCTGCGCCACCAGCCGCGCGGCGAGCTGGGTCAGCTGCGGGCGCCATTGTGGCGCCATCAGTTCGCCGGGCGGAATGTCCAGCTCGGCCAGCCATTCGACCGGCAGATAGCAGCGCCCGGCTGCATCATCCTCGGCAATGTCGCGCGCGATATTGGCGAGCTGGAAGGCGAGGCCAAGGTCGCAGGCGCGGTCGAGCGCCTCCTCGTCGCTCGGGCGAGACCCCCATCACCACCGCCATCATCACGCCCACCGCGCCGGCGACATGGAAGCAATAGCGCATCAGGTCCGCTTCGCTGCGCGGGCGCCAGCCATCGGCATCCAGCGCAAAATCCCGCGATCACATCTTCGGCCATTTCGGGGGTGAGACGGCATTCACGCGCCACCAGGCCGAAGGCATCGAAGGCCGGATCGGCGGTCGGCCCGCCGCTCAGCGCACGGGTGGTCAGCGCGCGGATCGCCTTGACCCGGCTCTTGACCTGGGTCTGGTCGCCCAGCGCGCCGCCGTGATCCTGTGCATCGGCGATATCGTCGCAGCGGCGGCACCAGGCATAGAGCAGCCACACCCGCTCGCGCGTGGTGCGGTCGAACAGGCGGCGAGGCGGCGGCAAAGCTCTTCGATCCGTTGCGGATCGACTCGCGCGCGTCCTCCACCAGCTCCTGGCGGCTGCGCATTCCGCCCGATTGGGGAATCGTCTCGCGCAGCATGCCTGATGTCACCAGCGGGCGCGGACGGTTCACAGATCCTGCGCCTTCATCGCCAGGATCGGGCGGTGCGGCTGATAGGCTCCCATCCGCTCAAGCAGCGGCTCAAGCTCGTCCTCGGCGATCACGATGCCCTGATGCGCGGGGCGGACGAAGCCGGTTTCGGCCATGTGGCGGTTGAAGGCAAGCAGATGGTCGAAATAGCCAAAGGCATTGAGCAGCCCGACCGGCTTGGCGTGATAGCCCAGCTGCGACCAGCTGACCGCTTCCCACAATTCGTCCATCGTGCCCACGCCGCCGGGAATGGTCAGAAAGCCGTCGGCCAGATCGGTGAAGGCCATCTTGCGCTCGTGCATGCCGGCGACCACGCGCAGTTCGGTGCAGTCGGTGATTGGCGACCTCGCTGGTCGAACAGCGCCTCGGGGATCACCCCGATCACCTCGCCCCCCGCCTCCAGCGCGCCCGCGGCCAGCGCGCCCATCAGCCCCAGCCGTCCGCCGCCATAGACCGTCCGATCCCGCGCTGCGCCAGCACTTGCCCCACCTCGCGCGCCAGCGCCAGATAGCGCGGATCCGCCGGCGAGGCGGAGCCGCAATAGACCGCCAGGCGCCGGATCATTCGGATGCGCCTTCCGGCTCGGCCTCCGTGGGGGCGGGGCCGCTGGCGCCTTCGCCGGCATCGCCGCTGTCCGTTTCGTCATCCAGCCCGGCGCCCTCTTCATGGGGCGGCTTGGCGATGTCCTTGCCGCACAGCGCCTTGAAATAGATCGCCGCGACACTGCCATAGCCGACCGGGGTGAAGGCCGCGCCGGGGGTGGCGGTTTCGGTGGCGACCTTGCCATCCAGCATCAGACGAATGCTGCGGATCTTGGAAGTCTCGCTTGCACAATCGACTGCAACATCGGTCTCCATCATCGCATTGGGCAATTGCTTGCGAAAGGTCGCGCGCTTCACCGTGGCGGCGCCGTCCAGCACCTCGGCCACGCTGTCGCGATCGAGCTCGACGGCAATATCGCCGGTCAGCCGGTCAACCTCGGTCCAGTCCTGGGCGGCCAGCGTGGCCGGCAGGGCAACCGCCAGCAGCGTGCAAAAAGCGATCTGCAATTTCATTCCTTCAAATCCTCCAGCATCAGCCTCGCGGTCGCCTTGGCGCTGCCCACCACGCCCGGGATGCCCGCGCCCGGATGGGTGCCCGCGCCGACAAGATACATGTTCTCAATCACATCGTCGCGGTTGTGCGCGCGGAAAAAGGCGCTCTGCGTCAGGATCGGTTCGAGGCTGAAGGCGCTGCCGAGATAGGCATTGAGATCGAGCGCGAAATCGCGCGGCGCATAATGGAACTTGGTGACGATCCGGTCGTGGATATCGGGGATCAGCCGCCGCGCGACTCTCGTCAAGGATGCGCTTTTCCAGCATCGGGCCGACCTGTTCCCAATCGATCGGCAGCTTGCCCATATGGGCCACCGGCACCAGCGCGTAGAACGTGCTCTTGCCCTCCGGCGCCATCGAGGGATCGGTCACGGTGGGGTGGTGGAGATAGATCGAGAAATCGGCCGGCAGCACGCCGTGATCGTAAATGTCCTTGAGCAGCCCCTTGTAGCGCGGGCCGAACAGGATCGATGTGATGCGGAATGCCCGGCCAGGTGCCCTCGATCCCGAAATGGACCACGAACAGGCTGGGCGAAAAGCGCTTCCTGGCCAGCGCCTTGGCCTGCTTCTGCCCGCGCAGGGTATCGCCCAGCAGGTCGCGATAGGTGTGCATGATATCGGCATTGCTGGCGACCGCGTCGAAGCGTTGCTGCCAGCCGCTGGCGGTTTCCACCTCGGTGACGCGCGTGCCGATCGTGTGGATCTGCACCACCGGATCGCCCAGCCGCACCGTGCCGCCCAGCCGCTCGAAATGGCGCACCATCGCGGCCACCAGCCGGTTGGTGCCGCCGCGCGCCCACCACACGCCGCCATCCTTCTCCAGCTTGTGGATCAGGGCATAGATCGCGCTGGTGGTCATCGGATTGCCGCCGACCAGCAGGGTGTGGAAGCTGAACGCCTCGCGCAGCTTTTCCGAACTGCATATATTTGCGAGACCATCGAATAGACCGAGCGCCAGGCCTGGTAGCTTGCATCAGCGCCGGCGCGGCCTTGACCATCGAGGCGAAATCGAGGAACGGCACATGGCCCAGCTTGACATAGCCTTCCTGCCAGACCGCCTGCGGCATATTCGCAGGAATTCCTCATAGCCGGCGATGATCTTCGGGCGAGATCCGGCGCGATTTCGCGGCTGCAGGGCAGGCTTCGTCGTTCGAATAGTCGAACTTGGTCCCGTCGGGCCAGTTGAGGCGGTAGAACGGCGATAACCGGCATCAGCTCGATATCGTCGGCCATGTCGTGGCCCGAAAGCGCCCACAGCTCGCGCAGGCAATCGGGATCGGTGATCACGGTCGGCCCGGCATCGAAGGTGAAGCCTTCGCGCTCCCAGAAATAGGCCCGCCCGCCGGGCTTGTCGCGCGCTTCGACCAGGGTGGTCGCGACCCCGGCCGATTGCAGCCGGATCGCCAGCGCCAGCCCGCCGAAGCCCGCGCCGATCACGCAGGCGCGTCTTGCCCGCCAGCGCCAGCCGCGCCTCGCTGGCGAGCGCGGATTCGCGTTCGTCTCGAATTCGGGCGTGGCCGGTTTGTCGCGGATCATACCGCTTCCTTTCCGGTGCGCTGCCGGGGCGGTGCAGCAATGCGCCAAGCGCGCGGCCGAGCGGGACCGGCGGCTTGCCCAGCAGGATACGCGCCTGGTCGAGCCGGGTCGAGCGCGCGGCATAGAATCGTTCGATCAGCCCTTCGGGCAGGCGATAGAAGCGCTCGAAGATGCGCCAGCGCTCATCCGGCACGGCGGCGCCGAACAGCATCCGCGCCGAGCATGCGGTAGAATCCGGTGTCGCGCCAATGCTGCGCGCCGCGCGCTCCGACAGCATAGCGGCCAGCGCCGGGCCGCGCAAGGTCCGCCGCCCCGGCAATCGCCAGCGCATCTGCGACCGCCAGCGGCAGGGTATAGGAGGTCAGCGGATGGGCGAAGCCGCCCTTGCGCGCCCGCGCGCGCCACCCCGTCGATGCGCCTGCTCGGCCTGCGAATGCGGCGAAATCGCCCCCGGTGATCACCGGCAGCACGCCGGTTTCCTCGCCCAGCGTCTCGCCGCTCCAGCCGTGGCTGGCGCAATAGGCGTCGATCCGCGCGCCAGCGCGGCACGGTCGAGCTGCGGACTGATCGGCGTAATAGGTATCCTCGACGAAAGATCTCGTCCGGGGTCAGCGGCAGCAGATAGACGAAGCGATAGGCGCCGTGCTGCGTCGACAGTCGCATCCATGATCACCGGGCGCTCGAGCCCATGGGGCGCGGCGGTGCGCAGATGGCGGCCAAGAAACACCTGCCAGCCGCCGGTGAGATGGGGCGAGCGCGGCTGGCCCCGGCAATCGATCACCGCGCGCGCAGTCGATCCGCTTGCCATCGCCGGTGATCACCCCGTCGCATCCAGCGTCACCGCCGAATTGCCGGTGCACAGCGCCCCTGCCGGCAGCAGCCGCGCGCAGGGCGGCGTCGAAATCGCTCGAGGCGAGCGAGCGATAGGGCGTCGGCAAATGCCGGGCATGGCCGGGGAAGCGCACATCGTAGCCATCGTCCCAGCTGGTATGTGCGAAACAGATCCATCAGCGCAGCGCCGGCGGGCGCAAGGTCGCTGGCGAACCAGCTCCAGCGGTGATTGCCGCCCAGCCGCTCGCTCGCCTCGACCAGCGTCACCACCAGTTCGGGCCGCGCCTGCGCCAGCGCCGCCGCGATCAGCCCGCCGGCCAGCCCGCCGCCCACAATGGCGATATCGCAATCGTGTGCCCACTCATGTCACCGCGCTCTAGCCGATGGGGCCGTGCGCGCAACGCTTGCGCTGCGGCAAATGCGCGGCAAAAAGGGCGAGGATGACGAAATCTGCGCCAACCACCCTGCTGCCCCATCGCCGCGCCCTGATTGCCACGCTGGCGATTGCCGCGCTGGTGCTGGTGATCCTGCTGGCGATGGGGCGTCCGCCAATCTGCGCCTGCGGCACGATCGAGCTGTGGCAGGGCGTGGTCCATTCGCCGGAAAACAGCCAACAGATCACCGATTGGTATTCGGCCAGCCACCTGATCCACGGGCTGCTGTTCTATTTCTTCGCCCATCTGCTGTGGCGGCGCTGGACGCTGTTTGGCGGGCTGCCCACCAAATGGGCGCTGCCGATCGCGGTGGGTTTCGAAGGCTTCTGGGAAGTGCTGGAAAATTCGCCGATGATCATCCAGCGCTACCGCGAGGTGACGGTGAGCTGGGGCTATTCGGGCGACAGCATCCTCAATTCGATGTCCGACATCGGCTGGATGGTGATCGGCTTCCTGCTCGCCAGCCGGCTGCCGGTGTGGCTCAGCGTGGCGCTGGCGCTGGCGCTCGAACTGTTCACCCTGGTGATGATCCGCGACAATCTGACGCTCAATGTGCTGATGCTGGTGTGGCCGGTGAAAGCGATTGCGCAGTGGCAGGCCCTTGCCTGATCGCATCGCGGCCTGTCCGCAGTTCTGTTGAGCGGATCGCTGGACGCGGGGGTCGCATGGTCCTATTGCCTTGCCTATCCCTTCCACAAGAGAAGAGGAGGACGAGGATGCCGCTTGTTTTCGACCCCACTGCCTGGTCCGGCGGGCTGTTGGGACTGTTCACCCTGTTTGCGGCAATCGGCGCGCTGCGCCAGCCGGGAATCTGGCGCACAATGGTTGACGAGATCGACAAATCCCCTGCGCTTCAGCTGATCAGCGGGCTGGTCGAACTGTTTCTTGGCGCGGTGGTCTATCTGATCAATCCGTGGGACGCGGGCGATATTCTGAGCTGCGTGATGAAGAGCCTCGGCGGGCTGATGATGATCGAGGCGCTGGCGGTGACCGGCTTTTCGGACATCTATTTCCACATCTGGCTCAAGAACCTTGCCGCGATGCACCGGGCCTGGGCCGTGGTCACGCTGGTGCTTGGCCTCGCGCTCGCCATCGCGGGATTTGCGCGGCTCGGCTGACGATGCGGGCTGGCGGATGGGTTCGGCTGGCGCTTTTGAGCTGCTGCCTGTGCTGGGGCGCGGCGGGCGGGGCGGCTGAGGCTCCGCAGCAAGCAGAACCTGCCGCAGGTCCGGAAGCACCGGAAGCGCCGGACGCGCCGCCGGTCATGGCCGGCGACCTGCGTTCGGTGACCGATTATTTCGCCGCCCGGGGCGTCAGCTTTACCCAGACTATCGCCTCCAGCGGCAATCCGCTGCTCACCGCCAAGGGGGGCGGGTTCAAGATTTCCTTCTTTTGCGGCCTGGGCGAACAGATGTGCCAGGGGCGATCCTTTGACACGCTGATCCTGTGGCACTGCGATGCCGCCTTCCCCAACCGCACCAGCGAGATCGCCAACCGGGTGAATTCGGGGATGGTCTTTGCCCGCACCTATATCGATGCCGAGGGCAAGGCCTGCATCGAACAGGAAGTGGCAACCGGCAGCGGCGGGATCAGCCGCGAGGTGATGGACCTCTATTTCGCCGGCTTCGATCAGCTGCTGAGCCATGCGGGCGATTATTTCGGCCCCGCGGCGCCCGCCCAGGGCGCCGAACCGCCCGCCCAGGGCGCCGTGACGCCCAGCCCGGTGGTCACTCCGCAATAGCAGGCCCGGCACGCCCACCTGCGGGGCGATCGATCGGGCGGCAGGCTGCACCTCGGCCAGTCAGCTGGGGTTTTCGCTCTCGGCGGCGTCATACAGCCGGGTTGCCAGAAGCCCGCGCTGCGGCGGCCAGCTTGCGTCGCAACTCGCCATTGTGCATATGCGAACTAACCGGAGTCTATCTGTGTTGCCACGTCTCGCCACCGCTGCTGCCCTTGCCCTGTTTTGCCTGACCTGCCCCGCGCTTGCCGCTGCCGAGGATGCGCCGGCCGATTTCGATCCCGCCGTGCTCGATCAGGATCACTTCATGATCGGCATCGGCGTGGGCTTTCAGCCAAGTTACGAAGGGTCCAATGACCGGGTGCTGGCGGTGGTCCCCGGGGCGCAGGGGCGGGTTTCGCGGATCAATTTCGCGCTGCGCGGCAATCGCTTTTCGGCCGATCTCATTCCCACCCCCGGCGGGCCGGGATGGGATCTGCAGCTTGGCCCGGTGCTGGATGCCAATTTCAACCGCGCGGTCCAGATCGTCGATCCGCAGGTCAAGGCGCTGGGCAAGCATGGCGGGGCGCTCGCCGCCGGGGCCAAGGCCGGGATCGCGCGCACCGGCGTGATCACCAGCGATTATGATACGCTGGCGCTCAGCGTGATCTATATTCGCGACATCAGCGGGATCCACCATTCCTATGTCGTGACCCCGTCGATCGATTATTCGACCCCGCTCAGCCGCAAGAGCTTTGTCGGCCTGTCGCTGTCGGCCGATTACATGGGCGGCGGCTATGCCGAGACCTATTTCAGTGTCGACAGCGCGGGCAGCCTGGCCAGCGGCTTGCCGGTGTTTTCCGCGCGCAAGGGCTGGAAGGACTGGACGCTGGGCGGGATCGGCGCGGTCTCGCTCACCGGCGATCTCACCCATGGCCTGGCTGCGGTCGCCGCGCTGAATTATCGCCGGATGCTGAACGATGCCGCCGCTTCGCCGGTCACCAGCATCGCCGGCACGCCGGACCAGCTGACCGGGATCATCGGGCTCGCCTATAGCTTCTGAGCGCGCAGACCGCGCCTCTGCCTGCCAGCTTTTCCGCCCGGCGGAAAATTTCCGTCCAGCGCAAGCAGTGCAATAATGCGGGATTGCCTGCACCGGATTTTCTGTGAAAGATCGCCCCGGTTTCGCGCGGCGACCACAAATGTGGGGCGGGGAACCATGGGGAGAGTCCATGGCCAAACAGAACCTGACCTTGCGGGAGAAGTTTGGCTACGGCCTCGGCGATACCGCGAGCAACATCGTCTATCAGGCGGTGATGAACGTCCTGCTGTATTTCTACACGGATGTTTACGGGATCACCGCAGCGGCGGCCGGAACGCTGATGCTGGTGGTGCGGCTGTTCGATGCGATCACCGATCCGATCATGGGCGCAGTGGCCGATCGCACGCGCTCCAGATATGGCCGCTATCGCCCCTGGATGCTGTGGATTGCGATCCCCTATGGGGTGCTGGCGGTGGCGGCCTTTGTCACGCCCGGCCCCGGCATGGGCACCAAGCTGGTCTATGCCTATATCAGCTATGCCCTGCTGATGACCGCCTATACTGCGGTGAACATCCCCTATTCGGCGCTGGGCGGGGTGATGACCGATGACAGCGAAGAGCGCGGCAATCTCCAGACCTGGCGCTTTGCCATGGCGATGGTCGGCGGATTTCTGGTCACCAGCGCAATCCTGCCGCTGGCCTCGCTGCTGGGCGGCGGTGACAGTCCGCAGGATTACCAATTGGGCTTTCCGCTGGCGATGATCATCATGGCGGTGATCGGCATGCTGTGTTTCATCGGCTGCTTCGCCCTCACCAAAGAGCATGTCTATCACGACGAACGGCAGGAGAAATCGCACCCGCTGCAGGATCTCAAGGCGATGTTCGCCAATTCCCAATGGCTGGTGATTGCCTTGGTGACCCTGATCGTGATGACCCGCGGCGCGATGCAGAGTTCGGTCAAACCCTATTTCGTGGATTATTATCTGATCAACAGCCTGACCGGGGTGTTCGGCCAGACCAAGAACCTGATCTCATTGTTTTACGGGCTGACCATGATCGCCGGGGTGGGCGGGGCGGTGGCGGCCAATTATCTGATCCGCAGCCATTGCAAGATTGCAGTGATGCGGCTGGCGCTGGCCGGGACCATCGCGATGAATGCGCTGCTGTTCTTCATCCCGCGCGAATGGATCTTCCAGGCGCTGAGCCTGTCGATGATGTCGAATTTCTTCCACATGATGTTCGTGCCGATCCTGTTTTCCACCGTGCCCGATACGGTGGATTATGGGGTGCGCACCATGGGCCGGGGCGCAATGGCGATGTTCTGCGGCGGCCATCTGTTCGCGCTCAAGGCCGGCAATGCGCTGGGCGCCAGCCTGACCGGCTGGATGATGGGCTTTTTCGGCTATCAGGCCAATGTCGCGCAGAGTGACTATTCGCTGCTGGGGATCATGGTGATCTATGCCGGGACCCCGGTGATCGCAGGTTTCCTGGCGCTGGGCGTGCTGCATTTCTACCGGCTCGATCGCGGCTGGCAGGAGCGGCTGCGATGACCATGATCCGCAATCCGATCCTGCCCGGCTTCAATCCTGATCCCTCGATCCTGCGGGTGGGGGATGATTTCTATATCGCCACCTCCACCTTCGAATGGTTCCCCGGGGTCCAGATCCACCATTCGCGCGATCTGGTGAACTGGCGGCTGATCGCCCGCCCGCTGAAGCGCGCCAGCCAGCTCGACATGCGCGGCGATCCCGATTCCTGCGGGGTCTGGGCACCCTGCCTGAGCTATGCTGACGGGTTGTTCTGGCTGATCTACACCGATGTGAAGCGCTTCGGTGCCTCCAGCATGGGCGGGGGGCTGGGCGGCGCTTCGATGCGTGACTTCCACAATTATCTGGTCACCTGCCCGGCGATCGACGGCGATTGGTCGGACCCGGTCTATCTCAATAGCAGCGGCTTCGATCCCTCGCTGTTCCATGATGATGACGGCCGCAAATATCTTGCCAATATGCTGTGGGATTACCGCCCCGGACGGAACCGCTTTGCCGGGATCGTGCTGCAGGAATATTCGCCCGAACAGCAGCGGCTGGTGGGCGAAAGGGTGAATATCTTCCAGGGCAGCCCGCTGGCGCTGACCGAAGGGCCGCATCTCTATCGGCGCCAGGGCTGGTATTATCTGCTCACCGCAGAAGGCGGCACCAATTGGAACCATGCGGCGCTGCTGGCGCGGTCGCGCAATCTCACCGGTCCCTATGAGATGCAGCCCGATGGCCATCTGCTCACCGCGCGCAATCGGCCCGATGCCCCGCTGCAGCGCACCGGCCATGCCGATCTGGTCGAAACCCGCGCTGGCGAGACCTATATGGTCTATCTCGCCGGGCGGCCGATCGCGAACCGTGGGCGCTGTATCCTCGGGCGCGAAACCGCGATCCAGAAGATGGTCTGGGGCGAGGATGGCTGGCTGCGCACGCTGCAGGGCGATGCCATGCCGAGCCTCGAAACCCCGGCGCCGCAGCTGCCTGCACATCCCTTTGCGCCCGCATCGCCGCGTGCCGATTTCGACGCTGCGGAGCTTCCGATCGACTTCCAGTGGCTGCGCACGCCGCATCCGCAGGAGATCTTCAGCCTCACCGCGCGGCCCGGCCATCTGCGGCTCTATGGGCGGGAATCGATCGGCTCGCCCTTCACCCAGGCGCTGGTCGCGCGCCGCCAGCAGGCCCTGTGCTACAGCGCCGAGACAGTGGTGGAATTCGAGCCGGCCCATTTCCAGCAGCTCGCCGGGCTGGTGTGCTATTACAACGCCAGCAAGTTTCATTACCTCTATCTCTCGCAGGATGAAGCGCTCGGGAAATTCATCGCGGTGATGTCGCATATTCCCGATGCGGCGCAGGCCGATGCCTTCACCGCGCCGATCCCGATCCCTGCCGGCAAGCCGGTGCGGCTGCGGGTGGATGTGGATTATGAACGGCTGCGCTTTGCCTACAGGATCGAAGGCGTGGACAGTGAGTGGACCTGGCTGCCGCAGCAATTCGACGCCAGCATCCTGTCGGACGAGGCGAGCGGGGTAGGCCAGCCCAATTTCACCGGCGCCTTTGTCGGCATGGCCTGCCAGGATATGGCGGGAACCGGCCTGCCGGCGGATTTCGACTGGTTCGACTATCGCGAGCGCGCCTTTCAGCCGCTGGCAGGTGGCGGCTGAACGGTGCGGAGCGCGCGGCAAGCGGCGCTGGATTTCTGCGCGGCAACCGCCTATCCTGCGTCATCCCCGGGGAGCCATGCTTGGCTGAGAGGTGGGCGTAGCGCCCCACGACCCGTCGAACCTGAACCCGTTAACACGGGCGGAGGGAGTGGGCGGCTGTCAGCAGGCATCCGTGCTTTCCCTGCCCTTGGAGAGCAAACATGGCCGATGTGAATTCCCACCTTGAACAAAGTCAGCCCGGCGCCGAGATCGGCGTCACCACCGGGCCGATCCGTGGCAGCCGCAAGGTCCATATCGGCAAGATCGGCGTCAATGGCGTGGGCGTGGCAATGCGCGAGATCGACCTTGAGCCCTCCAGCGGGGAGCCGCCACTGCGGGTCTATGACACTTCCGGCCCCTATACCGATCCTGCGGTCAGCGATCGATATTGCCGCCGGCCTCGCGCCCTTGCGCCGGGCATGGCAGCTCGAGCGCGGCGATGTCGAGGAATATGCCCCGCGTGAGGTGAAGCCAGAGGATAACGGCCAGCTCGGCCCCGATCGTTCGGGCGGGGTGCCGCCGTTCCCCACCGCTCTGCGCCGTCCGCTGCGCGCCAAAGCAGGCGGCAATATCAGCCAGATGCATTATGCCCGCCGGGGGATCATCACGCCCGAGATGGAATATGTCGCGCTGCGCGAGAACCTCGGCCGCGAGATCGCGCGCCAGAATCTGGTCCGCGACGGGCAGGATTGGGGCGCCAGCATCCCCGATCATGTGACGCCTGAATTCGTGCGCGAAGAAGTGGCGCGCGGCCGCGCGATCATCCCCAGCAACGTCAACCACCCCGAATGCGAACCGATGGCGATCGGGCGCAATTTCCTGGTCAAGATCAACGCCAATATCGGCAATTCGGCAGTCGCCAGCGATGTCGCGAATGAGGTCGACAAGATGGTCTGGTCGATCCGCTGGGGCGCGGATACGGTGATGGACCTTTCCACCGGGCGCAATATTCACGACACCCGTGAATGGATCATCCGCAATTCCCCCGTGCCGATCGGCACCGTGCCGATCTATCAGGCGCTGGAGAAGACCGGCGGCGTGGCGGAAGATCTGACCTGGGAAATCTTCCGCGACACTCTGATCGAACAGGCCGAACAGGGGGTGGATTATTTCACCATCCATGCCGGGGTGCGGCTCGCCTATGTGCCGCTCGCGGCCAAGCGCGTCACCGGGATCGTCTCCAGAGGCGGCAGCATCATGGCCAAATGGTGCCTCTCCCACCACAAGGAGAGCTTCCTCTATGAACATTTCGACGAGATCAGCGAGATCTGCGCGGCTTATGACATCGCCTATTCGCTGGGTGATGGCCTGCGCCCCGGCAGCGTCGCCGATGCCAATGACGAGGCGCAATTCGCCGAGCTTTACACGCTGGGCGAGCTGACCAAGCGCGCCTGGGCGCAGGATGTGCAGGTGATGATCGAAGGGCCGGGCCATGTCCCGATGCACAAGATCAAGGAGAATATGGACAAGCAGCTCGCGGTCTGCGGCGAGGCACCGTTCTACACCCTCGGGCCACTCGTCACCGATATCGCGCCGGGCTATGATCACATCACCAGCGGTATCGGCGCGGCGATGATCGGCTGGTTCGGCACCGCGATGCTCTGCTATGTCACGCCCAAGGAACATCTCGGCCTGCCAGACCGCGACGATGTGAAGGTCGGCGTGGTGACCTATAAGCTCGCCGCCCATGCCGCCGATCTCGCCAAGGGCCACCCGGCGGCCAAGCTGCGCGACGATGCGCTGAGCCGCGCGCGGTTCGATTTCCGCTGGCGCGACCAGTTCAACCTCAGCCTCGATCCCGAAACTGCCGAGCAATATCACGATCAGACCTTGCCCGCAGAAGGCGCGAAAACGCGCGCATTTCTGCAGCATGTGCGGGCCGAAATTCTGCTCGATGCAGATCAGCCAGGAAGTGCGGGAGTTTGCGGCGAAGCAGAACCAGGACAGCGATGGTTTTATCGCCGCCGGGTCCACTCAGGTGCTGAGCGAGGCCGAAGAAGGCATGAAGCAGATGAGCGAGAAATATCGCGCGGGCGGCAATGAGCTTTACGTCGGCGCCGGCGGGCGGGAGCACGATTGAGCCGCTCCGTGGTGCCCCTGCGGCGCATGGGCCTCGCGCGCTGGCTCGCCCCGGCGCTGGCCGCTGCAATGGTCGGCGCACTTGGGCTAACCGCCTGCGTCGCGGATGGCGCGGCGCGTCCGCCCAGCTCCGCCCCCGGCCCGGCGCAGCTTTCGAGCGAGGTGCTGCGCCAGCAGGATCCGGCCATGCTCGCCCGGCTGGTCAATGATTATCGCGCCCAGCGCGGATTGCCGCGCGTGCCGGTCTCTTTGCTGCTGAGCAAGGTGGCGCAGGCCCATGTTGACGCCATGGCGGCGGCGCCCGAACGCGGGCTCGCCCTGCTGCGCCAGCGCGATCCCGCAAGCGGCCAGCTCTGCAATCCGCACAGCTGGCCCGCCGGTGGGCGGTGGAGCGCGGTGTGCTATGTCGAGGATGGGCGCTATGCCCAGGCGATGTTCGCCAAGCCGCGCGAGATCACCCATGGCGCCTATAATGACATCGGCTTCGAAATCGGCGCATGGGACAATTTCGGCATCCTCCCCAAGGGCGCACTCGACTGGTGGAAACAAAGCCCGCCGCACAATGCGGTGATCCTCGAACAGGGCCCGTGGAAAGACGCGCATTGGCAGGCCATGGGCGTCGCGATCGGGGATGATTTCGCCTATGTCTGGTTCGGCAAGCTGGCCGATCCGGGGTAAGCCTGGCCCAGGCCGCGCGGCGCATAGGCGCCTCTTGCGGCGGACTCCCGATTGGCGCAGATATGCGGGATATTCTGCGCAAACGGGGGGCCGGGGCGATGGGGCGAAGAAACAGTTTTATTTGGGCGGCTGCACTGCTGGGTGGTGCTCTATTGGGGGCGGCACCCGCGCAGGCGGCGGGGCCGGATTGGGCCGCCGGGGTCGCCACCTATCGCCAGATGCGCGATGCGGGCGAAGGGCCGACCAGCGAGATGGAGTTCGGCCAATGCTCGGCCATGTGGTCGTCCTGGGTGGACAAGGCGCTCAATGAAAAGCGGCTCCCGCCCGCGGCGCTGCCGGTGATGGACAAGGATCTGATCGCGCCCGATGCGCGCTCCTACGCGGTCGAATGGGCGCTGTGGATCGATTATGATAACGGTGCGGTCGCGGCCTATGACGCGGCGCGCCCGGTGGCCGATGGCGCGGTCGATCAGGCGCTGGCCGGCGATGCCCAGGCGATGCAAGCCCTGATGGGCGGGCTGGGCGCCTGCACCAATTTCCCCGACGAATAGGGAGGAGCGCGACATGAAGAAATCGACCCGCGCCCTGCTGGGGCTGGTGCTGATCGACCTGCTGCTGCTCGGCGGCACGGCGTGGATGGTGCTGCAGGTCAAGCTCGGCGTGTGGACCACCACAGTCCCGCCCGCCGAGGCGATCCGCACCATCACCTCAACCGGCGGCGGCGCAATTGGGCTGGTCACGGCGGTGCTGGGCATGGTGTGGTGGCTGCGGCGCAAGCAGGAACGCTGAGGGGGCTTTAGCGCGCTCGCACTGCTCCCACCCGGCACGCCTCCGCGCCCATGCGTCACATCCCCGCACTTGCCTCCGCCGCCCGTTCGGTTAGCATGGCCTCGGGGCAAAATGGGGGCCGGGAATGCTGCGGATTTTCTTGGCTTTTTTGCTGTTGCTATGGCCAGCGGCGGGGCAGGCGGAGTGGCTGGAGGCGCAGAGCCCGCATTTCGTCGTCTATGCCGATGACAGCGCGAAGGATATCGAGACCTTCGCCACCAGGCTTGAGCTCTATCACGAAGCCATGGCCTATCTGACAAAGGCCGATCCCTTGCCGCCGAGCCCGTCCAACCGGGTCACCATCTATGTCGTGAAGAACAAACGAGCGGTGCAGAAGCTGGCGGACAACAAATATGTCGCCGGGTTCTATGTGCCGCGTGCCGGCGGTTCCATTGCAGTGGTTTCGCCGGTCACGATCAACAGCGATGAGCTGGATTTCTCGATGATCGCCTTGCTGCATGAATATGCACACCACTTCCTGATCTCCAGCAGTGCGTTCGCCATGCCGCGCTGGTATGCGGAAGGTTCGGCCGAATTCTTCTCTTCGGCGATTTACACCAAGGATGGCGGCATCTCGGTTGGCCGCCCGGCCTATCACCGGGCGACCGATCTGGCCTATGGGCGCGATGTCACGGCGGAGGATCTGCTCGATCCCGACACTTACGAGAAGAAGCACCGCAAGGGCCTGGATGCCTATTACGGCAAGAGCTGGCTGCTGTTTCACTATCTGACGCTGGGGAATGAACGGCCCGGGCAGTTTTCTCGATATCTGAAGCTCATGGTCTCGGGCAAGAGTTCGGTAGAGGCCGCGCAGGAGGCCTTTGGCGATTTCAAGGAACTGGACAAGGATCTGGACCGCTATCTGCAAAAGCCGAGGATCATGTCGCTGAGGTTCAAACCCGGCATGCTGACGCCGGGCAAGGTCACCGTGCGCAAACTGCGCGAGGGCGAGGCTGCGGTGATGCCGCTGCGGGTCATGTCAAAGCGCGGCGTGAACAGCGAAAGCGCGCCCGGGGTGCTGGAAGATGCGCGCGCGCTGGCGCTGCGCTATCCCGATGAGCCGGCCGTATTCGCCGAGCTGGCAGAGGCGGAATATGACGCGGGCCATAATGCCGAGGCGATCGCAGCTGCCGATCATGCGCTCTCGCTCGATCCGAAGAACGTCAACGCCTATGTCCAGAAGGGCTATGCGCTGTTCCGCCAGGCTGAGGAAGGCGATGGCGGAGTGGAAGCCTTTACCGCGGCGGTCAAACCGTTCCTCGCGCTCAACAAGATCGAGAATGATCACCCGCTGCCGCTGATCTATTTCAACCGCAGCCTGGTGGAAAGCGGGCGGGAACTGACGCCGATAGCCAGGAAGGCGCTGGAGCGTGCCGCGGAGCTTGCGCCCTTCGATCTGGGGCTGCGGTTCACTCTGGCGGTACAGCAGGCGGGCAATAATGAATTCGACAAGGCGCGCGTCAACCTCGCTCCGGTGGCCTATAATCCGCATGGTGGCGGGGCGGCGGATCGGGCGCGTGCGCTGCTTGAGCGTATTGCCACCGGCAAGCCGCTGGACGAGGGGGAGCTGGCTGCGCTGCTGTCGGCAGCTCCCGATGACGATGCTGACGCCGAGGGCGACAATTGACTTTGGCGCGCCGGGCCGATCTAACCTCGCATCAGAGCATCATAATGCCGTGGGTCGTTTTTCCTGATCACTGGAGACGAGACCGAACCATGAACCATTCCCCTTTCTTCGCGGCGGCGATCCTGCTGGCGGGCGGCCTGGCCGGCAGCGTGGCATCCCCTGTTGGCGCGCAAAGCGATCGGCCCGGCCAATGTATCGACGGGCTGTGCCTGGGTGACGGGCTGGAGGCGCTGGGCAAGATCAAGTGGGAAACCGCGATGGACAGCGTGGGCAGCCGCGCCCTGCCATCGGGCACCCGCCCGCTTTCGCGCGGCGATATCAGCCAGGCGCAGGGGCGCTTCAAGGGCGAGACCAAGGGGATCGAGGGCTATCTGGCCGACAAGACCTTCGACAACAAGACGCTGCCCGGGCTGGCGAAAATCAAGGCCGTATGCTCACCCACCTTCCTCAAGGGCATGTTCAAATCGGCCAGCGGCAATCCCACCAAGGTGGAGATCGCGATGTATGCCGATCCTGACAATATGGCGGTGCAGCGCTGGAAGGTCCGCTCGATCCTGCGCGAAGTGCCCGGCGCGACCACGATCGAGCAGCGCAAGCAGGCGGCCGAGCAGGTCCGCCAGCGCTATGGCGACACCGTGCGGCTGCAGGACAATAATGGCACCACCTTCAACTTCTCGTTCCGCCTGCCCGCGGTGTCGTTCGAAACCGGCACGCTGGAACAGCACCCGGCCTGCGGCGGCAATGGCGGCGGGCCGGCAAGTATCGATTGAGCGCTGACGGGCAGCGGCGCTGGCCCGAGACTGTGTTTAGCTCCGGCGGGATCGACCGGGCAATGTGAGACGGAGAGCGAATATGGCGGAGTTTTTCACGGTCATCCATGATGTGGCCAATTACGACGTGTGGCGTGCGGGCTATGATGCAGACGCGCCCAATCGCGCTGCCGCCGGGCTCACCGATCTGCTGGTGGTGCGTGATGCCGCTCTGTCGAACCGTATCGCCCTGCTGTTCGGCATGGCTGATCGCGAGGCCGTGCGGGCCATGACCGCCTCGCCCCAGATGCGCGCCGCGATGCAGGCTGCCGGCGTGATCGGCACCCCCATGTACCGGATGCGCGTGGGTGAGTTCACCCCTGTGGCTGCGGAAAATTATTTGACGCTCAACTGTTCGATCGAAGGGATCGAGCGGTTTCGCAAGGCCTTTGCGATGGATGCGGATCAGCGGGTGGAGGCAGGGATCACCGATCTCGGGGTGATGCTGGCGGCCAATGATCCGCAGGATCTGCTGCTGATCTTCAGCTTCACCGATCGCCAGCGCTGCGCCGCATTCCTCGCCCGGCCCGAACTGGCCGAACATCAGGTGCAGAACGCCGGCGTGATGAGCCCGCCGCAGCTGCGCTATTGGAAAGCCAGCTGATCCGCGCCTGAGCAGAGCGGCACAGGGCAGGGGGCAGCTTGCGCCCTGTTCATGCGTGCGCGGCTTGCCTATAGGCGCGGCTCATCAATCAGGAACCGTGATGGCCGATCTCTATCTCAAGGCGCTGGAATCCGAACGCAAGGCGCTGTGGGCGACTTGCCGGCTCAAGGGGCTGGCCAAGGACACGCCCGAGCGCCAGCGGATCGCCGCGCTCGATATGGCGATTGCCGCGCATAAGGCCAAACAGGCGCGCTGAGCGGGGGGGATGAGAGGGAGGCCGGATGCTTGCCGCGCCCGACCTCCCGCCAAATTGGGTCAGGCTGCGCCGCGGCCGCGGATGAAATGGACGATCACCGAAATCACCGCGAGCACCAACAGGATATGGATCAGGCCGCTGGCGACGTGGAAGGCCAGGAAGCCGAGCAGCCACAGAACGACCAGGATGATGGCAATAGTCAAAAGCATTGAGTTGGTCCTCATATCGCGCGCGAATCGCGCCGCATGCTCAACCAATCCATGGGCGGGGAAATGTTTCCCAGGCCGCCGCTATCGCCCCGGCGCGCTGGCCGCGCGCGCGCGGATCGCGGCTCAGCGTTTGCGCACGAATTCGGCGCGCAGCACCAGGCCCTTGATCCCTTCATAGCGGCAGTCAATTTCCTGCGCGTCGCCGGTCAGGCGGATCGATTTGATCAGCGTGCCCTGCTTGAGCGTCTGGCCCGCGCCCTTGACGGTGAGGTCCTTGATCAGGGTCACCTGATCGCCATCGGCCAGCAGATTGCCGACCGCATCGCGCACTTCGACCGTATTTTCAGCGCGCTGCCTGGCCGCCAGCTCGGCCGCGGGCATCCATTCGCCGCTGTCTTCGTCATAGACATAGGCATCGTCATCGCCGCCATTGTCGCTCGCGCTGCTCATCGCTGGATTCCCCACAGGCGCCATGCCCGCATCGCCCCTAGCGGGCGGGGCGGCGGTTTGTCGAGCCGCGGCTGCGCGGTGTCAGATGCCGGGCGGCCCTCGCCCCCGCACCTGCACCCCGGCCCTTACGCCCCGGCACCTGCGCCGGATGTCAGACCTGGCTATAGCCGCGCCCGACCCGGGTGCGCTCCTTCGGGGCGGAGAACAGCGCGCCGGCGGCGACCTTGCTTCCGCGCAGCATCAGCACCACGGTATCGCCCGCCTCGATCTTTTCCTCCTCGCCGGGATGGGCAAAGCTGGGGCCGCCAGCCCGGTCGATATGGATGATGAAGAATGCGCCATTGCTGCGGCGTTCGGCATCGCCGACCGTCAGCCCGGTGAGCGCGCCATCCTGCGGCGCGGTGACCACTTCGATCTCGAGCCCGAAATCGCGCAACCCCCGCTTGATATCGCGCAGCTGGGGCGAATTGCCGATATATTTGTGGGTCGAGGGATAGAGGATCAGCTCGGCGATCCGTTCGGCACCGATATGGGTCGGCAGCACTACCTCATTCGCCCCGGCGTGGATCAGTTTGCCCTCGGTGGAGGGAACTTCGCCGCGCGCGATAATCTCCAGCGTGGGATTCATGCTGCGCGCGGACAGGGTGATGAACACATTGGCGGCATCATCGGGCAGCACGGTCGCCAGGGTTTTGGCGCGGGCGATGCCGGCCTCTTCCAGCGCGGCTTCGTCCGTCGCATCGCCGGTGAGGCACAGATAGCCCAGCGCCCGCGCCTCATCGAGCTTGGCGCCGTCGCGCTCGACAATGATGAAGGCGCTTTTGGCCTCGGCGAGTTCCTTGGCAAGCTGATGGCCGATCCGGCCGAGCCCGCAGATGATGGTATGGCCCGATAGCCGTTCGATCTGTTTTTCCATGCGATCAATCCCGAGAAGCCTGACGACCTGATAATGCGAAAAGGCCTGCACCAATGCGCCGGTGAGCACGATCATGCCGGTGCAGCCAAGCACGATCGTGGCCATGTCGAGCGTGCGCAGCCACACGGTGTCGATCGGATGGACCTCGCCATAGCCGACCGAGAAGATGGTCAGCGTGACCATGTAGAAGGAATCGGCGATGCTCCAGCCCGAGGCCACGAAGCCGATCGTGGCCGCGATATAGATGAAGCCCACAAAGGCGAGCGCGCGAACGAGGTTCTGCGTCGGAGAGCCAAGCGATGTCTGCGCAGCGATCTGCGCCTTGAGCCCCTTGGGCGTCATGGCTCCGTCAACCCCTTGCCGAGAGCCTCTCCTCAGCCACGCCTTGTGCCGCCTCGCGCGCCGCTTGTCGAGCCGCGATTGGCGGTGCTTGCGCGCAGGTCAGTAGAGGCCGGGAATATCGTGCTGCGCGGCATTCGGCCGTTCGGGCTGCAGCACCAATCTGCCGCTTTTCACGCCCTGGGTCGTCTTGCCCGTGCTCGAAATCGCGCTGCAGCTGGCCCCGCCAAGCCAGCTGAGCGAGGCGGCGATCATGGCTTCGCCCGGATCGCCGAGCTGATGGGTGATATCGTCATTGGCGCTGCAGGTCACCGGCATGGTTGCCGCCAGCCCGGTGAAATAGCCGCCCTGATGATCGGCATTGTCGGTCTTGAAGGCGATCACCCGCAGCCGGTCGTCGCAGGCGGTGAGATCCTGGGCGATCTGGCCGACCGGCTTGCCATAGGTGTTGCCGCCCACCAGCGCGACATTGTTGCCGAGATAGGGCGGGAAGGTGTTCATCAGCAATTCGCTGGCCGAGGCGGAGGAGGGGGTGCCGATAAAGGCGATCTTCAGCGGCGCGATCGCCTGGCTCTGGCTGGTGAAAGTGGTGGTCCTGTTCAAACTTGCCTTGCTGTCGCGGAAGCTGGTATAGCTCAGCACCTGGCCGGTGCGGCCTGCCGCCATCAGATCGCCCATCAGCTCCGCCAGCGAAACCAGCCCGCCGCCATTATAGCGCAGATCGACAATCACCTTGGTGACCCCCTGCGCCTTGAACTGCTGGAAGGCATTCTTCAGATCGGTTTCGGCGCTGCTGACGATGAAGCTGCGCAGATTGATATAGCCGATTTTGGACCCGGCGCTGTCGAACAGCTTGACCCCATAGCGCGCGGAAACCGGGGTCATCGCATAATCGGCCTTGGTCAGCGTGACATCGCGCTGCGCACCGCCAAAATCCTGAATCCGCAGCATGCGGCTGGTGCCGGGCGTATCGGGGCCGAGCGCATCGATGACCGCATAGGGCCCGCCGGAATTCATCAGCGAGGTCACTGTCTGTCCGCCGATCGCCAGGATTTCATCGCCCCGGTCGATATTCTGGCCCAGCGCGGGGGCGCCCTCGAAGCTTTCGATCACGAACACCCGCTGGCCGGCCGTGTCATAGCCGAGCCGGAAGCCGAAGCCCGCGGTGGCGCCGGAATTGATCAGCGCATTTTCTTCCGCGATCGAGGTGACATAGGTGAAATGGCGGTCTTTCGATTGGGCGCGTGCCGGTGCCACCAGCGCGTCGACATAATCGCCCAGCGAGGCATAGGCGCCCTTGTTCACCCCCTGCGCCAGCAGATCGGGGAACAGATACCATTCATTGAGCTGGGCCTGCGCCCAATCCTGCCGCTCGGCCAGCGAACAGCCCGCAGTGGTCGGCGTGGGGGTGGGCGCGCTGGGGGTGGGGGTGGAGCTGCTGGGGCTGGGCGTCGGGCTTGTGGCGCCGCCTCCGCCGCAGCCGGACAATGCGGCGGCAAGACACAGGGCAAGCGACAGGCGGCTCGATCGCATCGGGGGCAATCCTCAAGGAAAGGCGGTTTTAAGGCCGGTTCTTGACAGCGATGTGAATGCCCCCCCGGTGGCGCCGAGGCAAGCTGGCCCGGGCGCTATTATTCCACAGCCGCCCCGGTCAGCTCGGGCTTTCGAGCCAATGCACGCGGTAGAGATCGAACCGCCGATCCTTGAGATTCTGCACCGATCCGCTTTGCCGGCTGGTCGCCAGATCATCGAGCGAGAGATCGGCGATGGCGATGGTTTCGGTATTGGGCGCGGTGTCGGCCGCCACCCCGTCGCGCGCGAAGGGGAAGTCCGACGGGGTCAGGATCGCGCTTTCGGCATAATGCACATCCATATTCTCGACATTGGGCAGATTGCCGACCACGCCGGAGATGATCACATAGCACTGGTTTTCCACCGCGCGCGCCTGGCAGCAATAGCGCACCCGCAGATAGCCGCGCCGCTCATCGGTGCAGAACGGCACGAACAGCATCAGCGCACCCTGGTTGACCAGATGGCGGGCGAGTTCGGGAAATTCGGAATCATAACAGATCATCACCCCGATCGGGCCGCAATCGGTGGCGATCACATCGGCGCCGAAGCCGCCCTTGATGTTCCACCAGCGCGCGCTCTGACGGGGTGGGGTGGAGCTTCTGCTGGGTATGGACCGAACCGTCGCGCAGGAAGACATAGGCGATATTGCGGATTTCGCCGTTCTTCATCCGGGTCGGATGCGATCCGCCGATGATGTTGATGTTGTAGCTGACCGCCAGCTTTTCCATGAATTCGACATAGCGATCGGTATAATCGGCGACTTCGTCGATCGCCTTTTCCGGCGGCAGCTTTTCGGTCGAGATCGACAGCAGCTCCAGCGTGAACAGCTCGGGGAAGACCACGAAATCGGAATGGTAATCCGCCGCGACATCAACCCAATATTCAACCTGCTCCTCGAATTCCTCGATCCTGGTGATGCGGCGCATCATGAATTGCACCGTTGCCACGCGCACGCTGGCGGGCAGGCGATCGACCAGGCTGGCGGTCTTTCCGCCGCGCTCTTCCGGGGCGAGCGGATTGGGCCAGAACATCAGCACCGCATTGCCGCCGCTCTCGCGGTCTTCGGGATGATAGCCCTTGAGGATTCCTTCCGGCTGGAAGCCATGGGTGAGCTGGAAATTGATCACCTGATCGCTCACCGCCTTTTGCAGCACTGCGGTGAGATAATCGGCCGGATCGGGAAACCGCCGCCGCCGCCGGGCATAGCCGGGCATGCGCCCGCCGAAGGCGATGCCCTTGAGCTCATAATGCTGGCACAGTTCCTGGCGCTTGCGATAGAACCGCTGACCGATCCGCAGCCGGCGGAAATCGGGGTTCGACGCAGACTTCCATGCCATATAGCACATCGCCGCCCGCATCATGGCGCGTGCCATAGCCCTGGCCGGTGATCTCGTTCCAGCTATGCGGGCCGAAAGCGGCCGCCTGATGCACGATCAGCGTGGCACAATAGCCCACGATCCTGCCTTCATATTCGGCGACGAACTGGCCATCGGGAAAATTGTTGATCTGGCCCCTGATCTGGGCGGCGGTATAGCCTTCGCCCTTGCCATAGACCTTGTTGGTGAGGCGGACGATCCGCGCCGCATCGGCGGGCTCCGCATTGCGGATGACGAGCTTTGCCTTGGTGGGATCCATTCCCCCGTCCTAGGGGCAGGGGCGCCCTGCTGTCTATCCACAGATGGCGCAGACGCCCTTGTCCTGATCGGTCCGCCTTGCCTAAGGAGAGCCCAATTGCGCCGGACTTGCGGAAAGGATCCCCCATGGCAGCCAGTGACACCCCCCGTGCGGGCCATGCGAGCCTTGCGCTCGCCAAGCTTGCCTCGCCCGCTCTGATCGGGGCCGGCGGCTTCAAGCTTCGCTCTGCCGCGTTCGGCGATGGCGAGGATCTCGATCCCTGCTTCACGGCGGATGAGGATGATTCGGTCGCCCCGCCGCTCGAATGGACGGCCCCGCCGGAAGCGGCGCAGGAAATGGTGCTGATCGTCGAAGATCCGGATGTCGCCGGCACAGACCCCGCCTGCCATTGGCTGGTGTGGGGCCTGGCGGCGCAGAAGGGCCAGCTGCTCGAAGGCGAAACCCCGCCCAAGGTCGGCAAGAATTCGCAGCGCAACAGCGAATGGATGCTGCCGCGCGTGCCGCTGGGCGAAGCACACAGCTTCGTGTTCCAGCTCTTCGCGCTCGATGTCACGCTCGATCTTTCGCCCGGCAGCGACCGCGCGGCGCTGCTCGCGGCGATGAAGGGTCATGTGGTCGCCGCCGCGCTGCTGACCGCGAATTACGAACCCGAAGAGCCCGATGAGGACGGCGATTGGGATGATGTGCCGATCGACAAGATCGATTTCGACGGCGAATAACTCCCGCGCTTCATTCGCATCTGTGAAATCTTCAAAATGATGAAGATCAACGCCGGGGCTTGTGCTATCGCCTGGCACTGCAGAACCGGTAAGACGGGGCGCGCCTGCCGTAACAGGCGGCTCCCGTGCAGGAGGAGGATGAAATGGCCCAGATCGTCGGCGGCTTTGCCGTCTCCCACACCCCCACCATCGCCTTTGCGCATGATGCGAATAAATATGATGATCCGGTGTGGGCGCCGATCTTCGAAGGCTTCCGCCCGGTCAAGGAATGGCTGCGCGCAACCGCGCCCGATGTGATCTTCTATATCTACAATGATCACATGAGCTCGTTTTATTCGCAGCATTATTCCCACTTCGCGCTGGGCGTGGGCGAAATCTTCTATCCGGCGGATGAAGGCGGCGGGCCGCGCGATATCCCGCCCTTCCGGGGTGATCCCGAACTGGCCCAGCATGTCGCCTTCGGGATGGTCGCCGATCAGTTCGACCTGTCCTATTGGCAGGGCATGGGGCTCGATCACGGGGCCTTTTCGCCGCTCTCCGCGATGCTCGACTATGACAAGGAAGGCTGGGCCTGCAAGATCCTGCCGCTGCAATGCGGCGTGCTGACCGTGCCGCTGCCGACTGCGCGGCGGTTCTATAATTTCGGCCGTTCGCTGCGCAAGGCGCTGCTCAACTATCCCAAGGATATCAAGATCGCGATCGCCGGCACCGGCGGGCTGTCACACCAGGTGCATGGCGAACGCTGCGGCTTCAACAACACCGAATGGGACATGGAATTCATGGACCGGCTGGAGAAAGACCCGGAAGGTCTGCTCGATACGCCAATCTGGAAGCTGGCCGAACTGGGCGGGATGGAAGGCGCGGAAATCGTCATGTGGATGATGATGCGCGGCGCGCTCGCCAAGGATGTCACCCTGCTGCACAAGAGCTATTTCCTGCCCTCGATGTGCGCCATCGCCACCATGGTGATGGAAGATGCCAGCACCGACACCGTCGATGATGAAAGCCACGCCGATTACATGAAGCGGCTGATGTGGGATTATGAAGGCACCGCCAATCTGGACGGCACCTATCCCTTCACCATCGAGCGCAGCGTGAAGGGCTGGAAGATGAATGACTTCCTCCATTCGCTGACCGATCCAGAGCATCGCAGGCTGTTCCGCGAGGATCGCGAAGCCTCGCTCGCCGCGGCCGATCTTTCGGATGAGGAACGTGCGTTGATCCGCGATCTCGATTGGATCGGTATGATCCATTACGGGGTCAGCTTCTTCATGCTCGAAAAGCTCGGCGCGGTGGTCGGCGTCGGCAATATCGATATCTATGCCGCGATGAAGGGGCTCAGCGTCCCCGAATTCCAGAAAACCCGCAATGCGGCGATCAATTATGGCGTGGCGGGCAAGGAGAAATAGGGCCGGAGCGCAGGCGCCCACCCGGCGCTGCCGAAGGAGGTGGCCCTTGGGCCGATCCCGGTCTATCGCCCCGGCCATGCTCAACTTGCCGCGAATCCTTGGCCCGATCGCCTGCCTGATGCTTTGCGTTCCGGCTGGGTCCGTGTGGGCCAAGGCGCCGGTGCCGGCCAGATCGGATGGCCCGCAATGGGCGCTGCCCGATGCCGCCGGGCAGGTCGTGATCGTCAATTTCTGGGCCACCTGGTGCGCCCCCTGCCGTCAGGAGATGCCGGCGCTCGACGCATTCTTCACCGCGCACCGCAAGGACGGCCTGGCGATGGTCGCGATCAGCATGGACGATCCCAGCAGGGCAAAGCAGGTCCGCGAAGCTGCCCTGGGCTTTCACTTCGCGGTGCAGATGTCCGGCAAGCTCCACATTCCGTCGCGCTATCGCCCCCGGCAGCTGCCGGTGACACTGGTGTTCGACCGGAACGGCGTCTTGCGCTTCGATAGCCGCAAGACGCCGAACCCGGCCCTGATCGACGCGGCCATGCTGGACCGCGTCGTCACGCCGCTGCTTCAGACGCGATATTGAAGCCCGAACGACAGGGTGTATTTCGGCGCGAGCTGCAACCCGTTGACCCGCTGATAGACGGGTAGCTGGACAATGCCGAAGGTGGACAGATGCGGGCCAAGCCGGGCCGAAAGCCCCAGCGCCACGTTCAATTGCTCGCCCCCGCTGTTGTCGCGGTCGGAATTGATGCCGCTGTCCTTGTCGGCCATGCGCAGGTTGAACTGAAGCTGCGGGGTGATCCCGTTCCAGCCGCTATAGTTGATCCCACCGGAAAATGTGCCCGCGATCCCGGGCTTGTAGCCATCCCGGCTGCCCAGCGGCACTTCGCCCTGCGCCTGCAGCAGATAGTCGAAATTGCCGGCAAGCGTGCCGAAATGATAGACGCCGAAGGTGGCATCCAGCGTGCCCGTGCCGGGTTGCAATCCGCGGTCGACCGGTTCGCCTGCTTCCGACCCGCTGGCGAAGCTTTGATCGAAGGCACCGGTCGGCAATTTGACCCCGAGCGATACACCGGTGATGCCCGATCCGCCGAAGCCCTGATAGCGCACCGCCAGGCGCATATCGCCCAGGCCTTTGGTGTTCGAATGGCTGATATCGGTTTCGCCTTCGGGGATCGTGTCGTGCGGGCGCCATAACAGGGGCAGCTGGACGTCGATGGCCCAGGAAGGGTCAAAGGAATGATCGACCGTCAGGGTCAGGTAATTGTTATAGGTGTGCTGCTCGATCTCCTGGTCAGCCGGCAGCACGATCGAACCGGGATCGACGGCATTGCGGCCTGAGCGCAGCTGGGTCTGCGGAACATCGTCATAGCGTAAGCCGATGGTTGTGCCGGGCTGGGAAACGAGGTTCTGGCTGAGCCAGTCGGAGGTGAGGTTGCAGCCGCAGCTTGAGCAGGCAGCCGCCGGCGAGGCCGCGACCAGGGCAGCGCAACATGCGCCGAGCGAAAGCAATAGGGGTCGGTTGTTCATGGGGTGTGCTCCGTGATCCGGGGATCACTTTTTTGCCGTCCGGCGTTTTTCACCGCACAGGCAGGAATCAGGAAAATGTCAGTCCCACCGGCTGCCGCAGGCCAGGCGCCCGCAGATTGTCGGTAACTGACTGTGCAAGTTCAGGCCTGCGCAGGGGGTCCGCGCAGGGGCGGCCGCAGATATCTGGCCGCACGGCGCAGGCATTGCCGCGCAGGTGTATGTTGCAGCGCCACAATGAAGCCCAGCAGCACGGCGACAAGCAGCCCGTCGGCCCCGGCTGGGCTGGCGAGGGCGAGCGAAGCAAAGGGACAATGTCCGTCGGCATTCTCGCTGCCATGTCCGCCGCTGCCATCTGCCGCGCTGCCCGGCTTGCCGGCGAGGGGGATCACGATCTCGGCAGGCTGCTCACCGGCGGCGGCGCTGCACAGCTGGACGGTGAAGTGCCTCGCGCCGTCCACCGCGGGCATATAGCCTTGCGGAACCAGCAGCCTGATGCACAGCGCCACGGCGATGACCATGGCGCTGAGCCTGCGATGACCGGAAAAGAAGCGTCGCACCCCCTGCATGGGTCGGCCCCTTACAGAGCAAGCAAGCCCATGTCACGCCGGCTTGATCGCGCCGTCTGGCGGCCATTGCGGAGCCGGGATGAAGGCCCTAAACTGGACGCCTGGAAAGCTCAGGTCGCGCCGGGGCGGTTAGGGTACTGTTCGGCGGCTTGGGCGCTTTGAGGGGGACTTTGGATATGACGGACGACAAGCCAGCCGCGGAAGTTGACGTCACCAAAGCCTGGCAGGCGACCCAGGGCCAGAAGGGCGCCGCCAAAAGCCTGCGGATCTATGCGGGGCTGGCATGGCTGGTGGCGATCGGCACCGAGATCGCCGGCATCGTGATGCTCAAGCAGCATCGCTTCGATCATGGCAATCTTGTGCTGCTGATCGGCCTGCTGGTCGTGATCGCGGCATTCGCGATTGGCGGCAGCGTGATGTGGAAAAAGGCCAACAGCCATGATCCGGCCAGCAAGGCCGACGGGTTCCGCTTCTTCGTCCAGAATCAGCTTGGTGCGATCATCACGCTGATTGCCTTCCTGCCGCTGATTGTCCTGATCTTCATGGACAAGGACATGGATCCGAAGAACAAGAAGATCGCCGGCGGCGTGGGCGTGGTGCTCGCGGTGGCCGCCACCTTGATCGGGGTGGATTTCAAACCGCCATCGGTCGAACAATATACCCAGGACATGAACCAGTGCGCGGACCAGATCAAAGCTGGCCAGCCGACCACCGCCTGTTCGCCCGATGTCGCGGCGCAGGCGCAGGATATTGCGCGCGATTCGCAGGCCGTGGCCGATGCGACCAAAACCGAGCAGAACCCGGCCGGTCTGGATGTGGTCTACTGGATCGCACCGGAAAACGGGGCCAAGAAGGCCACGACACAGCACGTCTTCCACCTGTGCGAAGCGGTCAGCACCCTGCGCGGCAAGACGGTCAATCACGGTTCGGTGACGCAGGCCTATTCCGAGAATGCGGTCCGCATTACCAAGCAGATCGCGATGGAACAGTCGCAATGCGGATTTGCGGCCCCGAAGTAAGCTGGCGCGGGGCTTTCCCGCTCAGCGCTTGGGTCTGAACGGCCAGGCGATCACCCCGCCGGTCCACAGCGCGAGCCACACCAGCAGCGGCTGGGCGATCATGCGCGGGATGTGATAGCCCAGGCCCAGCCCGTGATCGCTGCGCGCCATATCCAGCGCGAAATGGTGGATATTGGCGGGGAACACGCAGATCGCATAGAGCGCGAGGCCGATCGCGCCCGCCTTGCGCAGGCGCGCGGACCACGGCTGAAGCAGCGCGGCGGCGCCCAGCAGTTCGGCAATCCCGGTCGCGGCGATCACCGCTGCCGGCCAGGGCACCCAGCCGGGCGTGATCGACAGGAACGGGCCGGGCGCAGTCAGATGGAGGCAGCCGGCTGCGGCATAGGTGAGGCCCAGCAGCCAGCGCAGGAACGGTCGGATCATCGCGGGTGTTTGCGCCGGGCCCGGCTCAGCCGCCTGGCGCCCAGCCCGGCGGGGCAAGGGTGAAGCCGGCATAATCGAACCCCGGCACCACGATGCAGGCAACCAGTGAATAGCCATGCACTCCGATCGGCGCGGGATCGGCCGCCTGCCATGTGCCCGGTTCGATCACGCGCTGCAGGGTCTGCCCGGACAGCGGATCATTGCCCAGGATCACGCTCTCCACCGGCCCTGCATCAGCCTCGGCAAAGGACAGGCGCAGCGGGTCGCCCGCCTGGAACAGCCAGATTTCCGCAGCATCGACCTGATGCCAATGCGAGCCTTGCCCCCGTTCGAGCAGGAAATGGATCGCGGTCCCGCCAGAGCGTTCGCCGCCGCCGGCGGGTGCGCGCCAGGTCTCGCGAAACCACCCGCCTTCGGGATGGGGTTCGAGTTCCAGCGTATCGATGATCTCTCTCGCCTCGCTCATCGCGCGAGTATGCCCCGCTGCCCGGCACTTGACCAGAGGGGGGAGGGCGCGCCCCCCGCTTTCCTACATCGGGGCGCCGCGCTACATCACCGGTCCGCGCGATTAAGGCGGCCGGTGAAACTATCGCTCAAAAACATCCCTGTGCGATATGGGTAAAAATAGTGACTTTATGGCCCCGCCCGATCACGCTGCCGCCCCTGCCATTGGCGCTTGCCCTGCGCCGTAGGTGAGGCGCAAGGAGGGGCGTGATCAAAGGAGAATGCATGGTCCGTTTTCGCAGCGCGCTGGCCCTGGCGGCACTCAGCCTTTCGGCGCTGACTCTGTCCGCCCCGCTTTGTGCCCAGGCCCCCAAGCAGACACCTGAACAGACGGCGGCCGCCGCACTGGCCGCGGCACCGATCTGGGATGGGCATAATGACGTGCCCGAGCAATTGCGCGATCGCTATAAGGATATGCTCGGCCAGTTCGATTTTACCGACACCACCCACGCCAAAGCCGGAACCTATGGCGACAACCCGATGCACACCGATCTTACCCGGCTGCGCCAGGGCAAGCTGGGGGCGCAGTTCTGGTCGGTCTATGTCAGCGCCAGCCTGCCCGAACCGGTGGCGGTGGTGCAGACGCTTGAGCAGATCGACGTGGTCAAGCGACTGGTGGCGAAATATCCGGATCAGATGATGCTGGCCACCAGTTCGGCGCAGGTCGAGCAAGCCTGGAAGCAGGGCAAGATCGCCTCGCTGATCGGGATGGAAGGTGGCCATTCGATCGATTCGAGCCTGGGGGTGCTGCGCCAGATGTATGCGCTGGGCGCGCGCTATATGACCCTGACCCATTTCAAGAACACGGCCTGGGCGGATTCGGCGACGGACGATCCCGCGCATGACGGGCTGACCGATTTCGGCAAGGATGTGGTGCGCGAGATGAACCGGCTCGGCATGCTGGTCGACCTCAGCCATGTCAGCGAAGCGACCATGATGGATGCGCTCGATGTCTCGCGGCGCGCCGGTGATGTTCAGCCATTCGGGCGCCAGAGCGGTCAATGGCCATGCGCGCAATGTGCCTGATACGGTGCTGCAGCGCGTCAAAGCCAATGGCGGGATCGTGATGGCGGATGCCTATCCCGCCTATGTCAATGAGGCGCTGCGGCAGTGGGAGGCGGATCGCGCGGGGGCAGAAGCCCAGGCGAAAAGCCTCAATCGCGGTGATCCGGAGGCGGTGAAGGCCGCCCTGGCCGCATGGGATACAGCCCATCCCGCGCCGCATGCCTCGCTGTCAGATGTCGCCGATCATATCGATCATATCCGCGCTGTGGCCGGGATCGATCATATCGGCCTGGGCGGCGATTATGACGGGATGGAATCCGCCCCGGTGGGGATGGAAGATGTGTCGCATTATCCCGCGCTGTTCGTTGAACTGGCGCGGCGCGGCTATTCGCAGGCCGATCTGCAGAAGATCGCCAGCGGCAATATGCTGCGGGTGCTCAAGGCGGCGGAGGCCTATGCCGCCGCGCATCGCGCCGATCCGCCGATCGAATATCCGGCGGCCGATCCGTCAGCGAGGTGAGGCCATTGGCAATCGCCCTAATTGTTGAGCAGGGCTGCGCTGACCCACACCACCGTCATCGCACCTATTGCCAGCGCCAGGCTGATCAACAGGACGTAGCGCACGATGCGCGGGGTGGACCCGGCACGCGCCTGGTCAGTTGTGAGATGCGGATCTTGCCTGCGGCGTTCTACGCGGCGTTCCATGCCTGAGACTCCCTCTATGAGTGGCCGCGATTGCGGACCTATAGGGACTCTACTGGCCGCTCCCGCCAAGGTTCCCGACGGGCTGGCCTGGACAAGTTAGGGCGAGGCAGGGCCGTGTCAGGGCGACCACCGGGGAGTGCGGGTGGTCAGTCGCGCAGCAGATCGTTGATCCCGGTCTTGGAACGGGTCTGCGCGTCGACCGTCTTGACGATCACCGCGCAATAAAGCGACGGGCCGGGTGTACCATCGGGCAGCGGCTTGCCGGGCATCGCGCCGGGCACCACCACCGCAAATGGCGGGACGCGGCCGATATGGACTTCGCCGGTTGCGCGGTCGACGATCTTGGTCGAAGCGCCGAGATAGACGCCCATGGAAAGCACCGCGCCCTGGCCGACCACGACCCCTTCGGCCACTTCGGAGCGGGCCCCGATAAAGGCCCCGTCTTCGATGATCACCGGGCCGGCCTGCAGCGGTTCGAGCACCCCGCCGATTCCGGCACCGCCCGAAATATGCACATTCTTGCCGATCTGGGCGCAGCTTCCCACCGTCGCCCAGGTATCGACCATGGTGCCTTCATCGACATAGGCCCCGATATTGACGAAGCTGGGCATCAGCACCACGCCGCGCCCGATGAAGCTGCCCCGGCGCGCGACTGCACCCGGCACCACGCGAAAGCCTGCGTCGCGGAAACGGTTTTCGCCCCAGCCGGCGAATTTGGAAGGGACCTTGTCGAACGCTGGCGCGCCCCCCGCGCCGCCTTCGATCAGCTGATTGTCATTCAGGCGGAAGGACAGCAGCACCGCCTTCTTGAGCCATTGATTGACCTGCCAGCTGCCGTCAGCGCCCCGTTCGGCGGCCCGCGCCTTGCCGGAATCAAGCAGTTCGAGCGTTGCCTCGACGATCTCGCGCACATCCTGGCTTGCCGGGGTCACCGTTTCGCGGGTTTCCCACGCGGCTTCGATTGCGCTTTCAAGTTCGGATGACATGGGCGAATGGGCCTCCTGTTTTCAACGGTTATCGAGCGCACGGCGACGAGTGGTTTCCCTGACCGGGCGAGCGCCTAACCGCTCGCTTGTCTCGGGGCAAGGCGCATTGCATGAAAGGGTGCCGGAAGCTGCGAGGCAAGGATTCGTTCGCAGCTGCGGCAAGGCAGGGTTGGCGCGGTATTTACCCGCTTTTAACCCTGGCGGGTGGAACAGGTTCGCGAAGGTGGATTTGAAATTCCGGGGGGCGTTATGAATTTTCTGCGTTTGTCCAAGAAATGCCTTGGCGCTGGATCGGCGCTTTCATGCCTCGCGCTGCTTTCGGCCTGCGGCGGCGGGGGTGTAACCAGCACTCCGACGCCAACACCGGCTCCAGCACCTACGCCAACTCCGACACCCACTCCGACGCCAACGCCAACGCCGACACCCACGCCTACCCCGACACCCACTCCGACGCCTACGCCAACTCCGACACCCACGCCTACCCCGACACCTACACCTACACCTACACCTACACCTACACCCTCACAACTCCCACACCTCCGCCGACCATCTCATTTGTGCGGCCACCGGCGCCGACCGACACGATCGGCTATAATGATGCGGAGTATAGGGCTTCCAATGGCCCGATCATGCACGGCGCGGCGACGGCCTGGGTCGGCGGCCATACCGGGCAGGGATCGATCATCGGCATTGTCGATACCGGTATCTTCCAGGCCAATTCGGAATTTGCCGGACGCATTTCGCCGGATTCGACCGATATTTTTTCGTCGCGCAACACGTTGGAAGGTGAAGGGGATCACGGGACACTCGTCGCCATGGTCGCCGCCGCTGCGAACGACGGGGTGGGCACGGTGGGCATCGCCTATAATGCGACCATCCTTGCGGTTCGCTCTGACGATCCTGGGACTTGCGCCAAGGGCAGCTGCAGCTTTGGCGATATCTCCGATTCCATCATCTATGCGGTCGATCATGGCGCAACGGTGATCAATGTTTCTCTCGGCGGCTCCGGCGCATCAGCGGCGGAACTTTCGGCGGTTCAATATGCGGCGGAAAAAGGTGTCGTGATCGTCCTTGCGGCAGGCAATGACGGCAATAAGCGTCCCGATGCCTTTGCGCGGAACCTTGCCTCTATCGGCAATGGCAATGTTCTGATTGTCGGTGCGGTCAGTTCCAGCGGGACTTTGGCCTCATTCAGTAATGGAGCAAGAGGATCGACCGACTATTATCTTGCCGCGCTGGGCCAAAGGGTATCGGTCTATCTCAACGGCCCGCAATGGGCGAATGACCCGGACTGCCCTTCGCCGACGATGTGTTCGATAGACGGCACGAGCTTCTCCGCCCCGCAGGTGTCTGGCGCGGTCGCGCTGTTGAAGCAGGCATTCCCCAATTTGACCGGCCAGCAAATCGTTTCGCTGTTGCTTGCGACTGCCCAGGACGTAGGCGATCCCGGGGTCGACGATGTCTATGGGCACGGGATTCTCGATATTTACGAGGCATTCCAGCCGCAGGGCACCACTACGCTTGCCACCTCCAAGACTGCAGCGATCCCGCTGGGTGATACGAGCGCGGTCGGCTCACCGGCAATGGGCAATGCGCTCACCACCGCATCGCTCAAAACCGTGGTGCTGGACGGCTATCACCGGGCCTATAGCTATAATCTGGGCAGCACCATGCGCAGCGCAACGCTGTCCAGCCCGCTGTTCAACGCCGTCGGCGGCCAGATGCGCTATGTTTCATCGGGCAATGAGCAGGCTTCTGTCGCCTTCTCGATCGATGATTCTGGCGGCCAGGCCAGGCTGGGCAGCCCGCGTCAGCTGATGCTGTCCACGCAGGATGCCGAGATTGCCCGCGTGCTTGCCGCGCGGATCGCGCTCAAGCTTTCGCCCGACACCCAGATCGGCTTTGGCTATGCCGAAAGCAGCGCTGGGCTGGTGATGCAGTTGCAAGGGCAGGAACGCCCTGCCTTCCTTGTTGCGCAACCTGCAGGCAGCGGTGATGGCACGCTTCATCGCAGCGACATGTCCTTTGCCCTGCGCAAGCGCTTTGGCAGTTGGGGCCTGACGCTTTCGGCAGACAGCGGCTCGGTCCTCAGCGGCAATAATGTCTATCTCGCCCAAGAACTTTATGGCCGGCGCGCGCATGATGCGACCCGCGATGTTGCGCTGGCGGTCGATCGCAGATGGGGCCCTGTGGCGACCACGCTCAGCCTTGACTGGATGGGCGAGACCCGCACCGTATTGGGCGCGCGATTCCATGATGCCTTTGGCGGCGGCGGGGCCAATACCCTGTTTGCCGACGCTTCGGCGAGCTGGGAACTGACCCCGAGCCTGCACCTGTTGGGCGCCATCCGCAATGGCTGGACCTATGCCGATCACAGCAGCGTGATCGTGGCGGGATCGGTGATCCAGAGCCGCGCCTGGTCGCTCGATCTCGAAAAGAGCGGCGTGTTCGGCGCGGCCGACCGGCTGGGAATCCGCATTGCCCAGCCGCTACGGGTCGAAAGCGGCGGGCTCAATCTCTATCTGCCGATCGCCTATAGCTATGACACCCAAAGCGCGACGTTCGGCAACGTCCCGCTCTCGCTTTCCCCCGACGGGCGCGAGATCATGGGCGAGGTCGCCTGGCACGGCCCGCTGTGGGGTGGGGGCGCTTCGGCAAGTCTCTATTATCGCCGTGATCCGGGCCATTATGCCAGCCTGCCTGACGACAAGGGCGTGGCGCTGCGCTGGCAGAGGAATTTCTGAAACCGGGCGCAGTTCCCTCCTCCGCTGGCACAGGATAGGATGGACTGCGTGAGGGGAGAGGCGCCATGATGGAAATGGGCCAATTATTCGGGCTCGATGGACGTGTGGCGCTGGTTACCGGAGGATCTCGCGGGATCGGGCGGATGATCGCCGATGGGTTTCTGGCGGCGGGCTGCGCGCGGGTCTATCTCGCCGCGCGCAAGCAGGCCGAACTGGCGGAGACTGCGGCCGCGCTGGGCGAGCGGGTGATCGGCCTTGTCGCCGATCTCGGAAGTCTGGCCGGCATCGAAGCGCTGGCGGGCGAAATTTCTGCGCGCGAGCAGCGGCTCGACATCCTGGTCAACAATGCCGGTGCCGCCTGGGGCGCGCCGTTTGACAGCTTTCCCGAAAGCGGGTGGGACAAGGTGCTCGATCTCAATCTCAAGGCGCCGTTCTTCCTCACCCAGGCCCTCCATGCCTTGCTGAAAGCAGGGGCCAGCCCGCAGCAGCCCGCCAAGGTGATCAATATCGCCTCGGTCGACGGGTTGAGGATCAATCCATGGGAAACCTATTCCTATCAGGCATCCAAGGCCGGGCTCATCCAGCTTACCCGGCGGATGGCGGCGCGGTTGGTCGGCGAGCAGATCGTGGTCAGTGCGATTGCCCCCGGCGCCTTTCCCAGCGCAATGAACAAGCCGGCGCGCGATGCGGGCGAGCAGGTCGCACAGGCGATTCCGGCCGGGCGTATCGGCACGCCTGAGGATATTGCGGCAGCGGCGATCTATCTCGCCAGCCGCGCGGGGGACTATGTCGTCGGGTCCGTGCTGACGGTCGATGGCGGGCTGGTCGATGCCAATACCGGCTTCAGCCTGGGCGGGCTCTAGGGTTCGCGGGTCAGTTCGCGCACGAAATCGATCAAGCCGGTCTGGCGGGTGCGGCGCAACCGCTCGGCCTCCAGAATCCCGCGCACCTTTTCATAGCAGGCTTCCATGTCGTCATTGATCACGACATAATCATAGCCGTCCCAATGGCTGATCTCGGCGCGGGCGCGGGCCATTCTTCCGGAGATGACCTCATCGCTGTCGGTCCCGCGCGAGCGCAGCCGGTGCTCCAGCTCGCCGATGCTCGGCGGCAGCAGGAACACCCGCACGACATCGGTTTCCATCCGCTGATAGAGCTGCTGGGTGCCCTGCCAATCGATGTCGAACAGGAAATCGCGCCCTTCCTTCAGCCCTGCCTTGATCTGGGCCTTGGGGGTTCCATAGAGATTGCCGAAGACTTCGGCCCATTCGAGAAATTCGCCCCGATCGACCATCTGGCCGAAACCCTCGCGATCGACGAAATGGTAATCCACGCCATCGGTCTCGCCCGGGCGGATTGGGCGGGTGGTCATCGAAACCGACAGCCCGATTTCGGGCACGGCTTTGAGCAGGCGGCGCGAAATGGTGGTTTTCCCGGCGCCCGAGGGCGAGGAAAGCACGAACATCAATCCGCGTCGAATGAGTGTGTCGGATTTGGCCATGTGCGCTGTTGCCGCAAGCAGGCAGGGGGAATCAAGTCTGCGGTTAAATCTGTCAGCTATTGGGCGGGATCATCCGCGCCTGCTGCCCGGTCATTGCTCTCGGCGCGGCGCCGGCTGCGCCGTTCAAGCAGCGCCTTGGCGACCAGCCCGCCGCTGACCAGCAGCGCGCCGGGAACCGAGCGGGTGGCAAGCTTGGCCACTGCCGCCATGGCGAGGCTCTTGCCGAAACCCTGCCCGGCCAGAATCCCGCGAATCTCGGCCGGGGAATAGCCCGCCACCCGCAGGCGTTTCTCGACCGCATTGCGCGTGAGCGAAGCACCTTTGCGCGCTGCCATTCCGGCGATCGCACGGCGCGGGCCCTTGATGCCATCCTGCTTTGCCATTGCTGCCTGCCTTCCGGTCGCCCGAGCGGGGCGGCGCCTATTTCTTGCGCCCGAAGTCGACGGTCACCACATTCGAGCCATCGCCGCCGTCATCGCCCGAAGGGGCGCCATCGGCGGGCGAATCATTTTCCGCAATATCATGCGGCTCGGGATCCATATCGGACACAGCCGCCTGGAACTGGAGCCCGAAATCCACCGCCGGATCGACGAAGGCCGTGATCGCGGCGAAGGGAATTCGAAAGCTTGGCCGGCATCTGGTTGAAGCTCAGGCCGACTGAAAATCCATCCTCGTCGACCTTCAGATCCCAGAACTTGTTCTGCAGCACGATCGTCATCTCATCGGGAAAACGTTCGCGCAGATGCGCCGGGATCGAGACGTCGGGCGCACCGGTCTTGAAGGTGATGTAGAAATGATGCGCGCCGGGCAGTTCGCTGCCCGAACGCTGGACCTCGCCCAGCACACGGCCAACCACTGCACGCAGGGCTTCCTGCACGATTTCGTCATAGGGGATCAGGCTGTCGGGCGTATCGTCGCTCATGGGCGCATGAGTGGCGAGGCCGGGCGGGCCGGTCAAGGGTTTTGCATTGCCTCAAACGATTGATTCCCCGGTTGACCGGACTATAGGCGTGCCATGCGCACTGGCCGGATCGAACGGAACACCAAGGAAACCGAAATTCTCGTCGAGGTAAATCTCGACGGGACGGGGGCCTATGATGTCTGGACCGGGATCGGTTTTCTCGATCACATGATCGAACAGTTCAGCCGCCATTCGCTGATCGACGTCACTTTGAAGGTGCGCGGCGATCTGCATGTCGATCAGCATCACACGACCGAGGATTCCGCGCTCGCGCTGGGCCAGGCGATTGCCGATGCGCTGGGCGACAAGGGCGGGATCGGTCGCTATGGCAGCGCCTATTCGCCAATGGACGAAACGCTGGTGCGGGTGGCGCTGGATATTTCCGGGCGGCCCTATTTCGTGTGGAAGGTTGCCTTCACGCAGGAAAAGCTGGGCGAGCTTGATACCGAACTGGTCGAACACTGGTTCCATTCGATCGCCCAGACCCTGGGGATCACGCTTCATGTCGAGCTGCTCTATGGGCAGAACAACCATCATATCTGCGAAGCCAGCTTCAAGGGCTTTGCCCGGGCGATGCGCGCGGCGGTGGAAATTGATCCGCGCAAGGGCGGGGCGATTCCCTCGACCAAGGGGCAGCTGGGTGGCTGATCCGCGCCATGGCTGAAGCGCTCGCGCTGATCGATTACGGCGCCGGAAATCTCTATTCTGTCAGGAATGCGCTGGCTGCGGCAGGCGCAGAACATGTGGCGGTAACGGCGGATCCCGATCTGGTGCGCGGTGCGCGCCGGATCGTGCTGCCCGGCGTCGGCTCGTTTCGCACCTGCTATGAAGGCCTGACCTCGATCCCCGGTCTGGTCGAGGCGCTGGAAGAGCGTGTACTGCACGATGGCGTACCATTCCTGGGCATTTGCGTGGGCATGCAGCTGCTCGCCACGCGCGGGCTGGAATATGGCGAATGCCCGGGGCTGGGCTGGATTCCGGGCGATGTTCGGCTGATCGAACGCACCGATCCTGCGATCAAGGTGCCGCATATGGGCTGGAACGATGTCGTGCCGATGCCGCATCATGACGCGGCGGAACTGATCGAGCCGGGCGAGGCCTATTTCCTGCATTCCTATCACTTCGTACCCGATGAAGGGCATCATGTGGCAGCGATGACCGATCATGGCGGCGGGCTGGTCGCGGCAGTGGCGCGCGACAATCTGCTGGGGGTTCAGTTCCATCCGGAGAAGAGCCAGAAATACGGCCTCAGCCTGCTGGAGCGCTTTCTCGAATGGGACCCGTCATGATTGTCTTTCCCGCAATCGACCTCAAGGCGGGCCAGGTGGTGCGCCTGGCGGAAGGCGATATGGATCGCGCAACGGTCTATGGCGATGATCCCGCAGCGCAGGCGCTGCTGTTCGCCGAAGCGGGTGCGGAGCATCTGCATGTGGTCGATCTTGACGGCAGCTTTGCCGGCCGCGCCGAAAATCGCGAAGCTGTCGAAGCGATTGTCGAAGCATTTCCTGGTTATGTTCAGCTCGGCGGCGGAATCCGCACAGCCGAAGCGGTCGAAGGCTGGTTCAATCTTGGCGTGGCGCGGGTGGTGATGGGCACCGCGGCGCTCAAGAACCCGCAATTCGTCAAGGACATGGCGCGCGAGTGGGAAGGCGGGATCGTGGTAGCGGTCGATGCGCGCGACGGGATGGTCGCGACCGAAGGCTGGGCCGAAGTCTCGGATGTTTCGATCGTCGACATGGCCCGGCGGTTCGAGGATGCCGGGGTCGCCAGCTTGCTGTTCACCGACATCGGGCGCGATGGCATGCTCAAGGGCTGCAATATCGAAGCCACCGTGGACCTCGCCCGGCGGACCGATCTGCCGGTGATCGCCTCGGGCGGGGTCAAGGGGCTCGACGATATCCATATGCTGGCGCTCCACGCGGTAGACGGGATCGAAGGCGTGATTACCGGGCGCGCGCTTTATGACGGGCGGCTGGATCTGGCGGCGGCAATCCAGATGGCGGCGCGCGCATGACTGTCCGCATCCGCGTCATTCCTTGTCTCGATGTGCGCGACGGGCGGGTGGTCAAGGGCGTCAATTTCGTCGATCTCAAGGATGCCGGCGACCCGGTGGAACAGGCGCGCGCCTATGATGTGGCGGGCGCGGATGAGCTGTGCTTTCTCGATATTTCCGCCAGCCATGAAGGGCGCGGCACCTTGATCGATATCGTGCGGCGCACGGCTGAAGTGTGCTTCATGCCGCTGACCGTCGGCGGCGGGGTGCGTTCGGTCGAAGATGCGCGGGCGTTGCTGCTGGCGGGCGCAGACAAGGTCGCGGTCAATTCCGCCGCCGTTTCGCGGCCCGAAGTGGTGAGCGATATTGCCGAGAAGATGGGTAGCCAATGCATTGTCGCCTCGGTCGATGCCCGCCGCGTGAAATCAGAAGATCGCCATGATCACTGGGAAATCTTCACCCATGGCGGACGCCGCGCGACCGGGATCGATGCAGTCGAACATGCAATGAAACTCACCGCAATGGGCGCGGGCGAATTGCTCGTGACCTCGATGGATGGCGATGGCACCCAGCGCGGCTATGATCTCGAGCTGATCCGCACCATCGCCGATGCGGTTTCAGTGCCGGTGATCGCCAGCGGCGGGGTCGGCACTCTCGATCACCTGGTCGATGGGGTTACGCGGGGCCATGCGAGCGCGGTTCTGGCCGCCTCGATCTTCCATTTCGGGACCTATTCGATCGCCCAGGCGCATGCCGCGCTGCGCGCCGCAGGATTGCCTGCACGCGGATAAGTGTCGGCAGGGCTTACAAACGGCCCGGATCCCCGCGCGCCGTTAACTACCATGACTCGCCCGCCAGCTGGCAAAATCGGCCATGGCACGGCGTTTGCGTTAATATTTTCGATGCCCGGTTTCGTGTCCCGTATTGTGCCTATAGCGCTGCTTGCCTGCGCCAGCCCGGCCATGGCTGCCAATGGCGCCCAGGTTCCCGAAGGATCGGCCGCAGCGCTGTTTGCGCTGGGTCTGCTCGGGGTGATCGTCGGCCGTCGCGGCGCGATGCGCCCCAAAGACCACGACAACAACGAAAGCTAGGCTCCGCCTCCCGGCTTGACCGGCGCGCGCTGCCTGTCCATTGCTGCGCCGATGGACACATCTTCCGCCATACCGACCGACACGCTGACGCGCCTCGAGCAGGTGATTGCCGCAAGGCTCGGCGCTTCGGCCGATCAAAGCTATGTCGCACAGCTGCATGCGCGCGGCCTTCCGGTGATCGCGCGCAAGCTGGGCGAGGAAGCGATCGAGACGATCGTCGCTGCTTTGTCTGGCGATGAGCAGGAACTTGTCGGCGAAGCGGCCGATGTGCTGTTCCATCTCATGGTGCTGCTGGGCGAAATGAAGATCCCTCTGGCGCGTGTGCTGGCTGAGCTCGATCGCCGGGAAGGGACCTCCGGCCTTGCGGAAAAGGCCGCGCGCGGGAAATCCTGATGCCGATCGACGCAATCGCCCCCTATGACGATCAGAATGTCTTTGCGAAGATTCTGCGCGGGGAAATTCCCAATCAGACGGTTTATGAAGACCGCTGGGCGCTGGCCTTCCATGATATCGCGCCGGCCGCACCGGTTCATATTCTGGTGATCCCCAAGGGCGCCTATGTCAGCTGGGACGATTTTTCCGCCAGGGCGAGCGATGAGGAAATCGCAGGCTTCGTGCGCGCGGTGGGCCATGTCGCGCGGGGGCTCGATCTGGTCGAACCGGGCAACCGTATGCTGGTCAATACCGGCAGGGACGGCGGGCAGGAAGTTCCCCATCTGCATGTGCATCTGTTTGGCGGGCGTCCCCTGGGGCCGATGCTCGCACGCTAGCCCCGCCATATCCCGTTCATCGGGGGATGTGAAAAGCCCTTCTTGCCGAGCGACTCGCCAAGAGGCTAAAGCTCGCAAGGAACACATGGCGATGCACATCGAACCCCATTCAGGCTGCTTCGAAGGCCCGCGCCATATCTTCGCATTGCGCGTTTATTACGAGGATACCGACCTGTCTGGCATCGTCTATCACGCCAATTACCTGCGCTGGTTCGAACGGGCCCGTTCGGACATGCTGCGGCTGCTGGGGATCGACCAGCGCGCAGCGCAGGAGCAGGGCGAGGGTGCCTATGCGGTGGCAGGCCTGTCGATCCGCTATGTCGCGCCGGCCCGGCTCGACGATGCGGTGACTATCGAGAGCACCGCACTGGAACTGGGGGCGGCGAGTGTTACCCTGCGCCAGCGCGCCTTGCGCGATGATCTGCTGCTGGCCGAGGCGGATGTCCGCATCGGCTTTGTTTCTCCCGCAGGCCGTCCCCGCCGTCAGCCCGCCGGCTGGCGCGAGGCCATGTCCATTCTCCTCGCCCCTGAAAGTGCCGCATGACCGAGTTTGCCTACCTTGCCGCCGCCGCCAGCACGCCGACGCGCCTCAATCCGATCCAGCTGTTCCTCGATGCCGACATCGTGGTGCAGGTGGTGATGGGCGGGCTGCTTCTGGCCAGCGTGTGGGTCTGGTCGATCATCATCTCCTTCAGCCTGCGCATCGGCAGCGTGCGGCGGCGCTGCGACGATTTCGAAAGCGAGTTCTTCCAGCTCGACAATCCCGAGGCGCTGCTGGGCGAACGCCGCCGCAGCTCAACGCCGATGGCCGCGATTGCCGCCGCCGGGTTGACCGAACTCAAGAAGTCGACCGCGCGCGGCGGGTTCGACCGCGAAGGCGCGCGTCAGCGGATTGCCTCGGCCATGGACGGGCAGGTCGCAGCCGAGGCCGACAGCCTTGCCGCGCGGCTTAATTTCCTCGCCACCACAGGCGCGGTTGCCCCCTTTGTGGGTCTGTTCGGTACCGTTTGGGGGATCATGAACAGCTTCTTCCAGATCGGGCAGCAGCAGAATTCCTCCCTCGCCGTGGTCGCGCCGGGCATTTCCGAAGCTTTGTTCGCCACCGCGATCGGCCTGTTCGCCGCAATCCCCGCGGTGATCGCCTATAATCGCTACAGCCACCGGGTGAATGCGATGGAGGCACGGCTGCAGCGCTTTGCTGATCGTTATGACGCGCAGCTCAGCCGCGATCTGGAGCGTCTCTGAATGGCCATGGGGATCGCCCATTCCGCCAGACGCCGCCGGGGGCGCGGGTCCCGCCGTGCGCCGATGGCGGATATCAACGTCACTCCGCTGGTTGACGTGATGCTGGTGCTGCTGATCGTGTTCATGGTCACCGCTCCGCTGCTCACCTCGGGCGTGCCGCTCGATCTGCCTGACAGCCGCGCCGATGCGCTGTCGCAGGAGCCGGACCAGATCACGATCTCGATGGCGGATGATGGCAAGGTCTATATCGACAGCACCGAAGTCGCGCCGGGTGGGCTCGCCCAGGCCCTGGCCGATCTGCCGCGCACCGATGAAGGCAAGCCGCCGCTGGTCACCCTGCGGGCTGACAAGGCTCTGGAATATGGCCGGGTGATGGCGGTGATGGGCGAATTGAGCCACGCCGGGTTCAACTCGATTTCGCTGGTCACGAACAGTTCAGTCGAGGCGCCATAGCGTTTTGGCGATGCACAGGATGCTCCAGATAGCCAACGAGACAGTCCCCCGCAAAGCGCCGCGCCTGCGCGGTGATGAACTGGCGGGCCTGGCTGTCGCAATTGCGGCGCATATCGCGCTGCTGGTTGCTCTGGCGGTCCATGCGCTGCGTCCGGCAGAGGTGGTGCCTCTGCCCGAACGGGTGACGGTGAGCCTGGCGCAGGATGTCTCCATGACATCGACCGCGCCGAAGCCGGCGGTGGAAGCGCAGGCGGCAGTCGCGCCGACCCTGGCGGATGTCCCGGCACCTGCACCCGCGCCCAAGCCCGAGAAACGCCCGGAAACGCAGCCCCGCGTTTCGCCGATCGCGCCGCAGCGCACGGCGCGCAAGCCGCCGCCCGTGCGGCCACCGGTGCCGTCTGCTGTCAAGAAAGGCGGCGGAAGCCTGCTGGGGGATAATTTCCTGCCCGGCCAAAGCACCGGCCAGCGCGATGCCAATGCGGCGATGCCGGCCTCGCAGATTGGCCCATCGGAAAAGGCTTCGCTCCAGCAGGCGATTGCGCGCCAGCTGCGGCCCTATTGGAAACCGCCATCGGGCGCGGATGCGGAAGATCTGGTGACGATCCTGGCCTTCGATCTCAACCCGGATGGCACCCTTGCTGGACGCCCCAGGGTGGTACAGCAATTTGGTGTGACCGATGCCAATCGCCCGCAAGCCGGGCGTCATGCTGAATTGGCGATCCGCGCCGTCCAACTGGCCGCTCCGTTCAAGTTGCCACCCGAGTATTACAATGCTTGGAAGCGCATCAAGGATTGGAGATTTGACTGGAAGTCTGCCCAATGAAACTACGTTTAATTGCTCCCGGCCTTCTTCTGGCGCTGATTTTCGCGTCGCCCGTGCTCGCGCAGACTGCGGGGCAGGGTGCTGCTGCGCCGGCCACTCCTGCTGCGGCTCCCGCCGATCCTGCGGATGCCAGCGATGATGGCGGCCTGTCCGGATCGGTCACCTATGAGGGCGCATGGCAGGATCTTGGTATCGCGATCCCGGCCTTTGCCACCAATGCCAATCTGCCCACCGCCGCCAATACTGACGGCACCGCCGCGCTTGGGCGCGAGCTGGCGCGGGTGATCACCGCCGATCTCAAGAACAACGGCCTGTTCCGCCCGACCGGGCCGGACAGCCTGCCGCGCCCGACCTATCCGGAAATCACCGCGCCGAGCTGGTCGCTATGGCAGGCGCGCAGTTCCGAAATGCTGGTGCAGGGCTATGTCCGGGCGGGCGATGACGGCCGGCTGACGGTCGGCTGCTATCTCTATGACGTCCAGCTGAAGAACGAGCTGGTGCGCGAAGGCTGGGTCGTCCCGCCAGCCGACTGGCGGCGCGCCGCGCATAAATGCGCCGATCTGGTCTATTCGCGCCTGTCGGGCGAGAGCCCGTTCTTCGACAGCAAGATCGCCTATATCGCCGAGACCGGGCCCAAGGACCACCGGATCAAGCGGCTTGCGATCATGGATTCGGATGGGGCGAACCACCGCTTCATCACCAATGGCCAGGCGACCGCGCTGACCCCGCGCTATTCGCCCGATTACCAGTTCGCTCGTCTATCTCAGCTATCTCAACGGCAATCCGCGCATCTACATCTATGACATCGGTACCGGACAAACAGCATCTGGTGACGCAGAGCACCAACCCGACCTTTGCCCCGCGCTGGTCGCCGGACGGGCAAGTGGATCCTCTATTCGATGGCGGTGGGCGGCAATACCGATATCTACCGCGTCTCGGCCCAGGGCGGCAACCAGCCAGCGGCTGACCGATGGCCCGGGGATCGACGTCGGGCGGCAGCTATTCGCCCGACGGCAGCAAGATCGTGTTCGAAAGCGACCGCTCGGGCACGCAGCAGGTCTATGTGATGAATGCCGACGGCTCCAACCAGAAGCGCATCAGCTTTTTCGGCGGCCGCGCGGCGACGCCCGAATGGAGCCCGCGCGGCGACCAGATCGCCTTCACCCATATCGTGGGCAATTTCCGCATCGCGGTGATGAGCCCGGACGGCAAGAACCTGAAGGATCTGACCGATGGCTGGCAGGACGAAGCGCCGACCTGGGCGCCGAATGGCCGGATCATCCAGTTCTTCCGCACAGCGCGCAATTCAGGTGACACCAGCCTGTGGCAGGTCGATCTGACGGGCCGCAACGAGCGCCGCCTGCCCACGCCGGTGGGGGCGTCTGATCCGGCTTGGGGCCCAGTCCTGCCGTGATTGTGGTACATTAACATTTGTTCGGCTATCCCTCGGCCGACACCGCGTGAAGGAGAGTAGGATGCAACGTTTCACTTCAGTCACCGCCCTTGGCACTGTACTGGCAGGTGCCGTCCTGCTTGCCGGCTGTTCCAAGACCGCCGCGCCGGAGCAGCTTCCGCCGCAGCCGGCCACTGTCGCCACCCCGGCACCGCAGGCTTCCACCGCAGCCGACCAACACCGTCGTCCCCGGCAGCTATGCGGATTTCCTTGCGCAGATGCAGGGCCGCAATGTGGTCTATTTTGACACCGACAAATTCGATATCGATGCCACCGATGCCGCGGCTTTGCGCACCCAGGCCGAATGGCTCAAGCGCTATCCCGCCACGCGCGCCACGATCGAGGGGCATTGCGACGAGCGCGGAACCCGCGATTACAATCTTGCGCTTGGGCGAACGCCGGGCCAATGCGGCGAAGAACTATCTCGTCAGCCTGGGGATTGACGCCGGCCCGCCTTTCCACCGTCAGCTATGGCAAGGAACGCCCGGTGGCGCTCGGTTCGAACGAAGCTGCCTGGGCACAGAACCGCCGCGCGGCGACGGTTACGATCGACTGATTGTTATTCGGAGAAGAAGCGCAGCGCCGGCAGATGCGGCAGCTGCGACAATTCGGCGGGCGCCTTGATCTCGATCGAGGCGCCCGTCATCGTTCCGCGATCGGCTTCATCCGCGCCAGCGGTTGCGAACAGCACAAAGGCTGCCATCGCGAAGACGGAAAAGGCGGCGGAAATCGACAAGTTGCTTGCTCATGGCCTTGCGGGGCCTCCTTGCAAGGCTAGATAGTTGCTGATCTTCATATTGCAATGCAGCAAATTGTCTTAAAATGTCGCGCAATGCCTGCTTGGCAGGTTTGCCGGCCAACGCCTATGACAGGCAAATGATTCAGAGAATTGCATCAATGAACCGCGCAAAACGAACGCTCGACTGGGGATTTCCCCGCTGGCGCGGCTATGGCAGCGCGCGCGAGGCGGTGACGGTGCGCATCTGCGATCGCCATGGCTGCGAAGAGCCGGGCGATTGCCCCGCGCCCAAATCGCCCAACAGCCCGGAGCGCTGGTATTTCTGCCCCAAACATGCGGCCGAATATAATTCGCGCTGGAATTATTTCGAAGGGCTCGACGAAGAAGAGGCCAAGAGCCGCGCGCAAAGCGAGCAGCGCGCCAATTCAGGCTATGCCGAATCCGCGCATTATGGCTGGGCTGGTTCAGGCGACGGCAGCCGCAGCCAGGATGAGATGCGCGCGCTCGAATTACTGGGGCTCGACCCCCGATGCCGATTTTGAGGCGGTGAAGCGCGCATGGCGTTCAAAGGCCAAGGAAGTCCATCCCGACGTCCGCCCCGGAGACGAGGAAGCCGCCAAAGCCTTTCAGGCCATTCAGCTCGCCTATGAAGTGCTGCGGGCAGGCGAAGAACGCCGCGAGTGGCGGGGTTGAGCGCTGGCTAGCCGAACAGCGCCGCAACTGCCCAAACCGCACCCACCATCAGAAACGCGCCCGCGACATCCAGCGCCAGGCCGGCACCGACCATGCGCGGCAAATGGATCCGCCCGGTGGCCCAGGCGATGGCGTTTGGCCCGGTGCCGGCCGGCAGCATAAAACCCCAGCTCGCGGCCAGTGCGGCGGGCATCGCAAGCAGCACCGGATCGGCGCCCAGCGCCACTACAAGGCTGGCGACCACCGGGATAATTCCGCTGGCAGTCGCGACATTGCTGGCAAATTCGGTGATCACGATCACCATGCCAACAATGGCCAGCGCGACCAGCACCAGCGGCACCGATGACAGCGGCAGCAAGGACTGGCCAAGCCAGTCTGCCAGGCCCGAAGCGCTCATCCCTGCGGCCAGCGCCAGCCCGCCGCCGAACATCATGATCACCGCCCAGGGCGCGCGATCGGCCTCCTGCCATACCAGCAATGGCCGTCCGCTTCCGTCAGGGATCAGGAACAACGCCAGCCCGGCGACCACCGCGATCGTGCCGTCAGTCAGCGATCCCTTGGGCAGCAGCGGGACGAGCAGCGGCTGAATCATCCACAGAAGGAAGGCGATGGCGATCACCGGCACCAGACGTTTTTCGGCCAGCGTCCATTCGCGGTCGCAGCTGATGGCCCGTCGCGCCGCCTCGATGTCGAACGGATAAAGGGCGGTCTTCTGGACCTTGGCGATGATGAAGGCTGCCAGCGGAATACCCAGCAGCACCACGGGCATGGCATAGAGGCTCCAGGCGGCGAAGCTGATGTGGACGCCGATGATCTCGTCGAGCAGCCCCACTGCAATCGCATTGGTGGGCGATCCAACGATTGTTCCGAGCCCGCCGATCGAGGCGGCAAAGGCGATCCCCATTGGCAGTGCGCCGGCCAGACCTTCACGGTCGTCCTGCTTGATCCCGCCGCCTTCCAGCACCGCCAAAGCCATCGGCATCATGATCAGTGCAGTCGAGGTGTTGGAGATTGCCATCGACAGGATTGCGGCAGAGATCATGAAGGCGAGCAGCAGATGTGTACTGCCTCCGCCGGTGCCGATGCGGCTTAGAATAGCCAGCGCCAGCCGCCGGTGAAGCCCGGTGCGCTCGATCGCCAGGGCGAGGAACGCCCCGCCCAGGATCAGGAACAGGATTGGCGAGTAATAGGCGCTGGCGGTCTGGTTCGCATCAAGCACCCCGGCAAAGGGCAAGATCAGGAAGGGGAGCAGCGCAGTGGCGGTCAGCGGCACCGCTTCGGTCATCCACCATGCCGCCATCCATATGGTCAATCCGGCGACCGACCAGGCCGGGGCGGGCATTCCTTCAGGGGCAGGCAGAATCAGCGTCAGGAGGAAGCCGCCCAAGCCCACGAGCATGCCAATGCGTTTGGCGGTCATGCTGCGGCCTCCCCCTGCCGGTATAGTTGTGGCGGGCCGATTCGCCCTATTTTGGTGACAGCACCATCAACATCTGGCGGCCTTCGAGCCGCGGATAGGCTTCGACCTTGGCGACTTCGGCGACATCGTCCTGCACCCGCTTGAGCAGGTTCATGCCGAGTTCCTGATGGCTCATTTCACGCCCGCGGAAACGCAGGGTGATTTTCACCTTGTCACCTTCTTCGATGAACTTGTTCACATTGCGCATCTTCACGTCATAATCATGCGTGTCGATATTGGGGCGCATTTTTATCTCTTTGATATCCTGCGTCTTTTGCGTCTTGCGCGCAGCATTGGCCTTCTTCTGGGCCTCGTAGCGGAACTTGCCGACGTCGAGGAATTTGCAGACCGGCGGATCAGCGTTGGGTGACACCTCGACCAGGTTCATGCCGACTTCGGCAGCCTGTTCGATCGCTTCCTTGGTGTACATCACACCCAGATTCTCGCCGTTCTCGTCGATTACGCGAACCTTGTCGGACTGGATGAGACTGTCAAAGCGCGGCCCGCTTTTCACGGGGGGCGCAAGCATTCGTCTGGGTGGACGGGATATTGGGTGGTCTCCTGTAATGGCTTCGGTTGGCTTGGTTATAAAGCGCGCGTCATAATGCCTATTTCAGGCCAGCGAAAGGGCCTTGCGCGGCACGGTGGTTGCAGGCGGCTCAGTTCACCCGATTAGATGCCCGCGCGCCACAATGGGAATTGCAACAGTCTGCCTTTTGCCGGCACAAAAGCGTCAATTGCGCTGGCCGGTTGCATCGCGCCGAGGATCGCCGGATCGCCCGCGTCCATCCCGCCGGTCAGCGCACCAAAGGCCGGCAGAATGAGCTTGCCGCCGCTGCCCAGGCCCTGGCTGATCACGGCGCAGGGCCGCCGGATCGCGCGGCCACGTGCAGTCAGCCTGAGCCGAGGGTGATAATGGCCTGAAAGCTCGCCCCTTTGTTCACCCGGTGTCGCGCGATGGCGCAGCACCAGTCCGGCAATATCCAGCTGTTCGGCCATGGTTCCGCCCGGCGCGCTGATCGCCGCCGTTCCCGGGGTGCAGTCGTGATTGCCGGTGATCCATACCCAGTCGGTCGCGCGGGTCAGGGCGTCAAGCATCCCTGCGGCATGGGGCTCAAGCCTGCCCGGCCCTTCATCGTCATGGAAATTGTCGCCCAGGGTGACAACCCGCCGGGCGCCGGTTTCGCGGATCGCCAGCGCCAGCCGCTCGAGCGTTTCGCGGCTGTCATAGGGCGGCAGCATCTGCCCGTGGCTGGCATAGAAACTGGCCTTTTCGAGATGGAGGTCCGCCACCAGCAGGGTGGACTCTCGCGGCCAATAAAGCGCGCGGCCCTGCACCAGCACGAATTCCTCGCCGGTGAATTCGAAGGAGGTGGGGAACGAATGGGGAACCATGACGATCCCTTGCCGCAGCCTCCCGACAATGGCAAGGCTCTGGGCAGGATGACTGACTTGACGCCCAATACCGCCAGCGCGCGCGCATGGTTCGAGAGCCTGCGGGACCGCATTTGCAGCGCCTTCGAGGCGATCGAGCGCGAGGCCGGGAGCGATGCCTCCTTCGAATTCCTGCCGTGGGAGCGCACCACTGAAGCCGGTGAAGACGGCGGCGGCGGTGTGCGCGGGGTGATGAAGGGCAAAATATTCGAAAAGGTCGGGGTCAATGTCTCGACCGTGTCGGGCGATTTTGCGCCCGGCTTCGCCCAGACGATCAATGGCGCGAGTGAGGATAATCCCGGCTTCACCGCCACCGGGATCAGCCTGGTCGCCCATATGGCGAACCCGCATGTGCCGGCGGTGCATATGAACACCCGCTTCCTTACCACCAGCAAGGCCTGGTTCGGCGGGGGGGCGGATCTCAATCCGCCAATCCCCTATGAGGAGGATACGGCCGAATTTCATGCGGCCTTCCGCGCGGCCTGCATGGGTCACAACCCGACCTATTATGAACGCTTCAGCAAATGGGCGGATGACTATTTCTTCATCCCCCACCGCAATGTCGCGCGCGGGGTCGGCGGGATCTTCTACGACCATCTCGAATGCGAGGACGAGGGCGCGTGGGAACGCAATTTCGCCTTTACCCGCGATGTGGGAGAGGCATTTCTCGAAGTGTTCCCCCGGATCGTGCGCAAGCGGATGGGGCAGGATTTCACCGAGGCGGACAAGCAGGCCCAGCTCGAATGGCGCGGGCGCTATGTCGAATTCAACCTCGTCTATGACCGCGGGACTTTGTTCGGCCTGCGCACCGGCGGCAATATCGATGCGATCCTGATGAGCCTGCCGCCCGAGGTGAAGTGGAGCTGATCCGCCGGTCAGGCGCAGGCTGCGGGATCGAGCAGATAGCCATAGGCGCGCACCGTCCGCAGGATTTCACCCGGGACGCCGTTTGAAACCAGCCGCCGCCGCAGGCGGCTGACCCACACGTCTACTGTCCGCTCATCATGCACCTTCATCGTCTTGCCCAGCACCCCGATCAGATCACGCCGGGTGAACACACGGTTGGGATGGCTCGAAAAATGCAGCAGCAGGTGCATCTCTGTCGCGCCGAGCGAAAGGTGCTTGCCCCGATACCACGCCAGGAAGGTGCCGCTGTCGATCGCAAGTTCCCCAAAACTGATGCGTGAGACTTTCCTCGTCGAAGCTTCGATCGGCACATAGAGCTCGATCCGCTCGACCAGCACCTCGCTGGTCAGCGGCCCGACGATATAATCATCAGCCCCGGCCTTGAGCGCCCGGACCTGGTCTGCCTCATTCGCCTCGTCGAGCACCATCGTGATGTGCGGCTGGTCCGGCCTGCCCGATGATCGCAGCAGGCGGCAAAATTGCAGGCCGGAAAGATCCGGCAGGCGCCAGTCGATGAACAGCAGCGTTTCTTCGCCCAGATCGGCACCGGCGATTGCCCGCCAGTCCATCTGGCGCGCCACCACATTGCGGAACGCGTCATCCACCGCATAGATCAAATCCGGCGTAGCCGAAGTCAGAAGCACCTGGGTGGATTTTATCATGATGTCTGGCACTTAGAGTTTCGGACCCGCCGGCCATAATGAATAATCGGTAATGTCAGCCGGCTACGCAACAGATTTGCAACAAATGTGTCTGCGCTCCTTCACTCCACTGACCAAGCGCACGCCTAGCTCCCGCTTCGGCAGGCCGAACGAGCCGAGCCCTACTCACAGGGAGTAATATCAGTGAACCGCAATTTCCGGCGTCTTTTCGCGTCGACCACCGCCCTTACGCTTGTCGCAGTGCCGCAGATTGGCCATTGCGAGGAAGCTTCCGCAGCCGCGCTCGAAAGCGCCTCCGGCGCTTCGTCGACTGGCAATGATGGCGTGATCATCGTCACCGCCACCAAGCGCGAAACAGACCTTCAGAAGACCCCGATCGCGATCACCGTGCTTGGAACGCAGGCGATGGATGATCGCCATATCCAGAGCCTGATCGATCTGGCCGACGGCGGTGCGCCGTCGCTGCGCGTGGCCACTTTCGAGGCGCGCCAGTCAGCCCTGACCGTCGGCATCCGCGGGGTTGTCCCATTCGACGCCAACCAGACCGCGCGCGATCAGGGCGTGGGCGTCTATATCGACGGCGTCTATCTCGGCCGCCAGCAGGGCCTCAATGCAGCGCTGTTCGACGTCCAGCGCATCGAAGTGCTGCGCGGGCCGCAGGGCACGCTGTTCGGCCGTAACACCGAAGGCGGCGCGGTGAGCATCATCACCAAGGAGCCGACCGGCGAATTCGGTGGCCGGGTTTCTGCTGGCGTCGGCAATTACGGCAGCCACACCTTCGAAGGCCATGTCGACATGCCGGCTTTCGCGAATATCGCGATCAAGCTCGACGGGGTGGAGCAGCATCAGGACCCCACGGTCAAGAACCCGCTGGCGGGTCAGGCCGGGTGGAACCAGTATGAGCGTGTCGGTGGCCGGGTTTCGGCCAAATGGACCCCCAGCGATTCGTTCAGCGCGCTGGTGTCTTTCGACAAGTCCAAGGATGAAAACACGCCAAACTTCAGCCAGCTGATCGATTACAACCCGACCGGCAAGACAGTCGGCATCTATGATTCGATCACGCATAAGCTGGTCGCGCCCGGCAGCCCCGCCGGCACCGCCACGGTGTGCTCTTCCTGCATCGCGCCGCTTTCGCCGCTGATCACCCCGACCGGTGACAGTCGCCTGGCGAGCGCGCAGGTCGGCGTGCCGCAGCAGCCCAGCGTCGATCGCACCCAGGGCGTTTCGGCCACTCTGAAATACAAGCTCACTCCGGATATCGAACTGCGTTCGATCAGCGCCTGGCGCACGGTTTCGACCGATCAATGGGACAATTCGGGCGGTCCCGCGCGGACGATCTATGCGCCGAATTCGAACTTCAGCCGTTACAGCCTGTCGTTCCTCAATCAGCGCCAGTTCAGCCAGGAAATCCAGCTGGTCGGCAGCATTCCGCAGCTCGATTTTGCATTCGGCGGCTATTATTTCAACGAACGCGCCCAGGAACAGGCCGCCACGCCGACCACCAACAAGTGGAACGCCGATGGCACCGGCTACACGATCAACAGCGAGACCGTGACCGGGCCGATCACCTCCAGCAACAATGGCTGGCAGCCCGACTCGCAATTTCTCCAGCGTGCCAGCTATGCCAATGCCAAGAGCTACGCCGCTTTCGGCCAGGCGACCTTCACGCCTGATGGCTTCGACCGGTTCCACCTGACCCTTGGCGGCCGCTATACCAGCGACAAGCGCACCGGGGCGCTCTACCTCGTCTCCGGCGTGGCAACGCCCTATACTCTGCATCTGAGCTACCACCGCTTCGATCCGCTGGTTATCGCGGCCTTCGATGCGGCATATAACGTCAATCTCTATGCCAAATATGCCACCGGCTATCGCGCCGGCGGTGCCAACGACCGTTCATCGACCTTCCTCCCCTTCGGCCCGGAAGCGGTGAAATCCTATGAAGTGGGCGCAAAGATCGACATGCTCGATCATCGCCTGCGGCTCAATCTCGCGGGCTATATGATGAACCGTACCGGCACCCAGACCGATTTCGACAGTGTCGATATCAATCCCTATCTGCCGGGCACCACCACCCCCAACCCGACCTACGGCCTGCACACCGAAGATACCGGCAATGCTCCGGGCGTATCGAAGATCCGCGGGATCGAGGCGGAACTGACCGCAAAGCCGATCGAGAATATGACCGTTGGGCTGTCCTATGCTTATACCTATGCCCATGTTCCCGCGACGCTGAACACGCTGGTGACGCCGGCGACCCTTTATCAGGTCTATGTGGTCTATACGCCGGCGAATGCGGTGGCCGGATATGTCGATTATGATATTCCGGTGTCGGGCAACGGCATGAGCCTGCGGGCCCATATCGATGCCAATTATGCCGATCCTCAATACAGCTTCCAGAACGAAGGTGTGCTGACCGATTCGAGCTTCATCGTGAACGGGCGGCTCGCCCTGGTCGATATCCCGATGATGGAGAACGGGACCAAGGCGACGATCTCGCTGTGGTCGCGCAATCTGCTCAACGAGACCAATATCTATCGTCGCTCCAACGCCAATGCCAAGTCCTTGGGCGACTACGCCAACTTCAATCCGCCCCGGACCTTCGGTGCGGAATTGTCGATCAACTTCTAGGCCAGGCCTGATTCGGGCTTGGGGCAGCGGCCGGTTCCGACCGGTCGCTGCCTGGCCGTTCCAGCTCAACTATCTGCTTCAGCCGGGGCCAATGTTGCAAAATCATGGCAATTCGGCCCATCGCTTGGGGGTGAGTGCGCGCTCAGGCTGCAGGGTGACCAGCTTACACCCTGCCACCCGCCTATATTCGGGCAAATGTCCATTGAATCCAATACTATAATCGTCAAGTGGCGCGGCTGCCACCAGGCCGGGAAGCGTCTTCCCGCCGCGCGGGCCGGGTCCCCGGCATCCATCATGATTTCAAACAGCCGCCGCCCCGGCAAATTTTGGGCCTGCAGGAAAATCTCGCATCGCTCCGGCGCGGGCGCTGCTATGGGCGGGCAGCCAGTCCCGTCAGCGGTCCCGAAAGGAAGCTCCATGCATCGTATTTCTCTCACCCAGGCCAACACCATGATCGAAGCCGCCCTGGCCAGGGGCGCCGAGCTTGGGCTCAAGCCGCTGGCGGTGACAGTGCTCGATCCGGGCGGCCATCTGATCGCGGCGCAGCGGCAGGATGGCAGCTCGAACATGCGGATCAAGCTGGCTGCGGGCAAGGCGAGCGGGGCGCTTGCGCTGGGCGTGTCGAGCCGCACGATCGGCGATATGGCGCTGGACCGGCCGCATTTCGTCGCCTCGGTCGACATGATGTCCGAAGGTGGGATGGTTCCGGCGGCGGGCGGGGTAATCGCCTGCGATGCGCAAGGCACGATCGTCGGCGCGATCGGCGTGACCGGCGATACGTCCGACAATGACGAGGCCTGCGCATTTGCCGCCATCGCGGCGGCGGGGTTTACGCCGAAGAACTGAGCTGGCGGAAGCGCGCCAGCCGCGCACAGGCCTCGTCCAGCGTCGCGTCCTGCTTGGCGAAGCACAGCCGCAGATAGCCGGTCTCCGCCTGCTGCGAATAGAAGGCCGACACCGGGATCGAGGCGACCTCGGCTTCGCGGATCATCCGCTCAGCCACCGCCTCGTCGCCGCCGGTCAGGCCCGATGCGCCAAGGTCGATGGTGACGAACCAGGTTCCATCCGCAGGCAGCAGCACATAGCCCGCTGCCTGCAGGGCGCTGACCAGCCGTTCGCGCGCTGCCTCATAGATCGCGCGGTGCGCGCGGTGCCAGCTGGCGGGCAGGGCGAGCCCTTCGGCCACCGCCCATTGCAGCGGGGTGGCAGTGGTGAAGGTCAGGAACTGATGCTGCGCGGCGATGGCGGCGGCAAGCGGCGGGGCGGCCACTGCCCAGCCCACCTTCCACCCGGTGAGCGAGAAGATCTTTCCCGCCGAACCGATCTTCACCGCGCAATCGCGCAGCGCAGGGATCGCCAGGGGAGAGAGGTGTCGCGCGCCGCCGAAGATCATCCCTTCCCACACCTCGTCGCACAGCAGGATCAAGCCGTGGCGCTGGCACAGCGCGCCCAGTTGCTCCAGCACCTCGCGCGAAACCAGCGTGCCGGTCGGATTATTGGGAGTGTTGAGTATCATCACCCTGGTCTTGGGGCTGATCGCGGCTTCGAGCGCGTCCAGCGGCAAGGTCCAGTGCGGGGGCGTGAGGTTTACCAGCCGCACCGTGCCGCCCGCACGTTCGACCAACGGGCGATAGGCGTCATAGGCCGGCTGAAACAGGATTGCCTCGTCGCCCGGGCGGATGAAGGCCAGGATGCTGGCGGCAAGCGCCTCGGTCGCGCCCGAAGTGACGATGATTTCCTCTTCCGCCAGGCTCAGCCCCTGTTCGCGCGCATAATAATCCGCCACCGCGCGGCGCAGTTCGGCCAGCCCGCGCATCGGCGGATATTGATTGCTGCGTTCGCCCAAGGCGCGCTGCGCTGCCGCCAGCAATTCGGGCGAATGTTCCCGGTCGGGGAAGCCCTGGCCGAGATTGATCGCTCCGGTTTCGCGCGCCAGCGAGGACATGCGATCGAAGATGGTGGTGGATGGCGCTGCAGTCATGGCTCTCTCGATCGGCATGCCTCTATGCTTGGCTTGCATCCGCCGGGCAAGCTCGGGTGCCATGCGGTTAAATCTGCAGTGGTGGCAAGCGGCCATAAGGGATAGGAACAGCGAAACGGGAGACGGGCATGAAACAGGCATGGCTGGCGGCTGCGGCCGCTGTGGCAGTGGCAATGCTGCCGGGCACGGCGCAGGCGCAATCAGACTGCAACCGGTCGTGCCTGGCAGCTAAGCTCGACAGTTTTCTAAATGCGGTGGTGGCAAAGGACCCGGCCAAGGCGGGGTTGTGGGCCGGGTTTCGCCAGACCGAAAACGCGCTGCTCAAGGCTCCGGGTGAGGGGATCTGGTCGTCCAATTCGGGGATCGGAAAAATCGACCGGCGCTATTATGACGCCGAGACCGGGCAGGCCGAATTCTACGGCACGATCCGGGAAAGCGAAAAGACCGCAGTTGCCTCGCTGCGGATGAAGGTTGAGCAAGGCCAGGTAACCGAGGCGGAATGGCATATTGCCCGCGAAGGCGATCCGGGGATCATGGGCGCCGGCACACGGGCGACCTTCGATCTTGCCAATCTCCAGGCCCATCCGCCGCTCCAGCGCGTCGTGCCCGAAGCAGATCGCCATTCGCGCCGCGACCTGATCGCTGCGGTCAATTCCTATTTCGACGGGATCGTTGCGGGCACCGGGCGCCATATCCAGGCCAATGAGGGCTGCCTGAGGTTCGAAAACGGGATGGGCGGGCAGGATTGGAACTCCCGTCCAGCTTCCCCTGCCGACGCCGATTTCCAGACCCACACCGATTGCCGCTCGGGCTATGCCGGGCTGGGGATCATCAATGTGGCTGCGCGGCGCTATCTGATGGTGGATGAGGAGGCGCAGGTCGTGGTCGCCTCCACCGTATTCCTGCGCGAACCGCTCAATCCCAAGCGCCGCAATTGCTTCATGGAGCTGTTCTTCATGGATCAGGGCAAGATCAGCCGCGTCTATGCCGCGATGGCCTATGTCGATTCGAACACGCCGGTGCCCAATTGGGCACCCTATGACGGCAATTACCCGATCCCGCAGGATCTCGTGCGGCATAATTAGGGCGGGAACCTCCCGCGGATCAGCCGCCTGGGCCAGGCAGCGCTCCGGCGCGAAACATCGGGCTGCGGCTCTAATTAATCGCAGTCACACGCCGCGTTCTTCGCACTTCGCGCTTGCCCTTTGCGCAGCAATCCTCACATCATTGCCGCAAGATGCTGCGCCAGTATGAACTTGTAGAACGGGTCAAGGCCTACGACCCCGACGCCGATGAGGCGCTGCTGAACCGCGCCTATGTCTATACCGTGCAGAAGCACGGTTCGCAGAAGCGCGCATCGGGCGATCCCTATTTCTCCCACCCGGTCGAAGTCGCCGGCTTGATGACCGATCTGAAGCTCGATCAGGAAACCATCATCACTGCGCTGCTGCATGATACGGTGGAAGATACGCTGGCGACGATCGAGGATATCGAGAAGAATTTCGGCCCAGAAGTTGCGCGGCTGGTCGATGGGGTAACGAAGCTCTCCAAGATCGAGCAGATGCCCGAGAATGAGCGGGCAGCCGAAAATCTGCGCAAGTTCTTCCTTGCCATGAGCGAGGATCTGCGGGTGCTGCTGGTCAAGCTGGCGGACCGGCTGCACAATATGCGCACGCTGCATTTCATCACTGACCCTGAGAAGCGCCACCGCATCTCGCGCGAGACGATGGATATCTATGCCCCGCTGGCCGAGCGGGTCGGCATGTATGAATATATGCGCGAGATGCAGCTGCTCGCTTTCGAACAGCTTGAACCGGAAGCCTATGCCACGATCACCGGGCGGCTGGCGCAGATCCGCAGCCAGGAGGGCGGGCAGGTCGATGCCATTGCCCTGGCGATCAAGCAGGCGCTGGCCGAGGCCGGGCTCAAGGTCGAGGTCTGGGGGCGCGAGAAGCACCCCTATTCGATCTGGAAGAAGATGGCCGAACGCCATGTGAGCTTCGAGCAGATCACCGATATCATGGCGTTCCGCGTGCTCACCGAAAGCGTCAGCGATTGTTACCGTGCGCTGGGCGTGCTCCACACCACCTGGCAGTTCATCCCCGGGCGCTACAAGGATTATATCTCGACACCCAAGTCGAATGGCTATCGCAGCCTGCACACCTCGCTGATCTATGAAAATTCGATGCGGATGGAGGTGCAGGTGCGCACCCGCGAGATGCACCGGCTCAATGAATTCGGGCTGGCCGCGCATTGGGCCTATAAGCAGGGCGGCACCCGGCCCGATGGCGCGGTGGGCTGGCTGCGCGACCTGATCGAGATTGTCGATGCCAGCCATGATGCCGAAGAGCTGCTCGAACATACCCGGCTGGCGATCTATCAGGACCGGATCTTCGCCTTCACCCCCAAGGGCGCGCTGTTCCAGCTGCCCAAGGGTGCCACGCCGGTCGATTTCGCCTTTGCGGTGCATACCGATCTGGGCGCGCAGACGGTTGGCGCCAAGATCAACGGGCGGCACATGCCGCTGCGCACCGAGCTGCACAATGGCGATGTGGTGGAGATCATCAAGGGCTCACAATCCGAACCGCAGCTGTCCTGGCTCGGCTTTGTCGTCACCGGCAAGGCGCGCGCCTCGATCCGCCGGGCGGTGCGGGCCAAGGAATATGCCGAAGTGGCCGCGATCGGGCTCAAGCTGTTTGACCAGATCGCCGACCGGCTTCCGGCCAGGATCGGCAAGAAGGCGATCCGTGCGGCGGTCGACCGGCTTGGCCTGGCCGATGAAGAGGATCTGATGCATGCGATCGGCTCGGCCAAGCTGAAGGATCGCGAAGTGATGGAGGCGCTGGTTCCCGGCAGCACCATCGATCTGCCCGAGCCGGAAAAGAGCGAGCGCGCGATCTCGATCCGCGGCCTCACCCCCGGGGTCGGCTTCACCCTCGCCAATTGCTGCCACCCGGTGCCGGGCGACCGGATCGTCGGCCTGCGCCACCCCGGCGAGCTGGTGGAGGTCCATTCGATCGACTGCCTCGAACTGGCCAATGGCATCGATGCCGATTGGGTCGACCTCTCCTGGGGCGAGCGTTCGCATGGCGCGGTGGGGCGCGTGCGGGTTGTGCTCTATAACCGTCCGGGCACGCTGGCCGAGGTGGCGGGGATTTTCGCCAAGAACCACGCCAATGTGATGAATCTCGAGTTGTCGCAGCGCGACGATCCGTTCCACACCTATGAGGTCGATCTCGAAGTGCAGGATCTGGCGCATCTCACTCGCATCGTCAGCGCGCTGCGCGCCAGCGATGCCCTGGCCGAGGCCAGCCGGATTTGATCATCGGGCTCGATCACGTCCAGCTGGCGATGCCGCGCGGCGCGGAACAGCTGGCGCGCGGGTTCTATGCCGGCGTGCTGGAGATGCGTGAGCTGCCCAAGCCTGATCATCTGGCGGTGAACGGCGGATGCTGGTTCGAAAGCGGCGGGGCGCATATCCATCTCGGCGTCGAGGAGGATTTCAGCCCGGCGAAGAAGGCCCATCCCGCGCTGCTGATCGATGATCTGTCGCTGCTGGCTGGCCGGCTGGAGGCTGCCGGATATGGCTTTGCACCGGGCAAGCCGCTTGAAGGATATCGCCGCGGGGATACGCATGATCCCTTCGGCAACCGGATCGAGCTGATGCAGGCGCTGCGCTAGAGCAACTCCAGCTCGATTTCGAGCAGGTCGCCCTCTTCCAGACCTTCGGCGCGCTGGATCGCCTTTTTGATCGGCAGGAACCAGCCGACATCCTTGCTCGGGAACACGGAAGTCGCCCAGTGGCTGTCACCCAGCGTGACCTTCACCTTGACCGATCCGAAGCCGCGCCGTCTGCCCAGCTCGAGCCGGCGCATCAGCTCATGCCCCCGGATTGCCTCATAGGGCTCGCCCGCAATGCCGACATAGCCCAGGCCGCCCATATCGCCGATCTGCCAATGGCGCAGCGGCGCGCTGAAGCGCACGATCTCGCCGCTCATTTCGCGGGTTTCACCGGGCGCACCGGCACCGGGATATTGCAGATATCGGCGCCGCCTGCGGGCACCTGATAGAACTCATCCTGCCGGTTGGCGCGGGCATGGGCATAGGCCGCGAAGCTGTCGCTCCCGGTCGAGAGATATTCGAAATTTGGAGGATCGCTCAGCTCGCTCCCCAGCCGGACTGACAGGATCGGCACCCGCTTGTCCGCTTCATCGTCAGCGTAAAACCCCAGCTCACCCTTGCCGCGCGGCAGGGCGGAGAGGTTCTCGATCCCCGCGATCACGCGCCCGACCAGCGCAATATTGCGATCGAGCTGGCGCGGCGCATGGCCGATCACGGTGTAGAGTTCGGACCCGGTGCCGGTATCGGGCGAGGGGTCCCGCGCCACGCCGACCATGGCGTAGCAATGGGTAGGCCACATGGCGCCGTCATTTCCGGCAATGGCCCAGCCCTCGTCAAACCCTGCAAAGGTGGCGTAGCTATCTGCGCCGCCGCCGCTGTTGGCAGTCATCGCCGAGAGCGGCAGCGCGTCACCTGGCACCGTATAGTCACTCTCCGGCACCAAGCGCAGCCCTTCGGGCAGCTTTTTTTCCTCACTCACATCGCCCCATTGGGCGACATAATTGTCCTGCACCCGGTAGACGCTGGTCCCGTCCCACCAATGGGCCTTGGCGAGCTTGCGGATATTGCTCACCCAGCCTTGCGAGAAGGGCGGCGGCATCAGCTGGATCACCACCTCGCGCGGATTGCCCTCGCGATCGGGTGCAAGCTCCATCACCAGCAGATCGGCGGGATCGATTGCGAGCCAGTCCGCCGGGGGCGCGCTCTTCACGATTTCGGCTGGAGTCGGCGGATAGGCCGTCTCTTCGGCCGAGGCGGAGAGGGGGACAAGGGCGAGGGCGGCGAACCAGGCGAGGCGTTTCATGGCTGCAAGAGTGCCATCGAAACACCGCAGCTAAAAGCCCCTTCCACTTCAGAGGAGGGGGTTGGGGGTGGTAGCGGCTCACGCGCGCGGGAGCGGCCGGGGGTGGGCTTATCCCGCCTCAACCTCCAGCGCGTGCATCGCTTCGTCCGACAGGCCGAAATGGTGCCCGACCTCATGGATCAGCACATGGGCAACCAGATGCTCCAGCGTCTCGTCGCCGCGCGTGGCCCATTCATCGAGGATCGGCACTCGGAACAGCCGGATCCGGTCGGGCATGGCGCCCGAATGGTTGATGCTTTTCTCGCCCAGCGGCAGGCCCTCATAAATTCCGGTAAGTTCGAAGGGATCCTCGATCCCCAGCGCGGTCAGGGTCTCCGCATCGGCGAAATCCTCGATCCGCAGCAGCACCGTGTCCAGATGCACGCGAAACTGCGCCGGCAGCCGTGCCAGCGCATTGCGCGCGAGCACTTCGATTTCCCCGGCGGAGGGGGCAAAGCCAAAGCTGCGGACCATATTGCGCAATTAGGCCGCGCCCCGTTCACCTGCAAGCTTGCCTGATAGCCCTCCGCCCGCTATCGGCCTCGCCTCGCCGTAGGGCATGCGGAGCGGTGGCCGAGTGGTCGAAGGCGCACGCCTGGAAAGTGTGTATGGGTCAAAAGCTCATCGTGGGTTCGAATCCCACCCGCTCCGCCACCTAGTCTTTTGATTTTTGAGGACTTTCTGTAGCCCCCGTATCTGGCGCAGTAATGCGCCGATTTTCCGCGATTCCGGTACCGGGAGAGCTGCCCTCCGGAGATATTTGCACCTTCTCCTGCCATCTTTCTCCGCAGGCCTTCCCCGAAGTACCGTTTTGAATGTCCTCGCTTTGGCTGTTTCTCCCTGTTTTCAGGAATAGCAGGGAGACATCTCGGTGTTGCATTCCGACATCGTGGAGTTTTTTTCCGCTGAAAATCAGAGAGTTGGCCTGTAAGCGGCTTATGAAACGGGGGTGGAATTTGGCGGAATCCGTTGGAACGTCTGCGAAATCCGGGCGACCGCCCGTGGAAGCGCCAGGCCGTCGAAAGGGCGGTCTGAAAGGTGCCGCGAATGCATGTGCAACGCGACGAACATCTTTAGAATGAGCGGGACTATTGAATTCCGCCGCCGCCTGAGCTAACCCACGTCAATCCCACCACGGAAATTGTAATTAATTTCGCGTGGAGTGGTATTTCCCATGAATGATCATATTATTGAATACGTATCGCCCGACGCGCTGAAGCTGCGAGTTCGGCCTTGGCGCAACTACACCAAAGAGCAACTGGACACGGCCTGCAGCTTGCTGTCGAATGGCGGCCGGATAGTCGAGCCGCCGCTGGTGGATTCCGACAATCGTGTCGTGTGTGGCGGCGTGATAGTGCTAGCCGCGCAAAGGAACGGTCTAAAATCGATCCCGGTGCTGCGGGTCAACTCGATGTCGCCGGAGGAGTTGAGGCTCTACGCGATCAATGCCCACAAGCTAACCGACATGGGCAGCTACGACGAGTTGCTGCTCGCGGAGGAACTGCGCGAACTGGAACAGCTGCTTGGCGAAGACAGCCTCAAGACCCTCGCGATCGCCGAAGGCGAGCTGAACAAGCTGCTGGGCCTCGACCAGCCGATCGAGGAAGAGAATGACGTTGAGGTGCCGGAGGATCTCGAACCGATCACCTGCTTGGGCGATTTGTGGATGATTGGGCCGCACCGCCTTCTGTGCGAGAACTCGCTGTTGGGAGCGAGCTTCACCGCCCTCATGGCAGGCGATCGGGCGCAATTCGGTCTAACCGACATGCCTTATAACCTTTCGGCGCGGGATATCTCGAGCGATCCCAACCGGGAGAATTTCGCATTCGCTCATGGCGAGATGTCGCCCAGCGAGTTCACCCGTTTCCAGACCTCGTTCATGCGCCACATGAAGGAATGGAGCGAGCCTGGCAGCCTGCATGCCTTCTTCATGAGCTATCATTTCCTGCCCGAAACGTTTCGGGCGGGGATGATCGTCTTCGGCCGGCCGAAGGCGATGTGTACCTGGGTCAAGAGCCTGCCAGGGCAGGGCGGGCTGTACAGATCCCAGACCGAACAGATCCTGTTCTTCAGGAATGGCGATGTCCCCCATCGCAATAATATCAATCTCGGGAAGCACGGCCGTAACCGCACCACCGCCTGGCACTATGACGGCATGACCACGGCCTCGGCCGAACGCGACGAACTGCTGAAGCTCCATGCGACACCGAAGAGCGTTCAGCTTTTGAAGGACGCTATCCTCGACGTCACCTCGCGCGGCGGGATCGTATTGGATCCGTTCGCAGGTATCGGGAGCGTCTTCCTGGCGGCCCACTCCGCAGAGCGCCGAGCCTATGGGATCGAAATCGAACCGAGGTTCGTCGACGCCACGCTGCGGCGAATGCGTTCGGCCTTCGGCATTGACGCCATCCGCGAGTCAGACGGTGCATTTTTCACCGAACTCGAGGCAGCGCGCGACCGGGAGGATAAGTCGTGAGTGCGCGCAAAAAGAAAGGCGATGCGGGCGAACCTGGAAAGCCTGCGCGAGAAAAACAGGCTCCATTCTGGGAGCGCGATCCGAACCAGAAGGTGGGCCCCGGTTGCCCGCCCGCCGAATATCAATGGCCTGTTGGCTTCTGTCCGAACCCAGCCGGCCGCCAGAGAAAAAAGGCCGTCGAAATGAGCATTCCCAACAATGTGACGCCGTTACAGCGCAAGCTCCTAGAACATGCCAACAAAATCGTTGGCGAGGTCAACGGAGAGCCGATCACGCGGTGGGAACGGGTGCTTATGAAGCTCGATGCCGTTGTCGACCAGAATCCCGCTTTTGCAAAAATCGTCATGGAAAATTACCGTGAGGCAAACCGTGATGCCGAACAGAGCTCGCTGCTCGCCCTCCGGGCGGTTCTCGACTATAAAGAACAGATGGGGCCGGTGTTCGAACGCGCCGAGAAGGCCGGTAGGCCGCAGCCGCCCATTTATCCCCATCCGGGCGACATCATCGTCCGTCACGACAACACCATGGAGCTCGACGGCCCGTCGAACGCCGAAGAGGCGAAGGCTCTCAAGGCGAAGATCCAGTACCGCGATGCTATCTTCCTGCTCGTGGAGGAGCGGATGGACTGGATCGGGGATGTAATCTCGGTGGAGGAGGGCCGGAAGTACTACGACGAGCTGCGCCGCAAGTTCTATCGCTTCCACCGTCAGATCCCGCGCCGGCTCTACAAGAAGTTCCCGCCGTTCCGTACCGTGCCGCGCGATCTCCCGGAAGAGGCAGTATAGCGCCAACCAGTGTTTGGATTTGCCTTCGAGCCTGTACGCTTCGCGATCGTCAGGCTCGCTGAGCTATCTGGTCGCGAAGGCACCCACCACACGGTCATCCGATGTGAGAAGCAGGCCGCACTGGATGTCGCCCACGATCACATGGATCGGATTGGTCACGTCGACCCGGCTGGTTATGTTGGGTTCCCAGTACTTCGTCGCCTCCGCATAGTACGGCCAGCGCGGGCTGATTACGAAAGCGACCTTGCCGGCAGCCTTGATCGACCGGGCTTCCGGGATTGACATTGTTAACTCGCCGATGAGATTGTCCGGACCAGTTTCCAGAAACAGTCCCGATTTGGAGTCCGCGTTCTTATTGTCGAAGATGGCGTTCTGAACGCGAGTGATCCTGGTCACGGTTACTGACGCGCCATAGGCGTTTGAGCCTATGTATGTGCCGGTCGAGGTCTCCTGCTGGGAAACTACAACATCCTTGTTTGCGTAAATGCCGAAGGGGATCTTCCTATAGTAAGGAGTGCCGTATCCGAACACAGGGGCGTAGTCGGCGTTCAGGTTTCTGAGCGCGTATGACTGAACTCGTAGCGTTCCCGCATCCGCATTGTAGGAAACGGAGTTGGGGGAGAATATGCCAGGAATGATAACCTTGTCTGGTATCGAACTGCGTGCGTTCGCTACGCGGGCCTCGAACTGGGTGGTCGTTTCGTACTCGTCTTTCTGCTTCGGGAATTCCTTCAGGACGCCGGCGACGGCATCGAATGGGTTGAGGGTGACGCTCTGGCCGACGTAGGTGTCGCAGGTGTCGGGTGAGGCAGCGGCAGCGGGAACAGCAGCCAACAGCGCGGAGATCGTCAGGGAGCCGCGCATCGTCAAAACCTTATGTGCCAGGCAGGATACATCGCACGTGCCTGACCGAACACTTCTCTGAGCGCTTTCTCCTGATGCTCGCCGGTCCGGGTGTTGACGAACAGAAACCGGTAGCGCTCGCCGACGCTTTGCGCGGTCAGTAGCTCGGCAGCGGTGATGTTGAAGAAGTAGTTCCTGAGGTCGGCGCCGATCGTCGCCTGGTTGGTGGATTTAATCTCGCAGAGCGTGATGGCCTCGATCGCTGCGGCAATCGCGTCCGGGTCAGATAGATCAATGGGTCTATCAATCCGGACTATATCGAACGCGGCGCCGTAAAGCGTCTTTCCGCACATGGCGTAGCCGACAAGCAGCGCCTTGCGCTCGGCTTTGCTGGGACAATGATAGCGCGTGTCGTGCGCCAGCAGAATATCCACCGCGCGCGCTGCGGTACGATGTCCGACGGTCTTCGGGTCCGCCTCCGCAAGGATATCTGTCTGGATCATCGCAGGCATCCGGCGTCGGCGGCACTGGTGGATCGGCTTCGCATCGTTCGTCGCTCCTATGTCCTCTCGGGGCGACGGCCGAAGCCGGATGTTAGTAACCTGACCGTAGGCACAGGCGCATGCGCCTTTACCGTTGCCGGCTGGACATACGCGCATGCCACCCGGCCGATAATCTCGACCGAGTTCCTACGAGTTGGGGTTACTACGCCCCACTCCCCGGCTTTCACGAGGAGTGACGGTAGATTGCTCGCTTCGGCTGTGAAGACAAGTCTTATTGGCTTCTCAGGGCACCTTCGGCCCAAGTTGCGTCAGGAGAAGACATTGCTGGCCAACGGCAAGAGTTCCGTGGGCTTCGCTGAAACTGCTCCGGCAACTGACCTGCGCAGCTTCGAATATTAGACGGCCAGAAATGGGCCGTTGAACGAACCCGCTGCGCGGGATGGGCGCTGGCGGTGAGGTTTTAGGTAGCGACCCGCACAGTGCGCGCGGTAACCAGTCCGCTGGACAAGCTCGGCCGTTCCTGCCCGAGCCGGAGGCACCTCCCGGCTGAGCCGGTGCGCACCTCGCTCGAGGTCGCCGATATCTTCCGTGCAGCCGGCCCCGCCTATCGCGCTCAGCCCATGCCGGGCATCTGAGCCTCGCCCAGCTCAAGGTCATGTCGGCGATCGAGAACTGCCGCACCGCCGCGCTGGGCGGTCACGTCGAGGCCTGCGACGACTGCGGCCATTGGCGGATCGCCTACAACTCGCTGTCGCAACCGGCACTGCCCCAAGTGCCAGGGTGCCGCCGCGCGCACCTGGCTGGCCGCGCGCGAGGCCGATCTGTTGCCGGTCGGCTACTTCCATGTCGTGTTCACGCTGCCGGCCGAGGTCGCCGACATTGCCTGCCAAACAAGGCGCGTGGTCTATGACCTGCTGTTCCGCGCGGCGCGGAGACGATGCTGACCATCGCCGCCGATCCCCAGCATCTCGGCGCCCGGATCGGGATCACCGCCGTGCTGCATACCTGGGGCTCGGCGCTGACCCACCACCCGCATGTGCACATGATCGTGCCGGGCGGCGGCATCGCGCTCGACGGCACAGCGCTGGATATCGTCGCGCCCCGCCTTCCTGCTGCCGGTGCGGGTGCTCGGCGCGCTGTTCCGCCGCCTGTTCCTCACCCGGCTGCTCGCGCTGCTACGACGCCGGCGGCTCGGCTTCTTCGGCAGCCTGGCTGCATCTCGCTGACCGCAGGGCCTTCCTGCGGCATCTGTCGCCGGTCCGGAAGAAGCGCTGGGTGGTCTATGCCAAGCCGCCGTTTGCCGGACCCGAGGCCGTGCTCGCCTATCTGTCGCGCTACACGCACCGGGTCGCCATCTCGAACAGCCGCCTCATCTGCCTTCGACGAGACCGGCGTCACCTTCCGCTACAAGGATTACCGCCGCGACGGCGGCGAGCGCCAGCAGGTCATGACGCTGGCCACCGACGAGTTCATCCGCCGCTTCCTGCTCCACGTCCTGCCGAGCGGCTTCCACCGCATCCGGCATTATGGCCTGCTCGCCGGCTCCACCCGCAAGGACAGCCATCGCGCTGGCCCGCAGCCTGCTTGGCGTCGCCCCGCCGGCTGAGGACGACGCCGACCCGACGAACCGGCCGATCATGCGCCCGCCATGCCCTTGCTGCGGCGGGCACATGATCGTTATCGAGGCCTTCGCTCGCTGGTGCCAGCCCCGCGCTCCGCCGCAATCCGCGCCGCCGACCCGGGAACCGCGCCATGACCCGGCATGGCTTGCCCTGCATGATGGCCGCGAACATTGCGCCTCCGGCGATGCCGCGCTCGGCGCTGTCGACGCCGCCAGCACGGTCAAAGCTGGGCTCATTGCCAGCAGGATCGGTGCCGCGCTTCGAGCACAATGCCCATCTGACTTCTATGCCACTCCGCCCATCACGAGCTGGCCGGTAGGCTTGCTCAGTCACCCCGAACCACCCAAAACCCATTTACCCATAGCCCAGTGCGAGCGGCACCGCGGGTCGTACCTCTAAGACTTTCGTACGCCTGCCGGCGCCCGAAACCCTTCACGATTGCTGACTGGCTGCTTTTGGATTTCGAAGTGAGATAGCTGCCGAACAGCACCGCCCCAGCGTCAGGCAGTTCCCGCTGACAGAGCCGCCGTTCGTGACCCCGGAACGAGTTGTCGAAGCCTTCCCTTCGTTCATGCACAGCCAAAGGCGGCAACTCGAAGAGTTGAGACAGGCAGGTTCCCGGAAAATGGTCGGTGAGAGCCGTTCTTCGTCCGTCAATCAAAGACGTGAAGCTGCGTGATTTCCTCCAAGTTCCCGACGCGCACGAGAATGTGGCTGTCAGTCGAGGTCGCATCGGGCTTAAGCGGCAGCACGATGCGTGTCTCGTTCTGGCCGGCGTAGCTCTTGCCGGCTTGATGAGAACAACCCGCTCTGGGAAGGCCCAGTCGGCGGCGGGAATTCGATCGAGGGGGCGATACTCTGTCGCCCCCATATGGACCCGGCCATAGTCTAGTCGCGATGACGCGCTTGCTCGAGCCTGGAGGCGGCGGACAATAGCGTCCGGGTTTGCGATCTCGACGCAGAATTGCCCAAAATCTTTAGCCCGCTCAGCCGAAATGTCGTTGCTTGCGCAATAAACGAACATGCTTTCTGCGGCCGTCGTGAACGCAGTACCAGTCAGTTTTCGGCCATCCGCGACCATCGTAATCTCGATACCGCCGGCCGGCGCGTAATGCAGCATACCATCTCTTGGATCGCCCCTGACGCCGCCATCTTCAATTCCGCGATAATAAGCTAAAGATCCGAAGCGCATCTCGCCCTTACGAATGAGCGCACGGGCATGGCATTCGTTGGCAAAATATTTGAAGAGCGACATAAGGCTGACATCCAAAACTAGCTCATCATAGCGCAGCTTAGCTTACCGTCGACATTGCGGTAGTCGATCAATTGGCAGGATGATGAGAATTGGGGGAAGCAATTGGCCAAGTCCGCCTGAAAAGCGGTCTTCGGTTCCGAGTTTGACGCACCCTAAAAGCGGCCGGCCATTCATGGACGTGCGAATGGCCGCTCTGTTGTTGTTCTACGGCGTCCATCGGATAATCTCTGGGGAGGCCGCAATCCGCGTCGTATAGCAAGGTGAGAGATTACCGCGTTTCGTCGCCAAAGCTGTAGCCAACATCACCGCTGTGTCCGATTCCGCACCTTGGTCTGCGCCAGTATTCGCCGGTTTATCTTGGTCTTCCAAGCGATCTGGGCCTCCGAAAGCCTTCGCTTCAAGGCAGTCTGTTTGAGGAAGGTGTATTCGTTTTCGCCGAAGAGATAGCCGCTGCGCCATGCGTGTTCGATCAAATCATGGTTCGCGTTGGCCGTTATGTCCGCCGCGATCCGCTTCAGGCCATTCAACAGGTTGCCGTGTTGATCTGGATAAAGCGGTTGATGCAAACATTGCCGACATAAGTCGCGTTGCCGTTCAATCTGTTACGGATGTAGCAGTGCTCTTTGATGTCTTGACCACACGGACAGTTGTCGAATTCATCGCTGATCTCGATCGCTTCAAGAGCCCACTCGGTGCGGGCGACATCAAAGACCTGCGATACCGACAGTGGCAGGATGTGCGCCTTAAGGCGTTCGAAATTGTGACCATCCATCTTCCGCCTGCCTATCGCTTTCGCTTGCTTTTCCCTGGCCAAGGCAAGATCCCATCGAGTTCTCGCAGTCCCTGGGTCCCTTCCTCCCATCGCGTTCGTTCGGCGCAGTGGCTGGCGGCAGTTCGTCGTCGTCGAACCACAGAAGGGTCAGCGTCTGATCCCACTGGCCGAGAGTGACGCACGTCCTCATATAGCGAACCGTCCTTTCCCAATCCTCGAACCATTGGTCGGGTTCGGCCCCCTCGGCACCTCGTCGAACGTCTCCGCGGCGTGCACGCGATCGCTTAACGAGTCGGCGGGCACGGGCGTCCCGGTTTCACCCAGGCGCCGGCCGAGCGCGAAGCGAGGTAGACCGGGCGCAATATCGAACCTTACCTACCTCGGAGAGGACGAACGCGCACAGCTCGCGTGAGAACGTGGCGTAGCGTGACCCGTCGAGATTAGCGACGCCTCGAATTCATCGGCGAGTTCGCCGATTGCGGCGAGCCCCATGTCGGCGGCATCCACTCTCGGCTTGAAAAGCTTGTATGGGAGAAGAACTCGGCAGCGAAGACGTCGCAGGCGATTTCGCCGGGCGACCGACGCGCATAGCTCCAACTTGGCGCATAGTGATCCGCCGGGATTTCGAGGGCGACATGGGCCACCTCGTGGCACACGCTGAACCTCTGACGCCGCGCGTTGTGGGCGCAGTTCACGCAAATCCGATACTTACCGTTCGGCAACTGCACCGACCAGCGTCTTCCTGCTCGCCAAGATGCCTCCGCGGTTACCATGCCGCCGATATGATCATGCATACGCATCGACCAGGATCGGGCAACCGCCGACGTGCCCGACGTCCGCGATGAACTTGCGGGCTTTCATCGCTGACTGCTCCTGGCGCTCATCCACGTCTTACTCCGACATGAATTTGCGGATGCGGGCGAGCGAGGTGGCGTAGTCGGCGCGGGCGCCGCGGTTCACCACGGTGGTGAGCATGTGGAATTCTTGCGAAGAAACGGCCCGCGTCTCCGTTCGCGCGAATTCCGCCAAGCCGGGGTCGACGTTCGGATGACCAGCCAGCAGCCGCAGAATCTCGAGCGTCTCTGGCTGACGGGGTCGAGCGCTTCGATTAGCTTGTCGATCACCTCGCTGGAAGGAATCCTCCGGCTCCCGTCTCCAGCCGATATGACGTAGGCGTGATCGACGTCGGCTCGCTGAGCGGCCTCCCGCAGACTCCAGCCGCGACCGTCCCGCAATCCTTTCAGCCACCCTCCTAGCGCCGATTGGGCATCCAACCTCCTTGACAAGCTTCGCCGTCGACCATATGTTGTCTGGACAGACAACGGCCCTGTAGTCTTTCGAAGCGCAGGGCGATTTTTCGGCCCTCTGTGTTGTCTGGCCCGACACCATACTGTCATCCGGCGAAGCAAAAAGCAAGCACCGCGCGAGCGGAGAAAGGTAGAGAGATGCACAACCGATGTCGCGGCCCACTTGGTCCGCATCCACATTAACCGCGAGATCTACAACTCCGCCCGATCCGACTACCGGCAAGGCGCTTTACGCCCTCGGTAGCATCCCCAAGCACGAGAAGCTCTATCGTGAGGTCGAAGGCGACAAGGAAGACGAGCGACATCCCCGCGACGAATACCTTCCGATCCATCTGACCGAGGACGCGCACTTCTATAGCCAGGAGACGTTCGACATCCTGCGTCAACGGGGACGACCACGAGATCGACACCAAGGACATCACCTACGCTCGGGTCGTGGATCTTTATCTTGGCAGTGGCGGCAAGCCGTCGGCCGAATATCTCGTCAAATATTCTACATGGGCCGAGGAAAACCCGAGCGGCACGTTGCCGCCGGGTCAGAAAGTGAAGGTGAAAGATGGCATGCGCTTTCGGGTTGCCGGAACTGGCGAGTTCTAATCCTTTCCTTAAGGACCTCGAGGAAACGGGTTATCCTGATCGACTTTGTCGGCGGATATCTGGTCTTCTACGGTTGCCGTATCTCGATAACGAGCGGACAGCTTCAACATGGGGATTGGGCGAGCCCGTCGATCTGGCGGCGGCGTCATCGATCCGCCGCCAGATCATCAGGCGTGGTGGCGCGGGAGCGGCCCTGTGACCAGCAGGGACGTGAGCTGCGCCTGGCGGCGGACCGAACGCGTACGCGTGACCGCCGATTCTTGTCACCGACTACTCGTTCTCGTTCAAACTGCTCGACGAACTCGGCGAGAAGCGAGCCTACCGGTCATTCGACGAGAAGGTCGCAGACCTACCTTGAGGCGATCTCAGCTCCGGCGATTACCGCCTTTCCGGAGGCGACGCCCTTGCCCGCCATCGCCGTCCCAGCTGCCGCCCAGGGCTCACCACTCCGATTCCCCGATACGATGTCGGCGCGCTATCACATCAACGATCTGTCGGCGCTTCTGCGCGGCAAGAAGGTCGCGATCATCGGCTTGGGGGGACGGGTCCTATATCCTCGACTTCCTCGCGCGCACCCATCTGCATAGATCGCGCTTTTCGACGATGACAAGGTGCATGTGCATACCATCTTCCGCCTTCCCGGCTTTATCCCTGCGCAATCGGCAAACGCAAAGTCGAGGCGCTGGCGCACCCATTACGAGCAATGGCATGCCGGTATCGAACCGGTGCCGCGGAGGGTATCACGCGGAGAACCTCCCGCGCCTGAAGGATTTCGATTTCGTTTTCGTTTGCGTCGATGATGGGCCTTCGCGGACTTCTGATCATCGATTGGCTCAGCGCGAACGGATCTCCGTTCGTCGATTGCGGCATGGGTTTGAATCGCTCTGCTGTCGGCCTGAGCGGATTTGTGCGAATCACCGGGATCGACCGCAAGGCATTCGATCGAAAATGTCTGGCACGGCTACGTCTCCGATCGAAAACGCCAAAGACGACGAATACCGCAAAAACGCCCAAATCACTGAATGCTGAATGCGCTGAACGCCACGATGGCCGTTGATCCGGTTCAAAAGCAACATTTCGGCCTGCTTCGACCGAGAAAACGAAGCAACTTCATATATCTTCTGACTCCGCGACTTTCGATATCGATCCTGAGAATGGCGGGCAGATGAGATTCGCCCTTATCAGCCCGTCGACCGCATTCCCAAGCCCCTCGAGCGCTGCGTCGTCTACCACTGTGAAGGAGTATTGAAATCGTGGCGCCGCTCTGCGCCTGTGGCTGTGGGCATCGCGTCAGCCTCTTGGTGCCCGGACAGTCATCGGGTTACCTCGGAAGGCGGCTTGGCCACGGTTCGTCCATCTTATTCCGTGTGCGACGCGCCCTGCAAGTCCCACTTATTTCCATCCGCGCTGGCCGGGTCGAGTGGTTGCCGGCTTTTTCGGACGATGCAGAGCCACATCGGTGAGTGCCCCCCGTCGTCAGATTGCCAGACATTCTGAGCGCGAAGAAAGGCCACAGCCTGTCTCGTGGAGAAGCCGCCTTGGACCTCCGCGGTTGCTTGGGCCTTCGACAAGCTCAAGTCTATTCTGCGGCTCTTTGACGCCACACCAGGCTGCCTGAACGAAGGTCCGCTTCGCAGGTTTTCAACCCTGGTCCGGACAAACCCCGATCGTCCAACTTTGCCGTCATTCCAGGGCCTATCAGATGATGATTGCTTTCGGGCGATCATCAAATCGGCTCCGACGTTAAAGATCAAGGCGCAAACCGGACCTTCAGGCGCCAATATCCGGCATGAACTTCGCCACCTGCTCGTCCCAGCCTCCAGATATCGCGCCGGTAGCCAGAAGCGCCATTCCATCTACGGTCGCGCGCGTCCTGCCGGCCAGGATTCCCTCGACGACCTGCGGCGCAAGGAATGTCAGCCGCACAATCCGGGTCATGTAGGAGGCGGCAATTCCCTCGCGGCGTGAGAGGGTGGTGATATCGATGTCGCCAGTGGCAAGCTCCCGCCACCAGCGCCGGGCCTTGACCAACAGCCGAACCAGGGTGGGATCGGGTGTGCCTGAAGTGGCCGCAGCACCATTGTCCTGGACAAGCCGCACCGTATGCCCGGTCCGGGTCAGGCGTCCTGCCGCCACATGGAGGATGGCTGAAGGAGCGGCAGATCCCGCGGGTACGCCAAGCAGCTCGGCGAGTCCGACCGGAGCAAGACTGATCTCGATCCGATCAGGGTGGATGGCAATGCGCGAGACGAGCTTCTGCAGGGACGCGGCACCGGACTTCTCAAGCTCAGCGGTGATGCCCTCGCAGCGCAGAGTGATCGGGCCTAACATTCCGGGCGCAACATCGAGGCCGCAGCGCTGGATAAGCGCCATGGGATCGGCAAGCAGCGAGGTGATCTCTCGGCGGACGACCTGTTCGATCTCGCGTGCCGGTAACCTGAGGGCGGGGACCGAAGGCGAAGCCGTCCCGTGCTGATGGGCCTTGCTGACATAATAGCGGTAACGCTGTTTGCCCTTGTTGGTATGGACCGCAATGAGCGGCTCGCCGCCTGCACCGAACAGCAATCCGGCAAGCAGGCTTCGATTGTCCTCGCGGGCTGTGCGCACGCCTTTGACATGATCGGTCAGCCGCTGCTGCACCGCATCCCATTCTTCCCGGTCGATGATCGCCGGGTGGTTGCCGGGATAGATTGCCCTTGTGCCCAATGTCGCCCAACATAGATCGGATTGCGCAGCATGTAGTAGAGCTGGCCGCGGGTGAAACTGCAGCCGCCATAGGATTGCCCCTTGGTCGTAACCCGCGGCGGCGATGTGATCCCTTCGCTGGCCAGTTCATTGGCCACCAGCCGGACATTGCCCAGCTTGCGGTAGCGCGCAAAGATGTCGCGCACGATGCACGCATGATCATCAATGATCGCAAGGCTGCGGCCATCGGGACGATAGCCCAGCGGCGGCGTGCCGCCCATCCACATGCCCTTGGCCTTGGACGCCGCGATCTTGTCCCGGATCCGCTCTGCGGTGACCTCGCGCTCGAACTGCGCAAAGGACAGCAGCATGTTGAGCGTGAGGCGCCCCATGCTGGTGGTGGTGTTGAACGACTGGGTGACCGAGACGAAGCTGGTCCCGGCTTCATCAAGCGCTTCGACCAGCTTGGAAAAGTCGAGCAATGAGCGGGTCAGCCGGTCGACCTTGTAGACGACGATGATATCGATCCCGCCCGCCTTCACATCGGCAAGCAGGCGCTGCAGGGCAGGGCGCTCGAGCGTTCCGCCCGATAATCCGCCATCATCATAGAGTTCGGGCAGGAGCTTCCAGCCCTCGCTTGCCTGGCTCAGCACATAAGCAGCACAGGCCTCGCGCTGGGCATCGAGCGAGTTGAAATCCTGCTCGAGCCCCTCATCGCTCGATTTGCGGGTATAGATCGCGCAGCGGATGGTCTTCATGCGGCCCTCTTCTGCTTGAGACCGAAGAATGCCGGGCCCGACCAGCGGGTCCCGGTAATCGCCCGGGCGACCTTGCTCAGCGAGTTCCAGTTCTGACCGTTCCAGACAATCGCTCCATCATCCTCGACGGTGACGACATGGAGCGTGCCATTCCATTCGCGCACCAGCCGCATGCCCGGGCGTAGCTCGCGGGTCTCGGTTTTGGCTTGCCCCTGCTGGTCGAGTGTCTGCTGGGTCCGGCGTGACAGCCCGCCATGGATTTTAGCCTGCAGCTCCCAGGCAATCGCGAGGCGGAGGAGGGCGGGGCTGATCCTTGGCACGGGCCTGCCGGTCAGCTTAGCCCAGCGGGTGCGCAGCTGCGCCGGCGACAATGTCGCCAGCGCAGCCAGTTCCTTATCCAGGGTGATCGAGGCCATCACGCTGCCTTCGTGATACGATAGCAAGTTGCATCCTCGCGCTTGGTCTTCTCGATCACATGCCCCTTCTTGCGCAGGCCGGTCAGGACCGCGCGGGTGGAGTGGGGCAGCCAGCCGGTGGCCTTGATCAACTCATCGAGGGTCGCGCCTTCGGGGCGCTGCAGAAGCTGGGTGACCATCGTAAGCTTGCTGGTTCGCGCAGGCGTGGTCGCTGCGGCATTGTCAGTGGACTGTGTTTTGCGCGTCATGGGTGTTTCTCCGGTAGCGGAGCAGCAAGATGCCGCTCCCACTGCCGGAAGCCCCGGACCGCAGGGCGCTGCGTCCGAGGTTGGGCTGCGCGGGCAGATTCCCGTCGCAGCCCGTTGAAGACAGCAATGCTCGATGTGTCAGCGAAGTCGAATGGATTGTGCGGTCAGACCTTAGAAATCTGCCAAACCGGAGGTCGTGCCAATACCGCGCGGTCACTTAACATAATGGCGGTTCGCAAACCGGATTGTTGTAAGCGCAAGTTAGAGATGTCACCTTGGCGGACGCTTGGCGGTGGAGGGGTAGTCCAGTCGAATGTGGGAGATAGGAGAAAAATTTGATCGAATTGGCGAATGCCTGATTCCGCCGCCATTGCCGACGTTCGCGGTCTTTCGCTGGGCTGTCGATACCTGTTCCCCGTCAGCACCAATGGCACAGATTTGAGGTTGTGAATTAAGGTGGATTTGGGTCTCGTCGTAGTGACGAAGGAACGAAGATGAGACCCAAATCCTCCAACGCCAAAAAGCCTGCCGAGCAGGTGGTGAAGGACATCCGGCGGCGGGCGCCAGCATCAGTGGCAAGGTGACGTCCTCTATCGGCTCACGCGAGTAGCCAGATTGTCGCGCACAGAGCAGCAGTCCCGGTCGCCAGCGACCAGGCGAGGATGCGAAAACGCACCTTCCGGCGCGAGACCATGTCATGCTGATCGATCTCGGACAAGCGTTCGCGTGCTCGCTGCGCGGCGGATACGAACATGTAGATTGCCACCAAAAGAAAGATCGAGGCAATTGCCTTCGCGATCCAGTCAGGCTCCAGCATGCGGAAAAGGGCGCCGAAGCCGAGGCCGACGCCGACCGAGCCCAGACCTGTGCGCAGCCAGCTGGCGAAACTGCGTTCCTCCGACAGGACAGTCCGATCTTCAGCTAGATCGGTTCGGTTCTGCGCGAGTTCCTTGCGATCACCCTTAGTCATCACTTCCCTCGCTCTGGGGAAATGCCGAACCCGACCCCTCCGAAGACTTTGGCACCACGCTGAGGCTGCCGTCAGTTTCAAGAACTACCAGGGCAGCAAGTTCTAGCGCACCGAGACCGGAGCTTCGCAGTGAGGACTTCACCTCGTCAGCCGTAACCCGCTCGCGCCGCAGCGCGTCTTCGACAATCTTGCCATCGCGCACAAGCACAGTAGGCTCCGCCTTAGCCAGGCGCTCGACTAGAGCAGAGCGCACCGAAAGCCAGGCAATGCCATATTGCAGCAGGACCAGAGTTAAAATCGCGAGCACACCTTGCGCCAGCGTGACGTCCTTAATGAGCAGGATCGTCGCCAACGTTGAGCCGAGTGCCACAGTCACAACCAGGTCAAAAGCGTTCATCTTGGCAAGAGTGCGTTTGCCGCTCAAACGCAACACTAGGACCAGCGAGCCGTAGGCGCCACAGCTGAGAATCAGCGTGTGCAGCAGGTTGACGAAGCTGTTAAACTGCATCGTGCTTGGCGGCGGGCACCACGGGCGCGTTAGCTTCAATTGCGCCTGAGAGCGCGCGTGTCCGATTCGCTTCTGCGCGGCAGGTCTTTGCCCTTGGGCTCGTATTCGCTGCGTTGCGGCGTACCACCCTCTGTAGTCTGATTGGCTGGATTCCGGGTTTCCTTTTCGCGCGGGCCCGTGCGCTCTGGCTCGATTGGCACATCAGAGGGTTTTTGAGTGATGTCGCGCGAGTCGTCGGGTTCAAATTTGCCCATAATAATTCTCTCCTGTTCAATTTCTTGGTCCTATTTGTTGGCGTTATCCAAAGACGCACGAGCCCTAGACAGAGTTCCACCGCTCACCGTGTAAACAGAACATTTGCGCGAGCGGGAGGCGCTTCGTCGGGCCCACGATCGGGATTATCGATGTCAGGGGAAACCGGTTCGATTTCGTCGGGTCGGGCGGGCGTCGGCTCCTCCGGCATCGGCGGCGTTTCCTGCGGATTTTCCGGCGGTAGGATCTCGGGGTCGGGATGCGGATTGGTACGCAAGCCCTTCGCTCGGGCAATCTGTTTGAGTTCCACTTCTCGATCTAGCATTTGCTGACCAATCTTGTGAAGGTCGACCTCGGCAGCCCGCGCATGCTGGAACATGTTCTCGTGCTGCTTTTCTCCCTCCTTCACGTGGAGCTCGATCAGCTCTTTGAGCACCGTCGCCTTGGCGTCTAATAATTCTTCGTGCGGACTTCCTTCGGCGATCTCATTCACTCGCAGCTTCGCACCGTCGTGCTCGACATAGGCCTCCTTGAGCAAGTCTCCGTCGTCCTTCCCTTCGAGCGAGGGATAGAAGATTTCTTCCTCGATGATCGTGTGAATTTTGAGCTCGTTGCATATCTGCCCGGCAATCCGAGATTTTTTATTGGGGCCGGATACGCCCTCGTTGTCCGGAAAGAGCTTTGCCATCTTGTGGTGGTCGTTCGTCAGGATATGCGTGGCGTCGGTGTCTGTCGTGATGGTGGTCATGGCTATCTCCTCTGATCCGAGAAGCGTCCACAGCTCAGGCAAGTTCCCGTAGTCCGGTTGTTACGGCCTATATTGTTCGGAAATCACTGTGAAACGGTCCGCCCCTCCCGCTACACCAACGCTGGACCTTAAACCGATCATTTTCCGCTGGAAGTTGGAGTCGTTTGAGCAGCAGCAGGTTGTTAGGGATATGGAAGCGTTCCCGGACCGACTACAATGCGACAATCGGGAAGATCAGTTCTGCGCCATGATTGCAGTATGCGCATTTCCGTGCGTTGGCGTCAGCCGCTACAGTTCCTCGCGCGCAGCCAAGTGAGCGTGTCCGACCGCGAATAATCTTCAGCCATTGTCCCGCACCATTCCATTGCCGCGCTCACTAGTGAGCGGACGCAAATTGAGGACATGCGTGTGGGAGAACTGGCAAGCGGCACCATTCGTGCACAGTGAAAGGAAATCGTCGAGATGAAATGGCTGATCGACGACATTGGAGGAAAAAACGGTATCGCTGCCACGCCGGAAGCCGCGAACGAGCGCCCGTTTTCAAAATTCGAAGGATCATTGAACGATGGCGATTGAGATTCCGGTTCGGCGACAGGATTGTGGCCGTCGCTAGCCATTCTGACGACATACCCAGCTCTGTTGATCGCGAAACGAGCTCCGCCCGTCCCGCTCGCTGCGTCTGGATGCAACGATCGTCGATGTAAATCGTTGTTTTCACGATGCCGAGTGAGTCTTGGCAATCCTGCCGGCTCGCGAAGGCTCGAGAACAACGGAGAGAATAATGCAAACCCAGACCCAAACCCAAAGTTCGCACGAGTGCATTTCAAGCGACCGAGTGGAGGGCACGTCGGTCTATGGCTCGGATGGCGACAAGATTGGATCGGTCGAATGTATCATGATCGAGAAACGAAGCGGACAGGCGCGCGAAGCGATCCTCGACGTTGGAGGCTTTCTCGGAATGGGCGGTACTCGGCACGCTGTGCCATGGCAAAAGCTGGAATACGACGTCGACCAGGGCGGCTACAAACTCGATGTCACTGAGGAACAGCTGAAAGAAGCTCCTTCCTTTCAGGAAAGTGATCGGGAGCGGACACTTTCGGACCTAACCCATCGTGCGGCGGTTTATGAATACTACGCCGCGCCGATGTACTGGTAGTCGAATTGCCGGGCCTGCTGCGGCGTCCGGCATTTCCATTTGTTAGGCCCAGAAAGGAAGCGTTCAGTCTTACGAATCTGGTGAAGGGCGATCGTCATCCCGCAAAAGACCGAGTGCCGTGTTCAGTTCGCAGCCCGGGTAAATGTTCGTAAACCCGGCTAGAGTGAGCCGCAGCGGGGCTGGGCAGAGATCCCTCAGACCAGCGCACCAGCAGGGTCTGCGCAGCGCAATATCTACCGGCTCCACGCTGCCCCTGCTGCATCAAACGGTGACATCTCTATCTGGCCAAATTAGGTCTTCTCTAAATTGAAGCGACAAATGGGCGCTTTGATTAGTTACGGCACCGCCATAAAGTTTTCTCTCCACCAAGACGTTGGCGAACAGCTCCAGAAGACGGCGTACTTCTACCGGAATTTTCACCTAAGGCATAGCGGAGAGACCGCCTTCGCGGGTGCTTTGTCGAGATCTCACACATCCGTCTGCGCCCAGGCGTCGCACCACCTCAGCGAACGAATGTCCAGGCTACGCGTGCAGATCAATGATCAAAATGCACTCGACTCCCCGCTCATGAAATTGAAGCTGAACATCCTTGAGTCCTTGCCGAGGGCGCAGCAGCAGTGTGCCCATGCCTCTGCGCGTCGGCTCGACAACCGTTGGGCCTCCCGTCTCCTGCCAGCATATGCGTAGTTCGGACCCTTTGCTTGCCCGCCATTCAATAGTGACTCTTCCCTCCGGGCGAGACAATGCGCCATGCTTAACTGCATTCGTACACAGCTCGTGCAAAGCGAGAGACAGTGGGACGACGACCGAGCCGGGCAAATCCACGCGCTGACCACAAATAACGATATTGTCTTTACCGCGAAATGCTCCGATCGCCTTCTCGACGACACTATTCGCATCGACCATTTCGCTGAGGGCGACGTCAACCGACTCCAGAAGATGGTTCGCCGTGCTCAGGGCTTCCAGTCGATGAATGAAGGCTTCTACAAAATATTCAGAATCGGAATGCAGGGAAGTAAGCGAAGCCAGTGATTGAACAACTGCAAACACGTTCTTGCCACGGTGAATTAACTCCCGTTTCAGTTCTTCTTCTCTTACCCGAGTAAGTTCTTGCTCTTTAATTACACGTCGCAGAGTTTGACCAACCCAAATTATAAAGACACATGAAATTAGAAAAAGGCTTACGAGGAGTGCATCTCTTCCGCTCACATAAAGCAGAAGTGGTTCCTCCCGCAGTAAGCGGTTTGCAACAATTGCTGAAATAGCGGCGGTTGCTGCAGCGCTCTCCCAGCCCAAAATAACCGCGACAAGCAGAACTGCTGGAAAAAAACTTACGAAGGGTATGCCACTCGTGCCTCGATCTATGCTCCACCGTAGAACAGTCGGCACCACAACCGCCACCGCAATCCAGCTCGTCTTTGATACGAACGAACGCTCCCGGAGGATTGCCCGCCGAAACATCGGGATTCGGTCCATAGCTTGCTCTCAAGGCAATCAGAAAATTCAATTTTTAATTTTACCCCTTTTGAAAATCAAGATGCTTGCGCTTGGTCTGGTTTGACGTGACCCCCTGATTTTCCTCCAGGATTGATTAGAGTCCGGACCTGACGGAAGGACGGACGATGAAGCGATCACGAGTTTACGGAAGAGCAGATTATCGGGGTGCTGAAGGAGGCTGAGGCGGGCGCGAAGACCGCTGATCTGGCCCGGCAGCACGGCGTGTCGGAAGCGACGATCTACAACTGGAAGGCCAAGTATGGCGGGCTGGAAGTGTCCGAGGCCAGGCGGCTGCGGGCAGCTGGAGGAGCGAGAACGCGAAGCTGAAGCGGCTGCTGGCGGACGCGATGCTGGACAAGGCTGCGCTGAAGGATCTTCTGGCAAAAAAGTTCTGACGCCCGCCGCCAAGCGGGAAGCTGTGGCTCATCTCCAGGCCTGCCACGGGATGAGCGAACGGCGGGCGTGCCGTGTCATCGATGCCGATCGCAAGAGCGTGCGCTACCGTTCCACACGGGACGATGATGCCGGTCTGCGTGAGAAGCTGCGCGAGCTGGCCAACCAGCGTCGCCGGTTCGGCTATCGCCGTCTGCATATCCTGCTGCGCCGGGAGGGCGTGATGATCAACCGCAAGAAGACCCAGCGGCTCTACCAGGAGGAAGGGCTGGCGGTCAGGCGGCGACGCAGCCGCAGGCGTGCTGTCGGCACGAGAGCGCCTGCTCCGGTGCTGGCGCTGCCGAACCAGCGCTGGAGCCTCGACTTCGTTCACGACCAGATGGCCTCCGGTAGCCGGTTCCGCGTGCTCAACGTGGTCGATGACGTGACCCGGGAGTGCCTGGCAGCGGTGCCGGACACCTCGATCTCGGGCCGCCGGGTCGTGCGCGAGCTGACCGAGCTGATCGCCCAGCGCGGCAAGCCCGGTATGATCGTCAGCGACAATGGCACCGAGCTCACCAGCAATGCGGTGCTGGCATGGTGCGGGGAGATCGGCGTGGAGTGGCATTACATCGCACCGGGCAAGCCGATGCAGAACGGCTACGTCGAGAGCTTCAATGGCCGGATGCGCGACGAGCTGCTCAACGAGACGCTGTTCCTCAGCCTGGCCCATGCCCGGGTCGAGATCGCCGCCTGGGTCGAGGACTACAACCGGGAGAGACCGCACTCGTCCCTTGGCTACGCAACCCCGGCGGCGTTCGCCGCCGAACTGGATAAGCAATGGCCTGCTTCGCTACGCCCTACGGGCTCCGCTACGCAGCCCATTGCTTCAACCGCGCTCATGCGCAACAAAGCCGCTCGGCTCTAATCCCAGCTGGAGGAAAGCTGGGGGTCACGTCACGTCAGGCGTGCTGGAGTAGTTGATTCTGCGGAACGGCCTGGTGCCTGGTCGATTCCGATTATCTTGATATCATCATCCCCGGTTCGACCAATCCCAAAATAATGGCTCGGAAAAGGTATCGAAGGCCCATGATTCGCCGCAGAAGGAATGGAATAATCTCGCAGGTCGCTCAGAAAAGAATTCATCCATGTATTAATACTCGTCTCTTCTACGCAAATATTAAGGCTGTTCCATCGATGAATTCTTTCCTCAAGAGGCATTGCGATCGCTTTTCTCATGGCATCCACGCATTGATCAATACTGTGGGGATTGATAATCAAAGCGTCTCTCAAATGTTCAGCTGCGCCGGCGAACTGGGACAGAATTAGCACTCCCGGGTCGTCCGGATTTTGCGCGGCCACGAACTCCTTGGCGACTAGGTTCATGCCGTCGCGGAGCGGGGTGACCAAACAGGCGTGGGCTGCTTGATAGATACCCGCCAATTCATCTCTTCTATAGGACTGAGCATGATATCTCAGAGGGGTCCAGTCGAGGCGGCCGAAGGTGGCGTTGATCCGTCCAGCCTCAGCGATAAGTTTCTCGCTAAGATTCTGGTATTCTTGGACTCTTGTGCGGCTTGGCTGGCCAATCTGGAGCAATGATATTGTTCCCCAGAGCTCGGAGTGTTTCTCGAGAAGGTGGGAAAACGCAGCGAACTTGTTAGGTAGACCTTTAGAATAATCTATCCGGTCGACGCCCAAAAGAAGTTTGCGTTTGCTGTTCGCCTCCCCCAGTTTTTGGAAAGCATTCTTGCCCTTTGGGGAGCGCGCTAGACTTCGAACTTCCTGCGGATCGACGCCGATCGGGTAACACCGGGCACAGATTGCTCTGCCAAAGTGATCGATAAATCCCTCCGAGCTCGGAACCGCGCCTAATTCTGAGGATATATAATCGGTGAAAGCGCGGATAGAACTGTTACTTTGAAAGCCGATAAGATCGTAGGCGAACATCGACCACACCAGTTCCGAATGTTGGGGCAAGGTCAAAAACACTTCTCGCGCCGGCCAAGGGATATGGAGGAAAAAACCTATCCTGTTGTTAATCCCCATTGATCGGAGCTCGCGGCCTAGCGGTATCAGATGGTAATCATGAATCCAGATGAAATCGTCGGGCCTTACCAGATCGCGGAGGGCTTGCGCGAAGACGTGATTCACCTCGGTGTAAGCGTCTCTAAACGATTGTTGGTAAGCTGCCAGATCAGCGCGATAATGGAACAAGGGCCAAAGTGTCTGATTTGCAAAACCGTCGTAATACTCTTCGACGTGTTGTGCGGGCAGATCTATCTTTGCGAGCGTGATGCCGTCGATCAGGGAAATCTGGTGTTCGCTGTTCGACGTCTTAGTCGCCTTTCCGCTCCAGCCGAGCCAAACTCCCCCTTCGGTTCTTAAGGCGGTCGCAAGTGCAGAAGCTAAGCCGCCGGATGAGGCCGAGTTGGGCGCATCCAAATCTGCGACGCGGTTTGAGACCACAATTAGTCGGGACATTCTTGCTACTCCACCAGGCGGTTCACACGGTGCTCTGATGAAACGATGGGGCACATCGCGAGTTCCGAAAGTCGAAACTAATCTCATGTTTTAAATGGCGTTTTGAGCACCCTGCGCAAACTCCCGGGGGATCGCTCAGCCGGCTTGGGCGAACACGCTCGCGACATAAGGTGCTAGAAAATCGTCAAACAGCAATTTGCTATGCGGCATGGCTCCCTCCGCGCGTCAGCCGTCAGCGCAACCAAGCGGTAGGTCGGTGATTACCAGAGTTATGGAAGACGGTAGTTTTTCGCCTGTCCATCTGTCCTTGGGCGAGGCACTTTTGCGTTTGAGCGCCGCAGCTTTGTTACCGCACGTGATTGGACTCGATGATTTCATTCGCAAAGAGCCGATCGATTGTCGCCCCTTTGTAATCGTCTCGTTCAGTGCATGCAGCTTCTCACCAGCGGTGATGGAACTCGAATACCGTTCGAGCGCCTCGCAGATCTACCTAAGCCCAGCGCGGCTCTTCGCCCGAGTGATCGCCGGGATCGGTTTTCTCGGTGTGGGAGCGGTGTTTCGTGAGGAAAAATACTTCAAAGGCGCGAGTTCGGCAGCGGTGATATGGGCCTCGGGGGTGACAGGCATCATCTCCAGTATCGGACTTATATTGCTGGCTGAAATACTAACATCGTAGCACTGATACTGTTGGTTATGAGCGCGCCGTTCACCACGAAATATGATGTCGATCGAATAGGGCGGTGGCTTGTTTCTGAACGCTGTTTATCGGATGTGCCCTGCCTTCCGCGGCACGGCATGCGGCGGTGCAGTTCAAACCGGCTTGTCATCATCCAGCTGATTTGCGTGCTTCTTATGCTCTCTGCCGATGAAGCTGATTTTGCCATTGGGTTCCAATATCCCCCAACTGACCTCCTCCATGCGGGCTATCCCGGCGAGCCTCATCTCGATTTCTAACTCGGAGCGGGTGATGCGGTTGCTGTGCATGTTCGCATCGATCGGCTTGCCGTCTTGCACGAGCACACGCGGTACACCTTCAAGCAACCTCTCGGCGGTAGGAAACAGATAGCTCGCCCAGCTCAAGGTCAACGCCCAGAAGCCCATCGTGCCGATTGCCAGGGCCGCGCCTGTCATGCTGAAGTCGTTATGGGTGATACCCTGTTGCACGAGATCTCCCATCACGATCAGCATGACCAGTTCGAATGGAGTCATCTGATTGAGCTCTCTCTTGCCCAGTAAACGCAGCAAGAGATACATGATGAAAAAGAGCACGGTGGCGCGAAGGATTATGTCCATCAGGGCAACACCTTCGTGGCGATGGTTAGCTTCGCCAATTTTTTTTCGCCATCGAAGGCGGCAATTTCGCCCATGGACTTGCCACCAAGATGAGGGTTAACTTGGCCATCAATTTTAACGCTCAGCATCTTGCCTTCTGGTATTTCGCCAAATGAGAAGCGACGAAGCCCGTCACTGAACTCTTCCTTCCCAGCCGCGGGAAGTATGGTGTTAATTGTCATTTCCCGCCAGAGAACGTCAGAGATGCCGACAACCAGTTCTTGAGCCGGTCGTTTTGGAACAACGTCGATCACCATCTCGAAAAATTCGCCGTTCCGCAAAATTCTCGGAGCTCGGACGCTGAGGCTCGCCTCTGTGTTCTCTGCGTGCAAATATGTGCCGGATTGGCCGCCGAAGCTGCCAAGGAGGCCGGTGCCGAGGAACACTGCGAGCACTGCTAGCGGCAACGGATTCGCGTGGCGGCGGGATGCTTTGACATTGTCCGGTCCAATGCCATCAGGATAGTGCATCAAATCGATCCAGCTTGAGCGGTTCCATTTCAACCTCCTAACGAGACTTGCGTTCCCGTCACATGAATTTACGGGTAAAATACGTGCGAACCTTTCACATCGCACCGGACCCGGTATTTGTGGCGGTTAGCGCTGATTTCGTGGATGAAGCTTCCCTTGGGCGTGCGGAGCGGCTGATCGAGCAAATGGAGACTGAGCTCATGATGATCTTGCCGATCGTAAAATCCGTATACATCCGACCTGAAAGCGCCGCCTGCGCCTAAGAAGAGCTGAAAATCGAGACTTGAAGCGGCTGAATACGCCAGCTTCGCGTCCATGCGACGCCAAAGACTCGCTTTCCTTACTTCTTCAAATGTCACCCGGTGCCGGGAACAAACCGTTTTCGGCAGGCGTAGAGATAGGTGCGGTAAGTCGTGGAACCGGCTGTGCGCACTATCGGTTTTGGAAAGGCAATGACTGGGTCCTTGCGAGGTAGAGAACCGACAATGGATATTCTGACTGTCAATTCCGAGCGACTGCGTCGAGAGTTTTATGACCTGATCAAGGATCCGACGTTTCCCTGTCTCGGGGCGAAGTCCGCGCTGGCCCGCGGAAACTTGAAGATCATCACCGGCACCAGCATTGCCAGCGCTTGGGACGATCTACATATTCACTATGTATTGTTGGAGTGGGCCAAGGAGTATCGCGTCGATCCCCAAGGTTTTCGAAGCTTAGTGGTAGTATTCGGGGGACCGTGCGACCTTGATGAATCCGACTTCGAGCAGGCGATGTGGGATCGATTGCAATCGCTGGCGGATAAGGATTGCTGGCGGGGGCAGTCTTACGACGATCGGGTGAGCGCCGATCCGGAGGATCCACATTTTTCTTTGAGTTTCGGCGGGCAAGCGTTCTTTGTCGTCGGGTTGCATCCACATGCTTCCCGCCCAGCGCGGCGCTTTGCGTGCCCGGCATTAGTGTTCAACCTGCACGACCAGTTTGAGCGATTGCGCGAAGAAGGCCACTATTGGAGCATGCGCGAAGCGATCCTGAGCCGCGACAAGGAGTTGGCAGGATCGATTAATCCGATGTTGAACGAGCACGGCGAAGCAAGCGAGGCACGCCAATACAGCGGGCGAGCTGTCGGAAACAACTGGAAATGCCCCTTCCGGGATCCGCGCGCCTCATGAAGGTCAATCAGATAGAACCACGCAGCGGCAGAGCTTTTATAATGACCAAAGGGGAAATCCTGAAGGTTATCGATCCAGAAGGCGGTCAGGTGAGCGATCTGCTCGCGTTCTCGGCCGATGATCGGAGGGAACTCATTTCAAATGGCCGCACGTTTGACTATGAGGAAACGATCCGCCTGACGACTGGCAACCGGCTCTGGTCGAACCGTTCCAATCCGATGCTCACCATCGTCGAGGACACAGTGGGCCGGCATGATTTTCTGCTGACGCCTTGCAGCGAGGCGACTTTCCGTCATTTCTATCCGGACAAGCCCGTCCATCGCGGCTGCTTCGGCAATCTCGCCGAGGCCCTCAGACCTTTCGACATAGAACCCGATAGTATTCCAGTGGCATTCAACGTGTTCATGAATGTGCCCGTTGAGCCGAAGACCGGGCGGATAAGCGTCTTGCCCCCCACGAGCAGGCCGGGTGACTATCTTTGCCTTCGTGCCGAAATGGATCTGGTGATCGGGCTAACGGCCTGCTCTGCCTATGATTCCAACGGTGGCAGTTTTCGACCTATACAGTTTGCCGTGTTGAACAAATCACCATACGCGCTGCCGGCATGAAATTAGGCTGTCTTTGTGAGCCGGTGCTTATCAAAGTGAGCTGGCATAGCGTGTTGAAGTCCATTTTACTGCTACCGAAAATATGTCGCTGGTGTGACGAGATGGAGAGGTGCGCACTTACTGCGCAACTGCAGCTGCGTGGAGCAAGTGAACTTCCTCCAAATGACGCAATAATTTGCAAGACGACATCAATCAGATGTCGGAAATAGGGCAACGTTGCCTTGCTTCATTTGTAGCTACAGTGTGGTCTTGGTTCGCACTGCGCTCACAGGCTTACGGCAAAGCATAGGCAACCGTGGCATCACTAATCGGCGTCTTCATGAAGTGATGGCCGCCCGCAGTAACGACCACGTATTGTTGCCCGTCTGCCGAATAGGTCATCACATTAGCCTGGCCGCCGCCTGGCAACTTGTCGTGCCACAATTCTTTTCCGGACTTGAGATCGATCGCGTGAAGCAGATTGTCGGTAGTGGCGGCGATGAAGACCAGGCCGCCCGCCGTTACAACGCTGCCGCCATTGTTGGGCGTTCCGATTGTCCAAGGGAGCCCCAGCGCAACTCCCCAAGGCCCGTTGGCGCGGGCCGATCCGAACGGGCGATCCCAGATCGTCTTGCCGGTCGCGAGATCGAGGGCCCTGATCCAGCCATAAGGAGGTTCCTTGCATAGGAGTCCGGTGAGCCCGAGCTTCCATCCAGCGTTGACGTTCACCGCAAATGGCACGCCAGCCATTGCCGATCCTTCGCCCTCGGCCGAGCCGCCACCCTCGTTGCCCTCGGGACCGCGCGGCTTCCAGCCCTTCTTGTCGGCGGTCTCGCGAGGTACAAGAATGTCGTAATTGGGCATGTCATTGTAATTGGCGACGATCACTCCGCGGGTCGGGTCCACCGCCACCGAGCCCCAATCGGACCCGCCATTGTAGCTGGGATATTCGAGCCAGTGTCTGCCGGCGGTCGGGGGCGTGTAGAAGCCCTTGTATGAAGCCTCCTCGAACTTTATGCGGCAGATCATCTGGTCGATCGGCGAGATACCCCACATGTCACGTTCCCGAAGGTCCCGCTTGCGCAGATTGGCGAATTGCGAAAAGGGTTGGGTAGGAGAACGCTGGGCGGGTTCCTCGCCGCCGCCGGGGACTGGCTTTTCGACCACGCCGTGGAGCGGCTTTCCCGTTCGCCGATCGAGCACGTAGATATCGCCCTGCTTGGACGGCAGGATCACGGCTGGGGTTCCGTCGGGAAGGTCCACCAGCGTTACCTGGCTGCCGAGATCGTAGTCCCACACGTCCTTGTGCACTGTCTGAAAATGCCACACCGGCTTGCCGGTCTGGGCATCGAGCGCGACCAGGGAGCTGCTGTATTCGTTTTCCTCAGGGGTTCGGTCTCCGCTCCAGTAATCGTCCGCGCTGTTGCCGATTGGGATGTAGACTAGCCCCAGTTCCTCGTCGGCGGAGGCCGTTGTCCACATGTTGGGCGTCCCGCGGGTGAAAGTATCGCCTGGCTTCGGCCATCCGTATTCGCCCGGACGACCGAGATCCCACGCCCATTTGCGCTCGCCAGTCACGGCGTCATAGGCTTGGACGACGCCGGAGGGGGCGTTGTTTTTCTCGTTATCGAGCACCTGTCGGCCGGTGACGATTACGCCTCGCACAATCACCGGGGGCGCGGTGATCGACGCCATACCTGGATTGACCTGGCCAAGGCCGACCTTCGTATCGACTTGGCCGTTGACGCCGAATCCGGCGCAAGGGCGACCGTTTACTGCATCGACAGCGATCAGCCGGCCGTCCAGCGTCCCTTCAATGATGCGCTCGAAGCAGGAACTACCGGTCGAGTCTGCTGCATCCACTGATGGTGGGATCGCCACCTTTCCCTTTGAACGGCCGGTGAAATAGGCGACGCCCCGGCAGGTCGCCCCGTAGGGAATTGATGCAGAGGGCACCTGGGGATCGTAGCGCCAGAGCTCGGCGCCGGTCCGCGCATCGAGGGCGATTAGGACGTTCATCGCCGAACACATGTACAGCCGACTGCCGATCTTAATCGGCGTGGTTTCAGGCGAGTATTTGCCTTCCTCTAATGCGCCATGGGGCAGGTCGTTGGTATGCGCGACCCAGGAACGTTTAAGCTGATCGACATTTGCCGGCGTGATCTGGGACAGTGTGGAAAAACGTTCTCCGGCATTCGTGCCACCCCAGGCGGGCCAGTCTGCGCCCGTCGCTTGCGGTCCAGCTGGGCGGTTCGCGGCCGGTAAAAGGGCCACACTTGTTCCAGGTTGTGCAATTGCTGCACCCCAAAGGACAATCCCGAGAAACAGGACTGTTCCCAACGTCCCGAGCAACGCCGAACGCCACCGGGTTCGACCGTCGATCAGTGGTGAAAGAAGCGCGACTATCGCAAGCAGAAGCGCGGGCCCGACAAGGCGCGGCACTAAAGCCCATGGGTTGGCATCCGCTTCCCACAGTGCCCAAGGCACAGTGAAAGCGAAGATCGCAACGTACAGCCACACCCCCCACGGTCTGCCAGTAATTAGCAGGCCGCAGGCTGCGATCATCACAAGTCCCGTCACCATATAATAGGGAGAGCCGCCCACGGCGATTAGCCAGACTCCACCCAAAGCGAGGATTAGCCCAAGCAACCCGATTATCGTGCCGAGTGCGAACGCCGCGACCTTTGGTTGCTGTCTTGACGGGTTGTTCATTCGACTTTCCTCCGCATCACCGCGAATACTGTCTAAATGGCGAAGGAGGGGCTAAGGTTCCGGAAAAGTTGGCATTGTTTGTATTACCGGTGCTGCTGCAGGGCCTAACTACCCACCGATCGGAATTGAAAGTTGTTGCGGCGTTCCGCCCCACAATTTGGGCAGGCTGGCGATTTCAGGACGGACATTGGGAACTATGTCGACTGCAGCATCGTCTCAGCGGCGCAACTCGAGCAGAGGAACTGGACCATGAAGGTATTGCACTGCATGACGATGAAGTCGAAGCAGTACTCGAGAACATCGGTAGCTTCCGTATAGGGCGAATGCCGGTGGTCGACCCCGACAACCGGCTGCTGGGTATCGTGTCTCTCAATGACCTGGCCAAGTGCGCAGCAGCCGACAGCGGGAAGGCGCTACACGAAATCTCGAGACCTTCCGTGCAGCGTTTGCAAACAAGGAGAGAGCCATGCCCGGTGGGAGATAAAGGCAGTTACGCCGGCCGGCAGTGGTGCCTCGCCCACCATGTCGAGGAGCGCTGCCAAAAGCGCGAGGAGAGCCACAGCGCCTTGCGCAAGAGGGGGCATGTCAGAAGATCGATGCTGACCCAAGCCAAGAGATCGACCGCTGCCAGAAAGGGATGGGATACCCGCCGAAAGCAGGATGGCTGGGACCGATCAAAATGACCACGCGGCTGCGGTATGCCGACACTGCGGCTCCGGGAATTACTCGCCGCCCGCTTCGCTCCGGCTGGGGCTATTATTCGGTGGACGGAACGCGTATCCGCGACCGGAACGAAGTCGCGCGGCTCAACGTGATCGCCCTTCCGCCCGCGTATGAGGACGCATGGTATTCGCCCGACCCTGACGCGCATATCCTGGCCTACGGCAAAGATGCCCGTGGCCGCCGGCAATACCGCTATCACCCCGAATTCCGCGCTCGGCGCGACCACCGCAAATTCAGCTCTTGCGTTGCTTTCGGCAAAGGGCTGCCTTGCTTGCGGGCACAAGTGAAAAAAGATCTCGCGCGCACGAGCCTTTCGGCACAGCGTGCCATCGCCTCGATCGTCTGCCTGCTCGATTGCGGCCATATCCGGGTCGGCAACGAGGCCTATGCCCAGGCCAACGGCAGTTTCGGTGCGACGACCCTGCGTGGCCGCCATGCCCGGTTGGATGGCGGCCGGCTGACCCTGCGCTTTAGAGCGAAATCGGGCAAGTCCTGCACTGTCTCGGTACGCGACCGAGGGCTGATCCGTTTTGTGAAGCAGGTACAGGACCTGCCTGGGCAGCACCTGTTTCAATATCTCGACGAAGATGGGAAAGCGCATCCTGTCGGGTCCAGCGAGGTCAACGAGTATATCCACGCAGCCATGGGAGAGGGCTTTACGGCGAAGGATTTTCGGACCTGGGCTGCGAGCGTGCTGGCGTTTGGCTTCCTCGTTGAAAATTCCGAAGCGGGGGTGGGAAAGATGCTGGCTCATGTCGCGCGGGAGCTGGGCAACACTCCTGCAGTGGCCCGTCAGTCTTACGTTCACCCAGCGATCGTAGAGTTGGCGCGCTCGGGGAATTTGGCCGACCGGGTCGGCAATCTGCCGCGCAAAGGCAAGTGGCTTACGCGTGAAGAGCGCGGCTTGATCTTGCTGTTTGAGACTTCTGACTGACGGGCTCCCGCGCGATTAGCCGTGCGTACTTTAAGGTGTATCGCGCTCCGTGAGGGAGACTTCCGCGAGCCCAGCAGTTGAACAAGTGGAGGTAGACTGAGGAGTAATACCATGACCGAAGAACGCGAAGGCGGTGCGCTGGAGCACGCCCTTCACAAAATGGAAGATGTCGTCGGCGGCTGGGCCGGTAAGGGCAGCGCGGCGATGACCGATCGCGCAGAGGACTTCATCGAGAGTGCCGCGATGAGCGACATGTACGAGATCGAAGCTGGACGGCTCGCACTCGATCGCGCGCGCTCGCCGGATGTGCGCGAGGTCGCTCAGAAGATGATTGATGATCACACGGAAAGCAGCGCCAAGCTCGAAGCCTCCCTCACGCCGGAATTGCGCAGCGCGGTCCCCGCCGGACTCAATTCCCGCCGCGAGAGCATGCTACAGCACTTGCGCGAGGCCGAGGATGCCATGTTCGACAAGACCTATCTAGATCAGCAGCGGATGGCGCATGAAGAAGCGGTAACGCTCATGCATCATTTCCGCGACAATGGCGACAATGCAAGTCTGCGCAATTTTGCTGCCGACGTTTCGCCGGTTATCGAAGGCCATCTCGAACGCATAAAGCAGCTGGCGGTCGCGCAATGACCGCCGCGAAGGACGCGAGACAGGGCGGCAGGGATTTCAATGATCCCGACCGCCAGAACGCCGAGCAGAATGAGGAGGGCACGCAAGCGCAGGATGTCGCGAGGGACGCCCTTCGGGGTGAGTTTTCGGAAGAAAGCGAGCCGGGGGGCGGGACCGATGGTATCGACTCAGTGCCGCGCGACATGCCCGACTTAGTGAGCAGGGAAAGGGCCATGCTCCGCTCGGGTAAAATCGACATGGACGCCTATGCAGGCGAGGAGCGGATGGATGGCGAAGACAAGTGAAAAGAAAAACATAGGCAAGCAGCCCACTCAGGCCATGCCCTGTGATGGGCGCAAAGGTGCGCCGGACGGGGTAAACGCGTCAGGCGCGTTCAGCGAGATATCTCCTGCCAATGGCGGGCCTTACCCTAACCCCTATAGCGGCAAACGCAGCGGGAAGCGGAATACGGGGCTATTCCACCATGGCGGACAGACGGTGATGGGCTATCACGGGACCGGCCAGTTGGGGAAGCGCAAGACCCGGCCTGGTGGCAATCCCAATGCCGGCACCCAGACGGACTGACTGTACCGAAACCTGCAGGAGGTCGAGAGATGGGTACCGAAATGTAGCGTACTCCTCGACGTGATACATAGGCAACGGGAGCACTCATCTGCGCGACGCAGGCGTTCGTTGCACCTGTGGGACAAATTGAGTGCCCGGCGATTGCCCCCAAGGGCGCGCTTTGCGACAACCGGAGCAGTTTGTGCAGTCGAGGTCTCTTATGGAGAACAGTACTCTTCTCTTTCCACTCTGGAGCCAGCCGAATGAAAACCTACCGACTAGTCTTTCCGAAGGATCGTAAGCGTGAGGCGCAAGTCATCGAGTTCGACGCCGCCGACGCCGGCGAGGCACTGATTATCGCTCATCGCGAAGCGACGGAACGCTCTGCCGAACTTTGGTGCGATGGCAAGTGTCATTGCACGATCCGGCGCGACGAAGCGGATTTTTGGCAAATCGAGCAGGAAGCGCTGTTGCCCGGAACAGGAACTACTGCTCATCCCTGAAAGGCGTCGTTTCGGCGCTTACTGGAACGGCTGCGCTCCGGAAGCGTTGGAGAAATGGGGATGGGGACATCGCAAGCAATCGAAAGGATGCTGACATGTCCCAGAAACTACTTCTCGGAGTTATAGCGCTCGCGACCGCCGCCACTCCCCTTGCGGGGCTGCAGGCAGAAAATGACAAAAATGACAAATCCGACGGCTGGGCTATTACGGTTCTGGCGCCAAGGGTGGAACAGGTGGATACCCCGAACAGTCTGCGAACCACCCGCCAGCTCACAGCTTCCTCGCTGGTATATTTCGACGACCTGAATCTGCAGACCAAGGCCGGTAGAGAGGCCCTCTACAGCCGTGTAAAACAGGCCGCGCAGGAAACCTGTGATTGGCTCGATCAAATCTATCCGCTCGATCAGCCCCTGACAGATGATCGCGAATGTGTGCGCGATGCGATAAGCAATGCGCAGGCACAAGTCGATCGAGCGCTCGCCAATTACGAGGGCTGATCGGTTTTCTCTTCCAAGGAGCGGTTCTTCTTCTCGCGGAGCCTGACAAGGCCAGAGGACACGTGGCTGTCCGCGAGAACCGCCCCGCGACGACCAATTGCACGGCCCGGGCCGACGGTGGAGTCTGTCAGGGTTTGGCGTTCCGTTTCGGCATTGATCACAGCTCCGACTAGAAGGACGTAGGATGTAAGGTAAATCCACATCAGGCACACCACGAAGGCCGAGAGAGAGCCATAGACCGCGTTGTAGTCATAGACGTAGGCCACATAGAGCGAGAACCCGACCGAGATCGCTATCCATAGCACCAGCGCCAGCAGTGCGCCGGGCATGATCCAGCGCCATTTGGCGCGGCGGCGATCGGGTCCGTAGCGCATGATCAGCGCGAAGCCAATACTGCCGAATCCGATCATTACTAGCCAGACGAGGACGCTGAGAACGGCTTCTGCGGCGCTCCCCAATAAGGCGGCGCGCGTCTTGAGCCATGCCAGGGCCGCCGCGGTGACGATCGCGAGCAATGCGATCGCAAGTGCAAGCAAGGTGATGCCGGCGGCGTGCAGCACGAGAGGAAATAGCCTCGCGTCTCCTCTTCTTCGTTGATAGTGTTGAGTGCGCTGATCATTCCTCCGACCGCAACGCTCCCTCCGTAAAGTGCAAACAGAAATGCCACTGCCAGGGCAATGCCTGCCGCGCCTTCATTGGTGGTCACGGCGGCATTGAGCTGACGGTTGATAATGGCCGCTACATCGTTCGGCGCGATGGCTTCGATCGTATTCATCTGCTGCTGAACCGCTTCTACATTGCCGGTGAGGCCGTAGACGATCACCATTGCCGAATCAGCGGAGTGAGCGAGAGAATCGCAAAGAAGGCAACCCCGCCCGCGATCAGCGAAAGGCGGTGAATACCCGACATCGCCCAGGCCCGCACTAGAATTTGCCTCCAGGCGGCCGGCGGCATGCCTAAGGGGAAGTCGCAGTCGCGCCCGGAAAATCGAGGGGTGAAGGGTCTTGGCTTGAGGTCATTCAGCCTGATCAACGCCGGTCGCGGCAGTTTGGTGCCCGTCTTTCGACCTTCGTGCGGCCGTTCGTTCGCCCGTGGCCGAAAGGCGACAGGACGAGACGCGGGAGCCGGAACAGGCTTGGTCGGGCAGCCGTTCTTCAAGCATGCGGCGATGGCAATCGGTCCCGTCGCGGAAAGACGTCGTGTCTGCTGCGGCCGGCGAATTCCCTCCCCCTCCCCACGTACGGCTGGCGGCGGATGCGGCGCACTCTTTGAGGAATAGGAGCGGTAAATGCCTGCCAAATCCAAAGCGCAACAACGGGCCGCGGGCGCGGCACTTTCCGCGAAGCGCGGCGAGACGAAAGTTAGCGAACTTCAAGGCGCGTCGAAGTCGATGTACGATTCGATGAGTGAAAGCGAGCTGGGGAAATTTGCCGAGACGAAGCGGAAAGGAAAGCCGGATCATGTCGATTCCTGATGCAGGCGGCGCTCGCGAGATGCCCGTCGACATGGTCCACGAGGACGATCTGCCCGGCCATGAAAGCGACCTCGAACCCAAGCCCGACTGGGAACCTCGCTTCGCTGGCTCAGGGAGGCTCAAGGGAAAGGTGGCGATAGTCACCGGCGCGGATAGCGGAATAGGCCGCGCGGTCGCCGCCCTGTTTGCCCGCGAGGGAGCGGATGTCGCGATCGCATATCTGTGTGAACATGACGATGCCGAAAAGACCGCTGACATTGTCCGCGGGGAGGGCCGGCGTGCACTGAAGTTCGCGGGCGATCTCGGCGTGGAATTGGTTTGTGGCGCGCTGGTGAAAACCGTGCTGTCGGAATTCGGCCGAATCGACATTCTCGTGAACAATGCCGGCGAGCAGCATCCTGACGAAGACATCCGCAAAATTTCCGAAAAGCAGCTCGTCCGGACCTTCCAGACGAACATCTTCGCGATGTTCTATCTGGTCGAAGCCGCGGTTGAGCACCTTGAGCCAGGGTCGGCGATCGTCAACTGTACCTCCGTAACCATGTACAAGGGTTCCAAGGCGCTGCTCGACTATTCGAGCACCAAGGGCGCAATCACTGCCTTCACCCGTTCGTTGAGCGAGAACCTGATCGACAAGGGCATCCGCGTGAACGCGGTCGCCCCTGGTCCGATCTGGACCCCGCTCAACCCGTCGGGCGGCGCGAGCGAGGAGAAGGTCAAACATTTCGGGGAGAGTACGCCGATGGGGCGGCCCGGCCAGCCTAACGAAGTTGCGCCCAGTTTCTTGTTCCTTGCCTGCGACGACGCAAGTTACATGAGCGGCCAGGTGCTTCATCCCAACGGCGGGATCGTCGTCGGAAGCTGACCCGGGCTATTTCCCGAAAAAGGGGTGCGCAATTCGTCGTTAGCCATATCCAACTTTCCGCGCTAGGCTCGCGAGACGTTCTTGCTCGCGTGATTGAAGTAGACTGTCAGGATGATCATCGCGGACTGTAGTGAGCTGCCCATGCGGCTTTTGCTGTGTTCGGCCGAGCGGTGGAGCGATTTTGCAATCTCCTTGGGATGCCCTCGGTGAACACTCTCTTTTCGGGATCGAGTTCTCCCGATGCCTCGGTGACCTCCTTTGACCACTTGCGTGTCGTGGTATCTCCTAGATGTCGGGCAGTCCCTGTTGAGCGAAGCCCCATCCGCTCAACGCCGCGCTCCGAGCGCGGGCGAGGAGCGTGGTGGCATCGGCGATCGAAAACGGGTGGGCATCGTCAAAGTCTTCAGCTCGTTCCAGGCGACCGGCACCGCGACCGGCGCGCCTTCGCGCGCGCGGGCGGAATAGGGCAGCACCGCGGTCGCTCCGCGCTGGTTGCGCAGCCAGTCGATGAAGATCTTCCCCTTGCGCTTGGCCTTGCTCATCGTGGCGATGAAGCGGTCGGGCTCGGCGCCGGCGAGCGCCTCGGCGAAGCGGCTGGCGAAAGTCCTTGTGCGCGTCCCACGAATGGCCCGGGGTCGAGCGGCACGACGACATGCACGCCCTTGCCGCCCGACAGCATCGCGAAGCTGACCAGGCCGAGGTCGGCCAGCTGGTCGCGGATATCCTGTGCCGCGCGTTTCACGTCGGCGAAATCGAGCCCTTCGTCGGGATCGAGGTCGAAGACCATCCGGTCGGGCTTTTCGACATCGGTCGGCGCGCGCTGCCCCAGCCGTGGAATTCGATCGTGCCCATCTGCACGCAGGCGAGCAGGCCGTCGGCATCGTCGACATAGAGATAATCCTCGGTCCCGCCGTCCTTTTCGCTGGATCGGCACGATGATGAACATGCTCGCCGAAGCGTGCCGCTGTCGTGCTTCTGGAAGAAGCATTTCTTGGCGCGCCCCTGCGGACAGCGCACCAGGCTGACCGGGCGCTCCGCCGGCGAAGGGCAGCATCAGCGGCGGCGATCGCTGCGTAATAATCGGCAGTCGCCCTTGGTCTGCCGCTTCGGGAAAGATCACCCGGTCGCGGCTGGTGATGGTAACGTCGTGGTCTGCCTCTGGTGCGCTGTTGCGGCCTGCTCGGGCGTCACCTTCCTGCGCTGCTTGTCGCTCGCGCAGGCCGAGAAACTGCCATGGCGGACATGACCGTCGGCGGTGAATTCGGCGAAGGCGATTTCGGCGACCAGCTTGGGCGTGACCCAATGTCACGCCCGCGCGCCTCGGCGCGCGTCGACCTCGACCGGGGCGGTCTTGCGCGCGAGCCGGCGAATTTCGCGGCCAGCTCGTCAAGCGTGTCCGCGGTCGAAGCCGGTGCCGACCTTGCCCTTGTAGACCAGCTTGCCGCCCTCGTGCTGGGCCAGCAGCAGCGAGGCGAAGGGGCGGCCCTTGGCCTGACTCGTCGTCCAGCCGACGATGACGAATTCCTGCCGCCGGGTGCATTTGACCTTGACCCAGTTCCTGGTGCGCGCGCCGCGATAGGGCGCGTCGATGCGCTTCGAGATGATCCCTTCCTGCCCGGCATCGCACATCGCGCGATACAGCTTCTCGCCGGCGCCGATGACGTGGTCGGCGACGTGGATCGGCGGCTCGGCGTCGGCGAGCAGCGCCTCGAGCCGTTCCTTGCGCTCGATATTGGGCAGGGCGGCCAGATCCTCGCCGTCGAGTTCGAGCAGGTCGAAGGCGTGAAAAGCCAGCGCGTCCTGCTCCCGCTGAGCGCCATGCCCGCGCTTGAGCACGTCCTGCAGCGTCGAGAAATCGGGATTGCCGTCGCTTTCGTAGGCGACGATCTCGCCGTCGATCAGGCAGGGCGGCAGGTCGAGCGCGCGCAATTGCTCGGCCAGCGGCGCGAACTTGTCGGTCCAGTCCTTGCCGCTGCGGGTGTAGACAGCCACCTTGTCCGCCCGCAGCGGCGATCAGCGCGCGATAGCCGTCGTACTTGATCTCGTGCATCCAGCCGTTGCCGGCCGGGACGGCGTCGACCAGCGTCGCGAGCTGCGGTTTGCGGAACTTGGGAGACTGGCTTTGCCCGCGCGACGGGCTTTGCGTTTCGCATGGCTGACTTTGGCGTTGTGTGTCGCCGCCCGGTCCATCTGCGTCGGCGAAAGCTTTGTCCTTCTTGCCTTCCAGCGAATGTTCGCCGTCCTCGTCGGCGGCGATCTCGGCCATCGTGCGGCCGGTGAGCACGCTGGTCAGCTCCTGCTCGACCAGCGCGTCGCCGGCTCGGCATACGCGTCCTCGATCTTGCGCAGCAGCCAGTTCTCGCGCTTTTCGCCTGGCCGCGGCTTCAGCCGGATCAGCAGCCATTCGCCCTTCATCCGCTCGCCATCGAGCGTGAAATGGAGATGGCCCTTGTCGATATCCTTCGCGCTCTTGCCCTCGACCGGCGCCCAGGTGCCGCTGTCCCACAGCATCACCGTGCCGCCGCCATATTCGCCCTTGGGGATCGTGCCTTCGAATTCGGCATAGGACAGCGGATGGTCCTCGGTGCGCACCGCGAGCCGCTTGTCGTCGGGATCGGGCTGATGGGCCCTTGGTCACCGCCCAGCTCTTGAGCACGCCGTCGACCTCGAGCCGGAAATCCCAGTGCAGCCGCGTCGCATCGTGCTTCTGGACGATGAACCGACGCTCGCGCGCACTGGCAGCGACTTCTCCGTCGGGCTCCGTCGTTTTGGTGAAATCGCGTCTTTGGCGATATTCCTGTAGCGGGTTTGTGGCAGTCATTCGAAGCTCCCGTCGGATTCAGTCAAAATCCGCCGCTCGACCAGTCCGAGCAAGGTAAGCATGATCACCAAAATGAGCGCGCTTGCGACGACGAGCGGCCACAAAGCGGCGCCGCAAGCGATGCAGATTACCGCGGTCAGCCAAAGATGTACGGCGGTCGCGAGGTTCTTTATCCGGCCCTTGCCGAACACGATCAGGCCGGCCCCGATGAAGCCGATAAGCGCACTTGGGGCCTCGAAAATGTGCAATGGGTCCTTCCGTGTGCCGTTGAGTTGCAGGTAGGGACCAATAATCGGCACGGTCACGGTCACGGTCACGGTCTCGGTCACGGTCTCGGTCACGGTCGCACTAGCCAGGCAAATGATGCCATGTGTTCGGAGACGTGCGGCTTGGCCGCTCATTTCCCAGTCCAGCTCCAGCAGGAGACCGAGCAATGTCGCTACGCCGAGCCCCGCATTCAGATCGAACTCGAGCCAAGCCGATGGCACGGGCGAATTGAGTTCCACAGTCAGCCCCGCTTGCGTTTCGCCGGTGGTGCCCCATTTACCGACTTCTTCAACGCCGCCATCAGGTCGATCACATTGCCGCCGCCGCGCGCTGCAGGCTCCTCGACTTCCTTGACGACCGTCTTGCCCTTGGCCTTGGCTTTCTTCTCGATCAGCTTGCGCAGCGCGTCGACATAGCGATCATGGAATTCGTCGGCGTCGAACGGCGCGGTCTTCTGCTCGATCAGGGTTGTGGCAAGTTCGAGCAGTTCCTTGTCCGGCTTTGCGGAACCGATCCCATTGAAGTAAGTCCTGCCCCGCGCGCACCTCGTCAGCATAGCGCAGGGTCTCCATCAGCAGCCCCTTGCCGCAGGGCTTGATCGCAACGAGGTATTCGCGCCCACGCAGCGAAAGCTGACCGAGCGCGATCTTCTTCTCCTGCCGCAGCGCCTCGCGCAGGACGACATAGGCTTCTTCGGCAAGTTCGTCGACCGGGGACGACATAATAGGGCTTTTCGAAATAGAGCGGGTCGATCTCGACGCATCGACGAACTGGACCAGCTCGAGCGTCTTTCGGCTCTCGATTTTGACACGCCTCGATCTCGTCCTCCTCGAGCAGGACATAATTGCCTTTCGACAACTCGTAGCCCTTCAGGATCTCGTCCCGATCGACCGGGCCCACACCGTGGACCACCTTCTCATAGGAAATTGGTCTGCCGCTCGGTTCGTGAATCTGGCGGAACGATATTTTCGCGCCCGATCTGGTTGCCGCATAGATTTCGACCGGAATCGAAACGAGCGCCAGCCTGATGTGGCCCTGCCAATATGCACGTGCGGCCATCGCCTTACCTCCAGATGGAACAACGCGCGGACGCAGTGGAAGTTTCATCACTCAAGGAACGCTTCCGAGCAGCTTCAGCTCGGCATTTACGGTGAGGTGATCGACACGATCCAGGCCGCTTCGCGCGAGGGGATGGACTGCGACGAGGACAGCGACGCGCTGGATCGCCTGCTGACCGACCGGTTGCCGAGGTCGGCAACCGCGAAGGCGCCTTCGTTGCCGCGTCCTTTTAGACGGCCTACAATCACGCGCTGCAAAGCCGAATTGCCGAGGCGCGACAATTGTTCGCCGGTATGTGCGCACCTGCCAACGATCTCTGTCTTTTTACTGAAGAGATTGGCGAAGAGGGCCAATTGGGTAATTTCCCGCAAGGGCTTTCGCACCTTTCGCTGGTTCTTTCCCCGAGGAATCTCGATACGGTGAAGGAGCCGGCAAATGAACGCGACGAACGCGAATGACCGGAACAAGCAAGTGCCTGCCGGCTAGCGCAATCAATCTATGCGGCCGTCCACCATTTCCCACTATGGGGGCGACACAGCAGGGCATTGGGGCCCACGAAAAGTTCTGACCGGCCACGACGGTGCCTACATCTTTTCCTTCCAACCCTTGCTGATCAGCAACCAGTTGATCGGATAGGCTGTTGCGAATCCAGCCAGCATCGCCAGTTGCATGGCGAACCAGAACTCAGGCGTGTTCACCTCCGCAATGTTGCCGAATCGGGGTTTGAACCAGACGAACTGGATCAACGCCATCGCTCCGTACATCCCGACCTGCCAAGCAGAGATCGACGCTATGTCCGCCTTCACTGCGGCACGAATGCCTTCGCCAAGCGAGAGATTGCGCATCGGAACAATCGTCCAGTATTGGAACGCGACGCCGAATACTAAGGCCAGCAGGAAATCCAGTATCCACACGGCAAAGGTCTTTTCAGCAAAGATGCCATGCCAGCCGAACCATACGGCGATGACGGGAAAGGCGAAGCTTAGCCATTCAGCCGCAAGATCGCCCAGCGTGCAGCCCGCGCCGCAATGGCTGGCCCCTTTCCCACGGCCGCAGGCATGGAAGGCTTGTCCGCCTGACTCAGATTGCGCCCGCTGCTGCAATAGAAGCCAGCCAAAGCAAGGATCCAAACAGGGCGGTGATCGGCCATACGATATTCATGATCCACATCTTCTGCGGATGGCGTACCAGATCGACCGACGATCGAGATCGCGCAGATCAAGGCTAGAGCGAGCGAGATGACGGCTCCGAGATGTAAGGTTTGAGGGGAAGTCGGCGAAAGCGGCACCCTTTCTTCGCGCCCCTCTTTATGAACCATGTTGGCCGGTGCAGGTTCCCGCCACCCGCGCGCGAGATGATCAGCTGCAGCGAGGATCATCAGGATCTTCAGCCAAACGAAGCTCGCCGGCGGCCAGCCAGGGAAGCCTAGGTCGGTTCGCAGCTCCATTATAAACCACAACACCGGCGGGGCCTGGCCATGGCGATGAGATAGGCGACAGCCGGTTTGGCGGGCTCGAGGCAGGAAGGACGGTCGCGCGTTCATCCATAGAGCGCGACAAGTGCCCGGGTCCAAACAGGCCGGGTGACGCCCGCGCTCAATTCACGCCCGCAAGAATTCACGCCCGCAAGATAGGGTGTGGGATAAAAGAATATCCAGATCACATCGCACTGGTGCCGATAGAGCGCGACACTGCCAATCAGCGCCGCTTCCCCGTCCTCACGTGCCGCTCGGTTCGACGCCGTCTGGCCATCAGGCCAATCCCGATCGTCACGTCGATCGCATGCGACCTGGTTCCGGCAAAATAAAGAGTGAAGAAGAACTGGTTCAACCGGTCCCGAAAAATGCGTATTTGCGTTCCCCGGCATTGGCGAAGTCGGGAATAGCTGTACCTTGTCATCCCTCTCCTGTGCCAGTTATTTGGGTCAGATCATGCCAATTGCGGTCACGGTTGATGTTCGGTTCCTGACTCACCCTTATGAAGCCAGCGCAGAAGCGGGGGCAACGACAGTCCTTGTAACAGCAAAGATAAGGCAACGACGCCGAAACTCACGCTGATGATCTCTTGACGAAGGGCCGTCCCGGAAGGCAATGAAAGCGCAAGGGCGAGAGGCAGCGCGCCGCGCAATCCCCCCCAGAACAGAACATGCGGTGTGCCGTTCTTCGAACGGTCTACCATGACGCCGGGCGAGGCAGGCGAAAGGATATACTGTCAGCGCCCTTGCGGTCAGAAGGAGGACGAATGCCAGGAATTGCGGCGCCCAGATCGCCCCAAATTGCCGTGCGCGCCTCTCGCGCTCCGATCAGGATGAAGACAATTGAATTGGCGGCAAAGGCAGCGAAGCTCCAGAACGGGCCGACCGAGGATCTGCCGGCCTGTGAAAATGCGGAACGGGATTGCAACTGGCACAGCACCAGCCCTGCGGTAAGCGAGGCGAGGATGCCCGACATCCCTAGGCCATGGGCAAGCATGTAGGAGCAGTATGCGGCCAAGATCGTAATTGCGATCTCTACCAACTCGTCACCCGTTTTGCCCGCCAGGATCGTGGCTGCAAAGGCAACCGCGGCCCCGCATGCGATGCCGCCACCGATTGATTTGCCAAGGCTGATCGAGACGGTCAGGACGTCAATCTCCCCGCCTTGTGCCCAACTTGCAGCAAGGAGAAATAGGGTTGCAGCAATCCCGTCATTCAACAGGCTCTCCCCCTGGACCATCGCCTTAAGTCGTTCCGGAACCGGATGCTCCTTGAATACAGCTAGTACTGCTACGGGATCCGTGGCCGCGATCAGTGCGCCGAAGAGCAGCGCCGAGCGCCAAGGCCACCCCAGCATGTAATGCATGCCGACCGCGCAGGCGGTCATGGCAAGAAGAACGCCCGCGCAGGCAATCGTGACAATCCCAAAGAGCGATCTGCGGGTAACCCGCCAATTAAGCGAAATGGCTGCGTCAAAGATCAGCGCAGGAAGAATTGCCGTCAGGATCAGTCCGGGCGACAGCACGATGCCGAGATCGATAGAAAGCAGCGAAAGCACGAACCCGCCGCATAGCAGGCCAACTGCGTAAGGAATTCGGATATGTGCGGAAACGATGGCAATCAAGACCGCGCTGAAAATGAGGATACCTACTTGGAACACTGTGTCAGCCGGCTCCCTGACCGATGAAGTTGCCTTGAGTTCTTGATGAACAGTTCGCAGCAGCGCAGCCGCGCCCCGATCTATCATCTACGTTCCATCGGGAAACTCGATCCGCCGACAACGTTAAAATTGCAATGCGTGTGAACTTGCTTGTGGCCGCAACATGGTTGGGGCAAACCAAGGTGCTGTCGGAGCTTCGTGCTCTCTAGACTGAATGGGGCCCGGCCTGCGGACACCACTGGGGCCAGCGGCCATCACTTGCCCCAGCAATAGGGCAGACAGATGACCGCACCCTAGCCGATCAAATCAGCAGATCAATTTAAGTCTTGCGCCATCCATTGATGACCGCACCCATCAAACCTATCGTCGCCAGTGTGGCGTGGGTGCTGCAGTGCCGCACAAAATGCGTGCCAGCGCAGCGCTGGATAGCCGGTCCACGGCTTGATCAAGCGAATGGAAAAGTTCGAGCGCATGGCAGTGAGGCCCGGCAGCCTGGCCAGGCACTCGCGGTCAATTGAATTGAAGGCATCAAGGTCGGCGGCCGCGATCTCAAGCATATAGTCGGCATTGCAAGTGGCATTCGAGGATTTCCGCAAACCCAGCAACCGCCTACTCGAAGCATTCCATTGCCTCGCGGCTATCGCTCGAAAAGGTGATTTCGACAAAGGTCTTCAGCTTGAGCCCGACAGCATGTTGCTCGATCTGGACAGAATAGCCGCTGATCGGGCCCGGTTGCTCGAGCGCGCGCATCCGCCAATGGCATGCCGAACTTGACAGACCTAGGCCTTCGGCAAGTTAGGAGTTCGGTAGGATGAATCCGCCTGCAATTCGGCGAGGATTCTCGCTTTGGCTCGATCCATGCAAATTTCTCCCCCCCCCCATTATTGCAATCATCGGACAAGTAGCCCGAAAAGTTCTATTCTATCACAAAGAAAGGGAGAAAATCCTGCAATTTCTGCGGTATTCTGGCTCGACAAGCATCGATAGGAATTCCGCCATGCGCATCGGAACTGTTCGCGAAATCAAGAACCATGAATACCGGGTCGGTCTGACGCCCGAAAGCGTCCGAGAACTGGCCCTACATGGCCACGAAGTCTGGGTCGAGGCGGGCGCGGGGCTTGGGATCGGCGCTAGCGACGAGGACTATTTGGCAGCCGGCGCGGTGATCAAAGATGGAACCGCAGCGATCTTCGCCGAGTGCGAGATGGTGGTGAAGGTCAAGGAACCGCAGCCGGTCGAGCGCGCACAATTGCGCGAAGGTCAGCTCCTCTACACCTATCTCCACCTCGCTCCGGACCCGAGCAGACTGCGGACCTCGATAAAGTCGGGCGTGACGGCAATTGCCTATGAAACCGTCACCGGCCCGAACAACGTGCTGCCGCTGCTGAAGCCGATGAGCCAAGTTGCTGGACGGATGAGCATCCAGGCCGGCGCCACCGCGCTCGAAAAGGCGCATGGCGGCCGCGGCGTGCTGCTTGGCGGGGTGCCGGGCGTCATGCCGGGTAAGGTCACTGTGATTGGCGGAGGCGTCGTCGGGTTTAACGCAGCGCAGATGGCTACCGGCCTAGGTGCGGATGTGACGATCCTCGATCGCGATCCCGAAGTGCTCGAACGGCTCGCGACACATTTCGAGAGCCGGGCCAAGACCCGCTTTTCCAGCGCCGCCAATCTCGCCGCGAGCATTGCCGAGTCCGATCTCGTCATCGGTGCGGTTCTGATCCCGGGGGCCGCCGCGCCGAAGCTGGTATCCCGCGCAATGCTCGCCACATTGAAGCCCGGCGCCGTCCTGGTCGATGTGGCGATCGACCAGGGTGGCTGCTTCGAAACCAGCCATGCGACGACCCATGCCGAGCCGACCTATATCGTTGACGGAATCGTGCATTACTGCGTCGCCAACATGCCGGGCGCGGTCGCGCGGACCAGCACCTATGCGCTGAACAATGTCACCCTGCCTTATGCCCTGCGGATTGCGGACATGGGCTGGAAGGCAGCGCTGGCGGCCGATCCGTATCTCGCCGCAGGGTTGAACGTCCACGCCGGAAAAGTGACCTGCCAAGCCGTCGCGCGCGAACTGGCTTACGAATTCACGCCGGTGGCGCGGGTCCTCACCTGAGCCACTGTGGTTCATGGCTACTGCCTAGCGCTTGGGAATGTCGCGAGCGACATGGCGTTGGCGTACCGCGCGAACTGCGTCGTGGTCGCCGGTGGGCTAAGTTGTCTAATCCGCGAGACGCTTGCTCCATAAATTTGGCTGATTGTTGTGCCGCCCGGTTCGACTTTCGACAGAACAAGGCGGACACCTTTTGCCCTTTAGCGCGTTGGACCTCTATCAAAGGGAGCTATCGTGCCATTATCAATTAACGGACAAGACCGCGTGTTCGCAGGCGATCCCCGCACCAGCCTGCTAGATTTTCTCCGCCGCGATTGCGGGCTGACGGGGACCAAGAAGGGTTGCGATCATGGCCAATGCGGGGCCTGCACCGTGCTGGTCAATGGGATCCGCATCAATTCCTGCCTCACTCTTGCGGCGATGCATGATGGCGACACGATCACCACGATCGAAGGCTTGGGCACTCCGGCCAACATGGACCCGCTGCAAGCAGCTTTCGTCAAACATGACGGATATCAATGCGGCTATTGCACACCGGGGCAAATCTGCTCCGCCACAGCGATGATCGCAGAATAGCGAATGGCTGGCCGAGCTTCGTCAGCGAGGATTTGGTGGGCGCTCCCACCCTGACCAGGGACGAAATTCGCGAGCGGATGAGCGGCAATTTGTGCCGCTGCGGTGCCTATGCAAATATCGTCGCCGCCATCTGCTGAAGTGATGCGAGGCTGGGACAATGAGGCCCTTCGAATACACCCGCGCCCGACGGCCTCGACCGCGCTGCCCACGCAATGCCCGATGGCGCGATGGCGATTGCCGGTGGGACCAACCTGCTCGATCTGATGAAACTGCAAGTCGAAACGCCGGACCAGTTGGTCGACATCAACCGGCTGTCGCTCGGTGGAATCGAGGCTGAGGGCGGTGGCCTGCGGATCGGCGCACTGGTCAGCAATAGCGCCTGCGCTGCCGACGAGCGGATTCGCCGCGATTATCCGGTGCTCGCCCGCGCGATCCTCGCCGGCGCAACCTACCAGCTGCGCAACAAGGCCACGACTGGCGGCAATTTGTGCCAGCGCACGCGCTGCTATTATTTCACCAATATCGACATGCCCTGCAACAAGCGCGAACCGGGCAGCGGCTGTTCCGCAATCGGCGGCTTCAATCGCATCCACGCGGTGTTGGGTGCCAGCGATGCCTGCATCGCGACCTATCCCGGCGACATGGCGGTGGCCCTCTGCGCGCTCGATGCGAGGGTGGAGATTGCCCAGCCGGGCGGGGGCACCCGCTCCGTACCGGTCCGCAATTTCCACCGCCTGCCCGGCGATACGCCCGAGAAAGACAATGTGCTGGAACCCGGCGAAATGATCACCGCGGTCACGCTTCCGACTCCTGCTGGAGGCGCGCAAAGCTATCGCAAGGTGCGCGAGCGCTCGTCCTATGCTTTCGCGTTGGTTTCTATCGCCGCAGTTCTCAAGATGGAGGGCGACAGGATCACCTCGGCTTCGCTTGCTTTCGGTGGACTCGCGCACAAGCCGTGGCATGATCCCAGGATTGACGAATTACTGACCGGCGAGACACCCAGCGATGCGTTGTTCGACAAGGCGGCCGAATTGCTGCTGGAGAATGCGCAGGGGTACGGTTCGAACGATTTCAAAATTCCTCTCGCCCGGCGTACGCTTAAAGCCGTGCTGCGCGAAGCGACGGGAGCCGCACTATGACCCGCACTATGATCATGGACGCGCCAGACGATCGCAACCGGCTCGATGCCATGGTGCAGGGCGTGATCGGTAAGCCGCTGGATCGCCCCGACGGCGCAGGCAAGACTACCGGCAGCGTCCCCTATGCCGCCGAATATGCGATTGAAAACTGCGCCGAGGGCGTGCTGGTGACGGCAACGATCTCCAAAGGCGAAGTCACCTCAATCGACGAAAGCTCGGTCTTGGGAATGCCTGGAGTGATTGCGGTCATTGCTGACGAACGCATGACCACGCGCTGCGCGCAGGGAACTGCCGGCAAAGCGCCGTGAAGATGATCTGCCAAGTTGCATACTGGGGCCAGCCAATCGCGCTGGTGGTAGCGGAGACGTTTTGAACAGGCCCGCGATGCGGCCAAGCAGTTGAGGGTGGAGTACCGCGCGGATGACGCGGTACCGGTTGATCCGCGCGCCGACGGACTGGTAATCAAGACCAAGAAGGACCCCACCGTTCAGGGCAATCTTAATCAGGCAATGGCAGCGGCCGCCCATTCGGTGGATCTAACTTATACCACGGAGGGCCATCACAGCGCGGCAATGGAGCCGCATGCCAGCATCGCCCAATGGGACGGGAAGACGCTTACCTTACATTCAAGCCTCCAGATGCTGAATTACAATGTCGATGAGCTGGCCGATTCGCATGCATCTGGCGCCGGAACAGGTCCATTTGATCGCGCCATATGTGGGCGGCGGCTTCGGGTCCAAGCTTGGCATCAGCCAGGAAGCGGTCGCGGCGTCGGTCGCGGCGATCGAACTGGGCCGCCCGGTCCGGGTAGTCATGAGCCGCCAGCAGGTGTTCCAATGCGTGATGCGGCGGTCCGAAACGACGCAGCGGCTGCGGCTGGCAGCGGATGCAAACGGGTGCCTGTCCGCCTTCGGCCACGAAGCGCAAGTCTCCAATCTACCCGGCGAAAGCTTTGCTGAGCCGGTGATACAGGCGAGCCAATTCCTCTACGGCGGCGAAAACCGCCTGCTCAGGCTGGATGTGGCACGGGTGCACATGATGACCGCAGGTTCAGTGCGGGCGCCGGGCGAGGCTGTGGGCATGCAGGCGCTCGAATCTGCGATGGATGAGCTGGCGAACAAAATGGGCATCGATCCAGTGGAATTGCGGCTGCGCAACATCCCGGAACGCCACCCGATCAAAGATATTCCCTATAGCTCGCGCAAACTGGCCGAATGCCTCACCTTGGGGGCCGAGCGCTTCGGTTGGGACGGAAAGAACCGCAAGCCCTGCCAGACACGCGAGGGCGAATGGTGGATCGGCAGCGGCATGGCGAGCGCCACAAGGGTGCACAATGTGAGCGAGGCCAAAGCACGCGTCACGCTCCAGCCCGATAGGACCGCGATGGTCGAAACAGACATGACCGATATCGGCACCGGGACCTATGCCATCCTGGGCCAGATAGCCGGCGAAATGCTGGGCCTCGAACCCAATGATGTCTTGGTGCGTCTGGGCGATTCAAGTTTCCCGCGCGGCTCCGGCTCTGGCGGAAGCTGGGGTGCCGCATCGACGGGCTCGGCCGTGCTCGAGGCATGTGAAGCGATCCGCGAAAAGCTGGCAGAACGTCTCGGCTGCGCGGAAGACCGATTTGCAGCTGAAGGACGGCTTTGCGCAGGGTGGCGGCAAATCGACCGCCCTGAGCGAACTGCTGGACGGAAGCCAGATCCAGTCCACTGGCCATTTCAAACCCGGCGACGTGACGGATGAATTTGCCGCTGCAATGTATGGCGCGTTTTTCGTCGAGGTCGCCGTCAATGCCTACACCGGCGAAACGCGCGTGCGCCGTATGGAAGGGACCTTCGGCCTTGGACGCGTGCTCAACCACAAGACCGCCACATCGCAATGCATGGGCGGAATGGTGTGGGGTATCGGCAGCGCGCTGACAGAAGAGCTGGCGTTCGACAAACGCGACGGGCATCTCGTCAATTGCGACCTGGCCGAATACCATGTGCCAGTGAATCTCGACGTGCCGCATCTGGATGTCGTGCTGGTGGAAGAGCGCGATCCGGCGGCCAGCCCGCTGCAAGCCAAGGGTGTCGGTGAACTGGGAATATGCGGTGCGGCGGGCGCAATCGCCAATGCGATCTACCACGCTTGCGGTGTGCGGGCGCGCAGCTTCCCGATTACGCCCGACAAGCTGATAGAACTTTTGCCAGATCCATAAACTTCGCAGAATCGGAGTTTGTGAAAGAGCATGGCGGGGCGAATGCCCCGCCTGATTCACTCAGTCGGCAGTGATTGGAAGCGTCTGGCTGCCCGGCGAAGTTTCCGCATTTTCCTGTTTTTCAGGCCGAACGTAGATCGATGACAATTGAGGAAAAACATCCTTCAATTCCTGCTCCAGTAATTCGATCAGACGCTCCCCTTCGCCCATGGTTATATCATCCTCCAGATCGGCACTGATGGCGACGAAAACCTTACTGGGCGAAGTGTGCAGCGTTCGGACATGATTGACGGCGGTTACCCAGCTTTGCTGTTCGACCAGCGCCCGTAATTCCTCCACTATCAATTGATCAGCGCTCTCTCCGATCAGCAATCCTTTCGCCTCGCGAGCCAGCAACATTGCGACGAGAGCCAGGATAACGCCGATTGCCATTGAGGCGACGCCATCAAGTTGCGGGGCGTCGAACCAGTGGCTCGCCCACACGCCCAAACCGGCTGTTATCAGCCCGGCCAGTGCTGCTGAATCCTCGAACATGACGATGAATATCGATGGATCCTTCGACTGGATAATGGCCTTCCACCAGCCATCGTCACCCTTGGCCGATGCGAATTTTCGGACCGCGATTGTCCAGGATGTCCCCTCGAGCAGAAACGCGACCCCCAGAACGACGTAATTGATCGTGGGATCGGTTAGTTTTTCGGGGTCCTCGAAATGGATATAACCTTCATAAAATGACAGGCCAGCGCCTACGGCAAAAATCAGGATGGCGACGACGAAGGCCCAGAAATATAGTTCGCGCCCATATCCAAACGGATGAGCCTTGTCCGGCGCGCGCATTGCGCGGTGCTCGCCGTAGAGCAAGAGGACCTGGTTCAAACTGTCGACGACCGAATGGATCCCCTCAGATAGCATCGAAGAAGAGCCAGTGATGCCCGCGGCAATGAATTTGGCAAGCGCGATGCCGAGGTTGGCAGTTAGCGCGCCAAACAAGACGATATTTCTGCGGATATAAGCGACGGCATTCATGCTGGGTCTCGATGGAATTGAGCGCGCAAAGCGTCACGATTCGCCATCATTTGCGCGTGAGACTGTTTTGACTAGCATAGCGGGATTGTCACGTTAAAGTCCGTCGGCCGCACTGAGGCCCGAAGCCGAAATTTCATCCAGCATCTGCGGACGCGACGTCCCACTCCGCAAAAGCGGCGTCTCGGAAGCTTCGCATTGTCTTTCTGGAGATGAGGTGACGCTGGATATTGAAGGTGTTGTAGATTGCAGAGTGGGTTGAAACGAAGCGCTGAGCCTGTCCCTGGGACTTGAACCGCTGCATCTTTCGCTCCCTTCTTCGTACCGGAAGGTGACTGTTTTCGGCGCGATTGTTTTCCTGCAGGCGACCGGGCTGGTGCCTGGTCAAACCACCCAGATCACGCAATGCGGCCTTGTATGAAGCAAGGCCGTCGGTGACGATGGCCTCCGGCACGAAGCCCTGGTTCCTGAGCAGTTTTCTCAGCAATTTCAGCGCTGCAGCCTTATTCCGACGCTTCTGGACCAGGACGTCGAGGACCTCGCCTTCCTTGTCGACAGCCCGCCACATGAACATTCGTTTGCCGTTGATGCGCACCACCATCTCGTCGAGATGCCAGACGCTGTCGGCCCGTCCCCGACGCCTGCGAATGTTGGCGGCGATCGCCGGTCCAAACTTGTTGGCCCAGCACCGAACAGTCTCGTAAGTGACATCGATACCGCGCTGGGCGAGCATCTCTTCGACGTCGCGCAGGCTCGTGGTGAAGCGGAAATAGAGCCAGACTGCGAGCCGGATCGTGTCAGGTGGAAAGCGGTGACGCTTGAACGATATGGGCTTCATATCGCTCTGTTTAGCAACAAAAAACTGCCAAGTGGAGACGAGTTAGCGTTTGGATGACAGCACCTTGCAGCTCCCGAAAACCGCCGTTTGTTCAGATTGGTCGCGATGGCTGCTTCGCGGCAGATCGACTGCCAATAAACCATATCCTGGTTGATTTGATAGTGCTGCTCGCCTTGTGCAACTTCATCAGCGAACTGATCGATGCTGCCACATACAGCAAGCCTGCCGGGAGCCACATCAGCAGGCCGGCGATCTGCTGGTCGCTGATATTGTTGGCGGCATAGCTGGCATAGAGCGGGTCGGGTGCCAGAGTGATCAGCGCGGCGAGGAGGTTGCCCTGCAAGGCGATCAGGGTGACGATGACCACCGCGCTCAGGCCGTCGAGGCGGCGATCTCCTGCGGTTGAGACCATCCGCCAGAACACCGCCGAGGTGACTGCGAAGGTCAGGTGCTCGAGCGTGTGCAGCACCGGATCGGCCAGGGCAGCGTCGTACATCCTCGGCGCATGCCACAGCCACAGGCCGGCAGCGAAAACCAGCGCGGCGATTGCCGGTGCCAACCGGTTGCTCGCGCCTTGCCTCACACCCGGCGTACGGTTGACCGCTTTGCCGATCCGTCGCCGGGTACCGAGCGGGAAGGCCATCAGCGCGACCAGGTGGGTGTTGGCCAGCGCCAGCAGCGGCCCGGCGCCGAGCATCAGCATCAGGTGTTGCGCCATGTGCCAGGCGAAGCTGTCGTCGGCGAGACCATCGATCGGCGAGAACAGCGCAATGATCATTATGGCGACGGCGCCGGCGTAGGATACGACCCGCCAGAGAGGCGCGATCGCGCGTCGTCGGGCGGCGTCCATCCGCAGGTAGCCTGCGGCGTATAGCGCGGCGGACAGTATCAACAGCCCCAGCGCCAGCGGTTCGACGCTCCATCCAGGAGCTTCGACCGCATGACCTTCGCCGCCGTGCGCGAAGGCGGCGGTTCCCCACACCAGCGCGGCGAGGATCAGGGCAGGACGGGCAGGCCGAGGCATCGATGGAGGACGAGGATCGAGGTGAGCTGGATGATGACCGCCAGGCCGAAGATCGAGCTGGAACACAAAGCGCAATAGGCCAGGAAGCGCGAACGTCCGTCGCCGATATCCTGGGTATCGCTCTGCCCGCCGCTGGCTTCGCCCCGCGTGCGGCGATAGTTGCCTATCGCGATCGCCAGCCCGAACAGGATTGCCGCCAGCGCCACCAGATTGACCGCGACCAGCAGCAGGTTGGATTCATCGGCCATCGAACAGCTCTGGGCGGCGATGACGTAGCTGGCGACGACCTGCGTCGCATAGGCGCCGGGAGCCAGTAGCAGACCGACCAACACCCGCCAGCGCGCGAGCGAGCCGCGCAGCGGCGAAGGATGCGACACGGCCCCGGCAAGCGGATGCAAGTCGCTCATGCGATCCTCGGCGAAAGATAAATCGTCGTGAAGACGAAGATCCACACACCGTCGACGAAGTGCCAGTAAAGCGTCGCCAGCGTGCGGTGCTGGTCGTGCCCCGCGGCGACCTTGCCCTGCAGGCTCCACACCAGGACGACGACCAGCGCCACCAGGCCGAGCACGACGTGCGTCAGGTGCGTGCCGGTCAGCAGGAAGTAGATCGAGCTGTAGCTGTTGTCGGCCAGGCCGAAGGGCTTGTCGGACCATTCCTTTGCGCTCAGCCCGACGAAGGTCGAGCCCGAGCAGGATCGTCAGCCCATAGGCCAGCCGCGCAGTGCCGAGCTGGCCCTTGCGCGCCACCCGCTTGCCCCATTCGGCGGTGCCGCTGGAGGCAAGCAGGGCGATCGTCGCCGGCATCGCGATGGTCAGCGAGGGCGGGCCGCCGGTCGGCGGCCAATGCGCCGCGGGCCCTTGGCTGCCGAGGTAAGCATAGGAAAAGATCAGGTAGGCGAACAGGATGCCCTCGGTGGCGATCAGCGCGAGCATGCCCCACCACGGCGTGCCGACGAGGCCTCGCCCGTGGATGGGTAGGGTTTCGTGCAGAGTGCGAGCCTCAGCCATAGACGCGGACCTCCTCTTCGCTCTCCGGCGCTGGATGCGGGCGGAACCAGAGCGCGAGTATCAACCAGCACAGCAATAAGCCCGCCGCCGCCAATCCACGGCGACAGCAGCAGCAGTCCCGGCAAACAGCACGAACAGCGCCAACGAGAGCAGGAGCGGAAGCCAGCTGTCGCCAGGCATCTTCAGGATCACGTCGGGTTCGCCGTCGAGCGGGGTGACGGCCAGCGTCTCCTTGCCCTTGTCGAGCAGGAAGCCTTCGTCGAACAGCGAGCGCGAGCCTTCGGCGACCTCGCCGATACGCTCCTCCCACAGCGGATGGCGCGAGGCGACCACGGGGATAACCGCGAAATTGTAGATCGGCGGCGGCGAACTGACCGCCCATTCCAGCGTCGGCCCGTCCCACGGATTGGGCCCGGCCGGCCGCCCGGAAATGCGGGCCCGCAAGATTTCGACGAAGAACGCCGCGATACCTAGCGCGAACAGGAACGCGCCGACGGTGACGACCATGTTGGTGCCGGAAAACCCCATGTCCGCGCCGTAGGTGTATACCCGGCGCGGCATGCCGAGCAGGCCGAGCAGGTGCATCGGCAGGAAAGCCACGTTGAAGCCGGTGAACATCAGGCCGAAGACCCATTTGCCGACCCGGTCATCCATCATCCGCCCGGTCATCTTGGGGAACCAGTGGTAGATCGCCCCGACAACCGCGAACAGGTTGATGCCGATCAGCACGTAATGCAGGTGGGCGACGATGAAATAGGTATCGGTCAGCTGCCAGTCGAGCGCCAGGCTGGCGGTCATCACGCCCGACACCCCGCCGATCACGAACAGCAGGATCACCGACGTGAAGAACAGGAACGGCGTGGTGATACGCGCCCGCCCGGTGCCGATCGTTGCGATCCACGCGAACACCGACACCGCGCTGGGGATGGCGATGACGAAGCTGGCGGCGGAGAAGAAGCTCATCGCCAGCGTCGGCAACCCGGTGGCGAACATGTGGTGGACCCACACCCCGAAGCCGACGACCATCGTCGCAACAGTGGCCATGGCGACGAGGGTATAGCCGACCAGCGGGCGGCGGCAATGCACTGGCAACGCGTCGGACACCATGCCCATTGCCGGCAGAACGATGGCGTAGACCCACGGGTGGCCGAAGATCCAGAACAGGTGCTGCCACAGCAGCGGCTGGCCGCCGCCGTTTATCTCGAAGAAATGGGTGCCGAGGTTGCGGTCCATGAACAGCATCAGGCACGCGAGGCTGACGGCGGGGACCGCGAAGAGGTTGGCGACTGAGGCGGTCAGCGTGCCCCAGACGATGATCGGCAACCGGTTTATGCTCATCCCTGGCGCGCGCATCCGCAGCAGGGTGACCACGAAGTTGGCCGAGCCGACGGTGGTCGAGATGCCGAGGAAAATCAGCCCGACGCAATAGACGTCGATATTGGGCCCGGGATTGAACTCGGCTGCGGCCTGGGGAACGTAATCGAACCAGCCGCTGTTTGGCGCCGCGCCTAGAGGAAAGCTGATGTAGAGGAACACCCCGGCGGCAAGGAACAGCCAGTAGCTGAGCGCATTGAGCCGCGGGAAGGCCATGTCGCGGCTGCCGAGCATCAGCGGCCACAAGTAATTCGAAAAGCCCGAAAGGATGGGCAGCGCGTAGAGAAAGATCATCGTCACGCCGTGCATCGAGAACAGCTGGTTGTACTGTTCCGGGCTGAGCAGCTTTTCGTTCGCGCCCGCCAACTGCAGGCGCATCGTCAGCGCCTCGAGCCCACCGATCACCAGGAAGGCGAAGGCGGTGATCAGGTAGCGGATACCGATGACCTTGTGGTCGACGCTGCCGAACCAGCCCTTCAACCCCGGCGCCTCGCCCCATTCGCGGTCGAGTGTGCGGGCGATTTCGGGCGGGTTGGGCGAGACCGGTTCGTTCGGATCGACCGGCACTGACGTGCGGACGGAGGGGGAGAGGTCGCGGAACGCGGTGCTCATGTCAGGCCCTCAAGATAGGCAACAATCCGGTGGCGCTCGTTCGCCGTCAGCTGCACGCGCGGCATGGCGACGCCGGGCTTCACTTTCTGCGGATCGGCCAGCCAGTCGTCGAGGTTGGCCGGGGTGTTGGCCATCGTGCCGGCGGCGATTGTGTCGCGCGAGCCGAAGTGCGTCAGGTCCGGGCCGGCGATACCACCCGCGCCGGTGCCGCGCGCCGTGTGGCATGCACCGCAGCGGGATACGAACATGTCCTGCGTGGTCTGTTGAGGCAGCGTTGCACCGGGGTTTTCGGAAGCGGGGGCGGTTCCATCGCCTTGGCCCGGCTCACGCGGCGGGGCCGCGTTGTCGAACGCGGCGTCGGTGCCCACTGCCGGCTGACCCTGATGCGCCAGCCATTGCTTGAATTGGTCTGGCGACACCGCATGGACGACGAAGGCCATCCGCGCATGCTCGAGCCCGCAGTACTCGGCGCACTGGCCGCGATAGGTCCCGGGCCGGTCGGCCTCAAGCCAGGTCTGGTTGGTCCGGCCGGGGATCATGTCCATCTTCGGGCCCAGCTTTGGGACCCAAAAGTCGTGGATCACGTCGCCACTTTTCAGCGCGAACTTTACAGGCACGCCGATGGGGATGACCAGTTCGTTTGCGGTTGTGATCTCGCGCCCTCCGGCCTGGTAGCGGATGCCCCACCACCACTGGTGTCCGGTCACCTCGACCGAAATCGCCGGACCGGCGGGTGCGTCGGCAAGCAGGCGGGTGGTGAGGAAATTCCACACCGCCATTGCCACGAGCACCGGCACCGACAGGCTCACGCCCCACCAGATCAGCGCCAGCCCGCCGCTGTCGCGGCCTACGTCGGCTATGTCGGCAGTCGCTGCACGGGCTCGTGAGCGGCGGATCGCCAGTGCAATGAGAACAGCGATGAGGACCACGACGATGACCGCGATCGCGGAGAATCCCCAGGCGAGCGTTTGCAGGGCGATGGCGCTGCGACTGCCGCCGCCGGTCATGTAACTGAGCGGTGAGCCCGCGATCATTGGCCCTCCAGCACAGGAGAGCCGGCCTTGGCCGTGCTGCCCTGCTGATTATCCCCAAGGCGCGATGCCATCGCGTCCTGCGGCTTGCTGCCGCCGCCGAGCGATTCGACGTAGGCGGTCAGGGCCCAGATGTCGTCGGGCGGCAGCGCCATGCCCCAGGCAGGCATGCCCTTTGGCCGTCCTTCGAAAATCGTCTTGTACACTTGCACCGGCGCGCCGCCATAGCGCCAGTAGGTGTCGTTGAGGGGCGGCCCCATGCCGCCGCCGCCGGTGTAGCCGTGGCAGCCGGAGCAATTCATCGCGCTGAACAGGCGCTTGCCTTCGGCCACGACCTGCGGGTGAATTGTCCAGCGGGTTGGCCATGCTTATCGCACCGTGGGCCGCAGCGCCGCCGGCGAGGTCTCCTAGCGGGACCGAGGCAGGGCCTTCATACCCGGTGTTGCTCAGCACTGCCGGACTCAGGGTTTCGACTTTCGGGCTGCGGATGGCCCAGCCGGTGGTCGCCGCGCCGAACGCGGCCGACGCGATCGCGATGGCGATGATACCTGCCGTCTTCATTATCCCCGGCTCCCTGGAGCTGCACCGGACGGCTTGTCGGGTTCGGGTTGGGCGGCGCCGCTGTGCGATCCTTCGACCTGTTGGCCATCGAGCGAGAAGACATAAAGCGTGGAACCCCGCGGCGGGAAACCGTCGCGCGCTGACTGCACGCCGGCGGCCCCGCCGACCCCGCTGGCTATCGCGACATACTGCCTGCCGTCAGGACCCAGGTAAGTGATCGGCTGGCCGATGACGCCGCTCGACAGCTTTTGCTGCCACAGTACTTTGCCGTTGCGCGCGTCGACCGCCCTGAACCAGCCGTCGCTGGTGCCGTAGAACACGAGGTTGCCGGCCGTGGCGAGCGCGCCGGACATGACCATGAACTTCTCCGGGATGCGCCAGGCTGCCTTGCCCGCCACGGGATCCCAGGCGATGAACTGGCCCCAGTCGCCATCCTTCCCGTCGACGCTGAATCGCTGCATCTCCATGCCGTCGTACGGCGTGCCGGCGATGTAGCTGACCTTGTGGTCAGTCAGCTTCATGCAGATGTTGAATGCGCCGAGGTAGATAAGGCCGGTCTTCGGGCTGAACGCCGGCGGCTCCCAGTCCTTCTGGCCGATATCGGGCGGGCAGACGCGATCGAGCGTCTTTTCCGGCTTCGGCTGCATCGCCGGATTGACCTTGGGCCGGCCGGTCTTGTAGTCGAACCCGGTCGACCAGTTCTGATAGGCAAAGTTGTCCGCCTTGAGCACCTGTCCGGTCTCCCGGTCGAGCACATAGGCATAAGTGTTGCGGTCGAAGTGGACGATGGTCTTGCGCATCTTCCCGTCGATCGGGAGATCGAGCAGCATCATCTCGTTGACGCCGTCGTAATCCCACTGGTCGTGCGGGGTAAACTGGTAGGCCCACACGGCCTCACCGGTATCGGCGTCGCGCGCGAACACGGAACTGGAAAACAGGTTGTCGCCCGGCCGCATCGCTGGCACCCGCGGGCCCGGGTTGGACGTGCCGTAGAAGATCAGGTTGGTCTCGGGGTCGTAGCTAAAGAAGCCCCACACCGCGCCGGCGCCGTGCTGCGCCATGCCTTCGGGCCAGCTCGTGAGCCCCAGGTTCTTGCCCTTGAGCTGCGGGTAAAACGGTTTGTAGCGGTCGCCGATCTTGACCTGCTTGTCGCTGCCGGTTGAATAGGCGCGCCACAGCTCCTTGCCGGTCTTCAGGTCGAGTGCGGCCATCCAGCCGGATACGCCCAGCTCGCCGCCCGAATTGCCTACGAATACTTTGCCGTCGGCGATGAAGGCGGGGCTGGTCATGGTCACGCCTTTGGAGACGTCGGCCATCTTGGTGCGCCAGACCTGCCTTGCCGGTCTTCAGGTCGACCGCGATGACATGGTCGTCGAGCAGGCTGTAGACCAGCTTGCCGTCACCGATGGCCCAACCGCGCAGCACTGCATCGCAGCACGCCTTGCCAAGCGCGATCGGCGAGGGATTGGGAGAAAAGGTCCACTTGATCGGCGCTCCCGGTTTGGTCAGGTCGAGCGCGTAGGCGCGGTCGGGGAAGGGCGATACGAGGTACATCGTGTCGTCCTTGACCAGCGGCGCTCCCTCGTGCCCGTAAAGCGCGCCGTCGGAAAAGGTCCAGGCCACCTTGAGCCGGGCGACATTGGAATCGTTGATCTTGTCGAGGTTGCTGAAATGGCTGTTGGCATAATCATGGGCCTGGCTGGTCCATTCGCCCTCCCTGCCGCCGGGTGCGGTATTGAACGTGCCAAGCGAAGTGCTGCGCCCGGATGGTGCGGTGCTCGCCCTGTTGGTTTGTGCCTGGTCGCCGGAATTGCAGGCCCCGACTAGCGCCGTCACGGAAAGGGCCAAGACGGATGCGATTTGACGGAATTTGGGAATTCGAGCAGGTGATCTTGCGGGAAACGGACGCTTGGCGGCGCTGAAGCTAGTCATTCTCGACAACCCATATCAGTTTGGGCTCTGCCCGCCCGCGGGCGAGACCGGCAGGCGACCACAAGACCGCCGAACTCCGATGCTCCAGAAAATGGAAAGCTTTAGAGCGATTTTTGTTCCAGAGGATTATGGCATGCCCATCGAACCGGTCTGGTTTCGCTTCACGCCGGGGGTCCGGAAATGGACCAATCAAAGCTAGCGCTAAGCGGTGGGGATTGTCAGGTAAACTTTTCCGGGTCGCACTGAAGCCCCGACCTGATTATTTATGCTTCTGCTGCGGACACAGCGTTCCATTCCGCAAAAGCGGCTGATCGGAAGATACGCATTGTCTTTCGGGAGATCAGATACCGCTGGATATTGAATGTGTTGTAGATCGCCGAATGAGTTGAAACGAAGCGCTGAGCCTGCCCCTGGGATTTGAAACGCTGCATCTTTCGTTCGCGCCTTCGCACGGGAAGGTGCGAGTTTTCCGGTATTATGGCGCAAACGCCACTTGAAAAATGGCGCTTTTTTGCCTGCCAGCAGCTAATCGGGGCGAATGGAACGCCCCAACACAGTATCTGGTCTCATTGAAAAACACCGCGAGCTGGTCGCGAAGCTCGAGCGGGCACGCGCAGAGATATGGGCGCATAGCGGCCGTCCCGAAACCCAATGGCTTGATACGCCGCTCACTTTTGACGAATGCGCTAATTGGAGGCAGTTTGCGGTTAGGCAGCCGCGCAGTTTCATGGCAATCGCCGAAGCAATTTTAGGGGTCTGAGCACAAGAGGGGTTCCAGCCGTCATGCGTCAACTTGCCGTTGCATTCGCTATTTGGTTCGCCTTTCTCTCTGCCGGATCGGCGGTGGCTGCCGAGAGTGCTTCCAACCCTTATGATTGTGCCGTGGCTTATTATGCCATGGGCAAGGAGAGAGGCCGCTTTCAAAGAGAGCTGCTCTCAGAATTGGGCGGCTTTCGTAGTCCGGTCGAACTGGCGGAGAACGCCACGAGCCTTCAGGTCTATGAATTTGACGACAGGGCCGCCAAGCTGTCGCCAAAGATTGAGGTGTTGGAGGAGAAGGGCGGAACCATCGGCCATAGGGGCCCCGTTGACGCAAGATTTGATGCAATCGCGATCGCCGACGAAATTGCAGCGGAAGCTACTTTGGCCCCCTCGGATGCAGAGCTCCGGCCTGCAGCGGTTTACTCAAAGTCGCGCTCCATATTTGAACGCGTGCACGCCTGCGACGTCGAGTATGGTTATACGCCGGTGATTGGCGCCTTGCCACCGCAAGATGAGATTGTTGCTGGACTTCTGCGCCGCGCCGAGGCCGCCAGAGCGGCATACAGTGCGAAAGTTGATGCGCGGCAGGCTGAGCTGGCCGATCTTGACGATATGAAGTGCGCTGCGCGCTTTCTCCTGCTCAGTCAGATGAATCCGCAGGATTTCGATTTCGTTGCCGTCGCGCGGCAGAAGGTCGCAATTGCGGCCAACAAGGCGATGGACTCAGAACCGGGCATGACACAGGAACGGGTTGCGGAAATGGTTCGTCGCGATGCAGAAGAGCGTGGCGGGCGCGTCCAAGAACCAGGCGACATTTATCCGCTGTTGCAGGAAATAAACGTCTGCGAAGCGCTTTATGGACTTGGCCTGACAAAGGTAAACTAGCCGGCCGCCTTGGTCGATTGCAGCCGTTCAGCTCGATTTGACACCGAACGGCAGTAATGGGTGGTGGCCTCAATCGGTGGATGCAACACTATGTTCCTTAGGGAGTTGTGGAGGTTGCAATGGGTTGCCGACGTCGGATCAATTACACGCAAGCGCAGAAGGCTGAGATTAGGGGCTGTTTGAATTTGTATGCCTAACCGTGAATGGTTTCGCCGCGCTCTAGCATGGCGATGTAGTTGGCAATCTTCCTTGCGCGCGTCTGTGGCCGCTTCACTGAGTCAATGCGGTAGAGAATGGCATAACGGTTTGCGCCCTTAAGCGTGGCAAAGAACTTTGCTGCCGGTGGATTGGCGTCAAGGGCTTCCTGAAGATCCGCGGGCACCTTGGCGGAACTCGCAGGCGCGTAGGCTGCATCCCACCTGCCATCGGCCTTTGCTGCCTCCATTTGCGCTAAGCCTGCCTTTTGTATCCGCCCCTCAGCAAGCAGCTCTGTCGCTCGCTTCCTGTTTATCTGCGACCATTTGCTGCGAGCTTTTCGGGGTGTGAAACGGACGAGCCAATAGTTGTCGTCGTATTTGTCGAGTTGACCATCGATCCAGCCGTGACAAAGCGAGGCGTCAATAGCTGCGGCCTTGGTTAGGCCCTTTACGTTTGCCGACTTCTTCGGGAACTTGAGCCATGCTCCGTCAGCATCTGCAGGTTGCTGGGCAAGCCACTCTTCGAAGCTCTCGCCAGTGCGAAAGAGTAGAATAGGCATACCGCCGCGCTGTTCAGTCATTGGAATTGACATAGTTGACAGGTCTATTCTCACAATCCTCGCCAGGTCAAATGTCGCCAAACCGCCCTCATTCCATCCGTTTAGCGCCTGGAACTGGAGAACGGCTTCTAACGAACCAATTGCGGACGTTTGCTTGCCATTCCGGACTAGCGGCTCTCGCGTTCCGGTTTGTGGGAGCATTCTCTCGTACTCAGAGTTTGAAGCGTTTCGGCCATGTGCAGGGCGAGTGGCGCCGCGCGCGGTTCTTCGGCCACCGCCTCTGCCTTCGACAGGCTGTTCATCCGGCTGTTGAGAGCTTTGCATTCTGCACGCCAACCCTTCATCGTGACGATGCGCTTTCGGCTCTCGGTCTTGTATACATTGCAGAACTGCGGAAGCATTTGTGCCCAGTAGGGAAATTGAAATCCCTGCGAGATGATTGTCGTCGTCGAGCCCTTGCACGCTGCTCCTACCGCAGCGAGATCACCTGAATCGGCGGCGGCGGATATTCGCTCCGCATGATCCGCCCAATTCTTCCAGCCGGTGGCCTTGTCTGCTGCGAGCGCTGCGCCGCTGAATGTCAGTGAAACCATGCAGGCCAATGTAATCGATGATGTAAATTTCACGCTGAGCCCCCGTCGTTGCCGGGCTACCCTACTGTAAGGATTTTCAAAATCCAGCGAAAGCGGATCCATCGCCGACACCTGACCGCTGAATTTTGGAGCTACGGGCAGTGGGGCCTCGCAATCTCTCCATCCGCCTAGGGGATCGACCATGATATAAGCTCCAGGGGTCGGTTGACCGCTGCCTACCTAATTGCATCTATTCAGCGTGCTAACGCCGACATCTGAAACCGGACAGGCAGCGAATTGCGCTTATCGCTTAAAAGCGGTTGATCGCCTAAAGACGATATTGCGGCCATTCAGGGAGCGTGACCCGACCTACACCGGTGAGTGTTGATGGAACGCAAGTTTCCAACCGTCCGGCTGTTTGACGTAAACAGAGCTAATCAATGCCGAGTAAGGTTGTCCGTCGGCTCGCTTGACGTCCGCGCGATAGCTTATAATGGACACCTCTTCCGTCGGCTGAAGAAGCTGGCGGTTCGTCACTTGCAACTCCCGCCACCTGTTGGGGATTGTCAGGTAAACTTCTCCGGATCGCACTGAAGCCCCGACCTGATTATTCATGCTTCTGCTTCGGACACAGCTTTCCATTCCGCAAAAGCGGCTGATCGGAAGATACGCATTGTCTTTCGGGTGATCAAATGCCGCTGGATATTGAAAGGGTCCTGTCAGAGGGATGGCTTCTGCCACGAGACTGCGGCTGTGTGGAACAGGTCGCATGTTCGCGGCAGAGATCCGCAGGCAGCGCGTGAGCCACATGCGCGGCTTCCGGCACTGGCGCTGGCATCTTGATGAGATGTACGTGAAGTTCATCGGCGAGATGGTATACCTCTGGCGTGCCGTCGTTCATGAAGGCGAGATCCTCGAAGTTCTTCGTTACGAAGAAACGGGACAAATCCGCGGCTTTGGCGTTCATGAAGAAGACGCTGAAGCGCCATGGCAAGGTCGAGACGATCGTCACGGACGGGCTGCGATCCTACCCTGCGGCGATGCGCGACCTGGGAAATCTCGACCGCCGCGAAATAGGGAGGTGGTTGAACAATCGGGTAGAAAACAGTCATCTCCCGCTACGAAGAAGGGAGCGGGCGATGCTGAGGTTCCGGCGAATGAAATCGCTACAGAAATTCGCCTCGGTCCATGCTTCCTTTCACAATCATTTCAATTCAGAACGCCACCTCGTCGACCGCCAAACATTCAAGGCTCGCCGCTCAGCTGCATTGGCTGAGTGGCAGTCGCTTATGGGCTGACATATGCCGATCGGGCGCCAGCTGCGCCGATCAGAGACAAGTTGCCATCCGACTGACAGCACC
>CAWCMV010000002.1:0-1175434 GCA_963796745.1 uncultured Alphaproteobacteria bacterium | reverse complement strand
GCGAGCGCCTCCGCGCTGCCGGCAATCTCGTCGTCGCTGCCCACCGCCACCAGCACCGGCAGCGGCGATGTCGCTGACCTCCGGCGGGCTCAGTTCCTGGCGCGCCGCCGAGAATGCAGGCGGCGAGTGCTTCGCGGTCGCTTCCCGTCTGGTCGGCGAAGATGCGGAACGTGCGCCCGTTCGTCGGCGACATCGTCGGGCGGATTGCCAGAGCGCGGCCGGCGATCGGGTCCGGCGCGCCGACGCCCGTCACCATCCCCTCGCCCAGACCGCTGAAAATCGCGCTGCGCACGCGATCGGGATGCGCCAGCGCCAGGAATGCCGTGATGCGCGCGCCCATCGAATACCCCATCGACGTCCGCCGTCTCGATCTTGAGATGATCGAGCAGCCGCCGCGCATCCTCCGCCATGATCGCCGGGAGTAGGCGGCGGAATCGTGCGGCTTGCCGCTTTGGCCATGGCCGCGATTGTCGAACGCGATGACGCGGCGACCGGCGGCCACGAGATCTCGCACCCACAGACGTGCCAACCCAGTTGACCCGCAGGTTCGAGCCGAAGCCGTGGATCAGCAGCATCGGCGGGCCCTCGCCCTCGTCGACGAAGGCGATCTGCACCCCGTCGGAATCGAACTGCTGTGCGCGCCCATGTCCGTCTTGCGCCCCTCCGGCTACGGGTTCCGGACTGGACGCCTAGAAGCCCTCGAAACTGGGCCCGCCGATTAGAGGCCGCTGCAGCGCCCCGGCGCCTGAATGCGCCTTGCGAAACGCCTCCGAGCGGGTCCAGTCCTCGAACGCCGCCTTCGACCGCCAGGTCGTGTGCGACGGAATCGAGCGTATAGTCCTCGTGCTCCGGGCCGCGCAGCAGGTGGAATTCCACGAAGCCGGGCACTTCGCTCAGATGGGAATCGCGCTCCTCTCCACACGCGCTCGAAATCCTCCGCCCGATCCTTGCGGACCTGAAACCGGTTCATTGCGATGAACAATCGACTCTCCTCGATCGGATCGGCTGCCGGCGGGACGACGCTACACGACATCGGCCGCGGCAACAAAGCCCCGCCGCCGCCTGTTCTCCCTGCGCCGGCGGCTATCCTTTGCAAACGCTACACCCGGTGAGCACGCCGGAGCGCCAGCAGAGAGATGAACGGAGCGCATGGCCGACAGCATCGTCCCGCATTTCCACAACGACCGCGGGCGCGGACTCGATCGCCATCGGCGCGCGCGAGTTCATGTGCGTCGGCGCGCTGCCGCCCTTCGACCATCCGCATGTCTTCATCGACATGGGCGACGAGAACGAGGCGATCTGTCCCTATTGCTCCACCGTCTACCGCTTCGACCCGAGCCTTGGCGGCGCCGAGGCGCGGCCGGAAGACTGCCTCTATCGCCCCGCCGCGTGAGCGGCCGATGCGCGTTGCCGTCGCCGGCGGCGGCATCGCCGGCCTGACAGCGGCGATCGCGCTTTCCGCGCGCGGCTTCTCGGTCGAGGTCTTCGAGCGCGCGCCGGAGCTTGAGGAAGTCGGCGCGGGCATCCAGCTCGCGCCGAACGCGATGGCGGTGCTGCAGCGGCTCGGCGTCGCCGATCCGACGGACTTTTCGAACCGAAAGCGCTCGTCGTCCGCGACGCGGCGAATGGCGCAACGCTGTCGCGACTGCCGCTCGGCGATCGGCACGAGCGCGCTACGGCGCGCCCTACTGCACGCTGCACCGCGCCGATCTGCAGGCGGGGCTCCTCGCCGCCGCGCGCAGCGGCAGCTCGATCGCATTTCATCTTGGCGCGGGTCGAAGTGGAGAGCGCCCGCGCGGAGGCCGACGCGGCCGCACTGGTGGCGGGAGCCGATGAGCGACGTTTCGACGTGCTGATCGGCGCGGACGGCGTGGGTCGCGGGTCCGCACGGCGTTCTTTCGGACATCCCGGAGCGCGTCCCGTCGGGCGCACCGCGTGGCGCGCGACCGCGCCGGCGGCGACGTCGACCGGCATGCGCCTCGACGTGACCGGGCTCTGGCTCGGCCGCGGCGCGCATCTGGTGCACTACCCGGTGCGCGGCGGTTCGGAGCTCAACGTCGTCGTCATCGCGCGCCGGCGAGGCGCCCACGCCGCCGCTCGAAAGATTCGGACCGGCCGCAAGGCGCGTGATCGACACGGTCCGCGACTGGACGCCGTGGCCGCTTCGCGACGTCGATTTGTCGCGCGCCTGGACGCGCGGACGCGTGGCGCTCGCGGGCGACGCCGCGCACGCGATGGCGCCGAGCGCGGCGCAAGGCGGAGCGCAAGCGATCGAGGATGCCTTCGTGCTGGCTAAGTGTCTTGCCGACGGCAGTGACGCGCCGGCTGCGCTTAAGCGCTACGAACGAATTCGCCGTCCGCGCATCGCGCGTGTGGTCGAACGAATCCCGCCGCAATCTGCACATCTACGAGATGACCGGCGCGCCCGCGCTCGCGCGCGATCTTGTTCTGAGAGCTTTGCCGGCTCGCTTTCTCGTCGCGCGTCTGGACTGGCTGTTCGGCTGGCGCCCGCAATAGCCACTGCCCGTCACAGAGGGAACGACCGGTCGCCTGAGGCATTGATACGATGCAACGCCGCGTGGGCTTTCAATGCCCCCGATACCGCGCGGTCCGATTTGCGCATCCAGGATGCACTCAGGAGGACACCTTATGATTCGTAACTTAATGGCGAGCACCGCCCTTTCGCGCTGATGAGCGCCGGTGCTCTCGGCTCGGCTTGGGCCGAGGACGCTGCGACCGCTCCGAAGGCGGCCGCGGCCACACAGACGCAGGCCGCCGCGAGCAATGAAAAGCTAGTTCCGGACAAGCCGACTTTGGCCACGGCTTTCATGGGCCGCTCGGTCTATGCCAGCACCGATCCGGAGTCGGAGACGATCGGCGACGTCAACGACCTCATCATCAGCGACAACGGTGAGATCACCGATGCGGTGGTGGGCGTCGGCGGCTTCCTTGGAATCGGCGAGAAGAACGTCGCCGTGCCTTTCGACCAACTGCAAATTGTCGAGCGCGACGGTCAGATCCGGCTGATCTATTCAGCCACGCGCGAGCAGCTCGACGCGGCGCCGGCCGTCGACCTCACGGCATACGATCCGGCCGCGCGCTACTCCGAGCAGCAGGCGGCCATGAACGCGGCTGAGACGGACGCCGCCAACCCGGCGATGGCCCCGGCCGACGACACGGCGATGGCTCCAGCCACCGACCAGATGGCCACCGACCAGATGACGACCGCCAACAGCACCTGGGGCAAGGACAGCTTCCGCACGTTCTCACCCGATCAGGTTCGCGCCAGCACGATGATCGGGCAGACCGTCTACGGGCCGGACGACGCCAATATCGGCGAGGTCAGCGACCTGGTGCTGCAGGAAGACGGCCAGACACGGTCCGCTCTGATCGACGTCGGCGGTTTCCTCGGCATGGGCGAGAAGACGGTCGCGATCCCGTTCAGCGCCATCCAGGTGCAGCAGGCGAAGGACACCGACAAGCTTCACCTGAACGTTGCCATGACCAAGGACCAGCTCGAGGCGCAGTCTGCCTACCAGCGCCCGGACCGGATGGCCGCGAGCCGAGCCGGCGAACGATATGGCGCCGACGGCTGACCAGAACGCCGACCAGATGACGACCGGCCAGAGCACGGACCAGATGGCAGCCAAGACGAATGCTGACGGCACCATCGTGACCGGCTCGATCACGCAGCGTGATGGGTACGGCCTCGCCACCCAGAACCTTTCGGCAAGCGAGCTTATCGGTGCCACCGTCTACGGCGAGAACGACCAGTCGATCGGCGAGATCAACGATGTCGTCTTCAACAAAGACGGCAATATCGATGCGGTCGTGCTTGATGTGGGCGGCTTCCTGGGCATCGGCGAGAAGCCGGTGGCGGTCGGCTTTGACCGGCTCAACGTCCGCGCCGACCAGGGCGGCAACCTGATCGTGATGATCGACGCCCCGCAGGCGGAGCTGGAGAACGCGCCGGCCTACGACGCGGCGCAGGCCCAGTAATAAGCCTGCACGCCCAGACAAATCCCGAACCCGCCGGCTCTCCGCCGGCGGGTTCTCGATTCTACTCCGTACGCGCGGCCCAAAGCATGCCGCGGTGGAGGATCGTCTTCATCTCCGGCACCTCGAACTCCTTCGAGACATGGCCGAGCGAGGAATAGAAGACGCGGCCCTTGCCGTAGTGGCGCTTCCACACGACGGGCATTACGACATTCTTCGTCCACCAGGCATGCTCGCCGGAGAACGTCGTCGTCGCCAGCACCTCGTTCGATGGATCGACGTGCATGTAGTATTGCTCGGACGTGTAGGGAAAGCTCTCGATCCCCTGCATCACCGGGTCATCGGGCTTCGTGATGTCGACACGGTAGTCGATGATGTTGCCGGGATGCGCGACCCACTGGCCGCCGCACATGAACTGGTATTCGACCGACTCGCGGAAGGCGTCGCACATGCCGCCGTGGTAGCCGGCGAGCCCGACGCCGCCTTCCACCGCCTTGGTCAGGTTCTGCACCTCCTCCTTCTCGATCTTCGACATCGTGTAGATCGGGACGATCAGGCTCAGGTCCTTGATCGACGGGTCGGCGAAGGCCTCGGTGGTGTTCTCCACGTAGACCTTGAAGCCGTCGCCCTCGAGCATCTCGGCGATGATCTTGGCGCACTGCTCGGGCTCGTGCCCGCTCCAGCCGCCCCAGACGATGAGCGCTTCCCGCATTCTTCTTCCTCCCGATTGTCGGTTCAGGCCGCGAGCTTGCGCCGGACGAGGCTCCCGGCGAGCGGCGCCGGCCGCTCCGGGCGCGTCGCGATCGTCACCGCGCGCGCCGCTGTCGGACGAGCTGCCGACCGCCTCCATCACCTCCAGCACGTGCAGCGCCAGATCGCCGCTTGCCCGATGCGGACGGCTGGAGCGGATCGCATGCGCCATGTCGGCCAAGCCGATGGAGCGGTAGTTGTCGTCGGCATAGGGCAGCTCGGTCTTGACGTTCGCCCACTCGTCCTTCGTCGGCCGCGAACTCGATCTGGCCGCCGAACCAGTTCGGGTCGGGAACGACGAGGGTGCCCTTCGTGCCATAGATCTCGATCGGCAGGTGGCGGTGCGCCGGCACGTCGAAGCTCATGCGCGATCTGCACCAGCGCGCCGGAGACGAATTCCAGCGTGCCGGCGGCATGGGTCGCGACCTCGACCGGGATCGTCTGCCCGTAGCGCGGCTTCGACGGTGATCGTGCGCGTCGTCCGCGGCATCGAGGTCATCGCCGGCGACGCGCGCCACCGGGCCGAGCAGGTTGACGAGGTCGGTGACGTAGTAGGGCGCCATGTCGAGCATCGGGCCGCCGCCGACCTGGTAGTAGAAGTCCGGCGCTCGGGTGCCAGCGCTCGTGGCCGGGGCACATGAAGAAGGCGGTGCCGCCGACGGGCTCGCCGATCCTGCCGGCGTCGATCAGCCTGCGGCAGGTCTGGTGCGCGCCGCCGAGGAACGTGTCCGGCGCGGAGCCGACGCGCAAGCCTCTTCCTCGCGCGCGCGGTCGACGAGCTTCTTGCCGTCCTTGAAGCGTGACGCGCGAGCGGCTTCTCCGAGTAGACGTGCTTGCCGGCGTCGAGCGCCCGCAGCCCGACCTCGACATGCGCCTTGGGCACGGTGAGGTTGAGCGACGATCTCGATCGTCCGGATCGGCGAGCAGCGCGTCGACGCTCGCCGCCTTCAGGCCGAACTCCTTCGGCGCGCGCTTCGGCCGCCGCGGGCACCATGTCGGCGAGCGCGCGGATGTCGAGGATCGGAAAGCTCCGCGCCGCCTTCAGGTAGGCGCGCTGAGATGACGCCGCAGCCGATGACGCCCATCCCGACCTTGTTCATGCTCGTCCTCCCGATCCGAACCGTTGTTGCTGCGCGGCCGCGCCGGGCCGGTCGTGCTCCAGGGCGCGCCGTAAAGCTCCTTCAGCGCCGCGGCCGCGGCGCCGCGCGCCCAGGCGGTGTCGTCGGCGTCGTCGACGGCGATCTCGGAAACGTCGGCGAGCCATCTGGGCAGCGTGCTCGGCGAGCGCCTTGCGCAGGCCGCCGAGCAGATGCTCGCCGAGCACGCAGCGACGAGCCGACGATGACGACGCGCGGCGGGGCGAACAGCGTGACGAGATTGGCGATGGCGAGGCCGAGCGCCTCGCCGGCGCGCAGCGCCGCGCGGTCAGCGCGTTGTCGCCGGCGTCGATGCGCTCCGCGCGCAAGCCGCATGGCCGTGCCGAGGCCGATCGCCTCGCGAAACTCCGGCTTGCCGGCGAGCGGCGCGAGGATCGCCGGCTCGGCGGCCTGGTCGGCGAGCCGCGACACCGCCGTCTCGCCGTTCGTCGCGGCCGCCATGACGAGGTCGCCGAGATTGAAGCTGATGCCCTTGGCGCCGCGGAACAGCTCGCCGCCATGCATGACGCCAAGGCCGAGCGAATGCTCCACGGTGACGACGACGAAGTCGTCGAGATCGCGGCAGCGGCGGAACCAGTGCTCGCCCATGGTGATGGCGTTGGCGTCGCTCTCGATGAGTGTGGAGAGGCCGAGCCGCTCGAACAGCGCCTTGCCGAACGGCACGTCGGAGTCGCGAAGGAGCGGGCTCTGCCGGCACGAGGCCCGTGGCGTGCTCGACGACGCCCGGAAGCGCCACGCAGACGCTTTCGACGCGATCGAGCGCCAGCCCGGCGTCGGCGACGCAGCGGCGCACGCCGTCCTCCACGAGATCGGCGATGACGGCGGCGGGCTGGCGGTCGACGCGCACCGGCTGGGTCAGCTCGGCAAGCACGTCGCCCTGGAAATCGGTGACGACGTGGACGATGCGGTCGGGCGCGATCTTTACGCCGACGACGCGGGCGGCATCGGGATTGAGCTCAAGCAGCACGCGCGGGCGGCCGCGCGCTGGCGTCGCGGACGGCGCCCATCGGACGCGGCACGACGAGCCCGTCCTCCAGCAGCGCCGCGGTGATGGCCGAGACCGTCGTCGGGCTGAGCTCGGTGCGCTCGCAGATCTCGACCCGGGCGATCGGCCCATGCCGGCGGATCGCATCCATCACGTGGAAGCGATTGATCGCGCGCATCAATTCCGGATCGGCTGTCTTCATCGGCGCGGTTGTGTCGTCGTCCGGCACCCCGGCAGCGGAATGCTATTTATTCCCGATTGCGGGCGAATTCAGTGTCATCGGGAGGCGGCGCGTCAAGCCAGATGCCGCGCAATGCCGCTTCGATTCGGCATATTGCGACTTGACCGATGCGGGGAGGATCGAGCGAATTTAATTCGCGATACAAAATAAAATAGCTCGTCGGAGAGGGGAGGAAACGGCGATGATGAGGGATCAGATCGAGACACCTGTTCGGACGCGCTGAGCGCGGACGGCGCTGCGGCGCCGCTCTCGCTCTCGGACTCGGTGCCGCCGCGGCGCAGGCGCAGACCACCATCCGCATGCTGCATGTGGACACCAACCCCGACACCCAGGCCATGTGGGCACAGGCCGCGAAGGACTTCGAGGCCGAGCATCCCGGCGTGAAGGTCGACGTGCAGTATCTGGAGAACGAGGCCTTTAAGGCGAAGCTGCCGACGCTGCTGCAGTCCGACGAGAAGCCGAACTCATCTACAGCTGGTCGGGCGGCGTCATGCGCGCGCAGAACGAGGCCGGCTTCCTCGCCGACGTGACCGACGCGGCGAGCTCGTGGACCGACCGTTCTCCGCCGGCGCGGCCGAAGGCGTTCAACATCAACGGCAAGATCGTCGGCGCGCCCAACCATCTGAGCGAGGTGGTTTCTTCTACAACAAGGAGCTGGTCGCCAAGGCCGGCGTCAATCCCGACGAGATCAAGACCTGGGACGACTTCCTCGCCGCGGTGAAGAAGATCAAGGACGCCGGCATCACGCCGATCGTCGTGCGGCGGCGGCGAGAAGTGGCCGATGCACTTCTACTGGTCCTACCTCGTCATGCGCGATCGGCGGCGCCGATGCGCTGACCGACGCCATGGCCGGCGACGGACGGCGGCTTCGCTGGCGACGCCTTCGTGAAGGCCGGCGAGAAGCTGCAGGAGCTCGCGCGCGCTCGAGCCCTTCCAGGACGGCTGGCTCGCCACGCTGCACCTTCAGGCCGCCGGCCTTTTGGGCGACGGCAACGGCGCGTTCCAGCTCATGGGCAGCTGGCTCATGAACACGCAGAAGCAGAACGCCACCGACGGCAAGGGCCTCGCGGACGACAATATCGGCATCATGAGCTTCCCGCTCGTGGAAGGCGGCAAGGGCAAGGCCGACCGCGACGCTCGGCGGCATCAACGGCTGGCTGATCACCGAAGGCTCGCCGCCGGAGGCGATCGAGTTCGTGAAATACCTGCTGCAGCCGAAATACCAGGACGATCGCCGCGGAGAAGGCCTCTACATCCCCTCCGTGGTGGCATCGGCGAGCGACGATCACCGACCCGCTCAACAAGCGGATGGCCGACGACCTCGCCGCCTCGACCTACCACCAGATCTTCTTCGACCAGGATCTCGGCCCGGATGTCGGCCGCGTCGTCAACGACATCTCCGTCGCCGTCGCCGCCGGCGAGATGACGCCGGAGGAAGGCGCGCAGGCGGTCCAGGACGCCTGGGAGATGCAATAGGCGCATACGGCTTAAGCGCGGGCCCCGGCGCGCTGGCGCCGGGGTCCCCTTCTGCACACCGTCACGAGGAGGTCGCGAGAGGATGGCGCTGACACGCCGGCCGCGAGCCGTCACGCCGCAACGCCGCGACCGGCGGGCTGACCACCGCGCTCATCTTCCTGCCGCCGGCGATCGCTCCTCTTCACGCTCTTCGTCATCGCTGCCGGTCGGCGAGGCCGCCTGGTACAGCTTCTTCAACTGGAACGGCATGCGGGCGCTCGACCGATTCATCGGCCTGCGCAATTACGTCCAGCTGCTCGGCCACTCGGTCTTCCACCGGGCCTTCCTCAACAACATGCTGATCATCGGCGTCTCGCTCTGCGTGCAGCTGCCGCTGGCGCTGGCGATGGCGATGCTGCTCTCCGGAGCGGCTCATCGGCGCCGTCGCCTTCCGCATGATCTTCTTCCTGCCCTACATCCTCGCCGACGTCGCGGCCGGCCTGATCTGGCGCTTCATGTTCGACGGCGATTTCGGCCCGATCTCGCTACTTCGCGCAGTGGCTCGGCTATCCGCCGCTCTATCTGCTCGCCGACCGCGACTTCGCCTATCTCGACCGTGCTGACGGTGATCGTGTGGAAGTATTTCGGCTTCCACATGATGCTCTACATCGCCGGGCTGCAGATCGATCGACAGCAACCTCTACGAGGCCGCCGGCATCGACGGCGCCACGCGCTGGCAGCGCTTCCGCTACGTGACGCTGCCGCTGCTCGGGCCGATGATCCGCATCTCGGTGTTCTTCTCGCTGGTCGGCTCGCTGCAGCTCTTCGACCTGATCGTGCCGCTGACCGGCGGCGGCCCGCTCAACACCACGCACACGATGGTCTCCTACCTCTACCACTTCGGCGTCGGGCGCATGCGCGTCGGCTTCGGCTCGGCGGTCGGCGTCGTGCTCTTCGTCATCTGCGTGGTCGTCGCCTTCGGCTACAAGCGCTGGTTCATGCGCAATGACTGACGCGACAGCACGCCCTCCCCGCCGCGGCCCGCGCAGCCGCCGCGCGCCGAAGCCGGCCGCGACGCCGATCGCGCTCGGGCCGATCTACCGGCTCCGTCCTGGTCATCGTCGCCGGCATCGTGCTGGTGCCGCTGCTTGCGACGGTGCTCGGCGGCTTCAAGAGCCTCGGCGAGCTGCGCACCGACCCGGTCGGCCTGCCCGACGTCTGGCACTGGGAGAATTACTGGGACATCCTGCGAGCGCCCGCTACTGGCAGCTCCTCGGCAACTCGCTCTTCATCGCCGGCTTCACCGTGTTCCTGACGCTGGCGGTCGGCTCCATCGGCCGCCTTCGCCTTCGCGCACCTGAAGTTCTTCGGCCGCGACTTCCTGTTCAACTACCTGCTCCTCGGCCTGACGCTTCCCGTTCGCCACCGCGATCCTGCCGCTCTTCATCAAGGTGCGCGACCTCGGCCTGCTCAACACGCATTGGGGCGTGATCCTGCCGCAGGTCGCCTTCGGGCTCGGCATCTCGGTGCTGCTGTTGCGCAACGCCTTCCGGCAACTGCCGAAGGACCTGCTCGACGCCGCGCTCGTCGACGGCTGCGGCTACATGCGCTTCTTCTTCCACATCACGCTGCCGCTCTCGACGCCGATCCTCGCCACGGTCGGGATCATCGCCTTCGTCACGAGCTGGAACAACTTCCTCCTGCCGCTCGTCGTGCTCAACTCGGAGCGCCGATATCCCTGGCCGCTCGGCATGATGGTCTACCAGGGCGAATACTCGACCAACTGGCCGCTGGTGCTCGCCTTCGTGACGCTCACCATCCTGCCGGCGATCATCATGTTCACGCTGGCGCAGCGCTATATCGTGTCCGGCCTCACCGCCGGCGCGGTGAAGGGCTAGGCGCTGATGGCGGCGGACGGCGTCTCGTCGGCGTCTTCCCGCAGCATCTCGAGGATGCCCGCGGCGGGCTGCGGCCTGCCGAAGAGGTAGCCCTGCCCCTCCTCGCAACCGGCGAGGCGAAGCGCCGTGAGCTGCTCCTCCGTCTCGATGCCCTCGGCGTTGACGGCAATCGCCGAGACCTTCGGCGAGCGTGCAGACGGCGCGCACGATCGCCGCAGACTCGCTGTCGAAGGGCAGGCCGCGCACGAAGGACTGGTCGATCTTGATCTTGTCCGATCGGGAACTTGCGCATGTAGCTCAGCGACGAATAGCCGGTGCCGAAATCGTCGATCGCGAAGCTCGACGCCGAGCGAGCGGAGCCTCGCGATCGTCTCGCCGATCGTCTTGTTCTCCTGCAGGAAGAGCAACTCGGTGATCTCCAGGTTGAGCCGGCCGGCCGGCAGGCCGGATCGCTGCAACGCCGACTGCCACGGTCGCCACGAGGTCACCCCTGCACGAACTGAACCGGCGAGACGTTGACCGCGATCTTGACCGGCGCCGGCCAGCGCGCGACCTCGAGGCACGCCTGCTCCAGGATCCAGCGCCCGAGCGGCTCGATCAGCCCCACGGCTTCCGCCACCGGGATAAACTCCGCCGGTGAGACGTAGCCGCGCTCCGGATGGCGCCAGCGCATAAGCGCCTCGACGCCGATCAGTCGCGGTCGGCCAGATTCTACCTGCGGCTGGTAGTAGACCTCGAACTCCTTGCGGTCGAACGCGTCCCACAGACTCGACCTCCAGCTCCCTGCCGCGCACGGATCGCCGTCTCGATGCATCATCGAAGACGCGGTGGACGCCGCCGCCGCAGCCCTTGGCGCGATAGAGCGCCGCGTCGGCGTTCTTCATCAGCGTCCCCGACCGTCGTATCGGCCTCCTGCGGCAGTGCGATGCCGACGCTGAGGCCGACGATCAGCCGATGCCCGTCGAGCTCGTAGGGCTCGCCGACGACCGCGATCAGCCGCTCGGCGAGCGGCCGGCCTGTTCGGTGGTTACAGGTCCGGCCATCAGCACGGCGTATTCGTCGCCGCCGAAGCGGGCGACCGTGTCGGCCGCGCCGCGGTCGCACCACCGCTCCAAGCGTCGCGCGACCGCCGTCAGCAGCCGGTCGCCATATTCGTGGCCGAGCGTATCGTTGACGCCCTTGAAGCGGTCGAGGTCGAAGAAGAGAACCGCGCAGCGCTCGCCGGTCCGATCGTAGCGTCAGAGCGCGCCCTGCAGCTCCTCTTCGAAATGGTTGCGATTCGGGAGGCCGGTCAGCGTATCGAAGCGGGCGAGATAGGCGATGCGCTCTTCCGCCGCGCGCCGCTCCGTCATGTCGAGGAACGTCAGGGTCGCGACCACCTGTATCAGGAAGCGCCTCGCCGCTCGGTGCTGAGCCCGCCGCTCAGCCGCGACGGCGTGACGACGTATTCGAGGATGCCGATGGCGCCGTCGGCGCGCATGCAGCGCAACTCCTGCGGCGCTGCGCCGGCGCCGCTCGCGTCGTCTTCCAGCGCGCCCAGGTCGCCTCGACGAGCCCCGGCGGAACGACATCCTCGATCCGCTCCCCCTTCAGCTCGCGCCGGGACGAGGCCGAGCAGCACCGAGGCGGAGCGGCTCGCGGCGCGGACGTGCCGTCGCCATCGACCACGACGACACCGGCAAAATTGTCGGCGACACCTGGTCGAGCATGGTGCGACGTTGCGGGTCTCGGTGCGCGAAATCAGAAGAAGGATACGGCGGAAGTCGATCTCGCTGCCGACCGCGAGGACGGCGAAGCCGGCGAGCGACACCTGCCAGACGGCGGTCTCAAGAGCGTGATGCCGAAGACCTGCAGCGAGAGCGCGGCGATCTCGATCGCGGCGGCAACGATGCGAGGCCGCCGAGGCATCGCCCAGCGCAGGCGACGAAAGCCGCGCAGAGAAGCGCGATCAGCGAGAGCCCGACGGTGCCGAGAAGCTTGCCGCGGGCTGAAGCACGCGACCCTGGATCAACGTCTCCGCGCCGAGCGCCTGGAGCGTGCGCCCCGGAGAGGAGCCCGTAGACCGGCACCTGAAAAAGGTCGTGCAGCTCGATGGCGCTGGCCCCGACGACGATCTTCTTCCCCTCGATGCGGGCGCGGCATCGACGCCGCGGAAGACGTCGATGACGGGGATCGATCGATCGTCTCCGGGCGGATGGAGAAGTCGACCGGGAACTCCCGCGCGACGGAGCGGCGACTCCGGAAAGCATCGCCGCGAGCGATTGCGTCGGCTCGCCGTCGATCTCCCGCCGAAGGGGAGACTCCGCACCTTGCCGTCTGGTCGGGACCGACGTTGACCGCCGCGATCCATGCATTCGCGAGAAACTGGCGCGATCGGCACGTTGTATGAGAGCGCGTGTCGCCGGCGCGCCCGGTTTCGTGCCTGCGCGAAACTGCCAGGATCGTCCGCGCCGCCGGCGCGCGCAAGCGCCGCGGCGAGAGCGTTGTCGTCGGTGGGTTGGATGCCGTGCTGAAATCGACGTCGAATGCGATCTCAGCAGCGCCGAGCGCGCGCAGATCGTCGATCAGCTGGCATGGAGGCTCCGCGGCCAGGGCCAAGTGCCGATCTCCTTGAGGCTCCTGGAATCGATGTCGACGATCACAACCTTGCCGCTCGCGGCCCGCTCACCGAAATGGAAGCGCAGGTCGCCAAGCCAGCGGTCGAGCGGGACAAGCACGCCGCTTGCCTGTGCAAGCATCACGGCGAGCACGATGGCGAGCGGGGCAAGGAGGCGGCGATAGTGGTCAAGCCGGGAGAGCATCGATCCGGCATGCCCCCGACCCGGTGCGCCTTCGCCCCCCGTCACCGACATCGCAGCGGCGCTCTACTCGTCTTTAGTTCTTGCCGCCGGCATTGCTGTCGGCGCTGTTGCCGTTGCTGGTGCCATTCCCGGTGCCGCGGTTGAAGGCGGCGTTGACGTTGGCTTTCAGGCTACTGACCGTGCTGCCGACGGTCCCGGCGACCGTCGCCGCTGCCGTCGTTGCCGCGGCGGCAGTGGACCTCAACGCCCAGCTCCGACGCTCTCGGTCGCAGTGCTGGCAGCGGTGGCTGTTTCCGCCCCTGTCGTGCCGCCGGCGACGGCCGCGACACTTTCAACGGCCTTAACGGAAGACCGCTCCGCGGCGACCTTCTCGACCTCCGGCAAGTCTCCGGCGCCGGACAGCTCCAGCCCGGTGCTTCCGGTTCTGGCCTCTGTCCCGCGACGATATCCGCGCGCTCGCCCGCAGCGAAATCGGTGACCCCGACGCGGCCGCGGGCCACCGAAACCTCGGCACCAGAGCCGGAAACGCTGACGGTGAAATGCGTGCCCTTGACGACGGCTGCGAGGAACGGCGTCTGCACCGCAAAATGCGGACCGCCGAGCTTCTCGATTTCGAGCTCGAGGCCGCCCTTGCGCATGAGCACCGTGGCGAGGCCGCGAACCTTGCGCGCCTGCGGCGCAATCGAGGTCGAAGGCGCGATGTTCAGCATGTCCTCGCCCTGCTTCAGCATGGCGCGCGCCTTGCTCGTCGTGCCGACGGTGGCGCTGTCGGGAAGGACCATTCCCACCTCGGCGCGCATCGGCTCCATGCCCTCCTTGACGACCCAGACAAGCCCGGTCACCCGCACGAAGGTCCAATCCGCCAGCGCGGCCGGTGCAAAACCGGCCAGTTGAGAAGAAGCGCGAGAGCGAACGGCCGCAACTGCCATAGTCCTGTCCGTCAAGTTCCAACGGACAGACTAATAGGTCATTAGGCCTAAATCTCGGATTTGTATAAAAACCATTCGGACAAGGGCTTCCGAAATGTAAACGACGCCGGAGCCATCCCGCCCGACGCGGTCACAGCGTCCAGTGCGGGCAGCTCAAGATTGGTGCGGGCGGCGGGGGTCGAACCCGCATGGCCTTGAGGCCGAGGGATTTTAAGTCCCTTGCGTCTACCGGTTTCGCCACGCCCGCGAGATGTGCCGGCCCGTGCTTACGACGGGCGGCGGGCGAACGTTACCGAAAGTGCTTTCAGGCGTTAGAGCCGGTCAGGCCGCGAGCGCGCCGTGCGGTTTCTCGGCTGTGCCGGCGGCGGGTAAGAAGACGGCACGGATCAGCTCGCGATAGAGCATGACCTGCCGCGGCAGGATCGGTCGCGTCCTCGAGCGCGCGGCCGAGCACGATGCCGCCCTCGACCAGCGCCGCCGCCATGTCGGCCAGCGCCTCGAGATCGACAAGGCTGCGCGGCGGATAACGCTCGGCGATCAGATCGAGCCGCTCGCGGAAACGCCCGCGCCAGGCGAGCAGGCCGTCGGCGTTGAGGTCGCGGATCTCGCTGGTCGAACAGCTGGTCCTGATAGCAGAAGGACGCGACGAGGCAGCCGGGATGGGCCTCCGGCAGGTTGGCCATCATCTCGGCGAACAGCTTGAGCCCGACCAGGAAGCCGTGCAGCGGATCCTCGTTCAGCTCGTCGGCCGCGGCCGAACAGCTCGTCGAGCACCGGCTTGTCGCGCTCCAGATAGCGCTCAGCAGCGCCTTGGCGAGCTCGGCCTTGTCCTTGAAGTGATAGAAGAAGCCGCTCTTGGTGATGCCGACCGCGGCGATCAGCTCCTCGATCGAGGTCGCGGCGAAGCCCTTCGCGAGCACCGCCGCCTCGGCGGCGTCGAGCAGACGTTCGCGGGTGTCGCTGCCCTTGCGTGCGGGTCTCGAGCATGGCCGAACTGTACCATAGGTACAGTTGAGCGCGGAATGTGACGCCGCGTCACAAATGGCTGCGTCGTCGACGCAAATGCCGCTTCAGCTGATTGATAGCGAAACAATATTTCTGCGCGTCGACTGTGACCACGGGTCGGCTATTTCGCGGCGGCGCGCAATCGCTAGTTTCCGCCGCCGCGACGCGCACAGCGACCAGAATCGAAGGAAGACCGACCGATGGCCAAGTACCGCAACGCACCTGCCGCAGCTCGGACGGCGACAGCTGTTCCTGACCGACGGCGGCCTGGAGACGACGCTGTCTTCCACGACGGCATCGACCTGCCGCACTTCGCCGCCTTCGACCTGCTGAAGGACGCGAGCGGCCGCGAGCGGCTGCGCGACTATTACCGCCGCTACGCCGCGATCGCGCGCGACAGCCGGCTCGGCTTCGTCCTGGAGAGCGCCGACCTGGCGCGCGAGCGCGCGACTGGGCGGCGAAGCTCGGCTATTCGCCGCGAGGCGCTTGCCGCGGTCAACCGCAGGCGATCGCAGCTGATGGCGGAGCTGCGCGACGAGCTCGAGACGCGCGCGATCGCCGATGGTGATCAGCGGCAGCATCGGCCCGCGCGGCGACGGCTACAGCCCGGACACGCATGATGAGCGCCGACGGAGGCCGAAGACTATCACGCCGACCAGATCGCGCACCTTCGCGCGACACGGGCGCCGACATGGTCACCGCCATCACCATGAACTACGCCGAGGAGGCGATCGGCATCGCCCGCGCCGCGAAGACGGCCGGCATGCCGGTGGTCGATCTCCTTCACCCTGGAGACCGACGGCCGGCTGCCGACCGGCCAGACGTTGAGCGACGCGATCGACGCGGTCGACGCGCGCGACCGGCGGCGGCGCCGGCCTACTACATGATCAACTGCGCCCACCCGACGCATTTCGCCGACGCGCTCGAGCGCGAGCGAGCCGTGGACGCAGCGGATCCGCGGCCTGCGCGCCAACGCCTCGAAGCGCAGCCACGCCGAGCTCGACGCGGCGCACCGATCTCGACGCCGGCGATCCGGCGGAACTTGGCCGGCGAGTACGCGCGACCTGCGCGGCGCGCTGCCGCATATCAACGTGCTCGGCGGCTGCTGCGGCACCGACCACCGCCATGTCGAGGCGATCGCGCAGGCCTGCGCCGCCTGACACAAGACGCGAGGCTCTCCGGTGGAGAGCTTCGCTTTACCCTCGGCGCGCGGCGCGGGTGCCATATCGGCCGCGTCCGTGGCAGGCTTCCGCAACCGATTCTGTGGAGCCTGTCGGGAAGAATTCCATGATCTCGGCCGCGCGCATAGACCCGATCCGACCCGCCGCAACAGACAGGCGCGCTTCGCTGTCGCCGCCCTGACGGCGGTGTTCCTCGTCGGCCTTCTCCAGCCGCGCGCGACAGCGCAGACCGCCGAGCCGGCCGACCGCGCCATTGTGGTCGGCCTCTACATCAGTCCGCCCTTCGTGATGGAAAAGGACGGCGGCTACACCGGCATGGCTTTCGAGCTGTGGGAGGCAGCGGCCGACCATCTTGGTCTCCAGTCCGACTACCGAACCTACCCGACCGTCGGCGAGCTCGTGCAGGCGGTGGCCGACGGCGACGTCGCCGTCGGCGTGACGAACCTTACGATCACGCAGAAGCGGGCGGAAAGCATCGACTTCACGCAGCCCTGGTTCGACGCCGGACTGCGGATCATGATTTACGACGCCAGCGGCGCCAATCTCCGCGAGCTGATCGCGGGGTTGCGGGATTCCGGATTTCTGACCGCTTACGCCTGGCTGGGCTTTGTCATCCTCGCGGCGACGGTCGTTTCCGACGTTCTTCGACCGGCGTTTCGACAAGAACTTCCCGGCGCGCTGGCGGACGGGATCGCCGAGAGTTTCTACACCGTCATGTCGGTCACCACGACCGGGCGGCCGCCGTCGCGCAAGAACCTGTTCGGCTGGGTCGGGCGTCTGTGGCAGGGAATATGGCTGGTCTGCGGCATCGCCGTCGTCGCCTATGTGACGTCGTCGGTGACGAGCGTGATGACGACGCTTTCGCTGACCAATCAGATCGCCAGCCTCAACGACCTTCCGGGCAAGCTTGTCGGCGTCCTTTCGGGAAGCACGTCGGAACTGTTCGCGCGAAGCGAAGGCCTCGACTTCCGCACCTTCGCCGACATCGACACGCTCGCCGCCGCGCTTCGCGACGAGGATATCGACGCCGCCATCGGCGATGCGCCGGTGCTCGAATATCACGCGCATACGCATCCGGACGACCGCTTCGATGTGGTCGGCGCCATCTTCGAGCCGGACAAATACGGCTTCGGCCTGACGCGCGGCAATCCGCTGACCAAGCCGCTGACGCTGGAGCTTCTCGGCGCGCACGAAACCGACGCGGTCGACGGCTTGCGGATCAAGTATTTTGGCGAAGACCCCTGAGGCCGCCGCGCCGAAGACGGAGCCCGCGCAAGCGCCGTCACGTTTCCCCGCGTCGGGGCATCAACGCTTTGGGCATGACAGCGTACGCAATGCGTGGGTAGAGTCCGCTGCGTGGAGGACCGCGCCTTGACACTCTTTCCGACGACCATCGCCGGCAGCCTGCCCAAGCCGTTCTGGCTCGCCGAGCCGAACAAGCTGTGGGCGCCGTGGCGGCTTCGCAGGGCGAGGCCTGCCGCGCGCCAAGCGCGACGCCACGCTGCTTGTCCTCAAGCTGCAGGAGGATGCCGGCATCGACATCGTCACCGACGGCGAGCAGTCGCGCCAGCATTTCGTGCATGGCTTCCTGGAGTTCGTCGACGGCATCGACTTCGCCAAGAAGGTCGCGATGGGCATCCGCAACAACCGCTACACGGCGATGGTGCCGCGCGTCGTCGGGCCGCTGCGCGCTGCAAGGGCCGCGTGCACGAGACGGAGGCGCGCTCGCCCGCGCCCACACCGACACGCAAGCTGAAGATCACCATGCCCGGCCCGATGACCATCGTCGATACGATCGCCGACGAGCACTACGGCGACCGCGCCAAGATGGCGATGGCCTTCGCCGACCTCCTCAACGAGGAGGCGCGGGCGCTGGAGGCCGACGGCGTCGACGTCATCCAGTTCGACGAGCCGGCCTTCAACGTCTACATGGACGCGGTGAAGGACTGGGGCATCGAGGCGCTGCACCGCGCGATCGATGGGCTCTCCTGCACGACCGCCGTGCACATCTGCTACGGCTACGGCATCAAGGCAAACATCGACTGGAAGGCGACGCTCGGCTCGCGAGTGGCGGCAATACGAGGAGATCTTCCCGGCGCTCGCAGCAAGCCGCATCGACCAGGTCTCGCTCGAGTGCGAGGAACTCGCGCGTGCCGCTGGAACTGATCGGCGCTGCTCGACGGCAAGGACGTGCTGGTCGGCGTCATCGATGTCGCGAGCGACACGGTCGAGACGCCGGAGGAAGTCGCCGACGACGATCGAGCAGGCGATGAAGTTCGTGCCGCCGGAGCGGATCCTGCCCTGCACCAATTGCGGCATGGCGCCGATGCGCTGGGATATCGCGTTCGCCAAGCTGGAAGCGCTCGGCGCAGGCGCGGCTCGGCGCGCGGGCGCTTCGCGACGGGCTGAGCATGGCGCGCTTGGCGCGGCTTCGCGATTGGGCGCGAGTCGGTGAAGCGCGACGTGGTGGCCCTGTGGATCGCGGGCCGCGATCCGCGCACGCCGCTGGCACGCGAAGCTGGTCCGGCCTCCGTCGCGGCCTACGCGCTTTCGCCGATCGACCTCATCCCGGATTTCGTCCCGGTCCTTGGCTACCTCGACGACCTCATGATCGTGCCGCTCGGCATCCTGCTGGCGGTCCGGCTTGTTCCAGATGAACTGATGGCGGAGTTCCGCGCCGATGCGGATCGCCGCCCGGCAGCCGAGAAGCCGCTGCGGCGGCGGCGATCGTCGCGCTCTGGATCGTGGCGGCGTTGGCGCTGTTCTGGCTGTTCCGACCGTCGGCGGGCGGCTAGAATCCGTTGCATTCTGATTGAAACAGAATGAAGGCTCACTCTTCCTGCTCGAGCATGATCTTATCCGAAAACCGGTTCCCACTTTTCGGGATCATGCTCTAAGCCGCACGCGGCTCAGGCTCTGACCGGTGCCTCCGCGGCTTGGCCGCGCGCGCCAGCCATCCGTGGTCTGGACGATCCCGAAAATCCACATCCGGACAGTCGGCGTCCAGCGTTCGAAGAAGAAAGTACATGACCATCGAAACGACAACACAAATCGCCACGCGTAAGAGGAACAGGAGGAACGAACTTGACCGCGACGCTTCGCGGCCCGTGGGAGAGACAGAAATGAAAGGACCACGTTGGTGGGATAGTGAAACAGATAAAGCGTGAAGGAGAACGCGCTCAATCCCGACGCCAGGCCGGAGACCTTCGCAAGTCCCGCGTCCACTTCCCGCGTCGTCAGAAAGAGGATCAGCAGGCCGACTCCGATGCAGAAGATCAACTCCGCAGCGGCAGGCGGAAGTGCTGTCGATGTGACGAAGGAGTGGCTCATCGATGTCAGTTCCACCGCCAATGTGCTGCCGAGCAGGAGAACAACGCCGACAATTCCGAAGAGCCGGTGCCGCTCGCCGGTTGCGAAGAGCACCAGAAAATCCCGGCGCTCAGCCAATAGAGAAGGTAGCGCGCTTCGAGGATCGAGAAGACCAGCAGGCAGGCACACAGGCAGATCGTCCCGGCGAGAGGCGCCCGCCGCGAAAACAGAAGGCCGACAGCACCTCCCGTCACATAGAACCATATCTCGTATGCGAGCGTCCAAAGCGGCCCGTTGCCGTCGAGCGTGCCGGTCACGACGCCGTTCAGCCCGACGATATTGAGCGCGACGCGCGTCGGGTCGAACGGAAAGCCAAAGAAGAAGAGCCCTACTGACGGCCGTGAACAGACACGCCGGAACGAGAGGGACGAATATCCTGGTGGCGCGGTCAGATCCCGTATTTGACGATCTCGAAGCGGCCCGCGCGCAACGCCGACAGCACGCCGCCGGCGACAAGAAATCCAGGACAGGGCGAAGAACGCCAGCACGGCTTCGCGGCCAAGCCGAGACAGGAAGTAGAAGGCGAAGATCAGCGACGACGATTGCTGCTGCGCCGGCAAATCGCCGAATGCGACGAAAGCCTCCATCCGCGCATGCACGACGACGACCGCGAGCGCCGCAAGCCCGCGCAGGAGGATCGAAGTTCAACGTATGAACGACCTGAGCTCGCCACCCCGGCGTGACCCCTTGCGCGGCATCACACCTTTTATGAGTGTTATTTCAACGTCACACCCTTATTGATTGCATGCCGGCGCACAACCACTCCGAACGGGCGGCGCCGATTCCCGTGCCGAAGGCTGGAGGAATCCCGTGGGCTCGTCAGACGCGTCGGTGACGGTCCGGGCTATCCCGCTGCCGCCCTTGCGATCGGCGGCTGGAAGGCATAGCCCATGTCCCAGGGGAAATAGATCCAGGTGTCCTGCGACACCTCGGTGATGAAGGTGTCGACCAGCGGCCGCCCCTTCGGCTTGGCGTAGACGGTGGCGAAATGCGCCTTCGGCAGCATGCCGCGCACGATCGCGGCCGTGCGGCCGGTATCGACCAGATCGTCGACGATCAGCATGCCCTCGCCGCCCTCGCCGCCCGCCTTTACGACCTCCGCGGCGATCGTCTTCAGCACCGCCGCTGTCGCCCTGGTTCTTGTAGTCGTGATAGGAGGCGACGCAGACCGTCTCGATCACCCGGATCTCCAGCTCGCGCGAGACGATCGCCGCCGGCACCAGCCCGCCGCGCGTGATGCAGACGATGGCCGAGAACGGCCCGGCGTCCGCCAGCCGCCAGGCCAGCGCCCGCGCGTCGCGATGGAACTGGTCCCAGGAAACGGGAAACGCTTTTTCCGCCGCCATGCTGTCCCCTGGCTCAGCTCCGGTGCTCGACGCGCCGCGTGATTCCCTGCGGAAGGTCGTCTCTGTCAAGCGCGGCGTCGAGCCATCGCTAGGGACAATGGCAGATGCGCTGCCAGCGCCGCCTCCATCGCCGCCTTGGCAGCGGCGAGCGCCTCCGGGTCGCGCGAGCGCAGCACCAGCCGCGTCGTGAACCTCTGCCCGTCGTGATAGGGATAGGAGCCGATCCGCACGCCGGGATACGCCTTCTGCACCGTCGCGCGCCGGGACGGCGATATCCCCCTCCCCGCGCCGCGCCTCGATGGTTTCGCGACAGCACCGGCGCGGACGCCGGCAGCATCTTCACCACCTCGTCCATCATCGCCTGCATGATCGCCGGCACGCCGGCCATGACGAAGACGTTGCTGATCGCGAAGCCCGGAGCGGCGGAGACGGAGTTCGGGATCAGCGTCGCGCCCTCGGGGATGCGCGCCATGCGCAGCCGGCTCTCGTTCGGCTCGATGCCGCGCCCCTTCCAGAACGGCATGCAGCAGGTCGACGGCGCGCTGGTCGACGTCGATCGGCACGCCGAACGCCTTGGCGACGCGAATCGGCGGTGATGTCGTCGTGGGTCGGGCCGATGCCGCCGCTGGTGAAGACGAAATCGTAGCGCCCCGAAAGCGCCCGGACCGCCTCCACGATCGCCTCCTCCGCGGTCGGCGACGATGCGCGACCTCCATCAGGTCGATGCCGATATCGGTCAGGGTGTCGGCGATGAAGCCGATGTTCTTGTCCTTGGTGCGGCCGGAGAGGATCTCGTCGCCGATGACGAGGACGGCGGCGGTCGGCGCTTTCGGCATTGATCTTTCCTGGTCCCGGGGCCTTAAAAGACGACGCGCGATGCATTAGCTTAAGCCGCAGACCGAGATCGAGCCGGAACCATGCAGGAAATCATGACCGGCGCCGCCCGCCAGGCCAACGCCATCACCTACTTACGGCGCCGGAGGACTTCGAGGGCATGCGCCGCGCCGGCCGGCTTGCGGCCGAATGCCTGGACCCGCTCTACGACCTGGTCAAGCCCGGCGTGACCACCCAGGCGATCGACGACTTCATCTTCGATTTCGGCCTGCGAGCACGGCGCCATCCCGGCGACGCTCAACTATCGCGGCTACCGCAAGTCGAGCTGCACCTCGATCAACCACGTGGTCTGCCACGGCATCCCGAACGAGAAGCCGCTGCGCGACGGCGACATCGTCAACATCGACGTCACCTTCATCCTCGACGGCTGGCACGGCGATTCGAGCCGCATGTACGGCGCCGGGCAGCTGAAGCGCGCCGCGGAGCGGCTGATCGAGGTCACCTATGAGTGCCTGATGCGCGGCATCGAGGCGATCCGCCCGGGCGGCCGCATGGGCGATATCGGCCACGCCATCCAGACCTTCGCCGAGGCCGAGCGCTGCTCGGTCGTGCGCGATTTCTGCGGCCATGGCGTCGGCCGCGCCTTCCACGAGCCGCCCAACGTGCTGCATTACGGGCAGGCCGGCGAAGGGCCAGGAGATCAAGCCGGGCATGATCTTCACGGTCGAGCCGATGATCAATCTCGGCCGCCCGCACGTGAAGCTCCTGTCCGACGGCTGGACCGCGGTCACGCGCGACCGCTCGCTCTCGGCGCAGTTCGAGCACACGGTCGGCGTCACCGAGACGGGCGTCGAGATCTTCACGCTGTCGCCCTCCGGCCGCTCCTGGCTCCCCTGGAAGGACGCCTGAGCGCACGGCGAGGAGCTGCCGATGGCGGAGCTTCGACGACGCCGGCGGGTTCCCGCACTTCCACGGTCACCGCGAGCGGCTGCGCGCGCGCTTCCGCGAGAAGGGCGCGGCGGCGCTCGCCGACTACGAGCTGCTGGAGATGGCGCTCTTCCGCGCGCTGCCGCGCGCGCGACACCAAGCCGCTCGCCAAGGCGCTCCTCAAGCGCTTCGGCAGCCTGGCCGAAGTGCTCGCCGCGCCGCCGGAGCGGCTGAAGGAGGTCGAGGGCGTCGGCGACGCGGTCGTCGTCGAGCTGAAGCTGATCCAGGCCTTCGCCGAGCGCGATCGCCGGCGAGGCGGTGCAGGAAGCGCACGCTGCTCTCCTCCTGGTCGGCGCTGCTCGACTATTGCCGCACGGCCATGGCCTACGAGGAGCGCGAGCAGTTCCGCATCCTCTTCCTCGACAAGAAGAACCAGCTCCTCGCCGACGAGGTGCAGCAGACCGGCACCGTCGACCACACGCCGGTCTATCCGCGCGAGGTGATCCGCCGGGCGCTGGAGCTTTCCGCGACCGCGATCATCCTCGTCCACAACCACCCTTCCGGCGACCCGACGCCGTCGCGCGCCGACATCGAGATGACGCAGACGATCGTCGAGGTCGGCAAGCCGCTCGGCATCGCCGTCCACGACCACCTCATCATCGGCCGCGAGGGCCATGCCAGCTTCAAGGGCACGGGGCTGATGTAGCGTCGTCCTGACTCCACCCCTTCCTTCCTCGCCTTTGCGGTGTCATCCAAAGCGACTGCCGTGACCAGCGCGCGAACAGCTCCGGGGGAGAGCGGCGTGCAGCTCCCCCGACTCTTTCGGCGCTAGCCTTTCACAACGCCTTCCGCGAGCCCCTTGAAGAAGAGCTTCTGGGCGAAGGTGAAGGCGATGATGCCGGGCATGACGACGATGACGTAGACCGCTGCGAGGTTCGGCCACGCCCATTGTCCCTGTCCGCCCTGGGCCGCGGCCAGGACCACCGGCATGGTGCGCTTCGCCTCGTCGTCGACCAGGAGTGAGGCAGAGCAAATATTCGCCCCACGCGGTGACGAAGTTGACGATGAAGATGACGACGAGACCGTTCCGCACCATCGGAATGCCGATGGTGATCAAAGCGTTCGCCAGTGGCCGGCGCCGTCGATCTTGGCCGCCTCGATCAGCTCGTGCGGCACGAGCTGGAACATGCTGCGCATGATGAGGATGCTGATGGCGAGCTGCAGGGTCACGTAGGGAAGGATGAGGCCGGTCGTGTTGTTGATGAGGCCGAGCCAGTGCTGCGTCTCATAGATGCTGATGATGGAGACGACGCGGACGGGGATGTAGAGCGACACGAGCATAACACAACGACGACGACGCCGGTTCCCTTCGGCTTCATGTGAACGAGGGCGTAGCCGGCGAGCACGGCGCAGGCCGTCGTGATCAGCACCGTGGCGGTGGTGACATAGATACTGTTGAAGAGATTGATCGGCAGCGTGTGGATGCGCTCGAAGACAAAAGAATAGTGGCTGAAGTCGAACTTCCGCGGCCACGGAGATCAGCACCGGCTCCGCGCCGTGCTTCTGGGCGTTGCGGACGAGGTTGGCGAGGATCTGCTGGAGCCGCAGCGGGTCGGCGTACGCCGCGAGACCGGGCGCGCAGTAGAGCTCGAGGTCGAGGTCGGGGAAGCACGTGGCGCACTCGACGAGCTGCTGGTTGAGGTCGAGCAGCTCGGGGGTGACCACGAGGTCGCCGTGCTCTACCGTGGCGGCGGCCAGCAGGTCCTCGGTCAGCAGGGTCAGTCGTCGGGTCAGCATCCACGACCGCTCCAGCATCCGCCGGGCCAGGGCGCTCTCGAGGTCGTCGTCGCGCAGCATCTCCAGGTAGCCCTGGAGGCCGGCCAGTGGTGTCCGCATGTCGTGGCTGACCACCGCGGTGAGGTGGTCGCGCAGCCGCGTGGCCTCGACCAGCTCGGCGTTGCGCTCCTCGAGCCGGTGCGCGACCTCGCTGGTCTGCTCCTGGATCCGGGCGCTCTCGCGGAGCACGGCGAGCATCACGAAGGCCGATCCCGCCAGCCCCAGCAGCTGGCCGAGATAGAAGGCGACGGTGAACCTGTCCTCGTGGATCGCCGTCACGCACACCTCACCCAGGAACGCGACCGAGGCGACCACCGCCCAGCGTTCGAGGCCGTGGGTGCTGCCCCGCTTCGCGACACCCCAGACCGCGAGCACCATGGCGGCCAGGTTGAGGACGATCACCGCGGTGATGGCGCCGCCGCCGAGCCGATCGCTCCCGCCGACCGTGATCGTGGGCAGCACGTCCGGTGCCTTCGCCACCAGCAGCGAGAGGCCCAGAGTCACCAGGGCCGCCAGGAGCCAGGAGAGGGTGATCCGGACCGCGCGTCCCTCCCGGGCGGCGAACCTGCTCTCCATGCCCTCGGGCCACGGCGCCAGCGCCAGGCCGATCAGCGCGGGTGGCACGACGTGCCGCGAGACCCACAGCCACTGGAGGCTGTTGGGGTCCGAGGCGAACGTGGGGTGCACCTGGAGGATGCCCGGGACGGCGGTGGCGATCTGGAAGGCGGCCCCGGCGGACCACAGGAAGGCCCACGAGAGAGCGATCACGCGGGGCTGGCCACCGGTGCGGTAGTGGCTCATGAGGAGGAGCACGGTCAGCAGGTCGGAGCCGACGAGGATGGTCAGCCAAAGCGGCGAGAAGCCCGGGATGGCCGGCAGCTCGGCGGCGCGCCACGGCAGCGCCAGCACAATCACGAGCGGAATGGTCGCGGCGATGACCAGGGGTGCACGCCCCCTCCAGGACGTGTGCCCGACGCCCTCCAACGTCGTCACGCTGTCCAGTGTCGTGTCAACCAGGGCGGTCCGGGGGCCGGACGCGGCTTTTCCGGGGTCTTTGGGACGAAATGACCCCTTCGGGCTAGTCCTTGGCCGCCCGAATGCGCGATTGCACCAGTGGGACGACAATGGGCCCCATGCGCCGTCGTCCAGTCAGCCTCCTCGCGCTCGGGCTGGTGGCCGCCGTACCCCTGGCGCCGCTCGTTTCGAACCCGACGCCCGCCGCGGCCGATCCGACGCCGATGCACACGCTGGTGGTGAGCGGCGCCGGCGTCGCCAGCTACCCGGCCTTCGACCCCGCCGTCGAGAGGTACGCCGTCACCACCACCGCCGCCACCGGCGGGACCATCACCGTGCAGGCCACCACCACCGACCCGGCGGGTGTGGTCCGGGTCGACGGGCGGGTGGCCCCGGGCGGCACCGCCACGGTCACCGGGCTGGGCGTCGGCGACGAGGTTGCGGTGTTCATCGAGGACTCCGCCGGGGCGGAGCGGCACTCGCTGATCTACCTGCCGGCCGGGTTCCCCACGCTCGAGTCGACCGCCACTCCCCGCGGGCTCCCGGAAGGGCAGATCGGGCTGACGTTCTTCAAGCTCTTCAGCACCGATCCACGGTTCGCGGCGACGGTGGACCGCAACGGCGTGCCGAGCCACGTCGAGCAGGTCACCGACAGCATCGACCTCAAGCGTCAACCCGACGGGTCGATCAGCATGACCGATCCGGCCACCGGCGCGGACCGGACCAACGGGTGGGCGATCTCGGTCCGCGACGACCAGTGGCAGGAGGTGCGGCGGGTCCAGACCGCGCCGCCGCTGGCCAACACCGACCAGCACGACTCGGTCCTGCTGCCGGACGGACGCGCCTTCCTCCTGGCCTACGAGCCCAACCTCGGCAACAACACCACCGACGCGGTGATCCAGGAGATCGACGCCCAGGGCGACCGGGTGTGGAGCTGGTCCAGCGCGGGCCTGGAGGACGAGAGTGTCACCAGCCCGCCGGGCTCCGGACGCTGGGACTACGCGCACGTCAACTCCGTCCAGGCCCTTCCCGACGGCGACGTCGTGGCCTCCTTCCGGCACCTCAGCGCGGTCCTTCGGATCGCCACGACCGAGCACGACGGCTACCTGCCGGGCGACATCGTGTGGCGGTTCGGCGGCCGGGCGAGCGACTTCGCCTTCGTCGACGATCCGCTCGGCGGGCCCTGCGCCCAGCACACCGCCACGCTGCTGCCCGACAACCACCTCCTGGTCTTCGACGACGGCTCGGGCGGGCTGTTCACCGGGCCGATGTGCGTCGATCCCGACGACCCGGGTGGGGCGACCCACGTGCGGACGCAGAGCCGGGCCGCCGAGTGGGCGCTGGACCCCGAGGCCGGAACGGCGACGCTCGTGTGGTCCTACGCCCCGACCGACTGGTACTCCTTCTTCATGGGGTCGGCCCGACGGCTCCACAACGGCGACACGCTCATCGGCTGGGCCGACGACGCACACGCGCTGGCCAGCGAGGTGGATGCCCTCGGCCGGCTCCGCTGGGAGCTCCGGGAGGCCGACACCTCCAGCGGCCACTACATCAGCTATCGGGCCCAGCTCATGGACGTGCGGGACGCCGTCGCCCCTCAGGTGGAGGTCACCGTCCCCGAGGACGGGGCCACCTATCAGGTCGGCCAGCGGGTGCTCCCCGAGCTGTCCTGCACCGACCGGGGCGGCTCCAGCCTGCAGCGGTGCGGAGCGGCGGGTGAGGACGTCCTGGTCCCGCTCGACACCGGCACCCCGGGCGAGCACAGCGTCGACCTGGTCGGAGTCGACGGCGACGGCAACACCACGACGGTGACCCGCCACTACACGGTCACCGCGACCTACCACCCGGACTGGCTCAACCACCGGGTCCACCGCACCCTGCGCGGCGAGCAGGTGGGCGCGAAGCTGCGGTTGCTCAACACCGGCAGCTACGCCGACTCCTTCCAGCTCCAGGGGCCGCGCTCCCGGGCTGGGCTGAGGGTGCGCTACCTGGTCGCCGGGCAGGACGTGACCCAAGCGGTGCGCCATGGGCGGTTCCGGACCGACCTGGTGGCCCCGGGACGGGCGGTCGTGGTGCGGGTGGTCGTGGTGCGGACCCCGCGGGCGCGGGCTGGCGCCCGGGCGGCGCTCAACGTCGGCGCGACCTCGGTGGCCGACCCCCTCCAGCGCGACCTGGCGCGGGTCGTGGTCAAGGTGCGGGCCTGAGCAGCGAGCGAGCCTCGAGCAGGCTCGGCCCGTACCACGTCAGCAGCCGGCCGCTCACCAGCCGGGTCTCGGTCCCGGGGAACGACTCCGGGCCGTCGTCCGCGGTGAACACGTACGGCTCGTCCGGGAGCAGCACCAGCTCCACGCCCCGGCCCAGGACCTCCTCCGGTGTCGTCCCCGGGTAGCGGGCGGCGGCTGCCGTGTCGGGGGCATCGGTGTCGGCGTACGTTGCCCAGCCCAGCCTCCGGGCCAGGTCGCCGGTGAACGTGCGGCCGCCCACGACCATCCACGGGTCGCGCCAGACCGGGATCGCCACGGTCCGCGTCACCTCCGGGAGCGGGCCGCACCAGAGATCGCGGACCTCGGCGAGCCACTCCGGTCGCTCCCAGCCGAGCACCACGTCGAAGAGCCGCTCGTAGGTCTGCACCGCCTCCGGCACGCTCTCGACCCGCGTCACGTGCACCTCGACGCCGGACTCGCCGAGCCGGCGTACGTCGAGCTCGCGGTTCTCCTCGTGGTTGGCGATCACCACGTCGGGGCGCAGCGCCCTGATCGTCTCGAGGTTCGGGTTCTTGGTGCCGCGGACCCGCGCCTCCAGCGTCGTGTCGAGGTCGGCGGGGTGGGTGCACCAGTCGGTCGCGCCGACCACCGCCTCCCGGCGCACCGACGCCAGGGCCTCGGTGATGCTGGGGACCAGGCTCACCACGCGGGTGGCCGGTTTGGGGTAACTCACCGTTCGGTCAGCTTCCATGGTGTTCGAACGCCATAGGAGCTGACCGAACGGTGAGTTACCCCTGACGACACGACCGACGACACGACGTACCGCCGCGCTCAGACATTGCGGCGATAGGCGCCGCCCACCTCGAAGAACGCCTCGGTCACCTGGCCGAGCGAGCAGACCCGGGCGGCGTCCATCAGCGCGGCGAAGACGTTGCCGTCGGAGACCGCGACCTCCTTGAGGTGCGCCAGCGCGGCGGTGGCCTCGTGCTCGTGCTCCTTCTGGAAGGCGTGCACGCGGTGCAGCTGCGACTCCTTCTCGGCGTCCGTCGCGCGGGCGAGCTCCACGTGGTCCGGCGTCCCGTCGTCACCGGCAGCGTCCCACCACCACACAGATGTTACAGCGTTGCGACAAAAGGCAGACCTTCATGTGCCTGGGTCCGCATCGGTGTCGATTTCCGGAACATATGTCCCGGTGGCGGCATAATGGACCATTTCCGCAACATTGGTGGCATGATCGCCAATCCGTTCAAGGCTGCGCGCGATGAACAGCAATTGCGCCGCGCTGCTGATGGTGGCGGGATTTTCCATCATATGGCTCACCAGATTGCGGAAGATGCTGTCATAAAAGGCATCGACCTTTTCATCCCGCGCGATCACTTCGCGCGCGGTCACCGGATCGCGCGCGGCATAGGCCGTCAGCACATCATGGACCATTTCAGCGGCGACTTCGCCCATCGCCGAAAGCAGGGTCAGCGGATCGAAATGCTTGCGTCCCTCGATCCGGCCGACGCGCTTGGCGATGTCCTTGGAATAATCGCCGATGCGTTCCACCACACCGGCGATCTTGAGCGCGGCGATCACTTCGCGCAGATCGTCGGCCATGGGTGCGCGCAGCGCGATGATCCGCACCGCCAGCTTGTCAATTTCGGTTTCCAGCGCGTCGATCTTCTTGTCGCGCCGGACCACTTCCTTGGCCAGCGTCTGATCGGCATTCACCAGAGCCTGGAGCGATTCCTGGATCGCCAGCTCGGCAAGGCCGCCCATTTCCGCGATCAGGCCGCGCAGCCGAGTGATATCCTCGTCGAATGCCTTGACCGTATGTTCTGTGCTCATCAGCCGTACCGTCCAGTGATGTAATCCTTGGTGCGCTCCTCGCGCGGATTGGTGAATATGTCAGAGGTGTGACCATACTCGACCATCTTGCCCAGATGGAAGAAAGCAGTTCGCTGCGAAACGCGGGCGGCCTGCTGCATGGAGTGGGTCACGATCACGATCGCGAAGCGGCCCTTCAATTCGTCGATCAACTCCTCGATCCGCGCGGTGGCGATCGGATCGAGGGCCGAGCAGGGCTCGTCCATCAGGATCACTTCGGGATCGACCGCGATCGCGCGCGCGATGCACAGCCGCTGCTGCTGCCCGCCGGATAGCGCAGTGCCGCTGTCGGCCAGGCGGTCCTTCACCTCGTCCCACAAGCCGGCGCGGCGCAGCGATCGTTCGACCACCGCATCAAGATCGGCCTTGCCCTCGGCAAGTCCGTGGATGCTTGCGGGCCATAGGCGACGTTTTCGTAGATCGACTTGGGGAAGGGGTTGGGCTTCTGGAACACCATTCCGACCCGCGCGCGCAGATGCACCACGTCCATCCCCGAGTCGTAGATATCTTCGCCGTCGAGGGTGATCTGGCCTTCGACGCGGGCCGAAGGAATCGTGTCGTTCATGCGGTTGAGCGTGCGCAGGAAGGTCGATTTTCCGCAACCCGAAGGGCCGATAAAGGCGGTGACGAATTCGGTCGGGATATCGATCGAAACCTCGTCGATCGCCTTTTTGTCGCCGTAGAAGACCGTGACCTTGTCGGCGCTCATCTTCACACTGTCCGAATTCATAATGGAATTGTCTTTCGTCACCAGTGTCTTCTCGAATCGGTTGCGCAGATAGATGGCCAGGCCGTTCATCAGCAGCAGGAACAGCAATAGCACAATGATCGCCGCGGATGTCCTTTCGACGAAGCCGCGGTCGATCTCGTCGGACCACAGGAAGATCTGCACCGGCAGCACCGTCGACGGATCGGTCAGCCCGCCCGGCGGCGTGGCGACGAAGGCGCGCATGCCGATCATCAGCAGCGGCGCGGTTTCGCCCAGCGCGCGCGCCATGCCGATGATCGTGCCGGTCAGGATGCCGGGCAGGGCCAGCGGCAGCACGTGGTGGAACACCACCTGGACCGGCGATGCGCCGAGCGCCAGCGCCCCGTCGCGGATCGAGGGCGGCACCGCCTTGATCGCATTGCGCCCGGCGATCACGATCACCGGCATGGTCATCAGCGCCAGTGTCAGCCCGCCGACCAGCGGCGCGGAGCGATAGCTGGGGAAGATCGCAAGGAACACCGCCAGCCCCAGCAGGCCGAAGATGATCGAAGGCACCGCCGCGAGATTGTTGATCGATACCTCGATCAGATCGGTCCAGCGGTTCTTCGGCGCATATTCTTCAAGATAGAGCGCAGACAGCACCCCGACCGGGAAGGCCAGCACCAGCGTGACCAGCATGGTCAGGATCGAGCCCTTGAGCGCGCCCCAGATGCCGACCAGCTGCGGATCGGTGGCATCGGAGCGCTGCAGAAAGCCGAAATCGAAATTCTTCTGCAGCTTGCCTTCCGCCTTCAGCCGATCGGCCAGCGGCCATAATGGGCGCTGGCCATCGCGCGCATAGGCAGAGGCAAGATTATGGCTGGCCGGCAGAAACAGGGTGGTCTTCGCCCGCAGGATTGATGGATCGGCGATGATCTTGTCGCGCCACATCGCGCCAGGCCTGCGGATTGACTTCCAAGGCGCCATCATCCCCGAGCGACTTCGCGGCATAGAAATTGACCACCGCGGGCAGACCCTGAACCTCCAGCGTCTGCACCGCATTGGACTGGGCCAGAACACTGGGATCGCCTGACAGCCCGGCCTGCGGGAAATCGATCGTCACCGCCAGCTCGACACGCTTGAAGCCGCCGAGCCCGTTCATGCCCATGGTGATGAGCAGGAACGCCAGAACCGCGACCGAGAACAGGATCGCCGCGAGCCCGACGAATTTGAAGCGCCGCTCGGCCGCGTAGCGCTGGGCAATGCCGCTTCTGGAATGCATCGGTACGGGTCGGGAGGGTTACGCTCAGTCATAGGCTTCGCGGTATCTCTTCACCACGCGCAGGGCGACGATGTTGAGCGCCAAGCGTGACCATGAAACAGCACGAGGCCGAGCGCAAAGGCGCCGAGCGTGGCGGGATGTCGAACTCGCTTCGCCGGTCAGCATCGCGACGATCTGCTCGGTGACCGTGGTCATGGTCTCGAACGGATTGGCGGTCAGATTGGCGGAATAGCCGGCGGCCATCACCACGATCATCGTCTCGCCGATCGCGCGGCTGACCGCGAGCATCACGCCGGCCACGATCGCCGGGCAGCGCGGCGGGCACCAGCACCCGGCGGATCGTCTCGATTTGGTCGCGCCCATCGCCAGGCTGCCGTCGCGCATCGCCTGCGGCACCGCGGCGATCGAATCGTCGGCCATCGAGGAGACGAACGGGATGATCATCACCCCCATCACCAGGCCGGCGGCCAGCGCGCTTTCGCTGGAGGCATGGGGGATCCCGACGGACAGCGCGATGTCGCGGATCGCCGGCGCGACGGTCAGCGCGGCGAAATAGCCATAGACCACGGTCGGCACGCCGGCGAGAACCTCCAGCGCGGGCTTCAGCCAGCGGCGCCAGGCCGGGCTGGCATATTGGGTGAGATAGATCGCGCTCATCAGCCCGAGCGGAATTGCCACGATCATCGCGATGATCGCGCCGATGAAGATCGTGCCCCAGAACAGCGGAATTGCGCCGAAGCTGCTCGGATCGGCGCCTTCGATCGAGCTCATCGGTCCGGGCTCCAATGGGTGCCGAACAGGAACGAGATCGGATCGATCATGCGGAAGAAGCGCACCGTTTCGAACAGCAGCGAAACGAAGATGCCGAGCGTGGTGAGGATCGCGACCAGCGAGGCGAGCAGCAGCGATCATCATCACGATCCGCTCGACCCGGGTGCGGGCGCGGAAATCGGGGCGCAGGCGCAGGAACGCCCAGGTGCCGCCGAGAAAGGAGATGATCAGGGTCGCCGTGATCCCGATCGCATTCATCCGCCCCAAAGCTTCGCGGAAGGGTTCGACGAGAGCCCGCGCGTCAGGGTTAAACACCCCGGCGGCGGCGCCTGTGGCAACCGCATGGGCCTCTGCCAGGATAGTTTCGCGCTGCATCCCGAAGGCCGGGAGGCTTGACGCGGCGGGATCGGCCAGCACTGACATCGTCACCAGCGCCGGAGAGATGAAGCCCCAGGCGATGATGAACAGCAGTGCCGGCAGCACGATCCACAAGCGCGACATACCAGGCGTGATAGGTCGGCAGCGCCGCCAGTCTGACGGTGGGGGCCGCGCGCTTGAAACCCCAGGCGCGCGCCCGTGCCGCAAGCCATCCGGCGAGACCCAGCCCAAAGGCGAGCAAGAGCAGAATGGCTGGCGACATCTTGGTTCCGGGCCCTTACTTGAGGTCGGCTGCGGTGATCGTGGTGTAATCGGTCGCGATCTTCGCGCTCTTTGCCATCACGTCATCGGGGCTGACCACCAGGCCGATCTTGGCGAGCGGTCCGCCCTTGCTCCAGCTCTTGGTCCATACGGTGATGAATTCCTTGAGCCCGGGGATCGCATCGAGATGCGCCTTCTTGATGTAGATGAACAGCGGGCGGGCACCGGGATATGCGAAGCTTGAGATCTTCGCATAGGTCGGTTCGACCCCGTTGACGGTCAGACCGTTCAGGCGATCGGCGTTTTCCTCAAGATAGGAATAGCCGAACACGCCGATCGCCTTCGGATTGCTCTCGATCTTCTGGACGATCAGATTGTCGTTCTCGCCCTGGTCGACATAGGCGCCGTCGCTGCGCACTTCGGTGCAGACCTGATCAAACTTGTCCTTGTCGCTGTCCTTCAGCGCCTTCATCGCCGGGTCGCTTTCGCAGCCCTTGGCAAGGATCAGTTCCTTCAGCGCATCGCGCGTGCCCGAAGTGGAGGGCGGGCCATAGACGAGGATCGGGTCAGCGGGCAGCGAAGGATCGACATCGTGCCAGGTCTTGGCGGTCTGATCCTTGCCGAACGGCTTGGCGGCCAGCGCCTTGTAGATGATCTCTGGCGTGAGGTTCATGTCGATACCGCCCTTGGCAGCGGCGAAGGCGATGCCGTCGAGCCCGACCTGGATCTCGATGATGTCCTTGACGCCATTTGCCTGGCATTGTGCGAATTCATCCGGCTTCATCCGGCGCGAAGCGTCGGCGATGTCGGGTGTTTCGGCGCCGAGCCCGGCGCAGAACAGCTTCATGCCACCGCCGGTGCCGGTCGATTCGATCATCGGCGATTTGAAGTCGGGATTGGAACGGGTGAGCCCTTCGGCGACGGCTTTTGCGAAGGGATAGACGGTGGAGGAGCCGACTGCGCGGATCGAATCGCGAGTCGCGGAGCTCCCGCCGCCGCATGCAGCAAGCGCAAGAGTGACGGTAATGAGCGGAAGAGCGAACAGGGCTTTGGTCTTCATGGTCTGATCCTGGTTTCTTGTACGCCAAGCCTGGTGGTTGACTGCCTGCGCGATGTTGGAATTATGTGACACATGTGTGACAACGACTACCGGTTACGCTCAATAGTTGGTAATCTCACGGTCACAACCGTGCCGTCACCCTTAGTGCTGGCGATGTCGAGCCGCCCGCGATGGCGTTCAACAATATGTTTGACGATTGCCAGGCCAAGCCCGGTCCCGCCTGCTGCACGGCTGCGCCCCGGATCAGTGCGATAGAATCGGCGCGTGAGATGGGGGATGTGCTCAGGATCGATGCCTTCGCCATGGTCGGTCACGGTCAGTATCGCACGATCGCCTTCTTCCAAGCGCGCCTTGACCTCGACCTTTCCACTCGTATCGCCGTATTTCAAGGCATTATCGACGAGATTCCGTACCAGCTGTTCGAGCTGCTGCGTGTCGGCCCGGACCATGATCTCGGTCTTGGGCAGGTCCACCTGGATCCGCACCTTGTCCTTGGGCGCGCCGGCTTCCTTGGCAGCCTTGGCGACCAGCTTGACCAGGTCGATTCTCTCGCTGGGCTGATCATGCTTTTCCGCTTCGATCCGCGAGAGCGACATCAGATCGCTGACCAGGCTCTGCAACCGCCGCGCCTCGCGCAGCACGGTATCGAGAAATTTGCTCACCGTCGCCGGATCGGCGGATTCGCCTTCCTCGGTCAGCGTTTCGACATAGCCGATGATCGAAGCGAGCGGCGTGCGCAGCTCATGGCTGGCATTGGCGACGAAATCGGTATGCGCCCGGCTGATATCGGCCTCGGCGGTACGGTTATGCAGTTCGATCACCCAATAGCGTTCATTGATCGCGTGGCGGGTGAGCTTCCAGATGCTGCGCGGCGTTGTCAGCCCCTGGATCGTGGCGGAGCCGCCGCGCTTGCGATCCAGCAATGCGACCGCCTGGGGATGGCGCAGCGCGACCCGAGGGTCCTGTCCCACGATATGTTTGCCGAACACCACCCGGGCGGCGGAATTGGCGATGATGATGCGGTTGCGATCCAGCAGCAGCAGCGGCAGGCTGAATTGCTCGATCATGTCGCGCATGCCGTCGCGGGTCAGCTGGACGCTGTCGGTCTGCGGCGGGACAGTGACCTCGACCGGGCGGGAAATCCACAGCGAGCCGGTCCACAGCAGCAGTATCGCTGCGATCAACCAGGGATTGACCCCGGCGACCAGCATCCCGGCAGCGGACGCAAGCGCGATGACCACGCCTGGCCAGGGAAGGGAGCGTACTTCATTCATCACGACATGCGGCTTAGCTGCGCCCGCAGATCATCGCCAGCGCGAAGGATCACTTGTCACAAGTCCTGTGTGCTGGTGACCCCTACGGGAATCGAACCCGTGTTTCAGCCGTGAGAGGGCCGCGTCCTAACCGCTAGACGAAGGGGCCTGAAATCAGGCTATTGCGGGCGCGAAGCCCGCGCTTGCATCGTGGTGACCCCAACGGGAATCGAACCCGTGTTTCAGCCGTGAAAGGGCCGCGTCCTAACCGCTAGACGATGGGGCCACGTCGATGCAGGGGGCGGCACTTAGGGGCGGGACGGGGTGCGGTCAAGCCCTCTGCCGACAGGAAGCGGGTCAATCTGCCCAGGCGGCATCTTCGAGGTGGAGTTCGGCTTGCGGACGGCTGCCCCAGTCGTCGATTTGGACACGTCCGGCCAGCCACAGGCTGCGCCCCTTGGCACCGTGCAGCAGCGCCTGGCCCAGCTCGCTTTCTGCGGCCCTGAAGGCAATCGCCTTGAAGGATGTCCCGTCACGCCCGCTGGCGATCAGGCGGACATGATCCGTGCCCACCACATCAGCCTTGATCAGCCGCACCGGCCCCACCGCGACGCGCGGGGCGGGCCAGCCGACACCATAGGGCCCGGCGCTGTCGAGCGTCTCCACCAGGCCCGCAGTGAGCCCGCCGGGCGCGAGTGCCAGATCGAGCAGCATCGCCCGCTGCTCCAGCGCTTGCAGCACCGCTGTGGAAAGCCGCTCATCGAGCCAGTCAGCCAGCTGGTCGAGCCGGGCGGGGTCGATCGTCAGCCCCGCGGCCATCGCGTGGCCGCCGCCGGCAACCAGCATTCCCAATTCGCGCGCCGCGATGATCGCTGCGCCGAGATCGACCCCGCTGACCGAACGGCCCGAGCCTTTTCCCTGGCCCTGATCGTCAGCATCGAGTGCGATCACCAGAGTCGGCTTGCCGGTCTTTTCCTTGATCCGCCCGGCGACGATTCCGATCACGCCGGGGTGCCAGCCCTTGCCGGCGAGCACCAGCACCGCGCGATTGTGCTGCGCCGCCAGCTGCGCTTCGGCGGCCTCCTGCACTTCAGCCTCGATCGCGCGGCGTTCTTCATTGAGCGTCGAAAGTTGCGCGGCGATAGCGCGGGCCTCGTCAGGATCTTCGGTGGTGAGCAGGCGCACGCCCAGCGTCGCCTCGCCCACGCGGCCTCCGGCATTGATTCGCGGCCCCAGGGCAAAGCCGAGATCGCTGCAGCCCGGCGCGCGATTGAGCCGGCTTGCGTCGATCAGCGCGGCCATTCCGATATTCTCGCGTCGCGCCATGATTTTGAGGCCCTGGGCGACCAGCGCACGGTTGAGCCCGTGCAGCGCGGCGACATCGGCCACCGTACCCAGCGCGACGAGATCGAGCAGCGAGAACAGGTCCGGTTCCGGCCGGCTTTCGAAATAGCCCCGCTCGCGCAGGGTGCGAACGGTCGCGATTGCGAGCAGGAAGGCGACGCCGACCGCCGCGAGATGGCCATGGGCCGCGCCGATGTCCCCTTCGTCGAGCCGGTTGGGGTTCACCATCGCGGCGGTAATCGGCAGCTCGGCCGAGCATTTGTGATGATCGACCACGATCACATCGACCCCGGCCGCATGGGCCATCTTCAAGGCCTCATGCGCCATCGCGCCGCAATCGACGGTGACGATCAGGCTGCTGCCCTGTTCGGCCAGACGCACCAGGGCCTCCCCACTGGGACCATAGCCTTCGAGCAGGCGGTCGGGGATATAATAGCGGGCATCATGGCCGAGCATTCGCATGAGCCGCACCAGCAGGGCGGCGCTGGTCGCCCCGTCGACATCGTAATCGCCGTAGATGGTCAGTGTCTCATGGCTGAGCACTGCCTCGGCCAGCCGCCGGGCCGCGGCGTCCATGTCCTGAAAATCGCTCGGATCGGGGAGGAAGCCGCGCAGGGTCGGGCTGCGGTGACGTTCAAGATCCTCGCGCATAACCCCGCGCGCAAGCAGCAGCTGGGTCACCAGATCATCCTCCAGCCCGGCGGCGCCCCCGGCCTCTTCTGCCTCACCCAGCTTTGGTAAAGGCGAGCCCGCCATATCCATGTTCCCGCCGCGCCAGCGCCATGCGCGCCCGCCGAGCGAGCGTTCCACTCCGAAAACTGCTGCTGAGGATCGTGATGCCATGATCGCGGCCTAACCCATGCAGTGCGGCCAGGGAAGGCAGGAGTGGCATTCCTGCGGTCGGCCCTGAGCGGAATGCTCCGAAGCGGATGAGTCTCGCCCGGCGGGACTCGACGCCGTACCCATTTCGCGCCAGAAACCGCGCCACAGGGGCAACAGGGATTTCCGGATATCGTGCAGCATACCACCCGCGGTCGCAGGAAGGGGGCGCCAGTGCTGTCGTTGTTGTTCGATGCTGCAGCGCGCCCCGATGCGCTGGCAATACAAGCCCTGGCAGCCAATGCCCGGGAGTTTTCGATCAGTCACGATCCCAATCCGGCGGCGTCGCTCGATCATTGGATGGAACTGCTCGTCAACGGGCTGACCTTCGATCTCAAAGGGCTCGCGCCGGGCGCTGGACGCGCGGTGGACGTGCATCCCCACCATTTCGACCTTCCGCATGATTTCATCCAGTCAGCCTACCGCGCGGTAACGCTTGAACCTGGTCCGCACCTTGCCGGTGGTGAAGCGATGCTGCCGGTGGTCCGCAGCCAGCTGCTGCTTGCCCTGCAGCTGTCCGAACTTCCCGGGCTGGCGGCGATCGGGTGGCGGCCCGCGCGCTGTCTCTCCAGCCCCGGTCATTTTCGCCATAGCATCACAAGCTGGCTCGAAGGCGGCCCTTTCCCCGGCTTCGGCCTCACCGCGCTGTTGCCGGTGCCCGATGGCGGAATACAAAGCGAAGGCCTGGCCTTTTTTACCGGGCAGGAATTGCTGATCGAACCCGATCTGGCGCTTGACGGCACTGGTGCCGCCCGGATCGCCCTGCGCCTTATCCACGAACTGGTCGAACGCGGTGGGCTCGATGGCCGGGAACGGGCGATCGGGCCTGCGGGGGAATCGCTGCGCCTCACCCCCTCGCCGAACGGGCGCTATGTACGCGTCAGCCGGCTGTGAGGCGGGGCAGGGAAGGTGGCCAACCGAACCCGCCTGCCGTTCCGCGCGGTCAATTGCCGCGATGCGCCCGATTACCGGCCGGGAATGCAGCGCCACCATTTGCTGCCGCTCCAGCTGCTGCGCGGCCATTGCCATGGGGCGCTGTTCCGCGCGATCGGGCCGGACCGGCTTGGGTTTGACGATTTCCGCGCCAATGGCCTGCTGCTGCCGTCCTGCGAGCAGTCTGCGGTGCGGATCGGCCTGCCGCTGCATCGCGGCCCGCACCGCAGCTATAATGAGCTGGTGGCCCAGCGGGTTGGCCAGATCGAGGCGGATTGGTCGGCACTGCGCCGCCGCAGGCCCGAGCTGGCACTGGACCAGGCGCTGATGCGGCTCGGTCTGCTCCAGCGCGCGCTCAGGCGGCGCTTGCTTGCGCAGCGGCGCAGGATGCGGCTGAACCGCCGCGATCCGCTCGGCCAGCGGCTTGCGCCGGGCGTGGATTTCAGCGAGCTTGACGCAATGGCTGAGCGCTTATGGGGCGCAACTCAGGAGGCGATCATCCCGGTCATACCCGCCAGCCGGCGCTTGGCTGCATCATATTCTGCCTCGAGCCGGTCGACCCGAGCGGCCACCGATTCGGTCGCAGTCACCGCCCCGATACCCTGACCGGACCCCCAGATGTCCTTCCAAGCCTTGGCATCACCGCTCGTGGCTTTGTCGAAGTCCATCTTGGTTGGATCGCTTTCTGGCAGATGATCCGGATCCATCCCGGCATTGAGGATCGAACGCTTGAGATAATTGCCGTGCACCCCGGTGAAGAGGTTCGAATAGACGATATCATTGGCCCGCCCTTCGACGATCGCCTGTTTATAGGCGTCGCTCGCATTGGCCTCGGTGGTCGCGATCCAGGGTGATCCGATATAGGCGAGGTCTGCCCCCATCGCCTGCGCGGCAAGGATCGAGCGGCCATGCGCAATCGCGCCGGACAGCGCCACCGGCCCATCGAACCATTGGCGGATTTCCTGCATCAGCGCGAAGGGCGACAGCGCGCCGGCATGGCCCCCCGCGCCGGCCGCGACCGGGATCAGCCCGTCGGCACCCTTTTCGATCGCCTTGCGCGCGAAGCGTTCATTGATGATGTCATGCAGCACGATCCCGCCCCAGCCGTGGACTGCGGTGTTGATCTCCTCCACCGCGCCAAGCGAGGTGATCACCAGCGGAACCTTCCATTTGGCCAGCACCTGCGCATCCTCTTCCAGCCGGGGATTGGACCGGTGAACGATCAGATTGCAGGCAAAGGGCGCGGAAGGGCGTTCGGGGTGGTCGCGATCATGCGCGGCCAGCTCCTGGGTGATCTGCCCAAGCCATTCGTCAAGCATCCCCGAAGGCCGCGCATTGAGGGTCGGGAAGCTGCCGACAATCCCGGCCTTGCACTGCGCAATCACCAAGGCCGGATTTGAAATGATGAACAGCGGCGAACCAATTACCGGCAAACGCAGATTATCGAACAGGGGAGGCAGCGACATGGATGATTTCCGTTACGGCAACAGGGGTTTTCAACTGCGGATGATGGGCACTGGAGGCCCGCGGAAGGATAAATATCGGTCCCTCCATGATTTCTGCCAATTGCGCACAAGAGTATGAAAAATAAAAATAATATTAAGTCACCCGATCACTGTAGCATGGCCGGTGGAGCGGGGGAAAGCAATGCCATTGCGGCTCCGCCTGCGCCTTGATCCGGTGCAGCCTGCCGGGGAAGCGGCTGATCGGGCAAAGGACCTGCGACGGACCCGATCCGAGCGGCGCGAGCCAATCGGTCTGCGGCCCGTGCAAGTCTGGTCACCGGCCATGAACTTCAGGGGCCGGGGGCAACTGGTTTTGAGTGAGACTATTGTGCGCCCGCAACAATTGCGTAGAAAGCTTGCCCTGAAGGGAGTCTTTTCATGAGATTGTTGCTTGCCGCCTCCGCGCTGGTCATCGCCAGCCAATCTGGTTCGGCGCTGGCCCGGCCGGTCACTCCGGAAGATCAGGTCAAGGAAATCCGCGTTTCATCGCCCGACATCGCGCCAGACGGCAGCGCCGTGGTCTATACCGTATCACAGGCCGATCTGGATGCGGATGCGCCGGTTTCGCATATCTGGCTCGCCCCCTGGGATGGCAGCGGGCCGCGCCAGCTGACCTCACGCAAGGGCGAAAGCGAAAGCTCTGCGAAATTCAGCCCGGACGGCACGCAGATCGGCTTCCTCTCCTCGCGCGCCGACAAGGATGACGAGACGCAGCTATGGCTTTTGCCGCTCACCGGCGGCGAAGCGCAGCCGCTGACGGGTATCGAAGGTTCGGTTGAGGATTTCGTCTGGTCGCCCAATGGCAAATATCTTGCGCTGATCGTCACCGACAAGACGCCAGAGCCGAAGAAGACGGCCGATGGTGACGAGATCCCTGCGCCGATCGTGATCGATCGCTATCATTTCAAGGCTGATGGCATCGGCTATCTCGGCAAGGAACGCGCGCGGCTGTTCCTCTATGATATCGCCAAACACAGCGCCGTGCGGATGACCGACGGCGATTATGACGAAATGTTTCCTGCCTGGTCGCCGGATTCGACCCGCGTCGCCTTCTCATCGCGCCGCGCCCCCGATCAGGACCGCACCTATGACAGCAATATCTTCATCGCCCGGATCGATGCGCCGGGGGCAAAGCCCAGCCAGCTTACCACCTATGAGGGCGCGGATGCCGGGGCTGACTTTTATTCCTATCCTGCGTGGAGCCCGGACGGAATGCAGATCGCCTATATTCGCGGCGGCGACCCGAAGCTGATCTGGTATGCGGCGAACCAGCTTGCGGTGATCCCGGCAAATGGCGGCGCGGCGAAAGTCCTCACCCCCACGCTCGACCGCAATGTCTATACACCCGAATGGACAGCCGACGGCAAGGCGATCCGCTTTGTCGAAGAAGATGACGGCAAGATGTTGCTCGCTGCGGTCCCGGCCGCAGGCGGCGCGGTGACCCCGCTGCTTGAAGGCAAATTCATCGTATCGAGCCCGGTTATGGCCAAGAATGGCCGCACCGCGCTGATCGAAAGCGAACCGACCAAGCCGGGCGAGCTTTATGCGTTCGATGCCGGCAAGTTGCGGCCGCTGACCAGCCACAACGCCGAATGGATGAAGGGCATTGATTTCGCGAGCGCGAGCTTCACCTCCTACACCAGCAAGGACGGCACCGAAGTCCATGGCTTCGTGATGCTGCCCACGGATGCAAAGCCGGGCAAGAAGCTGAAAACGATCCTCCATCCCCATGGCGGACCGGCGGCGCAATATGATTATGGCTTTGACATGTGGCAGCAGGTCTTCGCCGGGGCCGGCTTCGCCGTGCTGACCCCCAATCCGCGCGGCAGCACCGGGCGCGGAACCACCTATTCAGGCGGAATTTTTGCGGCCTGGGGCACGGTCGATGTCGAGGATGATCTGGCTGCGGTCGATGATGCGGTGGCCAAGGGAATTGCCGATCCTGACAAACTGGTGGTGGGCGGATGGTCCTATGGCGGGATGTCGACCAACTATCTCGTCGCGTCCGATCACCGTTTCAAGGCGGCTATGGCGGGGGCTTCGATCGCCGATGTCATGCTGGGCTATGGTACGGACCAATATGTGCTGGAATATGACTATGAACTCGGCCGGCCGTGGGAGCATCCCGAGGTCTGGATCAAGAATTCCTATCCCTTCCTGCATGCCGACCGGATCGACACGCCCACGCTGTTCATGGTCGGGGGTGAAGATGTCAATGTCCCGACCTGGGCGAGCGAACAGCAATATCAGGCGCTCAAGACCCGCGGCATCGATACCGAACTGGTGGTTTATCCCGGCCAGTACCATTCGTTCAAACGGCCAAGCTATCTGGTCGACCGGATGCAGCGCTGGCTGGCCTGGTATGCCGATCACCTGAAGTAGGTCCTGAACGAACGGGCCGGGACAATATCTGCCCCGGCCCGCATAGTTCGGCCAGTCCCGCTTTTCGCGCTAGGCGGTGCCGCGCTGCGCCCCGTTGGCGGCGCTCAGGATCGCGCGCACGCTGGCCGAGGCGACATCCTCGTCAATGCCCACGCCCCACACAGTCCGGCCATCGGGCAGGGCGCATTCGACATAGGCGGCGGCCTTTGCATCGCTGCCCTTGCCCAGCGCATGTTCCGAATAATCCAGCACCTCGAGCGCGAGCCCGAATGTCTGCTTCAAGGTCGCCAGAACCGATGAAATCAGGCCCTTGCCGCGCCCGGATACGCTTTGCACCTGGCCATCGACCTCGATCGTTCCGGCGAACAGGCGGGTGCCATCCTGCGCACGGCTTTCCTCGAAATCGACCAGACGATAGCGCCGCTTGTCGACCTTCACGAAATAGGCATCGCGAAACACCTGCCAAATATCGGCAGCATTGAGCTCGCGGCCCAGTTGGTCGGCCAAATGCTGGACGTGCCGGGAAAAATCCGCCTGCAGTTTCTTGGGTAGCTTGAGCCCCTGATCCTGTTCCAGCACCCAGGCAAAGCCGCCCTTTCCGCTTTGCGAATTGACCCGGATCACCGCCTCATAGCTGCGCCCGAGATCGGCCGGGTCGATCGGCAGATAGGGCACCTGCCACAGCTGATCATTGCGCATCTGCTGCGCCGCAAAGCCCTTCTTGATCGCATCCTGGTGACTGCCGGAAAAGGCCGTGAACACCAGTTCGCCGCCATAGGGATGGCGTTGATGCACCGGGATCTGGTTGCAGAATTCAACCGTCTCGATGATCGCATCGATATCAGAGAAATCGAGCTGCGGATCGACGCCTTGAGTGTACATATTGAGGCCCATGGTCACCAGGCAGCAATTGCCGGTCCGTTCGCCATTGCCGAACAGGCAGCCTTCGACGCGGTCGGCCCCTGCCAACAGCCCCAATTCAGCCGCGGCGACGCCGGTTCCCCGGTCATTATGCGTGTGCAGGCTGATCGCTGCGGTTTCGCGGCGCGGCAGATTGCGGCAGAAATATTCGATCTGGTCGGCATAGATATTGGGCGTTGCCGCCTCGACCGTTGCCGGCAGGTTGAGGATCAGCTGATGTTCCCTGGTGGGCTGCAACACATCCATCACCGCTTCGCAGACCTCGAGGCTGAAATCGAGTTCGGCGGTGGAGAAGGTTTCAGGACTATATTCGAAATACCAATCCGTTTCCGGCCGTTTGGCAGCCTCATCGCGCAGGATCTTGGCGCCCTGCACGGCGATTTCGCGCACTTCATCGCGGCTCATGCGGAACACGATGTCGCGCCAGGCGGGTGATACCGCATTATAGAGATGGACGATCGCCTGCTTCGCGCCGGTCAGGCTTTCGAAGCTGGTGCGGATCAGATCCTCGCGCGACTGGGTCAGCACCTGAATTGCGACATCGTCGGGGACGCGGCCGGACCTCACCAGCGACTGGATGAAATCGAATTCGGTCTTGCCTGCGGCGGGAAAGCCGACCTCGATTTCCTTGAGGCCCATTTCCACCAGCATATCGAAGAAACGGTTCTTCTTCACCGCATCCATCGGATCGATGATCGACTGATTGCCATCGCGCAGATCGGTCGAGAGCCAGCGCGGCGGAGCAGTGATGGTTTTCGTCGGCCATTGCCGATCCCGCAGTGGAACCTGCGGGAAGGGTCGGTATTTCTGGCTCGGATCCTTGAGCATGGTCATGACACATCGCCTTATCGACTGGCGCGCGCAGGGCAAGAGCCGCGCGCTTTTGATTTTCTAGGTGGAACAGCCCTTAGGCGGGGTGCCATGCACGCCGGGCGCGCAGGCGGAATAACACGCCTAAGGGCGTGTAAGTCGAAGCAGCGTCAGGAGCGTGCGGTTCGTCATTGCCCGGCCCAGATGGCCGATGGCGCGGCACATTTCAAGTGGAAGCTGCGCACGGGGGGGCAAAATTGCCCGGCAGCTGCGGCAGCGGGCAGGGGCGGCCGCAGCGCGCGGCCACCCCTGGCGATGTGCTTATTGCTTTTCGAAAGCGGCAGAAATTTCGAGGTCGACCGTGTCGGTCACGGCCGGAATGCCATAGGTGATGCCGAAGTCCGAACGCTTGATGCGGCCCCAGCCCTTGAAGCCGATGGTCTGCTTCTTGCTGTATGGATTGGCGCCGGCGCCGGTGAAGCTGGCCATGATCGAAACCGGCTTGGTCACACCGTTGAGCGTCAGCATGCCGGTGATCATCGCCTCGTCATGGTCGGTGGAGCGGACCTGCGTGGACTTGAAGATCGCATCAGCCGGGGTTGGCCCGAAAAAGTCAGGAGCGGCGCCTTCCTTGCCCGGCTTGAGCAGATGCGCGGTGAGCGCCGGATTGGCGGTGGTGATCGATGTGACCGGAATGGTCATTTCCACTTCGGTTGCATCCGTATTCGCCGGATCGAGCTTCAGCGTGCCGGTGACATTGCCGATCAGGCCGAAATAATCGGAAAAGCCGAAATGGTTCACGCGCCAGCTTATGATCGTGTGGCTGCCGTCGGCGGAATAGGTGCCAGCGGTGATTTGCGACGAATTGCCGGTGCCGGGCGATCCGAGCGTGCCGTTCTGCGCATCGGCGATGGATACCGAAAGCAGCGCAGCGCCGAACATCGCGGCGATACCAATGTGAAGCCTACCCATCACGCCATACTCCTGTTGAATGAAACAGCAGCACTTTGGCGCGGCAGCGGATGCTTGTCTAGCTGCTGCGCGCCGGCGCTGCGCCTGCCGTGTTTAACTGTTCTGGATTCCAAGATTCTGGCGGCCTGGCTCATCTGCCTGATCGAGCAGCCGGTCGAACAGATCGAGATAGGCCCGCGCCGACGCCGCTGCGTCATGATGCGCGACTTGTGCGGGTCTTGCGCCGCCCGAGGTAAAGGGAAGGTCGAGCACGTTGTCCAGCGCATTGGCCAGCGCCTGCGGGCTGCCTTGCCCGACAATCCGGCCGTGGATGGGGCTGGGCAGCAAGCCGGGCAGCACCGGTGTGCAGGCGGTCGTCACCACCGGCACATCGGCCGCCAGCGCCTCCACCACCACCGCCGGATAACCTTCGAAGCGCGATGTCTGGAGCAGCGCCGAAGCTTCGCCAAGCCGGGCCTGCGCGGCGTCTGAAAAGCCGGGCATGGATACGGAATCACCTATCCCCAGTTTCTGCACCAGGGCTTCGAGGTGGGCTCGCTGCGATCCCTCGCCCAGCACCAGCAGCCGCGCGGGGCGCTTGCGCAGCAGCAGGGCGAAGCAGTGCAGCGCGAGCGCAAGGTTTTTTTGCGGCTCCATCCGGGCGATGGCCAGGACGAGCGGCGGATCCTGCGGCGCGCCGCGTGGCGGCAGGCTATATCCACGGAGAAGATTGGGCTCGGCGATGATGTCGCATTTTGTCCATCCGGGCCCCTGGGTATCGGGCTCGACCAGTTCGGGAGCCATCTGGACCAGCCGGTCGATCGGCGCGAGATAGGGCTTGAGCAGGGCGCGGGCGAGTGGGCGCAGGATCGGCGGCATAGCCGGCAGCAGCGGATTGCTGACCTTGGCAATGATGGGCAGGGCAGGGGCCGCGCGCTTGAGGGCCCGGGCAAGGCCAAAATGAAAATTGCCCGGCAGGAACAGCACATCGGGTTTGAGTTCGGGCAGGACGCGGGCCATGGCCTTTCCCAGCCGCAGGCGCGACAGGGCGCTGCGCGGGATCGGCGGGACCAGTTCGACCACCCGGATCGCCGGATCGACCAGCGCGCGCACCGGCCCCTGGTCAGCCCCGCACAGAATGGTGACATCGCGTCCGCACATCGCCCATTCGCGCGCCAGTGTCAGGGCGACGCGCTCGGTTCCGCCCGGGGCGAAATCGTGGAAGCAGATCACGATGTGCTTGGCAGGCTGAGTCATCGGGGCCTCTGCTGGTCACATGTGCAATGCGGATGGGGTCGGGGCTGCCCGCTGTAAAGCCGAATATGCCCCCGCCTGCACAGCCAGTGAAAAGGGCAATGAAAAGGGGCGGAGCCTGGCAATCCAGACCCCGCCCCTTGGTGTCCCGCGTGAGAAGGAGAATCAGTTCTTGTCGTGATCGACCAGCTTGTTGGCGCCGATCCACGGCATCATGGCGCGCAGCTGCGAACCGGTCTGCTCGATCGGGTGAGCTTCGGCAGCCTTGCGGGCAGCCTTCAGCTCAGGCTGGCCAGCACGGTTATCGAGCACGAAGTTCTTCACGAAGCGGCCCGAGGTGATGTCGGCCAAAACGCGCTTCATCTCGGCCTTGGTCTCGCTGGTGATGATGCGCGGTCCGGTGGTGATATCGCCATATTCCGCCGTGTTGGAGATCGAATAACGCATATTGGCGATCCCGCCCTCATACATCAGATCGACGATCAGCTTCACTTCATGGAGGCATTCGAAATAGGCCATTTCCGGGGCATAGCCGGCCTCGACCAGGGTTTCGAACCCGGCCTGGATCAGATGGGTCAGCCCGCCGCACAGCACCGCCTGCTCACCGAACAGGTCGGTTTCGCATTCTTCCTTGAAATTGGTCTCGATAACGCCGCTGCGTCCGCCGCCGACACCCGAGGCATAGGCCAGCGCGACATCATGGGCATTGCCGGTCGCATCCTGATGGACTGCGATCAGGCAGGGCACGCCGCCGCCCTTGAGATATTCGCCGCGCACGGTGTGGCCAGGGCCCTTGGGCGCGATCATGATCACGTCGATATCGCTGGGCGCTTCGATCAGGCCGAAGTGAATATTGAGCCCATGCGCGAAGGCGAGCGCAGCGCCGGGCTTCATATTGCCCTTGAGGTCGCTTTCCCAGATTGCAGCCTGGTGTTCGTCGGGCGCAAGGATCATCAGGATATCGGCCCAGCCGGCAGCATCCTTGTTGGTCATCACCTTGAAGCCCGCGCCTTCGGCCTTCTTCGCCGAAGCCGAGCCGGGACGCAGCGCGATGGCAACTTCCTTGATCCCGCTGTCGCGCAGGTTCTGCGCATGGGCGTGGCCCTGGCTGCCATAGCCGACGATCGCGATCTTCTTGCCAGTGATCAGGTTGAGATCGGCATCGGCGTCGTAATAGACTTTCATCGTTCTTCCCTTGCGTAATGCGTCCTGCCGAACTCGTTTCGGCATCCATCAGGCCTGAAGGGCCAGCCCTATCGCGACAAATGGGCCCTTAAACAAGGTCTGGGTGACGCTTGGTGTGCGAATTTCGGCTTGAACTAGACCCCTTCGGGCCCGCGGGTCATCCCGACGACGCCGGTGCGGCCCACTTCGACCAGCCCCAATTCCCGCATCAGGGTGATGAAGCTGTTGACCTTGTCAGGCGTGCCGACGATCTCGAAAATGAAGCTCGAAGTGGTCGAATCGACCACATTGGCGCGGAATACATCGGCCAGGCGCAAGGCTTCGACCCGCATTTCGCCCTTGCCGGCAACCTTCACCAGCGCCAGCTCGCGTTCGATATGCGGGCCGGTTTCGGTGAGATCGATCACCTTGTGCACCGGCACCAGCCGTTCGAGCTGGGCGTGGATCTGGTCAACCACGGACGGCGGGCCGGTCGTGACGATGGTAATCCGGCTGACCGAATGGTTTTCGGTGATGTCGGCCACGGTCAGGCTGTCGATATTATAGCCGCGCGCGGTAAACAGCCCCGCTATCTTGGCGAGGATGCCTGCCTCATTGTCGACCAGAATGGTCAGCACATGGCGTTCGGTTTCGCGATGATGGATTTTCATGATGGCGGCCCCCTACACCAAAGCCTTGGCTTCGTCTTCCATCGTGCCGGCCACGACATCGCCATAGAGCAGCATTTCGGTATGTGCCGCGCCGCTGGGGATCATCGGGAAGCAATTGGCATCCTGCGCCACCCGGCAATCGACCATCACCGGCCCGTCATAGGCGATCATCGCCTCGATCCCGGCATCAAGATCCTGCTCGTCATCGATCCGGATACCCTTCCAGCCGTAAGCTTCAGCCAGCGCGACGAAATCGGGCAGGCTGTCGGAGTAGGAATTCGAATAGCGGCTTTCATAGGTCAGTTCCTGCCATTGGCGGACCATGCCCATATATTCATTGTTGAGGATGAACACCTTGACCGGCAGGCGGAACTGGCTGGCGGTGCCCAGTTCCTGAATATTCATCTGGATCGAGGCTTCCCCGGCGATATCGATCACCAGAGTGCCCGGATTGCCCAATTGCGCGCCAATCGCCGCGGGCAGGCCATAGCCCATCGTGCCGAGCCCGCCGGAGGTCAGCCATTTGTTCGGCTTGTCGAAGCCGAAATATTGCGCGGCCCACATCTGGTGTTGCCCGACTTCGGTGGTGATGATCGGATCCTGCTTGCGGGTAAGGGCGAACAGCCGCTCGATCGCATGCTGGGGCATGATCCCACCGGCCTTGCTCTGCACCGGATAGGCGAGGCTTTCCTTGGCCCGCCAGCCTTCGATCCGGGCGTTCCAGTCAGACAGATCGGCAGCTTTGCGCTTGCCCCAGACTTCGATCATCTGTTCGAGCACGGTCGCGCAATCGCCGACGATGGCCAGATCGACAGGCACGATCTTGTTGATCGAGGACCGGTCGATATCGATGTGGATCTTGGTGGAATTGGGCGAAAAGGCATCAAGCCGCCCGGTCACGCGATCATCGAAGCGCGCGCCGACATTGATCATCACATCGCACTGGTTCATCGCCAGATTGGCTTCATAGGTGCCATGCATGCCCAGCATGCCCAGCCAGGCGGAATGATCTGCCGGAAAGGCACCGAGCCCCATCAGGGTCGAGGTGACCGGAGCGCCGGTGAGTGCCTGCAACTGGCGCAGCAGCTCGCTGGCGCGCGGGCCGGAATTGATCACACCGCCGCCGGTATAGAACAGCGGGCGCTTGGCGCCGGCGATCAGTTCGACCGCCTCTGCGATCTCATCGATGCTGCCGGCCATATGCGGCGCATAGCGGATGCGGCGCTGCACTTCGCCATCCTGCCAAGCGGCGACGGCCACCTGCACGTTCTTCGGGATATCGATCAGCACCGGGCCGGGGCGGCCGGTGGTGGCGATCTGGAATGCCTCGTCGATCGTCGCAGCCAGGTCTGAGGGGTCTTTCACCAGATAATTATGCTTGGTGCAGTGGCGCGTGATGCCGATCGTGTCGGCTTCCTGGAAGGCGTCCGAACCGATCAGATTGGTCGCGACCTGGCCGGTGATGATCACCAGCGGGATCGAATCCATGAAGGCGTCGGCAATGCCGGTGACCGCATTGGTCGCGCCGGGCCCGGAGGTTACGAGCACCACGCCGGGCTTGCCGGTCGAGCGGGCATAGCCTTCTGCGGCATGCGCCGCGCCAGCCTCGTGCCGCACGAGGATGTGGCGGATGCGTTGATCTGAAAACAGCTCATCATAAATCGGGAGCACTGCGCCGCCGGGATAGCCGAACACGAATTCGACCCCCTGCTTGACCAGACTCTCGACCAATATCGCCGCGCCGCTTTTTTCTTCGGCCACGTGTAATTCCTTCTTTCCTCAGGCCGACACTGATGCACCGGCCCCTCCTGCGAAGATCGGCCCCGCGCGTTTGGCACGTGAACCAACCCCCTCAAACGATCGACCCGGCACAGATGGCTGTGACGGCCGATCCCCTCAAAAGTTCGACCCGGCACAGATGGCTGTGCCGGGTCGCCTCTCCATTATCCTGTCGACGGCCCGAAGGCCAACCTTGGAAAGGCTGCTAGGGGATCATATATATCGCGTCAAGGGTTAAATGAGTAATAATCTTTCAAAATAGGTGTCTATGGGATAATCATGTGAGGCGTGGCGATGCCATTCGCCCGGAAATTGGTGTTTGAGCCATGTAAATTGCCGCTTCGCGTAATTTCGTGTCGCCTGCGCCCCTGCTGCCAGCGCTTCGGCGCGGCTCGTTTCACCCGCCAGAAAGCGGGCAATCTCGGACACACCGATCGCCCGCATCACCGGCAGTGCGGGGTCGAGCGTGCGGGCGAGCAGGGCCGCGACCTCAACCTGCGCGCCGCCGTCGAACATCCCGGCAAAGCGCGCGTCGCAGCGCGGATAGAGCGCCTCGCGGGGCGGAAGCAGGATCGCAGGGTGCAACTCCACCTGATCGGCGATCCCGCCCTCGCGCCGTTCCTGCCAGAAGGCCAGCGGATGTCCGGTCGAGCGAACCACTTCGAGTGCGCGGGCAATGCGCGTCGCATCGCCCGGATTGAGCGCCGCCGCGCGTTGCGGATCGAGCGCCGTCAGCTCTGCATAGGCATCGGCCAGGGGCAGGGCGCGAACTTCGGCGCGAATAAGGGGATCGATCGCGGGGATTGGGGCAATCCCATCAAGCAGGGTGCGGATATAGAGCCCGGTTCCGCCCACAAGGATCGGGACCGCGCCGCGCGCATGGGCCAGGGCGATCTCGCGCTTGGCGGCAGCGGCCCAATCCGCAGCGGAGCAAGCGCTTGCCCCGTCCCAGGTTCCGAACAGGCGGTGGTCGATGCCGCACATATCCTCTGCGCTGGGCCGCGCGCTCAACACCGCCAGATCGGCATAGACCTGCGCGCTGTCGGCGTTGATCACCACCGCAGGGGCACCCCGTTCCTGCAGCGCAAGAGCCAAGCGGACCGCGAGATCGCTCTTGCCGCTGGCGGTCGGCCCTGCAATGAGCGCCAGCGCTGGCCGCTGGCCATGTGATTCAGGAGTTTTGATCGTGCTCATTGCCCGGCTGATAGCAGACCCGGCCACGCTTTCGGCAAGTCTCGACGCGGCGACCGTCGCCATCGAGCGCGAGGGGATGCGCGTCGCCATGGCGCAGCTGCTCGATTTTTGCGGCAATGTTCTGCAAATTGCGCTGCCCGAAGGGAATGCGGCGGGTTTGCGTGCGGTGCTGGACGAGCATTTCCGCCCGTCGGATCTGCTGGTCTCGGATGCGGAGATCGCGCTGCCGCAGCTGTTCGTGTCGGATATGGATTCGACCATGATCCAGGCGGAATGCATCGATGAGCTGGCGGATTTTGCCGGGATCAAGCCGCAGATCGCCGCCATCACCGAACGCGCGATGCAAGGTGAGCTCGATTTCGAGAGCGCCCTGCGCGAGCGCGTGCTGCTGCTGCGCGATCTGTCGGAAAGCGCGATCGAAGATTGTCTCGCCAGCCGGATCGAGCCAATGCCGGGCGCGCGGGTGCTGGTCGCCACGCTCAAGAGCAAGGGCTGCCGGACCGTGCTGGTCACCGGGGGCTTTCACCAATTCGCCGATCCGATCGCCGAATTGCTCGGCTTTGACCGGGTCGTCGCGAACCGGCTCGCGGTGGCGGAGGGTGTCCTCACCGGCGGGCTGGTTGGTTCGATTACCGACAGCGGGGTGAAGAAGGCGGTCTTGCTGGAAGAAAGTGCCGAACTGGGTGCGGGGGCGATCTCGCTCGCCACCGGTGACGGGGCCAATGATATTCCGCTGCTCGATGCGGCGACCTATGGCATCGCCTTTCGCGCCAAGCCCAAGGCGCGCGCAGCCGCCGATGGCTGGATCGATCGCGGCGATCTTACCGCAGTGCTCGAATTGCTGGGCGTTCCCGAAGGTGACTGGGTCGCGAGCTAAGCCGCTCCGGCGTTTGCCCGGCGTTTGGCAGCGGAGGGGTCGGCCAGAGCCAGCCGCCGAGCGATGCGCGCGGTCTGCACCACAAACAATGTGATCATGATCGCGGCTGCGGCCATGGTGAAAAGATCGAAACCGCTGAAATTGCCAAGCACCAGGCTGGGCGTTCCCACGGCCATCATCGTCACTGCCATCGATATCAGCAGCAGCCGCATTTCGGTGGGGCCGGCACCGATGTGGGTCAGATTGAGTTCGCTCAGCACGCGCGCGCAGAGGAATGTATGCGCCATCAACAGCAGATAGCCGGCCAGCGCGATCAGCGCGACGTCCATCCGCATATAGGGCCCAAGGCCCATGCTGGTGATGATCATGGTGACGGCGATCGCATCGCAGCTGTGATCGATGAAATAGCCATAGGATGGCCGCTCGATCTTGCGGAAGCGGGCCAGTGAGCCATCGAGCGAATCGCCGAACCAGTGAATGAAATAGCCAATGACTGCGATCAGCAGCCACGCGGGACTGAGCCAGGCAGCGATGTTTCCGGTGAAGATCAGCAAGGCACCGAACAGCGCGGTGGCAGTCAGCATGTCGGGCGTTGTCCAGTCCGGCAGGCGGGCGCAAATCCAGTTCAGCAGGCGTCTTTCATGCGCTGCCAATGAGTTTGTCTGAATGCGGGTAAGGGCGACCGGGGTGTCATTTTGTATTGATGCCATACGTATCCTTGGGCGCATGACAGTTTTGTTGCAAGTTTTTCACAATTCACGTCGCAGCACGTTCATAGGACCGTCATTATTGACATCTATGTAAGTAAGCCTAATTTGGACTCATGGACGACATGCCGCACGCTCAGCTATCCGACGATCCGGCCGGGCCCTCTCGATCGGGGGTGGAGCCTACAAATGACCTGCCACTGGTCGATCCCGCGCGGCCACGCCTGCACTATCGCCCACTCAAGGCCTGGCGGCATTTCCGCGAGCTGGTGAAGGATAAGGAGAACACCGAAGAGGTTTTCCGTATTTTCGAATCGCTCCCCTGGATGGGTATGGCCAATGCGGCAGAGTCATTTCTGGGCAGTCCGCAGGGCCGCAAGATTGCTGCCAGCGAACCCTTTCTTCCTCCGATCCTTGATGATCATGTCCGTCTGCGGCGCCTGCCAGCGGGCAGTGTGGCCCAGGTCTATTGTGATTTTATGGAGCGCGAAGGGCTTACCGCGCAGGGGCTGGTCGATGAGTTCGATCGCTTCATGCAGGACCGGCCCGATTTCCACGACCAGCTGGGGATCTATATCAATCGCATACGCGATACGCATGATCTGCTGCATGTCCTGACCGGATATGGCCGCGACGCTTTGGGCGAACAATGCGTGCTTGCCTTTACCTATAGCCAGCAACCGGCCCTGGCTCATCTGCTGATCGCCTATGCCGGGGCGTGGGAGATCCGCAAGGCCTGCCCAGCAGCCCCGGTGTTCAGGGCCGTGCGGGAAGGCCAACGCCTGGGCAAGGCCTGCCCGAGGCTGGCTGAATTGTCGGTCCGCGATCTGCTCGCGCTGCCGCTTGAGGAAGCGCGCGCCAGGTTGGGCATCACGCCCGCGACCTATTATCACGAGGCCCACCGCATCTGGCGCGGCCAGGGCATCGATCCCTATGATGTCCTGCGCAGCGCTCCGCTGGCTGCGGCGGCCTGAGCGGTCAGCCTAGATTTCCATCCAGTCGCGGAAGAAGCTCTCACTGGCCTCGCGCAGCACGGCAAGCGGAACATCGGCAATGGTTTCCCCGCCGACCGTGCCGAGACGGGTGGCCCCCGGCGGGTCGATCCCGGGCGGTGAGGTAACGATATAGCGCCCCTGATCCTCGCCAAAGGCCTGTGCGCTGTCGAGCTCGACATTGAGCTGCACGCCGATCCCTCCGGCCAGCGCCATTTCTGCCAGAGCGACCAGCAATCCGCCGTCCGAAATATCATGCACCGCATTGACCGCCTGCGCGCGAACCAATGCGCAAACCTCTTCCCCGCGCTTGCGTTCAAGCTGCAGATCGACCGGCGGGGGCAGACCCGCCTCGCGGCCATGGATTTCGCGCAGCCACAGTGACTGGCCGAGATGGGCCGCCTCCTCGCCGATCAGCCAGACGGAATCTCCGGCCTGCTTGAAGGCGATCGTCGCCATGCGGCTGCTATCCTCGATTACCCCGACCCCGCCGATGGCCGGAGTGGGAAGGATGGCAGAACCGCCGCCGGTGGCCTTGCTCTCATTATAGAGGCTGACATTGCCGCTCACGATCGGGAAATCGAGCGCGCGACAGGCATCGCCCATACCCGCCAGACAGCCGGTGAACTGGGCCATGATCTCGGGCCGTTCGGGATTGCCGAAATTGAGGCAATTGGTCACCGCAAGCGGCTTTGCGCCAACCGCGCAGAGATTGCGAAACGCCTCTGCAATCGCCTGCTTGCCGCCTTCATAGGGATCGGCATAGCAATAGCGCGGGGTGCAGTCCGTGGTCATCGCCAAGGCCTTGCCGGTGCCGTGAATCCGCACCACCGCGGCGTCGCCGCCCGATAGCTGGAGGGTGTCAGCGCCGACCTGCAAATCATATTGTTCCCAGATCCAGCGTCTGCTGGCGAGATCGGCGCAGCCCATCAGCCGTACCAGATCCGCGCCGATTTCGCCGCCCGCCGGTACATCGGCAAGGGGGGAGATGCCCGCCCAGGCCCTGTATTCCGCTGCGGGGAGGGAGGGGCGGTCATATTCCGGGGCATCATCGGCCAATGGACCGAGCGGAATGTCGCACACCACCTCGCCATCGAATTCCAGCACCATGTGCCCGGTATCGGTGACTTCGCCGATCACCGCAAAATCAAGCTCCCACTTGCGGAAGATCGCCTCGGCCATCGGCTCCTTGCCGGGCTTGAGCACCATCAGCATGCGCTCCTGGCTTTCCGAGAGCATCATTTCATAGGGCGTCATCCCCTCTTCGCGGCAGGGAACCTTGTTCATGTCGAGCCTGATGCCCGCGCCGCCCTTGGAGGCCATTTCGACCGAACTTGAGGTGAGCCCGGCTGCGCCCATGTCCTGGATTGCCACGATTGCATCGGTCGCCATCAGTTCCAGGCAGGCCTCGATCAGCAACTTCTCGGTGAAGGGATCGCCGACCTGCACCGTTGGGCGCTTGGCATCGGAATCCTCGCCAAAATCCGCGCTCGCCATGGTTGCGCCGTGAATCCCGTCACGCCCGGTCTTTGAACCGACATAGACGATCGGATTGCCGATGCCGGTGGCGGCGGAATAGAAAATCCGGTCTTGATCGGCGACGCCCACGGTCATCGCATTGACCAGAATATTGCCGTCATAGGCCGGGTGAAAATTGGTCTCGCCGCCCACGGTCGGCACGCCCACGCAATTGCCATAGCCGCCGATGCCGGCGATGACGCCCTGCACCAGATGCTTCATCTTGGGATGATCGGGCCGCCCGAAGCGCAGCGCATTGAGATTGGCCACCGGGCGCGCGCCCATGGTGAATACATCGCGCAGAATGCCGCCAACCCCCGTCGCCGCGCCCTGATAGGGCTCGATATAGCTGGGGTGGTTATGGCTCTCCATCTTGAAGATCGCGGCGAGCTTGGTTCCTTTCGGCCCGTCGCCGATATCGATCACCCCGGCATTCTCGCCCGGGCCGCAGATCACCCAGGGCGCTTCGGTCGGCAATTTCTTGAGATGCAGGCGTGAGCTCTTGTAGGAACAATGCTCTGACCACATCACCGAGAAGATGCCGAGTTCGACGAGGTTCGGTTCTCGATTGAGCCTCCTAACGATGATTGCATATTCATCGGGGCTGAGGCCATGTTCGGCCACGATCTCGGGAGTGATTGTGCTGGTCGTATGGGGCATGTCCCGGCCCTTAGCCTCGCCCAACGTCGCTTGCTAGTCCCGCCAAGCTTGACCCTGCGGCTTGTCCCCGCCATTGCTCGGCCTGCATGGAAGATGGCGCAGACACGATAGGTGCGATGAGCTTCGAAGACGCGCTGCGCGCGCTCGAAGACGTGGTTCGCAGGCTCGAAGGCGGCGAAGTGCCGCTCGACGAATCGATCTCGCTCTATGAGCGCGGCGAGGCGCTGCGAAAGCATTGCCAGGCGCGACTCGATGCAGCGCAGGCCCGGATCGAGAAAATCGTTGCCGGACCCGACGGTAAGCCGGTCGGCGCGACGCCGCTCGATCCCCCCGGTTCCGATAATGACGGGAATAATTGAGCGTGACCAAGACCGGGGTGATCACCGGGGTCTATGACGGCGTATTGTCGCGCGGACTCGAGCGGATCGCCCGGGATATCGACACCGCGTTCGATGAATTGCTGCCGGTTCCCGATGATGCGCGCGCAAGGCTGGTCGAAGCGATGCGCTATGCAACCATCGCCGGCGGCAAGCGGGTGCGTCCGCTGCTGCTCACCGCCACGGCCGATCTTTACAGCGTCGATCGCGCCAGCTCGGTCCGCGCCGGCGCAGCGATCGAGGCGATCCATGCCTATTCGCTGATCCATGATGATTTGCCCTGCATGGACGATGACGATCTGCGCCACGGCAAGCCCACGCTTCACAAGGCGTTTGACGAGGCAACCGCGGTGCTGGCCGGGGATTCGCTTCACGCGCTGGCGTTCGAGATTCTCTCCGATGTCCGGATGAGCGGTGATCCATTCACCCGGGCCGAGCTGGTTTTCTGCCTCGCGCGTGCCAGCGGACATGAGGGGATGGCTGGCGGGCAGATGATGGATATCGTTGCCGAGGGTGAGCAGTTCGATCTCCACACGATCACCAAGCTTCAGCAGCTCAAGACCGGGGCGCTGCTCACCGCTGCGGTCGAAATGGGCGCGATCCTCGGCCATGTGCCGCATGAGGCGCGGGCGCATCTTATGGCCTATGCGCGCGACATCGGGCTGGCGTTCCAGATTGCGGACGACCTGCTCGATCACGAAGGTGATGAGAGCAAGGCCGGCAAGGCGCTGCGCAAGGACGGACTGCAGGGCAAGCAGACCTTCGTCTCGCTGCTCGGGCCGGACCGCGCGCGGGATCAGGCCCATGCCCTGGTCGAACAGGCCATCGGCCATCTCGCGGTCCATGGGCCGGAAGCAGATCTGCTCCGCGCGATTGCCCGCTTTGTGGTAGAGAGGGACCGGTAATGAGCGGCAAGGATGGCGCTATGCGGATCGGTATCTATCCCGGGACATTCGACCCGATGACCTTTGGCCATGCCGATATTCTGCGGCGCGGGGCCAAGCTGGTCGATCGGCTGATCGTGGGGGTGACCACCAATCCCTCGAAAGACCCGATGTTCAGCCCCGAAGAACGCATGGCGATGGTGACGCGCGAGGTTGCCGCCCAGGGTCTCGCCAATGTCGAGGTGGTCGGATTCAATGCGCTGCTGATGAAATTCGCCGAGAAGGAACACGCCAGCGTGATCATCCGCGGGCTGCGGGCGGTGGCGGATTTTGAATATGAATTCCAGATGGCGGGGATGAATCAGCAGCTCAATCCCAATATCGAGACGGTCTTTCTGATGGCCGACGTCAGCCTGCAGCCGATTGCCTCCAAGCTGGTAAAGGAAATCGCATTGTTCGGTGGCGACATTTCGCGCTTCGTCAGCCCGGCTGTGAAGGAGGAAGTCATTGCCCGGGTAGAGAAGCTTGGCCGCCGGGGCGACTTCTGAACAGTTGCCGCCATGCCGCCGATCGTTCATTGAACCGACAGTCCGCCGCCGCTACACCGCCGCGCTAGAGATTTCGAAAGAACAGTACCGTCCATGATCAAACGTCTGATTGCCGTGGCGCTCGCGCTCTTCATCGCAAGCACGCCTGCCCTTGTTGCGGCAAAGAAATCCGACCCCGTCGCGCCCGCGCCGCGCTATTACAAGCCGGTGAATTTCGACGTCACCGCCGATCTGGACGATATTCTCTATCTCGATTTGTCCAATGGCAAACGGGTGACCATTCGCCTGATGCCCGATTGGGCGCCCAATCATGTCGAGCGGATCAAGACACTGACCCGGCGCGGTTTTTATGACGGGGTCATCTTTCACCGGGTGATTGATGGGTTCATGGCCCAGACCGGGGATCCCACCGGCACTGGGCAGGGCGGCTCGGACCTTCCCGACCTCAAGCAGGAATTCAACCCGATGCCGCATGTGCGCGGCACGGTAGCCATGGCGCGCGCGCAGGGCGAAGACAGCGCCAACAGCCAGTTCTTTATCGTATTTTATCCCCGGCTCGGGCTTGACCGCAAATATACCAATTTCGGCCGGGTTATCGCCGGGATGGATGCGGTGGATGAAATCGCGCGCGGCGAACCGCCTGCGAATCCGACCAAGATCCTCCAGGCCTCGATCGCCTCCGATCACAAGGCCCCCCCGGTGATCGCGCCGCCCGTGCAGGAGCAGACTATCACCGCAGATATGCTCAATGCCGCAGCGGCAGAGAGCGTTCCTGAGGAACCGGCGCAGAGCAACTAGGCGCTTCGCGCGCCGCTCTTCCCCTGAGCGCATTCCCCGCCTAGACGCCCGCGATGCGTGTTGATCTGTTTGATTTCGAGCTACCGAGCGAACGTATCGCTCTGCGGCCGGCGCGGCCGCGTGATGCCGCGCGGATGCTGGTGGCCCAGGGCGCTGGGGCGCCGCAAGATCTGACCGTGCGCGATCTGCCGGCCATGCTGCGGCCGGGCGATGTGCTGGTGTTCAATGATACCCGGGTCATACCCGCCCAGCTGGAAGGACGGCGCGGAGAGGCCCGGATCGGCGCGACGCTGCACAAGCGGATCGATCTGCGGCGCTGGTATGCTTTCATCCGCAATGCCAAGCGGCTGCGGCCGGGCGAACGGATCCAATTTGCGGGCGATGTGTCCGCCATGGCCGAGGCGCGGCATGCCGATGGCAGCTTTACCCTGGCCTTCGAGGGGGAAGAGCCGGTCGAACTGCTGCTCGAACGCGCGGGGACCATGCCGCTGCCGCCCTATATCGCAGGCAAGCGCGCCACCGATGAAGCCGACCGCAGCGATTACCAGACCATCTTTGCCGAAAAGGATGGCGCGGTTGCCGCGCCCACTGCGGCGCTGCATTTCACGCCCGAACTGCTCGCCGCGCTCGATGCGGCGGGAATTCAGCGCGAAACCCTGACCCTGCACGTCGGGGCGGGCACATTCCTGCCGGTCAAGGTCGAGGATACCGCAGCCCATGTCATGCATTCCGAATGGGGGCGGATCGAGGCGGCGGCTGCCGGGCGGCTCAACGCAGCGCGCGCGGCCGGTGGGCGGATCATTGCGGTCGGCACAACTTCGCTGCGCCTGCTCGAAAGCGCGGTGGATGAGGCGGGCGTGATCCACCCGTTCGCCGGCGACACTGCGATCTTCATTACCCCGGGCTATCGCTTCAAGGCGATTGACGGGCTGATGACCAATTTTCACCTGCCCAAATCGACCCTGTTCATGCTGGTCAGCGCGCTGATGGGACTCGATCGAATGCAGGCACTCTATGCCCATGCGATCAAGGAGAGCTATCGCTTTTACAGCTATGGTGACGCCAGCCTGTTGATTCCATAAGAGAGGGGACGGGCTAACCGCCCTGTGTAAATTCCAGCGAGGCGGCTCACAGCGTGCATATTTCCCGAATTATTCATCAGACAGCGCCCAATCTCTCATCGCTCCCCGCTGAGATCAGGGCCAATGTCGAACATTTGAAGGCGCTCAATCCGGGCTGGGACTATCGCTTTTACGACCATGGCGAGGCGCTGGACTATATTGGTGAGCATCTTGGACAGGATGCCCTGCGCCTGTGCGAGGCGGTGGATCCGCGTTTCGGGGTGATCATTGCCGACCTGTTTCGCTATGTAGCGATCCACCGAGAAGGCGGGATCTATCTCGATATCAAGAGCACGGCGCGGGCGCCATTCGACGAGATATTGCTGCCAGACGATGTCTATCTGCTGTCCCAATGGCGCAACCGCCTGGGCGAGCGCTATCAGGGCTGGGGCATGATGCGTGAACTTGCAAATTTGCCCGGCGGCGAGTTGCAGCAATGGCACGTTATCGGCGCAGCCGGCCACCCGTTCCTCGAACAGGTCATTGCCGATACGCTGCGGAATATGGCGCAATATCATCCCGTGAGCTTCGGCAGGGGCAAGCGGGCGGTCGAAATCGTGTCAGGCCCGATCTGCTATACCCGGGCAATCATTCGTCTGCTGCCGCATTTCAGCGCCCGGATCGTCGATATCGAAAGCTGCGGAATAGAATATACGATCTATGAGGATCGCAACCATCACATGGGCCGCGCGGAGCATTATTCAAAGATCAAGGCGCCGATAATGCGCTCTGGCGCGCCAGATCCGGCTATTCCCGCGATATTCCGCCGCCAAGGCTGAGCTTGCGCCAAACAAGTAATGACCCGCCCTTGTAATCTCCTGCGGCAGGACCATTTCCTCCTGCGTGAGCGACGCCATTCTAGATATCCGGGGCCTGTCCAAAACCTATAAGGGCGGCTTCCAGGCGCTCGACAGCGTCGATCTTCAAATTCGCAAGGGCGAGATTTTCGCGCTGCTGGGGCCGAATGGGGCTGGCAAGACCACGCTGATCGGCGCGGTTTGCGGCTTGGTGCGGCCCAGTGGCGGATCGATCCATGCCTTCGGGCTCGATCTGGCGAAGGACTGGCGCCGCGCCCGCGCGCGGATCGGTCTGGTGCCGCAGGAACTGGCGACCGACATGTTCGACAAGGTCGCCCGGGGAGTTGGTTTTTCGCGCGGACTGTTCGGTCTGGCGCCCGATCCTGCGCGGATCGAGGAGGTGCTGCGCTCGCTCTCGCTATGGGACAAACGCGATGCCCAGATCCGCACTCTCTCTGGCGGAATGAAGCGCCGGGTGCTGATCGCCAAGGCGCTGGCGCATGATCCCGATCTGCTGTTTCTCGATGAACCGACCGCCGGGGTCGATGTCGAACTGCGGCGCGACATGTGGCGCCAGATCGGCCGACTGCGCGAACAGGGAACCACGATCATCCTCACCACCCATTATATCGAAGAGGCCGAGGAAATGGCCGACCGGGTGGGCGTGATCGACAAGGGGCGGATCCTGCTGGTGGAGGACAAGGTGACCCTGATGGCGCGTATGGGCAGCACCGAGGCGGTGTTCACCCTGGCCGAGCCGATGGCCGAAATTCCCTCTGTGCTGTCGCATTTTGCCCTGCATCTGTCGGAGGATCGCCGCGCGCTGATCTATCGTGGTGGCAGCGGTGGCGACACCGGGCAGGGCAAGCGCGAAGTGGCGGATTTGACCAAGGCGATGGTGGTGCAGGGCATCGAATTTAGCTCGCTCGACATCCACGAATCCAATCTGGAAGATATTTTCGTCGATCTGGTGGAAGCCAAGCCCGTCGGCGAACCGGCATGAGCGCGCCGCTGTTCAACGCCCGGGGAGCCTGGGCGATCTTCAACAATGAGCTGATGCGGGCCTTCCGCACCTGGATCGGCTCGATCTTTTCGCCGGTGCTGACCACCTCGCTCTATTTCATCGTATTTGGCGCGGCGATCGGCTCGCGCATGACCGAGATCAACGGCGTGTCCTATGGCGCGTTCATCGTGCCCGGGCTGTTGCTGCTGACCCTGCTGAGCGAAAGCACTTCCAACGCCAGCTTCGGGATCTATATGCCGCGCTTCACCGGCGCGATCTACGAGCTACTGTCCGCCCCGGTGGGATTTGTCGAAACCCTGGCCGGCTTTGTCGGCGCGGCGGCGGCAAAATCGCTGATCCTCGCCACGATCATCCTGCTGACCGCGCATCTGTTCGTCGATTATGAGATCGTCCATCCGCTTCTGGCGGTAGGTTATATCTTGCTGGTGGCCGCTTCCTTCTCGCTGTTCGGGTTCATACTGGGGATCTGGGCGGACGGGTTCGAGCGCCTGCAGATCGTCCCGATCCTGTTCCTCACCCCGCTCACCTTCCTGGGCGGAACATTCTATTCGATCGAGATGCTGGCCGAGCCGTGGCACACGATCGCGCTGTTCAATCCGATCGTCTATCTGGTCAACGGACTGCGCTGGACCTTCACCGGCCAGTCGGACGTCAATATCTGGCTGTCCTTCGCGATGACCATGGGCTTCCTGCTGATCTGTGTCACCGTGATCGGAGTGATTTACCGGACAGGCTGGCGCTTGCGCGACTGAGCGGCTAGCGGAGCGGCCAAGATGAACCGCTTTTCCTTCACCATCTCCGCAACCGACGGAAGGGCTCGCACCGGACGCATAGCAATGCAGCGGGGCGAGATCCGCACACCCGCCTTCATGCCGGTCGGCACCGCTGCCAGCGTCAAGGCGATGAAGCCGGAAGCCGTGCGCGCGACCGGCGCGGATATCATCCTGGGCAACACCTATCATCTGATGCTGCGCCCCGGCGCAGAGCGCACGGCACGTCTGGGGGGGCTGCATCAGTTCATGAACTGGCCGCGCCCGATCCTGACCGACAGTGGCGGCTATCAGGTGATGAGCCTGTCAGAACTGCGCAAGATCACCGAGCAAGGCGTGACCTTCCGCAGCCATCTCGACGGTTCGCAGCATATGCTTTCGCCTGAACGCTCGATGGAAATCCAGCGGCTGCTTGGTTCCGATATCGTGATGGCGTTTGATGAATGCCCGCGCGCCGATCAGCCCCGCGATGTGATTGCCAAGAGCATGGAGATGTCGATGCGCTGGGCCAGGCGCAGCCGTGACGCATTTGACGCGGGCGGGGATCATGCGGCGGGCGCTGCATTGTTCGGTATCCAGCAGGGCGCACTGGACGAGGGCTTGCGGCAGCACAGCGCCCAGGCGCTGACCGAGATCGGTTTTGACGGCTATGCCATCGGCGGGCTGGCGGTGGGCGAAGGGCAGGAAGCGATGTTCGCCTGTCTCGACTTTGCACCGGGCCAGCTTCCGGCAGATCGGCCGCGCTATCTGATGGGCGTGGGCAAGCCTGACGATCTGGTCGGCGCGGTCGAGCGCGGGGTGGACATGTTCGACTGTGTGCTGCCCACAAGGTCAGGCCGTAACGGCCAGGCCTTCACCTGGTCAGGCCCGCTCAACCTGCGCAATGCCAAATTCGCCGAAGACACCGGCCCGCTGGACCCGCGCTGCACCTGCCCGACCTGCGGCACCTATAGCCGCGCCTATATCCATCATCTGATCAAGGCCGGGGAAATCCTCGGCGCCATGTTGATGACGGAGCACAATCTGGCCTTCTATCAGCAGCTGATGCAGGCGATGCGTGATGCGATCGGGGCAGGGCAGTTTGCGGCTTTTGCGAGCGGGTTCCGGCGGGACTATCTGGGCTGAACGGTCCCCTTCTCAATTAACAGTTTGAATGGCATTCTCCGAACAGGGCGATAGGGGGATTCTTGGTGAAGCTGTTACTTAAACTATTGTGCGGCATTGCTATTCTGTGCGGTGCGCCGCTTCACGCCGAGACATTGGAAGAGGTAGCGGCGCGTTTCGGTGCCCGGCCATCCGTGCTTGATGTCAGCCTTGCACCTTCGGGAAGCAAGCTGTCCTATATCGCGCCGGCGGGATATAGTGCCGAGACGGTTTTCGTTGTGAATCTTGCAGCAGGCGATGGTCATCCGGTCCCGATCCTGACGCATGCTGATCCCGATTTAGAGATTGCCTGGTGCCTGTGGGCGAGTGATGACAGGCTGATTTGCCAAGCCCAATTCACCGCGAACGATGCCGGCCAATTGCTCAGCTTTAGTCGACTATTTGCATTGAATGCCGATGGCACGAATGTCGTCATGCTGACCAGTCGTGACAAATCCAGCGCGCTGGGGTTGCAACAATTCGGCGGAGCGATCCTCTCACTCGAATTGCCGGACAAGCCCGGCCACATTCTTATGTCACGGCAATGGGTGCCCGAAATGACCACTGGCTCACGGCTCAAGAATTCGGAAGAGGGGCTGGGGGTCGAAGACGTCGACATTTCCAACGGCAGACGTAGCAAGGTCGAATTGCCGGAGATCGCCAATGCCGGATTTACTGCCGACGAAGCCGGTCGGGTCCGCCTCAAAGTACGCCAGGTGATCGATCCGGCCGGTTACCTCAAGGGCGATCGCCAATATTATTTTCGCGATGCTCAATCCGATCGCTGGCGCCAAATTACCAAGCTGACACAGGGCAAGGACTTTCTGCCGGTGGCGGTCGATTCACAAGCGAATTTGGCATACGGCTTTGTCGACAACAACGGATTTGATGCGGTCGCTGCGCTTTCGCTCGATGGATCCGACACTCTCAAGACCATTCTGTCTCGTGACGACGTCGATATTGATGAAGTGATCCGGATTGGCCGCCAGCGGCGAGTGGTGGGGGTGAGTTACGCAACAGAGAAGCGTCAGATCGACTATCTGGATAATGATCTGAAAAAGCTGTCAGCTCAATTTGAGCAGGCGCTCGTCGGCAAGCCATTGATCAACATTGTCGATTCCAACGAGGATGAGAGCAAGCTGTTGATTGTCGCATCGAGTGACACCGATCCCGGTATGGTCTATCTTTTCGACAAGACAACACGGCAATTGGATGAATTGCTCCCGCTGCGTAACGAGCTTGCCGGAACGGCGATGGCACCGATGGTTCCGATCAGCTATTTGGCATCCGACGGAACGTCCATTCCAGGCTATCTGACATTGCCGATTGGGTCTGGCGGAAAGAATTTGCCCACAATTGTATTGCCCCACGGCGGACCGAGTTCGCGTGACGAATGGGGTTTCGATTGGTTGGTGCAATTTTTCGTGGCGCGAGGATACGCCGTACTCCAACCCAATTATCGCGGCTCGGCCGGCTATGGCGCCGACTGGTTTGGTCGCAACGGATTCCAGAGCTGGAAATTGGCGATTGGTGACGTCAACGATGCTGGGCGGTGGCTGGTCCAACAGGGGATTGCCGATCCGGCCAAGTTGGCAATCGTGGGATGGTCCTACGGCGGATATGCCGCGTTACAATCTCAGGTGCTCGACAATCGGCTCTATAAGGCCGTGGTGGCTATAGCCCCTGTGACGGACCTGGAAATGTTGCGGGAACAAAGCCGCGACTTCAAAAATTTTCGCCAAGTCGACAGCTTTATTGGAAACGGACCACATATTTCCGAAGGCAGCCCGGCGCGCAATGCCAAGTATTTTGCTGCCCCGGTGCTATTGTTCCACGGTACGCTGGATCAGAATGTCGCGGTCGGCCAGTCACGGCTGATGAAAGACCGACTGCAGGAGGCTGGCAAGTCGGTTGAATATGTGGAATTCGAGGGTCGCGACCACTTCATTGATGACACGTGGGCGCGCAGCAACATGCTTGTTGGCATCGATAAATTTCTTGCCGCTGCTTTGAATTGATAGGGCAGTGGCCAAGAGCACCGGTCAAACGAAAAGGGCGGCCCCGCAGGACCGCCCCTTCGTATTCGGCAGGAAACCGGATTAGCGCGAATAGAATTCGACGACCAGATTCGGTTCCATCGTAACGGGATAAGGCACCTCATCCAGCGAAGGAACGCGACTGAAGGTCACCTTGTCAGTGCCGTCGGGCACGACATAATCGGGAATGTCACGCTCGGGCAGGCTCTGGGCCTCGGCCACCAGCGCCATGTCCTGCGCCTTGGCGCCCAGGCTGATGATGTCGCCCACTTTGACGCGGCGGCTGGCGATGTTGCACTTCACGCCGTTCACGCGGATGTGACCGTGGCTGACGATCTGGCGCGCGGAGAACACGGTCGGGGCGAATTTGGCACGATAGACCACCATGTCGAGGCGCTGCTCGAGCAGGCCGATCAGGTTCTGGCCGGTATCGCCCTTCATGCTCGCCGCTTCCTGATAGGTGCGCTTGAACTGCTTTTCGGTCACATCGCCGTAATAGCCCTTGAGCTTCTGCTTGGCGCGCAGCTGCAGGCCAAAGTCAGAGACCTTGCTCTTGCGGCGCTGGCCATGCTGGCCCGGACCATAGGAACGGCGGTTGACGGGGCTGTTGGGGCGGCCCCAGATATTTTCGCCCATGCGGCGGTCAAGCTTATGCTTGGCGCTTTTGCGCTTCGACATATGTCGTCTCCAATTTGCTTGCACTGCCCGATTGGCAGCGCTTCAACCCGGTCTCGCTCCGACGGACCAGATATCCGTCGCGGCCACCGCTTCACCGGGGTGCGGAGCCAATTGCGAGGGGCGCCAATGGTCGCTGGTGGGGCAAAAGTCAATCACTAAGCCGCGCGTTTGCGGGCGCCGCTGGGCCGGGCAGCTATTTCTCGCTCTTGGTGCGCCCGTGGCTGCGTGCCAGATGGGACAACACGCCGCGCATGGTGCGCACTTCGAGGTGGTTCCAGCCCGGCTTGGTCAGGAGATTGCGCAGGTTGAGCCGGGTCGCTTCGGCGCGGCCCGCCGGGAAGAAATAGTCGCGCGGTTCGAGCAGTTCCTCGAAATGTCCGATCAGCCCTTCGAGCTCCTCCTGCGGGGCAGGGGGGAGCTGCTCCTCCTGGGTCGGCATTGCCAGATCGCGGTGCTTCGACCATTCATAGGCGACCAGGATCACCGCCTGGGCAAGATTGAGCGAGGCGAACTGCGGGTTGATCGGCACGGTCAAAATCGTCCGTGCCAGCGCCAGATCGGCAGCCTCGAGCCCGGAACGCTCCGGCCCGAACAGGATCGCGCTGCGCGCCTCGCGCCCGACAATCTCGCGTGCCGCCTCTTGCGGCGTCACAACCGGCTTGATCACCCCGCGTTTGCGCACCGTTGTGGCATAGACATGCGCGCAATCGGCCACCGCATCGGCAGCGCTGGCATAGACTTGCGCATGTTCGAGCACCTTGTCGGCCCCCGCCGCGGCAGGGCCGGCGTCTGGATTGGGCCAGCCATCGCGCGGCGCGACCAGACGCAGTTCGGTGAGCCCGAAATTGAGCATCGCCCGCGCCGCCTTGCCGATATTCTCGCCCAATTGCGGGCGCACGAGCACGATGACGGGCAGACTAGCCCCCATCGCGCTCGCCACCGGTCCCGACTTCGCGGATATTGCTGGCGAATTCCTCAAAATCGCGCGCTTCGGAGAAGTCGCGATAGACCGAGGCGAAGCGGATATAGGCGACCGAGTCGAGCTGCCTGAGCCCATCCATCACCATCTCGCCGATGCGGGAGGACTGGATTTCGGCATCGCCCAGGGTTTCCACCTGACGCTGGATGCCGGACACCAGCTGATCGAGCCGTTCCTGCGCGATCCCGCGTTTGCGGCAGGCCAGGGCGACTGACCGTTCGATCTTGCTGCGGTCGAAGCTCTCGCGCTCCGCGCCGCTCTTGATCACCGTGATATCGCGCAATTGCACCCGCTCGAAGGTGGTAAAGCGCGCGCCGCAGCTTTCGCACTGGCGGCGCCGGCGGATCGCGGTGTTGTCCTCGGTCGGGCGCGAATCCTTTACCTGGCTGTCATCATGCGCGCAGAAGGGGCACCGCATCGGACTATTGCTTCACACGGGTGTAAAGCGCGAAGCCGGCCCCGGCGAGCAGTCCGATCGGCCAGGTGACGACCGGCAGGATCGCCGCAGCCACTGCGCCCACCGCCGCGCCGGTGAGCACCTGCCGGCTGCCGGGATGACCGAACCCTGCCTTGGCCATGTCGACAGCTTCGTCGCGCATGTCGCCGAAGATATCCTGATCGTCGCGGGGCGGCCTGGGCATGATTATCTTCCCGGATAGACCGGAAAGGCCTCGCACAACTCGCTTACCCGGCGGCGGACATTTTCCTCCACCTGAGCATCGCCCTCATCGCCGTTCCTGCTCATGCCATTGACGACTTCGGCGATCAGCTCGCCCACGGTCCTGAATTCGGCCGGGCCGAATCCGCGCGTGGTTGCCGCCGGTGAGCCGAGGCGGACGCCGGAGGTCACGAAGGGAGAGCGCTTGTCGAAGGGAATCGCATTCTTGTTACAGGTCAGCCAGGCGCGATCGAGGCCCTTTTCGGCGGCCTTGCCAGTCACATCCTTGGCCGTGAGATCGACCAGCATCAAATGATTGTCGGTCCCGCCCGAAACGATGCCGAGGCCGTTTTCGGCCAGGCTTGCCGCCAGGGCCTTCGCATTTTCGACGATTCGCGCGGCATAGGTCTTGAACTCGGGTTGCAGCGCTTCCTTGAACGCCACCGCCTTGCCTGCGATCACATGCATCAGCGGGCCGCCCTGCATCCCGGGGAACACCGCCATGTTGAACTTCTTGGCCAGATCCTCGTCATTGGTGAGGATAATGCCCGAACGCGGGCCGCGCAGGCTCTTGTGCGTCGTGGTGGTCACGACATGGGCATGGGGGAAGGGGTGGGGATGCGCACCGCCGGCAACCAGCCCGGAGAAATGCGACATATCGACCAGCAGCCACGCGCCGACTTCATCCGCGATTTCGCGGAAGCGGGCAAAGTCCCAATGGCGCGGATAGGCAGTCGCCCCGGCGATGATCAGCTTGGGCTTATGTTCGCGCGCCAGTGCGGCGATTGCATCCATGTCGAGCAGCTGATCGTCCTCACGCACGCCATAGGGCACCACGTTGAACCACTTGCCGCTCATATTGACGGGTGAGCCATGGGTGAGATGGCCACCTGCGGCAAGGCTGAGCCCCATGAAGGTATCGCCGGGCTGCAGCAGCGCGAGGAACACCGCCTGGTTCATCTGGCTGCCCGAATTGGGCTGTACATTGGCAAAATCGCAGCCGAACAGCTTTTTCGCGCGCTCGATCGCCAGATTTTCGACGATATCGGCATATTCGCAGCCGCCATAATAGCGCTTGCCGGGATAGCCTTCGGCATATTTGTTGGTGAAGACCGAACCGGTCGCCTCAAGCACTGCGGGCGAAGCGATATTCTCGCTCGCGATCAGTTCGATCCTGTCGCGTTGGCGCCCGAGCTCCTTGCGGATGGCGTCGAATACCTCCGGGTCGGACTCCTCAAGGGTGTCGTGCCAGAAATGGTGCAAGGCGTCGGAAGTGACGGCCGGGGCGCTGCTCATCTGAAAATCAATCCTGCGGAGGGTGGGAAAGCTTGTCGACCCGGCGGATATGACGATCGCCGGCGAAAGGGGTGGAAAGAAATGCTTCGACGCAGGCTTTCGCCATGTCGATGCCGGTCAGCCGCGCGCCCATGGCGATGGCATTGGCGTTGTTATGTTCGCGGCACAGCTTTGCCGAAAGCGGTTCGGACACGAGCGCGCAGCGCAGTGCCGGATGGCGGTTGACCGCGATAGAGATGCCGATACCGGAACCGCACAGGGCGATTCCGCGTTCGGCGCTACCCGAGGCGAGTGCCTCGGCCAGCTTATATCCGTAATCGGGATAATCGACCGATTCCGGTCCATCAGGGCCAAGGTCAGCGACCTCGTGGCCGGCTTCACGCAACCATGCAGCGAGCTCGGCCTTGAGCCCGACGGCGGCATGATCGGAGGCAATCGCGATCTTCATGGTGGCCCCATAGGGATTTGATCCCGCAGGTGCCACCGCAAAAAGTCTTTGTTCCCCAACCAACGAGCTTTCTCGCCCAAATTGGCCGGATCGGCTTAGAAGTTGGGGGGCAGAGGCGCGCCGATTGAGCGCCGAAGCTCAATTTGTCGGACAAATGTGCATTTTCGGGTTGATTGCTCAATCCTCCCGCGCTCTACCTGTCGTCAAACAAATTGGGAGTAGCGGGAATGGATGACGAACGGAAGCCCGGCAGCGGAGCCACGCGCCGGACCTTCATGGCAGGCATGACCGCGCTGGCCGCAGCAGCGCCATTGGCAGCTGCTGGCGGCGCGCACCCTAAGCCAGCGGTGGTGATGACCACTGCGGGCCGGGTTCGCGGGGCGATTGATCGCGGAGTGCATGTGTTCCGCGGGGTGCCCTATGGCGCACCGACCGGCGGCGCAAACCGGTTCCGCGCACCCCAGCCGGTGGTCCCATGGAAGGGCATTCGCGACGCGAGCCAGTTCGGTTCGGCATCGCCGCAACATGCCGATCAGGCGTTTGACGACAATCCCACCGCCAAACCTCCGTCCGAAGATTGCCTGATGATCAATATCTGGACGCCGGGTGTCGAGCCAGCTGCCAAGCGGCCAGTTATGGTGTGGTTCCATGGCGGCGGCTATGCGGTCGGATCGGGCCAGGAATATGTGAACGATGGCGCCAATTTGTCCGACAAGCAGGACGTGGTTCTGGTAACCATCAATCACCGGCTCAATGCGTTCGGCTATCTTTATTTCGGCGATCTGGCCGGACCCGGCGAAGCGCCGGCCATGCCCGGGCAGCAGGATCTGGTGGCTGCGCTGCGCTGGGTGCGGGACAATATCGCCCAGTTTGGCGGCGATCCCGGCAATGTGACGATCTTTGGCCAGTCCGGCGGCGGGGGCAAGGTCAGCGCGGTGATGGCGATGCCCTCGGCCAAAGGGCTGTTCCACAAGGCGATCATCCAGAGCGGCTTCGGCACCTCGACGGTCCCGCTTGATGAAGCCAAGCAGGTGGTGGCCCGGCTGTTCGAAGCGACCGGCGTGGCGCCGGGCGATATGGCAGGTCTGCGCCGCCTTTCGACGCAGCAGATTCTCGACGGCTATTTCAAGGCCACCAATGGCATCCCGCTGATCGGTGCCAATATTGTCGCCGACGGGGAAATCCTGCCGCGGGTGCCCTTCGTTCCTGGCGAGCCGTCGCCATCGCCCGAGGTTCCGGTGCTGCTGGGCCATAATGCCACCGAAGCCACGGTGCTGTTTCCGCCGCCTGAGGCCTTCACGATCGACTGGCAGGGGCTGCCGGGCCTGTTCGCCAATGACAATGGCCTGTTCCGCACCGCCAAGGCGCGGGAGCCCAAGCCGATGATCAAGGGCTTCCGCCGAATAATGCCGCAGGCTTCGGCCAGCGATGTCTATTTTGCGATCGCGACCGAGGCAGGCATGGGCAAGGGTGCCCGGATCGTGGCCGACAATCGCGCGCGGATGTCCGATGCGCCCATCTATCAATATCTGCTCACCTGGCGCACTTCGGTGCAGGGCGGCAAACTGCTGAGCCCGCATGGCGCCGAACTGCCGATGGTGTTCGACACCGCCTATCAGAAATTCGGCCTGATCGGGAATGACCAGGCCGAATTCCAGAAGATGGCAGATATCGTCAGCCCGATGTGGGCGGAATTTGCACGCAGCGGCAGCCCGAACCGGCCCGGCCTGCCCGATTGGCCCGCCTACAAGATCGGCGAGCGTGCCGTGATGGTGATCGACAAAACCTGCGCCGCGCAAATGGATCCGCTTGGCGTCGAGCAGGCGCTGATCGACGAATATTACTGAGCGCGGCGTAAAAGGGGATCGCAACCATGGACCGGCGCAATTTTTTGTCTACCGGGGCGGCGGCCAGCGCATTGCTGGCAGCCTCTGCCGCCAAAGGCGCATCGCGCGACTGGTCGGGAAGCAGCCCGATCCATTATCCCGATCCGGACATATTGGTGCTCGATCCGCGCTTCGAGAAATACAAGCTCGGCAATACGGGGATCAGGCGGATCCACACCGGGGATGATTGGGTGGAAGGCGTCGCCTGGAACGGCGGCGGGAATTTCCTGATCTGGAGCGATATTCCCAATAATCTCCAGCGTCGCTGGCTGGAGGAAGACGGGCACGTCAGCACCTATCGCCAGCCGTCGGGCTATTCCAATGGCAATACCTTCGATTTCGAAGGGCGGCAGATATCCTTCGAACATGCCAATCGCCGGGTGGTCCGCTATGAGCATGACGGTTCGCTCACCGTGCTGGCCGACAAATGGCAGGGCAAACCGCTCAATGCGCCGAATGACGGGGTTGTCACCCCCGATGGCATGCTGTGGTTCAGCGATCCTGGCTATGGCGGGATGACCAATTATGAAGGCTTCAGGCACCCGCTTGAACTGAAAGAGGCGATCTATCGCGTCGATCTGCGCAGCGGCGAAATGGCGGTGGTGAGCGATGAACTCAGCAAGCCCAACGGGCTGTGTTTCTCGCCCGATTACAAGACGCTCTATGTGGTCGACACCGGCGGCACCGCGCCCAAGCCGATCTATGCCTATGATGTGGTGGGCGGGCGCAGCCTGCGCAACCGCCGCCGCTTTGCCTCGATGTCATTCAACGGCAAGGACGGCGCGTCAGACGGCCTGCGCGCCGATGTCGACGGCAATATCTGGGCCGCCGCAGGATGGGCTGGAGAAGGGTTTGACGGGGTCCATATCTTTGCCCCCAATGGTGACCGGATCGGCGCGATCCTGCTGCCGGAAATCTGCGCCAATCTGTGTTTCGGTGGTGCCAAGCGCAACCGGCTGTTCATGGCTGCGAGCCAGTCAATCTATGCGCTCTATGTCGATACGCAGGGCGCGCATATTTGCTGAGCGCAGACAGCGGGCCAAAAAAGACCCCGCCGAAGCGGGGCCTTTCGAACTTATTGATCGAGGAAGCTGCGCATCTTGCGCGAGCGGCTCGGGTGCTTGAGTTTCCTCAGCGCCTTGGCTTCGATCTGGCGGATGCGTTCGCGGGTGACCGAGAATTGCTGGCCGACTTCCTCCAGCGTGTGATCGGTGTTCATCCCGATGCCGAAGCGCATGCGCAGCACGCGCTCCTCGCGCGGGGTGAGGCTGGCGAGCACGCGGGTGACGGTTTCCTTGAGGTTTGACTGGATCGCCGCATCGACCGGGATGATCGCGTTCTTGTCCTCGATGAAATCGCCGAGATGCGAATCTTCCTCATCGCCGATCGGCGTTTCAAGGCTGATCGGCTCCTTGGCGATCTTCATCACCTTGCGCACCTTTTCCAGCGGCATGGAAAGCCGCTCGGCCATTTCCTCCGGCGTGGGCTCGCGGCCCTGCTCGTGCAGGAACTGGCGTGACGTGCGCACCAGCTTGTTAATCGTCTCGATCATATGGACCGGGATGCGGATGGTGCGCGCCTGATCTGCGATCGAGCGGGTGATCGCCTGGCGAATCCACCAGGTGGCATAGGTGCTGAACTTGTAACCGCGGCGATATTCGAATTTGTCGACCGCCTTCATCAGGCCGATATTGCCTTCCTGAATCAGGTCGAGGAACTGCAAGCCGCGATTGGTGTATTTCTTGGCAATCGAGATCACCAGGCGCAGGTTCGCCTCGACCATTTCCTTCTTGGCGATCCGCGCTTCGCGCTCCGCCTTCTGGACCATGTTCACGATCCGGCGGAACTCATCCAGGCTCATGCCGGTGGAGGCGGCGATATCGGCGATCTCGGCGCGGATGCGCTCGACCGGTTCGGCCTCCTTCTCGACGAAGACGGCCCATTTCTTGTCCTTCTTCGCCATCGTCGCCAGCCAGGCTTCGTCCAGCTCATGGCCGACATATTCGGCCAGGAAATCGGCGCGCTTGACCTTGTGACGCTCGGCCAGGCGCAGCATCTGGCCGCCCAATGCGGTCAGCCGGCGATTGAAGGCATAGAGATTGTCGACCAGGAATTCGATCTTGGTGGCATGGAACTGCATGCTTTCAACTTCGGCAGTCAGCTCTTCGCGCAGCGCTTCATAGCGCTTTTCCTTCGCCGCAGCGAATTCGTCGCCGCGGCCCAGCGCATCGACGCGTTCCGCCTGAAGCTTCTCGAACTTCTTGAACAGCTGGGTGATCTTGGCAAATCGCTCAAGCGCATCGGGCTTGAGCGCGGCCTCCATCTGCGCGAGCGAGAGGGTGTTGTCGTCCTCATCCTCTTCCTCGCGGCGGCGGGGCTTGGCCTCGCCGTTCTCGTCATCCTCGTCGGCTTCAGGCTCTTCCTCGACGTCTTCTTCTTCCTTGTAGGAAGGGCCGGCAGTCGCGGCGGTGATTTCTCCGTCGCCTTCGCTATCGCCTTCTTCCTCCATCTTCTCGACCGGAGGCTCCTTCGACAGCATCGCGTCGAGATCGAGAATCTCGCGCAGCTGCATTTCTTCATTGTTGAGCGCTTCGGACCATTTGATGATCGCGTGGAAGGTGATCGGGCTTTCGCACAGCCCCAGAATCATCGTGTCGCGGCCGGCTTCGATCCGCTTGGCGATCGCGATTTCGCCTTCGCGGCTGAGCAGTTCGACCGCGCCCATTTCGCGCAGATACATCCGCACCGGATCATCGGTGCGCTCCGTAGTGACCTTCTTGGGCGCTTCGGGGACGTTGCGGCTTTCGCTCTCATCGTCAGCGGCGTTGATTTCCTCGACGCCGGCTTCCTCGTCCTTGTCCTCGGCATCTTCGTCGCTCTCGACGATGTTGACGCCCATCTCGGAAATCGCGGACATCACATCCTCGATCTGCTCGGACGACATCTGGTCCTGCGGCAAGGCCTCGTTCAGCTCGTCATAGGTAAGATAGCCGCGACGCTTGGCCTTCGCGAGCAGCTTCTTAACCGAGGCTTCATTGAGGTCGATCAGCGGTGCATCTTCCTTGCCGCTGTCGCCGCCATTCTTTTTTTCAGACGCCATATTTCATTTCTAGCCCAAATTTCCCTCGTCCGGAGCCTCACTGCGAGATTCCGAGGGAGCTGATTCAAGTGCCGGTGCAGCGGCGCGTTTGCTGGCCATTTGCCTGAGTTGCCGCTCAAATTCCAGCTTTCGTTTGAGCAGCCTTTGCTGCTCGTTGAAAGCCTCGTCCTCGAACGTCTGTTCGAAGCGCTGCGTGGCATCTGCAAGCGCGGCATCAAGTGCGGGCCTTTCGACCAGCAAAGATACCGCTTCGGCCAGGTCTTCGCGCGCGCCTGCCGGATCGGATCCTTCGACCAAAAAGGTGAAGCGGGTGTTATCCGGCGGCGGAGCGAAGCTACCAAACGTGGATATGGGCGCTTCTACGCCCGATTCAAGCCTGTCGGACAATTCCAGCAGCGCGTCGATCGAAGCGGCGAAATGCAGATCGTCCGGCGTGAGTTTGCCCAGCGCTTCGGCGTAGCGGGCAATCATCTCGGGGTGGCGCGCCAGCCCGGCGACCACCGACTGCGCCAGGCGGTCGCGCGAACCCCCGGAAACAAAGCCCTGCAGCCGTTCACGCGCATCGCCGGTCAGTTCGGGATTGGGCGGGGTATAGGGCTTGCCGCGCTGGCCCCGCGCGCCTGCGCCCTGCTTCGGCCTCGGCGTAAATTCGCGCCTGGGAAAGGCGAAGCCATAAAAGCGATCCATCAGGTCACGGCGATAGAGCGACTTGATCTCATTGTCGGCGATCTGTTCGACATGCTCGATCAGCCGCGCACGCAGCCCCGCCTTGTCTTCCGGGGTGTTTAGGGGCTGGGCGCCGCAGCTCATGCTCCCACAATGTCTCGATCAGCGATTTGGCCCCGGCGAGCAGCTTCTCCATGGCCGCAGGCCCATCGCGCTTGACCAGATCATCGGGGTCCAGCCCGCCGGGCAGGCGCACGATCGCCAGCGAATGGCCGGGGCGCAGCAGGGGCAGGGCGCGGGTGATCGCGCGCAATCGCAGCGCGCTGGCCGGCGGCATCGCCGTCGAAACACAGGATCGGAACCTCGACCAGGCGCCAGAGCAGTTCGATCTGCCGTTCGGTCAGCGCGGTGCCGAGCGGGGCGACTACATCGCCGATCCCCGCGGCAGCCAGCGCGATCACATCCATATAGCCTTCGACCACCACGATCCGGCCCGACTGGCGCGAAAGCGGCCCGGCGCGGTGGAGATTGTAAAGCGTCCGGCCCTTGTCAAACAGCGGAGTATCGGGCGAATTCAGATATTTGGGGGCATCAGTTTTCCCGCTTTCGAGAATCCGCCCGCCAAAACCGATCACCCGGCCGCGCGCATCCTCGATCGGCAGGGTCAGCCGCCCGCGAAAGCGGTCATAAGGCTCCTTGCCTTCGACCACGATCCTCAGCCCGCCCTCGATCAGCAGCGATTCGTCGAAGCGCGCTCCGAGTGCAGCTTTAAGCGCCTGGCGTCCTTCCGGGGCATAGCCGAAGCCGAAGCGCTCCACCGTATGGGCGTCGAAGCCGCGGCTTCCCAGATAGGCACGCGCCTTTGCGCCTTCGGGTGACTGCGTGAGATTGGCTTTGAACCACTCCTGCGCCGCCGCCATGACGTCATGCAAACCGGCGCGCTGTTCGGCCTGCGCTCGCCGCACGCGGATCGGGGGCGGGGACTTCCATCCCCGCTTCGGCCGCCAGTTCCTTGACCGCATCCATGAAGCCGAGCCCGCGCTGGTCGGTCATCCAGCGGATCGCGTCGCCATGCGCCCCGCAGCCGAAGCAGTGATAGAACCCCTTCTCGTCATTGACGGTGAAGCTGGGGCTCTTCTCATTGTGGAACGGGCAGCAGGCCTTCCATTCGCGCCCGGCCTTCTGCAGCTTGGTGGTGCGCATGATCACGCTCGAAAGCGTGATGCGCGCGCGCAATTCATCCAGCCATTGGGGACTTAGCATGGCGGCCCACCGGTTCCATCAGGCATGGCCCAATGTGCCCTGAGCGAGCCTTCAAGTCGAGAGGAGGGGGCCCTAAAGCTGTGCCTATCCAAAGCTCGCCTTCACCAATGCGCTGGCCTTGGACATGTCCATTTCGGTGCCGTGGCGCTGTTTGAGCGTGGCCATGACCTTGCCCATGTCCTTGATGCTGTCCGCGCCCAGCTCGCCCTTGATCGCGGCGATTGCGGCGGCGACTGCCTCGTCAGACATCTGCGCGGGGAGGAACTCCTCGATCACCGCCAGCTCGCCCTTTTCCTGCTCGGCCAGTTCAAGCCGACCGCCGCTTTCGAACATCTGGATCGATTCGCGGCGCTGCTTGGCCATCTTCTGCAGCACGTCGATCACCAGCGCGTCGTCATCCTCCACCGCTGCGCCGGTGCGCAGTTCGATATCGCGGTCCTTGATCTTGGCCAGGATCAGGCGAACGGCGGCCAGGCGCGGCTTGTCCCCTGCCTTCATCGCGGAAATCTGCGCGGTCTTGATCGTGTCGCGGAGCATTGTCGGGTTACTTTCCTGTGGATGTTTCGCGCCCCAGATGGGCAAGCGCGGCCTGTAATGCAACATTCCGCCCCGCGATAGGTTGACGCTGGGGCAGTGCACGTCTAGCCGCTGGGCCTTAGCGAACATCGCCGCCAACCCTTTGACCGGAGCGCCCTATGGCCGACCCCGCCTCTACGCTTGCGCAACCTAAAGGAGCGACGGGAGTCCTGGTGTTGGCTGACGGCACCGTGGTGTGGGGCAAGGGCTTCGGCGCTTCGGGCAGCGCGGTGGGCGAAGTGTGCTTCAACACCGCGATGACCGGCTATCAGGAAGTGATGACCGATCCTTCCTACGCGGGGCAGATCGTCACCTTCACCTTTCCCCATATCGGCAATGTCGGCGCGAATGACGAAGACATCGAATCGCAGGTCCGAGGGCGCGGTCGGCTGCGTGGTGCGCGAAGAGGTGACCGCGCCGTCGAATTTCCGCTCGACCAGCACTTTCGGTGACTGGCTCGCTGCGCAGGGCAAGATCGGGCTGGCCGGGGTCGATACCCGCGCGCTCACCCGGCGCATCCGCCTCAGCGGCGCACCCAATGCGGTGATCGCGCATGACCCCAAGGGCAAGTTCGACCTTCCCGCGCTGCGCAAGCAGGCCCAGGAATGGCCCGGGCTTGAGGGCATGGACCTTGCCAAAGCCGTCAGCCGCACAGCCGAACAGGACTGGGACGGCGGCGTTTGGGCCCTGGGACAGGGCTATGGCGAGGCCGCGGATGACGGCCGCCCGCATGTCGTGGCGATCGACTATGGCGCGAAGGACAATATCTTTCGCAATCTGGTGAAGGCCGGCGCGCGGGTCACGGTGCTTCCCGCCGAAGCCAGCCTTGAGGACGTGCTGGCGCATGAGCCCGCAGGCGTGTTCCTCTCGAACGGACCGGGCGATCCGGCAGCGACCGGCAAATATGCCGTTCCGGTGATCCAGGGCCTGCTGGAGCGCGATGTGCCGATTTTCGGCATCTGCCTTGGCCACCAGATGCTCGGCCTCGCAGCGGGCGCTAAAACCGCCAAGATGCACCAGGGCCACCGCGGCGCGAACCACCCGGTCAAGCGCCTCAGCGATGGCGTGGTCGAGATCACCAGCATGAACCACGGCTTCGCGGTCGATAATGCGACGCTGCCCGAGGGCGTGGACGAAACCCATGTCTCCCTGTTCGACGGCTCGAATTGCGGGATCGCGATCACGGGCAAGCAGGCCTTCGGGGTGCAGTACCACCCAGAGGCCAGCCCGGGCCCGCAGGACAGCTTCTATCTGTTCGAGAAGTTTGTGGGGATGTTGGGGTGAGCTTTGAAGCAGACCCTAGCTCGTGTTCTCGACCCTGAGGGCGTCTACTTGGACCAACGCCGATGAAGATCAGCGGATTTCCAGTGCTGACTGTCTAGTTCAAATTCGGATCGACGTTCCGCCCAGCCATGTCGATACGGCGATCGCCCAAATGGAGACAGACGGCTGGAGTTTCGCACGAGAAACCTGACGACCCCGACGATCCACAGCAGCGCCTGTTCTTCGCGAAGGCAACAGGATCTTTTGCTAGATCGACGAAAACCAGGATGCTGATCAAACGCGCTCAAAGTCGTTTTTCCGATCGATGGCGCGCGGCTGTGCGACTTGGATCATCGTTGAGAAAGAGACTGACAGGCCTAATGCCCAAACGCACTGACATCTCCTCGATCCTCGTCATTGGCGCCGGTCCGATCATCATCGGCCAGGCCTGCGAGTTTGACTATTCGGGCACCCAGGCGATCAAGGCGCTGAAGGAGGAGGGCTACCGTGTGGTCCTCGTCAATTCGAACCCGGCCACGATCATGACCGATCCGGAGATGGCCGATGCGACCTATATCGAGCCGATCACGCCCGAAATCGTCGCCAAGATCATCGCCAAGGAGCGCCCCGACGCGCTGCTGCCCACGATGGGCGGGCAAACCGCGCTCAATTGCGCGCTGGCTTTGTTCGAGGACGGCACGCTGCTGAAATATGGCGTGCAGATGATCGGCGCCGATGCCGATGCGATCGACAAGGCAGAGGATCGCCAGCGCTTCCGCGAAGCGATGGACAAGATCGGGCTGGAGAGCGCGCGCAGCGGCGTGGCGCACAGCGTGGACGAGGCCTTTGCCGTGCTGGAGACCACCGGCCTGCCCTCGATCATCCGCCCCAGCTTCACCATGGGCGGCACCGGCGGCGGGATCGCCTATAACAAGGCCGAGTTTGAGCGGATCGTGCGCACCGGGCTCGATGCCTCGCCCACCACCGAAGTGCTGATCGAGGAATTGCTGCTCGGGTGGAAAGAATATGAGATGGAGGTGGTGCGCGACAAGAACGACAATTGCATCATCATCTGCTCGATCGAGAATGTCGATCCGATGGGCGTGCATACCGGGGACAGCATCACTGTCGCCCCCGCGCTGACGCTGACCGACAAGGAATATCAGATCATGCGCAACGCCAGCATTGCGGTGCTGCGCGAGATCGGGGTGGAAACCGGCGGTTCCAACGTCCAGTTTGCGGTCAATCCCAAGGATGGCCGGCTGATCGTGATCGAGATGAATCCGCGCGTGTCGCGCTCATCCGCGCTGGCTTCCAAGGCCACCGGCTTCCCGATCGCCCGCGTCGCGGCCAAGCTGGCGGTGGGCTATACGCTTGATGAGCTGACCAATGAGATCACCGGCGCGACGCCCGCCAGCTTCGAGCCGACGATCGATTATGTCGTCACCAAGATTCCGCGCTTTGCGTTCGAGAAGTTCAAGGGTGCCGAGCATTCGCTGTCGACCGCGATGAAATCGGTCGGCGAAGTGATGGCGATCGGGCGTTGCTTCAAGGAAAGCATGCAGAAGGCGCTGCGCGGGCTCGAAACCGGGCTCGACGGGTTCAACCGGGTGATCGAGCTTGAGGGCGCCGGGCGCGACGAGATTACCGCTGCGCTGTCGAAGCAGACGCCCGACCGGATCCTGCAGATCGGCCAGGCCTTCCGCGAAGGGTTCAGCGTCGAGGAAATCAACGCGATCACCCATTATGATCCGTGGTTCCTGCGCCAGATCGAGCAGATCATCGCTGAGGAGCGCGTGATCGGCCAGGATGGCCTGCCGACCGATGCCGCAGGGCTCAGGCGGCTGAAAGCGATGGGCTTTTCGGACAAGCGGCTCGCCACTCTGGCGGTGCGTTCGGTGCATGTCGCGGGCGGGCTGGGCGAGACCCAGGCGCGCCGCTCCGGCCTGCTGCACGATACGCTGCGCGCCATGGCCGGTGCGACCAGCGAAGAGGAAGTGCGCGAATTGCGGCACAAGCTTGGCGTCTATCCGGTGTTCAAGCGGATCGACAGCTGCGCGGCCGAGTTCGAGGCGGTCACGCCCTATATGTATTCGACCTATGAAGCGCCGAGCTTCGGCGCGCCGGAAGACGAATCCCGGCCAACCGATCGCACCAAGATCGTGATCCTGGGCGGCGGACCCAACCGGATCGGGCAGGGCATCGAATTCGATTATTGCTGCTGCCACGCCTGTTTCGCGCTGGCTGAAGACGGCTTCGAAACGATCATGGTCAATTGCAACCCGGAAACCGTTTCGACCGATTATGACACCTCCGACCGGCTCTATTTCGAGCCGCTGACCGCAGAGGACGTGCTGGAGATCCTGCGGGTCGAACAGCAGAACGGCAAGTTGCTGGGCGTGATCGTGCAGTTCGGCGGGCAGACCCCGCTCAAGCTGGCGCAGGCGCTGGAGGATGCAGGCATCCCGATCCTGGGCACTTCGCCCGATGCGATCGATCTCGCCGAAGACCGGGAACGCTTTGCCAAACTGATCACCAAGCTCGGGCTCAAGCAGCCGCTCAACGGCATTGCGCGCAGCCGCGATGAGGCTGTCGCAGTCGCCAATCGCATCGGCTATCCGGTGCTGATCCGGCCCAGCTATGTGCTGGGCGGACGGGCGATGGAGATCGTCGACAGCGAAGCGCAGCTGGATGATTACATCAATACCGCAGTCAATGTTTCGGGCGACAGCCCGGTGCTGATCGACCAATATCTGCGCGATGCGATCGAATGCGATGTCGATGCATTGTGCGACGGAACCGACGTGGTGGTCGCCGGGGTGATGCAGCATATCGAGGAAGCCGGGGTGCATTCGGGCGATTCCGCCTGCTCGCTGCCGCCCTATAATCTGCCGGATACGACCATTGCTGAAATGGAGCGCCAGGCCGTGGCGCTGGCCAAGGCGCTGAGCGTCTGCGGGCTGATGAATATCCAGTTTGCGGTGAAAGACAGCCCCAATGGGCATGAGGTCTATCTGATCGAGGTCAATCCGCGCGCCAGCCGCACCGTGCCTTTCGTCGCCAAGGCGATCGGTCAGCCGGTGGCCAAGATGGCCGCGCGGGTAATGGCCGGCACCAAGCTGGCGACGATGCCCCCGATCAACCGCACGACCGAGCATATGTCGGTCAAGGAAGCGGTGTTCCCGTTCAATCGCTTCCCCGGCACCGATCCGGTGCTTGGCCCCGAGATGAAATCGACCGGCGAGGTGATGGGCATCGATGCCAGCTTCCCGATGGCCTTTGCCAAGGCGCAGATCGGCGCAGGCATGGCCCTGCCGCGCGAAGGCGTGGTGTTCGTGTCGGTCAAGAACAGCGACAAGCCGACGATCCTGCCGGCGGTGAAGCTGATGGTGGACCTCGGTTTCCGCATCATCGCGACCGGCGGCACGGCCGATTATCTGGCCAAGAACGCAATCCCGGTCGAACGGGTCAACAAGGTGGCTGAAGGGCGCCCACATGTGGTCGACAAGATCGTCGACGGCGAAGTGGCGCTGATCTTCAACACCACCGAGGGCTGGCAGAGCCTGAAGGATTCCACTTCGATCCGCGCTTCAGCGCTCGAAATGAAACTGCCCTATTACACAACCGCCGCGGCATCCGATGCCGCTGCGCGGGCGATCGGAGCTCTAAAGTCGAGCCAGCTTGAAGTGCGCTCACTTCAGGACTATTATAGCAAATAAGCGCGCGTCCTCCCAGACAATCGAACGCCGTCTTGGACCGTTTTCGAGAATTTCGTCGGAAACGGGTGGCGGGGCTTTCCCGATTGTCAGGGACGCGAAGCACACAACAACGGGGTTGTTGAATGGAAAAAGTACCGATGCTGGCAGAAGGCTATGAAATGCTGACTGCCGAGCTGAATATATTGCGCAAGGAACGCCCCCTGATCGTCGATTCGATCGAGGAGGCGCGCGCCCATGGCGATCTGTCGGAAAACGCAGAATATCACGCTGCGAAGGAACGTCAGGGCCAGGTTGAAGCCTCGATTGCCGATCTTGAAGACAAGGTCAGCCGGGCGCAGATTATCGATCCCACCCTGCTTTCGGGCGATCGGGTGGTGTTTGGCGCAACCGTGACCCTGCTGGACGAGGACGACAAACCGCACCGCTATCAGATCGTGGGCCAGCCCGAAGCCGATGCCCGGCGCGGGCGCATTTCCTATAATTCACCGCTCGGCCGCGCGTTGATCGGGCGCAGCATCGGCGAAGAGGTCGAAGTTACGGTGCCTTCGGGCGACCGGATCTATCTGATCGACAAGATCGAATTCATCTGAGCCGCCTGCCGGGGGGCGTTATCTTCCCGGCAGTTCCGGTTCGAGCAGCTTGTGCAGGTGGACGATGACATATTTCATCTCCGCATCGTCAACCGTGCGCTGCGCCCAGCTGCGCCAGGCTTCTTCCGCATCGGCATAGGACGGATAGAACCCGACCACGTGAATGTCCTTGAGATCTTGAAATTCGACGGTCATCGGGTTGTTAACCCGCCCGCCCATCACGAGGTGCAGCAGCTGATTGGCCATCGATCGCCCTGTTTTAATGGAGTGAGGTAAGTCCTCAGCCCATAGAGATTTCGGGCAATGTGGCAAGTCTGCGCAGGCGCGGAATGCTTTCGCTCAGTCCTTGCGGCCCGAGGCTACCCGCTGTTTGAGCTTGCTCGCCCCACCGGACACCGCCTGGCCGAATTGCTCGAACTTGTCCCGCGCGGGCTGGCTGGCACCCTCTGCCGCATCGCCCACGGAATCGAGCGCCTGCTTGCCATAGGTCAGGCCCAGTTCGGCAATCGTCGCGATCAGGCCAATGGCGTTGCGGCTCAGCTTGCGGGTCGGCGATTTGGGGAACAGCGTGCTCAGCGCAACTCCGATCGCCAGACCGCCCGCGATCAGCATCAGCGGATGGTCGCGCGCGACCAGCGTCAGGCGATCACCGGCGGCGGCGGCATTTTCGGACAAAGCGGCGCGCTTTGACTGGCGTTTCTGTCCGGCCTCGATCTTGGCGCGCAATTTGGCTTGTTTGGCATCACTCATCATCATTTTCCTCGGAAATGGGTTGGTCCCCGTCTTCCCCCGCGTGTTTGTTCCGACCGGCCATTAATCCGGCAAATCCGGCCAGGACTGACTTGCGCGCAAGCCACAGACCAGCGGCCGACAGCGCCGCTGCGAACCCGGCCGCAAGCTGCCCGCCATGGTTTTCGGCCAGATCAACCGCAGCATCGCTTGCCGCTTCGACCTTGGCGCCCAGCCGGTTTGCAATCCGCTCACCCAAGGCATCGGGCGTAACTGCGGTTCGCACATGGGCCAGCTCGCTGCGAAACAGGGTCCGGGCCGCATCTCTCAGCGCGCGATCTTCCGCGAGCTTGCGGCCAAGTTCGCTCATTCCTCATCCCCGATAAACGCGCGCATCATCGCCCGTGCCTTGGCCTTGGCGCGTTGCACCAGCAGCGCTGCTGCCAGCAACAGCGAGCCGAACACGGCCACCGTCGCCCCGATTGCACCGATATAGGGCGTCAGCGCCAGGATCGCGCCGAACACCAGCGCCACGATCGCCAGGATCACCAGCAGGATCGCAATTCCGCCCGAAATCGCGATCCCCTTGGCATGCTGCCCGACATAAGCGGCGCGGGTCTTCTGGAACGCCAGCTCGGCTTCGGCATAGGTCTTGCCATCGTCGATCAAGGCACCGATTTCGCCCAGCAGCGAGCCTTCCGAAGGGCCGTCTTCGGTGGCATTGTCATCAGGCGAGGGCGGCGTTCCGGACTCGTCAGGCATAGGTGCAATCATGGGGCCGGGTGAACCGTCCATGGCGCCAGCTGTCAACGGGAATTACTTCGACCTCGAAAACAGGCGCGCAATGAGGAAACCCGCAGCCGCTGCCAGCCCAACCGCGACGCCCGGGCTCTTGCGCACGAATTCGCGCGCATCATCGCCCACTTCGTCGAGATTCTTGGCTTCGATCTTGGCGGCGGTTTCCTGAATCTTGCGCGAGGCTGTGCGGGCATAATCGCCATATTTCTCGCCGAAGCGATCATCGATGGTTTCGGCATTGTCCGCCACCAGCTTGCCCAGGCCCGCCAGCGCGTCGCTCGCGCGGGTCTTGCCTTCGACGGCCAGTTCTTCAGCCTTCTGCTTGGCCTGATCGCCATAGACCTTGGCTTCGTCCACCCAATTGCCCGATTTGGCGAGCGCCTTTTCACGATAGACATCCGCGCGGCCCTTCGCCTCTGCGGTCAGCGCGGCCGCGCCGGCCTTTGCTTCGTCCAGCGCCTTGGAGAACTTGGCCTTTGCCTGGGCCTTGTTGTCGACCGCAGCGCTTGCCTTGGCTTTCGCCGCCGGCTTGGCGGTTTTGACGGTCTTGGTCGCGGTTTTTGCCGGTGTCTGAGCCATAATGTTTCGTCCTTCCACCCTGTGGATTAGGGCAATGTTCAAGGGCAGGCCTGTTCGCCCCCCTTCTCTAAGATAGGAAACGCGGCTTGCTTGCCAATGTTCCACTGACTAGGACGCCCACATTTCCCGTAACTGTGGCATAATACCATCCGGAGCCTTAATTCACCATGACCGCAATCATCGACATCCATGGCCGCGAAATCCTCGACAGCAGGGGCAATCCCACGGTTGAAGTCGATATATTGCTAGATGATGGCAGTTTCGGGCGGGCTGCGGTGCCTTCTGGGGCATCGACCGGTGCGCATGAGGCGGTCGAACTGCGCGATGGCGACAAGGCCCGCTATCTCGGCAAGGGCGTGCTCAAGGCGGTCGAGGCGGTCAACACCGAGATCACCGAGCTGCTGATCGGGATCGACGCCGAAGACCAGCGCGAGATCGATCTTTCGCTGATCGCGCTGGACGGCACCGCGAACAAGGCGCGCCTGGGGGCGAATGCGATCCTCGGCACCAGCATGGCTGTTGCCAAGGCGGCGGCCAATGCGCGCGGCCTGCCGCTCTATTCCTATATCGGAGGGGTTTCGGCCCATGTGCTGCCGGTGCCGATGATGAATATCATCAATGGCGGCGAGCATGCCGACAATCCGATCGACATTCAGGAATTCATGATCATGCCGGTTGGCGCAGGCAGCCTTGCAGAGGCGGTGCGCTGGGGTTCGGAGATCTTCCACACCCTCAAGAAGGGGCTGGCAGACAAGGGCCTGGCGACAGCAGTGGGCGATGAAGGCGGCTTTGCGCCTAATCTTGCCAGCACGCGGGCCGCGCTTGATTTCATCATGGCCTCGATCGAGCAGGCCGGCTTCAAGCCCGGCAGCGAAGTCGCCCTGGCGCTGGATTGCGCCGCGACCGAATTCTTCCGGGCCGGCAAATATGAAATCAGCGGGGAAGGGCTGTCGCTCAGCCCGGCGCAGATGGCCGATTATCTCGCCGATCTGTGCCGCGACTATCCGATCCGTTCGATCGAGGATGGTATGTGCGGAAGATGATTTCGACGGCTGGAAGGCGCTGACCGACACGATCGGCGGGACTATCCAGCTGGTCGGTGATGATCTGTTCGTGACCAATCCCGAGCGGCTCGAAATGGGCATTGCCAAGGGGCTGGCCAATTCGCTGCTGGTGAAGGTCAACCAGATCGGCACCCTGTCCGAAACGCTCGAGGCGGTGTCGATCGCCAATCGCGCCGGCTATACCGCTGTGATGAGCCATCGCTCGGGCGAAACCGAGGATGCGACCATTGCCGATCTCGCGGTTGCGACCAATTGCGGGCAGATCAAGACCGGCAGCCTTGCCCGATCCGACCGGCTGGCAAAATACAACCAGCTGATCCGGATCGAGGAAGAATTGGGCGACAGCGCAGTCTACGCCGGCGCGGGTTGCTTCGGCGCGCTGTCCCGCAACGGGTGAAGCTCACCCAGGCTGCATAAATCGGCGGGCTGCGCATTCGCGCGCCTGGCCGGCCCGTCAACCGGCGTCTGTCAGCCGCTTCAATTGCTCGTCGGTGAGTTCCAGGCTGAGCGACTCGATAAAGGCATCGAGCTGCTGCGGAATCCGCGCGCCGGCGATTGGCGCGGCAATCCCGGGCTGGGCGTTGAGCCAGGCGAGCGCGATGGCGGCATGGCTGGCCCCGGTTTCGGCAGCGATGACATCCATCACGCCCAGCACCGGCAGGCCTTTTTCGAAGAAGCGTTCCATCCCGGCGCCGCGCGCTGACTGCGCAAAATCGGCGGTGCTGCGGTATTTGCCCGTGAGAAAACCCGATGCGAGCCCGAAATAGGGCAGAAGCGCGATGCCGCGCTGCGCGCACAACTGCTGCAGCGGCGTATCAAAGTCGCCGCGGTTGACCAGATTATATTCGTTCTGGAGCATGGTGTAGGGCACATATCCGAATGCCTCCGCCGCCTCGCAGGCTTCCTCAAGCCGTTCTGCGGTGAAGTTGGACGCGCCGATTTCGCGCACCTTGCCCGCCTTGACCAATTGATCGAACCCTCCGGCAATCTCATCCAGCGGGGTCAAGGTATCATCGCGGTGAGCATAATAGAGATCGACATAATCGGTCTGCAGCCGCTCAAGCGATTTTTCCAGTTCGCTGGCCAGCCTGTCGGGCGTGAGGCCGCCCGGCGCGCCGTCCATCCCGATCTTGGTTGCGATCAACATCTCACCGCGAACGCCGCGCGCGGCGAGCCATTTGCCGATCATGGTCTCGCTTTCGCCGCCGACATGGCCGGGCACCCAGACCGAATAGCCCTGCGCCGTGTCGACCATTCTTCCGCCGGCCTCATAGAATTTGTCGAGCACGGCAAAGCTCGCGTCCTGGTCTGCGGTCCAGCCAAAGGCATTGCCGCCCAGGCACAGGCGGATACCGCCGATCGATGGATGCGAACTCATGCGAATCTCTCCCCTATCGTCATCAGCGCCAAGGCTGCACTGGCCGCCTCGCCGCCCTTGTTCTTCTGGGCAGGGTCGGCGCGGACCAGGGCCTGCTGCGCATTCTCTACGGTAAGGATGCCATTGCCGATCGCAACCCCATCCATGGTCAGCGCCATGATTCCGCGCGCACTTTCGCCGGCGACGATTTCGAAATGATAGGTTTCGCCGCGGATCACCACGCCGATCGCGACGAAGCCGTCATATTGGCGGGCCTCTGCGGCCATGGCGATCGCTCCGGGGATTTCCAACGCACCAGGAACCGTCAGTACCTCCACCGAATGGCCCGCGTCTTCCAGCACCTTGCGGGCGCCGGCGATCAGCATATCGTTGAAATCGTCATAGAAGCGCGCTTCGACGATCAGCATATCGGCCATTATTCAGCTCCTGCATTGGGAATCGGTCGTTCGCCGACAATCGAAAGATCATAGCCTTGCAGCCCGACCAGGGCATGCTGCGAATTGGTGAGCAGGATCATGTCATGCACCCCCAATTCTGCAAGAATTTGCGCGCCGACGCCATAGTCGCGCTGTTCCTGGGTCACATCTGATCCCGGCCCCACTGTGGGCGTCGGGGCCGGATTGAGGCCGTGGATCGCGCGGCTGACATAATCGGGCAGCGGGCGGTTGATCAGCACCACCACGCCTGCACCTTCTTCGCCGATCACCTGCATCGCGCCTGACAGCAATCCCAGGCGTTCGGTATCGCGGGCAAAGACATCGTCGAAGATCGACAGCGAATGCATCCGCACAAGGGTGGGCTTGGAAGGATCGATCTGGCCTTTCATCAGCACCATGGTTTCACCCATGGTCGCCTTGTTGTAAAAGCTGAGCGCGGTCCATTCGCCGCCCCAGCGGCTGGTGAAGCGGCTTTCCGCCCGCTTTTCGACCAGATGATCATATTTGCGGCGATAGGCGATCAGATCGCGGATCGTGCCGATTTTGAGATTGTGCAGCCGGGCGAAGCGGATCAGATCATCCATCCGCGCCATCGAGCCATCGTCATTCATGATCTCGCAGATCACGCCCGAGGGATTGAGCCCGGCCAGCCGCGAAATATCGACCGATGCCTCGGTATGGCCGGCGCGCACCAGAACGCCGCCATTGTTTGCCACCAGCGGGAACACATGGCCCGGGGTGACGATATCTTCCGGCCCCTTGGCGCTGTCGATCGCGACCGAGACGGTGCGCGCCCGATCTCCCGCGCTGATCCCGGTCGTGACTCCGACCCGCGCCTCGATCGAGGTGGTGAAGGCGGTTTCGTGGCGGGTGCGGTTGTTGCGGGTCATCAGCGAAAGGCCAAGCTCGTCCACTCGCCTGCTGGTCAGCGCGAGGCAGATCAGCCCGCGGCCATGGGTCGCCATGAAATTGATCGCATCGGGTGTGGCCATCTGGGCCGGGATGATCAGGTCACCTTCATTTTCGCGGTCCTCATCATCGACCAGAATGAACATCCGGCCATTGCGTGCCTCGTCGATAATCTGCTCGATCGGAACCAGCACCGGGGCGTCGTCATTGGCGGAGAGGAAATGTTCGAGCTTGCCCAGCGTGTCGGCGGTGGGGTTCCAGGCGGGATCGGTGCAATCGCGCAAGGTGTTGGCATGGAGCCCGGCGGCGCGGGCGAGGGCAGCGCGTGACATACGCCCGCCCGTGACGATTTCGCGAACGCGATCGATGGTTGGATTGTTCATTTCAAGGCAGATAACACATTATAATGTGATATCAAGATGCATAGATCACATTCTCATGCATGGCCGCCTGACGGGCAGGCCAGAGCAATGGGCTCGAATGCCCCGTGACGTTCCAACTGCCGGGCCAACTGTCGGGCCAACTGCCTGGTAGCCGACAAATCTATTTATGCTAGGTACAGCTTGCATGTCGCAGAACTTTATATTGTAGGCTATCGCGCAAATGGGAAGTCGCCTGCATAATAGGGCGGACGCTATATTGAATTCGGCGCGGCACCGCATCTGGATGCCATAAAAGCGCGATTGGGAGAGAGTGCTCGCGATGAAAAAGACACGGATTATGCTGGCTGCCCTGGCGGCCCTTACGGTGCACGGGGTTGCGCAGGCGCATCACTCCTTCGCCGCCTTTTTCGATCCCAACAAGGTGATCTCGATCAAGGGCACCGTAACCGCTTTCCGCTTCACCAATCCGCACGGGACGATCGCGTTCGATGTGAAGGGGGCTGATGGCAAGGTCACCCATTGGCGCGCAGAAACCAATGCACCGGTGCTGATGGTGCGGCGCGGTTGGTCGCGCGATGTCATCAAGCCGGGCGATGTGATCACGGTGGAAGGCTGGGTCTCGCGCGATGGCAAGCCCTATCTCCGCCTCAAGCAGGCATTTGACGCCAATGGCAAGCCGATCGGCAAATCGCCATTCGCCCAATCCGATACAGGGGCCTGATATATGCGGATATATATGGCGGCGCTGCCGGCGCTTGCACTGGTCATGGCTGTACCGGCTGCGGCCGAACATCCCGATCTGAGCGGTTTCTGGAACCTGGAATACAAGCAGGACACATCGGGCACGAATGTGCTGCTGAAGAATTTGCCGCCCAATACGGTGGTACTCGAAGACACTGGCGTCGCCGAATATCCGCAAGGCGAATATGGCGGGCTCAAGCCCAAGCCGAACGCGCTGGCGATTGCGCAGAAGTGGAAGCCGACCGACGAGATGACGCTCAGCCGGGTCTGCGCCGCGCCTTCGGTGATCTATACCGAGCAGGGGCCGTTTCCCTTCGAGATCTATCAGACGCCCGAACTGATCGTGTTCCGCTATGAATATTTCGACCAGGTGCGGCTGATCTTCATGGATGGGCGCGGGCATCTGCCCGAGGACGCGCCGCATTCCAAGGTGGGCGATTCAATCGGCCATTGGGAAGGCGATGAACTGGTGGTCGACACCACCCATTTGGTCGAGGCGACCTTGACCAACAACGGGTTGGAACACAGCGATCAGGTCCATCTCGTCGAGCGCTACAAGCTCTCAGCCGATGGCAAATCGCTGGACGCGCTGCAGTGGTTCGAAGATCCGAAAATGCTCGACAATAATGGTGCGCGGCTGATCCAGTGGAAGAAGGACCCGAACGGGCACGTCTATCCCTATGACTGCGATCCGACCATTTCGGTCGAATATCAGCATACCGGCGAAAGCGTCGACGATACCGGTGAAAGCGGCAACGCGGGCCAGTAACAACCCAGCTATAGCGCGGGAGCAATCCAGCGCCGGGCGATTGCCGGGTCTATGCTCCCGCCAGGGCTCTGATCGCGATTTCGACATTGGCAAAGCCCTCGTCGCTGGCGATTGCCACATCGAGCGGACGGCCATCCAGGGCGCCATTGTCGGTATTGAGGAAGGCGATTGCCGCTTCGCGGCCGCCCAGCAGCAGAAAAGCCATCTGGGTGATCGATCCCTGGCGCTTGGCCGCTTCCTTGGTGAGCTTGGGCTTGTCGGCCCAGGAACTGCGAAAATGAAGCCGGCCGCGCTTGGGAGCATCGGGCTGTGCGGCGCTGCTCAAGCCATCGTCTCCGCTGCCGGGGTACTGGTGCGATGCGCTGAGCCGATCCTGGAAGAGCTCCAGGCGCAGGAGGCTGCCGCACCCAGCTTGCGCTGATGGAAGGCGATCTGCTTGGCGATGGTCGAGGCAAGTTGGAGATGTTCGGCGCGGTCTTCGCTTTTGGGCGCGCGGGAGGCCTGCATGACCGCCCTTTGATGCTCCGCATATTTCCGGTTGAGATCCATGCAGTAGCTCCTGTTGGTAAGCGGGAGCACACGGTCTCTCAGCCACGAGCGCCTACTTGCAGTCTGCTCGCGATGGACAGCCTATGGGCTGCAAAGCGCGAAATAGCAAACTGCGCGAAGTGCGCCGGACGAAGAAACCGGGGCTCGCCGGAGGAAGGAAAAACCCATGCAGCTTGCAGGGGCTATCCCGATTGTCAGTCGACCATGGCGGCGACGAGGCGCTGCAGTTCATGGGCCGAGAGGGTTGGAGACGAACGCTCGCAAGGAGCGGTCTTCGAGGCCTGCCTGCCGCCAAACGGCAGCGCAGGTTTGCGGCGCATTGGTGCGCCGATAGTCAGTAAGTTCATAATTTCCTTGTGCATGGCCGATTGCCGGCCACGATTGTCAATTGTCTAGCGCCTGAAGCCGCTTCTGCGGGCAACAGGGCCTTGACCTGGTGTCTTTTCGCGAAAGACGATCCGTCCCTTGCTCAGGTCGTAGGGAGTCATCTCGACATGCACCCGGTCGCCAACCACCGAGCGAATGCGGAATTTGCGCATCTTCCCGGCCGTATAGGCAATAATCCGGTGCTCATTGTCGAGCATGACGCCGAAGCGCCCGTCAGGCAGGATCTCGTCGATCAGCCCTTCAAGGGTAAGCAGTTCTTCTTTCGCCAAGTTTGGCCCTTTCCTGTCATTCGAACAGCCCGCAACGCAGGGTTTCCCCACGGCAGGAGCCAGGAAGCATGAAAGGGAAGGCGAAGCCGGTCGTCGGCGGTCAAATTCCGTCGCAGGCGACGTCAGCCGGTCATATATGGGGGCGCCCAGCAAAATTGCAATGGGCAGCCGATATCCGGCAGGGCAGGGCAGGCGGGCCAGTTCGGCGAATGCGTTAGGGAAAAGCACCCGTGCATGATAGACTATTGGCGCTGACGTTGGATTTGCAACGGACTTCTTCGAATTGAGTATGCCCTGAAAGGGCTATCTCCCGACGACGACTTCCTTTCAATTGACGACTTGACGCAAGACCCGGGTCGCCCGCTTGCGGACCGGCAATTCTGTTTCTTGAAAGGAAACACCCCATGCCGATCGGCACCGTGAAATTCTTCAACACTGAAAAGGGCTTCGGCTTCATTGCCCCCGATGATGGCGGGAAGGACAGCTTTGTGCACATCTCCGCCGTCCAGGCCGCCGGAATGCAGACCCTCGAAAAGGATCAGCGCGTTTCTTACGAGGTCGAAACCGGCCGCAATGGCAAACCCGTCGCGACCAACCTCACCGCAGCCTGAAAACTCCGCACGGCGTCCGGGGCGCAGATCAATCTCTGCCCCGGGCTCCGTTGCGATCAACAAGGATATCCGTTGAGCCTTACTTTTGAATTCTGTGACACCCGCGCCCGCGAGGCCGCTTCCGCCGCAGAGGCGGCAGTGCTTGGAAATGTGCGCGACAGCGCCCTGAGATCCGAAGCCGCGTGGCGCGCCATGGCCAATCGCCTGCGCGCACTCAGCGATACGCGCGATGCGATCCGGCGCGAACGAGCCGACACCTCCGCCAGCTGATCCGGCCGGCGGCACTCGGATCAGGAATCCTCGCTGCTGCGCCCTCCGTCGACTTGCTGGCGGTGAATTACCCCATAAAGAAACGCGCCCGACCAGGCGAGCAGCAGCAGGCCGGTGAGCGGGGTAACGCTGACGATAAAGCGCAGCCATCCGCTGGGAATGATGTCACCATAGCCGAACGAGGTATAGCTCTCCGCCGCGAGGGCGAAATATTCGTTGGGCTGGGAAGGCTTGCCGCCTGAGAAGGAACCGAGATTCAGCACATGGGCGCTGACCCAGAAGGCCAGCGCAAACAGTATGATCTCCGCCAGATGAGCGAGAATGACCGCCCCGACCACCAGGGGCACGTGCTTGCGCAGCATGCCTTCACGCTTTCGGAACCGCGCATCGAACAGGCGGATCACCTCATAATGGATCGCCGTGCACAGCGAAACGGTGACCAGAAGAACCGCGAATGAGGTGATGAAATCCACTCTGTCTTTCCCGCGCCGAGCTGCTGCGGCGGTTCCGGTCCCATCGCCGGAACTGGCCGCCGCAGCGCTCACTAGCGGTCAATTCATGTACCAGCCATGGCTGGCAACCAGCGACTGGCCGGTCAGCGCATTGGTCTTGAATGAGGCGAACAACAGGGCAAGCTCGGCAATATCCTCGACCGTGGTGAATTCGCCGTCGACGGTTTCGCCCAGCATCACCTTTTTGACCACCTCCTCTTCGGAAATGCCCAGATCGCGCGCCTGCTCGGGGATCTGTTTGTCGACCAGCGGCGTGCGCACGAAGCCGGGGCAGATGACATTGGCCCGCACCCCATGCGCGGCGCCTTCCTTGGCAATCACCCGCGCCAGCCCCAGCAGCCCGTGCTTGGCGGTGACATAGGCCGATTTGAGCGGAGAGGCCTCCTTGCTGTGGACCGAGCCCATGAAGATCAACGAGCCACTGCCCTGGCGATACATATGCGGAATGCAGGCCTTGCTGGTCAAAAACGCCCCATCAAGATGGATCGCGAGCATCTTCTTCCATTCTGCGAAGGGAAACTCCTCGATCGGGTGGACGATCTGGATCCCGGCATTGGACACCAGCACATCGATTGTGCCCCACTTGGCGACAACTTCCGCTACGCCGGCATTTACGGCATCCTCGCTGGTGACGTCCATCGCCACCGCCATGGCGCAGCCCGGATGCTCTGCAGCGATGCTGTCGGCCACCGTCTGCGCGGCATCGAGCCGCAGGTCGGCGATCACCACCTTGGCCCCTTCCTCAGCGTAACGGCGGGCAATCGCCTCGCCAATTCCGCTGGCGGAACCGGTCACGATCGCCACCTTGCCTGTCATCGTCATAATTGGTCTCCTTGGCTCAATTCGGTTTGCGGGGCCTTGGCCCAGGGTCTCACGGGCGGGGGTTCGGGCCGGTCGGCAGGAGCGGCAGGGCCAAGATCATACACCGCGATGCGGTTCACCGGGGGGCCGCGCCGGGTCCATTTGGGGTTGCTCAGCGAATGCAGCGTGTCGGCATAGCCGGCCTGCCAATGGCCATTCACGGTGATCCGCGAAAATTCATAATCCTTCGACTGGCTTTCGTAATCTTCCTGGCGGTTGATCAAATGCATGATCGTGATCGGACCGCATGACCCGGCCTGGACCAGCTTCTGCAGATCTGGATCATCGGCAAATTCGGGCGGCAATTTGTCACGCAGCCGCGCGGCGGTTTCGTGCAATTGAGCAAACTGCTTGCCGATATCGGTGTTCAGCCTGGTGCGGCTTGAATAGCGGATATCCTTTTCGCGCTGCATGACATCATTGATCGTTTTGGGCATCGATCCATGCGCGCTGAACAGATCGATCTGGAAGATCGTCAGCGGCTTTTGGTGGTGATGCTGATCAAGGACATATTGCAGCGGGGTATTGGACACCAGCCCGCCATCCCAATAGGCCTCGCCATCGATCCACACTGGCGGAAAGCCGGGGGGCAGGGCGCTGCTCGCCATGATATGTTCCGGCCCGATCGCGATATCGTGATTGTCGAAATAGGTGAAATTGCCGGTTTGGACATGCACCGCGCCCAGGCTCAACCGGATCTTGCCCTGATTGATCCGGTCAAAATCGACCAGCTCCAGCAGCGTTTCGCGCAAAGGCTCGGTATCGTAAAAGCTCAAGGCATCCGAGGTGCCCGAGAAGGCCAGCCAGGCCGGCGGGGTCATCCGCGGCCGGAAGAAGCCGGGCACGCCATGCGCCGCGGTGAAATCCGCCGAAAATTCGTTGAACAGCCGCCTGCCGAACCCTTCGGCGGTCCAGGGATCGAACGGCACTGTCGCGGAGACCCGGTCCCAGAACTCGCGCAGGGCGGGCAGGCGATCCTGCGGCGCATTGCCCGCAATCAGCGCGGCGTTGATCCCGCCGATGGAAATCCCCGCGAGCCATTGCGGTGCATAATCCGCCGCCTCCAGCGCCTGGAAAACGCCCGCCTGATACGCCCCCAGCGCGCCGCCGCCCTGCAGTACGAGGGCGACGGCATGGTCTGGCTGCATGGATGGGTTGTGCTCGGGAATGGCTGAAGGTTTCACAGTTTCGGGGCTTTCTTGCTGAGACTCGTAATAGCACAGCAATGCGGCGCAAACATGAAACTTGGGTAATCCTCGGGCCATGTGCGGCCCCGCCCCGGGGGAGCCGGGCGAGCCCGCTTTCGATCGCTCAATCTTTCGGGATCAGCGGATCGAGCCCGCAATCTTGCGCCGCGCAACCATGAACAGGACCGATCCAATTGCCAGTGCCGGGATAGCGACTGCGGCGATCGAATAGCCGATCATGGCCAATCGCCATGCGCTGCAGTGGCAACCGCATCGGCCGCCGGCAATGTTGAGGGTGCACGGCGAAGACGCGCTGTTCCTGCGCCTGAAATGGGAAGTATCAGGGCTGGATTCGCAGCTGTCGAGTTATGAGGCAGGTTGATTGGACGGGCTGCTGCTTTCCTATGCAGACCTCAAACGTCGCATCAGTGCGTCTGTCACGCTAAAGCATTCTGCGTGTGCGTCTGGGATTGCAGTGACCACATGAGCCTCCGCAATCTCCAGCGCCGCGTGAAGCGGTTGGAGACCGGAGCGAAGCCGAGACCATCGCCGTTCACCGTCTGGTTTGGTTCCTTCGACGCATGGGTTGAGAGCCAGATACTTCCCGGCATCGAAAGCGGGGCGCTGGACGGTGAGGACATTATCGTCATCGTCGCTGCATTGCGGGCATGGGAAGCGGACGGCGCATGGGCGGTAGCGTATGCTCGCTGACGGTGAGCCAGCGTGGCCACTAGCGTGGCAGGAACAGCAGAATCAGCACAACATGACCGGCTTGTGACTAGAAGACGATCAACAGTCCTTTGTCGTCATTAATCTGACCGCACTCAAATTGGCCTTCATCGCTGAAAATACGAAGCTGATCGCCACGACCGAAAAGCAGCGTGAGGCAAAACGGTTCCACCGTGATCTGCTGAACGGATTGGCCAAGTAAGTGATGGACGAGAAGTGGGGCAATGCGGTCCTCGTCACTGTTGTGTCGGTGAACAGTCCCGTCGCCATCAACGTGTTCCAGATCGCCTTCAACGGTGATGTTTCCAGCATCAAAGCGGAACTGAAACTGCCAGTATCCGAGGCAAACTTGCTCAAGTTCCTTGCCGACGAGAAATTTGAGTTTGGATGCGTTAGGAAACGGGTGCATTTCATTCAGATCGCAAATCCCCTGAGACTGCGCAACGTCCTTGTGCCCTGAGGCTGCCAGCACCCTGCGCCTTCGGGCGCGGGGTTGCTGCTAATTTCCGTTGAACCACGGTGTAGCTACAATGAAGCGTTCGGCATCTGTCGGAGAGGCGAAAGGGCCGACGAGGTTACCACCGTGCCGCTCTTTGAACGTGGTATCCTCAACCCAATCGTTTTCGAGGAGATAAATTTCGCCGTTGTCAAATTCACGTATCTCGGCAGCGCGCTTGCCATCGCTACTGTAGAGGGTGGACGTAACCCGATACATGGCTCCATCGAGTGACTTGTGCTTCGTTCGCCTGAACAGTCGCGTCCACCACATCATCTCAATGCCCCGCTTCTCCGACCGCTAATTACCAATCTTACGGAAGGTAGGATAATTGGCAATGCGCCGGGCCACCAGCAGGTCGGGTCCAGCTAGCGCTAGAAATACGCTAGAGCGCAAATCGCGAGCGGCCTTTTGAGCGATTCCCGCACGGGGCAAGTTGCTATATTTGCTGGGTAATTATGGTGGACGCACTAGGGCTCGAACCTAGGACCCGCTGATTAAGAGTCAGCTGCTCTACCAACTGAGCTATGCGTCCATCCCGGCGCCAGAGCCTGATGGTCTGGTTTTGCCTGGCCCGCGAATCGCGGGGAGCGCCTCATATAGAGGCTCTTCCGAGAGTGTGAAGGGGGTTCCTGCGGATATTGGGTTCAGGCGGCGCGCGGGGGCGCGAATCCTTCGATTTCCGGCCCGCGCTGTCAGCCCAGCGAGCGCTGTCCGCCCTGCCGGCTCCAGCGATCCACCATCATCAGCGTGCCGATGCAGATCATGTTGGTCATCATCGATGATCCGCCGTGGCTCATGAAGGGCAGGGGGATGCCCACCACCGGGGCGAGGCCGATGACCATCATCAGATTGATCGCGACATAGAAGAAGATCGTCGCGGTCATCGCCGCCCGCGAGCAGCTGGGAGAAGCGGTCGGGCGCGCGGCGGGCCACGCTGAGGCCCCAGCGCAGCACGATGCCGAACACCAGCAGCACGCACCAGCCCGCCGATCAGGCCCCATTCCTCGCTCATCGTCGCGAAGACGAAATCGGTATGCGGTTCGGGCAGATAGTTGAGATGGCTTTGCGAACCATTGCCGAAGCCCTTGCCGAAGATCCCGCCCGAACCGATCGCGATCTTCGACTGGGTGATGTGATAGCCCGCGCCGAGCGGATCGCTCTCCGGGTCGAGGAAGGTCGTCACGCGGCGGCGCTGGTAATCATGCAGCACGAAGAAATAGGCCAGCGGCCCGGCGACCAGCGCTGCGCCGCCCGCCGCCCATGAACCAGCGCATCGGCAGGCCGGAGAGGAACATCACCACCCCCCCGCCAAAGGCGATCGCCAGCGCGGTGCCCAGATCGGGCTGGAGCAGCACCAGGCCCATCGGCATGGCGATCAGCACTGCCGCCGGCACGATCGAGCGCCAGCCCCCGATCTCGCCCGAGGGGCAGCGAATGGTAAAAGCTCGCCAGCACCAGCACGATGGCCGGCTTCATCAGTTCGGAAGGCTGCAGCACCAGCGGCCCCAATGCGAGCCAGCGCTGGCTGCCGCCGCCGATGGCCCCGATCGCCTCGACCCCGACCAGCAGCAGCAGCACCGCGCCATAGGCGGGATAGGCGGCCCAGCGCATAAACTCGCGCGGGAGGTAGCGACATCACCAGCGCCATGGCGAGGAACATCACGAAACGCAGCAGGTGCGAGGCCGCATAGGGCTGCATATGGCCGCCGGCGGCGGAATAGAGCACGGTCGCGCCGAAACAGGTCAACAGGGCCAGCGGCACCAGCACCCGCCACGGCAGGCTCGCGAGTGGTTCGGGAACGAATGTGCGGGCCATTATTGCGGCGCTCCCTCGCTGGCAACCGGCGCGGGGGCCGGCGCAGGGGTTGGGGCGGGGGCTGCCGCCGCGCTCGCCTCGCCGCGCTCCGCCCCGGTGATGACGGTGTTGGTCGCGGCCTGTGGCTCGCTGGTTTCGGGCTCGGTCATGGCCGCCGCGACTGCCGCATCGCTGCCCACCTTCGGTGCGGTGACGCCATATTGCGCGGCATAGAGCTTGTATTTCTCCGCCATGCGCAAAGCCGGCGGGCCGCCCCAGGTCTTTTCCAATTCGAGCAGATCGGCCCAGGCCTTGGTCGGATCGAACAGGCAGGTCATCACATCCTTGGCAATCGGGGCCGCCGCCGAGGCTCCGAAAGTCGCCATGCTCGACCACCACCGACATCGCATAGCGCGGCGCTTCGGTGGGTGCGTAACAGATGAACAATGCGTGGTCGCGCGATTTCCAGTCACCCACATGGCCGCGGCTGACCAGGCGGCGGACCTGGGCGGTGCCGGTCTTGCCCGCCATCTGGATATCCCCGATCTGGAGCCGGCTGCGGGCCGCGGTGCCCGATCCATTGACCACGCGGAACATCCCGTCATGGGTCACCGCCAGCTGCTCAGGCGTGAAGGGCAGGGCATGGCCCAGCGGCTTGGGATGGCCGAACATCAGCGACGGCACCAGATTGCGCCCGCTGGCGATGCGCGAGGTCATCACCGCGAGCTGCAGCGGAGAGGCCAGCACATAGCCCTGGCCGATCGCGGCATTGAGCCCGTCAGACGCGGTCCATTCCTGGCCATAGCGGCGCAGCTTCCAGGCCGGATCGGGCACCGTGCCATAGCGCTGATTGGTTCCGGGCAGGTCAAACTCCTGGCCCAGGCCCAATTCGCGCGCGACCGGGGCAATCGCCTCATAGCCCACGCGGTGGACCATGCTCCAGAAATAGGTGTTGCAGCTGTGTTCGATCGCGCCGCGCATATCCAGCAGCCCGTGCCGCGCATCGCAGCGGAAGAAGCGATTGCCAAGCTGATAGCCGCCCGGGCAATTGACCTGTTCATCCGGTGACACGCCGTTGATCTGCAGCGCCAGGCTGGCCATCGGCTTCATCGTCGAACCGGGCGGATAAAGCCCGCGCACCGCCTTGTTCAACAAGGGGATATGATCATCCTCATTGAGCATTTTCCATTCGACCCTGCCAATCCCGTCGGCGAAGGAATTGGGATCGAAGCAGGGCATCGATACCAGCGCCAGGATACCGCCGGTGAGGCAATCGATCACCACCACTGCGGCGGACTGCAGGCCGATCCGCCGTGCGGCAAAATCCTGCAGCGATCCGTCGATCGTCAGCTTGATCGCCTGCCCCTGAACATCCTCGCGCGTATCGAGATCGCGCACGATCTGGCCGCTGGCGGTCACCTCCACGCGCCGCGCGCCGGGCTGGCCGCGCAGGGTCTGGTCAAATTCCTCTTCCAGCCCGGCCTTGCCCATCTTGAACCCCGGCGTGACCAGCAGCGGGATATGTTCCTTGTCATATTCCTCGGCCGAAGCGGAGCCGACATAGCCGATCAGATGCCCGACCGAGGGGCCGGTGGGATAGAAGCGCGAGAAGCCGCGCTGCGGCACGACGCCGGGCAAATCCAGCAGCCGCACGCTCACCGCGGCGAATTTCTCGTAATCGAGCCCGCTGGCGACCTCGACCGGCTGAAACCCGCGCGCATCGGAGAGCTTGTCCTTGAGATCCTGCACCTGCACCGCGGTGAGCGAGAGCAGCTGGCCGAGCACCTCCACCTCGCGCGGGGGATCGACCATCCGTTCGGGCACGATATCGACCCGGAAATCGGCGCGGTTGGATGCGAGCGGAATACCCTTGCGGTCAAGTATCCAGCCACGCCGCGGCGGGATCAGGGTGAGGTTCACCCGGTTGCTTTCCGACTCCATCTTGTATTTTTCATTCTCGGCCACCGCCAGATAGCCGAGCCGCGCTGCCAGCAGCAGCCCGACCCCGCCCTGGATCGCGCCGAGCATGAAGCTGCGCCGTTCGAAGCTATGGGTAAGATTGGCGGTGGTGGAATGAGGCTTTTTCATAAGGCGATCAGCTGATCACCTTGATCCGCAGCAAGCGCACACGATCGAAAAAAGCTACCATACGGGCTACAATGGGAAACAGCAGCGCGCTTAGCAACAGCTGCGGCAGGATCAGGACAATCCGGCCGAGATCGATGGTGCCCCCGGCAAACAGCGCCGCCAACACGAGATAGCCGGTCAGCAGGGCGAAGGCGGTGGCCCAGTCCTGCCAGAAACCCCGCCATGGAAAGCGCTGCTCGACCGCTTCGAGCGCCAGCATGGCAAGCGACCACAGCAGGATCGCGCTGCCGAAGGGCTGGCCGCTGAACAGATCGTCAAACGCGCCCAGCGGCAGGCCGATCCACAGCGGCAGCAGCCCCGGGCGCACGATCCGCCAGGCAAGCAGGACCATGAAGCCCAGCGGCGGGACCAGCGGGCCCGAGGCGATCACCGGCAGCAGCGGGGTGAGCGAACCGAGCATGATCGTTGCCAGCGGAACGCCGTGAACCAGCACCGCCAGATGATCGCGGTTGATCGTTTTGCCGAAACGGTCGCGATGGGTGGCCGTCATCCGGGTGGTCTGGCGGCGCTCGGCGCTCATTGGCCGGCCCCATCATCGCTTGAGGCGGGGGCCGCTTGTGGGGGGGCACTTGAGGGGGCGACGGCCGGGGCAGGGCGGTCGATCACCGCATCGGCCTGCGGCACCCAGACCGGCTCGACCGCGACATCGATGGTCGCGGCGGGATTGCTCAGCGGCAGGGCGATCGCGCCGTCCTTGGTAGTGTGATCGACCACCGCCACCGCGATGCCGGGGCGGAAAATGCCGCCCGCGCCGGAGGTGACGAAAACATCGCCCTTCTTCAGCGGATTGATGCCCAGATTGATCAGCCGCACCCGCAGCCCGCCATCGGCGCGGCCTTCGACAAAGGCGACCACATCGTCCTTTATGCGGCGCACCGGGATCATGCTTGCCCCATCGGTCAGCAGCAGCACGCGCGCGCTGTGCTGGCCAACTTCGAGCACCCGCCCGACCAGCCCGAGCGGCGAGCGCACCGGCATGCCGGGCGTGACCCCTTCGGCCCTGCCGACGGAGAGAAACGCCAGACGCCGCGTGCTGGACGAGCTTGACCCGATCAGCCGCGCATAGGCGACCGGCTTGACCTCTTCTTCCTGCAGGCCGAGCAGCGCCTTGAGCCGGCGGTTCTCTGCCTTCACCGCTTCCGCTTCGGCCAGGCGCACCCGCGCAATCCTGGCCTCGCGTTCAAGCCGGGCGGTCTTGCTGCCCGAATTGATGAAGCCGGAAACGGTTTCGAACAGGCCCTGGCCATTGACGCGCAGCTCCGCCCCGACATCGCCCACCGGGGCGGCGAGATCGCTTGCCTGGCCCCGCGCGCCGCTGAAGGCATCGGGTTTCCAGAACGAGATTGCCAGCAAGCCGGCGCCGAGCAAGGCACCAAGCGCAGCGACGAGATATCCGGTGAAGGCGCTGAATTGCGCCTTTTTCGAATGTCCTGTCCGGCGGCTTTTCGGAGGCGCCATGCGCGCCCACTCCCTGTTTGGCCGGCGCGGCCTGTGGAGGGAGGGACGCCGGCAATTGGCCTTTAGGCGGTCATCAACACGCCGCGATAGATCGGATCTTCCATGGCCCGGCCCGTGCCCAGCGCAACGCAGGACAAGGGATCCTCCGCAATGCTGACCGGCAGGCCGGTTTCATCGCGCAGATGCTCGTCAAGCCGGCGGATCAGCGCGCCGCCGCCAGTCAGGACAATGCCCTGATCGACAATATCGGCAGCCAGTTCGGGGGCGGTGTTTTCCAGCGCGATCCGCACGCCTTCCACAATCGCCCCGATCGGTTCGGACAAGGCTTCGGCGATATTCGCCTGATTGATCGTGATTTCCTTGGGCACGCCGTTCACCAGATCGCGGCCCTTGAGGGTGATCGGTTCACCCGCGCCGTCTTCAGGCACCACGGCGATGCCGTAATCCTTCTTGATCCGCTCTGCCGTGGCATCGCCGATCAGCAGATTGTGATGGCGGCGGACATAAGACACGATGGCTTCGTCCATCTTGTCGCCGCCGGTGCGCACGCTGGTGGTATAGGCCAGGCCGCGCAGCGACAGCACCGCGACTTCGGTTGTCCCGCCGCCGATATCGACCACCATCGATCCGACCGGCTCGGTCACCGGCATATCCGCCCCGATCGCCGCAGCCATCGGTTCGAGGATCAGGAATACTTCGGATGCGCCGGCATTGCTGGCCGCATCGCGAATCGCGCGGCGTTCGACCGAGGTCGATCCGGAGGGCACGCAGACCACGATCTCGGGATAGCGGAACAGGCTCTTCTTGCCGTGGACCTTGCGGATGAAATATTTGATCATTTCTTCCGCGATTTCGATGTCCGCGATCACCCCGTCGCGCAAGGGGCGGATCGCCTCGATATTGTCGGGCGTCTTGCCCATCATCATCTTGGCGTCTTCACCCACGGCCTTGACCCGCTTGACGCCGTTGATCGTCTCGATCGCCACAACGGAGGGTTCATTGAGCACGATGCCGCGGTCCTGAACATAGACCAGCGTATTGGCGGTTCCGAGATCGATCGCCATATTTTGCGAACCGAACTTGAAAAATTTCGAGAAAAAGGAACTCATCAGGGAATCCGTATTGTTTTCAGCCCATTGTCGGGCTCTGGTATGGCAGGCATTGTCGGGATGCGACAAGGGGTGGCGGCTGCTTAACGCATGGTGTGGGCAAAGGCCAAAATTTTGTGCGGACAGCACAGGTTTTTTGGACAGCCCGCCTCGAATTCCCGCCCGTTCACCGCTAGGCTGCCGCAATGCCCGAAATTCGCCGCCTTCCCGAGACGCTGGTCAACCGCATTGCGGCGGGCGAAGTGGTGGAACGGCCTGCGGCCGCGCTGAAGGAACTGGTCGAAAATGCGATCGACGCGGGCGCGGGGCGGATTGCCATTGCCATCGCGGAAGGCGGTCTGGGCCGGATCGAGGTAACCGACGATGGCTGCGGGATGAGCGCTGAGGAGATGGAGCTCGCGCTTGAACGCCACGCCACCTCGAAATTGCCCGAATCGCTGATTGGCGAGGAGGGCGCGATCGAACAGGTGCGCACGCTGGGCTTTCGCGGCGAGGCGCTGCCCTCGATCGCCAGCGTCGCCCGGCTGACGCTGGAAAGCCGCGCGCGCGCCGCCAGCGGCAGCGGCGCTGCCAGCGGCGCGGTGGCAGAGCAGGGCTGGCGGCGGGTGATCGACCATGGGCTGCTGGCAGAACAGGGCCCGGCGGCGCTTCCACCCGGCACCAGGGTGCGGGTCGAACAGCTCTTCGCGCGGGTGCCGGCGCGGCGCAAATTCCTGCGCAGCGAACGCAGCGAATATGCCGCCTGCCTCGATGTCGTGCGGCGGCTGGCGATGGCGCGGCCCGATATCGCCTTCAGCTTCGAACATGGCGGGCGGCGGATCTTCTCGGTACGGGCCGGGGAAAGCGCCGAGGCGCGGGTGGCGCAGATCATCGCGCGCGAGCTGGCCGACAATGCGGTGCTGCTGGATATGGAACGCGGCGGATTGCGGCTGACCGGGGTTGCCGGATTGCCGACCTACAATCGCGGCGTGGCCGATCATCAATATCTGTTCGTCAATGGCCGCCCGGTGAAGGACCGGCTGCTGACCGGCGCGGTGCGCGGCGCCTATGCCGATATGCTGGCACGGGATCGCCATGCGGTGCTGGCATTGTTCCTCACCGTTCCGCCCGAGGATGTCGATGTGAATGTCCATCCGGCCAAGACCGAGGTGCGCTTTCGCGATGCGCCCGGCGTGCGCGGCTTTATCGTCTCCGGCCTGCGCCAGGCGCTGGCCACGGGTGACCGGCGCAGCGCCCAGGCGCCAGACGCTGCGGCGATGGGCAAGTGGCAGAGCGAGCCGGCCGCGCCCGAACCGGCCGCCGCGCTACGATCGATCTTCACCGGGCGCGACTGGTCCGGCCACGCCCCGCGCCTGAGCGAGGCCGGGCGCGCCTGGCGCGGCTACGAGGCCGGGGTGATGGGCGGCGCATCCGCCGATCCTTCGGGCCGGGCCGAAGTGGCCGAAGCGCTGCCCGATGATGCCGAGGATTATCCGCTGGGGATCGCGCGCGGGCAGGTCGCCAATACCTATATCGTGGCAGAGGCGGGCGACGGGCTGGTCCTGGTCGATCAGCATGCCGCGCATGAACGGCTGGTGCTCGAACGGCTGCGCGCGGCGGGCGCGGGCGAGCGGATCGCCGCCAGCCAGGCGCTGCTGATGCCCGATGTGGTCGAACTCGACGAACCGGCCTGTGACCGGCTGGAGGAAAACGCCGAGAAATTCGCCGCGCTGGGCCTCGCGATCGAGCGCTTCGGGCCCGGAGCAATGCTGGTGCGCGCGCTGCCCGCCGCGCTGGCCAAGGCCAGTCCGCAGGCGTTGCTGCAGGATCTGGCCGACGATCTGGCGCTCAATGGCGATGCGCTGCTGCTCGATGAGAAGATCGAACATGTTTTGGCCACCATGGCCTGCCATGGCTCGGTCCGCGCGGGGCGCAGCCTGAGCGTGGCCGAGATGAATGCGCTGCTGCGCGAGATGGAACGTACGCCCCGTTCGGGCCAGTGCAATCATGGGAGGCCGACCTGGGTGAAGCTTTCTATGGAAGAAGTCGGCAAATTGTTCGGCCGCCATTGATGCGCCAATTCGTCCTGGCGGCGCTGGCGCTGCTCGCCGCCTGCCATGATGCGGCACCTTCCCCGGAAAAGAGCGAAGATCGGGCCGCAGCGGCAAGGAAGCTGTCAGCCTATGCCAAACAGGCCAATCGCGGCCCGATGATCGCGATCGAGCCGCAGCCGATCCTCGAGCAGGAGCTGGAGAAGCTCAAATATCGCAGCGGCGGATGCGTCTTTTCGCCCGGCGATGGTGAGCGCGGGGCAATGGCGCTGGCGATGACCGAGGCGGGCTATATGAAATTCGATGACCGGATCGTGCGCTTTGCCGCCGATAGCGGCAGCCCCGGGCTGAGCCAGGGCGCGCGCACCCGCTATGTCGGCGCGACCCATCTGTTCCATTTGCAGCTTGGCGAGGAGGGTCGCGGCCGCCTGACCGTGGAAGACCCGGAACACCGGGTGCTGTATGATCAGGAAGGCAAGGTATGGTGCAATTCCCAGCCTAGGCCGCCGCGCCTTCGCGGGTGGCGATCAGGGTGATCGAGGTCATGGTCAGCACCGCTTCGCCATGCTGGTTGAGCGTGGTCGTGCGGCTGTGCAGAATGCCCATATGCGGCTTTGATTTGCTCTGGCGCTTTTCCACCAGTTCGATTTCGCAGCTCAGCGTGTCGCCCGGATAGACCGGCGTGAGCCAGCGCAATTCGTCGATCCCCGCGCCGCCCAGCACCGCGCGCGGTTCGCGTTGAAATTTTTCGACCATCATCGCCATGGTCATCGAGCAGGTGTGCCACCCGCTCGCCGCGATCCGTCCGAAATGGGTCTGGGCCGCGGCCTCGTCGGACAGGTGGAACGGTTGCGGATCATATTTCCCGGCAAATTCCAGCACCTCCTCGCGGGTCACCGCATAGGCGCCGAAGCGCTCGATCGATCCCACTTCCAGATCTTCGAAATATTGCATGGTCGGCGTGCTTTCATCAGTGGCCCAGGCTCAATTTGGCAAACAGCGTGTAGCCCATCGGATTGGTTCCGTAATAGGGATCAAGCACGGCCGGCTTGGCAAAGCCTGAGATACTGCCGCCAAGGGACAAGGCGAACAGCTCGCCAAGCGCAAAATGGCGCGCATAGCCCGCCTGGAGCTTGGTGATGCGGAAAGCCTGATCGTGCAGCGGATCGCTGTGATCGGGGAAGAATTCATCATTCAGGACATTTTCGACCCGCCCGAACAGCGAATTGTGCCGATCGATGTTCCAGTTCACCTCGCCCAGCCAGGCCGGCAGAGTGCCGCCGGGAACCCGCTTCTTGGCGCTATAGGCGGCCATCGCCGATAATGCGCCGTCCGAATAATGGATCGAACTGGTAAAGCGATGCTCATCCTCGCCCGGATGCAGCGCTTCGGGCTGGGCGATCTGGGCATAGCTGGCCTGCATCGACCAGCGCGGCGAGGGGTTGAAGCTGGCCCGCACCGCCCAGCTGTCGAGCCTGGGCGTCTCGATATTCCAGCGCCGCTCGTCCGGCTCCGCGCCGCGAAAGGCGGAGGTTTCGATCTGCCATTGCCGGGCGGAGATCCCGCCGGTGACCACGCCATAGCTGATATGGGTTGAATCGAACCAGTGATGGGTGATCGGCGGTTCGGGATTATTGCTGGCCGAGCTGCGATGCATGAAGGCGCTGGGGCCGATTGCCGGTTCGCCCACCGGCCCGCCATAGAGGAACAGGGTGGTGCCGGCGTCCAGGTTCACATCGATCCGCGCGGCCAGTTCCATGAACAGATCGTGGGGATGCTGGCGGTCGACCAAAGGCTCTCCGCCCGCGGTCTCGCCCGTGGCGAACAGATTGGGATAGCCGCGCGCGGGCATCAGCGGTTCCAGGCTGAGCATCGATTTGAGCTGGATCCGGCCCCAGTCGGTGCTGCGCTCCCCGGTCAGCATCGCCATCGAGGTGGAATAAAGCATGGCATCGCCGCGCGGGCCGGAATGGTCGGTATATTGGGCGGTGACATAGCCATGCGCCATCACCATCCAATCGCTTGCTGGCCAATCGCCCGTTGCAACGTGCAGCCCGTGCATCGCGCCCTCTGCGCCGGGCAGGCGCGAAGTGCCCGATCCGGCAGCGCTGGAGGGCAGGGGGCCGGCCATGGCGGAGTGATCCATGCCCGGCATGTCCATCTGGCCGTGATCCATATCGCCGTGATTCATGCCGGGCATATGATCCGCGCCGGGCATGGCCATGGCGCCCATGTCCATGGTGTCCGGTTCATCGGTTGGCTCGGCCAGGGCCGGGCTTGCCAGCAGGACGGCGATGGCCCCCGCGCTGGCGCAGAGCAGCAATTTCATGGGTAAGGCTCCAGGCCGGTCAATGCGCCGGCAGCATCATCCAGATCGCCATGGCGATCATCATGATATTTTCAGTGAGGGAGACAAAGCCCAGCGGCACCCGGCCCGAACCGCCCACGCAGGCGCATTTGAGCTCGCGCTTCTGGATATAGACCGCGTAAAATACCGAGACCGCGCCCACGCTGCCGATCACCAGCGCCAGCGGGATCGAGATCCACGGCAGCAGGCGGCCCGTCATCAGCACCCCGGCCAGCGCCTCGGCAAAGGGATAGATAAAGGCATAGGGCAGCCAGCGCCGGGCGAGCAGATCGTACCCCAGGAACATGGTCGCGAATTTATCGACATCCTGCAGCTTGAGCATCGCCAGCAGGGCCATCGACAGGGCAATGAACCATTCCGCCGCGCGCAGGGTCAGCACGGTTCCCAGCATGCTCTGGCTGAGCGAAAGCGCCAGCGCGGCGGCGATTGCAAACACCGCCAGGACCGGGCGATAGCTGGTCTCGTCCGGATCGCGCAGCTTGAGCCCGAAATGGCGCCGCAGATCGTCATAGCCGCCGATCCGCTCACCCGCGATGAAGGTCTGCGGGGTGGTCTCAACGCCGTGCTCGGCCTTGAAGGCATCGGTCTGCGCGCGGCTGGTCAGATGATGGTCTTCGACCCTGTAGCCTTGTTGCCGGAGAAGATATTTCGAACGCAGGCCCCAGGGGCAGACATGCTTTTCCATCACCATGCGATAGAGGGCGGCGGCAGGTTTTGTGGTTTGGTGTTCCATGATGACATGGCTTATAGCTTCCGTACCATGGTACGGAGTCAAGCGATGGCGATGACAATTTCCGAATTAGCCCGCTCAGCCGGGGTCGGGGTCGAGACGGTGCGCTATTATCAGCGCAAGGGGCTGATCTTCGATCCCCAGCCCGCGCGCCTGGGCGGTGCGGCCGGGCGGCGGCATTATGGAGCGGAGGAAGCGCGGCGGCTGGGCTTCATCCGCTCGGCGCAGGAGGCCGGATTTGCGCTGAAGGAAATCGCCGAGCTGCTTGAACTCGATCGCAGCAATGACCGCCCGCGCGCACGGCAGATGGCTGCCGAGCGGATTGCCGATCTGGATGCCAAGATCGCCGCGCTGACCAAGGCGCGCGACAATCTGCGCAAGCTTGCACGGGAATGCGCCGGGTCAGCAGCGGGCCCGTGCCCGATCATCGCCTCGTTCGAATAGGCTCTGCCAGGGGTCAGACGTTGAATTTGAACAGCATGATATCGCCGTCATGGACGAGGTATTCCTTGCCCTCCTGGCGCAGCTTGCCCGCCTCGCGCGCGCCGGCTTCCCCGCCAAGCGCGACATAATCGTCAAAGGCGATGGTTTCGGCGCGGATGAAGCCGCGTTCGAAATCGGTGTGGATTTCGCCGGCGGCCTGCGGGGCCTTGGCCCCCTTGTGCACGGTCCAGGCCCGCGCCTCCTTGGGGCCGACGGTGAAGAAGGTCTGCAGCCCGAGCAATTCATAACCGGCGCGGATCACCCGGGCGAGGCCGGTTTCCGAAAGACCCATCTCGGCCAGAAATTCGCCGCGTTCCTCCGGCGCCATGCCGACCAGTTCGGATTCGATCGCGGCCGAGACGATCACCGCCTGCGCGCCTTCCGCCCTGGCCTTGGCGAACACCGCCTCGGTCAGCGCATTGCCGGTGGCGGCATCTTCTTCGGAGACATTGCAGACATAGAGCACCGGCTTGGCGGTGAGCAGCTGCGCCTGTTCGAACACCCGCGCCTCTTCCTCATCCTTGGGCTCGGTCAGGCGGGCAGGCTTGCCTTCGCGCAGCAGTTCGAGCGCCTGGCCGAGCACGCTGGCGATCAGCTTGGCTTCCTTGTCGCCATTGGTGGCCTTCTTGGCCGCCGCCGGAACGCGCTTTTCCAGGCTTTCGAGATCGGCGAGCAGCAATTCCGTTTCGACGACATCGGCATCGGAGATCGGATCGATCTTGTTGGCGACATGCTGGATATCGTCATCCTCGAAGCAGCGCAGCACATGGACCACCGCATCGACCTCGCGGATATTGCCGAGGAACTGGTTACCCAGCCCTTCGCCCTTGCTCGCGCCTTTCACCAGCCCGGCGATATCGACAAAGGCCAGCTGGGTTTCGATGATCTTGGCCGAGCCGCCGATCTTGGCGATCTGGTCCAGACGCGGATCGGGCACGGCGACCTGTCCGACATTGGGCTCGATCGTGCAAAAGGGATAATTCGCGGCCTGCGCGGCCTGCGTTTCAGTCAGCGCATTGAACAGGGTCGACTTGCCGACATTGGGAAGCCCGACAATCCCGCAACGAAAACCCATGTGACACCACCTCGATTGGAAAGTCCGGCCCCATAGAGCATCGAGCGAAAAAGTGGGAAGTGCTTTTCCGCGTCATCGATGCGATCAACCAGGAATCTGCATCGAGCGAAAAAGTGGGAAGTGCTTTTTACCCATCATCGATGCGTCGATGGCGGAAGATGCAGGGAACGCGAGCAATCGGCAGACAAACGAAGACGCCCCTCCTGTGGGGGGAGGGGCGTCAACTAGCGATCAATTGGGCTCCGCCAGAAAGCGGTGCCGGAATAGCGATGCTTACTTCTTGATCTGTTTGCGGCGACGCAGGCGGATCGCGCCGATGCCCATCAGGCCGGCTGCGCCAAGACCGAGCATGCCCGGCTCAGGCACCTGGGTGCCGCTGGTGGTGCTGGTGCTGCTGGTGCTGCCGGTTGAGCCGCCGGAAGTCGAGGTCGAGGAAGAGCTGCTCGAGGAAGAGCTGCTGGAAGAGGAGCTGCTGGTGGACGAGCTGGTGCTGCCACCGCAACGCCAATAGCAACCGCCGCTGCTGCTGGTGCTGCTGGTGCGGGCCAGCGCGGGATGGGCGACGGCAAGTGCGCCGACGAGCGAAGCTGAAATCAAAACCTTGCGGATCATACTATGTCCCCTTCATACAGCCGATATGGTTGACGCCATGCAACGCAAGGCACGTGCCAAGCACCCCGGCATGGGAAACACAGTAGTTAACGCGGTCTCGGGAAATACCGATTTGTAAGCAATCCCGACAGAATCTGCGCAATCTGGCTCAGATCAAGGCGTGACGGTTCCTGGGCCGGTGCCTGGGCCAGTGCCTGGGCCGGTGCCTGGGGCGCCTGGCTGACAAAATGCTTGCTCCGGGGCTCCCATTCAGACGATAGGCCCCGCACCGGCACCCACGGTATGGAGCTAGATCGCTGTCCCAGGCTGACTTCAAATTCGCCAGCACCAACCTGCTGTTTCCCACGCCCTTGCTGATGTATTCGATTCCGGATGCAGAGCGGCTGAATAGTGCCTTGCTTGCGGAGATCACAGCGCGCCAGGCAGTGGATCCGGGCGTGTTCCGATCGAACCGCAAGGGCTGGCACAGCAAATCGGATTTTTTCCTTCGCCAGGAGCCCGCCCATGCTGAATTGTCGCGGGCGATAACCAGGGCCGCGTTCGACGGAGCGCTGCGCGTTGCCGGAAATCAGGATGATATCCGCGAGATCGGGATGAAGATCAACGGCTGGATCAACGTCAATCCGCCCGGCGCGCATAATGTGCCGCATGATCATCCGGGCAGCTTCTGGTCTGGCGCCTATTATGTGAAGAATTCAAAATCGCTCGACGAACCGCAGCTGGGCGGCGCGATCAGCTTTATCGACGCGCGCACGGCCCCGACCGGGCAGCCGCTGATAAAGGCGCCGACCCTGGCGGGTCTCAAGACCTTTCATCCCACGGCGGGCACGCTGCTGCTGTTCCCCAGCACCATCAAGCATCTGGTGCATCCCAATGATTCCGATGAGGACCGGGTCACGATCGCGTTCAACGTGTTCGTTATTCCGCCTGCTGGCGCAGCGCTACCTGGTTCATGAAGCGCGCATCGTCGCCCTTGGCCAGCCATTCGGCCTCTGCGCCGATTGCCCCGAGCAGCTCGGCGAGATCGTCTCCCTCGCTCTTGGCGTAATTGCCCAGGACATAGCCGGTCACGCGGTCTCTGTGCCCGGGATGGCCGATCCCGATCCGCACCCGGCGGAAATCCGCCCCGAGATGCTGATCGATCGAACGCAGGCCATTATGGCCGGCCGTGCCGCCGCCGGTCTTCACCTTGAGTTTGAACGGTGCCAGATCCAGCTCGTCATGAAATGCGGTGAGATCTGCCAGATCGAGTTTGTAAAAGCGCATTGCTTCACCGACCGAGCGCCCGCTTTCATTCATATAGGTCGCCGGTTTGAGCAGCACGATCTTCTCGCCGCCCAGGCGGCCTTCCTGAACCCAGCCCTGGAACTTCTTCTGCACCGGGCCGAAATCATGCATCTCCGCGATCACATCCAGCGCCATGAACCCCACATTGTGGCGGTTCATCGCATAGCTTGATCCGGGATTTCCAAGGCCGACCCATAATTGCATGCAGGCTTCCTAGCGTTTCCTCTGGCCGAAAAGCAAAGCGCCGACCGTGCGATGTGCACAGCCGGCGCCTGGTATTGCGGAAAAAGTGAAGGGCTTACTCGCCTTCGCTCTCGCTCTCGCCCTCGGCAGCTGCTTCGCCGTCGTCGCTTTCGGCTTCGGAGCGCTTGAGAGCCGAAGGAGCCACCACCGTTGCAATGGTGAAATCGCGATCGGTGATTGCGCTTTCCGAACCGGCAGGCAGCTTCACATGGCTGATGTGGATCGAATCGCCCAGCTCGGTGCCAGTGACGTCGATCTCGATCTGGTCGGGGATCTTGTCGGATTCGCAGACCAGCTCCAGCTCGTGGCGAACGATATTGAGCACGCCGCCCTTCTTGAGGCCGGGGCTGTCTTCCTCGTTCACGAACACGACCGGAACCGCGACATGGATCTTCGCATCCTTCGACAGGCGCAGGAAATCGACATGCAGCGGACGGTCAGAAACCGGGTGGAAGGCAACATCCTTGGGCAGGGTGCGCACTTTCGTGCCGCCAATATCGATCATCACGATCGAGTTCATGAAGTGACCGGTGCCGAGCTGGCGGCGCAGTTCCTTCTCTTCGACGTGAATCGACTGGGGTTCTTCCTTGCCGCCATAGATGACGGCGGGTACGCGGCCTTCGCGACGCAGTGCACGGGAGGCTCCCTTGCCAGCCCGTTCGCGCGCATCGGCCGGCAGGGTCAGAGCATCGCTCATGATAGTGCCTTTCCGAAAAGCTTGTTGGTTCTTGCTTCCCGACACGCCTCCAGGGATGACCATGGCGGGAAGCGCGCGCCCCTATGGCAAATGCGGCAAGTTTGCAAGCTCGGTATAGGATGGCGGCGGCTTTGTTCTATTGAATGCGGGGCCCTATTGAATGCGGGTGACCTTATAGCCGCGCCCGGCCAGCAGCGCGGCCAGCCCCTGCGGCCCGACCATATGCGCCGCGCCCACCGCCACGAACACCCGATCGCCCCTGGCCAGCTCTGCGGAGATCCGCGCGGCCCAATCGAGATTGCGGCGGGTCAGCAGCACCTCGCGCAATTCGGGATCGGCCAGCAGCCCCTGATGCGTCTCCTGCGCCAGCGCAGTGACATTGCCGGTAAGCCAGTCATTCAGCCGCGCATCGCCCAATTGCTCGCCCTCCAGCGCCTCGCTCGCCACGGCGGCCAGCAGTTCGCGCTGGTCGGCCTCGGGCAGCGCATCGAACAATCGCAATTGCTTCTCCGCCCCTTCCAGCGCCACGATCCGCTTGCCCTTTGCCTGCTTGAGCAGCGCCAGATCGACCCCTTCGCCGTCACTGCCCTCATAGGCCTGCGACAGCGCGATTGCCGCAGCCCAGCTTTCGACCCCGTCAAAATCGGCATCGCTCAGCCCCTTGCCGGCCAGCGCCTTGCGCAGCACATCGCGCTGGGCCGGGGGCAGGCGCCGGGTCAGCGGGGGAAGGCCGGGCGAGCGCGAAAGCTGGGCGAAGATCGCGCCCACCGCGCTGCCCTGCGCCGCCAGGTCGACCTCGACTACCAGCTCATCCGAAGCGGCAAAGGCGCGGTCGAGCGCTGGGCTGCGCCAGCTATAGCCGCTGGGTAGCGAATGGACCGTACCGAACAGATAGCCATGCTGGCCGTCCGGGCCGGTAATTTCCCACAGTGCCGGTGCAGGTTGGGGCTGGGGCGGGGCGCTGTTGCACCCGGCCAGCATCAGCGCCGCCGCAACGGCGCCCGCCAGCCATGCCCGCAGCTGCCGCGCAGCGGGCATCAGCGGACGCGCTTGGCCCTGAAGCCGAGCGATCTGAGCTTGTCCTGCACACTGCCCTTGCCGGCCAGATGCCCCGCACCCACCGCGATGAACACTGTGCCCGGCTGCTTCATCCGTTCCTTGATCCAGCGCGCCCAATTGGCGTTCCGGTCCGTCAGCAGCCGGCGATAGAGCACAGGATCGGATTCTTCGGAATTGATCAGCCGCGCCAGCGCCTTGGCATCGCCATCCAGCCAGTCATTCAGCATCTGATCGAGATCGGACTGCTGCGTCGGGGCGGAGGCGACCACCTGATTGAGATAGCCGATCTGCTGCCTGTCGGGCAGCGAATTGAACAGATTGACCTGGAATTCGATTGTTTCCAGCGCGGCGCGGCTCGCGTCGGGCCGGGCATGATCCTGCACCACTTTTTCCACGCCCTGTTCGGGGTCGAAACCGGCGATCCGGGTCATCAGCACCGAGAGATAGAGCCCGGCCGACCACGGCTTGTAGCGATCGAACTGGTCGACCGCTATGCCGAGCGAGATCAGCAGCCCTTCCAGCGCCTCGCGATCTTTCTGGTCCAGTCTGTCGCGCAGGTTCTCGCCCGCGGGCAGATAGGCGCGCTGCGCCATCAGATCGGCCAGAGTGCTGTCCTGGCTGGAATCGATCTCGGTCACCAGCTCATCCGAAGATTTCAGCGCCTGTTCGACATTGCCGCGCAGCCAGACGATATCCTTCGGCAGGAAATGGATCGTGCCGAACAGATAGATCGTGGTGTCCTTGTCGGCCACTTCCCACAGCGCCGGCCCGGCTGGCGCGGCTTTGGCGGGATTGGCCGGAACGCTGGCGGCCAGGCTTTCGGTGCAACCGGGGGTGAGTTGCAGCGCCAGAACGCAGGCGAAAAAAATCGCGATTCGGGGGAAGCGTGTGGCCATCGGTGCCTTGTCGCTGGTCGCGCAGCCAAGGGCAAGTTGCGGCGACAGGCTGATGCAAATTGGCCGCAGTGTGTGTCTCCTTCGCAGCGCACCATTGACCCGTTCCTGCCCTTCCGCCATTGGCCGCGCCATGAGTTCCGCCGCCCCACATAAGGAAGCGTTGAGCTTCCAGGATATGATCCTCACGCTTCATGATTATTGGAGCGCGCAGGGTTGTGCGATCCTTCAGCCCTATGACATGCGCATGGGTGCCGGCACGTTCCACCCTTCGACCACTCTGCGCGCGCTGGGGCCGGAGCCGTGGAAGGCCGCCTATGTCCAGCCATCGCGCCGCCCGACAGACGGGCGCTATGGGGAAAATCCCAACCGGCTGCAGCATTATTACCAATATCAGGTGATCCTGAAGCCCAATCCTGACAATCTGCAGGAGCTTTATCTCGCCAGCCTCGCCAGGATCGGGATCGATCCGCTCAAGCATGATATCCGCTTTGTCGAAGATGACTGGGAAAGCCCCACGCTGGGCGCCTGGGGGCTGGGCTGGGAAGTGTGGTGCGACGGGATGGAGGTGACCCAGTTCACCTATTTCCAGCAGATCGGCGGCTATGATTGCAAGCCGGTGGCGGGCGAGCTGACCTATGGCCTCGAACGGCTGGCGATGTATCTCCAGGGCAAGGACCGGGTCTATGATCTGGCGTTCAATTCGCAGGGCGTCACCTATGGCGACGTGTTCCTGGAAAATGAGCGCGAATTTTCGAAATATAATTTCGAGGTGGCCGACACCGCCCAGCTGTTCACCGGCTTCCAGCATGCCGAGGCCGAGTGCCAGCGCTGCCTCGAGGCCAATATCCCGCTCGCCGCCTATGATCAGGCGATCGAGGCCAGCCATCTGTTCAACCTGCTGCAGGCGCGCGGCGTGATCAGCGTGCAGGAGCGCGCCAGCTATATCGGCCGGGTGCGCGATCTGGCCAAGGGCAGCTGCGAGGCCTGGATCGGCAAGAATTCTGCCGCCTGGGCCGAGAAATTCCCCGGGTGGACGGCATGACCAGCTTCCTGCTCGAATTGCGCTGCGAGGAAATTCCCGCGCGGATGCAGGCCGCTGCGCGCGCCGATCTGGAGCGTTTGTTCCGCGCCGAACTGGCGGCGGCGGGCGTCACCCCCGGTAAGATCAGCGTGTGGTCCACCCCGCGGCGGCTGGCGCTGATCGCACGCGATCTCCCGGCGGCAACCGAGGCGGTGCGCGAGGAAGAGAAGGGGCCGCCCGAAGGCGCGCCCGATGCCGCGATTGACGGCTTCTGCCGCAAGCATGGGCTGACCCGCGACCAGCTCGAACTGCGCGAGATCAAGGGCCGCGCGACCTGGTTTGCGGTGATCGAGAAGCCGGGCCGGACGGTCAAGGCCCTGCTGGCCGAGGCAATCCCGGCGATCATCCGCGCCTTTCCCTGGCCCAAATCGATGCGCTGGGGTGCGGCCTCGCTCAGCACCGAAAGCCTGCGCTGGGTGCGCCCGCTGTCAGGCATCGTGGCGATCTTCGGCGATGAGCTGGTCGAGTGCGAAGTCGGCGGCATTGCCTCCGGCTGGGCCACCATGGGCCACCGCTTCCACCATCCGGGCGAAATCACCATCGGCGGGGCCGATGACTACATCGAAAAGCTGCGCGCCTGCCACGTGATCGTCGATCATGCCGAGCGGCAGGATCTGATCCGCAGCGGCGCAGCACAGGCAGCGGCCGAGGCCGGGCTCGCGCTGGTCGAGGACGAGGGGCTGGTGGTGGAAAACGCCGGGCTCACCGAATGGCCGGTGCCGCTGCTCGGCCGCTTTGACGAGGCCTTCCTGCAGGTTCCGCCCGAAGTCATCCAGCTGACTGCGCGGGTGAACCAGAAATATTTCGTGTGCGAAGCAGACGGGATGCTCGCCAATGCCTTCATCTGCACCGCCAATATCGCGGCTGAGGATGGCGGCGTGGCGATCGTCGACGGCAACCGCAAGGTGCTCGCCGCCCGCCTGTCAGACGCGCGCTTCTTCTGGGAACAGGACCTCAAGACGCCGCTGGAAGATCAGGCGAAGAAGCTGGTGCGGATTACCTTCCACGAAAAGCTGGGCAGTGTGGCCGACAAGGTCGAGCGGGTGGCCAAGCTGGCGCGCTGGCTGCGGCAGCGAATGCATCCGTGCCCGAATTGCGATGACGCCAGGCTCGCGCGGCCGAACAGGCGGCGCGCATTGTGCAAGGCCGATCTGGTCACCGAAATGGTCGGCGAATTCCCCGAATTGCAAGGGCTTATGGGCGGCTATTACGCCCGCGCCGAAGGCCTGCCTGATGAAGTCGCCGATGCGATCCGCGATCATTACAAGCCGGTCGGGCAGGGCGATGATGTGCCGACCGCCCCGGTAACGGTGGCGGTGAGTTTGGCGGACAAGCTGGATACGATTGCGGGCTTTTTCGGCATTGACGAGAGGCCCACCGGCTCGAAGGATCCATTCGCCCTTCGGCGCGCGGCACTTGGCGTTATCGCGACTATTCGTGAACGGTTCGTCTTGCGTCTGTCACTTGTCGAGGTGTTCAAGTTCTCGTCTCTCGCTCATCCTCGCGACGGTTGTCTTCGCACTCTTCGAAGAAATCTATGGTCACGGGTTTGACGATCGGAATGAGCGCAGATGAGGCGGCAGATGCTTGACGAACATAAGCGAGATGCGATGGCTCGTCAGCCTTGCAGTGAGACGTTTGCCTTCATCATCGACCGCCTCAAAGTCCAGCAACGCGAGGCAGGCGTCCGCCACGATCTGATCGATGCGGTGTTCGCGCTTGGCGGGGAGGACGATCTCGTCCGCCTGCTTGCCCGCGTCCATGCGCTGCAGAGCTTTATCGCCACCGAAGACGGCACCAATCTGCTCGCCGCTTACAAGCGCGCCTCCAATATCCTCAAGAAGGAGGATTGGGACGGCGCTCCGCCCGCCCGCACCGGTGACGAAGATCCGCTCGAAAATGTCGACGATCCCGACATGCGCGCGATCTATGCCGAGGCAAAACAGCTTTCCTACACGCCCGAAGCAGCCGAACAGGCGCTGATCGAGGCGCTGGATGCTGCCGAGCCCAAGGCCACCGCTGCGATCGAGAGCGAGCAGTTCGAAGGCGCGATGGCGGCGCTGGCATCGCTGCGCGCGCCGATCGATCGCTTTTTTGATGAGGTCACTGTGAATGCAGACGAACAGGAAAAGCGCACTGCGCGGCTCGGTCTGCTTGCACAGTTTCGTGCTGCAGTGCACAAAGTCGCGGATTTCTCGAAGATCGAGGGCTAGGCAGTTTTCTCTCAATATACTGTCAACTTCGTCAACTTCGGCAGCTTTTGGTGGGGCTAAATGAGCAAATCGGTATATATTTTTGGTGGCAGCGCGACTGACAATGATCCTCGCAGCCGCGACAAGACGATTGTTGGCGGCAAGGGCGCAAACCTTGCCGAAATGGCCGGTATCGGCCTGCCGGTGCCGCCGGGCTTCACCCTGACGACCGAGGAATGCGTCCGCTATCTGGCCGGCGGGTCCGACTTTTCCGCCGATCTGCGCGCCGATGTGGCCGCCGCGCTTACCCATATCGAGCAAAGCGTGGGCAAGAAATTCGGCGATGCGGCCGATCCGCTGCTGGTTTCGGTCCGGTCGGGCGCGCGGGTTTCCATGCCCGGCATGATGGACACCGTGCTTAACCTGGGGCTCAATCATCAGACCGTCGCCGGGCTGGCGGCGATTTCGGGCGACGAACGCTTCGCCTGGGACAGCTATCGCCGCTTCATCCAGATGTATTCCGATGTGGTGCTGGGCCTCGATCACGGATTGTTCGAGGAAGCGCTGGAAATCGCCAAGGAAGACAATGGCTATTTCGCCGATGTCGAAATGGGCGCGCCGGAATGGAAGGCGCTGGTCACCGAATATGAGGCGATTGTCGAAGCCGAATGGGGCAAGCCGTTCCCGCAGGACGTGCATGAACAGCTGTGGGGCGCAATTGCCGCCGTGTTTGACAGCTGGGATTCCGATCGCGCCAAGGTCTATCGCCGGCTGAACGATATTCCGGGCGATTGGGGCACCGCGGTCAATGTCCAGGCGATGGTGTTCGGCAATATGGGCGACACCTCCGCCACCGGGGTCGCCTTCACGCGCGATCCGGCAACCGGCGCCAGGAATTATTATGGCGAATGGCTGGTCAATGCCCAGGGCGAAGATGTCGTGGCCGGCATCCGCACCCCGCAATATCTGACGCTCCAGGCGCGCGAGGCCGCCGGGGCCAAGCAGCCGAGCATGGAAGAAGCCATGCCCGAAGCCTATGCCGAGCTGGCGCATGTGTTCGAACTGCTCGAACAGCATTACCATGACATGCAGGATATCGAATTCACCGTCGAACGGGGCAAATTGTGGATGCTGCAGACCCGCAGCGGCAAGCGCACCGCCAAGGCCGCGCTCAAGATGGCGGTCGATATGGCCGCCGAAGGGCTGATTGACGAGCGTACCGCGATCCTGCGGATCGATCCGATGGCGCTCGATCAGCTGCTCCACCCGATGCTCGATCCTGCGGCTCCGCGCGATGTGCTGACCACCGGCCTGCCGGCTTCGCCCGGCGCGGCCTCAGGCGTGATCGTGCTCGATGCCGACACCGCCGAAACCCGCGCGGCGCGCGGCGAATCCGTGGTGCTGGTGCGGGTCGAGACCAGCCCGGAAGATATTCACGGGATGCATGCCGCCAAGGGCGTGCTGACCGCGCGCGGCGGGATGACCAGCCATGCGGCGGTGGTTGCGCGCGGCATGGGCCGGCCCTGCGTTTCCGGCGCTTCGGCGGTGTCGATCGATCTGGCGGCGCGCACGCTGCGGATTGGCGATCGCCAGCTCAAGGAAGGCGATGTGATCACGCTCGACGGATCGAGCGGCCAGGTGATGGCGGGCGAAGTCCCGACGATCGAGCCCGAACTGGTCGGCGATTTCGCCACGCTGATGGTCTGGGCTGACAGCCACCGGCGGATGAAGGTGCGCACCAATGCCGAAACCCCGGCCGATTGCCGCATGGCGCGCCAGTTCGGCGCCGAGGGGATCGGGCTGTGCCGGACCGAGCATATGTTCTTCGATGACGAGCGGATCACCGCGGTGCGTCATATGATCATGGCCGAAAGCGAGGCCGGCCGCCGCGCCGCTCTGGCCAAGCTGCTGCCCGAACAGCGCGCCGATTTTGCCGAGATCTTCGAGGTCATGCGCGGGCTGCCGGTAACGATCCGGCTGCTCGATCCGCCGCTGCACGAATTCCTGCCCCATGCGGACCAGGATTTCGTGGAACTGGCCGATGTCACCGGGCTGGGGCTCGATCATCTCAAGCGCCGGGCCGAGGAATTGCAGGAATTCAACCCGATGCTCGGCCATCGCGGCTGCCGCCTTGGGATCACCTATCCTGAAATCTACGAGATGCAGGCGCGCGCGATCTTCGAGGCGGCCTGCGATGTCGCCAAGCAGCATGGCGAGGCGATCGTGCCCGAGATCATGGTGCCGCTGGTCGCCACAAGGCGCGAACTCGATATCCTCAAGGATCTGATCGACCGGGTGGCGGCAGAGGTCTTCGCCGAGCAGGGCCACACGCTCGACTATATCGTCGGCACCATGATCGAACTGCCGCGCGCGGCGCTGATGGCGGGCGAAATCGCCCATTCGGCGGCGTTTTTCTCCTTCGGCACCAATGATCTCACCCAGACGACGCTGGGCCTCAGCCGCGATGATTCCTCGCGTTTCCTGGCGCAATATGTCGAAAAGGGCATCTTCCCGCGCGATCCCTTCGTCAGCCTCGATATCGACGGGGTCGGCCAGCTGGTGAGGCTTGCCGCCGAACGCGGGCGGGCGACGCGGCCGGAGATCAAGCTGGGCATCTGCGGCGAACATGGCGGCGATCCGGCGAGCATCGGCTTCTGCGAGGAGGTCGGGCTCGATTATGTCAGCGCCTCGCCCTACCGCGTGCCGATCGCCCGGCTTGCGGCAGCACAGGCGGCGCTGCGCTAGGCTGAGCGCCAGCCACGCGCGCCAGCCACGTGCGCTGGTTTCAGCTGCGCCATCCGCTGAGGGTGAGCATCTCGAAGCGCTCGGTCACCCGCTCTGCGCCGCCCATGAACGCCGCTTCGGCGCGTTGCGCGCATCGCGCGGGTCAGCGGCGGGGCGGGGGAGGCCAGCGCGCTGGTCAGCCCCTGCGCGCGCAGATCGCGCCAGCAGCGAGGCGAGTGAGCCGAAGCGCACATCGAGCGCGCGGCTGTCGACCACCGGCCGGTCAAACCCGCAGCGCTGCAGCAATTGCCCGCCCGCGCGGACATCGACCGGCGGGGTGCATGCGCGCCGCCGGGCGCTCGCCATCGCCCGCCAGCATCGCGGCGCGCAGCTGCGGCAGGCAGCCCGCGCCGGGAAAGCTGGCGATCATCAGCCCGCCGGGCGCCAGCGCCTCGCGCAGATGGATCAGCGCGCCGGGCAGATCGTTGACCGTACCCAGCGTGCCGAGGCTGGCGATGAGATCGAATTCGCCGGCGGGGAAGGGCGCTTCCTCGTCATAGCCCTTTTCAGGTTCAAGGCTGGTCACCGCGCAGCCCTGCGCCGCGAGCGCGCGGGCCAGCGTGCCGGTCCATTCGCCGATCACCAGCGCGGCTGGCGGGCTGGTGACGCAGGAAGCCCGAGCCGTTCGAGCACGTCCTCGGCCATATCGTCGATCAGATAATGCGGCGCGTCGGGCCGCTGCTGGAGCGCGCGCATCCTCCGGCGCTGCGGCGAGCCGGCGCTGGGGGTCGAAAATGGTCGGCGGGGCGGTGCTCATCGCTGCATCCCGTGCACGGCTTGCCTGGCGGCGCGCAAGCGAGGCAGCATGCCAAAATGGCCCTTGCCGCCCGCTTTTCAACCGCGCTTGCGCCGCTGGTCGATCTGGTGTTCCCGCCGCGCTGCCCGCTGTGCGGCGGCGGCCTGGCCGCGCAGACCGGGCTCTGCGCTGCCTGCTGGGCCACGCTGGCGATCCCGGGCGACCCGGCCTGCGCGCGCTGCCAGAGGCCGTTTGGCGCGGGTGTGGAGCGCCAGGGGCAGATCTGCGCGCCCTGCCTGGCCGCACCGCCACGCCATGACGGGATCGCGGCGGGCACGCTCTATAACGATGCCTCGCGCCGGCTGGTGCTGGCCTTCAAGCATGGCCGCCGGATCGCGCTGGCGCCGATGCTCGCCCGGCTGATCGCGGCGCGGCTGCCGGCGGAAGTGCAAGTGGGTGAGGGCGACTGGCTGGTGGTGCCGGTGCCGCTCCACCGCGCGCGGCTGTGGCGGCGCGGGTTCAATCAGGCGGCCTTGCTGGCGCATGAGCTGGCCAGGATCGACGCGGCGCGCGGCTGATCGTCGACGGGCTGCTCCGCCGCAAGCCGACCCCGGTGCTGGGCGGGCTGGGGCGCAAGGCGCGCGCGCGGGCGCTGGCCGGAGCGATCGGAGTCCACCCCCGGCGCAGGGGCGGCTCAAGGGCGCGCAGGTGCTGCTGGTCGACGATGTGCTGACCAGCGGCGCGACCAGCGACTGCCTGCGTTTCCGCGCTCAAGCGGGCGGGCGCGAAGAGGGTGGTGATTGCCTGTTTTGCGCGGGTGCTGGACGAGGCGCTGGACCACGCGGCGTGAATTGGCGGGCTATGCGCGCCAATGCCTGTGGCCCAGCAATGCCTGCGGCCCCAAACGCGAAACGCCCGGGAACTGGTCCCGGGCGTCCACGTGACGATCTTGTTCTGGCTGGTATTCCTGTGCCGGTTTCGGCACCAAGCTTCCCGGCCATATCCCTCATGTTCCGGCAGTCCTTCGCCGAGGACTTTGCCGAGACCCCCTATTCCTTGGCGCTTGGTCAACGCGGCCGGTCTGGCGGGCGGCCGCATGTGCCGCGAAGCGTTCATCCCATCGAAAGGCCCGCTGCGAAAGATGCAAGCGCCGTTTCCGTGGATTTTGGCTGTCACATCTGTGGTTATCCTGCAACAAATCAGCCGCTTGCGCTGGCCAAACAACTTAGCGTCAAAGGAACTCCGCCATTTCCCGCACCAATCCCGATCAGGCCCTGCGCGAAGGCGGCACAGCCTTCCTGCCCAAATTCGATTCTGCCGGCCTCTTGACCGCCGTCGTGACCGACGCAGGCAGCGGGGCGGTGCTGATGGTCGCCTTCATGGATGCCGAAGCGCTGGACGCAACCCGCGAGCACCGGCCTGGCCCATTTCCACTCGCGCAGCCGCGGCACGTTTGTGGATGAAGGGCGAAACTCAGCGGCCACACGCTGAAGGTCGAGGAAATCCTGGTCGATTGCGATCAGGATGCGCTGGTGATCCGCGCCACGCCCGGCGGGCCCGGCTGCCACACCGGCGCGGTGAGCTGTTTCTACCGCAGGCTGGATGGCGAGACGCTGAGCCCGCTACCGAATTGACGTTTACGTAAAGGGAAGGTATACCTCGCCATGGCTGCCGCATCCGACCAACAGCCCATTCGAACCTTCGCGGAGCGCACACCCGCTCGCAAGGCAGCGCGGCAAGCGCAGGAAGTCAAAGGCCGGAAGGGGCGCATCTCGATCGCCCTGACAGCCATCAGCGCGAAAGCTTCACCATCAGCGATCTGACGCGCGAGTTCGGCTGCACCGCCCGCGCCCTGCGCTTCTACGAGGACGAAGGGCTGATCGCGCCGGCGCCGGGTCGGGCCTGTCGCGGATCTATTCCAAGCGCGACCGGGCACGGCTCGCCTGGATCATGCGCGCCAAGAATGTCGGCTTCAGCCTGGCTGAAATCCGCGAGATGATCGACCTTTACGATCTCGATGACGGCCGGGTCGAACAGCGCCGGGTCACGATGCAGCGCTGCCGCGAAAAGATCGCCAAACTGCGGCAACAAAAGGCCGATATCGAATGCTCGATCCGGGAACTGACCGATTTCGTCACCCATCTCGAAACATTCGAACAACAGCCCACCCGCGACGATTGAGGCTGAGCTGACCCGCAGGAGAGATACATGCCGAGCTACAAGGCGCCCACCCGCGACACGCGCTTCGTGATCAACGAGCTGCTCGATCTCGCGAGCTACGGCAATCTGCCCGGCTTCGAGGCTGCGACGCCCGACTGGTCGATGCGATCATCGAGGAGGCCGGCAAGTTCGCCGCCGAAGTGCTCGCGCCGCTCAACCAGTCGGGCGATGAGGAAGGCTGCACCCGGCACGACGATGGCAGTGTCACCACGCCCACCGGCTTCAAGGAGGCCTATCGCCAATATTGCGAGGCGGGCTGGGGCACGCTGTCGCTGCCGGCGGAATATGGCGGGCAGGGCCTGCCGCATGTGCTCGGCTTCGTGCTGGAGGAATATCTTGCCACCGCCAACCATGCCTTCGCGATGTATCCGGGGCTGACCAATGGCGCGGTCTCGGCGATTCTCGCGACCGGCTCGGACGAGCTCAAGGCAGACCTATCTGCCCAAGATGGTCTCCGGCGAATGGCTCGGCACGATGAACCTGACCGAGCCGCAATGCGGCACCGATCTCGGCCTGATCCGACCCAGGCCGAACCGCAGGCCGACGGCAGCTATGCGATCACCGGCACCAAGATCTTCATCTCGGCGGGCGAGCACGATCTGGCCGAGAACATCATCCATCTGGTGCTGGCCAAGACGCCGGGCGCGCCGGAAAGCTCCAAGGGCATATCGCTGTTCATCGTGCCCAAGTTCCTGGTCGACGGACGACGGCACGCCGGGCGAGCGCAATGCCGTTTCCTGCGGCTCGATCGAGCACAAGATGGGCATCCACGGCAATGCCACCTGCGTGATGAATTACGACGGCGCCACAGGCTGGCTGGTCGGGCGAGGAGAACAAGGGCCTGGCCGCGATGTTCATCATGATGAACGCCGCGCGGCTCGGCGTCGGCGTGCAGGGGCTGGCCCAGGCCGAGGTCGCCTATCAGAACGCGGTGCATCTATGCGCAGGATCGCCGCCAGGGCCGCGCGCTGACCGGCCCGGCCGATCCAGCGGCGAGCGCCGATCCGATCATCGTCCACCCCGATGTGCGCCGCATGCTGATGGACGCCAAGGCCTTCAACGAGGGCATGCGCGCGCTGATCCTGTGGGGCGCGTTGCAGGTCGATCTGTCGCACCACGCCGCCGACCGAGGAAGAGCGCCAGGCCGCCGACGACCTGATCGGCCTGCTGACCCCGGTGATCAAGGGCTATGGCACCGACAAGGGCTATCGACGTCGCGATCAATATGCAGCAGGTCTTCGGCGGGCACGGCTATATCCGGGAATGGGGCATGGAGCAGTTCGTGCGCGATTCGCGCATCGCGATGATCTACGAAGGCACCAACGGCATCCAGGCGATGGATCTGTGCGGGCGCAAGCTGGCGGCCAACGGCGGCAGGGCGATCCAGGCCTTCTTCAAGCTGGTCGACGACGAGATTGCCGCCGGCAAGGACGATGCCGCAGCTCGGGCCGATCGCCGAGCGGCTCGAAAAAGCCGTGGGCGAGCAGAAGGCGGCGACCATGTGGTTCATGCAGAACGCGATGGCCGAACCCCAACCATCTGGGCGCGGGCGCGCATCACTATATGCATATCATGGGGATCGTGGCGCTCGGGCTGATGTGGCTGCGCATGGCCAAGGTTGCCACGGCCAAGCTCGCCGCCGGCACGGATGACAAGGCCTTCTACGAGGCCAAGCTGGTCACCGCGCGCTATTTCGCCGAACGCTTCATGCCCGATGCCGGCGCGCTGCGCCGCAAGATCGAGGCGGGCAGCGAGGCGATGATGGGCCTGACCCCGGAGCAGTTCGAAACCGCCGGGTAAATTTGCCCCCGGCCCTAGGCCTCACCAGAGGGCAAAAGGCGGAGCGTGGGACAAAGCTCGCCCTTGAAATAATGCGGCTGGTAAACCGCGTCGATCGTGAACCATGGCTTCATGCGCTCGCCAATCTCCTCGACCGAGAAATAATTGAGCGTCAATTCTGGAAAACGCTCAGCTGGCAGGTCGATCGCGCGGGAAATTTCCTCGATCGTCGCTCCGGTCCGGGCAGCAAACCGCTCCCGGTCGGGCTCCTTCTCGTCAAAGGTCGCCCGGATTTGGAGCGCATCCACAAAACCGCTGCCGCCGCTGATAGCGACCGCCAGATCGAGCCGGAAATGCGACAGGCGATTGTCCTCGCACAATCGCGCATCGGCAATCGCCTGGTCCGGCGTCTTGCGGGGGTTCACCGGGCCAAAGAACCGCAGCACCATCGCGCCATCCGGGGCAAGCGCGCGGGCGCATTCCGCCGCCACAGCCTCGTAGAACTCAAAATCGGACAGGGCATTGAAACTGCAATCGCCCACGATCAGGTCCACACTGCCGCTTTCGACCGGCAGCGCATCCCACATGGCCAGCTCCAGGCGCAAATCTATCTTTGCACTCGGTGCCCAGGCCGTATTGGCCACCGCCGGATTTGAATCCACCGCCAGCAATCGGACAGTGGATGGCCAGTCAAGTTGGACGATCTGAGGCGTCACCCCCAGCAGCAGTACCGACAGCGGGGTGCTGCGGCCCAGCACATCGCCCGCCAATGCCAGCATCGCCGCCCCATCTTCGGGCGAAGGCGAGCGCGGCGGCGGCAGAACCACGCCAATCCAGTTGGACCAGCTCTGGTCCTTGCTATTCCCGTCCAATTCCTGTGCCCCCCGGCTATTTCCCCGCCTGCCAAATAGCAGGCCGCCCGCAGACAATGCAACGCGCCTTGCCGCGCTTTTGCCGGGGCGTTTCAGTTGGCAGGTCTGGTTGCAGTCTGGACTGCGCCCTGCGCGCAAGTGACGGAAGGGCGCATCAGCTGCGCCGATAGATCGCATGAGCGCCTGCAGCTAAATTCGGCGCTACATGTTCGCTATGGGTGGGAAGCGGTTGTTATTCCCAAGGGCAGCCGCCGTATCCGTCTAGGCAATAGGCCGTGCCGAAGAGAAAGTCCCAAACTGGTGGCCAGCCGAGCCACGCAGCGATGATGAGAAGCAAAAGCAACGCCGCGCACCCTACGCCAATACCCCTTACCACTCGCTTCATTTGTATACGATATAAGCGAACGCGAACGTCAGCAACTGGGTCGTTAGCCGACATTCGCCAGATTTGGCCGTCCAATATACGCCCCGCAGCCCGCAGGGAGCCTGCCGCCCAAAACATTTTCCTACATCGCCGGCATCCGTCAGGATCCCGGCGGCTCTTTCACACTGTCAAACCTGCCACGCGTCGCCCCTCCTGCACGGGCGACTTTTTTGAAAAACTCACCATGCGTCATATGCGTGAGTTTAGTGAGTTTGTGACCTTGAACTGGCAAGGCGGCCTAGCCGAAGAGCTCGTCAAACAGCCCGTGCATCGAGGCCCAGCTCTGGCGGTCGGCGCTGTAATCATAGCCGAGCGCCGGGTTGTCCTTGGGTGAGGAGGAGTTGGTGAAGCCGTGCCTGACCCCGCTATAGGCATGGAAATGCCAATTGGCCCCGGCTTCGTCCATTTCCTCCCAGAAGGCTGTCACCTGGCTGCGCGGGACCAGCGCATCGCGGTCGCCATGGCACACCAGAATGCGCGCGGTGATCGTGCCCGGCTCGGCCGGAAGTTCGGTGCCGAGCAATCCGTGAAAGCTCACCACCGCGGCGAGCGGGGCGCCGTCGCGCGCCAGTTCCAGCACCGCGCCGCCGCCCAGGCAAAAGCCGATCGCGGCAATCGGCAGATCGGCCGCCCCATCGAGCGAGACCAGCGCCTTGAGCGCGGATTTCAGGCGCCGGCGATAGGTCAGGACATCGGTGCGCAATTCCGCGGCAAAGCTGCGCGCCTCGTCAAAATCCGCGGGCATCCTGCCGTAGAAATCCGCCACCAGCGCGAGATAGCCGGCATCGGCCAGCGCCTGCGCCTTGTCCTCTACCCAATCGGTCGTGTTCAGGATCGTCGGAAAGACCGCGATGGCCGCGCGGGGTGTTCCCGCAGGCCGCGCGACCAGCCCGGTGAGGGTGGTGTCGCCATCGCGATAGGTCAGCTTTTCGAGGGCGCTCATTCGGGCAAGAACTCCGGCACCGAGAGATAGCGTTCGCCGGTATCGTAATTGAAGCCGATCACCCGGCTGCCCTTGTCGAGTTCGGGCAGCTTCTTGGCGATTGCCGCCAGGGTCGCGCCTGACGAAATGCCGACCAGCAGCCCTTCCATGGTCGCACTCTTGCGGGCCATGTCCTTGGCCGCTTCGGCATCGACCGAGATCGCGCCGTCGATCGACTGGGTGTGCAGATTGGTCGGGATGAACCCCGCGCCAATGCCCTGGATCGGATGCGGGCCGGGCTGCCCGCCCGAGATCACCGGTGACAGTGCCGGCTCCACCGCATAGGCCTTGAGCGAGGGCCAGCTCTTCTTGAGTGTTTCAGCGCAGCCGGTCAGATGGCCGCCGGTGCCGACCCCGGTGATCAGCACATCGGGCGGCATATCGGCGAAATCGGCAAGGATCTCCTGCGCGGTGGTCCGCGCATGAATTGCGATATTGGCCGGGTTCTCAAACTGCTGCGGCATCCATGACCCGGGCCTTTCGGCGAGGATTTCCTGCGCCCGGGCCAGCGCGCCCTTCATCCCCAGCTCGCGCGGGGTGAGATCGAAGCTTGCGCCATAGGCCAGCATCAGCCGCCGCCGCTCGATCGACATGCTCTCTGGCATCACCAGGATCAGCGTATAGCCCTTCACCGCGGCGACCATCGCCAGGCCGATCCCGGTATTGCCGCTGGTGGGCTCGACAATCGTGCCGCCCGGCTTGAGCTCGCCCGATTTCTCGGCCGCCTCGACCATGGCCAGTGCGATGCGATCCTTGATCGAACCGCCCGGATTGCTGCGTTCGCTCTTCACCCAGACCTCATGATCGGGGAACAGCCGCGCGAGGCGGATATGCGGGGTATTGCCGATTGTGGCGAGGACGCTGGAAGCCTTCATTGCGCTGTCTCCCTTTCATTGGTCATCAAGGCTGGGGAATATCCGGCCGATATTGCGGGGCAAAGGTCTTCGCCCGCATCAGCTCGGGGAAGATCCAGGCCCATAATGCGGTTACAACTATCGCACCAACGCCGCCGAATACAACTGCCCCCGTTGCGCCGAGAAGTGCGGCAGCCAGGCCGGATTGCATTTCGCCCAATTCGTTCGAGGCGGAAATGGCGAGGCCCGAGATCGAGGAGACCCGCCCGCGCATCGCATCGGGCGTGTTGAGCTGGATCAGCGTGCTGCGCACAAAGACCGAGATCATGTCGGCCGCGCCCAGCAGCGCCAGCAGCCCGAGCGACAGCATGAAATTGCGCGAGAGGCCGAACAGGATCGTCGCCGCGCCGAAGCCGGCCACCGCCCACAGCATCTTGGCCCCGACATTGCGCTCCAGCGGGCGGAACGACAGGATCAGCGCGACCAGCCCGGCACCCGCCGCAGGGGCCGCGCGCATCAGCCCCAGGCCTTCGGTGCCGACCTGCAGAATATCGCGCGCGAATACCGGCAGCATCGCGGTCGCACCCGCAAACAGCACCGCAAACAGGTCCAGCGTGATGCAGCCCAGCAGGAAGCGGTCACGCCAGGCGAATTGCAGGCCCTCGATCATCTGGCGCAAGGGGTGGAGATCGCTGCGATGGGCGGCGCGGATCGGGCGGATCGAGATGATCAGCAGCGCCGAACAGCTCAGCATCGCCGCCGAGACGAGATAGGGCAGCGCGGGGCTGCGTGCGAACAGCAGCCCGCCCAGCGCCGGGCCCGCCATCTGCCCGGCGGTGAAGGCAATCGAGCTCAGCGCGATGGCGCGCGGCAGCAGCGGGGGCGGGACGATATTGGGCGCGATCGAGCTCATCGCCGGGCCGCTGAACACCCGCGCCGCGCCATGGGCGGCGGCAAGAATGAAGCACAAAGGCAGGGTAAGCGTTCCGGCCCAGCTGAAATAAGCGATCACCAAAGCGATCACGATATCGATGCCCAGCGAAGCGCAGCCAACATAGCGCCGGTCAAACCGGTCGGCGACCAGCCCGGCCAGCGGCGTGAGGAAGAACAGCGGAATGAATTGGGCAAGGCCAAGCAGACCAAGCTGAAAGGCAGCTTCGGGCCGGCTCATCCCGTAATCGGCGCGGGCGACATCATAGGTCTGGTAGCCGATCAGCACCACCATCGAGAGGGTGGAGGAAACCGACAGGACCCGCGCGAACCAGAACCGGCGGTAATCGGGAATTTGCAGCGGCGTGGTGGGCTCAGTCACCCGGCGCGAATGGCAGCATGGCGCACGCTTGCCAAGCAGTCAGTTTGTTGATCGCTCCCAAGCCAGACTATGCGCGACAGGCTGCGGCGGAAGCGGGATTTCCTCAGCGGCTGTTGCGCAACCTGGGATTGGGCTGGAGCACGTCCATCATGCGCATGAAATCGTCTAGCCGGATGATTCGCTCAAACTGGAAGCCCGCACGGTCATCACGAATCCAGATGACATAGGCCTCGATCCGGCCGATTTCGGGCAGTCGGATGATCACCCGCTCGCCGCGCGCCAATTCGGGCGCATTGTCGATCATGAAGCCATGTGCGGAGACATTGGCGATATGCAGCGACAGATCGCCGCGAGCGCGATGCTCGGCGATGACCGGAAAATCGACCGGATGGCGGGCTGCACGCCGCAGTTCCGGTACCGAAAGTTGTGCGCCAGCCAAGGGCGGGATCCTCCATGAAGCTCTGAAGGGTCCTTTTGCCAGCAAAACTCTGCCAAATCGTAAAGGGCGGATTAGGCTAAGCGCTTCACCTCACACACGGCGCAATATGGCGTGTTTTTTCTTGCCGAGGCTGAGCTTGCTCTCCGCTCCTGCCGCCAATTCGATCAGCATGGCAGGATCGCTCACCGGCTGATCGTCGATCTTCACCGCGCCTTCAGCGATCTTGCGCTTGGCTTCGCCGTTAGAGGCGGCAAAATCGATTGCGGTGAGAGCGGCCATAACCGTGATGCCTACCCCGGAGATTTCGAGCACCGGCAGATCGTCGCCCATGCCGCCGGCGCCAAAGGTCGCTGCGGCAGTGGCTTCGGCGGCCCGTGCTGCCTGATCCCCATGGACCATGCGCGTCACTTCATTGGCCAGCACCGACTTCGCCGCATTGATCTCGCTGCCTTTAAGCGCGGCGAGCCGCTCCACCTCGTCGAGCGGCAGATCGGTAAACAGACGCAGGAATTTGGCTACATCGCGATCATCCGTGTTGCGCCAATATTGCCAGAAGTCATAGGCGGGCAGCTGATCTTCATTGAGCCACACCGCGCCAGAGGCGGTCTTGCCCATCTTTGCGCCATCAGCCGTGGTCACCAAGGGGGTGGTGAGGCCGAACAGCTCGATCCCGTCCATCCGGCGGGTCAGCTCGATCCCGTTGACGATATTGCCCCATTGATCCGAACCGCCCATCTGCAAGCGGCAGCTCTGGCGCTTGGCCAGCTCGCGGAAATCATAGGCCTGCAGGATCATATAGTTGAATTCGAGGAAGGTCAGCGGCTGTTCGCGCTCAAGCCGCAGCTTGACCGAATCGAAGGCCATCATGCGGTTGATCGTGAAATGCGGGCCGACATCGCGCAGCAGCTCGATATAGGACAGTTTGCTCAGCCAATCGTCATTATTGACCATCATTGCGCCGGTCGGGCCGTCATCGAAGCGTCAGCAGCTTTTCGAAAATGCTGCGGATCGAGGCGATATTCTGATCGATCGCCGCATCGCTCAGCATCTTGCGGCTTTCATCCTTGCCCGAAGGATCGCCGACCTTGGTCGTCCCGCCGCCCATCACCACGATCGGTTTGTGGCCGGTCTGCTGCAGCCGCCGCAACAGCATGATCGAAGCCATCGATCCGACATGCAGCGAAGGCGCGGTGGCGTCGAAGCCGATATATCCGGGAACGACCTGTTGGCAGGCCAGGGCATCGAGCCCGGCAGCGTCCGTCAACTGGTGGATATATCCGCGCTCTTCCAGCAGGCGCAGCAGATCGGATTTATGCGTGCTCATCATTCCCTCGGTTCAGCGCCGCGCGGTTAGCATGCAAATCGGGCGAGACAAACCCGCTTGTCCCGCTTGTGGAACTTGCGCCGCTGTCTTAGCGCAGCGGCATGACAATGGCCCCGCTTTCCCTGATCCCGCATCCCGACCATCCGCCGCTGGCGATCCGCAGCATTGAAGCCCGGATAATCGGGCACGATTCGAACTGGCTGCGGCTGCGCTGGCGGATACAGGGGGCGGGCAAACTCGTCGATTCCGCCGTTTGCCGGCAAGGGCAGGGCGGAAGGCCTGTGGACCACCACTTGCTTCGAAGCCTTCCTGCGGCCTGACGGGGGCGCGGCCTATGTCGAGCTCAACCTTTCGCCCTCCGAGCGCTGGGCAGCCTATGATTTTGCCAGCTACCGCGAAGGCATGGCTGAGCGACCCTTTCCGCGCGAGCCCGAATGCACGATGCGCGCGGGCGAACAGCTCGCGATTTTCGACGCGGCGGTGCCAGTGGCCGCACTGCCTGCTTTGCCCTGCGCGATGGGGCTATGCGCAGTGATCGAGGAACAGGGCGGGCAGCTGTCCTATTGGGCACTGGCGCATGGCGGCAGCACGCCCGATTTCCATGATGCAGCTTGCTTTGCGGCCTTGCTTGAGCCACCGCTGCCGGCATGAAATTCGGGATCGACCGCCTCCTTTCCGAGCCCGAGCTGCGCAGGCCGCTCGCGGGCAAGCGGGTGGCGCTGGTTGCGCATCCGGCCTCGGTTACGGCGGAGCTGACCCATTCGCTCGACGCATTGATGGCGCTGGACGATCTTGAGCTTACCGCCGCCTTCGGGCCGCAGCACGGGCTCAAGGGCGACAAGCAGGACAATATGGTCGAAAGCGCGGACGAGATCGATCCGCTCTACGGCATCCCGGTGTTCAGCCTCTATGGCGAGGTCCGCCGCCCGACGGCTGAGATGATCGACCGGGCCGATGTGTTCCTGTTCGATCTGCAGGATCTTGGCTGCCGCATCTACACCTTCGTCACCACGCTGCTTTATCTGCTGGAGGCGACGTCCGGCACCGGCAAGATCGGTGTGGGTGCTCGACCGGCCGAACCCTGCCGGGCGTCCGGTTGAGGGCATGGCGCTGCGGCCGGGCCAGGAAAGCTTCGTCGGCGCCGGCCCGATGCCGATGCGCCACGGGCTGACCCTGGGCGAGATGGGCCGCTGGTTCATCGAACATTTCAAGCTCGATGTGGATTATCGCGTGATCGAAATGACCGGCTGGCGGCCTGAGGATGCGCCCGGTTTCGGCTGGCCTGAAAATCGCATCTGGATCAATCCCAGTCCCAATGCCGCCAATCTCAACATGGCCCGCGCCTATGCCGGCACGGTCATGCTCGAAGGCACGACACTGAGCGAGGGCAGGGGGACCACCCGCCCGCTCGAAGTGCTGTTCGGCGCGCCCGATGTCGATGCCGCCGCCGTGCGCCAATGCATGGAACGCTTCGCCCCGCAGTGGATGGAAGGCTGCGCGATCCGCGAATGCTGGTTCACGCCCACCTTCCACAAGCATCAGGGACAGCTTTGCAACGCGCTGATGGTCCATGCCGAAGCGGGGTTTTATGATCACGCGAAATTTCGGCCCTGGCGGCTGCAGGCGCTGGCATTGAAAGCAATCCGCTGGTTCCACCCCAATTACCCGATCTGGCGCGATTTTCCCTATGAGTATGAATTCGATCGGCTGGCGATCGATGTGATCAATGGCGGGTCGAGCCTGCGCGAATGGGTCGACAATCCGTCCAGCGGGCCGGGCGATCTCGAAGCGCTGGCGCTCCCGGACGAGGCCGCCTGGCGCGACAGCACTGCTCGGCTTCTGCTCTATTAGAGCGGCACCGGCTCCCCCAACATGGGCGGGCCCAAGCGGTGCCGGGGTGAGCTTTCCTTTGTCAGCACCATCGCCACCAGCCCGATGACGGAAACCACTGTGAGATAGAACGCGATCGACATCTCGCTGCCGGTAATCTCCGTCATCCAGGCAAGCAGGGGCTGGGTAGTGCCGCCGAACACCGCCACCGGGACCGAATAGACCAGCGCGAAAACCCGCGCCCGCACCGCGCGCGGCAGGCTTTCGTTGATCGAGGCATAGACCGCCGCATATTGCGGTGAGGAAATGGCCGCGATGAACATCGTCCCGATGATGAATACGACGGGCGACAGGGAGATCGTGATCCACAGGAAACAAGGGATGATGGCGAGAACGAAGATCACCTGCGGGATCACCATGATCCGCTTGCGGCCCCAGCGATCCGAAGCCCAGCCACCCCAGATAATCGCCAGCAATGCCGCGAAATTGAGCCCGGATTCCGCGAAGAGCGAGGTCGTCGCTGAGAAATGAAGCGAATTCTGACCGTAAGTCGCCATGAAATTGAGAAAATAGGTTCCGATCGTGCCCGAGCCGATCATCAGAAAGCCAAGCACGATCACCTTGAGATAGGCGCGCACGCCCACATCGCCCAATTCATCGGGCTCTTCCCGCTTGTGCAGCGTTTCGGGCAGCGAATTCCTGATCCACAATGCGAAGGGCACAATCGAAGCGCCGAGCAGCAGCGCAATGCGCCAGCCATAGGTGGAAAGTTCCGCCTCGCTCAGATGCATGCTCAGCCCGAAGCCGACCAGCGCGCCAAGCGTGGCGGCGACCTGCTGGCTTCCGCCTTGCCAGCTCACCGCAGCGCCGCGCCTGTGCGTGTCGGCGGATTCCAGCAGATAGGCCGTGGCGGAGCCCACCTCGCCGCCCAACGCGAAACCCTGGATCATCCGAGCGATTACCGCGATGATCGGCGCGGCGATGCCGATCACGTGATAGCCCGGCGTCAGCGCCAGCAACAGGATCCCGCTGCCCATCAGGCTCATGCTGATCAACATGCCTGGCTTGCGCCCGTGGCGATCGGCAAATCGGCCCAGCACAAATGCGCCGAGCGGGCGGGTTGCGAAACCCGCGCCAAAGGTTGCAAGCGATCCCATCAGGCTCAGGAATGCATTTTCGGAAGGGAAGAAAGTATTGCCGATCTGGATCGCGAAGAATGCGAAGGTGATGAAATCGTAAAATTCGAGGCCGTTGCCGATGGTCGCGGCGGCGATCGCCCGGCGTCGCTGGGCGGGGGTAAGGCTGCCGCTGCTCATTGCTCCGCTCAAACCCGTTCCCCTAACCCCTGCGCGATAATTCCTTCATGGCCTTGTCCAGCCCCGCCAGGGTGAGGGGATACATCCTGTCACCCAGAAGCTCGCGGATCAGCCGCGTCGATTGTGAATAGTCCCAATAGTCTTGCGCCACCGGATTAAGCCAGATGGTTGCCGGATAGGTGGATGCTATGCGCTTGAGCCAAATCGCGCCAGCCTCTTCGTTGAAATGCTCTACAGAGCCGCCCGCATGGGTCACTTCGTAAGGGCTCATGGCCGCATCGCCGACCATCACGACTTTGTAATCATGGCCATATTTATGGAGGATGTCCCAGGTCGATATCCGCTCCGCGAAGCGCCGACGGTTATCCTTCCACAGCCCCTCATAGGGGCAATTGTGGAAATAGAAGAATTCGAGTGTCTTGAATTCGCCGTGCGCGGCGCTGAACAATTCCTCGCACACCTTGATATGCGGATCCATCGATCCCCCAATGTCGAGCAGCAGCAGCAGCTTGACCGCATTGTGCCGTTCCGGCCGCATCCGGACGTCGAGCCAGCCCTGCCGCGCGGTGCCGTCAATCGTCCCGCCCAGGTCAAGTTCCTCCGCAGCGCCTTCGCGGGCGAAACGCCTCAGCCGCCGGAGCGCGAGCTTGATATTGCGGGTGCCCAGCTCGCGGGTGGAATCGAGATTGCGGAACTGGCGCTGCTCCCACACCTTGATCGCACGCCCATGGCGGGATTCTCCCCCGATACGCACCCCTTCGGGATTATAGCCCCCATTGCCGAATGGCGATGTGCCGCCGGTGCCAATCCATCTGCTGCCGCCCTCATGCCGGCCGCGCTGCTCCTCGAGCCGGTCCTTGAGCGCGGCCATGATCTCGTCCCATGAACCAAGCGCCTTGATCTTTTCCATTTCCTCCGGGCTGAGAAAGCGCTCAGCGACCGATTTGAGCCAGTCTTCCGGTATCTCAGCCGCGCCGTCACCGGAGGGGGTGACGAGGCCCTTGAAGACACGCGCGAACACCTGGTCGAACTGGTCCAGCAGTGCCTCATCCTTCACGAAGCAGGCGCGGGCGAGGAAATAGAATTGCTCAGGCGTGCGTTCGATCACATCGCGATCAAGCGCTTCGAGCAGCACCAGATGCTCCTTGGTCGATGCGCCGATTCCGGCAGCGCGCAATTGATCGAGAAAATCGAAGAACATTGACTTTATCTGTTTTGCCTCTTGCCCTTTTTCCCATGCCCGGTCTAAGCCGCCTGCATAAGAGGAGGACTGCCCGAGATGCTCAAACTCTACAGCTTTGGCCCCGGGGCCAATTCGCTCAAGCCGATGCTGTGTTTGCATGAAAAGGGCCTTGAGCACGAGCAGATCCTGCTCAACCCTTCCAAGTTCGAGCATCATTCGGACTGGTTCAAGCAGATCAATCCGCGCGGTCAGGTGCCGGCGCTGGAAGACCGGGGCAGGATCATCACCGAAAGCACGGTGATCTGCGAATATCTTGAAGATGAGTTTCCCACCGAGCTGCGGCTGCGACCGGACAATTCCTATGATACCGCGATGATGCGGATCTGGACCAAATGGGTCGATGAATATTTCTGCTGGTGCGTCTCCACCATCGGCTGGCATCGCTACATCGGCAAGATGGTGGCCCATCTTTCGGACGATGAATTCGAAGAGAAGGTCAAGGCGATCCCGGTCCCTGAACAACAGGTCAAATGGCGCAATGCGCGGGCGGGCTTTCCGCAGGAGGTGCTGGACGAGGAAATGCGCAAGATCGCCGTGTCAGTGCGCAAGCTCGACGATCATCTGCGCGATCATGAATGGCTGGCGGGCGGGATCTACAGCCTGGCCGATATCTGCAATTTCGCGATCGCGAACGGAATGCAGCATGGCTATCCCGAGCTGGTCAATCAGCAGGAAACACCGGGGCTGCTGCGCTGGATCCAGCAGATCAACGAGCGCCCGGCCGCCAAGGCCATGTTCGCCCATGTCCCGCGCGAAATTCTGCATGAGAAGAAGGAAGTGAAGGTCTAAGCCTCAATCTACAATCGCTGATAGCGGGCGGAACGGACGCGCGTGAAGTGGCGGTCGGTAAGATCGTAAAGCACGAAATTGATGCTGGCGCGCGTGTCCCCCTTCATCAGCGCGCCCGTCGGAAAATCGGGCCAATCTTCATTCGCGGTCAGCGTCGTGCGGATTTCGGCGGCGATATGCTGTTCGTCGCCCACGAAAGTCAGCAGGTCGACCCGCTCATTCAGACGGGCATGGACGCCGCGATAAAACTGCAGCACCGCGTCGCGGCCGCTCAGCGTCGCCGCCTGGCCGTGGAACTGGACATCATCGGCGTAATAGGCGCCAAAGCTCTCATATTCGCGGTGGTTGAAGGCGGCGAAATAGGCTTCGAACCATTCCCGCAGCGGCGCCGGCTGCAGGCCGTCGGCCTGGGCAGGCGCAGAGGAGAGCGCCGCAGCGGCGGCCCCTGCGCTCATCCCGGCCAGCACGCCCCGGCGCGAGGGATTAGTACTGGCATCGCTCATCGATCCTGCCTCCGCGCCATGAAGGCCAGGCGTTCGAACAGCATCACGTCCTGCTCATTCTTCAGCAGCGCGCCATGCAGCGGCGGGATCGCCTTGGTCGGATCGCGCGATTGCAGGACTTCCATGGGCATATCCTCATTCAGCAGCAGTTTGAGCCAGTCGAGCAGTTCTGAAGTGCTGGGCTTCTTCTTGATCCCGGGAACTTCGCGGATGTCATAGAAGATGTCGAGCGCCTGTTTCACCAGCCGCCGCTGAATGCCGGGAAAATGCACGTCGATGATGGCCTGCATCGTCTCGCGGGTGGGGAAGGCGATGTAATGGAAAAAGCAGCGCCTCAGGAAGGCGTCCGGCAGCTCCTTCTCATTGTTCGAGGTGATCACCACCACCGGGCGTTCCTTCGCCTCAACTCGCTGCTGTGTCTCATAGACATCGAAACTCATGCGATCGAGTTCCTGCAGCAGATCATTGGGAAATTCGATATCGGCCTTGTCGATCTCGTCGATCAACAGCACCGGCAGCTTGTCCGAGGTGAAGGCCTCCCATAATTTTCCGCGCTTGATGTAATTGGCGATATCGTGGACGCGTTCATCACCCAATTGCCCGTCACGCAGCCGGGCGACCGCATCATATTCATACAGCCCTTGATGCGCCTTGGTGGTTGATTTGACGTTCCATTCGATCAGCGGGGCATCGAGCGCGCGGGCGATTTCCTGGGCCAGCACGGTCTTGCCGGTCCCCGGTTCCCCTTTCACCAGCAGCGGACGGCGCAGCAGGACCGCCGCATTGACGGCAACCTTGAGGTCTTCGGTGGCGATATAGCTCGCTGTGCCTTCGAAACGGGTTGTCATTGCCGGATCATGGCCCGCAGCCGCATAGTGAGCAATCCCAGAGTGGTCTCATCAACCGGGCCGCCAGGATTGTTCCAGCTGGCCGAAACCACGAACCAGCGCTGCTGCCTGTCCCGCAAAAGCCAAGACAGATTGAGCACTCCGGCTTCCGAGCCGCCCTTATAACCAGCATAGGCCCAGGCTTCAGCCTCATCGGGCGCGATTGACGGATTGACCGCGAGAATATCGAGCACCACCGGATCGCCGCTATCGCGCAGGCGCAGGAAGATCTTCGCAAGGTCTTCGTTCGAGGCAAACCACTCGATCTTGTCGATCGCATCGGGTGTTCGATCGAGCAATTTGCCCAGATCGATCGAATTGCTCGTGAGCTCAGCTTTCCAGCGGTCGAGCAGGGCCGCGCGGGCCGGCTCATCCGCCGCGCTATAGGCCTCGATCCGGGCAGGATCGCCCTGCTTGAGGGCAAAAGCCTCGACCGTGGCAAGCAGGGGCAGGGTGCGGCCCGGATCCGAATGGCCCGAGGCGATGACTTCCTCCGCAATCGCCTTGCGCCCCAAGAGCCGCATCAGCACATCCGTGGCGGTGTTATCGCTGATCGAGATCATCATGGTTGCCAGCGCCTGCAAGGTCACCGGCGTGCCGATCGGCCAAGTTTGCAGCTGCCCGCTGGGGAGTGAATGCGCATCGATCCGCGTGACATCGTCCCAATGGCGCTTGCCCTGGCGGACCTGCCTGGCGAGCGCGGAGAGCACATAGAGCTTGAAGGTCGATCCGATCGCCAGCTGCTCATGCGCTTGGTTGGTCAGAACCGAATGCACTCCGTCCTTGTCGAGCTTGTAAACTCCGAAGGTCGCCCTGCCGGGCAGGGCGGTGAAGTCCTGCAATATCTTCTGGGGCGTATCATCGATCGGCGTCACCGCATTGATCCGGAAGCCGATGACCAGAAAGGGAGCGCGGCCGTCCAGCTGCAGCATCGCCGCAGCCCTGCCGCGTTCGAACACAAGATCGAATTTCGCCGCCCCGCTGCCCGAATAGGTCAGATCGTCGATCGTCACCAAAGCGCCGTTCTGCGCCACCAGCTCGGTGGTCAGCTTCTCAAGCTGCGCGGCCGGCACGGCCTTGAGGAAGGTGGGCGCAAACACCTGATCTGCAGCCAATTCGCCTGCCATGACCTGCAGGATCTCGGCTGCGCGGCTATCGGCCGCCGCTTCGCGCTGATCATCGGCGCTGGAGGCAAAAGCGGGTGTGGTCATCGAGAGCGCCGCAGCGAGAGCGAGAAGGAACCGGATCATTGCCAATGCATAGCCAGTGAGCGGGCGTGCGCCAATGCCGTCACCGTGGCTTTTCGCGGCAAAAGCCCGCCTTGGCGACCAGCGCGGGGCTGATGAAATAGGCGGTTCCGTCCGGCGTGCGGATTGCTTCGCGCAATTGCCCGGTATCCCCGCCATGCAGGAACGCGCGCAGATCTTCGCGAACCGCGCAGGATTCGACGAAATCGGAATGGTGGATCCGGCCATGGGCCTCGACATAGCCGGTTTCGACGATTGCCAGCCGCGGGCCGAGCCGATTGGCGTGGCAGGCGCCCAGCTTGCCCCGCGCATGGCGCGCACTGTCCACGTCAAAGAGGCAATTGGTGCTGCCCAGGCGGGCATAGCCGTGGAGGGCGCGCGAGGCACGAACCGCCACATCCGCGAAGGAGGCATAGACAAGCACATGCCTCTGCGGCGATCCAAGCATATGTTCGAGCAACCCGCCGGGGCGCAGGGCCCGGTCACGATCGATATCGGGGGAGGCCAGCACGACCTTGCTCACCCGAGCAGACAGTTCCGGCGCGGCAATATCGAAATGGGCCACCGCGTCGACCACCGCGCGAGTGCCGAGGCTGTGGCCGACGATAGTGACGTCCTTGCTCTCGCGAGCGAGCTCGATCAGCAGCCCGTCGAGATTGTCCTGAGCCCATTCGATACTGGCCTCATCATAGGAATAGCCCTGCCACTTGTCCCGTGAGGGCCAGTTCACCACCACCACCGGCACGCCGGGGGTTTCAAGCCGGGACAGCTGCCAGGCTTTCTTCAGGGCATCGGCATAGTCGCTGTTATAGCCATGCACGAAGATCAGCAGTTTCCCGTCATTCGCGCCGCTGTAAAGCCGTGCATGCAGGCGGGCGAGCCAATCGGCATGGCTGAACTTGCTGCTTGCCGCTTTCTTCCACGGGGCCTTGCCGGTTTCCGCAATCAGGCTTTCACCAAAGGTCCGCTCGGTAAAACGATATGGGGTGAAATGCATGGCCGCGCCGCGGCAATCGGGCAGGCTGCTGGTGGCGAAGAAGATCGCATTGTCCGGCGCGACCTCACCCTGGCCGAGAAATTGGCTGCAGGCCGGCCGATAGGTCGCGACATCGGGCAGGTTGATCCCGCAGCCTGCCAGAAACATGGCCGCAGCAAACGCCGCGCAGCGCCGCCACAGGGAAGCTAGCGAAACAATATGAACAGCCCTGATCACCCGTGCATTCCCCTGTGGCCAAGGGACTATGGGATATTCTGCCGGATGAACAGGATGGAGAGCGTTCAGGCGTCGATCAGATCGCGGTCCAGTTCGCCCGCGCGGTTCTGGATGAAGTTGAAGCGATGTTCCGGATTGCGGCCCATCAGCTGGTCGACCAGTTCCTTCACCGCGTGGCGCTGCTCATTCTCGGCGGGCAGGGTGATCCGGATGAGGCCGCGCGAGGCGGGGCTCATGGTGGTTTCGCGCAATTGCTGCGGGTTCATCTCGCCAAGCCCCTTGAAGCGGCTGATCTCGACTTTCTTGCCCTTGAACAGCGTCGCTTCCAGCTCCGCGCGATGCGCGTCGTCGCGGGCATAGGCATTCTCCTTGCCTGCGGTGAGCTTGTAGAGCGGGGGCTGGGCGAGAAACAGATGCCCGCTTTTCACGATCTCTGCCATTTCCTGGAAGAAAAAGGTCATCAGCAGTGTCGCGATATGTGCACCATCGACATCGGCGTCGGTCATGATGATCACGCGGTCATACCGCAGCTGTTCGGGATCGCAATCCTTGCGGATGCCGCAGCCTAGAGCGAGGCTGAGGTCGGCGATTTCCTGGTTTGCACGGATCTTGTCGCTGGTGGCCGATGCGACATTGAGGATCTTGCCGCGGATCGGTAGCACCGCCTGGGTCTTGCGGTCACGCGCTTGCTTGGCGCTGCCGCCGGCGCTGTCACCCTCGACGATGAACAGCTCGGTCTCGCCCTTGCCTTCGCCGGAACAATCGGTGAGCTTGCCGGGCAGGCGCAGCTTGCGGGCACTGGTGGCGGTCTTGCGCTTGATCTCGCGTTCGGCCTTGCGCCGCAGCCGCTCGTCCATCCGCTCCATCACCGCACCCAGCAGCGCCTTTCCGCGCTCCATATTGTCGGTCAGATAATGGTCGAAATGATCGCGCACGGCATTTTCGACCAGCCTGGTCGCCTCGGGCGAGGTCAGCCGGTCCTTGGTCTGGCTCTGAAAATGCGGATCGCGCATGAACAGCGAGAGCATCACCTCGCTGCCGGTGACGATATCGTCGGCCGAGATATCCTTGGCCTTCTTCTGCCCCGCCAGCTCGCCAAAGGCGCGAATGCCCTTGGTCAGCGCCGAGCGCAGGCCCTGTTCATGCGTGCCGCCATCGGGGGTGGGCACGGTGTTGCAATACCAGCTGTAAGCGCCATCGGACCACAGCGGCCAGGCAATCGCCCATTCGACCCGGCCCATGGTCTCGCCCGCTTCATTGAGCGGGAAATCCTGGCTGCCGGCAAACATCTGGCTGGTCACGCATTCGCGGCCTTCCAGCTGCTCGGAAAGATGATCGGCCAGCCCGCCGGGAAACTGGAACACCGCCTCTTGCGGCACATCCTCGCTCGCCAGCTCGGGCGCGCATTTCCAGCGAATTTCGACCCCGGCGAAGAGATAGGCCTTCGATCTTGTCAGCTTGAACAGCCGCGCGGGCTTGAATTTTTGCGGGCCGAAGATCTCGGCATCGGGCACAAAGCTCACCGTGGTTCCGCGCCGGTTGGGCGTGGGGCCCAGCTTCTGCAGCGGCCCCATGGTCTGCCCGCGCGAGAACTCCTGCGCATATAGCTGCTTGTCACGCGCCACTTCGATCCGCGTGTCACTGGACAGCGCATTGACCACGCTGACGCCGACGCCGTGCAGGCCGCCGGAGGTCGCATAGGCCTTGCCCGAGAACTTGCCGCCCGAATGAAGCGTGGAAAGGATCACCTCAAGGGTCGATTTGCCGGGGAACTTGGGGTGTTCATCCACCGGAATTCCGCGCCCGTTGTCGGTCACCGTCAAACGTCCGGCGCTGCCCTCCGGCCCGACGTCAAGCACCACTTCGATGCGGTTGGCAAAGCCGGCCACCGCCTCGTCCATTGCATTGTCGATTACCTCGGCCGCGAGATGATGCAGCGCGCGCTCGTCCGTCCCGCCGATATACATGCCGGGGCGGCGGCGAACCGGTTCGAGCCCCTCCAGAACCTCGATCGAGGATGAGTCATAGGTTCCGCCCGCAGGGGGCGCGTTGTCGAATAGAGAGCCGGAATTCGCAGGTGCCATGCATTGGCCTATAAGGCGCAGAATCCTGCCTTCACAAGCCGCATCGGGCGGTTATCGTCAATCGCGCGCCTCGCCGGTGCTGAGCCTGCCGCCTCAGAACTGATCCGGGGCGGGGGAAACAATATCAATCCGCCCCTTGCCGACCTGGCGAACCTCCATCGCGCGGTCGACCACCCCGTTCGCGCGGAAGCGGAACGGACCGTCAAGCCCGAGGAAACCGCCGCTATCGCGCATTTTGGCGGTGGGGAAGCTCTTGCCGGGCTTCCAGTCGCGCGCGATCCGCAAGGTCAACAGCACCGCGTCATAGCCGAGTGTGGCGATGCGATGCGGGGCTGCGCTGAAGCGTTTGCGATAGCTTTCGGAAAATTGCGCGAAGCGAGCATCGGAGATGGTCGAAAACAGCGCCCCGCGCAGCGCGCTGGATGCAGCAACACTGGCATCGCCGCTCCACAGTTCGGTGCCCAGCAGCAGCGGTGCGGTTGAGCCTGCGGGGCGCACCGCTCCGGCAGCCTGGATTGAAAGCCGCGCGCCTTCCGCGATCAGCAGCGTATCGAAGCCGCCCTTCTGGCGCAGGCGCTTGGCCGCGCTGACGATCGAGGTATTGCCCCGGTCATAGCTTTCCCGCGCGACAAGCGTCCCGCCACCCGCGCCAATGGCGCTGCGATAGGCGGCTTCGGCGCGTGTGCCATATTCGCCATCGGGCACCAGCAGCGCGAATTTCTTCGAGCCGCGCGAAGTCGCGAAATCGACCGAACGGGCAATCGACTGGTCCGGGCTGACGCCCATCACGAAGACATCGCCCGCGGCAACCGAAGTGTCGTTGGAAAAGGTAATCAGCGGCACCCCGGCCGGGCGGGCGCGGGCGAGAACCGGGGTCACATCATCCGAAAGCAGCGGCCCGAGGATCAGCTTGTTGCCATCGGCCAGCGCGCGCGCCGCTGCGCTATCGGCGCCGGTCGCAGTATCATAGGTGGTAATGCGCAGATTCTCGGCATTGGTATCGAGCAGCGCCATGGTCGCCGCATTGGCGATCGACAGGCCGACTTCCGCGTTCGAACCGCTCAGCGGCACCAGCAGCGCCACCCGGTGGCGGCCGGTGTCACCCGGAAGAGTGCTGGCACTGGGCGCCGGGGATGGGGTACTCGTCGGCTCGACCTTGGGGATGACTTTACACCCTGCCAGCAGAACCATCGCCCCAAGGGTGAGCACAGCCCGCCGATTGATCCATCCACCCAACATCTTGCTGCTCCCGGCAATCCTGTCCACAAGGCACTTATGCCAAAGGCCCATCATGACTGACACACCACTTGAACCCGGGCTCTATATAGTTGCCACCCCGATTGGCAATCTCGGCGACATCACAATGCGGGCAGCCGAGATCCTTGCGCGGTGCGATGCCATCGCCTGCGAGGATACCCGCGTCACCGCCAAGCTGGTCAAACATCTCGGGCTGCGCAAGCCGCTGTGGCGCTATGACGATCACAGCGGCGACAAGGAGCGCGCCAATCTGGTGGAGGCGATGCGCGGACAGGCGATCGCGCTGGTGAGCGATGCGGGAACTCCGCTGATTTCCGATCCGGGCTACCGCCTGGTGCGTCAGGCGCGCGCAGAGGGCATCACGATCACCAGCCTGCCCGGTGCCAGCGCGGCGATCGTGGCGCTGACGCTATCGGGCCTGCCGAACGACCGCTTCCTGTTTGCCGGGTTCCTGCCGGTGAAGGACAAGGCGCGGACCGATATGCTGGCCGAACTGGGCGGGATTCCCGCGACGCTGATTTTCTATGAGACTGGGCCGCGGCTGGTGAAGGCGCTCGATGCCATGGCGCAGATATTGCCGGGCCGCGAAATCGCGGTGGCGCGCGAGCTGACCAAGCTGCACGAGGAATGCCGCAGCGGTAGCGCGCAGGAGCTTTCTGCCCATTACACCGCTCGCCCGCCCAAGGGTGAAATCGTGTTGCTGGTCGGTCCACCGGCCGAAATTGACGCCAGCGAGCTTGACGCCGATGCTCTGCTGATCGCCGCGCTTGAACATGACAAGCCGTCACAGGCGGCAGCGCAGGTCGCCAAGGCAACCGGGCTCGATCGCAAATGGCTTTATGCGAGGGCCATGGAAATGAAGCAGGCATGAGCCGCGCGCAGGCCGAACGCCTGGGAAGGCGCGCGGAACTGCGCGCCTCGCTGTGGCTCAATCTCCACGGCTGGTGGATTCTCGCCCGGCGGGTCAAGACCCGGCGCGGTGAGATCGATCTGATCGCGCGGCGCGGGCGCACGCTGGCTTTCTTCGAGGTAAAGGCCCGCGCCAGGGCAGCTGAACTTGATCACGCGATCGACGAATATCGCCTTCGCCGCGTCGCAGCGGCGGCAGAAGCCGTGGCGCATCATTATCAGCGCCGGCATGACACGATAAGAATCGACGTGCTCCTGCTTGCACCCGGGCGCTTCCCACGCCACATCGTCAACGCCTGGCAGCCATAGGGCCGCCACTCGACAGCTCAGGGCGAACGGGGTTTAACAATGTCATTGCGCGTCGCGGTCCAGATGGACCCCATGGAAAGCATTAATATCGCCGGGGATTCCTCCTTCGCACTGATGCTGGCCGCGCAGGCGCGCGGGCATGAAGTGTTCCATTATGATGTCGGCAGCCTGACCCTGGATGAGGATGACAGGCTGTTGGCCAAGGCTCGCCAGGTCAGGGTCCAGCCTGTGGCGGGCGATCATTTCAGCGCCGACGAGGCGCGCCAGCTTGATCTGGGCAAGGACATCGATGTCGTATTGATGCGGCAGGATCCGCCCTTCGACATGGGTTATATCACCGCAACCCATCTGCTCGAGCGGATCGAGCGCGAGACGCTGGTGGTCAACAATCCGGCCAGCGTGCGCAATGCGCCGGAAAAGGTCTTCGTGCTCGATTACCGGCATTTCATGCCGCCGACCATGGTCACCCGCTCGGTCAATGATGTGCGCGCCTTCATGGCTCGCCACGGCGCGGTGGTGGTCAAGCCGATCCACGGCAATGGCGGAAAAGCAATCTTCCGTGTGCCCGAAAATGCCGAGAACCTGTCGGCATTGTTCGAGGTGTTCAACCAGACCTGGCCCGAGCCGCATATGGTCCAGCCCTTCCTCCCTGAAGTGGCCGAGGGCGACAAGCGCATCGTGCTGGTCGATGGCGTGGTCACCGGCGCGATCAACCGCCGTCCGGGCGAGGGTGAGTTTCGCTCAAATCTGGCGCAGGGCGGCTCGGCCGAGCCCACCAGGCTGACCCCGCGCGAAGAGGAAATCTGCGCAGCCCTCGGGCCCAAGCTCAAGGAACTGGGGCTGATCTTCGTAGGCATCGATGTGATCGGCGGCAAATGGCTGACCGAGATCAACGTCACCTCGCCCACCGGGATCGTCTCGATCGATGCATTCAACGGCACCGATACTGCGGCGATGATCTGGAATGCGATCGAGGGACGGCTGGCCTAGGCGGGTTCAACAGGCGCGTTCAGACCGGCCATTCATGCACCGGCATGCCGCTGCGCTGATGTTCCAGATAATCGGCGGTCAGGCGGAACAGGTCACCATATTTGCGAAAATGCGCCAGCTGCCAGGCTGCGCCGTTCTGCCCGGTGGCGATCCTGCGTTCGATCACATCGATATAGCGATCCACCAGTTCTTCCGGCACATTTTGCAGCGCGAGCCCTTCGCGCGCCAGCGGAACGAGCCGGGCCAGCACCTCGCGCGCCGGATGGCTCGCCCCGTCGAACCAGATCATATTCGCGCCCATGCCATGTTTGGCGGCGGCGTAGAAATTTCCGCGCGCCGAGGCGAAGGGCAGTTCGGGCTCGCGGCAGCGATCGGCCAGCATATGCGCCGCACCATAATAGAACGCGGCATTGGCGATCATATCGATCACGCTTGGTCCGGCAGGCATCACCCGCTGTTCGATCCGCAGATGCGGCGTGCCATCATCGTCAAACCCCACCAATGGCCGGTTCCAGCGCCAGATCGTGCCATTATGCAGCCGCAGGCAGGGAAACTCCGCCTCATTCTCTCCCCCGATCGGGAGCAGGGTGGGATAGAGTTCGAGATTTTCGGCAAAGATCGCGGTCGGGTCTGCCCCGGCATAGGCGCTGCCGAAGGTTACCCGGTGCAGCGCGGCATCATCGCCGGCCTGTTCGATCGCCTGTTCAAAGATCGCGATGCGGGTTTCGTGCCACAGGGGCTTGCCGAACAGGAACGGCGAATTGGCCGAAAGCGCAACCAGCGGAGCGCTGAGCACCATCGAGGCATTGAGCGTGCCCGCCAAATCCTGCGGCGGTACCTGCAGATGAAGCTGGAACGAAGTCGTCGCGGCTTCGAGCATGCAATCGAGATGCTCGGTCTTGAGATGATCCCACTCAGGGTGATGGCTCTCGATATCGATCCGTAGCGCACGCCCTTCGCGCAGCCGAACCAGCTCGGCATTGAGCGCGGCATAGCGGTTCGACGGGGTCATATTCGCCAGCGACAGGTCGCTTTCGCGCAGCGTCGGCAAGGTCCCGATCGCGATCACGGTGTCGACATCCTCATGCGCATTGGCGACACAGCGCTGCCAGGTTGCATCAAGATGATCTTCCAGATCGCGCAGGCCTTCGCCGCCCAGCAAAGCGGGTTCGGCATTGACCTCGATATTGAAGCGCGAAAGTTCGGGCACCACGAAGGGATCGCCCAGCCGGCTGAGGAAGCTCTGGTTATGGGGGGCGGGAAAGGCCCCGCGATCGATCAGCCAGGCTTCGAGTTCGAGCCCGATCTTCGGGCCCGCGGCGGAAAGCCTGCCAGCCTGGTGATGCGCGCGCAGCAGCGCGGTCTCGCGCGCGAGCTGGTCGTTGAACTTTTTGAAATCCGCCTCTTCGAAGGCGGTGCCGCTGATTTCCTGCCCCACACCAATGCCCCCCGAAATGCGGTGATTATGGCGCAGCTGGAATTAATTTCCAGCAGGAATGACGCGCTCAGCGCTGCTCCCTTGGATGAGCCTTACGGTAGGTCTCCAGCATGCTCGCAGCATCGACCTTGGTGTAGATCTGGGTCGAGCCGAGGCTGGCATGGCCGAGCAGTTCCTGCAGGCTTCTGAGATCCGCCCCTGCGCCCAGCAGATGGGTCGCGAAGCTGTGGCGCAGCGCATGCGGGGTCGCGCTGGCGGGAAGCCCCAAGGCAATGCGCGCGCGCACCATCGCCTTCTGCACCATGCCCTGGCTCAGCCGCCCGCCCTTGGCGCCGATGAACAATGGGCCGTCCTTTTCAATCGGCCAGGGGCATTGCTGCACATAATCCGCCACCGCCTCGCACACGATCGGCAGCAGCGGCACCACCCGCTGCTTGCTGCCCTTGCCGGTAACTGTCAGCGCCTCGCCCAGTGGCAAGACCGACCCGTTGAGTGAAAGCGCCTCCGCGATACGCATGCCCGCGCCATAGAGCATCAGCAGCACCGCCCGGTCACGCGCGCCGATCCAGCTTTCAAGCGCGCTGTCCTGCACCGCGTCGACCACGTTCAGCGCATCGTCCGGGGTGACCGGGCGGGGCAGGCCCTTCTTGATCCGGGGCCCGCGCAGGCGCGGGGCGGAAGCATCGCCAATTCCCGCCTGCTGGCGCGCAAAGGCGATGAAGGCCTTGAGCGCGGAAAGTTCGCGCGCCGCCGAAGCATTGCCGAGCCCCTCGCTGCGGCGAAGCGCGAGCTGCTGGCGCAGGCTGTGGCCGTCAAGCCGGGCGAGGGCGCCCCAGTCCGAGGCGTCGATCTGGTCGAGCAATCGCGCGGCAGTGGCCAGATAGGCGCGCACCGTATGCGGCGAGCGCCGTCGCCCCTGCGCAAGATAATCGCCCCAGAGCTCAAGGATATCCTGCCGGGTCATGCCGCGACCAATGCCGCAGGCACCAGCTCGCCAAGCAGCCCGTCGAGCAGCGGCATGCCCGCCTCGCTCACCACGATCCGGTCGCCCTCCCGGCTGACCAGGCCCTGTGCGGCATAGAATTCAAGGCGAGGCGCATCGATCAGGGCGCTGCGCGGGAAGCCGAACCGCTGCGACAGCTCGCCCAGATCGATCCCCTCGGCCAGCCGCAACCCCATCAACAGGGCTTCAGAGGCCTGCTCGCTCGCTGCGAGCGGGCGGGATTCGGCGATGCCGTGGCCCTGCTGGGCAATGCCGGCGAGCCAGTTCTCGGGCTTTTTGTGGCGTACGGTCGCTTGCCCGCCGCGCCGCCCATGCGCCCCGGGTCCGATCCCGACATAATCGCGATAGCGCCAATAGGTCAGATTATGGCGGCTTTCCTCGCCGGGGCGGGCGTGGTTCGAGATTTCATAGGCGGGCACACCGGCCAGCTTGGTCGCTTCGCGGGTCAGCTGAAACAGGTCAGCGGCCAGATCGTCATCCAGCGGTGTGAACTGGCCCTGCCGCACCATGGTCGCAAAGCGGGTGCCCGGCTCGATCGTTAGCTGGTAGAGCGAGAGATGCGAGGTGCCGAAGCGGAGCGCTGCTTCCAGCTCGCTGCGCCATGCCGCGGGGCTTTGGCCGGGCAGGGCATAGATCAGGTCGAAGCTGACCCGTTCAAACGCTTTCTGTGCCGTTTCAAGCGCCTTGAGCCCCTCTTGCACATCATGCAGCCGCCCGAGAAATTTGAGCGCGGCATCATCGAGCGATTGCAGTCCGAGCGAAACCCGGTTGACCCCGGCAAGCGCCAGATCCGCGAATTTGCTCGCCTCGACCGAGCTCGGATTGGCCTCCAGCGTGATCTCTATCCCCGGTGCGAAACCCCACAGGCGCTCCGCCTCACCCAGCAGAGATTCGACCAGTTCGGGCGGCATCAGAGACGGGGTGCCGCCGCCAAAGAAGATCGAATCGAGCGCTTCTCCGCCAGCAAGCGCAGCTTCATGGCGCAGGTCCGCCAGCAGGGAATCGCGCCAGATTTCAACCTCGACCCGCTCCCGAACATGCGAATTGAAATCGCAATAGGGGCATTTGGCGAGGCAGAACGGCCAATGGATATAGAGCGCACGCGCCATCGCGTGAATTTCAGGAAGCATTAAAGACTTGCTGTCAAGTTGCAGCGATGAGCCGACGCCACCTCTGCGCCGCTTTCGCCAGCCTGCTGCTGCTCGCCATGCCCGAGATGCAGGCTGGAGCAGAAGCTCTGCCCGCGCCCCAGTCAGAGCGCATTCTCGAGCTGCACAATCAAGCACGCGATGCCGAAAATCTGCCGCATCTCAGCTGGAGCGTTCAGCTTGCCAAGGAGGCACAGCTTTGGGCACAGACCCTCGCCAGCGAGGGGCAATTGCGCCATTCGGCCTGGAATACGCGCGAAGGCACGGGTGAAAATCTGTGGATGGGGACAGCGGGATATTTCGGCCCGGATGCAATGATCGGCGATTTTATCGGCGAAAAGCGCAAGTTCCGCCCCGGCAAATTCCCCAATGTCTCCTCCACCGGCCACTGGGAGGATGTCGGGCATTACACCCAGATCATCTGGCCGGCGACCCAGCAGGTCGGCTGCGCCATGGCGCGCGGGCAAAGGATGGAAGTGCTGGTGTGCCGCTATTGGCCGGCGGGCAATTATTACGGCCAGCCGGTCGGCTGAGCAATTCAGGAAAACTGTTCTGCCACCAGCCTGGCAAAGGCATCGGCGCGGTGGCTGATGCGGTGCTTTTCTTCCGGTTCGATCTCGGCGAAACTCTGATCAAACCCAGCTGGAACGAACATCGGATCATAGCCGAAACCCAGCGTTCCGCGCGGCGGCCAGATGAGCGAGCCGGAAACTTGCCCTTGATAGACCGCCTGTTCGCCATCGGGCCAGACCAGCGCCAGCACGCAGTGGAACGCCGCATCGCGCGGAGCATCGGGCCCCAGCGCCTGCAGCATGCCCTCGACCTTGCCCATCGCCATATACCAATCGCGCCCGGCAGCGCCTTCGAACCATTGCCTCTCGGCCCAGTCGGCGGTGTAGACGCCGGGCCGGCCGTCAAGCGCCGCGACTGACAAGCCGCTGTCATCGGCGAGCGACACGATCCCGCTGGCCTCTGCCGCCGCGCGCGCCTTTATCAGCGCGTTTTCGACAAAGCTGGTGCCGGTCTCGGCCGGCTCGGGCAGACCGAGCGATCCGGCCGAGATGCATTCCATGCCATGCGGGGCAAGCAAGGCTCCGATTTCCCGGAGCTTGCCCGCATTATGCGTGGCGATCACCAGTTTGCCGGAGCCGAGCCTGCGGGTCATTTTACGGCTTTGTCCTGCGCAGCATAAATGCCCTCGCAGCCCATCCGGGCGAGCCGCAGCAGCCGCAGCAGGGCCTCCTCGTCATAGGTCGCGCCTTCCGCTGTCGCCTGGACCTCGGCGATCTGGCCGCCTTCGATCAGCACAAAATTCGCGTCGGCATCGGCCCCGCTGTCCTCGATATAGTCGAGATCGAGCACCGGGGTGCCGCCGAAGATGCCGCAGCTCACCGCCGCGATCTTGGCAGTCAGCGGGTCATCCTTGACCGCACCGCTGGCCATCAAGCCATTGACCGCGAGCCGCAAGGCGACCCACGCACCGGAAATCGCCGCTGTGCGGGTTCCGCCATCGGCCTGAATCACATCGCAATCGAGCGTGATCTGCCGCTCACCGAGCTTCTTGAGATCGGTCACCGCGCGCAGCGAGCGCCCGATAAGGCGCTGGATTTCCTGCGTCCGGCCCGATTGCTTGCCGCGGGCAGCCTCGCGCTGGCCGCGCGTGTGAGTGGCGCGGGGAAGCATTGAATATTCCCCGGTAACCCAGCCTTCGCCCTTGCCCTTGAGCCATGGCGGTAGACGCTCTTCGACGCTGGCAGTAACCAGCACCCGCGTATCGCCGAATGAGATCAGGCAGGATCCTTCGGCATGTTTCGTAAAACCGGTCTGGATATCGATGACGCGCATCTCGTCGGGCGCGCGGCCGGATGGTCGCATGGTTATTCCTCTCAGGTGATTCCGCCCCGCGTTTGGCGCTTATGGCTTGAGGCCGCAAGGGGAGGCTCTACATAGCGTGTCATGGTCACACCTCCGGTCAATGAACTCACCACCCGTGCACGCGAGATTTTCCGCCTGGTAGTCGAAGGCTATCTCAGCAGCGGGCAGCCGGTCGGCTCGAAGACCCTGGCGCATGAGCGGGGCCTCAACCTTTCGCCCGCCTCGATCCGTTCGGTGCTGTCGGACCTTGAAACGCTCGGCCTGCTTGCCGCGCCGCATACCAGCGCGGGGCGGATGCCGACCGACATGGGGCTGCGGCTGTTTGTAGACGGGATGATGCAGGTGGCCGAACCGAGCCCGGAAGAGCGTGCCGCGATCGAGCGGCGGCTCGGGCAGCCGGGGCCGATCGAGCAGGCGCTGGAGGCCACCAGCGCCATATTGTCAGATATTTCCGCCGCCGCCGGGGTGGTGATGGTGCCAAGCCGCGAACCGCGACTGGCGCAGATGAGCCTGGTGCCGCTGTCGCCCACCAGCGCATTGGCGGTGCTGGTGGGGGAAGACGGTTCGGTCGAAAACCGCCTGCTGGAACTACCCGCGAGCCTGCCGCCCGCGGCGCTGGAACAGGCCAGCAATTTCATCTCGGCGCGGCTGGTGGGGCGCACCCTGGCGGAAGCGTCCAGGGCGATGCGCGCCGAAATTGCCTCGGGCCGCTCGGCGCTGGATGAAGCGAGCCGCGATCTGGTCGAGCGCGGAATGCTGGTGTGGAGCGAGGACGCCGCCCGCCGCCCGGTGCTGATCGTGCGCGGACAGGCGAAATTGCTCGACGAGGTGGCGCTGGGCGATATTGAGCGAGTGCGCCAATTGCTCGACGATCTGGAAAGCAAGCAGTCAATCGCCCAATTGCTCGAAAGCGCGCGCGAGGCGGATGCCACCCGGATATTCATCGGTTCGGAGAACCGGCTGTTCGCGCTTTCAGGCTCTTCGGTGATCGCCTCGCCCTATCGCGATCGTGAGGGCAAGGTAGTCGGCGTAGTGGGTGTGATCGGCCCGACGCGGTTGAATTACGCGCGCGTCGTCCCCATGGTGGATTTCACCGCCCAGTCGCTGGGCAAATTGATCGGTTAGAATAGACAGATAGGCATGATGAACGACACCAAGAAGCAGCCACAGGACGAAGCCGTTGCAGCAGAACTGGCCGGAGTTCCCGAAGAGTTGCTTGATCAGGGCGAGGACGGTGAGTCCGTGCTCGACGAACTGGCGAAGCTTCAGGAAGAATTGACCAGCGCCCAGCAGGGCGTGCTTTACGCCCAGGCCGAAACCCAGAATGTCCGCCGCAGGCTCGAAAAGGATATCGCCGATGCACGGGCCTATGCCGTCACCGGTTTTGCCCGCGATATTCTGGCGATCGCCGATAATCTCACCCGCGCGCTGGATGCCGTGCCGGCGCAACTGCGCGAGGATGACAAGCTCAAGCCGCTGATCGCCGGGATCGAGGCGACCCAGCGCGAGGTCGACAAGGTCTTTGCCAGCCACGGCATCAGCCGGATCGCGTCAATGGGCCTTCCGCTTGACCCGAACCAGCATCAGGCGATGCTCGAAATCCCCACTGCCGATGCGGAAGCGGGCACCGTGCTGCAGGAAATGCAGGCCGGCTATATGCTGAAAGAGAGGCTGCTGCGCCCGGCGATGGTCGCCGTGGCCAAAAAGCCGGACTAACCTTCCGGCCACCGCGGTTTGCGCATTTTAATCGGACGGGGCAATCAAGCAGGCGTGAAGGGCAGTATCGAACGGATTTGTTCGAGGCCCGGCGCGCCCGCCACCGTGCCGCCATGCGCCAGCAGGAAGGCGTGGCGCACGATTTCGGCCTGCTGCTCTATCCCATAGCGTGCCAGCGGCCATCCCGGCTTGATGCTATAGCCATAGGGGCTGAAGGGCAGGCGCCGCAGCGGCAGGAAAATCCCCTGCTGATGCTGCCAGACATGCGTCATCTCATGGATGAACAGCCCCTGCCGGCCCAGCGAGGCCAGGCTGAAATCGTCACAATAGCTGGCGCTTTCGGGATGGAAATGGAGATGCCCCCTGGGCGCCATCACCGTCTTGCGCGGCTGGAACGGAAACCATTTGCGGCGGCGGATACGCACCTTTGCATAATCCACCGCATTACCGAAAACCGACCGCGCCAACGCCGTTTCGCCCTGGCTCAGCGGCCGTTCGCCGCCGACAGGGCAGCGTTCGGCCTCGCTCAGCGCGCGTCTCCGGCGGCTTTGACCAGCGCCGGGAAGGTCACCTTGTCCCCGCTGGAGAATGTCAGGGTGACATCGGTGGTGTCGCCGGGCTGCAGCGCATCCTCAAGCTCCATCGCCATGATATGTTTGCCGCCCGGCGCGAAGGCCAGCGTGGTTCCCTTGTCGACCACCGCATCCGCCATATCGTCCATCTTGCTCATCCCGCCGGCCATCACGGTCTGATGCATCATTGCGCTTTTGGCGCCCGCCACAAAGGCCCCGGAAATCGTGACCGGCGCGTCGCTGCCATTGGCGATGGTGAAATAGACCGCGCCGGGATTTCCCTTCACCGCAGGCAGCACCAGACGACCGTCTGTCACACTGATTCCGCCGGGCGCTTCGGGTGCGGGAGCCTCCTGTTTGGAGGAGTCTGCTGCCGCAGCCGGCGAGTGTAATCCCGCAAATTGCGAGCAGGGCGGGGGCAAGAAATGCGGATTTCATCAGGTTCATCCTCTTGAGCGTCAGATCAATTTCTACTGGGCGTGATCCCTTGTGCCAAGGAAAACCGCTCCTATATCGCGCCTGTTAATGAGCCGCCGAGCTGCTTTGCCGTGTCCGGGAAGCGAATTGCGCGGTGTCCAATTTATGAAGCATAGGATGGGAAATAATGGCCAAAGTTATCGGTATCGATCTGGGTACGACCAATAGCTGCGTTTCGGTGATGGATGGCGGCAAGCCCAAGGTCATCGAGAATTCCGAAGGCGCGCGCACCACGCCCTCGATCGTCGCCTTCACCAAGGATGGTGAACGGTTGATCGGCCAGCCGGCCAAGCGCCAGGCAGTGACCAATGGTGACAACACGATTTTCGCGGTGAAGCGCCTGATCGGCCGCCGCTTTGATGACCCGGTGACCAAGAAGGACACCGAGCTGGTCCCCTATACCATCGTCAAGGGCAAGAACGGCGATGCCTGGGTGCAGGCCGGCGGTGAGGATTATTCTCCCAGCCAGATCAGCGCCTTCATTCTTCAGAAAATGAAGGAAACCGCCGAAAGCTATCTGGGTGAAACCGTCACCCAGGCGGTGATCACGGTTCCTGCCTATTTCAACGACGCACAGCGCCAGGCAACCAAGGACGCCGGCCAGATCGCCGGCCTTGAGGTGCTGCGCATCATCAACGAGCCGACTGCTGCCGCGCTCGCCTATGGCCTCGACAAGAACGACGGCAAGACGATTGCGGTCTATGACCTTGGCGGCGGCACGTTCGACGTCTCGATCCTCGAGATCGGCGATGGTGTGTTCGAAGTGAAGTCGACCAATGGCGATACTTTCCTTGGCGGTGAAGATTTCGACAGCGCGATCGTCGAATATCTCGCCGACTCCTTCAAGAAGAAGGAGAATATGGACCTCACGACAGACAAGCTGGCGCTCCAGCGGCTCAAGGAAGCTGCGGAAAAGGCCAAGATCGAGCTGTCGAGCGCCCAGACCACCGAGATCAACCTGCCGTTCATCACCGCGCGCATGGAAGGTGGCAGCACGACCCCGCTGCATCTGGTCGAAACGATCACCCGCTCCGATCTTGAAAAGCTGGTCAACAAGCTGATCGAACGCACCAAGGAACCGATGAAGAAGGCCCTGTCCGACGCCGGACTGACGGCCGCCGACATCGATGAAGTGGTGCTGGTCGGCGGAATGACCCGCATGCCCAAGGTGCGCGAAGCGGTGAAGGCCTTCTTTGGCAAGGAACCGCATACCGGCGTCAATCCTGACGAAGTCGTCGCCATGGGTGCGGCGATCCAGGCCGGCGTGCTGCAGGGCGATGTGAAGGACGTGCTGCTGCTCGACGTGACCCCGCTGTCGCTGGGCATCGAGACGCTGGGCGGCGTGTTCACCCGCATGATCGACCGCAACACCACGATCCCGACCAAGAAGACGCAGACCTATTCGACTGCCGAGGACAATCAGCAGGCGGTGACGATCCGCGTGTTCCAGGGCGAGCGTGAGATGGCGGCGGACAACAAGATCCTCGGCCAGTTCGATCTGGTCGGTATCCCTTCCGCGCCGCGCGGCGTGCCGCAGATCGAAGTCACCTTCGACATCGACGCCAATGGCATCGTGAATGTTTCGGCGCGCGACAAGGGCACCGGCAAGGAGCAGCAGATCCGCATCCAGGCTTCTGGCGGCTTGACCGATAACGACATCGACCAGATGGTTCGCGACGCGGAGAAATTCGCCGAGGAAGACAAGAAGCGGCGGGCCGAGGCCGAGGCCAAGAACAATGCCGACAGCCTGGTCCACGCGACCGAGAAGCAGCTTCAGGAAAATGCCGACAAGATCGACGCCGATCTCAAGGGCCAGATCGAAGCGGCGATCGCCGAAGCCAAGACCGCTCTTGAAGGCGGCGATACCGACGCGATCAATGCCAAGACCCAGGCGCTCACCGAAGTGGCCATGAAGATGGGCCAGGCGATCTACGAGACAGGAACAGGCCGCAGGCGCTTCGCCTGAGGGCGCGGCTGAAGAAGCAGCACCCGATGAAGAAGTGGTCGACGCCGAATTCTCCGAAGTCGACGAAGACAACAAGGGCTGATTGCCCGATGGATACCCAGGCCGTCACCGGTGCGCTTTGCACCGGTGGCGGCTAGGATTGTCGGGGTGGGGCAATGGCTAGCGAAATCGACTATTACGAATTGCTCGAAATCGAGCGCACGGCGGATGACCGGACGATCAAGTCTGCCTATCGCAGGCTGGCGATGCAGTATCATCCTGACCGCAATCCGGGCGACGAAGCCGCGGAAGCCCGGTTCAAATCAATCAGCGCAGCCTATGACTGCCTGAAAGATCCCCAGAAGCGCGCGGCCTATGACCGCTTTGGCCATGCAGCCTTCGAACAGGGCGGCGGCCCCGGGGGGTTCAGCAGCCAATCCGGCGATTTCGGTGATCTGGGCGACATATTCGAGACCATCTTCGGCAGCGCCTTCGGGGGTGGTGCACGCCAGCGCCCGCGGCGCGGCGCAGATATGCGCTATGACATGCAGGTCACGCTCGAAGAAGCCTATCACGGCAAGGAAACCGAGCTTGAGGTCGAGGTTTCGGTCGCCTGTGAGCCGTGCGGCGGATCCGGCGCGGAAAGCGGCACCGGTCGGCGCAGCTGCAATCTGTGCAATGGCCGGGGCAAGGTCCGCGCGCAACAGGGGCTGTTCGTGATCGAGCGGCCATGCCCCACCTGCCACGGCAGCGGCGAGGTGATCGAAAATCCCTGTCGCAAATGCCGCGGCGAAGGCCGGGTGGACGAGCTGCAGAAGCTGGAAGTCAATATTCCGCCTGGGGTCGATAACGGCACCAGGATTCGTCTGACCGGGAAGGGCGAGGCCGGGCCGCATGGCGCGCCTCCGGGCGATCTCTATATCTTCATGCATATTGCCGAGCATCCGGTGTTCCAGCGCGAGGGCACCAGTCTGTTCACGCGGATGCCGATCAGCTTCACCACTGCGGCGCTGGGCGGATGCGTGGAAATTCCGGGTCTCGACGGCACCAATCACACGATCGACATTCCCCCCGGGATCCAGTCTGGCAAGCAGTTGCGCAAACGCGGCGCAGGCATGCCGGTGCTGCAGGGGCGCGGGTTTGGCGATATGGTGGTAGAGATCGCTGTCGAAACGCCGACCCGGCTGTCTGCCCGCCAGAAGGAAATTCTGCGCGAGTTTCAGGACACTGAAACAGGGGAGGAATGCCCTGACAGCGCTGGATTCTTCGCCAAGCTCAAACATGTATGGAGCGATCTGACCGAGTGAGCGCGCCGGTTTCCGTATTATTCGTCTGCCTCGGCAATATCTGCCGCTCGCCGCTGGCGGAAGCGGCCTTGCGCATGCAGGCCAGCGAAGCGGGGCTTGGGCTTGTGACCGATTCTGCGGGCACCGGCGATTGGCATGCCGGCAGTGCGCCGGATCCGCGCGCGCAGGCCACCGCCTTGCACCATGGGATCGACATCTCCGGCCTGCGGGCACGGCAGATTACGTCCGCCGATTTTAGCGCCTTCACGCATATCTTTGCGCTCGACCATGCCAATCTGCGCGAGATCGAACGGATGGCACCGCCGCAGGCCACCGCAGAGATTGCGCTGCTGCTCGATTGGGTGCCCGGCCGCGAGGGTGCCGATGTGAGCGATCCCTATTATGGCGGCGAGGAAAATTTCGAATATACCTGGGACGATGTATCCCGGGCTGCCAGCGCCCTGGTGGCGCGCTTCAGCCGCGCGATGTCATAGCGATCACCTCGGCGCGAATTCCCGGCACCAGTGAGCTGTCAGTGATCAGCCGCGGTTCTTCCTCATCGAGGATTGCAAGAAACAGCCGCTGCTTGAGCGACCTTATCGCCGGCTCATCCACCGTGCCTTCGCAGGTCGAGCAAACCAGATCGATCATGCGCTCAGCACCGTGCAGCCGGCCCCACAGATAATCATTTTCACGGTAAGCGCGGCTGAAGAAGGCCCCGAAGTTGTAAAATTCCACCCCGCGCAGGGTCGCCAGCGTGCCACCGGCGCGGATCGAGATGGCATCGTCGGGAGAAATCCGGTCAACCTTGATCGGATCAAACTCGGTCAGGCCTTCGTTGCGCAGCAATGGAAGGGTGGCCACATCATAGAAGGGGAAGCCGAGATAGGCGAACATCAACCGGCGGCGCAACGGCTTTGGCATCGCGCCGAAGGCCTTGGCCAGCATCGCTTCCACCTCCTTGTCGAGCGCCGGCAGATCGCGCATCCGCGCCAATGCCTGCGAGCGCCGCACCGGGATCGTCCAGCACCCGTTCGGCATAGGGCGTGAATTCCTTGCCCAGCGTATCGGACCCTTCGCGATCGAAATAAAGCGCCAACGCCTTGTAGATCATCTCGCGCACGGAATCGCGATCGCTCTCGGTGATCTCGGGATCTTCCTCCCAATCACGTGAGACGCGCCGAGCGAGCAGCCGCAGCCGGCGGATGCGGAAGCCGATATCATGCTCACGAAAGAAGCGGATAGCCTCCTCGCTGGCGCCACCTTGCGGTCTCGCCAGGCTGGCCATTCCCTGTGTTTCCAGCTCCTCACGCAAGCGATCGGCAATGGCCGAGGCGTCCGGCAAAAGCAGGCCATGTGCATGGTCGAAGATCAGCTGGGCGAGCCGCTCGATAATCCCGGTGAATTTGGCCTGGGCATAGGAATGGAACGCATAGCCAGCCTGTTCGGCCGCCGCCTGCTGCGCCTTGTTGCGCCATGCGGCGAGCCGCCGTGCAGTCGGGCGATCGATGAAAAAGGTTCGTCCAAAAATCCGGTCAACCGTGCGCTCCACTTCCGGGCGCAGCGCATTGACGATCTGGCCCATGCGTTCGGCCTCGCGCGATTGGGCCTGAATCAGCTCGAGATTGTCGCGGATCGGCTGTTCGCGCGGGATCGACGAGACCGAGCCGACAATCGCCTTGAAGAAGCCGACCTCTCCATCGTTTTCATGCCTGCCGCGCCCGATCCGGTCAGGCCGTGGATCGATATAGACGAAGCGCCGATCGACCTCGCGCTGGGCCGGGCGGCCTTTGAGAGCGGTCGATCGGCTTCCGAAAACGGAGCATTCACCAGCACAGAACCGTCGATCAGCGAGACCCGGTCGACGTCCTTCTGGCGGACATGGGCCGGCATGACCCGCTCGATAAACTGGGCCGCGGCTGGGCCAGTTCAGCTTGCGCCGCTGGGCCAGCAGATCGATCTCCGCCAGTTTCAGCGGGGGAAAGGCGCCGGGGAAGCTGGCGGTGGAACGCGCCGCGAAAGTGAGTTCCAGCGGATGCGCCAGCGGCAGACCGGCTTCGGCAGGAACTTTCGCGCGGAAGCCGAGCGGCAGGCGATGTTCGCTTTCCTGCACCACCTGCGGGCTGTTGAGCCGCAGCAATTCGATATAGCCGCCGAAATCGGTTGCCGTGACAGACAGGTCCAGAGGGTGTCCGGGCGGCAGCAGCGGCAGTCCGGCAGGCGTTGCCTCCATCGCTTTGAGCGCATCGGCGATCAGGCCCGAAAATCCGATCCCGGAGAAGGGCGGGGCGAACCAGCGCGAGCGCACGAACCGCCCCAGCTTTTTGCGGACCTGATTGCGCGTTTCCGGTGCGACGCTTTCCGAAACCGCGCTGCCGGGGCGCGACAGGAGAAATTCAACCACCGGCGGGGCCCAGAATTTTGCCACCCGCGTCCACAGATGCGCTTCGGGATCGAGCAGCCGGTCGACATCGGCCCGCTCCAGCCACAGCTCGGTCAGCGGTTCGAGTGACTGGCCCGAATGGATCGCCTGAGCCAGAAACACCGCATTGATCCCGCCTGCGCTCGCCCCGGTCAATATATCGGGCAGCACCCGCAGCATGAGATCGGCCTTGCTGCGCAAATGCTGCAGCAATTCCTGATAGACCGTCTCGCTCCCCGGCGCGCAAACGTCGCCTGAATGATGCGCCCGGCTTGCGCGGGTGAGCTTCCACAGCTCCTTGGTCACGCCATGCATATAGACCGCCAGGCTGACCCCGCCGTAGCAGACAAGCGCAATCCGGAGTTCTTTCTGCCGCATAAGGTCTTTTTGTCAGCTTGGCGCCCGCTCCGCCAGTGTGCAATGCGCCCCCGGCCCCGCCTTCGCGATCAGGGCTGCCCGAATTGAGGCAGGCGGTCGCCGCCCGGGCCATGGCGGCCAAGCTGCAGCGGCGTGCCGCGGTAACAACCTATCGTGTAAGGAAATTCCTCGGTGAAGCGATAATGGTACATGGTCACCATCGTGCCATCCAGATCGACCGGGCCGATCATGCCGTGGCAGTCGTCCAGATCGGCATCGGTGTAATGCTTGCCTGCGGAATTGACCGGACCAAGGATCGGGAAGCCGTCAAGCATCCAGCCCAGCGGCGCATCGGGATCATCATTGGTCAGGCAGGGTGAATAATTGTGATAGTGATATTGGCTGTCGCGCTCGGGATGTCCGTTACACAGATCCTGAATCTCATAGGCCGGCGCGTCGCGCCCGCCTGCGTCGAATGCATTGAAGATGGCGACCCCAGACACCGCAAAGCCGATCATGCCCATCGGCACACAGGATGCGCTGCTTGCGATCTTCGGTTCGGCAGTCAGGCGCAGCAAGATTGGTTGCTCGCCGATATGATTGGGATTGCGGTCATAGCGATAGGCCTCTGTGCCCGGCTTGATCGGAAATTCACCCGTTACATGGTCCGGAAGATTGTTCGCCCGCACCACCCGTTCATCGCCTTCGCGCGTGATCGATATTTCCGCATTGGGCCACCACACCTCACCTTCGACATGCGGCTTGGCCGTGGGATCCCAATGATCACCTTCGATCCATTCACCCTTCACATGAGCACCGGGCGCATTGGGATTGAAACGCGACTGACAGGAATAGACATATCCACGCTGGGGCATTGACGAGATCATCCCATCGCCCAGGCTCAGTTGCTTCTCATGTGCCGCAACCGGAGCGGAAAGCACGAAAGTGAGCGAAACAATTGCGTGACTGGCAATAACCGCCTTCATGGAAATCTCCGCCGCGTTGCGCCGCTGACTATAGGCATGGCTAGGCGCAAGGCCATGTCGCAATTTGTCGGAAATTGTCGCGCGAACGGCTTGCGTTCCCGTTACGTTCCGATAAAGGGAGGCGTATGGCCAAGACCAAACGCCGATATGTCTGCCAGGCCTGCGGCAGTGTGAGCCACCGCTGGCAGGGGCAATGCCCCGATTGCGCCGAGTGGAACACTCTGGCCGAAGATGCGCCGGCGACGGTTTTCTCCCAGAAGCACGATCTCTCAAGCGGCGGGCGCCCAGTGGAGTTCGTGACGCTCGATTCGCCGGGCGAGCTGCCGATCCGCTGCCCCACCGGCCTTGCCGAATTTGATCGGGCGCTGGGCGGCGGGCTGGTGCCGGGATCAGCGATCCTGATGGGCGGCGATCCGGGGATCGGCAAATCCACCTTGCTGCTGCAGGCCGCAGCGCAGATTGCCCGCACCGGTGCGCAAGCGGTCTATGTCAGCGGCGAGGAAGCGACCGGGCAAGTGCGCATGCGCGCCTCGCGGCTGGGGCTGGGCGATGCCGCGATCCGCTTCGCCTCGGTCACCTCGGTGCGCGACATTCTCACCTCGCTCGGGGCGATGGAACCACCAGCTCTGCTGGTGATCGATTCGATCCAGACCATGCATTCGGACCAGATCGAAGGCGCGCCCGGAACGGTCAGCCAGGTGCGCGGCTGCGCCTTCGAGCTGATCCGCTATGCCAAGGAGAACGGCGTCGCGCTGGTGCTGGTCGGCCATGTCACCAAGGATGGCTCGATCGCCGGCCCGCGGGTGCTCGAACATATGGTCGATGTGGTGATGAGCTTCGAAGGTGAGCGCAGCCATCAATATCGGATCCTGCGTGCGCTCAAGAATCGGTTCGGCGCGGTTGACGAGATTGGCGTCTTCGCGATGGCCGGGGCGGGGCTGGAAGAAGTCCCCAATCCCTCGCTATTGTTCCTTTCGGGCAATGAGGAACCGTTGGCGGGCAGTGCGGTGTTCCCCGCGCTTGAAGGCACACGGCCGGTGCTGGTCGAGGTTCAGGCGTTGATCGTGCGGTTGCAAAGCGGGGCCACCCCCCGCCGCGCCGTGGTCGGCTGGGACAGCAGCCGGCTGGCGATGCTGCTGGCGGTGCTGGAGGCGCGCTGCGGGCTCAGCTTCTCCTCCGCCGAAGTCTACCTCAATGTCGCTGGCGGCTATCGCCTGTCTGACCCGGCGGCGGATCTGGCCGTTGCTGCGGCACTGGTCTCCGCGCTGGCTGACAAGCCGCTTGCTGCGCAGAGCGTCTGGTTTGGCGAGATTTCGCTCGCCGGTGAGATTCGCCCGGTGGCGCATGGCGGCTTGCGCCTGCGCGAGGCGATGAAGCTGGGCTTCGATCGCGGCTATGGCCCGGGCGAGGGCTGCGACAGTCCGAAGGCGATGCGCTATGAACCGCTCAAAAGGATCGCCAATCTCGTTGACCGGATCATGGCAAGCGCATAACCCCTGCTGGTGATGACAGGTTTCGATATCATCGTCCTGATTATCGTCGGGGTGAGCGCCATCGGCGGTTTCCTGCGCGGCTTCGTTCAGGAGGTCCTTTCGCTCGCGGCCTGGATTTTCGCCCTGCTTGCGATCCATTACATGCACACCGATCTGACGATCGAACTGCATAAATTCGTCGGCACCCCGCGCGGCGCGGCGGTGCTGGCCTTCGCGCTGCTGCTGCTGATCCCCTATGCAGTCATCAAACTGTTGGCGGGCCGGCTTGGCGAGGCATCGCGCAATTCGCTACTCGGGCCGATCGACCGTGTGCTCGGCTTCGGCTTCGGCGCGATCAAGGGCGTGATTGTGTCAGTGATGGCGTTTTCAGTGCTGGTGCTGGGATATGATTCCGCCTGGGGAATTGCCGGGCGTCCGGTGTGGATCACCCAGGCGCGGACTTATCCCGCCATCAATGCCGGGGCAGAGGCGCTGGTGCAGCTGATCGACAACCAGCGGCGCGCCCTTCGCTCAGATGGCCCCGGCAGCAGCGCCGGGGAATGAGCACGGCGGAACGGCTCTACACCCCGGAACTGCTCGCCCTGACAGTCCGGCTTGCTGCCTATCCCTGGAGCGACGGTTTCGAGCGCAGCGGCGAGGCGCGCTCGAAAAGCTGCGGCAGTAGCCTGATGATCGGGTTCGACCTCGATCGGGCGGGCTCCATCACCCGGATCGGTATGCGGGCGCGCGCCTGCGCGGTTGGCCAGGCAAGTGCCGCGATCTTTGCCGATGCGGCTGGCGGGCTTGATCTTGCCGCGATTGAGCAGGCGCATGGCGCAATGCGTGACTGGCTTTCGGGCCATGGGGCGCTGCCTCAATGGCGCGGCATTGAAGCGATCCTGCCCGCCCATGCCTATCCTGCAAGACATGGGGCGATGCTGCTGCCCTGGCAGGCCGCGCTGGCGGCCCTTTCCACAGCGCAGCCAAGCGGTTAGGGCTGAAAATTCGCCAGTGGGACGGCGAATGGGGGAATGAAAAGAATGTCCGAACAGAATGCGGCTTTGACCGGCAAGCCCAGCACACGCGAAATCCGGCTGGTCATCGCCGCTTCGAGCGCCGGGACGGTATTCGAATGGTATGATTTCTTCATCTACGGCACGCTCGCCGCGCTGATCGGCAAGGCCTTTTTCCCGGCTGACAATGAGACGCTGCAGATGCTGCTGGTCTGGGCGGGCTTTGCGGTCGGCTTCGGCTTCCGGCCGCTTGGCGCGATCCTGTTCGGCTATCTCGGGGACAGGTTGGGGCGCAAATATACATTTCTCGTCACCGTCACCCTGATGGGCATCGCCACGGCGGGTGTCGGGCTGGTTCCCTCCGCCGATAGCATCGGGATCGCCGCGCCATTGCTGGTGCTGCTGTTCCGCATTCTCCAGGGCATGGCGCTGGGCGGCGAATATGGCGGCGCGACGATCTATGTCTCGGAGCATTGCGAGCCGGACAAGCGCGGGTTTTACACCAGCTTCATCCAGGCGGCGGTGGTCGGCGGCTTCGTGCTGAGCGTCGCCGTGGTGCTGCTGTGCCGCACCGTGATCCCGGCAGAGGCATTCAGCGCCTGGGGCTGGCGCGTGCCGTTCCTGGTTTCGATCCTGCTGCTGGCGATATCGCTGTGGATGCGGCTCAAGCTTGCCGAAAGCCCGGTGTTCAAGGCGATGAAGTCAGCGGGCCGCACCTCGGCCAATCCGTTCAAGGAAAGCTTTACCTATCCGGGCAACAAGAAGCGCATCTTCGTCGCCCTGTTCGGCGTGACCGGCAGCCTGACAACGATCTTCTATGCCGCCTATTTTTCGAGCCTGACCTTCCTCAAGGGGCCGATGCGGGTCGATGCCACCACGGTCGAGACGCTGGTGCTGATCGCGGGCCCGGTGATCATGTCCTTCTATCTGCTGGTCGGGAAATGGTCGGATCGGGTCGGGCGCAAGCGGCCGATCATCTGGGGCAATATCCTGATTCTGCTGACCCTGTTCCCGGCATTCTGGGCGCTGGGCTGGCTGGCCAATCCGGGTTTGATCGAATCCTCCCGCGCCGCGCCAGTGGTGGTTGCCGGGCCTGACTGTGAATTACGATCCCTTTGCCAACCAGCAGGCCACCCCATGCGGCAAGCTGATTTCCGGCCTGACCGCCAGCGGTGTGCCTTACGAGCTGGTTGCAGCGGACAGTTTCAGCCTCGCCGTGGGCGGAAAGCAAATCGCACTCGACACATTCGACTGGAATGACGGTGCGGCCCGGAAGGCCCAGCTTGAGCAAGCACTCGACAGCGCGGGGCTATGATTTTTCGGCTCAGGATCCCTCGACCATGCGCAAGCTCGGGATCATCGCCGTGCTGCTGTTCTTCGGCTGTCTTTCCGCGATGAATTACGGCTCGGTCGCGGCGCTGCTGGCGGAAATGTTCCCGCCGCAAGATCCGCTACAGCTCGATGTCGATCCCCTATCATATCGGCGCGGGCTATTTCGGCGGCTTCCTGCCCGTGATCGCAGGCTATATCGTCGCCAAGACCGGCGATGCCTATGCTGGGCTCTGGTACACCTGGGGCTTCGTGTTTATCGCGCTGATCGTGGGCTGGTGGGGATTCCCGTCCGGTCCGCCGCGCGATTTCGAAGAAGCCGATCCATGGAGCCTGAAACTGGCCGACCTTCCGCCTGAACCGCCGCGCACCCTGCGCCTGCAGCTTGATCACGAGGCGCTGGCGGGGAACTGGCGCGCGCTCGATCGCCTTTCGGGTGCCGCCAGGGCGGGGGCCGCGGTCAAGGCGGATGGCTATGGGCTGGGGGTCGCCCAGGTGGTTCCTTTGCTGGCCCGAGGCCGGCGCAGAGGATTTCTTCGTCGCGCATTGGAGCGAGGTTCGCCGGCGTCCTTGCCCACGTCCCCGCTGCCCGGATTTCGGTGCTTCACGGCCCGCTAAACGACGCAGACGCCAGCTTCGCCCGCGCCTGCGGCGTTCGCCCGGTGATCAACAGCCTGCATCAGGCGCGGCTGTGGATCGACGGCGGGCGGGGGCCTGTGTGATCTGATGGTCGACACCGGAATCAACCGGCTTGGCCTGCCGCTGAGCGACCTGGGCGATCCGGTGATCGCTCGCTGCCGATCGACGTGCTGATGTCGCATCTTGCCTCGGCCGATCAGGACAGCGTGCTCAATCGCCTTGCAACTCGGGCGCTTTGCCGAAGGCTGCACTATGATCAAATCGCGGCGGCGCAGCATGGCCAACAGCGCGGGCATCGCGCTTGGCCCGCGTTATGCGTTCGACCTCACCCGGCCCGGCCTGGCGCTGTATGGCGGCGTTCCGCGCACGGAGCTGGCGCAGCATATCAGGCAGGTCGCCTTCCCCCAGGCGGCGATCATCCAGCGCCGCGATCTGCTGGCGGGCGACAATGTCGGCTATAATGCCAGCTTCACCGCCGATGCGCCGATGCGGGTGGGGGTGGTTTCGATCGGTTATGCCGATGGCTTGCTGCGCAGCTGGGGTGCCAAGGGCGCTCTGTCGCACCAGGGGGCGCCTCTGCCGCTGCTTGGCAAGATCTCGATGGACATGGTGGTGGTCGATCTGGCCGCCGCTCCGGGGCTGGGCGAGGGCGATTGGGTCGACCTGCCCTATGCCCTGCCCGAGGCGGAAATTCTCAGCGGGTTGTCCCAATATGAACTGCTCACCGTGCTGGGGAACCGTTTTTCGCGCTGAGTCATTGTTCAATTCATGTTGCACCGCACGTTGCTGCAAGTGCTAAACGCAGCAAAGGTGGCTATAGGGAGTGCGGGTGAATGGCCAAGGGCGAAGGTGGTGCGGGCGATCCGATTATCATCAAGAAGTACGCCAACCGGCGACTCTATAATACCACATCGTCGAGCTATATTACGCTTGACGATCTTGCCCGGATGACCCGCGAAGGGCTCGACTTCCAAGTACTTGACGCAAAGACCGGCAGCGACATCACGCACCAGATCCTGACCCAGATCATCATGGATGAAGAAGCCAGCGGGAATGAGCAGATGCTGCCCATCAGCTTCCTGCGCCAGCTGATCTCGATGTATGGCAATTCGATGCAGGCCTTGCTGCCGCATTACCTTGAAGCCTCGATGGAAAATTTCCAGACCAACCAGCGCAAGCTGCAGGATGTGCTGAAGGAAAGCATGGGTGGGACCACCCTGGCCAAGATGGCCGAAACCAACATGGCGATGTTCAAGGCGGCGACCAGCGCCTTCATGCCCAAGGCCGAAGGCGAGCAGACGGCGGAAGACGCTGCCGAACCGGCCAAGAGCGAAGATGAGCTTTCGATGCTGCGCGCGCAGATGGCCGAAATGCAGAAGAAGCTGGATTCGCTCGGCAGCTAAAGTGCGCAAACGCGCCACCCAGCGGCGCGGGCCGGCCTGCAAATAGGTCAAAGCGCAATCGCGTCTCGACACAGTTTGGCCCGAAGCGCTAGGGCGACGCGAAATTCAAGCGAAAGCAGGAACACGTGTCAGCCATCCGCCATGCCCTGTCGGTCAAACGCTCCGACGATTTTGCCCAATGGTATCAGGAAGTAATTTCCGCTGCCGATCTCGCCGAGGAATCGGGCGTGCGCGGCTGCATGGTGATCAAGCCCTGGGGCTATGGCATCTGGGAACGGATCCAGCGGTTGATGGATGCGCGGATCAAATCCGCCGGGGTCGAAAACTGCTATTTCCCGATCTTCATCCCGCTCGCCAATTTCGAGCGTGAGGCCAGCCATGTCGAAGGCTTTGCCAAGGAAATGGCGGTCGTCACCCATCACCGGCTGATCTCTGACGGGAAGGGCAAGCTGATCCCCGATCCTGACGCAAAGCTGGAAGAGCCGCTGGTGGTGCGCCCGACATCGGAAACCATCATCGGCGATGCCATGAGCCGCTGGATCCAGAGCTGGCGCGATCTGCCGCTGCTCACGAACCAATGGGCCAATGTCGTGCGCTGGGAAATGCGCACCCGGATGTTCCTGCGCACCACCGAGTTTCTGTGGCAGGAAGGCCATACCGCCCACGCCAACCGCGCCGACGCAAGGGCGGAGACCATGCGCGCGCTCGAAATGTATCGCGCCTGCGCCGAAGACGATCTCGCTTTGCCGGTGATCGCGGGCGAAAAGCCGGAGAATGAGCGCTTTCCCGGCGCGGAAGAAACCTGGTCGATCGAGGCGATGATGCAGGATGGCAAGGCGCTGCAGGCCGGCACCTCGCATTATCTCGGGACCAGCTTCGCCGATGCGGCAGACATCCGCTATCAGGACCGCGAAGGCACGCAGCAGCTGTGCCACACCACCAGTTGGGGCGTTTCGACCCGGCTGATCGGCGGGGTGATCATGACCCACGGCGATGATGACGGGTTGCGCGTGCCGCCCGCAATCGCACCGTGGCAGATCGTGATCCTGCCAATGCTGCGCGAAGACGAGGGCGATGAAGCGCTGCTCGGTTATTGCGAGGATCTGCGGATCGCGCTCGCCGCCGAACAGGCATTGGGCGAACCGCTGCGGGTGTTGCTCGACCGCAAGCCGGGCAAGGCAGCTGCCAAGCGCTGGGACTGGGTGCGCAAGGGCGCGCCACTGATCCTTGAGGTCGGCCCGCGCGACATGGCCGAGGGTAAGGTTGCCGTGCTGCGCCGCGACCGCCTGTGGAATGACGCCGGAAAGCCCGCCTTTGCCTTCATGACGCTGGGCGATCTGGCAGGGCAGGCAAGCACCCTGATCACGACAATTCAGGACAGCCTTTACAGCGAGGCGCGCGACCGGCGCGATGCGAATATCATTCGCGGATTGACCACGATGGACGAGCTTGCCGCATTTTATGCCGAGGGGGCGGTTTTCCCTGGCTGGGCCGAAGTGCAATGGTCGAAGCCCAGCGGCGAAGCGCTGGAAGCGGTGGTGGAACAGCTGAAGGCGCTCAAGCTCACCATCCGCAACGTGCCGATTGGCGCTGAGCCGGCAGATGGCAGCTGCATCTTCACCGGCACGCCTGCGGTGGAAAGAATCTACGTCGCGCGCGCCTATTGAGAGCCCCTTGCAATTCGAGGGTTGTCGCCCGACAACCCTCGAATGCGCATCCAACTCTTTCCCATCGCCCTGCTATGCGCGATGGCCTGCTCTACCGCGTCTGCGCGGGACGAGCCCGCATCCGAAATATCCCAGGACCGTCTGAAGGCGAGCGTTGCAGCGCTGGTCGGCTTCGGCACGCGCCATACGCTTTCGCATCAGGATGATCCGAACCGCGGAATTGGCGCCGCACGTGATTGGGGTGAGCAGCAGTTTCGGGCGATCTCAGCAGCTTGCGGTGAGTGCCTGCAGATCGTGCTGCCCGAACGGATGATCGAGGGCGACCGTGTCCCCAAGCCGACCCGGCTGGTCGACATCGTCGCGATCCAGCCAGGAACCGAGCGGCCCAATGAAGTCGTCATCGTCCAGGCGCATATCGACAGCCGCGCTTCGGACCCGCTCGATTTCACCAGCGATGCGCCCGGCGCGAATGATGATGGATCGGGCAGCGCCTTGGTGATCGAGGCCGCGCGGGTGCTGTCGCAGCACAAATATCCGGCGACGATCGTCTTTGCCCTGCTCTCGGGCGAGGAACAAGGTCTCTACGGCGGCAAGCTGCTCGCCGATTACGCAGCGGAGCATGGCTGGACCGTCAAGGCGGTCCTCAATGATGACATCGTCGGTGGCGGCTGCGGCTCTGATGGAATTTGCGATGACCAGCATCTGCGGGTTTTTTCAGAGGGGCTTCGCGGGGATGCCAAGGCCCCATTGCTCGCTGCGCTGGCGGCAAAAGGTGGGGAGAACGATAGCCCGGGCCGCAACCTCTCCCGCTTTGTCGACCGGCTGGCCGAAAAGGATCCGGCAGGTCTTGATGTGCGGCAGGTCTGGCGCCGTGACCGGATCGGGCGGGGCGGGGACCAGATTCCATTCCTCGAGCATGGCTATCCGGCGATCCGCTTCACGACCGCGATCGAGAATTACGACCATCAGCACCAGGATGTGCGGGTGGAAAATGGGGTGGATTATGGCGACACCCAGAATCTCGTGGATTTTGCCTATCTCGGCAAGGCGACGCGGCTCAATGTGCGCATGCTGGCCGCTCTCGCCAATGCCCCGATGCCGCCCGCGCCCGTGATGGAGGCCGCGGTGAGCAGCTCGACCAGGCTAGAATGGCAGCCGGTGGCCGGAGCAGTGCGCTACAATGTGTGGCGGCGCGCAACCGATCATCCGCAATGGGATGATACGCCGCTGCTGGCGGGCGTTGTTGAACCACAGATCACGCTGGACGGTGTGCGCGGCGACGACTGGTTCTTAGGCGTCAGCGCGCTCGCCGCGGACGGCAGTGAAAGCCCGATCGCCAGCGCGGTGCCGGGCGGCGCCTTCGGCCCGATCGCGCCATAAGATCGAAGGGCGCGCGGCAGGCGCTTATCGTGCCGCGACTATCTGGGCGACGAACGCCGCGTTTGCATCGTGAATGACTGCCCCGGAGCCTTGGCGCCACACTGGCGTATCGGCGGCGAAAACCGTTGATTTCTTGCTGAATCCGCCCAGTGCGCCAAGCACATTGTATACTTTTTGCGAAGAGCTGTTCGAATTGAGCAGCTCACCGAATTCCCCGGGATGCGCGATCGGGCTCCCCAGCGTCATCTTGGCCATCTTGCCGCCCGGAGTGCTCACGAGCATCTGGGTCGATCCGGGCGCCACGGCGAGGCTGGTCGAGGTCGTCAGAGAGACGCGGTTACCGAAAACGCTCTTGTATTTGTCGACATCGGCGAAGTCGATCACCAGCAACAGGTTGACCAGAGTGGCTCCGCTGGCCTTGGGGAAGTCCTTGATCAGGCCTTCGGTGCCCAGAATGCCGGGCATATATTTCAGCATCGCAAACGGGCTGCCGCCAATTTGTGAAACATCATAATCGCGCGAGAGATAGACGCCCTTGAAGCCGGAAGGGGCATACCACTTCGCGTGGCCCTTCGCGTCATCGCCAAAGAAAACCAGGCGTTCGATGCCGCTATCCATCGGCTTCACCTCGGCCGCGGCGGTCTCGAATGCGGCATGGTCGGTCACGGCAAATCCTGCTGCCTGCAACTGCTCGAGAAGATCGGCATAGGCAGCATCGGTAACGTCCTGCATGTCCTGCTGCGACACATTGCCAAGCTCAACTTCCGACATCACCGCCTTCCCGCCGCGTGTGGTGACCTTGTCCTTCTTGTCCTTGATAAAGGCCACGATGAAGCTGCCCACCGCGACATTGGTCGTGCCCTCGATCGCGGAGCCGCCCTTGACCTTGATGCTTTGCGCCGTAGCGGGTGCGATCCATGCGCAGGCTACCAATATGGCAGCGATAAAAGTGAACAGGCGCATATGAATCCCCCATCGACATCAGTCGTTGCCCGCCACCGGGCGCTGACCTGGGGTATAAATCGAGCGCGCGGCAGCTGTTAAGTGACGAATCCCGTTAGGGTTTGCCCGCGCCACACGGCACGTTACTGCGCCGCCTTCGCCATCTCCGCTCGATAGGCATCCAGGCTGATGTCGCGCCCGAGAAAGTCCCTCACCAGCTGTTCGGCAGGCTCGGTCCCGCCCTTGGCGAGCACTTTGTCGCGATATTCCCTGGCGGTCCTGGTGCTCAGTAGCCCGTCTTTTTCAAAGCGGGTGAACAGATCATCCGCAATCACTTTGGACCAGCGGTAGGTGTAATAGATCGCGGAATAGCCGTTCAGATGGTTGAAGGAATCCTGCATCTCCACGAAATCCGGCGTGGGGATCAGATTATAGGCATCGAGATAATAGCGCGTCGCCTGCCCGAGATCTTCGGGCACCGGCTGCTGGTGCAATTGCAGCGAGATATTGGCATAACCCAGCTGGCGCATGTCGCCCATGCCGAGATTGAAATAGCGCGCGCGGTTCATCTTCTCGACCAGAGCGCGCGGGATCACATGGCCATCCTTGTCCTTGGCGAATTTCGCCAGGGAGTCATAATCATAAACCCAGTTTTCCAGCATCTGCGAAGGCGCTTCGACGAAATCCCACTCGGTCGCGATGCCGGACTGGCCCAGCCAGCGCTGCGAACCGCCGAAAATGCCGTGAAGCAGATGGCCGAATTCGTGGAGGAAGGTTTCCACGTCGCGATGCTCCATCAGTCCGGTGCTGTGATCACCCTTGGGCAAATTCATCACCAGCGCCGCCAGCGGCACCGCACCGCCGGGAAGGCCAGGCCGCAGCGGCACCATATTGCCATGGCTGTATTTGCCGGGGCGGGGGTGGGAATCGAGATAGAAGCGCCCGATCAGCCGGCCCTTGTCATAGACTTCGTAAGGCTCGACATCCTTGTCCCACACCGGGGTTTTCCAGGGCCTGAATTCGATCCCGAACAGGTCTGCAGTAAGCTTCAGTATGCCATCGCGAACATTGTCATAGGCGAAATATTTGCGCGCTTCCTGCGGATCGTAATCATAATAGCGCTGCTGGACGATCGGCGAGAGCCAGCCGGTTTCCCAAAATTTAATATCCGTCGCGCCGGGGCGCAGCTCCTGCAGCACGGCAAGGTTCTTGGCGAAATCGGCCTTGCCGGCGGGCAATGCCGCTGCGGCCATGTCCTGCATCAGGAGCTCGACCTTCTTCGGGGTGTCGAGCATCTTGTCTTCGAGCACAAGCGCGGCATAATTGCGGCGGCCAAGCTTTTCCGCCAACTCTTGCCGCAGCTTGAGCAGTTCACGCAGATTGGCGTCATTCTGCGGAAAGGCACGCTGATTGTAGAGCACCGAAAGATCGTGCCGCAAGGTGTCGCTGCGCGCATAGCTCATGACCGGGAGATAGTCAGGGCTGTCGGTGGTGATGGTCACCAGCCCGTCGGCACCCGGCGCATGCGCGGCGACAAAGTCCTGCGGCAGCCCGTCAAGCTCTGCCGGTGACACCTTGAGCGATTTCTGACCTGCGGCAATCGCGGAATCGAAGGCATTGCCGGTTTCGGCGATCTTCTCCTGCAAGGCCTGGAGTTCCGCCCGGCGGGTGTCATCCAGCGCCACGCCGCTGCGTTCGAAATCGGCCAGAATGCGCTTGAGATAATAGTGCGTCTGCGCGTCTTCACCGGTGAGATCGATCGCCGCAAGCCGGTTGTAGATCGGGCGCGACAGGCTGATCTTGCTCGACAGGCTGGCCAGCCGCACCTGGCAGGCCCCGCCGGCATCGCGTCGCGCATCGTCAGCCATCACCTGCTGGTAAAGGGTGAACTCACCTGAGCCGCCGTTAATCAGCGCGATCAGTTCGTCATAGCGGGCCAGGGTAGTACGCGCGCTGGCGGGGCCGGTTTCTCCCTCAAGTTCCTGCGTCCGGCGTTCGATCTCGGCGACGAATGTGTCGCATTTGGCGGTGATCGTGGCGGCATCGGGGGCGGACGCCAGAAGCGGCCCCATGAAGTCGATCACATTTTTCCGGGGTGTACCCGCTTCGGCAGGTCCGGCCAGCGTCAGGGCCATGGAAGTAAGCAGCACGCCGGCCAGTGTAATATGCATCGCAAAAACCTCGGGGAAACTGGAACGGCGATGCAACCAGCCGCCGGGCGCGGCGTCAAGCCTCGTCGCGCGATCTTGCAATGCCCGCCCCTATGGCCCGAACACCTTGCCGCGCAGCGAAAAGCTAGCCATATCCCGGCCATGCCCCCCACAAAGCCGCGCCGCGCTCTACCGGGTCTGCCCTCCAAGGAGCAGGTTCTCGATTTCATCCAGTCGTCTGACAAGCCTGCGGGCAAGCGCGAAATCGCGCGCGCCTTCGGGCTGCAGGGGCAGGAGAAGATCGCGCTCAAGCGGCTGCTCAAGGATATGGCCGACGAAGGGCTGATCGACGGCAAGAAGACGGCATTTCATCGCATGGGCGGGGTCCCGAAGGTCACCGTGCTGCGGGTGATCGAGATTGAGGATGGCGAGGCGATCGCCATTCCCGACGCCTGGCAGCCAGACGACGGCGCGCCGCCGCCCCGCCTGCGGCTGATCGAGCGCAAGAAGGGCCCGGCGCGCCAGGCCGCCGTCAAGCCGGGCGACAAGGTGCTCGCCCGCACTGAAGACACCCAGCACGGCTGGATCGCGCATCCGATCAAAGTTCTGGCCTCGGGCGGCGAATCCCTGATGGGCGTGGTGGAGATTGATGGATCGGGCAAGGGCTGGCTCGCCCCGGTGGACAAGCGCGTGCGCCATTCCTCGCCCATCGCCGATCTCGGCGGGGCGGAAGGGGGCCAGCTGGTGCTGGCCGAGCCGGCAGGCCGCAGCCCGCGCGCCGGGGTGAAGGTGGTGCAGGTGCTGGGCGATCCGCTGGCCCCCAAGAGCTTCAGCCTGATCGCCATCGCCAAGCATGGCATCCCGTTTCATTATTCCGAAGAGGTGCTGGACGAAGCCAAGCTCGCCGCCAGCCTGCCGCTCAACCATGACAGCCGCGAAGATTTGCGCTCCGTTCCGATCGTGGCGATCGATCCGGCCGATGCGCGCGATCATGACGATGCGATCTGGGCCGCAGCCAGACGATGATCCCGCCAATAAGGGAGGCTTCCGCGCGATCGTGGCGATTGCCGATGTGTCCTTCTATGTCCGGCCCGGCAGCAAGATCGACCGCGAGGCGCGCAAGCGCGGCAATTCGGTCTATTTCCCCGACCGGGTGGTGCCGATGCTGCCTGAAATTCTCAGCGCCGACGTCTGCTCGCTCAAGCAGGGTGAAGACCGCGCGGCGATGGTCTGCCATCTGGTGATCGACAAGACCGGCGCGCTCAAGAGCTGGCGCTTCACCCGCGCAATCGTGCGGATCGCGGGCAATATCGCCTATGAAGATGCGCAGGCCGCGATCGATGGCGGCACAGCGGACGAGACGCTCAACAACCTCTGGGCCTGCTGGAAGGCACTGGCCGATGCGCGCGACCGGCGCGATCCGCTCGATCTCGACCTGCCCGAACGGCGGGTGGTGCTCGACGATCAGGGCAGGATCGCCGAGATTGTGCTGCGCGAACGGCTCGATGCCCACCGGGTGGTCGAAGATTTCATGGTCGCGGCCAATGTCGCGGCGGCCAAGGCGCTCGAGAGCAAGGCATCCCCGGTGGTCTACCGCATCCATGAGACCGCCGAGCCGCGAAAAGCTTACCGCCTTCAAGGATTATCTCGCCACATTCGATCGCAAATTCGCGCTTGGTCAGGTGATCACGCCGGGGCTGTTCAACCGCATGCTCAAGGATATCGCCGACGAAAGCGAGAAGGCGCTGATCATGGAGGCGGTGCTGCGCAGCCAGACCCAGGCCTATTACGGACCGGCCAATGCCGGCCATTTCGGGCTCGCACTGGGCAGCTATGCCCATTTCACCTCGCCGATCCGGCGCTATGCCGATCTGCTGGTCCATCGCGCGCTGGTCGACGCCTTCCATCTTGAACAGCCACAGCCGAAATCGGGCCCGCTGGGCAAGCTCCCGCCCAGCAGCGGCTTGTCGGAGCGCGACCGTGCGGAGCTGGGCAAGATCAGCGAAGCGATCAGCGGGGCCGAACGCCGCGCGATGGAGGCTGAACGCGAGACGATCGACCGCTATATGGCGGCCTGGCTTTCGGGGCGCGTCGGCGAGATCTTCGAAACCCGGATCACCGGCGTCCAGCCGTTCGGCTTCTTTGCCACCATCATCGGACTGGGCGGCGATGGCTTGGTGCCGGTCACCACGCTGGGCAATGATTATTTCCGCTATGAAGAAGCGGCGCGCAAGCTGGTCGGCGAGCAAGACCGGCACCAGCTATGCGATGGGGGACCGGATCAGGCTCAAGCTGGCAGAGGCCAACCCGCTGACCGGTGCGCTCAAATTCGAGCCGCTCGATGCAGAAGGAAATCCGATCGAACCGCGCGGTTCGAAGCCGCCCCCGCCGCGCAGAAATGGCAAATATATCGCCGGGCCGCGTGGCCGCCCGGCCAATGTCCGGCATCAGGGAAAGAAAAAACGGTAAGCTTGCTTGCCCAGCCCGGGCCAAGCAAAGGCGGCCCTTAGCTCAGCCGGTCAATATCCGCGTCTGACAGCGAACCCGGCACCACGAACACCGGGCAGGGCAGGCTGCCCGAAACATGGGTGAAATGGACCACCAGCGGCCCGGGATTGCCTTCGGGCGATGCGCCCAGCACCAATGCGGCGACTTCGGCATGTTCCAGCAGATATTCGCGGATCACTTTTTCGCCGTCGCCGTGGCGCACCGCGATCACCGGCACGGTGCCACCTTCGGACTGGAGACTGCCCGCGGCGCTGGCCGCAAGCGCTTCCGCGCGATCTCCGCTTCCTGTTCGATCGTTGCCTGAACGCCGCCGAACGCCACGAAATCCTGCGGCGGTACCAGCGCCAGAATATGCACCGCACCACCGGTCTTGGCCGCACGGCGCGAGGCAAAGCGCAGCGCAACGCGGGCTTCATCGGTCTCGTCCATGATTACAAGATAGACGCGCAAACCACTCTCCCCCTGGCGATGAGTATTGGCCGAAAGCAACGCTCGCGCAAGAAGCTTGCTCGCCAAAGCGTTCTGGCCCTTGCTCCCGCGCGCCAAATTGGCCAGAGACGCAGCAGGAATTCACCAAGAGCCAACCCGCCAAACCAATAGGCCAAACAAGGGATTTAACTTCGCAGCCATGTCCATCGCGATCAAGATGCCTGCCCTGTCCCCCACCATGGAAGAGGGCACGCTAACCAGCTGGCTGGTAAAAGTCGGCGATACCGTTTCCGCCGGAGACATCATGGCCGAAATCGAAACCGACAAGGCGACGATGGAATTCGAAGCGGTCGATGAGGGCGTGATCGCCGATATCTCCGTCAGCGAAGGAACCGAAGGGGTCAAGGTCGGCACGGTCATCGCGACCCTGGCCGAAGAGGGCGAGGATATCGCTTCGGTCAAGCCGGCTACGGGTGCGGCGAGCGCTCCCGCGCAGGCAGCCGCTGCAAGCGCGCCGCCGGTCGCGACCCCGGTTGCCGCTGCGACTCCCGAAAAGGCTGCAACGGCGCCTCCCGCCGGAGACCGGGTGATCGCTTCCCCGCTTGCCAAGCGTATCGCTGCTGAAAAGGGTATCGATCTGGCCGGCGTCGCGGGCAGCGGCCCGCATGGGCGGATCGTCAAGGCCGATCTGGAAAATGCCCAGCCCGGCGCTGCACCAGCCCAGAAGCCGGGAACGCAGCCCGCAGCACAGCCTGCCACCGCGCCCGCATTTGCCGGCAGCGACATTCCGCATGAGGTGGAAAAGCTCAGCGGCATGCGCAAAACCATCGCGCGCCGCCTGACCGAGAGCAAGCAGCAGATCCCGCATATCTATCTCACGGTCGACATCAATCTCGATGCGCTGCTCAAGCTGCGCAGCCAGCTCAATGGTGCGCTTGAGAGTGACGGGGTCAAGCTGTCGGTCAACGATCTGCTGATCAAGGCGCTGGCAAAATCGCTGCTGCGGGTGCCGGTGTGCAATGTCCAGTTTGCGGGCGACGAGCTGATCAAGTTCAGCCGCGCTGATATTTCTGTCGCGGTGTCGATCCCCGGCGGGCTGATCACGCCGATTATCGCCGATGCGGGCAGCAAGGCGGTGTCGCAGATTTCGTCAGAGATGAAGGATCTCGCCGCCCGCGCGCGCGATGGCAAGCTGCAGCCGCATGAATATCAGGGCGGCACCGCCAGCCTTTCCAACATGGGCATGTTCGGGATCAAGCAGTTCGAAGCGGTGATCAACCCGCCCCAGGCGATGATCATGGCGATCGGCGCGGGCGAACAGCGCCCCTATGTGGTCGACGGCGCGCTGTCGGTCGCCACGGTGATGAGCGCCACTGGCAGCTTTGACCATCGTGCGATCGACGGAGCTGACGGGGCCAAGCTGATGCAGACCTTCAAGGAGCTGATCGAGAAACCGCTGGGGCTGGTGGCATAGCGGCCGTCCTACAATGCACGCGGGGTGGTGGAATCCGGTCGATGAGACAGCATCTTGCCCCCTTGCCGACAAAAATCGGATCGTGACTGCCAGCCTATGAGAGTTCACACCCTGCATCGCGCAAGCCATTGGGCTAAAAGGCAAATCTGGCGAAAGTCACCGGAATTCTCCGGCGCTGTGCGTCAACTTCAGCGAGGCCAGCAATGAAGGAGCCGCGCGATCCTGCCATTCGCGTCACGGCGATGCCCTGCGACTGCAATGCCTATGGCGATATTTTCGGCGGCTGGCTGGTCAGCATCATGGACAATGGCGCGGGCCTGACCGCTGCCTTGCGGGCCAAGGGCAGGGCGGTGACCATCGCGATTGACGGGATGCAATTCCTCGAACCGGTCAAGGTCGGCGATGAGGTGTCAGTCTATTGCTCCATCGAAAGGGTGGGGCGCACCAGTATGCTGATCGATGTCGAGGCCTGGCGCCGTCCGCGCCATTTGCCGGATGCGGTGCGCGTGACCGCGGCCAAATTCACCTTCGTTGCGATTGACGACAACGGGCGGCCACGGGCGATCGATCCGGTAAGCCAAAATGATTGAAGGAGTTTCGAAGCGTGGCTGAATCCTATGATGTGATCGTGCTCGGTTCCGGCCCTGGCGGCTATGTCGCGGCGATCCGGGCCAGCCAGCTGGGGCTCAAGACCGCGATTGTCGAGCGCGAGCTGCTCGGCGGGATCTGCCTCAACTGGGGCTGCATCCCGACCAAGGCGTTGCTGCGTTCGGCCGAGATCTTTCACTACATGCAGCATGCCAAGGATTACGGGCTCGCCGCGAAGGAAATCACTGCCGATCTCGAAGCGGTGGTCAAGCGCAGCCGCGGGGTGGCCAAACAGCTCAATCAGGGCGTCACCCATCTGATGAAGAAGAACAAGATCGCGGTGCATATGGGCACCGGCACGATCACCGCGCCCGGCAAGCTGGAAGTGAAGGGCGAAAAGGGCAGTGAAACGCTCACCGCAAAGCATATCATCGTCGCCACCGGCGCGCGCGCGCGCGATCTGCCTTTCGCCCCGGCCGACGGCAAGCGGGTGTGGACCTATCGCCATGCGATGACCCCGCCCGAAATGCCGACGAAGCTGCTGGTGATCGGATCGGGCGCGATCGGGATCGAATTCGCCAGCTTCTACAATGATATGGGCGCCGAGGTGACGGTGGTCGAAATGCTCGACCGGATCGTGCCGGTCGAAGATGCCGATGTCTCCACCTTCCTGCAGAAGGCGCTGGCCAAGCAGGGCATGACCATACTCACCGGGACCGGGCTCGGAAGATCTCAAGGTCACCGACAAGGGCGTGACCGGCGAAGATCAAGGCCAAGGACGGCAAGGTGACATCGGGCGAATATAGCCATGTGATCGTCGCCATCGGCATCCAGCCCAATACCGAGAATATCGGGATCGAAAAGCTGGCCGAGCTGGATCGCGGCTTCATCCAGATCGACGGATATGGCCGCACCAAGACCAAGGGTATCTGGGCGATCGGCGATTGCGTGCCGGGCCCGTGGCTGGCGCATAAGGCGAGCCATGAAGGGGTGACGGCGGCGGAAGCGATCGCGCAGGAACTGGGTAACAAGGAGGTCCATCCGCATCCGCTCGACCGCAACAATATCCCCGGCTGCACCTATTGCCATCCGCAGATCGCCAGTGTGGGCATGACCGAGGCCAAGGCCAAGGAAGCCGGCCACACCGTGAAAGTCGGCAATTTCCCCTTCATCGGCAATGGCAAGGCCATCGCGCTGGGCGAGGCCGAAGGCTTCGTGAAGACGGTGTTCGACGCCAAGACCGGCGAATTGCTCGGCGCGCATATGATCGGCGCGGAGGTGACCGAGACTCATCCAGGGCTATGTCGTGGGCAAGACGCTCGAGACCACCGAGGCGGAACTGATGAACACGATCTTCCCGCATCCGACCATCAGCGAGACGATGCACGAAAGCGTGCTCGCAGCTTATGGCCGGGCGCTGCATATCTGAGCGGGATGACGCGCGCTGGAACGGCGCAAATGCTTGGCGGACAGGGTGGGATTCGAACCCACGAAGAGCTTGCACCCTTGCCGGTTTTCAAGACCGGTGCCTTCAACCGCTCTGCCACCTGTCCGCAGAGCCGACGTCGGCTACAGCGGAGAAAGCCATTTGTCACCCCGCGACTTTGCCGGGCGGTGATATTAGCTCCGGCCAAGGCGCGACGAAGCGGTTTGACTATGCTGCCGAGACGCGCCGGGCAGCTTGATCGGGGCTTTTCGGGACTCGCGCAGTATGACAGGATGATGCGATGATCCTTTCCCGCCAGTTGCTCGCCCTGTCCGCCCTGCTGGGCCTTTCCACCGCACTTACCAGCGCCTCTGCCGAAGAGGTCGTGCAGCCCTTGCCCGACCAGCAATCTGGCATGTCGCAGGCCAGCGAGCAGGTTTTTATGGCTATGTCGCGCAGCTTTCCGCCCGGGCGCGGGCGGAAGGGGTGAGCCAGGCCACGATCGCAGCGATGACCTATGACCTGACGCCCAACAGCCGGGTGGTCTCGCTCGACCGGGCACAGCCGGCCGGCCCGCCGGGAAGCGGCTTTCCCCCGCTCGCACCCTATATTTCCAGCCATGTCGATGCCAATCGCATAGCGGGAGGCAAGCGGGTCTATCAGGCCGCCTATGCCATCACCCAGAAGATCGAGCGCGAATATGGCGTGCCGGCGCAGATCCTGATCGCGATCTGGGGCCATGAGACCAATTACGGCGGCTATACCGGGCGATTTCGATCTCGCGCGCTCGCTCGCCACGCTTGCCTGGGAAGGCCGCCGGCGCGACCTGTTCGCCAGCGAATTCGTCGATCTGCTCAAGATTGCCGACAGCGGCGTGCCGCGCTCCACCCTCAAGGGCAGCTGGGCAGGGGCCTTCGGCAATCCGCAATTCCTGCCCAGCGTCTATCTGCGGCTGGCGGTCGACGGCGATGGTGACGGGCGCAAGGATATCTGGACGAGCCGCGCCGATACGCTCTATTCGATCGCCAATTATTTCCGCGATGCCGGCTGGCGGCCCGGGCAGCCCTGGGGCGTCGCCGCGCAAGTTGCCCGCGGGCTTCAACGTCGATGCCTTCAGGTCACGGCTCAATTCGCCTGCCTGCCCCCGCGTGCATGAACGGCACAGCCAATGGAAAACGGTCCGCGAATGGCAGGCGCTGGGCGTTCGTCCCGCAGGCACCCATCGGCGACGACGTCATGACGAGCCTGTTCCAGCCTGATGGACCGGGATCACAAGCCTGGCTCTTAACCGGGAATTATAGGGTTATCCTCGAATATAACTGCTCGAACTACTACGCGATGAGTGTGGGGTTGCTTGCAGATGAGATTGTTCAATAGAAAATTTGTCCCCGGCGTGATCGCGCTGGGCCTGGTTGCGGCGCTGGGCGCCTGCGCTGGCGGGTCATCGGATGATCTGCCCCTGGCCCCGCCCGCCAATGGCCCGGCTGCCGATTATCCGATCACTATCGGCGATCCCTATACCGTCGATGGCGTCACCTATGCACCGCAAGATGTGTGGAACTATGACGAAGTCGGCTCCGCTGCGCTCGATACGGCAGGCGGCACCAGCATTTCCGCATCCCACCATACGCTGCCCCTGCCAAGCTATGTCGAAGTGACGTCACTCGACAGCGGGAAGACCATATTGGTGCGGGTTGAACGGCGCGGCCCGATGGACGGCACCCAGGTGATCGCACTCTCGCCGGCCGCGGCCGACCAGCTGGGTATCGCCGCAGGAGCGCCGGTCCGGGTTCGCCGGGTCAATCCGCCTGAGCCAGAACGGGCAGCCCTGCGCGCCGGCGAGCGTGCACCGTTCCGAATGGATACGCCGATGTCGCTGGTCAGCGTGCTGCGGCTCAAGCTGCCGAAGGACGCAAATGCCGCGCCGGTATCGGCAGAGCCACCTGCGGCTGCCGCAACTGAGAACCCCGCAGTGCCGCAGGCCACCGGCGGCCCGGCAGACGCCGCTGCCATCGACGGCGGAAAGCTGCCGACCCCGATCGAGCATGTTGCGATTCCACCCTCAACTGTCACTCCCGAACCAGCCCCCGAAGTCGAAGCGCCCGCCGCAGTGCCGCCTCCGACGCCCGAGCCAGCTCCGGCTGCGGCTAAGGCTAAGGCTCCAGCCCCTGCTGCAACCGAAAGGGGCCATCTTGTGGTTCAGGCCGGTGCCTATTCAACGGCAGAACGCGCAGACCGCGTCGCCCGCCAGATCGGCGGCACGGTGAGCAAATCGGGCAAGCTGTTCCTCGTTCGGACTGGCCCCTTCGCGGCAAGGAAAGACGCCCAGGCCTCGCTCGCCAAGGTCAAGGCGGCGGGGTATAGCGACGCACGAATCTATCCTGTCGGCTAGGAGCCTGTGCCTTCCTGCCGCAATCGGGGGCAGGAACAGTCTTGAAGCCACACGCCATTATCGGAAAGCTTGGCTTGGCCTGTGCATTGCTGGCCCTTCCAGCCAGCCTGCAGGCCGATCCGGCGGTTCCGGCCGAGGGCGATGCGCCGATTGCAATGCTGGTCGATCTCACCTCAGGCCAGGTGCTGCATGCGCGCGAGGCAAACCGGCGTTTCCTGCCCGCATCTGTCACCAAGGTGATGACGGCCTATCTTGCCTTCGAGATGATCGCCGACGGACGGCTGAAGCCCGATACACAATATGTCGTGAGCGAAAGGCTGGCGCAGGAATGGTCCGGCAAGGGTTCGACGCTGTTCCTCAAAAGTGGCGACCGGGTCAGCGTCGACACGCTGCTGCACGGCATCACCACGGTTTCGGCGAATGACGGGGCGATGCAGCTGGCCCAGGGCGCGGCGGGATCACCTGCAAAATGGGTCGGATGGATGAACCAGGCCGCCAGCGAACTGGGCATGAATGACAGCCATTTCGGCACCCCCAATGGCTGGCCCGACGATGGCGCAACCTTCACCACCGCGCAGGATCTGGAATTGCTGGCCCGGGCGATGATTACCCGCCATCCGGATCTCTATGCGCGCTATTTCGGGCATCGATCCTATGGCTATCAGGGGATCGGGCAGGACAATCACGATCCGATCACCGGGGTGATCGCGGGAGCGGACGGGATCAAGACCGGCTTCACCCGGGAGGCGGGCTATAATTTCCTCGGCAGCGCCAAGCGGGATCACCGCCGCCTGGTGATGGTCGTTGCCGGGATCGACAGCGAGGCGGAACGCACCCGTATCGCACGCGCCTATATCGAATGGGGCTTTGCCGCGTTCGAGCCCCGCCAGCTCTTCGCCAAGGGAGCGGCGCATCGGCTCGGCCAGTGTCCAGAACGGCAGCGGCAAGAGTGTGCTGCTGCGCGCCGCTGCGCCGGTGATTGCCGATCTGCCCAAAGGCACAGCGCCAAAGGTCGAACTCGCGCTTCATTATCGCGGACCGCTGATGGCGCCGATTGCGCAGGGGCAGCAGGTCGCCGAGCTTGAGGTGAAGATCGCCGGCTTCGCGCCTTATCGGGTGCCGCTTGAAGCCGCGCAATCGGTCCCCAAGGCCAATCTCTGGCAGCGCCTGCTCAATGGCGTGCTAGGCTGGTTTGCATGACCAGCGGACGATTTATTGCGTTTGAAGGCGGGGAAGGGGTGGGCAAGTCCACTCAGGCAAAATTGCTCGCCTCTGCGCTTGCGCGCGCGAGGTATCGAGGCCTTGCTCACCCGCGAGCCGGGCGGAACCCCGGGCGCGGAGGCTATCCGCACGCTGCTGCTCGATCCGCCGGCAGACATCGGCGGTGAAGGCTGGACTCCCCGCGCCGAGGCCCTGCTGTTCGCCGCAGCCCGATCAGACCATGTGGACAAGCTGATCCGCCCGGCACTCGACCGCCGGGCAATGGGTGATCTGCGACCGCTTCATCGATTCAACCCGCGCCTACCAGGGCGGGGGCGGGGGGCTCTCCGACGCGGAGATTCTCGCACTGCACCAGCTTGGCAGCGGCGGATTGCTGCCCGATCTCACTTTGCTGATCGAAGTGCCCGACCATGCGGCCGAGCAACGTCTCGCCGCGCGCGATCCGGACGGTTCCGACGCAATCGGCGGGCGCGATTCGGCCTATCATGCGCGGGTCGCGGCGACCTTCGCGCGGCTGGCGCAGGCCGAAGCGCAGCGCTTCACGCGCATCGACGGGCGAGGGCGATCCGCTGGCAGTTCATGCGCAAATCATGGCAGCGCTGGCCCCGCTGATCGGGGACGCAGAATGATCCATTCGGGCCATGAAGAGCCGTGGCGGGCATGGCGTTCGGCATTGTCGGGCCCGCGCATGCATCACGCCTGGCTGCTCGCCGGCAAGCGCGGGATCGGCAAGTTCGCCTTTGCGCTGGCGGCTGCGCGCGAGCTGGTGGCGGAGGATGGGATCCCCCAGCCCAGCGGTGACCATCCCGATATCCTCGCCGCTCACCCATCTGCCGCCAATGCGGACGAGGAGAAGAAGAAGGCGCGATGGCAAGCCATGGCAGACCAAGCGCAATATCTCGGTCGACCAGATCCGCGAAATGCAGCACCGGCTAACCACCCGGCCGACCCTGGGAAACCGGCGCGCGATCATCATCTATCCGGCGGACGATCTTGAGAAAAGCGCCGCCAACGCGCTGCTCAAGAGCCTGGAAGAGCCCCCGCGGGGGACGTTCTTTCTGCTGGTTGCGCACCGGCCCGGGCGCCTGCTGCCGACCATCCGCTCGCGCTGCCGGGTGCTGCGTTTCGCCGACGCGCCCGACAGCGAGATCGAAGCGCTGCTGGCGCAGTGAAGCGCCCGCAGCTTGATGCCACAGGCGCGCACGCCTTGCTGTCAGTGCCGCGGGCGGTTCGCCGGGTGCCGCGCTCGATTTCGTCGACCATGATCTGGCGCCCCTGCACCTGCTGATGCGGCGGATCCTGGGCGAGGGCGATCCCGATTTCGAACTGCGCGGCGCGCTCGCCGATGCGATCGGCGCACGCCCCTCGCGCGAGCGCCAGCTGGCCGCGATCGATCTTGCCCGCACTGTGGTTGCGCAGGAAATGCGCGGCGCGGCGCTGGCCACGGCTCCCGGCAATCATCGAAGCCCATGGCGAGCTCAATCGGCTTGCAGCGCAGGCGCCGACCTACAATTTCGATCCCGGCCTGCTGGTGATGGAAATCGGCAGCTTGCTCGCATCCGCAGCAATGCCTAGGGAAACCGCCTGAGATCAAGCGAAGGCGGCCCAATGGCCGATCCCTATTACATCACCACCGCGATCCACTATCCCAATGGCAAGCCGCATATCGGCCATGCCTATGAGGCGATCGCCGCCGATGTCGATCGCGCGCTTCCAGCGGCTGCATGGGCCGCGAGGTGCGCTTCCAGACCGGGACCGACGAGCATGGGCTCAAGATGGCGCAGAAGGCGCGCGATCTGGGCATCGACGCCCGCGCGCAGCTGGCCGACGAAATGTCCGCGCTATTTCATCGCGACTGTGCGACAAGCTGAACATCTCGCTATGACCGCTTCATCCGCACGACCGAGGACGCGCACCACCGCGCCAGCCAGGCGATCTGGCAGGCGATGGAGGCCAATGGCGACCTCTATCTCGACCGCTATGAGGGCTGGTACTCGGTGCGCGACGAAGCCTATTACGACGAAAGCGAGCTGGTCGACGGGGAGGGGGGCGAAAAGCTCTCGCCGCAGGGCACGCCGGTCGAATGGACGGTGGAGGAAAGCTGGTTCTTCCGCCTGTCGAAATATCAGGAGCCGCTGCTCGAGCTCTATCGCGACAATCCCGATTTCGTCCGGCCCGAAAGCCGCCGCAACGAAGTGATGCGCTTCGTCGAAGGCGGGTTGCGCGATCTTTCGGTGTCGCGCACCAGCTTCGACTGGGGCGTGCAAGGTGCCCGGGCGACGACGATCACGTGATGTATGTCTGGGTCGATGCGCTGACCAATTACCTCACCGGGCTCGGCTATCCCGACGAGACGCCGGAGATGGCCAAGTTCTGGCCGGCCGACCTTCATCTGATCGGCAAGGACATCGTGCGCTTCCATGCGGTCTACTGGCCGGCCTTCCTGATGAGCGCGGGCCTGGCGCTGCCCAAGCAGGTGTTCGGCCATGGCTTCCTGCTCAATCGCGGGCAGAAGGAATCGAAATCGCTCGGCAATGTCACCGATCCGCTCGAACTGGCCGACCGCTTCGGCGTCGACGTGCTGCGCTATTTCCTGCTGCGCGAATTCACCTTCGGACAGGATGGCAGCTATTCGGCAGAAGCGATTGTAACCCGGGCGAATGCGGAGCTGGCCAACAGCTTCGGCAACCTTGCCCAGCGGACGCTGTCGCTGATCTCCAAGAACTGCGAGGGCGTGCTTCGCCGGCGATGCGCCGGGCACTCGACGCGGACACGCGCAATTGCGCGCCATATGGCCAGCGTGATCGCGCGACGAGATGCCCGACGCATTCGAGAAGCTGGCCTTCGCGCAGGCGCTCGAAAGCTGGATGGCAGGCCGTCTTCGCCTGCAACGCCTATGTCGACGAGCAGGCGCCCTGGGCGCTGCGCAAGACCGATCCGGAGCGGATGCAGACGCGTGCTGGCGACGCTCTACGTCGTCATCGCGCATCTGGCGATCGCCGTGCGCCCGGTCATGCCCGGCATCGGCACGAAGCTGCTCGATGCCATGGGCATCGCGCCGAGCTGCGCGATTTCGCGGCGATTCGCACGCACTGGTATTCGCCGCTCGCGGAGAGCGATTTCCGGCTCGACAAGCCGCAGCCGGGCTGTTCCCGCGGCTCGAACTGCCGCGAAGAGACGCCGGCCTGATGCTGATCGATAGCCATTGCCACCTCGAATACGAGGGCCTGGTCGAAGACCAGCAGGGTGTGCTCGAGCGCGCGCGGGCGGCCGGGGTCGGCGGCTTCCTCAATATTTCGACCCGCGCAGAGCGAATGGGAACAGGTCGTCGGCACCGCCGCGCGCGAGCCCGATGTCTGGGCCAGCGTCGGCATCCATCCGCACGAGGCCGACGCTCATGCCGATCTCGGCGCGGCGGCGCTGCTCGAGGCGTGCGAGCACCCCAAGGTGATCGGCATCGGCGAAACCGGGCTCGACTATTATTACGACAAGTCCGACCGCGCAGGTGCAGCAGGCAGCTGTTCCGCATGCATATCGGCGTGGCGCGCGAGACCGGCCTGCCGCTGATCATCCACACCCGCGATGCCGAAGACGATACGCCGCAATCCTGCGCCGAGGAAATGGGGAAGGGCGCCTTCCCGGCGCTGATCCATTGCTTCACCGCCTCGGCCGGCTTCGGCCGCAACGGTGCTCGATCTGGGGCTGACGATCTCGCTTTCGGGCATCGTGACTTTCAAGAATGCCAAGGAACTGCAGGAATTCGCGACGGAAATTCCCGGCAGATCGCTTGCTGGTCGAAACCGACAGCCCGTTCCTCGCGCCGGTGCCGCATCGCGGCAAGACCTGCGAGCCGGCCTTTGTCGCCGACACCGCGCGCGTTCGTCGCCGAATTGCGCGGCGAGACGCGTCGAGAAGCTTGGCGGAGACAACGACCGCGCAATTTCTACGCTTTGTTCCAGAAGGCACGCGGCGTGAAGCTCATCGATGCTCGGTTCCGGCACCTCGACCGGGGTGCCGCGGATCGGCAACGACTGGGGCGAATGCGATCCCGAGAACCAAAGAACCGCCGCACGCGGGTCTCGATCATGGTCGAAAGTGACGCAGGGATCGCGAATTGCTGGTCGATACTTCGACCGATCTGCGCCAGCAGCTGCTCGACAACGGATATCGACAGGATCGATGGCGTGTTCTGGACCCATGATCATGCCGATCACTGCCATGGGATCGACGATCTGCGGGTCGATGCGCTTTGGCCGCGAGCGCGCCGCTGCCGGGATTTGCCTCGGAGGAAACGGTGCACCGGCTGCGTCAGCGCTTCGGCTATGTCTTTGCCGGGCAACATGGTTATCCCACGATCGTCAGCCTCGAAGACGCTCGACCGGCTCAAGATGCATCGCCGGCTTCGGTGTTGGCTGGTGCCAGATGCCGCATGGGCCGACAGAGACGACCGGATTCCGCTTCGAAGCAGATGGCAAATCGATCGGCTATGCTACAGATTTTAGTGAAATTACCGATGAAATGGTCGACTTGTTCGAGCGACGTCGACATTCTGGTCACCGATTGCCTGCGGCGCGAACCGCATCCGACTCATGCGCATCTCGAGATGGCGCTCGAACTTGCGTCGAACGCTGCGGCGCCGGACGCACGGTGCTGACGCATCTCGACAAGAGCATGGATTATGCGACGCTTCAGCGCAGAAGTGCCGGACGACGTGCTGGTCGGCTATGACGGTCTGGAGATCGATGCATGATGGAAGACGGCGACTGGGTTTCGATCGTCTGCGACTGCTTGGCTGGCTTGTGCTGCGCGTTCAGCGGCTTGTCGGCCGACAAGCTCGAGCTGGAAGAAGAGCGTGCGTCATGGCGTTGGTCTGGGCCGCGATCTTCGTCGGTGGTGACTGCGTTCATTTGCTCGGCTGTCGGAGGCGTGACAGGGCCGTCTCGATGCTGTGCCTTCGTATTTAACATAATATATATTATCATTCCAATAGGCGCGATATGTCCGAGCAGACTCAACCGCCTCCTCCGATCATGGCCCGCCTGCGCGATCCGGAGCAGCGGCTGCGAATGGGATCGTGCGCAGAATTTCTCCATCGATCGCGCCGTACACGATCGAGGAAGCCTATGAAGTCGCCGACGCCATCGAGCGCGACGACATGGCCGACCTGCGCGGCGAACTCGGCGATCTTGCTGCTCCAGGTCGTGTTCCATGCGCGCATGGCCGAGGAAGCCGGCCATTTCGCCTTCGACGACGTCGCCCAGGCGATCTCCGACAAGATGGAAGCGCGGCATCCGCATATCTTCGGCGACGGCAGCCATCGGCCGGCTGGGAGGACCATCAAGGCGCAGGAACGCGCCGCCAAGGGTGCCACCAGCGCGATGGACGGCGTCGCGCGGGCGCTTCCGGCGCTGCTGCGCGCGGAAAAGCTGCAGAAGCGCGCCGCGCGGGTCGGGTTTCGACTGGCCGGATACAGAAGGTCCGGCAGCCAAACTGCGCCGAGGAAGTCGCCGAACTGCACGAAGCCGCGAGCTGACAGAACGGCTTGAGGAAGCTGGCGACGTGCTGTTTGCCGCGGTCAATCTGGTGCGCGCCTATGGCATTGCGCCCGAAGACGCCTTGCGCGCCGACGAACGACAAGTTCGAGCGGCGCTTTCGCGCGATGGAAGACCTCTGCGGACGGAGATTTCGCCAGCTCACGCTCGATGAGCAGGAAGCATTGTGGCAGCGCGTCAAGGCCGCCGAACGCGCTGCGAAAGCCGCAGCAAAGCCTCACAGCGCCGAATAGCGCCCGAATTCCTTCGGGCTGAGCCGAACGTCCAGCCGCATCTGCGGCGGCCCTCTCCCCATCGGCGCGTCGGCTTCTTCGAGCACTTCGCCATGCGCGTGAAGCCAGGCGATCCGCTGCCCGTCGCCTGCGCGGAACGACGAATTCGTAAGCTTTGCGCTTTCAGTCAGTAGTTTGCCGAGCGCTTCGAACAAGCGTTCGATGCCAAAGCCGGTGACTGCCGAAATCGGAACGATCGCTCGGCATCGGCTTCGCCAGCGCTGGCCAAGTTCGGCCGGCTGGTGCCTCGATCGAGCAAATCCCACTTGTTCCACACTTCGATGATCGGAATCGCCGCTCTCGCCGCCCTCCCCGTCGATCACCCCGAGGTCGGCAAGAACTTCGAGCACCTGCGCCTTCTGGCACGCGCTGGCGGGATTGGCGATGTCGCGCACGTGGAGGATCACATCGGCCGCGGTCACTTCTTCCAGCGTGGCGCGGAACGCCGCGACAGCTGGGTCGGCAGGTCGGAAATGAACCCGACCGTGTCGGACAGGATCGCCTTTTCGACCCCGGGCAAGCGGATCGCGCGCATCGTCGGGTCGAGCGTGGCGAACAGCAGGTCCTCCGCCATGACGTCGGCGCCGGTCAGGCGGTTGAAAAGCGTCGATTTGCCGGCATTGGTATAGCCGACCAGCGCGATCACCGGCCACGGCGCCCTGCCCGCGCCGCTCGCGGTGCAGCGCGCGCGTGCGGCGCACCTGTTCCAGTTCGCGGCGCAGACGCGCCCATGCGGTCGCGGATCATCCGCCGGTCGGCCTCGATCTGGGTTTCACCCGGGCCGCCGAGGAAGCCGAAGCCGCCGCGCTGGCGCTCGAGATGGGTCCAGCTGCGCACCAGCCGGCTCTGCTGGTAATCGAGATGCGCCAGCTCGACCTGCAGCCGGCCTTCGGCGGTCGCCGCGCGCTCGCCGAAGATCTCGAGGATCAGGCCGGTGCGGTCGATGACCTTGCGCTTGAGCTTTTCTTCGAGATTGCGCTGCTGGATCGCCGACAGCGCGCCGTCGACGATGACCAGTTCGGCCTCTTCCAGTTCGCAGGCGGTGGCGATCCGCTCGATCTGGCCTTCGCCGAACAGCGTCGCCGGCGCGAACCTCGCGGATCGGCAGCGACGAAAGCCTCCGCCACGACCAGGCCGATCGCCAGGGCAAGGCCCCTGCGCCTCCTCGAGCCGCGCGTCAGGGTCCTCGCTCATCGCGCTGGCCGCGGATGTCAGGGCACACGACAAGCGCCGCGCGCCGCGCGTGACTTCGCCTGCTGAACTCGTCGGAAAACTCAGGTCGCCTCGCCTTCTTCGCCGTCCCAGTCGCCGGTCAGTCGACCGGGGCGGCGGGCTGGATGGTCGAGACCGCGTGCTTGTAGGCGAGCTGGACGAAGCCTTCGCGCTCGAGCAGCATGCAGAACAGGTCATAGGCGGCAATCCGGCCCTGCAGCATCACGCCGTTGACCAGGAACATCGTCACCTGCACCCCGGCCTCGCGCACGCTGCCGAGGAACACGTCCTGCAGCAGGCGCTGCTTCTTGCGGCCGTCGGCTGCCGCTGGCGAACTGGCCGGCATCGACCGGCTGGCTGGGCATGATGGTCGAGATCGCATGCTTGTAGACCAGCTGCGACTGGCCGTCGCGGCGCAGCAGGATCGAGAAATTGTCGAACCAGGTGACGATGCCCTGCAGCTTGACGCCCTTGACGAGGAACATCGTGACCGGCGTCTTGTTCTTGCGCAGGAGATTGAGGAACGCGTCCTGAAGGTTTTGCGCCTTGCTGTGGCAGCTGGCTGGTCGGTGTTGCGGCGCGTCGGGCTCGGCTTCGGCGGCGCGCGCGTAAGTGTCGTGCCGGTCATGAACTTGACTCCTTTTTTTGGCGGCCGCGATTGCGGTTCCGCATTCTGGCCACGCCTTCCTCCACAGCTGCGGAATCGGGCCGAAGTCAACCGAATAGCTGTGCTAATTGTAGTGCGACTTGGTCAGCGCCTGCAAGCAATCTTGTGCGAGTGCGAACAGTCATCCTGTTTCAGCTCGCGCTTGTCCTTCGCACCGTCGCGTTCGCCCATGCCCAGCAGCTTGAGCTTGCGGTGCAGCGCCGAGCGCTCCATCCCGATAAAGCCCGCGGTCTTCGAGATATTGCCCGAAAAACGGCGGATCTGGATCCGCAGATATTCGCGCTCGAAGCTCTCGCGCGCCTCGCGCAGCGGCACGCCCATCAGCGCGGACATGCCCGTGCCGCCGTCAGCCTTGCCGCCTGAAATTTCCGGCGGGAGCATGTCGGCTTCGATCTTCGCCAGCCGGTCGCGCGGGGCAAGGATCACCGTGCGCTCGATCACATTGCGCAACTGGCGGACGTTGCCCGGCCAGTCATAGGCCTGCAGCGCGGCCATCGCCTCGGGCGTGACATCGGGCGGCGGGACGCCCTGCTCGGCCGGCATAGCGGGTGAAGAAATGATCGGCCAGCGCGGGAATATCGTCGCGCCGCTCGGCCAGCGACGGGATCGCCACCGGCACCACGTTGAGGCGATAGAACAGATCCTCGCGGAAGCGCTTCTCCGCGATTTCCGTTCTCGAGATCGCGCGAGGTCGAGGAGACGACGCGCACGTCGACCGCCGATCTGGCGGTTGCCGCCCGACCCGCACGAAGCTCTGTTCGGTCAGCACCCGCAGGATCCGCGCCTGGGTGCTTTCAGCGGCATGTCGGCCACTTCATCGAGATAAAGCGTGCCGCCGTCGGCCAGTTCCAGCAAGCCCGGCGCGCACCAGCTTGCCGTCGGCTTCCTCGCCGAACAGCTCCTGCTCGAAGCGCTCGGGCGTGATCCGCGCCGAATTGACCGTGACGAAGGCCTTGTCCGCGCGCGGGCTCCAGGCATGGAGCAGCCGCGCGGCCACTTCCTTGCCCGCGCCGGCCGGCCCGGTGATCAGCACCCGGCTGCCGGTATTGGCGACGCGCTTCAGCGTCGCGCGCACCTGGTTGATGACGCTCGAATTGCCGGTGAACTCGTCGTTGCTGAGCGAAGCCCTTCGCGCAGCCGCGCGTTTTCGCGCCGCAGGCGCTCGGTTTCGGTCGCGCGGTCGACCAGATGCAGCAGCCGTTCGGCTTCGAACGGCTTTTCGATGAAGTCCATCGCGCCGCGGCTGACCGCAGACACTGCGGTGTCGATATTGCCGTGGCCGGAGAAGATGATCACCGGCAGTTCGGGTTCGCGCGCCTTGATCGCGTCGAGCACTTCGAGCCCGTCCATCGGGCTGCCGTGGAGCCAGACGTCGAGCAGGACCAGGCTCGGCCGGCGCTCGTCGATCGCGGCCAGCGCCGACGTGCTGTCGCGCAGCGGTGCGGCATTCGTAGCCTTCGTCGCTCAGCACGCCGGCGACCAGTTCGCGAATATCGCGCTCGTCGTCGACGACCAGGATGTCGAGCGCCATTAGCAAATTCTCCACATTCAGGTCAGGTTCATTCGGCTGCCTCGCTGCCCGGCGCGCTCGGCCAGCGGATCGCGCGCAAAGCGCAGGGTCACGCGGGTTCCGCCGCTTTCGGCGGGAGCTGAAAGTCATCTCGCCGCCGTGCTCCTCGACGATCTTGTTGACGATCGCGAGGCCGAGGCCGGTGCCCTTCTCGCGGGTCGTGACATAGGGCTCGACGATCCGTTCGCGGTCCTGCGGCAGGCCGATCCCGTTGTCCTCGACCGCGACGGTGAAGGTTTCGTCGTCGAGCGATGATCGCAACCGCGATCCGCCCGCGATAATCCGGCTCGGCATCCCTGCGCGCGCGCCTCGATCGCTTCGGCCGCGTTCTTGAGCACATTGGTCATCGCCTGGCCGAACTGGTGCCGGTCGCAGGCGATCGGCTGATGTCCCGTCGTCGCCGTCGAAACTGATAGTCGATCTCGGGATGCGCGACTTCCTGCAGGAACAGCGCCTGGCGCACCAGATCGACCGGATCCTCCTGCCGGAACACCGGCTTGGGCAGCCGCGCGAAGGAGGAGAATTCGTCGACCATCTTCCGCAAGTCGCCGACCTGGCGGATGATCGTGCTGGTCAGTTCGTCGAACAGTTCGCCGTCGTCTGCGATCTGCTTGCGATAGCGCCGGCTGAGCCGCTCGGTGGCGAGCTGGATCGGGGTCAGCGGGTTCTTGATTTCGTGCGCGATGCGCCGCGCGACGTCGGACCATGCGGCCTGCCGCTGGTCGAGCAATTGCCGGGTGATGTCCTCGAAAGTGATCACATGGCCGTCAGTCGCCGGCGAGAGCTTGACCGCCAGCGTCAGCAGCTCGCCATCCTTGTTGTATTGGACCAGCCCGCTGCGAGAGCTGCGCTTCGCATCATCGCCGCGATCTCGGGCGCAATTTCGGCAAGCTTGAGCCCGACCGGCGCCGGCCCGGCCCGATCGAGCAGCAGCGCCTGGGCCGAACTGTTCATCAGCAGCACTTCGCCGCTCGTGATCGACCGAGACGATCCCGGCGGTGATCGATTCGAGCACCGCTTCGATGAACGCGCGGCGTTCTTGCAAGCTGTTCGGTTGGCGCCGACCAGTGCAGCAGTCTGCTGTTCGATCTGCGCGGTCATGCGGTTGAAGGCGCGGTTGAGCAGGCCGATCTCGTCCGGCCCGGTGCGGCCCTCGACCCGCAGCGCATAATTGCCCTGCCCGACCTCGCGCGCCGCGCCGACAAGGTCGGTCAGCGGGCGCACCTGGCGGTCGGCAAAGCGCAGCGCGAACCAGACCGCCAGGCCGACCAGCGCCGAGCGAAACGAAGAACAGCGCAGGTTGAAGCGCAACTGCAGCGTGCGCGCGCGCTCGGTGAGCACATCGTAAGCCTGCAGCACGCTTTGCGCGCGCTTCGCACTGGCTGAGCGCAAGCGCGTCGGAATTGCGCGCGTTGTAGAGATATATCCCGGCTCGCCGGTCGATCGCCGTGACCGCCTCGATCCGGTCGTCGGCCATCCACGACCACAACCTGCTCGCCGGCATCGACCCGCTGGATTATGCTCGGCGGGATCGGCTCGCGCGTGGCGGTTGTCGTCCGGATCGACGATCGCGGCGGTGCAGCAACTCGCCATCCTCAGCCTTTTGGAGAATGGCCGATTCGCTCAGTTCGCGCCCGACCACCTGATAGAGATAGGATTCCTCGGAAGCCCGGGCTGGTGATCGAGTCTGTCCTGGAGATAGGCGCGCATGTCGTCGGCCATGGTGATCGGTCTCTTCGCCGACATCGCGCTGGTTCTGATCGTAATAGCCGCGCGCCAGCTCGTTGGCGTTTTCGAGAATCCCGCGCGAATTGTCGGAGAACCAGAATTCGACGCCCGACTGGAACAGGAAGCGCGGCGAAAACCGCCACCAGCAGCGTCGGGATCGCCGCGACCAGCGAGAAGAAGAACACCAGCCTGACGTGCAGCCGCGCGGTGCTGCCGCCGGCGCGGCGGATCGCGATCCGCCGCCCGAGCAGCACCACAGCGCCATCGCCGGGATCAGCGTTCCGATCAGCAACGCCGCCGCCTCGCCGGAAGGAATCAGATCGCCCGGCTGCTCGGCGGGCTGGAAAGCGTTAGCCAGCTCCACACCAGCATGATCGCAAGCGTGATCGACGAGACCACCTCGAGAATGCCGAAGAAATTCGCCCGGCGCGCGGCACCAGCGCACGCCGCCACCAGCGCGGCCAGCGTCGGCCAGAGGGATACGGGCGATTGCAGACATCGTTGCACCGTTACAACGAGCACTGTTGCAAATTTGCAAGAGGTTTTCGGCAAATCGAGGTTTTCCGGGGATTCAGGCGCCGTCAACCCCGCCGCGCGAAGCGCTCCGGATCGATCTCAAGCTCGCCCAGCCGCTTGCGCAGCGTGTTGCGATTGATCCCAAGCAACTGCGCGGCGCGCAGCTGGTTGCCGCCGGTTTCCGCCAGCGCATGTTCGAACAGCGGCTTTTCGAACGCCGCCAGCGCGGTGTGATAAAGCGTGCCGTCGACCGGTGCGGCATCCGCGAGCCAATGCGTCCAGCGCAGATCCGAAATCGGCGCTCGTCGGCACGGCTCGTGGCAACTGGCCGCTGCTTCAAGCTGCGGCCTGACCGTGGCGGCATCGATCACTTCCTCGCGCGCCATCAGGGCAAGGCGGTAGATGAAATTCTTCAGCTCGCGCACATTGCCGCGCCATGGCTGGCGCATCAGCACTTCGCCCGCCTCGCTGGTCAGCTGGCGGCGCGGCAGCCCTTCCTCCGCGGCCTGGATCAGGAAATGCCGCGCCAGCGCTTCGATATCGCTCGCCCGTTCGCGCAGCGGCGGCAGTTGGATCGGCACGACGTTGAGCCGGTAGAACAGATCCTCGCGGAACTGCCCGGCCGCGATCATCGGTGCGAGATCGCGATTGGTCGCGGCGATGATCCGCACGTCGATGTCGATCTCCTCGCGCCCGCCCACGCGCCGGATCCGGCCCGATTGCAGCGCGCGCAGCAGCCGGGTCTGCGCCTCGGACGGCATGTCGCCGATCTCGTCGAGGAACAGCGTCCCGCCGCTGGCCTGCTCGAACTTGCCGATACCGCGCGCCACCGCCCCGGTGAAGGACCCCTTCTCGTGGCCGAACAGCTCGCTCTCGATCAGCTCGCGCGGGATCGCCGCGGTATTGACCGCCACGAACGGCCCCTTGCGCGATGGCCGAGCTGATGGATCGCCTCGGCCACCAGTTCCTTGCCGGTGCCGCATCTCGCCCAGGATCAGCACCGTCAGATCGTTGCGCAGCACGCGCGTGATCATCCGGTAGACGCCCTGCATCGCCTGGCTGCGCCCGACCAGCGGCAGGCCCTCGCCTGCAGGAGCAGTCACATCAGGCCCGGACTGCTCGGCTCTCGGCCGCCTGACGCGCGGCGCGCACCAGTTCGTCGAGGTCGAATGGCTTGGGGAAATATTCGAACGCGCCGGTGTCGCTGGCGCGCACCGCCGTATCGAGCGTGTTTTGCGCCGACAGGATGATGACCGGCAGCCCGGGATAGTCCGCCTGAACCTGGCCCAGGCTTTCGATCCCGTCACCATCGGTCAGCATGATATCGGTCAGCATCACGTCATAGCGATTGCCGCGCAGCAGCCGGTCGCGCCCAGCAATGCGAATCGCAGCTGTCGACGGTGAAGCCATCATCCTCCAGCGCTGCAGTGGTCACGAGCGCGATCGAGGCATCATCCTCGACCAGCAAAGCGCGCTTGCCCATTGCTGTGCTCCCTCCCCTATTTCGCCACCGCGCAGGTGGACCTTGAAATGGGTCCAGCCTCCGGAATCGTCGCGTTCATGGCTGATGCGTCCGTCCATGTCGCGCACCAGCTTGTTGACCAGCGCAAGCCCGAGCCCCTGCCCGTTCTTCTTGCTCGAAACGAAAGGCTCGAACATGTGATCGCGCAAAGCCGGGATCTATCCCCGGGCCATTGTCGCTCACCCGCACTTCGATCGGCAGTTTGACCGGGCGGCCGAGCCGGATCGCCGTCAGCACCAGACCCGACGACAAAGCGGGTGCGGATCACGATCTGCGGGTCGGCCGAATCCGCGGCAGGCATCGCGGGCATTGGACAGCAGGTTGATCAGCACCTGCACCAGCCCGTCCTCATTGCCCAGAACCGGTGGCAGTGACGGATCGAATTCCTCGCGCAGCTCGACCTCGTCTCGCTCCGGCGGCCTCGATCACGCTGGATGGCCCGGCGGATCACTGCGTGCAGATTGCAGGGGGCGACCGGCTCGGGCTGCTCGCGCCCGAGCGACTGCATCCGGTCGACCAGCTTGGCGATCCGGTCGACCTCGTCGGTGATCAGCGTGGTCAGCGCCTTGTCGGCCGGCGTCAGCCTTGCGGCCCAGCAATTGCGCCGCTCCGCGGATCGCCGAGAGCGGGTTCTTGATCTCATGGGCAAGGATGGCCGGCGCGCGCAGCGGCGGTTCGTCGCCCTCGCCCAGCGTTTCGGTTGCGCCGATGTCGTGCATCGCCAGCATCTGCCAGCCCGGATGACCGATCACTGGCGAGAGAATAAGATCCAGCTTGTGTTCGACCTGGCTGCCAAAGCGGGTTTTGACCGACAAGGCCGAAATCTGGGAATCTCCCAGCTCCAGCCACTCGTTGAACCGGGATTCCGCCGAATTCGGCAACTTCGCCGAGAGATCTGCCCGACCAGCCGTTTGGCGCCCATACCCATCAATTGTTCGGCAGCCGGGTTGGCGCCGCGAATGGTAAGGCCGGGCCCCAGCAGCAGCACAGCGCTTGATAGGCTCGCCAGCTGCTCATCGGACCGCGGATCGCTCGCTCACGCGGCGCGGCGCCTCAGAAACGGCTCATAGAACCGCTCCAGCTCGCCCAGCACCTGCTGCGGATCATCGATGAAGTTGACCTTGTTGCGAAATTCGGCCGAGCCGGGCAGGCCCTTGGTGTACCAGCCGAGATGCTTGCGCGCGATCTTGACCCCGACTTCGGCGCCGTAATGGTCCAGCATTGCGCGGTAATGTTCGACCAGCAGGGCATATTGTTCGTCGATCTCGGGCGCAGCGCGGCGTCTCGCCGGTCTGGAGCCAATGCATCACCTGGCCAAGCAGCCACGGCCTGCCATAAGCGCCGCGTCCGATCATCACGCCATCCGCGCCGCTCTGCTCCAGCGCCTGCGCGGCATCTTCCTCGCAGCAGATGTCGCCATTGGCGATAACGGGAATCGCAACCGCATCCTTGACCTTGCGGACAAAGGCCCAGTCGGCCTCGCCCTTGTACATCTGGTTGCGGGTGCGGCCGTGGACCGTGATCATCTGCGCGCCGAGATCCTCGGCGATATGCGCAAGTTCGGGCGCGTTGAGGCTGGCATGGTCCCAGCCCATCCGCATCTTGACCGTTACCGGCACCGAAACCGCCTTCACCGTCGCCTCGATCAGGCTGGCCGCCAGCGGCAGATCGCGCATCAGCGCGCTGCCGGCATCGCCATTGACGACCTTCCTCACCGGGCAGCCCATATTGATGTCGATGATCGCTGCGCCGCGATCCGCATTGAGCTTGGCCGCCTCGGCCATCTCCGCGGGACTGCAGCCAACCAGCTGGATCGAGACCGGCTCTTCGACCGGATCCCATGCGGCTTTCTGCAGCGATTGGCGCGTTTCGCGGATCATCGCCGGGCTGGCGATCATCTCGGTCACGTTGAGCCCCGAGCCGAAACGGCGCACCAGCGTGCGGAACGGCATATCGGTGACGCCGGTCATCGGCGCCAGGATGACCGGACATTCGATCGTCACTGGGCCGATCTGGATCGGCTTGAGCCTCGGAGTATGGGTGGAAGAAGTCATGCCGCCTGAATGTGCCTAAAAAACAGGCAGGCGCATAGTGGATTGCGATGCATCCCTGCAAGCAGCTACCCGCCCGGGCCATGGATACGCCCTGCACCAGCTCGCCCCCGTTTTGCCGCCGTGATCGTGGCCGCAGGCAAGGGTATGCGCGCGGGGCAGACATATGCCCAAGCAATTCGCAACATGGCGCGGAAAGCCGTTGCTGCGCCATTCGGCCGAGGCGCTGGCAAGCGCCGGCGCGGCCCCGATTGCGGTGGCGATCCCAGAGGGCAGCGAAGCTCTTGCGCGCGAAGCGCTGGCTGGAATTGAGGGAGTTCGACTGGTCATCGGTGGGGAGACCCGCCAGCAATCCGTTCTTGCCGCGATCGAGGCATTGGCTGGCGATGCGCCGGATTATGTTCTGATCCACGATGCTGCGCGGCCAGTGCTGCCCCGCATGGTGATCGAACGACTGCTTGGCGCGCTCGCAGATCACCCCGGCGCGATCCCTGTCCTTCCGGTGATCGACAGCCTTGCCCATGCCGAGCGCGACATGATGGTCGCCAGCGCCCCACGCGAGGCTTTGCGCCGCGTCCAGACCCCGCAGGCCTTTCGCTTTGGCGACATCCTGGCCGCGCATCTTGGATGGCCCGGCGAGCCATTGGCTGGCGACGATGCTCAAGTCGCGCAAGCCGCTGGCCTTGCAGTCGCGCTGGTCGAAGGCGACGAACGGCTGCGCAAGCTCACCTATGCGGAGGATTTCATGGATGGCATTCCGGCGGTCCGGGTCGGAACCGGATATGATGTTCATCGTCTCGCGGCCGGAGAGGAATTGTGGCTTTGCGGGGTCCGGATCGAACACGAACTGGGCCTTGCCGGTCACAGCGATGCCGATGTTGCCCTGCACGCGGCGGTCGATGCCATCCTGGGCGCGATCGGCGCGGGCGACATTGGCCAGCATTTTCCGCCAAGCGATCCGCAATGGCGCGGCGCATCCTCCGACCGCTTTCTGGCCCATGCCGCCCTGCTCGCCGGCGAAGCGGGCTATCGTCTCGGCAATCTGGATGTCACGATCATATGCGAAGCACCCAAGATCGGCCCGCATCGGGACGCGATGCGCGCCAAACTTGCAAGCATCGCAGGCGTTGACATTGCATGCGTGAACGTCAAGGCCACCACGACCGAACGGCTCGGCTTTGCCGGGCGCGGCGAAGGAATCGCCGCTGAAGCTGTCGCAACCCTGTTGCGGCTGGACTGACAAGGAGTTCCAACATGCGGATAATTCGCACGGGTGCCGCCGCAATTGCCGCGCGCGCCCTAGGACCTGGCCGGGATACCCATATTTGCGTGCGAGACCTTTGGTGAGCGATTCACTCCTTCCCCCCAAAATCGTCGATCTGGCCCGCCGGGTGATCGAGGAAAACGCCGCCGTGGGCCGCAAAATCGTCCTCGCCGAAAGCTGCACCGGCGGCCTCGTCGCCGCCGCACTGACCGAAATCCCCGGTTCCTCCGCCGTGCTTGACCGCGCATTCGTGACCTATTCCAACGAAGCCAAGCAGGAAATGCTCGGCGTGGCGTCCGATCTGATCGATGCCGTCGGCGCGGTTTCGATCGCCTGCGTCTATGCGATGGCCCAGGGCGCGCTTGAACGCAGCCAGGCCGATGTCGCCGTGGCCATCAGCGGCATTGCCGGGCCGGACGGCGGCACCGCGCAAAAGCCGGTCGGAACGGTTGTTTTCGCCAAGGTCGAACGCGGCAGCGATGAACAGAATGCCGAACAGCGCGTGTTCGAAGACAAGGATCGCGGAGGTGTGCGCCGTCAGGCGACGCTGGTAGCGCTGGAGCTGCTGCTGCCATAAAGTTCGGCAGCCCGCGCTTCAAAGGCTGCAACCATCTTGCGGAAGGCGCGATCAAAATATTGCCCGGCAAGCGCCTCGAACAGGCGGTTCTTGAAGGTGAAATCGACGCTGAAGTGAATTTCGCAGCCACCATCGGGCAGGTCTGAGAAGCTCCAGCGATTATCGAGATCGCGCAGCGGCCCATCGAGATAGATCACTTCAAGCTCGCCCGGACGGTGCTTGATCACCTTCGAGGTGAACTTCTCCCGCAGGGCCTTGAAGCCGACCAACATATCGGCGACCATTTCGTCTCGCATTGTCGGACTGGATCCGGGTGCCAACCACCCAGGGCAGAAATTCGGGATAGCGCGCGACATCCGCAACCAGATCGAACATCTGCTCGGCGCTGAACGCAACGCGCCTGGTCTCGCGAATGCCCGGCATCAGCGCTTGGTTGGCGAGCTTCGCTTCGCGCGCAGCTCGCATCTGGGAGAAATCATCGCCGGCGTGATAGCTCGAACGGGTCAGCGGAGTAGCCGCGACCTGCAGGAAGCCCTTTGCCCGGGCAATCGCGCCATAGGCAGAAAATGCCTGCGGGGTCACGAATTCCTCCACCCTGGCATGTTTGGGCGTCGGCTGGAGATATTGCCCCATGGTGATAAAATCGACATCGGCACAGCGCATGTCGTCCATCACCTGATGCACTTCGAGGCGCTGCTCGCCCAATCCCAGCATGATCCCGCTCTTGGTGAAGATCATCGGATCGTGGCGCTTGACCTCTTCCAGCAGGCGCAGTGAGGCATAGAATAGCGCGCGCCGGGCCGGATCGTGGGATAGAGCCGCGGCACGGTTTCCAGATTGTGGTTATAGACATCTGGCCCTGCGGCAGTGATCGCTTCAACCGCCTGACGCATCTTGCCGCGGAAATCCGGGGTCAGAATCTCGATCGTGGTCTTCGGGGTGGTGCGCCGCAGCGCTTCGATCACCTTCACGAACTGCCCTGCCCCGCCATCGGGCAGATCATCGCGGTCGACCGAGGTGATGACGATATGCTCCAGACCCATCTTGGCAGCCGCGATCGCGACATGATCAGGCTCCAGCGGGTCGACCTTGCGCGGCATCCCGGTCTTGACGTTGCAGAAGGCGCAGGCGCGGGTGCAGACATCGCCCAGGATCATCACCGTGGCGTGCTTCTTGGTCCAGCATTCGCCGATATTGGGACAGGCAGCCTCTTCGCACACGGTATTGAGGCCGAGTTCGCGCATCAGCTGCGGGTCTCGTGATAGCCCTTGCTGACCGGCGCCTTCACCCTGATCCAGTCGGGCTTGCGCTGGCGTTCGGGTTCACCTTCCGGTCGCGGCGTGGATGCGAGATCGTTCATGGGGACCATCTAGGCGCGAGGCTTGCCAGTCGCAAGCTTGCGCGGCATGGATTGGCGCATGACTGCACCCTCCTCCCCCGAACTGGATGCGCTGCTCGCCGGCTATCGCCGCTTTCGCGAGGGCAAGTGGCATCCCGAGCATGAGCGTTGGGCAGCTTTGCGCGAAGGCCAATCGCCCCGAGATCATGATCATTGCCTGCTCTGACAGCAGAGTGGACCCCGCCCAGATATTCGATGTCGATCCCGGTGAGGTCTTCGTGGTCAGCAATGTTGCGGCGATGGTTCCGCCGTTTGAAACTGCGCCCGGCCTATCACGGTGTTTCGGCTGCGCTGGAATTTGCGGTGCAGGTGCTCAAGGTGAGCGAGATCCTGGTGATGGGCCACGGCATGTGCGGCGGGTGCAAGGCGGCACTGACCCAGGAGCTGCATGGCACGAAGCCGGGCGAAGGTGGCTTCATCGCCGATTGGATCGCGTTGCTCGACGATGTGCGCGAACCGATCGTGAAGCAGTTCGGAACCGAGGGGCGCCCGGCTGAGCGGGCGATGGAACAAGCCGGGGTCAAGGTGAGCCTTGCCAATTTGCGGACCTTCCCCTGCGTCCGCAAAAAGGAAGCAAGTGGGGAACTGGTGCTGCGCGGCGGCTTCTTCGCCATATCGGACGGGGTGCTTCACCTGCTCGACGAAGCGGCGGGCATTTTCGAGCCTGCCATCTAGCTATGGACCAACGCCTGAGAAACATCGCCCTGCTGATCGACGCAGACAACGCCAATGCCGCCGGGATCGATCCCGTGTTGACGGTTCTGGCTGAACTTGGGCAGGTCAATATCCGCCGCGCCTATGGCAATTGGGAAAAGCAGGCGCTCAAGGGCTGGAAAGCCATCCTGCACCGCTATGGCATCAGCCCGCACCAGCAATTTGACCTCACCGCCCGCAAGAATGCGACCGACATGGCCATGGCGATCGACGCGATCGATCTGCTCTATCAGGGCAAGCTCGATGGCTTCGGAATCATGAGCTCGGACAGCGATTTCACCCCGCTGGCCATGCGGCTGCGCCAGGATGGCGTGCTGGTCTATGGCTTCGGCCGCGCGACCACGCCCGAGGCGTTCAAGGGGGCCTGCACACGCTTTATCGAAGTCGATGCCCTGATCGCCAGCGAGGCGAGTGATGACGCAAGCGAGCTGGGCCAAATCCCTTCGGCGGATGATGCCAAGAAGCCCGTCGACGAGGATGTGATCGATCTTCTGGGCGCCGCCTGGAAGGCTTCCAAACGCGACAAGCAGGGTTTTGCCAATCTCTCGGAGATGGGCAATATCGCCAACAATCGCTCGAGCTTCGATGCGCGGACCTATGGCTTCAAGCGCCTGTCCGATCTGATTGAATCGATCAGCGGCCATTTCCGGATCGAGCGCCGCGACGACGGAGTTTACGTCAAGCGAACTCGCTGATTGCTTGCCAGAGTGCAAAACGGCGCAGAAGATGCCTCCCGCGCCGTCATTGCTCACATGGGTTGCGCGCCCGGTTCAGCCGGCGGTGGGCGCAGCCGGTGTCGGTGCCGGCGCGGTCTTGCTATCGATATAGGCCAGCCACATCGCGGCGATCGGCTTGCGGGAGCCGGAAACCTTGGCGAAATTTGCCCGCGCTTCGGCATATTTGCCCTGATCGGCCTGAACAATGCCAAGCCGGGTCAAGACGCGATCCGTATCAACCCCGCCCTTGGCGAGCGCCAGCTTGAACATTTCCTCAGCCTGAGCATTGGCGCCGAAGGATTCATACACATCGCCCGCGTCGCGCGCATTGTCGCCCTTGGCATCCGTGCGGGCCTGGGCCGCGATCTTGTCAGCCGCCTTGCGCTCATCGGGAGCACGCTGCTTCGCCAAATCAAGCGTCTGGCTGGTATATTCGATCAGATCGTTTGAAATTGCGCTGTTCGTCGCCGTCCTGCTGGTCGCTAGCAGACCCTTGGAGATCGCCTCTGTGACGATTGGCAGCACTTCATTGGGCAGGCTGCGGGCGTCGGCCGCATCCATATAGCTGACATAGTCCCGCGAGGTCAGCAGCGCATTGTTGCGCGCCAGCAGACGGTAGAAATCGAGCCGTTCCTGAAGATCGAACTTGCCGCTGTCCATCAGCAGGATCACGCCGGCATTCCAGGTTTGCGGGGTATTGCCCCGCGCCGCATAGAGGGCCGCCCAATGGCTGGTCTGATCGAGATCGCCCAGCTTGCGCGCGTGATTGAGGCCATTGCCATACCAGGATTGCGGCACATCCAGACCGGCCGCGCGCCGGCTGTTGATCACGCCTTCGAGATAGCTCAGCCCATCAGCCGGACGGTTCGCGAGGAAATAGGCATCGGTGGCATAGACCGCTCCTTCAAGCTTGCCCGCCTGATAGGCGCTGGCAAAAGCCTTGGCCGCCTCGTCATAGCGCTTGGCGGTGTAGAGATATTGGCCAACATCGATCCAGGTCTGGGGCACGGCCTCGGGCTTGAGCACACCGCTGTCGAGCTTGAGCTTCAAAGCGCGATAGCGCAGTTCGGTATCGCCCGAGAAATTGCCGAGAAATTCCATCAATTCGCCGACCAGAAACTTTTCGTCGCCGGATTCGGCCTGGCCGATCAAACCTTCAAGCTCGCTGCGCTGGGCGGTGGTCAGTGCCTGGATCCGCTTGCCAACGGCATTGAAATCGGCCTGGGCCGCTGCAATCGCGTCATTACCCTTGGCAGTTTGCAGCGCGTTCGAAGCAGCGACGAGATTGGTGATCTCCGCCACCACTGCGGGGCTGTTGCGCACAGTGTTGATGTCGGTCGACACCTGTTGCGCCGCCTTGGCGAACTTCTTGGAATATTTCGGAGCTTCGGACTGGGCATGGGCCGGAGCAGACAATGCCCCAACGCCGATCGCACCGCCGCCCGCCAGCACAAGTGCCAGCGCGGCGCTGGACAAAAATCCCTTGCGGAAAGGTCCATGCGCGGGAAGGGAAACACGAAACATCAAGCTCTCTCCTGTGTGGAAATATCGGCGGGAACATTCCCGAATTGGAAGCGCGGTCGCGCTACTGCCGTGTTGTTTTCAATATTGCAATCGGGAGCTAGGCAAACCGCACTGAACGGTGATTGAACGCAATCGACAGCATGCGTGTTCCGAGATGTGGATAAAACCTGCCTGATCGCCCCGGTTCAGCCCCTTTTGCTGGCCAATTTCCGCCGCTTGGCCTAGGGCTTGGGCACGCAAAAGCCATGACAATTACAGTAAGTGAACAACGCAGTTGAGCGACACCATCGATATCATTGAGCCGGGCTCACCGGCCGAAGAATTTTCCCGCGTCGACATCGTCGACGAGATGAAGACGAGCTATCTCGATTACGCGATGAGCGTGATCGTGAGCCGGGCCCTGCCCGACGTCCGTGACGGTCTCAAACCGGTCCATCGGCGTATTTTATGGGCATGCCAGGAAGGCGGCTTCCTCTCCAATCGCCCGTATCGAAAATCGGCCAAGATCGTCGGCGACGTGATGGGCAATTATCACCCGCATGGCGACAGTGCGATCTACGAAGCACTTGTGCGCATGACCCAGGACTGGTCGATGCGGGTGCCGCTGATCGACGGCCAGGGCAATTTCGGATCGATGGACCCCGACAAGGCGGCATCGATGCGCTACACCGAGGCCCGGCTGGCCAAGGTCGCCAATGCCCTGCTCGATGATATCGAGAAGGACACCGTCGATTTCATCCCGAACTACGATGAATCGCGCGAGGAACCGGCAGTCTTGCCGGCACGCTTCCCCAATTTGCTGGTCAATGGCGCTGGTGGCATCGCGGTCGGCATGGCGACGAATATTCCGCCGCATAATCTTGGCGAGGTGATTGACGGCTGCCTGGCCTATATCGCCAATCCGCTGATCACGAATGAAGAACTGATCGAGATCATTCCCGGGCCGGATTTCCCTACCGCTCCGCTGATCCTGGGTTCATCGGGCGCGCGGCTGGCCTATACGACCGGCCGCGGCTCGATCCTCCAGCGCTGCCGCCATGTGATCGAAGAAGGTCGCGGCGATCGCCGCTCCATCGTGCTCACTTCCATTCCCTTCCAGGTCGGCAAGTCCGGGCTGGTCGAGAAGATTGCCGAAGCCGCCAAGGAAAAGCGGATCGAAGGCGTGGCTGATATCCGCGACGAATCCAACCGCAAGGGCGTGCGGGTGGTGATCGAGCTCAAGCGCGATGCCACTGCCGAAGTGGTGCTCAACCAGCTCTGGCGCCATTCCCCCGCGCAATCGAGCTTCCCTGCCAATATGCTGGCCATTCGCGGCGGGCGTCCCGAAGTGCTGTTGCTGCGCGATTTCATCCAGGCTTTCATCACCTTCCGCGAGGAAGTGATCAGCCGCCGCACCAAGTTCGAGCTCAAGAAAGCGCGCGAGCGGGCGCATATCTTGCTCGGCCTGGTGGTCGCGGTGAACAATCTCGATGAGGTTGTGGTGATGATCCGTGGTTCGGCCAACCCGGCGATTGCGCGCGCCAAATTGCTCGATCGCGCCTGGCCGATCGGCGATATTGCGCCTTATATCCGCCTGATCGAGGCGGTTGAGGTCAATCTCGATCAGGAGGACGGGACTTATCACCTGTCCGAAATCCAGGTCCGCGCGATCCTCGACCTGAGGCTCCACCGCCTGACCGGCCTCGGCCGTGACGAATTGGCGATGAATTGAAGCAGCTGGCGGAAAAAATCGCCGAATATCTCGAAATTCTGGGTTCACGCGCCCGCCTTTATGAGGTGATGCGCGATGAGCTGACCGAGATCAGGCAGCTTTATGCCACCCCGCGCGTATCCGAGATCGCCCCCGCGTGGGACGGTATTGACGATGAAGACCTGATCGAACGCGAAGAGATGGTCGTGACGGTAACGCTCGATGGTTACATCAAGCGCACCATGCTCTCCACCTTCCGCGCCCAGAATCGCGGTGGCAAGGGCCGCGCCGGCATGTCGACCAAGGATGAAGACGCGGTCAGCGCGATGTTCGTCACCTCGACCCACAATCCGGTGCTGTTCTTCTCCACCGCCGGCAAGGTCTATCGGCTCAAGGTCTGGAAGCTGCCGGAAGGCGGGCCAGCGACGCGCGGTCGTCCGATCGTCAATCTGCTGCCCTCGCTGGACGAAGGTGAAACCATCGCCACCGTCCTGCCGCTGCCAGAGGATGAGGACAGCTGGGGCGCGCTCAGCGTGGTCTTCGCCACCGCAAAGGGCAATGTCCGCCGCAATTCGATGGACGCCTTCGCCAATATCCCCTCAAACGGCAAATTCGCGATGCGCTTCGAGGATGATTCCGCTGATCGGCTGATCGGGGTCGCGCTGCTCGATGCGGGTGACGATGTGTTGCTCGCCTCGCGTCAGGGCAAGGCGATCCGCTTTGCCGCCGATGATGTGCGCGAATTCACCAGCCGGACCTCCACCGGTGTGCGCGGAATGCTGCTCAAGGGCGATGACGAGGTCGTTTCCCTGTCGATCCTGCACCGGGTTGGCAGCACGCCCGAGGAACGCGAGGATTATCTCCGCTACGCGCCATGGAAAGCCGAAAAGGAAGGTGAGCCTGCGCTTGCTCCGGAACGCTTTGCCGAGCTGGAAGCCAGGGAGCAGTTTATCCTCACAGTCTGCGCCAATGGCTATGGCAAATTGTCATCCGCCTATGAGTATCGCCGCACCGGGCGCGGTGGCCAGGGAATCGTCAATATCGACAATATTGCCCGTAATGGCGCCGGTTGTGGCCAGTTTCACGGCGACCAAGGCCGATCAGCTGATGCTGGTGACCGATCAGGCCAAGCTCATCCGTATCGGGCTCGATTCCCTCCGCGTAATTGGCCGCAACAGCGCCGGGGTGAAGCTGTTCGACGTTGCCGATGGCGAACAGGTAGTCGGCGCTGTGAGGCTCGACGAGGAAGAGGATGAGCCGGGCGACAGCCCTGCAGAAAGTGAGGCCCCGGTTTCCAGCGGGCCTGAATAGGCTCGCCGGATCCGGCATCCCCGGTCGCTTCAGCGGCTGCTCACCACCTTCAATTGCGGTTCGCGCTTGTGCAGGGTCTGGATCACCCCGGTGCAGATCAGGAGCTGGCCCAGATAATAGACCGGCCAGACGAACACATGCGGGATATCGCTTTCGGCGAGCGGCCCCATCTGCGCGAAGATCAGCAGATCCGAGAGCACGAACAAGGCTGCGCCAGCCCCGACCCGATAGCGCGGAAAGCCGCTCGCCCAGGCGCTCGCCGCCATCCCGCCCAGGGCCAGCGCATAAAGCCCGACCTGCTGCGCGGCTGCGCGGTCAGCAGGCAGGAAAAATGCGATAATCGGGGTGAGTATCAGCAGGCAGGCTGCTGCTGCCTTCTGGCTCGGCGTCAGATTGTCGCGGCGGTGGCGCAATAGAGCGTGATCGCGAAGATATGGCAGGCGAAAAACAGCAGCCCGCCAATCTGCTCGTCATATTCGAGCGCGATGTCGCCCAGCGCCGCAAGTCCGAGTACCCAGGCGAGCAACCGCGCATCCGCGCCCGAATGCCGCAGATAGGCATAGAGCGCCAACAGGCCCACCGCAGCACCCTTGAGCGCGACCGAAAATATTTCGGGAAAGTCGGCGTCGCGCAGGTAGAAATAGCCCGCTGCGGCCGCAATGCTTGCCACCAGGAAGGGGCGTTTTTCATAAAGCGCGCGTCTGGGCATCGCAGGCTCTCCTTGCGGCACGACGCTTGGCCTTGAACTTTGCCGAGTGCAAGCTGTAGGGCGCACGATATGGCTCATGACGTCCATATCATCGGCGGCGGCCTCGCCGGGAGCGAGGCCGCCTGGCAACTCGCCCGGCGCGGCTTGCGCGTGCGCCTGTCCGAAATGCGCGGCAGTGGGGAGCGTTACGCCCGCGCACCAGACCGACGGCCTGGCCGAACTGGTCTGCTCGAACAGCTTCCGCTCCGACGACGATGCGAAGAACGCGGTCGGCCTGCTCCACCATGAGATGCGGCGGCTCGATTCGCTGATCATGCGCGCGGGCGAGACAGCGCAAGGTCCCGGCCGGCTCGGCGCTGGCGGTCGACCGCGATGGCTTCTCCGCCGAAGTCGAGCGATGCCTCGAACGCCATCCCAATATCGACGATCGTGCGCGAGCGGATCGATGCCCTGCCCGACAGCGGGCTGACGATCGTCGCCACCGGCCCGCTCACCGCCGCAGCCGCTTGCCGAGAGCATCGGCGCAGGCGACCGGCGCCGACAGCCTCGCCTTTTTCGATGCCATCGCCCCGATCGTCCATCGCGACAGCATCGACATGGACATCTGCTGGATGGCCAGTCGCGCTGGGACAAGGGCGAGACCAAGGATTACATCAACTGCCCGATGGACAAGGAGCAGTATCTCGCCTTCCACCAGGGGCTGATCGACGGCGAGAAGACCGAATTCCGCGAATGGGAAGCGAACACCCCCTATTTCGAGGGCTGCATGCCGATCGAGGTGATGGCCGAGCGCGGGCGTCGATACGCTGCGCTTCGGCCCGATGAAGCCGGTCGGGCTCGACAATCCGCGCACCGGGCGCTGGCCGCTATGCCGTGGTCCAGCTGCGGCAGGACAACAAGCTTGGCACGCTGTGGAACATGGTCGGCTTCCAGACCAAGCTGAAACATGCCGAGCAGGTCCGCCTGTTCCGCACCATCCCCGGGCTCGAGAATGCCGAATTCGCGCGGCTTGGCGGGCTGCACCGCAACACCTTCCTCAATTCGCCCGCTGCTGCTCGACCGCCAGCTGCGGCTGAAGGGTCGGCACCACATATCCGCTTTGCCGGCCAGATCACCGGCTGCGAAGGCTATGTCGAAAGCGCCGCGGTCGGGCTGATGGCGGGGCTGATGGCGGCGGCCGAGCTGGCCGGGCGAGACTGGACCGCCGCCGCCGCCGACACGGCGCTGGGCGCGCTGCTGGCGCATATCACCGGCGATGCCGAGGCCGCGACCTATCAGCCGATGAACGTCAATTTCGGCCTGTTCCCGCCGCTGCACGATGTGAGGAAGAAGGCGCGCAAGGAAGCCTATACCGAGCGCGCCAAGGCAGATTTCGGGCATTGGCTGGCGCAGCTGGACCTGGTCCCTGCCTGACGCTAGCAGGCGCAGCCCGGCTTCTTCACCGCCGGCTTGGGGCGGGTCGCTGGCGAATTCCCTGCGGGTCAGCTCGCCGTCGTGGTTGGCGTCGGCGCCCTCGAACCGGTCGACCGTGGCGACCGCCCATTCCTCGAAGGTCAGCAGATTGTTGCCGTCCTTGTCGAGCTTGCGGAAGGCATCGGCGCGGGTTGAGAGCATTTCGTTGCGCGTGATCTTGCCAGTCGCGGTTGCGGTCATAGCGAAAGAAGCGCTGCTGTTCCTTGGTGAGCTCGCTCGCCTCGGGCGGGGCCGGGCCGCGCAGCCCGCTCGCGTCAGCCAATGGCAGGCCAGCGGCCGGCGCAGGCAGCGCATCAGCCGAAGGCGGCGGGGCCCCTTGCTCGACCCGCGCCCGGCCCTGCCACCAGAACAGACCGACCGCGACCAGCACCAGCGCGGCCAAGTGCGCCGAGCACGATCCGATTCATATGCGGCCTCCCACAAGCCATGAGCAGCGATATGATAGGCTAACGCCCCGTAGCCCCAAGCGGATAGCGGCCATGGCGCTAACCGGCCCGTCGAGCAGCGGCGCTCCTCCGCGCGCGAGGGCGCGGCAGGCGAGCCCGTCGAGCACCGCCAGCTGCGTAAGTCGCGCGGCAAAGCGGCGCGAGCCAGTCCAATCCGTCTCGCCGCCTCCAGCGCTCCGGCCCGTTCATCCCCATCGGAGAGATTGGCCGCCAGATCCGCCAGCGCCAAAACGCCGCCCCGCCTGCTCCGCCTCACCGCTCGCCGCCTCATGTCCCAGAATGCGCGCCAATGCGGCATAGCCGCCTGCCCGCCCCGCGGCAAAACTGTCCAGCGCGGCTGGGTCGAGCCGGTCGGCGAGCAGCATTTCCCAGCCATCGACCAGCGCCAGACAGCGGCAATTCCTCCCCAAGGAACGGATCAAGCGCCACGATCAAGGCGTCTGACCGTTCCCGCAGCTCCGGCGAAAGGCGCAGCTGGTCGCGCCACCAGGCGAGCCGCATCTGGGCCATGATCGGCTCGCTCGCCTGCCGCAAGGCAAGGCCGAGCCGCGTGTCGAGCGCGAGCAGGGCCAGCATGCCGCGCGCGCGCGGCGCGGGGCATAGCTCAAGGAAAGCCGCTGGAGCGGATGAAGGGATTCGATCAGGCTTTGCGACACGAATGCCGGATCGCGTAAAGCGTCCGTCAAGGCAAGCTGCGGCGGGTCAGCGGTAACAGACCTTCTTCACCGCCTCGACGATCCGCGCCGCGTCGATCAGCGCCAGCTTCTCGAGATTGGCGGCATAGGGCAGCGGCACATCTTCATTGCACACGCGCAGCACCGGCGCGTCGAGATCGTCGAAGCCCTCTTCCATGCACAGGGCCTGGATTTCCGAGGCGACCGAGCATTGTCGGCCAGCCTTCTTCGGCAACCACCAGCCGGTTGGTCTTGGCCAGGCTTTCGAGCACGGCCTCGCGGTCGAGCGGGCGCAGCGTCCGCAGATCGATCACTTCGGCATCAATGCCCTCGCCAGCCAGCGTCTCGGCCGCTTCAAGCGCCAGGCCGACACCGATCGAATAGGACACGATCGTCACATCGCTGCCTTCGCGCATGATCCGCGCCTTGCCGATCGGCAGGACATGATCGTCAAGCTGGGCCAGTTCGAAGATGCGGCCATAAAGCAGCTCGTTCTCAAGGAAAACCACCGGATCTTCGCAGCGGATCGCCGCCTTGAGCAGGCCCTTGGCATCCGAGGCATCATAAGGCGCGATCACGATCAGCCCGGGCACCGCCGCATACCACGGGGCGTAATTCTGGCTGTGCTGCGCGCCGACGCGGCTTGCCGAGCCGTTCGGGCCGCGGAACACGACCGGGCAGCGCATCTGCCCGCCCGACATGTAATTGGTCTTGGCAGCCGAATTGATGATGTGATCAATCGCCTGCATGGCGAAATTGAAGGTCATGAATTCGACAATCGGCCGAAGGCCGCCCATCGCGGCGCCTGCGCCAATGCCGGCAAAGCCATATTCGGTGATCGGCGTATCGATCACGCGCTTGGGCCCGAATTCGTCGAGCAGCCCTTGCGTGACCTTATAGGCGCCCTGATATTCGGCGACTTCCTCGCCCATCACGAACACGCGCTCGTCACGGCGCATTTCCTCGGCCATCGCGTCGCGCAGGGCCTCACGCACCGTGACCGGTGACCATATTGGTGCCGGCGGGAATTTCCGGATCGGCCGGGCGCGCTGCGGCCACCGGCTTGTCCGCCTTCGGAGCCGGAGCGTCGGCAGGTGCGTCCGCCTTGGGCGGCTGGCTCCGGCGCGGGCGCTGCGGCGGCAGAGACATCCTCGCCCTCGCCCGCGAGAACCGCGATCACGGTGCCGACGGCCACATTCTCGGTTCCCTCGGGCACCAGGATCTTGCCGACGGTGCCTTCATCGATGGATTCGAATTCCATCGTCGCCTTGTCGGTCTCGATCTCGGCGAGAATGTCGCCGGACTGGACTTCGTCGCCTTCCTTGACCAGCCATTTGGCCAGCGTGCCTTCCTCCATCGTGGGCGAAAGCGCGGGCATCTTGAGTTCGATGGCCATCTCAATAGGTCCCCACCAGCACGTCGGTGTAGAGTTCGGCGGGATCCGGCTCGGGCGAGCTTTCGGCGAAATCGGCAGCTTCCGCCACCTTGGCGCGAATCTCCTTGTCGATCTCCTTCAAGCTGATCCTCTGCAACACCGCGCTCGTAGCAATTCGGCCTTGGCATGTTCGATCGGGTCGCTCGTTTGGCGCACGCCGTCGCACTTCCTCGCGAGTCCGGTATTTGGCCGGATCGGACATCGAATGGCCGCGATAGCGATAGGTATTGAGCTCCATCAGCACCGGCCCGCCACCTTCGCGAACATGCTTCACCGCGATCTCGGTTGCCTGGCGAACTTCGAGCACATCCATTCCGTTGACGTCCATGCCCGGAATGCGGAAGGCGGTGCCGCGGCGATAAAAATGGGTCTCGGCCGAGCTGCGCTTGACCGAAGTACCCATCGCATACTGGTTGTTCTCGATCACGAAGATGATCGGCAGATTCCACAGGCTGGCCATGTTGAAGGTCTCGTAAACCTGACCCTGGTTGGCGGCGCCATCGCCGAAATAGGCAACGCACAGCCCGCCATCGTCACGATATTTGTGCCCGAAGGCCAAGCCCCGCGCCAAGCGGCACCTGCGCGCCCACGATGCCGTGGCCGCCGTAGAAACTGTGATCGGTCGAAAACATATGCATCGACCCGCCCTTGCCATGGCTGATCCCGGCCTGGCGCCCGGTCAGTTCCGCCATGATGACCTTTGGATCGATCCCATAGGCCAGCATATGTCCGTGATCACGATAGCCGGTGATCACGCTGTCCTTGCCGCCCTGCAGCGCGGACTGGATGCCCACCGCCACGGCTTCCTGCCCGATATAGAGATGGCAGAAACCGCCGATCAGACCGAGCCCGTAAAGCTGGCCAGCCCGTTCCTCGAATCGGCGGATCAGCAGCATGCGCTCGTAAAGTTCGAGCAGTTCCTCGTCGCTTGCCGCGTAACGCTTCTGCTGCGCATGCGCTTCCTGCAAACTGCGGAGGGCGAAATTATCGTCAGATGAGGCGGTTTCGACCGCTGGCTTCTTGCTGGTGGAAGCGCCGGATTTGGCGGCAGGCTTTGCCAAGATTATGATCCCTTCGTCTGGCGCCCCGCGCAGCTCGGCATAAGGCAACGTCGCGCTGCCTATAAGCGCAAGCAAACCGCCTAGGCAACGCCCAGAACGCATTGATGATCAAAAGACATAGGGCAGAACGGTGCCGAGGCCAGTTAAAACTAACCTATACGGTTAATTGAGCTTTATCACCACTTCGTCGGGATGAACGACATTGAGGTTTTTGCGCACGAGTTCGCCGGCCAGATCGGGATCGACATGTTTTGGATCAAGCAGGGCCACGCGATTGCTGAGTTCGTCGCGTTCGGCCTTGAGCTGAGCAATCTGCGCCTCGCGCTTTTCGAGCAATGAAAGATTTTCGCTCCAGGCGAGCACACCGCTGGGCCCTGCGAGGGCCATCCCGCCAAGGACCAGCAAAAAGCCAAGCGATCCCAACTGCGCGAATTTTTCGCGGCGAGTGAGCAAATTGGCGTCTGGTCTTGGCATAATCATGCCATGAATCACAGTTACCCTGCCGATTCAAGGGTTTTCCACAATATGCTCGAATTGGGCGAGCACATTTGCCCGCCGCCCGGCTCAGTCCCGCTCCAGTTCATCCAGCGCACGTTCGCGCTCGAGCTGGGCCGATGCATTGCGGCGAAGCTTTTCGAATGTTTCGAGAAAGCCGGACAGGTGATCTGCGGGAATCTGCTGCATCAGGAAATCGCTGCGCTTCTGGCCGGTTGCCTGGATAATTTCATACAGCCGCAGCCCCTCTTCGGTAGGCCGAAAGGATCCGTGGCGCCGCCCCGGCTTTCCTTCACGGATCACCAGGCCGCGTTCGATCAGGTGATTGACCGTTCGCCCGGCCTGGCTGTGATCGCGATCAAGCGCTTTGACGAGTTTTGACCAATAGGTCGGGGGTTCGTCGCCAATTTCGGACAAGACCCAGGATTCGAAGTTCGACAGGCCCGTCTTGCGCTTCATCGCCAGCGCACCGCTGCGCGAGAAATAGGCGCTCAAAGTCAGCAGCGGCGGGACGATGCGCGAATTGTCGATCACAATCTGCTCGCCAATGCGGCGCTGATCAATCCGCTGGGCCATCTCGTTCGTGCCATCGAGCCCGTCGCTGCCGCGCGCGAGTTCGCGTTCCTTTTCATAAAGCGCGACCGCACGTTCGAGCAAAATGTCAGTGACGCCGATGAACGCTTGCAGCTCCTGATCGTCGATGTCGAAGCTCAATTCGCGGTGGCGCAATTCGGCAAGGCGCAACAGCCGATGGGCCAGGCCATCTCCCTTGTGGGTCAGCAGGATGGGGCTGCGGATCTGCTCACGTTCGATGATCTTCAACTCAAGAAGCCGTTTGACCGAACGGCTTACCTGCGCCTTATCCGCCCCGACCGCAGATGACAGGTCCGCAGGCACCAATGGCCCCTTGCCCTTCAGCAGCAGCAATATCCGGCGGTCCAGCTCGACCAGCTCACCCTCGCGCGCATAGGCAAGCTCGGCGCTCTCCCGCACCTTGTGCAATAACTGCCACAGCTCGCTCTGGAATATTCGCGGGCGGCCAACCTCCTCCGCAACCGGAAGCGAACCGAGCCTGACGTGGTCGAAGCCGGCGATGATATGATCCACCTGGCCGGTGAATTCATCGCCGGCGCCTGGCCCGTCTTCACCGGCAGCAAAAATCTCTGCCGCAGCCCCCATCGCCAGACGGTCGAGGATCTTTTGGGCTTCCTCAGCCCTGGGGCCGAGCGCCTCGACGACAGCAGCGGGAAAAGCGTTCTCGCGCCGCGCAATAGCCCCGCCACGGCGCAGCCTTTCGAGAACTTCGTCCCGGCGGCGCAGCGCATAATCGCGCAGCTCATCGCCCAAGGACGCAGCCGACAAGATCGATTTCATCTTTGCGGAACTCTTCGGCGCGGTGTTATCCTCTGTATCCCTGCGCATCGCTTTTAGAAACCCTCTGAACATCTCGCCGCACAGCCTGATTGAAGCAGGCTGCCAAACGAGCGCCGCAGATTAGGCACAATTTCCCGAAATTAATAGTGACACGGATTTGGCGGGTCCCGGGCCCGCCGCAAAATAGCGGTTGCGCCTATGAGAGGTGCCCCGCGCCACCAAGGCAAAGTCATCGCCGGCCACCGCCCAGGCCGCTTCGAGCAGCCAGGATTTACTTTTATATATACAGGACAAAGTCAATCTAACATGAGTGCCGAGACTCGAAAAATCAACAAGCACGGAGAGAATATCACCATGAAGGAATTGCGCGGCAAAACGGCATTCATCACCGGCGGAGCCAGCGGCATGGGACTTGGCATGGCAAGGGCCTTTGCCGAAGCAGGCATGAATGTCGTGATCGCCGATATACGCCAGGAAGCGCTAGATCAGGCGATGGAGGAATTTGCGCAGACCAATTTCGCGGTAAAGCCGATCAAACTTGATGTGACCGATCGCGATGCTTGGGCCAAAGCTGCCGACGAATGCGAAGCCGCCTTCGGCAATATCCATATCCTTGCCTTGAATGCCGGTGTCGGGATCGCCGGACCGATGGCAACTTCGACCTACAAAGATTGGGATTTCAACATCCAGGTCAACCTCTATGGGGTAGTCAACGGGTTGGTGACCGTCCTGCCGCGCATGCAGGCACATGGCGAGCAATGCCACATCGTCGCCACCAGTTCGACCGGCGGTTTTTCCGCGGTCGGAACAGCCGGGCTCTATTGCACCGCCAAATTCGCGATTGCTGGAATGATGGAATTGCTGGCCACCGAACTGCGCGATACGCCGATCGGCGTTTCGGTGTTCTTCCCCGGCCCGGTCCAGACCCATCTCAGCGATACAACCGGACAGGTGCGCCCTGACCATCTCAAAAACGAACCAGTCCCCGGTGCCGGACCGGATGGACGCCCGCCGCGCAATTTCACCTTCGATCCTTCAATATTCATGAGCACGGAAGAGGTCGGCAAGCGCGTGCTGCGCGGCATTCGGCGCGGCGACTTGTTCATCATGACCCATCCCGAATTCACGCCCGGGATCGAAGCCCGCAACAAGGCGCTGCTGCGCGCGCAGCCGGTCGAACCGATCAATCAGGAGCGCGCCAGGGTGGTCGCCCAATTCGGTACGCTGCTGTATAATCCGGTCTATGATATGCAGCAGGTTCTCGACGGTCCGCCGCTTGACTGAACGCTGTTCGCTTGCCGCAGCCTTGCCCCGATTGCTGCCCGGCCGCGCGGCCTAATTGCCCCAGTCACCATGGTTGCCGGTCAAGGATGTATTGCCATCGGCCCAATGCATCATGCCATGCTTGAAGGACTGGATATCGTTGCCGGTCGCCCACAGCAGGGCGAAGAACCCGATAACGATAAAGGCGGCGATCTTGATCATGGCTGCGATTAGAGCAGAAATTGGTTGTTATCGCTTTGGTGAACATGGTTAATTTTGCCCTACCGGCCGCGGATCGAGCGGCAAGCGGCTGGTGCGCCCGACAGGATTCGAACCTGTGGCCCCCAGATTAGGAATCTGGTGCTCTATCCTGCTGAGCTACGGGCGCACGCATCCGAGCCTTTAGGCAAGCCTCGGCAGCCTTGCAATCACTTGGGGCAATCACTTGGGCCAATCACCTGAGGCAGCCACCTGGCCAATCAGTCGCGCGTTCAGTTGAGTTCGTCGGGCGGCGAGACAGGAAATGGCAGCGGCGCGACCGCGATGCCTTCCTCCAGCAGGGCCTTGGCCTCCTTGGGCGTAGCCTTGCCGTGAATGGTTTCGGGATCGCGCTCGCCATAATGCATCGCGCGCGAATGTTCGGCGAAGGCTTCTCCCACCCATTTCGACCGTTTGAGCGCCTCTGCCTGCATCTGCGCCAGCTTGGCGAGCGCGGCGGCCACTTCGGGCGCTGGCGCCCCGCCTGCGACCGGGACTGGCCGGCTTTGCGGCCTGTTCGGGCTTCTGATTGCCCTTCTGGGGCACCGCTGGCGCCATCGGTGCCTTGGTGATCTCGCCCGATCCGCATTCCGGACAGGTCACAAAGCCGCGTGCCTGCTGGCCGGCAAAATCCTCCGAAGAGCCGAACCAGCCTTCGAAACGGTGGCCCGCCGGGCATCTGAGATCGATAAACGATCATGGCGTTCAGGGACTTAGGTATTTCCGCGGCGATTGGCAAGGCTGGGCAGCTGCGCGCGCACTTCGGCAATCCGCGCCGGATCGATCTCTGCAAAGCCCAATCCGGGCCCCCCGTCCGCCCATATCCAGCAGCACCTCGCCCCAGGGGTCGACCACCAGCGAGTGGCCATAGGTGCGCCTGCCATCCGCATGTTCGCCGACCTGGGCCGCCGCAATCACAAAGGCGCTCGCTTCAACCGCGCGGGCGCGCAGCAGGAGATGCCAATGCGCCTCGGCCAGTCGGCACGGTGAAGGCCGCAGGAATTGCGATCGCATCACATCTTTGCCTGCCAAGCTCCTCGAACAAGGCCGGAAAACGCATATCATAGCAGACCGCAAATCCCAGGGTGCCGAGCGGGGTTTGCGCCGTGACTACCTCTTCGCCCGGGCACATAGGCCGAAGATTCGCGCCAGCTTTCGCCCGAGGCCAGAGTTCGACATCAAACATATGGATCTTGTCATAGCGCGCTGCGACCTTGCCGTCAGGCGCGACCAGCGAACGACCGATTGGCCCAGCGCCCGTCGTCGCGCGCCACTGCGAGCGATCCGAGCGCGACCCAGATGCCGGTGTCCCGCGCAGCCTGCTGCACCGCACCGAGTACCGGATTATCCGCCTCGGCCACGATCGAAGGAGCAGCGCGCACGCGGTCGCGATCGAGCAGTCCCGCCATTTCGGGGGTAAACAGCATCTGCGCCCCGCCCGCATGTGCATCTCCAACCGCCTGCGCGATTGCGCGGGCGTTTTCCTGCGGGTCGATCCCGGTGGTCATCTGGAGCAGCGCGATGCGCGTCATGATCGGGCAAACATTCCGCGCTCAGAGGCCGAGCAAAGCATCGAGCTTGCCCTGACGATCGAGCGCCGCGCAGATCGTCGGAGCCACCGACATGGAAATCGCCGATGAAAATCTGCGGAACGGTGCGAGCATCGGGTGCCCGCTGCAAGCATTTCCGCGCGCTTTGGGCCCACCCATGGTGATGTCGAATTCCTCGACCTCCACCCCCTTGGCGGACAGCAGCGCCTTGGCCCTGACGCAATAGGGACAGGCGAATTTCGTATAGATCTCAACCTTGGGCAGGCTCACACGCGAATCCTTTCGAACCTTGTTCGCGACCCCTTGAAGCATGGGATCACGGTCATATCTAGGGATTGGAGCCAAGCGCCGTAAGGGCCTGGATCCAAAAAACCCGGGAGCGCCGAATTTGCGGGCTCCCTAGTTGTCAAATTGCTCTGAAGAGGATTTGTGTGACATGAACCGCTTTGATTTTTCCCCCTATCGCCGCAGCACCGTGGGTTTTGACCGCTTGTTCGACCTTCTCGAAGGCCAGGCCCGGCTCAATTCCGGTGACAATTACCCCCCCTTCAACATCGAACGTCGCGGGCAGGATGCCTATCGCATCACCCTGGCTGTTGCCGGCTTCAAGCCGGAAGATATCGACATTACCGCTCAGCAGAACCTGCTGGTGATCCAGGGCAAGAAGAAGGACGAGGCCGCCGAAGGCGAATTCCTTCATGTCGGGATCGCCAATCGCGGCTTCGAGCGCCGTTTCGAACTGGCCGATTATGTGCGGGTCGAAAACGCCGGCTGGCCGACGGCCTGCTGAACATCGACCTGCTGCGCGAAGTGCCTGAGGCAATGAAGCCCAAGAAAATTGCCGTGAATGGCGCAAAGACGCTCGGAAGTGTCAAGACAGCCGCGAGCCGGCCGAGGACGAGGCCGACGCTGCCTGAGCGCGCGGCGCAATCCGCATGATTGAAGGGCGGGCCCGCCGGGTCCGCCCTTTTTCGTTGGAGCCCTCAGACGAGCCGCGATTTGTGCACGGCAGCTTCGATGAAGCTGGCAAACAGCGGATGCGGATCGAACGGCCGGCTCTTGAGCTCGGGATGGAACTGCACGCCGACAAACCAGCTGCGATCCGGCCGCTCGACGATTTCCGGCAGCAGCCCGTCAGGCGACATGCCGGAGAATACCAGCCCGCCCTTTTCCAGCGGCCCGACATAGGCCGAATTGACTTCGTAGCGGTGCCGGTGCCGCTCGGAAATCGCGGTCTTGCCCATAGATCGCCGCAACCTGGCTGTTGCCGTGACAGCTCCGCCGCATAGGCGCCCAGCCGCATGGTTCCGCCCAGGTCGCCGCCTGCCTCGCGCGTCTGCAACCCTTCCTCGCTCATCCATTCGGTGATGATCCCGACGACCGGCTCATCGGTCGGGCCGAATTCGGTCGAGGACGCCGTCTCGATCCCCGCCGTGTTGCGCGCGCCTTCGATGCAGGCCATCTGCATCCCCAGGCAGATGCCGAAGAACGGCACGTCGCGCTCGCGGGCAAAGCGCACGCTGGCAATCTTGCCTTCGGTGCCGCGCGTGCCGAAGCCGCCGGGCACGAGAATGCCGTGCAGCGGCTCAAGCTGGGCTGCGATGTCCGAATCCGCCTGTTCGAAAATCTCGGCGTCGATCCAGCGGATATTGACCTTCACCCGGTTGGCCATCCCGCCATGAACGAGCGCTTCATTGAGCGACTTATAGGCATCGGGCAGGCCGACATATTTGCCGACCACGCCGATCGTCACCTCGCCCTTCGGGATTCTGGATAGCGATCGATGATATCGTCCCAGCGCGCCAGATCGGGCGCTGGGCGCTTCCAGCCCGAAATGCCGCAGCACCTCTGCGTCGAGCCCTTCGGTGTGATATTGCAGCGGCACCGCATAGATCGACTTGGCGATCGAGCGCCTGGATCACTGCCTGCCGGGCGCACATTGCAGAACAGCGCGATCTTGGCGCGCTCGCTGTCAGGCAGGGGATGCTCGCAGCGGCACAGCAGCACATCGGGCTGCACGCCCAGGCTGGTCAGTTCGCGCACCGAATGCTGCGTTGGCTTGGTCTTGAGTTCGCCGGCCGCGGAAATATAGGGCACCAGCGTGACATGGATCAGCGCGGTCTGTTCGCGGCCCAGCTCGTTGCGCAGCTGGCGGATTGCCTCGATGAAGGGCAGGCCCTCGATATCGCCGACCGTGCCGCCGATTTCGCACAAGCACGAAATCGAGCTCATCGGTATCGGCCAGCGCGAATTCCTTGATCGCATCGGTCACATGCGGGATCACCTGCACCGTCGCGCCGAGATAATCCCCGCGCCGCTCCTTGGCGATGATCTGCTGATAGATCCGGCCCGAGGTGATGTTGTCGCCCTGATGGGCCGAGACGCCGGTAAAGCGTTCATAATGCCCAAGATCGAGATCCGTCTCGGCTCCGTCGTCGGTCACGATAGACCTCGCCGTGCTGATAGGGGCTCATCGTCCCCGGATCGACGTTCAGATAGGGATCGAACTTGCGAATGCGGACCTTGTAGCCACGCGCCTGCAGCAGAGCCGCGAGGCTTGCCGCCATGAGACCTTTGCCGAGCGAGGAGACCACGCCGCCGGTAATAAAAATGAACCGCGCCATGGGAGTCGGGCCTTAAGGCGCTTTTCGGATTCGGTGCAAGCACTAGCGTGCACCGTCATGCCGCAATCCACAGTTGTGAAACTGCGGCGCCGTCCGAAAGCCAGCGCCTTTTTACTCGGCAGCGCCCTTGAGCGGGTCGGCACTTTTCGGCGCAGCACCGCTGGCCGGAGCGGCTGGAGCCGCGTCCGTCGCATCATTGGTGGTGGTCTTGCCGAGCAGATCGGTCTTGGGATTGCCGGCCGGCTGCACCGAACGATCGAGCGTGTCGTCAATCTTGCGGCCTTCGGTCGCGCCGATGCCGATCGCCGCCAGCACGATGCTGAGCGCGACGAAGATCGTGGCCAGAACAGCCGTTGCCCGGGTAAGGAAATCGGCCGCGCCGCGGGCGGACATCAGCCCGGTCGGGCCGCCACCACCACCCATGCCAAGCCCGCCGCCTTCGGAACGCTGCATCAGCACCACTCCCACCAACGCGGCGGCGACGAGGCCCTGAATGACCGTGAGAAAAAGAAAAAGCGACATCGGTGGGGCTGACCTTGTAATTGGTTCGCGTATCGGGTTCGCCAGTTTCGGCGGCTGGAAGCGCAGATAGCGAGGCATAGCAGCGATCCGCAAGGGATCGGCTGCCAGGCCTTTAGCCGTCAGCGAGTTCCGCAGCGGCGACGATGATCGCAAGGAAGCTCTCGGCAGCAAGGCTCGCGCCGCCGACCAGCGCCCCGCCAACTTCCGGCACGCGCAGAATATCGGGCGCATTGTCTGCTTTTACCGAGCCGCCATAAAGAATGCGGACATCGCCCGCGCCCTGTCCATAAAGGGTCAGCAGCTTCTTGCGGATCGCGCGCATGCATTGCGCCGATCTCGTCGATGGTCGGGGTCCGTCCGCTGCCGATCGCCCAGACCGGCTCATAGGCAACGGTGATCTTTTCCAGGGCTTCGGTGGCTGTCCGGCAGCGAACCGTGCGAGCTGCGAGGTGACGATCTTCACTGCCCTGCCCGCATCGCGGTCTGCCTCGCTTTCGCCGACGCAAACGATCACGCCCAGTCCGGCAGCCAGAGCAGCTTCGGCCTTGGCCTTGACAATGGCATCGCTCTCGCCATGGTCGGCGCGCCGTTCGCTATGGCCGACAATCACAAAGCTGGCGCCGGCGTCCTTCAGCATGGCGGCCGAAATATCGCCGGTATGCGCGCCGCCATCGGCGGCAAAGCAATCCTGGGCGCCGACGCCGATCAGCGTGGCTTCGCGATGGGTGGCGTGAATCAGTGTATAGGGCGGCGCAAGCGCGACTTCTGCCTTGATCAGGCGCTCGGCCGCACGGTCGATCGCGCGCGCTTCGGCAAGCATCGCACGCGTGCCATGCATCTTCCAATTGCCGACAATATAGGGGCGCTGGGCCATTGATTGTCCTCGAACTGCTCGTGACGCGCCGCCAGTGGGGCGCTTCGACGGACGAAGCCCGCTAGTCGCAGCCGCCTTGCATGTCAAAACTGCTTTTCCACATGGCTCAATGGTTGTGAGGACTGTTGCCCGACCGCCTCAGCGAGGATAAAGCGCCTGCCAGCCGGGCTGCGAGCCCCCATTCCATTCCTGATCAGGCGGCGTCCAACCATGATTCAGCTGTTCCGAAGTTTCATGTATTCCAAGTTCGGGGTGGGCGTCACACTGGCCGCGCTGGTGCTGATTGCGATTGCCTTCGCGGTCGGCGATGTCGCCAATAACGGCAGTTTCGGCGGAATAACCGGCAGTGACCGGGTGGCGATCGTCGGCGACAAGAAGATCAGCATGGGCGATCTGCAAACCGCCGCCCGCAGCGAATTCGATAATGTGCGCAGCAAGAATCCGACCGCGACGATGGAAAACTTCCTCGCCGAAGGCGGGCTGGAAAATACCATTTCGCGCCTGCTCGATCGCACCGCCCTGTCAGAATTCGGCAAGCAGATCGGTCTGCGCGCCGGCGGGCGACTGGTTGACAGCGAGATTGTGAAGCTCGCCGCTTTCTCCGGCCCGGACGGCAAATTTGATGAAAAGGCCTATCGCGCCGCCCTGGCCCAGCGCGGGCTGACCGACGCACAGGTGCGCGAAGATCTGCAGAACGGACTTTATGTGCGCCAGGTCATTACCCCGGTCCTGGCACCCGGACCGCTGCCGCTGCCGCTGGTCAAGCGCTATGCCGCGCTGCTGCGGGAACGCCGCCAGGGTGCGATCGGCCTGCTGCTGAGCGATGCCTATGCACCCAAGGGCGATCCGAGCGAGGCGCAGCTGACCGCCTATTACAAGGATCATCGCGCCACCTATATGCTGCCTGAGCGGCGGGTGATCCGCTATGCACAATTCGGTGAGGAATGCGCTCAAGGCAATTCCGGCGCCGACCGAAGCCGAGATCGCAGCCCGCTATAAGCGCGATTCTGCGCAATATGCCGCTACCGAGAAGCGCAAGGTGGCGCAGCTCGTGGTTTCGACCGAGGCTGCCGCAAAGGCAATCCGTGACGAAGTGGCGAAGGGCAAAACGCTTGATGCCGCCGCGCGGGAAAAGGGCCTTGCCGTGGCCAGCGTCGGCCCGCTCACCCAGAGCGATCTGGCGTCGCAGACTTCGGTCGCTGTTGCCCAGGCGGCATTCTCTGCCGCCAAGGGCCAGCTATCGGCCCCGGCGCGCGGTGGACTTGGCTATTATATCATGCGCGTCGATGCGATCGATCAGACCCCGGGGCGCAGCCTCGATCAGGTTCGCAGCGCCATTTCTGCCGCGCTGACCACCGAAAAGCGCAATGCGGCATTGGTCGATCTCAGCGCCAAGATCGAGGATGAGTTCGACAGCGGTGCGAGCCTGACGGAAGTCGGCAAGGAACTCGGCATCAAGATCGAAACCACGCCCGAAGTGATCGGAAATGGCACGATTTTCAAGCAACCCGGCGTCGCCGCGCCGGCCGTGCTGGGCCGCGCGCTTTCGACCGCTTTCGACATGCAGGAAGGCGAACCCCAGCTCGCCGAAATCGAACCCGGAAAGACCTTCCTGATCTTCGATGTAAGCAAGATTACGTCCGCCGCCCCCGCCCCGCTCGCCGAGATCAAAGATTCCGTCGTTCATGCCTGGCGCCGTTCGGAGGGTGACAAGAAGGCGAAGGAGGCTGCAGACCGGGTGATGAAGCTCGTCGCCAAGGGCGAAACGGTCGCCGCAGCCATGAGCAAGGAAAGTGTCAAGCTTCCGCCGGTCGACCCGATCAGCATGGACCGCGAGCAATTGGGCAAGATGGGCGGGCGGGTTCCGCCGGTTCTGGCGCTGATGTTCAGCATGGCCGAAGGCACCGTCAAGCGTCTCGAAGCGCCCAATGACAATGGCTGGTTCGTGGTCAAGCTCAACGATATCGAGCCCGGCAAGCTGGCCGATGACGATCCGATAATTGCCAGCGCCGCGCAGCAGCTCGCCAAATCGGCGGGCCAGGAATATGCGGAAGAATTCACCAAGGCCGCGAGCAAGGAAGTTGGCATCGAACGCAACGAGGATGCGGTCGCCAAGGTCAAGGCGCAGCTTGCCGGCCATAATTGAGGGAATTTGTTCTGTCCGGAGCCTTGCCAGAGAATGCCGCCACGGCACGTGCCGCGCTTGCCACTGGGCGCCCGGCACTTGTCTGGCGGCGGCTGATCGCCGATACCGAAACCCCGGTCGGGGCGGCGCTCAAGCTGATCGAGCCGGGTCGGGGCGATTTCCTGCTCGAATCGGTCGAAGGCGGCGAAATTCGCGGGCGCTACAGCCTGCTCGGGCTTGATCCCGACCTGGTCTTCCGCGCGACCGGCGAACGCTTGCGAGGTCAACCGCGCCTGGCAGCACGATCGGGCCGCATTCGAAGCACTGGACGGCGACAGCCTGGCCGAATTGCGGGCGCTGGCCGCTGCCTGCCGGATCGACGTGCCCAAGGCGCTGCCCCCGGCGCTGGCCTGCCTGGTCGGCTATTTCGGCTATGAGACGATCGGGCTGGTCGAAAGCCTGCCCGCGCGCGCCGCAAAGCGAGCTCGATCTGCCCGACATGCTGATCGTCCGCCCGACGCTGATCCTGGTGTTCGACGGCCTGAGCGACGAACTGTTCTGCATTGCGCCGCTCTGGGCAGATGGCGGCGATCCGCGATCGCATCGATCGAACATGGCCGGGGAGCGGATCGACGAAGCATTGCGCCGGCTTGCCGCGGCGAGCCCGCCGCCGGTGAAAGACGCCTGCCCTGCCAGCCGATGGCGCTCGAACCGGTTTTGCCCGCAGGGCCACTATGAGAGCATGGTGCTCAAGGCCAAGGATTATATCGAGGCGGGTGACATCTTTCAGGTCGTGCTGGCCCAGCGCTTCACCTGCCCCTTCCCGCTTGCCGCCATTCGCGCTTTACCGCGCGCTGCGGCGGGTAAATCCTTCACCCTTCCTCTATTTCCTCGACCTGCCCGGCTTCGCGGTGGTCGGATCGAGCCCGGAAATCCTTGTGCGCGTGCGCGATGGCGAGGTGACGATCCGCCCGATCGCCGGAACCCGCCCGCGCGGCAAGACGCGAGGAGGAGGATCAGGCCAACGAGCACAGCCTGCTGGCCGATGCCAAGGAGCGCGCCGAACATCTGATGCTGCTCGATCTCGGGCGCAACGATGTCGGCCGGGTCGCGAGCAAGGGCAGTGTGCGAGGTTACCGTCGAGCTTCACCATCGAACGCTACAGCCATGTGATGCACATCGTGAGCAATGTGGTCGGGCAAGCTCGCGCCGGAGCACGATGCGCTCGATGCCTTGTTCGCGGGCTTTCCTGCAGGCACGGTGTCCGGCGCGCCGAAGATCCGCGCCTGCGAGATCATTGCCGAGCTGGAACCCGAAACGCGCGGGCCCTATGCCGGCGGGGTCGGCTATTTCTCACCCGACGGCTCGATCGACAGCTGCATCGTGCTGCGCACCGCGGTGGTCAAGGACGGGGTGATGCATGTCCAGGCCGGCGCAGGGATCGTCGCAGACAGCAATCCCGAATATGAACAGCGCGAATGCGAGCCACAAGGCCGGCGCGCTGATCGCCGCCGCACGCGAGGCAGCGCGGGTCGCCAGCGAAGCCGGAATTCGGCCAGTGAGGCCCAGACCATGAGCCTGCTGCGTTGAAACTCCGCGCTGGCCGACTTGTTCCCGGCGGCCGCTGCGCTCGCGCTCCTGTCCTGCAGCAGCGCCGAGCAGGCTGCCAAACCCGAGCCGGTTGATCTGCATGCTGGTTGCAGCAAGACCATTTTCGAAGAGGTTCCGCTGACGGTTTGCACGGCCGATCCCAAGACCGATCGTAATCACGCACCAGCTCTGGCACCTGCGACCGGCGCGCCCTGGCGCAGCCTCAGCGCCTTTGCCGCAAGCCGTTCGACCCGGCGATGCCGCCGGTGGTCTTCGCCATGAACGGCGGGATGTTCGACGATGACGGAAAACCGATCGGCTATTATGTCGAAGGTGGCGAACGGCTGCATAATTTGAACCGGCAGCCATGGGCCCGGGCAATTTCCACATGCTGCCCAATGGAGTGTTCTTCGGCAAACACGGCAAGTGGGAAGTGCGCACGTCCGAGGATTTCTTCGCCAATGTTAACGAGAGGCCTGATTTCGGCACCCAATCCGGGCCGATGCTGGTGATCGATGGAGCGCTGCATCCACAGATCGATCCCGATGGCAGCTCGCTGCGGATTCGCAATGCGGTGGGGGTCGATGCGCAGGGCCGCGCGCGCTTCGTCATTTCAGATGCGCCGATCAGCTTCGGCAAGCTCGCGCGCTTCTATCGCGATGTCTCAAAGTCCCGAATGCGCTGTTCCTCGATGGCACCGTGTCGTCAATTATGGGACCCGGCCAGACGGGCGGCTCGACGAAGGCATCCCATCGGCCCCTTGATCGTGGTCGAGAAACGGGCAAAGGCGCCGGTAGAGAAGGGTGCGCCATGATCCTCGTCATCGACAATTACGACAGCTTCACCTGGAACCTCGTCCATTATCTGATGGAACTGGGCGCCGAAGTGCAGGTGGTGCGCAACGACGCGACTCACCGCGCAGGAGGCCCTCGCGACCGGCGCGCGCGGGCTTCCTGATCTCGCCCGGCCCCTGCACGCCCAACGATGCGGGCATCAGCCTCGATCTGGTGGCTGCCTGCGCCGACGGCGAAGAAGCCGCTGCTCGGCGTGTGCCTGGGCCATCAGGCGATCGGGCAGCATTTCGGCGGCAAGGTCGTGCGCGGCGGGCTGATGCACGGCAAGACCTCGCCGGTCAGCCATGACGGCACCGGCGTGTTCGAAGGCCTGCCCTCGCCCTTCACCGCGACCCGCTATCACTCGCTGATCGTCGAGGACATTCCCGATGAGCTGATCGTCAACGCACACTGCCGACGATGCTCATGTGATGGGCTTTCGCCACCGCGAGCTGCCGATCCACGGGGTCCAGTTCCACCCCGAAAGCATCGCCACCGAACATGGCCATGCGCTGCTCGCCAATTTCCTGCAAGATCTGCGGGCTTAACGCCGCCGCTTTGGCATGAGCGCCCTGCCACCTGTCGATCTGCCGCTTTCGCGAAGAGGAAGCAGAACAGGCCTTTGCGCGCGATTCTCGACGGCGCAGGTGCCGGACGAAGAGATCGCGCGCTTTCTGGTGGCGCTTGGCGGATCGCGGCGAAGGCGCAGGCGAAATTGCCGGCGCGGCCCGCGCGATGCGCGCGCGAATGATCCCGGTCGATGCGCCCGCCGAACGCCATCGATGTCTGCGGCACGGGCGGCGACGGGCACCATACGCTCAATGTCTCGACCGCAGTCGCGCTGGTGGTTGCCGCCTGCGGCGTGCCGGTGGCCAAGCACGGCAATCGCGCGGCATTCGCAAGGCCGGCGCCGCCGACACGCTGGAAGCGCTGGGGCTCGATCTCGATCGGGCGATGGCGACTGCCGAGGAAACGCTCGAACGATATCGGCATCTGCTTCCTGTTTGCCGGCGGCACCATCCCGCGATGGGGCGGATCATGCCGATCCGCAAAGCGATCGGCCGGCGCACGATCTTCAACCTGATGGGGCCGCTCGCCAATCCGGCGAGCGTGACGCGCCAATTGATCGGCATCGCCCGTCCGGCCTATGTCCCGATCTATGCGCGAGGCCTGCTGCGGCTCGGCACCGAGCATTCGCTGGTCGTTTCGGGTGACGAAGGGCTGGATGAGCTGAGCCTGGCCGGCGGTACGGAAGTGGCCGATGATCACGCCCGCCGGGATTGCGATGAAGCGGGTGACGCCCGCCGATGCCGGTCTGCCGACTGCACCGATCGAGGCGATCCGCGGCGGCGACGCGGCGCATAATGCCGCTGCGCTGCGCGCGCTGCTGATGGGCGAGGCCGGCCCTTATCGCGACGCGGTGCTGTTCAATGCGGCCGGCGCGCTGATCGTGGCGGGCGAGGTGCAAAGCTGGGCTGACGGGGCCGAGGAAGCCGCCGAGGCGATCGACAAGGGGCTGGCCAAGGCCCTGCTCGATTGCTGGATCGACGCGTGAAGTGATGCCCCGGCTCGTCCGGTGCTTGTCCAAGGGCCGTTTTTCCTATTAGGGCGCAGCAATAGAACAGGCAGGGCTTCGACCGACCCGGCCCGAACGGAGTGTTTTGGCTTGAACAAGCTCACCGAAATCTGCGCCACCAAGCGCGAGGAAGTCGCCGCCCGCAAGCGCGATGTCAGCCTGGGCGATCTCGATATTCGCGGCTCGGCGCAATTGCCCCCGCGCGGCTTTCACGCGGGCGCTCGCCGCACGCGCCGCAGTCGGTTTCGGGCTGATCGCCGAGATCAAGAAAGCAAGCCCGTCAAAGGGCCTGATCCGAGCCGATTTCCGCCCGTCCGAACATGCCCGGGCCTATGAAGCCGGCGGCGCAGCCTGCCTGTCGGTGCTGACCGATGCGCCCTATTTCCAGGGCCACGAGGATTATCTGATCGAAGCGCGCGCGGCCTGCTCGCTGCCGGTGCTGCGCAAGGATTTCATGATCGATCCCTGGCAGGTCGCCGAAGCGCGCGCGATCGGCGCCGATGCGATCCTGATCATCGTCGCCGCGCTGGACGACGTGCAAATGAGCGAGATCGAAGCCGCCGCGATCGAACGCGGCATGGATGTGCTGGTCGAGGTCCATGACGAGCACGAGATGGAACGCGCGGCGCGCCTGCAATCACGCCTGATCGGGGTCAACAATCGCGATCTCGAGAACTTCGCGACAGATCTGGCGACCACCGAGCGCCTCGCTCCCCTTGCCCCTGAAGGCACGCTGCTGGTCGGCGAAAGCGGAATCAACACCCATGCCGATCTGGCGCGGCTAGGTGCCCATGGCGTTCGCTGCTTCCTTGTAGGCGAAAGCCTCATGCGGCAGGACGATATCGCCGCGGCGACCAGAACCCTGCTGAACCGCTAGCCAGCCCTTGAATGGCGATGGCGTTCTGGCCGGATAGGGCATAGACAGTAGGCAGCCGACCAAAATAATCGAGGATGCAGGACCATGGGCAATCTCTTCCATATCGTGATGCGTATCGTCAGCAGCCTGCTGGGATTGGCGATGATCGCCATGGGCACCATATGGATTCTGCAGGGCTTGAACCTCGCCTTCCGGGTCGGCTTCATGGTCGGGGACAAGCACTGGGTGGTCTATGGCGCGATCCTGGCGCTGCTGGGCGTCGGACAATTTGTCTGGAGCAACACCCGCCGGCGCTGATCGCGCCAGCTGTCTATCGCTGTCCTTAAGCCGCCTGATCTGGCATGGGGCCGGCATGAGCAAACTCACCCATCTCGATGACAAGGGCGCCGCACGCATGGTCGATGTCGGCGGCAAGCCGGACAGCGCGCGCAAGGCCGTGGCCAGCGGGTGCATCCGCATGTCGGCAGAGGCGTTGATCGCAGTGCGCGAGGGCAGCGGCCCCAAGGGCGATGTGCTGGCCGCTGCACGGATCGCCGGGATCATGGGCGCCAAGAAAACCGCCGAGCTTATTCCCTTGTGCCACCCGCTCGCGCTCGATGCAGTGACGCTCGACTTCAGCTTTGAGGAAGACGGCGTGCGGGCCACTGCCACCGCGAGCCTCACCGGCAAGACCGGGGTCGAGATGGAAGCCATGACCGCCGCCTCGATCGCGCTGCTGACGATCTATGACATGGCCAAGGCGCTCGATAAGGCGATGGTGATCGACAGCGTCCGTCTGCTGGCCAAGAGCGGCGGGAAATCGGGCGAGTGGCGCGCACCGGATATTTGACGCCGATGATGCCGCCCCTACCTCTCGCCGAAGCGCAGGCGCGGCTGCTTGCCGATGTAACGCCGCTGGCCGCCGAGACTGTCCCGGTTGCTGACTCGCTGGGTCGCTGCCTTGCCGCGCCCCTGCTTGCACGCCGGACCCAGCCCGCAGCCGATCTTTCGGCGATGGATGGCTATGCGCTGCGTGAGAGGGAGAGCGAGGGCGAAGGCGAGACAGGCCCGTGGCGGATGGTGGGCGAAAGCGCCGCCGGGCATCCGTTTCAGGGCACTGTCGGCCCGGGCGAGGCTGTACGCATTTCAACCGGTGCGCTGATGCCGCATGGCGCAGATGCCGTGCTGCTGCAGGAAAATGCGCGGCGTGAGGGCGATCAGCTTGCGCTCAATGGCGCGGGCAATCCCACCCCGCGCCATATCCGCCGCGCCGGCTTTGATTTTCACCAGGACGATGTTCTGCTCGCCGCAGGAAGCCGGATCGGCGCGGCGCAGATCGCCTTGGCGCTGACTGCAGGCAATGGCGCGCTGGCGGTTCACCGCCTGCCTCGCATCGCCATTATCGATAGCGGGGATGAACTCTCCGCCGATCCCGCGGCCTGCGCCCCGCATCAGATTCCGGCCAGCAATGGCGCGATGGTGGCGGCGATGGCGGCTGGCCAGGTAAGCCAGGTCATGCGGCTTGGCCCTGTGCCCGATGATCTGCCTGCGCTGGCCTTGGCGCTTGAGCAGGCTGGCACGGCCGCCGATGTCATCGTGACCAGCGGCGGCGCTTCGGTGGGCGATCATGATCTGGTTCGCCCCGCGCTCGAGGCCTGGGGGGCCAGCATCGACTTCTGGCGCGTGGCGATGAAGCCGGGCAAGCCGCTGCTGGTTGCCCGCAAGGGCAGCCAATGGGTAATCGGTCTGCCGGGCAATCCGGTGTCGAGCTATGTCACCGGCTTTTTCTTCCTCCTCCCGCTGCTGCGCGCGCTGGCCGGGGATGCAAGGCCACTGCCACGGCCCGTGCCATTTGCGCTGGGAGCAGATGTTCCGCCGGGCGGCCCGCGGCTGGAATTTCTGCGCGCCATCTGTGCCGAAGGCACGGTGACGCCGATTGGCGAACAGGATTCAAGCGCGCTGCGCTCCCTGGCGGCGGCCAATGCCCTGATCGAACGAGGCCCCGGTGCGCCCGCACTGCGCAAGGGCGCTGCCGTCCCGACCTATCTGCTCTGAAACGGCGGAGTTGCTTGGGCCCGGCTAGGTTTGGGTCTTGACGGGCCCGCTGAAGTTGCCTAGTTGTTCCTTGTTCGTTCCCTTTTGGAACACAATTGGAGAGTGGTTCGATGCTGACCGCGAAACAACATGAGCTCCTGCTGTTCATCCAGAAGCGCCTAGAGGATTCAGGCATTTCTCCCTCGTTTGAGGAGATGAAGGAAGCTCTCGACCTCAAGTCCAAATCCGGGGTCCATCGTCTGATCTCGGCGCTTGAGGAACGCGGCTTTCTCCGCCGCCTGCCCAATCGCGCGCGTGCACTCGAAGTGCTGCGCCAGCCTGAGGATGTGAACGCCAAGGTTTCCAGGCCTGCGAATGATACTATTTCCCGAATTGCCACCCCGCCCACAGCGCCGCGGATCATCGCCAATGATGTGATCGAGATCCCGCTGCACGGCAAGATCGCCGCCGGTGTGCCGATCGAAGCGATGGAGAGTGACCGGATGTTGCCGGTTCCCGCCGCGCTGCTGGGCGCAGGTGATCATTATGCGCTTGAGGTTTCCGGCGATTCGATGATCGAGGCGGGAATTCTCGATGGCGATTTTGCGCTGGTGAAGCGCACCGATATTGCGCGGGATGGGGAGATCGTGGTGGCGCTGGTCCGCAATGAAGAGGCGACGCTCAAATATCTGCGGCGCGAAAATGGCAAGATCAGGCTCGATCCGGCCAATGCCGCCTATGATCCGCAATATTACAATCCGGATGAGGTGATTGTGCAGGGCAAGCTCGCGGGGCTGCTGCGCCAATATCACTGAGCGCTGCGGGGCGCCGCCTGGCCGATTGGCTCAGCTGCGCCCCCGGCCCTTCCACCAGCCATGTTCGCCCTGCATTTCAGCGACGCTGTGCACGCGCATTGCCGCAAGGTTGATCGCCAGCCCTCCGCTTGAGCGCAATGTTCTGCGGTCGGCCTTGAGCCAGCGCGGGTGGCAGCTGAACGGCAGGCTGCGATCGGCCACCACGATATCGGACAGTGCACAAGCGGCAGAAAGCTCGCGCTCGCTCACCTGATCATGGCTTCTGGCGAGCAGAAGGTGCCAATCGCGCCCATCGCGCGTCAGGGTGACAGCGCAGAAGTCAGGAGTGCATTGGGCACCGTGCCATTGGTCAAGCCGCAGCACGTCGCCGTCCAGCCCGGCCATTTCCTGCAAGGTCTCGCGGGTGAAGTCGCTTCTGCTGTCGCGCAGGATCAGTAGCCTGTTGCCCTCGCCCGCAATTCCGACATGCCGTCCGTCGCCCGTGATCAGAATATCCGGAACCGGCGTTGCCAGCAGCAGCACAGTCGCCAGGGCAAGCGGTGCACATCCGGCAAGGCGCATTCGCCCGCGCCACAGCGCGAGCCATAGCCCGCCGCTCAGAAACAAGGCGAAGCACCATCCCCCCATCTGCGGCATCAGCCTGACCGCACCCGGCTGCGCCGGCAGTGAGATGCGCGAGCGCCAGCAGCGCCTCGAGCGATTTGCCCGCCAGCCACCACGCCGGCGCGCCCAAGCCGACGGTATCGAGCAGCAAGGCGATGGCGATCAAGCGGCATTGAGACAAAGGTCGTCAGCGGGATCGCGATGACATTGGCGAAAGCCCCATAAATCCCCGCCCGATGAAAATGGAACAGCACGATCGGCATCAAGGCGATCTCGATCACCAGCCCGGTCACCAGCAGCATAAGGCCGTGCCGCGCGGTCCGGGCCAGCCAGCCCTCCTCGCGCAGGGCAAGGAAGCTGCGCACCGGCGCGCAGCCATGCAGCGCGACGATGGCGATGACCGCCGCAAAGCTCATTTGGAAGCTGGGCCCGACAAGCGCTTCGGGCCAGGCGAGCAGAACCACGAATGCCGCCACGGCGATCATCCTGAGCGACAAGGGCTCACGCCCCAAAGCCAGCGCGAGCAGCACCAGCACCGCCCCGATGCAGCTTCTGATCGTCGGCACCTGCGCCCCGGTCAGCAAGGTATAGGCGATCCCGGCCAGCGCCGCGAGAGCAGCGGCCAGCACCGGCAGGCGGACCCGCAGCGCCAGCCACGGCCACAGGGCGAGCAGGCGGATCGCCAGCAGATAGGTCGCCGCGATCACCGCGCTGACATGCAGTCCGCTGATCGACAGCAGATGGGTCAGCCCGGCATCGCGCATGGCATCCTCATCCGCCTGGGTGATCGCCCCCCTGTCACCGCTGGCAAAGGCGGCCGCGATGGTCCCCGGCGAACCGCCGAGCCTGCTGCGGACATGGTCTGCCAAGCGCGCGCTGCAGCTGCGCAATGCTTCCCCCTGCGCGCCGCCGGTTCGACCACCTCCGGTTCACCCAGCGCACTGCCGCTGGCCGAAAGCCCATCAAACCAGGCTGCCCGGGCGAAATCATAGCCTCCCGGCAGCATCGGCGGGGCTGGCGGCAGCAAGCGTGCCTTGATGCGAATGCGCGCGCCTTCGCCGAGCCGGGAATCGTCCTGGTCAAGCGGCAGGTTGACCCGAACCTTGATGGCGCGCCCGGTGCCCGGCTCGCGGGTGGCAAGCACCAGCCTGATACGGCCCAGCGCCGGTTGCTCAACCCGCTCAAGGATGCGCCCGTCGATCATCGCGACCAGCGGACGCGCAATCGGCTTCCGCACCGGCGACGACGGACTTCAGCCAGATCGCCCCGACCCCCGCTGCCAGGGCCAGACCCGCCGCCAGAAGGGCAAGCCGCAGATGCGCGCGATTGCCTTCGCTGCGCCATGCCAGAGCAGCCGCAGACGCGGCGCAAAGCCCCAGCAGGATCGCCGCAGTCCAGGCGAGCGGGGTCTTGAGGGCAAACCACAGCCGCGATTCCGCTGGCATACGCCACCACCAGCCAAGGCCCACGGTCCGATCCCGCAGCAGCCAAAAACGCATCAAACCTGTCGCCTGCGCTGGACAAGCGCCGTTCCATTCGCCAATGCGTGTGCTGCATCGCAGCATCATCGGCTTCGTCCACCAGCGGGACCGGAGCAGTTGGGCTGTTTGCCATGAGAATATTGGAAAGGAACGCAGGGGTTATGGCAAGCGATAGCGGCATTGCTGCGGGGACCGGTGCTCCGGTCGTCACGCGCTTTGCGCCCTCGCCGACTGGCTTCCTGCATATCGGCAATGCCCGTACCGGGCTGTTTTCATGGCTCTATGCCCGTCACCACGGCGGAAAGACGCTGCTGCGGATCGAGGATACCGACAAGGCCCGCTCGACCAAGCACGCGATCGACGTCATTCTTGACGGGCTGGACTGGCTCGGCCTGGGCTTTGATGGCCAGACCCATTACCAGTCGCAATTCGAGGCGCGGCACGCCGAAGTCGCGCATGAGTTGATCGAGCGCGGCTCTGCCTATCGCTGCTATCTGACGCAGGAAGAACTTGCCGCGCGCCGCGAAAAGGCGCGCGAGGAGCGCAAGCCGTTCCGGATCGTCAGCGAATGGCGCGATGCCGATCCCGCAGACTGGCCCGAGGGCAAGGATTACGTCGTAAGGATCAAGGCCCCGCGTGACGGCGAGACGGTGATTGAGGATCTCGTCCAGGGCCGGGTCGCGGTACAGAATTCCGAGCTCGATGATTTTGTGCTGCTGCGGTCTGACGGGACGCCGACCTATATGCTGGCGGTGGTGGTCGACGATCATGACATGGGCGTCACCCATATCATTCGCGGCGACGATCATCTCAACAACGCCTTCCGCCAGCTGACGATCATCCGCGCGATGGACTGGGCAGTGCCCTCCTATGCGCATATCCCGCTGATTCACGGGCCGGACGGGGCCAAGCTGTCCAAGCGCCACGGGGCGCTGGGGGTAGACGCCTATCGCGACGAGCTGGGCATTTTGCCCGAGGCGCTGCTCAACTATCTGCTGCGCCTTGGCTGGGGCCATGGCGACCGCGAGGAATTTACCCTCGACGAGGCGATTGCGCTGTTCGATCTGAAGGATGTCGGAAAGAGCCCGTCGCGCTTCGACATGAAGAAGCTGCTGAACCTCAACGGGCATTATATCCGTGAGGCAGACAATGCGCGGCTGGCGGCGCTTGTGGCTCGAACGGATCGGGCCGCAGGCCGATATCGATCGGCTGGTCGCCGCGATGCCGGTGCTCAAAACCGCGCGCGCGCGACATGATCGAACTGGCCGATGGCGCCGCCTTCCTGTTCGTGACCCGCCCGCTCGACATTGACCGAGCAGGCACAGGGCCTTCTGGGAAGCGATGCCCGCGCGCTGCTGGCGCAGGTTTCCGCGCGTTTGCGCGGTCAAAAGGAATGGACAATTGAGGCCCTGGAGGCCAATCTCAAGTCCATGGCAGAGGAGCTGGGGCTCGGCCTCGGCAAACTCGCACAGCCGCTTCGTGCGGCGCTCACGGGGCAAACAACCTCGCCGGGCATTTTCGATGTTCTGGTCCTGCTCGGAAAAGACGAGAGCCTTGCGCGTATCGAGGCGCAAGCGGTCTCGGGCGACCAGACGGTAGAGCTTTGAGGAGGACGACACTTGGCTGATAAGCATGCGACACTCATCGTTGGGGATCAGTCCCACGATTTTCCCGTGCTGCAGGGCAGCGTTGGGCCGGATGTCGTTGATATCCGTAAGCTGTACGGCCAGACGCAGATGTTCACCTATGATCCGGGATTTACCTCCACGGCATCATGCGAGAGCGCGCTTACCTATATCGACGGCGAAGAGGGCGTGCTGCTCCATCGCGGATATCCGATCGGGCAGCTGGCCGAACATTCGAGCTTCATGGAAGTCGCCTATCTCCTGCTGAATGGCGAATTGCCCGATCAGCCGAACCTGGACGATTTCACCTGGACCATCAGCCGCCATACCATGCTGCATGAACAGCTGATCGCAGTTCTATCGCGGCTTCCGGCGTGACGCGCATCCGATGGCGGTGATGTGCGGCGTGGTTGGCGCGCTGTCTGCCTTCTACCATGACAGTACAGATATCTCGGACCCTGAGCATCGCCGGATCAGCTCGCATCGCCTGATCGCGAAAATGCCCAGCATCGCGGCGACGGCATTCAAATATTCGATCGGCCAGCCGTTCATGTATCCGGACAATTCACTGTCCTACACCGGCAATTTCCTGCGCATGACCTTCGGCGTGCCGGCAGAACCCTATGAGGTCAATCCGGTGGTCGAAAAGGCAATGGACCGGATCTTCATCCTCCATGCCGATCATGAGCAGAACGCCTCGACCTCAACCGTTCGGCTGGCCGGATCGTCTGGCGCCAATCCCGTTCGCCTGCATCGCTGCCGGCATTGCCTGCCTGTGGGGCCCGGCGCATGGCGGCGCGAACGAGGCCGCGCTCAACATGCTGCGCGAAATCGGCACGCCCGATCGCATCCCGCATTATATCGAGCGCGCCAAGGACAAGGACGATCCGTTCCGCCTGATGGGTTTCGGACACCGGGTCTACAAGAATTACGATCCGCGCGCGACCGTGATGCAGAAGACCGTGCGTGAAGTCTTCGCAGCGCTGAAGGTATCGGATCCGCTGTTCGAAACCGCACTGCGGCTTGAAGAATTGGCGCTGAACGATGAATATTTCATCGAGAAGAAGCTGTTCCCCAATGTCGATTTCTATTCCGGCGTGATCCTTTCGGCGATCGGCTTCCCGACAACCATGTTCACCGCGCTCTTCGCGCTTGCCCGCACGGTTGGCTGGGTGGCGCAGTGGAACGAGATGATTTCCGATCCCGGCCAGAAGATCGGCCGTCCGCGTCAGCTCTATACCGGACCGACCCAGCGCGAATATGTGCCGGTAGGGAAGCGCTGAACCAAGCCATCGGATTTGCGCGGGCTGCAGCATGGCTGCGGCCCGGCTTTCCCCAATCCGGCTTGCTGGCTGGAGGGCTCTAAGCGCCGGTCGGCAGGGAAAGTGTGAAGCGCGCGCCCTGCCCCGGCGCGCTTTCCACCGTAAGTTCGCCTTGCATGGCCCGCGCCAGCCTGCGCGAGATATAAAGCCCGAGCCCGGAACCCCCGTCGCCGCTGCGGCCGAGGCGCTCGAACTTCTCGAAGATCGCTTCCTGCTGTTCCTCGCTGAGGCCCTGCCCCTGATCAGCCACGGTGACGCTGGCCCGATCCCCCTCGCCATCAAGCCTGACCCAGATCTGCGAACCTTCCGGGGCATAGCGGATCGCATTGCCGACCAGGTTAAGCAGCACCTGCAATACCCGGCGAAACTCACCGATTGCGGGAAGTTTCTCATCATGATCGGGCGCATCGATCACAATCCCGCGTTCACGCGCGCGCACGCCAAGAATGCCAACCGCCCGCCGGGCGACATCAGCCAGATCGATCTCGTCAGGCGCGGTGGTGAATTCCTCGGCCTCGACCACCTCAAGATCCGAAAGATCATCGATCAGGGCCAGCAGATGCTGCCCGGCAGAGGCAATATCGGCGGCGTAATTGCTGTATTCCTCGGCCAGCGGACCAGCCAGCCGCGTGCGAATCGTCTCGGCATTGGCGATGATCCGGGCGATCGGCTGGCGCAGCACCGGGGCGACATCGCGCCCGATCGCGGCCCCAGCGGCAGGGCGCGGTACTGGCTCTGCCGTTTCGGGTTCGGATTTGGGAACGGGATCGCCGACCGCAGGCTGATCCGCGATGAAATGAAGTTCAAACCCGCTAGATCCCGGCTCTGGTCCGCCAAGCGGCAACAGCATCGCCTTCCAGCTGCGGGTCGAGCCCGGCAGCTTGACGCATGCGCCATCGAGCAAACGCCAGTGAAGCGGCTGGTGATGCTGGCTGCCCTCGACTTCGACGAAATCGGTCCAGGGCTGGCCTGCGCCGCCGCGCATCGCCTGAACCAGATTTTCCAGCTCCGGCGCGGTGCTGTCGGCCGAAAGAATTCCCTGTTGCGGGTTCAGCCGCGCGGTCAGCTCGGCCAGCTGCCGATCGATCTCTGCGCGCCGGATCGCCGCTGCCCCCGCATCCTCGGGCGGGAGCGGCACGGATTGCCAGTTTGCCAGCCCGATTTCGCAGCCGCCCCGGCCATCTTCGTCTGGCATGACCTCGATCCAGGCGGTTATAATCTCGCGCTCGTCCTGCGCCTGAATCGGGCGGGCAAGCCGCAAGCCATAGCGACGGGCCTTGCGCACCAGTTCCAGAAGGGAAGGCGTGGCGATCGTACCGGGCAGTTCGCCGCCGCTGCGCAATTGCATGCCGGCAAGCGGTTCATCCGCGGTGACGAGCCGGTCATCGGCATCGCTGCGCGCCTTGGCGAGAAAGGGTGTGCCGGGCCGCATCGTCTAATCCGCCTGATAGGCCATCGAGGCCCCCAACATGGCCGCGGCGTGATCGGAGCGCAGCTGATCGAAACCCTCCGGCAGCGAAAGCTCGGGATCGAGATAGAGCAGCTGTTCGGCAACGGCCACCGGCTTCAGCCCGGCAGCGCGCAGCGCCAGCGCCAGGCGCGCGGGTTGCCGCGTATTGGTCGAAAGCACCGCCAGATCCCGCGCTTGCCCGGAGCTGAGCGAAAGCGCGGTCAGAAAGATCGCCGCACCCGCATGATCCAGCGCAAGCGCGGCAATCGCCCCCGCGCCCATGCCGGTCACCAACCGCGAAAGCAGCCCAAGCCGGCTGCCACTTTCCTCAAAAACACCGCGCAGATTCAGATTTGCTTGATCCGCAAAGGCCGAGTCCGTTTCGCAGGCGCCGGAACGGCCAGCATGGTCCAGAAATTCTTCCAGAACCGCATGGAACAAATCGCCCGGAAGCTCGTGAAGCTGCCAATTCCATGCGCCTGAGCTGCTGGATGAACCGCGCCTGCGCAGCCAGGGCGGCCATCGCCCCCGCAGCGGTATCGCCGTCATTCGAGGCGATCAGGGCCTGCAGCAAGGGGGAAAGCACCGGATCGAGCCCGTTGCGACTATGGAGCCGCTCCGCCAGCTGCCATTCGAGCGCAAGGGCGTGAAGGTGGCCCAGCAAGGCTCCTTGGCCCAGCAAGGCATCGGCAAGACCGGCGATGCGCGGTTCCGCAAATTCGCCCGGTTCTGCAAGCTCGGCAGCTTCGGCCTGGGCATAGAGCAGCTGGCGCGCAATATCCTCCACCATGCCGCGCACCCGGGCGATGGTTTCATCGCTGAACAGCGAGTGATCATCCGCCGCCAGCAGATGGTGCAAGATCGGCCCGAGTGTCGCGATCACAGCGTCGCCAGCGGCCAGTTCATGGCGCAGCAGGTCTTCCACGGGGTGATCGTTCAATTCGGTCATGCGGGCCATTGTTCCTCAGCCTGCGCCATAGCCGCTGATGGTTAAGTCCGCGTTAGCTGCGCAGACCCGCGAATGAGGCCGAGAATCGCGGCGATCAGCGCCAAAGTCATCAGCTCGATCGACGGGAGCAGGGCATTTGCGAAGATGGCCAGTGCCAGCACCAGCGCCAGTAGTGCGCGATCCTGGATGAATTCGGCCCATTTTGCCCCAATCAGGCCCCCGCCAATCCTGACCATGCCCAGCAAGATCAGCGGCGGATAGAAGCGCTCTGTCCAGCTTCCGGCAAGCGCAAAGGCCAGCACCGCAATAAATGCGCAATCGACCGCATAGGAGGCCGCCGCAGCGATCCGGTCCGGGCCTTCGTCCGCACCCGAATCGGCGTGGTCAATCGCTGAAAGCGCTTGGCCGCCCTCAAGTACCATCCAGCCCAGCGCGCACAGGAGGATTCCGGCGAGCGGCAGCGCAAGCCAGGCAGCGGCGATTCCCATGCCCGCGCAGGCCACGGCTGCGGCTGTGAGACCCCAGGGCCGCCAGCCTTTGGCCAGGAGCGACGAGCCTGCCCTGCGCACCAGGAGACGCGCTGCAGCCCTGCCCGGCGCAAAGACCGAAGGCTGCGCAGCGTGGCGGCGCAACCATTCCGGTTCGAGCTCATCGATCTGGCCGTGGCCGGTGATGAGCCCCCAGCGATGCTCTGACAGCACAGCCTCAGGCAGGTTGCGCAAGGCCACCCTGCCCTGCAGCGCAATCCGCAGAAGGGCGGAAATCGGGTCACAATCCGGCGGCAGCTGGTTCAACCGTTCGACCAGCCCGCCGGGCATGGCCAAGAGGCCCGCCCAGGCATGATTGAGATCGATTCGTTCCAATCCCGCGGCCAATCCGGCTTCGACCGGTAAGACCAGCACCCCGGCCCCGCCGGCCATGGCGGCCGTGGCTTCAGATATCGCCGGCAGCAGCCCGTCTGCGACCACGACGAGTTCGTCCGCCGCATTCACCAGCCCGGCAAGCGGGCGTGGCCCGGAGACGAGATTGAATTTCGCCCCGGCAGCCTCTGCACGGTGCTGAAGCGCGATCAGCCCCCGGTCGAGGCCCTGAGAAAGGCAAACGATCCGTTCGCACCCAAGTGCCAGTGCCAGCTCGAGCTGGCGCTCGCCAAGCGTCCGGCCCGCCAGCGCGAGCGCGGCGAGCGGGGTCGCGGGATCATCCTCGGCTCGCTCAATCAGGGAAATCAGGGCAACACGCACCGCGCCGATCTAAGCCAGCGGCGGCAAGCTGCCAAGCCGCGAGAGACCGATCAGTCGATGGATAAGGTGAAATCGGTGAGGAAGCGTTCGAGTTTCCTGATCACCACCGGATCGCCAGGCGCGGCATCGAGCGCTTCCTCGGCAAAACCGATCAAACCCTCGGCATGAAAGCTTGCCGCCAGGCCCTTGAGGCGCATCGCCGCCAGATTCCAATTCCCGTCACAACGGGACCGGCGCAGCAAATCGACCTGCTGCCCCAGGCTTTCCGCAAAGGCGCCGCGCAGCTCCGCCAGCAAGGCCGGATCGTCGCCGGCCGCAGCCGCCAAAGTCGCATCGAGAGCGCCGTTTTCGTATGCCATGCGCCCCACTTAGACCCAACAAGGTTAAGCTGGGGTTTATTGTGCCTGTTTCCGTGATATCCTGCCGCCATGAATGGGGGATCACGCATCGTTGCGGTCGGACCCGGGCAGAGCCCCGACGACACGCTGGCTGAAACCGCTACGGCGACCGAGGAGGTCATCGCGGCGCCTGAAGAGCTGCTTGTCGAAGACGAGCTGCCGGCCGGGCGAAGCTTGGCCTGGCTCGCGCCGGCGCTGGCTCTGGCGGCGATCATCGCGTGGAGCGGCTTGTTCGTTTTTGCCCACCGCGCCGCCATGCTTGACGGTGTGACGCCGCAGGAAGCCAGCAGCTGGATCTCGACCTGGGCCGTGCCGGTCGCCTTGATGGTCGGGCTATTGCTGTTGGCCATGCGGTCAAGCAGGCGCGAAGCCGCGCGCTTCGGCGAGGTCTCGCGAATGCTGTCGGACGAAAGCGCCCAGTTGGAAACCCGGCTGGTCACCGTCAATCGCGAGCTGAGCCTGGCGCGGGATTTCATCGCCGCCCAGTCACGCGATCTCGAATCACTCGGCAGGGTCGCGAGCGAACGGCTGTCAGAGAATGCCGAACGTATGTCGGCGATGATCCACACCAACAGCAAGCAGATCGATTCCATTGCAAGTGTCAGCACCACTGCACTGGAAAACATGGATAAACTTCGCAATGATCTGCCGGTCGTGGCCAATTCGGCACGCGATCTGACCAGCCAGATCGGCAATGCCGGGCGCACCGCGCAAAGCCAGATCGAGGAACTGATCAAGGGCCTGCACCGGGTCAACAGCTTTGGCGAGGCGGGCACCAAGCTGATCGACGGGCTGCAGGACAAGGTGGACGTTGCGCTCACCAATTTCGAGAACCGGGCCAAGGCCTTGGGCGATACATCGATCAAGGTGATCGTCTCGCTTGGTCAGCGGATCGCTGCGCTTGAGGCTGAGTGCCAATCCTTCACCCGGTCGATTCACGAGGGCGAAGGCGAAGCGCTTGAGAAATGGAGCGCGTCGATCGAGACCATGCGCGCGACCCTGGGCGATGCCCTGCGCGAAATCGCGGAGATCGATGCCGGTGCCCTCGAAAGCACGCGCCAAAGGCTCGAATCGGTCGGCGAATGGGCCAGGCAGGTCGATGCCTCGCTTGATGAGCGCGCTGCCGGTTTTGTCGAAGCACTCGATGCGCGGCGCGAAGCGCAGGCACAGCGCGAATTGGAAGAAGCCCAGGCACTCGCACAGCGTCTTGCCAGTCTCGATTTCGGCAATCGCCGCCCGGCAGGAAGCCCATCTTGCCAAGGTTGCGAGCTTCGCCCAGCGCGGTGACGAGCTTGCTCGGACCATCGGCGAGATTGGCGAACAGCTGGATGCGATCACCGCACGCGGGGGCCGGGTCGGAAGCGAATTGGCCCAGGCGATCGAATTGTTCAGCGCCAGGCTCAAGGCCAACAAGGAGGTTCTCGACACGACCGAAACCAGGGTTGGCGGCCTGACCGATGCCAGTGTGCGGCTGCTCGAATTGATCCAGGCCAGCGCGAAGCATGGCCGCGAGGAGCTTCCTGCAGCGCTGCAAACAGCGGAGGAGCGGCTGGGCGCCTTTGAACAACGCTCACAGGCGCTTGGGCTGATGCTCGGTGATGCGAGCGAAAAGGGTGCGGCGCTTTCGGATTACATGATCACCGCCCACACCGAGGGCACCGCGGCAGCCGAACGGATCGAACAGCTGCGCGGCGCATTGGCATCGCTCGGCTTGGAGGGCGAGGCGGTTGCCCAGCGCACCAGCGACGAATTGACCGAAGCAGTCGGGCGGCTGCAGACCGCTTTGCGCTCTGCACTTGACGATCTGGGCAGTGGCCACAGCGAAGCGATCGACGGCCTGGCTGAACGGATCGGGGCACAAAGCAGCGAAGCGATCGAGCGGGCAATCCGCCTGCGGGCAAGCGAGGCAATCGGCGAACTTGAGCAAGCCGCCGCCCATGCCAGCGGCGTCAGCCGCGAAGCGGCGCGGCAATTGCGCGATCAGCTGGTCAAGGTGGATGAGCTCACCGGCAATCTGGAATCGCGGGTGGCGCAGGCGCGCCAGCGCGCCGAAGAGCAGGTCGACAATGATTTCGCCCGCCGGGTGGCGCTGATTACCGAAAGCCTCAATTCCAATGCGATCGATGTCGCCAAGGCGCTTTCCAACGACATCACCGATACCGCATGGGCATCCTATCTACGCGGTGACCGCGGCATCTTTACCCGCCGCGCGGTGCGCCTGCTCGACAATTCCGAGGCGCGTGAAATTGCCGAGATCTATGAGCGGGATCACGATTTCCGGGAGCATGTCAGCCGCTATATCCATGATTTCGAGGCCATGCTGCGGACGATGCTGTCGACCCGCGACGGCAATGCGCTCGCGGTCACCCTGCTCTCGTCCGACATGGGCAAACTCTATGTCGCGCTGGCACAAGCTATCGAACGCCTGCGCGCCTGACATCGGCTTTCGGCATTACCGGGAGAGTTGCTATTCCATCTGGGGCTTGGGATGCGGCGGCGGCGAGCCGAAGACATTGAGATCGTTCGCCTCAATCCAGCCAAAATTATAATTGGCTACAAACAGCCCGCAGAGCACCGCCGCAAGGATCGTCGCCCGGATCGCCAGCTTGCCGGGCTGGAAATTGGCCGGCGCGCTTTCGGCCTGGCCTGCGATCTTCCCGACCCCGGCTTCGTCATGGGTCTTGACCCCAAAAGGCAGCAGGACAAACGCGCTCACCACCCAGAACAGCAGATAAATCGCCAGGATGCTGGTCCAACGCATCGCTCTACTCCCCGACCATGATCACCCGTGTCTGCGGCTTCTTGCCGCACCACCTCTGTGCCGCACGCCGCGCGGCAAGCCGGGCGGCTTCGAGAACTTCTTCGCGATCCTTGCGCTTGGCGCCCTTCAGTCCGCGTATGGCCTTGGCCACATCGGCCTGAGCCTCATCGACAAAATCGGCATAATCCTCATCCAGCGGCAGGCCGATCCCTTCGATCTCGACCGACCCGTCCGGGGCGAGGATCACCAGCAACACCCCGTCGCGCGAAATCCGCCGGCGCATGGTGATCGCCTCACCCTCGGCGGGCACGATGATATCGCCATCCAGCACCAGGCGACCTGCGCGCACTTCGGCCAGCTTGCCCGGCTTACCCGGAGCGAGGCGGATGATATCGCCATTCTTCTGGACGATCTGGCGCGGAATTCCGCAGGCTGCGCCAATTCGCGCCTGCTCCGCCATATGGCGTATCTCGCCGTGAACCGGAACCAGGATCTCCGGCCTGATCCAGCCATACAGCGCCTCCAGCTCCGGCCGGCCGGGATGGCCTGAAACATGGATATGACTCTGGCGGTCACCGACCATCACGATCCCGCGCGCAGCGAGCTGGTTCTGGATGCGCCCGATCGCCAGTTCATTGCCGGGGATCTGACGGCTTGAAAACAGCACCACATCGCCTTCGCTCAGCGATATCGGATGCCCGTTATCGGCCATCCGGGCCAGCGCAGCGCGGGGTTCGCCCTGCCCGCCGGTTGCCACGATCAGAACCTCGCCGCGCGGCAGGCCCATCGCCGTATCAAAATCGATCACCTCGGGAAAATCGCCGAGATAGCCATTGTCCTTGCCAACCTCGATGATCCGGTCAAGCGAGCGGCCGGCCACGCATAGCTGGCGGCCGGTCGCCTTGGCGACCTCGCCCAGGGTCTGGAGACGCGCGAGATTGGAGGCAAAGGTGGTCACCACCACCCGCTTGCCCCGGTGTTTGCCCACTTCGTCGAGCAGCCCGCGGAGGACGCCGCCTTCCGATCCCGATGCTTCGGGATTGAAAGCATTGGTCGAATCGCACACCAACGCCAGAATTCCGCCATCACCCAGGCGGGTCAGTTCCTCGCCCGAGGTCGGGGTGCCGATCAGCGGCTCTTCATCGAGCTTCCAGTCGCCGGTGTGAAATATCCGCCCATAGGGTGTTTCGATAACCAGCCCATTGCCCTCCGCGATCGAGTGAGCGAGCGGGACATAGGCGATGTCGAACGGGCCCAGGGCAAAGCTGTCCGTGCCTTCGATGATGTTGAGTTCGACCTGATTGGCGATGCCGGCTTCTTCAAGCTTGCGCGTGATCAGATCGGCGGTGAAGGGTGTGGCATAAAGCGGGACGCCGAAATCGGCTGCGAAATAGGGCACCGCGCCGATATGATCTTCATGACCATGGGTGAGCACGATCCCGACCAGATCGTCGAGCCGTTCCTCGATGAAGGTCGGATCGGCAAAGACCAGTTCGATGCCAGGATATTCATTCGCGCCAAAGGTCATGCCCAGATCGACCATCAGCCATTTGCCATCGCAGCCATAGAGATTGACATTCATGCCAATCTCGCCCGAACCACCCAGCGCAAGGAACAGCAATTCCCTTTCGGGAGTAAAATCCTTTTTCACGCAGTCCCGGCCTTCTCCGCGAGGATCGCCAGGCCATCCAAAGTGAGATCGGCGTCTACAGCGTCGAATATCCGGGTGTGTGTGTCGAACAGGATCGCGAGACCCCCGGTCGCCACCACCCGGGCCGGGCGCCCGATCTCGTCACGCAATTTCACAATCAATCCTTCCATCATGGCCACATAGCCCCAGAAGATTCCGATCAGCATCTGGTCTTCGGTGTTGCGGCCGATCACGCTGGCAGTCGCGGGCGCTTCGATCGCGATGCGCGGCAGCTTTGGCGGTATTCCCGACCAATGCGTCGAGCGAGAGGTTCAGCCCCGGGGCAATGATACCGCCCTTATAGGCTCCACTGAAATCAACAACGTCAAATGTCGTTGCAGTGCCGAAATCGACCACAATCAGGTCGCCCGGATAGCGGGCATGGGCGGCGATCGCATTGACCGCACGGTCTGCACCAAGCGATCCGGGTTCATCGACATCGATCGCAATCCCCCAGGCGGCCTTGCCCTCCCCGGCAATGAGCGGCTCGACCCCGAAATATTTGCGCCCCAGCACATCGAGATTGTGGAGTGCGCGCGGGACCACGGTGGCAACGATCATCCCGCTGACGTCGGCCCGCGCAAAGCCTTCGATCTGCATCAGCTGCATCAGCCAGACGGCATATTCGTCAGCAGTGCGGCGCGGATCGGTGGCGATACGCCAGCGCGCCTTGATCTCCCGCCCGTCGAACAGCGCGAAAACGACATTGGTGTTCCCGACATCGGCCGCTAGCAACATCAGCCCTGCCCTCCCATGAGCGAGACATCGCCCGCGTAAATCGTGATGATCTGCCCGTCATCCAGGCACAGCCGCAAAGCTCCATCAGGCGCCAGGCCTTCGAAACTTCCCTCGATCCGCTCATCATCCTTGATGCGCACATTGAGCCGGGTACCGGGTGGATGCGCAGCGGCCGTCCAGCGCGCCAGCAGCTGATCGAGCCCGAAGCTGCGCCAGCGGGCCACTTCCTGCTCAAATGCCGTCGCAAGATCGGCGGCAAACAGATCGCGGTCTGGCGCCGGGCCGAACTGGCCGAGCGAGACAGACTTGTCGCCCATCGAGAGTGGCGATTTGGCAAGATTGACCCCGATCCCCACCACCACGCTGTCACCCACCCGCTCAAGCAGGATTCCGACAAGCTTGGCCCCGGCCAGCAGCATGTCATTAGGCCATTTGAGCTCCAGCTGTGCGGGCAGCAGCAACAGGGGAAGGACCGCTTCGTAAGCCGCGAGCCCCGCCACCAGTGCCAAGGTCGGCGCGGCCGGCTCCCGCCCCGTCAGATGCACGACGGTCGAGCCCATGAAATTGCCTGCGCCATCGGACCAGACCCGGCCCTGGCGTCCACGCCCGGCGCTCTGCCGATCGGCCAGTAGCCAGAATCCTTCAGGAACCGCCTGTCCCGCCCGCAAGCGGGCCACCAGGTCAGCATTGGTCGAACCGGTTTCTGGTAGCGTTTCTATCAAGCCTCAGACACCCAGGAACAAGGCAGCAGCGGCTTTGTCCGCCAACTCGCCAAGCCTGGGCGTAAGGATATAGCCGAGCGGGGATATGGCAACCGCCGAAATCACCAGCAGCGCCCAATGGGCCCAGTCGCTCGCGCCTGTCACGACTTCGGCAGGCTCGTCAAAATACATCACCTTGACGACCTTGATGTAGTAAAAGGCACCGATCACGCTGGCTGCGATACCGATCGCGGCGAGCGGCACATAGCCGGCGGCAACCGCGGCCTGGAACACCACGAATTTGCCCCAGAAGCCGAACAGCGGCGGTATCCCGGCCAGGCTGAACATGATCATGGCAAGGCACACGGCCAGCGCCGGGCGCGTGCGTGAAAGGCCGGCCATGTCCGAAATTGCCTCCACCGGTGCGCCTCCTGCGTCCTTCAGCATCGCGACAGCAACGAACCCGCCGATTGTCATCGCGACATAGATCGCAAGATAGACCAGCATCGCCGAAGCGCCCGCCGGGGTTCCGGCGGCGAGGCCGATCAAGGATGAAGCCGACATTGTTGATCGAGGAATAGGCCAGCAGCCGCTTGATATTGCTCTGCCCGATCGCACCCAGCGCGCCGATCACGATCGAGGCCAGCGCGGCGAAGATCACGATCTGGCGCCAGGCTTCCGCCTGATTGCCGAAGGCCTCAAGCGTCACCCGCATGGTCAGGGCAAGCGCAGCGACCTTGGGCGCGGAGGCGAAGAAGGTGGTGACCGGCGTAGGCGCGCCTTCATAAACGTCAGGCGTCCACATGTGGAACGGCACCGCGCTGATCTTGAAGGCGAGGCCCGCGAGTACGAAGATCACCCCGAACAAAGCACCCATCGACATATCGCCGGTCAGCGCCGCGCGGATGCCTTCGAAGCTGGTGGTCCCGGTGAAGCCATAGGTCAGGCTCATGCCGAACAGCAGAATGCCGCTGGCCAGCGCGCCCAGCACAAAATATTTGAGCCCGGCTTCGGAAGAGCGATCATCATGTGCGCAGGAAGGCGGCCAGAACATAGGCCGAGAGGCTGTTGAGCTCGAGCCCGATATAGAGCGTCAGCAGGTCTTTCGCCGAAACCATGATCCCCATGCCGAGCACGGCAAACAGGATCAGCACCGGATATTCGGCGCGCATCGCCTTGACCCGCTCGAAGAAGGACGGCGCGATCACCAAGGTGGCGCCTGCAGCGGCGAAGATCATCAGCTTGGCGAAGCCGGCAAAGCCGTCAGCCACGAATTGTCCGCCGAAAGCCAGCGTGTCAGGCCCGCTCGCCCCGGCGCAGACCGAAGGCGCAACCAGGAAGAAACAGGCGCCGAGCACCACCGCAGCAGCGATGCTGATCGCGCGCGAGGCCTTGTCGCCCGCCCATGCAGCGACCAGCAGCAGCACGAGGCCGGCTGTCGAGAGCAGAATCTCGGGCGCGATCAGCCTGAGGGAAGCCGCGTAATCCATCAATGGGCCCCTGCCACATGTGCCGAGTGGTCCTCGGCAGGTTTGCTCGCACCGAATTTAAGCTTCGCATCCCCTTCGGGTGCTGCGCGGGCAAGCCGCGCATCGAGTGCAGCGACATCCTTGCGGATCGGGGCGAGGAAGCTTTCGGGATAGACCCCCATCCACAGCACCGCCGCCGCGATCGGGCCAAGCATCAGCCATTCGCGTAGCGAAAGATCGGGCATGGCCGCCGCATCGGCATTGACCTGATCCCCGAATATCACGCGGCGATAGAGATAGAGCATATAGGCCGCGCCCAGGATGATCCCGGTCGCACAGACCGCCGTCACCCAGCTCGACAGCTGGTAAATCCCGGCCAGGCTGAGGAATTCGCCGACAAAGCCGCTGGTGCCCGGAAGCCCGACGCTGGCCATGGTGAAGAGCATGAAGAACAGCGCATATTTGGGCATGTTGATCGCCAGCCCGCCATAGCGGTCGAAATTTCGCGCGTATGCAGCCGGTCGTAAATCACGCCGACGCAGAGGAACAAGGCGCCGGAAACCAGCCCGTGGCTGAGCATCACGATCACCGCTCCTTCAAGTCCCTGCGGATTGAATGCGAACAGACCGATGGTGACGATCGCCATATGCGCGACCGAGGAATAGGCGATCAGCTTCTTCATATCGTGCTGCACCAGCGCGATCAGGCTGGTGATCACCACCGCTGCCATCGACAGACCGAAGATCAGCCAGGCGAATTGCGCGGAAGCTTCGGGGAACATCGGCAGCGAGAAACGGATGAAGCCATAGCCGCCCATCTTGAGCAAGACGCCCGCCAGGATCACAGAACCGGCGGTGGGTGCCTGCACATGCGCATCAGGCAGCCAGGTATGGACCGGCCACATCGGCATTTTCACCGCGAAGCTGGCGAAGAAGGCCAGCCACAGCCAGGTCTGCGCCCGCGCGGGGAAATCATAGCCCATCAGCGTGGGGATGTCGGTCGTCCCCGCCTCATTCACCATCCACAGCATCGCGATCAGCATCAGCACCGAACCAAGCAGCGTGTAGAGGAAGAATTTGTAGCTCGCGTAGATGCGGTTATCGCCGCCCCAGATGCCGATGATCAGATACATCGGGATCAGGCCTGCTTCGAAGAAGATATAGAACAGGTACAGATCCTGCGCCGCAAATACGCCGATCATCAGCGTTTCCATGAACAGGAAGGCGGCCATATATTCGCCGACGCGCTTGGTGATCGAGACCCAGCTTGCCCCGATGCAGATCGGCATCAGGAACACCGACAGCACGATCAGCATCAGCGCAATGCCATCGATCCCCAGCGCATAATTGAAGCCCGCGAAGATCGGCGCGCGTTCGGTAAACTGCCACTGCGCCCCGCCGATATCGTAATTGAGCCACAGCACAATGCCGAGCGCGAGATCGATCAGCGTTGCCGCCAGCGCGATCATCCGCGCTTGCCTGGCATCCGCAAAAAGGCAGGCTATCGCGCCGACGAGCGGCACGGCAAGCATCACAGAAAGGATTGGAAAGCCCCCCATCAGTGCACCATCATCCAGCTAATCGCCCCGACAAGCCCCAGCAGCATGATCAATGCATAGCTGTAGAGATATCCCGACTGGACCTTCTTGGCGACCGCCGCGCCCTTCACGACCACCCAGGCCGCGCCATTGGGGCCGAACCGGTCGATGATCCCGACATCGCCGCGCTGCCACAGCTGGCGGCCGAGCCAGAAGGCCGGCTTCACGAAGATGACATTATAGAGCTCGTCGAAATACCATTTATTGAACAGAAAGGCGTGGAGCAGCCGGAACTGCTCGACGAATTTCGCCGGGATCGAGGTGTCCCTGATATAGGCCAGCCAGGCGATCGCGAAGCCGGTCAGCATCACCACCGTGGCCGCCAGCTTCACCCACAGCGGCACGCCGTGCATCGCGTGGATCAGATGCTCGTTATAGGCGATCGCGCCGTTCCAGAAGCTTTCCGAATTGATGAAGCTCGGGCTGAACAGGAAGCCGGAGAAGATCGCGCCGAGCGAAAGCACGCCCAGCGGAACCAGCATGGTCCAGGGGCTCTCATGCGGGTGATAGCCGCCGGTGGTGTCCTCGCCTGCCTGGGCCGGGGTCTTGTGGACCGAATGCTGGATATGCTCGCTCTCGATCCAGCGCGGCTTGCCCCAGAAGGTGAGGAACAGCAGCCGCCAGCTGTAGAAGCTGGTCAGCAGTGCCGCGAATGTGCCGAGCCAGAAAGCGGTGTGGCCCATTTCGGTCCCGCTCGCATAGGCAGCCTCGAGAATCGAATCCTTCGAATAGAAGCCGGCAAAGCCGAATATGTCGAGGATCCCGACGCCGGTGATCGCCAGCGTTCCGGCAAGCATGGCATAGAAGGTCAGCGGGATCTGTTTCCGCAGCCCGCCGTAATAGCGCATATCCTGTTCGTGATGCATCGCGTGGATCACGCTGCCCGCGCCGAGGAACAGCAGTGCCTTGAAGAAGGCGTGGGTGAACAGGTGGAACATCGCCGCGCCATAGGCACCAACGCCGGCGGCGAAGAACATATAGCCCAGCTGGCTGCAGGTCGAATAGGCGATCACCCGCTTGATATCCCATTGGGTGGTGCCCACCGTCGCGGCGAAGAAGCAGGTCGCAGCCCCGATGAAGGTGACGAAGGTCAGCGCGACCGGCGCGGCCTCGAACATTGGCGAGAGCCGGCAGACCATGAACACGCCCGCGGTGACCATGGTGGCGGCGTGGATCAGCGCCGAAACCGGGGTCGGGCCTTCCATCGCATCGGGCAGCCAGGTGTGGAGCCCCAATTGCGCCGATTTGCCCATCGCGCCGATGAACAGCAGCAGGCACAGGATCGTCATCGTATCGAAGCGATAGCCAAGGAAACCGATGGTCGAGGCGCCCTTCATTGCCGGTGCGGCAGCAAGGATTTCGGGGATCGAGACGGTCTGGAACACCAGATAGGTCCCGAAAATGCCCAGCATGAAGCCAAGATCGCCCACGCGGTTGACCACAAAGGCCTTGATCGCAGCGGCGCTGGCGCTGGGCTTCTTGAACCAGAAGCCGATCAGCAGATAGGAGGCCAGGCCGACCCCTTCCCAGCCAAAGAACATCTGCACCAGATTGTCCGCCGTCACCAGCATCAGCATCGCGAAGGTGAACAGGCTGAGATAGGCGAAGAAGCGCGGCTGATCCGGGTCTTCGTCCATATAGCCCCAGCTATAGAGATGGACGAGCGCGGATACGGTGGTGATCACCACCAGCATGATCGCGGTCAGCGTGTCGACCCGCAGCGCCCAGTCGAAGCTGAGATTGCCCGAATGGACCCATTGCAGTACCGGAACCACGCTGGCCGGGACGTCGCCTGCGAGATGGGCGATGAAGATCGGCCATGACAGCCCGCAGGAAATGAACAAGGCGCCGGTCGTCAGCAGCTTGACCGGCATATTGCCGAGCCCGCGATTGCCCAGCCCGCCGACTATCGCCGCGAGCAAAGGCAGAAATACGATGAACAGGATGGAGGACAAGTGCTTACCCCTTCATCCGGTTGACGTCGTCAACCGCAATCGTGCCGCGTCCGCGGAAATAGATCACCAGGATCGCCAGCCCGATCGCCGCTTCGCCCGCAGCCACGGTGAGCACGAACATGGCGAAGATCTGGCCCGTCAGATCGCCAAGGAAGGCGCTGAAGGCGACGAAATTGATATTCACCGCCAGCAGGATCAGCTCGATCGACATCAAGATGACGATCACATTCTTGCGATTGAGGAAGATGCCGAGCACGCCGAGCACGAACAGGATCGAGCTGACCACGACATAATGTTCGATTCCGATGGAGCCTGGGCCGTTCACAGCTGCACTCCTTTGCCGCTTTCCGGCTTCACATTCACAGTCGCATCACCCGGGCGGCGGCGGATCTGCTTGGAGATGTTCTGCGGGCGGGTATCCTTGCGCTCACGATGGGTCAGCACAATTGCGCCGATCATCGCGACCAGCAGGATCACGCCCGAAGTTTCGAACAGGAACAGATATTTGCCGTAAAGCAGCGCGCCGATATTCTCGATATTGCTCTTGTCCATCAGCGGCGCCGACGTTCCGTCTGGCGAGCCCAGGGTCAGCGCGCCGGCGTGGAGCAGGCTCATGCCCAGCACCAGTTCGGCCGCCAGCACCAGCGCCACGGCAATGCCCAGCGGGAAATTCTTCACGAAGCCGGCGCGCAATTCGGCGAAATCGATGTCGAGCATCATCACCACGAACAGGAACAGCACCGCGACCGCGCCGACATAGACGATCACCAGCAGCATCGCGATGAACTCGGCGCCAACCAGCACCATCAGCCCCGCCGCATTGAAGAAGGCCAGGATCAGCCACAGCACTGAATGCACCGGGTTGCGCGACAGGATCACGAACACCGCGCTGGCGATGGTGAGACCGGCGAACAGGTAAAAGGCGAGGATATGGATCATCTGGTCGCGCGGCCCCTAACGATAGGGCGCATCGGCTTCAAGGTTCGCGGCAATCGCCCGCTCCCACTTGTCCCCGTTGCCCAGAAGTTTCGCCTTGTCATACAGCAGTTCTTCGCGCGTTTCGGTCGCATATTCGAAGTTCGGCCCTTCGACGATCGCATCCACCGGGCATGCCTCCTGGCAGAAGCCGCAATAGATGCATTTGGTCATGTCGATATCATACCGAGTGGTGCGGCGGCTGCCGTCATCGCGCGGCTCGCTCTCGATCGTGATCGCCTGGGCCGGGCACACCGCCTCGCACAGCTTGCACGCGATGCAGCGCTCCTCGCCATTGGCATAGCGGCGCAGCGCATGCTCGCCGCGGAAGCGCGGGCTGAGCGGGTTCTTCTCGAACGGATAGTTGATCGTCGCCTTGGTCTTGAAGAAATATTTCAGCGTGAGGGCATGCGCCTTCACAAACTCCCACAAGGTGAACGATTTGATGAGGTGGGCGACGGTCATACAGCATACCTCGTCAGCATCAGCCAGCCGCTGATCAGCACCACGAACAGCAGGCTCAGCGGCAGGAAGATCTTCCAGCCGAGACGCATCAACTGGTCATAGCGATAGCGCGGCACGGTGGCCTTCACCCAGCTGAAGATGAAGAAGAAAAAGAATATCTTGGCGAACAGCCACAGCCAGCCGGGGATGAGGTAAAGCGGTGCCCAGTCGACCGGCGGCAGCCAGCCGCCGAAGAACAGCACCGCATTGAGCGCGCACATCAGCAGCACATTCGCATATTCGCCAAGCCAGAACAGCGCGAAGCTCATGCTGGAATATTCGGTCTGATAGCCGGCCACGAGTTCGCTTTCGGCCTCGGTCAGGTCGAACGGCGCGCGCGCGGTTTCGGCGAGCGAGGAGATCAGGAACACCACCCACATCGGGAACAGCAGCGGGTTCACCACGAAGCCATTGATCAGCCACACATGATCGCGCTGCGCCTCGACAATCGCATTGAGGTTGAAGCTGCCCGCCCACAGCACCACGCAGATCAGGATGAAGCCGATTGAAACTTCATAGCTGATCATCTGTGCAGCGGCGCGCATCGCGCTGAAAAACGGGTATTTCGAGTTGGACGCCCAGCCCGAGATCACGACCCCGTAGACCCCCAGCGAACTGATCGCGAGGATGTAGAGCAGGCCAACGTTGATGTCCGCCAGCACCGCGCCCGAATTGAACGGGATCACCGCCCAGGCCATCAGTGCGACGGTGAAGGTGATGATCGGCGCGATCAGGAACAATCCCTTGTTCGACGCCGAAGGGATGATCGTTTCCTGCAGGAATACCTTGAGCCCGTCGGCAAAGCTCTGCAGCAGGCCGAAGGGGCCGACCACATTGGGGCCCTTGCGCAAGGCCATCGCCGCCCAGATCTTGCGATCGACATAGATGATCATCGCCACCGCCAGCATCAGCGGCAGGGCGATCAGCAGAATGCCGCAGATCGTCGAGACGAACCACGCCCATTCGAACGGCATGCCGAGCGATTGGAAGAAGGAGGTCATTGCGCGCTCCCCTTCGCGGGAATGACGAGGCTGGAAAGGGTCATTCTGCCGCCTCCGCCAGATCTTCGCCGTGGAGCAGTTCGGCCGAGCAGCGCTGCATCACCATGCTGGCGCGGGCAATCGGGTTGGTGAGGTAGAAATCCTTGATCGGATAGGCAATCCTGCCCGCTGCCTTGAGCTCACCCTTGGGCAATTTATCGCCATAATCGGCGAGCCCTTCTGCGCCCAGCGCGGGCACCTGGGCGATCATCGCGGCCTGCAATTGGGCGAAGCTGTCAAACCCGACTGTGACGCCCAGCGCATCGGCCAGGGCGCGCAGGATCGTCCAGTCCTCGCGCGCATCGCCGGGGGCGAAGACCGCCTTGTCGGCGAATTGCACCCGGCCTTCGCTGTTAACGTAAGTCCCTGATTTTTCGGTATAGGCTGCCGCCGGAAGCACGATATCCGCAGCATGAGCGCCCTTGTCGCCATGATGGCCGATATAGACCTTCAACGCGCCCTCAAAGGCACTGAAATCGACCTCATCGGCACCGAGCGCGAGCAGCAGCTTCGGCTTGGCCTTGACCAGATCCTTGATCCCGCCCTTTTGCGCGAAGCCGAGCATCAGCGCGCCCATCCGCGCTGCAGAGAAATGGAGAACGTTGAAGCCGTTCCAACCGTCTTTGACGATCTTCCACTTGGTGGCGAGCGCCAGCGCGGCATCATGCGCCCCGGCCACCAGCCCGCCACCGCCGAGAATGATCGCAGGCCGCTCTGCCTTGGCCATCGCATCGCCCACAGCCTTGGGCAGCTTGGCGAGCACGGCAACATCATCGCCCAGGAAGGTCGCCGGGAAGGTCGTTTCCCATTCCGGCCCGACCACGAAAATCTTCGCGCCCTGCTTGGCCGCCTTGCGCAGGCGGACATTGAGCAGCGGCGCTTCCCAGCGGATATGGCTGCCGATCACCAGCACCGCATCGGCGGTTTCGATCCCGGCGAAGGTCGAATTGAAATTGACCGCCGCGAGGTTCGACACATCGTAAGCCATGCCGGTCTGGCGGCTTTCGATCAGCTTCGAACCCAATGCGCCCAGCAGCGCCTTGGCCGCAAACATCGTCTCGCAATCGAGCAGGTCGCCGGCGACTGCCGCGACATCCTTGCCCGGCTTGACCTTGGCGATCGCGGCGAAGGCATCATTCCAATCGGCCTTCTCGAGCTTGCCCTTGCGGCGAATCCACACCGCATCGAGCCTGCGGCGGGTCAGGCCATCAACCTGATAGCGCGCCTTGTCGCTGAAATCCATTCTTCATTGACGTCGTCATTGATCCGCGGGAGCGCGCGCAGCACTTCGCGGCCGCGGCTGTCGATCCGGATATTGGCGCCAACCGCGTCAGACACGTCGATCGAGAGCGTCTTCTTCAATTCCCACGGCCGCGCTTCGAACGCATAGGGCCGGCTGGTGAGCGCGCCGACCGGGCACAGATCGATCACATTGGCCGAAAGCTCATGCTTGGCCGCATCTTCGAGATAGGTGGTGATCTGCATATTCTCGCCGCGGATACAGCGCACCGATTTCGTCCACCCCGGCGATCTCTTCGGAGAAACGCACACAGCGGGTGCAATGGATGCAGCGGGTCATCACCGTCTTGATCAGCGGACCCATATATTTCTCGGTCACCGCGCGCTTGTTCTCGTCATAGCGCGAGGCGCCCCGGCCATAGGCGACCGACTGGTCCTGCAAATCGCATTCGCCGCCCTGATCGCAAATCGGGCAGTCGAGCGGATGGTTGATCAGGAGAAACTCCATCACCCCTTCGCGCGCCTTGCGGACCATTTCGCTGTCGGTGCGGATTTCCTGCCCCTCGCCCGCCGGCAGCGCGCAGCTGGCCTGCGGCTTGGGCGGCCCGGGCTTCACCTCGACCAGGCACATGCGGCAATTGCCGGCAATGCTGAGCCGCTCATGATAGCAGAAGCGCGGAATTTCCTTGCCCGCAGCTTCGCAGGCCTGGAGAATGGTCGCCCCGGCGGGGACTTCGACTTCGATCCCGTCAACGGTGAGCTTAGGCATTGGCCTTCTCCAGCGCCTTGGCGCGCTTCTTGATGCGCTGTTCCAGCTCAGGGCGGAAATGCTTGATCAGGCCCTGGATCGGCCAGGCCGCCGCATCGCCCAGCGCGCAGATGGTGTGGCCTTCGACCTGCTTGGTCACCTGCTGGAGCATGTCGATTTCTTCGATCTCGGCATCGCCGGTGCGCAGCCGCTCCATCACGCGATACATCCAGCCGGTGCCTTCGCGGCAGGGGGTGCACTGGCCGCAGCTTTCATGCATGTAGAAATGCGACAACCGGCTGATGGCGCGCACGATATCGGTCGATTTGTCCATCACGATCAGCGCAGCGGTGCCGAGGCCGGAGCCGACTTCCTTGCAGCCGTCAAAATCCATCGGCACGTCCATCATCATCTTGGCCGGGACCAGCGGGACGGAGGAACCACCGGGGATCACTGCGAGCAGATTGTCCCACCCGCCGGTAATCCCGCCGCAATGCTTCTCGATCAGCTCGCGGAAGGGAATGCTCATCGCTTCCTCAACCACGCAGGGCCGTTCAACATGGCCGCTGATCTGGAACAGCTTGGTGCCCTTGTTGTTCTCGCGCCCGAAGCTGGCGAACCACGCAGCGCTGCGGCGCATGATCGTGGGGGCCACCGCAATGCTTTCGACATTGTTGACCGTGGTCGGGCAGCCATAGAGCCCCGCGCCGGCCGGGAATGGCGGCTTGAGGCGCGGCTGGCCCTTCTTGCCTTCAAGGCTTTCGAGCATCGCGGTCTCTTCGCCGCAGATATAGGCGCCAGCGCCGCGATGGACGAAGACATCGAAATCATAGCCCGATCCGCAGGCATTCTTTCCGATCAGCCCGGCGTCATAGGCTTCCTGAACTGCGGCAAACAGCACTTCGGCCTCGCGGATATATTCGCCGCGAATATAGATATAGGCCGCCCGCGCGCGCATCGCGAAGCCCGCGACCAGCGCACCTTCGATCAGCTTGTGCGGATCATGGCGAATGATCTCGCGGTCCTTGCAGCTGCCTGGCTCGGATTCGTCAGCATTGATCACCAGGAAGCTCGGGCGCGGATTGCCGGCCTGATCCTTCGGCGCTTCCTTGGGCATGAAGCTCCACTTCATGCCGGTGGGGAAGCCCGCCCCGCCCCGTCCGCGCAGGCCAGAGGCCTTGATCTCGTCAATGATCCCGTCATGCCCGCGGCTGAGGATCGCCTTGGTATTATCCCAGTCGCCGCGCGCCTGCGCCGCCTTCAGGCCCCAATCCTGAAAGCCATAGAGATTGGTGAAAATCCGGTCTTTATCCTGGAGGCTCATCAGATCACCCCCTGCCAGTAAAGCGCGCCGGCCACCGCAAACAACACCACGATCGATGCAATCTTGACCATGCCTTTGAAGACTTTCCACGCGATCACCGCGCAAACCAGCGCAATCGCAATGGGGATGAACTGTTCCATCACCATTCACCCCGGTAATCGTGATTGGCCTTGACCATCTTCTTGAGCGAGCTGAGCGCGCCTGCCGGTTCGACCGTGTGGCGGCCCTTGATCTGGGTGCCCGGCTTGGGCTGCTTGCCCGCGGCCAGCGCATCGAGCACCGCATCGAGGCTCTCGGCGGTCAGATCCTCGTAATTGTCATCATTGATCTGGACCATCGGCGCGCTGGAGCAATTGCCCATGCATTCGACTTCAGTGAGGGTCCACAAACCGTCCGCCGTGGTATGCCCCTTGGCCATGCCGCGCTTCTTGCAGGCGGCCATGAGATCGTCCGAGCCGCGCAGCATGCACGGCGTGGTGCCGCAGACCTGCACGTGGAATTTGCCCACCGGGACGAGGTTATACATGAAATAGAAGCTGGCGACCTCGACCACCCGGATCACCGGCATGTCGAGATAGGCCGCGACATATTCCATCACCGGGATCGGCAGCCAGCCCTGGGTATCGGTTTCCGCCCCGACCTGCCGCTGGGCCAGATCGAGCAGCGGCATCACCGCGCTGCGCTGACGCCCGGCAGGATAGCGCGCGACGATCTCCTTGGCCTTGGCGGCATTGTCTTTCGACCAGGCGAATGTGCCCCAGCGCGCGCGCAGCTCAGGCGTGTCGGGGGCGAGATGACGGTCAGCCATTAGCGGACGAACTCCACGCGAGAGCATTTGTCGCCCTCGAAGCTGTAGATTGCGATGACATCAAAGGGCTCTACCAGATCGGATTGATCAGTTGCCGGGCCGCGCGTTACGTGTTCGCGCAGCGCAACGTAATTGTCCGTCACCTCGCGCGAAACGATATCAGCCCGATTGTGCGGCCAACGCGCGAAAGCGGTAGCAAGGCCGCTGCGCACGCCTTCCTTGCCTTCACGAACCACGGCGCCGCGATAATTCGCCTCGCAGGCTTCATCGGTCATAAAGGAGACGTAGGTGTCCACATCCTGCGCATTGTAGGCGGCGATCATCGCTTCGGCGATTGCCAGATTGCTCACCGGTCACACTCCCCGAACACCACGTCGATCGCGCCCAGAATGGCGGTCGCATCGGGCAGCATGTGGCCCTTGCACATGAAATCCATCGCCTGAAGATGGCTGAAGGCAGTCGGGCGGATCTTGCAGCGATAGGGCTTGTTGCTGCCATCGCTCACCAGATAGACGCCAAATTCGCCCTTGGGGCTTTCGGTCGCGACGTAAACCTCGCCCGCCGGGACATGGAAGCCCTCGGTATAGAGCTTGAAGTGGTGGATCAGCGCTTCCATCGATTGCTTCATCTCGCCGCGCTTGGGGGGCGAGACCTTGCGATCATCGCTGGCAATCGGCCCTTCGGGCATTTCAGCAAGGCACTGCTTCATGATCCTGGCGGATTGGCGCACTTCCTCCACCCGGACCATGAACCGATCATAGCAATCCGAATTGGTGCCCACCGGAATTTCGAATTCCATCCGGTCATAAACATCGTAAGGCTGGCTCTTGCGCAGATCCCATGGGATGCCCGCCGCGCGGATCATCGGGCCGGAAAAGCCCCAGGCGACCGCGTCTTCCTTGGAAACCACCGCGATATCGACATTGCGCTGCTTGAAGATGCGATTGTCCACCACCAGGCTCATCGCATCTTCGAACAGGCGCGGCAGGCGGGTGTCGAGCCAGTCGGCGATATCGGTCAAGAGCTTGAGCGGCACGTCCTGATGCACCCCGCCGGGGCGGAACCAGGCCATATGCATCCGCGCACCGGCGGCGCGCTCGAAGAAATTGAGGCAATCCTCGCGGATTTCGAACAGCCACAGATTCGGCGTCATCGCGCCGACATCCATCACATGCGACCCCATGTTGAGCATGTGGTTGCAGATCCGGGTCAGCTCGGCGAACAGCACCCGCAGATATTGCGCGCGCAGCGGCACCTCGAGATTGAGCAGCTTCTCGATCGCCAGCACATAGCTGTGCTCCATCGCCAGCGGGCTGCAATAATCGAGCCGGTCGAAATAGGGCAAAGCCTGGAGATAGGTCTTATGCTCGATCAGCTTTTCGGTCCCGCGGTGGAGCAGGCCGACATGGCAATCGATCCGTTCGATGATCTCGCCGTCCAGCTCCATCACCATGCGCAAAACGCCATGCGCTGCCGGATGCTGGGGGCCGAAATTGATCGTGTAATTGGTGATCGTCTCGTCGCCGGTGGTGGGCGAGGCTTCGAGTGTGAGGCCGCTCATTTCTTGGTGCCTCCCGTCTTGGGCGCGGCGCCCTTGGGTGCGCCAGCTGCCTTTTTCGTGGTCCGCTTCTTGGCGGGCGATGGCGGAGAAACCTTCTTGGCCGCAGCCTTGTCGGTCTTCTTGCCCGCCCCGGTGTCAGCCGGCTTTTTGGTCGTCTTGGGCTGAGCGACGGGCGGCGGCGCGGGCACTTCGGCGGCCTTTTCGTCGCCCGGCAGCACGTATTGCGCGCCTTCCCACGGGCTCATGAAATCGAACTGCCGCAGATCCTGGGCCAGCTCGACCGGTTCATAGACCACGCGCTTCTCCTCTTCGGAATAGCGCAGCTCCTGATAGCCGGTGAGCGGGAAATCCTTGCGGAAGGGATGACCTTCAAAGCCGTAATCGGTCAGGATCCGGCGCAGATCGGTATTACCGTCAAACAGCACGCCATACATGTCGAACACTTCACGCTCGAGCCAGCCGGCATTGGGCCACAGGGTGGTGACAGTCGGCACCGGCGTGCTCTCCGCCGCACGGCATTTGACCATGATCCGGTGATTTCTGGTCAGCGAGAGCAACATATAAACGACTTCGAAGCGCTCTTCGCGCTGGGGATAGTCGGCCCCGGCGATTTCCATCAGCTGCTGATATTCATGCTCATCGCGCAGCAGACGCAGCGCATCCTCGATCCGCTCGCGCTGGACCGAAAGCACGATCTCGCCATGCTCCTCCTTGGCGTGGATCAGCATGGCGCCAAGCGCAGCGCCGAGCTTTTCGGCTATACCGTCGATCTGGCTGATCTTCGGCGCGGAATGCAGGACTGTTGCCATCTTAACGCGAGCCCCTCACCGTTCGATCGTGCCCACGCGGCGGATCTTGCGCTGCAATTGCATCACGCCATAAAGCAGCGCCTCGGCAGTCGGCGGGCAGCCGGGAACATAGATGTCCACCGGCACGATCCGGTCACAGCCGCGCACCACGGAATAGCTGTAGTGGTAATAGCCGCCGCCATTGGCGCAGCTGCCCATCGAGATGACGTATTTCGGGTCCGACATCTGATCATAGACCTTGCGCAGCGCCGGGGCCATCTTGTTGCACAGCGTGCCAGCCACGATCATCACGTCGCTCTGACGCGGGGATGCGCGCGGGGCCGCGCCGAAACGTTCCATGTCATAGCGCGGCATGTTGACATGGATCATCTCGACCGCGCAGCAGGCGAGCCCGAAGGTCATCCACCACAGGCTGCCGGTGCGCGCCCATTGGAACAGCTCCTCGGTCGAGGTGACGAGGAAGCCCTTGTCCGCGACCTGGGCATTGAGATCGAGGAAGAATGACTGGTCGGGCGGCGTAACCGCGCCCGCCGGTGCCGGTTCGATCACTCCCATTCGAGAGCTCCCTTCTTCCATGCATAGGCATAGCCGATCACCAGCTCGCCCAGGAACATCATCATGGTGATCCAGCCCGGCCAGCCGGTGACATCGAGGCTGACCGCCCAGGGAAACAGGAACGCCGCTTCGAGATCGAAGATGATGAACAGAATCGCGACCAGATAGAACCGCACGTCGAACTGGCTGCGCGGATCTTCGAAGGCGGGAAAGCCGCATTCATATTCGCTCAGCTTCTCGGCATCGGGATTATGCGCCCCGGTGAGCCGTGCGACCCCCATCGGGAGGAACACGAATGCGGTAGACAGACCGAGCGCGATCGCGAGAAAGATCAGGATCGGAAGATATTCGGACAGATCGACCACGGACGAATCCCGGTTTGCGACAGAGGGAAGAACAGGCCCGCCTCTAGGCGCTGGCCAAGCTGACTGCAAGGCCGGAAAGGGCGTGAATCAGCCTCTTTTGACATTCCTTCCCTAAACAATAATCCGATCACGCCGGCTGCCGCCAGCCTTCGGGCACGGGCTGCATGCCGCAATGCAGCACTCGCGCCTGCACGGCGGCAAGCAGCGCGCGCGCCTGATGATGAATTGATTCTGGGGCACCGCGCCCCTACATGCCCCCCATCACCTCATCTGTGCGAAAGGCAGCATCTCCGCCATGTCCGAGTTCTCCGCCAACGATCCGATTGTCATCCTGTCCTATGCGCGCACCCCGATGGGCGGGATGCAAGGCGCGCTCTCCGACGCCGCCGCGACCGATCTGGGCGCGACTGCGGTCAAGGCTGCGGTCGAGCGCGCCGGGGTAGCGGGCGAGGATATCGAGCGGATCTATATGGGCTGCGTGCTGCCCGCCGGCCTTGGCCAGGCACCCGCCCGCCAGGCAGCGCTGAAGGCCGGTCTGCCCAAATCGGTCCAGGCGACCACCGTCAACAAGGTTTGCGGTTCGGGCATGCAGACGGTGATCATGGGCGCCGAAGCGCTTGCCTCCGGTTCGGTGGACGTGATCGTCGCCGGCGGCATGGAGAGCATGACCAATGCGCCCTATCTGCTCAAGAAGCATCGCTCGGGCGCGCGGCTCGGCCATGATACCGCCTATGACCATATGTTCCTCGACGGGCTCGAAGATGCCTATGAGGCAGGCGCGGCGATGGGCTCCTTCGCGCAGGACACCGCCAATGACTATCAGCTCACCCGCGAGGCGATGGACAGCTATTCGATCGAATCGCTGCGCCGCGCCAATGCCGCGATCGAAAGCGGGGCCTTTGCCGATGAAGTGGTGCCGGTAACGATCACCTCGCGCCGGGGCGACACCGTGGTCGCGATCGACGAGCAGCCCGGCAAGGGCCGCCCCGAAAAGATCCCCGAACTGCGCGCGGCCTTCGCCAAGGACGGCACGATCACCGCCGCGACCTCCAGCTCGATTTCCGACGGCGCAGCTGCGGTTGTCCTCACCCGCGCCAGCGTCGCCAAGGCCAAGGGGCTCACGCCCGTCGCCAGGATCGTCGCCATGGCGGCCCATGCGCATGAGCCCAAGCTGTTCACCACCGCCCCGGTTGGCGCGATCCAGAAGGCGCTCGACAAGGCCGGCTGGTCGGTTGGCGATGTCGACCTGTTCGAAGTCAACGAAGCCTTCGCCTGCGTCGCGATGTTCGCGATGCACGACCTTGGCATTCCGCATGACAAGATCAACGTGAACGGCGGCGCCACCGCGCTGGGCCATCCGATCGGCGCCAGCGGCACCCGGATCCTCGTCACCCTGATCAATGCGCTCAAGCAGCAGGGTAAAAAGCGCGGCGTCGCCAGCCTGTGCATCGGCGGCGGAGAAGGCACCGCATTGGCGATCGAACTGATCTGAAAGCCGCGCACGGGGATAAAATAGAATTATCCAAACCGCTGTGCATATTTTGTGTTAGCTTGCCTCCCTCTTTAAAAAAGGGGGAGGCAATAATGAAAAAGATAGCATTGCTATGCGCGGTCATGACTTTGGCCGCATGCTCTGGTTCTGAACCGAGCGAAGCGCCTGCTAGTGAGCAAGCCGCAAAGACGCCTGAAGAGGCGATGCCGGGGACTTATGAAGTCACCATGAAAGACGGCACGAAGCTTCTGTCATCGATCGCCGCAGACCACAGCTATACCGATTTGGTGCGCGGCGAGGTGACCGAATGGGGCAGCTGGGCAATCACCGATGGCAAGACCTGCTTTACCCCGGAAACCGAAGGCGCCAAGCCGAGCTGCTTTACAATCGGGAAGGCCGAGGCGGATGGTATCGCTACTGCAACCCCCGATGAGGGCGATCCGGTCAAGATCCGCAAGCTGAGCTGAGCCCGGCCCGGTCGATCCGGGCATGCGCGCAAGGGATCAGGGTTCGCCGGCGCCCCACAGGCGTGACTGGCGGACCCAGCCCTTGCGTCCGCCGGCATTGAATTCGCACCAGCCCGATGCGCAATCGCCCAGCTTGCCGACCACACCCGGTTCGGCATTCCACAGCAGTTTTCCGGTCTGCGCGGGCTCATCGCGAATCTCTGCCACGCCCTTGCCCACGATCAGCGCCGTGCGCTCGGGATTGAGCAGCCGCGCCACGACCCAGCCCTGCGCGCCATCCGGATCGCGCACGAGCCGCCAGCCTTCCTTGATCCGCACCACCTTGATCGGCAGCCGGGCACGGCGGTAGACCCAGGAAATCCGGTAATCCTCGCTCGGGCCCACCCGCATATTGACCTCATCCGCGCGCAGCGAGGCCCAATAGGGCGCATCGCGTTGCTGCGCCTGTGCCGGGTTCGCGATTAGCGAAAGGGCGGCAAGTGCAACAAGTTTGGCGAGAATGCGCATGCCGCCCCATACCGCGCCGTGCCATCCGCAGACAAGCGGGCAAAGCGGCGCTTGACCGCAAAGGGGCGCTTGACCGGAAACGGGCGGGGGCATAGCGCGCTTGGCCATGACCCAACCCAGCCCAGTCCCCGCATCGCTGCCCAGTTCCGCCCGGCGGATTGACGGCAAGCCGCGGGTTATCGTCACCCGCCAGCTGCCCGGGGTGGAACCGCGCATGGCGGAACTGTTCGAAGCACGATTCAACCCCGAAGACCGGCAGCTGACCCGCGACGAGCTGATTGCAGCGATGCAGGAATGCGATGTGCTGGTGCCCTGCGTGACCGACAAGATCGACGCACAGATGATCGAAGCCGCGGGCCAGCGCATGAAACTGATCGCCAATTTCGGTGCCGGGGTCGACCATCTCGATCTGGCCGCCTGCCATGCGCGCAGGATCATGGTGACCAATACCCCCGGCGTCTTCACCGAAGACACGGCCGATATCACCATGGCGCTGATCCTCAATGCCTCGCGCCGGCTTGGCGAAGGCATCCGCATGGTCGCGGCGGGCGAATGGAGCGGATGGACGCCTACTGACATGCTCGGGCGCACGCTGCGCGGCAAGGTGCTGGCGATTGTCGGCATGGGCCGGATCGGCCAGGCACTGGCGCACCGCGCGCGCGCCTTCGGCATGCATATTGTCTACAACAATCGCCGCCGGTTGCCCTTCGCGCTTGAGACTATCCTGGGCGCCGAATTCGAGCCTGATCTCGATGCGCTGATCCCCCGGTCTGATTATCTTTCGCTCAATTGCCCGGTGACCGAGAAGACCCGCGGCATTCTGGACGCCGGCAGGATCGCCTCGATGAAGCCGGGGGCCTTCGTGATCAACAGCGGGCGCGGCGAGTTGATCGATGAGGAGGCACTGATTGCCGCGCTCGAAAGCGGCCATCTGGGCGGCGCAGGTCTGGATGTCTTCCTGGGCGAACCCGCCATCGATCCCCGGCTGCTCGCGCTTCCGGGCGTGGTCGCCCTGCCCCATCTGGGCAGCGCAACGCTGGAAGGACGCACCGCAGCGGGCGAAAAGATCATCGCCAATATCCAAAGCTGGGCAGACGGCCATTCGCCGCCGGATCGGGTCACCATCGGACGCGATTGATCGCATTTCGGCGGATGGCGCGCGCGCTTCCGCAAGTTTATTGCTCTGGCGCCTTGTCCGGCAGATATTTTCCGTCCTAGACGAATTTTCGGAGACAGGCCCGAAACGGGCGCAGGGGGAGGAAATAGAATGATCCGCAAAATAATTGCGGCGCTGGCGCTTGGCGTCATTCCGGCAGCGGCCATGGGCCAGGCATCTCCCCCGATCGATCCCCTTATCGCCGTGAATGACAGCGGCGATACCGCCTGGATTCTCGCCTCCTCAGCCCTGGTGCTGCTGATGTGCCTGCCGGGGCTCAGCCTGTTCTACGGCGGGCTGGTCAGGGCGAGGAACGTCCTTTCGGTCGCACTGCAATGCGGCGCGGTGGCGGCGGTCGCTTCGCTGCTGTGGATTGTCGCAGGCTATACCATGGCCTTTGGCGAGGGCGGCAATGGCTGGATCGGCGGTGGCAATGCCTGGATGCTGATCGATCTGGCCAATCTGCGCCAGGGAACCGCGATTCCGGAGAGCACCTTCGCCCTGTTCCAGCTGTGTTTCGCCGCGATCACCCCGGCGCTGATGGTCGGCGCATGGGTTGACCGTGCGCGGTTCACCTGGGTGGTGTGCTTCTGCGGATTGTGGGGGCTGGTGGTCTATGCGCCGGTTGCCCATTGGGTGTGGGGCGGCGGCTGGCTGGCCACGCAGATGGGGGTGCTCGATTTCGCCGGCGGGATCGTGGTCCATACCACCGCGGGCGTCTCCGCGCTGGTGGTGGTCCTGCTGATGGGCCGGCGCGAAGGCTTCCCCGGTTCGCCGCTGATGCCCCATGCGCCCGGCCTGACCATGATCGGCGCCATGCTGCTGTGGGTCGGCTGGTTCGGCTTCAACGGCGGCTCGGCCCTCGCCGCGACCGACGATGCCTCCAGCGCGATCCTCAACACCCATGCCGCCGCCTGCATGGCGGCGCTGGTCTGGGTGCTGATCGAGCGCTTTACTTTCGGCAAGCCCACCAGCGTCGGCTTCGCCACCGGCGCGATTGCCGGGCTGGCGACGGTAACCCCGGCGGCCGGCTATATCTCTCCCGGCGCCGCGATCCTGTTCGGCGCGGCCGCCGCCGGTGGTCTGCTATGGCGCGATCCAGCTGGTCAAGATGCGGTTGAAGATCGACGATTCGCTCGATGTCTTCGCGGTTCATGGCGTTGGCGGAATGCTCGGTTCGCTGCTGCTGGGCGTCTTCATCTCCGGCAATCTGGGCGGGATCGGATTTCCCGAGGGCTATACCATGGCAAGCATGCTCTCAGCCCAGGTGGTCGGCGTGGTGGCGGTTGCCGTCTGGTCCGCCATCGCAACCGCAGTGCTGGCACTGGGCGTGTCGCTGGTCTCTCCGATGCGGGTGAGCCCCGACGAAGAACGCGAAGGGCTCGACATCACGAGCCATGGCGAACGTGGCTGGGAACTGGACTGAACCCACGCCGGGTTCCTTCCTGCATGGCGAGGAGAGAGGCGATGAAGGGTTTTGTCGACGATATCGAGAAGCTGACACTCGAAAACGAAGATTTCCGCCGCGTGCTATATACCGGGCACAATCTTCAGCTGGTGCTGATGACGATCCGTCCGGGCGAGGAAATCGGCCTGGAGGTGCATCACGACCGCGATCAGTTCTTTCGCATCGAAGAGGGCGAAGGCGTGGTCACCATCGACGGAGTTGCCCATGCGGTGAAGGGCGATGACGGGATCATCGTGCCGCAGGGCGCGAGCCATAATGTCGCCTGTTCAGGCCATCACCCGCTCAAGCTCTACACCATCTATAGCCCGCCCGAGCATATCGACGGCACCGTCCATGCGACCTGCGCGCTGGCCAAGGCCGCGCATGAGCATTTTGACGGCAAGACGACCGAGTGAGTGGCGCCGCAGCGCGGTGCCGGTAGCTCAGTCCCCGGTCAGGATCCGATCGACCAGTTGCTTCACCGTGGGGGTGAATTTGTTCGAATAGAACGGGTCCTGCTTGAAGCGATAGGCGCTGTGGCCGGCGAACATCAGGTTCTGTTCGGTGTCACCGCCATGGGCGATGTCCTGCAGGGTCTTCTGGATGCAGAAGCTGCGCGGATCGGCCAGCCGCCCGGTGGTGTAATCGTCATGGTCCTTCCATGACGAGAAGCCGCAATGCGACAGGCAGCCCATGCAGGCCGTCTGGTCCTCGCGGATCACCGAGCGTTCCTGCGGGGTCACGAAGACCACCGTATCATCCGGCGTCTTGAGCGCTTCGGTAAAGCCTTGCGCGGCCCAGGCGCGGGCACGTTCGCGGTCTTTCGGTGCGACCCAGAAATTCTTGCCCTTCACCCCGACATCGAGCTGCGACCGTGTGCTCACCCGCTTCGACCCGCGAATAGGGAATCTGGCGCTCGGAGCGTGCTTCGAGATTGCGCAGGAAAGGATTGCGCACCGCCGAGCTGTAAAAGCCGGTGGGCGAGAAGCGGTGCAGCAGGATGTCGCCTTCGTCGAGCGTGCGCAGCCGGTCCTTCCATTGCTGGGGGATCGGGCTTTCATGGGTCAGCAGCGGGCGGGTGCCGAACTGGAACGCGATCTGGCCCAGCTCCGGATTGTCGATCCAGTTTTCCCATTCGCGCAGGAACCACACCCCGCCGGCCATGATGATCGGCACGCTGTCCGCCACGCCTTCCTGCGCGCATGGTTTCGCGCAGCAGCTTGACCCGGGGATAGGGATCTTCGGGCTTTTGCGGGTCTTCCGCATTGGACAGGCCATTATGCCCGCCGGCCAGCCACGGATCCTCATAGACCACCGCCGCCATCAGTTCGGCGACCTTGTTGTAGGACCGCTTCCACAAGGCGCGGAAGGCGCGCGCGGAACTGATGATCGGCAGATAGTTGACGTTGAAGCGCGCCGCGATCTCGGCCAGCTTATAGGGCATGCCCGCACCGCAGGTAACGCCGGTAACGAGCCCGCGGGTCTTTTCCAGCACCCCTTCGAGCACCGACTGCGCGCCGCCCATTTCCCACAGCACATTGATATTGATCGCGCCCGTGCCATTGGCGATGTCATAGGCGCGGCGGACCTGCTCGACCGCGCCGTCGATCGCATAGCGGACCAGCTGATCGTGCCGTTCGAGCCGGGTACGCTGCGTCGTAAACCTGCGGAATCGATCTTGCCGTCGGCTGTCATACGAATCGGCATTCACCGCGCTGACCGTGCCGATGCCGCCGGCGGCGGCCCAGGCGCCGGAACTGGCATGGTTGGTCGCTGCCACACCCTTGCCACCTTCGATCAGCGGCCAAACTTCGCGGCCACCGTAAATGATCGGCCGTAACCCTTTGAAACTCATTTTCGTTCCTAAAATCGCGTCCCGGTCAGGCAGGCGGGTCCTCGTTCTTTCTCGCCCGGCTGACGGCAGGGTTCTATATCATATGGCTCGGGTCTGTCGCCCACCGCTTCGAATTGCGCGTAATAGCCAGCAAGCTCCGGTTTACGGACAAATTCGACAAGACGAAAGCCCACTTGGCCGAATTCGCAGAATAGCAGCTTGGGCGGAATGCCGTGCTGGTCCGTCGGCCGGTCGACATCGACCACGATGACCTGCCCGCCTGGGCGCAGCGCCGGGCGCATCCGCCACAGGAAGGCATAGGGTTCGGTAACTTCATGATACATATGGACCATGAAGACCCGGTCGAAGCTGTTTTCGGGCAGGCGCGGATCATCTTCCGCCCCGAGCTTGATCGAGACATTGTCGAGCCGCTCGCGCTCGATCCGGCTGCCGAGCCGCTTGATCGCCGCCTCGTCGATGTCCTGCGCCAGCACCCGCCCGCGCGCGCCGACCCGGCCGGCCAGGCGCACGGTGTAATAGCCCTCGCCCGCGCCGATATCGGCCACGGTCATGCCGCGCTGGATATGCGCCAGATCCATCACCGTCTGGGCCTCGCGGCGATCGTCGCGCGATCTGCTCGCTCGAAACACTGTTGCTGCCCAGCGCGGAAACCGGGCGATAGGCGCGCGGAAATTCGCGCGAGGTGACCGGACGGTCCTGCTCAGGCTGCTTGAACAGATTGCAGCCGCCGGCCAGCAGCAGCACAGCCAGGCACAGGGCGGCGCGAAGCCTCATTCGACATCCTCGACTTCGACCGTCTCGCCCGTCACCCGCTGGGCCAGCGCGGCCGAGATGAATTCGTCGATCGCGCCGTCGAGCACATCGCCAGGCGCGGTGGAGGTGGCGCCGGTGCGCAGATCCTTGACCAGCTGATAGGGCTGCAGGACGTAGGAGCGGATCTGGTGGCCCCAGCCGATTTCGGTCTTGGCCTGATATTCGCCGCGAAGCTTCCGCCTCGCGCCGCGCCATTCGGCCTCGTAGAGCCGGGCCTTGAGCATGTTCATCGCGGTCGCGCGGTTCTTGTGCTGCGAACGGTCATTCTGGCTGGCGACCACGATCCCGGTGGGAATATGGGTGATGCGCACCGCGCTGTCGGTGGTGTTGACGTGCTGCCCGCCCGCGCCGCTGGCACGATAGGTGTCGATCTTGAGGTCGCCTTCGTTGATCTCGATATCGATATCGTCGTCGATCACCGGATAGACCCAGACGCTCGAAAAGCTGGTGTGCCGCCGGGCCGAACTGTCATAGGGGCTGATCCGCACCAGCCGGTGCACGCCGCTTTCGGTCTTGGCATAGCCATAGGCATTTTCGCCCTTCACCAGCAGCGTCGCCGATTTGATCCCGGCCTGCTCGCCCGCGTGATAATCGACCAGTTCGACCTTGTAGCCGTGGCGTTCCGCCCAGCGCGAATACATCCGCTGGAGCATTTCGGCCCAGTCCTGGCTTTCGGTGCCGCCGGCCCCGGCATGGATTTCGATATAGGTGTCGTTGGCGTCGGCCTCGCCCGAAAGCAGCGCCTGAACCTTGTCCGCATCGGCCCGGTCGGCGAGCGCCGCCAGCGCCTGCAGCCCCTCGCTGATCGTCGCCTCGTCCTCTTCGGCCTCGCCCAGTTCGACGAATTCGACCGCGTCGGCCATTTCGCCGGAGATCGCGTTGACCGTGCCGATCGCGCCTTCGAGCCGCCGCCGTTCGCGCATCACGCCTTCGGCATCCTTGGGATCGTCCCACAGGCTCGGATCCTCGACCCGCGCGTTGAGCTCGTCGAGCCGCCGCAGCGCGCGCTCCCAGTCGAGCGAACTGCGCTTACCAGCGCCAGCGCAGCTTCGATCCGGTCGATATGGGCCTGCCCTTCGGCACGCATGGCAATCACACTCCGCAACTCTTGCGGCCCGCTAAGCGGTAGACTGGCGATTGTAAAGCAGTGCGCCGATGCAGCGCGCTTCAGTGGCCTTTGAGTTCCTGAACCTTGGCCAGGGTGAGGCTGACATGCTCGCGCCAATCGAGTTCGGCGTGGGAAAGTTTGATCTTGCCATCCTTCCCGATGACATAGCTGGTCCGGTTCGACAGGCCGGTATCCTGCCCGTTCGCTACGAAGGCGACATCATAGGCCTTGATCACTGCCGGGCTCGCACTGGCGACTGCGAATTTGTCGCGGCATTCCTCGGTCGAGAAGCGCTTGAGCGTGGGCACATCGTCGGCCGACATGCCGATCACGGTTGCGCCCCGCCTTCTTGAAATCGCCCATCGCCTCGGCAAAGGCATGGGCTTCGAGCGTGCAGCCCTGGGTGAAGGCCTTGGGGAAGAAATAAAGCACCACGGGCCCCTTCTTCAGCGCCTGCTTGAGCTCGAAGGAGAAAGCCTTGCCCGCCAGCGCGCCCTGGGTGGCGAAATCCGGGGCCTTGGCGCCTGTCGGCAATTCGGCGCATGGCGGAACCGGGAAGCGCGACGAGCAGACGCCGCAGACTGCAGCAACAGCGGCCAGTTTACGTCCAATCATGTTTCAACTCCCCGAAGATTTCGCAGAAATTCTGCGATCTGATCAGTACAGCCCGCCCTGCTCTTCGGCAAAATTCTCCGGCGCTGGCCAGCTTCGCGACTTGCCCGCTGTAACGCCCTGATCGCGCTGCCTTGTTCCCGCCGGCGCAATTGCGCGATGATCATATCGCGCATCGCGTCGATCTCATCCTGCAGCACGCCGCGGCGTGGCTCGGTATCGGGCTTGAATGCTTCCCAGATCACGCTCGCCTTGGGTTCGTCGGTCGGCCAGGCCGCCGAACACGCGCCGTCCCGGTGACGCCGGTCGATCCGGACCATCCGGATGCCCGGCGGGGCCAGGAATTGCCGCCCGCTCCAGCGATCGCGGCTTTCCTTGACGAACTGCTTGAAGATCGGCGCCGCGCAGCGTCCCGCCCTGCGCATAGCCGCCCAGATTGCGCGGCTGATCATAGCCGATATAGACCCCCGCGACGATATCGGGCGAACCGCCCACGAACCACACGTTGGTCGGCCCGCTGGTGGTCCCGGTCTTGCCGAACAGCGGGAAGTTCAGATCGCGCAGCACCACCGCCGTGCCGCGCTGGACCACGCCGGTGAGCATGTGCACCACCTGGAAGGCGGTGCGCGGATCGAGCACCTGCTTGCCGGGCCGGCTGAAGCGCGGCATCGCCTTGCCGTCCCATTCGGCCATGTTGCAACCGGTGCAGTCGCGCTTGTCCGCGCGCCAGATCACCTTGCCGTGCGCGGTCCTGCACGAAATCGATCAAGGTCTGGTTGATACTGGAGCCCGTGATTGACCAGCGCCGAATAGGCATTGACCATCCGGCCCACGGTGGTTTCGCCTGCGCCCAGCGCGAAGGCCGGATAGGGCTGTATTTGCCGATGCCGACCCGGTCGATCGTCTGGACGACCTTGTCCATCCCCGAATCCATCGCGATATGGACGGTCATCAGATTGCGCGACTGCTCGAGGCCCCAGCGCATCGTATGCTCGGCCGCCGCTGCCGCTGCCGCCGAAATTGCGGAAGCATTTCTCGCCCAGCTCGGCGCCCTGATAATAGCAATATTGGCCGTCGAGCACCATCGAGGCCGGGGTCATGCCCTGATCGAGCCCGGTGGCATAGACGAAGGGCTTGATCGTCGAACCCGGCTGGCGCTAGCGCCTGGGTCGCGCGGTTGAACGAGCCAAGCCGCGGATCGAACCCGCCCTGCATCGCCAGCACGCGGCCGCGTGTTGGGGTCCTCGGCCAGAAAGCCGCCGGAAACTTCGGGGATGGTGCGCAGCTTGTAGCCGTTGCCGCTGGGGCGAGGCCGCGATCACATCGCCCGCCTTGAGCCGATCGGGCAAGCCGGTGAGCGGCTGCTCGGTCGCCGTCGGTAAAGCCGATCCGGGCGCAATTGCCGATCGCGCGCGGTAACCACGCCGATCCGCCAGTCCTGATAATTGATCGACGAGGAACGAGCTCTGCAGCTGGCCGCGCCAACTGCCCTTGTCCAGATCGATGGTGGCGATCGGGCCGGTCCAGCCGCGCGCGCCCTGATAGCGCAGCAAGCCCGGCGCGCAGGGCGTCCAGCCCCGGCCTTCTGCAGTTCCGGATCGAGCGAGGTGCGCACCCACAGACCCCCGGCATAGACGCTGTTGGGGCCGTCTTCCGCCTGCTCGCCGAATTTGTCGATCAGCTGGCGGCGCACTTCTTCCATGAAATAGCCGGCATCGACCGTGCTATGTTCGGCGCGCTGCGTCACCAGCCCGAGCGGCTTGGCCTTGGCGGCTTCGGCCGCCGGCACGCGTCGACGAAGCCGTTGTCGACCATTTCGTCGAGCACCCAATTGCGCCGCGTCAAGCGCTGCCTTGGCATATTTGCGGCCGGCCATAGCGTTCGGGCGCCTTGGGCAGGATCGCGAGGAACGCCGCCTCGTTGAGCTTGAGCTCGGCGACATCCTTGTCGAAATAGGCGCGGCTGGCCGCCTGGACGCCGAAGCTGCGCCGTCCGAGCGGGATCTCGTTGAGATAGAGCTCGAGGATCTGCTGCTTGGTCAGCACGCCCTCGATCCGGCGGGCGAGCAGCATTTCCTTCAGCTTGCGGGTGATCGAATATTCGTCGCCGACCAGGATATTCTTGGCCACCTGCTGGGTGATGGTCGAACCGCCCTTGGCGCGCTCGCCGGTGCCGATCTTGGTGACATAATCGAACACCGCGCCGGCAAAGCCGGTGATGTCGACCCCGCCATGGGTCCAGAAAGTCTTGTCTTCGGCCGCCAGATAGGCGTTGATCATCGGGTCGGGGAAAATCGCGGAACTGCAGCTGCACCCGCCGTTCCCGGGCATAGGAATCGACAATTTCGCCATCGATGCCGCGCACCATGGTGGGCAGCGGCGGCTGATATTCGAGCAGCATATTCGCATCGGGCAGATTGCGGATAAGCGTCAGCCAGACCACCGCATAGAGCAGCAGAAATGCCCGCCAAGGCGACGGAAAGCCAGCGGAACCAGCGGCTGCGGCGCCAGTTCTCCCGGAACCAGGTCAGCAGGCTCGTGCGCTTCGCGGCGTATCCGATAGCGGATCGATTGCGGGGCGGATTGGTCGGTTTCGCTCATGGCCGCGCGCCCTTTAGCACGGGGATTGCCAGATAGCGCCAGACGCAAGCGGCAGTTCGCGCCTGATCGCCGCTATTCACCCGAATTGCGCGCAAAAAAGACGCGGATCGCGCGCTCAAGCGTGTCGGCAAAGCGTTGCTTGCCGTCCGGCGAGGCCAGCCGCTTGGCATCATCCGCATTGGTCACGAAGCCGGCTTCGAACAGCACCGAGGGCACATCGGGCGCGCGCAGCACCGCCAGCGCGGCCGAACGGTGCGGATCGGGATGGAAAATCAGCCTGCCCTGCCCTTCGCGCGCAATCAGCCGGGCGAATTCGTCGCGATTCCTCCTGCGTTCGGCGCTGCGACAGATCGACCAGAATTGCGCTGACCGAATCTGCTTTGCCCGGCGAGCGAGATCGCCGTTCACCCGTCGGCGCTGTTCTCGCGCGCTGGCAAAGCGCGCCGCCGCCTCATCCGATGCCTTTTCCGACAGGGTGTAGACGCTGGCGCCGCTGCACCGCCGCTCTCGCTCCCCGGCAGAATCGGCGTGGATCGACAGAAACAGGTCCGCGCCAAGCCGCCGGGCGATTTCCGCGCGTTCCTGCAGCACCAGGAAGCGTCATCGCTCGCGGGTCAGCGCCACGCGGATCCCGCCCTGCTGCAGCAAGCGTCGCGCAGGGCGAGCGCGAGGCCCAGAACCAGCCGCTTTTCCTGCGATGCCCTCGCCCGATCGCGCCGGGATCGTGCCCGCCATGCCCGGCATCGATCACCACCAGCGGGCGGCGTCGCGTCCTGTGGCCCTTCGATCTTGGGCAAGCCGACCTGCCTGCCGGCTCGGGCAATGCGATCCGCACCACGTAAGCGCGCCCCAGCGCCGGGACCGGCAAGGTCAGACCAAGCGCATAGAAGACCCGCCAGCAGCGCGATCGGGACCAGCAACAGCAGCCAAAGCTGTGGACGCAGCGTCATTGCGGTGCAGGGTCTATGGGCGCAAGGCGCCGTGCGGACAAGCAAAATTTCCGCGGGACGAATATATGCCTTGCGCAAAGCAGTTGCCCGCCACCCACCCGGTGCTAGCTAGATGCAACCGGGGCAGGCCTGCCATTCCGGGACCTTCCAAGCGCTGCCACTGCGACTGTTGCAGGCACCGCCGAGAGGCGTCCAGTGCAGCGCTGCGCCGGAAATTCCCGGAATTTTCCAACGGAAGGCCGGGCCCGCATACAGGTTGATGCCGAAATGAGAAGCCATTGCCCCGTCCGACCGCCGCAGCCCATGGGCTGCGTTGCCATGTCGGGTGCAATGACGGCGCGCCATTCGCTGCCCCAAGATGCGGAACCGCACAGTCTCCTTTCCGCAGACACGATCCGCTTCGCCGGCCGCACATTGCGCGCCGGCGGAATTCCTATTTCCGGCCGCAGCGCGGGCACTCGCCCGGCAGCGACCGGACTTCACGCATATTTGCGCGCCACCGCCCTATCCTGCGACACAGTCGCAGAGCGAAGCGCGCGCACGGAGAATTCAAAATGGCAACGCGCATGTTAATCGATGCGCGCCACCCGGAAGAAACACGGGTGGCGGTACTCAAGGGAAACCGGATTGAGGAATTCGACTTCGAATCTGCTGAACACAAGCAGATCAAGGGCAATATCTATCTCGCCAAGGTAACCCGGGTAGAACCCTCGCTGCAGGCGGCGTTCGTCGATTTCGGCGGCAATCGCCACGGCTTCCTGGCCTTCAGCGAGATCCATCCCGACTATTACCAGATCCCGAACGAGGATCGCGAAGCGCTGCTCGCCGAAGAAGCCGCCGCTGCCGAGGAAGAGGCCGCCCTGCGCGCGCAAGATGACGACGATGATGACGGCGACGATTACCACGACGATTTCACGACGACGACGGGTTCGAGGAAATCGACACCTCCGAAAAAGACGACGTAGCCACGATCGAAGGTGGTCATCTCGAAGATGGCGATGACGAAGACTCTGCCGACGATGATGAAGACGACGCCGATGAATCCGGCGAAGGCGACGAGCCGGACGAGGACGAGAGCGACGAGTCGATGATGGCCAGGCATCCGAGGACAGCCGTTCACGGCGCGGCGACGCCGTGGTCGCGGGCGCCGCCAGGGCCGCGGCGGCAATCGCGGCCGCGCCAAGGAAGTCGACGAAGTGCGCGCCAAGCGCATGGCGCTGCGCCGCCGCTACAAGATCCAGGATGTGATCCATCGCCGCCAGGTGCTGCTGGTGCAGGTCGTCAAGGAAGAGCGCGGCAACAAGGGCGCGGCGCTGACCACCTATCTCAGCCTTGCCGGCCGCTATTGCGTGCTGATGCCCAATTCGACCCATGGCGGCGGCATTTCGCGCAAGATCTCCAATGCTGCCGACCGCAAGCGGCTCAAGCAGATCGTCGCCGAACTCAAGCTGCCCAAAGCGATGGGCTGCATCGTGCGCACCGCCGGGCTCCAGCGCAACAAGACCGAGATCAAGCGCGATTTCGACTATCTCGCCCGGCTGTGGGACGAAATTCGCGAAAATACGCTCAAATCCTCCGCCCCGGCGCTGATCCATTCGGACAGCGATCTGGTGAAGCGCGCGATCCGCGACATCTACAATCGCGAGATCGAGGAAGTCGTGGTCGAGGGCGAAGACGGCTACAAGGCCGCGCGCGACTTCATGAAGCTGCTGATGCCGAGCCATGCCCGGCGGGTCAAGGCTCTATTCGGACCCGGTGCCACTGTTCCAGCGCTATGGCGCGGAAGATCAGCTGACGGCGATGTACGATCCGGTCGTCCAGCTCAAATCGGGCGGCTATCTGGTGATCAACCCGACCGAGGCGCTGGTCTCGATCGACATCAACTCGGGCCGTTCGACCAAGGAGCACGGGATCGAGCAGACCGCGCTCAGCACCAATATGGAAGCCGCGCAGGAAATCGCCCGCCAGTTGCGCCTGCGCGACATGGCCGGGCTGGTGGTGATCGACTTCATCGACATGGAATACAGCTCCAACGTCCGCAAGGTCGAACGGGCGATGAAGGACGCGCTCAAGCACGACCGCGCCCGGATCCAGGTCGGCCGCATCTCGGGCTTCGGCCTGATGGAAATGAGCCGCCAGCGCCTGCGCACCGGCGTGCTCGAAGCGACCACCCGCTCCTGCCCGCATTGCGATGGCACCGGGCTGGTCCGCACGGCCTCCAGCGCCGGCCTTTCGGCGCTGCGCCTGATCGAGGACGAAGCGGCCAAGGGCAAGGGCACGATCATCACGCTCTATGCCAGCACCGAAGCGGCGGTCTATCTGCTCAATGCCAAGCGCGCCGATCTCGTCCGAGATCGAGGAGCGCTATGGCGTGACGGTGCAGGTCGTCCCCGAAGGCGAGGAGGAAGGCGCCAAGATGCGCCTGACCTCGGGCGGTCCGCGTCCGACGTCGCTGCCCAAATTCGAGCCGATCATCGACAATGAAGTCTATGAGGAAGAGGAACTCGATTCCTATTCCGATGATGATGACGAGGAAGAGCAGTCTGGCGAACAGACTGGCGAACAGCGCGACAAGCCCCGCCGCCGCCGCCGTGGTGGCCGTGGCCGCAATCGCCGCGACGAGCAGGACCGCGATGATCGCTCCGCTCCCGCCGGCGAAGCTGATGACGATGCCGAGGATAGCGACGCCAATGATGGCGATGATCGCGCCGAATCGGAAACCCGCGAGGGTGCAGGCGAAGCTGGCGACACCGGGCCGCGCAAGAAGCGCCGCCGCCGTGGTGGCCGCAATCGCCGCAAACGGCGCGATGGCGATGAGGGCGGCGCAGAAGGCGAAGCTCGCAGCGACGATCAGGACAGCGCAGCCGATGGCGACAGCCATGCCGAGAGCGATGTTGAAACGCCGCAGCAGGACGGACCCGAAGCCGAAGCCGCCGCTGAGGAAGCCGAACCAGCCCCGGCAAAGCCCAAGCGCAGCCGTGCCCGCAAGCCCAAGGTAGCTGTCGAGGATGCGGAAGCATCGCCGGCAGAGCCCGAAGGCGATGCGCCGGCAGCCGAGGAAGCGCCTGCCGAAGCGGCTCCCAAGCCCAAGCGGACCCGCGCCAGGAAGCCGGCGGCCAAGAAGGCCGAGGCTGCGGCAAGTGACACCGCCGAGCCGGAACCGGCCCCGGTTGAGGCCCCGGTGGCCGAAGTCGAGACCATTCCCGCCGAAGATGTAACCCCGCCCGCCAAGCCGAAGCGGACCCGCGCGAAGAAAGCCGTCGCCAAGGCCGATTCGCCCGAACCGGTTACAGTTGACACCAAGCCCGATGACGGCGAAACCGAATCCGAAGGCGGCACACGCCGCGGCTGGTGGCAGCGCACATTCGGAGATTGATATGACCAAGACCGTCCCGGCAATCAGCCGCCTTGCCCTCGCCGCCGTGCTGTTCGGCGCAAGTGCAATGCCCGCCAGTGCCGAGACGGTCTTCGTCACCGCCGACCGGATGCTCGATGTGGAAAGCGGCAAATATGTCGCTGCCCCCCTGCTCACCATCACCGATGGCAAGATTGCCAAGGTCGAAAGCGGCGCCACCCCGCCTTCCGGGGCCCAAGTGATCAATCTGGCCGGGGAAACGATCCTGCCGGGCCTGATCGACATGCATGTCCATCTCGACAGCAGGCCCGAATATGGCGGCTATAATTCGCTCCAGTTCACCGACAGTTTCTGGACCGTGCTGGGCGTCGCCAATGCCAAGAAGATGCTCGACGAAGGCTTCACCAGCCTGCGCAATGTCGGCGATGCCAATTATGATGTGGTCGGGCTGAAGCAGGCGATCGAGCAGGGCTGGGTTCCCGGGCCGCGCATCACCACCGCCAATTATGCGCTTGGTGCCACCGGCGGCCATTGCGACGAGACCGGCCTGCCGCCAAGCATGGAACGCAAGGCTGGCGGCGCGGCCGACGGGCCGGATGAATTCCGCTTCAAGGTGCGGGAAATGAAGAAATATGGCGCGGGCGTGATCAAGATCTGCGCCACCGGGGGCGTGTTCTCCTATGGCGATACGCCAGGCCAGCAGCAGATGACCCTGGCCGAGATGCAGGCGGTGGCCGACGAGGCGCATATGGCCGGGCTCAGGGTTGCCGCCCATGCCCATGGCGCGGCGGGGATCAAGGATGCGATCCGCGCAGGCATCGATACGATCGAACACGCCAGCCTGATCGACGACGAAGGCATCCGCCTCGCCAAGGAGCATGGCACCACCCTGGTGATGGATATCTTCAACACCGATTACACTCAGGCGGAAGGCGCCAAGAACGGCGTACTTGAGGAAAACCTCAAGAAAGACCGCGACATCGGCCAGATCCAGCGCGACAATTTCAGGAAGGCGTTCAAGGCCGGCGTGAAGATGGCCTTTGGCACCGATGCCGGGGTGATGCCGCATGAAACCGCCACCGGCCAGTTCAAGATCATGGTCGAATATGGGATGACACCGCTCGACGCGATCCGCGCCGCCACGCTCAATGCCGGCGATGCGCTGGGGCAGAAGGGCGAAGTGGGCACGCTCAAGCCTGGCGCCTGGGCGGATATCATTGCCGTGAAGGGCGATCCGCTGAGCGATGTCACCCTGCTCGAACATGTCGACAAGGTGATCAAGGGCGGCAAGCTGGTCAGCTGACCTTGCGTCTGGCCGCGCCGCCCCGCGCAGGGGCGCGCCGGTTTACGGCTGGACCCGGTCGAACACCTGTTCCAGCGCCCCGATCATCCAGCTCTCGTCCACCGCCTCATAGTCGGACGAAATCGGCTCGCCCGCCAGCAGGCTGAATTTGCCCCGCTCAAGCTCCTCGAACCCGATCACCACCCGTCTGCCCTCCAGCGCGATGGTGATCGCCGCGATCCGTATGCCGTGGACCTTGAGGATGAAGCGCCTGACCGCATTGGTCGCACCTTCTTCGGCCAGTTCGAATTCGGGCCGGGATGCCAGCGCGGAATTGGCCAGCGCGACCAGATTGTCCAGCATCGGCCCTTCATTGCGGGACCAGCGCAGATATTCGTGCTGCACCTTGTCGACCCCGTGTGAAAGCCGGTCGCATGCGAGGTCGAAGCTGGCTTGAGTCACGCAAAATCCTTTGGTGGCGGGAGCACGGTCAACGAACCGGTCCCTGGGGTGATGGTGAGACCATAGCGCTCATTTGCTAACAAACCGGCCGCAGCCTGTGCAAATTTGCAGCCCGGCGCCTCGCACGCAAGATCCGGCTTGACGCCCGGCAATATTTCGATATTTCCAGTTTTATCGAAATAAAGGAACCTAATGTGACCGGGGATGCTGCGATTCGGGCGCTTGGCGCATTGGCACAGGAACACCGGCTGGCAGCGTTTCGCCAACTTGTTCAGGCCGGCGAGACGGGCCTGGCGGCGGGTTCGCTGGCGGACGGGCTGGATATCCCGCCTTCATCGATGAGCTTCCATCTCGCGCAGCTCAGCCATGCCGGGTTGGTTGGCCAGCAGCGGCACGGGCGTTCAATCGTCTATCACGCCGATTATCGCGCGATGGACGCGCTGCTCGCCTATCTGACCGAGAATTGCTGCGGCGGCGCGCCCTGCCCTGCCGATGCGGCGCGGGAATCCGGGCTGATCCAGGCGAAGGCCTGCTGATATGGCGTTCAATATCCTGATGCTGTGCACCGGCAATTCGGCGCGCTCGATCCTGGGCGAGGCCTTGTTCAACCAGCTTGGCGCAGGCCGGGTGCAGGCCTTCAGCGCGGGCAGCCAGCCCAAAGCCCGGCCGCATTCCGCCGCCCTGCGCCTGATCGCCCGGATGGGGCTCGATCCGGCAGCGTTCCGTTCAAAAAGCTGGCTCGAATTTGCCGATTCCGCGGCGCCCGCGATCGACCTTGCGATCACCGTATGCGGAAATGCCGCAGGCGAATCCTGCCCGGTGTTTCGCGGCGCACCGCTGCGCGCCCATTGGGGCCTGCCCGATCCCGCGCAGACCACGGGCAGCGATGCCGTGATCCAGGCAAGTTTCGAGCATTGCCGAACTTTGCTGGAAGACCGGATTCGCGCTTTCCTGTCCCTGCCCTTCGAGCAAATGCCCGCGCCAGAGCTGGCGCGCGAACTCGCCCGAATCGGTGCGCTGCCGGGTGCTGCATGAAGCGGCTGCTCGCGGCGGAAGCCCTCGGCAGTTTTTTCCTGTTTGCCGCAGTGGTCGGCTCGGGCATTATGGCTGAGCGCCTTGCGGGCGGCAATATCGCCCTCGCCTTGCTCGCCAATTGTGTGGCCAGCGGTGCGATTCTGGCGGTGTTGATCGCCATGCTCGGCCCGCTGTCCGGGGCCCATTTCAATCCCGCAGTTACGCTGGTTCTGCACCTGCGCGGCGAACTGACTGCCCCGCGCGCGCTTGCCTATATGGTTGCGCAGCTGGGCGGGGGGATTCTCGGCGTGTGGGCGGCGCATGGCATGTTCGCCCAGCCGGTGCTGCAATATGCGCTCCATCCGCGCAGCGGAGCGGGCCAATGGCTGGGAGAATTCATCGCAACTTTCGGCCTGCTGCTGACCGTCCTTGGCACGCGGCGATCGAACCCGGCCTGGGTTCCGGCCAGCGTGGGCCTGTATATCGCATCGGCCTATTGGTTCACCTCATCGACCAGCTTCGCCAATCCGGCTATCACCATCGCCCGCGCATTGAGCAACAGCTTTTCCGGCATTGCCCCGGCCGATGTGCCGGGGTTCGTCGCCGCGCAACTGGCTGGCGCCATCGCGGCCCATTTCACGGCAGCGTGGCTGTTCGCCGATAGCCCGGGAAAAAGCCTCCCTGACGGACCTTGTCCGATCTAGCCAGGCCCCCGAAATATTCGCCTGCCGGATAGAAGGCGATTACCCGCTCAAATCGGCCAATGCCCGATTTTCCAAGCATGACAACGCAGGACAAAGCTTGCAAAGTCAGCGCTATGCTGCAATGCACAAAACCGATTCTTATTACCACCCGGTGCTACATATATGAACGATGTCAGGATGAAATTGATGGAAGCCATCGCGCGCAAACACGCGGTGATGGCACAATATAACGGCGCGATGATGAAATTGGCGCCGCATCTGCTGTTTGAACGCCGCGGCGATCTGTTTGTCAGCGCCCTGAACATGAGCAAGAACTGGAGATCGGAAGACGAGCAGCAATTGGGCCATTTCAAGCTCAAGGGCCTCGCCATGGCGGATCTGACGGACGAGACCTTCGATCCCCTGCCCTCTTACCAGCCGACCGTGCCGCACGCCGAAGATACGCTGGTCTTCGCGATCTGAGGCGCCGGGCCGCTCACCCAAAATCGGCACAGGCCAAAGCGGCATTGGCCAACTCGGCGTAGGCCGAAGACCCGGCGCAGGACATTGGCCTGGTCGAATTTTCGCAGAGGCTGGCCCGGCATGCTCCTTTACCGGGCCGGACTGCTTTACCGGGCCGGACTGCACTCGCGCGTGGGTGCAATTGCGGGCCCGGCGCATCAGGATCGGGCGTTTTTTTCGTGTGATCGCTTCAAGCGCCTGTCGCGCCGCTGCTAAATCGAACGGGCACCCTTGCCCCGCAGCGCACAATCGCTAGAGAGACTGCGACAAAACAGGACCCCAGCCATGGCCAGTTTCACCCTTCCAAAAAACAGCAAGGTCAACGGCAAGGGCCGTGTCCACAAGGCCGAAGGCGCGGCGCGCGTGAAGCGCTTCAAGGTCTATCGCTATGATCCCGACAGCGGCGAAAACCCGCGTTATGACAGTTTCGAGCTCGATCTCGACGCCTGCGGCCCGATGGTGCTCGACGCGCTGATCAAGATCAAGACCGAGATCGGATCCGACGCTGACCTTCCGCCGCTCGTGCCGCGAGGGGATCTGCGGTTCCTGCGCGATGAATATCAATGGCTCCAACGATCTCGCCTGCACCACCGCGATCGAGGATTGCGGATCGGGCGAGATCGCGATCACGCCCGCTGCCGCATATGGAAGTGGTGAAGGATCTGGTGCCCGATTTCACCCATTTCTACGCGCAATATGCCTCGATCCGGCCCTGGCTGCAGACCGCCACCCCGCCGCCCTCGGGCAAGGAGCGGCTCCAGTCGCCCGAGCAGCGCGAAAAGCTCGACGGACTTTACGAATGCATCTTGTGCGCCTGCTGCTCGACCAGCTGCCCGTCCTATTGGTGGAATTCGGACAAGTTCCTCGGCCCGGCGATCCTGCTCCAGGCCTATCGCTGGCTGGCCGACAGCCGCGACGAGATGACCGGCGACCGGCTGGATGAGCTGGAAGATCCCTTCCGCCTCTATCGCTGCCACACGATCATGAATTGCGCCAATGCCTGCCCCAAGGGCCTCAGCCCGGCCAAGGCGATTGCCGAGATCAAGAAGATGCAGGCGGAGCGGCACGGCTAGGCAGCAGGACGGGCAGGCGAGACAGGGGGCGGCGATGGTCGAACAAGGCGAGACATTGGCTGGCGGGTGCCTGTGCGGGGCGATCCGTTACAAGCTTGCCGGGCCGAGCCTGTTCGTCTCGCAATGCTGCTGCAAGGATTGCCAGAAGGCGACCGGCACCGGCCACACCACCATCGTGGGCATTCACAAGAGCCAGCTCGAAATCGAAGGCTCGCCCAAGACCTACACCAATGAGGGCGCAAGCGGCGGCAGTGTCACCCGCCATTTCTGCGGCAATTGCGGCGGGCGGCTCTATACTTCGGGCGATCTGCCCGGTGACATCATCATGGTCCAGGCCGGTTCGCTCGACGATCCCGGCGCGATCTCGCCGCAAAGCGTGATCTATCTGAAGGATGCGGTGGCGTGGGACCATTTCGACCCCGCCCTGCCCAAATTCGAAATTATGCAGCCGCGGGATAATCACCGCAGCTGATGCCGGGAATGTTGCCCCGCTACGAGGCGCTGCTCGCCGCGGGCGAGCTGCGCCCCGATCCACGAACAGCGCGCTGCGGCAGAGCGGCTCGACGCCCTGCAGCGGGAGCTGGAAAGCCCCGCCACATCGCCGGGCCTGCTTGGCCGATTGCTGGGCAAACAGCCCCCCAGGCCGCGCGGCATCTATCTGTGGGGCGGGGTCGGGCGCGGCAAGTCGATGCTGATGGACCTGTTCCACCAGACGCTTGTCGATCCCGCAGAAGCGCCGCATGCATTTCCACGCTTTCATGCTCGAGGTTCATGCGCTGCTGAAAGTGGAGCGCGAGAAGGAGGCGGGCGATCCGATCCCGCCCGTCGCGGCGAAGCTGGCCCAAGGAGTGCGGGTGCTCGCCTTCGATGAGATGGTGGTCAACAATTCCGCCGATGCGATGATCATGAGCCGGCTGTTCCGCGCGCTGATCCTCGATCAAGGGCGTGACGCTGGTCACCACCTCCAACCGCGCGCCGGCAGAGCTTTACAAGGACGGGCTCAATCGCGAGCATTTCCTGCCCTTCATCGGGCTGATCGAGCGCGAGCTGGACGTGCTCGAGCTCAACGGGCCGCACGATTACCGGCTTGAACGGCTGGGCGGGATGGCCACCTGGCACACCCCGCTCGGCCCGGAGGCAACCGCGCAGGTGCGCGAGGCCTTCTTCCGCCTGACCGATTACAAGCCCGAAGATGCCGCCAATGTCCCCTCCGGCGAACTCGACGTGGGCGGCGGGCGCAGATTGTTCGTGCCCAAGAGCCTCAAAGGCGTCGCGGTGTTCAGCTTCAAGCGGTTATGCGGCGAGGCGCGCGGCGCGGCTGACTATCTCGCCATAGCGCGGGCCTATCACACGGTGATCGTGGTCGGCATCCCGGTGATGGGGCCGGATCAGCGCAATGAAGCGGCGCGCTTCGTGACGCTGATCGATGCGCTATACGAACATAATGTGAACCTGTTCGCCACCGCCGCAGCCCGGCCGGAGGAGCTTTATCGCGCTGGCGACGGCAGTTTCGAGTTCGAGCGGACCGTCAGCCGGCTCAATGAAATGCAGAGCGCCGCCTATCTTGCTGCGGGCCACGGCTTCGAAGGTTGAATCCGGGCGAAGGCCACCTAAATGAATGGCAATTCCGGCGTTAACACCCCGCCGATGTGGATTACCCAATGATTGAGATCCGACCTTTCACGGGCCTGGCGCACCGCGACCATGGCTGGCTGGATACGCATTTTCATTTCAGCTTTGCCGATTATTACGACCCCCAGCGGATGGGCTGGGGCGCAATCCGGGTCTGGAATGACGATGTGATTGCCCCCAAGGCGGGCTTTCCGCCCCATCCCCACAATGACATGGAGATCATCACCTTCGTGCGCAGCGGCGCGATTACCCATAAGGATTCCATGGGTAATATCGGCCGCACCGGCGCGGGCGATGTCCAGGTGATGAGCGCCGGGACCGGTGTGGTGCATTCCGAATATAATCTCGAGGACGAAGCAACCACGCTGTTCCAGATCTGGATCATCCCCGACAGTGCGGGCGAAAAGCCCGATTGGGGCATGCGCGAATTCCCGCGTGGGGACCGCGCAGGAGACTGGGTTGTGCTTGCCAGCAGCGATCCGGAAGGGGACGCCGCGCTGCCGATTCGCAGCGATGCAAGGATCCTGGCGGCGACGCTTTCGCCCGGCGACACGATCACCTATGCGGCCACTCCTTCGCGGCACCAATATCTGGTGGCGACCAATGGCGCGATCCGCGTCAATGGCGAAGAGGCCCAGCCGCGTGACGGAATCGCGATGACCGGGGTCGAAACGATTACCGTCGAAGCGCTCGGCGATGCCGAAGTGGTAATGGTGGACGCCCGCTAAACCGGGGCCGCCACCTGTCGATGATCAGGCCGCCTGGGCCAGCCGCGATTGTGCGGCCGCCAGGCGGCTCATCACCTTGAGATCCTGCTCGCGCAGCTGCAGCGCCGCATCGGCCCATAATTCGACGATCCGCTTGAGCTCCTCCAGCGTGACCGGATGGGTCAATTTCATCGCCCTGCGCGCATTGACCAATCCCGCCTGGCGCCGTTCCGACTTGTCGATGAATTCGCGGCAGGCTTTCACGCCCTCGCCCGGTTCGGCCAGTTGATGCACGATGCCAAGATCATACATCTCTTCGGCGCGTATAGGTCTGGTTGGACACGATCAGCCGGTCGGCCATCGCGGCGCCCAGCTTGCGCGAGAGGAACGCATGCGCGCCCATCCCGGGGAACAGGCCGAACATGACCTCGGGCAGGCCAAAGCTCGCCCCGCGTTCGGCCACGATATAATCGAACGACAGCAGGGCCTCAAAGCCACCCCCCAGCGCGGTGCCTTCGACCAGGCCGATGGTGAGGATCGGCAGGTCGAGCGTCGTCCATGTTGCGATGCAAGTATTTCGACGCATCTATAGCCATATTGGACCAGTCCACTGCGGTCTTGCTCGCGGATCAGTTGCTGAAACAGCTCAAGATCGCCGCCGAAGCAGAACACGCCCGGGGCCCGGCTGCCCAGCACGAGAAAGCGCAGCGGCACCTTGTCCGGGTCCGAAATTGTCGCCGATCAGGCGCTGCCAATCGACGAAATCGGTCAACATTCCGGGCGAGAAACTCGGCCGGCCAGTGGGCCGCATGAAGGTCCACAAGGTTTGCCGGGAATCTTCATAGATATTGTCCAACTCTTTGAGCTGAAACAATTCTTCCGGGATATTGAGGTGGCGTGAGCTGGATGCGACCAGGTGCTCATCACCAGCGCCCAGCACCATCATGGGCTGGTCGGAGTCAGAAGGGCCGGTGTGACCCGGCTCAAGACTACTCGCAAGTCGATCCATAGGTCCCTCTTTCGTGACCCCAATACGTCTATTTTTGTTATGTTATCCGCAGAAGTCATTGAAGAATTTACGTCACCCGCGACTCGCTTGGCAAACGAATTATTTACCATTTGGGAAATTGCGGTCCGGGCCGAGACAGTTTTGCACAGATTTCCTGCTCGATCTGCACAATTGTGCGCAAATGGGTCAACTTCGGCTCAGCCCGAAATTCCCAGCTGCGCCAGCGAACGATCGAGCATCAGCAATTGCCACAAGAGCCGCGAATGATCGGCCCGTCCGGCGATATGCTCCTCGGCAAGCCGATTGATGCGTTTCGTTGTCGAACCAGCCGGTCGCGCGCGAGCAGCGCGCTCGATCCGATGGCCCGCGCCTCGCCCGCCAGCGGCCCGCGGAACCATGCGCGATCGGGGTGACGAAGCCCATCTTGGGCCGATAGAGGATGTCGTCGGGCAGATAGCGGCGCATCGCCTTCTTCATCAGCCATTTGCCCTGCCGCGCCGTGCACCCGCATCCCTTCGGGCAGGCCGGCGGCGAATTCGACCAGCCGATGATCGAGCAGCGGCTCGCGCGCCTCGAGGCTCACCGCCATGCTGGTGCGATCGACCTTGGTCAGGATGTCGCCGGGCAGCCAGAACTTGAGATCGGCATATTGCGCGCGGTCGAGCCCGCGCGCGGGCCGGCGCATCGCGCATCAGCTCGATGAACGGCTGTTCGGCCCGGTAGCCGCCCAGCATCCGCGGCGCAGATCGGCGATAGAGCGCCAGCGCGCAGCTGCGGGCGTGGTGACCGCCAACGCGCGCGGCATAGGCCTCCTCGCCGCTCGCGGCGAGCGCGAGCAGCGTCGTCTTGGCGCGCAGCGGGCGCGGCGCCCAGTCGGCCTTGGGATAGAGCGCGCCGAGCGTGCCGAACACCGGCCCGCGCAGAGCGGCGGGCAGCAGCCGCGCGCACCCGCTCCTCGTGGCGCTGGAACACGTGGCGGCGATAGCCGGCGAACGCCTCGTCCGCGCCGTCGCCCGACAGCGCGACGGTCACGTGTTCGCGCGCCAGCTGGCACACCCGCTAGGTCGGCAGCGCCGAGGCATCGGCGAAGGGCTCGTCGAACATCGCCGGCGAGCGGGTCGATCGCCGCGAAATCGTCCGGCCGAGACGACGCGCGGCTGCGGTGATCGGTGCCGAACAGCGCGCGCGACCGCATCGGCATAGGCGCGTCTCGTCGAGCGCCGGCGACGTCGAAGCCGATCGAGCAGGTCTTGCACCGTCGCGGCTCGGCTTCGGCCATCAGCGCGACCACGCTGGAGCTGTCGACCCCGCCCGACAGGAACGCGCCCAGCGGCACGTCGGCGACCATCCGCGAGGTGACCGCCTCGCGCAGCATGATGCGAGCAGTTCGGCCTCGAGATCGGCCGCCGAGCCCTTGCGCGCCGCTCGGCGAAGGAAACGTCCCACCAGTGGATCGGCGCGGCGGGCGGCGCGTCGTGCCGCAGCAAGCGATAATGGCCGGCGGGCAGCTTTTCGACGCCGGAGGATCGAGCGATGATCGGGCACATAGCCCCAGGCCAGATAATCCTCGACCGCCAGCGGATCGACCTCGCGGCGCAGCAGCGGATGGGCGAGCAGGCCCTTCAGTTCGGAGGCGAAGGCAACGCTGCCGTCGGCTAGCTGCGACAGTGAACAGCGGCTTCACCCCCAGCCGGTCGCGCGCGAGGAACAGGCTCCGCTCGGCGAGATCGTAGAGCGCGAAGGCGAACATGCCGTGCAGGCGCGCGAGGCATTGCGGCCCCCAGCGCTGCCAGCCGCGAGGATCACCTCGGTATCGCCCTCGGTGCGGAACTCAGCGCCCGCCCGCCTCCAGTTCGGCGCGCAGCTCGCGGAAATTGTAGATCTCGCCATTGAAGACGATCACGGCCCGCCCATCGGCGGAGAGCATCGGCTGCGGCGAGCCGGCGAGATCGATGATCGACAGCCGGCGATGGCCCAGCCCGACGCCCGGCGCGGTCCACACGCCCGATCCGTCGGGCCCGCGATGCGCCAGCGCGTCGCACATCGCTCGACCCGCGCGGGATCGACCGGCTTGGGCGTGGTACAATGGAAGATCCCGGCGATGCCGCACATGGGGAACAGCGGTTAGGGCAGTTGCGCGATGCGCGTCCATCCACCCGCCGAGAGGCCCGGTCGCGCGGCGGAATGCGGCAATGCTGGCTGACGCAGGATGGCCGGGGCGCTCCTCGGCCGAGAGGATCAGCAACAGCGTCGGTTTGGGCCGCATCAGCAGCCGGTCGCGCATATTGGCGAGCTTGAGCCGGCGCATTGCTGCCGGTGAGCAGGCCACCGGTGCGATAGATGGTGGCGGCAAGCCGCGTAGATCCGGCCTTCGGCGAACAGCAGATCGGATTTGGCATCCGTCGATCGCCGGGCCCGGCTTGAGCCAGCGCCAGTGGCTGTCGGGCATCAGCGCGCCTCGCCGAAGCCCCCGGCCTCGCGCCCGTCGCCCTGCGCGGAATAGAGCGCGAAGAACACGTCGACCGTGTGGCCCTGCGCATCGCTGATAGCGCCCCAGCAGGCGATGATCGGCCCCTGCGCGCGCGGTTCCCACCACAGCTCAGGCGTATAATCGACCGATTGCCAGCCGCGCACCTCCGGCAGATCGATCCGCTGCGGCACCGGGGCTGCAAGCGCTTCGGCCCGCGCCGCCCATGTCCCGGCGGCCAGCGCGAGCGCGGCCAGCATCGCCAGAGCCAGCCAGCCGTTCACCCGCAGCTGGCTGGCCCGCGCAAGCAGGGACGATTTCGCAATCGCAGCGCCATCGATCAGCGGATCGTCCGCCGCGCGGTCGAAGAAGCGCCAGCCAAGCCCCAGCAGCACCGCCATCACCAGCGCGAAGAAAATCCAGCCATAGAAGATATGATCGAAGCCCTCGGCGAATTCGACCCCGCGAAACTGCGCGATATAGATCGTGCCCCAGGCGCGCACGCCGTTGGCGAGGATCGGCAGCACGCACGACACCGCGAGAAAGGCCAACCGCCGCCGCCAGCTGGTGAAGCAGACCTGGGCGACCAGCGTGCCGAGCGCGATCATCGCGATCGAGGAACTTCACCCCCGAACAGGCTTCGGCCACTTCGAACAGGCCGACCGGGGTGTTGATGAACACCCCTTCGATCTCAGCCGGAACCCCGCTGAGATGGGTGAGGCGATGGTCAGTTCGGCGGTCATCGTCTGCAGCAACGGCACCAGCTCCTCGCCGAACGGGCACCAGGAACAGCATATAGCCCAGCGGGAACAGCAGCCCGGCGCTGACGCGCGGGCCAAGCAGCGCCAGGGCCGCGCCCTGCAGCACCATCACCGCACCCAGCTGGCGCGCAAAATTGAGCCCCGAAATCGCCCCGAGCAGCCACAAGAACAGCGCCCCCGCGACAAAGATCAGCCCCGGCCACCAGCTGCTCGGCTCCAACCGCGCCAGCTCCTTGCCCGCAGCCATACCAGCCACAGCGATGATCGCCGGGCACCAGCAGGATGTGGTTGTAGGTGGAGCTGTTCCACCATTGGTCCGCCATATCCGCCCAGTCGCCCGCGAAGCATGCGATCAGCCCGACCACGCCAGCGCCAGGCGCAGCAGCGGGCCGCGCCAGACCTGGGGGCAGCGGGCCACCAGGGCGTCGAGCGCGCTTGCGGACATTGCCGCCTCACGCGACATTGCGCCGCCCCCTGGCTATCGCCGGGCCGCGGCGGGCGAAGCCGGCAATCTGCGGCAAAGGCTTGAGCGCCGCCTCCCAGCTCATCTGCCCGATCACGAATTTCCGCGCGGCCTTGCCCATGGCCTGTGCCGCTCCGCGATTGGCAAGCAGGGAAAGCATGCGCGGCGACCAGCGCCATATCGCCATCTTCCGCCGCAAGATGGGTGCCTCTGCGTGCCGGGATGCCCTGCGCCGCCTCCAGCGTGCAGACCACCGGGCGGGCCATCGCCATGGCTTCGAGCACCTTGTTCTGCACCCCGCGCGCGATCGCGAGCGGCGCAACCACCAGATCGGCGGCGGCAAGGAACGGCCGCACATCGGGCACCTCGCCCCACACGCGCACGCCATCCCTGCCATCCGCGCCGAGCAGTTCAGGCACCGGATTTCGGCCAACGATATGGAGCTGGGCCGGGGGTGATGCATGCGGATCGCGGGCAGGATCTGCTCGAATCGCGCGCCGGGCCGCCGCCACATTGGGCGCGTAATCCATCTGCCCGGTGAACACGAGATGCGGCCCGGCAGACTGGGCCAGCGCCGGGTCCGGCGCGACCTTTGCCGGATCGAACAGCTCCGCGTCGATGCCGTTGCCCAGCGCCGCGATATCGCGCCCCGGCCAGCCTGCCCAGCCGGGCCGCGAACAGCGCAGCCTCAGCCTCGCTCACCAGCAGAACCTTGTCGCGCCAGCCGGGCCAGCCGCGCCTCCTCGCTTCGCAGCAGCCGCCCCTCGCGGGCATCGATCCAGCGCGTCGGCCAGGCTTCGCCGGCGGCATAGGCCTCGAACTTGGCGGAATCGACATCGACCAGATCGACCACCACCCGGCCCGCAAAGCCTGGCGGGACATATTGGCCCATCTGGCCGGAGAAGACATAGATCGGTCGAGATCGGGCGCGCGGCGAGCAGTTTCGCTCGACATAGACGCGCGATCGTGGCGCTGCTGAAGGCGGCAAGGCTGACCGGCTCGCCGCGCAGCAGCGCCTCAGCCCCGGCGAGCATCAGCGGCTTGCTGCGCCTGGTCAGGCAATAGCTTGCCGCGCAATCCGCCAGCTCGCCCTCATGCGGCCCAGTCGCTTTCGCTGTCGGCAAAGCAGGCGACATGGACCGGGGCGAGCCCCGCCAGCGCCTTCAGCACATGATGCGAGCGGATCTTGTCGCCGCGATCGGGCGGAAACGGCATGCGATGCGCCAGAAACAGGATCTCGCCGCTCATCCCAGCCCCCGCGCGATGATCGGGCCCAGCCGGTTGGCGATCGCCAGCGGCAGTTGCTGCCACAGCGCGATCCGCGCCGCGTGGCGCGCGCTGGTCGGATCGGCATCGCGCTTCGGCGCGCCCGGCGCGGTCCAGCTGGCATAGGCCAGCGGCGCCGGTTCGAAGCCCCAGTTCCTCTTGAAGTGATAGGCCCCGCTGCCGGTCTTGGAGCGGCCGAAATCGAACCGGGTGCAGCCGCGCCGCCGGGCATGGCGCATCAGTTCGAAATACATCCGGTCATTGGCGCGCAGCGCGCGCGCCGCTGCGTGCCGCCGCCCCAATAGGGCAGCACCGCGCCGCCGTGATAGAGCGAGAGCACGCTCGCCACCGGCGGCCCTGGTGGCGGACGGTCAGGATATCGGCGTCGAGCAGCGTCGAGCACCGCGTCGAACAGGCCCTGCGGGAAGACCGGCGTGCCGAGATTGCGCACGCTTTCGGCATAGACGGCGTAATGCGCCGCGCGGTCTGCTCGCTGCGCTGCCGATCTGCACACTCAGGTCAGCCTCGAGCCCCTTGCGGACTTCGGCGCGCTGCTTGCGCGGGATCGCCAGCAGCTGCGCTTCGTCATCGGCCGCCAGCTCGCGCCGAAGCCGCAATGGCTGTCATGGCGCATGTCCCATCCCGCCGGGCAGCGGCCCGCCGCGCAATTCGATGGTCGAGCAGCAATGGCGCAGCGCCAGCTCCTGCGCGGCGCGGGCCAGGGCCATGGCGGTGCGATTCGCGCGGCGCGAGCATGCCGCCGCCCACCGCAAATCCGCTGGACACCAGCGCCCGGCCGAAAATCGGCGAATGAACTTCGCTCAAGCGGCAACCAGCCGGTCAGCTGCCCGCGCTGTTCGGCCACCAGCCCCAGCGCGCGCTGGCCGGTGCCCGCGCTCGATCGCGCCAAGCCAGGCCGGGCGCTGGAAAAGGCGTTCCGCCCTGCCGCGCCGACAAAGCCTTCGATCCGGGCCACCTCGTCGCCCTGGCGCAGATCGGCCAGGCGAACCGTTTCGCTGGCACTGGCTCGCGTGGTGACAAAGGGCGCGTTCATGCCGCCAGCTCCCCGGCGCGCGCAGCCTCCCGGTGGGCGAGCACATCCATCCGCCCCCAGTGAAATTCACAGATCAGCTGGCGCAGCTTGCCCGCCATGCCATCAAGCTTGGTGTAGTGCCGCAGGCGCGATCTGAGCGGCGCGCCGGCGACGCGCGGCTGATCCGGATCGATCTCCCAGGGGTGGAAATAGAACACCGCCGGGCGGCCTTCGCGCCGGTTCACCTGGCGGATCGCCCAGCGCGAAAAGCCATAGGGCAGCACCCGGAAGAACCCGCCCCCGCCAGCCGCCAGCCGCTTGCCCGCAAATTCGGCGGTGGTCACCGGAATCTCGATCAGATCGAGCCACGGCAGCGGGCGGAAGGCAAAGCGCGGCGCCTCGCGCCAGCCATAATGATCATGCGCCACCGGCGCGACGCTGGAGGAATAGGCATAGCCCTGCTCGGCCAGCTCATGATAGGCCCAGGGCGTGCGCTGATCGATCGAGAAGCTTGGCGCGCGATAGCCGGTGACGGCGCAGCCGGATGCATCCTCGATCGCGATCCGCGCCTTGCGGATATCCTCGCCAAAGCTCGCCCGGTCCATGGTGTGGACCCGCGCATGATCCCAGCCATGGCTGGCAATTTCATGCCCGCGCTCGGCAATCCGGCGCATCAGCGCGCCATTGCGCTGCGCCACCCAGCCGAGCGTGAAGAAGGTCGCCTTGACCCCGGTTTCGTCGAACATGTCGAGGATCTGCCCGACATTGCGCTCGACCCGGGCGGACAGCCCGTCCCAGTTGGCGCGGTCGATCACATTCTCAAACGCGCCGACCTGGAACCAGTCCTCGACATCGACCGAAAGCCCGTTCACCAGATCTGCACCGGGCGGAACAGGAAAGAGCGCGGTATCGCTCATCTAACTCCTCCTCAGGCGGCGATTTGGGACTTCTGGTCGCTTTCGATCCACTCGATGAGCATGGTGAGCGTGTGGCGCATCGTGCGTTCCTGTTCGATCAGGCGCGATTCGAGCTGGGCGATGCGTTCATGCAGCGCCGCGATATCGGGGCCTGCCGCCTGCGCCGCGCCATCGCGCTGGCTATAGGAAAGCTCGACCACGGCCTGCTGCAATTCGGCGATCTGTTCATCGCGTTCAGTCAGTGCCCGATCGAGCGCCTCGGAATCGAACCCTGCTGCTGCAGGCGGGATCGCCTCTGGCGACGCGGTTGTCCGATCTGCGGCGGACACAACCGGCTCCGCAGCGTCCACCGCATCGGACGCCTTGTGCGGCGCGGCATTGTCGCTGTCCATTTCGGCCAGCACTGTCTGAAGCATCTCGGCATCGATCCTTGAGCGCTGCTCGACCGCGCCGAGCAGCAGCAGGCGATTGGCGATCTGATTGATCCGCCGGGGAATGCCGCCGGTCGCATCGTACAGCCCGCCGAACACCGCCGGATCGAACTCAGGATTGCCTGACCAGCCGACATGTTTCAGCCGGTGGAGCACATAGGGTTCGATCTCGCCTGCTTCCATCGGTTCAAGGTGATGGGCCGCGATCACGCGCTGCCGCAGTTGCTCCAGCCCGCTGTCGCCCTGCAGGGTCGCGCGGAATTCCGGCTGGCCGAGCAGCAAGGTCTGCAGCAGGGGATGCGAACCGAGCTGGAAATTGGACAGCATGCGCAGCTCTTCCAGCGCGGCGATCGAGAGATTCTGCGATTCGTCGACCACCAGCAGGCAGCGGCGGCCGGCACGCGCTTCCTCATGCAGAAAGCCTTCGATCGCGCCCAGCGCGGCGGCCTTGTCATGCCCTTCGACGCCGAGCCCGAAGCTCTGCGCGACGACGTGGATGATTTCTTCCTCGTCGAGCTTGCTGGTGACGATCTGGCCCACGGTCAGCTGGGCGGGATCGATCGGCGGCAACCAGATGGCCGACCAGCGTCGATTTGCCCGCGCCGACCTCGCCCGTGATGACGATGAAGCCTTCGCCCTGCGCCAGACCATAGCGCAGATAGGACAGCGCCTTGCGGTGCGTCCCGCTTGGAAAATAGAATGACGGGTCAGGCGTCAGCTGAAACGGTCGCCCCGTGAACCCGTAAAATTCGTCGAACATTGTCCCTTACCTCCGGGCCCGAAATCGTGTGTCTAGAATGAATATCGCATGCCGAGCAGCGCCGCGCCCGACAGGATATCGTCCAGCGTGCTGTCATTGCGCGACAGCCCGTCGAGGCTGACGGCTGCGGTCGCCGAAAGGTGCTGCGTGATATCGCGATAATAGGATGCCGTTGCGCCATAGCCGGTCGAGCTTCCGGCCAGATCGAAGCCGCTGTCAAACCAGCTGGCATAGACCGAGGTCGAAACGCCCGAGCGCTCATCAAGCTGGCCCCGGACATAGGCCGCCAGCCAGATGTTTTCATCGGTCTTGCCATTGGCGCTGGCGAGCACCGTGTTGTCGGCGGCGATATATTTGCGATTGTCATAGCCCGCGCCGATGCCGGTCTGCCAGCGGCCGAACTTGACGGCATAGGTCGCCACCACCCCGCGCGAGCGATAGGTCGAGGAACGCACCGCATTGAGCACGCTGCCCAGGCAAGCGCCGCCCTGAAGGCTGGCAACGCAGCCGCCGATATCGCCGCTGATCGGATTGCGGATCGCCTCGAAATCGGTCGGCAGGGCAACCAGTGCGGAATTGATCTGGCTGCCAAAGCCGGCAATCGTGTCATAGACCCCGATATTCAGGCTGCTGCGCGAATTGGGCTGATAGGACAGCGAACCATAATAGCTGATCGAGCCATAGCGGCGGCCGACATGCGCCTCGAGCGAGGTGCGCCGGCTGGGCCGCCACAACACGCCGGCATCCCAGATCAGGCCTTCGGTGTGATAGGCGATCTGGCGTGGCGAATTGGGATCGGTGACATAGCGCCCATCTGCGCCGATCACTGGTGCGCCCTGCCCGTCATACAGCGCATCGCGGTTCGAAACCTCGACATTTTCATAGCCGACGCCGCCAACCAGCGCGACATTGGGGCTCACCGGCAGGGTCGCATCTGCGCGCACCCAGCGATCCTGCAGCCGCTGATCGAGGTTGGAAATATCCTCCTGCGACCAGCCGCCGCCCACGCCCACACCGATCGGCAGGATCGTGTTGGGACGGGCACCCACGCGCAGCTGCGCATTCTGGACCAGGCTGTCATCAAAGATGTCGACCCGGTCCGCGCCGGGGTTGGTCACGATCGCACCGGGCGCTTCAACCTTCGAATAGCCGATGCGGTAATGGCCCTCGACCTCAAGATCGCCCATATCGGTGTGCAGCGAGGGCCCGGCATAGACCGCGTAGATATTGCTCTTGCCCGCGCCATCCGCGATCGGGCTGAGGATTGCCGAACCATTGCCTTCGACGCGGGTTCTGGCGGCAAGCCCGCCGGCCTCGATCGTCAGGGCATGCGGCACGACAGCTGCCGAAACGCGGGCGATGCCGCTGATCAGATCGCCATCGGGCGCTCCGTCGCCCCAGCCGATCCGCCGTTCATAGCGCAGCGACACTGCCCCGGCGGAATTGCGGCCATTGATCTGGGCGTCGACCCCCGCCGCAATCCGTGAATAGGTGACCACATCGCTGCCGGGGGAAAGCTCGGCCTGCAGCACCTGCGCGGCTTCGATATAGGGATGGACCTCAATCTGGTGCTTGCGCTCGCCCGAGCCTGCGCCCGAAGCGCCGCCGGAGGATTGTCCGCCCGCATCCTGGGCAAAGCCAGGCTGGGGCGCAGCCAGCGCTGCTAAAGCAATTGCAAGAGTGGCAAATTTGCGGAGCATCTTAGCCTCCGTATCCGTAATAAGACCCGAAGCGCCGGCCGCTCGGGCTGAACAGCGCCGCGTTGAGCAGCAGCTTGATGTCGGCGCAGCCGGAAAGCAGCTGCAGGGCGTCTTCGATCGCGTTCTGCCCGGTGGAATCCGCACGGGCGACCAGCACGGCCTGGCCGACATGCTTGGCCAGTTCGGCTGCCGGAGAGGCTGCCAGCGCAGGCGGGGAATCGAAGATCACCACGCGATTGGCGGCGCCCTGGGTCAGCCGGTCGAGCACCTGCGCGGTGCGGTGCGAGGCAAGAAATTCGCTGTCGCTGGTGGTCTGATTGCCGGCCGGCAGCACCCACAGGCCCGGAATATCTGTGCCCAGCACGCAGTCCTCGACCCGGATCGAGGGATCGGCCAGCGCATCCATCAGCCCCGCCCCGCCTGGCAGGCCAAGGGTGGAGAGGATCGACGGCTTGGCGAAATCGGCATCGACCAGCAGCACTTCGCTGTCCTTCTCGGCCGCGATCGCAATCGCCAGATTGGTGGCGCAAAAGGTCTTGCCCTCACCCGGAAGCGGGGAACAGATCAGCACCCGCTGGGTAGCGGTGGAGCTAAGGCCGCGGTCCTGCGCATCGCGCATGGCTTGCAGCAGCGCGCGTTTGACGATGCGGAATTCCTCCAGCAGCGCCGTCACCCCGCCTTCAGGCTCGATCAGGCCCTGTTCGCGCAGATGGGCACGATCGACCACATGCTTGATCCCGCTGAAATGGACCGGTTCGACCGGTGCGGCCGGCGGCGGGGCCACCGGGCTCTGAAGGGCGGCCGGCGTGAATTGCGCGCCAGTCGCCTCGGCCACGGGCTGCGGCGGCGGTGCAATTGGCGCGGCTTGCGCAGGTTGGGCCGCAGGCGCCGCACGGACGGCGCGCTTGGGCGCTGCGGCGAGATCCTTGGGCACCGGTGCAGGCTTGAAACCGGTGCCGCCGAAGCCGCCCAGTTCAAACGCGCCGCTGGCGCGTTCGAGCAGCGAGCGGCCCTCATTCGCGCCCTCGCCCTGGCCAGGAGGGACCGGAATCTTGCTCTGTTCGGTCATCTCATTCTCCTCAGGCAACCATGCCGCGCTGGATGAATTCAACCGCCATCAGCACCACGAACAGCCCCGCCAGCCCGCCAGCGCCGGCCAGGAAAAGCTTGAAGCGCTGCGCCTTGCGCAGCTGGCTCGCCTCGGTCGAAACATGCGAAATCGTGCCGATAACCGGCAGTTCGAAGGCGCTTTCAAGCTTGGCCGCCGTGGCAAAGGAGGACCGCAGCTGGCCCATCGCCCAGCCCGAACCGGCGCCCGCCCCCAGGCCCAGCAGCAGCACGCCGAACAGCAGCAGCGGGCGGTTGGGCGCAGAGGGGACGCGCGGCGTCGTCGGCGGATCGATTACGTCGAATTTGATCGCATTGCGCTCGGTCTCCACCTGCCCGCGCAGGCGCAGTTCCTCGCGGTCCTGCAGCAGCTTGTCATATTGCTTGCGCAGCACCTCATAGTCGCGGCTGATCCGCTGGGCTTCCGCCGCAACGCCCGGTTCGAGCGACTGGTTGGCGGTGACCTGATTGACCTCCGACTGGAGCGCGGCCTTGCGCGACTGGAGTGCCTGAACATTGGACTGACGTTCCGCGCGGATCGACTGGAGCGAGCTATAGGCCGGGTTGGGAATGCCCCCGCTATTGCCCTGCTTGGCCGCCTGGATCCTGAGCGAGGCGATCTGCTTTTCGAGCGCGATCACATCGGGATGGCTATCGGTCAGGCCGCGCGCACGCATATCGGACAGATTGGCCTCGGCCTGCATCAAGGCGCCCTGCGCCCCGCCGACCGCGCCGGGGATGACCATGCTGCGCGGCGTGCCCGCCAGCTGCCCGTCGACCGCCGCGAGCGCGCTTTGCGCTGCTGCAAGATCGGCTTCGACGCTGCGCATTTCCGAGCGGGTCGCTTCGAGCTTCTGCGCAATCGAGGCCGCGCCGCCGATCATTTCGGGATGCTTGGCCTCGAACGCCAGCCGCTCCTGCTCGGCATTTTCAAGCTGCTTCTGCCGGTCGGCGAGCTGCTGATCGAGGAAATCCAGCGTATCGCGCATTTCACCGCGCGATCCGCCGAGATTATCCTCGCGGAAGATGTCGATCAGCTTCTGCACCACATCCTGGGCGAGCTGGGCATTTTCGCCGTCGGACAAATGGCGCAAACCGCTGGTGGCGGTGATTTCGAACAGATTGTCTTCGGTACTCTTGACGGTGATCGTATCGGCCAGCTTGGCGACGGCGATCTCCATCTCGCGCGGGGTGGTCACATCGGCGCCGATGCGGGTCGAGCGGATGACCTTCTCCAGATTGACCGCGCTGGTCAGCGTCTGGGTGACGCGCTCGATATCCTTCTTGCGGCTGCCGGCGCCGATCCCGATCTGCTGCGCCAGCACATCGTCGAGCTGGACGAAGATGCGCGCATGCGATTCATAGGAATTGGGCACCATCGCCACGGCGAGCCAGCCCGCCAGGCACAGGCCCCAGGCGACGGCCAGCGCCAGCCAGCGCCGGTTCCAGACCGACCACAGCGCCGCGCGCAATTCTTCGAAAATAACGTTCATGCCCCGCGCGCGTCCTTAGAACATGCTTTCGGGGATGATGATCACGTCGCCCGGCATCAGCAGCACATTGGCCTTGCTCTCGCCCTTCTTGAGCAGGTCCGACAGGCGCAGCGCATATTCGCGCTGCTTGCCCGTCTCCTTGTCGAAGCGGATCAGCTTGGCGCGATTTCCGCTGGCAAATTCGGACAGCCCGCCGACTGCGATCATCGCATCGAGCAGGGTCATATTGGCGCGATAGGGGATCGAGGCGGGCTTTTCCGTCGCGCCGACGATCCGCACCTGCTGGCTGAAGGTTCCGGCAAATTTGTTGACGATCACCGACACGATCGGATCGCTGATATATTGCGATAGCTGCAGGCGGATATCCTCCGCCAGCATCGCCGGGGTCTTGCCCACCGCAGGCATGTCGGACACCAGCGGGGTGGTGATGCGCCCATCGGGCCGCACCTGGACCTTCGCGCTCAATTCGGGATTGCGCCACACATCGATGGTCAGCTCATCCAGCGGGCCGATCACATATTCCTCGCCCGGCCCCTCCTGCATCGCGACGAATTGCGCCGGGGCCAGCCGCGGGCCATTGCCGCCGCCCGCACAGCCCGTCAGCGTGAGACATGCCAGCGCAGCTCCGATCGACAGGCGGGCAATCAGGTGGTTTTGCATCGAAACATTCCCAAATTCGTCAAGCCCGTGGCTGCCGGGCACATCTGGGCCGATGTGAGCTGGCAGCGCGACTGCCCGGCCCACATGGCCCAAGGATCCGATGACGCTCTTCCCGTAAAAGGGTGAACATCTCGTTATCCAAACGCCCAAATCCGGGGCTTTGTCGGGGTTTTTCACGGGGCGTCCCGAAAGGGGACTTGGGGGTGGGAAAGGTTAAACGAGGATCTCGCGCGCCGGGCCCTGGCCCAGGAAGGCGGAAGGACTGGCGCTGGCGCCATAGGCCCCGGCGCAGAACACCGCGATCAAATCCCCGATTTCGGCCCGTGGCAGCATCGCCTGATCGGCCAGCCGGTCCAGCGGAGTGCACAGGCAGCCGACCACATTGGCCTCTTCCTCAGGCTCCCGATCGAAGCGCGAGGCCAGCGCGAGCGGATAATTGCGGCGCACCACCGTGCCGAAATTGCCTGAGGCGGCGAGCTGGTGATGCAGCCCGCCATCGGTGATCAGGAAGCATTGCCCATGGCTTTGCTTGCGGTCGATGATTCGCGTCAGATAGACCCCGGCCTCGACCCACCAGATAGCGCCCCAGCTCAATCGCGAATTTCGTATTTTCAAGGTGTTCTGACAGATTATCAAAGTGATTTATCAGGCTTTCGCCGATCACAGCGATGTCGAGCGGCACATCGCCGTGGAAATAGGGAATGCCGAAGCCGCCGCCCATGTTGAGTGCGGGCAATGCCGCCCCGATCTGCTCCGCCAGCTGCGCGGCCAGGGCCAGCACATTGCCCTGGGTCTCGACGATGGCGAGGGGGTCGAGCGCCTGGCTGCCGGCGAAGATATGCAGCCCGCGCCACTCCGCGCCTGCGGCGATCACCTCGCGAGCGAGCGCAGGCACGCGCTCGGCATCGAGCCCGAAGGGCTTGGCCCCTCCGCCCATCTTCATGCCCGATCCGCGAAGTTCGAAATCAGGATTGACCCGAATCGCAAGCTGCGGAATTACGCCGATTTTTTCCGCCAGTGCCAGCGCCCGCCGTGCCTCATTTTCGGATTCGAGATTGAGCGTCACCCCGGCTGATATGGCCGCTTCCAGCTCCACGTCGCGCTTGCCCGGCCCGGCAAAGCTGACCACATCGCCAGCGATTCCCGCCGCCTTCACCAGCGCCAGCTCGCCGCCGGAGGCGATGTCGAAGCCATCGACCAGCCCGGCCATTTCCTCCAGCAGCGGGCCGAAGGGATTGGCCTTGACCGCATAATGCACCGCCAGCCGCGGCGGCATGGCCGCGCGCAGATCGGCGATCCGCTGGCGGATCATCGCGCGCGAATAGACGAACAAGGGGGTTCCGCCCGCCTGCCCGGCCAACTCGCTCGCGCGCTGGCCGCCGATCGCCAGTTCGCCGTCAAGCACATCGAAGCCGGCGGGAATGGGGCCGAGCGGCTTCATTGCGCCAGCTCCTGTGCCAGCGCGGCACGGTCGATCTTGCCATTGGGGTTGAGCGGCATGCGCTCGCGCCAGTGAATCGCCTGCGGGCGCATGAAATTGGGCAGTTCGCGCGCCAGAATTGCGGGCAGTTCTCCCGGTGCGTCGGCGGCATCCGCCGCTGCGCGCGCCACCAGATGCACCGCCTGGCCCAATCGCTCATCCGCGACCCCCAGCGCCACCGCTTCGGCGACCAGCCCGGTGGCGAGCGCGGCGTCCTCGATTTCCTGCGGGCTGATGCGGTTGCCGGCGCTTTTGATCATCGCGTCACGCCGCCCGACGAAATAGAGCAGGCCCTGCGCATCGCGGACCACCCGGTCGCCCGACCATACCGCCGTGCCGCCATAGCTCGACGCTGCCGGCGCGGGGCGGAAACGTTCGGCGCTGCGCGCAGCATCCTGCCAATAGCCCTGGGCGACCAACGGCCCGCAATGCACCAATTCGCCCTCCTCGCCCGGCTGGGTTATCGCCCCATCATCGCCGATCACCAGCACTTCGGCAAAGGGGATCGCCCTTCCCATCGAGGTCGGGTGACTAGCGACCAGCGCGGGATCGAGAAAGGTCGAACGGAATGCCTCGGTCAGCCCATACATCGGAAACAGCTTCGCAGCGGGAAACACGCTGCGCAATTTCGCCACCAGCTCCTCGCTCAGCGCGCCGCCGCTATTGGTCAGCCGGCGCAGGGGCGCGCTGGCCTCTGGCGGCCAGCTGTGTTCGACCAGCTGGACCCACAGCGGCGGCACCGCCGCCAGGGTGGTGATCCGGTGGCGCGCGCAGGCCTTGACCACATCGCGCGCGGTGAGATAGTCGAGCGGGACCACACTGGCCCCCGCCCGCCAGGCCGAAAACATCTGGTTCTGGCCGTAATCGAACGACAGCGGCAGCACGCCCAGCACCACATCCTCCGGCTCCAGCGCGAGGTAATGCGCCACGCTGACCGCGCCGAGCCACAGATTGGCATGGCTGAGCATCACCCCCTTGGGCAGGCCGGTCGAGCCGCTGGTATAGAGAATCGCGGCCAGCGCCTGCGGATCGGCCTGCGAAGGCGGCAGCGCCCCGCCCTGAGCCGCCGCCAGTTCCCATGCCTGCGCTTCTTCGACCATGGCGCAGGCCTGGGGCAGATCGCCCTCTTCCAGCCCCGCCAGCCGCGCCGCATTGCCGATCAGCAGGCGCGCGCCGCTATCGGCCAGAATATGCGCGACCTGCGCATGTTTGAGCAGCGGATTGATCGGGACATGCACCAGCCCGGCGCGCGCGGCGGCCAGCGGCAGGATCGCGGTCAGCGCGCCCTTGCCCGCCCAGCTGGCGACCCGCGCGCCCTCTTCCGGCACCATCGCAGCCAGCCATGCGGCCAGCACAGACAAACGCTCCCTTAATGACTTGTAGCTAAGGCTCTCCTGCCGAAGCACCAGTGCCGGCGCTTCATCCTGCCCGAACAGGGCGAGATGATCGAGCGGACGGGCAACGGCATCGAGCGCTACGGACATCGGGACTCCAAACGGGGTTCAAACAGGGGACGCAAGATCTGTGATTGCAGTCAGCTATCACGACAGGGTTAATGGCTTGCAAGCCATGGGGCTGGCAAGCGCCGCGCCGTTTGACCGCTGCGAATGGATATCGCTGCTCAGCCAGGAAGGCGGGCTCGATCCCTTGCTCGCCCTGGCGGAAGACGGCGATCAGGCCGCTGCCCTGCCGCTGATGCGCCAGGGCAAGATGCTGGTTTCCCTGGCCAATTGGTATAATTTCACCTGGCGCGCATTGGCCACGCCCGGCGCGGAACAGCAGCTGCTTCTGACCGCGATCGCGCGGGATCTGGCCGCAAATGGCGCTCCGGTGGTGATGTGGCCGCTGTCCGATGAGGACCATGGCGCCACGATCCTGGCCGAATCCTTCCGCTCGGCCGGCTGGATGGTGTTCCGCGAGGCCTGCGACACCAATCATATCCTGCGCCTTTCCGGGCGCTCATACGCCGATTATCTCGCCTCGCGCCCCGGGCCGCTGCGCACCACGCTCAAGCGCAAGGCCGGCAAGCTTGCGATAGAAATCCACACCAGCTTCGATGCCAAGGCCTGGCGCGATTATGAGGCGGTCTATGCCGGCAGCTGGAAGCCGCGCGAGGGCAAGCCCGCGATGCTGCGCCGCTTTGCCGAACAGGAAGGCGCCGCCGGGCGCCTGCGGCTGGGGATTGCGCGCCATGACGGCCGCGCGATTGCGGCGCAGTTCTGGACTGTCGAACATGGCACCGCGTTCATTCACAAGCTCGCCCATGTCGAGGAGGCGGTGCCGCTTTCGGCGGGAACCGTGCTGACGGCCGCGCTGTTTGAGCGGGTTATCGATCACGACGCGGTCGAGCTGGTCGATTTCGGCACCGGCGATGATCCCTATAAGAGCATGTGGATGGAGGAGACCCGCACCCGCTACCGGCTCGAATGCCTGCGTCCGGGCAGGCCCGCCAGCTGGCCCCGGATCGCACGCGCCGCCTTGCGCAAACTTGCCTCTCACCCCTCGGCTGGCTAGAGCGCGCTGCTCCAACGGGCACAGCCATCTGGCGGAGCGCCGCCGGCAAGGGTATCGACAGAATTCATGACCAGTCCTTCCAAAGACCTTGAGCCCGAAAATCTCGAGACGCGCAGCGAAACCGATGTCGTGCTGCGCGAGATTCTGAGCGAGGTGCTTGGCCTCGGCGATTCGCAGGTGGATGAATTCACCAGCGAGAGCGGCTTGTTCGGCCATCTGCCCGAACTCGATTCCATGGCGGTGGCCGGGCTGCTGACCGAGCTGGAGGACCGGCTCGGCTTCGTGATCGACGATGATGAAGTCGATGGCGAGATGCTCGAAACCTTCGGGGGGCTGCTGCGCTTTGCCGAAAGCAAGCGCACCGGGCTTTGAGATGAAGCGGTGATCGCGGCCTGGCCCTCACCCGATGGCCCCTCCCGCGATGCCGGGGCAAATGGCGGCGAAGCCTATGCAATTGCCTTCGACCAGGGCCGCATCCGCCGCCTGCTGATCCTGCCTGCGCTGTTCGACGAAGCCAACAAGACCCGTCATCTGATGGTCGAGGTGATGCGCCGGCTCGATGGCGCCGGGATCGACAGCTTTCTGCCCGATCTGCCGGGCTGCAATGAGAGCCTGGCCCCGCTTGAGCGGCAAACGCTGGCCAGCTGGCGCGCCGCCGCCATGGCCGCCGCGGAGCATTTTTCCGCCAGCCATGTGCTGACAGTGCGGGCCGCGGCGATCCTTGCCCCGCCCGCCCTGCCCGGCTGGCGCTATGCCCCGATTCCCGGCGCCAATGCGCTGCGGGCGCTGCTGCGCGCCCTGACGATCTCGGCGCGCGAAGCGGGGCAGGATCTGTCCTCCGAACAATTGCTGGAAACCGGGCGTGATGCCGGGCTCGAGCTGGCCGGATATCGTCTGGGCGGCGCGATGATCCGCGCGCTTGAGGCGGCCCAGCTGCCCGACAGCGGGCGGCTGGCCGATATCGCGCAGGCGACCATCGGCGGCGGCGCACCCTGGCTGCGCGCAGAGCCGCATTTCGATCCCGCACAGGCTGATGCTTTGGCCGCCTTCCTCGCCATGGGGCTGGCGCATTGAGCCGGCGGCACCTTACTTTCCGCTGCGCGGGCGCGCTGCTGGCCGCCACGCTGGACGATGCGCCCGGGAGAAGCGCGCCCACCACCGGCCTGCTGCTGGTGAGCGGCGGCAATGAAACCCGCGCGGGCGCCTTTTCGGGCCAGGCGCAGCTGGCCGCGCGGATCGCCGCAGCAGGCTTTCCCGTGTTCCGCTTTGACCGCCGCGGAGTTGGCGACAGTGAGGGAGAGAATCCCGGCTTTCTGGGCAGCGCCGCCGATATCGCCGCCGCGCTCGCCGCCTTCCGCCAGGCCGCGCCTCAGCTCACGCGGGTGGTCGGCTTCGGCAATTGCGATGCCGCCAGCGCGCTGATGCTTGGCGCGGGCGACGGCTTTGACGCGCTGGTGCTGGCCAATCCCTGGACCATCGAAGGCACCGGCACCGCGCATAGCCCGCAGGCAGTCCGCGCGCGCTATGCCGCCCGGCTGCGCAGCCCGAAGCAGCTGTGGCGGCTGCTGAGCGGCCAGGTTTCCCTGACCCGGCTCGCCAGGGGCATAGGGCAGGCGCTGAAGCCCCCGCCGCCGGCCGGCGATCTGGCGCAGGCCGTGGCCGTGGGGCTGGCGCGCTTTGGCGGGCCTGCAGCGATCCTGCTGAGCCAGAGCGATCGCACCGCCCAGGCCTTCGAGGCGGTGTGGAACCCGGGTGATCCCCGCGTTCGCCGCTGCGCGCAGGCGGGCCACTCCTTCGCCGAACCGGCTGCGCGCGACTGGCTGTTCGATCAGCTGATCGCTGCCTTGCAGCAAAGCGACAGGCGCGCCTGACCCCGATTGCAATTTTCCGGCTTGCCGCAGGCTGCGCGGCGTGATCCACAGCAATTTGCGGCGGCGACAGCACGAATCCTTGTCCGCCAGACGGAGACCCAAGGTGCCCAAGACAATCCTGCTCGGCCTGATCCTGTCCACCTGCCTGGCATCGCCGGCCTTTGCCGCAAGCTGGTTTGAAATCGGCACGAGCGACATCGAAATCGCCTTTGCCGATGGCGACAGCATCCAGCGCAGCGGCGATGTGGTGCAGATCCAGGCGTTTCACGGCTTCGATCCCGGCCAGGGCGAAAATGGCGATATCTATTATGTGCAGCGCCAGCTCGAATTCGATTGCCCGGCACATCGCATGCGCCAGATCAAGCTCACCGCCTTCGATGCGGACCGCAATGTCCTCGATGCTCCGGCCTACAGCACCGAGTGGATGGCCGTGGTGCCGGATACGCCCGAGGAGACCTTCAGCAAGGTCGCCTGCGAAGGGGGTTTGACGGGCACCCCCTATCCTGACGCCTTTGATGCGGCCGATGAATATTGGGGCGATGGCAATGGCGTTGACGACACCCAGTCTGACACGCCGGTCTGAACGCGCGATCAGCCCTTCACGAACAGGCTCGCCAGTTCGACATGGGTCGACCAGCGGAACTGCCCGACCGGGCGCAGTTCCTCCAGCCGATAGCCACCCTCCACCAGCATCGCCGCATCGCGCGCCCAGCTTGACGGGTTGCAGCTGATATAGACGACCCGCGGGACCGCGCTCTGCGGCGATCAATGTCACCTGCTCGCGCGCGCCGGCGCGCGGCGGATCGAGCACCACGCGCATCGAAGCGGTTGAGCTCGTCCGGCTGCAGCGGATTGCGGAACAGATCGCGATGCAGCGCATGGACCGGCCGGGCAGAGGTTCCGGCGGCGGCCTTGCAGGCAAGATGCGCCTCGCGCGCGGCTTCGGCGGCGAGCACCTTGGCCGGGCCCGCCAGCGCAAAGGCGAAGGTGCCGAGCCCGGAGAACAGGTCGGCGATCATTCCCGCCCCGGCCAGCCATTCGCGCGCCGCGCCGACCAGCGCCGCCTCGCCATCGCTGGTCGCCTGCAGGAAGGCGCCGGGCGGAAACGGCACCGCCACCCCCGACAGGGTCACCGTTACCGGCTCCGGCTCCCAGCGCGTTTCCGGCCCGAAGCCATCGTCGATCGTCAGCCGCGCCAGGGCGTTGCGTCCGGCGAAGTCCAGCAGGCCCTCGGCCTGTTCCAGCCCTTCGAAACTCAGGCCCTTGAGCCCGCAGTCGACCCCCTGATCGGTCAGCGTCAGCTCGATATCCGCCGCGTATTTGCCCTTGCGCCGCGCCAGCAGCCCGCTTGCAGCGGACCCGACCATGGCGAACAGTTCGGGCGCCATGACGTGGCATTCAGACAGCCCGACGATGCGGTGCGAGCCTGCCTCGCGGAAGCCGATCTGCGGCCGAACCGCCGCCATTCACCGCATGGAGCGTGGCCCGGCGGCGGGTCAATTCCGGTGGGAGAGATGCGTCGGCGCGATCCGCAGCGCCTCGATACCCTGGCCCTGCGCGGCATGGACCACCCGGTCATGCACGAATTGGGCAAGCGCCTGTTCGTCCAGATGCTGCAGCTGGCACCCGCCGCATTTGCCGAAATGGCGGCAGGGCGGCGCGGCATGATGCGGACCGTGCTCCAGCGTCCCATCCGCCAGCAGTCTGTCGCCCGGCGCGGAGCGCGGCACATGGCGTCCGCTGGCGGTGATCCCGTCACCCTTGGCGGCGACGCGGAGGATTTCCTCGCTCTCGCTCACAGGCAGAGCCCGATCGCGGCGGGGATCCGGGCGATCAGCGCGGCGGGGGTCAGCGCAGGCCCGGCAAGCCGCGCGGCCTCACCATGCAGCCAGGCCGCCTCGCAGGCCGCGCCAAATACCTCCGCGCCGTTTGCCAGGCGGCTTGCGGCAAGGCCTGCCAGCACATCGCCGGTGCCGGCAGCGCTGAGCCAGCTTGGCGCAGGAGGAAGCAGCGCCACGCGCCCGTCGGGCCCGGCCACCAGCGTATCGGGGCCCTTGGCCAGCACGACCATGCCGCTGGACCGGGCAAGCGCCACGGCCACAGCGCGCTTGCCCTGTGCGGCGATGGCGAAACCATTCGCCAGCGCGGTCAATTCGCCCTCATGCGGCGTGGCAAGGATCGGCGCGCGGCGGCTTTCAATCATCGCCGGTGTCAGCAGCATCAGCGCGTCGGCGTCAAGCACCAGTGGCACTTCGCGCGCCAGCACCTCGGCCAGGCTGCGCCGCGCCGCATCCCCGCGCCCGAGCCCCGGCCCGATGAGAATGGCGTTGTTGCGCGGATCGCCCAGCGCATCCGGTGCGACCACCAGCCCGGCGGGAGTGGCCGGAGGCGGCGCATCGGCCGCCAGCCTGACATAGCCCGCACCCCCGCGCATCGCGGCCTCACTGGCGAGCAGCGCCGCGCCCGGCATCGCCCCGGCGACCACCGCCAGCAGCCCGCGGGTATATTTATGCGCATCGGCAGCGGGGGCCAGCAGCTGCGGGCGGGTGATCAGCTGCGCCGCGCCGGGCAGAGCTTCGACCCCGATCGGGACCAGCTGCCGCGCGCCCATGCTGGCCGAGGCGGGCATGGTCCAATGGGCGAATTTCCAGGCGCCCAGCGCCAGGGTCAGATCGCTGGCGGGAAGCCCATCGTTCAGCTCTTCGCCGCTGTCGCTCTCGATCCCGCTCGGCAGATCGACCGCCACCAGCGAGCCGTGGCAGGCGTTCAGCTCCTGCAGCAGGCCCAGCAGCTCGGCGCTGAGCGCGCGGGTCAGCCCGCTGCCGAACAGGCAATCGACCAGCACCGCGCCCCGCGCCCCGCCGGCCCCGTGCCGGATCTCGCCGCCATAGGAGGCGCGGGCCTTGCGCGCGGCATCGGTTACAGGGTCGAGCGGGGCGATCACCGTAACCGGCAGGTCGCGCTCGCGCAGGCTTTGCGCAATCACATAGCCATCGCCGCCATTATTGCCCGGCCCGCACAGCACGCGTGACCGGCCTGGGCCAGGCGAGCCGCCAGATCCATTCGGCAGCGCCGCGCCCGGCGCGCTGCATCAGCGCGTCGACGCTTGTTCCGTCCGCGATCAACGCCTCTTCCGCCGCGCGCATCTGGGCGACGGTGAGAACCTGCGAGTTATTTCTGCGCGGCATGGCCCCTGACCGTGGCCGGGAAACGATAGCGATCATCGCCCACCTGCACATCGATCCGGTCATCGACCACATCGATCACCGCTTCCTGGGCGCCATCTGCAGGCGCCAGGCCGCGCCCGTCGGTCAGCACGGTGAAGCGCCGGAAGCCGCCATCGGGGTGATGGACCACCAGCACCAGCGCGCCATCCTTGTCGCGGCTCTTCTCGACCTCGCATTCGCGCAGCAGCCATTGCGCCCCGCCGATCGAACATTCGATCAGCTCATTGCCATCGGCGGCCTTGGCGGGCTGCGGCTTGGCAGCATCATTGCCGGCGGCCGGCGCCGTGTCATCCGCCTGGGAATGGCAGGCCGCCAGCAGCAGCGGCAGCGCCAGCCACAGGCCCTGCCTCACCATGCCCGCCATGGCGCTCACCCCCGCTTGAGCTGCGAGACGTCGCGCACGGCGCCGCGTGCGGCGCTGGTGGTCATCGCGGCATAGGCCTGCAGCGCGACCGAGACCTTGCGCTTGCGCGGCTTGGCCGGCTGCCAGGCGTCGTCGCCCTTGGCCTCCATCGCGGCGCGGCGCGCGGCCAGCTCTGCCTCGGGCACCGCCAGGTTGATCGTGCGGCTGGGGATATCGATCTCGATCCGGTCGCCATTCTCGACCAGCCCGATCGCCCCGCCTTCGGCCGCTTCGGGCGAGACATGGCCGATCGACAGGCCCGAGGTGCCGCCCGAAAAGCGCCCGTCGGTGATCAGCGCGCAGGCCTTGCCCAGCCCCTTCGATTTCAGATAGCTGGTGGGATAGAGCATTTCCTGCATCCCCGGCCCGCCGCTTGCGGCCCTTCATAGCGGATCACCACCACGTCGCCGGCCTCGACCTGCCCGGTCAGGATCGCCGGTCACCGCCGCATCCTGGCTTTCGAAGACCTTGGCCGGCCCGGCGAAACTTCAGGATGATTTCGTCGACCCCGGCGGTCTTCACGATGCAGCCGTCGAGCGCGATATTGCCGACAGCACCGCCAGCCCGCCATCCTTGCTGAAGGCGTGCTCGGCCGAGCGGATCACGCCGCCTTCGCGGTCGAGATCGAGCTCGTCCCAGCGCCGGTTCTGGCTGAAGGCGGTCTGGGTCGGCACGCCGCCCGGCGCGGCCTTGATAGAATTCCTGCACCTCGGGATCGTTGGTGCAGCGAGATGTCCCATTTGTCCAGCGCATCGCGCCATGGTCGGGCTGTGGACCGTCGGCAGGTCGCGTGTGGAGCAGGCCGCGCGCGGTCGAGCTCGCCCAGGATCGCCATGATCCCGCCCGCGCGGTGGACGTCTTCCATATGCACGTCGCTCTTGGCCGGGGCGACCTTGGACAGGCACGGCACCCGGCGCGACAGCCGGTCGATATCGGTCATGGTGAAATCGACCCCCGCCTCATGCGCGGCGGCGAGCAGGTGGAGCACGGTATTGGTCGAACCGCCCATCGCGATATCGAGGCGACATCGCGTTCTCGAACGCTTCGAAGCTCGCGATATTGCGCGGCAGCACGCTTTCATCGTCCTGCTCGTAATAGCGTTTGGCACAGCTCACGACCAGTGCGCCCGGCGCGCAGGAACAGCTCCTTGCGGTCGGCATGGGTGGCCAGCGTGCGAGCCATTGCCCGGCAGCGACAGGCCCAGCGCTTCGGTCAGGCAATTCATCGAATTGGCGGTGAACATGCCCGAGCAGGATCCGCAGGTCGGGCAGGCCGAGCGTTCGATCGTCGGCGACATCCTCGTCGGTCATCCCGTCGTCGGCCGCGGCGACCATCGCATCGACCAGATCGAGCGCGACTTCCTTGCCCTTCAGCACCACCTTGCCGGCCTCCATCGGCCCGCCTGAGACGAATACCACCGGAATATTGATCCGCATCGCCGCCATCAGCATGCCGGGGGTGATCTTGTCGCAATTGGAGATGCACACCATCGCATCGGCGCAATGGGCATTGACCATATATTCGACGCTGTCGGCGATCAGATCGCGGCTGGGCAGCGAATAGAGCATCCCGTCATGGCCCATCGCGATCCCGTCATCCACCGCGATGGTGTTGAATTCCTTGGCCACGCCGCCGGCCGCCTCGATCTCGCGCGCGACCATCTGGCCCAGATCCTTGAGATGGACATGGCCCGGCACGAACTGGGTGAAGCTGTTGACCACCGCGATGATCGGCTTGCCGAAATCGCCGTCCTTCATCCCCGTGGCGCGCCACAGCCCGCGCGCGCCGGCCATATTGCGGCCATGGGTGGAGGTGCGGGAACGATAGGCAGGCATGGGTAAGCTCCGGTCGGATATCTGAAACAGGCGTGTCAGCGCGCCCTAGCCCAGCTATGCCGCCAATCGAAGCAGAAAACGGCAGCGGGTGCTTTCACCGCGCCCGCAAGGCTAACCTTCGAGCTGCAGCGCCACCTGATTGCAGATCCGCACCAGCCGCTCCGCCCAGTGCTGCTGCATCTGCGCCGTGGCCACCCGGTCCTGCCGGATTTCGATCCCGAAATAGGGCCGCCCGTCAGCCTCGGCATGAAGGTCCATCGTGTAGTTCAGCAGCTTGCCGCTATAGGGCTCATTGTCGCCGACATGCAGGCCCTCGGCCTCAAACAGCGGGATCGCCAGCCGCGCGGCGCGTTCGTCCTGATTATAGAGCACCCCGCAATCCCACGGCCGCGCACTGTGCGGATCGCTGGCCAATTGCGGGGTGAAGCTGTGGAGCGAGAGGATCAGTGCCGGCGGGGCCTGGTCCAGCAGCCGCGCCAGCGCGGCATGATAGGGCTGGTGAAACCGCGCGATCCGCGCCGCGTGGATTTCCGCCGGGCTGGCGGGCCCGCAATTGCCGGAGATCTCGCGCCCCGTCGCTGATCTGCGGCACGCTGGCGGGCGAAACTCCATCGCGGTTGAAATCGCAGACCAGGCGGCTGACATTGCCCTGAAACGCCGCGATTCCGGCATTCCCGGCCATCAATGCGCCCACAGCGCCGACCCCGATATCGATCGCGATATGCTGATCCAGAAGCTCTGGCTCGATGCCCAGATCGATATCGGGCGGCACGCGATTGGAAGCATGATCCGAGACGACCAGAATCCCGCCAAAGCGCGGGGCCCCGACTATCCGGTATGCCTCGTCGATCATCGCAGCCTGCCCTCCATCTGCCACCAGCCCGGGTGATCCATGGCTAGCTTTTCCGCCGCGATGCGCAAGGCAGCAGGATCATCGAACAGGGCAAAACAGCTCGCGCCCGAACCTGACATGCGCGCGAGCAGCGGATTGGCGCTTTGCAGCGCGCCCAGCACCTCGGCAATCGGGGGGCACAGCGCAATCGCCGGCGCTTCCAGATCATTGCGCCCGGTCAGCGCGATGGCGCGCGCGCTGCCGCCCGGCAGCGCCCCGCGATCCCGCCCGTCCCACGCCTTGAACACCGGCCCGGTGGCCAGCGGCAGGCGCGGATTGACCAGCAGCACCGCCATTCCCGCAAGATCGCTGCCCGCCGGCTCCAGCTCGGTCCCGGTGCCGCGCCCGATGCAGGTGACGCTGGCGACGCAGGCCGGAACATCGGCCCCCAGCCGCGCTGCGCGCGCGCGCCAGTCATCGGGCAGGCCGTGGCTACGCTCGACCAGCCGGAACAGCGCCCCGGCATCGGCCGATCCGCCGCCCAGCCCGGCAGCGACCGGCAGAAGCTTGTCCAGCGTGATCGCCAGCCCCCCGGCGCGCGGCAAGGCGGTGAGCGCCCGGGCGACAATATTGTCGAACGGATCGCTCAGCGCCGGGGCGAATTCACCGGTGACGCTGATGGTGTCGCGCGGCGCCTCGCGCGCGGTCAGCAGATCGCCCTGATCGACAAAGGCAAACAGGGTCTCCAGCTCATGATAGCCATCCTCCCGCCGGTGCCTGACATGCAGCGCGAGGTTGATCTTGGCAAAAGCGGTTTCGCTGGGCATCGGGGGGCCTTAGCGGCAAATTTCAGGAATGTCCGCATCGGGTAAGGGGGAAAAACCCATCCCGGTCCGAGGCGCCTGCCCCCGGCGCCCTATGCGCCCATCAGGCGCTTGCGGAACAGCCGTTTGACCAGCCTGTCTTCGAGCACACGCCCCACCACATAGAGCACGGCGAAGATCGCCGCGAAGACATAGGCGGGCGTCGGCGAAGGCTTCTTGTTGCGCCTGCCGGTGTTTTCCTCGCCATCCTTGGGCTTTTCGGGTGCCGGCGCGCCGAGGAATTTATCGACCGGATTCAACGGAGTTTCGGCCTTTTTGGCAGCGGCTTTTTTCGAATCGTCCGGCGCCTTCGCCGATGCTGCAGCGGCTTCGCTTGCCGGCTTTTCGAACTTGCCCATGGCAATCGTGAACTGGGCGAAAGCCAGAAACAGCAGCGGCGCGAGAAAGCAGAACAGCAAGGCGCGGCTGGCCATATGATAGCGCAGAACCGACCCGCCCGCGCCCTGTTCGATTCGCAATATGCCGCGATCGAAGATCGACATCTTGTCCTGCGCCGCCTGGTCCTTCTTGCGGAACACCAGCGTATCACTCGCCCGTTCATGGGTGGTATTGGTTTCCCGAAACAGGGGATCGAGCCGGTCAAAGGCCTCGTCGCTGGTTTGCCCGGGTGACAGGGCGAGACTGCCCTTGATATGCCAAATCCAGTCAATCAAAGGCAGGTTCACGTCATTTCCCTATGCAAGAGCTTGTCGATATCGCCTGTGAGAGGAAGGATCGAGCCGGGCCGCAGCGATCCGCCCGCGCCGCTGGCCCCCATCAATCGGCCCATCATTCGGCCCATCATTCGGCAGGCACCGCCACCGGCTGGCGCGCGAATTTTTCCTTCAGCGTCTTCCAGCCCTCGGTAAAGGGATAGGTCATCTGCTCGCGGATCGACATGCGGCGGCCCCCTTCCATGCCCAGCAATTCGGCTTCGCCATCGATGCAGGTGCCGAACATGCGATCGATGAAGATATAGGAGCCGGCATAATTGCTGCGGGTGGATTCAAAGTCCTGCGAATGATGCAGGCTGTGATGTTCGGTGGTGTTGAATAGGAACCGCCACCATCTGGGCGAATTGAAGCGCACATTGATGTGCTGATAGGTGCCGATCGCCATGCCGAATGCGCCCGCGAGCAGGAAGGCGCGCGGGACGAAGTCGAAGAAGCCGCCGATGCCGATCCCGATCAGAAACAGCTCAACCGGATTGCCCACCGCGCCTTTGTTGATGTTCAGCTGGGTGATATAGTGATGCACCGAATGGGGCAGCCACAGCGGATACCAATTATGCATTCCGCGATGCATCCAATATTGCCCGAAATCGAAGATGAACGAGATCATGAATGCCTGCAGCAGCAGAGGCAGGCTGGTGAACCAGGCGAATTTATCCAGATGAAGGGAGCTTTGGACTGCCTTGATCCAGACATCGCTGCCGATATAGCTGTCGACCATTCGCAGGATCGTATAGCCCAACCCGACATAGAACAGATCGGTCACCAGTTCCTTCCAGGTCAGTTGCCAGCTCGCAAAACGGGGGTTCACCCATTCGAGCGCCAGCAACAGCACCTTGAAGCCGATGCCGATGGCGATCGCGGTCGAGGCCTTGGCGATCGAATTTGGCGCATAATACCAGAAGGCGAGCAAGCCGAAGAGCACCGTGGGCTGGAACCAGGTGAAGATGAACTGCTTGACCGGGCCGCCCTGGACCCGGGGAATGTTTTCCCAACCGATGGTTACCGGCGCCTGTGTGCCGACCACCCGGTTGCCTACGCGAATACCTTCCATCGTGCTTGTCCCCACGAAACCGTGCCTTGGAACCAAGCATATCGGAGTGCGGGCAGCGACGTCATACGTCATCGGACGTATATTCTGGCCGCCAGCGGCAGATTTCCACGCTTTTCAGCGGCGAATTATCGCCCGGGCGACCATCGCAGCCGATCGGCCAACTCCCCAAGCGGCAAAAGCTGCTGCAAGCTGCCCTTCACATATTGGGATAATTCGGCCCGCCCCCGCCTTCGGGCGTGACCCAGTGATGTTCTGGGTCGGGTCCTTGATGTCGCAGGTCTTGCAGTGGACGCAGTTCTGGGCGTTGATCACCAGCCGGGCATCGCCTTCCTCCACCCCGACGAATTCATAGACCCCGGCGGGGCAATAGCGCGCCTCCGGCCCGGCATAGACCGGCAGATTGATCTCCATCGGCACCGCAGGGTCTCCAGCAGCAGATGGCACGGCTGGTCTTCCTCATGATTGGTGTTCGACAGGAACACCGAGGACAGCCGGTCAAAACTGATCACGCCATCGGGCTTGGGATAGGCGATCGGCTGGTACTGCTTCGCCTTGCCGGTGGCCGAGGCATCGCTGTGATGGCCCATCGCGAAGGGCAGGCCGATCCCCAGCGTGCGCATCCACATGTCGATCCCGGCGAGCACGGTGCCCAGCATGCCGCCGAATTTGGCGACCAATGGCTCGGCATTGCTGCACCAGTTTCAGCTCCTTGGCGATCCAGCTTTGCCGCAGCGCCGCGCCATAGCCGCTCAGTTCATCATGCGCGCGCCCGGCGCCGAAGGCTTCGGCGATGGCTTCGGCGGCGAGCATGCCGCTTTTCATCGCGGTGTGGCTGCCCTTGATCCGGGGCACATTGACGAACCCCGCGCTGCAACCGATCAGCGCGCCGCCGGGGAAGGCCAGCCGGGGCACCGATTGCCAGCCGCCTTCGTTGATCGCGCGCGCGCCATAGGACACGCGCCGCCCGCCTTCGAGAAGCTCGCGGATCGCCGGATGCATGCTTCCAGCGCTGGAATTCCTCGAAGGGATAGACATAGGGATTGGCGTAATCGAGCGCGGTAACGAAACCGAGCGCAACCTGCCCGCCGGCCTGGTGATAGAGGAACCCCCCGCCCCAGCTGCCGCTTTCCGTAAGCGGCCAGCCCTGGGTGTGGATCACCCGGCCCGGCACATGCTTTTCAGGCGCAATGTCCCACAATTCCTTGATTCCCAGGCCGTAGGTCTGCGGCTGGCAATCGCGCTCCAGATCGAACCGGGCCTTCAGCCGCTTGGTCAGATGGCCGCGCGCGCCCTCTGCGAAAAGGGTATATTTGGCGTGGAGTTCGATCCCCGGCGTATAATCCGGCTTGTGGCTGCCGTCTTTCGCCACGCCCATATCCTGCGTCGCCACGCCCGATCACCGCGCCGCTTTCGTCATAGCAGCACTTCGGCTGCCGGGAAGCCGGGGAAAATCTCGACCCCCAGCGCTTCGGCCTGCTCCGCCAGCCAGCGGCACAGATTGCCGAGCGAGCCGGTGTAGCAGCCCTTGTTGCTCATCAGCGGCGGCATCAGCGCATGCGGCAAAGGCAGTCTTGCCCTGCCTGCGGTGAGCACCCAGTGCCAATTGTCGCTCACCGGCACCTGCGCCAGCGGGCAGCCGTCTGTGCGCCAGTCTGGCAGCAATTCGTCCAGCGCGCGCGGATCGACCACCGCGCCTGACAGGATATGCGCGCCGACCTCGCTGCCTTTTTCAAGGATGCAGACCGAGGCATCGGGGGCAAGCTGCTTGAGGCGGATCGCGGCGGCCAGCCCGGCCGGGCCCGCGCCGATCACCACCACATCATAGGGCATCGCTTCGCGTTCGCTCATTGCCGGTCCATCCTCGTAACACCATCGCTTTGGCCCGAAACTGTGTTCTGTCGGGCGGTGGAGACTTGAAAGCTCCTTGCGGGCAGGTCAAGACCGGTAACTGGACGATGGAGCACAGCGCAACCCCCTCATTGGCCGGCCAACTGGCCGGTGCCCAGGCCTGGTGGCGCGAGGCCGGGGTCGATCACGCCTTCAGTAACGCTACGACATGCTGGCTGCGCGAGGACGAGCCTGACGCGCCGCCTGAGGCCCAGGCACAGGCACAGGCTCAGGCTCAGCGCTCAGGCAGCGATCGAGAAACAGCCGGCGGAGACGCGCCCCCTGCTCGGCGGGCCGGCGCAGGACTGGCCGGGCGAGCTGGATGGTTTCGCCCAGTGGTGGCTCAGCGAGCCGAGTCTCGATGCCGGGGGCCTGCATCCGCGCATCGCCCCGCGCGGATCGGCTGGCGCAAGGCTGATGGTGCTGGTCCCCGCACCGGAGGAGGAAGACAGCCAGATACTGCTCTCCGGCGCACGCGGGCGGCTGCTGGCGAATTTCCTCTCGGCTGCGGGAATTGCGGGCGATGAGGTCTATTTCGCATCCGCGCTGCCGCGCCACACGCCGCTGGCCGATTGGGCGGAGCTTGGGCGCAGCGGGCTCGGCGCGGTCCTGCTGCATCACCTCGCTCTGGCCAGGCCGCAGCGGGTGCTGAGCTTCGGACGCGACATTCTGCCGCTGTTGGGCCACGATCCGGCGCAAAAGCCTGCTTCTTTACGTGAAATAAACCATCACGCTGGCAGCATCCCGGTTCTTGCTGAGCGGACGCTCGATTATTTGCTGGCCCGGCCGGCAGCGCGATCGGGTTTCTGGCAGCGCTGGCTGGATTGGACGGATAGCTGACATGGTTTTGCTTCGCGCGCCCCGCCTTGCCCTGGCTCTTTTGGCAGGCGGCGCATATCTGACGCTCGCAGCGCCGGCCGAGGCCGAAAGCGTTGACTACAGCGCCACCTATGACACTGCGCGCCCGCAGCAGAGCGTGGTGCCCGCGCTGCTCTCCAAATCCGACCGTGACTATTACAGCGCCGTGTTCCGCGCGATCGACAAGGAAGACTGGAAGCAGGTTCAGGATCTGCTCGCCCAGCGCAGTGACGGGCCGCTGCAAAAGGTCGCCCTGGCCGAATATTATCTCGCCGCCCATTCGCCCAAGGTCGAATTGCCGCAGATCGAGGACTGGCTGAAAGGCGGCGCAAATCTGCCCCAGGCACCGCAGCTGGTGCGGCTCGGGCTCAAGCGCGGCCTCACCGATGCCCCCGCCCTGCCGGTGCAGCAAAGCTTTTCCCGCCAATCCTCGCCCGCCAAGCGTGTCCGCCCCGCCTCGATCGATGACGGCACCATGCTCGGAAGATCTCAAACGCGCGATCCTTGACCGGATCACCAATGACGATCCCGATGGCGCCAAGGCGCTGCTGGCCGGGGTCGACCCCCAGCTCAGCCCGCAGACGCGCGCCGAATGGCGCCAGCGCGTGGCCTGGAGCTATTATATCGAAAATCGCGACAATGATGCGCTGGCCCTGGCGGTTTCGGTCGACGATGGCAGCGGGCCCTGGGTCGCCGAAGGCGATTGGGTCGCCGGGCTGGCGGCCTGGCGGCTGGGCGATTGCATGAATGCCTTTGCCGGTTTCGAACGTACCGCCGCGAACAGCACCAATCCCGAACTCACCGCCGCTGGCCATTACTGGGCCAATCGCGCCGCAGTGCGCTGCCGCATGCCCGACAAGGCGAGCGGCCATCTGCGCGCGGCAGCGCGAGAGGATGAGACGCTGTACGGCATGCTCGCGGCCGAACAGCTGGGCACCGTGCTGCCCCAGCGCTTTGCCCATGCCGATTTCGACAAGCGCGACTGGGACCGGCTGCAGGACCAGGAAAATGTCCGCACCGCAGTGGAGCTGGCCGAGATCGGGCGCGACGATCTGGCGAGCGAGGTGCTGCTGTATCAGGCGAAGATCGGCGATGCCCGCGATTATGAGCCGCTTTCGCGCCTGGCGCGCGATCTGGGCCTGCCGTCCACCCAGCTTTATATGGCCTATAATGCCCCGCCGGGCGCCAAGGCCGATCCCGCCTCAGGCTATCCCATGCCCAAATGGATGCCGGTCACCGGCTGGGAAGTCGATCCGGCGCTGGCCTATGCCCATACGCTGCAGGAATCCAATTTCCGCATCAGCGCGGTCAGCCCGGCCAATGCCAGGGGGCTGATGCAGATCACCCCGATCACTGTGCGCCAGCACGCCCCCTCGCTCAATCTCAGCGCTTCGGACGTCGATCTCGACGATCCCCGGGTCAATCTCGCCTTCGGGCAGCAAAATCTTGAAATGCTGCGCGATTCCTCCGCCACCCAGGGCAAGCTGCCAAAGGTGATGGCGGCCTATAACGCCGGCCTGGCCCCGGTCACCCGCTGGAATGACGAGATCAACGATCAGGGCGATCCGCTGCTCTATATGGAATCGATCCCCTATTGGGAAACGCGCGGCTATGTCGCGATCGTGATGCGCAATTACTGGATGTATGAACGCCAGGCCGACAGCCCCTCGCCCAGCCGCGTGGCGCTGGCCGAGGGACAATGGCCGACCTTCCCCGGACAGCCGACACATGGCAGGGTGTGGCTTTCCGCCAGTCGCGAGAAGTAATGCGCGAAAGGGTACGCGCGAACAGCAATTCAGGGGACAATCCATGGCCGTCGATCCGTCGCGGCTTTTCAAGCCGATCAATATCGCCTGCTGACGGTGTCCGACACGCGCGGGCCGGAGGATGATACTTCGGGCGACATCCTGGCCGAGCGGATCAAGCAGGCCGGCCACCGCCTGGCCGCGCGCGCGCTGGAGCGTGACGATGCGCTGGTGATTGCCGGGCGGCTCAACAATTGGATCGATGATCTCGGGGTCGATGCGGTGATCATCACCGGGGGCACCGGGCTGACCGGCCGCGATGTCACCCCCGAGGCGCTCGACCGGGTCAAGGAAAAGGACATTCCCGGCTTTGGCGAGCTGTTCCGCTGGCTCAGCTACAAGACCATCGGCACCTCGACCGTGCAGAGCCGCGCCTGCGCGGTGGTCGCCCGCGGGCACCTATATCTTCGCCCTGCCCGGATCCAACGGCGCGGTGAAGGATGGGTGGGACGGGATCCTCGCCGAACAGCTCGACAGCCGCAACCGGCCCTGCAATTTCGTGGAACTGATGCCGCGCCTGAAGGAAAGATAACCCGCCGGCCGATCTCGCCAGCGGCGCCGCAGGCACCCGCCGCTGCGAAATAGCATTTTCCTACCTCGCCCATGCTGCATAAGGAAACGGATTCGCTTTGGTTCTTCAGGAGCAGCGGATCATGGATCTTTCGCAATTTTCCGGCGTCACCCCGGCCCTTCGCCGCGACGGGTGGAGCGCTGAGCTCAAACTTCGATTTCTCGATCATCTGGCCGCCAAGGGCACGGTGCGCGGGGCCTGCGCCAGCGCGGGCATGTCGCCCGAGGCGGCCTATCGCCTGCGGCGGCGCGATGCATTGTTCGCGCGCGGCTGGGCGGCGGCGCTCGGTTTGGCGCGCGAGAATGCCGCCGATGTGCTGGCCTGCCGCGCGCTGGACGGGATCGAGGAGGAGGTGTGGTTTCGCGGCGAGCTGGTCGGAACCCGCCGCCGCCATGACAGCCGGCTGCTGCTGGCCCATCTCGCACGGCTTGACCGCCTGGTGGAGCAGCACCCCGGCGGGGCGGATGGGGCAAGGTTCGACGAGCTGCTGGCGCTGATCGCCGGGGAAGAGGTGCCTGACGAGATCGCGGGCGAGGAGGATGCGCTCCCGCCCGAACGCGAAACTTTCGCCGAGGCGGCGGCAGTGCTGGCCGAGGCCGCCTATCGCGAGGCCTGCCTGCCGGGCTGCGGGCCGGATTCCGCCGCGGATGATCAGGAGCCGGACGAGGAGGCCGGCGCCGAGGACGAACTGCTTGAGCGGATCGAGGAGCAATGCGCGACCGAATGGGAACGCGCCTATCTCGGCGCCGCCGCACAGTGGGACAAGTGGTTCAACCGTGCCTGCGCCCTGGTGGACGACGCCGCGGGCGAGTTTGCTCCCAGCACAGTGTCAACTGTGTCAACTTCGAGCGGCCTTGCCCAGGCGGCAACCGTGGCCACATCGGCGGGTTGAGGCCTTGCCTTTGTTCTCTATCTGTTCTAGCATTCCCCTATGCCCGCTTCGCCACCCATTTCCGGCCGCGGCGCGCAGTCGGGCGTGCTTTCGGGCCGGTTTTCGCTCCCCCAGCGCGAGGAGGATCTCGACTGGAAGGATCTGGCCGAAACCGTCGATGGGCCTGCCGCGAAGCTGCGCACCACGGTGACCGAGGAGCATCCGCGCACGATCCTGACCTTCAACCAGTCGCCCGACATTGCCTTTGACCGTTCGATCAATGCCTATCGCGGCTGCGAGCATGGCTGCGCCTATTGCTATGCCAGGCCGTCACACGCTTTTCTCGATCTCTCGCCGGGGCTCGATTTCGAGACCAGGCTGTTTGCCAAGCCCGATGCCGCCCGCCTGCTGCGCATCACCCTGGCCCGGCGCGGCTATGCGGTGCAGCCGATCGCGATGGGCACCAATACCGATCCCTATCAGCCGATCGAGGCGCATTACCGGATCACGCGGCAGATTCTGGAGCTGTGTCTGGAGGTCCGTCATCCGGTGATCATCACCACAAAATCTGATCGGGTGCTGCGCGATCTCGATCTGCTCACGCAGCTGGCGCGCCGGCGGCTGGTGGCGGTTGCATTGTCGGTCACCAGCCTCGACGCCGGGCTCTCGCGCAAGCTTGAACCGCGCGCTGCCTCCCCCGCCAAGCGGCTCGCCGCGCTGGCGCAGTTGGCGGCAGCCGGGGTGCCCGCGCATGTCTCGCTCGCCCCGGTGATCCCGGCGCTGACCGATCATGAGATCGAGGCGATCCTGGCCCGCGCGGGAGAGGCCGGGGTCAGCTCGGCCAGCTGGATCATGCTGCGCCTGCCGCATGAGGTCGCGCCGATCTTCAAGCAATGGCTCGATGTGCATTACCCCGAGCGGGCGGCCAAGGTGATGGCCATTGTGCGCCAGACCCGCGGCGGGCGGGAAAATGACCCGCAGTTCCACTCCCGCTTCCGCCCGCAAGGTGCCTGGGCCCAGCTGCTGCGCGACCGCTTTCGCATCGCGGTGAAGCGCGCCGGGATCGCCCAGACATTTGCCAAACTCGATTGCGCAAGCTTCCGCCCGCCGAACCTCGACGGGCAGCTCGGGCTGTTCGACCGGTGATGGCTAATCCTTCAGCACATAATCGCGGAATAGCTCGCGCAGGTCCTTCTTGCTGATCTTGCCGGTTGCGCCATGCGGCAGTTCGGCCACGAATTCGACCGCATCGGGCAGCCACCATTTGGCGACCCTGCCTGAAAGGAACTGGAGGATTTCATCGGCGTCCAGAGCATGATCGGCCTTGCGCACCACCACCAGGATCGGCCGTTCGTCCCATTTGGGATGGCGAATGCCGATCGCCGCCGCTTCCGCCACGGCAGGATGGGCGATCGCCGCATTCTCAAGCTCGACCGAGCTGATCCATTCGCCGCCCGATTTGATCACATCCTTGGTCCGGTCGGTCAGCTGCAGCGTCCCGTCAGGATGGATGATCCCGACATCGCCGGTATCGAACCACAGATCCTCGCCCACCGCATCCTGTTCGGCGCGGAAATAGCGTTTCACCACCCACGGCCCGCGCACCTGCAGCGCGCCGGTGGCTGTGCCATCGCGCGGCAGCTCGGTGGACAGATCGCCCAGATCGACGCAGCGGATCTGGACCCCGAACGGCACCCTGCCCTGGAGCGACTGGGCCTGGACCTTCTCCTCAAAGCTCAGCTCGGACCAGTTCGAAGGCTCTGCCCCGGTGGTGCCGATCGGCGAAGTCTCGGTCATGCCCCAGGCGTGGGTAACGCGGATCCCGCTTTCCATCAGCCGCGCGATCATCGATCTGGGCGCCGCAGCGCCGCCGATGATCGCCTGCTCAAGATGCGGCAGCTCCTCGCCGCTGTCTTCCTGATGCTTGAACATCGCCAGCCAAACGGTCGGCACGCCGGCCGAATGGGTGACCTTCTCGCGCCGCATCAGCTCGCAGATCCCGGCCGCGTCATTGGTGGCCGACATGACCATCTTCGAACCCGCCGCCGCGCAGGACCAGGGCAGGCCCCAGGCTGCGGCATGGAACATCGGCACCACCGGCAACATCACCGACTTGGGCTCGATCGCCAGCAGCGCCGGCTGCAGCGCGCAGATCGCATGAAAGATGCTCGACCGATGGGTGTAAAGCACCCCCTTGGGGTTGCCGGTGGTGCCGCTGGTATAGCACAGATGGCAGCTCTCGCGCTCATCGCCGCCAGCCCAGCTGCCCGCCCCATCTTCCGCAGCGATCAGCGCTTCAAATTCGCCATTGTCGAAGCAGATATAGCGTTCGATCGTCGGCCAGCGGGGTTTGAGCCGCTCGACCAGCGGGGCAAAGGCGGCATCGTAAAACAGCACCCGGTCCGCCGCATGATTGGCGATGAAATCCAGCTGATCGTCGAACAGCCGCGGGTTGAGCGTGTGCAGCACCGCGCCGGCGCCGGTGATACCGTAAAACGCGGAGAGGTGGTGCAGATGGTTCATCGCCAGCGTCCCCACCCGGTCGCCCGGCGCAATCCCGATCCGCTGCAGCGCCTGGCGCAGCCGCATTGCGTCATGCCGCACGCCGGACCAGTTCGATCGCGTTTCGCTGCCGTCGGCCCAGCGGGTCACAATTTCGCGGCTGCCGTGTTCGCGCGCGGCGTGATCGATCAGACCAGAGAGCCGCAGCTCCCAATCCTGCATAGCGCCCAGCATTCGCATCTCCCAAAGATGCGGCGGCTGTCAGGCTACAAGTCTGAGATGACTCTTCCCGCGCCGCGGCACCAGCGTCACATTGGCAAGTCCTTCGATGCTTGCCAAGCGATCAACCAGATCGCCATCCAGCGCAAAATCGCGCCCGAGCCGCATCAGCGGCGCCTGCCCTTCGCCCGCATGGATCCGGGCGAGCACCTCGCCGCAGCCCGCTGCCCCCGGAACGAGAGCCAGCGCCAGTTCGCGCAAGGCGGTTTCATGTTCGACATCGAGCGTGAGCAGCATATTCGCCGCATTGGTCACTTCGGCCAGCGGGCGCGCGCCGCGCACCGTCACCCGGGGCGGTTCATCGGCGCTGGGCGAATCAAGCTCGACCGTCAGCAGCACGCAGCAGCCTTCCGCCGCCCAGCGCTGGAACGGTTCGACCAGGCTTTCCTCGAAGCAGGCGGCGCTGAACTGGCCGGTGGAATCGGAGAAATCGGCGCGAATGAACTCGCTGCCCTTTCGCGTCCGCCCCTTGCTCACGCCCTCGACCAGCGCCGCCATGATCGCCTGCGAACGCCCGCCGCCGGCAACGCGCGTTTCCATCAGCACCGCATAGGAGCGCGCGCCATTGGCCGAGGCGATCGCGCGATATTGCTCGACCGGATGGGCTGCGAAATAGAACCCGAAATTCTCGCGCTCCCGGGCCATGGTCTCGGCCCTGGTCCATGGCTCTGCCTCGCTCAGCCGCAGCGCCGGCTCGGCATTGTTCTCGCCGCCGAACAGGCCCGCCTGGCCGCTCTCCCGCTCGCGCACGGCGGCGTCGGTCACCGCCAGCAGCATGTCGGCATTGGCCAGAACCTTGGCCCGATTGGGCTCCAGCCCGTCGAACGCCCCCGCCCCGGCCAGCCCTTCGAGCTGGCGCCGATTCATCGATCCGGGCGGCAGGCGGCGGAACAGCTCCTCCAGGCTGGCGAATTCGCCATTCGCCTCACGCTCGGCAACGATCGCTTCCATCGCCTTTTCGCCGACATTGCGGATGCCCGCCAGCGCATAGCGCACGGCATAGCCCTCGTCGGTCTGGTCGACGGTGAATTCGGCCTCGGAGTGATTGATGTCGGGCCCTGCCAGCGCCACCCCGCTGCGCCGCATATCGTCCACAAACACCGAAAGCTTCTCCGATTGATGCATGTCGAAGCACATCGCGGCGGCGTAGAATTCATGCGGATAATGCGTCTTCAGCCAGGCGGTCTGATAGGCGAGCAGCGCATAGGCTGCGGCGTGGCTCTTGTTGAAGCCATAGCCGGCGAATTTGTCGATCAAATCGAACAGCTCGTTGGCCTTTTTGGCCTCGATGCCGGAAACCTGCTTGCAGCCATCGACAAAGCGCGCGCGCTGGGCATCCATCTCGGCCTGGATCTTCTTGCCCATCGCCCGGCGCAGCAAGATCGGCATCGCCCAGCGAATAGCCGGCCAGGATCTGCGCGGCCTGCATCACCTGTTCCTGATAGACGAAGATGCCGTAAGTCTCGGCCAGAATGCCCTCGAGTCTTGGGATGCGGGATATTCGATACTGACTTCGCCGTTCTTGCGCTTGCCGAACAGCGGAATATTGTCCATCGGCCCGGGCCGATAGAGCGAGACCAGCGCGATGATGTCGCCAAAAGCCGTCGGCTTGACTGCCGCCAGCGTGCGCCGCATGCCTTCGGATTCGAGCTGGAACACCCCGACCGTGTCGCCGCGCTGGAGCAGCTCGTAAACCTGCGCATCGTCCCACGCCAGCGTATCGAGATCGAGCGCGATCCCGCGCGCGGCCAGCAGATCGAGCGCCTTCTTGAGCACCGACAGGGTCTTGAGGCCGAGGAAATCGAACTTCACCAGCCCGGTATCCTCGACGATCTTCATGTCGAACTGGGTCACCGGCATGTCCGAGCGCGGATCGCGATAGAGCGGAACCAGCTGCGCCAGCGGCCGATCGCCGATCACCACGCCGGCGGCATGGGTCGAGGAATTGCGCGGCAGGCCTTCCAGCTGCATCGCCAGATCGACCAGCCGCTTCACATCGCCGTCGCCATCATATTCGCGGCGTGAATTCGGCCACCCCGTTCAGCGCGCGCGGCAAGGTCCAGGGATCGGTCGGGTGGTTGGGCACCATTTTGCACAGCCGGTCGACATGGCCATAGCTCATCTGCAGGATCCGCCCGCAATCGCGCAGCACCGCGCGCGCCTTCAGCTTGCCGAAGGTGATGATCTGGGCGACGTGATCGTGAGCCGTATTTGCGCTGGACATAGCGGATCACTTCGCCGCGCCGCGTTTCGCAGAAATCGATGTCGAAATCCGGCATCGAAACGCGTTCGGGATTGAGGAAGCGTTCGAACAGCAGGCCAAGCCGGATCGGATCGAGATCGGTGATCGTCAGCGCCCAGGCGACCACCGAGCCCGCGCCCGAACCGCGCCCCGGCCCCACCGGAATATCGTTTTCCTTGGCCCATTTGATGAAATCGGCCACGATCAGGAAATAGCCGGAAAAGCCCATCCCGCCGATCACCTCGATCTCGAATTCGAGGCGGTCGCTGATAGAGCTTGCAGCTCCTCCGCCGGGAGCTCGCCATAAGGCGACAGCCGCGCGGCAAGGCCGGCGCCGCGCATCCTCGCGCCATCATCCGCGCTTCGCCTTCGGTGTCGCCCGCCAGGCTTGGCAGGATCGGCTTGCGCTTGGGCGGAGCGAAGGCGCAGCGCTGGGCGATCACCAGCGTATTATCGGTCGCCTCGGGCAGGTCGGCGAATGTCTCCTCCATCATCGGCGCGGATTTGACGAAGGCCTCCGGGCTCGAACGCGGGCGATCCGCAGCATCGATATGAGTCGAATTGGCGATGCACAGCATCGCATCGTGCGCGGCGTGAAAGCCGGGATCGGCATAATTGGCCGGATTGGTCGCCACCAGCGGCAGGTCGCGCGCATAGGCGAGTTCAATCAGCGCATCTTCGGCGGCGTCCTCAGCCGCATTGCCGCGCCGGGCAAGCTCCACATAAAGCCGGCCCGGAAACAGCGCTTCAAGCCGGTCGGCATAGGCGCGGGCATCCTCGGCCTGGCCATCGGCGAAGAGCCGCGTCAGCGCGCCCTCCGCCGCCGCCGGTCAGCGCGATCAGGCCTGCCGTGCGGCCTTCAAGATCGTCCAGCGCGACATGCGGCTCCAGTTCCAGCGGCCGTTCGAGATGCGCGCGGCTGACCAGATCGCACAGATTGAGCCAGCCAGCTTCGTCCTGCGCATAAAGCGGCAGATAGTCGACCTGGGTTCCGCCGCTGCCCCTGGCATCGCGCGCCACGCCCAGCAGCGCACCGATAATCGGCTGGACGCCATATTCGCGGCAGGCCGCTGGCAAAGGGCACGGTGCCATACAGCCCATTGCGGTCGCAGATCGCGATCGCGGGAAAGCCACGCTCCTTCGCCAGCCGCGCAATCGCCTTGGGATCGATCGCCCCTTCGAGCATCGAATAAGACGACAGGACCCGCAGGGGCACGAAGGGAGCAAAGGCCATCATCGAACGGTAGCCCTCAGCGCCGCACGATCAAGGCTCATGACCTACTTGTTGGGGAAAAGCATCGGGGCTTGCGAATTAGGAAAAAATCGGGTCCATTCATCACCGGGGACTTCAGGGGAGTTGGGACATGTCAGACAATCCGCTTAGCAGTGAAAATGCCGCATCGATTTTCGAACGGGCCAAGGCGATCCTCATGACGCCCAAGACCGAATGGCCCAAGATCGCGGCCGAGACCAAGGGCACGTCTGATATCCTGATCAAATATGCCCTGCCGCTGATCCTGATCGGGCCGGTGTGCAGCCTTATCGGCAGCCAGCTGTTCGGCTATGGCGGCTTTGGATTTTCCTTCAGGCCCAGCCTCGGCTTTTCGATCCAGATGGCGATCACATCGCTGGTCTCTGCAATTATCGGATTGTTTCTAATCAGCTTCATTGCCAATTTCCTCAGCCCCAAATTTGGCGGCAAGGACAATTTCGGTGATGCCTTCAAACTGGTCGCCTATTCGATGACTGCCGGCTGGGTGGCTGGCGTGTTCGGCCTGGTCCCGATGCTCGGCATCCTCGCGCTGCTGGGGCTCTACAGTCTCTATCTGTTCTATCTGGGCGCGACCGCAGTGATGGGCGTTCCTGAAGACAAGGCGACCGGGTTTACGGCGCTGACGATTGTCGCCGCGTTCGTGGTAATGATTGTGCTGGCCATGCTCTCCACCGCGATCATCGGCGGGCCGGCCGGCATCGGCGCTCTCTAGCCGGGGGGCGCCCGACCGGGCGCCTGCCGCTTATTCGAGCACGCCCTCATGCAGGCGCACCACGCGGTCCATCGCGCGGGCAAGGCGCTCATTATGCGTGGCGACCAGCGCTGCACTGCCCTCGCCCCGCACCAGCTCGACGAATTCCGCCAAGCACCTTGTCGGCGGTCGCCTCGTCAAGATTGCCGGTCGGCTCGTCCGCCAGCACCACCTGGGGCGATTGGCCAGCGCGCGGGCAACCGCAACGCGCTGCTGCTCGCCGCCGGAAAGCTGGCTCGGGCCGGTGTTCCAGCCGCTCGCCAAGCCCCAGTGCGGCCAGCAATTCGCGCGCCCGAGCCTCGGCCTCCGGGCGCGGTCCGGCCAGCGATCAATTGCGGCAGGATCACATTTTCCTCGGCGTTGAAATCGGGCAGCAGATGGTGGAACTGATAAACGAAGCCCAGATGAGTCGCGCCGCAATGCGGTGCGCTCGTCACCCGGCCAGCGTGCTGGCATCGGTCCCGGCGATCTCGATCGTCCCGCCGAACCCGCCTTCGAGCAGCCCGACCGCCTGCAGCATGGTCGATTTGCCCGAGCCCGACGGCCCGAGCAGCGCGACGATCTCACCCGGCTGGATCGCCAGATTGACCCCGCGCAAGCACGTCGATCCTGACCCCGCCCTGCTCGAAGCTGCGGGTCAGCTGGTCAATCGGACTGACGGTTTGACGACGGCGGATCATTCATAGCGCAGCACCTGCACCGGATCGGTACTCGCCGCCCTGAAGGCCGGATAGAGCGTCGCAAGGAAGCTGAAGCACCAGCGCCATGACGCAGATCGCAGATCACTTCCCCCGGATCGGTCCGGCTGGGCAGTTCGGTCAGGAAGCGGATCGAGGGATCCCACAAGTTCTGGCCCGTGACGAATTCGATCCCGTGCACGATCGGCTGACGGAAATAGAGGAATACGAAGCCCAGCACCAACCCGGCCAGCGTGCCCAGCGCACCGATCACGAAGCCGGTGGTGACGAAGATCTTGAGCAGGCTGGTCCGCGTGGCGCCCATCGTCCGCAGGATCGCGATGTCGCGCGTCTTGGCGCGCACCAGCATGATCAGCGAGGAAAGGATGTTGAACACCGCAACCAGCACGATGATCGACAGCACCACGAACATCGCCACGCGCTCCACCGCAAGCGCCTCGAACAGGCTGGCATTGATGGTCTTCCAGTCGGAAACCACCGCCTGGCCGGCAAGCTTGCGCTGCAGCGGGGCGAGGATTTCGCCGACTCTGTCCGGATCGACTGTCTTGACACTTCGATCATGCCGATCGTATCGCCGGTCAAGCAGCAGCGTCTGCGCATCCTGCATCGGCATGACGACAAAGGCCTGATCATAATCATAAATCGCCGATCTCGAAGATCGCGGCGACCTGATAGCCGATCTGGCGCGGAACGGTGCCGAACGGCGTCGCGCGGCCCAGCGGATTGATCATCGTGATCGTATCGCCAACCCGCGCGCCGAGATTTTCCGCCAGCCGCGCGCCGATCGCGACCTTGTCCGCCCCGGGCTTGAGCTCTGCAAGACTGCCGGAGGTCTTCTGCGGTTCGAGCCGGCGGATATCGGCCTGGGTATTGCCGCGCACCAGGATCGCCTCGACCCGGCCGTTGAAGCTGACCAGCAGCGGCTGTTCGATCAGCGGAGAGGCGCGCACCACGCCGGGCGTCTCGCGCACTTCCTGCAGCACGCTCTGCCAATTATCGAGCCGCTCTGCCATAGGCCTGGATGATCGCATGGCCATTGAGGCCCACGATCTTGTCGAGCAGCTCGGCGCGGAACCCGTTCATCACGCTCATCACGATCACCAGCGCGGCCACGCCGAGCATGACCGCAACCAGGCTGATCCCTGCGACGAGCGCGATAAAGGCCTCGCCGCGCCCCGGCATCATGTAGCGCTTGGCGATAGTCCATTCGAAAGGAGAGAGGATCAAGCGAGCGTCTTCCGGTTGGTCCGTTCAGATGGCGGCTGTGTAGGAGGGCGGGTTTGGCGAGGCAATGAAAAAGGCTGGAGGCGGCGATCTCCGAGCCGCCCGGCAGAGCGGCGCCATGGCGGCTGCTCACCCTCCGCGCAGCAACTGCACCCCCCAATCGCGCTCGAACAGATAGAGCAGCAGCCGCGCCGCCTCTCCGCGCGGGCTCGCCAGGCCGCCGTCGCGTTCGATCAGCAGGCGCGCATCGTCATGGGCGATCGGGAGCAGGCGCTGGATCTGATCGAGCGAGGCGATGCGGAACGGCGTTTCGCCCGACTGGCGGGTGCCGAGCAGTTCGCCGCCGCCGCGCAGTTCGAGATCCTCCTCGGCAATGCGAAAGCCGTCCTGCGTCTCGCGCATCAGCGCGAGCCGCTTCGCGCGCGGTCTCGGACAGCAGCTCGCCGCGCAGCAAGCAGGCAGACCGATTTATCCGCCCCGCGCCCGACCCGGCCGCGCAGCTGGTGCAATTGCGCCAGCCCGAAGCGTTCGGCCTGTTCGATCACCATCAGCGTGGCGGCGGGCACGTCGACCCCGACCTCGATCACCGTGGTCGCGACCAGCAATTTCGCCTCGCCCCGGGCAAAACGTTCCATCGCCGCATCCTTGAGCTCCGGGCTTGAGCTGGCCATGGACCAGCACCACCGCATCGCCGAACCGCGCATGGAGCGCAGCAAAGCGCGCCTCTGCCGCGGCGATATCATCGCCGCCGCCATCGCCCTCCATTTCGCGCACCATCGGGCAGACCCAATAGGCCTGCTGCCCGGCCGCCGAGATGCCGTTCGACCGCCGAAACGACATCGCCCAGCCGCTCGATCGCAACCACCCGCGTGTCGATCGCCTGCCGGCCCGGCGGCATTTCGTCGAGCCGCGAAACCTCCATCTCGCCATATTGCGCCAGGGTCAGCGTGCGCGGGATCGGGGTGGCGGTCATCGCCAGACAATGCGGCGTGAGCCTGCCCTTCTGGGTCAGCATCAGCCGCTGGCCGACCCCGAAGCGATGCTGCTCATCGATCACCACCAGCGCCGAGATTACGATAGCTCACCGTATCCTGGAAGATCGCATGGGTGCCGACCACGATATCGATGCTGCCATCCATCAGCCCCATCAGGATCGATTCGCGCGCGCGGCCCTTGTCGCGCCCGGTGAACAGGGCGATATTGGCCCCGGTGGGCGCGGCAAGCTGGCGCAGCGTTTCGAAATGCTGGCGGGCAAGCAGCTCGGTGGGGGCAAGCAATGCCGCCTGCGCCCCGGCCTCGACCGCGATCAGCATGGCTTCGAGCGCGACCACCGTCTTGCCCGAACCGACATCGCCCTGCAGCAGCCGCAGCATCGGCGCGGACTGCGCCATGTCGCCCTCGATCTCCGCGATCGAGCGGCGCTGCGCCCCGGTCAGCGCGAAGGGCAATTGCAGCTTCGCGCGCAGCCGCCCATCACCCTGCAGCGGCTGGCCCTTGCGGGTGCGGTTGCTTTCCTTGACCAGCATCAGCGCAAGACTGTTGGCGAGCAATTCGTCATAGGCGAGCCGGTCGCGCGCAGCGGCGATGTTCATCCTTATGCGCCAGCTGCAGCGCATCGCGCCAGCCGGGCCATTTCTGACGCTCGATCAGCCCCGGCTCGATCCATTCGGGCAGCTCCGGCAGCCGCGCCAGCGCCTGCTGCGACCAGCCCGGCGACACGCGGCTGGGTCAGCCCTTCGGCGAGAGCATAGACCGGCTCGACCAGCCTGCCGATCAAGCGCGTCGCTATCCTCCTCGACATGGTCGGGATGAACGATCTGGAGCATCTGGCCATATTGATCGAGCCGCCCGGCAACCCAGCGCTTCTCGCCCAGCGGGAAGCAGCTTCTTTGCCGAATAGGACGCCCGCCCGAAATAGGTCAGCGCGCAGATATTGCCCAAGGCATCCTGCGCCAGCACCCGGAACGGCCCGCGACCGGCCGACGCGCGATGTTCGATCGGGGTGAGCGCGACGACGATCTGCTCGCCGACGCTCGCCTGTCGAGATTATCCACCGCGCGGCGCAGCACGAAGCGGTCGGGCAGATGATAGGCAAGATCCTTGATCCGTTCGAGCCCGAGCTTCTCCAGCGGCTTGCGCAGCTTCGGCCCGACGCCATCGAGCGCGTCGATCTCGATGAATAGCGGATTGAGTGTTTCGGGGCGCATCGCAGCCCTCCTTGCCCCAATGTCGGAAAATTCGCCAGATTTGACACAGCGCATGTTAGGTTCAGGCGATCAGGCCCTAGCTGGCACGGACGAGAATCGCAGATCCGCCGATTTAAGGAGTTACCCGCATGCTGCTTCCCCATGGCACAATCGTCGCGCTGGTCGACGGCCAGAAATTCGAACTGTTCCGCAACAGCGGCAATGAGGCCGAGCCCGAGCTGACCGAGATGGACCCGCCCAGTCTCGACGAACACAATCACGGTTCGGGCGGGCACCACCATTCGAGCGGCGGCAATCCGCAGGCGCATCTGCTGGATGAAGACGCTCATGCCGCCGGAGTGGCAAGCTGGCTCAACAGCCAGGTGCTCGGCCACAAGATCGACCATCTGGTGGTGATCGCCGCGCCGCGCACGCTGGGCGAGCTGCGCAAACATTATCACAGGCAGCTGGAACATACGCTGGTGGGCGAACTGGCCAAGGACCTCGCCGGCCGCAAGGGCCCGGAAATCATCGAGGCTATGCGAGCGAAGTAAGCCTGGCGCAGGCCGTGAACATTCCGGCAGGGTTGTGAGCAGGGTGCAAACTGGCCTAACCGGCGCTGCATGTCCAAAATCAGCAAAGCCCGCCTCTCCCGCGCCAAATTCCGTGCCTGGCACCGCGGCACGCGCGAAGCCGATTATATGATCGGCGGCTTCTTCGATCGCTATCACGGCGACTGGGACGAGCGTGCGCTGCATGGTTCGAGGCTCTGCTCGACGAGGATGATGTCGAGATCATGGCGTGGGCCTTGGGCACAATGCCGGTGCCCAATGCCTATTGCGGGAGCCAGATGGATGCGATGCAGAAGCTGGATTACGTAACCATCTGACCTAGCTGGCGTCCTGCGGCTGCGGGGTGGCGCTTTTGCGCTGGCCCGGCTATCGCGCGGCTCCATCTCCCACAAACCCCCGCCTCTCAGAGGCCGGGGGCTTTTGCGCTTGCAGCGAACGGACCCCATGCCCGACTTTCAACGCCTTTTGACCGCAGCCACGCCGCTCACCCTCGCCAGCGTCGCGCGCGGGGCGCAGCCTCTGGTGCTGGCCGATCTCGCGCGCGCTTCGAAAGGCCGCGCGGTGTTCGTCGCGCCGGACGATGCAGCCATGCGCGCAATGGCCGAAAGCGCCGGGTTCTTCGCACCTGAAATCGAGGTGATCGAATTCCCGGCGTGGGATTGCCTGCCCTATGATCGCGCCAGCCCGGCGCTTGCGATCAGCGCCCAGCGCCTGGCCGCGCTTGCACCGGCTGCAGCGCGCCGGCCAGCAGGCCCAGCTGCTGGTTACCACCGTCAACGCGCTGCTCCAGCGCGTGCTCACCCCGTTCCGGATCCGCGAGGCCGTGCGCCTGATCGAGCCGGGGATGCAGATCGGGCACGAAAGCCTGGCCGCCCTGCTCCAGCGCCAGGGTTATTCACGCAGCGACACGGTGATCGACGCAGGCGAATTCGCCGTGCGCGGTTCGGTGTTCGATATCTTCCCTTCCGGGCTCGATCAGGGGCTGCGGCTCGATTTCTTCGGCGACGAGCTGGAAACGCTGCGCCTGTTCGATCCGGCAACCCAGCGCAGCACCGGCAGCATCGAGCGGCATTTGCTGCTGCCCGCGAGCGAAGCCCTGCTCGATGAGGAATCGATCAAGCGCTTCCGCACCGGCTATCGCGAGCGCTTCGGCGCCAATGCCACCGGCGATCCGCTGTATCAGGCGGTGAGCGATGGCCGCCGCCTGGCCGGAATGGAACACTGGCTGCCGCTTGTTCGAGGACCGCCTGTCCACCCTGTTCGATCATCTTGCCGCCGATGACATGATCGTCGCCGATGCCGCCGCGCTGGGCGCTGCCGATGAACGGCTCGGCGACATTGCGGACTATTACCAGGCCCGCATCGACAGCGCAGGGCAGGCTGCCGGAAGCTATCGCCCGCTGGGGCCTGAGGCGCTGTATCTCTCGCAGGAAGAATTCGCCGCTGCGCTCGCCCGCTGGCCAGTGCACCGCGCCGACATCTTCGCCCAGCCGGAAAGCGCCAGCGTGATCGATTTCGGCTTTGCCAGCGCGCGGGATTTTTCGCCCGAGCGCGCGCGCGGCGACAATGTCTATGAAGCTGCGGCAAGCCACCTTGCCGCGCTCGGCAGAGCGGGCAGAAGGCCGCTGATCGCGGCCTATTCCAAGGGCTCGCGCGCGCGCATCTGCTTCGATCCTGGGCGAATTGGGGCCAACCCCGAAATTTGCCGATACATGGCAGGAAGCGCTTGGATTGGCGGCCAAGGGCACCCCGGTCGCGATGGTCCTGCCGCTCGAAAGCGGCTTTGCCAATGCCGAGCTGGAACTGGTCACCGAGCAGGACATTCTGGGCGACCGGCTGGTCCGGCGGCGCAAGCGGCGCAAGGATTCCGACGCCTTCCTTGCGGAGCTCTCAGCGCTCAATGCCGGCGATCTGGTGGTCCATATCGAGCATGGGATCGGCAAATATCTGGGGCTTGAGCCGATCACCGTCGGCAAGAGCCAGCACGATTGCGTGATGCTGGAATATGCCGGAGGCGACAAGCTCTACATCCCGGTCGAAAATATCGACGTACTCAGCCGCTATGGCTCATCGGAAGAGGCCTTCCCGCTCGATCGGCTGGGCGGCGAGGCCTGGCAGCGGCGCCGCTCGCAAGCTCAAGGAACGCATCCGCGAGATCGCGCATGAGCTGCTGCGCACCGCGGCCGAGCGCGCCCTGCGCAAGGCACCCGTGCTGGCGCCCGACGAATCGAGCTTACAACCAGTTCGTCGAACGCTTCCCGTGGCAGGAAACCGATGATCAGGAACGCGCGATCGCCGATGTCCTGGGCGATCTGGCCAGCGGCAAGCCGATGGACCGGCTGGTGTGCGGCGATGTCGGCTTCGGCAAGACCGAGGTCGCCCTGCGCGCAGCCTTCGTCGCGGCGATGGAGGGGCAGCAGGTCGCTGCTGGTGGCCCCCACCACCCTGCTTGCGCGCCAGCATTTCGAGAATTTCAGCGACGCGCTTCCAGGGCTTCCCGCTCAAGATCGGGCGGCTGTCACGCCTGGTTCCCGCCAAGGAGGCCGCCGAAACGCGCGCCGGCCTGGCCGACGGCACGATCGATATCGTGATCGGCACCCATGCGATCCTCGCCCAAGCAGAACGAATTCAAGCGCCTCGGGCTGGTGATCGTGGATGAGGAACAGCGCTTCGGGGTGAAGCACAAGGAACGGCTGAAGGAGCTGCAAGACGGACGTCCATGTGCTGACCCTGACCGCCACGCCGATCCCGCGCACGCTGCAGATGGCGATGACGGGCCTGCGCGAGCTTTCGACCATCCAGACCCCGCCGGTCGACCGGCTGGCGGTGCGGACCTATGTGATGGAATGGGACGAGGTGGTGATGCGCGAGGCGCTGCTGCGCGAACATCATCGCGGCGGGCAAAGCTTCATCGTCGTGCCGCGCATCGCCGACATGCCCGATGTCGAGCAATGGCTGCACGAGCATGTGCCCGAGATCAAGGTCGGTCTCCGCCCATGGCCAGATGGGCGCCGCGCGAAGTGGAAGAGCGGATGGCGCGCCTTCTACGAGCGCAAATACGATGTGCTGCTTTCGACCACGATCGTCGAAAGCGGGCTCGACATCCCCAGCGCCAACACCATCATCATCCACCGCGCCGATCGCTTCGGCCTTGCCCAGCTCTACCAGCTGCGCGGGCGCGTCGGCCGCGCCAAGCTGCGCGCCTATGCCTATCTCACCTATCCCGCGCGACACGGCAGCTGTCGCGAAGTCGCCGAAAAGCGGCTCAAGGTGCTGGGCGATCTCGACGGGCTCGGCGCGGGCTTCCAGCTCGCCAGCCACGATCTCGACATTCGCGGGGCCGGCAATCTGCTGGGCGACGAACAATCGGGCCATATCCGCGAGGTCGGCTTCGAGCTCTACCAGTCGATGCTCGAGGACGCGATCCTGGCCGCCAAGGCGGGCGAACTGGGCCTCGAACGCGATAGCACCGGGGTCTCGCCCGCAGATCACCGTCGATGCACCGATCATGATCCCGGAGGATTACGTGCCCGATCTGGCGGTGCGCATGGCGCTCTACCGCCGCCTCAACGATGCCGACGGCAAGGCAGAGACTCGATGCGCTTGCCGCCGAGATGATCGACCGCTTCGGCCCCCTGCCCCAGCCGACCGAGAATCTCGTCAAGCTGATCGAGATCAAGCAGCAGGCGATCGTGGCCAATATCGCCAAGATCGATGTCGGCGCGCGCGGCACGCTGGTGACCTTCCACAAGGACGATTTCCCCGATCCGGCAGGCCTGCTCGCCTATGTCGAGCGGCTGCAGGGCACCGCCAGGCTGCGCCCCGACATGAAGCTGGTGATCGACCGCGCCTGGGGCGATCCGCAAAGCGCGGCTCAACGGGCTGATCCAGCTGACCAAGGGGCTGTCGGGGATCGTGCGCAAACGGTCGAAGAGGCGGCCTAGCCTAGCCTTCGCGGCAAGGCTCGAGGAACTCCGCCGCATCCATTGGCTTGGCGCCGCAGGAAGCCCTGATAATAGCCGCAGCCTTCGCTGGCGATCAGCTCGCGCTGCTGCCTCGGTCTCGACCCCTTCGGCGATCACCGCCAGATCCAGCGCATGGGCCATGGCGATGATCCCGCGCAAGCACCGCCAGATCGCGCGGATCTTCGACGATATCATCCACCATCGTCCGGTCGAGCTTGAGGTAATGCGAGCGGCAGCAGCTTGAGATAGCGGAAATTGCAGAAGCCCGCGCCAAAATCGTCCAGCGCGATGCGTATCCCGAGATCGACCAGCCTGCCCAGTGCACAGCGCCGAGCGATCGAGATCGGTCAGCAGCGCCTGTTCGGTGATCTCGAGCGTCAACCGCCCGGGCGGGAAGCCGCTCGCGCTTCAGCGATCGCCGAAATGTCGTCGGCGAAACTGCCCGCGGCAAGATCGGCCGGGGTGACGTTGAGCGACAGGCGCAAGGTCACCGGGCCAGGCCGCCGCTCCGGCCAGCGCGCGCGTTCGGCGATATGGCGCGAAAGCTGCGCCACATGATCGGCCCGCTCGGCAATAGCGAACAGCGTCCCTGCGCCGATCCGCCCAAGCAGCGGGTGCTGCCAGCGCGCCAGCGCCTCGGCCGCCGACCAAGGCGTCGTCGGCATGTGCGAAATTGCGGCTGGAACAGGATTTCGATCTCGCCGCGATCGAGCGCGGCCAGCAGGTCCGCCTCAAGCTGCGCACCGCTGCGCCCGGCAATGCTCGAATTCGCCATCCACCCACAACACCCGGCGCGCAGTTTCGTGCCGGGCGCGTTCGAGCGTATCGGCCAGTCTGCCGAACATCGCATCGGCGCTTTCATGCCTTGAGCGTGCGCATCAGTGCGATGCGCGGCCACAGCCGCAGCGTACCCGCCCCGCCCGGATTGCCGATCGGCCGCGAGATGCTTTCCGCCAGGCTTTCGGCAAGCCATTGCCAACGTTCGCGGCTGCATGGCTCATGCGCAGCGAGCAGGAAATTGCCCCCGCCCATCCGCGCGGCAACCCAATCGCCTTCGATCTCATCCGCCGCAAAATGCAGGATTCGCGCCGCCACGGCCACCAGAGCGCTGTCGCCCGCCGCTTCGCCATAGGCCAGATTGACCGTGTCGAACCGCCGCAAGCCCAGCAGCAGCGCGTGAATCGGGGCAGTTTCGCCCTCCTCGACCGCCTGTTGCTGCCACCGGACGATTCTCGCCCTGGCGCCGTCGGAACCGGCCAATCCGGTCAGCGTATCGCGCAGATCATCGCTCGAAATATGCATCGTGCTCGCCATATGACCCAGATAGTACAAACCGGTAAGAATTTCCTTCTCGCTTCGCTGCGATTGCAAATCGATCACTTGCTCCATAGGTTCGCCCCGAAAAGGGGCGCGCCGCGCGCACCTTGTCGCGCTTGGGGGAATTGTGAGCCAGGACCAGCCCTATCGCGCGCTTGCCATGCTCGCATCCGACACGCCCCGTGCGCAGGAGGCCGCGCAGCTGCTCGCCGACAAGATCGATTGGGCTCCGCTCGACCAGGCCGATGCCGTGGTCGTGCTGGGCGGCGATGGCTTCATGCTCCAGTCGCTCCACCAGATGCTCGACAGCGGAAGGGTCGTGCCTGCCTATGGCATCAATCTGGGGACCGTCGGCTTCCTGATGAATCGCTTCCGGAATGGGACCAGGCTGCTTGAGCGGGTAAACAAATCGCGCGCGGTCGCGGTCGATCCGCTGCGCATGGAAGCACATATGCGCTCCGGTGCCAGTGCGACCTATTATGCGATCAACGAAGTCTCGCTGCTGCGCGAAACCCGCCAGACGGCCAAGATCGAAGTGAGCGTCAACGAGAAGGTGCGAATCGCACGAATTGGTTTGCGACGGCGTGCTGGTGGCGACTCCTGCCGGGTCGACCGCCTATAATCTTTCCGCCAGCGGGCCGATCCTGCCGCTCGATTTGCATCTGCTAGCGCTCACCCCGATCAGCCCGTTCCGGCCGCGTCGTTGGCGTGGCGCACTTCTGCCAGATCGCAGCCGCATCACCTTGCGCGTGCTGGAGCCTGACAAGCGCCCGGTGGCAGCCGTGGCCGATCAGCAGGAAGTGCGCGATATCGCCGAACTGCACCTTGAAATCGCGCGCGACCGGGAGCTGACCCTGCTGTTCGATCCCGGCCACAGCCTTGATGAGCGGATCGTGGCGGAACAATTCATCGCCTGACTGCGGATCGCGCTGCATTTCAGGCGTCTGCCTTCTTGCCAAACCCGATCACCCTCAATATAGGCCCACTCCTGCCCGCAAGGGCTGCTCCCCGATAGCTCAGCGGTAGAGTAGGTGACTGTTAATCACTTGGCCGTAGGTTCGAATCCTACTCGGGGAGCCAATTTTTCGCCCACCTGCTTTTGAAGCGGAGATGGGCGATCAGCCCGGCTTGCGGAACCTCAGCGCAAATTTGTCAGATTGTCCGCGAATCGCGGGATCGAACACCGGCTTGTCATGCGCGTCAGCGGGGTTGGCGACGGCGTCTGACTGGGCTTCAAGCGTAAAACCTGCTGCGGTCACTTCCTCGATCACCGATGCCGGATCGATCCGGTGCAGGGTCGAGGTCACGCTCGTGCCCGCGCCTGGTGCCGAGTGATCCTCGACAAAATAGATCCCACCCGGCTTGAGCGCCTTGAACACCGCCGCATTGTCACCCGCCACATTTGCGTTGGGGCCATTGTGAAGGTCGTGATAATTCTCGGTTGTCCAAACGAGATCGACCGGCTTGGCGGGCGCAAATTCGGCAAAATCCACCGTCACCACCGAAACATTGGGATATTGCGCCGCCAAGGCATTGATCCCGTCGAGCGCGCCAGGGCGCTGCGCCAGGAAGGGCGGCACCAGCGCGTAGACATGGCCGGTGGGACCAACCGCCTTGGCGAGAATGCGGGTGTAATAGCCGCCGCCCGGAACCAGCTCGGCAATCGAATCGCCCGGTTTGACGCCCGCGAATTCCACAATCTCGGCAGGCTTGCGCGCCGCATCGCGCGCCACATCGGCCGCCGGGCGCAGGCTATCGGCAACGGCAGATGCCACAACCGGGTCATTCTGGGCGTGACCCACACTTCCGCAAGCGGCCAGTGCAATTGCGGATAGTCCAATCAGGGCCAAATTTCTCACTCTGCACACTCCCTTTGCCAGCCCGCATTCGGGCCTTTCCGACCAACGCGAGGAAACCGGTGTGGTTCCGCCCGCCGTCTGGCGCGCTTACCCAACCCGCTGTGCCGGCCCACAGGACCGGACCCAAGTTTACCGCGTCGCTTTGACCAAACGCAGGGTCAGCGGCACGGCAAGCGCGATCATCAATGAACCTGCATACCACGGCGCATCATGTCCAACCATTTCATAGATCAGCCCGAATGCCGGAGGCGCGACGATCCGGGCGACGGCGTTGGACGCCATGATCAGGCCCATGACGCTTCCCTGGCTCTCGCCTGGCGCAGTGCGCGACAGCAGCGCCCCGGCAGTCGGGAAAGCGAGGCTGTGGCCCATCATCAGCATCCCCATCAGCGCGACCGCCACATAGGGTTCGCGCAGAATCGGCTGAAGCAACATTGAGGACGCCAGAACCACCAGCCCCGCCGCGATCACCCTGCCCTCGCCAAAGCGGGTAACCAGTGGATGAAGCAGCAAGGCCTGCACGAATAGGCCGCCGAGCCCGATCGCAATGAAGGCAAACCCCAGATCGCGCGCGGTCCAGCCGAAATTGGCCTCGCTCCACAGGCCGTAGACGGCCTCCATCGAAGCGAAGGCGGCGATCCCCAGAAAGGAGATCAGGAACAGCCGGAACAGCACCGGGCTACGCATCACATAACTGACGCCTGCGCTATATTTCGGCAGCGGCACGGCTTTGCCGCGCGGCGGTTTGACGTCGCGCAGTGCGACCAGTGACCAGATCGCCGCCACGGTCGAGAAGCCTGCGGCGATCAGGATCGGCGCATGGAAATCGGCAAGGCTGGTTCCCGCCCCGGCGAAGACCCCGCCCGCGACCGGCCCGAAAGCGAAGCCGAGGCTGAAAGCGGCACCGAACATGCCCATCGCCTTGGCGCGCTTCTCCGGTGGGGAAGCATCGGCAAGGAAGCCCTGCGCCACGCTGAGCGTGCCGCCGAAAAAGCCGCTCACCACCCGGATCGCGATCGCCACCCACAACACCGGGGCGAAGGCGAAGGCAATATAGGTTACGGCGGCACAGGCAGTTGTGAACACCAGCACCGCCCGGCGGCCATGCATGTCCGACTGGCGGCCCCAGAAAATCTCGCCGAAGACATTGCCGAGGCTATAGGCGGCAAACAGCAGCGCAACCTCGAACGGGCCAGCCCCGAACAGCGTCCCGTAAAAGGGCAGCAGCGGAAGGATCAGGCTGAAGCCCGCGATGTTGATGAACACCGCGAACATCAGCGGCAACATGCGCCGATCAATCATCCTGCCTGCCCTTCGCCTGCTTGCGCCAGAATTCGACCAAGCCCCGGGGTTCCCCCGGCTCTCGCCCCCGCAAACCATAACGGATGTTATGGTTACGGCAAGCGCCGCTGATGCTGCGTCAGGCGATCGATCCGTGGCAATGCTTGTATTTATTGCCCGATCCGCAGGGGCATTGGGCGTTGCGGCTGACATTCATCGCGCGATAGGGATCAACCTCCGCCGCGCCGCCCGGACCGACCGCAGCGCGCGGCGATCCGGCGAGCGAGCCAAACATCGCCTCACGCCCTTCCGATCCATCGCCATCATTGCTGTCATCCAGCCCGGTGAAGGGATCGACATGGCCGGTGAGAAAATCGGGCAGCTCGGGCAGGTCGGTATGCGAGGGCTGCGGGGCGATCCGCAGCTCGCTGGTCATCAGGATGCGGGTCACATCCTCACGGATGATTTCGAGCATGCGCTCGAACAGGCCGAAAGCTTCCTGCTTATATTCGTTGATCGGCTGCTTCTGGGCATAGGCGCGCAGGAACACCACCTGACGCAGCGCATCCAGCGTCGCGAGATGTTCCTTCCAGTAGAAATCGATCCGGTCGAGCAGCACCTGCTTTTCCACCTGACGCCAGATCGACGTGTCGGACGCAGCGATCTTGGCCTCCATCCGCGCATCGGCCAGCTGCACCAGCCGCTCGTCGATCAGCTGCGGCTCGAGCGTATCTTCCTGCATCCAATCATCGATCGGAGCCTCGACGCCAAGGATATCGGAGACCCGCTGCTTGAGTGTCTCGATCGCCCATTGTTCGGGATAGGAGCCGGGCGGGCAGGCTTCGCCCACCATCGCATTGATCGCATCATGGCGCATGTCGATCACCACATCGTCGACCGCTTCGCTATCCATGATCTCGGAGCGCTGCTCATAGATCACCTTGCGCTGGTCGTTCATCACATTGTCGTATTCGACGACCTGCTTGCGGATATCGTAATTGCGCGCCTCGACTTTTTTCTGTGCCGTCTCGATCGCTTTCGAGAGCCATTTGGACCCGATCGCCTCACCATCGGCGAGGTTGGACTTCATCATCCGTGAAAACAGCGTGTCGGGCCCGAAGATGCGCAGCAGATCGTCTTCGAGGCACAGATAGAAGCGCGACAGGCCGGGATCGCCCTGGCGGCCCGCACGGCCGCGCAGCTGATTATCGATCCGGCGGCTCTCGTGGCGCTCAGTGCCCAGCACGAACAACCCGCCGGCAGCGAGCACCTTGGCCTTGTCCTCGGCAATCTCCTGCTTGATGCTGGCGATGGCGGCATCGCGTTCGGGCCCTTCGGCCATATCCTTGAGCTCGTCTTCCACGCGATATTCGAGATTGCCGCCCAGCTGGATGTCGGTTCCGCGGCCGGCCATATTCGTCGCGATCGTAACCGCACCAAGGCTGCCCGCCTGCGCCACGATGCGCGCTTCCATCTCGTGAAAACGGGCGTTGAGCACGTTGTGCTTCACGCCTTCCTTGTTAAGATATTCAGACAGAAGCTCGGACTTCTCGATCGAGACGGTGCCGACCAGCACCGGCTGGCCGGTGAGGTTCTTCTCCTTGATCGATTTGGCAATCGCCTGGAACTTGTCAGCGGTGTTCTTGTAGAATTCATCTTCCTCATCGACCCGGGCAACCGGGACATTGGTCGGCATTTCGACCACATTGAGTTTGTAGATGTCATAGAATTCCGCGGCTTCGGTGGCGGCGGTGCCGGTCATGCCCGAAAGCTTGGGATACATGCGAAAGAAGTTCTGAAAGGTGATCGAGGCCATGGTCTGGTTCTCAGGCTCGATCTTGACCCCTTCCTTGGCCTCGACCGCCTGGTGAAGGCCATTGGACCAGCGCCGGCCATCCATCATCCGGCCGGTAAATTCGTCGATGATGACGATCTTGCCGTCCTTGACGATGTAATCGATGTCGCGCTTGAACATGATGTTCGCTTTCAGCGCCTGGTCGAGGTGGTGAACCACCTGGGTGTTTTCGACATCGTAGAGATTGGTGGTTTCCAGCAGGTCGGTCTTGGCGATCAGATCCTCGACCCCTTCGGCGCCTTCCTCGGTCAGGGTGATGGTGCGCGACTTTTCGTCGGTCTCGTACCAGTCCTCGGGAATTTGCTTCACGATCTCGTCCAGCCGGACATAGAGGTCAGACTTGTCCTCGGTCGGGCCGGAGATGATCAGCGGCGTGCGCGCTTCATCGATCAGGATCGAATCCACCTCATCGACGATCGCGTAATTGAACGGGCGCTGCACCATCTGCTCGCGCTCATGCTTCATATTGTCGCGCAGATAATCGAAGCCGAGTTCATTGTTGGTGGCGTAGGTAATGTCGGAATTATAGGCCTCGCGCCGCTGTGCCTCGTTCAGATTGGGAACGATCACACCAATCGTCAGGCCAAGGAACCGGTGCAATTGCCCCATCCATTCGGAGTCGCGTTTGGCCAGATAGTCATTGACGGTAACGACGTGGACGCCCTTGCCCTCGATCGCGTTGAGATAGGTCGCCAGCGTGGCAACCAGGGTCTTGCCCTCGCCGGTGCGCATTTCGGCGATCTCGCCGCGATGAAGCACGATGCCACCAATCATCTGCACGTCAAAATGGCGCATGCCCAATACGCGGCGCGAAGCCTCGCGCACCGTGGCGAACGCCTCGGGCATGATGTCGTCCAGCGTCTTGCCGTCGGCCAGCTGCTCGCGGAATTTCGCCGTCTGCGCCCGCAGCTCCTCGTCGGAGAAGCTTTCAAGCTCGGATTCGAGCGCGTTGATCTGGCGGACGATCTTGTCGAGCGATTTGACGTAACGGTCGTTGGACGAACCGAAAATACTTTTGGCAACGGCGCCGAGCATGGGCGTATCCTGTAGGCTGGAAATGGATCGGAAAATTCGGTTGGAATCGCGCGCTTGCGCTCCATGCGCAGCGGCTCTTCAGCAATGGATCTGGAGCGCCCGGACTATTCCCGCGCGCGGTCTGCCTTGAGCATGACCGTGGGGATCAATATCGTGACCACCACCGGGCGGCAGGGCGATGCCTGGCTCTTGCGGCTCGGCAGCGCCGTCACCGGACGCGACTGAACGGCGGAGCGCTGATTCTGGCATTGAGCGGCGCTCTCGCCAGCGGCGTGAACCCCGATATCTTCGATCATGGACACGCGCGCCTGCACCGGTGCGGCAACAGCGGCGAGTCCGGTGAGGATCGCAAACAGGGTCAACATGCGCTTGAGCATCGCGGCCTAGATAGTCGCGAGCAGGCTGAACGTCCAGTGCGGCGGCGCAGTGATATCCAATTTGACGGGTTTTGCTGCGCCGGAGCGGATCCGTCAGTGGCCCGCCATCTGCGAAAACTGCTGCTGCTCGCCGCCCTCGGCAGGCGTGGTGAGGCTGACCCATGCAAGCCAGGCGAGCGATGCTGACAGGATGACTGCCACCGCCAAGCCATCGGTCACACCGTCACCGATCGGCGCCAGGATAGTCAGGCAGACAAGCGTGAGCCTCACATCGATATTGGCCCCATCGCGCCCTTTGTTGCCTGCCGGCTGGCACAGAAAAGGAAAAGCAGCGCAAAGCACCGCCAGGACAGCCAGTCCGCCCAGCGAAGGCACCAGCCAATAGATCAATGACACCGCCTGCAGCGCGACGATCAGACCCAGCGCGCGCCGCACCAGAGGCTTTGTCAGGCTGTCCGCACTTGTCACCAGCAGCACGATCAGCGGGGCGACAAAGACCAGCACATGATAAATCCCGTAGACCGGGGTGAACAGGCAGCAGATCGCCGCAATCGCGAAGATAAAACGCGGCGCAGAAATCCGGCGAAACCATGCCAGCGCACAAAACAGCCCCAGCGCCGCGATCGCGATGCCATTGAGCGCCAGCGCCAGTGCCGGATCGTAAATCGGCTGCCAACCGAGCTTCAGGTAAAGCAGCTTGGCCAGATTGAACAGCGAGGAATTCCACGCCATGCCGCCGATGCCCTCGACATAGCTGGCCTTGTACAGTGCATAGCCATCGAAAAATGCCTGCAGCGAATAGGCCGGATTGAGGCGGATTGTCAGCATGAACGCGGCAGCGCCGATCACAATCGACAGAACCCCCGAAATCACCATTCGACGAAAGGCAAGCCAGTGGTCCGCAGTTCCGACAAGCTCCAGCGCAGCAAAAATGGCCACATTGGGCCGCATGTTCACTGCCAGCGCCAGCGCCAGCCAGCCCAGCCATCGCAGACGGTTCGAACACAGGCTGACGATATAGAAAATCACGCACAGGCTGGTGTAACCTGAAATGAAATTGGCCCGATCGAGCATATAGATCGAAGGATAGGCGAGCACGATCAGCGGCCACACCCGGATCAATGCGGGGACCTTGCTCCAGCTCTGAACTGCTCTGGCAACCGCATAGCTTCCTGCCATATAGAGCGCGGCAAGCGCGGCGATCACGGCACCCGGCGACATGATCAGCAGCATCGCAGCCACTGCGATCAAATTGAGCATGCTCAGCGGCGGCGAATGAAAGATCGAGCTTCCCGGCTTGAGGTAGTCATTGTCGAACAAATAGCGCTGCCATTGCGCGGACCATTCGGCAACGCGGGGATCGTGATATAGCGGGGCGGAGATCGAGGTTTGCGCCATCCCGCTTTTAAGACTGTCAGCAAAGCGGTCCTCGGGCAGGAACAGCATCTCGAATCCGTGACCGACAAGATATTGCGTCACGACAAACACCACCAGGCGGAGCGCCACCAGGACCAGGATCGCGTCCACAATCAGCACAAACGCGCTATTGGCTTTTTCCGAGTTCACTGCACTGGCCCCCTTACGCCAGCGAGCCACAGGCCCGCACCTGGCAAGTCATGGCAGCAATGTCCCGTGCCGCGCAAGCCGGCTTGGCGCTTGGCACAAAGCGGCCGAAACTCCCTGCCGCCAGACCGGAATAAGGAGAATTGCTGGAGCAGACGCAAAGCGCTAAGCGCGCTGCCATGACCGACCTCGCTTCTCCGCTTGCCCTGCCCTTCCCGGATATGCCGCAGATCGCGGGCGTCACCCTGCGGATCGCGCGGGCGGGATACAAGAATTGGGGCCGCTGCGATCTGACCTATGTTGAACTTGCGCAAGGAACTTCGGTCGCAGGGGTTTTTACCCGAAATCTGTGCTGCTCCTCCGAAGTGGAACTGGGCCGCGAGCAGGTAAAGGCCGGGCATGCGCGGGCGCTGGTGGTCAATGCCGGCAATTCCAACGCCTTCACCGGCTATCGCGGGCGCGAGGCGGTCGAACAGATCATGGGCCAGGTTGCTGCCCATCTTGGTTGCACCGCATCGGAGGTGTTCGTCAGCTCGACCGGGGTGATCGGCATCCCGCTGCCCAAGGACAAGGCCCGCGACGGCGTGAACGCGGTGCTGGACGCCGCGCCATGCGGCTGGGAAGAAGCCGCTGCGACAATCGGCACTACCGACACCTTCAATAAAGGTGCCACAGCGCAGGCCGTGGTGGACGGCAAGACCATCACCCTTGCCGCGATCATCAAGGGCAGCGGCATGATCGCGCCCGACATGGCGACCATGCTCGGCTATATTTTCACCGATGCGGCGGTCGAGCCCGCCTTCCTTCAACAGCTATTGTCCGATGCCAACCGCAGCAGTTTCTCCTGCATCACCGTGGACAGCGACACCTCTACCAGCGACACCGTGCTGGCCTTCGCCACCGGCGCGGCAGGCAATGCGCCGCTCAGCTCGTTTGACAGCAATGGCGCGGACGCCTTTGCCGCCGCATTGCACGATATATGCCTCCAGCTTGCCCAATTGGTGGTGCGCGACGGTGAAGGAGCGCAAAAATTCATCAGCATCGATGTCTCTGGCGCAGTCTCTGACGAGAGCGCGCGGCGCATCGGGCTGTCGATCGCCAATTCGCCACTGATCAAAACCGCCATTGCCGGCGAGGATGCCAATTGGGGCCGGGTGGTGATGGCCGTCGGCAAGGCTGGCGAACCTGCCGACCGTGACAAGCTCTCGATCGGCTTCGGCGGGGTCTGGGCGGCGAAAGATGGCCAGCCGCTGGCGGATTATGACGAAGCGCCGGTCGCAGAGCATCTGAAGGGGCGAATGATCGATGTGATGGTCGATCTCGGCCTCGGCAGCGGCCGCGCGACTGTGTGGACCTGCGATCTCACCCATGGCTATATCGCAATCAACGCGGATTATCGCACATGAGCGCAGCGCTCGACCGGGCGGTTCATGCCTTGCTGCGCAAAACCGCCCAACAGGTCGTGATGCCGCGCTACCGCAATCTGGCTTCGGACGAGGTGATCCAGAAAGGCGTGGACGATCCGGTGACCATTGCCGATCGCGAAGCCGAGGCGATGCTGGAAGAGGGCCTTTCGCGCATCCTTCCGGAAGCCGCGATTGTGGGCGAAGAGGCCGCCTTTGCCGATCCGGCAGTACTCGAACGGCTCAATGGCCTGTGCTGGATCATTGATCCGATCGACGGGACGAGCAATTTCGCCAGCGGAGAGGGCCATTTCGCACTGATGATCGCGCTGGCTGACGGCGGGACAACCCAGGGCGGCTGGATCTATGACCCGCGCCGTGACCGGCTGTGCCGCGCCCGGCTGGGCGGCGGGGCCTATATCGATGATGTCAGAATCGAAGCCCGCATCAGCGGGATATCCCCGCCTGTGCTGGCGGCCATGACCCGTTACATGAAGGAGGATCAGCGGGCGATCTTCGAAACCTCGGTCGCACCGCATTACACGATCGCCCAGGCACCGGGTTGCGCGGCGGAACAATATCCGCTTGTCGCGAGCTTCGGGCATGATCTGGCCCTGTACCAGCGCACATTGGCGTGGGATCACGCGGCAGGCTGCCTGTTTGTCAACGAAGCGGGCGGCAAGGCCGCGCGGATCGACGGATCGCCCTATCGCGTCAACAGCAGTCGCAAGGGCATGATCAGCGCGGCCAATGCGCCACTATTCGACGAGCTGGCCGAAAGGCTGGATTCCGCCGGCTACACGCCGGCGGAATAGGGCTCAAAGAACGCTTTCGATCCAGCCCTTGAGCTGGCTCTTGGGCGCAGCACCAAGCTTTTGCGCAACCGCTTTGCCGTCCTTGAACAGGACCATCAAGGGTATCGACTGGACCCCGATCTCACCGGGAACATCGGTGTTTTCCATGATGTCCATCTTCACGATCGAAAGCTGATCGGACAGTTCCTCGCTGATTTCTTCCAGCGCGGGGCCGATCATCTTGCACGGTCCGCACCATTCGGCCCAGAAATCGACCAGCACCGGCTTGTCGGAATTGAGCACATCGGCAGCGAAGCTGGCATCGGTCACGGCTTTGGTCGCCATTGAAAATCTCCTGATATCTTGCCGATCAATTTAGGTGCCGGAACAAGAAAGACAACGAGTGAAGCGGGGTTAGGCGGTAAAGGATTCCTCCGATGCCCCCAAGGCTGCTTTGTGCGCATCGAGCACCTGCGGTGGAATCACAAACAGCTGCGGCGTATGGGTATAAAGCAGCGCAGCCTCGATATTGCGGCCCGGATAGATCGCCTCCAGCGCGGCAACATAGGCCGCCATCTGGCGCAGGCTTGCCGGCGGGATCTGCTCGATATGCAGTGGCGGGCGGGCGGTGGTCTTGAAATCGACCAGCTTCACGCGGTTTGCGCCGACCAGCAGGCGATCAGCAGTGCCGGCGATCACCCGCCCTTCGACCGTTGCGGCAAGCGGCACTTCGGCAAGCGCCCCGGGCGCGAAGATATCGGCCCATTCCGGCATCTCAAGCACCGTCAGGGCTGATGCGATCAGATCCTCTCGCTCGGCATCCACGATATCCCCGGCCTGCCGAGCGAGCCAGCGCCGCGCGGCATCCTCCCGCTCTGCAGCCGGCACATCCGGCAGACGTTCGAGCAGCGCATGAACCAGCACACCGCGTCGCGCGGCGGCGCGCAACACACCCGGTGCCAGCGGCGGCACCGGTGCGAGATCCTCGCCCGCCGATGACGGAGCAAGCGGGCGCGGTGGGCGCGGTTCGGGGCCGATCGCACTGGTCGCCCAGGATGGCAGCCTTGGCGTCTCCCCCGGGCTTGCCGAGCGCGCCTGGGCAAGCGGTTCCGCGCGCATTCCAAGCTCGCGGCGCTCACCCCAGATCGGATCGGCGATCGGCTGCTCGGGAAACAACTCGCGCAATTGTGCAAACCAGCTGTCGCTTGCCGGCGCTTCTTCACGCGCGCTTAGCGAGCCGCCGATAAACAGCGCCTCTTCCGCGCGGGTCATGGCGACATAGAGCAGCCGCCAATGCTCCTCACGCTCAGCAGCGGCCACCGCAGCCTCCGCCTCGGCAATGCGCCCGACCATCTCCTCACCGCGCAGGCCGGGCAACGGGATCATCCTTGTGCTGTTATCGCCGGCGGATTGATCGGCCAGTTCGAGCCCCCGTGTGGGCGAACGGTCAGGGTCGCCTGCAGCGTCGGCGAGAATCACGATTGGCGCTTGCAGCCCCTTGGCCCCATGCACCGTCATCACCCGCACCAGCCCTTCGCCCGCACCCGGCTCGCGCTTCAATTCGCCCTCCCCGGCGTCGAACCACTGGATGAAGCCTTGCAGGCTCGGGGTGTGAGCGGCGGCATAGGCCAGCGCGGCGTTGAGCAATTCGTCGATTGGATCGCCGGCCTCGCGCCCCAGCCGGGCAATCAGCGCGCGCCGCCCCTGCCATGGACCGACCAGCAGCCAGTGCAGCAACGCCTGGGGCGGCTCGTAGTCGGCCAGCCGCAGCAGCGCGCGCAGCCGGTCTAGCGTCGTCTCGACAAAGGGATCGCGCGAGTGGCGCAGAAATTCCCACAGTGGCGGCGGGCGTTCGTCCTCGCGCCAGCCATGGCGGAGCAGATCGTCCTGGCTCCAGCCGATCAGCGGCGAGACGAGTAGATTGGCGAGATTGAGATCATCCAGCGGCTGGGCGGCGAAGCGCAGCGCAGCCATCAGATCCCTGACCGCGAGCGGCGCGCCGAGCCGCAGCCGGTCAACCCCGGCCACCGGCACCCCTGCGGCATAAAGCCGCGCAACGATCAGCCCGGCAAGATCGCGCCGTTTGCGCACCAGCACCATGATATCGCCCGGCCCGGCATTGCGGCGCTGGCCCTTTTCAAGCGCAAAGCCCTGATCGAGCCAGTGCCTGACCTGCTTCGCGATACGATTCGCCAGCCGCCGTTCGGAGCCGGACAGCCAGCCTTCCTCGCCTTCGCCCAGCTCACCATCGATCTCGTCGGGCTCGGTGCTGACAGGACGCCACAGGGTCACCAGACCGGGGCGCTCCTCACCCACATGCGGTTCGGGCGGCCGATCCAGTCCGAACCGGCTGTGGCCGATCCTGGCGATCGCCTGGTCTACGAAATGGAGCACGCTTTGCGCCGTGCGGAAGCTCTGGCCAAGGCCGAGATCGACCAGATCGCGCGGCGCGTTGCTGCCGCGCGAATCCTGTGCATTGGCCACCGCACCCGCCATGGCATCACGCACCCGCTCACGCGCGCGCGCAAAATTTTCGGGGCTGGTCCCCTGAAAGCGGAAGATCGCCTGCTTGTAATCGCCGACCACGAACAGGGTCCGCATCTTGCCATCATGCTGGCCAAGCCCGGCAAAGAAATCCGAGGTCAGCCCATCAAGGATGATCTGCCACTGCGCCTGATTGGTATCCTGCGCCTCATCGACCAGAATATGATCGAACCGCCGATCAAGCTTGTAGCGGATCCATTCGGCAAGGTCCGAGCGGCTGAGCAGGTCCGACGCGCGGCGGATCTGGTCATCGAAATCGATCAGCCCTTCGCGGGTCTTGGCCTCATCCCAGGCGAGCGCAAATTTGCGCCCGAGGGCAAGCGCCGGAGTGAGCCATTCGGCAAGTGTGAGCAAGATCTGCAACTCGCGCGCTGCGCCAATGCAAGCCGCGACCCGTGCGACATAATCCGGATAGGCCGGATCGAGCTTTTCCTGCGCGGCGCTGGCGCGCAATGCGCCGGCTGCCGTGAAGAATACGCCCGCCAGATCGGCAAGCGCATCGGCCCGCTCCTGCGGCGCCAGCGCCAGCCATGCGCCGATCCGGCTCGCATTGTCCTGCCCGGTCTTTGCCGACCATGCGGCATTGATCTGCATGGCCTGGCGCAAGGACTGGACATCAAACCGCTCGTCGCCGCACATTGCCGCCACGTCAGCCGCGCCTGCATCGGCAGCGAGGCCAAGCAGGCTGTTGACCCGTCCCCGCAGCGGCGGGGCCCATGCCCCCGGCCCGAACCAGGCGCTGCGCGCATTGGCGCAGGTCATCAGCCATGCCTCGACCGCCTCGGGCCCTTTTCTCAGGCTGAGATCGGCCAGTGCGTCGAGCGTATCGCGATCTCCCTGCGCCTGCGCATCAAGCAGCATCCGGGCGAGCACTTCCCGCGCCAGCAAGCCGCGTTCGCGATCTTCCATCGCCCGGGTGCCCGGGGTCAGCCCGGCTTCTTCGGGAAAGGCCGACAGCAGCCATTGGGCAAAGGCATGAATTGTGTCGATCCGCAGCCCCCCGCCCGGGCAATCGAGCACGCTGGCGAACAATGTCCTTGCGCGGTCCAGCGCATCTGGCCCGAATTCCGCGCCGATCGCGCGCAGATCCGCTGCCAGCGCGGCATCGTCCATCCTTACCCAGCCGGCCAGCACCTCATTGACCCGCACCGACATTTCCGCAGCACCGGCCTTGGTAAAAGTCAGGCAGAGGATTTCGGACGGTTCGACATCGCGCTGCAGCAGCAATCGCAGCACCCGCGCCGAAAGCACCTGGGTCTTGCCGGTTCCCGCCGAAGCGGAAAGCCACACGGTGCGCTGAGGATCGACCGCCCGCGCCTGATCGCCGAACAGCGGATGGACCTTGCCGCTCATATGTCCGCCCCGCCGGAATCGGATTCCATTGCCATCCATTCGTCGAGCCGCATCAGCTGGTCATATTCGCCATAGGACGGCAGATCGGGATTGAGCCGCGCGGTGAAGGGTTCGCTGCCGAGTATCCAGCGCTCCAGCGCGTCTCGCAGGAAGAATTCGGTTCGGTCGAGGAATTCCTCACGCGGAATGCCGCTGCGCTTGCGGCCTTCGAGCACCGGTTCCTGCCGATAGCCGAAGCCGGTCTCGCTCTTGTCGCTCTTGGCGAGCGACCAATATTCGAAATGGCTCGGCTCGCCTGCAACCTTCTCGAATGCCCCGCCGCGCGCCATCAGTCCCAGCACCCCGAGCTGAAGCGCGAAGCCGCGCTCCACCATCTTCGCGCTGGGCGGGCCGCCAGTCTTGTAATCGACGATCGCCAATTCGCGGCCAGGCAGCAGATCGATCCGGTCAGCCCGCCCTTTGAGCGTGACACCCAACACCTCCATCGTGCCCTTGGCTTCGATCGCCGCGATGCTGCGTTCGGGCAGTCGGGCCCATTCAGCCTCGACCCAGTCGAGCGCCTTGAGCAGCCGCGGTGCCCATAAAGCGCGCATCAGCGGGTGCGCGTTCATCTCGGCAAGCACGCGCTCCGCAATCGGGTGCAATTCGCCGCCGTCGCGGTGCCAGCACTCGAGTATCTTGTGCGCCGCATCGCCGCGCCAGGCAGGCGAAGGTTCGGCATCGAGCGGGTCGAGGCTGCGCAGCTTGAGGATCGCGGCGGCATAGAATTGATAAGGATCGCCCCGCAGCCGGTCGAGCGCGGTAACGCTGATCGCGACCTTCCGCTGCGCGGCGCTGGGCAAGGGCGCGGGCCGTTTGTAGCGCGGCGGCGCGGTGCCATCATCCAGCGCCCTGGCGAGCCGAACCGCATTGGCTTCAAGATGGCTTTCAAGCAGTCTGGTGCCGAGCAGCGCCTTGACCCTGAGCAGAAAGCGCGAGGGGATCGCCGGGCCGGAAATATCGCGTGCCGCGCGGCTCAGCACCACTTCAGGAGCGCCAAGAGCCCCGGCAAGATCATGGGCCGAAAGCCCGATGCGGAAATCCCCGCCCGGCACCCCCAGCGCGCGCAAAATCGCAGGAGCAAGCAAAGAATCCTGCGCTGGCGGCTGCGGCCAGCTGCCTTCGTTAAGCCCACCGCAGATCACCAGATCGGCCCTGGTCATGCGCGATTCGAGCAGACCGTAAATCGCCACCCGTGGATGCCCGCCCCAGGGCGGACGCACCGCCACCGCCTCCATCCAGTCGCGCAGCACCGGGTGCAGATCGCGCGGGGCAAGCGTGGTCCCGACATCGCCCGCATGAAAGCGCAATTCGTCGACCAGCGCAGAGAGCGCGCGGCCATCCTCGCGCGCCCACAGTCCCTCGCCGCACAGCGCCTCGCCCGCAGATGCAAGCGCGCCGACCAGCTCGGCAAGCGGTGCCTCGTCCTGCGCCGCCAAAGCCATCAGCGGGCCGAGCGCCGCAACCACTTGCGCCCACCAGTCGTTCGCGCCGGGATCATGCCGTTCCATCCGCGCGACAATTTCGCCCAGTGGAGCGAGACCCGGGGCCGGGCGCGGGCCGCGCAGCCTGAGTTCCAGCGCGCGGGCCCGTTCAAGCCAGAGCGCCCGCCCTTCGCCCGCACCGACCAGCGGATGTTCAAGCAGCGCCAGCAGCGGCACCGGCGCGGCATCATCCCCCATGATCTCGGCCAAAAGCAGCAGCACCCGGCCAGCGGCAGTTTGCGCCAGCGGACGCCCGGCGCTGTCATCCGCAGCAATATTCCAGCGCTGGAGATGCGCCGCCACCCGCCCCGCCAATCCGCGATCGGGCGTGATCAAAGCGATCCGCCGTTCAGGCTGATCCAGCGCCTCGCGGACCAGCAGCGCGATCGCCTGCGCCTCCTCTTCGGGAGTGGCGCTTTCCATGATCCGCACCCCGGCAAGCCTGCGTTTCTCGGCCGGCAGTCCGACCCAGACCTTGCTCGCCTGCGGGGGCAGGAACAGGTTCGAAATCGCATGGCTGCGCTCAGGGGCGGCGGCTCCCATGCCCCGGCGATGCCACGGCTGAACTTCGTCCGCGCCCCACTCCCATCCGGTTCAGCAGCAGCTTGAGATGATATTGCGGATGAGTCACCGCGTCGCCGCGCGCGAAGGGCGGGCCGCCCGGACTGTCAGGCGCGCCGGCACAGCCCAGTTCGTCCCACACCGCATCTTCCATCGCGAGATCGAGATCGGGCAGGATAACCGCCCCCTGCGGTAGCTGCGAGACCACCTTGAGCAGCTGCGCCAGCGCAGGGGCGGCGCTGGTAACCCCGGCAGCGACAATCGGGGTTTCGGGCGGGCTATCGCGCCATTTGCGCGCGGCGGCCCGGAACAGGCGATTGCGACGCTCTGCCGCATCGACTTCACCCCTTGCACCCAGCTCATCAGCCCAGCGTGCCTGCACCCGCGCAAACAGGCGGATGCCCTGCTGCCACTGCCCGGCGAGATCACCCAGCAGGTCCAGCACCCGCGGCTGGGTCAATTGCTCGGGGCCAATTTCCTCGGCCAGCAACCGGTCCATTCCGCTTGCCAATTCGCTCGCCAGGCGCAGCAGCGCCGCCCCGCTGGGCGCTTCAGCCCCACGTTCCAGCGTGATCAGCTCGGCCAGCCGCAGCCAGCGGCGGGTCGGGTCCGCAGCAGGCGGAATATCGCTGTCCGTACCGATCGGATCGAGCAGCGGCCCCAGGGTCTCATCAAGATCGAGATCGCCGACCACCGCCATACGCGGCATCAGAAGGCCCGCCTGGCCCGCGTCCGCGCCATAGTGACGGATGAAGGCCTCGCTCAGGGTTCGCATCGCGCGGCGGCTGGGAAGCAGCAGCGTGAGCCGCGCAAGGCCGAGATCCCCCTGGGCATAGCGCGGCACCAGCCCGGCTACGAGCGCATCGGCGAAGCCGCGATGCGCGGCGATCGAAAAGATGTGCGGGCCGGGCCGCTCAGCCACGCTTCAGAGCGTCTTCGGTTGGCGCTATCGCAGCCGGATCGCCGACTTCGAACCATTCGCCCGGCAAAGCACAATCCATAGAGACGCTGCTCCTCGATCGCGCGGCTCCACAGCAGATTGGTCGAAAAGGCGCCCTGCGGGGCATCGCGCAGCAGGCGATGCGAAACCAGCTGGATGCCGCTGTAGATAAACGGTGCGATCCGGCCCGAGCGCCGCCGGGAAATGCGCCCGAGCGGGTCCATCTGGAAATCGCCCTTGCCGCGATAGTTGAAGGCCCCGGTATGCGGGACCAGCAGCAACAGCGCGTCCATCTCGTCGGGGTTCCAGCTTTCGGACAGCTCGCGAAACGCATCATAGGGCCCGTCGAGCCAGAGATTGTCGGCATTCACCGCAAAGAAGGGATCGGGCAGCTGGGGCAACGCCCGCAGCATCCCGCCGCCGGTTTCCAGCAGCAAGCCGCGCTCGTCTGAAATCGTCACCGGGGGATCTTGGCGTCCCTTGAGATGGGCCTCGAGCGCATCGGCGAGATAATGGACATTGACCACCGCCCGGGCGATCCCGGCATCGCGCAGCCGGTCAAGCACATGATCGATCAGCGGCTTACCCGCGACCCGCACCATCGGCTTGGGCTGGCTGGCGGTGAGCGGGCGCATGCGCTTGCCGAGCCCGGCCGCCAGCACCATTGCGGTATCGGATGCGAGCGCGCTCATCCCAGCCCTCCCCCATTTCTGGCCCGCACTTCCGGCGGGATATTGGCATCGAACCAGCGCGTCACCGGTGCCAGCGCGGGATGCGCCAGATCTCGTTCAAGCGCTTCCCACACACGCGGGATGAAGGCGAGATATCGCGGCTTGTCGTCGCGCTGCCATAGCCGCGCGAAAATGCCGACGATCTTGGCATTGCGCTGCGCGCCAAGCCGCGCGTAATCCGCCCGGAATTCGGCCTCATCCTGCGATCCCGCGCCGATCTGGCCGAGATAATAATCGAGCATGGCACTTTCGAGCCCGATCGAGACATCCCTCCGCGCATCCTGCAGCAAAGACACCAGATCATAGGCTGGATGGCCGACCAGCGCGTCCTGAAAATCGATCAGCCCCTGCGTATCGCCGGACAGCAGCATGATATTCTCGGCATGATAATCGCGCAGCACGGTGACGCCGGGATGCTGGCGCCCCAACAATGGCTGTAGCGCCTCATCCCAGGCTACCTTGTAAGAAGCGGTATCGACCTCGATCCCGGCAGCGGGGCAATACCATTCCGGAAACAGCGCTGCCTCGCGCTGATAGGTCGCCATGTCATAGGGCGCGAAGGGCCCCGCAGGCGAGCGGCGCAGCCGAACCAGCGCATCGATAGCGCTGCGATAGGTTGCCAGCTCGGCCTCGGGATGATCGTCCAGCCAGTCGCGCATCCGGTCCATGCCGAAATCTTCCAGCAAAACCAGGCCCCGTGTGCGATCGGCGGCATGAATTGCCGGCGCGCGGTGGCCATGCGCAGTGAGCCATTCGGCAACATCAAGGAACGGGCCGGGATCCTCATTGGGCGGCGGTGCATCCATCAGCATCGCCTCACGCGATCCCTCGCGGATGCGGAAATAGCGGCGGAACGAGGCATCGCCCGCCAGCGGCTCGATCGCCGCGCCCGACCAGCCCGCAAGGGCCAGAAATTCTTCGATACCGTCGGGCAAGTTCATGGCGCGCGCTCTAGCCAATCGGGGCCCGGTTCGACAACGGCCTTGCGCCCCTCATCCGCAGAATCCGACAAGGCCTCAAGCACGATCGAGAGGCATGCGGGCTCCTGCGCGAAGCCCCCGGCATGATCGGGCCATTCGGCGATCAGCACCGCGCCCGCGCGATAATCGTCAAGCCCCAGCTCTTGCGCCTCTTCGGCCTGTTCGAGCCGGTAGAAATCGGCATGAACCACCGGCAGGCGCAATGCGGGCGGATCATAGGTCTCGACCAGGGTGAAGCTGGGTGAGGGAACCTCCCCCGCATAGCCCAGCCCAGCCAGGATCGCCCGCGCCAGCGTGGTCTTTCCCGCGCCGAGCCCGCCCGAAAGTGCGACCACATCGCCGGCCCGCAACTGCGCGGCGATCCGCGCGCCAAAGCGGTCCATCGAGGCGAGATCGGGCAGAAGCTCGATCATGGGGCAAGGTTCAGGCAAACCGCTCACGGCAGCGTGATGCTCACGGTTGTGCCGATGCCTCTTTCCGAGGCAAGTTCCAGCTTGCCGCCATGGGCTTCGATCAAGCGCTTGGCCAGTGGCAGACCCAGGCCCTGCCGGCGTTCGACCGTCTTGCCATCTGCCGCAACCTTGTAGCCATCCAGCGCCCGCACCGCATTGGCCTGGCTCATACCTGCCCCATTGTCGGAAACGACGATCCGCTTGCCTTGCCGCAATGGTGCCAGATCGACCAATATCTTGCCGCCTGGCGCGGTGGCCGTGATGGCATTGTCCAGCACCTGCCCCAGCGCGCGCGCCAGCCGCCGTGCATCTGCCTGAACCGTCCCCACCGAACGGTCGCCATGCAGATTGAGCGACAGCCCGGCCTTGCCAATCGCCTCCTCCCGTTCGCGCACCACAGCGGTGACGAAGGAAAACAGCTCGATCTCTTGCAGATCGAGCGGAAGCAGGCCCGCCTCGCTTTGTGAAAGATCAAGCACGGTATCGATCTGCTCACCAAGCCGCGCGGCCGATTCGAGGATCGCGGCGACATAGTCCTTGCCCTGTTCGGACAGGCTTCCGCCCAGCCCGCTTTGAAGCAATTCGGCAAACCCGCCGATCGAGGTCAGCGGAGTGCGGAATTCATAGGACATGCTGGCAAAGAACCGGGTTTTGACCGAATCCGCCTCTTCCAGCGCCAGATTGCGTTCGCGCAGAGCCTCTTCGGCTTTCTGCGAATCGGTGATGTCCAGCACGGTCAGCAAGCCATTCCCGTCAGGGAGCGGTACGCCGGCGAATTCGAGCGTGCGCCCGTCCGCAAGCACAAGGCGCCCGCTCTTCTGCTTGCGATCAAGGGTTGCCGCCCGCACGATGTCACCAATCACGGTGGTTTGAGCCGGCTTGGAAAGCTTGTCCTTCACCTGATCAAGCACCGCCTCGATATGCGGATGGGCATCGAGGAATTCGCTCTCCAGCCCCCAGACCGACAGGAAGCGGCGATTCCATAGCTGCAGCTTGCCGTCAGGTGCGAAGACGGCGAGCGATTCGAACAGCGAATCGAAGGTCGCGGTACGGGTCCGCAACAAGGTGTCGCGCGTGGCGGAAAGCGCCAGATTCTCCGTGCGGTCCTCGGCCACCAGCACCAGCCCGCCATCGGGCATCGGCTGGGCAACGATCCTGAGATGGGTGGCATAGGGCAGCGGCCAGGCTTCTTCCTGAGGTTCTTCTGCGGAAAACCACGCCCCCAGCTCGCGCCGCCAGGCCAGAAAGTCACGACTTTCGGGCACCCGGTGTGCCTCATGCGCGATGTCGAGAAAGCGGTCGAAATCCAGCGGATCGATCATGGCCCCGGCCGACAAGGCAAATATCCGCTGGAACGGCTGATTTGCAAAAGTGAGCATGCGCCGTCCATCGAACTGGGCCACGCCGACCGAGAGCTGATCGAGCATCGAGCGCTGCGCTTCGCGGAAGGCGCGAAAGGCGCGCGCCTGCTCTTCCATATCCTCGATATCGACCGCGTAGCCTGCGACCCCTTCCTCGCCCAGCGGCAGGTCGCTCACCCGCAAGGTGCGGCGCTGGCCTGCGACCGTGGCGGTGACGATCCGCTCTACCGCCAGATCCTGCGCACGCGCCTGTCCGGCAACCTGCGCGGCGGTGAGCCCGTCGATCGCCTCGATCAGCTCGACCTGCCCTTCGATCACCGCATCGGCGCTGGCCGCCCCCACCGCATCGACATAGGCGGAATTGACCAGCCGCAGGCGGGTGTCGGGCGCGCGGAACCACATTGGCAGGGGCGCTGCCTCGATCAGCCCGACCAGCGCCGAAAAATCGTCCCGCGCGCGGGCGGCCTCCGCGCGCAGCTGGGACAATTCGCTGTGGCTGTCGGAAAAGTCGAACAGCCACACCAGCGCCGCTCCGCCGGGCGAAACCTGCGGATCGGCAAGGTGCCCCTGAACCGCCAGACTGCGCGTGGTGCCGCGCGGGGTGACGACCATGCGGAAGGGAGTGGCGGTTTTCTGGGTGCGCCGGACATTCTCGTCCAGCGCAGCAAGCTGCTCACCGGTCAGGCCAGCAGACCCGGCATCGAGCTCGGAGAGATAGCCCGGCACCTTTTCCAGGCCGAGCCATGAGGCGAGCCGTTCAGGCGCCTCGATCTTGCCGTCGGACCTGACCAGCAGCGGCACCGAGGGCGATTCGTCGACCATCCGGGCAAGCCGCTTGGCAGCCCGCCGCGACCCTTCCGCGCCCCGCGCCTTGCCCTGTGCCCGCAGCACCAGCAGCGCCGCGCCCAGGGTCCAGGCTGCGAGCAACAGGCCGATCAGCGCCAATGCGGTCGGGTCAAGCTCCATTGCGCCACCGCTATGCTTGGCGGAAGCCGATTACAATGGCTTCAGCCCGGTTCTGCCCGCAGAATGACGCTATATTTCCATCGCGGGCCGGATCGCCCCGATCACGAACTATGCCTCAATAGCGATAGTGGTCGGGCTTGAACGGCCCCGCCTGCGGAACACCGATATAATCGGCCTGGCGCTTGGAAAGATTGGTCAGCCTGACCCCAAGCTTTTCCAGATGAAGCGCGGCAACCTTCTCGTCCAGATGCTTGGGCAGCACATGAACCTGATTGGTATATTCGCTGCCGCGCTGGAACAGTTCCATCTGGGCAAGCACCTGATTGGTGAAGGAGCAGCTCATCACGAAGCTGGGATGGCCGGTGGCGCAGCCCAGATTCACCAGCCGGCCCTGAGCCAGCACAAGAATCTGCTTGCCGTCAGGGAAGGTCACCAGATCCGTGCCCGGCTTGACCTCCTTCCACTCGTAATTGTCGAGTGCGCCGATTTGGATCTCGCTGTCGAAATGGCCGATGTTGCACACGATCGCCATGTTCTTCATCGCCTTCATATGCTCGGCGGTGATCACATCCTCATTGCCGGTGGCGGTAACGAAGATGTCGCAGCGCTTGACCGCGTCTTCCATCGTCACGACCTCATAGCCTTCCATCGCCGCCTGCAGCGCGCAGATCGGGTCGATCTCGGTCACCATCACCCGTGCCCCGCCCTGCCGCAGCGAAGCCGCAGAACCTTTGCCGACATCGCCGAAACCCGCCACGCAGGCGACCTTGCCCGCCAGCATCACATCGGTTGCCCGGCGGATCGCGTCGACCAGCAATTCCTTGCAGCCATAGAGATTGTCGAACTTCGACTTGGTCACACTGTCGTTCACATTGATCGCGGGGAACGGCAGCTGGCCGTTCTTGGCGATCTGGTACAGGCGGTGGACCCCGGTGGTGGTTTCTTCCGAAACGCCGTGAATATTCTTCACGCTCTCGGTCAGATAGCCGGGACGCGCCTTTACGAAGGCCTTGAGCGCCCGCTGGAACTCGATCTCTTCGGCATTGGCCGGATCGGGCAGCGTATCGCCTGCTTCGAGGCGCGCGCCCCAAAGCGCGAACATCGTGGCATCGCCGCCATCATCGAGGATCATATTCGCGGTCTGATCATCGCCCCAGTCGAAGATCCGCCCGACATAGTCCCAATAGTCGGCCAGGCTTTCGCCCTTGATCGCGAAGACCGGAATGCCGCGCGCCGCGATGGCGGCAGCCGCATGATCCTGGGTCGAGAAGATATTGCAGGTCGCCCAGCGCACCTGTGCGCCAAGATCGACCAGAGTTTCGATCAGCACGGCGGTCTGGATCGTCATATGGAGCGAACCGGTGATCCGCGCGCCGCGCAGCGGCTTGGCCGCGCCGAACTCCTCGCGCAGAGCCATCAGGCCGGGCATCTCGATCTCTGCGATCCGGATCTCGTCGAAACCATACTCGGCCTGCGAGATGTCCTTCACGATATAATCGTTAGCTTGGTTTGCCACACTGGTCGCCACTGGCCGTTCTCCGCTCAAGGAATTCTGTGAATGCCGCCAAAAAGAGGGCGGCATCCTCTCGGAAGCCGCCCTTAGACGCTGCAGGGACCGGAGGTAAAGTCCGGCCGTGGGGAAGTGGAAATTCTTGTCAGTAAGACGCCAGCAGCGAAGCACGCCCACTGTCGCCCAGGAGTTGGTCGGCTGCGGTGGCCAGGGCACCCGGCGCCTGGTCCTGCGCCAGCGCGCGCGTTGCCTGTTTGAGCTCCGCACAATTGAGCCACGGGTGCCCCTGCCCATAGCTGTTCGCCATGCTGGTGCTGAGCTTGTCGAGCGCGCGCTTGGCGCCTGTCGCCCCGTAGCGCGCCTCGAGCGAATGTCTGAGAGTGCTTCCCGCCGCGTTGAGCTCACTCAGATGCGCAGAGGAAAAACGATTGTAATCGTCCTGGAACCCGTCCGCCGTCGTTCGGCAGCGCAGCGCGCTTACCATCAGCATGATATCCAGCCGCCGGACCTTCTCCGCATCGTCCCCGCTTGCGGCCTGCGCCGGAACCGATGCCAGTATTGCCGCGGCGGCCAGTCCCGCCGCCACCCTGTTGATCAACCTCATTGCCCTGTCTCCATAAGCGGCACGATCCCGCCGGAAGACAAAATGGCGCAAGGCGTTTACCCGATCTTCAATATGCAGAGTGAAGCGAAATTAACCATCAGGTGGAAATCTGCCCCCCAGTTCAACTCACGGTTGCACAAGCGCATGCTTGCAGCCTATTTCCCGCCCCGGACGGAAACGCAGGAAGGAAATTACGAGATGACAATCGCAGTGGGCGACAAGCTGCCAGACGTGAAGCTGGTCAAGGCAACCGCAGGCGGGCCCGAGGCGGTCCAGTCGGCAGATTTCTTCGCAGGCAAGAAGGTAGCGCTGTTTTCGGTGCCGGGTGCCTTCACCCCGACCTGCTCGGCCAAGCATCTGCCCGGCTATGTCGAGAAGGCAGATGAGCTCAAGGCCAAGGGCATCGACGAAATCGCCTGTACGGCGGTGAACGATGCCTTTGTGATGAGCGCATGGGGCAAGGCCAATGGTTCGGACGCGGTGACCATGCTGGCCGATGGCAATGGCGATCTGGTCAAGGCACTGGGCCTGACCATGGACGGAAGCGGCTTCGGCATGGGTACGCGCGGCCAGCGCTTCTCGATGGTAGTCGATGACGGCACGGTGACCCAGCTCAATGTTGAGGCACCGGGCGACTTCAATGTCTCAAGCGCCGAATATATGCTCGGCCAGCTCTGAACGGACTGACCGGCCAGACGAAAAGGCCCGCCCTCACCGGCGGGCCTTTTCTTTATTCAATAGCCCATCAGGCTGAGCACTTCCTTGCGGCTGCGCTCATCCTTGCGGAACACGCCGGTGACATGGCTGGTGACCATGCTCACCCCCGGGGTCATCACGCCGCGCGCGGTCATGCAGGAATGGTTCGCCTCGATCACCACCGCGACCCCGCGCGGATTGAGGTTCTGTTCGATACAATTGGCGACCTGCGCCGTCAGCCGCTCCTGCACCTGCAGGCGCCGGGCGAAGCCGCGCAGCACCCGGGCGAGCTTGGAGATGCCGACAACCCGGTCAGTCGGAAGATAGGCAATTGCAGCCTTCCCGATGATCGGCGCCATATGATGCTCGCAATGCGACTGGAACGGGATGTCTTTCAGCAGCACGATCTCGTCATAGCCGCCCACTTCCTCGAACACCCGGCTGAGATGCACACCCGGATCTTCGGCATAGCCCTGACAATATTCCTTCCATGCGCGACCCACCCGTTTGGGCGTATCGAGCAAGCCTTCACGTTCGGGATCGTCACCTGCCCAGCGGATCAGCGTGCGGATCGCGTCCTGGACATGCTCGGGAACGTCAATCTTGTCACTCATATCTCATTCCTGCCTGGAGATCCGCGCAAGGCGGCAGCGAGCCGGAGCGTTAGAGCCAAGATGCCGTTTAGCCAAGGGGCGCCTATTGCTTGGCGTCCTCCTTGCTTTCAGGGGTGATTTCGGCGGCGTCCTTTTCGGCGTGTTTGCGGCGCTCGAACACCATCTCCATGAATTTGCGGTCCTCATCGGTCAGATGTTTGGCAAATTCGGGGAAATGATCGTCCTCCTCTTCGGAAATATGATGGAGGTATTCATGCTTGAGCTGCTTGAACTTGGTCAGCCAGGCGCCCGTTGTCATATCGGTCGCGGCCAGATCGTTCAGCGCTTCCTCGATCTCGTGATGCTCGGCCACCGAGTGGCGCGTATCGTCAGTCGTCGGCGGCTTGCGCATCATGGTTGAATAGAGCGCCTGCTCCTCCGCCGCGGCGTGGCCCTTGGTCTCGAAGGTCAATTGTTCGAACAGCGCAATACGCTCGTCGCTTTCGCCATGGGTCTGTTCGATCTCGTCGAACAAGCGGCGATGCAGATCATGATCCTGCTTGAGGCGGCTAAAAATATCGACTGTCATGAAAGCGTGCTCCGTGGTTCCGTTACATGAACAGAACCGCAGAGCCGGGGCAAAGTTCCCCCCAAAGGGGCAAATCTCGCGACAGGAATGGGAAAATGGTGCGCCCGGAACGATTCGAACGTCCGACCCTCAGATTCGTAGTCTGATGCTCTATCCAGCTGAGCTACGGGCGCCTGGAAGGGGGGCACATAAGGACATGGCTGCGCCTTGGCAATCCCCTAAGCGGAGCTATTTCGAGTGGCGGGCAGCGCAGCTTTCAGACCATCGAGAAGAACGACGTCCAGCGGCGGCATGGCGAGCGCAGCGGCCTCCTCAAATGTGAACCAGCCCCACTCTCCACCTTCACGCGCCTGTGCTTGGCCGCTCCACCGGGGCGCTATGTAAAGAAGAATGACAATCGCCGGATTCGCCGCATCGCCGGCACTTTCGGCAAAGCCTGCCGCCACCAGCGCGGCGGGATCGAGCACCAGGCCGAGCTCCTCTTCAATCTCACGCTGCAGCGCAAAGCGCGGAGATTTCACCGGTTTCAACCTTGCCACCGGGAAATTCCCACAAGCCGCCGTGCTGCTTGTCTGGCGGGCGGCATTGCATGAGGATGCGCCCATCCGGCCCCACTATCGCCGCAGCAACAACTGCCAGCCATGTCGGAATGTTTGCCAATTGCCGCGCCACTGGAAACCTTTCGTTAGGATTGTTCTGCGAAAACCATCTCGTCAGACCAAGGATGACGGGGGTAATTCGCCTTGAATACAACCAAACTCTTTATGGCAATCCTGGGTGATACCAGGGGAGCCTCCGCCGTCGAATACGGCCTGATTGCGGCATTGATCGTGATTGCCATCATCACTTCACTGAAGAATGTGGCCAATGAGAACACGGGCCTTTGGGCCACGGTCAGCGACAAGGTCGAAGTAGCTGCAGCAGGGTAAGCTTATTAGGTGTTTATCAACCTTTGCTGCGTAACCAGAAATTGTCCGGACCAGTCATGTGGGGTTGGCGCGGGCATGAAGACAGAACCAGGAGACTAGCGATGAAATTCATTAACAAGCTGCTTCGCAATGAAGCTGGCGCGACCGCCATTGAATATGGCCTGATCGCCGCTCTGATCGCCGTTGCTGCGATCACTGCAATGCAGAGCCTCGGCAACCAGCTGGGCACGACCTTCAATACCGTCAGCAACGACATGGCCGGCTAACGGTCGAAGTCGACGAAAAAGAGGGCGGCGAGGAAACTCGCCGCCCTTTCTTTTTGTCCTGAAACCAGCAGATCGGACTTTGCGCGTCCCTGCGCTCAAGCTCCCTCAGCTGCTGGTCTTGATCACGATCTTCACCTTTTGCCCGGCCTTGAGCGTATCGTTCGCACCAAGCCCGTTGAGCACCCGGAAGCGGGCCTCCCTGGCATCGCTATAGGCCATCCGCGCCGCAAGCGATGCGACGGTGTCGCCATTCCTTACAGTTACCACCTGGATCCGGCGCGGGGTTACCGCTGCGGCTTCTGCCGAACTGATCCGGCGCATCGAGTGCAAACATCGGGCTGAACACCCCTGCCTTTCCGACCGGCGCGATCGCGATGAAATGAAAGGCGCGATTATTCGCGAATTCATAGGCATAGACCACCACATCGACCTCGCCATCGCCGCTCTTGACCCGCGCTGTGCCATATTCCACCGGAATGCCGTTGATCGTGGTGCGCTGGAGGCTTTGCGGCGCGAGCGTCTGCTGGGTTCCGCCCAGTGTCTGGAATACCTGCCGCACATAGCTCTCCAGATTGCCATTGTAGGCCGCACTGGCCATCTGCGCTTGCCCGGTGGCGCCATTGATCGAAACCGCTGCAGCGCCATTGACCAAATAATACCCGGCAGGCGCCGTGAAGCTCAGGCGGAATTCGGGATGGATGAACTGGCTGCCCTCGATCACCCCTTGCCTGGGGTCATCGCCATATAGAATGCCGTCGATCCGGGTGAGAAATGTGTCGCGGTTGAGCAGCCCGGCCGGGTTGGCCCCGGCAATTTGCAGGGCATTCTGAACGCGTGAGGCCGGATCGGGATGGGTCGAGGCCCATTCCGGCATCCGCGCATCGCGGCCCTGCAATTGGGCATCGAGCGAATTCTGCGCCGCAAGGCTCGTAAGCAGGCTCGCCATGGCGCGCGGATCATAGCCGGCCGTGCCGAGATATCTGACGCCGAGCCCGTCTGCCTCCAGCTCCTGGCTGCGCGAATATTTGAGCGTGACGAGCTGCGGCACCGTGGTTGAAATCTGCTGGCCAATTTTGCCGAGCGCGGAATCGCCCAGCAGCACTCCGCTCAGCACCTGGCCGAGCACACCGAGCAAGGAATTCTGCTGAGCAGCCTGTTGCCGCTTTGCGGAATGACGCGCTGCTACGTGGCCGACCTCGTGGCCCAGCACAGCGGCCAGCTCTGCCTCATTATTCATCAAGCCGACCAATTGCCGGGTGACATAGACATAGCCACCGGGAATCGCGAAGGCGTTGTTGACCGAGGAATTGAGCAGCGTGACGGTGAAATCGTCCCGCGCATTGCCGAGCCCGGACTGCACCGCGATATTCTTGCCAACGGTTGCGACGTAATCGGCCTGCGGCCCGCTCATCGCGCCGCCAAATTCGGAGACGATCTGCGTATGCGCTTCGGCACCCTGCTGTGCTTCGGTTTGAGAAATGGGCGATCCGGCGGATGCGACAGGGCCGCCTGCCATGCATCCGGTCAGCGCCAAGGCCCCCACGCCCGCCAATATTCTGGAGTGAACGCGGATTTTCGCGAATCTGGTCATGCTGAATTCCTCTTCCCGATCTGATTGCCCCAGCGATGGGGGAAGCGTGCTTTGCAATGACAACCCCAGGAGGTCGGGGAAGTTCCTCCGCTCAGCGCGATCCGATCTTGAGGAAACGCTCTTCGCGCAGCTTGCGCAGGGCCGCCGGGCTCTTTTTGGCCAGCGAGTTCGAGCTCCTGCGCGATCGCGGCGCCAAGATCGAGCGCAGCCGTTTTGGGATCGCGATGCGCCCCGCCGACCGGTTCTTCGACGATCCGGTCGATCACGCCAAGCCCAAGAAGGTCTTGCGCGGTCATTTTCATGGCTTCGGCGGCCAGCGGCGCCTTTTCCGCGGTGCGCCACAGGATCGATGCGCATCCCTCGGGCGAAATCACCGAATAGACTGCATGTTCGAACATCAGCACACGCTCGGCGCTCGCCAGCGCAACCGCGCCGCCCGAGCCGCCCTCGCCCACGATCGCGGCAACAAAGGGGGTTGGCAGATCGAGGCAGGCCTCGGTCGAGCGGGCGATCGCTTCGGCCTGGCCGCGCTCTTCAGCCTCGATCCCCGGAAAGGCACCCGAAGTATCGACCAGCGTAACCACCGGCAGCCCGAACCGACCGGCAAGCTCCATCAGCCGGATCGCCTTGCGATAGCCCTCCGGCTTGCCCATGCCGAAATTGTGGCGGATGCGGCTTTGCGTATCATGGCCCTTTTCGTGCCCGATCAGCATCATCTTGCGCCCATCGAGCTTGGCAAAGCCGCCGACGATCGCCTCATCCTCACCAAAATGGCGATCACCGCCAAGCGGGATGAACTCGTCGAACACCTCTTCGACATAGTCCTTGAAATGCGGACGCATCGGATGGCGCGCAACCTGGGTCTTCTGCCACGGAGTGAGCGCGGCATAGGTGCTGGCCAACAGATCGGCCGATTTCGCCTCGAGCCGCTTCAGCTCGCTGGCAATATCGACCTCGTCCCCTGCTGCTGCTGCACGCAGTTCGGCAATGCGCGCTTCGAGCGCGGCTACCGGCTTTTCGAATTCGAGATAGGAAACCATCGGCTTCCGCTAGTCGCCTCCGGGCTTTCGGGCAAGAGGATGGCGCGTATTGACCAGCGCGACCAGCCGCGCGGCATCGACATGGGTATAGATCTGCGTGGTCGCGATATCGGCGTGGCCGAGCAGGGTTTGCAGCACTCGCAGGTCTGCCCCGCCCTCCAGCAGATGGGTTGCAAAGGCATGGCGCAGCACATGGGGGCTGAGCTTTTCCGGTGCCAGATCGGCGCGGGCCGCCAGCTCCTTGAGCAGCTGAAACAGGCGAATCCGGCTCAAATGCTTGCCGCGCGAGGGGAACAGGAATTTGCCGTCCGCCTCGCGCAGGGCGAGCCACCGCGCAAGCGCCTGCTTCGCCCGGTTCGATACCGGCACCATCCGCGCCTGGCCGCCCTTTCCGGTCACCGTAAGAAACGGCGCATCACGCGGGACCGCGGCCAGGGGCAAGGATACCAGCTCGCTCGCCCTCAGCCCGGAGCCATAGAGCAGTTCGAGCAGTGTCAACAGGCGCACTGCCCCCGGCTTGTCGCCTTCAGCCTCCTCTTCCGCCCGCGTAAAGAGCCGGGCAACCTCTGCATGGCTGAGCAACTTGGGCAGATTCCGCCGGGCAGGCGGGCGCGGCAGGGCGGGTGATGGATCATCCTGGCGCAGACCTTCGTCCACCAGAAAGCCATAGAACTGACGCAGGGCGGAGCTTTTGCGTGCAACCGTGGCTGGCGCGAGGGAGGACCAACGGGCACCGAGCGAGGCCAGAGCGGGCCGTTCCGCCGCCTCGATATTGCCCAGCAGTTCCTGCGCCCCCTCCAGATCCCGGCGATAGGCAGCAAGCGTATTGGCCGCCGCGCCGCGTTCGGCGGCGAGCATGGCAAGGAAGTCTTCGATCGCTGCAGCTATGGCTTTGCCCCCAGCCTGATCACCCGCGCGCGACCGCCTCAGCCGCAATCATCCGCGCTTCGGCGGAAAGGCCCACACGGTTGAGCGATTGCACGATCACATAGAGATTACGCGGAGTCATCATGTCCCAATCATCGCCCTGCATGCCGAGCCCGGCGAGCAGCGCGACCAGGGCCGGATTTTGCGCGTCGGCGGCCTTGGTGATCATCCGGCTCCACGCGCTTGCCCGGTTCAGATTGATTTCCAGCGTGCCGGCGGCGGAACGCGTGGTCGACGCATCGAGCCGCCCGAGCCCGGCGAGCCCCGCCAGCAGGAATTCCGACTTGCGCCGCCCGCTGCTGCCATCCTGATCGATGTAAGAGGTCAAGGCCCCGCTGCTGACCGTGCCATCGCGCACCGGCTGGGCGAGCGCGAGCAGGCCCCAGGCCTGGCTGCCTTCGGACACGGTCCCGGCCCAGCGCATGGCATTGCGATCGAGCCCGGCGGCCAGCATCGAGGTGATCAGCAGCGGCGCATCGCTCTGCAAATCCTCGCCCGGTGTGATCCGCGCAGCGGCAAAGGCGGTGAGTACCAGCCTGGCGTAGTCGGGATCGGCCGAACCCCACACGCCCCGGATCGCCTGCATGCGTTCTGCCGGGGTTTGTGCGACATAGGCTTCGCGCAGCAGACCGGCACGGTCCGACGCTTCGCCCTGCACGCCCTGATCGGAATAGATCTGCGCATAAAGATCCACCATCGCCGCGCTCGACAGAATACCCGCGCTGCCGGCGCGATCGGCTGAGGCCGCGCGATCGCCCAGCGGCAAGGCAGGCGAAACCGCCCCTGCCCAATCATACCAGGCGCCGGCTCCGCTTCTGATGCCGACGGGCACCTCCAATCCCAGCGCCACCGCCAGGGAATAGCGCCAGGGATTGAGCGCAGTCACGCCCTTCCATTCGATGTTCACGGCCTGGCCGCCTTCGGCTGCGGCGCCGGCATAGCGTTTGGCCAGCAGCACATCGATGCGCGGCGCGGTTCCGCGCGAAAGCGCGCGATCAAGCTGGTGCGCCGCCTGGCTGCCATCGCCCGAATAGGCGGTGCAGATCGCCTGGACGAGCTGCCATTCGCCATCCTTGCGGATATCGCCCTTGAGCCGCGCGACCGGGCACATGCCCACGATATCGCCGGTCGCGACATAGGCATCGAAGGCCGCATTGGTGAGCGCGGAATTGTAATTGGAAGAATCGACGTCCTGCACCAGTGCCCGCGCCGGATAGGCCTCGCCCATATGGTTGAGCACCTGCGCGCGCAGGGCCGCGAATTCCACCGGGTCCATGCCCTCCGGAGCATCAAGCCGGCTGACCAGCGTGCGGCGCAGCAGAATATGCCCCCAGCGCGAGACGAGCGGGTGGCGCGTGCCATTCAGTGCGGCGCGAACCAGCGCCGCCGGCTGCCGCGCAAGCATCGCGCCGGGAAAGCCGCCTTCGTCCTTCGAAATCACCCCGACCCGCAGCAGCGCACGGCGCGCAGCGGCCGGAATGTCAAATTTGGGCCTCAGCCCGAGCAGATCGTCAATCTCGTCGGGAGACATTTTCTCGATCTCGGCGATCGAGGGAAAATTGGCCGGAAGATCGACCTGTCCCTGCGTTTCCCCCAGCACAGGAAGCGGCTGGATCACCGGCGTGGCCGCCGCGTTCTTGCCCGCATCAGGCGCGACCACCCTTGGTGCGGGCGGCGGCACCACTGCCGCTCGCGGCGTCGGGGTGGGTTTGGGGCGATCGAAGCCGGGCGGCAACAGCGATTCCGGCGCAGCCAGCGCAAGACTGGAGCAAATGGCCAGCGCCGCCCCGGCGATCAGCAAGGCGCGCTTCATTGTCCGGCTCCCGGCACGGCAACCGGCACAGAGATATCGCGCAGTGGCTGCTCGCCGCCGTCGATCCATGCGAATGCCAGCAGCAAGGCCACGATCAACACCAACCCTGCCCAAACACGTCGCCTACTCATGGCCAATGGTCGCGTCCTCATCATTGCGGGCGCCCGGCGTCACCATGCCGCGCGCGCTTGCGCTGCCGGTTAGCGCATCTATAGGCAGGGCGGCAATGACCAAACCCGACATCATGCTTACCGAAGCGGAGGTCGAAGCGCTCGCCCGGCGCGTTGATCGGCCCGTGGTGCTCGTTGGAATGATGGGTGTAGGCAAATCGACTGTCGGGCGAAAGCTGGCAAATTTGCTCCACCTGCCGTTTCATGACGCCGATGAGGCGATCGAGGAAGCCGCCCAGATGAGCGTGAGCGAAATCTTCGAAAAATTCGGCGAGGACTATTTTCGCGATGGCGAGCGGCGCGTGATTGCGCGGCTGGTGGGCGAAGGCCCCTCTATCATCGCGACCGGCGGCGGTGCGTTCTGCAATCAGGAGACCCGCGAGCTGATCCTCGATCAGGCAATCGCGGTGTGGATCGATTGCGAAACCCAGACCCTGGTCGAACGGGTCAGCCGCAAGGATACCCGCCCGCTGTTGCGCGGCGGCGATCCGGGCGAGATCATCACCCGGCTCAAGGCCGAACGCGAACCCTTCTATGCCCAGGCCCCGATCCATTTCATGAGCGAAGCCGGGCCGCATCAGCAGGCCGCACAAAGAATCCTGAAGGGGATCGACCAATGGCTGTAATCCCCGTCGAGCTTGCGGGCCGTGCTTATGAAGTGCGGGTGGGTTCAGGCCTGCTCGCCCGTGTGGCGGAAGAATGCGGGCCGCTGCTGCGCAAGCAGCGCGTGCCGATCGTGACCGATCGCAATGTCGCCCGGCATTGGCAGGCGGCGGTCGATGCCTCGCTGACTTCCGCGGGCTTCGAACCACGCTGGCTGGTGCTCGATCCCGGTGAGGCGACCAAAAGCTGGCAAGGCCTGGCGCGCACGATTGACTGGCTGCTGGCCGAGGAGGTTGAGCGCGGGGATCATCTCCTGGCGCTGGGCGGCGGGGTGATCGGCGATCTGGCAGGCTTTGCCGCAGCGATTCTCAAGCGCGGCTGCGGCTTCATCCAATTGCCCACCAGCCTGCTCGCCCAGGTCGATTCGTCGGTCGGCGGAAAGACCGCGATCAACGCCGGCGCGGGCAAGAATCTGGTCGGCGCCTTTCACCAGCCGGCCCTGGTGCTGGCCGATCTCGACGCATTGGCTACGCTGCCGGTGCGCGAATTGGGCGCAGGCTATGCCGAAGTGATCAAATATGGGATTCTGGGCGATGCGGAATTCTTCGGCTGGTGCGAAGAAAACGGCTCCAAAGTGATCGCGGGCGACACATCGGCGCAGGATTATGCGGTGGCGCAAAGCGTCAAGGCCAAGGCGCGGATCGTGGCCGAGGATGAGCGTGAGACCACCGGCGCGCGCGCATTGCTCAATCTTGGCCACACCTTCGGCCATGCGCTGGAGGCCGAAACCGGCTTTTCCGACCGGCTGCTGCATGGCGAAGGCGTGGCGCTGGGCATGGTGCTCGCAGCGCGCTTTTCCGCCCGGCGCGGGCTTATCGCACCCGCGGATGCAGAGCGGATTGCGCGGGCCATCGCCGCGTCCGGCCTGCCCAGCGAACTCTCCGCGCTCGGGCTCAATGGCAGCGGCGCAATGCTCGCCGCGCATATGCTGCACGACAAGAAAATGGACGCCGGCACCTTGCCCTTTGTGCTGCTGCGCGGAATTGGCGAGGCCTTCCTCGACAAAAGCGTGGCGCTGGACGAGGTCGCGAGCTTCCTCGACGGAGAGCTGCAGCGCGGCTGACGACCAGGCGACGGCCGCTGTCGGGCTGGCAAGCGCCCGCGTCAGATCCCGTCGAGCGCCGCGCTGATATCGGCAATGATATCGTCGATATGCTCGATCCCCACCGATACCCGCACCACATCAGGCCCGGCGCCCGCTGCGACCAGTTCGTCCGCGCTGAGCTGGCTATGCGTGGTCGAGGCAGGATGGATGATCAGTGAGCGGGTATCGCCGATATTGGCCAGATGGCTGAACAGCTTGACCGTTTCGACCAGCTTCACGCCCGCATCATAGCCGTCCTTGAGCCCGAAGGTGAACACCGCCCCGCCCTTGCCGCCGAGATATTTGCGCGCCAGCGGATAATAGCGGTCATCCTCCAGCCCGGCATAGGATACCCAGGCAACCTTGGGATGGGCCCTGAGCCACTGCGCCAGCGCCAGGGCGTTGGCGCAATGGCGCTCCATCCGCAGGCTCAGCGTTTCCATGCCGGTCAGCGCGAGAAAGGCGTTCATCGGCGCCAATGCGGGACCAAGATCGCGCAGGCCGAGCACGCGACAGCCGATGATGAAGGCAATCGGCCCGACCGGGGCCAGCGCATCGTTCAGCACCACACCGTGATAGGACGGATTGGGCGCGCTCAGGCTGGGGAATTTGTCAGAGGCACCCCAGTCGAACTTGCCCGAATCGACGATCAACCCGCCAACCGAATTGCCATGGCCATTGAGGAATTTGGTCGCCGAATGAACCACGATATCCGCCCCATGTTCGATCGGGCGGCACAGCGCCGGGCTGGCCATGGTATTGTCCACGATCAGCGGCACGCCGCCGGCATGGGCGACCTTTGCTATTGCAGCGATATCCTGCACCACACCGCCCGGGTTGGCGAGGCTTTCGATAAAGACGCACCGGGTCTTGTCGTCGATCGCAGCGGCGACATTGGCGGGATCATCGGCATCGACAAAGCGCGCTTCCCAGCCGAATTTCTTGAAGCTTTCGCCAATCTGGTTGAGCGACCCGCCATAGAGCTTGTTCGCCGCCACGATATTGCAGCCCGGCTCCATCAGCGTGTGAAAGGCGATGAACTGCGCGGCATGGCCAGAGGCAACTGCCAGCGCGCCAACCCCGCCTTCAAGCGCGGCGATCTTGCCTTCCAGCACGGCATTGGTGGGATTCATGATCCGGGTGTAGATATTCCCGAATTCCTGCAGCCCGAACAGGCGCGCGGCCTGGGCGGCATCGTCAAACACATAGGACGCGGTCTGGTAAATCGGGGTGATCCGCGCCTTGGTGGTCGGATCGGGCGCAGTACCGGCATGAACCGCCAGCGTTTCCAGTTTCTGTTCGCTCATTCCACACTCTCCAGTTCGCGCAATTCTTCTGTGCGCAGTTTGGTCAATCGGGTGCGGCAGGTGGCGACCATGAAAGGCTCCATCGAACCACCCCGAAACTGATAGCCCTCGCTGGTACATTGGCCGTCGCGATAGGCAAGCCAGGCGCGCTGGGCCGCCAGCAGGGTCTCATAAAAGCCGGGCCTGCCGTCATTATAGGCACCGCCATAATCGGCGTCGAATGCCTTCATCCGCGCGGCAGTGCGCGCCCATTGCGCATTCAGCGCCTTGTCCGCCGCTTCGAATTCGCGCGCGGCGCAATAATTCATCGGCTGCTGGGCAAGTGCATCGCTGGCGCAATCGATCCCGGGCTCCACACCGCCATCGGGTGCAAGTCCGCTCAGCAGCAGCGCAAGCAGCATCATTGGGCAGGCTCCACCTGCAAGGCTGCGCGCATTGGCTCTGCGCCGGAGAGTACCCGCAGGCCCAGCCTGGCGAACATCTCGGCATCCCGGTCATCGCCGGCATTGGGCGCGGTCAGCAGCTTGTCGCCGGTGAAGATCGAATTGGCCCCGGCAAGGAAACACAACGCCTGAACCGCCTCGGACATCGATTCGCGCCCCGCCGAAAGGCGCACCATACTGTCAGGCATGGTGATGCGTGCTGCAGCAATTGTGCGCACAAATTCGATATCGTCGATCTTTGCCAGCGGCGTGCCTTCCAGCATATCACCCAGCACCGTGCCCTTGACCGGGACCAGCGCATTGACCGGAACGCTCGCGGGATGCTGCGGCAGGGTCGCCAGCGTGTGAATGAAGCCGACCCGATCCTGGCGCGTTTCCCCCATCCCGACGATCCCGCCCGAGCAGACATTGATCCCGGCGCTGCGCACATGCTCCAGCGTATCGAGCCGATCCTCGAAGGTCCTGCTGCTGATCACCCGCTCATAATATTCGGGCGAGCTGTCGATATTGTGGTTGTAATAGTCGAGCCCGGCCTCAGCGAGCTGCGCCGCCTGATGCGGCTGCAGCATGCCCAGCGTCATGCAGGTTTCAAGGCCCATGGCGCGCACGCCTTTCACGATCTCGACGATCGCGGGCATGTCGCGGTCCTTCGGGTTGCGCCACGCCGCCCCCATGCAGAAGCGCTGCGAACCGGCGTCTTTTGCCCGCGCCGCCGATTGCAGCACCGCGCGCACATCCATCAGCTTGGTGGCTTCGATCCCGCTGTCGGCATGAACGCTTTGCGAGCAATAGCCGCAATCCTCCGGACAGCCGCCGGTCTTGATCGAAAGCAGCGTGCATAGCTGCACCTCGCCCGCCGCGTGATGCGCGCGGTGGACTTCTGCCGCGCGGAACAGCAGTTCGGTAAACGGCAAGTCGAACAGGCTGGCCACTTCTTCGCGGGTCCAGTCGGTGCGGATCACGGTCATCGGTTCATTGTCCCTTGAAGCTTGCAGCACGCTTGGCGAGGAAGGCCCCGATGCCCTCATTCGCGTCAGCGGTATGGGCCGCCGCGCGCTGGGCTTCGGCCTCGGCGTCAAGCGTAGCGATCAGTGAATGGCCCAGGCCGCCGAACAGATTGGCTTTCATCAATCCGATCGCCCTGGTCGGCCCTGCGGCAAGCCTCCCGGCGAGCGCCCGAGCCTCATTTTCGAGCATGTGATCCTCGACACAGCGATAGATCAAGCCCCAGTCGACCGCCTTTCTGCCATGAACCTTTTCGCCCAGGATCATCATCTCCGCCGCGCGTGCCTTGCCGACAAGACGAGGGAGCAGCCAGCTTGCGCCGCCATCGGGCACCAGCCCGATATTCACGAATGCCTGCAGGAAATAAGCGCTTTCGCCGGCAATGCACATGTCGCACGCCAGCGCCAGGCTGCAGCCTATTCCCGCCGCCGCACCGGATATTTCGCCGAGGATCGGCAGCGGATGTTCGGCAATGTCGAGCACAAGCTGGTTGTAATGCTCGATCAGCGAGCGATAGGCCGCTTCGCCCGGATCACCGCCCCCCAGCAGCGTCGACAGATCGGCCCCCGCACAAAAGGACCGGCCTTCGCCGCGCAGCAGGATCACCCGCGCCTCGCCGCTATTGGCCAGCGCGTGGCGCATTTCGTCTGCCATCGCCGGGGTGAGCGCATTGAGCTTGTCTGCCCGCGCCATGGTGAGCGTGGCGACCGCGCCGGAAATCTCGAATTTGATCGACTGGTACTTCATCCGGTGATGTTAGCGCCGGCCACTCCATTCGTCATGCTCAACATCGGCCCTGTCATTGCAAACCGGCAACACCTGCGGTCCCCGCTGGCGAAAATTGCGCTGCCTTGGAAAAATTCGCCGCCCTGCACCGACCGGCCGGGATGTCGATCAACGCTCAAAGCGGGGGATTTCCGTGCTTGCGCCACGGATTTTCGAGGCTCTTGTTGCGCAGCTTGCGCAGGCCCAATGCGATCCGGCGGCGCGTGGCATGGGGATAGATCACCGCATCGATGAAGCCCTTGCTCGCCGCGACGAAAGGATTGGCAAAGGCGTCCTCATATTCCCTGGTCCGCTCCGCGATCTTTACCGGATCATCCGCATCCTTGCGGAAGATGATCTCCACCGCCCCCTTGGCCCCCATCACCGCGATTTCAGCGGTCGGCCAGGCATAGTTGAGATCGCCGCGCAGATGCTTCGATGCCATCACGTCATAGGCCCCGCCATAAGCCTTGCGGGTGATCACGGTGATCTTGGGCACGGTCGCTTCGGCATAGGCATAGAGCAGCTTGGCGCCATGGGTGATAATCCCGCCCAGTTCCTGCGCGGTTCCGGGCAGAAAGCCCGGCACATCGACAAAGGTGACGATCGGAATATTGAAGCAATCGCAGAAGCGCACGAAGCGCGCGGCCTTGATCGAGCTCTTGATATCGAGACAGCCGGCCAGCACCATCGGCTGATTGGCCACCACCCCCACCGTGCGGCCCTCGACCCGTCCGAAGCCGATGATGACATTGGCGGCCTGGCCCGGCTGAAGCTCGAAGAAATCGCCCTCGTCGAGCACCTTGCGCACCAGTTCATGCATGTCATAGGGCTGGCTCGCATTGTCCGGCACCAGCGTGTCGAGGCTGGGCTCCTCGCGGTCCCATGGATCCGAGGTCGGTCGTTCGGGCACTTCCCCGCGGTTCGAAAGCGGCAGGAAATCAATGAATTGCCGCGCGGCAAGCAGCGCCTCCAGATCATTTTCCAGCGCCAGATCGGCGACGCCGGTCTTGGTGGTATGGGTGGTCGCCCCGCCAAGCTCCTCCTGGGTCACGACCTCATTGGTGACGGTCTTGACCACGTCCGGCCCGGTGACGAACATATAGGAGGTGCCCTTAACCATGAAGATGAAGTCGGTCAGCGCGGGGGAATAGACCGCTCCGCCAGCGCAGGGCCCCATGATCAGGCTAAGCTGCGGCACCACGCCTGAGGCCAGCGCATTGCGCTGGAACACTTCGGCATAGCCGCCGAGCGATGCGACCCCTTCCTGAATGCGCGCGCCACCGGAATCGCTCAGCCCGATCACCGGCGCCCCGACCTTGATCGCCATTTCCATGATCTTGCAGATCTTCTGCGCGTGGCGTTCCGACAGCGAGCCGCCGAAGACGGTGAAATCCTGCGCGTAGACGAACACCAGCCGGCCATTGATCGTGCCGCTGCCGGTGACCACGCCGTCCCCCGGAAACTTCTGTTCCTCCATCCCGAAATCGGTGCAATTATGTTCGACATACATGTCGAGCTCTTCGAAGGAACCCGCGTCGAGCAGCACGTCCAGCCGCTCCCGCGCGGTCAGCTTGCCCTTGGCATGCTGCGCGTCGATCCGTGCCTGCCCCCCGCCCGCAAGGGCGGCGGCGCGGCGGCGTTCCATTTCGGCGATATTGGAAGACATAATGCCTTGGGGCTCCCCGCTGCAATTGCCCGGAGGCGGTAACTCGTTGATCTATCGCGGGCAAGTGCCGGCACCCCCGTGATGCCCCGGAATGGATCCGCGTTAGCCCGGAATTTGCCCGGCCATCCCCAGCACGAATCCGCTGCCCGCATGGTGGTCAATCAGGGCAACCACGGTGAAGGCGATCGCCAGCATCAGCAGGGAAAAGCCCAGCAGGCCGAATGCAAGCACCCGATTTGCCCCAGGCTTCGCGGCAATCGCCTGGCCGCCGCCGCGCGCCTGGTTTCGAATGCGACGGGTGTTGAGCCGGTCCTCCTCGCTGGCCCAGCCATGAATGATCAGCAGCGCCGAAATGCCGAACATCATTGTTCCGGGGATCCACATGATGATCCCGCCGGTCTGCTCGTCGGTCAGCATGGGCACCTGCCACAAATGGCCGAGGATCTCGTAAGCGTGATAGAGTTGCACATCCTTGAAGGTGAGGAAGGCGCCAAGCACGATATTGCCCAATGCGGCAAAAGCGAACATCGCCAGCCGGGGCGCGAGGCCGGGGCCATGCGGCGGCGGGCGGCGATCGAAGATCACCGAAAAGAAGATCAGCCCGGTCGTGAGCAGGCTGATATGCCACATATAATGGATCGGCTCGTCAAGGATCGCGGTGTCATGCCAGCGCGGCAGCATCCAGAAATAGCTCGCAAACAGGAACAACAGCGTTGCGACCAAAGGCTGGCGCAGCAGCTTCACCAGCCCCCGCAGCCACCCGCGCCCGGCAAAGAACCGCGCGACGCCCGGCGGCAAACCGCGCACAAACGCCGCCTGCGGGCGCGACAGGAAGATCAGCATCGGCGCGACGGTGCGCAGCAGCATATGTTCGACCTGATGGACCGCGAAGATATGATCAGCGAGCGGTTCGACCGGAGAGATGAGCGCAACGAACAAGGCGAACAACCCGCCGTTGAATGCCGCGATGCGCCAGACCTTGCGCTCAAGCCCATGCCGGCTTCCGCGCCAATAGATCAGCCCGACAATCGCCAGGCTGACGATGATTTCGGGCGAAAGCTGCCACATGGCGAGCAGCGACTGACCTTTTTCGGCATGATCACCATGCGCGGCAGCGGGTGCGCAAGCTGCAAGCAGCAGCATTCCCGCCAGGGTCCGGAGTTGGATTTGCATCGCGCCGGGATAGAACCATCCCGATTGGCCCACAAATCGGTCTGCCGCCCGCACGGGGCGGCCCGGCTTACTTGAGCAGCACCAATTCCTCAGCCATGCTCGGATGCAGCGCCACAGTGTCATCGAAGGCCTGTTTGGTGAGCCCGGCCTTGAGCGCCACGGCAGCCACCTGCAGGATTTCCGGCGCTTCGGGGCCGATCATGTGGATTCCCAGAATCTTGCCCGAGGTTTCGTCCACGATCATCTTGTAAAGCCCGCGCTCCGGCCTGTCCGAGAAGAGGTTCTTCATCGGGCGGAACTCCGAAGTATAGACCTTCACATTGCCATAGATGGCACGCGCCTTGGCTTCCGTCATGCCCACGCCCGCGAGCGGCGGCTGCGAGAAGACTGCGCTCGGCACATTGTCATAATCGACCATGCGCGGCGTGCCGCCGAACACGCTGTCGGCAAAGGCGTGGCCTTCGCGGATCGCCACCGGGGTAAGCTGAATCCGGTCGGTCACATCGCCCACCGCATAAATGCTGTCGCAACTGGTCTTGTTATAGCCATCGACCGGGATCGCCCCGCCTTTGCCCAGCTCAATCCTCGCGTTTTCAAGGCCCAGCCCGGCGCTGTTGGGGCTGCGTCCGGTCGCGAACAACACCTGGTCGGCATGGAACGGATCGCCGCTGCCGGTGGTGACCAGCAACGACCCATCGGCCTGCTTCTCGACCGATTTGATCATGCAATTCATCTTGAAATTGATCCCGCGCATCATCGCAAGATGCAGCAGCCGCTCGACGATCCCCTCGTCATAACCGCGCAGCACCGTTTCGCTGCGGTTGATCACGGTGACTTCGCTGCCCAGCGCGTTGAACACGCCGGCAAATTCCATCGCGATATAGCCCGCGCCCTGGACCACCAGCCGCCGGGGCTGCTCGGGCAGATTGAATATCTCGTTTGAGCTGATGCAATGCTCGGCCCCCGGGAAATCGGGCATCATCGGCCAGCCGCCGGTGGCGACGAGGATATATTTGGCGCTGATTTCCTTGCCCGAAGCCAGCTTGATCCCGTGCGGGCCGGTGATCGTGGCGCGCTCGTGAAAGGTCTCGACCTTATGGCTTTCCAGCGTCTTGCCATAGAGCGTCTCGATCCGGTCGACATCGGCATTCACGAAATCGCGCAGGCGCCCCCAGTCAAAACTGGCCTCGCCGATGGTCCAGCCATATTGCCCGGCATGGGAAAGCTCCTCGGCGAACATCGAGCCATAGACGAGCATCTTCTTGGGCACGCAGCCACGGATCACGCAGGTTCCGCCGACCCGGTATTCCTCTGCCACCGCGACCTTCGCGCCATGGCTGGCGGCAATGCGGCTGGCCCGCACCCCGCCCGAACCGGCACCGATGACGAACAGATCGTAGTCGTAGCTTGTCATTCAGGAAGCTCCTTTGGCGGGAGCGATATGGCGAGCGCAGCCCGCTTTGCCAACCAGCAAGGGGCACACCATGCTCAATTCTCCGCCGCACCATCCTGAACCCGTTTGTGCAGGAGGACGGTGGCCGGGAAATTCCGCTCAGCCCAGCCCTGCCGCCCTCAGCAATGCTTCGGTGCTGGCATCGAAGCTGGTTCCGCCCGCCTCGATCGCCTTGGCGATTTCCTTGCCCAGCTCCACTCCGAACTGATCGAAGGGATTGATCCCCAGCAACACGGCATTGGCGAAGGTGCGGTGTTCGTGAAACGCGATCAGCGCGCCCAGAGCCGCCGCATCGAGATCGTCGCACAGCATGGTCGCGCTGGGGCGGTCGCCCGGATAGTTGCGCGCACCGTCATCGCTATGGCGACCCGCCATCAGCGCCGCGCCCTGCGCAAAGCAGTTCATCAGCAGGATGCGGTGATGTGCGGGATCGAGCTCGTCGCCCGGCGCAATGCTGGCGATGAAATCGACCGGCACCAGATTGGTGCCCTGATGCAGCAGCTGGAACACCGCATGTTGCGCATCGGTGCCCACCCCGCCCCAGGTGATCGGCGCGGTCGGGCCGCTGACCGGCTGGCCATCGGCGGTCACGCTCTTGCCGTTGCTCTCCATCTCCAGCTGCTGGAGATAGCTGGGCAGCAGCCCCAGCCGCTCGTCATAGGCAAAGCAGGCGCGGGTCTGGCAGCCGCGGATACGGGTGTAGTAAAGATCGGCAAAAGCCGCGCGCAAAGGCAGATTGGCCGCCCCGTCGGTGTCGCGGAAATGCCGGTCGACCGCCGCCGCGCCGTCGAGCATGGCGGCAAATTCATCCCAGCCCACCGCCAACGCGACCGGGAAGCCGATCGAAGACCACAGCGAATAGCGCCCGCCAACGCCTTCGTTGAACGGCAGGACGCGGGTTTCATCGACCCCCCATTCGACTGCCTTCTCCGGATAAGCGGTGAGCGCGATCACGCGGCCGGCGGGATCCTCCACCCCATTGTCAGCCATCCATTTGAGCACGCTTTGCGCATTCACCATGGTCTCGATCGTGGTGAAGGTCTTGGAGGCAACCGCGAGCAACGTGGAGGCCGGATCGCAGGCGCGGAACGCCGCTTCGAGCGCGCAGCCATCGATATTCGACACGACATGCACATCGACCAGCGCCAGATCGCGCGACAGTGCATCCACCGCCAGCGCCGGGCCCAGCGCCGAACCGCCGATCCCGACATGGATCAGATGCTTCACTTCGCCCAGCGCGCCCTGGTGGATCGATTCGACCAGCAGCTTCATCCGGTGATGCAACGCGGCAGCTTCCTCCACGCTCGAATCCTTGCCCACCCCGCGCTGGGCGGTGTGTTCGGCAGCGCGCCCCTCGCTCGGGTTGACGATCTCGCCGGCGAACAATTTCGCGCGCATTTCGGCAAAACCTGCTGCCCCGGCCAGATCCTCGAATGCCGCGATCAGCCCATCATCGAGATGGGTTTTCGACCAGTCGAACAGGATCCCGCCATCGGGCAGGTCAAGCCGGGTCGAAAGCTCCGCCAGGCGTCCTTCGTCCGTGAACAGATCAGCCAGCGATTTTGCCGGTATATTGGACAGCCTCTCCCAAGCCGATGCAATTGCGTCTGCCATGCGCGCCCCCTGTGCTGCCGTAGAATCGTTGAACTAGGCGCTACCGCGCGCATTTGGAAGCTTGACGTAAGGCTGTGCCGCCAACATGTGCAGGCTCGATGACCGAAACTCCACCCGATTTCGCTCCCGCGCAGGCGCAAGCCGCCCCAGATGCGCGCCCACAGCCGCCCAAGAAGAAAGAGGAAGGCAATTTCTTCGTCTTCCTGATCAAGCTGGTGGTGGTGGTGCTCGCCTTCCGCAGCTTTGTCTTCGCGCCCTTCAGCATCCCGAGCGAAAGCATGCTGCCACGGCTCTACAAGGGCGATTATCTGCTCGCTTCCAAATGGAGCTATGGCTTTTCGAACTATTCGCTGCCCTTCGGGGTCAAGCTGTTCCCCAAGGTAGAATCCTGGCCAGCCAGCCCGATCGCGGCGATGTGGTGATCTTCAAGGCGCCACCGCTCGACAAGGAGGATTACATCAAGCGGGTGATCGGCCTGCCCGGTGACCAGATCCAGATGATCGGCGGGGTGCTCTATATCAACGGCATCATGGTGAAGAAGCAGCGGATCGCCGATTTCGAGATTCCGATTTCGCCCAATACCAGCTGCTATTCCGCCGAATTTGCCGCGACCTCCAAGGCCGGCAAGCCGGTCTGCCATTATCCGCAATTCAGGGAAACCCTCCCCAATGGGGTGAGCTATAATGTGCTCGATTTCGGGCCCCGACCGCAGGACAATACGCCGGCCGTCGTGGTGCCCGACGGAATGATGTTCATGATGGGCGACAATCGCGACAATTCGCTCGACAGCCGCTTCCCGGCGGTGCCCGATCAGGGCGTGGGGCTGGTTCCGCAGGACAATCTCGTGGGCAAGGCCACGGTTATGATGTGGTCGACCGACGGTTCCTCGAGCTGGATCCTGCCCTGGACCTGGTTCACTGCCGCGCGCCTCAATCGTATCGGGAGCACCTTTTGAGCGCCAAGCCCCACCTGGCCGAGGAAACGCGCGAATTTCTGCGTGAGCTCGGTTTCGGCCAATTGACCGACGAAGTGCTGTGGCTTGAAGCGCTGACCCACGGCAGCATGGGCGACAAGCGCGATTACGAGCGGCTCGAATTCCTGGGTGACCGGGTGCTGGGGCTGGCGATCGCCGAATGGCTTCATGAACGCGAACATGATCGCGAGGGCCGGCTGTCACAGCGGCTCAATGCGCTGGTCAGCGGCGCGATGTGCGCCCAGATCGCCCGCGAAATCGGCCTGCCGCCGCATATTCGCCTGGGCGCTCAGGCGCGCGCGGATGGCGGGGCGGATAGCGACAATATCCTGGGTGACGTGGTCGAGGCCCTGCTGGGGGCAAGCTTCATAGAAAACGGATTTTCCGCAACCCGCGCGATCATCCGCGAATTATGGGCCGAGGCCGTGGCAGGCGAAGCTGGCGAGGCCAAGCATCCCAAGAGCGCGCTGCAGGAATGGGCCGCGGGAAGCGGTAAACGGCCACCCGAATATCGGCTGATCGGCCGGTCTGGCCCCGATCATGCCGCGCGCTTCACCGTCGAAGTCTCGGTCAAGGGCGTGGGCGAGGCCGAGGCGACTGCGACCAACAAGTCCGAGGCCGAGCGCCGCGCCGCACAGGCATTTATGGAGCGATTTGCGTGAGCGATATCACTGTGACTCAATGCGGGATTGTCGCCGTGATCGGCGCGCCCAATGCCGGCAAATCGACGCTGGTCAACGCGCTGGTCGGCCAGAAGGTCGCGATCACCTCGGCCAAGGCGCAGACCACCCGCACCAGGCTGCTCGGCATCGCTTTGCAGGACCAGGTGCAGATGATCCTGGCCGATACGCCGGGGATCTTTGCGCCCAAGCGCCGGCTGGACCGGGCGATGGTTCACGCGGCCTGGGAAGGCGCCCAATCGGCCGATGCGATCCTGCTGCTGGTCGATCCGGTCAAGCAGCGCCGCCACGAGCTGGAGCCGCTGCTGGAAAGCCTGGCCAACCGCCCCGAGCGCAAGCTGCTGGCACTCAACAAGGTCGATATCAGCAAGAAGGAGCCGCTGTTGGCGATGGCGCAGGAGCTGACCGACAAGGTCGGCTTCGATGAGGTCTTTTTCATCTCGGCGCTGACCGGCGATGGCGTGCCCGAACTCAAGACCCGGCTGGCGCAATTGATGCCGCTGGGCGACTGGCACTATCCGGAAGATCAGGTGAGCGATGCCAGTGAACGCCTGATGGCGACCGAGATCACCCGTGAGCAGCTTTACCGCCAGCTCCATGAAGAGCTGCCCTATGATGCGATGGTGCGGCCCGAAAGCTACACCCATCGCCCCGATGGCTCGATCGAGATCCGCCAGCAGATCGTGATCGGCCGCGAAAGCCAGAAGCCGATCGTGCTGGGCAAGGGCGGATCGAAGATCAAGGCGATCGGCGAGGCCGCGCGCTTTGAACTCGCGACCCTTCTGGGGGTGAAGGTGCATCTGTTCCTCCACGTGAAAGTGGACGAAAACTGGGAAGAAAGCCGCGAGATCTACGAGGAAATGGGGCTCGACTGGGTGCGCTGAGCAGCCCCGGCCAGGCCAGCGCTTCTTTGCGCCAGCCTAGCGCTTCTTTGCGATAGCTATCCCGTCGATCTTGGCCCGATCCTTGGTCGATTCCTCGGTCCGCGACAGCGCCTTGGCGATCGATTTCAGCCCCATCCCCTTGGCGGAGAGAACCCGCAGTTTCGCCACCTCTTCCGAGGTCCAGGCCTGGCGATGCCGCTCGAATCTCTCGCTCATTCCTCCGCCGCCTTGGCCTTTTTGGCTTTGGCGGGAGCCTTCTTCTTGGCTGGAGCCTTTTTCCTGGCTGGCGCCTTCTTCTTGCCCTTGGCCGGGCCCTTCGCGGCGCGGGCATCGATCAGGGCGATCGCCTGATCCTCGCTCACATCCTCAGGCTTCACGTCCTTGGGCAGGGTGGCATTGGTGGTCCCGTCGGTCACATAGGGGCCATAGCGGCCCGGCATGACCTTCATCTCACCCCCGCTGGTGGGATGGGCGCCAAGTGTCTTGATCGGCTCTGCCGCAGCCCTGCCGCGTCCGGGGCCACGATTGGCCGCCTCCGCCAGCAGGGTGACCGCCGCATTCATCCCCACCTCGATCACATCGCGCGTGGACGTGAGCTTGGCATATTTTCCGTCATGCGCGAGATAGGGGCCATAGCGCCCGATGCTTGCGGTGATCGGCTGGCCGCTTTCCGGATGGGTGCCCACCGTGCGCGGCAAGGCCAGCAGCTTGAGCGCCCATTCGAGATCGAAATCCGGCAGATCCTTGGGGATCGAGGCGCGTTTGGCCTCCTTGCCCTCGCCCAGCTGGATATAGGGCCCGAAGCGCCCGGTCTTGCGCATCACCTCAAGCCCGCTCTCCGGGTCTTTGCCCATCGATGCATCTTCGCCGCCATCCTCGCCATCCCCGCCCGGCTGGGCAAAGCGGCGCGTGAACTTGCATTCAGGATAGTTCGAACAGGCCACGAAGGCGCCATATTTGCCGCCGCGCAGCGCCAGCCGCCCTTCCCCGCATTTGGGGCACAGGCGCGGGTCGCTGCCGTCTTCCTTTGCCGGGAACAGATAGTCCGACAAGAAGATGTCCAGCTCTTCGGTGACCTCGGACGGCTTGCGCTCCATCACCTCGTCGCTCTTCGGCTTGAAGTCGCGCCAGAACTCCTCAAGCACCTTCTTCCAGGCGGCGCGCCCGCCCGACACGTCGTCAAGCTCGTCTTCCATGCCGGCAGTGAAATCATAGGCGACATAGCGCGAGAAGAACCGCTCAAGAAACGCGGTCAGCAGCCGCCCGCTTTCCTCGGCGAAGAAGCGGTTCTTTTCCATCCGGACATAGGCACGATCGCGCAGGGTCTGGATCGTCGAGGCATAGGTCGAAGGCCGGCCGATCCCGAGCTCTTCCAGCCGCTTGACCAGACTTGCCTCGGAAAAACGCGGCGGCGGCTGAGTGAAATGCTGGCTCGCCTCGACCGCCTTCTTGGCCGGCGAATCGCCCTTGTGCATCACCGGCAGCAGGCCCTCGTCCTCCTCGTCATCGCTCTTCTGGTCGCGGCCTTCTTCATAGACCGCGAGGAAGCCCGCGAATTTCACCACCTGGCCGGTGGCGCGCAATTCATGGCGCCCGGTCGGGTCGCGCATGGTCACCGTGGTGCGTTCGAGGCTGGCAGAGGCCATCTGGCTGGCCATCGCCCGCTTGTAGATCAGATCATAAAGCCGGGCTTCATCGCCCGACCCGGCATGATCGCGGGAAAAATCGGTCGGCCGGATCGCCTCATGCGCTTCCTGCGCATTCTTGGCCTTGGTGGCATAATGGCGCGGCTTTTCGGGCAGATAATGCCCGTCATACCGGTCGGCGATGGCCTTGCGCGCGGCGGAAATCGCGCTGTGATCCATCTGCACGCCGTCGGTCCGCATATAGGTGATCGCGCCGGCTTCGTAGAGGTTTTGCGCGCAGCGCATTGTATGGCTGGCCGAATAACCCAGCTTGCGGGCGGCCTCCTGCTGCAGGGTCGAAGTGGTGAAAGGCGGGGAGGGATTGCGTTTGAGCGGCTTGGTCTCGACCTCTTCGATCGTGAAATGGCCTGTCTCCACGGCTTCCTTGGCGCGCAGCGCAACGCCCTGATCGCCGAGGGAAAGCCGTTCAAGCTTTTCGCCATCGAAGCGCACCAGCCGCGCCTCGAATTCGGTTCCGTCCTGCTCCATCCGGGCAAGGACCTGCCAATATTCCTGCGGCCGGAAGATCTCGATCTCATGTTCCCGATTGCAGATCAGCCGCAGCGCGACCGATTGCACCCGGCCCGCGCTCTTGGCGCCGGGCAGCTTGCGCCACAGCACCGGCGAGAGGGTGAAGCCGAACAGATAATCCAGCGCGCGGCGGGCGAGATAGGCATCGATCAGATCCATATCCAGATCGCGCGGATGCTGCATCGCCTCGGTCACCGCCTGCTTGGTGATCGCGTTGAAGGTGACCCGCTCCACCTCCTTGGGTAGCGCCTTCTTCTTCGCCAGCAGTTCCTTGACGTGCCAGCTGATCGCCTCGCCCTCACGGTCAGGGTCGGTCGCGAGAATCAGGCGGGTTGCCGTTTTTGCAGCGTCGGAGATTTCCTTGATGCGCGAAGCCTTGTCGCGATAGGTTTCCCAATCCATCGCGAAATCCTCATCCGGCCGGACCGAACCGTCCTTCGGCGGCAGATCGCGGACATGGCCGTATGAGGCGAGGACCTTGAAGTCCTTGCCGAGATATTTTTCGATGGTTTTCGCCTTGGCCGGCGATTCTACGATGACAAGTTGCATGAAATTTCGACTGGGCCCCTACACGTATGCGTACGCGCGAAGGTGATGGTGGCTTGGCGGGTTCGTCAAGCAGCGAAATGCGACAGGGCAAAATCGGACGCGGTCCGAGCTTGGCTTCATGCAATCCCTTTATTGAAACAGCCCACGCCGTGAAGCTGGTGCATTTCTGGCACCGTTCAAGTGCCGAGCGAGACCTTGCCCCCCGCATGGCGGGTGAGCTTGCCCGCCAGTTCCAGCTCCAGCAAGGCCAGTTGCACCGCCGCCGCTTTGGCGCCTGACTGGCGGATCAATTCATCGATCGCAACCGGCGCGGTGGTGAGCAAGGCGGAAATATCGGCGCTGTCTTCAACCGGCGGGAACGCCTCGGATTCGAGCGGGTCATAGAGCTCGTCCAGCGTTTCACGCACCCGCGAGCGCGCCGCGCCGCCGAAACCGGTCACAAGCTCGATCACATCCTCGGCTGACTGGACCAGCACTGCCCCGTCGCGGATCAGCTGGTTGCAACCATGGCTGCGCGCATCAAGCGGCGATCCCGGCACCGCCATCACCTCGCGCCCATATTCCCCCGCCAGCCGCGCGGTGATCAGCGAGCCGGATCTGGGCGCCGCCTCGACCACCACCGTACCCAGCGCGAGCCCGGCAATGATCCGGTTGCGGGTGGGGAAATGGCTGCCGCGCGGTTCGGTGCCGGGGGGCTGTTCGGCGATCAGCAGGCCGCGCCCGGCAATCTCTTCCTGCAGTTCGGCATGTTGCGGCGGATAGGCGATGTCGATTCCGCTGGCGATCACCCCGATGGTTGCCGGCAGCGCCCCGCGATGGGCCGACCCGTCGATCCCCCGGGCAAGACCGGAGACCACGACATGGCCCTCACCCGCCAGTTCATGCGCAAGATCGCGCGCCAGCTTCGCCGCTGCTGCGGAGGCATTGCGCGCGCCCACCATGGCAACGCAGGATTTCGCCGCCAGACCAATATCGCCCCGGATCACCAGGATCGGGGGCGCGCTTTCCAGCTCGCCCAGCAAAGCGGGATAATCGGGCGAATCGTGAAACAGATAGCGCGCACCGGCCTTGCGCACTGCCGCCACTTCGCGCTCGATCCGGTCTTGCTGCGCCGGGCGATAGCGCGCGCCGCCGCGCGCTGCGAGATCGGGCAGCACATCGATGGCGCTTGCAGCAGAACCGAAACGGCGCAGCAGTTGATTGTAACTTACCGGCCCGACATTGGGTGATCGCAGCAGTCGAATGCGCGCAAAAGCTTCATCCTGCGTGACGCTCATCCCCTGGAGCCGATCCGAGGTTCGGTCCCTTCCCTGAGCCGCCTGAGATTGGCCCGGTGGAGCCACAGGATCAGCGCGCCGATCAGCGCGAGCCAGGGAAAATAATCGCCATGGCCAAGCGCCAGGGCCGCAAGCGGCGCGGCAATGGCGGCGCAAATCCCGCCCAGCGAGGATATCCGTGCCAGGGCGACCACCGCGATCCACACCAGCGCATAGGCAAGCCCGATCGGCCAGCCGAGGCCGAAACACACCCCCGCCGCGGTGGCCACGCCCTTGCCGCCCTTGAAGCGCAGCCAGACGGGAAAACAATGGCCCAGCACCGCGCACAGCGCAGCCGCACCCGCCATGTCCGGCAGATATCGTCCGATCAGGAACACCGCTGCAAAGCCCTTCGCCAGATCGAGCAGCAGCGTGGCCGCCGCCAGCCCCTTATGGCCGGTGCGCAGCACATTGGTGGCGCCGATATTGCCCGAACCGATGGCGCGCACATCGCCCAGACCCGCCAGCCGGGTGAGGATCAGCCCAAAGGGGATCGAACCGCAGCCATAGGCCGCGACCAATGCCGTGAGTGTTTCAAATCCGAACTGCATCTGGCCCCGCCTCCATCCCCCATGCATAGCGTCTCGCTTGCAATCGGACAGCGGGAATTTAGGGAGATTGCTCGGGAATGACGGGAGCTTCCACCGGATGAGTGCGCAGATCGATCCGCAGGCCCCGCTGTTGCTGTTCGATTCCGGCGTCGGCGGGCTGACCGTGCTCGCCGAAGTGCGCAAGGTGCTGCCGGGCGCGCCGGTGATCTATGTCGCCGATTATGCCGCCCTGCCCTATGGCGAGAAGACCGAGGCGCAGATCGCCGCGCGGGTGCCGGCGCTGCTTGGCCGGCTGGTCGAACGGCATCACCCGCGGCTCGTCACCATCGCCTGCAATACCGCCAGCACCATCGCGCTGGCTGCCGTGCGCGAGGCGCTGGACCTGCCGGTGGTCGGCACCGTCCCGGCGATCAAGCCCGCCGCTGCCATGACCCGCAGCGGCGCGATCGGCCTGCTGGGCACAGCTGCGACAATCCGTCAGGCCTATGTCGACAATCTTGAGCGCGAATTCGCATCTGGCAAGCTGCTGCTGCGCCACGCCGCGCCCGCGCTGGTGGCAGCGGCCGAGGCCAGGCTGCGCGGCGAGCCGGTCGATCCTGCAGTCTATGCCGCAGCCGCCCAGGGGCTCGTCGGCCAGCCCGGCGGGGAGCGGATCGACACGGTGGTGCTGGCCTGCACCCATTTCCCCTTGCTGGAACGGGAACTGACGGCGGCATTCGGCGATCTGGGCCTGAGCGTGGATTTCGTTGACGGGGCAGCAGGGATTGCCCGCCGGATCGCCTTTTTGACCGCGGGGCAGAGTTTCGAGCGGAGCCGGCCCGATTTCGCGGTCTTCACCGGGACCAATGGCTCGTTTGAAAGTTTGACCCCGGCGCTGACAGAGTTCGGAATCGAGCGGATTGAGCGGCTCTAGTTGCGAATTGCTCGCAAACTCCGCACTTTAATTGATTTGGGTCATAGCGTAAGGCCGCCGCGAATGCTCTGGCTACCACGCGAGTCCCGGCAATGGGACAGATTGCAGCGCTAGGAACGGACGGGCCGTTGAATTACGATCAGATTTTCGACCAGGCGATTGACCGGCTCCATGCGGAGGGCCGCTATCGCGTGTTCATCGACATCCTGCGCAACAAGGGTGCCTATCCCAATGCGCGCTGCTTTGCCGGGCATAATGGGCCCAAGCCGATCACCGTGTGGTGCTCGAATGATTATCTCGCGATGGGCCAGCACCCCAAGGTGGTCGCCGCGATGGAAGAGGCGCTGCATGATGTCGGCGCCGGATCGGGCGGCACCCGCAATATCGGCGGCAATACCCATTATCATATTGAGCTTGAGCATGAGCTGGCCGATCTTCACGGCAAGGAAGGCGCGCTGCTGTTCACCTCGGGCTATGTCTCGAATGACGCGACGCTTTCCACCCTCGCCCGGCTGCTGCCAGGCTGCATCATCTATTCTGACGAACTCAACCATGCGAGCATGATCGCCGGCATCCGCAATTCGGGCTGCGAAAAGCGCGTGTTCCGCCACAATGACGTGGCGCATCTCGAAGCGCTGCTGAGCGAGGCCGATCCCGAGACGCCCAAGCTGATCGCGTTCGAAAGCGTCTATTCGATGGATGGCGATGTCGCCCCGATCCACGCGATTTGCGATCTCGCCGAAAAATACAATGCGCTGACCTATATCGACGAGGTCCATGCGGTGGGCATGTATGGCCCGCGCGGCGGCGGCATTTCCGAACGCGACGAAGCCGCCCACCGGATCGACATTATCGAAGGCACGCTGGGCAAGGCATTCGGCGTGATGGGCGGCTATATCGCGGCTGACACCAAGATCATCGACTGCATCCGCTCCTATGCGCCGGGCTTCATCTTCACCACCTCGCTCAGCCCGGTGCTGGTTGCCGGCGTGCTGGCGGCGGTGAAGCACCTCAAGGCCTCGTCCGCCGAACGCGAGGGCCAGCAGCATGCTGCTGCCACGCTCAAGCAATGTTTCCGCGATGCCGGCCTGCCGGTGATGGAATCGGTGACCCACATCGTGCCGCTGATGGTCGGCGATCCGGTGCGCGCCAAGAAGATCAGCGATATCCTGCTTGCCGAATATGGCGTCTATGTGCAGCCGATCAATTATCCCACGGTGCCGCGCGGCACCGAACGGCTGCGGTTCACCCCCGGGCCGGCGCATAGCGAAGCCATGATGCGGGATCTCACCGCCGCTCTGGTCGAGATCTGGGACCGGCTTGATCTGGACCTGCTCAAGGCAGCCTGATCCGTTGCTGATCCTTGGGGATCGCGTTCAGCATTCTGTCAGCCAGCGGGCATTAGTCGGCGCGCTGTCCTGAGACGCCCGGCACGAATCCGGGAGCCCGGACGGGAGACCCTGTCTTTGTGCTGCCTGACCTCCATCCTGCGTTAAGCAATCCCCTGTTTCTGGCCGCAAAGCCATGAACTCCCCGGTATTTTTCGACCAGAGCGGTCGCCGTCGGCGGCTGGTCGGGCGACTTACCGCCTTGCTGCTGGTGCTGGTGCTGATCAGCGCGACAGTGTTCGCGACCACGATCGTCGAGGTGCCGAGCGCTTCGCCGCTCGAATTCGGGCGAGAGCGTTCACAGCCGCTGCCGTTCAAGACTCACCTTGCGCATCTGACGCATCATCTGCCTTCGCTGCCCTGGCATATCGGCCGCAGCCACCCGCTGCAGATCGGTTTCTATGTGCCATGGGACGAAGAGAGCGCCCTGTCGCTGCGAGCCCATTATGATCAGCTCGACTGGGTCGTCGCAAGCAATGGCGAAATCGACCCGGCAAGCGGCATGCTATCCGTGGTCAACGACCCGGAAGTTTCAGCCATCCGCCGCGGGCGGCTGCATCAGGTCAAATATTTCCTGATGGTACAGAATATTCACCAGGGCCGTTGGTACGGCCCGCAAATGGCGCATATTCTGGGCAATCGCCAGGCAAGCGACAGGCTGATCACGCAAACCATCGATGCTGCGCGCAAGCTCCAGTGGCAGGGTGCCGTGTTCGACCTTGAGAACCTGCCCGACTCCACCCTGCCGCTGTACCGGCAATTCCTCGAACGGGCCCATGCGCGCTTCACGGCGGCTGGGCTCGATTTGTCTTTGACTGTCCCGGCGGGCGAGGCGAGCTGGCACCTGCATCAGATGGCGCATGCGGTCGATCATGTGTTCTTCATGGATTATGATCAGCACTGGCAGGGCGGAGAGCCCGGACCGATCGCCGCGCAAGGCTGGTTTACCCAGCAGCTGGCCCACGCCAAGGCGACCATTCCCGACAGCAAGCTGATCATCGCGCTGGGCAATTACGGCTATGATTGGCACGATGGAACAGCCGACGCCCTGACAATCAACGACGCGTGGCTGGCCGCGCGTGACAGCGGATCGATGCCGGAATTCGATCCCGCCAGCGGCAACAGCGGCTTCGCTTATGAAGAAGACGGCGCGAAGCACACCATATGGCTGATGGATGCCGCGACCAGCTGGAACCAGATCCAGCTGCTCGACGGTATCGGGGGTATCGCCCTGTGGCGGCTGGGCAGCGAAGACCCGGGATATTGGGACGCGCTCAAGGCGATGCGCTCCGGCAGCATGCCGAAGCTGTCAAATATCTCGCCCGATCCGGGCACGGATGTCGAGGGCTCAGGCGAAATCCTGCGAATCGCTGCGGAACCCCAGGGCGGCCTGCGCGAGGTCGAATTTGACAGCGCGCGAACCATAACCGGCGAAAAATACCGGGCACTGCCCTCGCCCTATGTGGTCCAGCGGACAGGTGCCAAGGATCCGCATGCCATCGCCCTGACCTTCGACGATGGCCCGGACGCCGACCTATACTCCGAAAATCCTCTCGATCCTTGAGCGCGAGCATGTGCCCGCGACATTCTTCGTCATCGGCGAGAATGCGCTGGATCATCCCGAACTGCTCCGCCGGATTATCAGTGACGGGTCCGAGATCGGCAATCACAGCTACACGCACCCCAATCTGGCCGAAGAGTCACCTTTCGGCACCAAGCTGGAGCTCAACGCAACCCAGCGGCTGATAGAGGCCTATACCGGGCGTTCGACCAGGCTGTTCCGCGCGCCCTATTTCGGCGATGCGGAGCCGACCACCGCTGATGAACTCACGCCTGCGGTGCTGGCGCAGAGGAGCGGCTATACCATCGTGGGCCTGCATGTCGATCCGGCCGACTGGCGTAATCCCGGCGTTCCGAACATTGTCGACAGCGCGCTCAGGCAGGTGGCCTCTGCCAGCCCGCAGCGCAGCGAAAATATCCTGCTGATGCACGATGGCGGCGGCGTGCGCAGCCAGACCGTCGCGGCCCTCCCGATCCTGATCGAGCGGCTGCGCGCGCAAGGCTATCACTTCGTTCAGGTCTCGCAGCTTGCCGGGCTCAGTCGCGACGCGGTGATGCCGCCAGTCACCGGGAAGGATCGGGCGTCGGTCATGGCCGACGTGGCGGCCTTCGTCGCGCTGGCGGGCATCAGCTATGCGCTGCACTGGCTGTTCTTCTTCGCCATCGCGCTCGGCTTTGCCCGCGCGATCTTCCTCACCGCCCTGGCCCTGATCGATCGCAAGACCAGCGAACGCCCCCCGCAGAGCGACTATCTGCCCACGGTTTCGGTGATCATCCCGGCCTATAATGAGGAAAAGGTGATCGTCTCCTCGATCGCCCGGGTGCTGGAGAGCGATTATCCCTCGCTGGAACTGATTGTGGCGGATGACGGATCGAAAGACCGCACCAGCGCGCTTGTCACCGCGCATTATGGCTCCGATCCCAGGGTGCGGCTGCTGACGCTCAGCAATGGCGGCAAGGCCAGTGCGCTCAACCGGGCGCTCGCGCAGTCATCGGGCGAGATCCTGATCGCGCTCGATGCCGATACCCAGTTCCTGCCAGACACCATCAGCCGGCTGGTCCGCTGGTTTGCAGATCCGGCGATCGGCGCGGTCGCCGGCAATGCCAGGGTCGGCAATCGCGATCAATCTGGTCACGCGCTGGCAGGCCATCGAATATGTCACCGCGCAGAATGTCGAACGCCGCGCGCTGGATGCGCTGGGCGCGATAACTGTGGTGCCGGGTGCGGTCGGCGCCTGGCGGCAGCTCGGCGATTGCCCAGGTCGGCGGCTATCCGGAAGACACGCTGGCAGAGGATCAGGATCTTACGATCGCGATCCAGCGGGTGGGCTGGCGGGTGGCCTATGATGTCGACCGCGATCGCGCTGACCGAAGCGCCTGAAACTCTGCGCGCGCTGGGCAAGCAGCGCTATCGCTGGTCATTCGGCACCTTGCAGTGCCTGTGGAAGCACCGCGCGGTGCTCGGGACCGGACGCCCAAGGGGGCTCGCCTGGTTCGGCATTGCCGCAGGCATGGCTGTTCCAGATCCTGTTTGCCGCCCTCTCGCCGATCATCGACCTTGCGCTGATCCTGTCGATCATCGGCACGGTGGTGCAGGGTCCAGCAGCACGGCATGGCCCAGACCCAGAGCGATGTGCTGCGCATGGCGGCCTATTGGATCGCCTTTGTGGGAATCGATCTCATCGCCGGCTGGATCGCCTACCGACTCGAGCCGACGCGCCAGCGCTTCCCCGGATTGCTGCTGATCATGCAGCGGTTCGTCTATCGCCAGCTGATGTATGGCGTGGTGCTGCGCTCGATCAATTCGGCGCTGCATGGCAAGCTCGTCGGCTGGGGCAAGCTGGAGCGGACTGGAACGGTTACCGGCAGCGCCGCCTCATAGCGGCCAAATGGCGCGGGGCCCGCTGTTGCGGCCCGCCCCCGGTCAAGCCGGAGGCGGGCACAATGGAAAGCTCAGCGCAGGCTCACCACATTGTCGCTCTGACGCGGATCGACGCGGTCGCCGCGATAGAGGCTGGACATGGGTTCATCGGCGACGGTGACGGCACTTGCCTGGCCGAAACCGTTGAACCCGGTCTTCATCGCTGCGCCATAGGCGCCGAGCATGCCGATCTCGACATAATCGCCAGGGCCGATATCGGCCGGCAGCATGAAGGGGCCCTTCATATAATCGGCATCGTCACAGGTCGGGCCGTAGAAGGCGAATTCCTGCAGCGGCCCGTCGAAGCGATCGCTCAGCACGGCGACCGGGAACCGCCAGCCGATATGCGCCGCATCGAACAATGCGCCATAGGAACCGTCATTGATGTAAAGCTCATCACCGCGGCGCTTCTCGACCTTGACGATGAGCGAGGAATATTCCGCGCACAGCGCCCGGCCCGGCTCGCACCACAGCTCGGCATTATAGGCGATCGGCAGCGCTTCGAACTGGCGGTGAATGATCGCGAAATAGTCCTCCAGCGGCGGAGGCTCCATCCCGGGATAATCGCTGGGAAATCCGCCACCCACGTCGACCACATCGATCACCACGCTCGCTTCGGCCATCGCCGCACGAACGCGCTCCAGCGCCTGGATATAGGCGAAGGGCGTCATCGCCTGGCTGCCGACGTGGAAGCAGATACCCAGCCAGTCTGCCGCCTGGCGGGTCGCCTGCAGCAGCGGCGCGGCATCGACCAGATCGACCCCGAATTTGGACGCCAGGCTCAGCTCGGAATATTCGGATGAAACGCGCAGCCGCACAAGCAGACGCAGGTCGCGCGCCGGATTGCCTTCGCTGTCGGCCGTCGCCTCGAGGATCTTGCCCAGCTCCTCGATCGAGTCGAGGCTGAAGGTCTTGACCCCATGCTGGTGATAGGCCTCGCGGATCGCGCTGGTGGTCTTCACCGGATGCATGAAGCACAGCATCGCTTTGGGCAGCAAGGCGCGCACCAGCCGGACCTCGGCAATCGAGGCGACATCGAAATGGGTGATGCCCGAATCCCACAGAATCTGGAGCAGTTCAGGCGATGGATTGGCCTTTACCGCATAGAGCGACTTGCCCGGAAACTTCTCGGCAAAGAAGCGGGCAGCGCGCACAGCGGCGTGCGGGCGATTTAGAATAACGGGTTCGTCCGGCGAAATGTCGCGGACTACAGCCGATGCGCTAGGATAGATGTGCAACTCAAGGGACCCCCAAAACGGTTCGTTTCTGACAAGGCTGCCTTGCGGTTAGGAAGTCCCCTTGGGGCAGCGAGGGGCGGATATAATCCCCGGCTGATGAACTGCAAGTGAAAATCGCAAGGCGCCCGCTGCAAAATTGCCTTGAGCGCTGCACCGGAAACCACGGATTTGGGGGGCTTTTCCGGCTCAGGAAAGCCGTCGCGGAAGTCCTCATAGGCGAATTTTCGGAGGCATTCGAGCGAATCGCTGTCCGAATCCCACAGCCAGATCGATGGCAGCGGCACGCCGTTGAAGGTGGTGGTCTTGACCATCGAATAATGCGCCTGATCGAGAAAGGCGATCCGCTCGCCGGGGCGGCATGGCACGGGCAGGCGGTAATCGCCGATCACGTCGCCGGCAAGGCAGGACGGCCCGCCCAGCCGCACGACTTCGCCCGAGCCCTCCTCCTCGCCCAGCATGGCCGGGCGATAGGGCGCCTCGATCACGTCGGGCATGTGGCAGGTGGCGGAAATATCGGTGATCGCCAGCGGCATGCCGTTCCAGTGCGAATCGAGGATCGTTGCCGACCAGGATCCCGGCATCGAGCGCCACCGCCTCGCCCGGCTCGAGATAGAGCTCCGCCCCGGTATCCTCCTGCACATCGAGCAGGAACTCGACCAACTCCTCGCGCTGGTAATCGGCGCGGGTGATGTGGTGCCCGCCGCCGAAATTGAGCCATTTGAACTGGCCGAAATAGGGCTCAAGATGGTCGAACAGCACATCCCAGGTGCGCTTGAGCGGTTCGAGATCCTGTTCGCACAAGCTGTGAAAATGGATGCCGTCGACCAGCGCCATATGCTCTTCGGTCAGCTGGTCGACCGGAAAGCCCAGCCGCGAATGCGGGGCGCAGGGATCATAGCGCGGCACCTCGCCTTCGGCATGCAGCGGATTGATCCGCAGCCCGATGTCGAAATTTTCGCCGCGCAGCCGCGCCGCTTCAAGGATCGCCGAACAGCGTTCGATCTGCATCGGTGAATTGAAGATCACATGATCCGACAGCCGGCAGATCTCTTCCAGATCCTCGGGCTTGTAGGCGGCGCAATAGGTCGCGATCTCGCCGTCATAATGTTCGGCGGCCAGCCGCGCCTCCCACAGGCCAGAGGTGCAGACCCCGTCGAGATATTCGCCGATCACCGGGGCGACCGACCACATGCTGAAACGCCTTGAGCGCCGCCAGCACCTTGATCCCCGCCGCATCGCGCACATCGGCCAGAATCTGCAGATTCGCGCGCAGCTTCGCCAGATCGACCACAAAGGCCGGGCTGTCGACGCGGGTAAGGTCGAACTGGGCAAAGGCCCCCGGATCGCCGGCGCGGGTCTCCATCAGAATGCCAGCGGAGCGTCGAGTTCCTCGACCGTCCATGGCAGGCCCTGCCTGTTGAGCATCTCCATGAAGGGATCGGGATCCATCTGCTTCCATGTTGAACACGCCCGCGCCCTGCCAGTGCCCTGCAGCACCATCGCCGCGCCGATCATCGCCGGAACGCCGGTGGTGTAGCTCACCGCCTGATTGCCGGTTTCCGCATAGGCGTCTTCGTGGTCGCAGATATTCTTGATGTAGAACGTCTTCTCGCCCGAACCGTCGAGCGCTTCGCCGGTGGCGATACAGCCGATATTGGTCTTGCCCTTGGTCGTGGGCCCGAGCGTCGCGGGCTCGGGCAGCACGGCCTTGAGGAATTGCAGCGGAATGATCTCACGCCCTTGTAGATCACCGGATCGATCCGCGTCATGCCGACATTCTGCAGCACGGTCGAGATGCTTGATATATGCATCGCCGAAGGTCATCCAGAAGCGCGCGCGCTCCATCTCGGGGATGAACCTGGCCAGGCTTTCCAGCTCCTCGTGATACATCATGTACATGTTCTTCGGGCCGACCGCCCTCGAAGTCGAAGCTCTGCTTATGCGCCATCGCCGGGGTTTCGACGAATGCCCCGTTCTCCCAGTGGCGCGCCGGCGCGGTGACTTCGCGGATGTTGATCTCGGGATTGAAATTGGTGGCGAAGGGCTGGCCGTGATCGCCGCCGTTGCAATCGAGAATGTCGAGCGTGCGGATGGTCTTCAACTTGTGCTTCTTGAGCCACATGGCGAAGACGCTGGTCACGCCCGGATCGAAGCCCGAGCCGAGCAGCGCCATCAGACCCGGCCTCCTTGAAGCGGTCCTGATAGGCCCATTGCCAGTGATATTCGAACTTCGCCTCGTCGCTTCGGCTCGTAATTGGCGGTGTCGAGATAATCGACCCCGGCGGCGAGGCAGGCGTCCATGATCGGCAGATCCTGATAGGGCAGCGCCAGATTGACCACCAGGCCTGGCCCGATCGCGCGGATCAGCGCGGTGAGTCGCGGGCACATCCTCGGCATCGATGGCATAGGTTGCCACGGCCTGACGCCGGTGCGCGCCTTCACCGAAGCGGCGATCGCATCGCATTTGGCCAAAGTGCGGCTGGCCAGGTGAATTTCGCGGAAAGATATCCGGATTCATCGCCATCTTGTGGACCGCGACCGAGCTGACGCCGCCCGCGCCGATCACCAGCACCTTGCTCAAATCCATTCTCCTTTGCCGAAGCGCGACTGCGCATATAGATCGCTGGCATGACAGCACAACAGCCCGCACCAACCCATGAGGGGGTGATCGCCGCCGCAGAGCGGATCGCCGCAATTCTCCCGCCGACGCCGCTGCTGCCGGTGGAGATCGGCGGCGTGCCGCTGTGGGTAAAGGCCGAAAGCCTGCAACCGATCGGGGCGTTCAAGATTCGTGGCGGGTGGAATCGCCTGAGCCAGCTTTCGCCAGAGGAACGCGCGCATGGGGTGGTCGGTGTGTCGAGCGGCAATCACGCCCAGGGCGTGGCCTGGGCCGCACGGCGGCTGGGGATTGCGGCCACGATCGTGATGCCGTCCGATGCGCCGCAGGTCAAACTGCGCAATGTCCGCCAGCTGGGGGCCGAGGTGGTGCTCTATGACCGTCCTGGCGGAGAGGACCGCGATGCGATCTCCAAGGCGCTGTGCGAGGCCCAGGGGGCAATTCTGGTCCATGCCTATGGCGATCGCTGTATCATCGAAGGCCAGGGCAGCGCGGGGATTGAAATCGCCGCGCAATTGGCCGGGCGCGGGCTTGATGGCCCAAGCCGGATCGTGGCGCCCTGTGGCGGCGGCGGGCTGACCGCGGGGCTCGCCCTCGCCTGCCCTGAAGCCGAAGTGGTGCCGGTCGAACCCGAAGGCTGGGACGATGTGGCGCGCAGCCTTGCCGCCGGGGAAATCCTGGGTGTCGGCCCCAATCCGCCGCCGACCGCCTGCGACGCGCTGCAGACCCCGATGACCTGGCCGATCAATTTCGCGGTGCTGCAGGCGCGCGCCGAACCCGGCGTGGCGGTGAGCGAGCGCGAGGTGCGCATGGCGCAGCGCTTCGCCTTTTCGGAGCTGCGACTGGTGCTTGAACCAGGCGGCGCGGCGGCGCTGGCGGCGGCGCTGGCGGGAAAGGTCGCGCTCGATCCCGGCACGGTGATCATGCTGACCGGCGGCAATGTCGATCCCGAGGCTTTTGGCGCAGTGATCTCCAGCGCCAATTAAGTTGCAATTGACAATCTAATTTCCCGCGCGCAGTCTTTGCGGATTGTGATTGCAGGAGGGGAAATCATGCAGGCTCAAATGCTCGCGCCCGCCGCCGTCCTGGTGGCATGGTCGCTCGTCGTAATGTTCTGGATGATGGCAGCCCGCATGCCGGCGATGGCCAAGTCGGGGATCGATCTCAAGCTCGCCAAGCCGGGTGGCCGCGGGCAGGATCTTGAGGGTGTGCTGCCTGCCAGCGTGAACTGGAAAGCCCATAATTACACGCATCTGCTGGAGCAGCCGACGCTGTTCTATGCCACGGTGGTGATCATCGCCCTGCTCGGCCCCACGCCATTGGATGGGCTGCTGGCCTGGGCCTATGTCGGGCTACGTATCATTCATTCGCTGTGGCAGGGCACGGTGAACCGGATTCCGGTGCGGCTGACGATCTTCGCGCTTTCGACGGTCTGCCTGATCATTCTCGCCGCGCGCGCGCTCATTTTGACACTGCTCAGCTGAAGGGATGCCGGCCATGATCGGAATGGGAATTTTGCAGCCAGTGGTCGCCCTGGCGTGCTGGACGATGGTGATGTGGCTGTGGATGTATGCCACGCGGATTCCGGCAATGCTCGCCGCCAAGGTCGAACCCGATGCGCTGGTGCGCGATCCGGACCAGACGCTGGACAAGGTTCTGCCACCGCATGTTCAATGGAAAGCCCATAATTACAATCACCTGCATGAAGCACCTACGGTGTTTTATGCGATTGCAATTCTGCTGGCGATCATCGGCCAGGGCGATGGGCTGAATGCCGAACTCGGCTGGTCCTATGTCGCGCTGCGGGTGATCCATTCGCTGCTGCAGGCCACGGTCAACAAGGTCACGGTGCGCTTTGGCCTGTTTATATTGTCGAGCCTGGTGCTCGCGGCGCTGATCCTGCAGGCAGCTCTGGCGGTGTTCTAGCCCGTCAGGCGACCGCTTCTGTCGCCCGGGAAAATTCCTTATGCGCCAGGAAGCGCTCGGCATCGAGCGCCGCCATGCAGCCGGTTCCCGCCGCTGTGACCGCCTGCCGATAGACATGGTCCATCACATCGCCGCAGGCAAAGACGCCGGGGATGGAGGTTTTCGGCGTGCCCGGTTCGACCAGCAGATAGCCGTTCTGGTCCATCGGCAACTTGCCCTTGAACAATTCCGTCGCCGGTGCATGGCCGATCGCGACAAAGGCGCCCTCAACCGGAAACTGGCTGATCTCGCCCGTCACCGTGTCCTTGAGTTCGAGCGCGGTAAGCCCGCCCGCAAGCGGATCACCGATGAAGCGGGTCACCGTCTTGTTCCACAGCGTCGATATCCTCGGATTGGCGAACAGCCGATCCTGAAGAATCTTTTCCGAACGCAGCTCATCGCGGCGATGGATCAGGGTGACATCTTCGGAATGGTTGGTGAGATAGAGCGCTTCCTCCACCGCGGTATTGCCGCCTCCGATCACTGCCACCTTCTTGCCGCGATAAAAGAACCCGTCGCAGGTCGCGCAGGCTGAAACGCCTTTGCCGCCAAGCTCCTGCTCGCCCGGCACGCCGAGCCATTTGGCCTGCGCGCCGGTGGCGATCACCAGCACATCGCCGACATAGATATCGCCGCTGTCGCCCACCGCGCGGAAGGGCGAACCGCCTGCGATATCGATTTCGGTGATCATGTCCCACATCATCCGCGTACCGACATGTTCGGCCTGGGCCTGCATCTCCTCCATCAGCCAGGGGCCCTGGATCACATCGCGAAAACCGGGATAATTCTCGACATCGGTGGTGATGGTCAGCTGCCCGCCTGGCTGGAGGCCCTGCACCACGATCGGCTCCATTCCGGCCCGCGCACCATAGATGGCGGCAGAAAGCCCGGCCGGGCCGGAGCCAATGATGAGCATGCGGGTGGTATGAGTGGTCATCGATGATTATCCGTCTGTACTGGCTTCAGGCGATGTAGGGATTGCCGGCCCCGGCGACAATCAAAGCACAATTTGGGCTGGGGAAAGCTGCGCTGCTTTACCGCTCAATCCTGCCCGGCCTGGGCGAGATCCTGCATGAAATGCTCGGTCCAGCGCGTCACATTCTCTTCCTTCACGCTCGTCACCAGGGCTTCCCAGCGCTGCTTGCGCTCATCGAGCGGCATGTCGAGCGCGGTGCGGATGGCATGGGCGACATCGTCGGGGCTGTGCGGATTGACCAATACCGCTGCGGTCAATTGCTGCGCCGCCCCGGCAAAGCGCGACAGGATCAGCACGCCCGGATCTTCCGGATCCTGCGCCGCGACATATTCCTTCGCCACCAGATTCATCCCGTCGCGCAGCGGCGTGACCAGGGCGATCTTCGAAGCGCGGTAAAAGCCGAACAGTTCCGACAGGCTATGGCCCTTGTTGACATAGCGGATCGGCACCAGGTCCACCTCGGAGCGCGCGCCATTGATCTGGCCGGTCTTCTGTTCGAGCACCGCACGGATATCCTGATAGGAACCGATATCCTCGCGGCTCGGCGGGGCGATCTGGATGAAGACCACATCCTGCACCCGCTCGGGCGAATTGTCGAAAAAGCGCCCGATGCCATCAAGCCGTTCGGGCAGACCCTTGGAATAATCGAGCCGATCGACCCCGATCATCGCGGTCCTGCCGCGGGTGCTGTTGTGGATGCGCTGCTCCGCCTGGGCGGCCTCGGCGCTTTCGCCCTGCACCATGAAATGATCGTAATCGATACCGATCGGATAGGCCCTGGCATAGCTGACCATGCCTTCGAACTCGACCCTGCCGCTGTCCTCGTCGACTTCGGCACCCAGTTCCTTGCGGCAATAATGCAGGAAGCTTTCCAGCCATTCATTGGTCTGGAAGCCGATCAGATCATAATGCAGCATGGTCTTCACCAGCCGCTCGTGGAACGGCAGCGAAACGAACAGCCGGGCCGGCGGCCAGGGAATATGGAGGAAGAACCCGATGCGGTTCTTCAGCCCGCGCGCGCGCAGCCGCTCGCCCAGCGGCATCAGGTGATAATCGTGAATCCAAACGAGATCGTCTTTCTCGATCAGCGGCGCAACGGACTCTGCGAAACGTTCATTGACCCGTTCATAGCCTTTGCCGAATTCACGTTCATATTCAGTCAGGTCGATCCGGTAATGGAACAGTGGCCAGAGCGTGGAATTGGCATAGCCATTGTAATATTCCTCGACGTCCTGCGGCTCGAGATCGATCGTCGCGGTGGTGACGCCATCGGAGCGCTGGATCGCGATCGCACCGGTGAAATTGTCGGTCTCTTCGCCGGACCAGCCAAACCAGATCCCGTGCTGTTTCTTGAGCGCAGCATTGAGCGCGCCCGCGAGCCCGCCTTGCGCACCGGCAGCGCCCCGCGCCTTGGGCACGGCGACACGATTCGAAATGATGACTAATCTGCTCAGCGGATTGTGTTCCATGATTTGGACAGGAGACCTGCGCAATTGATGACCCCGACCAGCGAATAGGTCTGCGGGAAATTGCCCCACAGCTCGCCGGTCTTGAAATCGAGATCTTCCGACAGCAGCCCTGAAGGGGTTCGGTGAGACAACATAGCACAAAACAGCGCCCGCGCCTCCTCATCCCGGCCAACGAGATGCAGCGCCTCGATCAGCCAGAAGGTGCAGATGTTGAATGCGGTCTCCGGCGCGCCGAAATCGTCCTCGGCGGCGTAGCGCAGCATATATTCGCCGCGCCGCAATTCCTTTTCCACCGCCGCAAATGTCGAAAGAAAGCGCGGATTATCCGGCGTGAGGAAGCGCAGTTCGACCATTTGCAGCAGGCTTGCGTCGAGATAGTCGCTTTCGAAAGAGGCACCGTAATGCCCGCCTGCCTCTCCGTTTTCGACCCAGGCCTCGGTTTCGATTTGTTCGCGGATCAGGTCCGCCCGCTCGCGCCAGACAATCCGGCGCTCCTCCTTGCCCAGCCGCCCGGCGACATTGGCCAGCCGGTCGCAGGCCGCCCAGCTCATCACCGCGGAATAGGTGTGAACCTCCTGCCGGGTGCGAAACTCCCACAGGCCGGCATCGGGCTGGTCATGCATCCGCCAGGCCATGTCGCCGACCTGTTCGAGGCTTTCGAAATCACTCTCGTCAGCCATCCGCAGCAGGCGCAGATCGAAAAAGGCCTGCGCCGTTGGCAGCACGATCTGGCCGTAGCAATCATATTGCACCTGCTTGTAGGCGGCATTGCCCCGGCGCACCGGCCCCATGCCGCGATATCCCGCCAGATAGGCGGCGGTGGTCTCGTCCAGCTCGCCCTCGCCCATCACCGAATAGAGCGGCTGGATTTGCCCGCCCTTGGCCGCGTCGACGATATTGCGCAGATAGGCGAGATATTTCTCCATCACATCCAGCGCGCCCAGCCGGTTGAGCGCCTGCACCGTGTAATAGGAATCGCGGATCCAGCAGTAGCGATAGTCCCAATTGCGCTCCGAATGGGGCGCCTCGGGGATCGAGGTGGTCAGCGCAGCCACGATCGCGCCGGTTTCCTCATGCTGGCATAATTTGAGCGTGATCGCGCAGCGGATCACATCGCCCTGCCATTCGAGCGGAGTTGCCAGGCCGCGCGACCAGTTCTGCCAATAGCGGCGGGTGAACTGCTCCATCGTGCGGATGTCTGACCGGATATTGCCGCCGAAGGGCTCGTCTGGCCCAAGGAAGAAATGCAGGTCGTTCTCGATCCGGAAGCTGCGCTTTTCAAGCACATAGCCGATTGGCGCATCGGTGCTGAGGCGCAGCGCCTGCTCGCCGAGCAGAAAGCGGATGTGATTTGTGCCATTGGTCGTGTCGGCCAGCGCGGTGCCGTAATCGCGCATCGGGGTGAGCACCACGCGCATCCGCGGCACCCCCGCCACCGGGCGGACCACGCGGACATAAGCGACCGGACGGTACATCCGCCCTGCCCGCTCGAATCGCGGACAGAAATCGGTGATCTCGACCGCGCTGCCGTCTTCCGCCTCCAGCCTGGTGACCAGCATTGCGGTGTTGCGCAAGTAATATTGCTGTGAGGAGACCTGCCCCTCAAGCTCGAAGCGCCAGACGCCGCTATCCTGCTTGTCGCCATTGAGCAGCGCGCAAAACACCGGATCGCCATCGACCCGGGGCACGCAGCCCCACACCAGCCCGGCGCGATCATCGATCAGGCCGCTGACCTGGCAATTGCCGATCGGCCAGAGTTCGAGGCTGCTCTTGGCGGGTGCTTGGTTACAATGCGAGCCATTCGTGTACCTTTTCAGGAGAAGCGAGGCGATAGCGGGCCAATGCCGAGGGCCGATCGCCCACGATCACGCCAAAACCGCCCAATTCGGAGGCAGCGCCGAAAGCCATCCTCATCGGTCACATCATCGCCGATAAAGATCGGCAAAGCCCCGGCAAAACTGCCTTCGCCCATGAAAGCGTGGACCGCGGCGGCCTTGTCAGCGCCGCGATCGACCAGTTCGACAACGCATTTGCCTTGTTTGATTGCCAGCCCGTGCAATGCGGCGAGAGTTTCGGCGAAGCTTATCGCCTCTGCCGCAAGCTCGGGCGCGGCCCGAAAATGCAGCGCGGCCCCGTGGCTCTTCTCTTCGAATTCCACGCCCTCCCGCATTTTTGCAAAATCCCTCACCGCTGCGCTGGCGGCCGGCGGAATGCCGATCGGGGGCTCGCCCAGCGCCGTTCCATCGGCGCGCAACCGCTCAATCCCATGCGAGCCCGCGCGGGCCAGGGACATTCCGCCCAGATGGCCTGCAAGATTGGCCAGCGAGCGCCCGCTGATCAGCGCAAGCCGCCCGCCATGCCGCCCGGCCAGCGCCTCAAGGCGCGGCACCAGATCCACCGGCACGCAAATCGCGTCAGGCGTGGGCGCAATCTCGATCAACGTACCGTCAAAATCGAGGAACAGGGCGACCGCGCCAGACGCGCGCAAAGCATCGAGAGGCGGCGGCGCATCAATAGCGTCGGTTTCGACCATGCCTTACTGACTGGCTTGTTGCAGTGCAGCGGTCAACGCAGTTGTGCGATATTTTCGGTGTTTTTCGGGCATTTCCGCTGCCACAGCTGCGTCACCCCTTGTTTCACGCGGCGCAATTGCGCACAGGACGCGCCAGAAACACACAACAGAGAGCCCGACTGATTATGGCCATCCTGGAACCGATTTATAGCCATGACCGCGAGCGCATTGCCATCAAGGCAGGCGAAACACTGATCACCTATGGCCGGCTGTGCGACGATATCGATTCGATGGCGCATTGGCTGTTTGGCGAAGGGCTCAAGCCGGGCGACCGGGTTACACTGCACGCCAACCAGGTGGCCAATACCAGCTATTGGGACTGGATCATGCATCTGGGCGCAATCCGCGCCGGGCTCGCCCAGTCGACAGGCGGCATGCCGCCAGCCATCGCCGCAAGTGGGGCGATCGGCCCCTATGCTGCCGCCATTGGCAAGATCGATGGCATGGACCCGCGCGCCAAGCCCAGGTTCAAGCTGGCCTTCGCGCCGCAGACCGCCGCCCCGCTGGCAGAGCAGCTGACGATCAAGGACACCAGCCGATCGCTTGATGGTCTGGAGAAGCAATCGATCCGCCTGCTTTCAACCTCGGGCACGACCGGACAGCCCAAGGTCGTCAAATGGGATGCCGATCTGTTCGAAGCGCGGCTCAAGCAGGTGCGCGAAATCGGCGATCTCACCCCGGATACCATGCTGCTGACGCTGCTCGGGCTGATCACCACCACCGGCCTGCGCTATCCGCTGGCGGCCTGGCAAATGGGCGCGACGGTGCTGCTGATTTCGATCGGGGCTGACGAAACCGACATCGCCGAGGCGGCCTATGCCTCCACCTTCCTCGCCACTTCGCCGTTCCGGATGCAGGGCATCCTGGCGCAGGTCGCTGGCGAATGGCCGGGGCGCGAGACGCGGGTGATCGAATTGTTTGGCGGCCGGGTGCCCCCCTATACGCGTGAACAGGCGCTGGAGCGCTGCTGCACGAATCTGAAGATGAGCTATGGCGCGACCGAGGTCGGCCGGGTGGCCGCAGGCGACGCTGCGCTGGTGGACCGCGATGGCGGGGCCGTGGGCATGGTCGAACCGGGAATCACGGTCGAAATCGTCGATCGCGAGGGCACGCCCAGGCCCGCCGGAGAGCCGGGCATCGTGCGGCTCAAATCGGATTTCATGGTCTCGGGCTATGTCGGCCAAACGGCCCAGGGCCCGCGTTCCTCCTTCCGCGATGGCTGGTTCTATCCCGGCGATATCGGGGTCGTATTCGAAGACGGGCTGTTCGCGATCACCGGGCGGACTTCAGAAACGCTCAATGTGTCAGGTGCCAAGCTCTCACCGATCATTCTCGAGGAGCGGCTCAGCAAGCTGCCCGAAGTGAAAGACATCTGCGTCGTCGCGATGCAGCTTGATCGGGGCGACGTGCTCACCGCCGCAGTGGTCTGCGCCGATGGCACCGATCTCAAGGCGCTGCGCCAGAAGATGTCCAAGCTGGTACCGCAACAATTCCCATTCATGATGTTCCGGGTGCCGGCCATCCCGCGCAACGCCATGGGCCGCATTCCGCGCCAGCAGGTCGCCAAACGGCTCGCAGCGCGCATGGCCGAGGCCAAAGCCAAAGCAGAGGCGAAAGGCTGACGCCGCGCGCCGGCGTGATGTTGGGAGAAAATTGGTAGCGGAGGAGGGACTCGAACCCCCGACACGCGGATTATGATTCCGCTGCTCTAACCAGCTGAGCTACTCCGCCCCGACAGGGCAAACCGTGAACCCCGCAGCACGCGGTTCGACCGGCAAGGCGGCGCTCTTAAGGCCGCATAATTCGCCGGTCAACCGCGAAAGGGATAATCCGCAATCACACGCCACAAGCCGTCTTCCCAGGCGTAAAGCCCGAAGCCGCGAAAGCGGAAGCGGCGCGGTTCGAAGGCCGCGCGCATCCGGGCCTGAAGCGCCTTTGCCTCGGGCCGTTCGACCTTGTTCTGGATCGTGATATGCAGGCGCAGCCGGTGATCGTCCTGCAGGGAGATCAGCCCGTGCAGCCGCTCCGCGATCTCGCGATGCAGCGCCTCCACGCCCTCGCTGCGCAGATCGAGCGCAGTTCCGGTGCCCAGATCCATGATTCCGGTGAGAGTGGCCTCAGCCGGCGGGGTGGATTTCGCCAGATCGGATAGCAGGCGCCGCACTTCCGCCTCGGCCGATGGTGGCAGCGCGTGAAACAGGGTGACATGGGCGCGCAGCCGGTTGCGCTCGGGCGGGTAATGCGTCCGCCGCAAGCCGTCCGCCCAGCCAAGGATCGCGGACGGCAGTTCGGCGGTGACCAGCAGCGGAGCATGGCCCATCCGCCCTACCCCCGCCAACTCGCCTGAGGGCGCCTGACAGGGCCGCGGGGATCAGTGCGCGGGCACGGCCTGCCGCTCACTCGATCTCGCCGCGCTGGCGCCGCAACGCGAACCAGCGCGCGACATTGGCGTTATGTTCCTCCAGCGTGTCGGCAAAGACATGGCCACCCTTGCCGTCCGCGACCATGTAGAGCGCCTTGGTCGGTGCCGGATCGAGCACCGCAGCGATCGATTCGCGGCCCGGGTTGGTGATCGGCCCCTTGGGCAGGCCAACCATGGTATAGGTGTTATAGCCATTGACCGCGGCAATCTCTGACTGGCGGATGCGCCGCCCCAGCGGCTTGCCCCGGGTAATCGGATAGATGATCGTCGGATCGGCCTGCAGCAGCATCCCCTGACGCAGGCGGTTCGAATAGAGCCCCGCGACCAGCCTGCGCTCCGACGGCTTGCCGGTTTCCTTCTCGACGATCGAGGCCAGAATCAGCGCTTCTGCCGGGCTTTTTGCAACGGTGCGCGGCGTGCGCTTGGCCCAGGCTGCCGAAAGCTCTTTTGCCATTGCCGCCTGCATCCGCTGGAGCACGGCGGCACGGGTTTCACCGCGCGCAAAATCATAGGTATCGGGCAGCACCGAACCTTCCGGCGGCACCGCGATCTCTCCGGTCAGCAGCGGTTCGGCCATCAGCCGTTCCTGCACCATGATCGAAGGCATGCCCTCGGGAATGGTGACCATCCGGCGAATCGTTTCCCCGCCCTGCAGGATCGTCAGCAATCGGCGGGCACTGGCCCCCTGGGGAAGCAGGAACTCACCCGCCTTGATCGGCTCATCCGCAGCGAAGATCTTCGCCCTCAGCCGAAAGCCGGCAGCAGAAGCAATCGCCCCGTCATCCTCAAGCTGGCTGGCGACGGCATACAGCGACGCGCCCTTGTGCACGATGAACGGCGTATCCTTGGCCAGCGGTCCGGGGCCGAACCAGCCCCAGGCGAAGATCGCGATTCCACCCAGCAGCGCCAAAGCAATGGCCAGCGGAACGAACAGGACAAGGCGGCCGCGCCGCGCCATGGTCAATCGACCTTTTTCATCACCAGGCTGGCATTGGTGCCGCCGAAGCCGAAGCTGTTGTTCAGCACCGCCCGGACCTGACGCTTCTTCGCCACATGCGGCACCAGATCGACGCCTTCGGTGCCTTCATCAGGATTGTCGAGATTGAGCGTGGGCGGAACAATCTGGTCGCGCAGGGCAAGCACGCAGAAGATCGATTCGACCGCGCCCGCCCCGCCCAGCAGATGGCCGATCGCGGATTTGGTCGAGCTCATCGAAACATTGTCCATCGCCGGACCGAACAGCCGCCGCACCGCGCCCAGCTCAATCGTGTCGGCCATGGTCGATGTGCCATGGGCATTGATATAATCGATGTCCGCCGGGGTCATGCCGGCCTTCTTGAGCGCGGCCGCCATCGAACGATAGGCACCGTCCATCTCCGGATCGGGTGCCGTCACGTGATAGGCATCGCCCGACAGGCCATAGCCGACGACTTCGGCATAGATTTTCGCGCCGCGCGCCTTGGCATGCTCATATTCCTCAAGCACGACGATGCCCGCGCCCTCGCCCATCACGAAACCATCGCGATCCCTGTCATAGGGGCGGCTGGCCTGTTCGGGCCGGTCATTGAAGCTGCAATTGAGCGCGCGCGCCTGCGCAAATCCGGCCACGCCCAGCGGGCAGACCGTGCCTTCCGCGCCGCCTGCCAGCATAATATCGGCATCATCGTCGCGGATCATCCGCGCGGCATCCCCGATCGAATGCGCGCCGGTCGAACAAGCAGTGACGACCGCATGGTTTGGGCCCTTGAGGCCGTATTTGATCGAAACCTGGCCAGAGATCAGATTGATCAAGCGGCCATGGACGAAATGCGGTGAAACCCGGCTCGGGCCCTTTTCGTGAAGGACGATCGATTCCTTCTCGATCCCCGGCAATCCGCCGATGCCCGAGCCGATCGAACAACCCGCGCGCAGGCGCGTGGCCTCGTCCATATTTTCGAGCCCGGCATCCTCGATCGCCTGGCCGGCCGCATCGATGCCATAGATGATGAAGGGATCGACCTGGCGCTGAACCTTGTGATCGACCCGCTTGTCAGGATCGAAACCCCATGGGTGGCCTGCCGGCTTCACTTCGCATGCGATGGTGCATTTATGCCCGGTCGTATCAAAGCGCGTGATTGGCCCTGCCCCGCTTTTGCTGGCGAGGATGTTGGACCACGTGGTTTCCACATCGCTCCCCAGCGGAGTAACGAGGCCCAGTCCGGTTATAACCACACGACGCATATCAACTCTCCAAAGTCACGAAAGGCCCAGCCGGTTCCGGCTGAGCCTTCCAACCCCAGCCACGAGCGGCGGGACCGTTCGCGGCAAGGGGTCGGGGCAGATCAGCCCTTGTGATCTTCGATATATTTGTTGGCATCGCCCACCGTGGCGATCTTTTCAGCGGCATCGTCGGGAATTTCGACGCCGAATTCCTCTTCAAACGCCATCACCAGCTCGACGATGTCGAGGCTGTCCGCGCCCAGATCGTCAATGAAGCTGGCGTCCGGGGTGACCTTGTCGGCCTCGACACCGAGGTGTTCGACAACGATCTTCTTCACGCGTTCTGCGGTATCGCTCATGGAAAGCCCTCTCGAAGGAAGCGGTTAATCTCTCGGTCAAAGCCCCTAATAAACCCCGCGCCCGCTGGCAAGGGGATAGGACGCTGCTTGCGGCTGGTAGCATGGGAAAGACTGCCAGTGGCGGGCACGCCTGCCAAGCGCCCCCGCAGGACTGCGCAGGGCGCGCATAGCGCGGCTTGCACGGAGCCAAGGAAGGATTGACCTGCGGCGCACCTTGATTGGCCCATGGGAATGCATAGCTATCCGCTTCCATCCGGTCGTCGGCCGTCATCCAGGAGCCAAGGCATGTCATCCCTCACCCAATCCTCCGCCGACATTCTGTTCCAGCCCTTCCGGCTCAAATCGCTCGAGCTCAAAAATCGCATCGCAATGGCGCCCATGACCCGGATGATGTCCCCCAAGGGCATCCCGGGTTCGCCCAATGCCGCTTATTACCGCCGCCGGGCCGAAGGCGGCGTTGGGCTGATCCTGTCAGAGGGCACCGTGATTGGCCGCCCCGCCTCGCGCAACGATCCCGATATTCCCTTTTTTCATGGCGATGCGGCACTGGCCGGCTGGAAGGGCGTGATCGGTGCGGTTCACGAAGCGGGCGGAAGGATGGGCCCGCAATTGTGGCATACCGGCTCGACCATCACCCACAAAGGCTGGGAACCCGAAGCCCCGGTCGAGAGCCCTTCGGGACTGCTCGCGCCGGACAAGCCGCGCGGCAAGGCAATGAGCGAGGAGGATATCGCCGACACCGTGGCCGCCTTCGCCCAGGCCGCTGCCGATGCCGAACGGCTGGGCTTCGATACGATCGAAATTCACGGCGCGCATGGCTATCTGATCGATGAATTCTTCTGGCCCGGCACCAATCACCGCACAGACCGCTATAATGGGCCGACCATTGCCGAACGCTCGCGCTTTGCCAGCGAAGTTGTCGCCGCGATTCGGGCCGCTGTGAGCCCGGATTTTCCGGTGATCCTGCGGGTCAGCCAATGGAAGCAGCAGGATTACGATGCGCGGCTGGCCACCACTCCGCAGGAAATGGAAGCCTGGCTGACGCCGCTGGTCGAGGCCGGCGCCGATATGCTGCATTGCTCGCAGCGCCGCTTCTGGGAAGCGGAATTCCCCGAGATAGATGGCGAAAAAGGCCTCAACTTCGCCGGCTGGGCCAAGAAAATCACCGGCGCGCCGACAATCAGCGTCGGCTCGGTCGGGCTGTCGGGCGAATTCCTCGCCGCATTCACCGGCGAATTGTCGCAAGCCTCCCCGCTCGGCCAGTTGATCGAGCGGATGGAGCGCGAAGAATTCGATCTCATCGCGGTCGGCCGTGCCCTGCTCAGCGATCCGCAATGGCCGACCAAGGTCGAGGCGGGCGAATATGACCGCCTGCGCGGCTTTGACCCGGCATCGCTGGCCGAACTGGTCTGATCAGCGCCCCGGCCTGCCCGCTGGCAGGCCGGGCTGGCAGGCCGGGCTGGCGCGATCAGCCAGCCTTGCCGACCAGCGCAATCGCGCGCTGCTTGGCCTGATCGGCGGACATCCCGCCAAGGGTGAGGATCATCATCCGCGAATCATCGAGAAACACATTGAACTGATTGATCCCCGGCACGAAGAAAGCGGCCTTGCCGACGCCGGGGATGTCCTCCAGCTTCTTGTCCGAAAATGCCGCCATGGTCGAAGCCGTGGTCGAGCGGGTTGCTGCGATCGCATCCGCCGTGTTGTCGGCAATCGGCGACCAGCGGGTCATCACCGTGACGCTCCCGCCGTCCTTGAAGCTATAGGTGCATTCCGAAGTGCCTGCGCTGGAGGCATCCGGTTCATGCACCAGCCCCAGCGCGGTTTCCGTGACTTCAGCCTGCATGACTTCGCCCATCTCGGCCTTGTCGACGATCGAGCAGGCATCGGTCGCCTTCCAGGCTGCTGGCATATTGCCGCCCGCAGCGGCCGCTTCGCCTTCATCCGCCACGGCACCCGCGTCGGAGCCTTTGCTTCCGCAGCCCGTCAAGAGAAGGCAGGCAAGCCCTGCAGCAATCGCGAGTGACTTCGACATAGGGTCCCTTTCCCGTCAGCATTGATCGCGCAGTAAATCGCCGTGGCCTGCAAATGCCAAGCATATTCCGCCGTGCAAACGATGCCGCCGGGATCAGCCCTTGGGCTGTTCGACCACCCTGATGCCGAGTTCGCGCAACTGCTTGAGCGTAACCTCGCTGGGTGCACCCATCATCAGATCCTCGCCCTTCTGGTTGAGCGGGAAGGCGATGACCTCGCGGATGTTGGGCTCGTCGGCCAGCAGCATCACGATCCGGTCGATCCCCGGCGCGGAGCCGCCATGCGGCGGCGCGCCCAGCTTGAAGGCTTCGATCATGCCGGAAAAATTGGTGTCGACATCGGCCTGCGAATAGCCGGCGATCTCGAACGCCTTGTACATGATGTCGGGCCGGTGGTTCCGGATTGCGCCAGATGACAGCTCATAGCCATTGCAGACGATATCATATTGCCAGGCGAGGATATCGAGCGGGTCCTGCGTTTCGAGCGCTTCCATCTCGCCCTGCGGCATGGAGAAAGGATTGTGGCTGAAATCGACCTTCTTGGCCTCTTCGTCATATTCGAACATCGGGAAATCGACAATCCAGCAGAACTTGAAGCAACCCTGTTCGATCAATTCGAGCTGTTCGCCCACGCGGGTGCGCGCCGCGCCCGCCAGCTTGGCCGCCTGCGCTTCCTTGCCCGCGGCAAAGAACAGCCCGTCATCGGGGCCAAGGCCGAGCTCGGCATAGAGCTTCTCCATGCCCTCAGGCCCATGATTCTTGGCGATCGGCCCGCCGAATTCACCGCCCTTGCGGGTGACATAGCCCAATCCGGCATGCCCTTCGGCGCGCGCCCATTCATTCATGTCGTCGAAGAACTTGCGGCTTTTTTCAGCAGTCTTCGGCGCGGGAATCGCCCGCACCACTCCGCCGCCGCCAACGATCTTCTCGAACAGGCCGAAGCCGGAGCTGGTGAAATGCTGCGTGACATCGGTGATGACCAGCGGGTTGCGCAGGTCAGGCTTGTCCGACCCATATTTGAGCATCGCCTCGCGATAGGGGATGCGCGGGAAGCTGCCGGCCGGCGTAACGCTCTTGCCGCCTGAGAATTCCTCGAATGTGCCCGCCAGCACCGGTTCGAGCGCGTTGAACACATCATCCTGCGTAACAAAGCTCATCTCGAAATCGAGCTGGTAGAATTCGAGGCTGCGGTCGGCGCGCAGATCCTCGTCGCGAAAGCAGGGTGCGATCTGGAAATAGCGGTCAAACCCGGCGACCATCAGCAGCTGCTTGAACATCTGCGGCGCCTGCGGCAGCGCATAGAACTTGCCATTATGCATCCGGCTGGGGACGAGGAAGTCGCGCGCGCCTTCGGGGCTCGATGCGGCGAGGATCGGGGTCTGGAATTCGGTGAAGCCCTGCGCGATCATCCGCTGGCGCAGGCTTGAGATCACCTGGCTGCGCAGCAGGATATTGCGATGCATGGTCTCGCGCCGCAGATCGATGAAGCGATATTTGAGGCGGATATCCTCCGGATAGTCCTGCTCCCCCGCCACCGGCAGCGGCAGTTCGTCCGCCCGGCTCTGCACTGTGGCGCGGCGCGCATAGACCTCGATCGCGCCGGTCGAGAGATTGGCGTTGGCGGTCTCCGCGCTGCGCGCCTTGACCTCGCCATCAATGGTAACGACGCTTTCCAGCCGCAGGCCATCGAGCAGCTCGAGCGCCGGGCTGTCGCTATCGGCCACGATCTGGGTAATACCGTAATGATCGCGCAGATCGACGAACAGAACCCCGCCGTGATCGCGCTTGCGATGCACCCAGCCAGACAGGCGCACGGCTTCACCGACATTCGCGCCCGACAGGGCGGCACAGGTGTGGGAGCGATAGGGATGCATTGAATCTCTTTCCATTCGGCCGGGGATGATGCAGGGGGAACCTGCGGTTCAGGGTCGGCCAGCCGGCTGGCCCTTGAGGCGAAGGCCGCCATTTTGTCAAGCCGAGGGCCCGCACGGACCCATACAGAAATGTCCCGATGAAGATACACGAACTGATCACCACAAGCGATGCATTGGCCGAGCTTTGCGCTCGCCTCGCCAAGGCCGATTTCGTCACGGTCGACACCGAATTCATGCGCGAGAACACCTATTGGCCCGAATTGTGCCTGGTGCAGATCGCGGATGACAAGGAAGCCGCGGCGATCGACCCGATGGCCCCGGGGATCGACCTGACCCCGCTGCTCGAACTGATGTGCAACAATGAGGATGTGCTGAAGGTCTTCCATGCCGGCGGGCAGGATGTGGAAATCATCTATAATCTCACCGGCAAGACCCCGCATCCGATCTTCGACACCCAGATTGCGATGATGGCCATCAGCCAGTCCGAACAGATCGGCTATGCCAATCTGGTCGAGGCCTGGATGGGCACGGTGGTGGACAAGGGCGCGCGCTTTACCGATTGGGGCCGCCGCCCGCTGACCGAACGCCAGATCGAATATGCGATCGGCGATGTCACCTATCTGTCCGAAATATTCCCCCGCATCCTCAAGAAGCTGATCAAGACCGGGCGCGGCGCCTGGCTCGATGCGGAAATGGAAAAGCTCGCCGATCCCGAGAATTACCGCAATGATCCCGGCCAGCTGTGGCGCCGGATCCGCGCTTCCTCGCGCAATCCGCAGATGCTGGGCCGGCTGAAAGCGCTGGCCGCATGGCGCGAGGTCGAGGCGCAGGACAAGAATATCCCGCGCGGGCGGATCGTCCGCGACGAAACCCTGGCGGATATCGCCAGCCATCCACCCAAGACCCAGGAAGACCTCGCCAAGGTGCGCGGATTGTCAGGCGCATGGCGCGAAAACGAGATCGGACGGCGGCTGATGAAGATCCTCAAGAATGCAGAGCCGCTGCCCGCCAGCGAAATGCCCGAAAAGGCCCAGCGTGGCGCGCCGCTGGGCAAGGAAGGCGCCCTGGTTGCCGATCTGCTCAAGCTGCTGCTCAAGATCCGCTCGCGCGAGATTGACGTCGCCGCGCGGCTGCTGACCCGCAGCGACGAGCTCGAAGCGCTCGCCGCGGGCTTGCGCGATCTGCCGATTCTCAATGGCTGGCGCTATGAGGTGTTTGGCCGCGATGCGCTCGAACTGGTCGAGGGGCGGCTCGCCTTCGCGGTGGAAAAGGGGCGGCTCAAGATGACGCGGCTGGCCCATGCCGCCAGCGAAACGGAGCTTGCGGCTGAGTGAGCACCTACCTGCCCACGATCAAGCAGTTGCAATATCTCGTGGCGCTTCACGAGCACACCCATTTCGGACATGCGGCGGAAAGCTGCTTCGTATCGCAATCGACCCTGTCGGCTGGCATCCGCGAGCTGGAATCGCTGCTCGGCGTGACCCTGGTGGAGCGCAGCCGCCGGGTGGTGCGCTTCACCCCGCTGGGCAATTCGGTGGTCGCCAAGGCGCACCGCCTGCTGCGCGAGGCAGAGGAACTGGCCGATCTGGTGCATTCGGCGGGCAAGCCGCTGGCGGGCGAATTGCGCATGAGCGTGATCCCCACCATCGCCCCGTTCCTGCTGCCCCGGATCCTGCCGCGCCTGCGCAGGGAGCGCCCGCAACTGAAGCTGTTCCTGCGCGAGGAGACGACCCATGCCGCGCTTGAATCGCTCCAGCACGGAAGGGCGGACTGCGTGTTGCTCGCCCTGCCCTTCGCCACCGGCGAGGTCGAATGCGAGAGCCTCGGCCAGGACCAGCTCTATGTCGCCTTTCCCAAGGATGATCCGCGCGATCCGCCGGCTGAAATTCCGCCCGCTTTGATCGATGAAAACCGGTTGCTGTTGCTGGAAGACGGGCATTGCCTCAAGGATCAGGCGCTTGCCGCCTGCAACCGGCCCGAATTGCGCGCCAGCGCGACCATGATCGGCACCAGCCTGCACACGCTGGTGCAGATGGTGGACAATGGTCTGGGCGTGACCATGCTGCCGCAAATGGCGATCGATGCAGGCATATTGCACGAGACCGACGTGGTTGCCCGGCCGCTCAAATCGCCCAATGCCTTTCGCGAGATAGCATTGGTGTGGCGCAAGAATTCGCCGCGCTCGGATGAATTCCGGATGCTGGCGGAGGAACTCAGGGCGGGTTAGCCCCGCGATTGCTGCTGGCAAATTGCGACAAATGGAATAGGTTCGAAAAAACAATCGGCCCAGGCCAGTTGGGCCAGCAGCGGGAGACGTGCGATGTTCGTCAAATTCACGGGTGCCGACCGGGTTGCGACCGTAGTCAATGCCGCGCAGGTCACCTTCATCTCATCGACCGATGACGGCACCCGCATCCGCTTCAGCGAAGGCCGCAGCGTGACCGTGATCGAACCGATCGACGAGGTTCTCGAACGGCTCAATCATACGCCGTCGCTGCCGCCGCAATAGCGGGCTTCAGGCGACCTTGCCGAGCTGTATATCGGTGGCGATCTCATTGCCCGACATGGCCTTGCCGAACAGATAGCCCTGCGCCTGGCCGCAGCCTTCCTCGCGCAGACAGGCCAGCACATCTTCCTGCTCAACCCCTTCGGCGGTGACGGTGAGGCCCAGCGTGCGCCCCAGGCTGATGATCGCGCGCACCACGGCCCGTGATTTAGGCTCCTTGGAAAGCTGCAGCACGAAGCTCTTGTCGATCTTGATCTTGGTGAAGGGATATTGGAGCAGATAGCTCAGCGAGCTGTAGCCGGTCCCGAAATCATCCATTGAAATGCCGATCCCCATCTCGCGAATCCGGTGGATCAGCGCCGAGGTCTGCTCGCCCTTGTCCATCAGCACCGCTTCGGTAATTTCCAGCTCAAGCCGATGCGGGTCCAGCCCTGACCAGGCCAGCGCCTGCACGATCGAGGTCAGCAGATGGCCGGTCTTGAACTGCAGGGGCGAAACATTCACCGCCAGCTTCTGATGCGCGGGCCAGGTGGCCGCCTCGACACAGGCAGAGCGCAGCACATATTTGCCGACCACATCGATGATCCCCATCTCCTCGGCGAGCGGGATGAACACTTCGGGCGAAATGGAGCCGCGTTCGGGATGGTTCCAGCGCAGCAGCGCTTCATAGCCATCGATCAAATTGGTCTCGAGATCGATCAGCGGTTGATAGTGAACCTTGAGGTCACCCTTGAGCACCGCGCTACGGAAGTCATTTTCCAGCCGAGTGCGCTCCTGCGCGGCCAGATCCATCGCCAGTTCGAAATGGCGGATGGTGCCGCGTGAATAGACCTTGGCCGCATAGAGCGCCAGGTCAGCATAGCGCAGCAGGGTTTCGGCATCGTCGCTGTCGTGCGGTGCCTGCGCGAGCCCGATGGTTGCGCCAATGCGCAGAACATTCTCGCCCACGAAAAACGGCCGGGAAAGCTGGGCAATGATTTCTTTGCAGCACGCCTCGACTGCGGGGCGATCAGCGCCTTTGAACAATATCGCAAATTCATCGCCGCCGATCCGGCACAGCAGCGCATCCTCCGGCACGATCGCCGCCATGCGTTCGGCTGCTTCGGCCAGCAGCGCATCGCCCGGCTGGTGGCCGTAGGTATCGTTGACGTCCTTGAAATGATCGAGGTCGACCATCGCCAGAATCAACCCGGTGTCTCCGGCAAGCAGGCTGTTGAGATGTTCGCGGCAACGCAGGCGATTGGCGAGCCCGGTCAGCTCGTCATGCCGCGCCATATAGGCCATTTTCGCTTCGGCCTGGCGGCGTTCGGTGACGTCGAACACCGAAAGGATGGTGGCAACGCCATCTTCCAGCTCGGTCCGGCTGGTGAACAGCAGCGATTCAAGCTGTGAGCCGTCCGAACGGCGCTGGTGCCAGAAGCGGTCCCGCTCGGCATAATCGCTGGTCAGCAGGTCGCGCGCAGCCGGCCATTCGGAATCGGTAAAGATCGCGGCGGCCGGCAATCCGCGGAATTCCTCGCGTGTGAAGCCGAAATGGCGCGATGCCGCATCATTGGCCCGCAGGATCGATTCGCTCACCGGATCATACAGCAGCAGCGGCACCGGATTGCTTTCGAACAGCAGGCGGAAGGCTTGTTCGCGCCGCTTCATATCGGTGACATCGACCCGCAAGCCGATCGTCCCGCCATCGGCGGTCCGGCGTTCTTCGATCAGGATTGTTTTGCCATTGGCCAGCCGCTGTTCGTGCCGCGTGGCCGGGCCGGGATTTTCGAGCCGCTCAAGGCGCTGCGCCAGCCACTCTTCCTCGCGCCCCAAGGCCTCGGGATAATCGCCCCGCGCGATCCCGATCCGCAGGGTCTCGGCAAGCTTTGCCCCGGGCTGGAGAAGATCGGCCGATCTGGAATAGATATTCGCATATTCCTGATTCCACAGGATATAGCGCCCATCGGCATCGAGGAACACGATCCCTTCCGGCAGCACGTCAATCGCCTCGCGCAGGCGCTTTTCGGCCAGCGCGGCAGCTTTTTCGGCAGCGCGCAGCATGTCCCGCTCGTCTGAGCTGACCTCGATATCAGACGGCACAGGAGCCTTAACGTCACGCATACAGAGGCCCTTCACGGCACCAGTGATGGGCAGAAGCTATAGGTTTCAGAGGTTAAAGAGTTCTGCACAATCCTGCGCCAAGCGTAAGCAAATGCGGGATATAATCGGCCAGCACAGGGCGGGTGCAGGATTTGGCCGCGATTACGAAAAGGATCCCAGGCCGAACAGGAAGCTTCCTGCCATCATCGAGAAAAGCAGCAGCAACAGCAGCAGCCATGACATCAGAATGCCCCCGGTCATCCGCCAGCTCTTGGGCGGGAGCCCCTCGATCAGCAACATCGCGATCCCGGCCACGTTCACGCAGACCAGATTGGTCGCGAACAGAAACAGCGCGCTTGCGCCCAAGGCGGGCAGGCCGTTCGCGAAATAGATGCCGGAAGCCGATAGAGGCGGGACCAGCGCCACGGCCACCATCACCCCGACCAGGGTCATCGACGCCCCCCGGCTGAAGGACAGCACGCCCGCCGCGCCGCAAGCCAGAGAGAGCGCGATATCGGCAGGTTGAACGAATGTGCGGTTGCGCAATTCAGCAATCTGGGGATCGATCGTCACTCCCCAGCCGACCAGCATCCCGCCAAAGATCGCCACCAGACTGCCGATTGCCAGGGCGCTCGCCGCCCGCCGCCCGAGCTTTGCATCGCCGACCGTGGCGGCCAGTGCCATCCCCATGGTCGGCCCCAGCAGCGGCGCGATGATCATTGCGCCGATCACCACCGCGACCTGCCCGCTGCGCATGCCAAGCCCCGCGATGATCGCAGACAGGAATACGGTAAGCAGATAGCTCAGCGTCACATGCTGGCTTTCCTCGATATCGTCATAAAGTTCCTCGGTGCTCAGCCGCTCCCGGATGAAGAACCGCTCCAGCGCGGTAGGCGGAGGCAGGGAATCCGGCCGGACAAGCTCGGTGTCAGCGGTCTCCAGAACCGGCGGCAATACGGCTTCGAGTTGCGAAACATAGGCCGTAAACCCGGGCAGCTGGCCAAAGTCGGCATCGAGTTCGTCGAGCAGGCGCTCGGTATAGCGTTGCTGGACGATGCAGCTGAATTTCTCCCGCGCACCCGGAACGCTCTCGCGCCAGAACCGCCGGGAATGCCGGGCGAGCAGAACTTCAAGCCGCGGGACCTCGATTTCCGGCAGGATGATCTCGACCAGCTTGGCTGCCATCAGGCTTGTCCTTCCATGCGCGCATGGCGGTCTGCCACCCAAGATCGCCCTAGATCGCTCTAGATCAACCCGGCATGCTCCAGCGCGGCGTCGACCTTTTTGCGGCGCTTCGGCGCTGCAGGTGACCAGCGGCAGGCGTACACTGTCGTCCAGCCAGTCATGCACCCGGCTGAGCGCATATTTGAGCGGCGCCGGGCGAGGCATCGCTGAACATCGCATAATGCAGCGGATAGAGCCTGTCGTTGAGTTCGCGCGCCTTGGCCAGATCGCCGGCCGCGCAGGCTGCCTGGAAATCGGCGCAGAGCCGGGGCGCGACATTTGCGGTCACCGAAATGCACCCCACCCCGCCCGCTGCATTGTGCGAGAGCCACAATTCGTCATCGCCGCACAGCTGGCATGAAGCTCGCCCTTGATCCCCATGCGGTGGTCGGTAACCCGCGAAAGATCTCCGCTCGCATCCTTGATCCCCAGGATACGCTGGGGATATTTGTTCGACCAGTTCGCACACGGTCTCGGGCTTGATGATCGGTCACGGTGCGGCCCGGAACATTGTAGAGCACGATCGGCAGATCGCTGTGCTCGGCAAGATAGCTGAAATGCGCGATCAATCCGGCCTGGCTCGGCCGGTTGTAATAGGGCGCAACGCACAGCCCCGCCGCAGCGCCGCATTTCTTGGAGAAATTCATGTGCAGCAGCGCGTTCATCGTATCGTTGCTGCCGCAGCCGGCGATCACCGGCACCCGCCCGGCCGCCTGTTCGATGCAGACTTCGATCACCCGGTGGTGCTCGGCATTGCTCAGGGTCGAGGCTTCCCCGGTGGTGCCGCAGGGCACCAGCGCGCGAAGAACCGTTCTCGATCTGCCATTCGACCAGCCGGCGAAATGCCTGCTCGTCAAACGCTCCGTCGCGAAATGGAGTAACCAGGGCCGGAATAGAGCCGGAAAACATGGACTTCGCCTCTCTTCTTGCCCAAATCGCGCAATCAGGTACCGTCTGTACCGATGCATAGGGATTTACGTTCAGCGCCTGATAAGGAGCCTATGGCCACTATGTCCAGCATGCTTCGTATGACCGCCATCGCGCTGCTTACCAGTCAGGTGCTGAGCGCCTCTGCCCCGCTCGCGGCGCAGGACGCCGCCGAATGGGACCGTGCGCGTGCGGAACTGGTCGCGACTCAGCCCGGGCCGATGGCGACCGCGATTGATCGCTGGCAGGCGCTGAGCGGCTCGAACAGCTATCGGTTTTGACGATTACGCCAATTTCCTGCTGACCTATCCCGGCTTCCCGGACGAAGACCAAATTGCGCGGCTATGCGGAATCCCGCGCTGATCGCCGAACCGGTCACATCAGCGCGGCTGGTGGCGTTTTTCGACCGATTCCCGCCGCTGACCAATCCGGCGCGCGCACAATATGCGCTGGCGCTTGAGGCGCGAAGGGCGCGGGCGCGCAGCGGATGTCGCGCGCGAGGCATGGCGCGGCGGCACCATGAGCCAGCCGATCGAGGAAGCGCTGCTCGCGCCATTACAGCTCGCTCATCACGCAGGAAGACCACGACGCGCGGATGGACGCGCTGCTGTGGGAGCGTGACACCGCTGCCGCGGCTCGGCAGCTCGCCCGCACCTCGCCCGCGCAGCGCGCCGCTGTTCATGGCGCGGCTCTCCGCTGCGCAGGGCATCGATCCGCAAGCCTTCGCCACCGCTGAAGACAGGGCCGAAGCGCTGGAGCGATCCGGGCTATGTGTTCAACATCGTGCGCCAGCTGCGCAAGACCGGCAGGATCCAGGAAGCAGCCAATCTGCTCAGCACCCGCCCGCCGCTCGCCGCGATCCCCTATGATCAGGCCGATTGGGTCGAAGAACTGCTCACCGTCGCCCAGGCTGGCAGCGCGGGCGCCGCGCAGCGCATTGCTGCCTCGATCGATGACGCTTTCGCGCCGGGCGCGGATATCAGCGACAAGAGCTACAGCCTGCGCGACGATTACACCTCGCTGATGTGGCTTGGCGGAACCAAGGCGCTGTGGGAACTGGGCGATCCAGCCGCCGCGGCACCGCTGTTCTATCGCTATGGCGCGGCAGCGCGCACACCCTATACCCGCTCCAAGGGGTTTTACTGGGCCGGACGGGCCGCTGCACAGGCGGGCGACAGCAGCGCGGCGCAGCGCTATTTCGACCAGGCCGCCGCTGTATCCTGACCGCTTTTACGGCATGCTCGCGCTCGAGCGGCTGGGCCGATCCCAATTCCGAATTTCGCGGCGAAGGCCGCGGTTGAACCCAGCGCAGAACAGCGCGCCCAATTTCTCGCCAAGCCCATCACCCGCGCGGTGCGCGAAGTGGCACGCGATGCGCCCTGGCGCGATCGGGATCCAGTTCTACCGCGAAATCGCGGCGCAGGCGCAGAGCGAGACCGACATGTTGCTGGTCGCCGAACTCGCCCGCGAAATCGGCCGGCGCGACCTGGCGGTGATCCTGGGCGAGGCTGCCGCGGCCAAGGGCTTCGCCGAATTCACCGCGCTGGCCTTCCCGCACATTGACCACCCCGATGGCGACCGACTGGACGATGGTCCACGCAATCGCGCGGCAGGAAAGCCAGTTCGCGCAGAACGCCGTCAGCCATGCCGGTGCGCGCGGGCTGATGCAGCTGATGCCGGGCACCGCGCGCGGAACAGGCCGGCAAGCTGGGCATGACCTATCTCAGCGCCTCGCTGATCGACAGCCCGGAATATAACATGCGCCTGGGCGATGCCTATTTCGCGCGCATGATGGATTATTACGGCGGCAGCTATCCGCTGGCGGTGGCGGCCTATAACGCCGGGCCGGGCAATGTGAACAAATGGCTGCGCGCCAATGGCGATCCGCGCAGCGGCGCGGTCGACATGGGTCGACTGGATCGAGCGTATCCCGATTTACGAGACCAAGAACTACGTCCAGCGCGTGCTTGAAAATGCCGTCGTCTATGAGGCGATGCATCCAGACAAGGCCGGCTATGGCGGCCCCAAGACGCTGAGCCGCTTCCTCGGCAAATCGACCCCGGGCTGAGAGCGGTCGCACAGCCGATGACACCGCAGAAGAGCCATCCGATCACTCCGGCGGGGCTTGCCGCGCTCAAGGCGCGCTATGATCATCTGCTCGGCACCGAACGGCCCGCGATCGTCGAGATCGTCAGCTGGGCGGCGGGCAATGGCGACCGCAGCGAGAACGGCGATTATATCTATGGCCGCAAGCGCATGCGCGAAATCGATCGCGAACTGGCCCATCTCGCCCGGCGGATGAAAGCCGCGCGGGTGCTCGATCCGGCGCAGCAGCCCGACCGCGAGCGCGCCTGGTTCGGTGCGACGGTGATTATCGCCGATGAGGAGGATGATCGCCGCACTCTGACGCTGGTCGGCGATGATGAACAGGATGCCGGCAGCGGCCGGATCGGGTGGAGCGCGCCGATCGCGCGGGCGCTGCGCGGCGCTGCGGTGGGCGATCTGCGCCGGGTGCGCCTGCCCGGCGGCGAGAAGGAATGGGAAGTGATCGAGATCCTCTATCCCGTCAGCCCGGAAATCGCCTGAGATGGCCGAAATCGTCAATCTGCGCCTCGCCCGCAAGGCCAGGCAGCGCGGTGACAAGCAGGCGCAGGCCGCCGCCAACCGCGCCAAATTCGGCCAGGCCAAGGCAGCGAAGCAGCTGCACAGCCGCGATGAGGCGCGCGCGCAAGCCTTGCTCGACGGCGCCAAACGGGAGAGCGAGTGATGCGCACGACCTTCCAGGATGCCTCCGTGCGGCTCTATCACCTCGATGACGGGGCCGAAGGAGGCGCTGCGAACACGCTGTTCTATGGCCCGCTGGAGCAGGCGCTGAACCTCGCGGCCGAGCAACCCGAAGAGGTGCAGGAAGGCCTGTTCATCGCGACCGACAATGATGTGGTCGCCTATCTCGATCTGATCGGCGGATAGCGCCGGCTCACGGCCGGAATTCCGCGAAGATCGCTCTGGCCGCTTTCGGCAGCGGGATATCCTGCCTGATCTGCGGCAGCTGGCCCGCAGCGGGCCGCGCAAGATAATGGCCCTGACCATAACGGATGCCGATTTTCCGCAGCGCTTCGAGCTCGCCGGGGCTTTCAACCCCTTCCGCGCCGCGCACCAGCGCTTCATAGGCAAATGCCGTGCCGGTCTGCAGATCAACGATCGGCCGGAACGCGGTGGTGATGGCGAAACCCAGCCCTTCCCCGTCGCGGCACCCAGCACATTTCAGCCCCATCGCCCAAAACTCCGCAATTCAGGAAAACCTGGCGCGGCAAGGTTAACTTAATTCTACGCTTGGTGGCGGCGCCCTTTTCGAAAGGGCCGGTTTCTGCGATGTCGGCGCCTGGCCATGATCAAACGCACCACATTGACGCTGATATTACTCGCGCTGCTGGGCCTGTCAGCCGCAGCGCAGGCGAAAGACAGCCTCGGGGTATTTGCCGAATGGGGCGCGTTTCGCGATAGCGCCATTCCGCGCTGCTATGCCATCGCCATGGCCCAGCCGAGCAAACATGGGCATGACTATCAGGCCTATGCCAGCATCGGCACCTGGCCCAAACGCAGCGTTCGCAATCAGCTTCACATCCGCCTCTCGCGCGTGATCAGTCCGGCCGGCGCGATCACGCTACGTATCGGGGCGCAGGATTTCGCGCTGACCGGCGGCGGGGGCGACGCCTGGGCGCAGGACAAGCGCATGGATGCCGCGATTATCGCTGCGATGCGTTCAGCCGGCGCAATGAGCGTGACCGCAAGAGGCAAGGACGGGCGCAGTTTCACTGACCGTTACACGCTGGCAGGCGCCGCCACCGCGATGGATGCGGCAACCGTAGGCTGCGCGCGGCTCGGCTAGGAAAACGGTGCCGCTTCGCATATAGGCTGCGCGCCCATGCCAAATTCGATTCTCATGCCGTCTCCCGGTCAGTTCGACCCGGTCACCCTGCCGCGCGACATCACCCCGCGCGCAGACGGGCGCGTCGACCTGCTGGGCCTGCCGCGCCCGCGGATCGCCGAATTGTTCGAACAGGCCGGGCTCGACGCAAAACAGGCCAGGCTGCGCTCGCGCCAGATGTTTCACTGGCTCTATCATCGCGGCGTGACCGAGTTCGAAGCGATGACGGATATCGCCAAGACCATGCGCCCCTGGCTGGCAGAACGATTTGTGATCGGCCGGCCCCAGGTGGTCGAAGCCCAGCTGTCCAGCGATGGCACGCGCAAATGGCTGCTGCGCACCGCCGACGGGCATGATTTCGAGATGGTGTTCATCCCCGATGCCGATCGCGGCACGCTGTGCGTGTCCTCGCAGGTCGGCTGCACCCTCAATTGCACGTTCTGCCACACCGGCACCATGCGCCTGGTGCGCAATCTCACCCCGGGCGAGATCGTGGGCCAGGTGATGCTGGCGCGCGATGCGCTGGGGGAATGGCCCAAGGGCCGGATGGATATTGCCGAGGAAGAGAATGAGGCCGAATATCGCGCCGACGGCCGGCTGCTGACCAATATCGTGATGATGGGCATGGGCGAGCCGCTGTATAATTTCGACAACGTCCGCGATGCGTTGAAGCTGGTGATGGATGGCGACGGTTTGGCCCTCTCTCGCCGCAGGATCACCCTTTCGACCAGCGGTGTGGTGCCGCTGATGGCGCGCGCGGGCGAGGAGATCGGGGTCAATCTCGCGGTTTCACTGCATGCCACCAACAAGCTGGTGCGGGACGAGATCGTGCCGATCAACCGCAAATATGGGATCGAGGAACTGCTGGAGGCCTGCGCCGCCTATCCCGGCGCTTCCAATTCGCGCCGCATCACCTTCGAATATGTCATGCTCAAGGACAAGAATGACAGCGATGAGGACGCGCGCGAGCTGATCCGGCTGATCCAGCATTACCGCTTGCCGGCCAAGGTCAATCTGATCCCCTTCAACCCCTGGCCGGGTGCAATCTATGAATGTTCCGAGCCCGAACGGGTGAAGCGCTTTTCGGAAATCGTGTTTGCCGCCGGCATTTCAGCCCCGGTGCGCACCCCGCGCGGACGCGATATCGATGCCGCCTGCGGGCAGCTGCGGACCGCCGCCGAGAAGAAGAGCCGGGCCGAGATGGACCGCGAAGCCGCCGCCAGCGCCGGGGATTAATCCTCGCCCAGCTGCGCGTCATAGGTTGCGCGTGCCGATGCAATCACCGCGCTGTTGTTCACCGCCCAAAGGCCCAGGGCATTGACCGGCCGCTTCAGCGAATGGCCCAGATCCGTCAGCGCATAGGTGACGCGCGGCGGAACACTGGGCGTGACCGTGCGGCTGACCAGCCCATCCCGCTCAAGCCCGCGCAGCGTGCGGGTCAGCATCCGCTGCGAGATGCCGGTGATCGCGCGGCGCAGCTCGTTAAAGCGCAACTGCCCTTCCCCGAGGTTCATCACCACTTGCATCGACCATTTGTCACCGACCCGGGAGAGGACTTCGGTCACCTTCTGGCAGGCGCTGGCCGCATGAGCGACGGGCACATCAATGTGACTATCGGACAAGAAAGTGCCTTCTTGCGCAAGGGTGGTCAGAGTTTCCATATGCGCCCTGGTTATCGTTTGTTACCGGAGAAGACCAGATGAAATTATTGCATATCGACAGCGCCACCACCGGAGAAAATTCCGTCAGCCGCGAGCTGAGCAAGGCGATCGTCGACCATTTCAAGGCGAAAGATCCTGCCATCGAGGTCACCGAGCTGGATCTGGGCACCGCGCCGCTGCCGCATCTGGATCATGTCACGACCGGCGCCATCCGCCTGCCGCAGGATCAGCACAGCGAGGATATGAAGGCCGCCTTCCCGGGCGAGCGCGCGGTGCTCGACCAGTTCCTCGCCTCCGATATCGTGGTGATCGGCGCGCCGATGTATAATTTCACCATCCCCAGCGCACTCAAGTCGTGGATTGACCGGCTGGGCGTACCCGGCGTGACCTTCGGCTATTCCGAAAAGGGGCCAGAGGGGCTCGCCGGCGGACGCAGGGTGATCATCGCTTCATCGCGCGGTGGCGCCTATGAAATCGGCGGACCGGTTGAACATCAGGAAACTCTGCTGAGGGATTTCTTCGGCTTCATCGGCATCCCCGAGGTTGAATTCATCCGCGCGGAAAAGATCGGCTTCGGGCCGGAAGCCCGCGCTACAGCCATCGCCGCCGCCAGGGAAGAGATCGCCAAGCTCTGATCCGGCTCAGGCAAGCAGCGGCAGGCCGCCGCCACGAGCAATCGTGGCGGTGCGCCCGCCGATCCAGACCGAACCATCGGCCTCACAGGTGCAATCGATCCATCCATCGGCACCGATCTGTTGGCCCTGCCCGGCCAGATAATGGCCCTGCACGAGGCCCCGCGCGAACAAATGGATCGCGATCCCCGCGTTGAGGCTCCCGGTAACCGGGTCTTCCTTGATCTGCCCATGCTGATCGGTGAAGAAGGCGCGCACTTCCCAATCGCGTTCCGAGCCCGCCGGATGCGGCGCGACCAGCCCGATATCGGTTCCTGCCGGAGCGCTCGGCAGCGGGCGCGCGGCCAGCAGATCGTCCAGCGTGGCGAGCCGCAAGACCTGCCATTGCGGGCCATTGTCAGCATGGAATGCCTCGACTACCCGATCTTCGCGGATCCCGGCGATGCGGATCGCCTCGGCGCGTTCAGCGGGGCTCAATGGCCCCTGCTTCACCATTTCCGGGGCCTCGAAGGCGAGCAGGGAATTGCTTTGGCGAATGCTGACAAGCCCTGCGCCGCATTGCTGGACGATCCGGCCCTCGCCGCGCGGATTGCCCCCAGCCTCAAGCCAGGCGTGGCAGCTGCCCAATGTGGGATGCCCGGCAAAGCGCAGTTCGCCCGCCGGATAGAATATCCGCACCCGGTAATCGGCTGCGGGATCGCTCGGCGGCAGGAGGAAAGCCGTCTCCGAAAAGCCGAGCCATTGCGTAAGCGAGAGCATCTGCGCATCGCTCAACGCCTCCGCCCCATGGACCACGGCCAGCGGATTGCCGCGTAGCGGACCAGCGCCAAAGACGTCGATCAGATCGAGCTTCATCCTGCCATCGCCTTTCGCCAAATATTGCCCGATGTTTGGGAGCGGAAGCGCGGCAAGGCAAGCTTCCCCTGCAGTGAAGATTCCCGCCTCGACGCACACGCCGGTGCATCTCGGCCCATGGAATCCTCCATTCGTCGGCTATTCCCGATTCCAACGATCTGTTCATCCAACGTTGTGGAACGATGAACGAAATTGACGGTTATCAGCTTGTAGCAGTGAACGACATGAAAGGTTCGTATCATGAAATCGATGATGATCGCTCTCGGCGCCATTGGACTGGCGCTCCCCGCCGTCCCGGCCCTGGCCAATCCGCCAAGCTGGGCCCCCGCTCATGGCTATTACCAGCACGCCAGCGACAAGGGCCATCATGGGCACGCCGTGTATGATTCACATGGCCGCTATTACGAACCGCGCCGGGTTACCCGCAGGGACAAGATCTGGCGCGGCAAGGATGGCCGCTATTACTGCAAACGCAGCAATGGCACGACCGGGCTGATCATCGGCGCTGCTGGCGGCGCGCTGGTGGGCCGCGCAATCGACACCCGCGGTGACCGCACAGTCGGCACGGTGCTGGGCGCGGTCGCCGGTGGGTTGCTGGGCCGCGAAATCGACCGCGGCGAGGCCCGCTGCCGCTAAATTAGGCTGAACAGCCGGATCGCAGGCACGTCCCGGGCCGAGCGCAGGCCCGGGACGCTGCCGTCCAGAGCGATCAATGCGGCAGTTTGGAAGCGTCCGCCCAATTGCCATGCAGGCCCGAGCGCAGGCGAATTGGCAGCTTGGCGCGCCCGATCGGCCCTTCTTCCAGCCGCAGCGCATCGAGCACGACGAGATCCGAATAATTGGTCATCAGATTGTCGACCAGGGCGATGATATAGCCATCGCCTTCCGGACTGTCGGGCGAACGCGGCACGAAGCACGGCTCCTGCACGATGGATTCGGAGCCGGCCCACCAGCAATCCTGCTTGCCCGTGGCGTGATCCCAATGCCCGATCTTGTTCATCTTGAAGCCCGATGCGCGCCCGCGCATGAAATCCATCGGCAGGGTCGGGTCCATCACCAGGCCCCAGCCGTGGCGATAGGGCTGGCCGACGTAGCGTTCATCGATCCGGGGAAATTCGTCGATCCAGTCAGACAGCTTCTCGACCGCCGTGAACTCCTCGCTGTTCGAACCAAGGTCAACCGTCCAGCGATGCAGATAGGGCAGGCCCGCCACCGGATCGAAGCTGTCATCATGGATGTCGGGGAAGAAGGGGAAGCTGTTCCCTTCGGCCTGCGGAATGTCGAAATGGATCCGGCTGCCATCCTGGAAGGCGTTCATCACATGGCTGGCGAAGATCGTCTTGGGCGCCTTGAACCAGCGCATATCCTTGCCAGAACCGCCGCGCGGCAGAATCCCCAGCCACACCGGCAGGGTCTTGTCGAATCCGAAATGCGGCTTGCCGGCCTTCAGCCGGTCCCAGTTCGATGTGATCGGCACGATGTGGAAGATCGCATAATCCTGCGTCAGCCCGAAATCATGCATCATGCAATAATAGGGCACTTCGAAGAAGGTCTCGAACAGCACCTCGCCCTGCGGGTCGATCTCGAAATAGCTGCAGTCGGTGGTCAGCAGGCCGGTGGCGGCATAGCCGAAATTGCAGAAATTGCCTGACACCGGATCGATCTTGCCATGGCCGGAAAAGGTCTGGTTTTTGATCTTGCCGCCGAAATCGGTGTAGCCCTCGGTTTCCAGCGTCAGCGGGTCCATCGCGAGGCAGGGGCTGTCCTCCTTCATCGCATAGAGCTTGCCGGCATGGACCATGACATTGGTGTTGGCGGTGCCGCGGATCATGCCCTTGACGCTCTCATCGTCCGTCAGCGGATTGCGATAGGCACCGAACAGCGCCTTGCCGGCCTTGCGCTCGGCCTTCCACTTGTCGGTCTGGGCATAGCGCTGCCGGAAATCGACCTTGCCGTCATGGATGCGGAACAGGCTGATCAGCCCGTCGCCATTGAAGAACTGATCATCCTCGAATTTCGGCGGGAACTGCGCATCGGGATGCACCCGATGGAAACTTCCGTTCATGCTGGAGGGAATCTCCCCCTCCACTTCGAGGTCGAGAATATCCCCTTCAAGGCGGACAGGCCGCAATACACCCGTAAATCCGGGCGTTTCGGGAAAGTGAGCCATGGCAATCCTCCGGCTTGTTGATATTTCAACAATCTAGCCGATCCTGTCCCGGGCGAATTGATCTGCGACAAGAAACGCGCAATGACAGATCCGACACCAGCGGGGGCAGTCTTGGCATATCGGATCGAAGCAGTGCTGACCGGCAAGGCCCGGCCCTTTCGCGGCGAGGACCAGAGCGCGATCGCCAAACACCCCGTGTTAGGCCCGGTCGCGATCGGCCCGCTCGGCCTTGCGGGTGACGAGCAGGCCGACCGGGTTCACCACGGCGGGCTGGACATGGCCGTGCACCACTATCCGCATGATCATTATGAGAGCTGGTCGATGGAACTGGGCGGGCATCCACTGCTCGATGCCCCCGGCGCCTTTGGCGAGAATATCAGCCTCGATGGCTTCACGGAGGATTCGGTCCATATCGGCGACCGCTTCCGCCTTGGCAGCGCGCTGGTCGAAGTGAGCCAGGGCCGCCAGCCGTGCTGGAAGATCGATCACAAATTCGCCCGCAAGGGCATCACCGCGCGGGTGATCGAAACCGTGCGCTGCGGCTGGTATTACCGGGTGATCGAACAGGGCATGGTGGCGCAGGGCGACAAATTCGCGCTGGAGGCGCCGGGCCATACCGATTGGAGCGTCGCCCGGGTGTTTCGCCTGCTCTACTGGAAGGGCGCGGACAAGGCAGAGCTCGCCGAACTGGCGGTGCTGCGGGCGCTGTCGCAGGAGTGGCGCGACCGGGCGAGCAAGCTGGCGGGATAACACTCCCCTGCGATAAGAGCCGAGCGACGCCTGCCTTTCATAGTGCGCGGGAATATGCTCAAGTGCCGGCATGCAATATCCCGGCCTCTACCCCGCCATATGAGCCGCCCCACCGTCCTCGTCACTGGCGGCGCGAAGCGGATTGGCGCGGCGATCCTGCGGCGTTTTTCCGACGAGGGCTGGCACTGCATCATTCATTATGGCCGCTCGCGCAGCGAGGCAGAAGCGCTTGCGGCAGGCCTGCCCTCGGCTGAAACGGTCCACTGCGATCTGTCCGATCCAGCCGCAGCGGTGGCGATGGTCGAAGAACTTGCCGCGCGGCTCGACAACTGGCGCGTGCTGGTCAATTCCGCCTCGGTGTTCGAGGATGGCGGCGCGGGGCTCTCGCACCCGGCCGCTCATGCGCGGATCATGCAGATCAACTCCGAAACACCCGCCCGCATCGCGCAGGCCTTCCTCGCCCGCGCCCGCGCGCAAGGCGGGCGACGGGTGATTTCACTGACCGATCAGAAGCTGGCCAATCCCAACCCGGATTTCTTCTCCTACACCATGAGCAAACACGCGCTGGCGGCAACCATTCCGATGTTGGGCATGGCGGCCCGCAGCCCAGAGGATCGCATCTATGCCCTCGCCCCCGGCGCGATCCTGCCCAGCTATGACCAATCCCCGCAGGAAGCCGAGACATCGCATGTGATGAACCTGCTCAAGCGCCGCACATCGGCAAGTGAAGTCGCCGATGCGGCGTGGTTTCTGGCCGCCGGATGGCTTGCGAGCGGCAGCACCTTGTTCGTCGATTCCGGCCAGCATCTGCTTTCCCAGCCACGCGATGTGCTGTATCTTGCGCGCGAGGAGAGAGCGTGATGACCAAACATGCGCTGACGACCCGGCTGTGGCACTGGCTCAACGCGATCAGCCTGATCGTGCTGTTCATGTCGGGGCTGAATATCTCCAACGCCCACCCCCGGCTCTATTGGGGCCAGGCGGGCTTCGACAGTGCTGACGCCTGGCTGCACCTGATCCGGTTCCCGACCTGGATGACCATTCCCGGCCATTACAGCCTGGCCGAGGCGCGGCTGTGGCATTTTCTGTTCGCCTGGCCCTTCGCCTTCGGCCTGCTGCTGTTCATGCTGGTCTCGCTGGTCAACCGCCATTTCATCCGCGATCTGGTAACCCGCCGCAGCGAATGGCGCTGGAGCGCGATCAGGGCCGACATCATCCAGCATCTCAAGCTCGATTTTGAGCATCACGGTGCGAAGTTCAATTTCCTCCAGAAGCTCGCCTATGGCGTCGTGATCTTCCTGCTGTTGCCGCTGATGATTGTCACCGGGTTGGCGATGAGCCCGGGAATGGACGCCAATTGGCCGTGGCTGATCGACATCTTCGGCGGGCGGCAGAGCGCACGATCGCTGCATTTCCTGTGCGCCTGGGGGTTGATCGGCTTCCTAGGGCTGCATCTGGTGCTGGTGGTGCTGTCCGGCCCGCTGGGCCAGCTGCGCGACATGATTACCGGGGGCAAAATGCCGGAGGCAGCGCAATGAAACGCAGGGGGGTTCTCGCCGGGGCGGCCGCACTGTTTGCGGCAGGCTGTTCGAAACTCGGCGATAGCGGCCCGGTCGGCGCACTGCTCGGCTCGGCCAATGGCTGGAACAAGGGGCTGCATGATCTGCTCGGGCGGCGTAAATCGCTGGCGCGCGAATTTTCGCCGGCGGATATCTCGCCCGATTTTCGCGGCAATGGTTCGATCGATCCCGATAGCGCGGAATATCGCGCGCACAGCGCCGCGGGTTTCGCCGATTGGAAGCTCAGCGTTACCGGGCTGGTGCAGAACAATCTCTCGCTCTCGCTCGCCGATCTCAGGGCCCTGCCCCAGCGCACCCAGATCACCCGCCATGATTGTGTGGAAGGCTGGAGCGCGATTGGCCAATGGACCGGGCCGCAGCTGGGGCATATTCTGACCATGGCCGCCCTGACACCGGAGGCGCGCTTCATCCTGTTTCGCTGCGCCGATACGCTGAACGGCGCCAATTATTATGAGAGCATCGATCTGATCGATGCCTTTCACCCCCAGACGATCGTGGCCCATGCGCTGAATGGTGCGCCGCTGCCGGTCAAGAACGGCGCGCCGCTGAGGATGCGGATCGAGCGGCAGCTGGGCTACAAGCATGCCAAATTCCTCACCGGGATCGAAGCGGTGGCCAGCCTGGATGGCATTGGCGGCGGCCATGGCGGCTATTGGGAAGATCGCACCGGCTATCAGTGGTACGCCGGCATCTAGGTCCAGCGCGGCGGCGATGCGCAGGCCGATTGACAGCGGGCCGCGCGTGATTCCATTGTGATGGGCGCAGCAGGGATTTTTACGAGGAATACAAGCCGATGTGGCTGCTAGAAAAGATGCTCCGCCGCGTGATCCGCGAAGGCCGGTTGGTGATCACCGATCATGACGGGCGCAAATATTCCTTTGGCGATCCCGCTGCGGATCCGCTGTGCATCCGCCTGACCGACAAGGGTGCGGCCTGGCATATCGCCAAGGATCCGGCTGTCGGCGCGGGCGAGGCCTATATGGACGGGCGGCTGGTGGTCGAACCGCCGCATGATATCCGCGACATGGTGCTGATGGTCACCAAAAACGCCAGCCGCAGCGGCGGGCTCTCGGCCCCCAGCCCGGTGCGCCGCGCGGTCGACAATTTTGCGGCCACGCTCGACGGGATCAATCTGCGGACCAAGGCCAGCCGCAATGTCACCCATCACTATGATCTGACCCGGCGCTTTTACGAGCTGTTCCTCGACCGGGGGCGCTTCTACACCATGGCCTATTTTCGCGATCCGGCGAATACGCTGGAACGCGCCCAGCTCGACAAGCTCGCGCTGATTGCGGCCAAACTGCGGCTCGAACCGGGCAAGAGCCAGGGCAAGCGGGTGCTGGATATCGGCTGCGGCTGGGGCGGGTTGGCGCTCTATCTCAATCGTCATTACGGCTGCGAAGTGCTCGGCGTCAGCCTCGCGCCCGATCAGGTTGCCTTTGCGCGCGAACAGGCTGCAGCAGCAGGCGTGGCGGACAAGGTCCGCTTCGAACTACGCGATTATCGCGATGTGTCCGAAAGTTTTGACCGCATCACCAGCGTGGGCATGATCGAACATGTCGGCGCGCTGCATTACCGCGAATATTTCGCCAAAACGCGCGAGCTGCTGGCGGATGACGGGATCATGCTGACCCATACGATCGGGCGCGCACGCGGCCCCGGCAAGACCGATAAATGGACCCGCAAATATATCTTCCCCGGCGGCTATATCCCCGCGATGAGCGAACTTGTCAGCGCGATGGAATCCACCCGCTGGGAAGTGGGCGATGTGGAGGTGCTGCGCTATCACTATGCCCTCACCCTTGCCGAATGGTATCGCCGCACCTGCCAGCATGAGGCCGAGATCACAGAGCTTTACGATGCGCGGATGTTCCGCATGTGGCAGTTCTATCTTGCCGGGGCCGAACAGAGCTTCCGCAATGGCGGGCTGGTCAATTTTCATTTGGTCTCGACCAAGCAGCGCGAGGCCTTGCCGATGACCCGCGATTTCATCGCCGAAGAGGCCGCACGGCTGATGGCGCTCGACGTTGCGCCCGAATGGCATCTGGCACCGCAGGCCGAGGCCGCCGAATAGTCCGCCGCGCACAAGCACCTTGCGCAGGCCTGGCCGCGCCGCCATTGGCCCGCGATGCCGCCTGCTGACCGCCCGACGCCGCTTACCCGCGCTGCGATCTTCGCCCAGGCCTGGCCGATCATGCTCGGCCAGGCGGCGGTGCCGCTGGTCGGAATAGCCGACACCATCGTCATCGGGCGGACCGGCAATGCCGCAGCTCTGGCGGGCGTGGCACTGGGTGCGACAATCATCAATCTGATCTTCTGGAGCTTCGGCTTCCTGCGCATGGGGTTGAGCGGCCTGACCGCCCAGGCAGACGGCGCGGGCCGCCGCGAGGAAGTCGATGCCCTGTTGCTGCGCGGGATCGCCATCGGCGGCGCGATCGGCCTCGCCATTGTGGCGCTGCAATACCCACTCACGCAGCTCGCTTTCTCGGTGATGGCGGGCGGCGATGCGGTTAGGGCGCAGGCGAATGCCTATGTCTCCGCGCGCTTCATCGGCGCGCCGGCGGCGCTGGCGGTGTTCGCCATCAATGGCTGGCTGATCGGGCTAGGCCGGACCCGCGCCGCGCTGGCGCTGCAGATCGTGATGAACCTTGCCAATATCGCGCTCGACCTGCTGCTGGTGTGGAAATTCGGCATGGGCGCGCGCGGCGTGGGGCTCGGCACCGCGGGGGCCGAGTGGATCGCCTGTGCAACCGGCGTGATGATCGCCGCAAGGGTCGCCGGAGCAGGCCCGTTCGCGCTCTTTCGCAGAACCGGGATCGCGCGGCTGATCGAGCCTGCCGCGCTGCGCCGGCTGTTCCAGGTCAATCGCGACCTGATGATCCGGACCATTGCGCTGCTCGCCCTGTTTACCTGGTTCACCAATGCCGGTGCGCGGCTCGGCGCAGTGACGCTCGCGGCCAATCACGTGCTGATGCAATTCGTCAATATCGCGGCCTTCGTGCTCGACGCCTTCGCCTTCACCGCCGAATCCCGTATCGGACATGCGATTGGCGCGGGCTCGCGGGTGCAATTCCTGCGCGCGATCAGGCTGACGGGAGAATTCTCGCTGGTCATGGGCGCGGCGCTATCCGCGTTGTTCTGGTTCGCCGGCGATCTTGCGATCGATGCGATCACGACCGATCCCGCCGTGCGCCAGGCCGCGCGCGAATTCCTCGGCTTTGCCGCCATAGTGCCGCTGATCGGCGCGCCGAGCTGGCTGCTTGACGGGATCTTTATCGGCGCGACCCGGGGCAAGGCGCTGCGCAATGCAGCGGTGATCGCCAGCGCGCTCTATATCGCCAGCGATTTTGCGCTGCGGCCATTTGCAGCACTGGGCCTGTGGATCGCCTTTCTGGCGAGCTATGCCTTCCGGGCAGGCGCGCTGGCCAGCGCCTTTCCCGCGCTGCTGCGATCGATCGGCTCCAACCCCCGGCCCGATTGAACAATTGCGATGCCACGCCTCAACTGTTAGGCGCGCCCGGCAAGTCAGCGGAGCCCGATAATGTCCGATATCAAGAAGGTCGTCCTCGCCTATTCGGGCGGCCTCGACACCAGCGTGATCCTCAAATGGCTGCAGGTGACCTATGGCTGCGAAGTGGTGACCTTCACCGCCGATCTCGGCCAGGGGGAAGAGCTCGAACCCGCGCGCGCCAAGGCCAAGCTGATGGGCGTGCCGGATGAGCATATCTATATCGACGATCTGCGCGAAGAATTCGTGCGCGATTTCGTGTTCCCGATGATGCGCGCCAATGCCCGCTATGAGGGTGACTATCTGCTCGGCACCAGCATCGCCCGCCCGCTGATTTCCAAGCGGCTGATCGAGATCGCGCGCGAAACCGGCGCCGATGCGATCGCCCATGGCGCCACCGGCAAGGGCAATGATCAGGTGCGCTTCGAACTGTCGGCCTATGCGTTGGCACCCGACATCCGCGTGATCGCCCCATGGCGCGAATGGGATCTCACCAGCCGCACCGCGCTGATCGCCTGGGCCGAACAGCACCAGATCCCGGTGCCGAAGGACAAGCGCGGCGAAAGCCCGTTCTCGACCGACGCCAATCTTCTGCACACCTCGTCAGAGGGCAAGGTGCTGGAAGATCCGTGGGAAGAGACCCCGGACTATGTCTATTCGCGCACGGTCGACCCCGAGGATGCGCCCGACACGCCGGAATATATCACCATCGATTTTGACAAGGGCGATGGCACTGCGCTGAATGGCGAAGCGATGAGCCCGGCCACCCTGCTGACCCAGCTCAACACGCTGGGCCGCAAGCATGGCATCGGCCGGCTCGATCTGGTCGAGAACCGCTTCGTCGGCATGAAGAGCCGCGGGATGTATGAAACCCCGGGCGGCGAAATCTATGCCCGGGCGCATCGCGGGATCGAACAGATCACGCTCGACCGGGGGGCGGCGCATCTCAAGGACGAGCTGATGCCCAAATATGCCGAGCTGATCTATAACGGCTTCTGGTTCAGCCCCGAGCGAGAGATGCTGCAGGCGGCGATCGACCATTCGCAGGCGCGGGTTTCAGGCACGGTGCGGCTCAAGCTTTACAAAGGCATGGCCAGCGTGGTCGGGCGCAAGAGCCCCGACAGCCTCTATTCGGAACGCCACGTCACATTCGAGGACGACGCCGGCGCTTATGACCAGAAGGATGCCGAAGGCTTCATCAAGCTCAATGCGCTGCGGCTCAAGCTGCTCGCCAAACGCGACCAGGCGGCCAGGGACCGGTAAGCTGAACTGCCGGTAAGCTGAACTGAGCGGGAAATTCTGCTGCAACGCAGCGGAACCGCGCCGTTAAGCAGGCTTTTCTCGCATCCGCAACATGGCAGAGCGAGTTATCCACACTTGTCCACCGCTAAAAACGCAAAAAGTGGATAAGTCGGGCTTGCGCAGCTTGAACGACTCACCGCGCAGGCGCAGCTTCCAATCATCGAGACCGGAAAGACGGACCGAGATCGGGAAGGCCGCAAGGCACGAACGAAGCAGGAAAGCCCGGAAAGTTTCGACGCGGCGGCGAAAGCCACGCGGCTTGGAAGCAGGCATAATCGCGACAATCGCAAGATTGATGCGTGGCAGGTGAAAGAGACGCGAGGGGCACGTTGCCGGATGGCCGGTAAATCCGGCTCGGTTCGAAAGGGAACGCAAAGGCTTCGGCCCGCACGCCCCGGACGCACAGGGCCCCCACGGAGGATCCGTCCGCGGAACCGCCAGGCCGGAAGGAGAGGTGCTTGCACCCGACCAACCGCCTGACGGGACCGGATGCCGGCGCGAGCGCCGTGCGACAGAGCCCCCTTTCGGGGTGGTGAAACGCCGGTGACCGTATCCGGTGCGAGTAAGGTCGGCAGCGATGCCGGCCTTATTTGCTATGGGGCGTCAGTTTGCGAGGGCGAAGCTGAAACCGGCCTGCCGGACCATCCAGCTGGCGGGATTCCGGGCGGGACTCGGGATCGCCCTCCCCTGCCCGATGCCCAAATCGGGTGCCGGAAATGCCATTTTCGCCCCGCCCCCGGTGGATAGAAACTTCGGCTCATCGTAATATAAGGCACAAATGGCGACCAAGCGAGCCTGAGCATCGGCGAGTTGATGGCCGTTCATGTTTCGCCTGCCGAGTTCGGCTATGCGCCCGCTTCCGATGACGAGCACACCCACCTTCCGCACGGCTCCGCTTTTGGCTGGCCTCGCACACCGCCCGGGCTCCGCGCGCCGCGCGGCATTGGCAGGCGCTGCACTGCTGTTCGCCGCCGCCGCTGCCGCCAGCACTCCGCTGCACGCCGAAAGCGCGCCGATCCTGGTGCCCGTCGGGGTGCAGGACGCAGCCCAATCCGCCAGCTTCGATGCACAATTTGCGCCTTTCGACACCGCTCCGCAGCCGCAGGCGGATGAAGCACAGCCGGCCGACGAGGGCACGCTGGAGCCGATCGGCACCGGCACCGCCAGCTGGTATGGCCGCGAATTTACGGGTCGCCGCACCGCCAGCGGCGAAAAATTCGATCCGCAGGATCTCACCGCCGCGCATCGCTCGCTCCCCTTCGGCAGCATGGTGCGCGTGACCAATACCAAGACCGGCCGAAGCGTCGTGGTGCGGATCAATGATCGTGGGCCCTTCTCGCGCAATCGCCTGATCGACGTCAGCCGCGCCGCCGCCGATCAACTGGGCCTGATCGGCCCCGGCAGCGGCCAGGTGAGCATCGCGCTGATCAACGGCTGAAGCACCGCGAATTCAGCCCAGGCCCGAATTTGGGCTCAGGGCATTATCCCTTCCCCAGCTGCCCCCGCACGGCCCCGCCGGGAAACTCCGCATTATGGACGTTGACATAATAGTCCTTGGGATGCGCGAGCAGATCGGCACCGAGAGCCGGGTCGATCGGAATGCAGGCCTGGCTGTGCATATAGGTCGGCGCTTCAAGCGGCACGACCGGAGGGCCACCGGCACCCGCTGCACCCTTGTGGATATGCGCCGCGCTGGGCGTCGCGATATCGGCCACGCCGAGTGCATAGCAGGCCTTGCTATTGTCCAGATCGATCCACATCGTGAATTCGCCCGATCCGTCAGGGTCGCCCGGCGGAACTTCCTGCTTGCCATCCAGCAGCGCGGCGATCGGCTTGCCGGCATAGGCCTGGGCATGTTTGGTATCGGCCCCGACCTGTGCCGAAACGCAGCCGCCCATGGCCAGCATCGCCGCCAATAGAGCGACAGGCAATGCCTTGCGAGCGGGCATGATGGTTGAATGGATCTGTGCGGGATCGATCATGGCAGCGTCTCCGGGAAGTTGAGGCCGGCGCGCCCAAGGGGGGAAGGCGCAGCGCCGGCCTACAGTGACTTAACTATCGCCGCGCCGCAAGGTTCCGCGCGCGCTACCTGCCAAGCATGGGCTTGAGATAGCCGCCGGTATAGCTGCGCGGATTGGCGGCGACCTGTTCGGGCGTACCTTCTGCAACCAACTCGCCCCCGCGCACCCCGCCTTCCGGCCCCAGATCGAGGATCCAGTCGGCCACCTTGATCACATCGAGATTATGCTCGATCACCACCACGCTGTTGCCCTGATCGACCAGCCGCTGCAGCACTTCGAGCAGCTTGCGCACATCCTCGAAATGCAGGCCGGTGGTTGGCTCGTCGAGAATATAGAGCGTCTGCCCGGTGGAGCGCCGGCTGAGCTCCTTGGCGAGCTTGACCCGCTGCGCCTCGCCGCCGCTGAGCGTGGTCGCCTGCTGGCCGACCTTGACATAGCCCAGTCCGACTTCGTTGAGCATATGCATCTTGTCACGGATCGGGGGCACGGCCTTGAAGAAGGTTTCCGCATCTTCGATCGTCATGTCCAGCACGTCCGCGATGCTCAGCCCCTTGAACTTCACCTCCAGCGTTTCGCGATTATAGCGCCGCCCGTGGCATTCCTCGCAGGTGACATAGACATCGGGCAGGAAATGCATCTCGATCTTGATCAGCCCGTCACCCTGGCATTTCTCGCAGCGACCGCCCTTGACGTTGAAGCTGAAGCGGCCCGCTTTGTAACCGCGCGCCTGGCTTTCCGGCAGGCCGGCAAACCAGTCACGGATCTGGGTAAAGGCACCGGTATAGGTGGCGGGGTTTGAACGCGGGGTGCGACCGATCGGGCTCTGGTCGATCTCGATCACCTTGTCGCAAAATTCGAGCCCGGTAATCTTGTCATGCGGCCCGGCGATCACCCTGGCGCCGTTCAGCGCGCGCGCCGCCCCGGCATGCAGCGTGTCGATCGTGAAGCTGCTTTTGCCGCTGCCCGAAACGCCGGTGATGCAGGTGAAGGTGCCGAGCGGGATGCTGGCGGTGACATTGCGCAGATTATTCGCCCGCGCGCCATGCACGGTGAGCTTGTGCCCATTGCCCTTGCGGCGCTTGGCCGGGATTTCGATGCTGCGGGTGCCGTTGAGATAGGCGGCGGTGAGGCTCCTTGTGCTCTTGAGGATATCCTCAAGCGAGCCTTCGGCCACCACTTCCCCGCCATGAACCCCGGCGCCCGGGCCGAGATCGACCACATGATCGGCCGCGCGGATCGCATCCTCATCATGTTCGACCACGATCACCGTATTGCCGAGATCGCGCAGCCGCTTGAGCGTTTCCAGCAGCCGGTCATTGTCGCGCTGATGCAGGCCGATCGAGGGTTCATCCAGCACATAAAGCACGCCAGACAGCCCGCTGCCGATCTGGCTGGCGAGGCGGATGCGCTGGCTTTCCCCGCCACTCAGCGTGCCCGAGGTGCGATCGAGATTGAGATAATCGAGCCCGACATTGTTGAGGAAGCCGAGCCGTTCGTTGATTTCCTTCAGGATCGCCCTGGCGATCTGGTTCTGCTGCGCGGTCAGCTGGTGGTGGAGATTGGCGAACCATTCCACCGCATCGGACACCGAAAGCCGCACCGGCCCGGCGATATCCTCGCCCGCGATCTTGACGCTCAACGCCTTCTCGTTGAGCCGCTTGCCGCCGCAGGTCTCGCATGGTTGCGCGGTTTGGAACTTGCCCAGTTCTTCGCGCATCCAGGCGCTGTCGGTCTGCTGCAAGCGCCGGTTGAGATTGCCGATCACCCCCTCGAAGGGCTTGGTAACGGTATAGCTCTTGCGCCCGTCCTTGAAGGTCAGCTCCACCGGCATCCCGCCGGTGCCGTGAAGAATGATCGAACGCTGATCGGGCTCGAGCGCGTTCCACGGGGTCTCGAGATCGAAATCATAGGCCTTGGCGAGGCTGCCGAGCACCTGCATGTAATAAGGCGACGGCGGATTGCTCTTCGCCCAGGGCACCACCGCGCCTTTCTTGAGGCTGAGCGCCTCGTTCGGCACCACCAGTTGCGGATCGAACAGCAGCTTTTCGCCCAGCCCGTCGCAGGCCGGGCAGGCGCCCTGCGGCGCGTTGAAGCTGAACAATCTCGGCTCGATCGCCTCGAGTGTGAAGCCAGACACCGGGCAGGCGAATTTTTCCGAAAAAACGATCCGATTTGGCGGCAGGCCGGCGCCTTTCATCGCGCCGCCGGATTCCTCTTCCTCGCGGCCCGGCACAGGGCCATCCGCCAGATCGACATAGGCCAGCCCTTCGGCCAGCTTGAGCGCCTGTTCGAAGGAATCCGCCAGCCGGGTCTGGATGCCATCCTTCACCGCCAGCCGATCGACCACCACTTCGATGTCATGCTTGTATTTCTTGTCGAGCCCCGGGGCATCTTCGATCTCATACAGCTCGCCATCGATCCGCACGCGGGTGAAGCCGGCCTTCTGCCATTCGGCCAGTTCGCGGCGATATTCCCCCTTGCGGGCGCGGACCACCGGGGCGAGCAGATAGGCCCGCGTACCTTCCGGCAGGGTCATCACCCGGTCGACCATCTGGCTGACCGTCTGCGCGCTGATCGGCAGGCCGGTGGCGGGCGAATAGGGCACCCCCACCCGCGCCCACAGCAGCCGCATATAGTCGTAAATCTCGGTGACGGTGGCGACGGTCGAGCGCGGATTGCGGCTGGTGGTCTTCTGCTCGATCGAGATCGCGGGGCTGAGCCCGTCAATATGCTCGACATCGGGCTTCTGCATCATTTCGAGGAACTGCCGCGCATAGGCGCTGAGCGATTCCACATAGCGCCGCTGGCCTTCGGCATAGATCGTATCGAACGCCAGACTGCTCTTCCCCGAGCCCGACAGGCCGGTGATCACAATCAGCCGATCGCGCGGCAGGTCGATGTCGATGCCCTTGAGATTATGCTCGCGGGCACCGCGGACGGAAATGGTGGTGAGTGACATTATGGGCGATGTGGGGTCTTGAGCGGCGAGAGTCCAGCAGGCACCCGAACGGAGGCCCTTGCTGGGCGTTTGTTCCTTAAATGTTCGCGCGGGTCAAGAGGCCGATCGATGACCGGCTAATAACTCCATTTCCGACCCAACCCCGCTTGGCGAAGCGGTGGGTCGCTGGGATCGTGGGGGTGCTGCTGTTTGAGGCAAGGTTGCGGGGGCCTTGCTCGACTTAGCGGAAGCGGGGGCACCAAAGGCATGAAACCAGGACACACTTTGGCGGTGATTCTTGCAATCACACTTGCTCTGAGCGGCTGCGCAGAGATGAACAGCATCAGCCACCACGCGAACTTTCCGAAAGAGAAAGAAGGCGAGGTCATCACCGTCGATGCCAAACAGCGGCATCTTTATCTCAATCCTGAATTCGAACCGTCCGGGACGGGCGGTGAAGCAAACTTCGTAAAATGGCGAATTTGCGCCGAAGCGGCGCCAGATGTGTTCAGCGCTCTGGCGAGCAGCGGCTCCATGAAAGTGGACCTGTCTTCAAGCCCATCTGCCCAGGGCGGGTTTTCGATGGCTGAAACCGCCGCGACGATCCAGCGCACACAATCGCTGAACCTGATCCGGGAATCCTTTTATCGCACCTGCGAGCGCTTTGCTTCGGGGGCAATGAGCCGAACCCAGTTCATCGTGCAGGCCGCCCGCGATCAGCGGGCCATGATTTCGATCCTTGCGATTGAGCAATTAACGGGTGCGGTGCGTCCTCCGGCGACTGTCATCATGGGCCCGGGCACCAATGCCAGCGCATCGTCCAACGCCGAAGGCGCGGCGCTGGTGCGCACCTATCGTGAGCGGTTCGATTCCGCCAAATCCACGCGAATTGCAGCCGAAGCGACCCTGAAAGAAGCCAAGAAAGAGGGCGGTGCCTGTGAGGACGAAACCAAATGCGGCGAGCTGACCGCCGCAGTCGATACCGCCAAGGAGAAGGAAAGCGCCGCGCTGGGCGAGCTCGAAAATGCCGCGACGCAAGCTGGCATGCTTGGCGATTCAGCCTCTGGTGGCACGCTGTCCGGCACAAATTCGACTGGCGGTATTACCTATGCCGATATCAGCACCGCCAATCTTTCGGCGGTCGCCGAATCCGTTGTTGCGATCAGCAAGGCCGCCGTGATTGACGAACCCCTGATGTTCTGCATCGCGGCACTTTCAGAGCCGGATCAAGTGGGCATCTATGCGCTCAACGCCGATTCGAAGACGAAAATTGTCGATACCTGCCTGAATATACTCTTCCTGCGCGCCCAGGCGGACGATTTGTACATCTCGCAAAAATTCTCTTTCACCAAGGGCGCCGGCGAACAAATCCTGGCGCAATATGCGAAATCCTGATCTGGCTCCATCCGAGTTGGGGCGCAGAATGGATTTGCTCAAGCGCGCGATGCAGGCTGCCCATCTGGGGCAAACCAGCAGTGAATTGCTGGGCCTGCTGAGTGCGGGGCCAGAAAGCGCACGCATGCAGCTGCTGGCCGAAGCCCGCAAACTCGAGACTGACGCTGACGCAAAACGGGCCCTGCAATAGCCAAGGAGGCGAATATGGCAGACAAGCATGGAGAACGGATCATCATTACCGACGTCCCCGCTGAAAGAATTGAACATTATCGTGCCTGGGCCCAATCGCTGGAAGGCAAGATGATCAGCGTTGCGCAAGAGCCGGACGGTGAATTCACCATCGTAATCCTTTTGCCTTGAGTGGATATTATGTGCCTTTCATGCGTTGGCCTTGAAAATCGGTGCTGCCCTTTGCAATCTGCCATGCGAAGGGTGCTGCGAAGATCAAGGAGAGTCGGTCATGATAGGTCCTGCAACTTCCCCACGCCGCTTGATGCTGGGCTTGATGCTGGCCCCGGCCTTCGCCGGTGGTCTGCTGCTGGCGCTTGCGGCTGGGCCGCTGGCCGCGCAGGGCGAGCCGGCGGCGCAGGGCGCCACCTCCGCATCTCCAGATGCACCTGCCTCGTCCGAGGCCGGTGTAGAGGCGGCGCGCAAATTGCTGAACGAGCAGCAGGCCCAATTCGCGGCCGAACAGCTGCAGGGCAATGCCGAGAATCAGGCCGAATATCAGCGCAAGCTGCGGGAAATCGCCGACAGCCAGGCCGAGGCAAAGGCCGCTTATGATGCCGAAGTGGCGCGGCGGCAGCAGGAATATGATGCGGCAATGGCCAGATGGAAGGCCGATGCCGCCGCCTGCGAGGCCGGCGAAGTGGCGCGCTGCGCCCCGCCTGCGGCCAGTCCGCAATGATCCGCGCAGCTTCCGTGGCGCTCACCGGCATGGCTCTGCTGCTGATGGCTTTGCCCGCCAATGCGCTGGGGCCGCCGCCCGAAGATCCCTTCGCGCTGAGCGATGAGGACGACGCCATGGCCTTCGCCGCGGCTGGTTTCCACCGCCAGAGCGACGGCTGGCACAATTGCGACGATCCCGGCACGCCGAGCTATACGCCCGGGCAGATCGACAGCGTCGACGATCTCAATGGCGACGGTCAGCCCGAGGCGGTCATCTCCGAGGGCGGCTCTTTTTGCTATGGCAATACCGGGACGCAATATTGGCTGGTCAGCCGCAATAGCCAGGGCGCGTGGAAGCTGATCGATTCAAACCAGGGCATCCCGGTGTTTCTGAAGACCCGCGGCGTGGACAATTGGCCCGACATCGAGGTCGGCGGGCCGGGGTTCTGCTTTCCGGTGCTGCGCTGGGACGGCAAGGCCTATCAGTTCAACCGCAAGGAATATGACGGCAAACCTTGCTGAGGCGGTTTGCCGGGCAATTCACCAGGCGAGCGTTGCCAGCGCGCGTGCGCCGGGTTCACCCAGCCAGCAGGACTGCACCCCCCAGACCCGCGCAATCATGGCTTCCGCCAGCGCGTCAACCGGCGGGCCATCTGCCTGAAGCATGCCTTGGTCGAGCACCAGCACCCGGTCGGCATGGTTCATCGCCAGCGCAAGGTCGTGCAGCACCAGCACCACGCCCGCGCCGGCCCGCGCCGCCGCGCGCAAGCTGGCGAGCAAGCGCGAGCTGGTGGCGCGAGATCGAGCGCGGCGAGCGGCTCGTCGGCGAGGATCCAGTGCGGCTCTCCCGCCAGCACCCGCGCCAGCAGCGCCCGCGCCCGCTCCCCGCCCGACAGGCTCGAAATCGGGCGCTGGGCCAAGCCTTCGAGCCCGCAGGCAAGCGAGCGCCGCAGCGATCACCGCGCGCCGCGCAGCGCATCGCGATGCGGCAATCGGCCCAGCGCGACCAGGTTGCGCACCGACAGATCCCACGCCACCTCGCCCGTCTGCGGGAGATAGCCGATCCTTCGTGCCCGCTCGCGCGGATGGAGGGCCAGAACGGCTCCTCCTGATCGAACAGCGCCGCGCCCCGCTTTCGGGGTCGAGCAACCCGGCAAGCGCTGCCAGCAGAGTCGATTTGCCCGCGCCGTTCGGCCCGCAGATCGCGGTGATCGTGCCCGGCTGCAAAGCTGGCCGAGATTCCGCGCAAGACCTCTGCCCCGCCCAGCCGGACCGCAGATTTCCTGCGCGGCAAGCTTCATGCCAGCCCCCTCCGCATCCGCAGCAGCAGCGCGAGGAAGAACGGCGCACCCAGCAGGCTGAGCGCAATGCCGAGCCGCAGCTCGGTCACCAGCGGCAGGATCGCGGCACAGGCAATCCGCGATCAGCACCAGCAGCGCCCCGGCCAGCGCGCTGGGCAGGATCAGCGAGCTTGGCCGCCGGTCGGTCAGCGGGCGCACCAGATGCGGCACGATCAGCCCGACAAAGCCGATCACCCCGGCGACCGCCACGCCCGCGCCCGACCGCCAGCCCCACGCCCGCACCAGCAGCGCATTGCAGCTGCGCCGGGCTCACCCCGAGCGAACGCGCCGCCGCCTCGCCCAGGGTCAGCGCATCGAGCCCGCGCCCGGCACGCCGCAGCAGCGCGATCCCCGACAGGATCAGCGGCGCGGCCAGCCAGACATCGGCCCAGCTCCGGTCGGTCAGCGCGCCCATCAGCCAGGTCACGATCTCGCTTCATCGCGAAGGCATTGGGCGCGAGGCTGATCGCCAGCGCCGTAGCGCCCCGGCAAGGCTGGCGATCATCATTCCGGCCAGCGTGAACAGGGCGATCCCGCCGCTGCGCCCGGCGATCAGCGCCAGCAGCGCCATCGCGCCCGCCGGCCCCGCCAGCGCGAACAGCGGCAGCAGCCAGGCGGCGGCGGCAAAGCCGAACCACAGGCTGACCACCGCGCCCAGCGCCGCGCCCGGCGCGATGCCGAACAGGCCCGGATCGGCCAGCGGATTGCGCAGATAGCCCTGCATCGCCGCCCCGGCCGCGCCCAGCCCCGCCCCGATCAGCAGCGCCAGCAGCCCGCGCGGCAGGCGCAATTCCATCAGGATCAGCGGCGGCATTGGGCGTGTGCCAGGATCGAGCCAGACGCGCCCCGCCAGCAGCGAAAGCGGCAGGGCGAGCAGCGCAGCGCGAGCAGCAGCATGCAGATGGCGCGGGTCATGACGCAGCGTCCTGCCCGCCTGGATCGCGCGCCAGCTCGCCGCGCCGCGCGGATGATCGTCGGCCCGCCGCAATAGAGCAGTGCGGGTTCGAGCCGCGCGATAGCGCATGCCGCTGAGCGCCCGCAGCGCCGGATGGCGCAGCGCACGCTCACCGCCCGGCGGCCAGCAGCAGCTCGGGCGGATCGGCCAGCACCTGTTCGAGCGGAAGATAGGCCCCCTGCCCCAGCCCGCGCGCCGCCGCATGGCTGGCAAAGCCGGTCCGCGCGAGCAGTTCGGCGACCAGGCTGTCGGGCCCGGCGACGATCCCGCCTTGCTGCCACAGCAGCGTGCTGACCGGCGCTGCGCCGCGCTGCGGACGCGCCGCGGCGAGCGCCTGCCTCGATCCGCGCGTTCAGCGCCGCACCGCGCCCCGCATGGCCGGCAAGCGCGCGCCATCCGGGCGACCTGCGCCTCGCTTTCGGCCACGCTGGTTGCGATCCCGAAGGTCTCGACCCGGATTCCCAGCCGCGCGAAAGCCTGCGCTGGTCGCCGGCGGCAGTGAAGCTGCCCGCCACCACCAGGTCTGGCTTCAGCGCCAGCACTTCCTCCACCGTGCCGCCGGTGGCACGGCAAAGCGGCGCGCGGTCGCCGAGGTCCATCGAGCTGGCGCGCGGGTCGCGGCTGTAATGCGAAATCGCCAGCACCTGCGCCGGCGTCGGCCACGTTCCGCCAGCATGCGCATCGGTGCAGGGATTGAGCGAGACGATCGTGGGATGCGCCAGTTCACGCGGCGGCTGCGCCGAAGCATTGCGCGCAGGCCCGCCAGAGCTGCGGCGGCAAGGAGCATGAGCCTTCTCAAAAGCGTGCCCGCGCGCCAAGATAGGCACTGCGCCCCGGCGTGCCATAGCCGGTCACCGTCTGATAGCGCTCGTCCCAGATGTTCTCGATCCTGCCATAAAGTTCGAACCGCCGAAGTCAGCCGATAGCTGGCGCGCAATGTGCCCAACGCATAGCCCGCCAGCGGCACAGCATTGGCTGCATCGTCGATAGCTGCGCGAAACGCGCGCAGATCGGCGCCCAGCGCCAGCCCGCCAAGCGGCGTGGTCCAGTCGGCCGACAGGGTGAGTCGTCTGGCGCGGACGGCGGGCGAGATCGCGGCCCTGATTGGCCGCGCCCGACGCTGCGGTTGACCGCCTCGACATAGGAATAGACCCCCTGCAGCCGCAGCGATTCTGCGGGCCTGACGCCAGCTTCAAGCTCGAAGCCCTGCGCCCGCGCCTGCCCGATGTTGTCATAGGTGCCATAGGGGCGATCGGCGCAGATCCCGTCCGTGACGCCGTAGCAGGAAACGAAATCGATCAGATCGCGGCTGTCACGGCGGAAGGCAGACAGCGCCAGATGAAGCGGCGCGTTGCGATCCCCCCGCTCGATCCCGATATCCAGCGCGCGGCTGCGCTCAGGCCTCAGCGCAGCATTGCCGTAGTCCGAATATAGCTGGAACAGGGTCGGCGCCTTGAACCCTTCGCCATAGGAGGCGCGCAGCCGCCAACCGGCGGCCAGATCGAAGGCCGCGTCAGCCCCAAGGCTCACTGCCGAGCCGAAGCCATCGTGATCATCGACCCGCAGCCCGCCATGGAGCTTGAGCCGCCCGCCCTCATAGCCAAGCTGGGCATAGGCCCCGCTGCTTGCGCTGTGCTTGCTGGCATCGAATGTCGAGGAAAAGCGCCGCCATTCCTGCTCCCCGCCAAAGCGCAGCAGCAGCGGGCCGGAAATGCGCCATTTGCCGCGCAGATCCGCCGTTTCGCGGTGCCCCCGATAGCCATAGGCTGGACCATCGGAAAGCGATGGATCATAGCTGTCGCGCTGGTTCTCGGCGAGCGAGAACCCCGCCGCGAGATCGAGCGCGGTGCCGCTGTAAGCGAGCGACACCCGGCCCGAACCCTGGCGGCTCTTCTGGAATTCGCCGGTATCGGCGAAGAGGTAATCGGGCGGCGGGAAGCCGTCGATATCGAGCCTGGCGGCGGCATAGCGCGCAGTGCCGCGCAGGGTGAAGCCGCCGCCCAGCTCTGCGCGCAGCTTGCCGCCCAGCCGCCATTGGCGGAACCCGTCAGGCTCTGTTCCCGATGCGGCCGCGGAATATCCGCCGGTCCTGTAGGAACCCGCTTCGAGCGAGCCTGATAACACTTCGCCCGAAAATCCCGCCTGTGCATTGAGATCGAGCGTGTCATAGGCGCCATATTCGGCCGAGGCGCGCATGCCCGGCGCATCCTGCGTGGTGATCGCGATTACCCCGGCCAGCGCTTCGCTGCCCCAGATCAGGCTGTCAGGGCCGCGCAGCAATTCGACCTGGGCCAGCTCGCCTGCGACCAGCCCGCCGAAGTCATAGCCCCCGCCCGGAGAGGAGACATCCGCCAGCGGCACCCCGTCAACCAGCACCAGCAATTGTTCCGCCTCGCCCCCGCGCACACGGATGCCGGTGAAGGACCCGACCCCGCCATTGCGGCTCCAGCTTACCCCAGGCAGGCGCTCGACCACCCGGGTGAAATCCGCGCCCTGGAGCGAGCGCAGTTCTTCCGTCCCGATCACGCTGACCGGCTGGGCAACATCCTCCAGATAATCGCGCTGCCCGCTCGCCACCACCACCACTGCGGTGGCCGGGACCGGCGCATCGCTCCGCGCCTCTCCCGCCTGGTTCGAGGAACCGGCAAGCGCAGCCGAAGCCGATGCACCCATAAAAACAGGAATTGATATCAGATATTTATACATAACACCTCACGCCACGACTGAACGTCGCTCCTGGCGTAAGGCGCGCACGGGGTCCCCCCCGGAACATGCCCAAGCGCTTGCCAACGGTACACCCCGCCCGTGGCCGAACGACGCATCCTGGGCAGGTCTCCTGGCTCGCCGGATCATCGCTGCGGGCCCGCCTTCCCGCCCGCCCCTTGCGGAGGCCGGACAGTGGCAGAATGGGCTCGCAGCTCCCCGGTCACAGTTGCGGGGGCAGCGCGGGATTTGGGGCCATGCCCCTCACCCGCTTCCCTCTTCGATCCGGCTTGCACCGGATAACCCATGACGCGAGGCAGGCCCTAGCTGGAGGATCGCTGCCAGGCAAGTGCCGGCCGATCCCGTTGCGAAAGCTGCCACAGCGCTGCGCCGGTTAACCTTTGTACAAGCGCTGTACCGCTACGGAACGGTTCGAAATTGCCGGCTGCGCGGTGCCCGGTTTAACGATACGCGCCAAAGCGCGGGTTTCGCCGCACCCGATGTAAGGCCTTTGCTTGAACCGATTTGTCGCCAGTTTCCGCACCGCTTTTGCGCCGCGCCGGGCCACCGCGCGGGCGCGGCATCGCGGCCGCAGTCTGGTCGCGCTCGCGCTGGCCATAGCGGTGCCGGCCTTTGCCGCCCCGGCGGAATGGCGCGCCTTTCCCTTGTTCGAAAGCGCCAAGGCCGAACCGGTCAGGCCGATGGGCTATGAGATTGCCGGCGAAAGCTTTCCTGGTTCGGCGTTCTATTATCTGGCCGATGAGCCCAATTCCCCGCCGGTTTCAGCTGCGCCTGAAAAATCCGCGATGTATGCGCTGCTTGGCGATGCGGAGGATTCGGCCGCTCCGGCAATCGCGCGGGCAATGACCATTCACGGCAGCGCGACTGATAAAGCGCGCGCGCTGCGCTGCATGACCATGGCGATCTATTACGAAGCGGCGAGCGAATCCGACGCCGGCCAGCGCGCGGTGGCGCAGGTGGTGCTCAATCGCGTGGCCCATCCGGCCTTTCCCGCCACGGTCTGCGGGGTGGTGTTTCAGGGTTCGGAACGCTCAACCGGCTGTCAGTTCAGCTTCACCTGCGACGGATCGCTGACGCGCGCGCCGGTGCGGCAGTTCTGGGATCGTGCCCAGCGTGTCGCAATGGCCGCGCTGGCCGGCGCCGTCTACCAGCCGGTTGGCCTGGCGACCCATTATCACACGGTCCAGATCCATCCCTATTGGGCCGACAGCCTGACCAATATCGTGACGATTGGCGCGCATCGCTTCTATCGCTGGAAGGGCGTGGCGGGGCTGCCTGTCGCCTTCAACGAGGCCTATGCCGGCAGCGAACCGCTGCCAGAGCGGCGGACGCCGACCGGCAATCCCGACGCGCAGCCGCTGCCTGACCCGATTCAGCTCGCACAAAGCTATGTCGCGACACTGGCTGCAGCGCATCCCTCCGCGCAGCCGCAGCACGGTGCCACGGCGGTGGCAGCGGCAGTGGCGGCAGGTGCCGGCGCGGCCGCTCCTCTGCCCAGCTATACCGCGGAAATCCAGGCTCGCGGGGGCGAAGCGCTCTATACCGGCAACCGCCTGCCCGGCGCGGGCGAGGTGAAGAGCGAATATGCCCGCAGCGGCCAGTGGATCGCCCATCCCTGAGCCGGCCGGCGCCCCGCGCCGATTGGCTGCAATTGGTTTACGTGCCGGAAACCATCCGCAGGAACCAAGGCTTCAACTTGGCGCGTTAAAGCACCGCAAGTTCGCGGCGCATGACAATGCCAGTATCCGCCGCCAGGATGATGAAGGTTCTTGTCTCATGACGATCCATTTCGCGGCGGCCGAAGGCCAGTTGCGCCCGCGCCTCAACCCCCGCCAGGCACGCGCGGCCCTTGTCCGGGCAGCCAATGACAATGATGCCGGCGAAGGTGCCGACCAGGCCATGCTTCACGCCGCCTTGCGGCACTTCGCGCACCATGGAATCGGGGCGGCCGCCCATGCGCGCAACCAGGCCGAAATGGCCTTCTTCGCGAATGACCGCGAGACCTATCATTGGTGGCTTGGCGTATGCCGCACACTCGATCGCCGGATGGCCGCAATGCTGGCCGGAAAAACGGGTGGCGATAACGGCGCAAGGCCGCACTGATCCGCACCGAGACTGGTAAGGGTGGTCTTAACCACTCAGTGACCTCTTCCCGTTATTCCACCCCCATGGCGAACGGGAGTAGACCTATCTCCAAGGTCAAAGAAATCCTGAAAAGTATGATAGCTGGCGATGCGCTGGACGATCGTGTTCGCCGCAAACTTGTCGTGTCGCTCTACGCCCAGCCCTCCAGCCTGGCGATCGGTGCCCTGTGCGGGGTCGGCGCGGCGGCGACTGTCGCTTACGTTTCAGGCAATATTCCGATCACGATCCTGGCCCTGCTGCTGACCGCTGTTGCGGTGCTGCGGGTCGCAACCGCCACCCGGCTCGGCCCTGAAGGCGAACGGCGCGATGCCAAGCGGCTGGAATTGCTTTACGAAGTAGGGGCGTTCAGCTTCGCCTTCCTGGTCGGCGCGATCGCTGCGGCCACGATCTGGTACGATCTGGGCACCGGATTGCAATTGCTGATGGTCAGCTATGCCGTCGCCTATGGTGCCGGCACTTCGACCCGCAACGCCGGCCTGCCGATGATCGCCTTGGGGCAGATGTTCTTTTCACTCTCGCCGGTGATCGTGATCTCGGCCCTGCGCGGGGATCCGATCCATCTGGTGTTCGCCTTCACCACCTTGCTGCTGCTCCCGGCGATGGCTTCGGTGACCTACAACATCTTCGAGGTGCTGCGCGAATCGATCGCCGCAGCGGAAACCAGCCAGCGCATGGCGGAGAAGATGCGCGATCTTGCGCGGACGGATGTCGTCACCGGCCTGTCCAACCGCGCCGGGCTCAATCACGAGATGGTCGAAAAGCTGATGACCATGCACGATGATCAGAAGCTGGCGCTGTTCTGGCTCGATCTCGACAAGTTCAAGGAAGTGAACGATTCGCTCGGCCATCCGGTGGGCGATCGGGTGCTGTCCGAGGTCGCCCGCCGCCTGCGCGAAACCGCCCCCGATGGCGCCACCGTCGCGCGGTTCGGCGGCGACGAATTCATCGTCGTGTGCGAAGTCGCCAGCCGCGGCCAGAGCGAAACGCTCGCCGCCAGCCTGCTTGACGAAATCTCGCGCCCCTATCGCATTGACGGCGACCGGCTCGAAATCGGCACCTCAATGGGCATTGCACTGATGCCTGACGATGGCGCGGATCTCGACACAGTGATGCAAAGTTCGGACCTCGCGCTCTATCACGCCAAGGTCAATGGCCGGAACCAGACCAGCTTCTTCGATCCTTCGATGACCCGCAAGCTGATGCGCCGCAAGGAAATCGAGGCCGAACTGCGCGCCGCGATCCAGCGCAACGAGCTGTCGATCTTCTTCCAGCCGATTGTCGATCTCGAAACCGGGCGGATCAGGACATTTGAAGCGCTGGTGCGCTGGTTCCATCCCGAAAAGGGCGAGCTGAGCCCCGAGGAGTTCATTCCGGTGGCCGAAGAGACCGGCGTGATCATCACGCTGGGCAACTGGATCACCGCCCAGGCGGCCAAGGCCTGTGCGCAATGGCCAGAAGACATTACCATCGCGGTGAATCTTTCCCCGGTGCAGATCAAGGCGCCGGGCTCCGCGCTGGGCATCCTCAATGCGCTCAAGGAAGCCAAGCTCGATCCCTCGCGGCTCGAACTGGAAGTCACCGAAAGCCTGTTCCTCGAAGACAATCAGCATACCGCGCGCTTCATCGAGCAGCTGGCCGCCGAAGGCGTGCGCTTCGCGCTGGACGATTTCGGGACCGGCTATTCCTCGCTGGGCTATATCAACAAATATCCGTTCAAGAAGATCAAGGTCGATCGCAGCTTCGTTTCGGGCCCCGACGTCGGGCGCAAGAGCGATGCGATCATCCGCGCGGTGGCGGAATTGGGCGCTCAGCTCGATATGGAGATCGTCGCCGAAGGCCTCGAAACGATCGAGCAGGTGCGCGTGGTGCGCGAGGCTGGCTGTACGCTCGGCCAGGGCTATTATTTCAGCCGCGCGGTGCCCGATTATCTCGCGGCCACCCTGCTCGCCCAGGAACGCGAGAACGATCCGCCGGTCCGCCTGGCGAGCTGATCGCAGCCCCGGCGCGCCGACCGCTGCGCCAGTCGAACAGCGCAATGCAGGCTCGGGGCGCGATCTCGGCCCAGTCGCGGCATAAAATTCCCGCCAGGGCGCCCCATTGTGACTATTGCGAACTATTAGCAGAAATAGTCGGCTTTTCGCGGCTTTTCGCGGTTGCAAAACACAGATCGCGCGCTTAGTTCCCGAATCCAAGCCGGGCACCTTCCTTTCGCGGGACGCGGGGATAGCGCCATGTGCAACGCCACGCTCCCGCGCTTCAGCGAAGGATTTGCATCGCATCATGGCCCGCAAGAAGATCGCCCTTATCGGCGCCGGTAATATCGGTGGAACGCTCGCCCATCTCGCCGCCCTCAAGGGGCTTGGCGATATCGTGCTGTTCGACGTGGTCGAAGGCGTGCCCCAGGGCAAGGCGCTCGACCTCAGCCAGTGCTCGCCCGTCGAAGGTTTCGACGCGAGCATCACCGGCACCAATGATTATGCCGATATCGCCGGGGCCGATGTGATCATCGTCACCGCCGGCGTCGCCCGCAAGCCGGGCATGAGCCGCGACGATCTGCTGGGCATCAATCTCAAGGTGATGAAGGCGGTCGGCGAAGGCATCGCGGCCAATGCGCCGGGCGCTTTCGTGATCTGCATCACCAACCCGCTCGACGCGATGGTCTGGGCGCTGCGCGAATTTTCCGGCCTGCCGCATAATATGGTGGTCGGCATGGCCGGCGTGCTCGACAGCTCGCGCTTCAGCCATTTCCTGGCCGAGGAATTCAAGGTCTCGGTCAAGGATGTGACCTCCTTCGTGCTGGGCGGACATGGCGACACCATGGTTCCGGTGATCGAATATTCCACCGTCTCGGGCATTCCGGTTCCCGACCTCATCGAAATGGGTTTCTCCACCAAGGAGAAGATCGACGCGATCGTGCAGCGCACCCGCAGCGGCGGCGGCGAGATCGTCGGCCTGCTCAAGACCGGCAGCGCCTTCTATGCCCCGGCAACCAGCGGCATATCGATGGCCGAGGCCTATCTCTATGACCAGAAGCGCCTGCTGCCTGCCGCAGCCCATCTGACCGGCCAATATGGGGTCGATGATCTCTATGTCGGCGTACCGGTGATCATCGGCGCCGGCGGCGTGGAAAAGGTGGTCGAGATCAAGCTCGACGATGAAGCCAAGGCCAATCTCGGCGTCAGCGTCGATGCGGTCAAGGAACTGCTCGAAGCCTGCAAGGGCATTGATTCCAGCCTCGGCTGATTTTCCCCCACATTACGCAAAAAAGGGGCTGCAATGTCCATCCTCGTCGACAAGCATACCAAGGTCATCACCCAGGGCATGACCGGGGAAACCGGCACGTTCCACACCCAGCAGGCGCTCGCCTATGGGACGCAGATGGTCGCGGGCGTGACCCCCGGCAAGGGCGGGCAGACGCATATCGATCTGCCGGTGTTCGATACGGTGGCCGAAGCCAAGGCGGCCACCGGCGCCACCGCATCGGTGATCTATGTCCCGCCGCCCTTCGCGGCCGATTCCATCCTTGAGGCGATCGACGCCGGGGTCGAGCTGATCGTGGCGATTACCGAAGGCATTCCGGTGCTCGACATGGTCCGCGTGAAGCGCGCGCTGTCGGGCACCAGGTCGCGCCTGATCGGTCCCAATTGCCCCGGCGTGCTGACCCCCGGCGAATGCAAGATCGGGATCATGCCCGGATCGATCTTCCAGAAGGGTACGGTTGGCGTGGTCAGCCGTTCGGGCACACTGACCTATGAGGCGGTGCATCAGACAACCATGGTCGGGCTCGGTCAGACCACTGCTGTGGGTATCGGCGGCGATCCGGTCAATGGGACCAATTTCATCGACGTGCTCGAACTGTTCATGGCTGATGAGGCGACCAAATCGATCATCATGATCGGCGAAATCGGCGGCAGCGCCGAAGAAGAGGCCGCCCAATTCCTGAAGGACGAAGCCAAGGCCGGGCGCAAGAAGCCGGTGGTCGGGTTCATCGCCGGACGCACAGCCCCTCCGGGCCGCCGCATGGGCCATGCCGGCGCAATCGTTTCGGGCGGCCAGGGCGGCGCGGATGACAAGATCGCGGCCATGGAAGCGGCCGGAATCCGCGTTGCGGCATCCCCCAGCGAGCTGGGCACCACGCTCGACGCGCTGCTGAAAGAACTGGCCTAGTCGGCGCGCCGCAAGGCGCAGGAGACGATCTGATGGGTAACGAACTGCACGAATTCCTCGCCGACGGCGGCACCCAGGACGGTCCGCAACCCGGGCCGAGCTGGCAGAACGCCCGCTGGCCTATCTCTGACGCAGGCGCCGAAGACGAGCTGACCCAGGCGCTCGATCCCTTCGCGATGAAGCTGGCGATCAAGCAGGCCGCCGCCAGCGCGGGGCTCAAGCTTGACGAGCGCGCGGTGGAGCAGGCTGCGGGGGATTCGATCCGCGCGATGATGCTGGTGCGCACCTATCGCGTGCGCGGGCATCTGGCCGCAGATCTCGATCCGCTTGGCCTGTCGAAAACGGATCTCCCGGCCGATCTCACCCCCGAATATCACGGCTTTTCCGGTGCCGCGCTGGATCGGCAGGTCTATTTCGGCGGCAATCTCGGGCTCGAATGGAGCACGGTGCGCGAGGTGGTCGAAATCCTGCGCGCCAATTATTGCGGCCCGGTCGGCCTCGAATATATGCATATCGCCGATATTGGCGAGCGGCGCTTCCTGCAGGCGCGGATGGAAGGCGCCGACAAGGAAATCGAATTCACCGAAAACGGCAAGAAGGCGATCCTCGCCGCCGTGATCCGGGGCGAGGAATATGAAAAGTTCCTCGGCAAGAAATATGTCGGGACCAAGCGCTTCGGGCTCGATGGCGGAGAATCGATGATTCCCGCGCTCGAAGCGGTGATCAAGCAGGGCGGCGCGCTGGGTGTGCGCGAGATCGTTTACGGTATGTCCCATCGCGGACGGTTGAACATCCTCGCCAATGTGATGGCCAAGCCATACCGGGTGATCTTCCACGAATTCTCAGGCGGCAGCGCCAATCCCGAGGATGTTGGCGGATCGGGCGATGTGAAATACCACCTCGGCACCAGCACCGATCGCGAATTTGACGGGATCAAGGTGCATATGTCGCTGGTCCCCAACCCGAGCCACCTTGAAACCGTCGACCCGGTGGTGCTCGGCAAGGTGCGCGCCCAGCAGGCCGTGCGCGAGGATCTGGCCCAGCACGAACAGGTGCTGCCGGTGCTGATCCATGGCGACGCAGCCTTTGCCGGGCAGGGCATCGTGTGGGAATGCTTCGGCTTTTCCGGGGTGCGCGGCTATAATACCGGCGGCTGCATCCACTTCGTGATCAACAATCAGATCGGCTTCACCACCAGCCCGCAATTCGCGCGCTCATCGCCCTATCCTTCAGATGTCGCCAAGGGCGTCCAGGCACCGATCATCCACGTCAATGGCGACAATCCCGAAGCGGTGACCTTCGCCTGCAAGCTCGCGATCGAATATCGCCAGCGCTACAAGCGCGACATCGTGATCGACATGTGGTGCTATCGCCGCTTCGGCCATAATGAGGGCGACGAACCGAGCTTCACCCAGCCGCTGATGTACGCCAAGATCCGCCAGCACCCCCGGGTGAGCGAGATCTATGCCAAGCGTCTGGTCGAAGAAGGCGTGATCGACACCAATTGGGCGGGCGAGACGCGCGACCATTTCGTGGGCGTGCTCGATCAGGAGTTCGAAGCGGGCAAGACCTACAAGCCCAATGAGGCGGATTGGTTCGGCGGCCGCTGGAGCGGGCTGCACAAGCCGGCCGATCCCGAAACCGCGCGCCGCAACATCAATACCGCGATCGAGCCCAAGCTGTTCGAAAGCCTTGGCCGCACGCTGACCAGCGTCCCGGCCGATCTCGACATTCACAAGACCCTCGCCCGGGTGATCGATGCCAAGCGCGAGATGTTCGAAAAGGGTGAAGGCTTCGATTGGGCGACCGCCGAAGCGCTCGCGTTCGGCAGCCTCGTGACCGAGGGCTATGGCGTGCGCCTGTCGGGCCAGGATTCGGGCCGCGGGACATTCAGCCAGCGCCACGCGATGTGGATCGACCAGCAGACCGAGCGCAAATTCATCCCGCTCACCACCCTCCCCCACGGCAAGTTCGAAGTCTATGATTCGCCGCTGTCGGAATATGGCGTGCTCGGCTTCGAATACGGCTTTGCCTCGGCCGATCCCAAGACCCTGGTGCTGTGGGAAGCGCAGTTCGGCGATTTCGCCAATGGCGCGCAGATCGTGATCGACCAATATATTGCGGCGGGCGAGGCCAAATGGCTGCGCGCCAACGGGCTGGTGCTGTTGCTGCCGCATGGCTTCGAAGGCCAGGGGCCGGAACACAGCTCGGCCCGGCTCGAACGCTTCCTGCAGCTGTGCGCCAATGACAATATCCAGGTCTGCAATATCACCGTGCCGGCCAATTATTTCCATGTGCTGCGCCGGCAGATGCTGCGCCCGTTCCGCAAGCCGCTGATCATCATGACCCCGAAATCGCTGCTGCGGCATCCAATGGCGAAATCAGAGGCGCATGATTTCACCGGCGAAGGCCACTTCATGCGGATCATGTCGGACACCACCGCGATCGAAGACAGCAAGATCCGCCGCCTGGTGCTGTGTTCGGGCAAGGTTGCCTATGATCTGATCGAAGCGCGCGACAAGGAACAGCTTGGCGATGTCTCGATCGTCCGGCTCGAACAGCTCTATCCCTTCCCGGGTGAACCGCTGGCCGCGCGCCTTGCGCGCATGACCGGCCTTGAGGAGGTGATCTGGTGCCAGGAAGAGCCGCGCAACAATGGCGCATGGTTCTTCGTCGAAAGCCAGATCGAAGCGGCGCTGACCGATGCCGGCAAGCCGGGCATGCGCCCCAGCTATGCCGGCCGCGATGCCGCAGCCTCCCCCGCGACCGGCCTTGCCTCCCGCCACAAGGAACAGCAGGAGGCGCTGGTCGCCGCCGCGCTCGGCCTTGGCTCCACTGCTCCGGCCGCCGCCACACCGGCGCGCGCCAAAAAAGCCTGATCCCACAGGGAAGATCGACCCATGACCATTGAAGTCAAAGTCCCCACACTCGGCGAATCCGTCACCGAAGCCACCGTTGGTGAATGGCTCAAGAAGCCCGGCGAAGCAGTCAGTGCGGATGAGCCCATCGCCAGCCTCGAGACCGACAAGGTCGCGGTGGAAGTGCCCTCGCCGATCAACGGCGTGATGGGCGAATATAAGGTCGCGCTTGGCGAGACGGTCGAGGTCGGGGCGGTACTCGCCTTGATCGAAGACGGCGCTGCCCCCGCAGCCTCCGCTGCGGCGGCCAAGGCTGACACGCCTGCCCCTGCCCAGCGCGAAGTCCCCGCCATGCCCAGCGCGCCGGAACCGCCTGAAACCCAGGACGGCGCGCCGACCCTGTCGCCAGCGGTGCGCCGCGCGGTGCTGGAACACGGGATCGACCCTTCGACGGTAAAGGGTTCGGGCAAGGACGGACGCCTGACCAAGGAAGATGTGCTGGCCGCCGCCGAAGCCAAGAAGAGCGACCCGGCCCCCTCGCCTGCCGCCGACAGCGCCCCGGCCCCGGCTGCCGCGGGCGAGCGCCGCAGCGAACGGGTCAAGATGACCCGTCTGCGCCAGACCATCGCCCGGCGGCTGAAAAGCGCACAGGAAGAGGCGGCGCTGCTGACCACCTTCAATGATGTCGACATGACCGCGGTGATCGCCGCGCGCGAGGCCTATAAGGACCTTTTCGCCAAGAAGCATGACATCAAGCTGGGCTTCATGAGCTTCTTCGCCAAGGCGGCGGTGCTTGCGCTCAAGGACGTGCCCTCGGTCAATGCCCAGATCGACGGGGACGAGATCGTCTATAATGATTTTGTCGACATCTCGGTCGCGGTTTCCGCGCCCAACGGGCTGGTGGTTCCGGTGGTGCGCAATTGCGACCGCCTGTCCTTCGCGCAGATCGAGCAGGCGATCGCCGATTATGGCAAGAAGGCCAAGGACGGCTCGCTCACCATGGATGACATGAAGGGCGGCACCTTCACCATTTCCAACGGCGGCGTGTTCGGCAGCCTGATGTCCACCCCGATCATCAATCCGCCGCAGAGCGCCGTTCTCGGCCTGCACCGGATCGAAGACCGCCCGGTTGCCCGGGATGGCCAGGTGGTGATCAGGCCGATGATGTATATCGCGCTGAGCTATGACCACCGGCTGATCGACGGACGCGAGGCGGTGACCGCGCTCAAGATCATCAAGGAAGCGATCGAAGACCCGATGCGGATCCTGATCGATCTGTGATTTTGCAATCCTTCCCCGTTCGGCGCTTGTCCCGGGCAAAGCGGAAGATGAACGACGGCTCTCAGCCATGCTGAGGGCGAACGGAGTCTGGAATGGCTGAATACGACTATGACGTGCTCTTCATCGGTTCCGGCCCCGGCGGCTATGTCGGCGCGATCCGCGCGGCGCAGCTGGGCCTCAAGACCGCCTGTGTCGAGAGCCGCGAGACGCTGGGCGGCACCTGCCTCAATGTCGGCTGCATTCCGTCCAAGGCCTTGCTCCACGGCTCCGAGCTCTATGAGGAGGCGATCGGCGGCACGCTGGCCAAATTCGGCGTGCAGACCGGCAAGGTCACGCTCGATCTCGCCGCGATGCAGGGCCAGAAGCTCGGCGCGGTCAAGGATCTGACCGGCGGCATCGAATATCTGTTCAAGAAGAACAAGGTCACCTGGCTCAAGGGTTTTGCCAGCTTCAAACACGCCCACACGGTCGAAGTGGCGGGCGCCGAGGGAAGCAGCACGGTCACGGCGAAGAATATCGTGATTGCCACCGGCTCCTCGGTCACGCCGCTGCCGGGTGTCGAGGTCGACAATGCCAAGGGCGTGGTGGTCGATTCGACCGGCGCGCTGGAGCTGGCGCAGGTGCCCAAGCATCTCGTGGTGATCGGCGGCGGGGTGATCGGGCTGGAGCTCGGCTCGGTTTGGCGGCGGCTCGGCGCCAAGGTCACCGTGGTGGAATTTCTCGACCAGATCCTGCCCGGCATGGATGGCGAAGTGCGCAAGGAAGCGGCCAAGCTGTTCGCTAAGCAGGGCATCGCCCTGAAGCTCGGGACCAAGGTCACCGGGGCCAGCATCAAGGGCAAGAAGGCCACGCTGACGCTCGAACCCGCCGCTGGCGGCGCCGGCGAGACACTGGAGGCTGACTGTGTGCTGGTGGCCATCGGGCGACGGCCCAATACTGCAGGGCTCGGGCTGGAGGCGATCGGGCTTGAACCCAACAAGCGCGGCCAGATCGAAACCGATGGCAAATTCCGTACCAAGATCGATGGCCTATGGGCGATCGGCGATGTGATCCCGGGGCCGATGCTGGCGCATAAGGCCGAAGACGAGGGCATCGCCGTGGCCGAGAACATCGCCGGGCAGATCGGGATCGTGAACCATGCGGTGATCCCCAGCGTGGTCTATACCATGCCGGAAATCGCCGGGGTCGGCCTGACCGAAGAAGCCGCCAGGGAAGCAGGGCATGAGATCAAGACCGGCAAGTTCCTGATGCTGGCGAACAGCCGGGCCAAGACCAATCGCGACACCGATGGCTTTGTGAAGGTCATCGCCGATGCCAAAACCGATCGTGTGCTGGGCGTGTGGATCATCGCCTCGGTTGCCGGGACGATGATCGCCGAGGCCGCCCTGGGCATGGAATTCGGCGCGACCAGCGAGGATATCGCCTATACCTGCCATGCTCACCCGACCCACCCGGAGGCGCTCAAGGAAGCGGCGATGGCGGTGATGGGCAAGCCGATCCATATGTGATCGCCAGCCTGATGAGCCTGCGCCCGTTCCACCTCGCCTTTCCGGTGCATGATCTGGACGCGGCGCGCGCTTTCTGGGGCGGGATCATGGGCTGCCCCGAAGGGCGCAGCTCATCCGGATGGATCGATTTCGATTTCCATGGCCATCAGATCGTGGCCCATCTGGCCCCCGCAGCGGCTGCGGCACATGCCTCGAACCCGGTCGACGGGCATGCCGTGCCGGTGCCGCATTTCGGGATCGTGCTGGAGCTGGCCGACTGGCAGGCGCTGGCCGACAGATTGACCCAGGCGGGGGTGGAGTTCGGTATCGAACCCCACATCCGCTTCAAGGGCCAGCCTGGCGAGCAGGCGACGATGTTTTTCCGCGATCCGTCAGGCAATGCGATCGAGATGAAGGCCTTTGCCGATCTCGGCCAGCTGTTCGCGACCGCTCAGCCGCCGCTGCCGGGATAGGACTGCCCGTCCCCGCCGGGATAGGCATTATCCGCGCGGGCGCGGGCATAGGCATCGTCATTCCACTGGCCGGCGCCAGCAGCGCCGCTGCCACCGGCCGAGCCGCCCACATAGGGGGCGTCGTCCGGCCCACGGGAGCCTGAATAGGCCCCGCCCAGATCGACATTGCGAATCCTGCCGTCATTATCGATCCAGCAGCTGAACTGGCCGCCTGCATCGAGCTGGCCGGAGATCTGCCAGCCCTCGCCGGTGCGCGCGGCATTATCCACGCTGGCGACACGGGCATTCCCGCGATCGACCTGATCGGTGCAGAGCCGCACCGCATTGTCGATCCCGCCGCCCGATCCGCCCTGATAGCCGGTCGGCGCAGGATAGCCCTGCCGCTGATCGGGATAGGGTTCGCGATAGGGATAATCGCTGCGCGTTTCGCGGTGCGAGCTTGAGGCCGCGCTGGCAATCGCCGCAATCCCGCCCAGGATCAGCACGCCGGCGAGAACATCCCCGCCATCGATCCCGCGATCACGACGATAGCGGCCATGCCAGGCCATCGTGCCGCCATCTGAGACCTGCGCCCGGTGGTCAGACGATTTTACCAGGCTTTGGGTGTGAAGCGGCAGCTGCGCGGCGGATACAGGCGCGGCGGCCAGCGAGAGCGCGGCGGCGAAGGCAGTGCCTGCCGCCAGACGGGACAACAGGCGCGACATTGGACGGGCCATCTCAAATTCCCTTTATGTGATCCGGCAAAGCGGCCTCATGGCGCCGCCGGTATAGGACAGGGCTAGGCGATCCAGGCTTACCTGAGCCTGAACCGCCTTCGCCTTGGGTGTTACTCATCCCGGGGCGCTTCTCAGAGCCCGCGGATACCGCTGAAGTCGAGATCGACCACCCGGCCATAGCTGACCTTGCAGGTGAACTTGCCCGCATCATAGCCGGAATTGCGATCGTTCCAGCCGCGATAGTCGTTGTCCCAGCCATTGCCGTAGCGATTGTCACCCCGGCGATAATCATGGCCGCGTGTGTTCACCGCAATGCGGCCCTTGATCGTATAGCCGGTGCGGGTGCGATTGATGTCCCGAATGTCGGTGACATTGGCGCTACGGCCCCAGGACACGCGATTGGCCTGACGTTCGGCGACACTGACGCATTGCTCAACCGCGCTGCGCGCATTGCCATTGCGGCCATTGTAATAGCGATCATCATAGCCGCGACGCTGATCATAACCACGATCGTCATAATCGCGATAACGATCCCTGTTGGAGCCCGAGGAGAGCACTGCGGCCAGGCCGCCGATCACCAGCGCACCGGCAATCACTTCACCGGCGCTGAGGCCATCATGATCATCATGCCCATTGCGGGCGAAAGCGGGTGACGCAGAGGCCATCGCCATCGCGCCAGCGGCGACGGTTCCGACCAGGCCTTTGGTAATGGTCTTCATGGGTCTTGTCCTTTTCAACTGCCGGTGCGGTCTCGCCCGGTATGAAAAGGGTCTAGCGATTTGCCGGTGTGACAAGGCTGAACTCGCTCGACAGCCTTTGTTCAGCAAAATGCATGGTTTTCTGAACGCGCGGGCTTGAGGCAAAGAAAACCCGCCGGAATCGCTCCCGGCGGGCTTTCTCAATATTTAGCTGATCGGCTGGGCTCAGGCGTCCGCCATATCCAGCTCGTTCTCGCCCATCACCGGGCCGCTGTCCTGGCCCTTGGCGTCGACATCGCGGTCGACCAGCTCGATGATCGAAACCGGCGCCGCATCGGAGGCGCGGATACCGGCCTTGATGATCCGGGTATAGCCGCCGTTGCGGCCCGCATAACGCTCAGCCAGCACTTCGAACAGCTTGCGCTCCTGCGGCTCGTCCAGCATCCGCGCATGGGCAAGCCGGCGATTGGACAGGCCGCCACGCTTTGCCAGCGTGATCAGCTTCTCGATATAGGGCCGCAGTTCCTTGGCCTTCGGCGTGGTGGTCTTGATCTGCTCATGCTTGATCAGCGCAGAAGCAAGGTTGCGCAGCAGCGCGGTGCGGTGCCCGCTCTTGCGCTGCAGCTTGCGGCCAGAAATCTTGTGACGCATCGGTCTTTCCTTCAGTTCGTAAGGGGCCCGTATCAGGTAGCCCGGTACTGGCGGCAGTCAGGGTCGCCGCCGTCACCCTGTTTCCTGGCTTAGCCGAGCAGTTCCTGCTCGAGCTTCTTGGCCATTTCCTCGATATTCTCGGGCGGCCAGCCAGGGATGTCCATGCCCAGGCGCAGGCCCATGCTGGACAGCACTTCCTTGATCTCATTGAGCGACTTGCGGCCGAAATTCGGCGTGCGCAGCATCTCCGCTTCGGTCTTCTGAACCAGATCGCCGATATAGATGATGTTGTCGTTCTTGAGGCAATTGGCGCTGCGCACCGAAAGCTCCAGCTCGTCGACCTTCTTGAGCAGGTAACGATTGAGCTGGTTGGCGTCCGATTCCTCGGGCTGAGCGGCAACGCCGATCATCGGGCTCGAAGGCTGCGGAATACCGTCCTCGAAATGGACGAACAGGGTCAGCTGATCCTGCAGGATGCGCGCGGCATAGGCCACGGCATCTTCCGGGGTCACGGTGCCGTCAGTCTCGATCGTGAGGCTGAGCTTGTCATAGTCAAGCTCCTGCCCGACGCGGGTATTGTCGACCTTGTAGGACACCTGGCGGATCGGCGAATAGAGCGAGTCGACCGGGATCAGCCCGATCGGCGCATCGGCCGGACGGTTCGAAACCGCCGGGACATAGCCCTTCCCGCTGTCTGCGGTGAGTTCCATGTTGAAGGTCGCGCCTTCATCGAGATGACAGATCACGAGATCCTTGTTCATCACCTCGATATCGCCGGTAACGGCGATGTCGCCCGCCTTCACTTCACCCGGGCCGGTAGCCGAAAGCTGCAGCCGCTTGGGGCCTTCGCCTTCCATGCGCAGCGCGATCTGCTTCACATTCAGCACGATGTCGGTGACATCTTCGCGCACGCCGGCAAGCGAGGAGAATTCGTGCAGCACGTTCTCGATCTTGATCGAGGTGATCGCCGCGCCCTGGAGCGAGGAGAGCAGCACGCGGCGCAGCGAATTGCCGAGCGTCAGGCCAAAGCCGCGCTCGAGCGGTTCGGCAACGAAGGTCGCCTTGCGCTTCGCATCATTGCCTGATTTGACTTCGAGGCCGTTGGGCTTCTTGAGTTCCTGCCAGTTCTTCATGTTAACGGACATGGACTTCCCCTAAATAGGACTTGTTCTTGCAGGAAAGGCCGTGGGCGCTGGAAGCGCCACGGCCGATCCAAATTGCTATGTGGCCCACCCGGATAGTCTGGCGGGCCGCAAGGCAGGTCGAAATCAGACGCGGCGGCGCTTGGACGGCCTCACGCCATTATGCGGGATCGGGGTCACGTCGCGGATCGAGGTGATGGTAAAGCCCACCGCCTGCAGCGCACGAAGCGCGCTTTCGCGACCCGAACCCGGGCCCTTCACTTCAACTTCAAGCGTGCGCACACCGTGTTCGGCCGCCTTCTTGCCCGCATCGTCCGCCGCGACCTGAGCCGCATAGGGAGTCGACTTGCGGCTGCCCTTGAACCCCATCATCCCGGCAGAGGACCAGCTTATCGCATTGCCCTGAGCGTCGGTGATGGTGATCATGGTATTGTTGAAGCTGGCGTTCACATGCGCGACGCCGCTGGAGATATTCTTGCGTTCCCGCTTTTTAATGCGCTGGGGCTCGCGTGCCATGGTTCGTATCCTGTCGTAAGAATGGAAAGAAAGCTGGTCGGACTGGCCGGCTGCTTACTTCTTCTTGCCTGCGATCGGCTTCGCCTTGCCCTTGCGGGTGCGGGCGTTCGTATGCGTGCGCTGACCGCGAACAGGCAGGCCCTTGCGATGACGCAGCCCGCGATAGCAGGCCAGATCCATCAGGCGCTTGATGTTCATCGCGGTTTCGCGGCGAAGATCGCCTTCCACAGCATATTCGGCGTCGATCGTTTCACGAATCTGGAGAACTTCCGCGTCGCTCAGATCCTGCACCCGGCGAGCATGATCGATGCCCAGCTTGGTTGCGATGGCCTTGGCCGACGTCGGGCCGATTCCGTGAATATAGGTCAGCGCGACGATCACGCGCTTGTTGGTGGGGATATTTACCCCGGCAATACGAGCCACTTACTTCTCCTGCTCCACAGGGTGCGGAATTGGTCCGCCCCCCATCTCAACGCGATGTACACCCCGATATAGACGGCTGCGGGTCCACAGAAAAAAGCCCGGATGGCGCGCAATGCCTGCCGCCTGCCGGACTTACCCGTCTGTATCGAAGGTGAAGGCGCTTACGGCGATTCGCGCGCGCCGTCAACAGCAAGCTGATCGCAAGGGCGATGCCCTGCGAACAGCGGCCGAATTATCGGCCTAGCTCATATTATACCGCACAGATTTGTCCCGGTCAAAGGTCTCTACCGCCAGGCCGCTTCAAATCCGGGCCAAATCCGGTTCAAAAACCCAGAATCGCTTCCACCCGGGCGGTGACCACATCGATATCGGCCATGCCGTCGACCCGGCTGACAATCCCGCGCGCCTCGTAAATCGGCAGGATCGGCGCGGTCTTGGCGCGATATTCGGCAAGCCGGGTGCGCACCGTTTCCTCATTATCATCGGGCCGGCGCTTGAATTCATGGCTGCCGCATTTGTCGCAGGTGCCATCCACCTTGGGGCGTTCGAACTGGTCGTGATAGCCCTGGCCGCATTTGGCGCAGGTAAAGCGCCCGGTGATGCGGATAACGAGCGCATCCTCATCCACGTCAAGTTCGATCACATGGCCCAGAGTGCGCGCGTGGCTGGCAAGGATATCATCGAGCGCGTGGGCCTGTTCGGCAGTGCGGGGATAGCCGTCGAAAATCACCCCGACGCCCCGGCCCAAAACTTCAAGCTCGTCGGAAATCAGCGCCGAGACGATCTCGTCGGAGACCAGCTCGCCCGCTTCCATCACCGCCTTGACCCTGAGGCCGGTGGGCGTTTCGGCCTTCACCGCTGCCCGCAGCATGTCACCGGTCGAAAGCTGGCGCATGCCATGGCGCTCGACCAGGCGCTTGGCCTGTGTCCCCTTGCCCGCGCCCGGCGGTCCCAGCAGGATGATATTCATAGCCGCGTCCCCCACTCCGAGGCGGGACTCACAAGGCCCGCTCTTGAGTCCAATGCCTGCCTAGCGCAGGCGCCCCTTCAGCTTCGCCTTCTTGATCAGGTCACCATATTGGTGCGCCAGCATATGCGATTGAATCTGGGTAATCGTATCGACCGTGACATTGACCACGATCAGCAGGCTGGTTCCGCCCAGGAACAGCGGGATCCCGGTTTGCGCGATCATATATTCGGGCAAGGTGCAGACCACCGTGAGGTAGATCGCCCCGATCACCGTGATGCGCGTAAGCACATAATCGAGATAGGTGGCGGTGTTTTTGCCCGGACGAATGCCGGGAATGAAGCCGCCATTGCGCTTGAGATTGTCAGCCGTCTCTTCCGGGTTGAACACCACGGCGGTGTAGAAGAAGCAGAAGAACATGATCCCCAGCGCATAGAGCGTCATATAGATCGGCTGGCCATGCTGGAGATATTGGTTCAGCGTCACCAGAACGCCGCCCATGGTGCTGTCGGCGCTGACCGCGCTGCCGGCGAACTGGGTGATCGTCAGCGGCAGCAGCAGCAGCGAGCTGGCGAAGATCGGCGGGATCACGCCGGCGGTGTTGAGCTTGAGCGGCAGATGGCTGCGATCGGCCTGCATCATGCCGTTCTGGCTGGCGCGCTTGGGATATTGGATCAGCAGCCGGCGCTGGGCCCGCTCCATGAAACAGATCAGCAAGACCAGCGCGACGACCATCGCCAGGAAGGCGACGATGACGATGGGGCTGATCGAGCCCGACCGGCCGCCCTCGAACAGATTGGCGGTAAAGGTCGGGAAGCGCGAGACGATGCCGGCCATGATGATCAGCGACACGCCATTGCCGATGCCGCGGGCAGTGATCTGTTCGCCCAGCCACAGCAGGAACATGGTTCCGCCGACCAGCGAGGTGACCCCCGCGATATAGAACACCGCATTGGGATCGATCGCAAAGCCCTGCACATCGGCGTTCTTCACAACTGCAAAGCCCTGGATGATGCACAGGAACACCGCGCCATAGCGGGTATATTGGTTGAGCTTCTTGCGCCCGCTTTCGCCTTCCTTCTTGATCGCGGCCAGCGCGGGATGGAGCGAAGCGGCAAGCTGCACCACGATCGAGGCCGTGATATAGGGCATGATGCCGAGCGAGATCAGGCTGTAATTCGACAGCGCGCCGCCCGAGAACATGTTGAACAGGTCGAGAATGCCGCCCTGGTTCTGCTCGAAGAAGCGGCGCAGGGCGATCGGATCGATGCCCGGCAGCGGGACGAAGCTGAGGAAGCGGAACACGATCAGCGCACCGACGGTGAACCAGATGCGCTGCTTGAGCTCGGTCGCCTTGGAGAAATTGGCGAGGCTGAGATTGCTCGCAATATTGTCGGCGCGTGATGCCATGGGAAGATTATGCCCTGCTAGGGATCCGTTTCAGATCGCGTGTCAGCCCCATATAGTGACGAAACCGCGATGTCGAACCCTGTGCGGCCAAACCATCCCCTTGCCAGCGGCAAAGGGATGGCATGCGCCTTATTTCGCCGCCTTTTTCGCGGTATTCACTTCGCGGCGTGCGGTCTTCTTGTCATGCTCGCTGACCGGCGTGGCAGCGACTTCGACCTTGCCGCCGGCCTTTTCCACAGCCGCAATGGCGCCCTTGGAGGCACCCACGACCTGGAAGGTGAGCTTGGCGGTCACTTCGCCCTTGGCGAGCAGACGCACGCCGTCCTTGCCGCCGCGCGCGAGGCCAGCGGCCTTCAGCACTGCATGATCGATGACCTGCTTGGCGTCGATCTTGCCCGCGTCGATGAACTTCTGGATCATGCCCAGGTTCACTTCGGCATAATCCTTGCCGAAGGGATTGTTGAAGCCGCGCTTCGGGATGCGCATGTGGAGCGGCATCTGGCCGCCTTCGAAGCCACCGATCGAAACGCCTTCACGGGCCTTCTGGCCCTTCTGGCCGCGTCCGGCAGTCTTGCCCTTGCCCGAGCCGATGCCCCGGCCGACGCGCATGCGCCCTTTGCGGGCACCAGGATTGTCGCGGATTTCATTCAGTTTCATAAGTCGCACTCGCTTTCGCTTTAATTCGCGCTGATTGGGAAGGCGGGCCCTTAGCGGCCCGGGCCCGGCTTGTCACGCCCTTTTGGGCCCGATCCGGACGCATGGGCCGGGGAACCGAGCCGCAGCCGCACCCGATCGCGCATCGGCCGTTCGAACCAGATATAGCTCAGCCGCGCGATCACGATCACCAGCCCGAGATAAAGCGCCAGGAACCAGCCATGCTGCGCGATGCGCTGCAGGGACCCGCCCGGGACCAGCAGCAGGATCAGCGTGAGCTGGATCGGGAAATGCCACAGATAGACGCCATAGGTGTTCTCCCCCAGCCATTCGCAGCCCCGGCTGAGCCAGCGCGGCGCGCTGCCCTCAACAGCGGCAAGCAGCAGGAACAGGCCGCCGAAGATGCCCGGTATTCCGGCCAGATTCCAACCCTGCCGGCCCCACACCAGCGTTGCTGCAAGCCCCGCTGCCACCAGCAGCAGCGCCAGCGCGCCAAGCCGCCTGCCCTTCCCCCAGCCCGCGGTGCGCAGCTGGCACAGCGCACTGCCGATGAAAAACAGCGCGCCGCAGGCAAACACCCGCGTCTGCCCGCCCCAGCGCGCATCGGCGAGATCGAAGCCCAGCGCCATTGCCAGCGGGAGGATGATCTGCAGGCGCGCCACCAATCCCCGGCTGAGCCAGAAGACCGCATAGATCGCGATTTCGACCGAGACCGACCACACCGGGCCATTGAACGACAGGCCGGTGCGGATCCAGTCTGCCGCCAGCACCAGCTGGGCGGCGAAATGCGGCCAGTCATAAGCGCCATAGATCGGCGTATAGCCAAGCCGGCGCAGGGCAATGAACTGCAGCAGCGCAACGATCAGTAGGGTCAGCAGATGCAGCGGATAGAGGCGCGCGAAGCGATTGACCACGAAACTGCGCGTAGAGGCGCGATGGCCATAATAGACATGCGCGAACACGAAGCCCGAGATCAGCCAGAAGACCTGCACCGCATAATAGCCATAGTGATAGGCCGGCCACAGCAGCTCGCGCGCGGGAAACAGGTCGAGATAGCCGGGCAGCTTGCGGCGATCGGCCCCGGCCATGAAGAAATGGACATAATGATAGGCCAGCACCGCCAATGCGGCGATCCCGCGCACGCCGTCGATCAGCGAGAGATACGGCGTGCCCGAGGCCTGCCGTTCCGCCCGTCCCGTTCCCTGCGCCGCCCCCCTGCCGTTCATCGCTTGCGCATATCCCTAACTGCGCATTGTCCCAATCGAAATAGTGCAAAAGAAAAGCCCCGACGCAGCACGCCGGGGCTTTTCAAAATCCAGACTGGCAAGGTGGTCAGTCGACCACTTTGACCATATGCGGAAGCTTGGCGATCGCGCCGCGCACTTCCGGCGTATCTTCACGCTCCACCACCCGGTGCATCTTGCCCAGGCCGAGGCCGATCAGAATCTTCTTCTGCGATTCAGGACGCCGGATCGGCGAACCGATCTGCTTCAGTTTGATTGTTGCCATGATCGCTTACTCCGTCAGTGCTGCAGCGTCGGCTTCCGCCTCGGCTGCGCTTGCGCCACCCCGGCCAAGCAGGTCGGCGACCTTCTTGCCCCGGCGCTGCGCGACCGACTTCGGCGAAGTCTGGTTGCTGAGCGCGTCGAAAGTGGCGCGGATCATGTTGTAGGGATTGGAAGTGCCGATCGACTTGGTCACCACATCGTGGACACCCAGGCTTTCGAACACGGCGCGCATCGGGCCGCCGGCGATGATGCCGGTACCGGCCGGAGCCGTGCGGACATTGACCTTGCCGGCGCCGAAATGGCCCCTGCCGTCATGATGCAGCGTGCGGCCTTCCTTCAGCGGAACGCGGATCATCTTCTTCTTGGCAGCGGCGGTCGCCTTGGTGATCGCCTCAGGCACTTCGCGCGCCTTGCCATGGCCGAAGCCGACGCGGCCCTTTCCGTCACCCACCACGACCAGCGCCGCAAAACCGAAGCGCTTGCCGCCCTTCACCGTCTTGGAAACGCGGTTGATGTGAACCAGCTTCTCGATCAGCTCTTCGCCGCCATCATCGTCACCACCGCGGCCACGGCCACGATCGTCACGCCCACGGCCACGACCGCGATCATTTCCGCCGCGATCGCCGCCCGGGCCACCATTGCCCGGACCACGGCCACGACCACCACGGCCACGCGCATCGCGCGGCGCGGCGGCAGGTGCCTCGGCGCCGGTCGGAGCGGAACCCGCTTCAACCTGCACGGGCTGCGCACCGGCTGCAGTCGATTGATCGTCGAAGGCTTCGCTGGTCGAAACGATCGGGGTCTCTTCGGTCTTGTTTTCGTCAGACATCATCATCAGAACTCCAGCCCGCCTTCGCGCGCGGCGTCAGCCAGCGCCTTGACGCGGCCATGGAACAGGAAACCACCGCGATCGAACACGACAGTGGTTACGCCGGCCTTGGTGGCGGCAGCTGCGATGTCCTTGCCCACCTGAGCGGCAGCAACGACATTGGCGCCGCTGGCCTTAGCACCCAGAGTGGAAGCTGCGGCAACCGTGCGGCCATCGGCATCGTCGATGATCTGCGCATAGATGTGCCGACCGGTGCGATGCACCGACAGCCGGGGACGGTTGCCCGAACGGGCCTTGAGCGCGCTGCGCACACGGCGGCGGCGGCGATCGAAAAGGGAGAGCTTGGCCATCTTACTTCTTCTTCCCTTCCTTGCGGAAGATGTACTCGCCGCGGTATTTGATGCCCTTGCCCTTATAGGGTTCAGGCTTCCGCCACCGGCGAACCTCGGCCGCAAACTGGCCGACCTGCTGCTTGTCGATCCCGCTGATTTCGACCGTGGTCTGATCCGGGGTCTTCACCTCAAGCCCTGCGGGCACATCGATATCGACATCATGGCTGAAACCGAGCTGAAGCTTGAGCTTCATGCCCTGGGCCTGCGCACGATAACCGACGCCGGTGATTTCGAGCACCTTGGTGTAGCCAGTGGTGACGCCTTCGACCAGGTTCGACACCAAGGTCCGCTGCATGCCCCAGAAGGACCGTGCGCGGGTGGTGTCATTGGCCGGCAGGATCGAAATCCCGTCGTCCTTGATCTCATATTTGATATCGTCGGCCAGGCCCATCGTCAGGGTGCCCTTGGGCCCCTTCACGGTAAGCCTGCCGTCCTGGATATCCGCCGTGACGCCACTGGGGATCGCCACCGGCCGTTTGCCGATGCGGCTCATCAGAACACCTCCGCGAGCACTTCGCCGCCGACGTTCTGGGCCCGTGCTTCGGCATCCGAAAGCACGCCCCGGGGGGTCGAGACGATGGTGATGCCCAGGCCGTTGCGCACAGTCGGAAGTTCACTGGAACCCGAATAGACGCGGCGGCCAGGCTTGGAGACGCGCGCGACATGCTTGATCGCGGGTTCGCCTTCGAAATATTTCAGTTCGATCCGCAGCGCGGGATGCTTGCCGCTCGAATCTTCCGAATAGCCGCGAATATAGCCTTCGCGGTGGAGAACTTCGAGCACATTGGCGCGCAGCCTGGAAGCCGGCGAAAGGACAGAATCCTTCTTCGCCTGCTGGCCGTTGCGGATACGGGTGAGCATGTCACCCAGGGGATCGGTCATAGCCATCAGCGGATCCTTACCAGCTCGACTTCGTCACACCGGGAATCATGCCCTTGTTGGCAAGATCCCGCAGTTCGATGCGGCAGAGGCCGAACTTGCGATAATAGCCGCGCGGACGGCCGGTTGTTGCGCAGCGATTGCGCACGCGGGTGGGATTCCCGTTGCGCGGAATTTCCGCCAGCTTGAGACGTGCCATCAGACGCTCGGTTTCATCGAGCTTCTCATTGTCGGCAACCGCCTTCAAGCGGGCATATTTCGCCGCATATTTCTTGACGAGCTTCTTACGACGCTCGTTCTTGTTCACGGAACTCAGTTTCGCCATGGACTTAAGCTCTCTCTTTCAACGGCTTACGCCGCAACCTTCTCTTCCTGCTCATCCTGTGTCTCAGGGGCAGGGAACGGGAAACCGAACAGACGCAGCAATTCGCGCGCCTCTTCATCGGTGTTGGCAGTGGTGGTCACGATGATGTCCATCCCACGCACCTTTTCGATCCTGTCGTAGCTGATCTCCGGAAAGATGATCTGCTCCTTCAGACCCATCGCATAATTGCCGCGCCCGTCGAAACTCTTCGGGTTGAGCCCGCGAAAGTCGCGGATGCGGGGCATTGCAATGGTCACAAGACGATCGAGGAACTCGTACATCCGATCGCGGCGCAAGGTGACCTTGCAGCCGATCGGCATGCCTTCACGCAGCTTGAACTGCGCGATCGATTTCTTCGCCTTGGTGATCACGGGCTTCTGGCCGGCGATCAGTTCCATTTCCTCGGCAGCCGTCTGGACCTTCTTCTTGTCCTGGCTGGCTTCGCCCACGCCCATATTGAGCGTGATCTTTTCCAGCTTCGGCACTTCAAGGCGGTTCGCATAACCGAACTTCTCGGTCATCGCCTTGACGATATGGTCCTCAAAACGCTGCTTGAGGCGAGGGGTATAGGTGTCAGCCATCGATGACTTCCCCGGATTTTACGGCCACACGGACCTTTTTGCCATTACGCTCTTCAAAGCGAACCCGGGTCGGCGAACCGTCCTTCGGGTCGGCGAGCGACACTTTCGAGGCCACCAGCGGCGCTTCGAAACGGTCAATCCCGCCTTGCGGATTTTGCTGGGTCGGCTTGCGGTGACGGGCAGCGATATTGACGCCCTGCACCACCAGCTTGCCATCCTTGGGCAGGACCCGCATCACCGTGCCGGTGCGGCCCTTGTCCTTGCCCGAACGAACGACAACCGTGTCGCCCTTCTTGATCTTGGCGGAAGCCATCACAGCACCTCCGGCGCGAGCGAAATGATCTTCATGAAGCCCTTGCCGCGCAGTTCGCGAACCACTGGGCCGAAGATACGGGTGCCGATCGGCTCCTCGTTCTTGTTGACCAGCACCGCGGCATTGGTGTCGAAACGGATCACGCTGCCATCGGCGCGGCGCACGTCCTTGCGGGTGCGCACGATCACCGCGCGGTGAACATCGCCCTTCTTGACGCGGGCGCGCGGCTGCGCCTCCTTGATGGAGACGACGATCACGTCACCGACGCCCGCAGTGCGACGCTTCGACCCGCCCAGCACCTTGATGCACTGGACGCGCTTCGCGCCGCTGTTGTCAGCGACCTCGAGATTGGATTGCATCTGGATCATCGATCCGGTTCCTTCTCACTCGGCCTGAGCCGAAAATTCCCGACCGAACCTTGTGTCCGGCCATTCCAAACTTACTTCGACCCTACGCCTCGGCGCTCAGATCCGCTTCATGGGCATCGCCCTTGCCGGCATTGACCCGGTCGAGCACCTTCCACGATTTGGTCTTCGAAATCGGGCGGGTCTCTTCGATCCGAACGGTTTCGCCGGCCTTGAACGAGTTATCCTCGTCATGGGCATGATACTTCTTCGAGCGGCGGATGATCTTCCCGTAGAGCGGGTGCTTCACCTTGCGCTCAACCTTGACCGTGACGGTCTTGTCGGTCTTGTCGGAGACGATGGTCCCGACCAGGATACGCTTCGGCATCGTCTCGTTCCTTACTTCGCTTCGGCCGCGCGGGTACGTTGACCCTGCAGCGTCTTGATGCGCGCGATCTCGCGGCGGACTTCCTTGATCCGCGCGGGACGCTCAAGCTGATTGGTGGCGGCCTGGAAGCGCAGGTTGAACTGCTCGCGCTTGAGCTCGACGAGCTCGGACGAAAGCTGTTCATCAGTCTTCACGCGAAGGTCTTCGATTGCGGACATCGCTTAACCCTCCAGGTGCGAGGTGTCACCCAGACGGGCAACGACCTTGGTCTTGATCGGCAGCTTCATTGCTGCACGTTCGAATGCTTCGGCGGCCAGCGGGCCGGCAACGCCGTCGAGCTCGAAAATGATCCGGCCCGGCTTCACCCGCGCGGCCCAATATTCGACCGAACCCTTGCCCTTGCCCTGACGGACTTCGGCAGGCTTCTTCGACACCGGCACATCGGGGAAGATGCGGATCCAGAGGCGGCCCTGGCGCTTGATGTGGCGCGTGATCGCGCGGCGGGCCGCTTCGATCTGGCGTGCGGTGATCCGATCGGGTTCCATCGCCTTGAGGCCATAGGAGCCGAAGTTGAGGCTGGTGCCACCCTTGGCATCGCCCTTGATCCGGCCCTTGAAGGCCTTGCGGAACTTGTGTTTTTTCGGTTGCAGCATGGTGCTTACTCTATCCTAGGCTCAGCGCGCCGGCCGGACGCCGGACGTTTGCGCGTCCATCATCAACCGGTCCTGCGCCATCGGATCATGGGCGAAGATCTCACCCTTGAAGATCCAGCACTTGATGCCGATGATGCCATAGGCGGTCAGCGCCTCGGCTTCGGCATAATCGACATTGGCGCGCAGCGTGTGAAGCGGAACGCGGCCTTCGCGATACCATTCGACGCGGGCGATTTCGGCCCCGCCGAGACGGCCACCGCAGGTGATCCGGATCCCTTCGGCACCAAGCCGCAGGGCGGACTGCACCGCACGCTTCATCGCCCGGCGGAATGCCACGCGGCGAACCAGCTGATCGGCAATGCCCTGGGCGACGAGCTTGGCGTCGATTTCGGGCTTGCGGATCTCGACGATGTTCAGCTTCACATCGCTGGCGGTCATGGCCGAAATCTGCAGCCGCAGCTTTTCGATATCCGCGCCCTTCTTGCCGATGATCACGCCGGGGCGTGCGGCATAGATGCTCACCCGGCACAGCTTGGCCGGACGCTCGATCACCACCTTCGAGATTGCCGCCTGCGGCATGCTCGAGAAGATGAACTTGCGGATCTCGATGTCTTCCTTGAGCAGCTGCGCATAGTCACGCCCTTCGGCGTACCAGCGGCTGTCCCAGGTGCGGTTGATCTGCAGGCGCAGGCCGATCGGATTGCTCTTGTGACCCATGGCTCAGGCCTCCTCGACTTCGCGGACCACGATGCGCAGCCGGCTGAACGGTTTCAGGATGCGCGTGGACTTGCCACGGCCGCGCGTGTGGAACCGCTTCATGGTGACCGACTTGCCAACGCTCGCTTCGGCAACGACCAGCGCGTCGACATCGAGATTGTGGTTGTTCTCCGCATTGGCGATCGCCGAGGCGAGCACCTTTTGCGCATCACGCGCCATGGCGCGCTTCGAGAAGGCGAGGATGTTGAGCGCCTCGTCAACCTTCTTGCCACGGATCAGGCCGGCGACGAGATTGAGCTTCTGCGCCGAACCACGGATCGTGGTGCCGACGGACAGCGCCTCTTTCTCGCCCACGCGGCGGGGAGATTTCTCTTTGCCCATCAGCGCTTACCCTTCTTGTCGGCAGCGTGACCGGGGAAGGTGCGCGTGGGCGCAAATTCACCGAGCTTGTGCCCGACCATGTCTTCGTTGACCGAGACAGGAATGAATTTCATGCCGTTGTAGACGCTGAACGTCAGGCCAACGAACTGGGGCAGGATGGTGGACCGACGCGACCAGGTCTTGATCGGCGCACGGCCACCGCTGTCCTGCGCGGTTTCTGCCTTCTTGAGCAGATGAAGGTCCACGAAGGGGCCTTTCCAGATGGAACGAGCCATGGCGGTTACCTCTTCTTCTTCGCGTGACGCGAACGGATGATCATCTTGTCCGTCGACTTGTTGTGACGGGTGCGCGCGCCCTTGGTCGGCTTGCCCCACGGGGTAACCGGATGACGGCCGCCCGAGGTACGGCCTTCGCCGCCGCCATGCGGGTGATCGACCGGGTTCTTGGCAACACCGCGGGTCAGCGGCTTGCGCCCCATCCAGCGGCGACGACCGGCCTTGGCCAGCGTCTGGTTGGAATTGTCGGGGTTCGACACGGCGCCAACGGTGCCCATGCAATCGCCGCGCAGATAACGCTGCTCGCCCGAATTGAGGCGCACGATCACCAGGCCGCGATCACGCCCGACGAGCTGGACATAGGTGCCGGCGCTGCGGGCGATCTGGCCGCCCTTGCCCGGCTTCATCTCGACATTGTGGCAGATCGTGCCGACCGGCATCGATGCCAGCGGCATCGCATTGCCCGGCTTCACGTCGGTCCGCTCACCAGCCACAACCTGATCGCCAACGGCGACCCGCTGCGGGCAGAGGATATAGGCGACTTCGCCATCCTCATATTTGAGCAGCGCGATGAAGGCGGTGCGGTTGGGATCATATTCGATCCGTTCGATCACCGCAGCCACGTCCCACTTGCGACGCTTGAAGTCGATGAAGCGGTACTTCTGCTTGTGTCCGCCACCAATGCCACGCGAGGTGACATGGCCCTTGTTGTTCCGGCCACCGGTCTTGCTCTTGCCTTCGGTCAGCGACTTGACCGGCTTGCCCTTCCAGAGGCCGGACTTGTCGACAAGGACCAGGCCGCGACGCGCGGGGCTTGTCGGTTTGTAGTTCTTGAGTGCCATGATCTGCCTCAGATACCGCTGGTGATGTCGATCGGATCCTGGCCGTCAGCCAGCGTCACGATCGCTTTTTTCACATCGGAGCGCTTGTAGGGCTTGCCCTTCCAGCGCTTCGTCTTGCCCTTGGCGACGATGGTGTTCACCGTCTTCACCTTGGTGCCGAACAGAGCCTCGACCGCATCCTTGATCTGCGGCTTGGTGGCGCTTTCGGCGACCTTGAACACGACCGCATTATGCTCGGAAAGCAGGGTCGATTTCTCGGTGATGTGGGGGGAAAGGATCACGTCGTAGTGACGCGCGTCCACTTCTTGCTTCTTAGCCATTGAACCGCGCCTCCAGTTTTTCGACCGCCGCACGGGTCAGCACCAGCGTGTCATGCTTCAAAATGTCATAGACATTGGCGCCGACGGCGGGGAGGACATTGATATCCTTGAGGTTTCCGGCAGCGCGGGCGAACAGTGCGTTCACATTCTCGCCATCGATGACCAGCACCTTCTTGCCCCAGCCCGAATTGGCGAGCTGCACGCCCAGCAGCTTGGTCTTGGCTTCGCTCAGTTCGAGCGTGTCGACCACGACCAACCCGTCCCTGGCTTTCGCCGAGAGCGCCATCTTGAGGCCGAGTGCGCGGATCTTCTTGTTGAGCGAAGGATCGAAATCGCGCTTGCGCGGACCATGAGCCTTGCCGCCGCCGATGAAGATCGGAGCCTTGCGGTCGCCGTGACGGGCGGTGCCGCCGCCCTTCTGCCGGCCATATTTCTTGCCGGTGCGGGCGACATCCGAACGCTCGCGAGCCGCGCGGGCGGTGCCGCGGCGGTTTTCGAGCTGCCAGGTGACAACGCGGTGGAGGATGTCTGCACGCGGCTCAACGCCGAACACATCATCGGACAGCTCGATATCGGCGTTCTTGGCCGCCTTGCCGTCCAGGGTCTGAACCTTGACCTTCACGACTTAGCCCTCCTGGCCTTCATCACCGGTGGCGGTATCGCCGCCGGCAACATTCTTGTCTTCAGGAACGGTCTGTTCGACCGGAGCCGCCTCAACCGCAGCGGTCTCGACCACTTCGTTCTCGATCAGCGCTTCCACGTCTTCGGCGGGAGCCGTCTCGTTGCTGTTGGCGGCGCTCTTCAGCCCGGCGGGATAGGGCGCCTCGGCATGGCGGGCGACCTTCACGGAATCGCGCACCAGCATCCAGCTGTTCTTGGCGCCGGGGACAGAGCCCTTGACGAAGATCAGCCCGCGCTCGTCATCCGTGCGGACGATTTCGAGGTTCTGCTGGGTCCGCTGGCGATCACCCATGTGACCGGCCATCTTCTTGCCCTTGAACACCTTGCCCGGATCCTGGCGCTGGCCGGTCGAACCGTGCGAACGGTGAGACAGCGAAACGCCGTGCGTTGCGCGCAGCCCCCCGAAGCCCCAGCGCTTCATCGCACCGGCAAAACCCTTGCCCTGCGTGTGGCCGGTGATGTCGACCAGCTGGCCGGCGACAAAATGCGAAGCGGCGATGGTCGAACCGACTTCCAGCACTGCATCTTCTGCAACGCGGAATTCGGCAACCTTGCGCTTCAGCGGAACCTGAGCCTTGGCAAAATGTTCCCGCTGCGGCTTGGCAACGTTCTTCTGCTTGGCTTCACCCGATCCGACCTGGAGGGCGGTGTAACCGTCCGTTTCCCCGGTGCGAACCGAAACGACCTGACAATCCTCCAGCGCCAGAACAGTGACGGGCACATGGCGTCCGTCGTCCTGGAACAGGCGGGTCATTCCGACTTTTTTAGCGACCACGCCAGTGCGCATGATCCATTCTCCTTAACAGAGGCCTCCACGGGAAATCCGCGAGGCGTGTCCGGCCCAAAATGTCATGCATCGCCCCGTCCGGGCTTATTGCCTCCCCGAAGGGAAGCGAGACGGGGGACGCAGCCCGGCAGGATCCCGAATGTTCGGGGGCCGGCGGTATCCCATTGTCGTCACCCCGGCATGGCCGGAGCGGCGAAATCAAGCCCGCCCCGGTTTCCCGGGGCCGGCAAATCGGCTTACGCCAATTTGATTTCGACGTTCACACCAGCGGCCAGATCGAGCTTCATCAGCGCATCGACCGTCTGGGCGTTGGGCTGCACGATATCGAGCAGCCGCTTGTAAGTGCGCACCTCGAACTGCTCACGCGACTTCTTGTCGATGTGCGGTCCGCGGTTCACGGTGAATTTTTCAATCCGCGTCGGAAGAGGAATGGGGCCCCTGATCAGCGCGCCGGTGCGGCGTGCGGTATCCGCGATTTCGCCAGTTGCCTGGTCGAGCACGCGGTGATCGAACGCCTTCAGGCGAATGCGGATATTCTGAGCTTCCATGTCCAACTACCGATGCGAAAGAGCCAAGGAGATCGCGAGACCCCCAAAACAAAGAACCGCCCCGCCTCACCGATCCTCGTTGGAGGTAACGGGAAGGGGCGGCCCCCTATAAATTTCAGCAAATACCGGCTGGCCGAATCCGCAGGGACCCGGCCAGCGCGGCTGCCTATATTACTTCGTGATCTTGCTGACAACCCCCGAACCGACGGTGCGGCCACCTTCGCGAATTGCGAAGCGAAGACCCTCATCCATCGCGATCGGCGCGATCAGCTTGACGCCGATCGTGACATTGTCGCCCGGCATGACCATCTCGGTGCCCTCAGGGAGGATCACTTCGCCGGTCACGTCGGTGGTGCGGAAATAGAACTGCGGGCGGTAGTTGGCGAAGAACGGCGTGTGACGGCCACCTTCATCCTTCGACAGCACATAGACTTCCGCGCTGAATTCGGTGTGCGGGTTCACAGTGCCCGGCTTGGCGAGGACCTGGCCACGCTCAACCGCTTCACGTGCGATACCACGGATCAGGGCGCCGACATTGTCACCAGCTTCACCGCGATCGAGCAGCTTGCGGAACATTTCCACGCCGGTCACGACCGTCTTCTGGGTGTCCTTGATGCCGACGATTTCGACTTCGTCGCCCACATTCACAATGCCGGTTTCGATACGGCCGGTCACCACGGTGCCGCGACCCGAGATCGAGAACACGTCTTCGATCGGCATCAGGAAGGGCTTGTCGACCGGACGGTCGGGCTGCGGGATGAAGGAGTCGACGGCTTCGATCAGGGCAATGATCGAATCCTTGCCGATTGCATCGTCGCGGCCTTCAAGCGCGGCCAGAGCCGAACCCTTGATGATCGGAATATCGTCGCCCGGGAAGTCATAGCTCGAAAGCAGCTCGCGCACTTCCAGCTCGACCAGCTCAAGCAGCTCTTCATCGTCAACCTGATCGACCTTGTTGAGGTATACGACCAGCGCCGGCACGCCGACCTGACGGGCAAGCAGGATGTGCTCGCGGGTCTGGGGCATCGGGCCGTCAGCAGCGTTCACCACCAGGATCGCGCCGTCCATCTGCGCCGCACCGGTGATCATGTTCTTCACATAGTCGGCGTGACCCGGGCAATCGACGTGCGCATAGTGGCGCGCAGCCGATTCATATTCCACGTGAGCGGTGGAAATGGTGATGCCGCGAGCGCGCTCTTCGGGAGCCTTGTCGATATTGGCGAAGTCAACGGCAGCGCCGCCATAAACCTCTGCCATCACCTTGGTAATGGCTGCAGTCAGCGTGGTCTTGCCATGATCGACGTGACCGATCGTGCCGATATTGCAGTGCGGCTTGTTCCGCTGGAATTTTTCCTTGGCCATGACTTCTAAAACCTCTGTTTTCTCAAATTTCGATTGTTGCGGGGATAGGGCCGCCCGCTGAATCAGGCGCCGCCCCTAAACGGTCACTCGCTATTAGGCAAGCTTCTCCTTGACCTCCTGCGCGACATTCGCGGGGACCTCGTCATAATGCGAGAATTGCATCGAGTATTGTGCCCTGCCCTGCGAAAACGAACGCAGTTCGTTCACATAGCCGAACATGTTGGCCAGCGGCACGAATGCCTCGACCGACTGGGCATTGCCGCGACTGTCGGTGCCTTGAATCTGGCCCCGGCGGGAGTTGAGATCGCCGATCACATCGCCCAGATAATCGTCCGGGGTCACCACCTCGACCTTCATGATCGGTTCGAGCAGCTTGATGCCGGCCTTCTGGGCCGCCTCACGCATGGCGCCACGACCGGCGATCTCGAAGGCGATCGTGGAGGAGTCGACGTCATGATATTTGCCGTCGATCAGCTTGATGTCGAAATCGATGATCGGGAAGCCGACCAGATGCCCGCTGGCAGCCTGTTCGCGCATGCCCTTTTCCACCGACGGGATATATTCGCGCGGGATATTGCCGCCCTTGATCTCGTCGAGGAAATTGATGCCCTGCCCGCGTTCGCCGGGGGTCACGATGATCTTGACCTCGCCGAACTGGCCCGAGCCACCCGACTGCTTCTTGTGGGTATAGGTGACTTCGACTTCCTTCGCGAGCGATTCGCGATAGGCCACCTGCGGCGCGCCGACATTGGCTTCCACCTTGAATTCGCGCTTCATGCGATCGACCAGGATGTCGAGGTGAAGCTCGCCCATGCCCTTGATGATCGTCTGGCCCGATTCATGATCGGTCGAAACCCGGAACGAGGGATCTTCGCGCGCCAGACGATTGAGCGCGACGCCCATCTTTTCCTGGTCAGCCTTGGTCTTGGGTTCCACCGACAGTTCGATCACCGGCTCGGGGAATTCCATCCGCTCGAGAATGATCGGCGCGTTCATCGCGCACAGCGTATCGCCGGTGGTGGTGTCCTTGAGGCCAGCCAGCGCCACGATGTCGCCGGCAAAGGCTTCCTGGATGTCTTCGCGGCTGTTGGCATGCATCAGCAGCATGCGGCCAACCTTTTCCTTCTTGTCCTTGACCGAATTGGTCACCTGGCTCGCGGTTTCGAGCTTGCCCGAATAGATGCGGGCGAAGGTCAGCGTACCGACGAAGGGATCGTTCATGATCTTGAACGCCAGCGCCGCGAAAGGCTCTGTATCGCTTGACGGGCGGGAGGCTTCTTCCTCGGTGTCGGGGATGATGCCGGTGATCGCCGGAACGTCCAGCGGGCTCGGCATATAATCGACCACCGCATCGAGCAGCGGCTGAACGCCCTTGTTCTTGAACGCAGAGCCGCACACCACCGGCACGAATGCGCGTGCCAGCGTGCCCTTGCGGATCAGCTTCTTGAGCGTCGCGGCATCCGGCTCATTGCCTTCGAGATAGGCTTCCATCACCTCGTCGTCCTGCTCGACGGCAAGTTCGATCATCTTTTCGCGATATTCGGCAGCCTGGTCAGCCAGATCGGCCGGAATCTCGACATAGTCGAACTTCGCGCCGAGCGATTCATCCTGCCACACGATCCCGCGATTATGCACCAGATCGATCACGCCCTTGAGATTGCTCTCGGCGCCGATCGGGAGATAGAGCACCAGCGGCGTCGCGCCGAGACGGTCGACGATCGACTTCACGCAATAGAAGAAATCCGCACCGGTGCGGTCGAGCTTGTTGATGAAGCACATACGCGGCACGCCATATTTGTCGGCCTGGCGCCACACGGTTTCGGACTGGGGCTCAACGCCCGCCACGCCGTCAAACACCGCAACCGCGCCATCGAGCACGCGCAGCGAACGTTCGACTTCAATCGTGAAGTCCACGTGGCCGGGGGTGTCGATGATGTTGATCCGGTGCTCCGGCCCCTTGCCGTCTTCCGCCTGCCAGAAGGTGGTGGTGGCCGCCGAGGTGATCGTGATCCCGCGCTCCTGCTCCTGCTCCATCCAGTCCATGGTCGCGGCGCCGTCATGGACTTCGCCGATCTTGTAGGACTTGCCGGTGTAGTAGAGGATCCGCTCGGTCGTGGTGGTCTTGCCGGCGTCGATATGCGCCATGATGCCGATATTGCGGTAGCGTTCGATCGGATGGCTGCGTGCCATGGTGATTTCCTCGGATCGTGTGGAGAGCCCGGTGTGAGGCTGCCCCGATATAGTTACAGATATGGCCGTTTGAAGACTGCCCTGCCCCGGCGTGCCCGCAACTGTGCGCGACACGGAGGGGTTCAGGCGGCCCCGCTGGCCTTAATTACCAGCGATAATGGCTGAACGCGCGGTTGGCGTCGGCCATGCGATGGGTGTCTTCACGCTTCTTGACCGCATTGCCGCGATTGTTCGCCGCATCCATCAGCTCGCCCGAAAGGCGCGCTGCCATGGTGGTTTCGGCGCGGCCGCGGGCGGCGCTGATCAGCCAGCGGATCGCCAGCGCCTGGGCACGCTCGGGGCGCACCTCGACCGGCACCTGATAGGTCGCACCGCCGACGCGCCGCGAACGGACTTCGAGCTGCGGGCGAACATTGTTCAGCGCTTCGTGGAACAGCTGGATCGGATCGGTCTTGGCCTTGGCCTCGACCACCTCGAGCGCACCATAGACGATGCTCTCTGCAGCGCTCTTCTTGCCGTCATACATGAGGTTGTTCATGAATTTCGACAGGACCTGATCCTTGAACTTCGGATCAGGCAGGATTTCCCGCTTCTCGGGACGACGACGACGTGACATTTCTTTGCACTCCTTCGGAGTTGGAACTCGGTGCCGGCCTTCTCCCCCGTCCTACCGCCCGATTGGCTACCCGATATGATGTCGGGTGGCTGGGCGCAGGAGAGGGCTGGTGCCGCTGGCCATCGGCGAATGCCGATGGCGCATGCATCATTTCGGACGCTTGGCACCATATTTGGAGCGGCTCTTGCGGCGATCCTTGACCCCCTGCGTATCGAGCACGCCGCGCAGCACATGGTAGCGCACGCCGGGAAGGTCGCGAACGCGCCCGCCGCGGATCAGCACCACGCTGTGCTCCTGCAGATTGTGCCCCTCGCCGGGGATGTAGGAGATGACCTCGCGCTGGTTGGTCAGGCGCACCTTGGCAACCTTGCGCAGCGCCGAGTTCGGCTTCTTCGGAGTGGTCGTATAGACACGCGTGCAGACACCGCGCTTCTGCGGGTTCTGCTCCATCGCAGGGACCTTGCTCTTGGCCTTCTGCGGAACGCGGCCCTTGCGGACCAGCTGGTTGATTGTCGGCATTGAATCTCTTCACCTAATTTACTGACCCGGATGGATCAGGGTTGTTTGGTGCCGGGGCAGCGGTGAAGGATAGGGATCGCCAATCCGATCGCCCTTCCCGCGAAGGCGGGAACCCGGCGCCACCAAGGCGCCGAAACGATCGATCGTGCGAACCGAAACACTCCACCCGGCCTGGCGCCGGGTTACTTTGGCAGCTGCCCTGGCCCGAAGGCCCCTGGACATCACCGCCAATGTTCAGCTCTTGTAAGTCGCCGGGAACAACCGTCGTCGTCCCCGACTGAGCGGGCCCCTAGGGGCAAAGCGCGGCGCGGTCAAGGGACTGGCAGCGCGCGGCCCCCGCGCCGGCCAAATGATTTTCCTACATCCGCCCCGTCTGCCATGATCGCAGCGGCTCTTTCAAACCGTCAAACATCGCCCCCCTCGCCGCGCCAGACGCGGCATTTTTTGGGCAAAATATTCCATGCCTCATATGGGTGAGTTTAGTGAGTTTAGAAATTTTGGCGCCTCACCCCGGATCAGCCCCTGGCTGGCGGATCGGCGCGCGGTGGATCGGCGCCCGGGGGATCAGCGGGCCGGTGGCGGGCCGCCGGGACCGCCCGGGCCGCCGGGACCGCCGTGGCGGGTGCCGCGTCCGTCATCGCGCGGGGTCAGCCGCTCCACCTCGTCAAAGCTCAGTTCGCCGTCATGGTTGAGATCGGATGCATCGAAGCGGGTGTGTTCATAGCTCTGCAGCTGCGCCAGGGTGACGCCCGCGCCATAATCGGTATTGGCCGCCACGATCACGGTCGCGCTGAGCGGCTCGATCAGGTGGATCAGGGTGAACTCATCCTTGTTGTGATCGAGATCGAGCGGCAGCTGTTCGGCAACCATGCTTGTGCCCTGCGCCGGTTGCTTGCCGGGCTGGGCCAGCACCACCGAGCCCATGGCGCGCTGCCAGGCGGCGAATTCGGCATAGCTGAGCGTCTGGTTGTGATCGCTGTCGATCCCGGCGAAGCGTTCGCGGATCACGCGGTCTTTCAGGGCATCGACATCGGCGTTGAATTCGGCGAGCGTCAGCACCCCGTCATGATTGCTGTCGGCTTCCTTGAACATCCTGGCCACCGCTTCATCGAGCACCTTGCGCTCTAGCGGCTTGGGCGGCCGGGGCTCGTGCATTTCCGGCTTGATATGCGAAGGTTCATCACCGCCGCCCCCGCCCATTCCGCCGTCCATCTGAGCCATGGCCTGCGCCGGGGAAAGCAGCAGCAGCGCCGTGCCCAAGGCTGCGAAGAGTCGGCTCATCAGGGTGCCCCTTGTGGTATCGGAATGAACAGTGCCGCTGGTCCGCCCGGCGCGCTGAACCGGGGATGAATTCCCGCCCTAAAGTAGCGCAGCGATAGGGCAGACAGCACTCCCCAAGCTCAGCTGGCGGTGAGGAAATCCACCAGCGCGCGGACCTTCTTCTGGCGCCATTGGGGGCGCGGGGCGACCAGCCAATAGGCACGGTGGCCCTGATCGGGGCCTTCGACCGCTTTCAGCCGCCCGTCCGCCAGCGCTTCCTCCACCAGCAGCAGCGGCAGCATGGTCTTGCCCAGCCCGGCCAGCGCGCTGGCCAGCGCCTGCGCGGCATTGGCCGTCTGCAGCACCGGATCGGCACCGTCAGGCATTGGCGCACCGGGCCAGGCGATCCAGTCATCCGGCGCGCTTTCGGTGGCGACCACCACCCGCATCGGCGGCGCAAGCTGGACCCCTTCGAGATCGCCCGGCCCTTCGGCCAGCCGGATCGCGAGATCGAGATTGGCCTCGGTAAAGTCGATATCCTCGCCCGCGACCAGCTGATAGCGGATCGCCGGGTTCTGCGCGCGAAACGCCGCCAGCCGCGGCGCGAGCCAGCTGGCCCAGAATTCATGCGGCGCGGCAATGGCGTAGCTGCTGCTCGCCTGCCCGGCCTGCATCGCCTGCACCGCTTCCTCAAACCGCAGGAACCCCTCGCGCAGCGGATCGAGCCCGGCCATGGCCTCGTCCGTCAGTTCGAGCCCCTTGCTGGTCCGGCGGAACAGGACCACGCCCAGCACATCTTCCAGCGCACGGATCTGCTGGCCCACGGCCGCCGGGGTCACCGCCAGCTCGTCAGCCGCGCGGGTGAAGGACAGGTGCCGCGCGGCGGCATCGAACACGCGCAGCGCGTTGAGCGGAAGATGGGTGCGCTTCATCGCCTTCCCTTAGGCGTGGCAAGGCAGCGCCGCAATATCGCGGCGGCACCCATGTTGTGTGCCATGCGCAAGGAATTCTCCCGAGCAGCGGCCGAGCGCGGATTTCCGTTGGGCTTGCCTCGCCCACCCGCGTCAGAAATCCTTCGCGGGATCATCGGTGTCCCGCCTGGCGCTGCGCATCAGCGCGCGGCCCCAGAAGAACAGCCCGAGGCCGATCGCCAGCGGAACCGCGCCAAACATCGCCACCAGCGGAATGACATCGCCCGGCTGCTCTCCGCTGAACAGGCTCGATACAAGCAGCACCCCGCAGCACAGCCCGCTGAGCGTTGCGATCAGCAATCCGCAGCCAAACAGGATCCCCCCAAACAGTCCCTTCATCGCGCGCCGGCCTCCCCAAGATTGCGATGGCGGGCGAGCACCCCTGCCCCTTCCGCCCCCTCACGATAGAATGTGTTGTAGGTATCGAAGGGGATGATCTGGCCCTCTTCGGTGACAAAATGGACGCAGCTGCGCTTCACCGTACCAAGATCGAAATTATAGCGATCGAGGAACTGGAGGATCACCACCCGGAAGCTGTTCGCATAGCCCAGCTGTTCGGGCACCAGCGCCTGCGGCAGGCAGCACAGCAGCCCGGCGAGCTTGTCTTCGGTATTGGCCTGCGAGGTCGCCAGGCTGAGCAGGCCGAACACCGCCTCGCGCAGCGCGGGATGGCCTTCATAGGTGATCGTATTGGGGCCAGAGAGGATCATCTCGCGCGGCAACAGCGCGGTGATCGGGGTCACGCTGGTGCCCTGGCGCAGACCATAGCCGATGCAGATCTGATCGGGATTGCACGGCAGCGGGATCATGTCTTCCAGCCCGAACACCCCGGATTTCGCGACTTCGCGCCGGATCTGGCTCAGCACCATGCGGTTGGCCTTGCCATCAAAGCCTTCGTTGCGCCCGGCATCCTGCACCGGCTGGAAGGTCACCCCGCGCACGCAGCTCCAGGTCAGCGCGTGATTGACGATGGCCGCGATCTCTCCATCATTAACCCCGCGCTTCACCACCACCACCAGCGTGGTCGACAGCCCGACCGCTTCCAGCGCTTCGAGCGCCTGGCGGCGGATCCGGCTGAGCCGCGCGCCGCGCAGGTCCATCAGCGCATCGTCATCGAGCGAATCGAACTGAAGATAGACCTCCAGCCGCGGGGCATAGCTCGCCAGCCGGGCAACAAATTCCGGGTCCTGCGCGATCCGCACACCATTGGTATTGATCATCACATGGCGGATCGGGCGGCGCTTCACCGCATCAAGGATCGCGAAGAATTCCGGATGGATGGTCGGCTCGCCGCCTGAAATCTGGACCAGATCAGGCTCACCCTCGCTCGCCACCAGCGCATCCAGCATGCGTTCCACCTCGGCCAGCGGGCGGTGCGCACCGTTCATGTCGGTCGCATTGGCGAAACAGACCGGGCAGGCGAGATTGCAGGCCTGGTTGATCTCGATCAGTGCCAGGCAGCTGTGCTGTTCGTGATCGGGACACAGCCCGCAATCGAACGGACAGCCAGCCTCGGTTCGGGTCTGTGTCTGCAGCGGGCGGTCGCCCGGCTTGAGCCACAGCGCCTGCTGCTGCCAATAGGCCAGATCATCGCTGATCAGGGTCTTCTGCACCCCATGGGCGCGGCAGCGCTTGAGATAATAGACGCAGCCATCTTCGCTGATCACCTTGGCGGGCACCGGTTCAAGGCAGGTTTCGCACAGGCTGGTGGTCTGGCGGTGGAAAATATACGGCGCCGCCTTGCGCGGCGGTGCTTCATCCAGGGTTCTTGTCAGCACGTCGCCACCAGATAATACCATAGAGAATCAGCCCCAGCATCAGCAGGTGGAACAGGTTGAACGGCCCCGCGATCCGCGGATAGGGTTTGAAGAACTCCCACGCGAACCGCTGCGCAGCATAGACGATTACCATCGCGTGGAAAGCATGACTGCGCGCCCAGCCCTGCCCCGCGATCCGCGCGCGCAAATAGGTGATCAGGAACAGCGCCATCGCCAGCGCCTCATAAAGCTGCACCGGGTGCCGCCCGATCCCATCGCCCAGATCGACCGCCCAGGGCAGCGCGGTCGGCACTCCATAAGTAAAATCGTCGAGCCCGGAAAACAGGCAGCCGAGCCGCCCGATCACGATCCCCAGGGTCAGCGGCAAGACAAAGGCCCCGCCAGTCGAGCTGGCGATGCCATGGCGCCATTTCCAGATCTCGACTGCTCCGATCGCTCCGGCCAGAGCCCCGGCGATCGAATGCGAGGGCGCGGCAGCAAGGCTGCGCAGCGAATTGACCGAGCCGAACAACCAGGCCCCCACCAGCGCGCCCATGGCCAGCGCAACGAAATAGGAGGGTTCGGTGAGCCGCGCGAGCCGCTGTGCCTCCTCCGGCCAGCGGCGATATTGCCAGCGCGCCGCCAGCGCGGCCGAACTCCAGGCCGCCAGATCACCGATATAATGCGCCCAGGGCGCGGTGGGGATGTGGATCATCTGGGCCTATCTAGCCGATCGGGGCAATTCCCGGACCCGCCAAGCCTAATCCTGTCTCCGCACGAACGGATGATGGCGCCCGCTGCCTGAACCGAAATCAATCCGCCGTGGCAGGTGCGGAAAGCGGAAAATAAGGGATGGCCGCTTCGAACACTTCGCCCTCACGCTCACCATCCATCCGGCGGAAGGTGAAATGCCCCTGCATGCTGCCATGCGCGGTGGTGAGTGGACAGCCGGAGACATAGTCATGGCTCTGGCCAGGCGCGAGCACGGGGCTTTCGCCAACCACGCCTTCACCATCAACCAGATTCACCATCCCGCGCCCATCGGTGATACGCCAGTGACGGGTGAGCAGCTGGACGGTCTCATCCGAATGATTTTCCAGCCGGATGTGATAGACCCAGAACCACTTGCCAGCCTCAACCCGCGACTGATCGGGCATGAAGTTGACCGCCACCCGAACGGTGATGCCCTGCGTAATCGCGGCGTGCTGGAAAAGCTCTTTCATGAGTCGCCACGGTAGCGTGAACACGGCATGGGGCAAGGGGTGTTGCGGTAAATTGAACTGCTTCCCGCAATGTGGATGAAATATACCCGCCTTTTCAATGCGGCGCGAGCCCCAGTTCCAGGCCGGTGCGATCTTCCAAAGCGAATTTGTCGATAATGTCGGAGCTGGCCCTGTTCATACCCTCGATCCGCACATGGCGGCCATTGCGGCGCATGCGGTCGACCACCTTGTCCAGCGCGCCGACCGCCGAAATATCCCAGAAATGCGCGGCGCTGACATCGATCACGACATTGGACGAGGCATCTGCATATTGGCTTTCAGGCCCCAGCATCCCCACGAAGCGATCGACCGAGGCGAAGAATATCTGACCGGTCACATTGTACAGCGTATGGTCCGCCATGCGGATGCGTTCGATCGTGAACATCTGCCGCACCTTATTGGCAAAGAACATGCCCGACAGCAGCACCCCGGCCAGCACGCCCAGCGCCAAATCATGCGTCGCCACCACCACGATGACGGTCGCGAGCATCACGACTGACGAGGTCCAGGGATGGCGGCGCAGGTTGAGAATCGAATTCCAGCTGAAGGTCCCGATCGAGACCATGATCATCACTGCCACCAGTGAAGGCATGGGCACTCGCCCAACCCAGGGGCCAAGCAGGGTGAGCAGGATCAACAGTACCGCGCCCGCCGCAAAAGTGGACAGCCGCCCACGGCCACCGCTGGCGATATTGATCACCGACTGGCCGATCATTGCGCAGCCTCCCATCCCGCCCAGCAGCGCCGCGACCACATTGGCCGCGCCCTGCCCGGCGCATTCCCGGCGCTTGTCGCTTTCGCTATGGGTGAGATCATCGACGATCTGGGAGGTGAGCATGCGATTCAAGCAGGCCAACCGCCGCCATGGTCAGCGAAAAGGGCAGGATGATCCAGAAGGTCTCCATCGTCAGCGGCACCTGCGGCAGGGCAAAGCTGGGCAATCCGCTGGGCAGTTCGCCCATATCGCCCACGGTCATCACCGGCACCGCAAAGCTGATCGAGATCGCCGACAGCACCAGGATCGCCACCAGCGGTGAAGGCACCAATTTGGTCAGGCGCGGCAACAGATAGATGATCACAAGCCCCCCTGCGACCATGACATAGGTTTCCCAGCCCTGCCCGATCAGCTGGGGCAGTTGCGCCAGGAAAATCAGGATCGCCAGCGCATTGACGAAGCCGGTAATGACCGAGCGGCTGACGAATTGCATCAGCAGATTCAGCCGCAGCAGCGCCGCGATCCCTTGAATCAGGCCCATCAGGATCGTTGCGGCGAACAGATATTGGACCCCGTGATCGCGCACCAGCGGCACCACCACCACCGCCACAGCCGCAGTTGCGGCGGAGATCATTCCCGGTCTGCCACCAAGCAGCGAAATCACCAGCGCGATTGCGACCGAAGCATAGAGCCCTACGCTGGGATCGACCCCCGCGATAATCGAAAAGCCAATCGCTTCTGGGATCAGCGCCAGCGCAACCACGATCCCGGCGAGCACATCACCGCGTATATTCGAAAGCCAGTCGCGGCGCAGCGCCGCACCGGACGAGCCGGGCTTGGACATGAAGGATATCCTGAATTTCGGTGCGCTCCCATAAACGGGACCGCTGGAATGGCGAGCGCGCGGCCTAGCGGCTCATGCTGCGATGCACAACCGTGCCGCCTGCCGCGCGAAGCAGCAGCGCCGCTTTGTCGTTATGCCGCAGGCCTCTAGCCTGCGAGCGAGTGAACCGCTTCGCCGGCCAATGCATGCGTCGATTCAAGGGACCAGATCAGGCCTTCGCGCGCGAAGTCCAAGGTCACCTCCGCCTCCAGCTTGCGGCGCGGGACGTCACAGATCAGGGTGGTTCCGAAACCCCGACGGGTCGGTGCTTCGACCGGCGGGCCGCCACTTTCGCGCCACCAGACATGCAGGCGGCGCGATCCTGCTTCGCAGTCCCAGCCGATCGCGACACGCCCTTCCGGCACCGACAAGGCACCATATTTCAGAGAATTGGTGGTCAATTCATGGATTGCCATGCCCAGCGCCTCAGCGCCGGTGGCGGCAAGGCGGACTGCCGGCCCGCTAATGTCAATCTGGCGATGGGTCTCACCAAGGAAGCCCAATTGCCGGCGCACCAGCTCTTCCATTCCGACATTTTTCCAGGCGCCCTTGATCAGCAAATCCTGGCTGGAGGCGAGACCGGCCACCCGTTCCTCAAACCGTTCGACAAATTCGCTGTCAGCACCGGCGGTGCGGCGGGCGAGCACCTGAACGGTGGAAAGCAGATTTTTCGATCGATGGGCAACCTCGCGCAGCATCAGCCGGATCTGATCGGCCTGTTCGCGCTGTTCGGTGATATCGGTGTTGGTGCCGAACCACTGGGTGATCATGCCCTCCTCATCCCGGATCGGGGTCGCGCGCGAGAGGAACCAGCGCCAGTTTCCGGCGGCCCCACGCAGCGGGAAGATATCCTCCCACTCCTCGCCGGTTTCCATCGAATGGCGATAGCGGCTGACCACGCGTTCGAGATGTTCGGGATGGTGGCACTTGGTCCAGCCGAAGCCTTCCATTTCCTCCAGCGTGGTGCCGGAAAAATCATACCACCGCTGATTGTACCAATGGATATAGCCGCCGGGATCGGCGATCCAGGCGAATTGCGAGATATGATCGGCCAGCATGCGGAAGCGCCGCTCGCTTGCTTCGAGCTGGCGCTGCGCGGCGATGAAACTGCTTGCGTCGCGCGTTATCGAACTGGCGCCCACAATCTTTCCTTGCGCATCCTTCACTGGTGAGACCGTGACGAACACGTTGAGATAGCTGCCATCGGCGTGCAGGCGCTGGGTGATGAATTGTTCGACCCGCTCGCCGGCAACGATCCGGGCGAGGATGTCATCTTCCTCCTGCTGACGGCCAGGCGGGATCAGCCGGCGTATCGAGGTGCCAACCATATCTTCCGCGCCGATGCCGAACAGCCGTTCAGCCGCCGGGTTCCAGCTGATCACGACACTTGAGAGATCCTTGGCGACAATCGCGTCATCGGAGGATTCGACAATTGCGGTATAGTGATCATGTGCCAGCAAAAGTCGTTTCCCTGCGCTTCCGCGCAGGAATTGCGCGGCTGCTTCAATCTAATGCAATCGATGGCAAACCGTTAATCCAAACTGAACCCCGGGGGCAAAATTGCCCAGCTCCCCGGATATTGCCCGGCACGGAAATCGATCCGGTCGCATTAATAGTTGCGATTCATTATCAATAGCGATAAATCCAGCAGCCAACCGGAGATTGCCATGAGCCAGCGCGACCAAAGCCCCTGTGTACTTCCCTTCCCGCTACCCGGCCGGCGCAGTGAATGCATCGTGCTGGTGGCGACGCGGCGCATGGCCGCGCATGGCATTCGTGATGCCCAGGCCGCGCTGCTGCTGCTCGATCTGTTTGGCGCGGGCTTCCGCCGCCCGCTGGTGTTGCTGCGCACCTTCATCCTCGAACTGGCGCAGGCCTCGCAGCGTATGATCAAGCTCGCACCGTGCTGCGCCATGCGGATGACAGAGGATGAGGCGCGGTTGATCGCCGTGCTGCGCAGCGCCGCGCGCGATCCGGCTGGCGCCGAGCTGGTGTTGATCCAACTGGCGGACAATCCCTTCGTCAGCGAACCGCTCTCCGCCGCCGCCGTATTCGGCCGGGTGCTGGAAGAAAGCGCCGATCCGGGCCTGCCGGTAAACTGGTGCTGAAAACCCGCTGGCACGAATTCCCGCGCGGGTGAGGCAATTCAGGTGTAGGTGATGGGCAGGCGCCATATAAAGGACCAGCCCCATGGCCAAGTCACAAAAAAAATCGAGCAAGGAAATTCGCAAGCCCAAGGCGGTGAAGGTCAAGACCAACGCTTCCAATCCCAGCACCAAGCCGGGCAGCATTCGCGGGCTCGAGAATATGAAGAATAGCTAAGCGGCCACGGAGATCTCTAGAGGCCTTCGACGCCATCAGCTGCGAAGTCTGAAGGAGGGACCGGCTCCCCCCAATCGGCGGCCGGACCGGCGGAATTGCGGTGCTGGTCCTGCGCGTTTGACTCCCGCACCATCCCACTCACCTGCCTTTGCATTTCCAGCGCATCGCGCTGCATTTTGGGCATGTTTCGCAGCACTGCGGCGGTCGTCACGCGGCGCAGCTTGGCCTCGTCGAACTCCCGCCGGTCAAGCGCCGCATCGACAAATTCCGCAAAGCCGATTTCAGTAATATCTCTCGCCGCCGAAGCCGCCGCACCATCAAGCGGCGCCTTGCGCAGGCATCCGGTCTTGGCCGTCACGTGATCGGACCCGACCGGAGTCAGTTCGACACGGCAATCGATCTGGGCGAAGGTGCCCGAACCGGCAAAGGACACCACATCGCGCGTCGGCGCGGTCACCATCATGTCCAGTCTGCCGAAGGGCTCCTTGCCAGGGCGCAGATCGGCTTTGGCCAGCAGCAGCTTGGCCTCGCCGATGCTCATCGCATAGCCTGGCTCGCTCGCTCCGCCGAACGGAATGAACCACACCGCCGCACCCACGGCGCCCACCAGGATCAGGCCAAACATCGCTTCCCGCATCGAAGATCCCCTCTGTCGACGGGCGGGAAGCTAAAGCGGTTGGGTTACGATTTTCTCAAATGGGCCATGGTTCTCCAACGCGGACCGATCGGCGCGCTCAGCCGGGGCAGACCGCACCATTGGCAGGGTGCTGGCCGGGCTGAACGGGTGGAGCAACATTGTCGAGACGGACTGCATAGCTTTCAGTCGGTCGGCCGGTTGAAACACTCATGCTGCGATAGAGGATCGCCGGCTGCTTGCCGGGCGCAGCAATGCGGAACCAGTTCTCGCTCATCTTGATATAGGCCTTGCCGCATGTAACCGCCTTAATAGTGTAGCCATCCCTGCGCAGCGCGCCGAACACTGCATCACGCGGGAGGTTTTCTCCTTGCTCAAGATAGAACCGATTGGCCCCCGCAGCATTTCCGGTGGCGGCAACCGTCATTTCGGTGGTCGGAGTCTTGAAGGTTCCATTCAGCTGCCTGGGATTCATATCGGTTCCCCCGGCTGACCATTCGCCGCGCGGTATGGCCTGCGGGCCAAGCGAGTTCCACTCGATTGCCGGAAGCGGTGAGCGCCAGGGAAGCGTTGCAGGGCCACCTGCGGGACGCAACAGCGCCTCGATCACGGCCACTATACCTGCCTGGCCGGTGGCCGGCGCAGCACTGGCGACCTGGCTTGCAGACCCGGTGCGGCAATCGACGAAATTGGCCGCCTCGTTTTGGGTCATGGTGGGGAAATCCCCGAGAAAGAGCGTATATCCCTGCCGCCCATTGGCCAAGCGGCCAATATAGAGGTTCGCTTCAAGCTTACCGGCGAGAATATGAAACCAGCCGCGATAGAGGTCAGGTCTGGCCGGATCGCGCGGACAACGCGCAGGTGTCAGCATTATGCCCGCGCTTGTAAGCCCGGCCAAAACTGTATTGAGCGGCGCGGCCGGGCCATCCTCAGAAATATAGATGCTGCCAACTCCCGCATGGCTGCCGCTTGCGCCCAAATTGAACGTCTGTCCGCCCAGCGAAACCAGGCCGGGCCTGGAAAAACTGCTGCCGTCCGGCGCGGATGTCTTGAGCAGGATCGGCCCGGGAGTGGCCCATTTGACCAGCTTGATGCCATCAAGTTCATCCCAGGCGAGCGCACCGTCGGAATTGATGAAGGCTTCGAAGACTTTAGCGGTCGGTGTGTAATCGGCCGCAACTGGCGCGGCGAGTGCCGCCGAACATGCAATCATACCGCCGGCCATCGCAGCCAGGACACGAAACCCCTTCATGGAACTACCCCTTCGCTGACAGCCGAATCGGGAGGACCAATAGACTGCCGGATTTTCAGCCAATTTCCAGAGCTTAAGTGCGCAATTTCAAATCACCTGACCGCGGGATCTAAAGCCCCGCCATGCCAAAGGCCCGGTCGAGATCCTCGATCAGGTCCAGCGGGTCTTCCAGCCCGACATTGATCCGCAGCATGCCTTCCGCAACGCCCATCGCAGCGCGGCCTTCCTCGCCCATATTGGCGTGGGTGGTGCTGGCCGGATGGCACATGAGGCTTTTTGAATCGCCGATATTGTTCGAAATATCGATCAGCTGCAGCGCATCGAGAACGGCAAAGGCCTGTTCGCGTCCGCCATCGAGGATGAAGGAAAAGATCGGCCCAAAGGCATCCATCTGGCTTGCGGCCAGATTGTGCTGCGGGTGGCTGGCAAGGCCCGGATGAAGGATCTGCGGCACCCTGCCTTCGACAAATTCACCGACCTTGAGCGCGTTCTCGCTCTGCTTGTGCGCGCGCAGGCTCAACGTCTCGAGCCCCTTGAGCACCACCCAGGCATTGAACGGCGAACAGTTCGGCCCGGTATTGCGCTGGAACGGCAGCAGCACCTCATTGATCCACTGCGCACTGCCGCACACCGCCCCGGCGAGCACCCTGCCCTGCCCATCCATCAGCTTGGTCGCGCTATAGGCCACCACGTCAGCGCCGAATTCAAGCGGACGCTGCAGGGCGGCGGTGGCAAAGGCATTATCGACCACCGTGGTGATCCCATGCGCTCGGGCGAGCGCGCAGACATGGGCTATATCGACCACATCCATCGTTGGATTGGCCGGGGTCTCGAAGAAGAACACCTTGGTATTGGGCCGAATCGCGGCCTCCCATGCCGCATTGTCTCGTGCGTCGACCACGGTTGTCTCAATCCCGAACCGCGGCAGCAGGCTGTCGAGCAGCCAGCGGCATGAGCCGAACGCCGCACGCCCGCCAATGATATGATCGCCCGCCGAAAGCTGGCACAATAGCGCACTGGTCATCGCCGCCATGCCGGTTGCCTGCACGCGGCAGGCCTCAGCCCCCTCCAGCATCGCAATCCGCTCTTCCAGCATCGCTACGGTGGGATTCTGGAGGCGCGAATAGGTCATCCCCTCAGCCTCGCCCGCAAAGCGCGCTGCAACCGTCGCTGCGTCATCATAGGTATAGCCCGAGGTGAGAAACAGCGCCTCGCTGGTCTCCCCATGTTCGCTGCGCCAGGTCCCGGCGCGCACGGCGCGGGTTGCGGGGCGCCACTTGGCGGTGATCGAACGGTCGGTTCCGGTAGTCTTTTTCATGGGCGCGCGTTTAAGCGGCGAGTGGCAAGGGGGCAAGCGGGTTACGAGGCATGCACCTCTCCCAGCATTTGTAATAATTCGCCAATTGCTCTGGCGCGCAGGCCTGCTATCCAACCCGCGCAATGATCCAGACCCACGCGAATCCCCGTGATCCCGTCGGCTGGTGCGGCCTGTTCGCGGCGTTGTTTCTGCTGCTGGTCATGTATCGGCTCGGCATCCCCTCGCGGATCTATTTCGACGAAATTCATTATGTGAATGCAGCGCGGGTGCTGATGGCGTTTGATCACGTCAGCAATCGCGAACATCCACTGATGGGCAAGGAAATGCTGGCGCTGGGCATCTCCCTGTTCGGCGACCGGCCGCTTGGCTGGCGCATTTTCCCGGCGCTGGCGGGCAGCTTGACGCTGTTCGCCTTCATGCGGGGGATGTGGTTCACTTCAAGCTCGCGCTTTGCCACGCTGGCGGGCGGTCTGCTGCTGGCGAGCGGCTTTGTGCTGTTCGTGCAGGCGCGGATCGCGATGCTCGACATCTTCATGGTGTGCTTTGCGATGACCGGTTTGTGGATGGTCGCGGGCGCGGTGCGCCATCCCGGCCAGGCGCGCTGGCGGCTTGCATTGGCAGGCATCGCCATGGGCTTGGCGCTGGGAAGCAAATGGAATGCCGCGCCGGTGGCAGCGTTGCCGGGCATTGCCTTCCTGCTGCTGCGGATCAAGGCGGCGGGGCTGCGGTTCCTCACCGCTCGGGACGCCGCGCCGATCCCCGGCATTTCGCTGATCGAGGCGGGCATCTGGCTCGGGGTCGTGCCGGTGCTGGTCTATCTTGCGAGCTTCTGGCCGGTGTTTTTCTATGCCCATGATCCGCTGACGATCACCGGCTATCTTTCCTATCACGAGAAGATGTGGGAACTGCAGCAGCAGACGGTCAAGCCGCATCCCTATATGAGCCGCTGGTACCAATGGGTGCTCGACTGGCGCCCGATCTGGTATCTTTACGAGAAAGTCGACGGGGCGCAGCGCGGGATATTGCAGATCGGCAATCCGCTGACGATGATCATCGGGCTGCCGGCGCTTGCCTGGTGCGCCTATGCGGGTGTCCTGCAGCGCAACCGGCCGGCGCTGGTCGCGGCGGTGCTTTACGCGGCGACACTGGGAATGTGGATCATCGCCCCCAAGCCGGTGCAGTTCTATTACCACTATTTCCTGCCAAGCTGCTTTCTGATTGCCGCCCTGGCGGTCGCGCTTGACGCATTGTGGCAAGCTGGACGGCGCAAATTGGCGCTGGGCACAATAATGCTCAGCCTGGCGATGTTTGCCGCCTTCTATCCCATCCTATCTGCGGTCCCGCTCAGCGGGGGATATAGTTTCAAGCATTGGATGTGGCTTGAAAGCTGGTGGAAGCCGGGGCCCGTGCATTAGGCGGAATGGTCGCCTGGCAGGGCCCCGAGCAGGTTTAAGCAGGTGCATGAGCGGCGAGGAACGCGGTCCATTTCGGCACTGACATGGTAGCGAGATATTCGCCCTGCATCTCTTCGGTGAGCACCTCGACCATCCGCTCGCCTTCGACCCACAATTCGATCACCCCGAACATATCTGCGCGTTTGCGGTATTTCGCTGACCAACCTTCACGCCGGGCGATTTCCATGACCTCGGCCTGCGACAGGCGCGTCGCCATCGCGAAATGCGTCGCAAAGCCCGAGGCCCGCGCGGCCAATTCGTCAAGCACGCCAACCGCGTCGAAATCGCCTGCGACTTCGGCAAGCACCGTGCCGCGGGGATAGACTTCGACCGCCGTATTGCGCTCGTCATCCGCAAGGGCGAGCCAGCTGCCCCCGTCCACCGGGGGGAATGGGGTGATCGTGCCGCCGCCGAACAATTCGGCGAGAACTTCGGCAACATGGCGCGGATCACGCGCATCGATAGAAACATGAAACAACATAAGTGGCCTCCCTTGCGCCCCGTCCTCCTGACGTTCGGGCGATTCGATGAAGCGCCTCTGGCCGATGGCACAAAATGTGTCAACGATAATTTGACACTTTTTGTGCCACATGGCAGGGGATGCCCATGACTGACACAGCAACTATAGCAAAAGCCGCGCCCGAAGGCAGCACTGACGAGCGGATCGACCAGGCCCTGCTGGCCCTGGCCACAAGCGGCGAGCCGATGAATCACGACGAGGTGGCGCGGCTGTCCGGCGTTTCACGTCGCACGGTCTATCGCCGTTATGCCGATCAGCCCGCGCTGCGCGCACGGCTGTGGCAATTGCTCTCACCCCCTGGCGGAATGCCGCGCAATCTGGATGATCTGCTCGATTGGGAACTGCGCCAGACGTTCGAAAAGTTCGATTTGCAGGCGGCTGCAATGGTGGTCGAGACGGCCAGTGCAGAAGGGCGCCAGATGCGGCTGGAGAACCGCGCGGAGCGGATTGCCGCTTATGACCGGATTTTTGCCCCCTACACCGCCCGGCTGACGCCCGAGCAGCGCAATCGCGCCAATGCGGCGATGCAATTGCTTTGCTGCGGGCTGGCCTGGCGCGAAATGCGCGATCAATGGGGCCTTGAAGGAGCCGACGCCGCCCAGACCTCGGTCTGGGCGATCAGGGTTCTGCTCGCCCATCTCGAACGCGAGGGCGCAGCGGCCTTCGCGATCGAGGAAGCCGGCTGATCAGGCGATGGCGGCGCTGCCCTTGGGCCCGGCGAGGAACCAAACGACCAGACCGACCAGCGGGAAGATGATGATTCCGATTGCCCAGGCGAGCTTTGCCCCGCCCGAGGCAGAACTTTTGAACACGCTGATCAGCGCGATGAGGTCCAGCACCAGCAGGATCACTCCGACTGCATAGCTCATGATGGTTTTCTCCGGTTGGATCACACGCCGCCATCCGGCGCGCCCTTTGGAGAAGTAACGGGCGGCAAGTCAGGACGTTCCGGGGGCTCGCATTCCTGCCCCGATCCGCCGCGCTATTTATAGCGCCCCCACACGAAGCGGCTCGACAGGGCGAAGTTCCACACCGAACCGATCACGATCCCGACGATCGCGGAGGGATAGGGATGGAAGCCATAGCGCACCAGCGCAGCAGCCACGCCGATATTGGTCAACATCCCCACCGAACAGGTGATCGCGAAACGCAGCCAGCCGCGCAGAAGCGCCCCGGTGCCGGTCAGGCGCTTGTCGGCATAGGTCAGCGCGTTGTTGAGCGCGAAGTTGAAGCTCATCGCCACCGTCGCGGCCACCGTCTGGCCGATGTCGAATTCGGTGATCCAGCGCCCGAAAACGAAGCCGTCACCTCCTGAGAAACGCAGAAATATCGCCAGCACAGCCATATGCACCGCCACACCCGCCGCGCCGATCGTACCGAACAGGGCAAAGCGGGTCGGAATGATCCGCCCCAGCCAGCGATCATATAGCCCGACGAGAAAATCGAATGCCACCGCGCGGTCGAGCTTGCTTTCGCCCTCGGCCCGTGCGGCGAAGGCGAGCGGGAATTCCTTGATCCGCAATGTGGTGCCCGCCGTCATCAGCAGATCGAGCAGGATTTTGAAACCGATCCCGGAAAGTCGCGGCGCCGCCTGGCGCAGAACCTGCGCCGAAACCAGGAAATAGCCGCTCATCGGGTCAGTCAGACTGATCCCAGCTACCTTGCGCGCGATGCGATTTGCGATCCCCGAAGCGCGCTCGCGCCCCGGCTGATTCCATTCGGCGGTGCTTGCGCCGGGGGCGAAGCGAGAGGCGACCGCAATATCCGCCTCGCCGCTTTCTACCGCCGCCAGCATCTGCGGCAGCATTGCCGGATCGTGCTGATGATCGGCATCCATCAGCGCTACAAAGGGTGCTGCGGTTGCACACATTCCCTCGATTGCAGCGGAGGCCAGTCCGCGTCGGCCGATCCGCTCGAGCACGCGGATTCGCGGATCGGCCCGCCCCATGATGCGAATCTCGTCAGCAGTGCCATCGGCGCTGTTGTCATCGACAAACACGGCCTCCCAGCCCTGTGGACCGAGTGCCTGTTCGAGCCGCTTGACCAGCGGCACGATATTGCCCCGCTCGTTCAGCGTGGGAATGATGATCGCGAGCTTGAGTGTCACAGGCGTGAAACGACCGCGGTGCCGATTTCCCTGGTCCCGGCGCTGCCTCCAAGATCGGCGCCCGTCACCCCGTCGGCCAGCGCGCGGGCGACCGCCATTTCGATCCGCACCGCCTGTTCTTCCATGCCGAAGGAATGCCGCAACATCATCGCCACCGAGAGGATCATCGCCATCGGATTGGCCTTGTCTGTCCCCGCGATATCCGGCGCACTGCCGTGAATCGGCTCGTAAAGCCCCTTGGTGCCGAATTCGGTCTGCGTCTCCCCAAGCGAGGCACTGGCCAGCAGCCCGATCGAACCGACACACATGCTCGCCTGATCCGAAAGGATGTCGCCGAACAGATTGCCGGTCAGGACCACGTCGAACTTGCCGGGATCGCGCACAAGCTGCATCGCAGCATTGTCGACATACATATGGCTGAGTTCGACATCCGGATATTCAGCGGCCGTTTCGATCACCACTTCGCGCCAAAGCTGGCTGGTTTCGAGCACATTCGCCTTGTCGACGTTGCACAACAGCTTTCGGCGGCCCTGAGCCGCGCGAAACGCGACATGGGCGATGCGGCGCACCTCGTCTTCCGCATAGGACATGAAATCATAGCCCTGGCGCCGCCCGTCTTCGAGAACGCGGTGGCCCTTTTCGCCGAAATAGACGTCGCCATTCAACTCACGCACGATCAGCAGATCGATCTGGCGCGCGATCTCGGGCCGCAGGCTGGAAAGATGTTCCAGCCCGGTAAACAACTTGGCCGGGCGCAGATTGGCGAACAGGGTCAGCGCCTTGCGCAGGCCAAGAATCGCCTGCTCCGGGCGCAGGTGACGTTCAAGAGCGTCGCAGCTGGGATCACCCACCGCGCCGAACAGCACCGCATCGGCGGCCGCGGTGATCGCCAGGGTTTCGGGCGGCAGCGGATGGCCATGGCGATGATAACCGGCCCCGCCAATATCGCCGTGCCACAGCGTCAATTGCGGCAGGCGCAGGGCATCCAGCACGGCCAAGGCCTGCTCCATGATCTCCGGACCGATACCATCGCCCGCAAGAACCGCGATTTTCATGATTCTATTCGTCCCAACCTGTCCCGCAGAATTGCGCGCGCCGCCATAACATCGCCGCGCCTGTCGGCAAGCAGGTAGCGCTCCAGCGGCGCGGAAAGTGCATCAAAGGCCGCCAGCGCATCACCCAGCTCGGCACTCTTCGGCCTTCCGCCGCCGCCAAAGCCCAATTCGCGCAGCACCAGCACCTCATAATCGACCATCGCCGCGGCCCAGCCGCGCGCTGACGGGGCATGGCACACCGCATCGAGCAATCCGGAAAGCGCGCCGAATAGCGGCGGATAGGCATGGCGTTCGGGCAGCGCCGTGGCGGTCAGCGCGCAGCACCACTGAATCGCTGCGGCCGGCAGCGCTTCGCCCAGCCACGGCCCCCGGCTTTCAAGCAGTTCCAGCCGGCCGAAGGGCAGCTGGCTGTCACTTTTGGCACTCAGTTCAAGTTCGACCAGATTGCCGGGGATCACCACCGGTCGCAGTTGCCGGCCGCGCCCGCCCGCGACATAGGCCGCGATCAGCCCGTAATCCTCGGTCAGCAGGCGCGCGATGACCGCCGTCTCGCCATGCAGACGAGAAGAACACAGGATTGCAGGAGCGCGCAGATGCATCGCCGAGGTCTAGGTCGCGCGGCGCCGGAGCGCAAAGCGCCAAACCGTCCACCAATTCAAAACTGTTCGGGCATTCCGAGATGCTGGAGAAAGTCCGCCTTGCCAAGCGACACGCCCTGGGCCCGCAGAATCCCGTAAGCGGTGGCGGCATGGAAGTAAAAATTCGGCAGGGCAAAATTGCGCAGGTAATCCGCCCCGGAGAAGCGATAGCCCATGTCGTTGGGGAATTTCATCACCACCTCGCGCGATTCGCTGCCTGCCAGGGCGGCAGGATCGACGCTTTCGATATAGGCGATGGTCTTGTCGCAGCGCTGTTGCAGCTCCGCCAGGGTGGTCTCGACATCGGGCATCGAAGGCGCTTCGGTCCCGGTCAGCCGGGCCATGGCATTCTTGGCCGAATCCGAGGCGAACTGATATTGCGCGGTGAGCGGCTTCATATCCTCGATCAGCCGTGCCTCGGCCAGAAGCTCAGGCGGTTTTTCGGCCGCTGCCTTGTCCAGCCAATTGCGCATGTTACCGAGCATGGCGATGAAGACGGGCGCCGACGAATCGTAAAGGGTGAAGCTCAAAACACTAACTCCGGCTTGGGCAGGTGGCGCACGCCATTTGCGAAGTCCGCGCCAAATGCATCGGACATCGCCGTGGGCGCAGCCCTATTTCTTGAGTTTTGCTTCCAGCGCGTCGAGCCGCTCTGCGAGTTTATCGTTCTCATCCCGTGCCTTGGCAGCCATTGCCTTGACCGCGTCGAACTCTTCACGGGAGACGAAATCAAGCCCGCCGAGCGCGCCTTTGACCCGTTCGCGCGCAAACTCGCGCGCCTCGCGGGTCATGCCCGCAAAGGTGCCGGCGGCGCTGTTCATCAGCTTGACGAAGTCGGAAATCATGGGGTTTTCGCTTTGCATGGCCGCTATTTGGGCCTCCGCCCCGCCCTGCGCAAGATCACAATTGGATCCGCTTCACAGCGCCCGAATATTCCGACCCGTCGGCCCGTGGATTAAGCTCAAGCAACTGCCAATTGAGATAGCTCGCAAAGCATACCCAGGCGAGATAGGGCAGCAACAGCGCTCCTGCCTGCCAGCGCACCCGCCAGAACAGCACCAGAGTGACCAGCACCGCCAGATCGATCGCCCCGATCAAATAGAGTGCGCCCGAAATCCTGTGCATGCCGAAGAACACCGGCGACCAGGCCAGATTGAGCGCAAGCTGGATCACGAACAACACCAGCGCCGCGCTGCGCCCTCTGGCACCCCAGGCCGACGTAACCAGCGCAGCGGCAAGCCCGAGCATCACATAAAGGATTGACCAGACTATCCCGAACGCTGCCGGCGGCGGATAAAGTGCGGGTTTCACGAGCCCGGCAAACCAGGGATTTTCAGCCCCCGAGCCCGAGAGAATCCCGGACAGAAAGCCCAGCAGCAAGACCACTGGAACAAAGAACAGGGCCCATCGCAAAAAGCTGGCCCTCAGCTGTGCACGCGAAGCGAGAACGGTCATTGGCACTCCCGAACGATTCGAACCGGGCGATAGTGACGGCCCAACCATCCCCCGGCAACGCCCCACGCCAGATTGTGCCGAAACTGCGGCAGGCTGCGCCTTGCGCGCGGCTGTTACCCCCGCTCCGCCGCGATCAGGAATTCGATATTGCCTTCAGGCCCGGTGATCGGGCTTTCGACAATCCCGTCGACCCGCCAGCCATCCTCTTCGAGCCAGGCCTGCACCTCGGCGCAAACCCGCGCGTGCAGCGCCGGATCACGCACTACCCCGCCCTTGCCGACTTCACCCCGACCGACCTCGAACTGCGGCTTGATCAGCGCGACTAGCCGGCATTGATGCGCGGCGAGGCGCAGCGGCACCTCCAGCACCTTGTGCAGCGCGATGAAGCTCGCATCGCACACCACCCAGCTGCAGGGCGCATCGATCATTTCCGACGTGAGCAGACGTGCGCTGGTCTGTTCAAGCACGGTGACGCGCGGATCCTGCCGCAATTTCCACGCCAATTGATTGGTGCCCGAATCGACGGCGAACACCCGCGTGGCTCCCTTGCTCAACAGCACATCGGTGAAGCCGCCGGTCGAACTGCCGATATCCATTGCGGTAACGCCTGCCGGATCGAGTCCGAAATGCTTGATCGCATGGGCCAGCTTGATGCCGCCGCGCGAAACCCAGGGGTGATCGCGGCCCCTGACCGAAATTTCGGCATCCTCGGCCAGCTGCTGCCCAGGTTTGAGGATCTTGGTCTCACCCGCGAACACCAGCCCGGCCATCACCAGCGCCTGCGCCCGCGTGCGGCTCTCGGCGAGACCGCGCGCGACAAGTAATTGGTCGATACGTTGCTTTTTGGCCATGGGCCGACCCGATAGAGACTCTGGCGCGCTTGAGCCAGCACCGGCTTGCCTGCATAGAGACCGGCGATGAAACTGCTCCACTCCGCCTCCGCCCTTGCTGTCAGCCTTGCGGTTGGCGCCTGCGTTCCCCAGGCTGCCCCGCCAGCGCCGGCGCCGCCCCCGCCCGTCACCAGGCCGGCACCGCCACCTGCGTCGGCCCCCGCACCCGCGCCCACCCCCAGCTATAGCAACTGGATGGACGCCCCGCGCACGCCGGGCGACTGGTTCTACAAATCGGCCCCCCCCTTTTCCTTCGCCTCCTATGGCAAGAGCGCGACCGATTTCGGCTTCGTGATGCGCTGCGATTCTGCGAGGCACAGCATCGCGCTCGGGCGGGTCAGCAGCCAGACGGCGCCGCAGCAGATGGTGATTCGCAGCGAATCTGCGGAACGCAGTTTCACCGCATTGCCGCGCCAGGGCTCGATTGAAACCTTGCTCGCGATAGATCTGCCCGCTGCCGATCCGTTGCTGGATGCGATTGCACTTAGCAAAGGGCGCTTTGCGGTGGAGGTCGCCGGAGAGGCGCCGCTCTACCTGCCGAGCTGGCCTGAAGTGTCGCGCCTGATCGAGGATTGCCGCTGAAAAATGGGGCCGCGCTTGCGCAGGCCCCAAGCGATCAATTCTGACGGGGAAAAAGATTTTTGCAAGACTTGTGTTGTGCGCCGCAATGACTCACAAAAGGGGCAAGGGAAGCGGCGACGCGGCCCCAGCCGCACAAAACGGCGACTTTGGCTCAACAGCGCGAAAGGAGGTGATCCGATGTCTCATGGTTCAGCAGGGAGGTCGGTTTTTTTCCGCTCGGAGCATTATCGTTAGTCCACACCATTGGCGATAAAGGCTTCGTGAGCGGCACTTCCGGCCGCTGACCATGCGAAAACCCGCTTCCGGTCCGCCGGAGCGGGTTTTCACATTTGTGGGCTCGACGCGCGACCGGCCCGGGCTTCCCCCCATGGCCGTCCTCATGAAAAGACCCTCCGTAAGAAAATTGCGCGCGCACCGGTTGCCATCGCAACTTTCCTCGCGCTTGCAACCTCCCCCGGTTTCGGTTTAACCGCCCAGCCTAACCGGAGTGAGCATTTCCCATGGCCGATTTTCCCGGCATCGAATTCAACCGCACCCCCCATCCTGCGCCGGTGGCGATCGCCGAGCGTGAGCATGCGCTGGCCAATCCCGGCTTCGGCACGGTGTTTTCGGACCATATGGTCTCGATCGACTGGCACGAAGGGCTCGGCTGGCACGATGCGAAGGTTGGCCCGCGTGAACCGATCATGCTCGATCCGGCTGCGGCTGTGCTGCATTATGCCCAGGAGATTTTCGAGGGGCTGAAGGCCTATCGCCTGGCGGATGGCGGCATTTCCCTGTTCCGTCCTGACCGCAACGCCCATCGCTTCAACAGCTCCGCCGAGCGGCTGGCAATGCCGCATATGCCCGAAGAGACCTTCGTTGGTGCGGTGCGGGAGCTGGTGCTGGCCGATGCCGACTGGTTTCCCAATGTCGAAGGCGGATCGCTTTATCTGCGGCCCTTCATGTTTGCCAGCGAGCCATTCCTGGGTGTGCGCCCGGCACGGCAGTATAAATTCCTGGTGATCGCATCGCCCGCGGGCAATTATTTCAAATCGGGCGCTCCGGCAGTCTCGATCTGGGTTTCCTCCGATTATAACCGAGCGGGCCCAGGCGGCACGGGCGCGGCCAAATGCGGTGGCAATTATGCCGCCAGCCTGGTCCCCCAGGCCGAAGCCATCGCCCATGGGCATGACCAGGTGGTGTTCCTTGACGCGGCCGAGCGCAAATGGATCGAGGAACTGGGCGGGATGAACCTGTTCTTCGTGTTCGACGACGGTTCGATCATCACGCCGCCGCTTGGCGGAACGATTCTGCCCGGCATTACCCGGGACAGCCTGATCACCCTTGCCCGCGAAGAAGGGCTGACCGTGCATGAGCAGCGCTATTCGCTCGAGCAATGGCGCGACGATGCCCGCAGCGGCAAGCTGGTCGAATCCTTTGCCTGCGGCACGGCGGCGGTGGTCACCCCGGTCGGCCATGTGGCCGGGCATGATGGCGAATTTACCATCGGCTCTGGCGGGCCAGGCCAGCTGACTACCAAACTGCGCGAGCGGCTGGTCAGCATTCAGCGCGGCACTGCGCCCGATAGTCATGGCTGGGTAACACGGCTCGTTTGAGCCGCGCGCCGCAAAGCGCTATCGGGCCAGACATGTCCGAGCACAATCTGCCCATCTGCGTCGCTGCGCTGTATTGCTTCACGCCCTTTGCGGATCACGCGGCCTTGCGCGCGCCGCTGCTCGCCCGCTGCGAGGAGGTGGGCGTCAAAGGCACCCTGCTGATCGCGCATGAGGGTATCAATGGCACGATCGCCGGCAGCGACAATGCGATTGCCGCTGTGATCGGCCATATCCATGCCCTGCCCGGCTGCGCCGGGCTGGAGGTCAAATATTCACGCAGCCCGGCAATGCCTTTTCTGCGGATGAAGGTGCGGCTCAAGCGCGAGATCGTGACCATGGGGCAACCCGGCATCGATCCACTGAAAAGCGTGGGCACCTATGTGGCGCCCGAAGACTGGAACGCGCTGATCGCCGATCCGGACACGATCGTGATCGACACCCGCAATGATTACGAAGTGGCGATCGGCCAGTTCAAGGGCGCAATCGATCCGCAGACGCCGACCTTCCGAGATTTTCCCGCCTGGTTCCGCGCCGAACGCGAGCGCCTGCTGGGCGGTGAAACCGGCGAAGGGAAGCCGCCGAGGGTGGCGATGTATTGCACCGGCGGGATCCGCTGCGAGAAATCGACCGCTTTCCTCAAGAGCGAAGGGATCGAGGAGGTGTTTCACCTCAAAGGCGGGATCCTGAAATATCTCGAAACCGTCCCGCCGCAGGAGAGCCTGTGGGAAGGCGAATGTTTCGTGTTCGATCAACGGGTTTCGGTCGGCCACGGGCTCGCACCGGGCAGCTATGGCCTGTGCCACGCCTGCCGCCGCCCGCTGAGCGAGGCCGACATGGCCTCACCGCTGTTCGAGGAAGGCATCAGCTGCCCTGCCTGCCACGAAGAACGCAGCGACGACCAGCGCGCCCGCTATGCCGAGCGCCAGCGGCAGACAGAATTGGCCGAACAGCGCGGGGATGTGCATATCGGCGCGCCGAATGATCCAGCCCGCCCCCCAGGCCGGTGATGGCTGAGCCCATCCTCTACAGCTTTCGGCGCTGCCCCTATGCAATGCGCGCGCGGCTGGCACTGCGGATCAGCGGGCGTGTGTGCGAGCTGCGCGAAGTCAAGCTTTCGGCCAAGCCGCAGACGCTGCTCGACGCCTCGCCCAAGGGCACCGTCCCGGTGCTGGTTCTGCCGGATGGCGCTGTGATCGATGAAAGCCTCGACATAATGCTGTGGGCGCTGGGCCAGAACGACCCGGAAGGCTGGCTCTCGCGGCATGATGCGGCGCTGATCGAGGTGAATGACGGAAGCTTCAAACATCACCTCGATCGCTATAAATATCCCGCGCGCTATGGCTCCGATCCGTTCGAGCATCGGGCGGCGGCGGCGGAATTGCTGCAGCCGCTTGAAAGACGGCTCACCGGCGCGTCCAATCTCTCAGGCGAGCAGCGCGGAATAACCGATATGGCGATATTTCCATTCATTCGCCAATTTGCCGCGACGGACCGGGAATGGTTTGCGACCCAACCATTTCCAAGGCTAAATTCGTGGCTCGATCGCCATACTGCGGATGATCTGTTTATCGGGATCATGACGCGCGCTGTGCCATGGCAATTTGGAGGTGAACCTGTATGGTTCAATTTTCCAGCCATTAAAAGCTAAAGCGCTTCCCCTGCGGCGCGCCCGCTTGCCCAGGCCCATTGGAAATTATACCCGCCAAGCCAGCCGGTGACATCGACCGCCTCGCCCACCGCATAGAGGCCCGGAACCCGCCGCGCCTCCATGGTTCTTGAGGAAAGCTCGGCAGTGCTGATCCCGCCCGCGGTGACTTCAGCCTTGGCCAGCCCTTCGCTGCCATTGGGGGTAAAGCGCCAGTCTGCCAGCCGCGCCTCCGCCCCGCGCAATGCCTGATCAGGCAGACGCGCCAGCTCGCCAGCCAGCCCCAGCTGACCGATCAGCACCATCGTCAACCGATCCGGCAAAGTTTCGCCCAGCAGCTTGCGCAGTGCCACCCGCGGCATTGTTCGCTTCGCCTCCAGCAGCCAGCCCGGCTGCGCATCGGGCAGGAAATCGATCGCAACCTCCTCCCCCCGGCGCCAATATGAGGATATCTGCAGGATCGCCGGGCCGGATAGCCCACGATGGGTGAACAGCGCAGCCTCGCGAAAACCCGCCTTGCCGCAGCGCGCCACCACCTCGGCCGAAACGCCGGACAATTCGCGAAAGAACGCATCCTCGCCATGCAGGGTCAGTGGCACCAAAGCAGGGCGTGGTTCGACCACTTTGAGCCCGAATTGCCGCGCCAGATCATAGGCATAGCCCGTTGCGCCCATCTTGGGGATCGATGGCCCGCCAGTGGCGATCACCAGAGCTGGAGCCGTCGCCACCGCCCCGCCGGCTTCCACCCGGAACAGTCCATCGCCATGGGAAATGCCAGCAATCTCGGCATTGCAGCGCAGTGCGACTGCGCCCCCGGCGCTATCGGCCCGGGCGCATTCCTCCAGCAGCATATCCACCACCTGCCGCGCGGAACCATCGCAGAACAATTGCCCCAGCGTCTTTTCGTGCCAGGCGATCCCATAGCTCTCGATCAGATCGAGGAAATCCTGCGGGGAATAGCGCCCCAGGGCGGATTTTGCGAAATGCGGATTCTGCGAGAGATAGCGTTCCGGCACTGTCCCCAGATTGGTGAAATTGCAACGCCCGCCCCCGGATATGAGGATCTTCTTGCCCGGCGCTTCCGATTTTTCGAGCAGCAGCACGCGCTTGCCGCGCTGACCGGCAGTGCCAGCCGCCATCAGCCCCGCCGCGCCCGCGCCCAGCACAATTGCATCGAAAATCTCGCTCATCCCGCGCGCCTAGCCGGTGTGGAACGCGAAAGCGACCGGCAAGCTACCCCAGGCGGATCACGCTGCGGGTCAGCCGTTCAACTTCGGCAGTGGTGTGGCTGACATAGAGCACCGGCAGGGCGAGCTCGTCCCGGATCCGCTCGATCACACGCAGGATTTCTTCGCCCCGCGCCGCGTCGAGCGAGGTCAGCGGCTCATCCAGCAGCAGAAATCTGGGCGCGGACAGCAGCGCCCGCCCGATCGCCACCCGCCGCGCCTCGCCGCCCGATAGGGTGCCGGGCATGCGTTGGAGCAGGTGGCCAATGCCGAGGAAATGCACCACTTCCGCCGTGGTGATCCAGCGTTCCTGCGGTGGATGCAGCCTCTCGCCATAGGCCAGATTGGCGGACACGCGCAGATGCGGGAACAGCCTTCCAGACTGGAACACATAGCCTGCCCGCCGCTGTTCGGGCGGCAGATCGATCCCCGCCGCGCTGTCAAACAGCACCCGCCCGCCCACCGCGATGCGGCCGGCCTCGGGCCGGATCAGCCCGGCAATGCAATTGAGCAGCGTGGTCTTCCCCACACCGGAAGGCCCGACCAGCGCGGTCAGCCGCGCGTCCGAACTTGCATCCAGCGTGATCGCCGCTTCGCCTAAGCGATGCTCGATCCGCAGTTCGAACACCGGATCGCCCGAGTCGGATCCGGTCGATTCACAGGACATGCGCATCTCGCGTGCCGGAGCGCCGGACCAGCCACTCGCTGGCCAGCAATGCGCCGAGCGACAGCAGCACCGAGATCACCGCGAGCCGCGCGACCGCGCCTTCGCCTCCTGGCACCTGCAGCGCGGTGTAAATCGCCAGCGGGAGGGTGCGGGTTTCGCCTGGAATATTGGAGGCGAAGGTGATCGTCGCGCCAAATTCGCCGATCGAACGCGCAAAGCCCAGCACCCCGCCAGCAAGGATGCCCGGCAGCGAGAGCGGCAGGGTCACCGTCAGAAATGCGCGCAGTCGCCCCGCCCCCAGCACCCGCGCAGCCTCGACCAGCCGCCGGTCTACCGCTTCGATCGAAAGCCGCATCGCGCGCACCATCAGCGGCAGTGCCATGACTGCAGCCGCCAGCGCAGCGCCGGTCCAGCGGAAAACCAGCACGATGCCCAGCTGCTGTTCGAGAAAGCTGCCGATCGCGCCGCTCCGCCCGAACAGGATCAGCAGGATCCAGCCGGTCACCACCGGCGGCAATACCAGCGGAAGATGGACCAGCGCGTCCAGCAGCAACAGGCCGGGAAACCGCCGCCGCGCAAGCACCCAGGCGAGCGCATAGGCCAGCGGCAGGCTCCCTGCCATGGCGACCAGGCTGACCTTGAGAGAGAGCCCGACGATCGCCCATTCTGCGGGGGACATCATCTGCTCATTCCGGTAAGGAAAAGCCGTGCCTGGCAAACACATCCTGCGCCGGCTTGGTGGCAAGGAATGTTTCGAATTGCGCGGCATCGGGGCTGGTCGAGGTCTTGAGCAGCGCCACAGGATAGCGGATCGGTGGATGGCTCGTTTGCGGGAAGACCGCAATCACACGGACCTTTCCGCTCGCCTGCGCATCGCTATGATAGACCACCCCGAGCGGTGCCTCACCCCGTTCGACCAGCGCGAGCGCGGCGCGCACATTTTCGGCCCTGGCGAGCTTGCCTTGGGCGATCTCCCACAGGCCCAGATGGATCAGCGCGGATTTGGCATATTTGCCCGCCGGAACCGCATCAGGCTCCGCAATCGCCAGGGGTCCCCGGCCCAGTGCAAGGTCAAAGCCGGCGCGGTCAGACAGATCGAAGCGCGCGTCGGTTCCTGCTGGCGCGATCAACACCAGAGTGTTGCCGAGCAGGGTCGCGCGGCTGCCGGGTTTGGTCAGGCCCATGCCCTCCAGCCGGTCCATCCACTGCTCGTCGGCGGAGATATAGAGATCGGCGGTTTCACCTTGTTCAACCTGCCGCGCCAGCGCCGAGGAAGCCGCGAAGACCAGCACCGGGCGCGGGTGGCCCTGCCCCGCCCAGTCGTCGGCCGCCTCGTCCAGCGCCCCCTGCAGGCTGGATGCGGCAAGCACCACTGGCCCCGTCGGCTCCCGCTGTGCGCCCGAGCAGGCACAAAGCAGCGCGGCAAGAGGCAGCAGCATCAGAATCGGCACATAACGGCGCAGGGGGAAAGACATGACGAGCGCTATATTCCGCAGTATATAATAGGTCCAGCCAAACCCGGAGGCGCGCGATGCCGCAGCTCAAGCTCAAACTGCAGCTCTATTGCGGCGAGGAGATCGCCATGGGGCCAGGCAAGGCCGACCTGCTCGACGCAATCGAGGCGACCGGTTCGATCTCCGCTGCGGCGCGCCGGATGGGCATGAGCTATCGCCGGGCCTGGCTGCTAGTCGATGCCATGAACCGCTGCTTTGCATCGCCACTGATCGAGACCCATCCCGGCGGTGGGCAGCAAGCGGGCGCGGTGGTGACGGACGAAGGACGGCGGTTGCGCGCGGCCTATCGCGCATTGCTCGACCAGGCGGAGGGCGCCGCGCAAGGCAGCGCGCTCGACGCCTTGGCGCAGGCCCTGAAGGGCTGAAGGAAAGTCACGCTATCGCCTCGCCCAACAATCGCTTGCTTGCCGATCGTGGCCGGGCAAACCATGTTAGGTGCCTGGCTAATGAATTCACGCCCGAGGAGAGCCCAGCCCATGTCCGACAGCGCCGCAGACGATCGCTACACCCCGCCCGAAGTATGGACCTTCGACCCTGAGAACGGCGGCCAGTTCGCCGGGGTCAATCGCCCAACGGCGGGTCCGCGCGAAGATCGCGTCTTGCCGCTGGGTAAGCATCCGTTTCAGCTCTATTCGCTTGGCACGCCCAATGGCGTGAAAGTGACGATCATGTTCGAGGAACTGCTGGAGGCCGGCTTTTCCGAGGCAGAATATGACGCATGGATGATCAAGATCTTTGCCGGCGACCAGTTCGGGTCAGGCTTTGTCGAGCTCAATCCCAATTCGAAGATTCCGGCCCTGCTCGATCGCAGCGGTCCCGAGCCGTTCCGCATTTTCGAAAGCGGCGCGATCCTGGTTCATCTGGCCGAGAAGTTTGACTATTTGCTCCCCAAGGAGCCCAAATCCCGTGCCGAGACTTTCAGCTGGCTGATGTGGCAAATGGGCAGCGCACCCTTCATGGGCGGCGGATTCGGCCATTTCTATGTCTATGCTCCCGAGCGCTGGAAATATCCGATCGATCGCTACGCAATGGAAACCAAGCGCCTGTTCGATGTGGCTGACCGGCAGCTGGCCCAGACCGAATATCTTGCCGGCGCTGATTACACGATTGCCGATATCGCGGCCTATACATGGCTCGGCAATCTCTATCACGGTGCCTATAATCGCTGCGATATCTTCCTCGGGCTCGACGAATATCAGAATGTCGCGCGCTGGGTGAAGGCGATCGACCATCGCCCGGCGGCGATCCGTGGGCGTTTGGTCAACAGCCAGACCATGCCGGAACGCCATTCGGCGGCGGATTTCGATGTGCTCGACACCGAACATCTCAGCCCGGTGCGAATGCGCCCTGAAAAGCCCTGAACGGCACCCTTGCGCCAAGCGGAGGCGCCGCTATACGGGCGCCTCACTGCACCTGGTGGGGCGTCGCCAAGTGGTAAGGCAGCGGCTTTTGATGCCGCCATTCGCAGGTTCGAATCCTGCCGCCCCAGCCAGTCCTTCCGGCGCGGTGCCGCAATCCGGCACCGCCCCGCTTCCTGCAGGTCCGCTCGTTCAGGATCCGGGGCAGGAATTCACCGGTGCAGCTGGTGAAGGATTGTAAATCTGCGAAAGATCGCGGTCATCGCGGACATACATCGCGGCGACCTTGCGGATCGGTTGTGCCTTGACGAAGCGATCGAAGATCAGCGGCTGATAATTATAGACCACTTCGGCGAACATGATCGCATAGCCGGATTCGGCGGTTACCTTGCGCCCGGCCGGCCCCATGCCCGTCAATGACGTGCCGCTCGCCCCGTCGCCTTCGACCCCATAGCTTGAAGTATACCCGCCATTGCCGAAGCAGCGCTGCCAATGGATCCACTGTCCGCCGTCGGAATTGACCTCAAGGCTCGAAAGAATCAGCGTGCCGTTATTTTCGATGTCGAGGGTGCGGGACTGGAGTTCGGCGCCCTGGAAGGCCTCATTTACATCATATTCGCGCATATGAGGCACGCCGGAGATGATTTCCTCCTTGGCGCGCGAGGCGTTGTCGGCCAGCGACACCGCCAGCTGGCTGACCCGCATATGGGCGATCGAGAAATTCGCCAGCTCGACCCCGCCCAGCCCGAGAATCATGAGAAACGGCAGGCTATAGGCGAATTCGATGAAGGCGACCGCGCTCTGATCGCGCAGCAACCGACGCCCGAGGCGCCCGAGGCGCTGTCTGGTAGAGTTCATGGTCATGGCGCCGGGCAAATCTGCTTCTTGACCCGCGTAGTCTGCGACCCGAATGGCTGGTTGCGCATGGTGGTCGCAGCGGAAACGGTGTTGTGCGGGCTCCCGTCGATCAGCTTCCACAGCGGAAACAGCCGGTCGTAAGTCACTGAAACGGTGTAGAGAACCACATCGTTTGCCGAGCCGAGCCCGCCTTTGCCGACATCGCTGTCCCAGGTATTGTTGCCATTCTCGTCAACGAAACATTCGTCTGGATCATATTTTTCATTGCCATTGGTGTCGGTGAAATCCTCTGGCCGGCCGACATCGCTGAAGGTCTGATAATTGGCGCGTTCGATCGTATAGGTCGCATTCTGAATCAACGGCTGCAGCTGATCGCGGACCCGCTGGTCGATTGCGTCTTTCTGCGAGGCCCCGCTCTCAAGCCCGGCATCGCGCCCGGCGTTCTGCACCGCGCCCTGGAGCACCGACTGAACATAGATGCCCTGTCCGATGTCGAAAATGCCGAACATCAGCAGCAGGAAAACCGGCAGCACAACCGCAAATTCGGGCAAGGTCGCCCCTTGCGCATCGCTGGTCAGGCTCCGCATCGCGGGACGGTGGAGCTGGCGCATCAGCTGCCCAATCTCAGATCGGCGACCTGGGCCGCGATGAATTTGAAGGTGTTGCGCAGCGATTCAGTGTTGCTCGAATAATAGGCGCGTCCATTGCTGGCGCAGTTCTGCAGCTCGGTGGTCATGCTGGTGCCGAAGGCGACCACCCAGATGGTGACCCCCTGCGCCTTGATTGCCTCGCACACGGCCGAGAAGCGGGCATTATGCCGCGCGGTGATGGTGTTCTCGTAATAACGCGGCGAAATGCGGTTATCGAGGTTTTCGATGCCATAGGCCGAATAGACCGAGGCCGAAGGCTGCATGATACCGTCGGTCATGAAGATGATGTGTTTGCTGACATTGATCTTGTCGGCATCGAGATTCACATTGTCGGCGAATATCCCGGTCGTGCTGGTCAACCGACCGCCCCAGATCATGCCAATATCATGATAGGTATTACCCTCAGGATTGAGGTTGGTGAGATAGGTATTGAGCCAATCGGGCACATCGTTCGGATCGCTCGACAAGGTCACCTGGGTGAGCAGCTTCATCGGCTGCGGGCAGGAATTGTTCATGTGGCTGCGGTTGGAGGTCGAATCCTCTGAAGTATAGTTGCTGCGGCTGTATTCGACATTTGCCCAATGCGGTTTCCAGCGCGTGTCATCGTCAAACGGCACCATATCGAAATCGAGATCGAAGGCATCGTCCGGGATCGGCTGGAAGGTGGGCGTTGTCGTGGTCGGGTCCACAGTCTTGCGTTCTTCGATGCAGCCGTCCCAGGTGGCGTAGCTCACCCCCACATCGTCTGCATTGACGCCATTGGGCGCATTATGCGCATTCATCTTGGCCAACAATACCGGGTCATAAGCACCGGCATCCTGCACCACCGCGCTGCTGACATCGGTGGCGATCGGGATCGAGCTGAACAGCTTGGCGTCCGATGTGTCGATCGGCACCTGAGTGTAGCGCCAGGTCGTGAACTTGTAACCGGACACCGAATAGGTTGTGCGGGTGGTCCAGGCGCGGCGCACGCAGGTGCCGATATCGGTCTTTTTCCTACCTTTGCCGGAGGTGCCGGTCTTGTGCCACGAAACATAATCATATTCGGTGGTGGTCACGGGGTTCGGCGCGCTTCCGCTGGTTTCCGGATTGCTGCCATAATAGGGATAGCGATTGTCGCCATATTTGCTGCAATCAGAGCTGCTGATCGAGCCGCTGTAGGTCTCCTCGACCGTTCCGAGATCCTCGGTCCCCTCAGCCTCGTAATTGGGCGTATTGAACACCGCGAGGCGCGACTGATAATTGGTCGTGTCGGCTATATAGCTGCTGGGAAGGTCGCCATCTTGCAGCAGTGACTTCACATTGACCGACAGCGAATAGGGCACAAAGCCATAGCGCACCCGGGTGCGGTTATCATTGATCGCCTGATTGATCGTTCTGTGAAAATCCTTCACCGCATCGCGCAGACCATCGATCTTCTTGGGTTCACCCCAGCTGATCGGATCGTCCATCGATCCGGTGGTGTCGAGCACGAACATGACATCGGCATTGCCGATCTGAAGTTCGGCCATGCAATCGACCGACAGGTCGACCGTATCCATCTGGAAGACTTTCATGATCAGCGTAGGCAGGGTCGCGGTCGCAGTGCCGAGGACCTGGCCATCATCATTGTCATGCGTCGTATAGTTGACATCCTGCACATGCAGGCTGTCGCCGTCGAAATTGAAATCGAACATGCGATCGGCCTTGGCCTTCTCGCTGTCGCCGTAATTGCCCGATTTGCTCATCGCGCGGCGCCCGGCAAGCACACCCGCATCGCAGGCGGATTGCAGTTCGGTTTTAGCCATATAGGCGCGGCTGACATCGACGCCGCCGCCGATCAGCGCCATCAAGGGCAACAGCGAGGCAGCCGCCATGGCGAGCGTATTGCCCGCACGGTCGGCTTGCAGCCTACGAAGGAAGCTCTCCCCCCCTGGGAACGGCGTTGCATCCCGAAAATCTCCAAGCACGAGCTCTGTCTCGGCTGGCGATAGCGGGATCACGGTTACTACTCCGGCAATAGCTATGGTTAACAATCTATGATCCCTTGGATTGCCCATATCGTTCGATAAAGGGACACTCCTTGGAGATCATCTTAACTCCCCCTTGAGCCGCGCAGTTTCGGCCCTTGTAGAGGCTGGACCCGTGTTTCTCTGCGTCAAACCGCCACCCCGGGCACTCTTGGCAAAAGGTTCGGGATCGCCTTCACGCAGTTCCAGACCGAACAAAGGAAGCAGCCCCGGATGGCGCCCAAGCCCCCCAAAAAGGTCAAAGCCGCGCTCGATCCAGTCACGAAGGGGATCATCGTCAGTTAACACCGGAATATCCGCCACGGAGGCCGCGAACAGGAACACGCTGAGCATCCGGTAATCGGCATAATTGGGGCTCTCCCCCCCGAACCAGGGGCTCTCTGCAAGCGCATTGCGCATCAGTTGGAGTTTGGGCGGAACCTGCCGCAGGCGCTCTTCGCGTCCGACGATGATCTCATCGATCTTGCGACCGAACATGCGCTCACGGCTTTCGGTCACATATTGGTGATCGACGGCCTGCGAGCGGTCACGATAGCTCTTGATAAAGCAGGTCATCCAGGGGCCGATCGCGGTCTGCCACAGCCAGCTTTCAAGCGTGGCGGTAAGCACGCGCACCGAAGGATTGCCGATCAGCATTGGCCGTTCGGGATAATGCGCGTCGAGATATTCGGCGATCAGCCAGCTATCGAGAACCCATTCGCCATCATCGACAATCGCCGGCACACGCTCGGTCCGCCCCCCGGTCCGCTCCATGATCCCGGTGAAGCCACCGGGGACAATATCAATTTCGAACCCCTTGTGCGCCAGCGCATATTTGGTTGCCCAGACGAACGGACTGATCGTGCAACCACACGCCAGCTGCAGGTCATAAAGTGTGATTTGCTTGTGTTTGGCCATCGGCCTCCCCCCGGAGGAATCTTGTGTTCTCAAGGGATGGCATGCTTAGGCGACTATCTGCTCCAGTCCAGCCGGAAATGCAGCAGCCGGGATGTCAGCAAATCGATGAAGGCGCCTGCCCGGCCAGACAAATTTCCCACAGGGCGACGATGATCTGCCGGACATCATCATCGACAAGGCGATAATGACGGCTCTGCGCATCTGGCCTGACGCTGACCAGCCCAAGCTCGCGAAATTTGGCCAGGTGCTGGGAAACCGCCGATTGCGACATGCCGGTCAGCGCCACCAACTCGCCTACCGTCACCTCATTGTCGGCCATCCGGCATAGCATCAGCAGCCGTTCGGGATGGCCAAGGATGCGCAAGCGGCTGGCCATAGCCTCCGAATTGCTGCGCAGGACGTCAAGAGAGATTGTCGCTTTCACGTCGCCTCGGTGGCAGGCAGACCGTCATCGCGCAGGACGATATAGATCGCCGGGATGACCAGCACGGTCAGCAACGGTCGAAGAGGCCAGGCCGAACAGCAGCGAAATCGCCAGGCCCTGAAAGATCGGATCGGTCAGGATCACCGCCGCGCCGATCATGGCCGCCGCCGCCGTCAGCACGATCGGCTTGAACCGGATCGTGCCGGCTTCGAGCAGCGTGTCGCGCAGGCGACTTGTCCGGGCTGCGGGCATGGCGGATGAAATCGACCAGCAGGATCGAGTTGCGCACGATGATCCCGGCCAGCGCGATGAAGCCGATCATCGCGGTGGCGGTGAACGGCGCGCCGAAACAGCATATGGCCGAGCACGATGCCGACCAGCGTCAGCGGGATCGGCGTCAGGATCACCAGCGGCAGCTTGAAGCTGCGGAACTGCGCCGACGACCAGCACATAGATGCCGAGCAGCGCGACCATGAAGGCCGCGCCCATGTCGCGGAAGGTCACCCAGGTGATCTCCCATTCGCCGTCCCACAGCAGCGTGGGATGGCTTTCATCCTCGGGCTGGCCGTTGAGGCGGATGTCGGGCTTTTGCAGGCCCTGCGCCTGGCCCAGTCGAAGGCATCGATCGCCCGGTCGACCGCGAGCATGCCGTAGATCGGCGCCTCATAGCGTCCGGCCAGTTCGGCCGTGACCATGTCGCGCCGCGCCCGTCGCGCCGGAAGATCGCCGGCTCGCCGCGCTCCATCCGCGCATCGACCAGTTCGCCCAGCTGGATCAGCTGCGGAGCCCCGCCGCCGTGCGTGACGGCCACCGGCGTTGCGGCAAGCGCTGGCCGACCAGCTGCGCTGCGACTGGTCGAGCGCGACCGTGATCGGCAGCGGATCGCGGCCCATCGCCGCGCGGCGCATAGCCGACCGTCTGGTCGCCCAGCAGCGCGCCGATCTGAATCGAACACCTGGCGCTCGGACAGGCCGTAATAGTCGAGCTTCGCGCGATCGGGCACCAGCCGCAATTGCGGGCCGCGGCTGGCCGAAGCTGTTGTCGACATCGACGATGTAGGGGACCGATCTTGAAGATCTTCTCGACCTGCTCGGCGGCTGCGCGGCGGGTCGCCTCGTCCGGGCCATAGATTTCGGCCAGCAGCGTCGCGAGCACCGGCGGCCCGGGCGGCGTTTCGACCACCTTGATCGATCCGCCCGCGGGCAGCGGCAGTCGGCTTCAGCCGCTCGCGCAGATCGACCGCGATCGGCATGGCTGGAGCGCGACGCGGTCGCCCTTGGGCAGCAGCGTGACCATCAGATCGCCCATTTCGGGCCGCGTCGCGCAGGAAATAATGGCGCACCAGGCCGTTGAAATTGAACGGCGCGGAGGTGCCGGCATAGGCTTCCATCGACGGTGACTTCGGGCACGGCGCGCGCTGCCGCGGCGGCCTGTTCGAGCATCGCGCGCGGTGGCCTCCAGGCTGGTGCCCTCGGGCATGTCGACGCACCAGCTGGACTTCCGACTTGTTGTCGAACGGCAGCAGCTTGACCGTCACCGCCTTGAAATAGAACATCGAGCAGGCGACCAGCGTCGCGACGCCGACGCCGATCAGGAAAGCGCGCAGGCGCTGCGCCGGTCGGCGATCACCCGGCGCGCGACGCGCGCATAGAGCGCCCCAGCTTGCCGCCATGCGCGCCCTCATGCTCATGGCCGCTGATCAGCGCACTGCGTGGCAAAGCGGATCATCAGCCACGGCGCGATGATCACCGCGACGAAGAAGGAGAAGATCATCGCCGCCGAAGCGTTGATCGGGATCGGCGCCATATAGGGGCCCATCAGCCCCGAGACGAACAGCATCGGCAGCAGCGCGGCGACCACGGTCAGCGTCGCGACGATGGTCGGATTGCCGACCTCGGCCACCGCTTCGATCGCCGCCTGCGTGCGGCTGCGCGGTCATCGTCCATCGCCCAGTGCCGGGCGATATTCTCGATCATCACGATCGCATCATCGACCAGGATGCCGATCGAGAAGATCAGCGCGAACAGGCTGACCCGGTTGATCGTGAAGCCCATGATGTTCGATGGCGAACATGGTCAGCAGGATCGTGGTCGGGATGACGATCGCGGTCACCCCCGCCTCGCGCCAGCCGATCGCGAAGCCGATCAGGATGACGATCGAAACGGTCGCCAGCGCGAGGTGGAAGAGCAGTTCATTGGCCTTTTCATTCGCGCTCTCGCCATAATTGCGGCGTGACGGCGACATCGACGCCGGCCGGGAATCAGCCTGCCCTTGAGCGCTTCGACCCGGCTCGACGCACCGCCTCGGACACGGTCACCGCATTGGCCCCGGCGCGCTTGGCGATGGCGAGGCTGACCGCCGGGGCGCGATTCGACCACCTGGCCGTCCGCGCCCCTCGCCCAGCGCCAGGCGCGCGCCTGATCCTCGCGTCGGCGCCTGGTCGACCGCGGCGACATCGCGCAGATAGACCGGCGCACCGGTCGACCGAGCGGACCGTGCAGATCGCCGACCTCGCTGCGCGCCGCTCAGCGTCTGGCCGGCGACCACAGTCAGCCGCCTGCCCGGCTTCGCGCAGGCTTGCCGGCGGGAAAGGCCGCGGTTGGCCTGGCCGCTGCGTCGATCACGATGCCCAGCGGCACGCCGGTGCAGCGCAAGCCGGGCCGGATCGGGCGCGATGCGGATCGCCTGGCGCTGCGCCGCCGGTGATGAAGGTCAGCCCGACATCGTCGACCTTGGCGATTTCGGTGCGCAGCCGCCCGGCCAGTTCGCACAGCGCCTGCGTCGGTCCAGTGCCCGGCCGCGCCCGGCCTGGGCGACAGCGTGAGCACCACGATCGGCACATCGTTGATCCCGCGCACCGTCACCTTGCGGCGGCGGAATGCCGACCGGGATGCGGTCCATATTGGCGTTGAGCTTCTCGTCGATCCGGGTCGCCGCATCCTCGGGGTTGGACCCGACAAGGAAGCGCGCCGTCACCATCACGCCATTGTCTTCGGCCTGGGTATAGACATGCTCGACGCCGTCGACGCTCTTGACGATGGTTTCGAGCGGCTTGCCGACCAGCTCGACCGCATCGCTGGCCGAAAGACCCGGCGCGGCGACCTGGATATCGACCATCGGCACGCTGATCTGCGGCTCTTCCTCGCGCGGGATCGTGATCGTCGCGATCAGGCCGACCAGGATCGCGGCCAGCAGGAACAGCGGCGTCAGCGGCGACTTGATCGTCGCGCGGGTCAGCCGCCCGGAAATGCCGAGATTCATTGCGCGGCCTGGCTTGACCAGCATATCGCCGGAACCGACGCCGGAGAGGATCTCGACCTGGCCGGCTTCGTCGGACGGCGCGGTCTGCACCGGCACGCTGGCGGCGCTGCCGTCCTTGCGCCACGACCGCACATAATCGATCCCGTAGCGCGTGGTGACGAAATCGGCGCGGCACGAGCAGCGCCTGGCGCTGCCCGGCCTCGACCCTGGCCGACATCGGCGGCCGATCAGCGCGCTGTCGAGCCCCGGCACCGCCGCATCGGCGCGCACCTGCCCGCCCCTGACCGCGGGATAGAGCTTGGTGATCGCACCCGTCGCCGCGCCGCCCGGAAGCTGAGCGACAACCCGCGAGCCGGGTGAACCGCGCCGGCGAGCGATTCGGGCAGTTCGAGCCGCAGCACGCTGGCCCCGCGGTGATCGTGGCGATCGCCATGCCCGGCGCGACGGCGAGACCGGCGGGAATATCGGCGGCGAGCACACGGCCGGTGGCGGGCGCGACGACCGCGCCCTGCCCGGCAACCGCACTCACCGCGCGCTTGCTGCGCCTGCGCCGCAGCGACCTGCGCCTGCGCCGCATCGGCAGCGCCGCGCGCCTGATCGAGCCGCGCCTTGGCGTAGACGCCGTTGTCGTAGAGGAATTTCACCCGCGCCAGCTCAGCCTGGCCTGCGCCGCCTGCGCCTGCGCCGCGGCGGCCTGCGCGCCATAGGCGCCGGTCTGATAGCCCAGCTGGCTGTCGACGATCCGCCCGATCACCTGCCCCTTGCGCAACCAGATCGCCCGGCTTGACGCTGAGCGAAGTGAGGATGCCGGGAATCCGCGCCAGCACCTGCGCCTGATCGACGGTGGAGATCTCGGCGCTGACATCCTTCCAGTCGGATGTGGCGGCCAGTTGCACTGTGAAGCGCGCGCCCTGGCCGGGGCGTTGGCGGCCGCCTCCTGCTCGCCCCCGCCGCAACCGGCAAGGGCCAAGGGCAAAGCCAGCGGCAAGAGTGCCGCCGCGATTGCGATCCTGCGTTGGCGCTGTGCCATTATTCCGTCCCCAAGAGCTTGCGCGACGAGATTGTCAGCGTTCGACCGGCAGGCCGGCTGTGCCCAGGCACCGAAGCCGCCGGCCAGATGCGTGTCGACCGCCGATTCGGCCGCGCCGCAGCGATCGAGCGCAAGACCGGAGCGCTTCCCGCCGAGGCAGTTCAGCACCAGCAACTTGCCCTGCGAATCGGGCAATTCGGTGGGCGAAAAGCTCGACAGCGGCAGATTGATCGAGCCCGGAATATGCCCCTGCGAGAATTCATCTGGCTCACGCACATCGACGACCAGCGCCGCGCCCTTTTCCAGCAGAGCATTGAGATCAGCGGGTTTGAGTTCCTTGTAAGGGGATTTGCCGAACAGAACCATGAGCGCTTCCTTTCCATTTCCGGCCGGTGTGATTTACGGTTTGCTTATATGCGTGATCTATTATATTAGCAATAGCTGTTAGGGAGAGCCGTACCATGACCGAACAACCGCATATCGTTGTTCTGGGCGCGGGCCTCGGCGGCACGATCGCCGCCTATGAAATCCGCGAAAATCTGGGAAGCGCGGTGCGCGTCACCGTGATCAACAAGGGCGATGACTACTGGTTTGCCCCGTCCAATCCCTGGGTTGCGGTCGGCTGGCGCGAGCCTGATGCGATTCGCGTCCATCTGCCGCCGGTGATGGAGAAGCACGGCATCGGCTTCACCGGTGTGGGCGCGGCGCAAGATCCATCCCAAGGACAGTCAGATCGAACTGTGCGATGGCGCGATCGGTCGATTACGACTATCTGGTGATCGCGACCGGCCCTGAACTGGCCTTTGACGAGATCGAGGGCTTCGGCCCCAATGGCTTTACCCAATCGATCTGCCAGACCGATCATGCCAAGCTTGCCAATGGCAAGTTCGAGGAACTTTGCGCCAATCCACGCCCGATCGTGGTCGGCGCGGTGCAGGGCGCGTCCTGCTATGGCCCGGCCTATGAATTGGCGATGATCCTCGATACCGAGCTCAAGCGCCGCAAGATCCGCGACCGGGTGCCGATGACCTTCATCACGCCCGAACCCTATATCGGCCATCTCGGGCTCGATGGCGTCGGCGACACCAAGGGCCTGCTCGAAAGCGAAATGCGCAATCGCCACATCAAGTGGATCACCAATGCCAAGGTGACCAGCCTCGAAGACGGCATGTGCCATGTCGAGGAAGTGGATGAGGACGGGAAGGTCAAGAAGACCCACGACCTGCCCTTCGGCTGGGCGATGATGCTGCCCGCCTTTCGCGGCGTCGAGGCGGTGATGGGGCATCGAAGGCCTGACCAACCCGCGCGGCTTCATTCTGACCGACAAGCACCAGCGCAATCCGGCATATCCGCAACGTCTTCGCCCTTGGCGTGTGCGTCGCGATCCCGCCGGTCGGCCCACGCCGCTGCCGGTGGGCGTGCCCAAGACCGGCTTCATGATCGAAAGCATGGTGCACGGCAGTCGCGCAAAACCTCGAAACAATTGCTCGCCGGGCAAGAGCCGACCCATGAAGCGACCTGGAACGCGATCTGCCTGGCCGATTTCGGCGATGGCGGCGTCGCCTTCGTCGCCAAGCCGCAGATCCCGCCGCGCAACACCAATTGGTCATCCGAGGGCAAATGGGTGCATCTCGCGAAGATCGGCTTCGAGAAATATTTCCTGCGCAAGATCCGCAAGGGCGAGAGCGAGCCCTTCTACGAAAAGCTCGCGCTGCATGTCCTTGGGGTGAAGAAACTGCGCTTCGATTGATGAAGGGAACGCTGCCATGAATCTCGATCGCTCCGTGCTCGCCTTTGCCGGGGTGGTGGTGCTTGTCAGCGCCGTTCTCTCGCTCACCGTCCATCCCTATTGGATCGCGCTGACGCTGTTTGCCGGGCTCAATATGCTGCAGGCAAGCATCACCGGCTTCTGCCCCGCAGCGATGGTGTTCAAAAAGCTTGGCGTGCGCAGCGGCGCCGCCTTCGACTGAGAACAGGATGCACATCCGTCATCTTGTTCTCCTGGGCGCCGGTGCGGCTTTGCTCGCCCCGGCATTTTCCGCCGGCGCCCAGTCACTCGATCAGCTTACCGCGATCGCGCTCGAACGATCGCCTGCAATCGCCGGCGCCGATGCGCGGGCCGATGCGGCTGCGGCGCAACTCGATTTCGCCAAGGCCCAGCGTTTGCCTGATCTGAATGCACAGGCGCAGATCGGCTTTGGGCGGATCGATCCGCAGGGCTTTTTCGGCCTCGCCCCGGCCAATGTCGTACCCCGCGTCGGCCAGGTGACGGCGGAAATGCCGCTGCTCACTTTCGGCCGGATCGACGGCGGGATCGATCAGGCGCGCGGCGGTGCCAAAGCGGCCGGTCTGATGGCCCGGCAGGCGCGGCTGGTGCTGCGGGTGGAGCTGGCGCAGGCCTATAGCGAAGCGGTGGCGGCCAGGCAGCTTGTTGCAAGCTATGATCTGCTCCAGCTTTCGCTTGCACAGGTGGTCCGCCAGTCAGACCTCAAATTCAAGGTTGGCGCAGCCACTTCGACCGACATCGCCCAGGCCAAAGCCCGCCTGGCCGAAGCGGAAGCCGGCAAGGCCCAGGCAAGCGGCCGGCTGAAGGCCGCTTTGGCCAGCCTGCGCACGCTTTCAGGGCTCGACGAGATTACACTGGACGATGTTCTGCCCGCCCCGCCCCCAGTTCCCGCAACGCGCGAGGAAGCCATGGCGCTGGCGCTGGCGGGCAATCCGCAGCTGCTGGCCGCGCAGCAGGCGTTCGAAGCCGCCAAGGGCAAGGCGCGCGCGGCCAAGGGCGAAAGCCTGCCGATGCTGGGGGCCTATGCTGAGGCCTCGAGCGTGCGGGACCAGTTCTTCCCCGATTATGCTGCGGATTCCTATTCGGCCGGGCTGCGGCTCAAGTGGAATTTCTTCTCCTCTGGCCGCACCGGCGCACAAGCCCGCGCGGCAGGATCGCAGGCCGATGCGGCGCAGGCCGATTATGCCGATGCCCGGCTGCGCACCGAACAAGCCGCAATTACCGCTTTCGACGGCTTCCAGACCGCGCAGCTGACGCTCTCCGCCGCCGAAGCGCGCAATATGGCGACGCAAGAGGCCCTGCGCGGCACAAAGCTGGAAGTCGAAGCTGGCGCAAAACCGCAACTGGCTTTGCTCGATGCCCAGCGCGAGGCGATCGACGCCCAGGCCGCCCTGTCGGCCGCGCAAGGCTCTGCAGTCGCCTCGGCCTGGTATCTGCGCGCTGTCGCCGGGATCGAATAAGGCAATCCAGCTCAGGCCTTCAGCCAGAAGCGGATCGCATAGGCCACCGCGCCCAGCACCGTGACGCTGGCCAACCACAGCCCCGCCATCCAGGCGAGCCGCTTCCACAAAGGCGCGTCATCCGCTGCAAGGCGCGGCGCGCTCATCAGTGATATCCATCCTTGCCGACCTTGCCGCGGAACACCCAATAGGCCCAGCCGGTATAGCCAAGGATCAGCGGCATGGTCAGGCCGACGCCGACCAGCATGAACAGCTGGCTGCGCGGCGGCGCGGCGGCTTCCCAGATCGTGACCGCGCCCGGCACCACATCGGGCCAGATGCTGATCCCCAGCCCTGCCGTGCCAAGCAGGAACAGGGCGAGTGCCAGCAGGAACGGCGCCACCTGCTGGCGCTTCAGCAGCCCGCGCAGCAGCAGCCCGGCGATGATCGTGGTGAGCAGCGGCACCTGCGCCGCCAGCAGCACGCCCGGCATCGCAAACCAGCGCTGCCAATAGTCCCCATCAAGCAGCGGGGTATAGAGGCTGACCGCCGCGAGCAGCGCCAGTGTAGCAAGCGTGGCGCGCAGGGCGAGCTTATAGGCATGGTCCTGGGTGCTGCCTTCGGTCTTCCACACCAGCCAGCAGGCGCCAAGCATGGCATAGCCTGCCACCGTGCCGAGCCCGGTCAGCAAGGTGTAAGGTGTAAGCCAATCCCACCAGCTGCCGGCATAGGCGCGGTTTTCCACCGCGATGCCCTGCAGGATCGCGCCAAGGATCATCCCCTGGCTGAGCGCTGCGACCAGCGAACCTCCGGAAAAGGCGAGATCCCAGAACGCCCGGTGACGCGGATCGCGCCAGCGAAATTCGAAGGCGACCCCGCGGAACACCAGCCCCAGCAGCATGGCGATGACCAGCGGATAGGTCGCCGGCAGGATGATCGCATAGGCCAGCGGAAAGGCGGCGAACAAACCGCCTCCACCCAGCACCAGCCAGGTTTCATTGCCATCCCACACCGGAGCGATCGAATTCATCGTCTGGTCGCGCTCTTCGCCCACGGCAAAGCTTGGAAAAAGGATCCCGATGCCAAGGTCAAACCCGTCCATCACGACATAGGCGAAGATCCCGAAAGCGATGATGAAGGCCCAGATTACTGTGAGGTCGATGCTCATTGTCCGTCCTCCGTCGCAGTGCGGTTCTGGGCCGGGCCCGGGGTGATCCCGGCCGTGCGGACGGGGCCCTTTTCGGTGCGCCGAACGCCCTTTTCCCCCGCATGCGGCGCGCCCTTCATCAGCCGCAATATGTACCAGGTGCCAACCCCGAAGACCGAGAAATAGACCAGCACAAAGGCCAGCAGCGACGCACCGACCGCTGGTGCGCCGAGCGGCGAGGCCGATTGCGCGGTGCGCAGCAGGCCATAGACGGTGAACGGCTGCCGGCCCACTTCAGTAACCATCCAGCCCGCGATCACGGCGAAGAACCCGGCAGGGCCCATCACCAAAGCTGCACGGTGCAGCCAGCGCCATTCATAAAGCTTCCCGCGCCAGCGCGCGACCAGGCTCCACAGCCCGAGGCCCAGCATCGCAAAGCCGATCCCGACCATCACCCGGAAGGCCCAGAACACCGGGCCAACCGGCGGCTGATCGCCTGGCGGGATCGTATCGAGCCCGGCGAGCGGGGCGTTAAGGTCATGCTTGAGGATCAGGGATGAGGCCTTGGGAATCTCCACCGCGTAATCGACCCGCTTGTTGGCGCTGTCGGGGATCCCGAACAGGATCAGCGGGGCGCCATGGGGGTGGCTCTGATAATGGCCTTCCATCGCCATCACCTTGGCCGGTTGGTGTTTCAGCGTGTTGAGCCCGTGCATATCGCCGGCAAAGATCTGCACCGGGGCCACCAGCGCAGCCATCCACATCGCCATCGAGAACATGGTCCGCGCATGGTCATTGCGCTTGTCCTTGAGCAGGTGCCAGGCGCCGACCCCGCCAACCACGAAGGCGGTGGTGAGATAGGCTGCGATCACCGTATGGACCAGGCGATAGGGGAAACTGGGGTTGAAGATGATCGCCCACCAACTCGGCCCCGGCAGGAACTGACCGTTGACGCCCATTTCGAAACCGGTCGGAGTCTGCATCCAGCTGTTCACGCTGAGAATCCAGAAGGCCGAGACCGCGGTTCCCGCCGCGACCATCAAGGTCGCCATGAAATGCAGCTTCTTGCCCACCCGTTCGAGCCCGAACAGCATCACGCCGAGGAAACCTGCCTCGAGAAAGAAGGCAGTCAGCACCTCATAGGCCAGCAGCGGCCCGATCACCGGCCCGGCCCTGTCGGAGAAGACCGCCCAATTGGTGCCGAACTGGTAGGACATGACGATGCCGGACACGACCCCCATGGCGAAGGCCACCGCGAAGATCTTGAGCCAATATTTGAACAGGTCGAGATAGAGCGGCTTACCGGTCTTGAGCCACAGCGCCTCAAGCACCGCCAGGAAGCTCGCCAGCCCGATCGAGAAGGCCGGAAAGATGAAATGGAAGCTCACCGTAAAGGCAAACTGCACCCGCGCCAGCATCAGGGCGTTAGCGGCATCAAACATTACCAGGCTCTCTTTCTGCGACTTGCTGGGCGCTGCGCCAGCGATAGAGGGTCTTTTCCGAAATCCCGTATTCGCGGCAGCTTTCGGTGACGCCCCGCCCATTGGAGATCAGGCGCTCTATCGCGCGGCATTTGCGATCCTTGTCGGCAATCGATGCCATAGCAGTTCCCCTTCGCTGGACCTATGGGCTGGGCCCGATGATTATCCCGCAAGCGCCATTGCACTTCGTGCAAGCATATAGAGCGCAACGGCCAGGATCAGGCCCGAAAACAACGTGTTGAGGCGGCCCTTATGGGCTGCCATGCGGCGCGAGGTGGCGGTGCCGGCATAGCTGCCGATCAGCCCCCCGGCGATGAAGACCCCGGCCAGCACCCAATCGAGCAGGCCGGAGGCGGCATAGCTGAGCGCGGTGGTGATCCCGAAAGCCGCCACTGCCACCAGCGAGGTGCCAACCGCACGATAGATCGCCATCGATGTGGAGGCGACCAGCGCGGGCACGATCAGAAAACCCCCGCCGATCCCGAAGAATCCTGACAGCGCGCCGGTGCCGAAACCGAACGACAACACTTTGGGCAATTTGTCACGATTGCAGACAACGCTTTCAGGCCCGTCGGCGCTGCGGGTGCGATACATCGCCCCTGCGACCACGATCATCAGCAGCGCGAACAGGAACAGCAGCTTCTGGCCGTCGATCGCCTTGCCCAGCATCGATCCGGCGAGCGCCCCGCCCACCCCCGCTGCGGCGAAGGTTGCGCCGCAGCCCCAGTTGACATTGCCGTTGCGCGCATGATTGGCGAGCCCCGCCAAGGCATTGGCAGCCACCGCCAAGGCGCTGGTGCCGATCGCGATATGCGGGCTCTTGACCCCCACGACATAGACCATCAGCGGCACGGCCAGGATCGACCCGCCCCCGCCGACCAGCCCCAGGGTGAAGCCGACCAGAACCCCGCTGCAGGCGGCCAGGATATAATGGAGCTGATCGTACACGCTGTTTCCGATCTCAGACCGCGTTCACCGGGATCTTGAGATAGCGGATCCCATTGTCCTCCGGTTCGGGCAAATGCCCCGCGCGCATATTGACCTGGACCGAGGGGAGAATCAGCCGCGGCATGGAAAGCGTGGCATCGCGCGCCTCGCGCATGGCGGTGAAATCCGCCTCGCTCACCCCGTCATGGACATGGATATTGCCGTCGCGCTGCGCGCCCACGCTGGTTTCCCAGGCGAAAAACTCGCGCCCGGGGGCCTTGTAATCATGGCACATGAACAGCCGCGTTTCGCGCGGCAGCGCCAGCAGCCGCCGGATCGAGCGATAAAGCTCCCCCGCATTGCCGCCGGGAAAATCGGCCCGCGCGGTGCCGTAATCGGGCATGAACAGAGTGTCGCCCGCAAACACCGCATCGCCGATGACATATGCCATATCCGCCGGCGTGTGCCCGGGCACATGCAGCACCATGCCCTCGATCGCGCCAAGCGAGAAACGCTCACCATCCACAAACAGGTGATCGAATTGCGATCCGTCGCGGGCAAAGCTGATGCCGGCATTGAACAGGTTGCCAAACACGTCCTGCACCGTGGCAATCTGCGCGCCAATGGCCAGTTTTCCACCGAGCCTTTGCTTGAGATAGGGCGCGGCTGACAGATGATCGGCATGAACATGCGTCTCGATCAGCCAGGTGACGGTGAGGCCCTGCTGCGCAATATATTCGACCACCCGGTCTGCGGAGGCATATGAAGTGCGCCCGGCATCGGGATCGTAATCGAGCACCGAATCTATGATGGCTGCCTCACGGCTGGCGGGATCATGCACGACATAGGTGATGGTGAAGGTTGGTTCGTCGAAAAAGCCCTGCACCACCGGGCGCAGCGCGGGATCAGATTGAGCGCGCGCGATCTGCGCGCCGCAGGCTTCGCGCGCAAGATCAACGGCGGCGGCAATGGTCATCGAACCCTCCTGATAAACATTAGTTATTGCTAATGTAATGATATGTCAAGGCGGCAATCGGTCCGCCGCAGCTGCTTGCCAAGCCCCACGCCCCGCCGCATGACGGTGACTGCTTCGAATTGCCAATGCTGATCCGCAGGAACAGGCGCATGGGTTGCAGGAGCGAGAGGAGAATTGGGCGATGCAGTCATTGGGCAGCAGTTGGCAGTTCTGGGCAGCACTATCGGCGTTTTTTGCCGCCCTCACCGCAATTCTGGCCAAAATCGGCGTCACCGGAATCAACCCCGATCTGGCCACATTCATCCGCACCCTGGTGGTTGCGGCAGCGCTGGGCCTGTTGCTGCTGCTTACGGACCAGTTCACAATGCCCGGCCCGATCCCGCGCAAGGCAATTCTGTTTCTCGCGCTGTCCGGCCTGGCGACCGGTGCCTCTTGGCTGTGCTATTTCCGCGCGCTCAATATCGGCCAGGCAGCGCAGGTCGCCCCGGTCGACAAGCTCAGCGTGGTGCTGGTTGCAGCATTTGGCGCGCTGTTTCTGGGCGAGCAGCTTACGCTGCGCGGCTGGCTGGGGGTTGGCCTGATCGCCACCGGAGGGATGCTGATCGCATTGCGTGCCTGAGACAGCCAAACGATCACCGAAGAGGATTGCCATGACCGGACCCAGCGTCACACTCAGCTTTTTCAAGCTCAACACGCCCGATATGAAGGCCGCGCTCGCATTCTATGGGGATGTTTTCGGCTTTCGCGTGATCCAGAGCTTCGATGAAGATGAATTTATCGAACATATCATGGCGCTGCCAGATCAGGAGGCCGGGCCGAACCTGTTGCTGGTCGCCTATCAGGACGGGCGTGATGTCGCCGTGGGGCATGGTCATGGCCCGGTTGGCCTGGTCACCGATGATATCGAGGCGCTGTGCGCCCGCGCCCTGGCGGCCGGTGCCACATCGCAGGTGCCGATCTTCTCGCTTGGGGCGGTAAAAGTCGCGATCCTGCTCGACCCTGACGGGCATGAGCTCGAACTGCTGCAATTCAGCCAGGATTGACCGCGCAATCGGGCACTTGCGCGATTGCCAGAACGATCTTCTCCAGTTCGGGATAGAAGTCCTCATGCTCGAGCATCAGCGGGCCGGGACTGTTTATGATCTGATTGTTGATCACCGAATTGAAGACCTGGGCGGCGAGCGCAAGGCGGTGCACCTCGTCCGGCGCAAATTCGCGGCCCAGCCGTGTTTCGATGGACGCGCGGGTTATCGCCGCAATCTTGCTGCGCAGTGGCCCCCAGACATCCCAGAACTTGGGTTCTACTGCCGAGCGAGCCAGGGCGGCATGCCACAGATTCCGATTATCCATCAGCGTATCAAAGCCCTTGCGCAGGAATCCGCAATAAAGGTCTTGCGCGCTGCCTTCGCAATCGAAACTGCTGCGCCACGCCATCGACTTTTCAAAAAAGGCCGATAGCAAAACTTCCAGAAATTCATCCTTGCTCCCGAAGCGCTGATAAAACACCCCGACCGACCGCCCGGCCGTGCGCGACAATTCCGCAACCGACAATTCGGCATAGGTTTTCTGGTGCAGCAATTCGATCGCAGCATCGATGATCCGGCGCGCGGTCGCGCGGCTGCGATCCTGCATCGGAACAGGCAAATCTTTTTCGCCAGCGGCAAGAGCGTGCTTGACGGACAAATGAGAACCCGTATTCATATTCTGATATTCGTCCGTTTTGTCCCTTGATGCAAGTGACAAGGGTTACACCGAGTTCCGACACAAGGCGCGAGATCGGACCGGCTTAGTGAATCAGTATCGGGAAGAGGATTCGAGTAATGGCAGCAAATTGGGTCAAGGCGCAAATCACGCGCCGCACGGCGGTGGCCGGAATGGTCGGCACTGCAGCCTTGGCAGTCATGCCCGGCCGTTCGACCTCCTCTGCGATCACGGGCAAGCCCAACTTCCTTTATATCATGGCCGACGACATGGGGTTTGCCGATTTGTCCTGCTATGGGCGGGAGGAATATGAGACCAAGGCGATCGACGGCCTGGCGCGCGAAGGTATCCGCTTTACCCATGCCTATGCCAATTCGGCAGTTTGCACCGCGACCCGAGTCGGGCTGATCACGGGGCGCTATCAATATCGCCTGCCGGTCGGCCTGCAGGAGCCGCTTGGCTTTTCCGATATTGGCCTGCCGCCCGAACAGCCAACCATCGCCTCGCTGCTGCGCAAGGCTGGCTATGCCACCACGCTGGTTGGCAAATGGCATATGGGCAGCTTGCCCAAATATGGACCGCTGCAGAGTGGCTATGACGAATTCTGGGGCTGCCGCGGCGGCGCGATCGATTACTTCCGCCACGGTATGGGAGACCGCAGGGATCTGTGGGACGGCGATACGCCGATCGAAAGGACCGGCTATACGACCGACCTGCTCGGTGATGCCGCGATTGCCACGCTTGAACGCAGGGCGAAGGACAAGAAGCCGTTCCTGCTTTCGCTGCATTTCACCGCGCCCCACTGGCCGTGGGAAAGCAATGATGATGACGGCAGGGCCGAATCCGATCGCCAGGCCCAGGGTGGCACTCCCGAAGGCATTCGCGGCTATGATTCAGGCTCGATGGACACCTACAAGAAAATGATGCTCTCGCTCGATGCCAATGTCGGGCGGGTGCTCGAAAAGCTCAGGGCGCTGGGCATGGATGATAACACCGTGGTGGTCTTCACCAGCGACAATGGCGGGGAAAGGTTTTCCAACACCTGGCCCTTCACCGGCAAGAAGACCGAACTGCTCGAAGGCGGGCTGCGGATTCCCGCGATCGTGCGCTGGCCAGGGGTGACCACCCCAGGCAGCGAAAGCGACGCCGCGATCATCTCGATGGACTGGATGCCAACCTTCCTTGCCGCGGCCGGGGCTGCGCCGGATCCGGCCTATCCCAGCGACGGCACCGATATACGGCCCGCGATCGCGGGCAAGGAACTGCCAGAGCGCACGCTGTTCTGGCGTTTCACCAACAAGGGGCAGCAGGCTGCGCTGCGCGGCCGGTGGAAATATCTCAAGATCTCCGGCAATACATTCCTGTTCGACGTGTTTGCCGATCCACTCGAAAGGGCCAATCTAAAGGCCCGAAATCCCGAGAAATTTGCCGAGCTCGAAGCCGCCTTCACAGAATGGAACAAGGGTATGCTCTACGATCCCGATGCCTCCAGCTATGGGTTCAACGGCGAGCAACTGGCTGACCATTTCGGCATCGACAGCTGATTCCGGACAGACCCCTGAAAGGGGGTCCGGGGGCGGGTTCAGGAGGGAGGCCGTAGCGCAATGCGCGGCGGCTTGCCCGCCCCCCAATTTTTCCCCGCCCCCCAATTTTTCGAATCCGGGCCGGTCCGAACCGGTCAATGCGCCGGCGCTGGCACCAGCCGCTTGAGCCCGGAAGCCGGCGCGAAGATGCCAAGCAGTGCAATCAACACCGCCACCAGCACCGCCAGCGACGCAATCAGGGTCATGATCGTCGAGAGCGGCAGCATCATGTTGAGCGCCATCCCCCCGGCAAAGGGCGCGATCAGAATTCCCGAAATCCGCCCCCATCCGCCAGCCCAGCCGATCCCGCTCGATCGCATTTCGGGCGGATAGGACAGGGTCGCCAGATTGTTGATCCCGGTCTGCCCGCCGACCTGGGTGAAGTTCCACGCGATCAGCGCACCCAGGAAAATCCCGGTACCGAACGGCACCTGCCCCAGCAGGAACAGCGCCAGCGCTTCCACCAGGAAGAAACCTGCGATCAGCCAATAGGGGTTCAGCCGGTCCATCAGGAAGCCCATGCACAGCGTGCCGGTCGCCCCGCCGATGAAGGAGATCATCGCGGAAACGGCGAATTTCTCGATCGGGATGCCGCCCAATTCCTGAAAGAAGGTCGCCATCCAATTGGCCAGCAGCGCGATATTGCCCAGCGCGACAAAACAGGCCAGCCACAGCAGGATCGTCTGCAGCAAGAAGCGCCGCTGCAGCAGTGCCAGCGGGCCGAATTGGGTGCTGGGCGGCGGCAGATTGTTCAGATGAAACACTTCCCCGCCATGGATCGGCACGCCAGGATCGATCGCCAGGATCGTCGCCGCAATCCGGGGGTCGGCGGGATTGCGGGTGATCCGAAAGGCCAGCGATTCAGGGATCAGCAGCAGCAGCGGCAAGGCGCCCAGGCCCAACAGGCCGCCGGCCCAGAACCCGATCTGCCAGCCGAATTCCTGATGCAGCAGCGCGGTGACGCCGCTGGCCATATTGCCTGCAGAAAACATCACCAGCGATATCGCCATGAAGGCCGCGCGCCATCTGCGTGGCGTCATTTCAGAAAGCAGCGTCAGCGCGACCGGCAGCATCGAGGAAAAGAAGATTCCCGAAATTCCGCGCAGCACCGCCATTTGCGTGACGGTTTCTGACCAGACCGCCATGATCGAAAGCAGGCCGAAGCCGCCGGCGCACAGCGCCAGCACCTTCTTGCGACCGATCCGGTCGGCCAGGGGCGGCATCAGGAAGGCGCCGATTGCCATCCCGACATAGGTCCAGAAGATCACCACATCCATATCGGCCGGACGGGCACCCAGCCCGGTCGCGATGGCCGGCAGGATCTTGCCGAAGAAATACATGTCGAAGCCGTCGATAAACAGCAGCAGCGCGCAAACGGCCAGCATCAGAATTTCGCGCCAGCCGATCGGTCGTTCGTCGATGAAGGCACCTACATCGTAGCGCGCCTGTGGCCCTGCCCCATTATCGGCCATGACGTGTCCTCCCGCTGGAATGTCGCTTATGTTCTGGCGCGAGAGTGGCCGTGCGGCGGCTGGACGTCAATCACCGGATTGGTTTGCGGCGCCGCAATGACGCTCGCGCACGGCATTCCTGCAGTGGAATGGCGGTCAGGCTGCTTTCTGCACCTTGTTACGCCCGGCGCCCTTGGCCTCATAAAGCGCGGCATCGACCCGGCCGAGCAATTGATTGGCGTCATCGCCCTCTCGCCACAGCGCATAGCCGATACTGGCGGTGACCTGCGGCAAACCACCGGCGGAACTTTCCAGCTCGATCGCCTGGCGCAACCGCTCGGCCGCAGCCAGCGCTTCATCCGCGCCCGCACCGGGCAGCAGCCAGACGAATTCCTCGCCGCCCAGCCGCCCGATCAGATCATTCGCGCGCGCCTGGCTGCGCGCAATATCGGCGATCCGCACCAGAACATTGTCGCCGATCTGGTGCCCATTGGCATCATTGACCCGCTTGAAATGATCGATGTCGAACGAAATCAGTGCGGTCGGCCTGCCGTCCTGTTCCGATCGGCGGACGCATTTTTCGATCTGGGTGATCGCGCGCCGGCGATTGGCGAGGCCGGTGAGCGGATCGGTATGGGCAAGATATTGCGCCTCCGCAGCCAGCCGCATCGCGCGGGTACGTTCATTGTCGAGCGCTTCCTGGCGCTGGTAATGTTCGGTGACATCCATCACCACCGCGAAGGTTCCGACCAGTTCGCCATCGTCGGCGAACTGGTTCGACGCATACATTTTGAGGATGCGATCTTCGCCGGCAGGTGTGCGGATACGATATTCGAAGCTGAAGCGCGCCCGGTCCTTTGCGTGATGTTCAAGCTGACCGAACAATTCGGCACCGCCATCGGGTAGCAGCGCTTTCATGTCGCCGGGATCGCGGCCGAGTGAGGGAGGCACGCCGTTGATCAGGAACATCTGGCGCGACCAGTCCTGCTTTCCGGTGCGCGCATCATAGTGCCAGCGCCCAATCCGGGCGATCTCCTCCGCCATGCTCAGCATCAGCAGGCTTTCCCGCATACGCGCGTTGCGGACATTGAGGCGCAGGGTCAGCCGGTCATGCTGGGCGAACAATGCCGCCAGCGGCAGCGAGGCGGCGAGCATCAGCAGCATATAGCCCTGCAGCACGATCCCCGCGACTGGCCCGTCAAAGGAACCGACCATCCCCGGAATTCCATCACCATGCATTCTGATGGTTCCGGCGATCCCGAATGCGAGAACCGATCCCGATGCTCCCAATTGCCCGAAGCGGACGACTGCAAACATCAGCCCTGCAAGCAATAGCGGCCCGAGCGGCAGGCTGGAACTGCCCAGCACCAGCCAGGAAAGACCGAACATTGCGACCATGGAAATAAGAAAGGCCGGGGCACGGTCCTTGTGCAGCCGGGATTTGCTCGTCTTGCGATCCCTGAACCATCGATGGGCCTGGATCAGCAAGGGCACCCCAACGGTCACCCCCAGAGTCTTTGAGAGAAGCCACCATGCGACATTGGCCAGGTGCTGATCCGCGCGGAACGGATAGACCAGGATCGCGCTGACCAGTGTCCCGGCGACGACCCCGAGAAACAGCAGCACCATGTCCTGCAGGTGCAGCGAGTTGATCGAACGGTGCCCGATCACCCGGCGAGACAAGGCAACGATGATCAGAAGTTCGGTGAAATTGGCCACGGTAAAGCCAAGCGATTGCAAGGGCCCCATGCCGAACCACAGGTTGAGCAGCAGATTGGCCGGCAGCAGCGCCAGCAATAGCCGTGAGCGGTCACCTTTCCGGGCAATATAGAGCCCGGCCACTGAAATCGCGCTCGGCAACCACACCAGCTGCACCGCACCCGCAGTGAAGCTGAGCGTGATCGATATCACCGCGCTCAACATCCACACAAGCGCGACTGCCGCCGCGAAAATACTGCCTCTGGAAAGCTTCACACCCGTCCTCAGCCCAAATGAAAGGCAAGCCTAACAGGCAGGAGTGAAACTATGGTAAAAGCCCCGGTAGCGCGTATTTACCTTTAACAGCCAGGATGCGCGCGCCCTGCGGCTTTCAGGCCGCGTCGGCCCGGCGTTGCTGCGCCTCGAGATTAAGCATTTCCGCCAACAGAAACGCCAGCTCGAGCGATTGCGCCGCATTGAGCCGGGGATCGCAATGGGTGTGATAGCGATCTGCCAGCCGCTCGTCGGTAATCGCCACTGCGCCGCCGGTGCATTCGGTCACATCCTGGCCGGTCATTTCGATATGGATCCCGCCGGCATGGGTGCCTTCGGCCCGATGCACCGCGAAGAAGCCCTTAACCTCGGCAAGGATGCGGTCGAACGGCCGGGTCTTGTAGCCGCTGCCTGACTTGATCACGTTGCCGTGCATTGGATCGCAGCTCCACACCACCGGATGACCTTCGCGCTTCACCGCGCGCACCAGCCGGGGCAGGCCGGATTCGACCTTGTCGTGGCCGAAGCGGCTGATCAGCGTCATCCGCCCGGGCTCGCGCCCGGGATTGAGCGTATCAAGCAGTCGCAGCAACGCATCCGGTTCCAGGCTCGGCCCGCATTTCATCCCGATCGGATTGCCGACACCGCGCAGATATTCGACATGGGCGGAGCCATCGAAGCGCGTGCGATCGCCGATCCACAGCATATGGGCGCTGGTGTCATACCAGTCGCCAGTGAGCGAATCCTGCCGGGTCAGCGCCTGCTCATAAGGCAGCAGCAAGGCTTCGTGGCTGGTATAGAAATTGGTGCTCTTGAGCTGAGGCGCATTCTGCGGATCGATCCCGCAGGCTTCCATGAAATCCAGCGCTTCGCCGATCCGGTTGGCGATATCCTTGAACTTGTCGGCCCAGGGGCTGCGGCCCATGAAATCCAGCGTCCATTCATGGACCTGGCGCAGATTGGCATAGCCGCCGCCGGCAAAGGCGCGCAGCAGGTTCAGCGTGGCGGCAGACTGGCTATAGGCGCGGATCATCCGTTCAGGATCGTTGCGACGGGTCTCCGGGTCAAATTCGATCCCGTTGATGATATCGCCCAGATAGCTCGGCAATTCCTGCCCGCCCTGCACCTCGGTGGGCGCGCTGCGCGGCTTGGCGAACTGGCCCGCCATGCGGCCGACCTTCACCACCGGCTGTTTGGAGGCAAACACCAGTGCTGCCGCCATCTGCAGCAGCACACGGAAGGTATCGCGGATATTATTGGGGTGGAACTCGGCGAAGCTTTCGGCGCAATCGCCGCCCTGCAACAGGAAGCCCTTGCCTGCCCCGACCATCGCCAGATCTGCCTTGAGCGCGCGTGCCTCACCCGCAAAGACCAGCGGCGGATAGCTCGACAGCGTCGTCACAGCCGCGTCCAGCGCCTCTTGGTCAATATAGGCAGGAAGATGCTTCGCTTCGAAGCTCTTCCAGCTTTCGGGGGTCCAACTTTGTGCCACTGCAAATCTCTATTTATGAAGCAAGGCGGCGCAAATAGGCGCTCGGTCAGCCGAATGCAAAGGTTGCTTTTTCTACTACATTGATCGGAATCGCCGCACTCAGCGGCTGTCCGGGGCGCTTTTTTCCGCTGCGGGAGCTGCCTTGGCGAGTTGCTGGCCCTGCGGAATTACCGCGATCCGCAAGGCCTTGCCGGCAGGCAGGTAACGCTGCGCGAGATAGCGCATCCGCTCCGGCGTGGTCTCGGTATAATCCGCCATCAGGGTTCCAAGCTGATCGAGCCGCGCGGGCTCGATGCTCGATCCCTCGACCAGATTCATCCAGAACACATGGCCATTGACCACCCGGTTGAGCAATTGTTTGAACGGCTCGGTTACCCGCTCGATCTCATCGGCACTTGGCCCGCTTGACGCCAGATCGGCCGCGATCCGGTCAGCCACGGAAAAGAACAACGGCACCGCCTCCGGCTTGAGCTGGGCAACCGCCATCATCCGCCCGCCGCTGTCGATATCGACCGGCCAGTTCGAGGTGACATAGGGGGTATAGCTCGCCCCGGCGGCTTCACGCAGCGCATCGAGCAGGCGGTTGGAGAAGATTTCGCCAAGCACCTCCAGCTCGCGCGAAACCGGCAAACCCTTGACCCCGCCGCCAAGCGGCCAGGCGACCACTGCCGCGGCCTGATCGGCATCGCCGTGGTGATACAGCACCTGCGGCTCTGCCGTCAGCGGCGCAAAACTGACACCACGCGCCAGCGCCGCGGCCGGAATCGGCTGGCGCGGCGGCAAGGCACCGAAGCTGCGCGCCAGATCCGCCTCGGTCTTGTCGAGATCGATATCGCCGAACACCATGACCTCCACCGGGCCCTGAGCCAACAGCGGTTCCCACACCTTGCGGAAACCCTCCGGCGTGGTCTGCTTCGATCTCGGCCGGGGTCGGGGTTCCGAAGCGGGCGTCGTGATTGTCGATCACATAATCGAGATCACGGTTGATCACGCTCATCGGATCGGAATTGAGGCTGGCGTAACCAAGCAGGCTGAGCGCTTTGGCCCGCTCGACCGGGCGATCATCCCAGCGCGGCATGGAAAGCTTGGCAGCGAAAAGATAGAGCTGATCGGCAAGGTCTTCCTTGCGCGTCTCGGCCTCGAACCGGAAGGCGCCGTCATCGATCGTGAAATCGAAGCCGAGCTTGCGCCCGGTCGAGATCGCATCGAGTTCGCTCGCGCCCAGCGCCCCCACTCCAGAGGCGACCAGCGCGCTCTGGCCCAGGCTGATATAGGGCGCATCCTGCTGCGAAAAGGCGCGGTAGCCGCTGCCGAAGCGCACCCGCACGGTTACCCGTCCCGGTTCATTATCGGTCCGCCAGATCAACGCATGGACGCCATTGGCATAATCGAGCTGCTTGATCTCGAGCACGCCAATATCATGGCTCTCGACCGGCAGGGCCGGCTTGCCGATCGCGGGCAGCTTGTCGAAGGACAGGTTCTGCGCGGCGATCCGCGATTTGCCATCCGCCTTGACCGGTTCGATCAAGGCCTGGCGCAGCGCTTCGGCCGTGGCGCCGTCATGCGCATCGGGCGTGAGCATCAGCGCCCGGATCACCGATCCCTTGAACAATGCGCGGCTGTGTTCAAGCACCGCCTCGGGGGTGAAGCGGGCACGCATGGAGCGGAAGACGTTGAGGAAGGTCTCGGGCGAGGCGACCGATTCGCGGATATCCACCGCGCCGACGACATCGTCAGCCAGGCGCGCGCCCGGCTGATTGACCCGCTGATCGTAATTATTGGCAAAGCTGACATCGATCTCGGACAATTCGCGCGCAATCTCCTCCTCGCTCGGCGGTGTCGCCAGCGCATCGGCGATCACCGCGCGCACATCATGCAGGGCGGCTTTCCAATCGTCCCCCAGGGGGGTGATATTGACGAAGGTCGCATTGACCGACCGGCTGACCTCCTGCCGCTGGATATTGGCCAGGACATAGCTGCCGCCCGCCCGCGCGCGCTCTTCCAGCCGGCGGTTGATGATCGCCTGGGCAACCTGATCGATCATCAGCTGACGGTTATATTCGAGATTGTCGGTCGGCTTGCCCCAGGGGCGCAGCACCGCCATCATGATCCCGCGCGGAAGATCCGGTTCGACCAGGACTTTCGTTTCGCCCACCGGATTGGCCGGATCGGCTCCCGGCGGCGCTTTGGGCGCGCCCAGATCTGGCGCTGGCACATGATTGCCCGGCGGGGACCAACCCCCGAAATAGCGCTCGATGAGCGCGGCGAAATCTTCCGGATTGCCGTCGCCCACAATCACGATCACCGCGTTTTCCGGGCGATACCAGCGCTGGTGGAATGCCTTGATCGAGGCGCTGGTCGCGGATTCGAGCGCCTCGTCCGTGCCGGCGGGCGAGCGGTCGGCCAGCAGCTGGCCGTGATAGAACAATTCCGACGTCGCATCGGCAATGCGCTTTGCAGCGCCGCTGTTGTCGCGCTTTTCGGCCAGCACGATCGGCAGTTCGGTGGCGATATTGGCATCGCTCAGCGTGGGCTCGCGGATCATGCCTGACAGCAGGCGGATGCTTTCATCGAGCTTGGCCGGATCGGCATCGGGCAGATCGAGCTTGTAGACCGTGTCGGTTGGCGAAGTCTGGGCATTGGTATCCGCGCCCAACCGCGCGCCGAGCCGCTGCCAGGTCGGAATGGCCTGGCCATTGGCGAGATATTTGGATTCGCGGAAGGTGAGGTGTTCGATCAAATGGGCATAGCCGCGCTCGCTATCGGTCTCGTTCAGCGATCCGGCATCGATCCTGATGCGAATCGAAACCTGGCCTGCGGGCACGCGATTGGCCCGCACCGCATAGCGCAAGCCGTTGGGCAGTTCGCCGAACAGCCAATCCTTGTCCCGCGGGATATCCGTTCCGCGGTAGATCCACGGATCATCGGGCTTGAGCGTGGTCGGCGGCGGCAGGGCGCTGGCGACGGCCTGGGCCGGCAGGTCCCGCGCCTGCGCCCCGGGCGCAGCGACGAGCAGGAGCACGAAGAGGGGCGTGAGCAGCCGCGCACAGCGGGAAAGGATTGTCATGGCGCTGCTAATAGGGGGGCAAGCGATGAAGGGATAGTGAATGGTTCGCAACAAGCTCCCGCTTGCGGCGCGCCAGCGGCATCCCTACATCGGGCACATGTTCATAGAGACCGAAACCACACCCAACCCCGCCTCGCTCAAATTCCTCCCCGGACAGGTGGTGATGGAAACGGGCACCCGCGAATTCGCCTCACCCGAAGCGGCGGAAGCTTCGCCGCTCGCCCAGGCGCTGTTCGACACCGGCGAGGTGGTGAATGTGTTCTTCGGGCATGACTTTATCTCGGTCACTGCCGGCGAAGGGGTCGAGTGGTCGGCGCTCAAGCCGCAGGTGGCGGCGGTTCTGCTCGATCATTTCGTCAGCCAGGCGCCATTGTTCCAACCCGGCAGCGCCGGCGCGATCGCGGTTCCCGCCGATGAAGAGATTGCCGACGATCCCGCCGATGCCGAAGTGGTGGCGCAGATCCTCGACCTGCTCGAAACCCGGGTGCGCCCCGCGGTTGCCGGCGACGGGGGCGACATCCGCTATCGCGGGTTCCGCGAAGGGGTAGTTTATCTTACCTTGCAGGGCGCCTGCTCCGGCTGCCCCTCCTCGACCGCCACGCTCAAGCACGGGATCGAGGGCTTGCTCAAACATTACGTCCCCGAAGTCACAGAAGTGAGGGCCGCCTGAGATGTCCGGAACGCCGCTTGACGATGCCGCTCTTGATCAGCTGTTTCGCACCGCGCGGACCTATAATGGCTATCTCGACCAGCCGGTTTCGACGGATCAGCTGCATGCGATCTGGGATCTGATGAAGATGGGGCCGACCTCGGCCAACCAGATGCCGGCGCGGCTGGTGTGGCTGACCACGCCCGAAGCCAAGGAACGGCTGGCGCAGCACGCCGGCGGCACCAACCCTGACAAGATCAGGGCCGCACCGGTCAGCGTGATCGTCGCGATGGACGAGGATTTCCACGAACAGCTCCCCTGGCTGTTCCCGCATGCCGATGCGAAGAGCTGGTTCACCGGGAATGAGGAAGGCCGCAAGGTCTCCGCCTTTCGCAATTCCACCCTGCAGGGCGGCTATTTCATCCTCGCCGCGCGCGCGCTGGGGCTCGATACCGGGCCGATGTCGGGCTTCAACAATCAGGCGGTCGATGCGGAATTCTTTGCCGACGACCCGAAATGGAAGTCCAATTTCATCTCCACGCTCGGCTATGGCGATCCCTCAACGATCTTTCCGCGCAGCCCGCGCCCCGATTTCGAGACCTTTAATCGTATCCTGTGACGCGCTAGCCAGATGCCCATGCTGACGCTGGCCATCGATTGCGCCACCGAAGCCTGCTCGGTCGCCCTGTTTGAGCCGGGCGGCGACCTGCTTGCGGGCGAGCTGCGCATGCTCGGGCGCGGCCATGCAGAACAGCTCATTCCGATGATCGCCGCTTTGCCTGACAAGGGCCGCGCCGGCCGTATCTGCGTGGCGCTGGGCCCGGGCAGCTTCACCGGGGTCCGCATCGGGCTTGCCGCCGCGCGCGCATTGGGGCTGGCGTGGCAGGCCGACGTTCTTGGCTATCCCACCCTCGCCCTGCTTGCCGCCATGGCGCGGCACCAGCATCCCGGCCCGGTCAGCCTGTGCATGACCGGCGGGCATGGCGAATGGTTCGTGCAGGATTTCGGCGAGGACGGGCTGCCTGAAGGCGAACTGGCCTCGCTGCCCCCTGCCGAGGCCGCAATCCGGGCGCGGCATGATTGCGCGGCCGGAACCCAGGCCGAAGCGCTGGTCAGCGCGCGCGGCTGGGGCCAGGCACTGCCGCTGATGCCCGACGCGCGCAGCTTTGCGCTGATGCCGCCTGCATTGCTGACCCGCCAGCTGACCCCGCTTTATGGCCGTGCGCCAGATGCGCGGCTGCCCGCTGCGACGCCGGCGCTGGAGGCGCAACCATGACCGCCCATCGCGATCCGGTCGACCACATCATGGAGGTGATGGACGAGGCGTTCGAGCCTGCCTTCGGGGAAGCGTGGAATCGCCGCCAGATCAGCGATTCGCTGGGCATGTCCAATTGCCGCTCCCTGCTGCTCGATGCGGATGGGCTTTTCTGCGACGGTAGCAGCGATGCCGCTGGCTTCGTGCTTTCGCGCCAGGCCGCCGATGAAGAGGAATTGCTGCTGATCGCAGTACGCCCCGCTTTCCGCCGCCGCGGAATTGGCTCAGCCTTGCTCGAATGCCTGATTGCCGAAGCACGCAATCGCGGCGTTTCCCGCCTGTTTCTTGAAATGCGCGAAGGCAATCCGGCAGAGGCGCTATATCGCAAACACGGATTTGTTCCGGTCGGCCGCCGAGCAAATTACTACACCCGCGGCGCAATGTCCGGGATCGATGCGATTAGTTTTGCGTTGAAGATATAGTCCGCCGCGTTTCATTGCATACCAATAGCCAAACAGTGAGTATAGTTTTCGTTGCGCTTGTAACTTTGGACCAATTGATGCAGGGCGCGCGGACTCGGCATAGACCGGGTAGAATCCCCTATTGAGAGCGTCCCCCCGCTCGCACGAATCAGAGGAAATTATGGATACCACTGAAACCGATACTGCCGAAATGCTGATCACGCTTACTTCGGACATTGTCGCAGCTCATGTCAGCAACAACAACGTGGCGGTCGAAGACGTCCCGGTACTGATCCAGAGCATTCACGCAGCGCTTGCTGGTCTGGGCACTCCTGTCGAAGTCGCCGCCGCACCGCTTGAGCCTGCTGTTTCGATCCGCTCTTCGATCAAGCCGGACAGCATTACTTGCCTCGAATGCGGCAAGAAGATGAAGATGCTCAAGCGGCACCTTTCGACCGACCATGGCCTCACCACCGATGAATATCGTGCGCGCTGGGGCCTCAGCGGCGATTATCCGCTGGTTGCGCCCAATTATGCCGAAAAGCGCCGCGAACTGGCGAAGAAGATCGGCCTCGGCCGCAAGCCCGGCCAGAAGCGCGGCCGGACCAAGAAAGCGGTCTGATTACGCAGTTTTTCACACGCAGTTGAAAAAGCGCCCCGCGGGTCTACAACCCGTGGGGCGTTTTCATTCCGGCAATAGGGACATGCCCTTACCTTGAACCAGCCGATCGACATAGAACAGCTCTGCAACGAGCGTGGCCTGAGGATCACCGAACAGCGGCGAATCATCGCCCGCGTATTGTCGGAAAGCAGTGACCATCCCGATGTCGAGCTGTTGCACAGCCGCGCTTCGGCGCTCGATCCCAAGATCTCGATCGCCACGGTCTATCGCACCGTGCGCTTGTTCGAAGAGGCCGGGATTCTCGACCGTCACGATTTCGGAGACGGACGCGCGCGCTATGAAGCCGCGCCCGAGGCCCATCATGACCATCTGATCGATGTCGAAACCGGCAAGGTCGTCGAATTCGTCGATCCCGAGCTGGAGGCCCTGCAGCGGGTGATCGCGGAACGGCTTGGCTATCGCCTGGTCGATCACCGCATGGAACTCTACGGCGTCCGGCTCGACCGGGACGAGTAATGCCGCCCGGCGCGCGTCATGAATAAGGCTCTGGCGCTCGATTCCTCCCGCATTTCGCCGCTTGGCTGGCTGTTGATCGCGATCCGCCTGCTGCTGATGCTGGCACTGCTGCTGATCTGTGTCCCGCTGTTCTACCTATGGCGCATGCTTGGGCTGCGGCGTTTCTGGCCGCGCGTGTTTCTGGGCGGCGTGGGGCTGATTTCCGGTCTGGTCATCACCATCCAAGGCCGCCCGGCCAAGGGCGCGCTGCTGCTGTCCAACCATGTCAGCTGGCTCGATATTCCGGCGATTGCCTGGGCCAGCGGCTCGGCCTTCGTCGGCCATGACGGGCTCTCCGCCATCCCTTTGCTCAAGACCCTCTGCGCGATGAATGACACCGTGTTCATCGCCCGGCATGACCGGACCAGCGTTGCCGATCAGGTTGCGCAATTGCGCGAGGCGATTGCCGAAACCGGCGCATTGACCTTCTTTCCCGAAGGCACCACCAGCGATGGCACCGGTTTGCTGCCATTCAAAAGCTCGCTGCTTTCCGCCGTCGAGACTCTGCCCGACACCGTGCCGGTGCAGCCGCTGTTGCTGGCCTATGAAGATGCAGCGCATATCGCCTGGGTCGGCGACGAGCACGGGCTCGACAATTTCAGGCGCATCCTTGCCCGCTTGCGCCCGCTGCGGCTGACAATCTGCTTCCTGCCGGTGCTGACCGGCGATGAGCTGGCCAATCGCAAGACCATGGCCGCAGCCGCACGCAGGGCGATTGCCGCGGCCATGGCAGGTCACTGAGCGGCGGGATTTGAAAGGCGGCTGCAAATCCCCTACAGGCCGCCCTTCATGACAGACAGCGCCCCTCCCCAGACCTACCGGGTCAAGAGCTTCGGCTGCCAGATGAACGTCTATGACGGCGAGCGTATGGCCGAGCTGCTGGCCGAACGTGGCCTGTCCGCCGCACCCGAGGGCGAAGAAGCCGATCTGGTGGTGCTCAACACCTGCCATATCCGCGAAAAGGCGGCGGAAAAGGTCTATTCGGATATCGGCCGGCTGGTGAAGGCGGGCGGCCAGACCCCGCCGATGATCGCGGTGGCCGGCTGCGTGGCGCAGGCCGAGGGCGATGAGATCATGGCGCGCGCACCGGCCGTTTCGCTGGTGGTCGGCCCGCAGGCCTATCATCGCCTGCCCGAAATGCTCGACCGAGCGGCCAAGGGCGAGCGCCCGACCGATACCGACATGCCGGCCGACGCCAAATTTGCGGCCCTGCCCGCGCGGCGCAAGGTTGGCCCCAGCGCCTTTCTGACGGTGCAGGAAGGATGCGACAAATTCTGCACCTATTGCGTGGTTCCCTATACGCGCGGGGCAGAAATATCCCGGCCTTACAAGGCCTTGATCGAGGAGGCCCGCCGATTGGTGGGGGCCGGTGCGCGTGAGATCACGCTGCTGGGCCAAAACGTCAACGCCTGGACGGGCGAGGATGAGGCGGGCCGCGCGATCGGGCTCGACGGATTGATAAGAGAGCTGGACAAGCTACCGGATTTGCAACGAATTCGCTATACCACCAGCCATCCCAATGACATGACCGAAGGGCTGATCGCCGCCCACGGCGAGATCGCCAAACTGATGCCCTATCTGCACCTGCCGGTACAGAGCGGATCCGACCGGGTGCTGAAGGCGATGAACCGCAGCCACACCGCCGAAAGCTATCTGCGGGTGCTCGAACGGGTCCGCGCCGCGCGCAGCGATATCGCGCTGTCGGGCGATTTCATCGTCGGCTTTCCGGGTGAGAGCGATTCGGAATTCGAAGAGACCCTGCAACTGGTCGATCAGGTCGGCTATGCCGCCGCCTTCAGTTTCAAATATTCCCCCCGCCCCGGCACCCCGGCTGCGACGATGGACAATCAGATCCCGCTGCCCGTGATGGATGAGCGACTTCAGCGGCTCCAGGCTGCGCTGGGGCGCCATTCGCTTGCCTTCAATCAGGCCTCGCTCGGCCGGAGCTGCGATGTGCTGGTGGAGCGCAAGGGCCGCCATCCGGGCCAATGGCTGGGCAAATCGCCCTGGCTGCAATCGGTGCATTTCGAGGGAGATTTCGCGATCGGCGATCTCGTCGCGGTCGAACTGGCCGAGGCCGGTCCGAATTCGCTCGCCGGGCGGCTGTTGCATCCGGCACACGCCTGAGCGCTTATCCACGGGTGCTTTTCGCAAGCCCGCTTGCCCTCCTCCCGCGCTGCATTATCTACAGTCAGGCAACCCGAAAGGAGTTCATGGCTCGCAAAGCTAATCGTGCCGACGGATACGCGGCACTCGCCCATCCCGAAGACCGCCGCGACGCTTCGCGCCGCGCGAGGGTGGAGGTGGAATTCGATGAACAGACCGTGCTCGGCGCGTTGTTCGGCGAATTCGACGCCAATCTCGTCCAGCTGGAAAACCGCCTCGGCGTGTTCATATCCGCCCGCGGCAATCGAGCGCAGATCGAAGGCCCCGAAGATGCGGTGGGCCGGGCGCGGGATGTCCTCAAGGGGATGCACCAAAGATTGCTGCAGGGCCAGGAACTGGACGCGGGGTCGATCGAATCCCTGATCGCCATGTCGACCGAACCGACGCTGGAGGGCATCATCTCGGGCGACAGCGAACGCCCCCCGATCATGATCCGCACCCGCAAGAAGACGATCGTGCCGCGCTCCGCCGCGCAGATCGACTATATGCGCGCGCTCGCCCGTGATGAGATCATCTTCGCGCTCGGCCCGGCCGGCACCGGCAAGACCTATCTGGCGGTGGCCCAGGCGGTGAGCCAGCTGATCACCGGCAGCGTCCAGCGGCTGATCCTGTCGCGCCCTGCGGTCGAAGCGGGCGAGCGGCTTGGCTTCCTGCCCGGCGATATGAAGGAAAAGGTCGATCCCTATCTGCGCCCGCTTTACGATGCGCTTTATGATTGCCTGCCGGCCGAACAGGTCGAACGGCGGCTCGCCTCGCGGCGAAATCGAGATTGCTCCGATCGCCTTCATGCGCGGGCGCACCCTGGCCGATGCCTTCGTGATCCTCGATGAGGCGCAGAACACCACCAAGGCGCAGATGAAGATGTTCCTCACCCGCTTCGGCCAGAACAGCCGGATGGTGGTGTGCGGCGATCCCAAGCAGGTCGATATCCCCGGCGGCCCGGCGATGAGCGGGCTCAATGATGCGGTTGCGCGGCTCGAAGGGGTGGAGGGCATTGCGGTCTCGCGCTTCAACGCCGGCGATGTGGTGCGCCATCCGATCGTCGGGCGGATCGTCGAGGCCTATGAAGGCAAGGATTCGTAATCCTGGCGGTTCCCTTCGTGCCGATCGCAGGTGAAGCAGCCGCATGCAAACGGCACTCGACTTCGCCCGAGGCCAGCGGCTAGGCCGCGGGCGTGGAAATCGAATCCGATATTGAACCGCCCTGGCCTTCTGGCGAGTGGGAAGATCTGGCAGCCCGCGCAGTCGCAGCCGCCATTGCCGTCGCCCCGGAACTGGGTAATCCGCGCCTGTCGGTGAGCCTGCTGCTGACTTCAGACGCTGAGGTGCATATCCTCAACCGCGAATGGCGCGGGCGCGACAAGCCGACCAATGTGCTGTCCTTCCCGATGCTGGCGCGCAGCGACCTGATGGCGCTGGCGAGCAACGGACCGCCCGAAATGCTCGGCGATATCGCCCTCGCCTTTGAAACCTGCGCCCGCGAGGCAGCCGAAAAAGGCATGGAGTTGCAGCATCATGCCACCCATCTGCTGGTCCACGGCTTGCTGCATCTGGCCGGTCATGATCATGACTTATCCCCGGCCGATGCGGACGCAATGGAGGCGCTGGAAATAAAGGCGCTTGCGATTCTGGGCATCGCGGACCCATATGGCGACCGCAACATTCATCAAGGGACTTAGTGCAGGCCATGTCCGACACGGCCAAGTTCGGCGAATCCGGCAATGGAGACGCGGACAGTAGGGGCGGGTTGTGGAATTCAATCCGCCGCCTTTTCGACGGCAACACCGGCGACACTTCACTGCGCGCGCAGCTTGAAGAAGCGATTGCCGAGCATGAGGAAGAGCATGCCAGCGGCGCTGCCGATGGCGCGAAGGGCGATCTGTCGCCCGTCGAAGTCACCATGCTGCGCAATCTGCTGCATTTCAGCGAGCATGACGCAGACGATATCGCGATCCCGCGCGGCGAGATCATCGCGGTGCCTGCCGATGCGAGCTGGGAAGAGCTGGTCGCGAAATTCTCGGAACACGGCCATTCGCGCATGCCGGTCTATCGCGAAACGCTCGATGAGGTGATCGGGATGGTCCATATCAAGGACGTCTTCCCCTTCCTCGCGACCGGCGACACCCCCCCTGCTGACTGGACCGTGCTGATGCGCCAGCCGCTCTATGTGCCGCAGGCGCGCAATGCGCTGGACGTGCTGGCAGACATGCGCGCCCGGCGCACGCATCTGGCGGTGGTGGTGGATGAATATTCCGGCGTCGACGGGATCATCACGATCGAGGATCTGGTCGAGGAGATCGTTGGCAATATTGAAGACGAACATGACGATCTGCCCGAAGAGCTGATCGTGCCGCTGGCCGATGGCATGTGGGAAGCTGATGCCCGCGCGGAGCTGGACGATGTCGCCGAACTGGTCGACCCCCGGCTGGCGGAAGTGGAGGAAGCGGTCGACACGCTGGGCGGGCTGGCCTTCGTTCTGGCCGGGCAGGTTCCGGAAGTCGGCGCGATATTGCTTCATCCCAGCGGATGGCGAATCGAAGTCACCGCAGGGGATGAAACCCATGTCACGCGGCTGCGGCTTCACCCGCCGGAAGAGCCCGAAGCGGAAGATTAGATCGTCTTTTCCTGACCCAAGCCCGCCAAATTCGAGCATCGGCCATTCAATTCGCGAATGTGAATATTCGCCTGTGAGATTAATCCTCTCGACAGGCCTCATTTTATCTGGACAGATACCCGCTTAATGTCGTCACGCCGCCTGCCCCCCCTTCGCGCGCTCGAGGCGTTCGTGCGCATTGTCCGGATGGGCTCTGCCCGTTCGGCAGCGAATGAACTCGGCCTCAGCCCATCGGCCCTGTCGCGGCGGGTAAAGGGCCTGGAGGATTTCGTCGGCAAGAAGCTGTTCACCCGCGCCCATCAGGCGATGAAGCTTACCGACGAAGGCCGGTCTTTCTATGAAGCGGTGAACCCGCATCTCGAAGCGCTGGCGCTGGCGGTGGAAGGCCAGTCGGAAAATCTGCAGCTTCTGCGGCTGCATCTGGGCGTTTCGCCGCTGTTCGGCAGCCAGCGGCTGTTTCCTCATCTGCCCGGCCTGCGCAAGCTCCACCCGCGGCTGCATATCGACATCGATACCGGTCCCAATCTGATCCCCCGCATCGGCGATACGCTGGATGCCGCGATCATCGTCACCTCGGAGCCTGACGAGGGCTTCTATTCCGTGCGGCTGGACCACAATCTGGTCCATGCGATCTGCAGCCAGGCGCTGGCCGATGAGATCGGCACCAGTCCCACCGCTGAAATGCTGTCAAAGCAGACCTTCCTGATTCACAGCGATCTGCCGGACAGCTTCACCGCGTGGAAGAACGCGCTCGGGCTCGAAACGCTGCAACCGGCGGCGATCGACCATTTCGATTCGGGCCAGCTGATGCTCGAGGCCGCCGCCCAGGGGCTCGGCGTTGCGATCATGCATGATGATCACTTCCGCCGCGCGACCGACAAGCGCCTTGCCCGGCTGTATAATGTCGACGTGGAGAGCCCCTATTCCTACTGGTTCGTCTGCCGCCCAAAGGCGCTCGAACAGCGGCCGGTGAAGCTGTTTCACGACTGGATGATCGAAGCCGGGCTTTAAGCCCGGATCCTTTGCCGGGGCCAATGCCGGCACTGGTGCCGGAAATAAAAAGGGCGCCCGATGGGCGCCCTTTTGAATTCAGCCAACCGTCGCCTTGACGATCTTGCCAGGCTTGGACGGCGGTTCGCCCTTGGGCAGCGCATCGACATGTTCCATCCCGCTCTCGACCGTGCCCCACACCGTATATTGCTTGTCGAGGAAGCGCGCATCATCGAGGCAGATGAAGAACTGGCTGTTGGCGCTGTGCGGCGCCTGGGTCCGCGCCATGGAGCAGGTGCCGCGCACATGCGGCGCGTCGTTGAATTCCGCCTGCAGATCGGGCTTGCTGCTGCCGCTCATCCCGGTGCCGGTGGGATCACCGCCCTGGGCCATGAAACCATCGATCACACGGTGGAACACCACCCCGTCATAAAAGCCTTCATTGGCCAGTTCCGTGATCCGTGCGACATGCCCGGGTGCGAGTTCGGGATGCAGCTTGATTACGACATCGCCGGTGTCGAGCGTGAAAGTGAGCTTAGTGTCGGCCATCAGGGTTCTCCTGTTCCTAAATCCTGTTCAGGGGCGCCGATATAAGGCGCGCAGGCAATAAGTCACCCCGCCCGGTTGCTTTTGTTTCCGGCAAGAATAGGAGGGTGCGATGACTCCCGAGGAACTCGACCAACTGGAACGCGCCGATCCAGACAGCGACGCCGGGGTCGCCGAGGAGAAGCGCGAGCAGTTCGACCAGGAAAACCGCCTCAAGGCCGATTTCGTGCGCGCCGTTACCGATGCGCTGGATGATGACGATGATGCGCGCGTCTATGAGCTGGTAGAGCCGCTTCATCCCGCCGACATTGCCGATCTGTTCGAGCTGCTGGGCCGGGACAGGCGCGGCAAGCTGGCTGCTGCAATCACCGATTTGATGAGCGGCGAGGTGATTGCCGAGCTCAACGATTATGTGCGTGAAAGCATGGTCGAGGCTTTGTCACCGGAAGCGGTTGCCGAGCTTGCCGAACAGCTCGACACCGACGACGCGGTCCAGCTGATCGAGGATCTCGACAAGGAAGATCAGGACGCGGTCCTTGCCGAAATGGACCCGGAAGACCGGGCGGCAATTGAAAGCGCGCTGTCCTATCCGGAGGAAACCGCCGGGCGGCTGATGCAGCGCGAGCTGATTGCGGTGCCCGAACACCTCAATGTCGGCGACCTGATCGACTATCTGCGCGAACGCGACGAATTGACCACCGAATTCTGGGAGGTGTTCATCGTCGATCCGCTGCATCGCCCGATCGGCACCTGTCAGCTTTCCTGGGTATTGCGCACGCCCCGCCATGTCGCGCTGACCGATGTCATGAAGCGCGACCAGACACTGATCCCGGTGGAGATGGATCAGGAAGAGGTGGCGCTGCTGTTCCAGAAATATGCGCTGATCTCCGCCGCGGTGGTCGATCCGGGCGGCAGGCTGGTTGGCCAGCTGACCGTCGATGACATCGTGCATATCATTCAGGAAGAAGCCGGCGAGGACGTGTTGCTGCTGTCCGGTGCGGGCGATGGCGATATCAATGAACCGATTCACCTGACCATCCGCACCAGGCTGGTGTGGCTGGTGGTCAATCTCGGCACCGCGATCATCGCGTCCAGCGTGGTCGGATTGTTCCAGGGCGCCATCGCGCGGTTCGCCTTGCTGGCCGTGCTGATGCCGATCGTATCGGGCATGGGCGGGAACGCCGGCACCCAAACGCTCGCCGTGGTGGTTCGGGCATTGGCCACGAACCAGCTGACCGACAGCAACACCTGGCGGATGATCGGGCGCGAAATGCGGATCGCGCTGGCCAATGGGCTGACGCTGGGGCTGTTGATCGGCGGGTCCGTCGGTCTGGTGTTCAGCAATCCCCTGCTGGGCGCAGTGATCGGCACGGCCATGCTGATCAATAATCTGATGGCCGGCCTGGCGGGGATCGCGGTGCCGGTGGTGCTCGATCGGTTGAAGATCGACCCGGCGGTATCCTCGGCGGTGTTCGTGACCATGTCGACCGACGTGATGGGCTTCTTCTCATTCCTGGGTCTGGCGGTGCTGAGCGGGTTGGCATCCTAGCAGGGCCTCATGCAGATGCCGGGGATTGCCGGCTTGTTTGCACAAGGCGAAGCATTATGTCCGAAGCCATGCCGCTGCACATGACCAAGATCGCCTTCCGCGCCGAAAGCGCAGAGAGCCTGCGCCAATGGCTCGAAAGCAGCTCCGAACCGCGCCTGACCACGCGCTATCTGCCCAAGCGCCATGCGGAAATGGTCGGAGGATCGCTGTTCTGGATTCACGATCAGGCGATCATCGGGCGTTCCCCGATCATCGGCTTCGAGCAGCGCGAGGACGATGGCCGCTGGTGGATCAGGCTCGAACCCCGTTTGATTGCGGTCGAACCACGTGCCAAGCGCGGCCACCAGGGGTGGCGCTATCTCAAGGACAAGGATGCCCCGGCTGATCTCGGATCTGGCCTGTCGGCGGGCGATGCCATGCCGGGCAAGCTGATCAAGAAGCTGGCGCGGCTGGGTCTGGTCTAGGTGCCGACTGCCGAAAGGCGATCCGCCCCCCATGCCTCGCGGGGAACGAGATCGGCCTGTTCGGCGGGATAGCCGAGATAGAAGCCCTGCCCGAAATCGCAGTGCTTGCCCATCAGGATTTCCAGCTGCTGCCGGGTCTCGATCCCCTCGGCGGTCACCGGAACACCGATCGAGCTGCATAGGCCCAATATCGCATCGACGATCGCCACCGAATAGGCGTTGAGCTCGAGATTGGAGATGAAGGAGCGGTCAATCTTGATCTTGTCGAACGGGAAAATGTGCAAATAGCTGAGCGACGCATAGCCCGTGCCGAAATCATCCATCACGATGCGGATGCCCATCGCCGAGAGCCGCCGCAAGATATGCAGCGCGCGCAATTTGTCTTCGATCAGCACATTTTCGGTGACTTCCAGCTCAAGCCGCGAGGGACTGAGGCCGGCATCAAGCAGCACCGACTGGACAAGCAGGGGCAGATCCCCCTCGGTTATCTGCGCCGGCGAGAGATTGACCGCGACATAGAGATCATCGCGCCACCGCCGCGCCGCCTTGCAGGCCTCGCGCAGGACCCATTCGCCCAGGCAGCCGATCAACTGACCGCGCTCGGCGATTGGAACAAAGACTTCGGGCGAAATCTGGCCCAATTCCGGGTGGTTCCACCGAACCAGGGCCTCGAACCCGACCAGCTTGTTGTCCGACAGGCGCACTTGCGGCTGATAGGCGAGATAGAGGCCGAGCTCGCCGTCCGAGAGTGCGCGGCGCAGATCCTCTTCCAGGCGCCGCCGCATTTCGACCTCGCGGGTCATGGCGATCAGATAGCTGCAGGCCTTCCCGCACCCGATCTTCTTGGCCTCGTAAAGCGCCAGATCGGCATTGCGCAGCATGGTCTCGGCGCTGTCGGCATCGCTCGGGAACAGCGCAAATCCGACGCTGCCGCAAGCGCTGAGCGATGCGGGTTCATCATCGAAAGTGGCTGTTTCGATTGCCCTGACGAGCATCGCCGCGCGCTGCATGGCGTCTTCGCGGGAGGCGACGTCCTTTTGCAGCACGGCGAATTCGTCTCCGCCCAGCCGGGCAACGATGTCCCGCCCGTTTGCAACCGTCTCGATCTGCCGTGCAACGCCTTCGAGCAAGCGGTCGCCCGTCTGATGGCCGCAGCGGTCGTTGACCTCCTTGAACCCGTCAAGATCGATCAGATACAGCGCGAACTGACGCCCGGAGCGACTGGCCCGCGCGATCTCCTTCTTCAGTTCCTGCTGCAGGAACTGCCAATTGTACAAGCCGGTCAGGGAATCGCGCTCGGCCAGGAATTTCACCTGGTCCTGTGCCTCGCTCCGTTCAATGGCGAGGGCACACAGCCTGGTGCAGATATCCACGATATGCCGGTGGAATGGGGTCGGGATGATAGCTTCGGCAGAATAGAAGGCGAAGACGCCTTTGGCCTTGCCAACCGCGTCACTGAACGGTGTGGACCAGACCGAACGATAGGGCAGTTTGGCGGTGATGTGCCGATAGGGAGTCCACAATGGATCGCTGTGAATATCGTCCACATAGACGGGTTCGCCTCTGCTCATGGCTGTCCCGCAGGATCCACATTCCGGCCCGATCGGCAGACCGTTGATCGCCTTGCAATAATCCTTCGGCAGATCCGGCGCGGCATCGAGCCAGAGCCGCCCCTGATGGTCGAGCGTGGCGACCGACATATGCACCGAGCCGAGAATCTTCTGCACCTCGCGGCACAGCATGGTCATCATCGAACGCAGGCTTCGGCCTTCGACCAGATATTGCAGCAGCCGGTGCTGCAATGTCTCATGAATCTTGGTGACGGTGATGTCCGACACGGTGGCGACGATATATTGCGACTGGTCATCCGCATCGGTCACCACATTGGCGGTCATGGTGACCCATTTGGGTTCGCCCTGCTGATTGCAGATCAGCAGATCATCCTTATAGGCGCCCTGGGTGTTCAATTGCGCCAGGGCCTTGGCCAGCTGGTCCTTGAATTCGCCGAAATCCGGCAGGACCTCGGTCACCCGCCGGCCCAGAACATCTTCCGCTTCATGGCCGATCAACCGGCTGTAGGCTGCATTTACAAAGGCGACCTTGCCGCCCATGTCCGTCGCCACGACTGCCTGGTCAAGGCTGTTCGTCGCCAGGCGGATCAGGTCAAATTTCTTGTCTGCTGCAGACATCGTCCGGCTTTAGACCAGCAGGCTGAACAAAACGCTAACTACAATTTGCCGCGCCTGAGCCTGGTTTAGCCCCGATCACCCCGCCCGCGCCAGTTCCACCACCTTGCGCAGGGTTTCGCGATAGACCTCCGGCTCCTGCGCGCCCGGGATCAGATAGCGGCCGTTGACGATAAAGCTCGGCACCGAAGTGATATTCGCCTCCCGCGCGCGCTGCTCTTCCAGCTTCACCGCGATGCCCAGCGCCTCATCCGCCAGCGCCTCGGCCATCGCCGCGCGCTCGAAGCCGAGATTTTCCGCGATGTCGAGCAGCACCTCGCGCTTGCCGACCTTGCGCCGCTGCTGGAAATGGGCGCGGAACAGCGCCAGCTTGAGCGCGGTCTGCGCCTCCATCCCCTCCACCGTCAGCGCCCAGCGCAGCAGCTTGTGCGCCTCGAAGGTGTTCCACATCATCGGCTCGGGGCCATCCCCCTCCCCGTCATAGGCCATCGAGAATCCGGCCCGCGCCGCCACCTCTTCCAGCTGGGCGCGCATTTCGGCGACCTCCTGGGGGCTGCGCTGATAGGCCTCGCCCAGATGCTGCGCCTGGCTGCGGCCTTCCTCGGGCATGTCGGGATTGAGCTCGAACGGCATCCAGCGAATCTCGACCTCGATTTCGCCTTCCAGCTCCTTCAGCGCCTTGGCAAACTGGGTATAGCCGATCGCGCACCACGGGCACATCACATCGGACCAGATGTCGACCGCGACCACCGGGGTCTCCCCCGCTCCGACAGGCTCCACCCCGCTCATCGGGCGAGCCACCAGTCGAGCATATGGCGCGCAATCGCCTGGCTGGGCGGCGGAATGAAGCTGGCCCCCGCGCCCTCCTGCGCCACCGCTTCGGCCACCTCCGCCCGGGTGAACCAGCGCGCGTCCTCAAGCTCGCTATGATCGACCGTCAGGCTGTCGCCTTCGGCCATGGCGTGGCAGCCGATCATCAATTGCGAGGGGAACGGCCAGGGCTGGCTGGAAATATAGCGCACATCGCGCAGCTTCACCCCGGCTTCCTCGAACACCTCACGCGCAACCGCCTCTTCAATTCCCTCGCCCGGCTCGACAAATCCGGCGAGCGCGGAATAGCGCCCCGCAGGAAAACGCGCCTGGCGGCCCAGCAGCAGGCGGTCCTGATGTTCGACCAGCATGATCGTGACCGGATCGACCCGGGGGAAATGTTCGCCCGCGCAATTCTCATTCACGCAATTGCGCTGCCACCCGCCCTTGGCGAGCATGGTGGGCGCGCCGCAGCGGGCGCAGAACTGGTGGCGCGCATGCCAATCGACCAGGCTGCGCGCGCAGCCATAGATTGCCAGGTCATCCGCATTCATCAGCCCCAGCGCATTCCAGGTCTTGCGCTGGGCAAAGGCCGGGCCGGGATCGCCCTGAGGAGGCACCGCGGCGAAGCAGCCAAAACCGCCGCGCAGGCCGAGAAACACCAGCTCCGCAGCGTCAGCCGCGTCAGACAGCCGGCCCCATTTGAGGCAATGCTGCTCGTCCAGCTCGGGCGTCAGCCCATCGAGCAGCAACAGGCTGGCCTGCGGGCTTTTCAGCGCCGCCAGCCGCTCGGGATCGCTGCGGATATGATCCGCCCGGTCAAGCTTGGAACCGGAAAAGGCGATGGCAGCGATGCAACAGCTCATGAATCACCTTTCTCCGCCCCGTCCCCGCAAGGGATAAGGAGCGGCGCTGCGCCGCGCAAGGCAGGCTTGCAGCCGCAAGGCGTATTACCTAGATAAGACACATGCTCAATCTGATCTCGATTCTGATCGGCCTGGTGGCGCTGCTGCTGGCGATCCCGGCGCAAATTCCGCTGCTCGGCTGGGGCAATTGGATCGTGCTGCCGATCGCGCTGCTCGGCGCGGGTTTCGGCGCCCTGTCGCGCTCGGACAAGGGGCGCAATTTCTGCCTGATCGTCTTCGCGATCGCGGTGATCCGGCTGACGCTGGGCGGCGGAATCTTCTAGCTGCCCCCATTCCAGGCGCGCCCATTTTGTTGCAAAAAACGCAAAGTCACTAAACTCACCCAAATGCAGCATGAAAGTTTTTGCGCCAAAATGCACAAAAGCCGCGCTTGCGGCGCGGCTTTCGAAGGGCTCGGAGGACATCCGGCAGCTCATGCGCCGGTGAGATGATTGGCCATGCCGCGATGATGGCAGATTGCGCCGCTGTAGGAAAGTTGAATGGCGGCTCGCGAGGCGTTGCGGACGTTGGGCCGATGGCAGGTATGCGCCCAAATCCAGCCATTGAGGGACCGCCGTTGGCAGCCCGAAAGCAGACGTAACGATAGAATAGGGCTGTATGTCCGCAATTGGGTGGGAAGCGGTCGTTGCGCACTGCATTTCGGTTTGCCATAGTGGCGCAATGCACCCTTTCCCAGCCGCCTCGAATTTACAGTTCTTGATCGGAAAGGGGCTGGATCAGATTTGCCTCAGCTATTGGCAGATACAGTTCAATTTCGATGGCGCACGTGTATTTGTCGAGGGCGACATTGAGCACGTGGACAGTGTCGGCGTAGTGCATCGCCACAATACGGATGCTGAGCGCCTCGACCCAATCTACCTTCATCATCTCCTCGGTCAGCGCATCCGGTCGCTTCATGTAGAATCACTCTGCTTAAGCATCGTGTTCAGTGGCGAGCGATGTAGTTCGGATCATTAGCGAGGAAGTGTCCGATACGAGTGTCGGGCAAATTTACAATGAGGACGATTTGTTTACCGTTTTCTAATGTCCGCAATTGGGTCGTTAGCGGTCATTCAGTCCGATATAATGCCGAAGGGCTGGAATTGGGTGGAAAGCTGACGTTCCGATTTCGGGTGCCAAATGGCAATCGCCGCCCGATTAGGCGACTAGGTCTGAGCAGGGTCAAAGACCATCTTGACGGCTATCTGCCCCGACGGTTCATGGACAGCCTCCCTGGTAGTCCGGAAGCCATATTTGTCATAAAATTTCCGCCCGATTGCGTTTTGCTTGAAGACTTCCAATGTGACAGCACCTTTCCGCTCAACTGCAAAATCCATCATCTCCCGACCGATACCTTTGCCGTGATGTTCTGGCGCCAAGAAGATTGCACCCACTTCGTTCTCAATCAGCGCGATAAAACCGATCACGTCTCCATCGACCACCTTCACCCATATTCTGGCAAATTGCGGATAGACGTTGCGGACATTCTCCGCTTCGCTGTCTTGAAACTCCTGTGTCAAAAACGGGTGTGCCAAGTCACTGGCTACTCGCCAGAGACTGAACTAGCGGGGACCGTCGAAATCACTGTCTCTGAACTCTTCTGATCATTTCGCTTCCTATATGAATTCACGATGATTATTTTCGGAAGGGCCTGTCATTCGACTCTATCGCGGCAATAATTGCGCAATTCTGCGCCACTTCTTCAGCAGCATTTCCATCATTAGGGCCTGAGCTCAAAGTCGCTGCAATTTGCCCAAGTCTGATTTCGGCGCTGCCTTTCTGTTGAATGGCTGGTATCAGGCAGCAGGTGACCTGCGCTAAACGTCCGCAATTGGGTCTTAGCGGTCATAGCTGACTCCAACGGCTCAGTGTCCGCTATTGAGGCTTGCTGACCATAAACGGACAGTCCGCAATCGGCCCATCATCGGACGTTCAAGGTATCAGTGCCAACGTCTGCTTTCCACTCAATGCGGTCATCCGGACATAGACCGGACACCTTTTGCCCAGTCCATCGTCACTCCCGCGCAGGGAGCGGCGACTTGTGCGCGCCACAAATTGTCTGACGTTTTGCGGAATTATATGTACCTTCGATCTGAAGGAGCACTCCCCATGAAATTGAGGATCACAGCGGCCTATCTGGCTCTGACGCTATGCGCAATCGGCAGCGGCCAGGCCTGCGCGCAAACAACCGATGCCGGCGCGGCCGCGGCGCAGGTGGCGCAGGCCGAGCCCGATGAGGCGCCGGAGCCCGGGCCAGCGGCAGCCTTGGTCCCGCCAGATTTCGCGGTTCCGATACTGGTTGAAACGCCGGATTTCAAAATCGTGCCGCTTGGGCCGGCGGTGGTGGATGTCGATTTCGCGGCCTATATGTCTTCGATCGAACATCTGCAAAAGACCTTTTCACGCAGCACCAGCTGGCCGCGCGAAGGCATCTCTGCGGAAGATGCCATGCTGGACATGACAACCGAACAGGGCAGATTTGAGCGCCGCGCATCCTTTGCCTATTCCGTGCTCACCCCCGATGGCAGCCGCGAACGTGGCAGCCTGTATGTCTCCCCCAGTCCCGTCGGCGGCTATGATGCGGTGGTCCGCATGTGGGTCACCAAGGCCGATTATGACGCGGGCTTTGACGCCGAACTCTATGACTGGGCAACCCACTGGATTGCGCAACAATGGCCATTCGAAAAGGTTGCCTGGCCCGGTCGCGCCATTGGCTGGGACGCCTGGGATGCCATGGTTGCACACAATGGCTCCCACTAGCGGCCCGGCCACCCTGCCCCCCGGCCACCCTGCCCCGGTCTTCATCCATCGTCTTTCGAGGAGTTAATCCCATGCGGCGCAAGCTTATGGTCTGTGCGAGTGCGATGCTGGCGCCTGGCATTGCAGCAGGAGCCCATGCCGCCTCGCTCGACGCCCCGGCCGCGCGGGCTGCGATCGATGGCACTCTGGACAGGATCTACCCCTCGCTCGATGCGCTCTACAAGGATATCCATCAGCACCCCGAGCTCGGTTTCCAGGAACAGCGCACCGCCGCCCTGCTGGCCAAGGTGATGCGCAATCTGGGCTTCACCGTCACCGAACAGGTCGGCAAAACCGGGATCGTGGCGGTTTACAGGAATGGCGACGGGCCGGTGGTGATGGTGCGCACAGAGCTGGACGCGCTGCCGCTGGAGGAAAAGACCGGCCTTGCCTATGCCAGCCGCGCGCAGCAGCTGCTCGATGGCAAGCCCACCTTTGTCGATCACGCCTGCGGCCATGACATCCACATGGCCTGGTGGGTCGGCACGGCCCAGGCGCTGCTGGCCATGAAGGACAGCTGGCATGGCACGCTGGTGTTCGTCGGCCAGCCCGCCGAAGAGGTGATTGGCGGCGCCAAGGCGATGCTGGCAGATGGGCTCTATAGCCGCTTTCCCAAGCCCGATTATGCGTTTGCCGCCCATGTCGGGCCGCAGCCAATGGGCGCGATCTCGGTCAAGCAGGGGGTGGTCACTTCGGCGGCCGATACGGTGATGGTCACCTTCCACGGCGTGGGCGCGCATGGATCGATGCCCGACAAGGGTATCGACCCGATCGTCGAGGGTGCGCATTTCGTCACCGATGTGCAGACCGTGATCAGCCGCCAGAAAGACGCTCAGAAATTCGGCGTGATAACCGTGGGATCGTTCAATGCCGGTTTTGCTCCCAACATCATCCCCGACACGGCGGAGCTGAAGCTCACCTTGCGCTCCTTCGATCCTGATGTGCGCGAATTGCTGCTGCGCGGAGTGACCACCAGCGCCAATGCAGTGGCTGAAATGGCCGGCGCACCCGCACCTGATATCAAGCACCCCGACGGCGTGGCCGCTGTGGTGAACGACAGCGATCTGGCCGCGCGCACCGCGGGCCTGTTCAGCAAGGCCCTGGGGGCCGATCGGGTGACGCTGATCTCGTCCCTGGCGCCGGGCAGCCCGCCGAGCGAGGACTATTCGGAATTCGTCGCCGCCGGGGTGCCGCATTCGGTGTTCTTTTCAGTCGGCGGCAGCGACCCCAAGATGCTGGCCGAATACCAGGCTGCCGGGAAGCCGGTGCCGGTCAACCACTCGCCATTCTTCGCCCCCGTGCCAGAGCCCACCATCCGCGCCGGGGTCGAGATCCTGGCTCTCGCCGTCCTCAGCGTGACGGAGCAATAGGCGCGTGCCCGGGTTCTAGCCAGCGAGCGCCAGCCGCGCCGCTTTGGCGAACAGGGTCGGCAGACCGGCCTCGGCGATGCGGGCGGCGTCCCACCATTCGCCCTCGCCTGGAGGTACGGCGCTTTCCGCTTCGAGCACCTTGAGCGTCAGGGTGAGGTGGAAATGGGTGAAGCTGTGGCGCACCGCGCCGGCATCGCGCCAATCGCCCGGCAGCGGCGCTTCGCCTGTGCCATCGGCGCGCGCGGACCAGCCATCGTCAGGCAGGGCGCGCATCCCGCCCAGCATGCCGCTGGGCCCCCGGGTCACCAGCCACACCGCCCCGGCGCGCTCGATCCAGTAAGCGGTGCCGCCGCGTTCCGGCCTGGCCTTCTTCGCTGCCTTCACCGGCAGCCGCGCCGGATCCCCGCCGGCCCGCGCCCGGCATTGCCCGGCGAGCGGGCACAGCAGGCATCCGGGATCGCGCGGGGTGCAGATCATCGCGCCAAGATCCATCATCGCCTGGGCGAAATGGCCTGCGTCGCGCTGCGGGGTGATCGCCTCGGCCGCCGCGCGGATCGGCTTGCGCGCACCGGGCAGCGGCTGATCGATCGCGCAGAGCCGCGCCACCACCCGCTCGACATTGGCATCCACCACCACCGCGCGCTGCCCGAACCCGATCGCCGCCACCGCCGCTGCGGTATAATCGCCCAGCCCGGGGAGCTTGCGCAGTTCCGCTTCGCTGGCGGGAAAACCACCCAAGGCGCTGACCGCGCGGGCGCAGGCGACCAGATTGCGCGCCCGGCTGTAATAGCCCAGCCCCGCCCAGGCCGCCATGACATCGGCTTCGGGCGCGGCGGCGAGCGCTTCCACGCTTGGCCAACGGGCCAGGAAGCGCTCGAAATAAGGGATCACCGCTGCCACCGTGGTCTGCTGCAGCATCACTTCGGACAGCCACACGCGATAGGGATCGGGCGGCGCGGCGCCCGGCGGGCTGCGCCAGGGCAGCACCCGCGCATGGCCGCGATACCAGTCCAGCAGAAGCTCTGAAATCGTCGCGCTGGCGTCCATCCGGGCGCTATGGCATGGCGGTGCGCAGGATGGAACGGGATGGCGACAACAAGCGGCCCAGGGCGCCGAAGCCAGCCGCGGGCAAGCCGGCGGGCAAGCGCTATGAGCGCGCGCGCGGCGGCCCGGCGCGGGCGATTTCGGAGCTGATGCCCGATATCGGGCGCACCGCCTTTCGCCGCTTCGGCTTTGTGCAAAGCTCGGTCGTGACCCGCTGGCCCGAGATTGTCGGCCGCCGCCATGCCGAAGTCTGCGCGCCCGAATCGATCCGCTTCCCCCCGGGCGAAAAGAGCGACGGCATCCTCCAGCTGGTGGTGCGGCCCGCCCATGCCCCGCTGATCCAGCATGTGATCCCCGAAATCATCGAGCGGGTGAACCGCTTTTTCGGCTATAAGGCGGTCAGCCGGGTCAAATTACGGCAAGGCGAGGTTAAGGGGAGCGGCCATAGTGAGCGCGCTGCGGCCGCGCCTTCGCTCAAGCCGATCCCGATGGAACTGGGCGAAAGCCTGCGCGATATCGGCGATCCGGAATTGCGCACAGTGCTGGAATCGCTCGCCCGCAGCCTGGGTGCAAAAGAGGAAGGGGAACTCATGAATTTCGTGTTTCGTGCCGCATTGCTGATCGGCGCCGCGCTGCTTTCCACCGCAGCCGCGCCCAATTGGATTACCCATGCAACCCTTACCAATGGCGGCCATCTGCTGGGCAACCCCGATGCCAAGATCAAGCTGATCGCCTTTGAAAGCTATACCTGCCCGCATTGCGCCGATTTCGAGGAAGAGGCCGGGGCGACGATCAAGCTCGCCTATGTCCGGCCGGGCAATGTCTCTTACGAGGTGCATCACTTCATCCGCGACAATGTCGATCTCACCGCCGCGATGCTGAGCGAATGCGTGCCGCCGGCGAAGTTTTTCGACGTGCACCGCACCCTGTTCCTCAATTTCGACAAATGGGCACCGCTGATGGGCACCGCCAGCAAGGCCCAGCGCGATCGCTGGTTCGCCACGGACCGTGCGGCGGGCCGGCGCGCGATCGCATCGGATTTCGGGTTTTACGATCTGCTCGCCAGCCAGGGCCTCTCAAGGGTCCAGGCCGACAAATGCCTTGGCGATGCGGCGCTGGCCAAGCGGCTGGCCGACCAGACCAAGGCCGATGACGAGAAATACAACATCGAGGGCACCCCCAGCTTCGCGCTGAACGGGATGCTGCTGCTGGCCACGCATCAATGGTCGCTGCTGCGCCCGCAGATCGATGCGCGGCTCTGAACCGGGCAGCGCCACTTTGCCATGCGCTGATCCGTTTATTGTGCAAAACCGCTGATATTCAGGCTGGTTTGCTTCATTCCCCGCCCGCCATGGGCTAGCTCCTGTCGCAATCATGAGAGAAATCCGATGCCGACCGACACCATGACCACGATCCGCCGCCTCGCCCTGTTCGTGCTGGCCCTGCCCCTTGCGCTGGCGCTGTCCGCCTGCGGCGGGGACAAGGGCACCGATGGCGCCGCCCCGGTGGGCGAACCGATTGCCAAGATCGCCCCGCCGGCGGGCAAGCAATGGGCCGATGTGGTAGCCGCAACGCCCGAAGGCGGGTTCCGCATCGGCAACCCCGATGCCCCGCTCAAGCTGGTCGAATATGGTTCGCACACCTGTTCGCATTGCGCCGAATTCTCGGTCGAAGGCAGCGGCAAGCTGCGGGATCACTATGTCGCCAGCGGGGTCGTCAGCTATGAGATCCGCAATCTCATCCGCGAACCGCTCGATCTGACCATCGCGGTGCTGGCGCGCTGCAGCGGGCCGGAAGCCTTCCATCCGCTGGCCGAACAGGTCTGGGCCAATCTTGGCCCGATCTTCGACGAAGCGAACAAGAACAAGGACGTCTATGCCGCCGCGATGGAGAAGACCGGCGCCGCGCGGTTCGAGGGCATTGCCCAGGCTGCCGGCCTGTTCGATTTCTTCGCCGCGCGCGGGATCAGCCGCGATCAGGCGAATAAATGCCTCTCCAATACGGATAGCTTCAAGCAGATTGTCGACCGGTCAGAAAAGGATTCTGAAGATCTCAACCTCACCGGCACGCCGACCTTCTTCCTCAATGGCAAGCGGATCGATGTGACGACCTGGGACGCAGTTGAACCGATCCTGCAGACTGCCGGCGCGCGCTAAGGGCTGCGATGCGGATCAGGAAGCTCAAACTCAGCGGATTCAAGAGCTTCGTCGAACCGGCCGAACTGCGCATTGAAGAGGGGCTGACCGGCGTCGTCGGCCCCAATGGCTGCGGCAAGTCCAACCTGCTCGAGGCGATCCGCTGGGTGATGGGCGAAAATTCGCCCAAATCCATGCGCTCGGGCGGGATGGAAGATGTGATCTTCGCCGGAACCGCCAACCGCCCGCCGCGCGATTTTGCCGAAGTGGTGCTCCACGCCGAAAGCGATGACCGCGAGGAGCTGGAAGTCACCCGCCGGATCGAGCGCGGCGCAGGCAGCGCCTATCGCGTCAATGGGCGCGATGTGCGGGCCAAGGATGTCGCGCTGGTCTTCGCCGATGCGGCCACCGGCGCGCATAGCCCGGCGCTGGTCAGCCAGGGCAAGATCGCCGCGGTGATCGCCGCCAAGCCCGCCGAACGGCGCCTGATGCTGGAAGAAGCCGCCGGGATCGCCGGGCTGCATGTCCGCCGCCGCGATGCCGAGGGCAAGCTGCGCCAGACCGAGGCCAATCTCGCCCGGCTGGAAGATCTGATGGCCGGGCTCGACACCCAGATCAGCGCGCTGCGCCGCCAGGCGCGCCAGGCCGAACGCTACAAGGCGCTGAGCGACAAGATCCAGCTGGCCGAAGCGCGGCTGCTGTTCGCCCGCTGGCGCGATGCCGCCGCAGCCGCCGACGAAGCGCGCCAGACCGCGCAGGCCGCAGAAGCCCGCGTCGCTGCCGCGCAGGAGGAGGCGAAGCTGGCCCAGGCGGCACAGGCGGAGCTGGCGCTGAAGCTTGCCGCCGCGCGCGACGAGCTGGCTGACCGGCGCGACGATGCCGCCGCGCATGGCCACCGCATGGCAGCGCTCTCCAGCCAGCTCGAAGCCGCCGAACAGCGGCTTGCCGATCTTGACCGCCAGAAGGCCCGGCTCGACGAGGATCGCGGCGAGGCTGACCGGCTGACCAGGGATGCGACCGAGGCGCTCAAGCGGCTGGAGAGCGAACTTGCCGCCGCCGAACAGGCGCTGCAGGCCGATGAACAGCGCCGCCCCTCGATCGCGCTCGCCAGCGAACGCGCCGAGGCTGGCGCGCGCGCGGCGGAACTCGATCTTGCGCGGGCAACCGCCGATCATGCCGGGGTCGAGGCGGAATGGCGCGTGGCCGAAGCGGAAGTGGCGCAGGCCGAGGCGCGGCTCGCCCGGCTCGATGGTGAGACCAGGCGCCAGCAGCAGGCGCGCGAGGAAATCGGCGCTGCCGGCGATCCGGCGCAGGCGGTCGGCGCGGCACAGGCGGCGGTCGATCAGGCGGCCGGCGATCTTGCCCAGCTGCGCCAGGCGCTCGCCGCGCAGCAGGCGCGCAAGGATGCGCTGTCTGCCGCGCGCGACGAAGCCGCCAGCGCCAGCTCCGCCGCCAAGGCCGAACTTGCCGGCATCACCCGCGAATTCAGCGCCATGCAGCGTGACCGCGAAGCGCGCGCGAAACAGGCCGCGAACAAGCATGGCCTGCCCGCTGCGCTTGACCGGGTTCGCGCCGCCCCGGGCTATGAACGCGCGCTCGCCGCCGTGCTCGGGCGCGATGCGAAGGCGCCGCTGGGCGTGCCGGCCGATGGCGCGGAGGGACGCTTCTGGACCGGCGGGCAGGCGCCATCTCCGGTTGCTGACAGCCTTGCCGCCCATGTCCCCGATTGCCCGCCCCAGCTCGCCGCGCGGCTGGCGCTGGTCCATGTCGCGGAGGCGGATGATGCGCGCATACTCGCGCCCGGCGAATGGCTGGTCACTCGCAGCGGCCTGCTGCGCCGGTGGGACGGGTTTGTCGCGCGCGGCGAAGGCGCCGCAGAAGCCGCCCGGCTGGAGGCGGAAAACCGCTTCGCCGAACTGGATGCGGAGCTTCCCGGCCGCCGCGCCGCCGCCGAATTGGCCGAAGCGCAGCAGCAGGCCGCCCAGGCCGAATTATCCGCGTTGCAGCAGGCGCTGATCGGCGCGGAACGGGCGGTCGCCCAGGCGTCCGAGGCCGAACGCAGCGCCCTGCGCGCACTCGACCAGGCGGAGGCCGCGCGCGAGCGCCATGCCCGCAGGCTGGCCGAACTGGACGCGGCGCAATCCGATCTGGCCGAGCAGCGCCGGCAGGCCGAAGGCGAGCTTGATGCCGCGCGCGCCCGGCGCGCCGCCCTGCCCGATCCCGAAAGCGGGCGCGCAATGCTCGCCGCCGATCAGGCCAAGCATGAGGCTGCGCGCAATGCGTTTCAGGCCGCCATGGCGCAGCTTGCCGCGCATGATCAGTCGCTCGCGGTCGCGCGCGAGCGCCGGGCGGCGCGCGCTGCCGATATCAAGGGCTGGGAAGCGCGCGCGGGCGATGCCACCCGCCGGCTGGCCGATATGGCGATCCGGATCGAGGAGATCGCCGAGGAACGCGCGGTGGTCGCCGCCAAGCCCGCCAGCCTGATCGCCGAGATCGAACGCGGCGATGAAGTGCGCGCGCGGCTCGGCAAGGAGCTTGAAGCAGCCGACGCCGCCGTTGCCGAAGCGGCCCGCGCGGGTCAATCCGCCGATGCGCGCCTCGCCGAGGTGACCGAAGCGCTCTCCAGCGCGCGCGAAGCCCGCGCCGGGGCGGCTGCCCGGGCCGAAAATGAGGAGCAGCGCCGCGAGGAGATGGCCCGGATTTCGGGCGAGCGCTTCCAGTGTCCGCCGCCGCTGCTCGCCGGGCGCTTCGCTTTCGAGGCGGGCGATATCGCCGGATCGCAGGAAGAGTCCGCCGCCATGGACCGGCTTACGGCAGAGCGTGAGCGGATCGGCCCGGTCAATCTGGTGGCATCGGAAGAACTCGCCCGGATCGAGCAGGAGCATGGGGCCAGCGCCGCCGAACAGGCCGAGCTGGCCGAAGCGGTGCACCGGCTGCGCGGCTCGATCGGCAATCTCAACCGCGAAGGGCGCGAGCGGCTGCGGGCGGCTTTCGAGGAGGTCGACCAGCATTTCCAGCGGCTGTTCACCCGGCTGTTCGAAGGCGGCCAGGCGCATCTCGCGCTGATCGATTCGGACGACCCGCTCGAAGCCGGGCTGGAAATCTATGCCCAGCCGCCGGGCAAGCGGCTGCAATCGCTCACGCTGCTGTCGGGCGGCGAACAGGCGCTCACCGCGATCGCGCTGATCTTCGGCCTGTTCCTCACCAACCCCGCCCCGATCTGCGTGCTGGACGAGGTCGATGCCCCGCTCGACGATGCCAATATCGACCGCTTCTGCGACCTGCTCGATGCGATGGTGAAGGAAACCGACACCCGCTATCTGATCGTCACCCATAATGCGGTGACGATGAGCCGGATGCACCGCCTGTTCGGCGTGACCATGATCGAAAAGGGCATCTCCCGCCTGGTCAGCGTCGATCTGGGCGGAGCGGAGCAATTGCTCGCCGCCGAGTGAGATCGCCGAGTGAGATCGCCGAGTGAGATCGCGGGGCGAGGTTTGCCGGGGGCGGGACGCAGCTGGCTGCTGAAATGGGCCGTCAGGTCAGCCCCATGGTCTGGAGCAGCAGCCAGACGCCAATCAGCAGGAACAGCAGCGCGGCGATGCCCCGCACCAGTTTGAGCGGCACATGTTCCAGCAGTTCATGCCCAAGATAGACCGCCGGCACATTCGCGATCAGCATGCCCATGGTGGTTCCCGCGGTCACCGTGAGCACATTTTCGAACCGCGCGCCCAGCGCGATGGTGGCGATCTGGGTCTTGTCGCCCATTTCGACCAGGAAGAACGCGATCAGCGTGGTCACAAAGGCGCCCCAGCGGCTCGGCTTCGCCTCCACCTCGTCGAATTTGTCGGGGATCAGGGTCCAGCCGGCCATCAGTATGAAGGATATCGCCACGCCATAGCGGAACCATGGCCCGGCCAGCAGATTGGCGGCGGTCTCGCCGACGAAGGCGGCCAGCGCGTGGTTGGCCAGGGTGGCGAAGAGAATGCCGAAGATGATCGGGAGCGGCTGCTTGAAGCGCGTCGCCAGCACCAGCGCGAGCAGCATGGTCTTGTCGCCGATCTCCGCCAGCGCGACCACGGCGGCAGAGGTGAGAAAGGCTTCCATAATGTCTCCGCAGGCAGGGCTGCCCCCGGTTAGGCGATCTCAGCCAGGCTTGGCAATCAATCCCGCCGGCCCGCTCAGCCCAGCACCAGCTGCGGGCCTTCGCCGCGCGCGGCCATGCGGTCATCCTTATTGTAAAGCTGGCATTTCTGCAGCGAGAGGCAGCCGCAGCCGATGCATTGATCGAGCTGGTTGCGGGTGCGGGTGAGCAGCAGGATCTTTTCATCGATAGCCACCCGCATCGAACGGCTGATGCGCTGCCAATCGCCGAGTGAGGGGGTGCGGCCCTGCGGCAATTGCGCCAGCTCGCCCTCGATCTCGACTAGCCCCAGCCCCAGTTTCTGCGCGATCAGGATGAAGCTGACCCGGCGAATGTCAGAGCGCAGGAAGCGCCGCTGGTTGCCGCTGGTGCGCAGGGCGGTGATCAGCCCCTTGCTCTCGTAAAAGCGGATCGCGCTGACCGCCACGCCGGTGCGGCGCGCCAAGGTCCCGATCGGGATAAGCCCATCTTTGCCCATGCCGAAATCCCCCAGACTTCCCAACCCAATTCCCAACTCAATTCCCAATTCAATTCAATGCTTGACCTCAACTTAGCTTGAGGTTGCACAATGGGCAAGCGCGGCGATTTGCGAAGCAATCTGGTTAGATCGCGCAGAAGACAAATGGATGAAGGAGAACCCGACAATGGCGAGCGAAAAACCCCCCCAGGGGCGGATCGAACATGCAAATCTGACCGTGAGCGACCCGGAGCGCCTCTCGGCCCTGTTCCAGAAGCTGCTCGGCTGGCACGAGCGCTGGCGCGGCGAGGCCCAGGGCGGCAAGGGCTGGACGATCCATGTCGGCAATGAGAGCAGCTATCTCGCGCTTTATACCGAAGGCCCGGCCGAGCGCAGATACCGCAAGGGCGAGCCGCTCAACCATGTCGGTCTGCTGGTCGATGATCTCGCCGCTGCCGAACAGGTGGTGTCAATGGCCGGCCTGACCCCATTCGGACATGGCGACTATGAGCCGGGCACAAGGTTCTATTTCTTCGACTGGGACGGGATTGAATTCGAGGTGGTGAGCTATGCTTGAGTTCGCCGGGCTTGGTCCATTTCGGATGAACCCGTCCAATTCGGACCCAGCCCAGCTTTCCTTGCCTCCCGCGCGCGCGTAATTTGCCGAAGCTTGGTCGGGCTTTGGGGGGCGGTGATGAGCGGCGAGGTGGCACCTGCAGGAAAATTCAGCCTTGGCCAGATCACGGCGCTGGCTGCGGTCGCGACGACCCTGATCACGCTTGCGGTTTCCTTCAATGGCTTCATCAGCAGCCTGACCGACAAGGAGCTTGCCCTGCGCAAGGAGTTTCATTCGAGCTTCGAGAGCGAAGAGACTTACTGGACCAAGCTGAGCGACGATTATCTGTCTATCTATGATAATGAGCGCCCGCAAAGCGAGGAATGGCGGCAGCGCAAGATCGAGGCGCTGCGGAGCCTTGCAAACCGCCCGATCCCGGATTTTAGAGAGTTCGAGGCGCTCCACTTTGATGTCGAGCCGGCAAAGACGCGGCTGTTGGATATGCGCACCGCGTTCAAACAGGCGCTCGACCGCAATCTGCCGGACCAGACGGTAGCGGAATTCAGACTGGCCGATTTCCAGGCCGTGGCCTCGCAGGCAGCGACGGAGGTCGCCCGGCAAGCGCCTGCCGACAAGCAGCTGGCGGTCAACAAGGCCCAGCAGATCATTTTTGCCGGGCCGGAAAGCGGTTGGGATCTCGATTTCATCTGGTGCACCACGCCGGGCGACACCGCGCGCGAGGGGCGCAATTATTCAGCCGCGCTAAGCGCGGCGAACAGCTTTGCTGGCTTCGCCAAATCCGGCGGCAATCTGATGCCCGGCACCCCGCTGGGCCGCATCAGACTGCGCACGACCAGCGATGCCAGCACCGCCCAGCCATGGCGCGCGTCCGGGCGCTGGATCATCCGTGATGACGGACCGGGAGAAATCGAAGCGGCAGACGCGGTGCGCCAGCTCGCATCGTCAAGCGATGCGCGCGATTTCCCGCTCGCCGTCAATACCGGCGTGCCAACTCCCTATTACACCAGCCTGTTTTTCTGCGGAAAGTGAGCGCAGCAGTTCAGCCCGCGCCCGCGCTTTTGCCCGCCCAGGGCTCGTCGCTATGCGCGATCTCCAGCGCGCCCGGATAAGGGCGGCATAGCGCAAGGGCCGCCTGCGGAGCGCCCTGAAGATAGGTTGCGCGTTCTTCGGGCGTGATCAGCGCGGGCATGCGGGTGTGGAGATCCCCCATCCCCGGCCCGGCATCGACCATCACCATCGAGAACACCTCGCCCCATTCCTCGCTCCAGCGCCACAGGCCCGCAGCAGCGCACAGCTCCCCGCCGGGAATTGACAGCCAGCTGCGGGTCTTGTGGCCCGGCCTGCCCTGCGCCTCGGCCCAGGCGCTCATCGGAATGAGGCAGCGCCGCTCGGCAAAGCTGGCCTGCCAGAACAGGCCGGAGAGTTTGTCGCTGCGGGCATTGTTCACCGGCCGGGGCTTGAGCAGTTGCCCCTGCTTGCCGCGCAGCGCCAGCGGGAAGCCCCAATGCATGGTCCTGAGCTGATCCTGGGCCACGACATAGGCGGGATAGCCGGGATAGACCTCTGCCGCGGCGTTGCCCGGTGCCGGGAAATCGACCCCGAACAGCCGGGCGACCTCGTCCGCCGCCCGGGTCATGCGATAGAGATTACACATTGCCCTGCATGTCAGGCATTCCCCGCGACGAAACAGGCCGCCGCCATCAGCAGCCCGGCGAACCGGTTCGAGCGGAAGCGGTCCAGCGCATTGTCGCCATCATCGGGATCGAGCGTCAACACCTGCCACGCAAAATGCACCGCGATCGGCAACAGCGCCAGCAGCGCCAGCGCATCGCCCCGCAGCAGCCAGATCGCCAAGGCCCACAGCCCCAGCGCGCCGCCATAGATCAGGCCGACACCCGCCTGCACATGGCGCCCCAGCCGCAGGGCAGAGGATTTGATCCCCACCAGCGCATCATCCTCGCGGTCCTGCAGCGCATAGATCGTGTCATAGCCCACGCACCACAGGATCGCCCCGCCATAGAGCGCGGCAAGCACCCCAAGATGATCGCCGCGCAGCGCGATCCACCCCACCGGCGCGCCCCAGGTAAACACCAGCCCCAGCCACAATTGCGGCCACCAGGTGATCCGCTTCATGAAGGGATAGGCTGCGACCAGCACCAGGCTGGCCAGCGCGACCAGCTGCGCTTCGAGCCGCAGCTGCAGCAGCACCACCAGCCCCACCGCCGCCAGCAGCAGCAGCCAGGCCCAGGCCGCACGAAGGCGCACCCGCCCGCTGGCCACCGGGCGCTGGGCGGTGCGCGCCACCTGCCGGTCAAGATCGGCATCGACGATGTCATTATAGACGCAGCCCGCCCCGCGCATCGCAATGCTGCCCAGCAGCATCCACGCCAGCAAGGGCCACTGCACCCCGCCGCCGGCCAGCCACAGCCCCCAGGCGCAGGGCCAGAACAGCAGCCACCAGCCGATCGGGCGATCGAACCGCGCCAGCATCGCAAAATCGCGCCACGGCAGCGGCAGCCTCGCGACAATGCCTTTGTGCTCGCTGTCGGGGACGATCTCTACGCTCTGGGTCATGTCCTCCCCCTAGCCAGTTCGGCAGCCGGGCGGAAGCGGCGGCATCAGGCAATCGGCCAGCGGGCGGATCGTCTCACCTGTAACGGGTTGCGTCATCCCGCGCATCGCGCGACAAGGCGGCATAGCCCGTGCGTGCCACCATGCTCGCCCCACCATGCTCGCCAAGGAGCTCCCATGCGCAGTCTTCCGCTTGCCCTGTCCGCTTTCGCTCTCTGCCTCCCGCTTGCTGCCCCGGCCCAATCCCAGGCACAGGATTTGCCCGCCACGCCGGCAGGCAAGGAAGCGCTCGCGATCCTCAAACAGGCGGTCGAGGTGCCGACGGTGGCCGGGCGCGGCAATGTGCCCAGGCTGGCGGCGCTGCTGACCCAGCGGCTGGTGGCCGGGGGCTTTGATCCCAAGGATATTTCCTTCACCCCGGTCGAGGGCACCGACACCGGTTTTTTCATCGCCACCTATCCCGGGCGTGACCGCAAGGCCAAACCGGTGGTGATCAATGTCCATCTCGACGTGGTCGAGGCCAAGCCCGAGGATTGGGAGCGCGATCCCTTCACCGCGGTGGTCGAGAACGGCTATGTCTATGGACGCGGCTCGCTCGACAACAAGGGCGATGTGGCGATGGTGATGGCCGCCGTGCTCGATCTCAAGCGTTCCGGCTGGGTGCCCTCGCGCGATCTGGTGCTGGGTATCTCGGGCGATGAGGAAACCCTGATGCGCACCACTGCAGTGCTCGCCCAGAAGCTGAAGAACGCCGAACTGGTTTTGAACGGCGATGGCGGCGGCGGCGAACTGGCGCGCGATTTCACCCCGATTGTCTACAGCGTCCAGGCAGCGGAAAAGACCTATGCCGATATCAAGCTGACCGTGACCGACCCGGGCGGCCATTCGAGCCGACCGGGCTCCTTCAACGCGATCGGCGACATATCGCGCGCGCTGGCGAAGATCGACGCCTATCATTTCCCGCCGCAGCTCAGCCCGCTGACCAAGGCCTATTGGCAAGGCACCGCGCCGCATGCCCCGGCATCGATCGCCGGCGCGATGCGCGATTTTGCCGCCGATCCAACCGATATGGCAGCGGCTGACAAGCTATCGGCGCAGCCCGAATATGTCGGGCTGGTGCGCACCACCTGCGTGCCCACCATGATCAGTGGCGGCCATGCGGCCAATGCCCTGCCTCAATCGGTCACCGCCAATGTCAATTGCCGGATATTCCCCGGCACCTCGCGGATGCAGGCGCTGGAGATGCTCAAGGGGGTGATCGGCGATGATCGGGTCACCCTCGAACTCACCGATGACGGCTCGATCGAATCCCCCGAAAGCCCGCTGCGCGACGATGTCATGGCGGCAGTGACCAAGGCCGTGCATGAGCGCGCGCCCGGGCTCACCATCGTCCCGCAGATGAGCGCGGGGGCGAGCGATTCCATGTATTTCCGCGCGCTCGGGATTCCGTCTTACGGGGTCTCGGCGGTGTTCATGTCGCCCGATGATGATTTCTCCCATGGGCTAAACGAACGCTTGCCGCTCGCCACGATCGATCCGGGGGTGAAACAATGGGAAACCCTGCTGCGCAGCCTGCTCAAATAGCCGTGCTGCGCCCCTGTCCGGCATGCGCGGAGCGACGCGATCCGGGGGATCGATTGCACCATGCAACTTTGCGCTAGCGCAGGCCCGATTAGTTTCCTAACGGCCCCTGCATGAGCACGCACCAGGCGTCCGCCGGGGAGAACCGGTTTATCGAGAGCCGCGAGCAGCTCGTCGCGCCGATGCAGGCGGGCGAGAAGCCTGCGGCTGCATGGCGCATGGGCACCGAGCATGAAAAGCTCGTTTACGCGCGCAATGATTTCCACGCCCCCTCCTATGACGAGCCCGGCGGCATCCGCGATATCCTGCTGGCGCTGCGGGAATATGGCTGGGAGCCGGTGGAAGAAGGCGGCAAGGTCATCGCGATGACCGGGGCCGACGGGGCGATCAGCCTCGAACCGGCCGGCCAGCTGGAACTTTCCGGCGCGCCACTGGAAAATCTGCATCAGACCTGCAGCGAAACCGGGCGCCATCTGGAACAGGTCAAGGCGGTGGGCGAACGCTTCGGGATCGGCTTCCTCGGGCTCGGCATGTGGCCCGACAAGACCCGGGCGGAGCTGCCGATCATGCCCAAGGGGCGCTATGCCATCATGCTGCGGCATATGCCAAAGGTAGGCAGCATGGGGCTGGACATGATGCTGCGCACCTGCACCATCCAGGTCAATCTCGACTATTCCTCCGAAGCGGACATGGCGAAGAAGTTCCGCACTTCGCTGGCGCTGCAGCCGCTGGCCACGGCGCTGTTCGCCAATTCGCCCTTTACCGAAGGCAAGCCCAATGGCTTCCTTTCCTATCGCAGCCACATCTGGTCTGACACCGATCCGGCGCGCACCGGCATGTTGCCCTTCGTGTTCGATCCGGGCTTCGGCTATGAGCGCTATGTCGACTACATGCTCGATGTGCCGATGTATTTCGTCTATCGCGACGGGAAATATATCGATGCGGCGGGCCAGAGTTTCCGCGATTTCATGGCCGGCAAGCTGCCTGCCCTGCCCGGCGAACTGCCCATCCAGAGCGACTGGACCGATCACCTTTCAACCGCCTTTCCCGAAGTGCGGCTGAAGAGCTTCCTCGAAATGCGCGGGGCCGATGGCGGGCCGTGGAACCGCATCTGCGCGCTGCCCGCGCTGTGGGTCGGCCTGTTGTATGACAGTGGCGCGCTCGATGCGGCCTGGGATCTGGTCAAGGACTGGACGATGGACGAGCGCGAGGCGCTGCGCAGCGCGGTGCCGCGGCTGGCGCTGGACGCGCCGATCCCCGGCGGCGGCACGCTGAAAGATATCGCCGGCGAAGTGCTGGCCATCGCCCGCTCGGGTCTCAAGGCGCGGGCGCGCTTCAACGCCAGCGGCGACAATGAAACCGGCTTCCTCAACCCGCTCGACGAGATCGTCGAAAGCGGCATTGTCCCGGCGCAACGGCTGCTGAACCTTTATCACGGCGCCTGGGGCGGCGATCTGAGCCGCGTCTATGAGGAAAGCTTCTGATGACCGTGGCGGTGATCGGCAGCTTCCGCATTCCGATCGAGCGGCTGGTCGAAGCGCGCCCGATGATGGATCGCCTGATTGCCGCGACCCGCGCCGAAGCGGGCTGCATCAGCTATGCCTATGCGATGGATCTGTTCGCCCCCGGCCTGATCCGGGTTTCCGAATTATGGGAAAGCCGCGAACATCTGGCCGCGCATTTCGCGACCGAGCATATGGCGCTGTGGTCCGAGCAGCGCGCCGGACTGGGACTGACCGAGCGCGATATCACGGTCTATGAACTGGGCAGCGCCGAAGCGCTCTAGCTCACTCGGCGGGTTGCAGGGCCGCAGGCGGGCGGCGCTGGAGCCGCCGCGCAATCCGCCCGATCCGGCTGGTGATCAGCCCGTGTTCGCCCATCCAGGCGTGATATTCGCGATATTTGGGGTCTTCGGCCAGCAGATGCGCCTCTTCCGTGCGCGCGCGCCAGTAATAGACCGCGCTGACGCAGCCGAGGAAGAAGGTGTTGCGCACCATATCCACCAGCGAGCCATTGGTGACCAGGAACGGCAGGGTCGAGCACCACCAGAACAGGTTCTTCGCCAGATAGGCCGGGTGGCGGCTGAACCGGTAAGGCCCGTTGGTCAGCACCCCGCGATAGGTGAGGTTGGAAAAGCGAATGCCGAAGGCGACCGTCGCCCAGGCGTAGATCGCGGTGAGCAGGCCGAGCCAGCCGGCCCAGACCCACAGCAGCAGCTGATGCCCCTGGAACCAGTATGACCAGTCTGCGGTGCTGAACTGATAGCCGATCACCCCATTGTTCGACATGATCCCGAACACGAAGGGCGGGTAGCACATCAGCGCTGCGAGCCAGCCGGCGAGGAAGGGATTGCCGCTGCGGATCTGGGCATCGAGCGGGCGCAGCGTCAGCATATAGCCGACCGTGCCGATCTGGACATCGATCAGGAACAGCAGTTCGAACAGCAGCCCGCCCAGCTGGCCCGGATCGTGGATGATCGCGGGCAAATCGGCATTGACCACATTGGCAAAGCCGCCCGGCAGGATCGAGATCATGAATGCGCCGAAGAAGCCCTTGATCAGCCAGGCGCGCCAGTGCTTCTTGACCTCTTCCGGGTCCCACACCTCGCGCCCGATCAGCATCGCACCGAAATGCCAGGCGTGATCGCGCGGATTGACCAGCACCCGATCGAGCCACAGCACATAGGGCACGGACAGCACGAACAGCGGGATCGCGGCGGCGCCGATCACTTCCATCGCAAAGAGATATTGCCCGTCCCAATACCAGCGCCCGACGCAATAGAGGAAGCCGATCCCGGCCCAGGTCGCCCAGAGCCCCGCCAGCTTGGTGACCGACACTTCGATCACGCTGGACAGCGGCCGCGGCTGGCTCCAGCAAATCCCGGTCGAGGGGCGGCGATGGACCTTTTCGACCAGCACCGACCAGGCCGCCATCAGCAGACCGATCAGCACCATCGCGCTAAGCGCGGCATAGGGCCCTGACAGCACTTCGCGCGGGCCGGGAATGCCGAACAGATCGGCAAGCCAGGGCCAGCTGCGGCAGATCAGGATCCAGCAGGCGAGACCGACCAGCCCGACCAGGCCAACAGTGGCCGAAACATCGCTTGCCGGCAGCTTCCCGCCAATCCTGGCAGGCGTTTGGGGATGTGCGCTCATGCCCGGGCGGATAGGCAAAAAGGGTTAAAGGGTCGGTAACGTCCCCGGTTTTTGCCTCATTTGGCGGGCAGAGACACCGCCCGTTTCAGCGCCAGGCGTGAATCGTGCCCTTGTCGTCCAGCAGATAGAGCGTCTGATTGGCGACAATCGGTGCGAGCGAGACCGAAGCCTTCACATCGCGGAACGGGCTCGGCGTGCCGGTCAGCACATCGACCGCCATCACGCTCCCGCGCGAATTGGCGATCCACAGCCGATTGCCGGCCAGCACCGGGCCGGTCCAGAAGATCCGGGTCTTCTTTTTCTTGGCGTTCTTCCACTCATCGAGCTGGGTCAGCCAGCGGACCTTGCCGCTGCCGCGCGCAATCGCCAGCAGGCGGGCATCGTCGGTCAGGGTGAAGATCCATTCGCCCGCCAGCGCCGGGGTGGAAATGCCCGCGAGGTTCAGTTCCCAGATACGCTGGCCGGTGGTCAGCTCATAAGCGGCCATGCGCCCGCCCTGGCCCAGCGCATAGACCCGGCCATTGTCGATGATCGGATCGGCATCGACATCGGTCAGCGCGCCGACCTCGGTCGAAATATTGGTCCTCGACAGCGAATCGAGCCACAATTCGCGCCCGTTTTCATAGCGATAGGCAGCCAGTTCGCCCGAACTGTAGCCGGCCAGAATAGACCCCTGCGCTGCGGCCGGCGCGGCCACGCCAAACACGCCTGCCTGGCCCACCGAACCGGATTCGGTCCAGCGGATCGCGCCATCGGCGGCATTGAGCGAAATGACCTGATTGTCCTGCGTCATCACGAAGATCGAATCGAACGCGATTGTCGGCGCGCCGCGCAGCGGGCCCGATGGCTTGACCGACCAGATGACCTTGCCGCTTTCCGCATCCAGCGCCAGCACATCGCCCACCCCATTGGTGGCATAGGCCCGGCCATTGGAATAGCTCACCCCGCCGCCAAAGGCAGAGCTCTGGATCTTCTTGGGAACCGGCATCTTGTAGGTCCATTTGACCGCGCCATTGTTCGCATCGAATGCATGGATCACGCCGTCGGTATCGACCGCGAACAGGGTGCCATTGCCCACCACCGGCGCCGCAGCCAGGCGGCGCTTGTTGCTCGAACCGGCGATCCGGGCATGCCACAATTCGCTGGGCGCCGCGCCGATCGCGAGATGGCCATAGCTCTTCGAGGCGGTCCCACCCGCCTGGCTCCAGTCAGGATTGACCTGCGCCGGCGGAATCACCACCGCCACCGCTTCCAGCGCGGGGTCGACACTGGTGCCTGCCTCGATCCGCGAAAGGATCGGCACGCGATTGCCCACGGTCGGGGTCTTGGGCCCGCCCTTGCCTCCGAAAATGCCGCAGCCGGAAAGCGCCACGGCCAGCACGACCAGCATGGGGAGCGCCAGATGGCGCCGAACGATGTTGCGGTTCATTTCTTTTGCCATTCTCGAACTATCACTCCGGCCCCTGGGTCTGATCGCCCTTGGCACTCAAATCCTTGAGGGTTTGATCGACATCCTCGATCGCGTCCACGCCCAACAGGCCTGACAGCTGGCGCGCGCGCGAGCGCAGCGAATCGGGCACATCCTTGTCCTTCGCGATCTCGCCAAACAGCGGACCGGCCAGCTCGGGCTTGCCAAGATCGAGATAGGCCGCGCCAAGGATTTCGCCCGCGCTGCCGAAAAACGGCGTGCCCGGCGTTGCCAGCGGCTTGAGCTTGGCAACCACATCGGCTGGCTTCATCGATTCGTAATTGAGCGACACCTGACGGACGGTGGCCAGATCGCGATAGGGCTTGGGCAGGCTCTGGTCATCCGCCACTTCGCCATAGAGGCGCGCGGCCTCAGTATTGTGCCCGGCCTGCAGTGCAACCGCCGCGCGGGTCAGCTTGCCGACCGCCTCGGCCCCCGGCCCGCCTTCTTTTTCAAGCTTGACCAGCGCCTGTGACGCGGTGTCGGTATTGCCGGCATCGAGCTGATCCATCGCCTTGATCAGCTCTTCGGAAGTCTGCTCTTTCTGGGCTTCGCGATGATCGCTCCACCACAGCCAGCCGCCGAAAATCGCCAGCGCGGCGACGACAGCGCCGCCGACCTTGAAGCCATGGCGCTTGAAGAATTGGGCCAGCTGATCTTCGCGGAAGGCATCGTCCACTTCGCGCAGCAACGCCTCCTGCGAAGGATCACGATCGGCGCGCTTGTCGGAGTCAGAATTGGGACTGGTGGGTAAGAGAGCCACGTCGGGGCCTTTGCTGGGAGAAAACCTGAATTGGCGCGCTGTTTAGGGGCCTCTAGCGGATAGGGCAAGGTCGATGGAACAAGTGCCATCACGCTCGCCTGCCTGCCTGTAGGCGCGCCGGTGAACGGCAAATGAAGGGGGTTAATGTTCAGCGCAGGGGCGCACCCGCAATGGCCCCGCGATAAAGCGCTTCATAGATGCCGAGCATGGCGGCTTCGTCATAGAGTTCACGGGCCCGGGCGCGGTTCGCCGCGCCGCACTCACGGCGTGCGGCCGGGTCATCGGCCAGCGCGAGAAATGCCTGCGCCAGCGCCGCCTCGTCGGCGGGAGGGGTGATGAAGCGTGCATTTTCCGGCGCGACCATTTCGGCGACATCGCCCACCGCTGGCGCGGCCACCGGCAGGCCGGCGGCCATCGCTTCGACCACCGAGATCGGGAATTGTTCGCTTTTCGATGACAGCGCGAAGATATCGAACAGCCCCACCACCTTTGCCGGATCGGCGACGAAACCCGGCAAATGGACCCGGTGATCGATCCGCAGCCGCGCCGCCTCCGCCTCGATCGCCGCACGCTCGGGCCCTTCGCCCAGAATCACCAGCTGCCATTCGGGCGGCAGCGCGGCGAAACCGCGCACCATCGCGCCAAGATCCTTGACCGCGCGCAGCCCGGCAAGAGTGCCCAGCCACAGTTCGCCCTTGCGCTTGATCAGCGTGGGTAGCACATCGGCGCGCGGCTGTCTGGCATAGGCGGCGGTGTTGATGCCATTGGCGATGCGATGCACGCGGCTGCCGGGCTGGTGCCAGATATCCCGCGCGATCGCCTCCAGCCGGCGCGATGGCACCACCAGCGCCGCGCTGCGCCCCAGCGCGATCCGGCGGAACCAGTTGCGCCGCGCCTTGAGCCGGACGGCTTCATCCGAATTGAACCCGTCTTCATGATGGATCAGCGGCGCAAGGCCCAGGGCCTGGACGAACAATGTATGCGCCATCACCGCATCCATCGCGCCCCAATTATAGGACAGGATCAGATCATAGCCGCGCATCGCCCGGGCCAGCCGGTTCATCCTCCCGAGCGAGGGAAAGCCGGCAAGCGGTGGGAAGTCTGCGGGATAATTGACTGAAATATCGCCAGCAATCAGCGCAGCCGCCGCCAGCGCTCCGGGTTCGGCCGAAACGATATCATGCGCAAAGCCCGGCCCGAGGTGATTGATCAGCCGCACCGCGCGCAATTCCTTGCCGCCGGCGTCAAAGCTCGAATGCAGATGCAGGATGCGCGCCCCGAACTCCGGAACGCGCCCCGGAATGCGCCCTGCGCTGCTCATTTGACCTTGGCCAGCAGCCGCGCGATTGCCGCCTGCGCTTCGGGCTCGGCCAGCGAGGGCGTGTGCCCCACATGGGGAATGGTGCAGGTTTCGACACCCTCGAACTCGCTGCCCATCCGCTTGAGCGTTTCGGGCGAGAGAATATCCGACAGCTCGCCCCGCAGCGCAAGCACCGGCCGCCCGGCCAACGCGCGATAAAACGGCCAGAGGTCGACTTCCACGTCCGGCGGCGGCGCGTTGAAGGGTTCGGCGATCTTCATGTCGTAATCAAACGCGATGCGGCCATTTTCGCCCACCGCCAGCAGCCGCTTGGCCACCGTCAGCCAGTCAGAAATCCCGTAATCGGGAAACAGCGCGCCCGACTGCTCCTTCAGCGAGCGCGCGGCATGCATCCAGGTCGGGAAGCTGCGCCCCTGGCCGACATATTCGCGGATCCGCTCCAGCCCGGCAGGCTCGATCACCGGGCCGATATCATTGATAACCGCCCCGGCGATCCGCTCCGGCCCGCTCGCCGCGAGCATCAGGGTGAGCAGCCCGCCCAGCGAGGTGCCGAAGGCGACAAAGCGCCCGATCCGCGCCTGCTGCAGCAGCGCCTCCAGATCGGCAAGATAATGCACCGGGGTATAGGTCGCCGAATCCTTGGCGTAATCGCTCTCGCCCCGGCCGCGCAGCTCGGCGCAGATCACCCGCCAGCTGCCGGCAAATGCATCCGCCACCGGCTCAAAATCGCGCGCATTGCGGGTCAGGCCGGGCAGGCACAGCAGCGGCGGGCGGTCCGCCGGGCCCGGATAATCGCGATAATGCAGGGTCAGTCCGTCAGGCGCGGTCCAGAAGCCGTCCGTAAAGGGGCTGTCGCTCATTGCTCGCTTAACCCCTGCTATGGCTCGCGCCTCGCTGAAAACCGCCCCTTGCGCCCGGCGCGCCCAGCCCCCACTATCGCGGGATGCGCGCCGAACCGCAAGCAGCCCCCTATACGCCCGACCCGCAAATCCTCAAGCTGTCCGAATGGCTTGGCGATGCGGTGGAGCCGGCCGATTTCCCCAGGGCAGAGCTGCGCTTTCGCAATCATCGCTGGAGCCGTACAGTCGGGCTCGATCAGCTTTCGGATGCGGAGTGGATCCGCCATTTCGCGCGATTCGAGCCGCTGCCCGGCAATCTCCCCCAGCCGCTGGCGCTGCGCTATCACGGGCATCAGTTCCGGGTCTATAATCCCGAGATCGGCGATGGCCGGGGCTTCACCTTTGCCCAATTGCGTGACGGCGCGGGGCGGCTGCTCGATCTGGGCACCAAGGGATCGGGCCGCACGCCCTATAGCCGCACGGCGGACGGCCGGCTGACGCTGAAAGGCGCGGTGCGCGAAATTCTGGCCACGGAAATGCTCGAAGCGCTGGGAACAGACAGCTCCAAGACCTTCTCGGTGATCGAAACGGGCGAGCAATTGGTGCGCGGCGACGAGCCTTCGCCCACCCGTTCCGCCGTGCTGGTGCGGCTCAGCCACAGCCATATCAGGATCGGCACCTTCCAGCGGCTGGCGGCCTATCAGGCGGTTCCCGAGATGGAGCAGCTGATCGCCTATTGCCTGGCGCAGTTTCCCGGCCCCTTGCCGCCCGCCGACGCCCCTGGCCATGACCAACCCGCCGCGATCCTGCTGCATCAGGTGGTCGAGCGTATGGCCGATCTGGCGGCCAGCTACATGGTCTCCGGCTTCGTTCACGGCGTGCTCAACACCGACAATATGAATATCACCGGCGAAAGCTTCGATTACGGCCCGTGGCGCTGGCTGCCGCGCTGGGAGCCGGGCTTCACCGCCGCCTATTTCGACGAACAGGGCCTCTATGCCTTCGGCCGCCAGCCGGAGGCGATCCACTGGAATTGCACCCAGCTTGCCATCGCCCTGCGCCTGCTGTGCGAAGCGCCGCCGCTGATCGCTGCGCTTGAACGGTTTCCGGCGCTGTATCAGGCGGCGATGGCGCGGCGGTTCTGCTGGCGGCTTGGCGTCACGTCGCGCGGGGTGGAACCCGACGCTGCGCTGATCGCCATTGCCGAGGAGGCCATGCGCGAGGAGAAAATCGGCCCCGATGCGTTCTTCTTCGCCCATCGCGGCGGACGCGCGGCAAGCGGAGCGCTGGCCGAGGCGCTGCGCCCCTATGACGGCGCGGCAACAGAGCATCCCTATTGGGCTCAGCCAGGCCCGCAAAGCATGCTGATCGAGGAGGTCGAGGCGATCTGGGCGGCCATCGTCGAGCGTGACGACTGGGCCCCGCTCCATGCCAAACTGGCCGCGCTGCGGCAGATGGGCGAGGCGCTGGGCGAGCCGCCGCCGGCGGCAGGCCATGCATGAGCCGGCGCATGGCCCAAACCGCCGTTACACTTGAAACTTCTGCCGCTCTGGCCCACATGGCGGGCAGGTCAGCCGGACAATCCGGCGCAAAAAATGTCTGAACGGAAATCGATCCTGTGAGCAGCGATGCGATCATTTCGCTTGAACCCGCAACGGGCGAGGAATTGTGGCGGGGCACGCCCGGCGATGTTGATGAAACAGTCGGCCGCGCGCGCCTGGCATGGCATGCCTGGGCGGCGCTGCCGCTGGCGACGCGGATCGAACTGGTCCGGCGCTTCGCCAATGAAGTGCGCAAGGAAAACGAACCCTTCGCCGAACTGATCGCGCGCGAGACCGGCAAGCCCCTGTGGGAAGCCCGCACCGAGGTCGAGGCGGTGGTCGCCAAGGTCGAGATTTCGGTCCGCGCCTATGCCGAGCGGACCGGCCAGCGCAAGCTGGACAGCGCGCTGCAGGGTTCGGCCGCGCTGCGCCACAAGCCGCATGGCGTGATGGCCGTGCTCGGCCCCTATAATTTCCCCGCCCATCTGCCCAATGGCCACATCATCCCGGCGCTGATCGCCGGCAATGTGGTGGTGTTCAAGCCGAGCGAGAAGACCCCGGCGGTCGGCGAATTCCTGGTCAAATGCTTTCACAATGCCGGATTTTCATCCGATGTGGTCCAGCTGCTGATCGGCGGGCCGGAAGAAGGCAAGGCGCTGGTCGCGCATCCCGGGATCGACGGCGTGCTGTTCACCGGATCGGCCAATGCGGGAATTGCGATCAACCGCAGGCTGGCGGGTGATCCGGGCAAGATTCTGGCGCTCGAAATGGGCGGCAATAATCCGATCGTGCTGTGGGATACGCCCAAGATGGAGGATGCCGCGGTGCTGGTGGTGCAATCCGCCTTCACCACCGCCGGCCAGCGCTGCACCGCCGCGCGGCGGCTGATCGTCAAATCCTCGCTCTATGACAGTGCAATAGAACAGATCACCCGGCTGACCGATCGCATCGTGATCGGCGCTCCGTTTGACGATCCCGCGCCATTCATGGGCCCGGTGATCGATAATGCCACCGCCGATCAGTTGACCGAAAGCTTCGTCTATCTCATTTCGAACGGCGGCAAGGCGATCCGCCACATGCGCCGCAAGCGCGACAATCTGCCGTTCCTTTCGCCCGCGATCATCGATGTGACCGGGATGAAGGAACGCCCCGATATCGAGCTGTTCGGCCCGCTGCTGCAGGTGATCAAGGTGGATGATTTCGACGAGGCGATCGCCGAGGCGAACAACACCCGCTTTGGCCTGTCCGCTTCGCTGATCGGGGGCGCGCCGCAGGATTACAACCGCTTCTGGGCCAATATCCGCGCCGGCATCGTCAATTGGAACCGGCCGACCAATGGCGCATCGTCAGCCGCCCCGTTCGGCGGCGTCGGCCTGTCCGGCAATCACCGCCCGGCGGCCTTTTATGCCGCAGATTACTGCGCCTATCCGGTCACCAGCAGCGAAATGGATCAGCCGCGCGCCAGCGTGGGCGTGGGCTTCCGCCTTTCCTGACAGGCCAGCGGGGCGGCCTGGGCTTTCCCCCAGCCCCGATCATCCGCCGTGGGTGATAAGATCGACCTCGGTTCCGCCCGAGGCCGCCGGCCTGGCATAGACCACGAAGGACGCCTGGCCCTTGCTCCCGCCCAGCACATCATCACCGTCCTGCTTGACCCGCTGGGCGGTGAATCCGGCGCCGGTGGCGCGGGTGTAGTAGAAATCGATCACCTCGCCCAGCGGCACGGCGGTGAGATAATTGACCACCCGCAAGGCGCAGGCACCCTCGTCGGTCCCGGCCGCTTCCTGCACCGATCCCTGGGGATAGACCGGGAAGGCCGCAGGCAGCTTGGCCGCCCATTGCATCGTGTAATTGGCCTGGTCGGCGCAATTGACATTGCCGCCCGGCGATGCGGCGGCGCGGCTGGCGACGGCCAGCGCCGCGCTGTCCGGCAGCTTGCCCGTCACGGCAACCGCGGCGGGGGCTTTGCGCATCTTGTCCGGCCCGCCCACCAGATCCAGCGCCGCGCTGCGCGCGCGGTCGATCGCGTCGCGGCTCATCAATTCGGGCGGCAGCTTGCCGTCGGCACCATTGGCGGCAACGGCGGAATTGGCCTGATTCTGTGCCGCAAGATCAGGATCGACCATGATCTCATCGCCCAGCGCGGCGCTAAGTTCGCCATCGCTGCTGCCCGGCTTGGCGGCATTCTGCTTGCCATCGCCAGAGCCGCAGGCGGCGAGCAGCAAGGCAGGGGTAAGCACGAAAACGGCAAGGTTCAATCGGCGGGCCATCGCTATATTCTCCGCGAAATGGGTTAATGGCCGATTTAGCGCGTCCTGGCCCGCGCGGGAGCGCATTTGCGGGGCCTGTCCCGCTGCGGGAAAGCCGGCCGGGCAAATCTTTATGCAGATTGGCGTTTAGGCACATTGGCTCTCCGCGAAATTGGCCGTTCCGCAAAATTGGCCGTTCCGCCAAACTGGAAAGGCGCCCTGCCCGGCTCATGCGGACCGGGAGAGCGCCTCTCACTAGGCCTGAGGGAATCACGCCCGGCGCCTGGGGCCAGCCAGGAGATGGGAGACGTCCGGCCCCGAATTCGATCGGTGGGGCATGTTTCCTTCAATTAGCCGCCGCTTGCGCCGCAGCTCGCCTAAGGTGCTAATCCCCCGTTCCTGAACGGCAGGCAACAAAATGGCGATGGTCAATCCTTGGTTTCAAAGCGGCGCTTGCCGCGCACTCCAGCGCGCCCTAATCCACCGCTCAAACCAGAACAGGCAAACCCATTCCGATGCCGCAAGAGTTCCATCACCGCAGGATCGACGGGCTGGCCCATGCCCTGGCCGCCCACGCGATCTGGGGCGTGATGCCGCTCTATCTGGTGCTGGTGCATGCTGTCCCGCCGTTCGAATTCGTGGCCTGGCGGATCATCTTCACCTTGCCCCTGTGCCTCGCCGCGCTGGCCTGGCGTGGACAATGGGCGGAACTGCGCCAGGCCTTTGCCAGCCCGCGAGCAGTGCTGGCGCTGCTCGCCAGCGCGGCGATGATCGGCTTCAATTGGGTGCTCTATGTGATCGCGATCCAGACCGACCATATCTATGCCGCCAGCCTGGGCTATTATATCCTGCCGCTGCTGATGATGCTGCTGGGTCTGGTGGTGCTCAAGGAGCGACTCGCGCCCTTGCAATGGGCGGCGGTGGCCCTGGCGGCGATCGGGGTCGGGGTGCTGGCCGCCGATGCGCTGAACACCCTGCTGTTCAGCCTCTCGCTGGCGACCAGCTTCGGCATCTATGGGCTGGTGCGCAAACTGGTGCGGGTCGGCTCACTCACCGGAATGACGGTTGAAACCCTGCTGCTCTATCTTCCCGCGATCGGGGTAGCAGGCTGGTATGCGCTTCAGCCGGGCGGCTCGTCCATGGGGCAGACCCCCGGCCTGACCCTGGCGATCATGCTGGGCGGGGCGATGACCGCGATCCCGCTGACCCTGTTCGCCACAGCCGCGCGCCGGATGGATTATACGGTGATGGGGTTCCTGCAGTTCCTCTCGCCCACAATCGTGTTTCTGCTCGGCCTGTTCTGGTTCCACGAGGAGCTCAAGCCGGCGCAGCTCGGCTGCTTCGTGATGATCTGGGCGGCCATGGCCCTGTTCGTGTGGGATCTGTTCCGCAGCAAGCCCCAGGCTGCGGCGGCCTGAGCTTCAGCCCCGGAATTTCCAGCCGAGCGTCTCGCCGGCATGGAACGGCACGATCGGGGTGCCATTGGCCTCGATCCGGCCGGGCACCTCATGCGGCACCTTCTCCAGCGTCACCGTCCCGTCGTTGAGCGGCAAGCCATAGAAATTGGGGCCGTTTTCCGAGGCAAAGCCTTCGAAATTCTCCAGCTTGCGCTCCTCTTCGAACACCGCAGCATAGCTTTCCAGCGCATAGGGCGCGTTGAACAGCCCCGCGCAGCCGCAGGCATTCTCCTTGGCGCTGACCGCATGGGGGGCGCTGTCGGTGCCGAGGAAATAGCGGGTCGAGCCAGACGTCGCCGCCCGCCGCAGCGCCAGACGGTGCACCTCGCGCTTGGCAACCGGCAGGCAATAGGCATGCGGGCGAATCCCGCCCACCAGCATCGCATTGCGATTGATCTGGAGATGCTGCGGGGTAATCGTCGCCGCGATCAGGGGCCCGGCGCTTTCGACGAAATCCACCGCATCCCGGGTGGTGATATGCTCGAACACGATCTTCAGCCCGGGGAAATCCCGCACCAGCGGCACCAGCACCCGTTCGATAAACACCGCCTCGCGATCGAAGATGTCGACCTCGGCATCGGTCACCTCGCCGTGAATCAGCAGCGGCATGCCGATCGCCTGCATCCGCTCAAGCGCGGGGACGATCCGGGCAATCTCGGTCACCCCATGGGCGGAACCGGTGGTGGCATGGGCGGGATAGAGCTTGGCCGCGGTGAACACGCCTTCTTGATGGCCGCGCGCCAGCACATCCGGGGCGCTCGCGTCGGTCAGATAGGCGGTCATCAGCGGCGTGAAATCCATGCCCTGGGGCAATGCCGCCAGGATTCGCGCGCGATAGGCATTGGCATCGGCCAGGCTGATCACCGGCGGTGAAAGATTGGGCATCACGATCGCCCGGGCAAATTGCCGCGCGGTAAACGGCAGCACCCCTTCCATCACCGCGCCGTCACGCAGATGGACATGCCAGTCGTCGGGGCGGCGGATGGTCAGGCTGGTGGGTTCAGACATGCCGCCCCCCTATCGTTTCAGGCGCCTTTGGGCTAGCGCCCATCGCATGACGGCAGAGCGTGACTGGGATGCGGAACGGGCGATCATCGAGGCGCATGGCGGGGCAGAGCGGATCGCGCTGATCGCGCAAAGCCATCTGCGGCTGACCAGAAACCCGCTGATCGGCGGGGATTGCGATCCGCTTGCGGCGCTGTGGAGCATGCCCGCACCGGTGCTGGCCCATGGGACGCAGGATGATCCCGTGTTCTTCTATGGCAATCGCGCCGCGCTCAGCATTTTCGAATATGCGGCGCAGGACTTTATCCGCCTGCCCTCGCGCCTGTCCGCCGAACCGCTCGCCCGCGCCGAACGCGCGCGGCTGATGGAGCGCGTGCGGGACAGCGGCTTCATCTCCGATTATTCCGGAATGCGCGTCTCCGCCAGCGGCAGGCGCTTCCATGTCGATCAGGCCACGGTGTGGAACCTGCTGGACGCAGATGGCACGATCCGCGGCCAGGCGGCCTGCCTCCAGGCTTCAGCCCCGGCGCAAGATCAGGCAGCCGAGACCTAGGCCGCCTGATCCTTTGCGGCCCGATCCTATGCGGCCCAATCCTATGCGGCTGGCCCGGCAGCGATGCGATTGCTCCGGTCCAGCCCCGCCTGAAGGTCGATCACCCAGCGGGCAAGCTCCTCAAAGGCGATCGGGCGCACGAAATTGAGACCGGCAATATTGTTCTGCGACCAGCGCACAATCGCCTTGCGCGGCTCCAGGCCGGGCAGCGCGATCACCAGCTCGTCCCCCGGGCGAACAGAGGGAAGCACGGTCTTGATGCCCTTCTGCGAAATATCCTGCACCCGGATCTTCCACCGCGCATTGCCCAGGATCGCCTCACCTTCGCAATCGATCTGGAGACGCGGGCCGCGATTGAGCCCATTTTCGATGAAGGTGCTGCCCATATTCTTGAGCGAGGCGACCAGATCGATCTCCTCATCGAATTCGACCCCGATCCGCCCTTCGCGGGACCACACGATCGTGCCTGACACCACATGGCCGGGCATGAATTGCACGCTCACCGCTTCGCCTTCGGCAAATTGCGCATAGGCAATGCCCATGAGTCCGCTGGTCGAAAGGTTGCGCAGGAGACAGAATCCCTGGAACCCTTCCGTCTCGAGCAGAACCGGCCGATAGACGGCGGTGGTGCGATTGTCTCTGCGCCGATCGGATTCCACTCCGTCATCGTCGATATCTGTCTCGCTCACTATAGCGTCCCCTACATAAGTGACCTTATACCAATCTTGGATGAGTTGGTTTGTTCCAACTTCGCCTTTCTTAGCATGCTACAGGATATCCGCTCGGGATCACGCCAAAGTTATCAGATGTGGTTGAAGAAAAGTAACTTTTTCCTCCTGGCCCGATAGCAGCCGAGCATTTCAGCGCCGCGACAGTCTACGCCGCCTGCAACAAATTCCCAAACCGCCTGCGGCAAATGATTGAGTTTGGGCGCAATCTGCAATTCTTCGGCGCTCGCCCGGTCGCGCGGCATTGACTATCGACCAGGCCGGACCACATTGTAACCATGGTTGCCACACGCCTGCTTTCGCGCGCTCTGATCCGCCTTTCTCCGCTGTGCGAGGACGAGGACGCAGCCGGATTCCTCCAGGGGCTCGTCACCCAGGATGTAACCGGGCAACTGCCGGTCTGGTCTGGTCTGCTGACCGCGCAGGGCAAGGCGCTGTTCGATTTTCTGGTCTGGCCCGATGGAACCAGCCTGCTGCTCGATTGCGAAGCAGCGGCGGCGGAGGATCTCATCCGCCGGCTTTCGCTCTATCGCCTGCGGCGCAAGCTATCGATCGCCCGGGATGATACATTGGCGGTCCATTGGGCCGCAGCGGGCGATGCCGGAGTGCCCGATCCGCGCCTGTCCGCGCTTGGACGCCGCTGGATCGCCCCTGTGGCCGGGGCGGAGGACAGCGCCGATGCGGCCTGGCTCGCGCACCGGCTGGCCTTGGGCGTGGCCGAAGGCCAGGCCGAGCTGGGTGACATCCTGTGGCTTGAAACCAATGCCGCCGAACTTGCCGGGGTGAGCTTTTCCAAGGGCTGCTATGTCGGGCAGGAAAACACCGCCCGGATGAACTGGCGCCAGAAGGTCAATCGCCGGCTGGTGGTGGTGCCGCTCGCGCGGTCGGATGCGGCGCGGCGCAGGGTGGAATATCCCGAGCTCGGCCTGGCGGTGGACCATCTGCGGATCGGCGATATCGATCCCGCGCTGGCCCCTGCATGGCAGGCGCAGGCCATCGCCGCCGGGGATAGCGAAAGCTAAATCGCCGCGAGGCCCGCGTGGCGGTTCACCGCTGCGACAAGCAGGCTTTCGGCATGTTCGCGCGCGGCGCTGCGCGGCAGGCCGAGCGAGGCGGCCATGCGTTCGCCCATCAGCGCATCACCCAGCGCCAGCAGCACCATGGTGAGCGTCATCTGATGCATCGCGAGCGAATCTTCCACGCTCGCCTCTTCGGCGGATAATTCGTCGACCAGCCGGTGAATCGCCTCGATCACCGGATCGAGCGCATCCTCATTGCCCGATGCGAGCATCCAGCTGGCCAGCGCACCGGCCCCGCCCTTGTCGAAGGCGTCAAAGGTCAGATCCACCACCTCGCGCGGGCTGCCCTCGCCCCGCCGAGTCGCGCGCACGGCGCCGGCAATCGTCTGGCACACCGAATGGGCGAGAAATGCGCCCAGTTCGCGCTGCAATCCGGCAGCCGAACCGAAATGATGCAGCAGATTGGCGTGGGTCCGGCCGATCCGGGCGGAGACGGCCTTCAGCGTCACGCTTTGCGGCCCGGCCTCGATCAATTGCACGCGCGCGGCTTCCAGCGCGGCCTGCCTGCTTGCTGAGGGAGAAAGTCTCTTGCGTGTTGACATAAAGGTAAGCAATTTCAGGGATAGTCTTGCCATGTCGGCACAATTTAAATTCGACCTAGAGGCTGCGACACCACTCGGCAAGGAGGGGTCTGCATCCTGGGATCTCGCGATCAAGCCGCGTGATCGGCGATTCGCCCGCAAGACGCGGGCGGAACGCTGGTGGTTGAACGGCGATCCGGTGGCGACTGCGTGGCACAACACGCTGTCGATCGCCTTCCCCAAGGGCGAAACCTTTTTCATCGAACATGTGAAGGCCCATCGCGAAGGCGCGCCGTCCAAGCTGGACGCGGAAATCCGCGCCTTCGTCAAACAGGAAATCAACCACACCCGCGAACATGTCGCGTTCAATCGCATGATCATCGATTCGGGCTATGATATTTCGGGGATCGAGCGCCGCCTCGAAGAAAATGTATCGGCAACCAAGACCCGCTCCTCAATCGCGAATCTCGGCGCATCGATCGCGCTTGAACATCTGACCGCGATCATGGCGCATCACACCCTGTCCAATCTTGATCACTATGCCAATGCCCAGCCGGAATGCGCCGAAATCTGGCGCTGGCATGCAATCGAGGAAATCGAACACAAGGGCGTCGCCTATGACACCTGGCTGCATGCAACCCGTGACTGGGGCAGATGGAAGCGCTGGTCGGTGCGATCGCTGATGGCTTATTTAGCCTCACGCAATTTTGTGCGCGGACGGATCACAGACACGCTTGACCTGCTTGCGCAGGATGGTCTGACCGGCTGGAAGTGGAAATGGCGGCTGGCCAAATATCTGCTGGGCAAGCCCGGCGTATTGCGCGCAATTTTTCCCGCCTGGCTGGCCTTCTTCCTGCCCGGATTCCACCCCTGGAACACCGATGACCGGGTGCTGGTCCAACTTTACGACAGCGAGTTCCCCGACGCGGTCATGCCGGCCAAAGCGGCGGGCTGAGCGCTCGCACCCAGGGTGCGAAAACCCCCTCCCGCAAGCGAGAGGGGGTCAGGCCGCCTGCGGCATCGCGGAAGGGCCATCATCGCCCATCGCCACACCAAGATCCGTGACATATTCAGGTGCCGCAATCTCTACCCCGCGGCCGAGGCTGTGATAGCTGCGCGTCGCCCCGGTGGGCACGAAGCCGGCCTTGCGCAGCACCCGGCCCGATGCCGGGTTGTCAAAGGCGTGGCAGGCGAAGATCTGCCGGTGCCCCAGCGCCCTGGCGATGGACAGCACCGCCCGCGCCGCTTCGGTGGCGAAGCCCTTGCCCCACCATTCACGCGCGATCCAATAGCCGATCTCTGCGCCACGCTCGCCCTCGTGCAGTCCGCATCCGCCGACGATCGGCGCATGCTGCGCGCTGGGAAGGGTCAGCAGCAGGGATGGCATCATCGGCTCGCTCTGGCGGGTCAGCCAACCGGTCGCATCCTGTTGGCTATAGGGCCATGGCGCGCGCGCGAGGTTGCGGATGATCCGCTCATCCGCGATCCGCGCGGTCAATTCGCCAGCATCCTCGATCCAGCCGGGCCGGAGCAACAATCTTTCGCTACGATGGAACATGGCCTTCTCCTCTCGCGCCGCCACACCCCACTGATCGCAGAAAGTGACAGTTCTACTGCCGAAAGCACGAGCTAATCGGCGAATGGTTCCGAGGGAGACGTGAAAAGAGGGAGACGGGCTGGGCCCCTCTCCCTCTGACTGCCGAATGAAAATTCGGCGGGGCCATCCCGTAGGACGGCCCTATATGGTGAACCGTCCGATTATTCCGCGGCTTGCGCCATCATGTCGACCGACACATATTTGCGGCCGAGCTTGCCGTCATGGAAACGCACGCGGCCTGCGGCGAGCGCAAACAGGGTGTGATCCTTGCCAATGCCGACATTGGTGCCCGGATAGACGCGCGTTCCGCGCTGGCGGATGATGATGTTGCCGCCAATCACTTCCTGGCCGCCAAACTTCTTCACGCCGAGGCGACGACCGGCAGAATCACGACCGTTGCGCGACGAACCGCCTGCTTTCTTATGTGCCATCTCGCTTTACTCCGTCTTCGGCTTATTTCTTGGCTTCGGTCGAAGGCTTGGCAGCCTTCTTGGCCGGAGCCTTCTTCGCGGCGGGCGCTGCTGCCTTGGGCGCAGCTTCAGCCTTGGGCGCAGCTGCTGCCTTGGGAGCGGCTTCCGCCTTGGGCTCTGCAGCCTTCTTGGCGGCAGGAGCCTTGCCCTCACCGACCGAAAGAATGCGCAGCAGGGTCATCTGCTGGCGGTGGCCCGCGCGGCGGCGGTAATTGTGGCGGCGGCGCTTCTTGAAAACGAAGACCTTCTCGCTCTTCGCCTGGGCAATGATTTCGGCCGACACCGTAACCTTGCCGGCGTCAGCCAGAGCCCCATCGTCCCCTGCGAGGAGGACATCGCCCAGCACGATAGTTTCGCCGGCTTCACCAGCGAGCTTTTCGACCGCGATCTTGTCTCCGGCGGCAACCCGATATTGCTTGCCGCCCGTGCGCACTACTGCGAACATCTTACTTGCATCCATTCTACTGCTGTGCCGCCCCGCCTTGGCCCGACATGCGAACCGCGGACGACGCGCCGGACGCCCTTTTTAGGCGCCGGAAAGATGGGTGCCGTTAGTGGAACCGCCCCTTCCTGTCAACGCCGCAGCCATGCTTTTCGTAACCTTCAGGAAAGGTGCACTGGAAAGCTTTTGGTGCCGTGCTATGGCGTGGGCAATGCACTTTCGCCCGCTCGCCCCGCTCCTGCTCCTCACCCTTGCCGCCGGCATTTCCGGCTGCGCGAAGGATCAGGACCTCTATCCCTCGCTTTCGATCCGCGATGCCGAGCGGGTGACCGGGGTGTTCGATCCGGTTGCCGCCGAACCCTATGTGCCGCCCGCGCAAAGCCCGCAGGTGCTGGGCCGGATCGATCAGCTGCGCGCCGATGCCCAGGCCGCGCACAAGCGCTTTCTTGGCCTTGCCGAACGTGCCCGCGCACCCGCAGCGGCGGCGCGCGGGGCCGCTGTGGGCAGCGAACAATGGGCTGTCGCACAGATTGCGCTGGGCGATCTTGCCGCGGCCCGCAGCCAGACCATGGTGCCGCTTACCGAGCTCGATCTGCTGTTCGTCGCCGCCCAGGGCGAGGCGAGCGTTACCACTGAAATCGAGCAGGCCCGCGCCGAAGTCGAATCGCTTGCATCAGCGGAAGATCAGCTGGTCGATCAATTGGGCGGTACCCCGGCCAGCTGAGCGGGCCTGTCACCGGCTCCAGCGGGCGAGATCGGCATGATCTGCGGCGCGCGGTTCGATCCAGTGCCAGCCATCGGCGCGCCGCTCGCGCTTCCAGAACCAGGCATCGCTCTTGAGATGATCCATCGCGAAATCCACTGCATCGATCGCACCGCGGCGGTGATGCGCACAGGCTGAGACGCACACGATCGGCTCGCCCGGCCGCATCACCCCGACCCGGTGGAGGATCAGGATGCCCATCAGATCGAATCGGGCCAGCGCCGCATCGGCCAGCTGATCCATTCCCGCCAGGGTCAGCGGCTCATAATGCGACAGCTCGAGCGCCTCGACCCCTTCATCGCTGCGCACTTCGCCGACAAAGGTGCAGACCCCGCCCAGCCCGGGATGGGCATTGGTGAAATTCGCCACAACGGCGCCCGGCTGAAAGGCCTGATCCAGCAGGCGGATCTCCTTCACCGCCCTAGCCCCCGCTGACGGGCGGGAGCAGCGCGATCTCGTCGCCCGCAACGGCCTGGAGCGCGGTCTTGTCGGCCAGCAGCGCGCCATTGACCGCAAGGCGCACCTTGTCGCCCTGCACCGCTGCTGCAAGCTCGGGTTCGAGCAGGTCAAGCAGCGCGGCCCAATCGAGCGGCGCATCGGGGGGGATGGCGACCAACCGCTCGCCTGCGCCGGCCAGATCGGCCAGCTTGCCCAGAAACACGATCTTGCCCGCCACCGGGTCAGCCCCCGGTGAGCGACATATGGCGTGGCTGGTTCGGCGCAGCGCCGCGCTCGATCTGGAAATTATGCCGCTCGGGCTTGATCCGCATCGCCAGATCGAGTGCCTCGGTAAGCCGCGCCTCGGGCTCATCCGATCGCAGCGCGGCGCGCAGATCGACCTGCTGCGAGCCGCCGAGGCAGGCATAGAGCTGGCCGGTGGCGGTGACGCGGATGCGGTTGCAGCCTTCGCAGAAATTGTTGGTCAGTGGGGTGATGAACCCGATTCGGCCCCCGGTTTCGGCCACATCGACATAGCGCGCCGGGCCGCCGCTGCGCGCATCGGACGGGGTCAGCGTCCAGCGCTGCTCCAGCTCGTCGCGCACCACGGTCAGCGGCAGATAATGATCGATCCGATCCTGCTCCACCTCGCCCAGCGGCATCACCTCGATCAGGGTCAGCTCATGGCCCTGGGCATGCGCCCATTCGATCAGAAACGGGATTTCCGCCTGGTTGAGGCCCTTGAGCGCGACGGTATTGAGCTTGACCTTGAGCCCGGCCTCGCGCGCGGCGGCGATCCCGCGCAGCACGTGATTGAGCCGGTCGCGGCGCGAAAGCTGCTCGAACAAGGCGCTGTCCATCGTATCGAGCGAAACATTGATCCGCCGGATACCGGCATCGGCCAGATCGCCGGCAAAATGTTCGAGCTGGGTGCCATTGGTGGTGAGGGTCAGCTCATCGAGCCCGTCGCCCACCTTGCGGCCCAGCGCCCGCACCAGTTCGATCAAATCGCGCCGCACCAGCGGTTCGCCCCCGGTCAGGCGGATCTTGGTGATGCCGCGCTCGATAAAGCCCAGCGCTAGCTTGTGCAGTTCTTCAAGGCTGAGCACCTCCTTGCGCGGGAGGAACACCATCTTTTCCGGCATGCAATAGCTGCAGCGCAGATCGCAGCGATCGGTCACCGACAGGCGCAGATAGGTGATCCGCCGGTTGAAGGCGTCGACCAGCGGATTGGCCACGGAAGGGGCAGAAGAAATGCTCACGGGGTTCATATAGCATCAAATCTGCGAATTACCCGCGCCGTGTCCATCGACCATCAGCAATTGCCCGGTGATGCCCGCTGCACTGCCGAGCCAGGTGAGCGTGGCCGCGATCGCTGCCTCGTCATTGCCGCTTATGCCATTGACCCGCTTGGGCGCGGATTGGCGCGCAAGATCGGCCACCGCGGCCTTGCGCCAGCCGGCATGATCATACTCCGCCGCCGGAAACACCAGCGCCAGCGCATCGGCATCGCCGGCCAGCGCGGCGCATGCCGCAGGCAGGTGCCGGCGCATGGAAGGCGGCAGCCGCTTCCAGCGCCGCATCGGGCAGGCTGTCGATCCGCAGCACCGCCTGCATCACGTCAGCGCCGCTGCCTGGTCAGGGTGATGCCGATCTGCTCGTCCGGCCTCGCTCAGCGCCAGCTTGACGATCTTGACCGTGACTTCCTCGACCCGCTTGTCGCGCAGGAACAGGGTATCGCAGATATGTTCGGCAACCGCTTCGATCAGCTTGAAATGGGTGGCGCTGCCCAGCGCCTGCGACGCCGCGAACTTCAGGTCCATGTAATTGAGGCTGGCATCGAGATGCGTGTCCGGCCTCGTAGCGTTCGGCCGCCTTGAGCTTGACCCGCACGGTAAAGCGCAGCGGCTGCGGCTTGCCGGTCTCCTCGGAATAGATCCCGGTGAGCACGTCATGTTCGAAATCGGCGACTTCAAGATAGAGGCTGTCGGCCATCATTTGTCCTGCCTGGAATGTGCCGCCCTTGGCACTTCACCCGGGTTAGTCCAGCGCGCGAAGATCGCGGTGGGCAGCAGTCGGGCGCCCTCGCCCTCTTCGCGCACCGCCAGATCGCCATGCTCGATCGTGCCCGGCAAGCCCGGCGAATTGTTCTTCCAGCAACCCGGCCAGCGCCAGGCTGGACATCCGCACCGCATAGACGGTGAGGAACAGAAACCGGCTTTCGGCATCGAGCAACTGGCGGCAATCGCCGACCAGCCCGGGCAGGCCCTCCTCCAGCCGCCAGACCTCGCCATCGGGTCCGCGCCCGAATTTCGGCGGATCGAGGATGATCCCGTCATAGCGCTTGCCGCGCCGCACCTCGCGCGCGGCGAACTTGGCCGCATCGTCGACCAGCCAGCGGATCGGGCGGGATTCCATGCCCGCCAAAGCCGGCATTCTCGCGCGCCTGGGCGACCGATTTCTTGCTCGCATCGACATGGGTCACCGGGCCGCAGTGGCTCAGCGCCAGCGTGCCGACCCCGGTATAGCCGAACAGGTTGAGCGTCTGCGCCTCTGGCTTGCCGGCCAGCTGCCCGCGCATCCAGTCCCACACCGGCGCCATGTCGGGAAAGAAGCCGAGATGGCGGAACGGCGTGCATTGGGCGGTGAACGCCACCTCGTTCCAGGCCAGCGGCCAGCCGTCGCTGCGGAACCCGCTGGGCGAAGTGCCAGCGCCCGCCGCCATCCTCGTCCGAACCGGGCACGAATTCGCCATGCGCATCCCACTGATCGAGCCGCGGCGCCCACAGCGCCTGGGGTTCGGGCCGGATGAAGCGATAGTCGCCATAACGTTCGAGCTTGCGCCCATGGCCGCTGTCGACCAGCCCGTAATCGGCCCAGCCTTCGCCTGTCAGCAAGGCTGGCTGGATCGCAAGCTGCGCCATCAGCGGTTCGGAACCGCGTGCTCCGCAACATAGGCGGCAATCGCGTCATAGCTCGCCGGGCAGTTCGACAAAGCGCTCCTCGCGCTCGAACAGATCGCCGACCCGCGCGGGCAGCGTCGGCGCTGGTGCCGGTGGCGCGCTCGACCGCATCGGGGAACTTGGCCGGATGGGCAGTTGCCAGCGTCACGATCGGTATCGCGGGATCGATCTGCGCCAGCGCGCGCGGCATGCAGCGCCGATGGCGGTGTGCGGATCGATGATCTCGCCGCAGCGCTCCGCCGCCCAGCGCATCGCCTGCGCCATATCATCGGCATCGGCGCGCGCGCTGGTGAACAGCGCCGCCGCGCCCTCGCGCTGCGCATTGGTCAGCCGCATCGCCTTGGTCGCCTCGAAACCGCGCATCTGCTCGGCCAGCGCCAGCCCGTCGCGCCCGCCGCAATCGAACAGCAGCCGCTCGAAATTCGAGCTGACCTGGATATCCATCGAAGGCGCGGCGGTGGGGGTGACCGTTCCGGCCGAATAATCGCCCGTCCGACATGCGCGCGGTGGAGGATATCGTTGACATTGGTCGCCACGATCAGCCGCTCGATCGGCAGGCCCATCTTGCGCCGCGACATAGCCGGCAAAGACATCGCCGAAATTGCCGGTCGGAACGCTGAAGGCCACCTTGCGCCGGGGCGCGCCCAATTGCAGCGCCGCCGGCGAAATAATACACCACCTGCGCCATCAGCCGCGCCCAGTTGATCGAATTGACCGCGCTGATGTGGAACCGCCCGGTCATCGCCGGATCGCCGAACATGCGCTTCACCATCGCCTGGGCATCGTCGAAGCTGCCATCGATCGCGATATTATAGACATTGGGCGCCAGCACCGTGGTCATCTGGCGGCGCTGGACATCGCTGACCCGGCCCTTGGGATGGAGCATGAAGATGTCGATATTCTCGCGCCCGGCAACCGCGTCGATCGCGGCCGAGCCGGTGTCGCCCGACGTCGCGCCGACGATCGTCAGCCGGTCATTGCCGCGCGCAAGGAAGGTCTCGAACAGCCGCCCGAGCAATTGCAGCGCGACATCCTTGAACGCCAGCGTCGGCCCGTGGAACAGTTCGAGCAGCCACTGCTGCTGGTCGAACTGGACCAGCGGGGTCACCGCCGCATGGGCAAAGCGGCCATAGGCGCGGTGGCACAGATCGCGCAGCTGATCTTCGGTCAGGCTGTCACCGACGAAGGGCAGCATCACCTTCACCGCCAGCTCGGCATAGGGCAGCCCGGCCAGCGCGGCGATCTCGGCCTCGGTAAAGCGCGGCCATTCGGCGGGGAGATACAGCCCGCCGTCAGAGGCGAGCCCGGCGAGGGTAACGCCTTCGAAATCGAGCGCCGGGGCGCTGCCACGGGTAGAGACATAAAGCATGGCGCGCGCGTTAGCGGCCTTGGCCGGCAAAGGAAAGCCTGCGCAGCCCCCCGCCGGAGAAGATGCAGGACCAGCCCTTCACTCGGCCCGCAGCCGCTTCCTCAGCGCCAATGCATAGATCACCAATGCGGTGGCTGCGAAGAGGAACCATTGCACCGCATAGGACAGGTGGTTGTTGGGAATATCCTTGGGGTCCGGCGCAGCATTGGCGGCCAGCCCGGCCAGCGGCGGGGACGCGATCAGCCGCGCTTCGCCATTACGCCCCGGCCCGATTATCCCGGAAACCACGCCCCCGCTCCACGCAACGGCATTGGGCTGGTTCGACCAGCCGAGCACGACATCCGCAGCGCCCGCACCGTCGATCTTGCAGCGGGCGACATGCGCCCAGCCCGGTTGGTCGCTGGCATTGCGGCCGGACATCGCCTCGATTGCCAGCACGCGCTCACAGCGCAGCGTGGAATGGCGGTAGAGCACCTGCTCGACATCCTGCCTGGTCAGCGGCCATTTGGCGTCGGCCGATATCGCTTCGGCCTGCTGGTAATGCGCCAGCAGCGCCTCTTTCCACTGCAGGCGCTGCAATTGCCAGATGCCCAGCCCGATCATCAACCCGACCGCCAGCAGCACCACCAGCGTCGCCACGATCGGCAACCGCCGGATCACCTCTCGTCCCGTTCGATATCGGCATGGCCGGCTTCCTTGGCCTTGCGCCAATATTCGGCCTGCAGCAGCCACGCCTTGCTGACCCGCAAGCCGCCCATCACCGACAGCAGGATAACCGGAAGCCAGATCAGCGCATGCACCCACAGCGGCGGGTGGAGCGTGAAATTGAGCCACAGCGCCAGGATCACCACCACCGCGCCGATGATCAGGGTGAGGAAAGCGGCAGGCCCATCGCCCACATTGAAAGCGGAAAAATCGAGCCCGCAGGCGCTGCATTTGGGCGCGAATTGCGCCACGCCCCTGAACAGCGTCTTGCCGCCGCATTGCGGGCACAGGCCAAAAAGGGCAGCCTGCGCGGCGGCGGGCTGCCCTTCTGGAATTGGTGTGTCCTCAGACATCGAGGGCTTGCTCAGTGGTACTGCGCACCCCAGCCGCCCCAGACATAGACGACGGCAAACAGGAACAGCCACACCACATCGACGAAGTGCCAATACCAGGCGGCCGCTTCAAAGCCGAAATGCTGCTTGGGCGTGAAATCGCCCGCGATAGGCGCGGATCAGGCACACGGTGAGGAAGATCGAGCCGACCAGCACGTGGAACCCGTGGAAGCCGGTCGCCATATAGAAGGCCGAGCCATAGGTGTTTTCGCCGAAGGCAAACGGCGCATGGGCATATTCATAGGCCTGGATGCTGGAGAACAGCACGCCGAGCGCAATCGTCATCCACAGGCCCTTTTTGAGCCCATCCCGATCGCCATGGATCAGGCAGTGATGCGCCCAGGTGACCGTGGTGCCCGAACACAGCAGGATCAGCGTGTTGAGCAGCGGCAGCGCGAAGGGATCCATCACCGCTTCGATCGCCTTGGGCGGCCATTGCCCGCCGACAACTTCCGAAATCGTGCTGGGGAACAGCGAGAAGTCGAACCAGCTCCAGAACCAGCCGACGAAGAACATCACTTCCGAAGCGATGAACAGGATCATGCCATAGCGCAGGTGCAGCTGCACGACCGGGGTGTGATAGCCTTCCCGCGCTTCCTTCACGATGTTGGAAAACCAGCTGAAAAAGGTTGCGATCAATCCGGCAACGCCCAGCCCCAGCACCATATGCCAGCCGGCCATGGAATGCATGAACAGCACCATGCCCGTGGTAAAGGTGAGGCCCGACATGGCGCCGATCAGCGGCCAGATGTCGGGTGGCAGAATGTGGTAATCGTGGTTCTTGGTGCCGGCCATGGATTCGCTTCCTGATTGGTCTGCGCGATGCGCCCTGTTGACGCTCTCAGAGCGCCCCTTAATCTGCTGATCGCCCGTGGTCCAGAGCTTAGCTCTGAGGGTCGTCCAGCCTGTGGAATGTGTAGCTCAAAGTGATCTGCTGGACGTCCTTCGCGTTGTCGTCCTTGAGGATCTCCGGGTCAACGTAATAGGTTACCGGCATGCGCACTTCCTGATGCGGCTGCAGCGTCTGCTGGGTGAAGCAGAAGCACTGGATCTTGTTGAAATAGACCGCCGGTCTGCTCCGGCTCGATATTGTAGCTCGCCTGGCCGGTAATCGGCTTGTCGCTGTCATTGCGGGCGATGAAGAAGGCCATGTTGCGCTCGCCCAGCCTGACCGTCTGGGTGTTTTGCTCCGGCCGGAATTTCCACGGCACATCGGGCGCGACATTGCCGTCAAACCGGATCGAGATCGATTCGCTCGCTGGCCTTCACCGCCGCAGCCTCCGCCGCGCTGGCGATCTGCGGGGTGCCGCCATAGCCGGTGACCTGGCAGAAGATCCGGTAAAGCGGGACCGAGGCATAGCCCAGCCCCAGCATGCCCAGCGCCAGGCCGAGCGCGATCAGCCCGACGCGCTGCTGTTCCGCCTGGCAGTATTCTCGATCATCACGAGCCCCCGATCTCGGGCGATGGAGATAAAGAAGAACAGCACCACCAGAGCGGCCAGCACCAGCCCCAGCGCGCGGTTGCGGCTGCGGCGGCGGCGCTTGAACTCGGCCATTTCTTCAGGGGTCATGCTCATGCGAAAATTCCCTGATCGATCAGCAGCCGGTCGGCAACCAGCAGGCCGAACAAAGCGAAGAGATAGAGCACCGAAAAGGCGAACAGCCGTTTTTCGGGCTTCATCGCATCGCCGTCGCCGCTGCGCTGGCGCAGGGCGACGGGCAGCGAAAGGCAGCAGAAAACCGCCTGACAGGGCCAGCGCGCCGACACCATAGAGCGGGCCGGTCCCACCGATGAACCACGGCGCGGCGGAAACCGGCACCAGCAGCACGCGTATAGGCAAGGATCTGCCTGCGGGTCGATTGTTCGCCCGCAACCACCGGCATCATCGGAATGCCGACCTTGGCGTAATCGGACTTCACGAACAGCGCCAGCGCCCAGAAATGCGGCGGGGTCCAGATGAAGATGATCGCAAACAGCAGCACCGGCATCAGCGTGATATCGCCGGTAACCGCGACCCAGCCGATCAGCGGCGGGAACGCACCTGCCCCGCCCCCGATGACGATATTCTGCGGAGTGCGCGGCTTGAGCCAGACGGTGTAGATCACCGTGTAATAGAAGATCGAAAGCGCCAGGATCGCACGCCGGCAGCCAGCCCAGCGCCAGGCCCATGATCAACACCGAGGCGGCGGACAGGCCGATCCCGAAATCGCGCGCGCGAGGTGCGGTCCATCCTGCCGAGCGGCAGCGGGCGCTGGGCGGTGCGCTTCATCCCCGCATCGAGATCGGCTTCCCACCACTGGTTGATCGCCCCGGCGCCGCCAGCGCCCAGGGCGATGCACAGCACCGCGGTGAACCCCAGCACGGGATGGATATGGCCGGGCGCGGCGAGCATGCCGCACAAGCCGGTGAACACCACCAGGCTCATCACGCGCGGCTTGGTCAGCGCGAAAAAATCGCGCCAGTCGGCCGGCAATGCGCATCGCAGCCGTGGGTCATGTCGTGCCGATGCGGTAGCTCGCCAAAGCTCGCCCTCCTGGCGCGAAGGGGAGGAGGCAGTTGGGCCGCCGATCAATGGTGAGCGGAAGTCCTCGATCACCGGCAGGGTCTCGAACTGGTGGAACGGCGGCGGGCTCGACAAGGTCCATTCGAGCGTGGTCGCACCTTCACCCCAGGGATTGGCCGGAGCCTTCTTGCCCGCCGTGAAGGCATAGACGAGATTGGCGAAGAACACGACCATCGAGACCGCCATCACCATATAGCCAATGGTGGCGAAGTTGTTCCAATAGGTGAAGGCAGGCGTGTAATCCGGAATACGGCGCGGCATGCCGTCCATCCCGAGGAAATGCATCGGGAAGAAGATCATGTTCACGCCGACGAAGAAGATCCAGAAATGGACATGGGCGAGGAATTCGGAATGCATCCGCCCGCTCATCTTCGGGAACCAGTAATAGAAGCCCGCAAACAGCGAGGTCACCGCGCCGAGCGACAGCACATAATGGAAATGGGCGACGACGTAATAGGTATCCTGCAGATTGTCGTCGATCCCGCCATTGGCGAGCACCACGCCGGTCACGCCGCCGACGGTGAACAGGAAGATGAAGCCCATCGCCCAGACCATCGGGCTCTTGAACTCGATCGAACCGCCCCACATCGTGGCGATCCAGCTGAAGATCTTGATCCCGGTCGGCACCGCGATCACCATGGTGGCGGCGGTGAAATACATCTTCACATCTTCGCTGAGGCCGGTGGTGTACATGTGGTGCGCCCACACGACAAAGCCGACCACACCGATTGCGACCATCGCATAGGCCATGCCGAGATAGCCGAACACCGGCTTCTTGGAGAAGGTCGAGACGATCTGGCTGATCATGCCGAAGCCCGGCAGGATCATGATGTAGACTTCAGGATGGCCGAAGAACCAGAACAGATGCTGGTACAGGATCGGATCGCCGCCCCCGGCGGGATCGAAGAAGGTGGTGCCGAAATTGCGATCGGTCAGCAGCATGGTGATCGCCGCAGCCAGCACCGGCAGCGCCAGCAGCAGCAGGAATGCGGTAACCAGCACGGACCACACGAACAGCGGCATCTTGTGCAGGGTCATCCCCGGTGCGCGCATGTTGAAGATCGTGGTGATGAAATTGATCGCCCCCATGATCGAGGCGGCGCCTGCGAGATGGAGCGAGAAGATCGCGAAATCGACCGCCGGCCCGACCGAACCGGTGGTGGACAGCGGTGCATAGACGGTCCAGCCCACACCCGCGCCATTGCCCGTGCCGCCCGGCATGAACGGCGAGATCATCAGACTGCAGAAACCCGCGACGGTGAGCCAGAATGAGATATTGTTCATCCGCGGGAAGGCCATGTCCGGCGCGCCGATCATGATCGGCACGAACCAGTTGCCAAAGCCGCCGATCATCGCCGGCATCACCATGAAGAACACCATGATCAGCCCGTGCGCGGTGATCAGCACGTTCCACAGATGCAGCTGCTGGTCCATATCGACCGCGCCGCCATTGAGGAATGCCGCAACGCTGCCGAGAATCTGGATCCCCGGCTGGCGCAGTTCTTCGCGCATCAGGCCCGAAATACCGCCGCCGATGATGCCCGCAATGATCGCGAAGATCAGATAGAGCGTGCCGATGTCCTTGTGATTGGTGGACATGAACCAGCGGGCGAAGAAGCCCGGCTTATGGTCGGCGTCGTGGTGATCGTCCGCGTGGATCGGGAAGCTTTCGGCAGTGGTGGCCATGGCGTTACTTTCGACCTTCTACAACTTTGACAGGCGGTTCAGGCTGCGCCCGGCGCAGGAACTTCGGCTTCTTGAGATTTGGCATCGGCGGGGGCAGCGGCCGGGGCAGCGGCGTCCGCAGCAGCAGCAGGAGCCGCAGCATCGGCGGGCTTCTTGCCGGCCAGCTCTCCGCCCTGGGCAAGCACCCAGGCATCGAACTTGTCCTTCGGCAGCGCTTCGATCGCGATCGGCATATAGCCATGGCGCGCGCCGCACAGTTCCGAACACTGGCCATAATAGATGCCCGGCTTGTCGATCTGCAGCAGCCGCTCATTAAGGCGACCGGGAACCGCGTCGAGCTTGAACCACAGCGAAGGCACGGCGAAGGAGTGAATCACATCCGCGCCGGTCGTCTGCAGGCGGATCGGCACACCGACCGGCACCACCATGCGATGATCCACCGCCAGCTGCGGCGGCAGGCCCTTGGCCACGGCTTCTTCATCCGGCAGCATGTTCGAGATCACCTCGAACCCGCCATTGTCGGGATAGGTATAGCCCCAATACCACTGATATCCGGTGGCCTTCACGGTCAGCGCATCCTTCGGCGGGCTCTTGTATTGTTCGGCCAGCAGATTGAGCGAGGGAACCGCGATCAGCACCAGGATCACGATCGGGATGCCGGTCCACAAGACTTCGAGCAGCGTGTTATGGCTGGTCTTGGAGGGCACCGGATTGGCGCGCTTGTTGAAGCGCACCACCACATAAAGCAGCAGCACCAGCACCAGCACGCAGATCGCGATGATCACCGGGGTGAGGATGTAATCATTCATCCATACGGCGTCATGGCCAACCGGCGAATGCTGTTCCTGCAGCCACCAGCCGCCCGGCTTGGGCTGGCCGACGATCATTTCCGGGCCGAGCGGGACATAGCCGCTTGCGGCATCGGCTGCCGGTGCCGCAGCAGGAGCAGCGGCGGCATCTGCCGCAGACTGAGCGAAGGCCGCCTTGGGCAGCAGCGCCATGGGCAGGCCCAACGAAAGGGCCTTGAGGAAGTTCACACTAGTGCGAAGGGTCTCGCCGAAGTTCATCTGTCTGACGCTTTCCGCTCGTTCTAAAAAGGGGGGCGCGCAGGCCCGCTGTGACCCCGAATGGGGCTGGTTTTGCCGGGCCTATACGCGCGCTTGCCCCCTGCCTCAAGCGCTTCTAGGGATAATTTTCGACAGCCCCGTGATCAAGCACCGATCGGGGCCTCTCACACCGCAGAAACAAGGCATAATTGAGACCGCAAATGACAGAAGACGAGGTCCTCTCCGAGTTCCGCGCCAGCGAGGCGCTGCTTGAAGGCCATTTCAAGCTTTCCTCGGGCCTGCACACGGCCCGATACCTGCAGTGCGCGCGGGTTCTGATGGATCCGATGCGTGCCTCGCAGCTGGCCGCCGCGCTCGCCGCCAAGTTCCCGCGCGAATTGCGGCAGCAGATCGGCAAGGTCGTCTCCCCGGCGATGGGCGGGTTGATTTTCGGCCATGAAATGGGCCGCGCCCTCGGAGTTGAGGCGATGTTCGTCGAACGTCCGAGCGGCACCTTCGAATTCCGCCGCGGCTTCCGGCTCGATCCGGGCGAAAAGGTGCTGATGGTCGAAGATGTGGTCACCACCGGCCTCTCTTCGCGAGAGGCTATCGCGGCGATCGAAGCTGCCGGCGGCGAGGTGATCGCAGCAGCGGCGCTGGTCGATCGCTCGGCCGGCAAGGCCGATTTCGGCGTGCCCTTCATCGCGCTGGTCGAGCTGTCGATCCCGACCTATGCAGAAGATCAGCTGCCGCCCGAACTCGCAGCGCTCCCGGTCGAAAAGCCGGGCAGCCGCAAGGAATGACGGGGGGCGCCCGGTGATGTCGCAGCTGCACCCCGCCCGCCTCAGGCTGGGCGTCAATATCGATCATGTCGCGACCATCCGCAACGCGCGCGGCGGCGATCATCCCGATCCCGTCCGCGCGGCGCAGATCGTGGCTGCGGTCGGCGGCGACGGCATCACCGCGCATCTGCGCGAAGATCGGCGCCATATTCGTGACGAGGATATTGCCCGGATTCAGGCGGCGACCGATCTGCCGCTCAATCTCGAAATGGCGGCGACCGAGGAAATGCTGGCAATCGCGCTGCGCCACCGGCCCCATGCCGCCTGCATCGTCCCCGAAAAGCGCGAGGAACGCACCACCGAAGGCGGGCTGGATGCGGCCGGGCTGCACAACCAGCTTGCCCCGATCGTCAGCCGGCTGCTCGACGCGGGAATCCGCGTGAGCCTGTTCATCGAAGCCAAACCACTCCAGATCGAAGCGGCGATGCGGCTTGGCGCGCCGGTGGTCGAATTTCATACCGGCGAATATGCGCATGCGAGCGGCGAGCAGCAGGCAGCCGAATTGCGCCGTCTGGCGGACATGGCCGCGCTGGCGGCCAAGAACGGGATCGAGCCGCATGCCGGCCATGGGCTGACCTTCGCCAATGTCCAGCCAGTCGCCGCGATTCCGCAACTGGCGGAACTCAATATCGGGCACTATCTTGTCGGCGAGGCGATTTTCACCGGGCTCGAAGCGGCCGTCAGGCGGATGCGCGAATTGATGGACGATGCCAGATGAGCCGGACGCGATGATCATCGGGATGGGTTCCGACCTGTGCAATATCCAGCGCATCGAGGCATCGCTGGAGCGCTGGGGCGAGAAATTCGAGGCGCGCGTCTTCACCGAGGTGGAGCGCGCCAAGGCCGCCCGCCGCCCGCACACCCGCGCCGGCACCTTCGCCAAGCGTTTTGCCGCCAAGGAGGCCTTTTCCAAGGCCGTCGGCACCGGCTTCAAGCAAGGCGTGTTCATGAAGGACATCGGCGTGGTCAACGCCCGCTCTGGCGCGCCGACCCTGGCGCTGGCCGGCGGGGCACAGGCGCGGCTTGATTCGCTGACGCCAGAGGGCCACGAAGTTGTGGTTCACCTCACGCTCACCGATGATTACCCATGGGCGCAGGCCTTTGTCGTGATAGAGGCGCGCAAATTGTGATGCCCGATAATGAAGATGAGACGGAAATGACCGACCAGAGCCCTGCTTCGGCCCAGAGCCCTGCTGTGGCCCAGAGCCCCGGAACGGCAAAGCCGGATGACCAGTCCGCTCCGCTTCCGGCCGAACCGGCAGCAGGCGATGCGGAAGCCGGCGGGGAGAAGCCATCCCGGGTCAATTGGCTGGTGGAGATTCGCGGGCTTGCGGTGATGCTGCTGGCGGTGCTGGCTTTTCACAGCCTGATCGCCAAGCCGTTTTACATTCCCTCCGAATCGATGATGCCGACCCTGCTGACCGGCGACCGGCTGGTGGTGAGCAAATATCCCTATGGCTGGTCATGGGTCTCGGCCTCGTTCCACCTGCTGCCGCGCAGCAGCTGGCGCATAGCGGGCAAGACTCCCAAATATGGCGACATCGTCATCGTAGTGCCGCCTGACCGGCCCGAAGATTATATCAAGCGCGTGATCGGCCTGCCGGGTGATCGCATCGCCCTGGTCAATGGGCGGGTGATCCTCAATGGCAAGCTCGTCCCGCGTTCGCTCGTGCCGCCGGTACAGATCCCGATCGACACGAATTCTCCCTGCGATCCGGCAAGCTATGGCTATGATGCGCAGGTTCGCCTGCCCTCGGGCAAGCTGGTGTGCGAGCTTGAGGCCTATCGCGAAACATTGCCCAATGGCGCGACCTATACGATCATCGATCACATGCAGCAGCCGCTCGACAATTATGACGAGATCAAGATTCCCGATGGCTATGTCTTCCTGATGGGCGACAATCGCGATCATTCGGCTGACAGCCGCGCGCCCGCCGCACCTCTGGGCAATGGCCTGGGTGGGCCGGTCCCGCTGTCAAGCATCGGCGGAAGGGCTGAATTCATCACCTTCTCGCTCGATGGCGATACCAGCTGGAATCCGCTGACCTGGTTCACCTCCTTCCGCGGCAGCCGCGCCTGGACCAGCCTGCGCCCGCCGATCATGGTGCCAAAGCAAGCTCATGCCGGGCAATAAGCCGCCTGCCGATCCCGAAACGGGCAAGGAGCGCCCGATCGGGGCCAGCCCCGCGGACATAGCCGATCCGGCGCTGCGGCTGGAGGCCAAGCGCGCGATCGTGTGGATCGGCATCGCCAGCCTGGTGGTGCTGACAATATTCATGGCCCAGCCGCTGCTGGTGATATTCGGCGGGCTGGTGTTCGCCGCGATGATAGATGGCGGCGCACGGCTGCTCGGCCGGATCCTGCCAATCGGGCGTGGCTGGCGGGTCGGCATTGTGCTGGCTTCGGTGCTGGCCTTCCTGATCTGGACCGCCTTCTTCACCGGCAGCCAGATCGCCTCGCAGGCTGCCGAACTGCCCAGCACGATCGAGAATCAAACCCTGCGCGCGCTCGACTGGCTCAAATCCAATGGCATCAATATCAATGTCGAGGATTTCAAAGGGCTGGCGCAGCAGGCGCTGGGCGGCGTGTCGCAACTGACCAGGGCGGTCGGCGGCGTGCTTGGCGGGCTGACCACCCTGTTCCTGATCGCGGTGCTGGGGATCTATATCGCCGCCGAGCCGCGGCTTTATCAGCGCGGCGTGGCCTGGATGCTGCCCGAAAGCGCGCGCGAGGATTTTCACGGCACCGCCGCGCTGATGGGCTATTCATTGCGGCGGCTGATGGCCGGGCGGCTGCTGGGCATGGCGGTCGAAGGGGTCGGCACCGGGGTGCTGCTGGCGATCTATGGCGTGCCGATGGCGGCCCTGCTCGGCCTGTTGACCGGGCTGCTGGCCTTCCTGCCCAATATCGGCGCCCCGATTTCAGGCGCGCTGATGGTGCTGGTCGGCTTTTCGGGTGGAACCGAAATGGGGCTTTACTGCATCATCGTCTATATCGTGGTGCAGACCGTGGACGGCAATATCATCGTCCCGATGGTCGCGAAGAAGACCGTGGATCTGGCCCCCGCGCTGGTGCTGGGCGCGCAGCTGATCATGGGCGCGCTGTTCGGAATTCTCGGCCTGGCGCTGGCCGATCCGCTGGTGGCGATGATCAAGGTCGCGCTGGAGCGGCGATCGGCCCGGCAGGGTGCAGCGCGTGAGGAGCTGGGCAAACTCGCCAAGCGCCCCGGCAAGGCTGCCAAAGCGACGTGAAGGCCGCGCGAATCTTTCTTTATATCGTTGCCATCCTCACCTTTCTGGTGGTGGCGGCGTTTTTTGCGCTGCGCATCTGGTCCGATGAGCTGTCAGCGCTGGCCTTCGTGCCGGACAGCGCTTTCACCCAGCAGCAGCCGCTCGCATCCAATGCCTATGCCAATCCCGCGATGTGGCTCTCGCGCCCCGGCGAAGGCATGGCCGGAAGCGCCAGCGGACACGCGGACAATCCCGCCCGCTGGCAACCGGCCTATGCCGCAGGGACCGCGCCGCCCGCGCCCGCCGCCGCCGCGCCGGTCCCGCGCTTTGCGGCGTTCTTCATCCATCCCACGAGCTATTTCGACAAATCGGCGTGGAACGCGCCGCTCGATGATGCAGCCTCGCAGGAGCGTGCGCGGCTGTTTCTCAAGGGGCTCGCCAGTCCGTTCAACCAGGCCGACCAGATCTGGGCACCGCGCTATCGCCAGGCGACCATCGGCGCCTTCCTGACCGACGATCCGCGCGCCACTCAGGCGCTCGACGCTGCCTATCGCGATGTCGAGCAGGCGTTCGACTATTTCCTCACCCAGGTGCCGCAGGACGAGCCGATCGTGCTGGCGGGGCACAGCCAGGGCTCGCTCCATCTGCTGCGCCTGCTGGCCAGCCATATCGCCGGAACAGCTGCGCAAAAGCGGATCGCGATGGTCTATGCAATCGGCTGGCCGATCTCGCTCGATCACGATCTGCCCCGCCTTGGCCTGCCCGCCTGCGCCAATCGCGATCAGACGGGCTGCATCGTGAGCTGGGTGAGCTTTGCCGAACCGGCTGATACCGGCCAGTTGATGAAACGCTATGACAGTTCGCCCGCATTTGACGGCAAGCCGCGCGCCGGCGGCCCGATCCTGTGCACCAACCCGATCGACTGGACCATCGGCGGCGCGGCGCCGGCGAAAGACAATCTCGGCACGCTGGTGCCCGATGCCGATCTCAAATCGGGCAAATTGGTGCCGGGCATGGTCCCCGCCCATTGCGACGCCAGAGGCATCCTGCTGATCGGCGACCCGCCCGATCTCGGCGCGGCGGTGCTGCCCGGCAATAATTACCACGTCTATGACATCCCCCTGTTCTGGCGGGATCTGCAGCTGGACGTGGCACATAGGATGAGCCTGTGGACCAGCCGCCCCTGATCGCGACCCGCGCGGCGGAACTGCGCGCGGTGCTGCCCGCAGGCGGGGCGCTGCTGGCGCTGGACATCGGCACCAAGACGATCGGCACCGCCTTTTGTGACGCCAGCTGGACCTTCGCCACCGCGGGCAAGACCCTGCCGCGCGGCAAGTTCACCGCCGACCGGGCCAAGCTGGAAGCGCTGATCGCGGAGCGCGGCGTGCGCGGGATCGTGATCGGCCTGCCGCTCAATATGGATGGCTCGCAGGGGCCGCGCGCCCAGGCCAGCCGCGCTTATGCAAGCAATCTCGCGCCGCTGGGCCTGCCGATTCTGCTGTGGGACGAACGCTGGTCCACCGCCAGCGCCGAACGCGACATGATCGCGCAGGACATGAGCCGGGGCAAACGCGCCGAGCGGATCGACAGCCATGCCGCCGCCGTGATCCTGCAGGGCGCGATCGACGCGCTGGCCGGGAGCGCGTTCTAGCTTTCCAGCGCCGCGCGCCGGGCCGCAGCCTCCCGCGCGACCATGCGCGAACCGGCGAGTTCCGCCTGACGCCACAGGGCATCGCGGTCCGCCACATCGGCCAGCGCCCCGGCCTGGGCCTCCCACGCCGCCAGCCGCATGCGGTCGCTGGGATGAAACCGCGCGAAATGCCAGGCGAGATCCTGCGCCTCGCCGCTGCCCAGCCCCACCGCGATCCGCAGCAGCGCCTCGCTCGCCCCTTGATTGAGGATCCCGGCCAGGGTGCCGCTCTCCAGATCGAAGCAATATTGATCGAGCCAGCCCTGCGCCAGATCGGCATGCATCACATTGAGCGAGACCGACAGCGAATCGGGCGGCAATTGGCGGTGCACATCGCGGTGGGCGCGGTAATGCAGCATCCGCCCCTCCCCCAGCCGCTCGCGCCCGATAAAGCGCAGCCCGGCAGGTTCGCCGATCCAGCCATCCAGCGCAGTATAATCGAACTCGTAATAATCGCTCCAATAGCCCGGCCCGAAATAGCCGAGGGTGAGGAAATCGAAATTGTGATCATGCGCCAGTTCGTAAACGAAGCTCTCGCCCCCGCTGGCGCGCAGGCTGCGCTCAGAGCGGGACGGCCAGATATTGGCGCGCAGGAAGAAGCTGCCCCGCGCGGGGGAGAGCATCACCACCTGCGGGCCATAGGCGCCCGCATCCCCGGCCCCGCCTGCCCCATTGCTGGCGAACGCCGCCTTGAGCTGCCGGAGCAGGAGATCGCCCAGAAATTCGCGATTATTGCCCAGCCGCCGCAGCCACAGCGCAGCATGCTGCAGGCTGTCCTCCTCCGCCGGCGCAAAGCCCGCTTCAGCCAGCGCGGCACAGCATTCCGCCAATGTGCAGCTCTGCGTGTCTTCCAGGGCCAGCTCGCGCGGCATCAGGCCGGTGCCGTCAGGCGCAGCAGCTGCGCAAGCTGCGGATGGCGTTCGAGCAATTGCGCCTGCAGCGCCAGCGCAGCATCGCGCAATGGATCGTGCCCCTCGCCTGCGATGGCGGCCAGGGCGCGGAACCCCGCCGAAGTATCGAGCGCCAGGCATTCGCGCAGCGCCTGCCAGCGCAAATGCGCGCTGGTCCCGCCCGCGCCACCTGCGCCAGAGTGATCCAGCGCGATGCGCGCCATCAGGCCCACCGAATCGACGCGGCCCATCCGCCCGAGCAGTGCCAGCATCAGCTCACGCCGGCTTTCATCAAGATCACCCGAAGCCTGGTGAATCAGCCGCCCTTCGGCAAGCTCATATTCGCGAGTCGTGCCCGGCCGGGCGGGCGATCGCACCAGCCGCAGGCTCACCAGCCGCAGCGCAACCCGCTCGATCAGCAGGGTCTCGCGCGCAGAATCCAGCCGGCAACTCCCGCCCGGTAGCAGATCGTGGGGAGTGCAGGTGAGAGGCTCACCCAGTTGCACCCGCTGCCCAAAGGCGCGACCGGCCAGCACAAGCTCGTGCCGCTCACCCTCGCCGAAACTGGCCGAGCGCAGCGCCCGCTGCCCCGGCTCATGCGCGATGAGCGAGAGCATCGCGCCACCCTCGCGCGCGAGCACCAGCGCGCTCAGCCCGCCATCGCGCAGATGCCGCAAAGGCAGCTGTCCAAGCGGATGTTCCGCCAATGCGGGCAGCATATGGCCAAGAAACGCCGCGACCAGCGGCAGGGCGGCATCCAGCCTGGTCAGCGCCTGCGCCAGCGGCTCGCATTCGCCCAGCGCGCCGCCCTGCGCATAGCCTGTGAAAGCCGCGAGCAGATCGCCCCAGCGCCGATCGCCCCGCCAGCTATTGCGCGCAGCAAACATGGCCGCCTGAGCCGCGCGCTGGGGCGCGCCATCGGCCCCCAGCGCGCGGTGCAGGCTGTCGAGCCGCATCGCGGCCTCAATGCCCCGGAGGCAGAATCTCGAACAGATAGGTCATCAGCACGATCAACGTATCGTCGGTCTTTTGTTCGAGCCGACTGCCATAAATGCCGGTCGGCATGGCGAGATCGGGCAAATCTTCAAGCGCGAGCTTGGGCAAGGTCATGGCAGGTCTCCAGCAGCTGCGCCATCAGCGGCGCGCCCGCGAGACTGCCCAAGGCTTCTCAGATTCCGGCATTACAAGCCTGTTATCAGGCGATGTTTTTGGACCGTTTCGGACCAATCACCCGCGCCTGAGTTCGACCACCAGCCCGGCCATGGCCGCGCCGTCGAACGGCAGCGGGCGGCGCAGGGCATCGGCCCGCGCGCGGTCGAGGATCGCCTGGGGGATGCGCTCCCCCACCAGCAGCACATCGGCGGAACCCAGCAGCCGCGCCTCGCGCAGGGTCAGATCGTCAGGATTGGCGCTGCGCAATTCGATCACCGCATGGCCGACCGGCAGCTCGCTATCCGCTCCCTCAAGCCAGGCCGCCACTGCCCCCGCGCTTTCCTCGCGCAGGGGATCGAGTGCGCCACCCGCCGACAGCGCGGCATCCAGCGCCTGACGCCGCTCGGCCGCACCGGGCCAGCGCACGCGCAGCCGTTCGCGCGCGGCATGCAGCGCCGCAGCCAGCGGGCCGAGCGTGGTGGGCAGCAGCGATTCGAGCCGCAAGCGCAATTGTTTGGCGAGCCCGGCAGAGACGCCCCCGGTCCCGATCGCGATCAGCACCGGGTCGCGGTCAAGGATGCTGGGGGTGGTGAAATCGCACAATTCCGGGCGATCGACGACATTGACCAGAATGCCCAGCGTCTTCAGACGCCGCGCGGCCTCTTCATTCGCCCGCGCCCCGTCCAGCGCGATGAAGGCGAGCCGCGCGCCGCGATCCCACCCGGCCTCGATCGTATCGACCACCTCGCCGCCAGCGCGCTCGACCAGCCGCCGCTTGGGTTCCGCCGCCGGCCCCTGCCCCAGCACGATCACCGGCGCGCCGGCGATACGGTGGAAGAGCGGCAGCGAACGCATCAGGACAGCCAGCCCGGAACCCGTTCGGCATCGGTGATCGCCTCGGGCGAGATCCGGTCGGCCACCACCGCGAAGCGATCCCCATCGACCAGCACTTCGGGCACGAAGCCGCGGCTGTTGTAGCTCGATGCCATGGTCGCGCCATAGGCCCCGGCGGTGCGGAACACCGCGAGATCGCCCGCCGCCAGCGCGTCAATTTCACGGCCCATGGCGAAGGTATCGCCGGTTTCACAGATCGGGCCGACGATGTTGGCGGTCATCCGCTGGCCGCTGGGCTTCACCGCATCAAAATCATGCCAGGAACCATACAGCGCCGGCCGGGCAAGATCGTTCATCCCGGCATCGACGATCACAAAGGGATCGCGATTGCCATTGCGCTTGACCCGCACGACCGAGGTCAGCAGCACGCCGGCATTGCCTGCGATCACCCGGCCCGGTTCGAACATCAAGGTCACGCCCCAGCCGCCCGCCACACGCGCCACCATGGCGCCATAATCCGCCGGGCTCGGCATCACATCGCCCGCCTTGTAAGGCACGCCCAGCCCGCCGCCGAGATCGGCGTGGGTGACCGACAGGCCCGCGGCGCGCAATTCGGCGATCAGCACGCCCAGCCGGGTGAAGGCCTTCTCCAGCGGATCGAGCGAGGACAGCTGGCTGCCGATATGGATCGCCACGCCGCGCATGGTCAGCCCCTCCAGCGCCGAAAGCCGCGCATAGATGCCCGGCGCCTCGTCAATCGGGACGCCGAATTTATTGTCGGCCTTGCCGGTCGAGATCTTGTCATGCGTGCCGGCATCGATATCGGGATTGACCCGCAGCGCGCAGCGGGCGCTCTGGCCCTGAGCCGCCGCCAGCGCCGCCAGTTCGCGGCCTTCTTCTTCCGATTCGATATTGAACTGCCCGATCCCGGCAGCCAGCCCTGCCGCGAGCTCGCGCATGGTCTTGCCCACGCCGGAAAACACCACATCAGCAGCCGGCATATCGGCGCGCAGGGCCCGCGCCAGCTCGCCGCCAGAGACCACATCCGCGCCATAGCCTTCGCGCTGGAGGATCTTGAGCACCGAAAGATTGGGGTTGGATTTGACCGCAAAGGCCAGATGCACGCTCGGCAGGCCGGACAGCGCCTCGCGGAACACGCGCGCATGGCGGGTCAACGTGGCGCGCGAATAGACATAGACAGGGGTGCCGACCTGGTCGGCGATCGAAGTCAGCGGGACGTCTTCGGCGTAAAGCTCGCCGTCCCGAAACGCAAAATGGTCCATTGTTCAGCTTTCGGGTGGTAGATCGAAGGGATCGTCAGCGCGCACTTCAGAGCGGCTGCGCAGCTCGATGCTGCGCTCTGGCGCAGCCTGCGGATCGGATTCAAGCAGTTCGCTGGCCGTCGGGCGGTCTTCCCGGCCAAAGGGCGCAACCGGCAGCTGTTTGCCCGCAGCGGGGCGCAGTTCGGCGGTCTGCCCGCAGGCGCTGAGCACCAGCGCGAGCGTCAGCAAGGACAAGCGGGGGGCAATCTGTCTGATCATCATTCCATCCCCAGCGCGGCGCGCGCATCGGCAAGGCGGCATTCTACCTCGACCGGCGCCGTACCGCCATGGCTTGCGCGCGCAGCGACCGACGCCTCGACCGAGAGCGCGGAAAAGACCCGCTCGTCAATCCGCCCGTCGATCGCCTTCAATTCGTCCAGCGTCAGAGCTTCGAGCGCCACACCCTTGCTTTCGGCCAGTTTTATCACCGCCCCGGTGATATGGTGCGCCTCGCGAAATGGGATATCCGCCGCGCGCACCAGCCAGTCGGCCAGGTCGGTCGCGGTGGCATAGCCAAGTTCTGCCGCCTGGCGCATCCGCGCCGTTTCGAAAGTGCACCCGGCGATCATGCCCGCCATCGCCGCGAGCGAGAGCATCAGCAGGCCGGCGGCCTCGAACACCGGCGGCTTGTCGTCCTGCATGTCTTTCGAATAGGCGAGCGGCAGGCCCTTCATCGTCACCATCAGCGCCGTGGCGCAGCCGATGATCCGCCCGCTGTGGCCGCGCACCAGCTCTGCCGCATCGGGGTTCTTCTTCTGCGGCATGATCGAACTGCCGGTGCTGAGCGCATCGGGCATCCGCACAAAGCCATAGGGCTGGCTGGCCCAGATCACGAATTCTTCCGCCAGCCGCGAGAGATGGAGCGAGCATTGCACGGCGGCCATCAGATAATCGAGCGCAAAATCACGGTCCGACACGGCATCGAGGCTGTTGTCGGTCGGCTTGTCGAAGCCCAGCGCCGCGGCGGTCGCCTGCCGGTCGATCGGGAAGCCGGTGCCTGCCAGCGCTGCCGAGCCGAGCGGGCTTTCATTGAGCCGAGCGCGCGCCGCCGCAAAGCGCGACCGATCCCGCCGGAGCATTTCGTAATAGGCCATCAGATGGTGGCCAAGGGTGACCGGCTGGGCAACCTGCAGATGGGTGAAACCGGGCATGATGCTGGCCGCATGTTCGCCCGCCCGGGCCACCAGCGCGCGCTGCGTGGCCGCAATCGCCTGATCCGCCGCGTCGATCGCGTCGCGCACCCATAGTTTGAAATCGGTCGCCACCTGATCATTGCGGCTGCGCGCGGTGTGAAGCCGCCCCGCAACCGGCCCGATCAGTTCGGCCAGCCGGCTTTCGGTGGTCATATGGATATCTTCAAGGTCCCAATTTTCGGGCACCCCGTTCGCCTCATATTCGGCGGCAACCGAATCGAGCCCAGCGCCGATCGCCTGGGCATCCGCCGCCGAGACGATGCCCTGCGCGCCGAGCATGGCGACATGGGCCTTGCTCGCAGCGATATCCTGGCGCCACAATGCCTTGTCGAACGGGATCGAGGCGTTAATCTCGCGCATGATCGCAGACGGGCCTTCGGCGAAGCGCCCGCCCCACATCTGGTTGGAGCTTTTACTCATGTCCCGTCTGCCGCCCGTCTCGCTTGCGCTTGCTGTTGGTCTCGCCGTTGCACTGGCGGGCTGCGATAGGCAAAGCGCAGGCGACACGCAACCACAGGCCGCTGCGGCGGGTGGCGATTCCGCCAAACAGGCCGATCCGGTAAGCCGCAAATTCGCGGGCGACCCCCTGCCCGATTTCACCGCCACCGCGCCTGACGGCAAGACGCTCAGCCTCGCCGGGCTCAAGGGCCAGCCGGTGCTGCTCAATCTGTGGGCCACCTGGTGCGCGCCGTGCAAGGCCGAGATGCCGGTGCTCGACGCGATTGCCGGGGCGCAGGCGGGCAAATTGCGGGTGGTGACGGTGAGCCAGGACATGAAGGGCGCCGAACTGGTGATGCCCTATTTCACCGAAGCCAAATTCGCCCATCTCGAACCATGGCTCGACCCCAAGAGCGATCTGAGCTTCTCCATGGGCGCCGCCGATCTGCCGACCACCATGCTGTATGACGCAAGCGGCAAGGAAGTGGCGCGCATCACCGGCGCGTTCGACTGGGAGGGCGAGGAAGCCCAGGCCCTGATCGCCGAGGCGGTGGGCGGAGCGAGTTAGACCCGGGCGAGCAAGGCCATCTTGCCCGCAGGATCAGGTCCATCAGCTCCGCATCGCCGGTGTGCCAAAGCTGAATAATCCGGCATGGTTAGCCCAAGCCTGCTCAGCGGCGATCCGGCCAGTCCGCCGACCAGCAGACCCTGGATGGCCTTGGCCGGACCAATCCTTGATAGCGGCGCCATAATCCAATCGCGCAGGACTGCAGGAAGCATTCCATCAGATTGATAGAGCGGCGTGAACAAGGCGGTGAGCCATTGATACAGCCCAACATGGCGGCGGCGCAGCGCGACAGCCCGCGCCAGTTGCCGCTCGAGCGGAGCCTCATCCGCCAGCGCCTGCGCCAGAGCCCATGCATCAAGCAGCGCCATATTGGCTCCCTGTCCCAATTGCGGGCTCGCCGAATGCCAGGCATCGCCAATATGCAGCATTCGCTGCTCATCGGGCTGAGAAATGGTGCGATGGGCATAGCGTGCAAAGGTCAGTTGTCCGGCGCTTTCGATCTGCGCCAGCAAACTGCCGCATTCGGGCCAGAGCTGCTTCACATCGGCCTTCCAGGCCGCAAGCCCGGCGCTTTTCCAGCGATCGAGGGCATCGGCGCGCAGCGACCAGAAGAATGCCAACTTCCCCTCGCCTGCCGGCATGACTCCAACCATCTGGCGCGCCGCACGATATCTTTGTTCAAGCCGCTGCGGATCGAAGACATCGCCTGAGGGCCACTCAAGCGTGCACCACAAGGCACCATAGGCGAGCCATCGCCCGCAAGGCGACGCGAGCGTCGAATGAAGGCCGAGCGCATCGATCACCAGATCATGGCTTTCGCTGGCCTCCCCATGCGCCAAGATAAGGTGCCGCCCGGCCTGCTCCAACTGCGACCCGGTTACATCGCTGTTGTTGCGGATCTGAATGCCAGCTGCCGTGACTGCATCGTATAGCGCAGCAAACAAGCTTGCGCGATGGATGCCAATGCCGAAGATTCCGGCATGGGGCAGATCGCCATAGCGCGCGTCGAGCACGGTCCTGCCTGCCTGATTGCGTCCGTAAAGCTGCGAAATCGGGGCGCCGCGCTCAACAATTTGGGCCGCGAGCCCGAGCCGGTCCAGCACTGCCAGGCCGGTCGGCTGGATCATCAGGCCGGAGCCCAGTGGACGCGGTTCAGCGAAGCGCTCGTAAAGTGTGACACCATGCCCCTGGCGGTGGAGCAATAATGCCGATGCAAGCCCGGCAATGCCGCATCCTGCAATTCCGATGTTGAGCCCCGCCATCACAGCGGAGTAGCGCCAGTCCACCGGTCTGCCAACGGGCCAATCCGCGCAGTCGCAAGCAGGTGCTTCCCCTGCGCGGCAGGATCGGCTAGGGGCGCGGCCTCGCTTCTGACGAGCGGGCGGTTAGCTCAGTTGGTAGAGCATCTCGTTTACACCGAGAGGGTCGGCGGTTCGAGCCCGTCACCGCCCACCATTTTCACATTGCCAAGCGCCGCCGGGCGCAAACGCGCTGCGCCGCCGGCGGTGCTGCCTCACACCATCTGCGCGGCGGAAGAGCCCAGTTCGGCGAAATAGCGCGCCATCGCCTCTGCCGCCATATCGGTCAGCACGATGAAGGCGCGGCGGCGATCGGTCTCATCCTCGATTCGGGCAAGCAGGCCCGCCTCGGTCATCTGGCCGATCCAGCGCAGCGCGGTGGTGGGCGGAACGCCGCTGGCGATGCACAGCGAGGTGACCGAAACCCGCCCATGCTCGGCGCGCGCGGCGGTGAGATCGAGCAGCATGTCCCACGCCGGATCGGCAAACAGCTCGCCATCGAAAAAGCGCCCGCGCAGCTGCCGCTGGCGGATAATCCGCCGCACCAGCCGGGGATCGGGCAACGGCGGGCGCAGGGCGCGGGCCGCCCGCTGCGCACCATTGGCGGGCTCACCGAAAAAGGGCTGCGCCGGGGCTTCGAGCTGCAAGGCGCCGCCTTCGGGCGGAGAAGCGCCCGGCCCGCCGAAGCCCAGATGATCCAGCCGCCGGGCAATCTCTTCAACCTGCTGGGTGATGCGCAGCAGCTGGAGCCGGTCTTCCTCCGACAATTCGCGCAGCCGCAGCTGCACCGCCCTGCCCAGCACGCGGCCGAGCGCGACCATCCGTTCCGCCCGGCCCGGATCGACCAGGATCTGTGCCTGCGACTGGTCAAGACAGGCGAAGACATCGTCCAGCGCCTCGATCCCGGTGGAAACCACCAGCTGCGCATCGGTGCGCGCCGCCCTGATATCGAGCCGGGCCAGCGCCGCGAGCCGCGCGCCATCGATCTGCGGGCAATCAATCAGCACCAGCTCGCCCAGGCCGATCGCCTCATTTTCGAGCAGAACGGCCAGTTCGCCGCATTGGCTCACCCGCAGCCCGGCGGCCAGCGCATCGTCGCGAATCGCTGCGCGGATATGCGGACGGTCAGCAAAGATCGAAACAGACAGCGCCAGCCGCGCCGGTTCGGTCCCCAAATCGGGCTGCTCCGCCCATGCATAATCCGCCTGCGCCATGCTTCGACTCCTGCCTTCAACCGCACACAATGCGAACAGGATGGGAACAAACAGGGATCAGGTCAAGTATTTTTGCCTAGGGACGGATTGTGATCGGGGTGCCGTCGGGGATGGCGGACCACAGTTCCTCAATCTCCTCATCGCCCACAGCGATGCAGCCATCGGTCCAGTCCCCCGGCACTCGGCCGAAGGGCAAAGCATTGGGCTGGCCATGAAGGAAGATCTCGCCGCCCGGCGAGCGGCCCTGGCCCGCGGCATAGGCACGGTCAGCCGCATTGGGGTAAGAGATATGGAGCGAGAGGTGATAGGCGCTCGCCGGATTGCGATAATCGATCAGATAGTTCCCCTCGGGCGTGCGCTCATCGCCTTCGAACCGCTTGTGGCCCTGGGGCGCGGCGCCGAATTGCAGCCCGCGATAGGTTTTCAGCGGCGCGCCCTGGCGAAAGAGGGTGAGCGTCCGCTCCGATTTGGCGACCACCACCAGATCGGCCTGCTGCGGCAGCAGCGTGGGCGCGGAGGAACAGGCGGCCAGCGCCAGACCGGCGGCGAACAGGGATCTCAAGCCACCCCTCCCCCGCTCATAGGCTTTCCGCAGGCCCCTTGTGCCGCTGCGGCTCGAGCGGCGTATCCACCCCGCCGGTCATCGAATGGCCGGCGAGACTATTGGCCGGGATCGGCTGGACGATATCCCAATGTTCCGAGATCTTGCCGCCCTTCACCCGGAAAATATCGATATAGGCGCTGCCGCGCGGGTCGCTTGCACTGGTGACCCAGCGGTGCACCAGCACCAGATCGCCATCGGCGATGACATGCTGGATTTTCTGGCTGCGCTTGTCTGCCGCGCGGGCCTTGGCGCGGGCCTGGAGATAATCGAGCAGGCCCTGCCGCCCCGCCGGGATATTGGGGCTGTGCTGGACGAAATCCGCCGCGAGATAGCGGTTCACCGCGTCCGCCAGTCTGCCCGGCTGCTGCCCCAGCTCCATATAATCAAGCACCAGCTTGCGGTTTGCGGCGCTGTCGGCCGTTGGATCGGGTTTGCCGCAGGTCGGATTATCCGCCGTATCCTTCAGCTTGCTGGCCGCTGCATAGGTCAGCCCGCCGCCGCAGCCGAGCATTCCCTGCGCCACCGCTGCGCTGGCGATCGGCTGGATGATATCCCAATGCTCGACGAACTTTCCGTCTTTCAGGCGCCACATATCGAGGAATTCGCGCCCCGGGTCCTTGGCACTGGCGAAGAGATGCGATTTGACCGCCACCAGATCGCCATCGGCCAGCACCAGATGGACCACATTCACATATTTGTTCACCGGATCATATTTGTCCGGATGCGCCTCGCGCCGGCTTTCGAGGAACTGCTTGTCGCCGCCCAGCCCATCGGCAATGTCGGGATTGTGCTCCACCCGGCCCGCCGTGTCATATTTTTCGGTGACCTCATAGGTCGCCCCCCGCCCGCGCAGCCGGGCATATTCGGTGATGATCGCGCGGTTCGCCTCGGTCAGCGTCTGCGCTGTGTCGCCGGGCGGCGATGGCTGATGCGAGCCGCAGGCGCAAAGCGCCAGCGACAGCGCAACCATAGAAAGGCAGGTCCGATGCATGGGAAACCTCTTCCGTAAATGCCACCGGTCGCCCCTGCGCCGGTGATTCTATTCGCGGCAAGTCTCCCGCCCTGGCAGGGCTTGCGCAAGCCCTCTTCTCGCCGGGCTGTGATGCGGGCCGAGTGCCCTGCGCTCAGTCGAGGAACGGGTCGCGCACCAGGATCGTATCGTCCCGCTCGGGGCTGGTCGAAACCAGCGCCACCGGGGTTTCGATCAATTCCTGCACCCGCTGGATATATTTGATCGCCTGGGCCGGCAGATCGGCCCAGCTGCGCGCGCCGGCGGTGGTTCCGCTCCAGCCGTCCATTTCCTCATAGACCGGCTCGACCTCGGCCTGGTCGGCCGCATGGGCGGGCAGATAGTCCAGCACTTCGCCATTGAGGCGGTAGCCGGTGCAGATCTTCACCGTCTCGAACCCGTCGAGCACATCGAGCTTGGTCAGCGCGATTCCGGTCACACCGCTGATCGCGCAGCTCTGGCGCACCAGCACCGCATCGAACCAGCCGCAGCGCCGCTGGCGCCCGGTGACCGTGCCGAATTCATGCCCGCGCTCGCCCAGCCGCTGCCCGGCGGCATCTTCCAGTTCGGTCGGGAACGGGCCCGATCCGACCCGGGTGGTATAGGCCTTGACGATCCCCAGCACGAAGCCGGTCGCACCAGGGCCAAGGCCCGAGCCGGAGGCTGCAGTACCGCTGACGGTGTTGGAGCTGGTGACGAAGGGATAGGTCCCGTGATCGACATCCAGCAGCACGCCCTGCGCGCCTTCGAACAGGATCCGCTGCGCCAGCCTTGCGCACTTCATTGAGCCGCTTCCACACCGGCTGGGCATATTGCAGCACGAAGGGCGCGATTTCGGCCAGATCATCCAGCAGGCGCTGGCGATCGACCGGCGGCTCGCCAAACCCGGCGCGCAGCGCATCATGATGGGCGCAGAGCCGATCGAGCTGCATTTCCAGGCTGCCGAGATGCGCCAGATCGCACACCCGGATCGCGCGGCGGCCAACCTTGTCTTCATAGGCCGGGCCGATCCCGCGCCCGGTGGTGCCGATCTTGCCGGTGCCCGCAGCGGATTCGCGCAGCAGATCGAGATCGCGGTGAATCGGCAGGATCAGCGGGCAATTATCGGCAATTGCGAAATTGGCGCTGGGTGATCGAGACGCCCTGCCCTTCGAGCTTCTCGATCTCGGCCTTGAGCGCCCAGGGATCGAGCACCACGCCATTGCCGATGATCGACAGCGTGCCGGTGACGATGCCGGATGGCAGCAGGCTGAGCTTGTAGGTGGTATTGCCCACCACCAGCGTGTGGCCGGCATTATGCCCACCCTGAAAACGGACCACGGCATCGGCGCGGCTGGCCAGCCAGTCGACGATTTTGCCCTTGCCCTCATCGCCCCATTGGGCGCCGATCACGGTGACGTTAGCCATAAGGGTTAGCTTCTCCTACGCACGGGGCTCAAACCCGCGCGGGCCTAGGCGCGTTGCCCGCCAAGGGCAAGGTCCGGTTAAGGCCTTTCCAGCGACATAACGCGACAATTCGCGACTCGCCTGGTGCGCAGACCGAGTTATTTCCGCCGCGGGGGCACGAAAGGACCATAGCCATGCAGTTTGCAGCCCTCGCCGCCAGCCTTTTGTTCATGGCCAGCATGACGCTGACCTTCGCCGATGCGGCCTGGGCCGCAAACCGGAGCAGCGAGGTCACCCGCCCGGTGGAGCGCGCCAAACAGACGCTTTCCTATGGCAATGACCGGCTCCAGGCGCTGGATTACTGGCCTGCTGCCCGGCACGACGCGCCGCTGGTGGTGTTCGTCCATGGCGGCGGCTGGAAACGCGGCGACAAGCAGATGATGGAGGGTTCGGCCAAGCTCGAACATTGGCACAGCCTTGGCTATGCGGTGGCCTCGGTCAATTACCGGCTGGTGCCGGATAATAGCGTGGAGGAACAGGCGGCCGATGTCGCCCGGGCGCTGGGCTATCTCAAGGCCCGCGCCGCCACACTGGGCTTCGACCCGGCGCGAATGGCGCTGGTCGGCCATAGTGCCGGCGCGCATCTGGTGGCTTTGGTGGGCACCGATCCGCAATATCTGCGCGCCGCCGGGCTCACGCTGGCCGATATTCGCGGGATCGTGCCGCTCGACGGCGCGGCCTATAATGTGGGCGAACAGATCGCAGACGGCGGGCGCTTCATGAACAAGACCTATATTCAGGCCTTCGGGACCGATCCCGCGCGCCAGAACCGCCTTTCCCCCACGCTCCAGGCAGCGGCCCCCAACGCGCCCGAATTCCTGATCCTCCACGTCCAGCGCAAAGACGGAATCCGCCAGAGCGAGGAACTGGCCGCCGCCTTGCGCAAATCCGGCACGCCCGTGACCGTGCAGGGCTTCGACGGGCGCGGCCTTAAAGGCCATGCCGAAATCAACCGCCAATTGGGCGAGGCGGACTATCCGGCAACCCCGGTGGTCGATGCCTTTCTCGCGCGGATATTTGGCTGAGGCCGGAGCGCGCAATCTCCGCCACCGGGTGGATGCGGGCGCGATGCTGTCCCCGGTCGTGGTCAGCCCAGCGCAGGCGGAAATGACGGAGGAGAGCTGCGCCCATCCCCACCAAGGTCAGTCCAGCGCCGTCACGTCCCCGCCGGTCAGCACATGGCTGCAGCCCAGCGCCTTGGGATCATCGCTGGCCGACAGCGCAGCCACCGTGCGCCAGCCCTGGCTGCGCAGTCTCGCCGCGGCTGCCACATCATGGCCGAGCGGCAGGAACAGCATGTCGCGCGGCGCGGTGCCATTGGTCGCCGCATCGATCAGCGGATCGGGATAGAGCGAGAAGCCGGTAGCCGCCTCGCCATCGCTCGCATCATTGCGGATGCGATAGGTGCCCCCACGGCCCAGCGCGCCGCGCACGCCCTCTGCATAGATCGTGAAGCCGAACCAGCTTTGATATTCAAAGCCATGGCGTTCCGAGGGATCGAGCGTGAGCCGGGCGCTGCCCGCGACCCGGGCGGCGATGGCCTTGAGGCCTTCGATCCGGCTCTTGAGCGCGCCGCCCGCATCGATCGCGGCCAGCTTTTCAATCGCGCTGTCAAACGGCCCGGTGGCATAGAGCAGCGGCAGATAGGCCCCGCCGCCCGCCGATTTGAGCCCGCCGGCATCCTTCGAATCGAGCTCGCGCCGCACCGCATCCACCGCCTGCGGATCGAGCGGCAGGGCCTGCGCGGCCAGCGTATCGACCAGATCCGGCAGGGTGAAATCGACCGAGATTCCGCTGGCGCCTGCAGCCTTCAGCGCGGCAATCGCCAGCATCACGATTTCGCCTGCGGCCTGGAGCGTATCGCTGCCGATCAGTTCCGCGCCGACCTGCAGCCGTTCGCGCCGGGGATCGAGCGCATCCGCCTTGATCGTGGTGACCTGCCCCGAATAGGCCAGCCGCAGGGGGCGTGGCGCAGCGGCCAGGCCGGTCTCCGCGATGCGGCTGACCTGCACGGTCATATCACTGCGCAGCGCCAGCATCCGCAGCGAAACCGGATCGATGAAACGGAACATGCGGCGCGGCTGTATTCCCGCCATCCGCGCGGCGAGCGATTTCTCGAATTCGATCAGCGGCGGGCGCACCCGGTCATAGCCATGCGCATCCATCACATCCAGGATTGCGCGCATGATGCGCGTGGCACTGGCGGCGGCCTGCGGCAGCCGGTCTTCAAGCCCCTCGGGCAGCAGATCGCGGTCGATATCGGACATGGTGACCGCCCCTAGCGGGGAGATTGCCCGCTGTCGATTGTTCCAGCGGGTTTGTCAGGTCTGATGCCGGTCCCGGCCGCCGCAAGCAGCGACCGGGCAGCAGCATTTATGGGTTCGATCAGAACGACAGCGCGCGCGCCATCTTCACGCCGGGCAGCTTTTCCGCCTCGGCCAGCACATTGGCCGGGATTGCCTGATCGACCGAGAGCAGCAGGATCGCCTCACCGCCCGCCTGGCGGCGGCCAAGATGGAAGGTGCCGATATTGATTCCGGCCTCGCCCAGCAGCGACCCGATCCGGCCGATGAAGCCGGGAGCGTCCTCATTGACGATATACATCATATGCCCGTCGAGATCGGCCTCGATCCCGATGCCGAAGATCTCGACCAGACGGGGCGCGCCGGCGCCGAACAAGGTGCCCGCCACCGAACGATCGCCCAGGCTGGTGGCCACGGTGACCCGCACCAGAGTGGCATAGACGCCTTCGTTCTCATTGCGGATTTCGCGCACTTCCATGCCGCGTTCCTTGGCCAGATAGGGCGCATTGACCATGTTCACGCTGGAGGAGAAGCGCGCCATCAGGCCCGCCAGCACCGCACCGGTGATCGGCTTCTGGTTGAGCTGTGCGGCGGCGCCTTCGACCTCGATGCTGATCTTGGGCAGATCGCCATGGGCGAGCTGGCCGATCAGCGAACCGAGCTTTTCGGCCAGGCCCATATAGGGCTTGAGCTTGGGCGCTTCCTCGGCCGAGAGCGACGGCATGTTGAGCGCATTGGTGACCCCGCCATTGACGAGATAATCCGACAGCTGCTCTGCCACCTGCAGCGCGACATTGACCTGCGCCTCATTGGTCGAAGCGCCCAGATGCGGCGTGCAGATGAAGTTGGGGGTGCCGAACAGCGGGCTTTCCTTGGCCGGTTCGACCGCGAATACATCCAGCGCAGCGCCGCCGATATGGCCCGAATCGAGCCCTTCCTTGAGCGCCGCCTCATCCACCAGACCGCCGCGTGCGCAATTGACGATGCGCACGCCCTTCTTGGTCTTGGCGAGATTTTCAGCCGACAGGATATTGCGCGTCTGATCGGTCAGCGGGGTGTGCAGGGTGATGAAATCGGCCCGCGCCAGCAGCGTGTCGAGATCCGCCTTTTCGACCCCCATTTCCACCGCGCGTTCCTCGGTCAGGAAGGGATCGTAAGCCACCACCTTCATCCGGAGGCCCAGCGCGCGGCTGGCGACGATCGAACCGATATTGCCCGCACCGATCAGGCCGAGGGTCTTGCCGGTAACCTCGACCCCCATGAAGCGGTTCTTTTCCCACTTGCCCTGCTGAGTGCTGGCGTTGGCTTCGGGCAGATCCCGCGCCAGCGCAAACATCAGCGCGATGGCATGTTCGGCCGTGGTGATCGAATTGCCGAAGGGGGTGTTCATCACCACCACGCCCTTGGAGCTGGCATAGGGGATATCGACATTGTCGACCCCGATGCCGGCACGGCCGATCACCTTGAGATTGGTTGCCGCATCGATGATCTCCTTGGTGACCTTGGTCGCCGAACGGATCGCGAGGCCATCATATTGGCCGATCACCGCCTTGAGCTCGTCCGGGGTCATGCCGGGCTTCACATCGACATCGCAGCCACGCTCCTGAAAGATGCGGGCGGCATTGGGGTCCATCTTGTCCGAAATAAGGACTTTGGGCTTGGTCATATTGAAATTCCTGCCTTGTCATCGCGGCGCAGGCGGGGCTTCCGCTGGCTCATTGGCGATGAAAGAATGAAGGGAACCCGCTTGCGCGGGGACAGACATGCGCGATCAGGCAACCGCCGCGAGTGCGGCCCTGGTTTCTGCCCAGGCCCAGTCGAGCCAGGGACCGAGCGCCTCGATATCGGCGGTATCAACCGTCGCGCCGCACCAGATCCGCAGACCCGGGGGGGCATCGCGGTAGCCAGCGATGTCATAGGCTGCGCCTTCCTTGTCGAGCAGGCCGGCGAATTTCTTGATGAAATCCGCATCGGCGCCCTCGACCGTGAGGCACACGCTGGTGATCGAGCGGCTCGCCGGATCGGCCGCGAGATGGCCCAGCCAGTCACGCTCCGCCACGATCTTGCCCAGCGCATCGGCATTGGCCTGCGCCCGTGCCTGCAGCGCGGAAAAACCGCCCAGCGACTTGCCCCATTCGAGCGCGAAGATCGCATCTTCCACTGCCAGCATCGACGGCGTGTTGATGGTTTCGCCGCGGAAGATCCCTTCAGCCAGCGCCCCCTTGGACATCAGGCGGAAGACCTTGGGCAGCGGCCAGGCCGGGGTGTAGCTTTCCAGCCGTTCGACCGCGCGCGGGCCGAGGATCAGCACACCATGCGCGCCCTCGCCGCCGAGCACCTTCTGCCAGCTGAAGGTCGCCACATCGATCTTGTTCCAGTCAATGTCGCAGGCGAATACGGCGCTGGTCGCATCGGCAAAGGAGAGCCCTTCGCGATCATCCGCAATCCAGTCACCATTGGGCACGCGCACGCCGGAGGTGGTGCCGTTCCAGGTGAAGATGACGTCATTCGACCAGTCGACCTGCGCAAGATCGGGCAGCTGGCCATAATCGGCCCGCAGCACGGTCGGCTCGATCTTGAGCTGCTTGACCGCGTCGGTCACCCAGCCTTCGCCGAAGCTTTCCCAGGCCAGCGTGGTCACCGGGCGGGCGCCCAGCATGGTCCACATCGCCATTTCGAAGGCCCCGGTGTCGGAGCCCGGAACGATGCCGATGCGATGCGTATCGGGCAGGCCGAGCAATTCGCGCATCAGATCGATGCAATAGGCGAGACGCTCCTTGCCGATCTTCGCGCGATGCGAACGGCCGAGCGAGGCGGTAGCCAATTTGTCTGGGGAATATCCCGGCGGCTTGGCGCAGGGACCGGAAGAAAAGAACGGACGCGCAGGCTTGGCCTGCGGCTTTACTAAATCAGTCATTTCTGACTCTCCTTGCAGAGAGCTCGCGCGGCGTTGGGACCGCGTGGCCCGCTGCGGCACTTAGAGGCGCGGCAGGCCAAGTCAAGCGAAACGACCCCTTTCCTGCCTGTCCCGGTCAGCCCGCCCGCAGCGCGCGGTGAAAGGAAATTGCGCCGCGCGAAAGCCGCACAGATCCCCGCGTTAACCCTGAATTTACCATCGTCAGGGCATGATTGCGCCATGTTGACGCGCCTGCCTTCCAGCCGCCGGGCCTCAAAATATCTGGCCCTGAGCATCGCCGCCTTGATGATTGGCGGCTGCTCGCTGGTGCCGGGATCCAGCGGCCAGTCCCAAAGCGACTCGATGCGCCAGGCGGTTCGCCCCGCCCAGCCCGCCTTTGTGCCGAGCGCGGATGAGCGCCAATGCCTTTCCCGACTCGGGGCGAGCGAGGCCAGCTTCACCCCGCTGCCCGACAGATTCTATGGCGCAGGCTGCTCCACCATGAACACCGTCCAGCTCTCCGCGCTGGAGGGCGATGCCGGGCATCCCTTCGCGCTGGCCAATCTCGGCCCGGTTACCTGCCCGCTGGCCGATCGCCTGGCCGGCTGGGCCCGCTATGGCGTCGACCGCGCGGCCCGCGCAGTGCTGGGCAGCCCGCTGGTGCGGATCGAGACCTTCGGCAGCTATAATTGCCGCAATGTCGCGGGCAGCGGCCGCCGCTCGGCCCATGCCACCGCCAATGCGATCGATGTCTCGGGCTTCGTGCTGGCCGATGGGCGGCGGATCACGGTGAAACAGGATTGGAACGCGGGCACGAGCGCCGAGCGCGAGTTTCTGCGGATCATTCACCAAAGCGCCTGCAAGCGCTTCGGCACCGTGCTCGGCCCCGGCTATAATGCCGCGCATCAGGATCACTTCCATCTCGAAGCCAGCGACACCGCTTTCTGCCGCTGATCCGCCCGGCGGTCAGCCACCCTCCGCATCCAGCCGAGCCTCGAACCACAGCCGGACTGCGTGGGCGAAATGCTGCGCCTCGAGCTTGGCCATCATATTGGCGCGGTGAATTTCGACCGTGCGCGGGCTGATGCGCAAATTGCGGGCGACGAATTTGTTCGAGCCGCCGGCAACCAGCTGCTCGAACACTGCCCGCTCGCGCTCGCTCAGCCGCGCGATCCGGCCGCGCGCCTCGATCATCCGCCTGCGCGCTGCTGCCTGTGCCGGAGCCGCGCGCACCGCGCGCCTGAGCAGCGCGGCAAAGGCCTCAGGCTCGGCCGGCAGCGCCAGAAAATCGAGCGCGCCAGCGCGCACCGCCCCGACGATCCGCGCAAGCGAGACCTTCTGCGCGGCGATCACCAGCGGCAGCCAGATGCCCAGCGCCGCCAGTTCCTCCAGCAGCGCAGCGACACCGGCGGCATCGCGTTCATCATGGATGATCACGATCCCCCGCCCCGGTGCATGCAGGGCCAGCTCGTCCAGCCCGGCGTAGATCTGCGCGGGATAGCCCAGCGCGAGCGCAAGCCGCGCGATCTGCACCCGCAGTCCATGCGCGCTATCGACGAAATGGATCGTGAAGCCCTGCCCCATGGCCACAGCAATGGCGGCGCGAGGGCATTGGCGCTGCCCGCTTTGGCGCCGATACGGCGGGAAAAGCGACCGATGTGTGCTGCAGGAGCCACGATTGCGCGGCGCGATTGGCTCCAAAGCGGAGCGGATTAGGCGTTTATCCCTAAGGCAAATCCCGCTCAGGAATCATGCGTAACAGGCTCAATCCTCGAAGCTGTAATCGGGCAGCGCATTGACCGCGCGCTTGAGCGAATCGCCCCACATCGAAGAGATCGACTGGAAATAGGGATCGCTGCTTTCGATCCGCTTCTGGTGCAGCGGCACAAAGGTATCGCGTTCGATCGCCAGCAGATCCAGCGGCATGCCGACCGAGAGATTGGCCTTGAGCGTGGAATCGAAGCTCACCATCAGCAGCTTCACCGCGTCCTCGAAATCCAGATCGGGTTCATAGGCGCGCAGCAGGATCGGGCGGCCATATTTGGTTTCACCGATCTGGAAGAACGGCGTGTCCGCGCTTGCCTCGATGAAATTGCCTTCCGGATAGATCATGAACAGGCGCGGCTGCATGCCCTTGATCTGGCCGGCAAGAATGATCGAGGCGGTAAAGCGGCCTTCGCCTTCCTGGCCATTGTCGCATTGCGAGGACATGATCGTATCGCGCAGCAGCCGCCCGACCTCGACCGCGACCTGGAACATGGTCGCCGCGTGGAACAGGGTGTTCTGCCGTTCATCCGGGGTCTTGTTGCGTTCCTCCAGTTGGCTGACCACCGCCTGGGTGGTGGCGAGATTGCCCGCCGTCATCAGCACCAGAATGCGATCGCCCGGCACTTCCCAATGATACATCTTGCGGAAGGTGGAAATATTGTCGACGCCCGAATTGGTCCGGGTGTCGCTCATCAGCACCAGACCCTTTTCCAGCATCATGCCAACGCAATAGGTCATTAAAAGGTCCTCATACCGCCCTGCCGGGCGGCGCATTGATAGCAAGCGCGGGCTGGACGCGTCACTGCTGCACCATCTGCTGTTCCACAGCCAGGGTGACCCGCAATTCCTGCGCTGCCGCACCAAAGCTGATCCCGGTGATCGGGGCGGCCTCGGCATAATCCCTGCCGGTTGCGACGCGCACATAGCGCTCATCCGGGCTGATCCCGTTGGAAATATCGAACCCGACCCAGCCCAGCCCTTCGACATGGGCTTCGGCCCAGGCATGGGTGGCTTCCTGGTCGATCCGGTCATCCATCATCAGATAGCCCGAGACATAGCGCGCCGGGATCCCGAGCGCGCGGGCGGCGCCGATGAAGATATGCGCGTGATCCTGGCAGACGCCGTGGCCGCCAATGATCGCCTCCTCCGCGGTGGTCTCCACATCGGTGATGCCCGGTTCATAGGCCACCACCGAAATGATCTCGGCCGAAAGATCGTGCAGCAAGGCCAGCATATCGCTGTCGCTGCGGCGGACCGAGGACATCAGCGAGCGCATCCTGGGGCCAGGGCGGGTCTGGCGCGTCTGGCCAAGAAAGGACCACAGCGGCAGATGGCCCGAATGCCAGCCGATCACCCCGGCATAATCCTGCGTATCGACCAGCCCTTCGCAATGGATCACCACTTCCTCCACCCCCGGCAGGACCGAAACCAGCGTGGTGTGATTGAAGTTCTGATCATCATATTCGAGTTCGAGCTTCGCCCCCTCATAGGTCATCGACCAGGCCGCGATGGCCTGCCCCTGCGTTGCCTTGGGGGTCAGGCGCAGTCGCTGCAGCCCGTGCGACACCGGCTCGGTGAAGCGGTAATGCGAGGTATGGCGGATGGAGAGGCGCATGGCTGTGCGTTACCCGCTCAATCGACGAAGCGGTAGTCGTGGGAAATCGCGTTTGCGATCCCCTGGTTGCTGGCGATGAAGCCGATCAGGAATTCGTGCAGCCCCTTGTCGAAAATGGTTTCGATCGTCTGCTGGGCCAGCTTGCTGTCCGCATCGCGCATCAGCACGTGGCATTCCCCCCGTTCCTCGTGAATCTCGGCCAGGCTCCTGAGATTGCCCCGCAGCGCATCGTAGCAGAACGACAGGCTGCGCGGAAACCGGCGGTCGAGGATCAGGAATTCGGCGATACTCTTGGGGTCCATCCGCCCGGCGTTGAGCCAGCGATAGGCCCGCTCGGCCGAGAGCGAGCGCAGCACGGTATCCCACTGCCCGGTATCGAGGCTCGACCCGACATAGGAGAGCGAGGGCAGCAGCAGATAATATTTCACATCGAGGATACGCGCGGTGTTGTCCGCGCGTTCGAGAAAGGTGCCCGCCCGGGCAAAATGATAGATCTCGTTGCGCAGCATCGAGCCATAGGTCGCCCCGCGCACCAGGGTCGCCTCGCGGCGGATCGCGGCCAGCACCGGGCCGAGGTTGGAATCGCGCACCGGCCGCGACAGCAGGTCGCGCAGCGTCATCCAGGCTTCGTTGACCGCTTCCCAGACTTCGGCGGTGATCGAAGTGCGCGCGCTTCGGGCATTGCTGCGCGCACGTTCGAACATGCACAGCACGCTTTCGGTGTTTTCCTTTTCGCGCAGCACGAAATTGCACACATGCATTCCGCTATATTCGTCGTGGCAGGCATCATAGCCGGTCTTCTCGCCCAGCGAGACGATGACCGAGCGCCATTCCTCATTCGCGGCATCGGCCCCGCGGGTCAGCGCCATGCGAAAGCCGGCCTCCAGCAGGCGGGCAGTGTTCTCCGCCCGCTCGAGATTGCGGTACATCCAGAAGATCGAATTGGCGGTCTTGCCCAGCATGCTCAAGCCATATCCATCATTCAGTCGTCCAGCACCCAGCTGTCTTTCGTCCCGCCGCCCTGCGAGGAATTGACCACCAGCGAACCGCGCTTGAGCGCAACCCGGGTCAGTCCGCCAGGAGTGATTTCGATCCCATTGGGCGAAACCAGCACGAAGGGCCGGAAGTCCACATGGCGCGGCGCAAGCCCCGCCTTGGTGAAGATCGGCACGGTGGACAGCGCAAGCGTGGGCTGCGCGATGTAATTGTCAGGCCGGGCCTTGAGCTTGTCCTTGAACTGCGCGATTTCGCGCCTGGACGAGGTCGGCCCGATCAGCATGCCATAGCCGCCCGAACCATGCACTTCCTTCACCACCAGCTCGGCAATATTGTCCAGCACATAGGCCAGGCTGTCCGCTTCCGCGCAGCGCCAGGTCGGGACATTGGGCAGCAGCGGCTTTTCGCCAGTATAGAATTCGACGATCTCGGGCATGAAGCTGTAGATCGCCTTGTCATCGGCAATCCCGGTGCCCGGCGCATTGGCGATGGTAATCCCGCCCGCGCGATAGACATCCATGATGCCCGGCACGCCCAGCATGCTGTGCGGATTGAAAGTCAACGGATCGAGATAGTCATCATCGACCCGGCGATAGAGCACATCGATCGGTTGATAGCCGGAGGTGGTGCGCATCTGCACCCGCCCGTCGACCACCCGCAGGTCGCTGCCCTCGACCAGTTCGGCGCCCATCTGGTCGGCCAGGAAGGCATGCTCATAATAAGCGGAATTGTGAATGCCCGGGGTCAGCACCGCAACCACCGGCTTGTCCGACGCCGCATCGGGCGCGCAGGCGGCGAGGCTCTTGGCCAGCCGGGTGGGATAATCCGACACCGTCCGCACCGGAATGCGCGAGAACAGCTCGGGGAACATCGCCATCATGGTTTCGCGATTTTCGAGCATATAGGACACGCCGCTGGGCGTGCGCGCATTGTCTTCCAGCACCATGAACTGGTTCGGCCCGGTGCGGACCAGATCGATCCCCACGATATGGGTATAGACCCCGCCCGGCGGAGTGAAGCCGACCATCTGCGGCAGCCAGGCGACATTGTCGCTGAACAGATGCTGCGGCAGGCGGCCCGAACGGATGATCTCCTGCCGGTGATAGAGATCGTGCATGAAGGCATTGAGCGCCCGCACCCGCTGCTCGATCCCGCGCGAGAGCTTGCGCCATTCCAGCCCGGTGATGATCCGCGGAATCATGTCGAAGGGGATCAGCCGCTCTTCAGCGTCATTTTCCCCATAGACATTGAAGGTGATCCCGGTGCGGCGGAAGAAGCCTTCGGCCTCGCCATTCTTGCGGCGCAGCTGCGCCTGGTCCTGCTCATCCAGCCAGCCGCAATATTCCTGATAGGCCGGACGAATTCCCCCGTCGGCCTGCCGCATCTCGTCGAAGTTTGGCTCTGGAGTTTTCATGACCCTCTATGCTGCAGTGCAACACTTGCACGGATGAGCGACGCTCACAAGAGGGAGTTCGTCAAAGTTTCAATCGAGTGTCTCAAGCTCGGCCAGCACTGCCGCGATTGCCTCGTCCGAATAGGCGAAACCCAGATGGCCGCAGCGCACCGCCACCGCCTTGTCGCGCTCACCCGGGCGGCCGCACGAACTGCGCGGCGAAACGATCCCGTCGCGCGGGCTCCACAGCGCCACCGTGGGCACCGGCGGCTTGACCGCAATATCGCCGACGATCGGCGGATGCTCGACCGAATGGCCGGTCACCAGATGATAGATCCGCCAGACATTATTGGCCTTGGGATTGCCGGAAAAGGGCGAGCCCATGGTGACCACCTTGGCCACCACATCGGGATGCCGCTTGGCAATCTCGCGCGCGAAAATCCCGCCCAGGCTCCAGCCGACCAGCACAACCTTCTGGCCATAGCGGCGATGCAGCGCCAGCACCCGCTTGGCCAGCGCCTCGAAATTTTCCGGCGTTGGCCCGAGATTGAAGCCGAGGCCCCATTTCTTGACCGTGTGCCCCGCCTCTTCCAGCTGCAGTGCCATGCGCTTGAGCCGCAAGGGATGGGTCGCAAAGCCGGGCAGCAGCATCACCACGCGCGGTTCGCTGCAGCGGGAAACCGCAGCCGAGGGGCGCGGCGCACGCCAGGAATGCCTGAGGAATTCCAGCTCGCCCAGCAGATGGCGCAAGGGCGGGCCATGGACCCCGCTGGGCTGCGCTTCGCTGACCAGCGTGGCGCGCTGGCGCAAGGCGTCAAGCAATTCGGCAGGCGGCACGAAGCGTTGCCCGCGCTGGCGCGGCAGATGCTTTTCCCGAATTCCGACTCAGTGCAACCATGTGCGCACTGTAACAAAATTGACTTGTTGTAGCCTGAACGAAATCTTTCGCGGTCACGCCGCTGTCGGAACTCGGCCCGTCCTCTTGCGCGCGCCGGATCGCGTCAGCCCGGGCAGTCTCCGACCCGCACAGATGTCAGATGCATCTTCATATGCATCCCGCCGCCCGGCATGCCGGGGGCCTTCTGGTCCCCCTCCATGGTCATATCGACGCCGCCGGCGCCAACCGTGCCATTCATGGTGAATGTGCCGCCCGCGCCCTGTGCGCCCTTGCAGCTCATCACGGCGCTGATCTTGCCGCCGCTGACATCATATTTGCTATAGGTGCAGCTGCCGTTCTCCGCGCCCTTGGTCATCTTCTTGACCGCATCCTTGCTGTCCTGTTCGGTCAGGCAGCTGGTGCTTTCGAAATTGGACGACATCGAATCGCGCATCTTGCTGGCCATGCCCTGCGGCAAGCCGGGGATGCTCAGATCGAGGATCTCGGCCTTGGTCTTGTACAGACCGGGCTTGGGCGCATCGAGCTGGGATGCCGCCGCCGCCGCTGCTGCTGGCTGACCGTGCCGGCTTCGCCGCCCGCAGCCTCATCCTTCTTTCCGCAGCCCGACAGCGCGAGCGCAAGTGCGAGCGACAGAGCCAGTGAGTTACGCATCGAACCCTCCCCTTCAAGGCGCGGCACCGGGCCGCCGATAATATGCTCAGCCTATCAAGCCCGCAGCGGGCTGCCAAGCATGGCGAAGCGCCGCCCTATGGCGCCGCCACCGGATCGAGATTGCCGGTGGTTGCCGCCCTGGATCCGCGCGTGAGGCTGATCACCGTGCCCGAAAGCAGCAGCAAAGCGATCAGATTGGGAATTGCCATCAGCGCGTTCAGAATATCGGCGATGGTCCACACGGTCTTGAGTTCCAGCACCGAGCCGACGAACACGAAGCCCACCCACAGCAGGCGGTAGGGCAGCACCACCCTCACCCCCAGCAGATATTGCGCCGCGCGCTCGCCATAATAGCTCCAGCCCAGGATCGTGGTGAAGGCAAAGATCACCAGCCCGAAGCTGACGATCCAGTTCCCGATGCCCGGCAGGCCCGCGCCAAAGGCAAGCGCGGTCAGTTCGACCCCGCTGAGGCCCGATTCCCACGATGCGAGCATCTGAACCGAGCCATCGCCCATCGCGACCGGCACATGCACCGTCACCACCACCAGCGCGGTGATGGTGCACACCACGATCGTATCGATGAAGGTGCCGAGCATCGCGATCATGCCCAGCTGGACGGCATCGTCGGTCTTGGCCGCGGCATGGGCGATCGCCGCCGAACCCAGGCCCGCCTCGTTGGAAAACACCCCGCGCGCAACGCCGAAGCGAATCCCGGCCCAGATCGCCACCCCGGCAAAGCCGCCGCTCGCGGCGGTGGGGGTGAAGGCGCTCCTGACGATGAATACCAGCCCGGCGGGAATATCGGCATAGTTGAGCGCAACCACCACCAGGCCGCCGACGATATAGGCCACCGCCATGAAGGGGACGAGATATTCGGCAACCGCGCCGATCCGCTTGACCCCGCCGATGATCACCAGAAACACCAGCCCCGCCATTACCGCGCCGACTGCCCAGCCCGGCATGCCGAAATTGGAGGTGAACACCGCCGTCACCGAATTGGCCTGCACCATATTGCCGATGCCGAACCCGGCCAGCGCCGCGAATAATGCGAACAGAAACGCCAGCCAGCGCCAGTTCCTGCCCAGACCGTTTTTGATATAATACATCGGCCCGCCGACATGATGGCCGTGGCTGTCCACCTCGCGGTAACGGATCGCCAGCACCGCCTCGGCATATTTGGTCGCCATGCCGACCAGCGCGGTCATCCACATCCAGAACACCGCGCCCGGCCCGCCCAGCGCAATCGCGGTGGCCACGCCGGCAATATTGCCGGTGCCGATGGTCGCCGCCAGCGCGGTCATCAGCGCCTGGAAGGGGGTGATATCGCCCGGCTCACGATCCGCCTTGCGGCCACGATTGAGCAGGCGGAACGCGGTGCCGATCCGGCGAATCGGCATGAAGCGCATCGCGAGCGTGAGATAGAGCCCGGTGCCGAGCAGCAACACGAGCAACACCGGCCCCCATACGACCGACGAAATTTCGTCGAGAATCTGCGCGAGCGCATCCTGCTGCATGCTGTTTCCCCCTGAACGGCAGAACAAACACCGATTCGTCCTGCGTTGCGGCGGTCAGGCTAGACGCCCATGGCGAATGCGCCAACCGCCGCGGCGGCCAATGCGCCGATTGCTGCAGGGCGTTGCGGAACGCAGCAGGAACAGCCATATGGTGGCGCATGGCCGAACTCGTCATCCGCCGCGGGCTGGAAGAGCCGGATACCTCCGGCAGCTTCATCCCGCACAAACCCGCACGCCCCGACAAGATCGAGGGCGGCAAGCCGTTCAAGCTGGTTTCGGAATATGAACCTGCTGGCGACCAGCCGACCGCGATCCGCGAGCTGGTGGGAACCGCGCGCGATGACGAGCGCACCCAGGTGCTGCTGGGGGTGACCGGCAGCGGCAAGACCTTCACCATGGCCAAGATGATCGAGGAATTGCAGCGCCCGGCGCTGATCCTGGCGCCGAACAAGATCCTCGCCGCGCAGCTCTATGGTGAGTTCAAAAGCTTCTTTCCTGACAATGCGGTCGAATATTTCGTCTCTTATTACGACTATTATCAGCCCGAGGCCTATGTCCCCCGGTCCGACACCTATATCGAGAAGGAAAGCTCGGTAAACGAGGCGATCGACCGGATGCGCCATTCGGCCACCAGGGCGCTGCTCGAACGGGACGATGTGATCATCGTCGCCTCGGTCTCCTGCCTTTACGGCATCGGTTCGGTCGAAACCTATTCGGCGATGATCTTCGACCTCAAACAGGGCCAGAGCGCGGACCAGCGCGAGATCATCCGCAAGCTGGTGGCGCTGCAATACAAGCGCAATGACACCGCCTTTGCGCGCGGCAATTTCCGTGTGCGCGGCGACAGCCTCGAAATCTTCCCCTCGCATTATGAAGACACTGCCTGGCGGATCAGCTTCTTCGGCGACGAGATCGAGGCGATCAGCGAGTTTGATCCGCTCACCGGCAGCAAGGGCGCCAGCCTCGAAGCGGTGCGGGTCTATGCCAATTCGCATTATGTCACCCCCGGCCCGACGATGAAGCAGGCGACCCAGGCGATCAAATTCGAGCTGGAGGAACGGCTCAAGGAGCTGGAGGCCGAGGGCAAGCTGCTCGAGCATCAGCGGCTGGAACAGCGCACCAATTTCGATCTCGAAATGATCGCGGCGACCGGCAGCTGCGCGGGGATCGAGAATTATTCCCGCTTCCTCACCGGCCGCCTGCCGGGCGAGCCGCCGCCGACCCTGTTCGAATATCTGCCCGACAATGCGCTGCTGTTCGTCGATGAAAGCCACCAGACGGTGCCGCAGATCGGCGCGATGTCCAAGGGCGATCACCGGCGCAAGATCACCCTGGCCGAATATGGCTTCCGCCTGCCCAGCTGCATCGACAACCGCCCGCTGCGGTTCAACGAATGGGATGCGATGCGGCCGCAGACCGTGGCCGTTTCAGCCACGCCGGGCAGCTGGGAGATGGAACAGACCGGCGGGGTCTTTGCCGAACAGGTGATCCGCCCCACCGGGCTGATCGATCCCCCGGTGGAGATCCGCCCGGTCGAGGATCAGGTGCAGGATTGCATCAATGAATGCCGCCAGACCGCGGCGGTGGGCTATCGCACGCTGGTGACCACGCTGACCAAGCGCATGGCCGAGGATCTGACCGAATTCATGCATGAGGCGGGGCTGCGGGTGCGCTATATGCATTCCGACGTCGAAACGCTGGAACGCATCGAGCTGATCCGCGATCTGCGGCTGGGCGTCTATGATGTGCTGGTGGGGATCAATCTGCTGCGCGAAGGGCTCGACATTCCCGAATGCGGGCTGGTTTGCATCCTCGATGCCGACAAGGAAGGCTTCCTGCGCAGCGAAACCTCGCTGGTGCAGACGATCGGCCGCGCCGCACGCAATATCGATGGCCGGGTGATCCTCTATGCCGATCGCATCACCGGCAGCATGGAACGCGCCATGGCGGAGACTGACCGCCGGCGCGAAAAGCAGCGCGCCTATAATCTTGAACACGGGATCACCCCGGAAAGCATCAAGCGCGGGATTCAGGACATCGTCGCCCATACCGCCAGCCGCGACAGCGTGCTGGTCGAGATCGAGGATGACGCAGCGCAACAATCTGGTCGGCCATAATCTGCGCGGCTATATCGAAGAGCTCGAACAGCGCATGCGCAAGGCCGCTGGCGATCTGGAGTTCGAGGAAGCGGGCCGGCTGCGCGACGAGATCCGGCGGCTCGAAGCCGAAGAGCTCGGCCTGCCCGAGGACCAGCGCAAGGCACCGATCGTGGGCCGCAGCAACGAAGGCAAACCGGGCACCCGCAAAACCCGCTATGGCAAGAGCCAGAAGAAATGGGGGCGGTGAACGACTCTCGATTTTAGGTGCTGGTATTTGGCTCGGCACTCGCGAAACGGTTAGGGACAGGCGGGGGATAAGTTATTCCCCTTTGGGGGGATTTCGACGCTATTAGAACGGCTGACCTTTTCGCAGGATCAGTCGTGATCATCACCTTCGCCAACAAGGAAGCCGAACGCATCTGGAACGGCCAGCGCAGCCGCAAGCTGCAGCCGGATATCCAGCAGAGGGCGCTCGCGAAACTGGCAATCCTCAATCGGGTCAAGGAGTTGGCCGAACTGACCAACCCGCCAAGCAACCGGCTTCACGCGCTCACGGGCGACCGAGCAGGTCAGCATTCCCTTTCAATCAACCGGCAATGGCGTATATGTTTCGTCTGGAAAGACGGAAATGCGCATGATGTCGAAATCGTCGACTACCACTGAGTCAGAATGGCTGCATAATCCGCATGCGGGCGAACTGCTGCTGTCGGAATTCATGGAGCCATTAGGGCTCGACTGCGCCGCCTTGGCCGATGCCATCGCGGTCAATCCTGCGCGTCTTAAGTCGGTCATCGATGGCTCTGCGCCGGTCAATGCGGAGCTGGATCTTCGGCTCGGGCGTTATTTCCGCATGTCGGAGGGATTCTTCCTCGGGCTTCAGGACGATTACGAACTGCGCGAGGCCAAGCGCGCACTCAATGGCGATCTCGACCGGATCGAACCGCGCGCCGCCTGAAGACTGCATTGACCCGTCTACCAAAAAGCCACGCCGCAATCCTCCTCTCCGCTTGCGCCCTCGCCGCCTGCGACCGGGCGCCGGTGCAGCGCATCGATCTGGGCGCGTCGGACACCGCCTCGGCGCTGACCATTGCACCCTCGCCTGACACCACCGGCGCGACATGGCGGATTGCGGCGGATGGCAAGGGGATTGATTTCGGCAAGCCGAAGCAGTCGCCCTTGCTCAGCCTCGCCTGCCAGATTTCAGCCAAGGCCGCACCGCAGCTGGCGGTGATCCGTCATGCCCAGTCAGAACCGGGCGCCAAGGCGCTGTTTGCGGTGCTGGGCAATGGCATGACCGCGCGGCTCAAGCTCGACGCGAAGCTCGCGCCCGAAGGCTGGCGCTGGGTCGGAACCTATCCCGCCGACGCGCCCGAACTGGACGTATTCACCGGCCAGCACGATATCGAGGCGACCCTGCCCGGTGCGGGCACGCTGCGCATTGCGGGCGCCGATCTGCCGCGCGAATTCCTCGGCTGGTGCCGCCGGGGCGGTGCGCAAGCCCCCGTCGCCAAGCCGGCTATTTCGCCTGCGCCAGCTGCGGAAGACTCGACGGGGTGAGCACCTGCGGCAGCTGCTGCGCGTCTTTGCCCGGCGCATACCACAGATAGAGCGGCACCCCGGCGGCGCCCTGGGCGGTGAGGAAGCGGGTGATATCGGCATCGCGCCGGGTCCAGTCTCCCACCAGCGCCACCACCCCGGCCTGTTCGAAGGCCTTGCGGGTTTCCTCGCGCTCGATCGCGACGCTTTCGTTGACCTTGCAGGTCAGGCACCAATCGGCGGTGAACCACACGAACACCGGCTTACCGCTGGCTCGGGCCTTGGCGAGCGCTTCCTCGCTGAAGGGTTGGGCTGCGATCAGACCGCTCCCGGTCGATGCGGCAGGCGGATCGAATCTGCCGGGGAGCAGATAACCGGCGATTACAGCCGCAATCGCAAGAGACATCGCCCCAATCGCCAAACGCCGCGCCTCCCGACGCGCTGGCCATATTGCCCGAAGCCCTACCAGAATCGCTATGCTGGCCGTGAATGCGGAGACCGCGAACAACTCCCCCCCCAGCCGCCAGGTGAGCCACAGCAGCGCCAGTGCCGTCAGCCCCATTGGCACGGCCATGACCTTGCGGAAGATCTCCATCCATTTTCCCGGGCGCGGCAACAGCTTGCGCAGGGGCGGGATGAAGCCGAGCGCGAGAAACGGCAGCGCGATCCCCAGCCCCAGCGCGGCGAACAGCAGCAGCGCCTGCGCCGGGGGCAGCAGCAGTGCGGCCCCCATTGCCGCCGCCATGAACGGCCCGGTGCAGGGGGTCGCGACAAAGGCCGCGAGCAGCCCGGTGGCAAAGGCGCCCATCGGCTTGCCGCCGCTGGTTATCGAGAGGCCCGGCAGCTCGTAAAACCCGGCAAGATTGGCGGTGATCGCCGTCGCCAGCACCAGCAGGGCGATCACCACGCCCGGTTCCTGCAGCTGGAAGGCCCAGCCGATCTCGGCCCCGCCCGCCCGCAGCGCCAGCATCAGCGCGCCCAGCGCCAGGCAGGCGAGCATCACCCCGCCGGTATAGGCGAGGCCTTCTGCGCGCGCTTCGGCCTCGCTCTCGCCCGCCCGCGCCAGGCTGAGCGCCTTGAGGCTGAGGATCGGGAAAACGCAGGGCATCACATTGAGCAGCAGCCCCCCGACGAGCGCCAGCAGCAGCAGCGACCACAGCGGGGCCAGCCCGGCAGCGCCCTCGCCCGCGAGTGCCAGCGGTTCACCGCGCTGAGGCACCGCGCCCGGCTGCGCCGCGAAGCGCACCCCGTCACCCGCATCGTCAAGCTTGAGGATGCCTGACACTTCCTGCGGCGCCGCAGGATCACCCTTCAGCGCCAGCTCGACGATCAGCAGATCGCCCTTGCGGCGGAAGCTTTGCGGCGCGGCGTAATCGATCAGCCCGGTATTGGAGAGAAACAGATGCGGCGCGGGGATCTTCAGCGATGCCGGCAGCGGGATGCCGATCCGCAGGCGCTGGCCCGCAGTCGCAAAATGGCTCGCCGCGTCGATCAGCGGCGGGATCGCGGCGCGCCAGCCATCGAAGCGCGGATCGCCCGCACCGCCCGCGCCGATGGTGACAGTGCCGGCCAGCAGGCCGCGCTCGGGCACGCAGATCGTATCGGTGCAGGCAAGCCAGTCTGCCGCGATGGTGAGCGCAACGGTGGTGCCCGGCACCGCGCTTTGCGGCACCGCCAGCGGCACCAGCACCGCATAGGGCCCTTCGAACACATGGTTCATCAGGCGGGCCGACTGATTGGCGATCACCAGCGTCTGCGGCACCGGATATTCGGGCTCGCCCGCGCTCCAGCCCGGCGGCAAGGACCAGTCGAGCCCCAGGCCATAGCCGGCATCGCCGGGATTGGACCAATAGCCGTGCCAGCCCTTTTCAGGCGTCATCACGATCGCCAGCTCGGCCGTTCCGCCCGGCGCGACCGGCCCTTTGGCGACCAGCTGGGCCGCAATATGATTCGCCCGCGCCTCACCTGGGGCAGCGGCCAGCGCCGCCAGCATCAGCACAATCAGCAGGATTATCCCCCGGCGACCCGGCATTGGTTCATACTCCCGTGCGCAATCGGCACTTGTCTGGCAGGTGACGCAGGGCCTAGGGCTTCGGTTCCCAACTCGCAACGGAAAGGCGCGATGGACAAGCGGCGCGATTTGTTGATTCTGGGCGGCGGGCTCGTCGGGATGACGCTCGCCCTCGCGGCGGCGAAAAAGGGCATTTCCAGCCATGTGATCGAGCGCGCCGATCCCGCTGAGCTGACAGCGGAAGGCTTCGATGGCCGCGCTTCGGCGATCTCCACCGCAAGCTGGAATCTGTTTGCCAATATCGGCCTGGCCGGGCGACTCGCGCCGCATGGCTGCCCGATCGAATCCATCGCGGTCACCGATGCGATGCGCCCCGGCCGGATCGACTTCCGGCCTGAGCCGCATGAGGGATCGCTCGGGCAGATGTTCGCGAACCGCGAACTGCGGCTGGGCTTGTTCGAGGCCGCGCGCGACGAGCCGCTGATCGCCTGGCATGCCCCGGCTAGCGTGATCGAGCGCAGCCGCGGCGAATATGGCGTCAGCGCGGTGCTGGCCGACGGCGCCACGCTGCAGGCCGATCTGATGATCGCCGCCGAAGGCCGCCGTTCGCCCACCCGCGAAGATGCCGGGCTGCACGATGGCCCAATGGGATTATCGCCACCGCGCGATTATCGCCGGGCTCGATCACGAGCTGCCCCATGGCAATGTCGCCTGGGAAATCTTCTACCCCGCCGGCCCCTTTGCGCTGCTGCCGATGAAAGACGGGCCTGCGGGCGAGCATCGCAGCGCGCTGGTGTGGACCGTGGCCGAGAAGGACGCCGAAGGGGTGCTCAAGCTGTCTGATCGCGCCTTCCTCGCCGAGGTCGAGAAACGCATGCAGGGGCTGTTCGGGCCGGTCACGCTCAACAGCCGGCGCAGTTCCTATCCGCTGGGCTTCCAGCACACCGCCAAGATCACCGCCGAGCGCCTGGCGCTGGTCGGCGATGCGGCGCATGGCATGCATCCGATCGCGGGCCAGGGCCTCAATCTCGGGCTGCGCGATGTCGGCGCGCTGGTCGAAGTGCTGGCTGACGGCATGCGGCTGGGGCTCGACCCCGGCGATGCCCAATTGCTTGCCCGCTATGAACGCTGGCGCAGTCTCGACAGTTTCAGCGTGTCGCTGGCGACCGACGGGCTCACCCGGCTGTTCGGGATCAGGGGCCGCGCGGCTTCGGCAATCCGCCGCTTCGGGATGGCCGGGGTCCAGCGCATGCCCGCACTCAAGCGCATCCTGATGGACGAAGCGCGGGGCATGAGCGGCACCCTGCCCGCGCTGCTGCGCGGCTGACCGCCCGCGCCTGCGGGTCCGGCCTTACTGCTTCTTCACCGGGCTGGGTTGCTGCACCCGATTGCCCTGGCTATCGCGCAATTCGCTCTGGTCGAACAAAGCGGTCGTCTCCAGCAATTCGAGCGCGTCCTGCGCATCGCCAAAGCGGGTGGCATCGGCAAGCCAGCGCTGCGCGTCCTGCGAATCAGCACCCGGAAGATTTCTAACCTCATCCACCGCCGCCCTGATGCGGCCGGTTTCAAGAAACAGCCGCGCGCGTTCGAGGCGCTTTTCCGGCTGGGGCGATGGCGCGGTTTCACGGCGGACAACGAATAATTCGCCCAGCTGCTGCTTGAACCAGCTCCAGCTGACCTGTTCCTGCGCTTCGTTGGAGAGTTTGTGGCCCAGTCCATCAAGCCGCGCGATCAGCATGTCGAGCGTCACCGGATGTTCCGACGCCGCGATCACCGTATTGACCGCCCGGGGCTGGGCATCGCCGAAGCGCAGCTTGAGCTGGCTGGCGAGATTATCGAGCTTAGATCCGCGTTCGATTGCCCGGCGCGCGGCAAAGGCGATCAGCAGGCCTTCGGCCCGGGCGGCATTGCCCGCCACCGCCTGCGCCTGCAGCGAAAGGCTGTCGAGCCGCTGCTCCATCGCCACCACCCGCGCTTCGAGCCCGCCCTGCTGCTGGGCGACCTTCTCGACCGCCTTGGCCGCCTTGGCCGCCGCGCGGGCTTCACCGGCGCTGGGCACGGGAGAGGGCTGCGCGAGCAAGGCTTCGGACGAGCCAGCAACAGCGACAGCCGTTTCGGCATCCTTGCCGAACAGGAAATCAAGCGTGCCCGCCTTGGCAAGATAGAGCGTCAGCGCAGCGCCCAGCAGAAACGCCGCCAGCGCGGCCAGGGCAATGATGCGCAGGAGCCCGCGGTTGCGGGAGGGCTGCCGCACTGCTGCCGGATTTTGGAACTCTTCTTCCATAGCGTCCTTGTCGACCACGCGGCGCATTGATGCGCTCTTGAGCAAATGTCAGATCAGGCAGAAGTCAATGGCACATGTCCCGCGCCATGGCCAGTAGTGCGGCCTCGCGCGGTATTTCGGCGGAGCGAACCCTGCGCCAGCCGCCGCCTGCGGCTGCCGCGATGCGCGGTCCCAGGGCGGCCAGCTGCACCCCGCCGCGATCGATCCCCAGCCGATCGCATTCGGCGGCAAAATGCCGCGCGGCCTCGGCCGAATGCAGCAGCACCGGCCCGCCCCCGGCCAGCGCCCGCACCATGTCCGGCACCATCGCCAGCGGCGCGGCTTCATAGACCACCCGGGTTTCGATGCGGATCCCTGGCGGCACCGCCAGCGGCACATGCTGCGCCCCGGCCAGCCGCAACAGGGTGAGCTTCTGCCCGGCCAGTGTGTCCAGCAGCTGCTGCAGCCCCCCGCTGCCTTCCGCCGCGATCGCAAAGCCCGCCGCGCGCGCCGCTTCCGCCGTCGCCGCGCCAACCGCGAAGGCGGGCATGGCGCGCAATGCATCCAGGGCCGCGCCGCCATGGCGCAGCGCATTGGCGCTGCCCAGCAGCACCCCGTCGATGGCGTGTTCGGCCGGCATATCCCAGGCCAGCGGGCGCAGTTCGAACAGCGGCCAGCCGGCGATCTCCAGCCCCAGCGCCCGGCCTGCCGCAAGGGTCGCGGAAAGTCCCGGCTCCGGCCTGAGGGCGAGGATCGTCACGCCGTGCCTGTGAAATGCTGCCGGATGGCGGGCCCGGCGCGGGCGAGCAGATCCGCCGCCAGCCGCGCGGGCGCGGCAAGATCGCCTGGCGCAAATTCCGCCGTGCATTCGGTCCGCTCGCGCCCATCGGGGCTATAGATCGCCGCGCGCATTGCCAGGCTGGCTTCCCCCTCGCACAGCACCGCGATCGGGCTGTGGCATGATCCGCCGAGCGCGGCGAGCAGGGCCCGCTCGGCCAGCACCTGCGCCCGGCTGGAGGCGTGGGATATTGCCGCGAGCAGGCGCAAGGTCGGCTCATCATCGGCATTGCATTCGATTCCGATTGCGCCCTGCGCCGGGGCCGGCAGCCAGAGCGCAGGATCGAGCGGCGCGCCAACATCGCTCAGCCCCAGCCGCGTCACCCCCGCTGACGCCAGCAGCGTGGCATCCGCCTCCCCCGCCTCAAGCTTGGCCAGCCGGGTCGCAACATTGCCGCGAAAGGACACGACGCTGCAATCGGGCCGCAAATGCAGCAATTGCGCCGCGCGGCGCGGGGCGCTGGTGCCAACCCTTGCGCCCTGCGGCAATGCCGCCAAGCTGGCCGCGCCCACCAGCACATCGCGCACATCGGCGCGCGGCAGGATCGCGCCGATCGCCAGGCTTGGCGGGCGGATCGTCTCGACATCCTTCATCGAATGGACCGCCGCGTCGATCAGCCCTTCGGCCAGCCAGGCGTCCAGTTCCTTGGTCCACAGCGCCTTGCCGCCAATCTCGGCCAGTGGACGATCGAGCACCTTGTCCCCGCTGGCGAGCACCGGCACCAGCTCGACCGCCGCAGGATCCCAGCCATGCGCCGCACAGAGCCGCGCGCGCGTCTCCTCGGCCTGCGCCATGGCAAGCGGGGATCGGCGTGTACCTAATCGAAGCTGGGGTGTTGATGTCATACAGGCGTGCTTGCCCTAAATCGCATTTACGTCCAGTGAAACCCCGGATGAGGAGGATCCTTGGCATAGAATCCAGCTGCGATGAGACCGCAGCAGCGCTCGTCTCGTCCGGGCGGTGCATTCTTGCCCAGCGCATCGCCAGCCAGGACGAGGCGCATCGCCCCTATGGCGGGGTGGTTCCCGAGATCGCCGCCCGCGCCCATTCCGAAAGACTTGCCCCCTTGATCGAAGCTACTCTGGACGATGCCGGCATGACGTCTGGCCGACCTTGATGCGATCGCGGCCACCGCCGGGCCGGGCCTGATCGGCGGGGTCATGGTCGGGCTGGTCACGGCCAAGGCACTGGCGATGGCGGCGGACAAACCGCTTTATGCGATCAATCATCTGGAAGGCCATGCGCTGTCGCCCCGGCTGGCCGATCCCTCGCTGGGCTTTCCCTATGCGCTGCTGCTGGTTTCGGGCGGCCATTGCCAGATCCTGCGGGTCGAAGGGGTTGGCCAGTATCGCCGGCTCGCCACCACGATCGACGATGCGCTGGGCGAAGCGTTTGACAAGACCGCCAAGATCCTGGGCCTGCCCTATCCCGGCGGCCCGCAGGTCGAGGCGCTGGCCCTGCGCGGCGATCCCCGCGCTGTGCCCCTGCCGCGCCCGCTGCTGGGCAGCAGCGAACCGCATTTCTCCTTCTCCGGGCTCAAGAGCGCGGTCCTGCGCGCGCAGCGACAGCGGCCACTATGCCACACGCCGATCTCGCCGCGAGCTTCCAGCAGGCCGCCATCGACTGCGTGATCGACCGGCTGCGGCACGCCCTCGCCGCGATGGAGCCGGTCACCGCGCTGGTCGTCGCGGGCGGCGTGGCGGCCAATAGCTCGGTCCGCAGCGCGCTCGAAGCGCTGGCGGGCGAGTTTGACCTGCCCTTTTCCGCCCCGCCCGCTGCGCTGTGCACCGATAACGCCGCAATGATCGCCTGGGCCGGGCTGGAGCGCTTCGAACCCGGGCACAGCGATCCGCTCGACATTTCGGCCCGGCCGCGCTGGCCGCTCGATCCCGCTGCCGAACCGGCGCGCGGCGCCGGGGTCAAGGCGTGAGCACACTCGGCATCCTCGGCGCGGGTGCCTGGGGCACCGCGCTGGCGCAATTGCTCGCCAGCGATGGCAGCGAAGTCCTGCTGTGGGCCTTCGAGCCCGAGCTGGTCGAGGAGATCAATCTCCACCGCCGCAACAGCCGCTACCTCCCCTCGGCACATCTCGCACCATCGATCCGGGCGACCGGCGAGATCGCTGAACTGGCCCGCTGCGAGATGCTGCTGCTGGTGACGCCCGCGCAGCATACCGCACGGGTGCTGGCCAGATTCCCGCGTTTTCCCAGGGATCTGGTGCTGTGCAACAAGGGGATCGAGGCGGGCAGCGGGCGGCTGATGGCCGATGTCGCACGCGACGCCGCGCCGCAGGCGGAGATTGCGGTATTGTCTGGCCCGACCTTCGCGCATGAGGTCGCCGCCGGCCTGCCGACTGCGGTCACCCTCGCCTGTTCGGGCGGGGAGCCGCAATGGGAACGGCTGTCCGAAGCCATCGCCCGGCCCAGCTTCCGACCCTATTTTTCCGACGATCTGACCGGCGCAGAAATCGGCGGTGCGGTGAAGAATGTGCTGGCGATTGCCTGCGGCGTGGTCGAGGGGCTCGGCATGGGGCAGAATGCACGGGCAGCATTGATCGCGCGCGGCTATGCCGAGATGCAGCGCTTTGGCGAGGCTTTGGGCGCGCGGCGCGACACGCTGGCCGGGCTCTGCGGGCTCGGCGATCTGGTGCTGACCTGTTCCTCCACCGCAAGCCGCAATTTCTCGCTCGGCAAGGCGCTGGGCGAAGGCCAGTCCGCCGCCGCCCTGATGTCGGGCCGCCACACGGTGGCAGAGGGTGCGTTTACCGCGCCGGTGCTGGTGAAGCGCGCCGCCGCCCTGGGCATCGCCATGCCGATCGCCGAGGCGGTGGAACAGCTGCTGGCGGGCGCTCCGGCGCGGGAGATCGCCTCCGGCCTGCTCTCCCGCCCATTGCGCGCCGAAGGGCCCCCGGCATGAGCGCCGCCGAGACCCATGGCGATATCGCGGCGCTGGCGCGCGGCGGGCGCACCAATTTCTTCGGCTTTCTGCTGCGGCTGGCCGCGCGGATCCCGTTCCTGTTCATCGCCGGGCGGCTCTATGGCGCGGATTCCCTGGGCCGCTTCGCCTATGCGCTGGTCGCGGTCGAGCTCGCCTCGCAGCTCGCCACGCTGGGCCAGAAACGCGGACTGGCGCAGCAATTGTCACGCGGCGAGCAGCCCGATGCGCATGTCGTGGCCGACGGGATGGTGCTCAGCCTGATCACCGGCTCGGCGCTCACCGGGCTGCTGATGCTGTTTCCCTATGCGATGTTCCCTTCCGGCCATCTCAGCCAGATCGATCTGATGCTGCCGCTGGCGGTCATCCCCTATACGCTCACCGAGATCGCCTTGTCGGCGCTGGCCTATCGCTATGATATCGCGACCACGGTGAAGGCGCGCGCGGTGGTGGAGCCCTGGGCGCTGTCGATCGCGGCGGCGGCGGCCTATTTCGCCCTGCCGCACAGCGGCCTGTCGCTCGCCTATATCATCTCGATCTTCGCGGCGGCGCTGGCCGCGCTGATCCCTTTGGTCAGGGCCTATGGCCTGCCGCATGGCTGGATCCCGCATCCCGAACGGATCGCCCGGCTGGCGCTGGGCAATATGCCGCTGGCCGCCGCCGATGCGGTCGAATGGGGCACCCGCCGGCTCGACATCGCGATTCTCGGCCAGTTCGCCACCCCCACGGCGGTGGGCGTCTATTGGGCGGCGCAGCAGGTCGCCAGCCTGCCGGCCAAGCTCAAGAGCAGTTTCGAGCCGATCCTCGGCCCGGTGATCACCCGCAATCTGATCGACAAGAACTATGTCGCGATCGCCACCCAGGTGTGCCAGGTCGGCTTCTGGATCACCGCGATGCAGGCCGGCGTGGCGCTGGCGCTGGGCATTCCGGGCAAGGCGGTGATGGGGCTGGTCGGGCCGGAATTCGTCGGCGGGACCGGCGCGCTCGCCTTTCTGCTGGTGGCCGAAGTGGTGGCCGCCACGGCGGTGGTTTCGGAAGCGGTGCTGATCTATGTCGCGCGGATCAAGAATTTGTGGGTCTCGCTGCTGACCATTTCGCTGCAGGGGGCGCTGACGGTGGGCTTCATGCTGGCGGTGGACCATTATCATTTCCCCGAGCTCTATTATTCCGCCGGGGCGGCCGCCGCGCTGATGCTGGCGCTGGGCTGCGCCTCGCTGATCAAGGGCGGCCTGCTCACGCGCATTCTGGGGCAGACGGTCAATAATTGGCGCTGGGCGCTGGTATGGGCCGCCGCGCCGGCGGTGCTGGTCGGCTGGCTTTCAACCAAGCTGCCCGAATGGGCCGAGCTGGCCTTCGGCGTTCCCGCGATCCTGCTGGTCTATGGCATGGTGATCTGGCGGCGCGGATTTGGCCCGGAAGACCGGGTGCTGTTCCGCCGCAATGTGGTGAAACCGCCCGCCGAGTGATCGCAGGCACTGGACGCATGGTGCGAGCCGGCCATAAGGGAGCGATGATCCGCTCCCCTCTCCTGCCCCTGTTCTGCGGCATGATCCTGTGCTTCCTGCTCGCGCTCGCCGGTGGCCGCACCAGTGGCCCGGCGCTGGCCGGGCAGTTGGCGCAGCAGGCCCAGGCGGCCATCGCCCGGGCTGGCGGCAGCGGAGTGATCGCCCGTTTCGCCACCGCCAATGGCTGGCCCAGCCGCCATGCGACCCTGATCGGAGGCTCCGCGCTGGATGAAGCGACGCGCGCGCGCACCGCCAAAGCGGTGGCGGCGATCCCGGGCGCGGGCGGTGTGCATTGGGCCGATGGATCGGCGCTGGCATCCCAATCGATTGAGGAACAGCGCCCGCTGCATTGCCAGGAAGATGTCGAGGCACTGCTGGGCGCGCGCACGATCCGCTTCGAGGAAAGCTCCGCCCGGATCGACCGCGCGAGCGGCGCGCTGGTCGATGAAGTCGCGCGGGCGCTGCGCCCCTGCCTGGGCAGCATCATCGCGATCACTGGCCACACCGATTCCTCGGGCACCGAACCGGGCAATCTGGCGCTGTCGCGCGCCCGCGCCGATGCGGTGCTGCAGGCGCTGATCGCGCGGGGCATCCCCGCCGACGGGCTGCGCGCGCGCGGCCTTGGTTCGTCAGTCCCGGTCGAAGGGCTTGATTCAACCGACCCGGCCAATCGCCGGATCGAATTTTCGGTGATCGAGAGCGTGCCGCTCAAGCCGACCCCGATCGATACGCCCGGCGCGCATTGAGCGGCTTGGCTTAAACTGCACCCGGCCCTAGAATTCATGCTTTGGCGGAAGGAACCCAATGCCGATCTGGCTTGAATTGCTGGTCTTGCTGTTGCTCGCCTATACGCTGGGCATGGCCATCGGCTGGGCGCTGTGGGGCCGCAACTCGGGCGCGGCGGGGAAGGATTGAATATGATGGAACTGGTCGAAGCGAATTGGTGGCTGCTGGTCATAGCCTTGCTGATCGGGATCGCGGTCGCCTGGTGGATCTTTGTCGCCAATCGCAAGACAAGGGTGATCAGCACCCGGCCCGATGTGCTGGATGAAGGCGCGGCCCCTGCGCAGCGCAATCAGGCGCTGATCGATGCGCCGGTTATGGCGCGGGCACCCGCCGCCGCGCCCGCAGCTGCAGCCCCGCCCCTACCCACTCCCACTCCCGCTCCCACACCTGCGCAAGCTACCGCGCCAGTGGCCCCGGCAGCGGCAGACGATCTCACCCGGATCAAGGGGCTCGGCCCCAAGCTGAACAAGCTGCTGGGCGAACAGGGCATCACCAGCTTCGTCCAGATCGCCGCCTGGAGCGAGGCCGATATCGACCGGATCGACGCCCAGCTCGGCACATTTGCCGGGCGCATCAGGCGCGATGCCTTTGTCGAACAGGCCAAATTGCTCGCTGCGGGCGATGTCGCGGCATTCCAGGGCAAGTTCGGCAGCCTTTGAGCGGCACCCCGCGCGCGGGTCTTGCCGCCACTCGCGCGGGCGGCTAGGGCACCGGTTTCAAGGGAGACTATTTTACATGGCCGCAATGGTGCCGTTCGACTGGGCTGACCCCTTCGATCTCGAAAGCCAGTTGAGCGAAGAGGAACGCATGATCCGCGATGCCGCGCGTGGCTTCGCCCAGAGCGAGCTGCAGCCGCGCGTGATCGATGCCTTCCGTGACGAGGTTGACGCGCCCGAACTGTTCCGCCTGTTCGGCCAGGCCGGGCTGCTGGGCGTGACGGTTCCTGAGGAATTCGGCGGCGCGGGCGCTGGCTATGTCTCTTACGGGCTGGTCGCGCGTGAGATCGAGCGGGTCGATTCGGGCTATCGTTCGATGGCCTCGGTCCAGTCCAGCCTGGTGATGTATCCGATCCATGCCTATGGCAGCGACGAGCAGCGCGCCCGCTTTCTCCCCGGCCTGGCCTCGGGCGAACTGATCGGCTGCTTCGGCCTGACCGAGCCCGATGCCGGCTCCGATCCGGGCGGGATGCGCACCGTGGCGAAGCCGGATGGCGATGGCTATGTCATCTCCGGCTCCAAGACCTGGATCAGCAATTCGCCCTTTGCCGATGTCTTCGTGGTCTGGGCCAAGAGCGAGGCCCATGGCGGCAAAATTCGCGGCTTCCTGCTCGAAAAGGGCATGAAGGGGCTCGAAGCGCCCAAGATCGAGGGCAAGATTTCGCTGCGCGCCAGCACCACCGGCATGATCATGATGGACAGCGTCAAGCTGCCCGGCGATGCGCTGCTGCCCGATGCCGAAGGGCTGAAGGGTCCGTTCGGCTGCCTCAACCGCGCGCGCTATGGCATTTCATGGGGCGCGATGGGCGCGGCTGAATTCTGCTATGGCGCGGCGCGGCAATATGGGCTGGATCGCAAGCAGTTCGGGCGCCCGCTGGCCGCGACCCAGCTCTATCAGAAGAAGCTCGCCGATATGGCGACCGATATCGGGCTTGGCCTGCAGGCCAGTCTGCGGGTCGGGCGGCTGATGGAAGAGCACCGCTTCGCGCCCGAGATGATCAGCCTGGTCAAGCGCAACAATGTCGGCAAGGCACTCGAAATCGCGCGCGCTTCGCGCGACATGCATGGCGGCAACGGGATTTCAGAGGAATATCAGGTGATCCGCCACATGGTGAACCTGGAAACGGTCAACACCTATGAAGGCACGCATGATGTGCATGCGCTGATCCTCGGGCGGGCGATCACCGGGATCGCCGCTTTCTAGAGGTTGCAGACCCGTTCGACCACGGCGGGATGCAGCGGATGGACAAAGGCCAGCCCGATGATGCCGGGCAAGGTCCAGCGGATCTGTGCCGGCTGGCCTTCCAGTCCCGGTATCCGCACATAGACCGCCTCGTCGACCCGCAGATTGACCACCCCCTTCAGGCTGCAGCCGGTGGAGGAAATGCTGGTCAAAATCGCCGGCACCTTCTTGTCCCCGGCCCGGCCGACAGCGCTCTGCAGCTGGACCGGCGCACGCCGGGACCGGCGCATTTCACGTTCGGTAGTGGAAGAACCGGGAAGCATCGAATCGGACTCGCTTGACACTATGGATGCCGCACAGAAAGACCCTGTGCGCCCCGGCCCGCAATGGGGCTGAGCGCCCTGTCTCGAATTGAGAATGAGCGCGGCGAAAATCTTAACCTGCGGCTCGGGCGCGGCCGCCCGCCCCCCTGTGTCGCTCCCGCCTGCCGAAACCCTGCCGCAAAAATGCGGACAGCGCCCGCAAGCCGGTAGGCATGCCCGGCCCGGCGACCTATAGGCCGCCCAATGCCCCCCGATCCCGCCAGCCTGCTGCACGACATCTTCGGGTTCGAAAGCTTTCGCGGCGTGCAGGCGCAGGTGATCGAGCGGGTGCTGGACGGGCGCGGGACGCTGACCATCATGCCCACCGGCGCGGGCAAATCGCTGTGCTACCAATTGCCTGCGGTGGCGCTGGAGGGCTGCTGCGTGGTGATCTCGCCGCTGATCGCGCTGATGCATGATCAGCTGCGCTCGGCCCGGGCGCTGGGCATCCGCGCCGCCAGCCTGACCTCGGTCGACACCGATTGGCGCGAAACGCAGGACCGGCTGATCGCGGGCGAGCTGGATCTGCTCTATGTCGCGCCGGAACGCGCCAGCGGGGAGAATTTCCGCGCCCTGCTGGAGCGCGCCCGGATTTGCCTTTTCGCGATCGACGAGGCCCATTGCGTATCCGAATGGGGGCATGATTTCCGGCCCGATTACAGGCTCTTGCGCCCGCTTCTGGATGCCTTCCAGCAGGTGCCCCGGCTGGCGCTGACCGCCACGGCAGACCGCCATACCCGGGCCGACATCCTCACCCAATTGGGCCTGCCGGATGACGGGCTGATCATCTCGGGCTTCGATCGGCCCAATATCCGCTATGCCGTGCAGCCGCGCGACGGTGTGGGCCGCCAGCTGGCCGAACTGCTGGCCGCCCATGCCGGTCCGGGGATCATCTATGCCCAGACCCGCGCGCAGACCGAGCGGCTGGCGGCCAGCCTTGGCGCCAGGGGCTCGCGCCCGGTGCTGGCCTATCATGCCGGGCTCGATCCGGCGGTGCGCGCCGCCAATCAGGCGGCCTTCCTCGCCAGCGAGGAGATGGTGATGGTCGCCACCGTTGCCTTCGGCATGGGGATCGACAAGCCGGATGTGCGCTTCGTGGTTCATGCCGGTCTGCCCAAATCGATCGAGGCCTATTATCAGGAGAGCGGCCGCGCCGGGCGCGATGGCGATCCGGCCTTTGCCACGCTGCTGTGGGGGCCGGAAGATTTCGCCCAGGCGCGCCAGCGGGTGTCCGAAGTGGAGCCTGCGCGCCAGCAGGGCGAGCGGACGCGGATCTCGGCGCTTGGGCGCGCTGGTCGAAACCGGCAGCTGCCGCCGCGCGGTGCTGCTGCGCCATTTCGGCGAAGATCCGCCCGCCAGCTGCGGCAATTGCGACAATTGCCTGGCCCCGCCCGCCAGCGTGGACGGGACCATGACCGCGCAAAAGCTGCTGTCTGCCGTCTATCGCACCGGCCAGAGCTTCGGGCTCGGGCATATCGAGGCGGTGCTGACCGGCAAGCCGAATGACAAGATCACCCAGCGCCGCCACGATGCGCTGTCGGTCTACGGGATCGTGGAAGGGGATGAGGCCGCGCTGATCAAGCCGGTCTCGCGCGCGCTGATGGTGCGCGGCGCGCTCGACACCAATGAGCATGGCGGGCTGATGCTCGGCCCGGCGGCCAAGGCGATCCTGCGCGGCGAAGAAGAGCTGGCGCTGGTCCTGCCGCCGGTGCGGGCCAGGCGATCAAGACGCGGTGGTGCCGAGGCCAATCCGGTGGGCGATCCCCTGTTCGAGGCGCTGCGCGAATTGCGCCGCACCCTGGCGAAGGAGGCGGGCGTGCCGCCCTATGTCATCTTCCATGACAGCACCCTGCGCGAACTGGCCGCCCAGCGCCCGCGCCGGGATGAGGAGCTGGCGCATATCGGCGGGATCGGCAGCCGCAAGCGCGAAGCCTATGGCCCGGCCTTCCTCGATCTGATTGCCGGGTTCGAACAGGCGTGATCGGCGCTGGTGGCCCTCCCGCCATGCCTGCCCGGCTGCCCGGCATTCCTGCCCTGTTGCCCGGCATTCCGGCCTTGTTGAAAGCCGAGGTTCATTTTCCCCTGCTTAGGGACTGGCACCGCGCCCGGGCCCATGGTCACCCCGCGGCGATCCAGGCCGAGGTCCCTTGTTCCAATCGCTGAGTCTCCCCGGCGGCATCACGCCCGAGCGTATCCGCACGGAGCTGGGCCGGCGCGCGACCGGGCTGATCGTGGCGCTGCTGATCGAGGCGCTGCTGGTGCTGGCCCTGTTCACCCTTGGCCAGTCGAAGAAGCCGCCCCAGCCCGGCGGTGAGGTGCTGACCACCTTCGATGCCGGGCCGGAGCCGGAAAAAGCGCCCGAGCAGCCCAAGGACAAGCCCGCCGAAGCGCAGAAGCCGCAGCCGGTCGCCCAGCCCGCGCCGGTGCAGCCCGCCCAGCCCGCACCCGGCCCGGTGGTCCCCATGCCGCCCACACCGGCCTTCATCCCGCTCGCCAAGAGCCAGATGGCCGCCGCCGATATTTCGAAGCCCTCCAACAGCCCGCCCGCACCGGCAAGCAAACCGGTCTATGGCCCGCCCGACACCGGCTATCCCGGCGATACCCAGCGGGTCGGCACCGCATCCAACGGCCAGCCGCTCTATGCCGCTGCGTGGTATCGCAAGCCTTATGACAGCGAATTGTCCGGCTATCTCTCGACCGCGCAGGGCCCCGGCTGGGGCCTGATCGAATGCCAGACAGCGCCGGATTTCAGGGTCGAAAATTGCGCCGCGCTGGGCGAATCCCCCACCGGATCGAACATCGCCCGCGCGGTGCTGGCCGCCGCCTGGCAATTCAAGGTCCGCCCGCCGCGCGTGGGCGGCAAGTCGATGGTCGGCGCCTGGGTGCGGATCAGGATCGATTACCAGCTGGTGCAGAGGCTGGGCTCGAAGGGCGGGCCGGATAATTGAGGCGGCGGCTCTGCCCGGCCACCAAATGCCAGAGGGAGAGCCTCGCCCTCCCCCATTTTACCGAACTCAGTGCTCGACCAGCATCAGCGCATCGAGCGCGACCACCCCGCCACCCTCATTGGCTCCCTGCGGATGGAGAATCACCGGGTTGAGATCGATCTCGCGGATGGCCGGATTGCCCGCCATGATCCGTCCGATCTCGACGATCAGCGCGGCCAATGCGCCCACATCGAGCGCGGGCGAACCGCGATAGCCCCTGAGCAGCGCGGCCTGCTTGAGGCCAAGCAGCTTGGCCTCCACCGCCGCCGCCGACATGTCCGGCGTCACCAGCACCACATCCTTGAGGATTTCGGCGGTCACCCCGCCAAATCCTGCGAGCACCACCGGCCCCCATTCGGGATCGTTCTTGGCGCCGACAATCATCTCCAGCCCCATGGTGCCCATCTTTTCGACCAGCACCCCGTCCAGCGCGATTGCGGCATCATAGGCGCTGACATTGGCGAAGATCGCATCGAAGGCGGCGCGCACGGCGGCGGCATCTGCCAGCTTGAGGATCACCCCGCCGGCGTCGCTCTTGTGCCCCAGTGCGGCGGCCTGCGCCTTGAGCACCACCGGATAGCCCAGCGCATCGGCCGCGGCGGCAGCTTCATCTGCCGTGGCGGCGAAGGTGCTGGCGGGAAAGGGGATGCCAAGCGGCGCAAGCAATTGCTTGGAAAGATATTCGGGCACCACGCCCGCCACCGCATCCAGCCCCGGCACCGCGAGCGGCGCCTGGCTGTTGTCGCTCAGATCGCGCTTGGCCAGATCGGCCAGCCGCGCAATCGCGCGATAGGCACGTTCGGTGCTGGGGAACCAGGGGATGCCGACCTTGCGCAGGCCGGCGATATAATCCTCCGGCACCCGCGCGCCTTCATCCACCCCGGCAAACACCAGCGGCTTGGAGAAATTGCCACCTTCGACCACTTTCATGATCGCCGGGAACTTGATCTTGCAGGTGATCGGATCGGACTGGATGATCGATGCGACCACCGAGCCGACCCGGTCATCATCGAGCAGCACGGTGAGCGCCTTGGTGTAGATCTCCGGTTCGGACAGCCCCAGCGCGGTGATGTCCAGCGGGTTGGATACCGGCACGAAATCGGGCAGCACCGCGCGCAGTTCGGGGCTGTTGTCATCATTGAGATCGATCAGATCGAGCCCGATTTCCTCGGCAATGTCAAACGCCAGGCCGCGCAGCGCGCCGCTTTCGCCCAGCACCGCCATATTCGCGCCCGGCAGCGCGGGACAGCGCAGCGCGATCTCGATAATATCGGCCAGCTCTTCCAGCGTATCGGCGAAGATCACACCCTCGCGGCCGAGCTTGACCTTCATCAGCTGATAATCGCCCGCCATCGCCCCGGTATGGGTCGCCGCCGATTCCTGCGCGCGGTTCGATTTGCCGGGGTGCAGCATGACCACCGGCTTGCCGGCGGCCCGGGCGCGGCGCACGGCGGCGATGAACGCCCTGGGCCGGCGCACGCTTTCCACATACATGCCGATGACGTGGGTATCTTCATCATCCACCAGCCATTCGACATAATCCTCGACCCCCGAGGCGGCCTCATTCCCGGTCGAGACCGAGGTCGAGACATAGCAGCCGCGCGGATGCAGCGCCGTGGCCAGCACCGCCGCCAGCGCGCCGGACTGGCTGGCAATGCCCACCGCCCGCGTGCCCTTGGGGGGCGACATCATATTGGTTTCGACGAAGGTCAGCGGAACCCGCTGGACATAATTGGTGCAACCCAGGCAATTGGGCCCTTCGATCACCATGCCGTGTTCACGCGCGATCTCGCCCAGTTCGAGCTGTTCCTTCAGCCCTTCCTCGCCTGCTTCGGAAAAGCCCGCCGAATAGATCACCACCGCGCCGCAGCCGCGCGCCGCCAGCTGGCGCACCGTATCGAGCACGAAGGGCCGCGGAATGGCCAGCACCGCGCAATCGATGCCCTCGGGCAGATCGGCGGCAGTGGCATAGCATTTGAGCCCGGCGATCTCGTCGCGCTTGGGATTCACCGGATAGATATCGCCGGCGAATTCATATTGGACGAGATTGTTCAGCAGCGTCGCGCCGAGCGCGCCATGGCGATCGGAAGCGCCGACCACGGCCACGCTTTTGGGGCGCAGCAGGCGGTCGATCTGTGCATTGGTGAAGCGCGTGGCGGTCATGAGCGGATGTCTCCCTGCAGGGCGGCGGGTTGCCAGATTGAGGAGGGTGAGTCGAGATGGGCACATGCAAGCCCCCTCCTCTTCAGAGGAGGGGGTTTGGGGTGGTGAACAATATACCACCCCGCTGCGACAAGGCGGCAAGGCCGCCATGTCTCGCCGCCCCTCCTGTGAAGCGGAGGGGCAACGCAGGGTCAGTCAGCCTTGAGCTTGGACTTGTCGAACGCGCCCAGGCCCGGCTTGAAGGTCTTCTCGTCAAGGAACTGCTTGGTCGCTTCCTTGCGGGTTGCCAGGCCGCCAAACTGGTTCAGGGCCTCCTGCGCGCGGATCAGATAGTCCTCGGCATTATCATAGGTCATTTCGCGGACCCGGCGCATCGCCCATTTGGTGGCGCGCAGGGCCTGGCCGTCCTTCTTCTTCAGCACATCGCAGACTTCACTGACGCGGGCCTTGAGCTTGTCGGCCGGGAGCGATTCATTGACCATGCGGGCTTCGGCAGCCTGCGGCCCGGTGAGATTTTCGCCCATCATCGCATGATACATGGCATCGCGGAACGGCATCAGCTCAGCCGCGACCTTGGAGGCGCCGCCGCCGGGCAGGATCGCCCAGTTGATTTCCGACAGGCCAAACTGCGCATCGTCAGAGCAGAACGCCAGATCGCAGGCGAACAGCGGACCATAGGCCCCGCCGAAGCACCAGCCATTGATCATCGCCACGGTCGGCTTTTCATACCAGCGCAGGCGTTCCCACCAGCCATAGGCTTCGCGCTGCGAACGGCGGGTGGCGTTGAGGCCTTCCTGCTCGCTCTCGCGGAAATATTCGAGCAGATCCATGCCGGCCGACCATGCCGCGCCTTCGCCGGACAGCACCAGCACCTGCACATCGTCACGGAATTCCAGGGCTTCGAGCACCTTCAGCATCTGGCGATTGAGCTTGGGGCTCATGCAGTTGCGCTTGTCGGGGCGGTTGAAATAGACCCAGGCGACACCGTCAATCACGTCAAAGCGGACGGTTTCTTCCTGCGGGCGGGGATCGGGTTTTGACGGCGTAGCCATGGCGGCGGACTCCTGCGATTCGGGTCTGTGACCTCGTTGATAATGTTATTGCCAATAGCAATCGAGATTGTTATATGCAACAACATTATTGGGTAAATGTGATGATCCGAGAATTTCTGCCAAGATCGCCGGGCTATTCGCTCAGGCGCGCATCCAATGCGGTCACGGGAGAGCTCGTCGGGCGGCTTGCCGCGCTTGATATCCGCCTGGTCGATGCGACGGTGCTGCTGCTGATCGAACGCAATCCGCAGATCACCGCCAGCGCGATCGGCCGGGAACTGGACATCCAGCGCGCCAATATGGTGCCCCTGCTCAAGCGGCTGGAGGATGCCGGGCTGGTGGAACGCACCGCGATTGACGGCAAATCCTTCGGCCTCGGCATTTCAGCGGCGGGGGCTGGCCGGGTCGCGCAAGTCCGCTCCACGATCGAGGGCTTCGAGGCGGAATTGCTCCAACGCATCCCTGCCGAACATCGCGAGCATATCATCCCCGCGCTCGACATGCTCTGGCGCTGACGCGCGTCTGCCGGTATCCCGCACCCGAAAACAAGTTTCGGGAGCCCATGATGCACGAAAAATCCCTTCATCCAGTGCCGGCGGAATGGGCCAGCCACGCCCTGATCGATGCAGCGGGCTATGCCGAGAAATACCGCCGTTCGGTGGAAGATCCGGAAGGCTTCTGGCGCGAGGAGGCGCAGCGGATCGACTGGATCAAGCCCTTCACCCAGGTGAAGGGGACCAGTTTTGCAGCGGAGGATTTCGGCATCCGCTGGTTCTGGGACGGGACGCTCAATCTCGCCGCCAATTGCCTTGACCGCCATCTTGCCACCCGCGGCGATCAGATCGCGATCCTGTGGGAGCCGGACGACCCCTCTGCCCCGTCCCGCAGCTACACCTATCGCGAGCTGCACGAACAGGTCTGCCGCTTCGCCAATGCGCTCAAAGCCAATGGCGTGAACCCTGGCGAGCGGGTGACGATCTATCTGCCGATGATCCCCGAGGCGGCAATCGCCATGCTCGCCTGCGCGCGGATCGGCGCGGTCCATTCGGTGGTCTTCGCCGGTTTCAGCCCCGAAGCTTTGGGCGGGCGGATCGACGATTGCGACAGCACCATCGTGATCACCGCTGACGAGGGGCTGCGCGGCGGCAAGACCGTGCCGCTCAAGGCCAATGTCGATCAGGCGCTGGAACATCACGCCAGCGATGTCAGCCGGGTGATCGTGGTCAAGCATACCGGCGCCCATGTGCCGATGGACCCGGCGCGCGATGTCTGGTGGCACGATGCGGTGGCGGCCGGGAATGCCGATTGCCCACCCGCCGAAGTGGGCGCGGAAGATCCGCTGTTCATCCTCTATACCTCGGGCTCGACCGGCAAGCCCAAGGGCGTGCTGCACACCACCGGCGGCTATGCCGTGTGGATTTCGATGACCCATGAATATACCTTCGATTACCGCCCCCATGCCGATGGCAGCCCGCAGATCTATTGGTGCGCCGCCGATATCGGCTGGGTCACCGGCCATTCCTATGTCGTCTATGCGCCGCTGCTGAACGGCGGGACGTCGCTGATGTTCGAAGGGGTGCCCAATTACCCCGATTTCTCGCGCTTCTGGCAGGTGGTCGACAAATATCAGGTGGAGATTTTCTACGCCGCCCCCACCGCGCTGCGGGCGCTTATGCGCGAGGGCGATGAGTGGGTCGGCAAGACCAGCCGCAAGAGCCTGAGGCTGCTGGGCAGCGTGGGCGAGCCGATCAATCCCGAGGCGTGGGAATGGTATTATCAGGTGGTTGGCGAAAGCCGCTGCCCGATCGTCGACACCTGGTGGCAGACCGAAACCGGTGGCCATATGATCACCCCCCTGCCCGGCGCGACCCCGCTCAAGCCGGGCAGCGCCAGCCGCCCGATGTTCGGGGTTCAGCCGGCCTTGGTCGATCCCGCCAACGGCCATCTGCTCACGGGCGCGACCGAAGGCGCACTGGTCATCACGGACAGCTGGCCGGGCCAGATGCGCAGCATCTATGGCGATCATGAGCGCTTCTTCCAGACCTATTTCAGCCAATATCCGGGGATGTATTTCACCGGCGACGGCTGCCGCCGCGATGAGGATGGCTATTACTGGATCACCGGGCGGATCGATGATGTGATCAATGTCTCGGGCCACCGCATGGGCACCGCCGAGGTCGAAAGCGCGCTGGTGGCGCATGAGGATGTGGCCGAAGCCGCGGTGGTGGGCATGCCGCATGATATCAAGGGCCAGGGCATCTATGCCTATGTCACGCTCAATGCCGGAACCGAGCCGAGCGAGGCGTTGCGCAAGGCACTGGTGCAATGGGTGCGCCGCGAGATCGGCCCGATCGCCACGCCCGATGTCATCCAGTTCGCGCCCGGCCTGCCCAAGACCCGCAGCGGCAAGATCATGCGCCGCATCCTGCGCAAGATCGCCGAAAATGACACCGGCAATCTGGGCGATATCTCGACCCTGGCCGATCCCGGCGTGGTCGCCGATCTGATCGCCAACCGCCCTGCGGTGTGACTGACCAGGCCGCCCCGGCAACCGGCGGGCGCGCGCCCGCATCCGGCGGCGAACCCGGAGCATGACGCCCGAAACCAGCAATCGCGCGGCCGGCGCGGCGACAGGGTCGGCGCGTGCGGGGGCGGGCGGAGGATAATGCGAATGACCGGGGCGCCCATCCGCGGCGCCACCGGTTCAACCCTGCCGGCGACCGTCCGAAGCAGCACGGGCGGGCTCGCGGCCCCATGCTGCTCCGCGCGGGTGATCGCCCCGCGCCACTGGCGGCAGGGAAAACCTGGTTGAGAGCCCCCTGCACAAGCATCGGGCCGAACCTGGTCTGCTGCCGCATCATCCGGTCTGCCGCGTCTGCGCAATAGGCAGTGCCTGGGCTTGACCGCCCAATTGCACCCGCCCGCGCCGGCCGCGCTGCCCCGAAGAGCAAAGGACGGCACCGTCGACTGCACCGCCCCGATCATTGCCTTGAGGTTACAAGGTTGGCGCGTCTATAACCTATCTGGTTAGTTTTGTCAATTCAAATTGTCAGTGCTTATGGCCATGCACCCCAGAATGTCACCGACCAGAAATGGATTAAGTGTAATCCCGAATTCAATGAGGATAAATTCCTTGTTATATCGAAGGCAGATTGAACGAATTTTTTCAATTGTTCTATGAATTCATTCATTTAATGAAATTCGCCTTAGGAAAATGCCAATGATTAAAGGCAAACGGAGTGCCTGGCTCGTCCTCGGCGCGACCTCGCTTCTCTTTCTCAGCCTCACGGCAGGAAATTGTTCTCGGTCGCCGAAGAAGCCGACGCCGCCCCCGACGTCAAGCCCGGCACCTTCCTCTTCGCCGACTCCGGATCCGGTTCAGACTGCGGCAGGACTTGTTGGTGCCTTGCCGTCGGGAATTGTTATCGCGGATGGAGAATTGCGCCCGAATATAGACGTTCCGCAATTCCATTTTCCCTCCAGCACTGAAGGTCATTTCAACACTCAACAGAATTTGGAGAGTCAGTTTCCCCGGCTTGCAGCTTGGGCCGAATGCATTACCAAACGGCGCGACCAAAGCTCCACAAGCACGGCCAAATGCATGGTCCATAAGTTTGAGCTGGTAGAGCACAACAATGGCAGCGGCGCGGAAACCAGAATCGCAACCTTCGATTTTTCCAAACAGAGACGAAACAAGCCTGTTGAGTGCGGCTTCACCAGCGATGACCCACCGCAGCGCATCCCGAAAACCTTCTGTGCGGGAGCGAATTACCGGCGCGAGGGCGCGAGCGGGCAGCTCTGCTGGTACAATTGGTGCTATCCCGATAACCATTTGGACGATGACGGAATGGCGCCAATGTCGAATGGCTTGATCGACAGCGATGGCCAATTGACGATCGACGCCGCGATGAAGCCAAAACTTGTCTCACATTGGTGGAGTCAGACGGAAGGATCGGCCGCGAACCCAAAGACGCGGTCAACCCAAGGTTTTAGCTATTTTCTCGTGATCGAAGTCTACACGATGGGCGATGCTGTCTTGCGGGTCGGCGCGGATCGCTGGATTGACGCCCCTGGCGGACAGCAATTCCCTTGCGCAAACCTCGGCGGTGCCTTGTCGGAAAATTGTGAACTCTTTTTCGGCAATTGGCTCACGGACAAGAGCGGAAACACAACCTTCAAGTCGCTCCGATTTCAGCTTCCGTCGTAATCTGAGCCCCCTCAGCCCAGCAACCGCCCCAGCCCGCGCTTCAGGTCCAGTTCGGCCTGCGCCTGCAGCACGGTGCCGGGCACCAGTTCGAAGGCATGGACCGCGCCGGGATAGACATGCAGTTCGGTCGGCACGCCTGCGTCGATCAGCCTGCGGGCGTAATCGAGATCCTCGTCGAGAAACAAGTCGAGCGCGCCGGTGATCATATAGGTCGGCGGCAGAGCGGAAAGATCATCAGCCAGCGCGGGCGAAAACCAGCCTTTGCGGGCATCCGTCGGGGCATAATCGCCGCGCAGGCTTTCCCAGCCGAAGCGGTTCTTGTCGCGGGTCCAGATGAATTCGCCGGTATGGCGATTGGTCCATTGATCATCCGGCCCGCCGGTGCGCCAGTCCAGCATGGGGTAGATCAGCACCTGCCCGGCAAGGTTGGGGCCCCCGCGATCACGCGCCATCAGCGCCAGGCTGGCGGCGAGCCCGCCCCCGGCGCTTTCGCCCATCACCACGATCCGCGCCGGATCGACCCCCAGCCGCGCGGCATTGTCTGCCAGCCACACCAGCGCGGCGTAATTATCTTCCTGCATCCCGGGAAAGGGTGTTTCCGGTGCCAGCCGATATTCAACCGCAACCACCACGCAATCATGTTCCAGCGCCAGCGGGGCCTTGGCCAGCGGCGCGGTATCCGCCGTGCCGAGCACCATCCCGCCGCCATGCAGATGCAGGATCGCCGCACGGCCGGTGCGCTGCGAGGGCGGATCGATCACCACCAGCCGCACATCCGGCCCGCCTTCCACCGGGGCAAACGCCTCGCTCAGCGGAAAGGGTGGCGGCGGCATCTGCTCGGCGGTGAACAGCGGATTGGCGCGCACCTCATCCAGGGTCTCCGGCGTCAGCTCGATATTTGCCAGTTCGAGGATCGGCAGGATTTCCGGATCGACCAGATGGCGGCTTTTGCTCATGGGGTTTCTCCCAGTTTCGGCGAGGGGCGGCCCAGCGCCAGTTCGGCGTCGGAAAAGCGGATCGGGGTGCGCAGGCCGGGAATGGCGGTGCCATCGGCGCGCAGCATGTCGAGCACCATCCCGCGCGCGACGATCTGCGGATCGCTCAGCGCCTCTGCCACATCGTGGATCGGGCCGACCGGAATTCCGTGCTGTTCCAGCTCGGCCAGCAGCGCGTCGCGGGTCCAGCTGCGGGTCTTCTCCGCGATCAGCGGGCACAGCACCGCGCGGTGTTCCACCCGCCCGGAATTGGTCGCCCATTCGGGCCGCTGCTCCAGCGCGATCGTGGTTGCGAAACGGTCGAACTGCGTATCATTGCCCACCGCCACGATCAGCCAGCCGTCGCTGGTGGGAAAGGCTTCGTAAGGCACGATATTGGGATGGGCATTGCCCAGCCGGTGCGGCACCTGGCCCGACACCAGATAATTCATCGCCTGATTGGCCAGCGTGCCCACCATCACATCGAACAGCGCCATGTCGATATGCTGGCCCCGCCCGGTTGCCGCGCGCTGATGCAGCGCGGCCTGGATTCCAATCACGCCATATAGCCCGGTGAGGATATCGGCATAGGCCATGCCGATCTTCATCGGCGGCCCGTCAGGCTCGCCGGTGAGATCCATCATCCCGCTCATGCCCTGAATGATGAAATCATAGCCGGGCCGCGGCGCATAGGGCCCGTCCTGCCCGAAGCCGGTGATCGAACAATAGACCAGGCCCGGATTGAGCTGGCTCAAGCTGGCAAAATCGAGCCCATATTTGGCCAGCCCGCCAAGCTTGAAATTCTCGATCAGCACATCGGCATCGCGCACCAGATCGAGCACCAGCTCGCGCCCCTGCGGAGTGCCGAAATCGGCCACCAGCGAGCGCTTCCCGCGATTGGTGGAGTGAAAATAGGCCGCATCCTTCGTGCCATCGCCATTGTCGATGAACGGCGGCCCCCATTGGCGGGTATCATCGCCTTGCGGACTTTCGACCTTGATCACCTCGGCGCCGAGATCGGCCAGCACCTGCCCGGCCCAGGGGCCCGCCAGCACCCGCGCGAGTTCCACCACCTTGATTCCCGCCAGGGGCGCCTGCTTTGTCATATAGGCCTGATGGCTCACTGCGGATCAATATGGAAGATGCGCTCGGCATTGCCGTGGCAAAGCGCGTGCCTCTCTACCTCGGTGCAGGGGAAGCTATCGATGAAATCGACCGCCGGCTGCTGCGGCTGATAGGGATAATCGATCGCCCACATGACATTGTCGATCCCGAGCTTGTCGATGGCGTAGCGCAGCGCCAGCGGATCTTCGACCCCGCTGGTGGTGATCACGAAATTGTCCTGAAAATATTCCGCCATGCTGCGCCTGGTCTTGGGCGAGCGGCCGACCGTCTGCGCCCGGCTGTTCATGAAATTGATCCGCCAGAGCCAGAACGGCACCGCTTCGCCCATATGGCCGATGCAGATCTTGAGGTTGGGGAAAGCATCGAACACCCCGCCGGCCATCATCCGCACCGCATGGGTGCCAACCTCTACGCCGTACCCCCACATGGCGCTGTCCATGCCGTAATCCTGCAACGGGCCCTTCAGCGTGTCTGACGCGGCGCGCGGATGGATATAGATGCAGCGGTCCAGCGCCTCGGCAGCCTCAAGGATCGGCCAGAACTTCGGATCGTCAAGGTATTCGCCGCTGGTGTGGCTGTTGATCATGAAACCATTGAGCCCCAGTTCATTTACCGCGCGCTCCATCTCCTTCGCCGCGCGCTTGGGGCTGTGCGGGGCGAAGCTGGCCAGCCCGGCAAAGCGCGTGGGATATTTGCGGCAAATCTCCGCCAGCCGGTCATTCGCCAGAATCGCCAGCTCCATCGCCGTATCGGCATCGAACATCTGCACCCCCGGCGCGGTGAGCGCGAGCAACTGCATATCGACCCCGAATTGATCCATCTGCGGCAGCCGGACCTGCTCGATATCGATCAGCCCGCTGAGGAAATCGAGCGCGCGATAGCCGGTGCTGTCAGGCTCCTTGTCGTAGATTCCCTTGACCAGCAGCCGGTCGAGGCTCTGGCTCGGCGAATTGGCCACCTTGCGCAGCTGTTCGGCCACCTCGGGGATCGACCAGGCTTCTTCGGTCGCGATTTTGCGGATTTTCTGCGCCATGTTCTCTCTCCCATTCCCGCCGCGGAACTGGATGAACCTTATGGCCCAGGCAGGGACAAGCGCAACGTCCCTTTATGCGACGCGCCCAAGGCGGTAGAGCCGCCTCGACTCATTCCAAATTCACAGGGCCATTTATCATGACCGCAACCGCTCCCCGCGGAAAACTCGACAATGCCGATCTGTTTGTGGACCATGCCCTGGTGGGCGGCCAATGGATCGGCGGCGATGCGAAGCCGATCGCAGTGGAAGATCCCTTCGCGCTCGACATCGTGGGCGAGGTGCCCTCGCTCAGCCAGGCGCAGGTGCAGCAGGCGGTCGATGCGGCGGCGGCGGCCCAGCCGGCCTGGGCCAGCACATCGGTCTATGAACGCAGCCGGATCCTGCGCCGCTGGTTCGATCTGATCCAGCAGAACCACGAGGATATCGCCCGGATCATCACCCGCGAAAATGGCAAGACCCTGCGCGAGGCGCGGGCCGAGATCGATAATGGCGCGGGTTTCTTCGAATATTATGCCGATACCGCCGGCAATCTGCTGGGCGAGATCATCCCCTCCCCCATGCCCGGCCGCAAGCTGAGCGTGGAGCATGAGCCGGTGGGCGTCTGCGCGGCGATCACCCCGTGGAACTTCCCCTTCTCCATGCTGGCGCGCAAGGCCGCACCGGCGCTGGCGGCGGGCTGCACCATGGTGGCCAAGCCCGCCGACCTGACCCCTTTTTCCGCGCTGACCCTGGCCCGGCTGGGCGAGGAAGCCGGCCTGCCCAAGGGCGTGTTGAATGTGGTCACCGGCAATGCGGCGCAGGTGGGCGAAGTGCTCACCCGCTCCAGCGTGGTGCGCAAATTGAGCTTCACCGGCTCGACCGCGGTCGGCGCGATGCTGGCCGCTGCCTGCGCCCCCACGGTCAAGCGCCTGAGCCTCGAACTGGGCGGCAATGCGCCGCTGCTGGTGTTCGACGATGCCGATCTCGATATCGCGATCGAAGCGGCGATGATCGCCAAATTCCGCAATGCCGGGCAGACCTGCGTTGCGGCCAACCGGATCTATGTCCAGCGCGGCATTCTGGCCCGCTTCCTGGCCGCGTTTCAGGCCAGAGTCGCGGCGCTGCGCCCCGGTGACGGGTTCGAGGACAGCAGCGATATCGGCCCGCTGATCGATGAACGCGCGGTGGCCAAGGTCGATCGCCATTTGCAGGACGCGCTGCAGGGCGGCGGCGAGCTGCTGGCTGGCGGCGGCACGGCCAACAGCCGCCTGGCCCAGCCCGCGCTGGTCGCCCATGTCGCGCGCGATGCGCTGCTGACCCGCGAGGAAACCTTCGGGCCGCTGGCCGGGGTGATCGCCTTCGACACGCTGGAGGAAGGCGTGGCCATGGCCAATGACACGCCGTTCGGCCTCGCCGCCTATTTCTGCGCGCAGGATCCGGCGACCATCGCCCGCGTCAGCCGGGGGCTGGAATCGGGCATGATCGGGATCAACACCGGCATGTTCGCCACTCCGGTGGCACCCTTTGGCGGGGTCAAGATGTCGGGCCTCGGTCGCGAGGGTTCGCAGCACGGCTTGATGGAATATCTCAACCTCAAATATCTCTGCCAGGCGGGGCTCTGAAGGCCGATGTCGAGCGACCATGATGCGCTGTATCTGGCCGTCTCGGGGCGGGCGGCCCTGTGCACCATCGTGGGGATCGACGGCAGCTTCTCGCGCCGCTGCGGCGCGCAATTCGGGGTCGGGGCAGACGGAAATGTCGCGGGCGATCTGGCGGACAATTGCCTCGATGCCGAACTGGCGAAGCAATCCGCCGAAGCCATGGCGGACGGGCAGCGGCGGCTGCTGCGCTATGGCAAGGGTTCGCCCTTCATCGATTTTCGCCTGCCCTGCGGGTCCGGGCTGGATATCCTGATCGATCCCGCGCCCGATCGCGAGGCGCTGCAGGACTGCCTGACCCGCATCGAGGCGCGGCAGGAAGCCAGCCTGGCCCTGCCCTTGCCCGAAGGCGCGGACCCGGCGCTGCTGCATGTGCGGCGCTATATCCCGCCGGTGCGGCTGCTGGTGCTGGGCGCGGGCGCCGAATGTACGGCGCTGGTGCGCCTCGCCCGCGCGCAGGGCATCGCTGCGGAATGGCGCGAGCCGGGCAATGGCCTCTCGCTCGATCAGGTTCCGACCGACCTTGCCGCCGACCGCTGGAGCGCGGTGTTGCTGCTGTTCCACGATCATGAATGGGAACATGCCCTGCTGCGCTGGGCGCTGGGGACCGAGGCGTTCTATATCGGCGCGCAGGGCGGCGCGCCGGCGCGGGAGGCGCGGATCGAACGGCTGCGGGCAGAGGGCGTCGGCCAGACGGCGCTGGCGCGGCTGCGCAGCCCGGTGGGCCTGATCCCGCGCGCGCGCGATGCCGGGGTGCTGGCGCTGTCGGTGCTGGCCGATGTGGTCTGCGCCCATGAAGCATTGCACCCCCATCCATGAGCGGCGATCTGGCCATTGCGCTGCTGGCTGCAGGCGATGCCCGGCGCTTCGGCGGCGGCAAGCTGGATGCCGAACTGCTGGGCGAGAAGATCGGCTATCGCGCGCTCGCCCCGGCGCTGGCCCTGCGGCTGGGCCGGCCCAAGATCGTGACTGGAAAGCCGGTGCCGGGCTTCGCGAGCGAGGCCATGGCCTGCGGCGAGGCGACCCTGCTGCCCAACAAGCGCGCGCAGGAGGGCATGGGGACCTCGGTCGCGCTGGCCGCGATGCAGGCCGCTGCCGCCAGTGCGAGCGCGCTGCTGCTGCTGGCGGCGGACATGCCGCTGGTCAGCACTGCCACCTTGCTCGCGCTGCTCGAGGCGGTCGGCCCTGGCCGCCCCTCCGCGGTCGCCTATCCTGACGGCAGCCCAGGCATTCCGGCCTGTTTCCCGCCCGACTGGTTTCCCGCCCTGGCCGGATTGAGCGGCGAGCGGGGCGCAGGCGCCCTGCTGCGGGATGCAGCCCAGGTCCAGCTCATCACCATTTCGCCCGACGAACTGCAGGATATCGACACACCGGCGCAGCTTAAACAGCTGGCCGCCCTGCTTTCCGGCCCCAACGCTCCGGAAAAGCCAGGGCTCGAAGCCTAGGCGAGCTTGGCCAGATCGATCGGCAGGCTGCGCACCCGCTTGCCGGTGATCGCGAAGATCGCATTTGTCAGCGCCGGGATCACCGGCGGCAGCGCCGGTTCACCCAGCCCGGTGGGGGCATTGTCCGACAGCACGAATTCGACATGGATTTCGGGCACCATCGGCATGCGCGGCACCGGATAGCTGTCAAAATTGGACTGCACCACGCCGCCGCCTTCGATCTCGATCGCCAGCGCGGTTGCCTGGCCCAGCCCGTCAATCACCGCACCGCGCACCTGATTGAGCGCGCCGAAGGGATTGATGATCTTGCTGCCGACATCGCCCGCCACCCAGACATTGTGGATCTTGACGCGATTGCTTTCGATGCTGGCTTCCACCACCTCGGCAAAATAGCCCATGTGACTGAAATAATAGCCGAAACCCAGCGCATGGCCGTCAGGCACCGGCTTGTTCCAGCCGGACATTTCGACCGCCTTTTTCGTCACCGCGATCAACCGCGCCGGATTGAACCCCGGGGTCGGGCCGACAAAGCCCATCGCATCGGGCTCCTTCTCATGCCCGGCGACCAGTTCGAGCAGCAGCGTGGGCAGATCCTTGCCCGATGCCTGCGCCACCTCGTCAAGGAAGCTCTGCGTCACGAAGGACAGCGCATTGGAGGAAGGCGCGCGCAGCGCCCCCATCGGCACCCGCGTCTGCAGCTTGGTCTGCGCATAGCGCAGGTTGGGCACGAATTTGGCCGGGAAGATATCCGGCGCCATGGAGGCCGGATTATAGGCCCCCGCGCCGGGCAGATCGAAGGTGATGAAATGATCGTCCAGCCCGATCAGCTTGCCATCGCCGTCCAGCGCAGCGCGCAGGCGGTGCCAGCCAGCGGGCCGGTAATAGTCGCTGCGGACATCGTCCTCACGGCTCCAGATCAGCTGCACCGGGGTGCCGGGCATCTGCCTGGCGATGGCCGCGACCTGCAGCATGTAATCATTGATCAGCCGCCGGCCGAAGCCGCCGCCCATGCGGGTGATATGGACGGTCACCTGTTCGGGGGTGAGGCCGAGCATCTTGGCCACTTCGGCCTGCCCGCCCTGCGGGGTCTGCGAAGGTGCCCACATCTCCATCGTGCCGTCTTCATGGCACAATGCGGTGCAGTTCATCGGCTCCATCGGCACATGGGCGAGGAAGGGATAGGAATATTCGGCATCGAGCACCTTGGCCGCCGAGGCGAAGGCCGCCGTCGATATCGCCCGAAGAGGCAAATGTTTCCGCCGGCTTGCCCCCGGCCATCAGCTTGCGCGCCGCAGCGTCATAGCCGGCGGAGGAATGGCTGGCCCATTCGCCGGTGTCCCATTCGATCTCCAGCTTTTCGCGCGCCTGATGGGCGGTCCACCAATTATTGGCGATCACCGCCACGCCGTCGATCAGCTGCTCGGGCATTGCCATTGCCCTTGACCACAAAGGCATTGATCACGCCCGGGACCGCTTTGGCCGCATCGAGCTTGGCCGATTTGAGGCTCGCGCCGAACACAGGCGCGCGTTCAAACGCGGCATAGACCATGCCCGGAAGCTGGGTATCGACCCCGAAGATCGGTTCGCCGCGCACGATCCTGGGGCTGTCGATCCCGCCGATCGCGCGGCCGATGATATGGAAATCCTTGGGATCCTTCAGCGGAACCTTGGCCAGATCGGGCACCGCAACGGCGGCCGCCTCGCTCGCCAGATCGCCGTAGCTCAGCGACCGGCCGGACGCCGGATCGACCACCGTGCCCAGCTTGGTGACCAGGCCTGGCACTGTCGATCCCCCAGCGGCGCGCGGCCGCGGTCAACATCATCTGGCGCGCGGCGGCACCCACCTGGCGCATCGGCATCCAGTTCATCGGCGTGGCAAAGCTGCCGCCGGCAAGCTGCGGGCCGTATTTCTTGGCGTCGCTGTCACCCTGCACGATCCGCACCTGATCCCAATCGGCATCGAGTTCCTCCGCGATCAGCATCGGCAGCATGGTCTTGATGCCCTGGCCGATCTCCGGGTTCTTGCCGACGATGGTGATCAGATTGTCAGGCGTAATGGTGATGAAGGCGTTCAGCGTCGCGCCTTCGGTGGACGCCGGCAATCGCGCGTGCGGCGAACGGCAGGCTGGCGGTGAGCGCCAGGCCCCCGCCGACCAGCGCGCTGACCTTGAGCAGCGAGCGGCGGGTGACCGGCAGGGCCGATTCTTCTGCAGCAGCTCAGACATCGGCCTTGCCTCCCTTGGCGGCAACCTGGGCGATCGCGCTCTTGATCCGGCCATAGCAGGCGCAGCGGCAGATATTGCCGCTCATCGCCGCGTCGATCTGGCGGTCGCTCGGGGCCGGGTTGCGGGTCAGCAGCGCGGTGGCGCTCATCAGCTGGCCGGCCTGGCAATAGCCGCATTGCATCACGTCTTCTTCAAGCCAGGCTTCCTGCAGTGCGCGGCCGAGATCGCTTTCGCCCAGCGCCTCGATCGTGGTGATCTTGGCATCGCCGATCGAACTCACCGGGGTCGAGCAGGACCGCATCGCCACCCCGTCGACATGCACGGTGCAGGCCCCGCACAGGCCCTTGCCGCAGCCGAATTTGGTTCCGACCATGCCCAGTTCATTGCGCAGCACCCACAGCAGAGGCATATCGCCCGCTACGTCAACTTCGCGCTTCTCTCCATTGATCGTGACCGACACGGCCATAGGAACCTCCCTTGATGTAGCGGCCAACCTGCCCATGCATGGCGACCGAAACGAAGGGCGCGGCGGGCCCTTCGGATGTAACCCCTGCAGCCTAGCAACGTTCCGCGCGGCTGCAACAAGCGATCGCATCTGTTTGCGGTGGATTTTGTCCGCCAGCCGCCCCGGACATCGGCCAATTGCACCGGGCGACCAGACAAACTGGACATAATCAATCAGTTAGGTGCCGCATTGGCCGGCTTGCGGATAGCGGTGGAACCAGGTCCCGCGCTGACGCTTTTTTGGGCCCCTGGGCATTGCAGCAGGCTGCAGCCATGGCCGCCCGCGCCACCAGGGCCAATGGCTCAATTCTGGCCGACCACCAGCCTCAGCTTCTGGGCAATGGAAAGCGAGTGGGAACTGGGCATCTGCCGCGGCAGATGCGCCACCAGAGCGGGTACGTCATTGGCCGGCACCGCCTTGGAAAACAGAAAGCCTTGCCCGAAATCGCAGCCCAGCTCGATCAGCCGTTCGGCCTGGCGCAGATTCTCGATCCCCTCGGCCACCACCTTGATGCCCAGGTTCTTGCCCAGATTGATCACCGCGCGAATGATCGCGTCATCATCGGAATCGAATTCCATGTCGCGCACGAAGCTCTGGTCGATCTTGATGATGTCGACCGGGAACTGCTTGAGATGCCTGAGCGAGGCATAGCCGGTGCCGAAATCGTCCAGCGCGATCTTGATCCCTTCGCTGCTCAGCAGGGCCAGCGCCCGCTGGACGAATTCCGCACCGCGCCCGAGAAACACGGTTTCGGTCACCTCAAGCTGGAAACAGTCACGCGGAATGTCGTTGCGGCGCAGCGATTCCAGCACGCGTTCGGCAAAATCATCGCGGCGGAACTCCGCCGCCGACGCATTGACCGCCACATGGCCGAAACTGACCCCCTGTTCGAGCCAGCCGCGCATATCCGCAATCGCGCCTTCAATCATGCGATCGCTGATTGCCTGTGCAACTTCGTGATCTTCGAAAGCGGCCTCGATCGTTACCGGCAGATGCACCCGGTTGCGCTTGTCGCGCCAGCGCAGCAGCGTCTCGAAGCCGGCGACCGAGCCATTCGCGAGATCAAGCTTCGGCTGATAAAACGGAACGATCCGGTCATCCTGCAGGATCATGCGCGCGGTTTTCACCATATTGGCGTCGCGCTGCACCTCAACCCTTAGCAGCGGGCTGTAGATGACGGTGGTCGAGCGCCCGCCCCGTTTGGCGGCATAGAGCGCCATGTCGGCGCTGATCATCAATTCCTTCACCGTGGTTGCGTGCTGCGGATAGATCGCCGCCCCGATGCTGATCCGGCAGTCAAGCAGCCGGCCGTGCTGGATGAACGGTTCGCGCAGCTTTTCATGGATCGCGCTGCAAAGATTGCTGAGCTGCTGCTGGGATGGCAAATCCGGCACCAGGATCGCAAATTCATCGCCCGACAGGCGGGCAACCACCTCGCCATTGAGCGTTGCCGCTCTCAACCGCCGGGCGAAGGCCTGCAGGAACTCATCCCCCGCAGCATGGCCCAGCGCATCATTGATCTGTTTGAAATGATCGAGATCGATCGTCAGCAGCCCCACGCTCTTCTTGGCCTTCCTGGCCAGACGAAGCGCTTCATTGAGCTGATCGTGGAAGCTTGACCGGTTTGCGAGCCTTGTCAGCGCATCATGGGTGGCGCTCCAGCGGATCCGGTCATCCGCCGTCTTTTCATCGGTCACGTCCCGCGCGGTCACGATCATCCGGATCAGCCCGCCGGGGCTCTCCGCGCGCCAGCCGTTCATGGCCACCCAGCGTTCCGCGCGATCATTCAACCGGGTGATGCGGAAGGTGGATTCGAAGCGATTGGCCCCGGTCCCGTCGCGCAGTTCAAACAGCAATTTCTGAAACTTTTCGCGGTCATCGGGATGAACCTGCTCGCAAGCCAGCTTCATCGAAGGCTCCACATCCGGGGAAAATCCCCAGATCTCGATCAACCGGCTCGACCATTCGCGCTTGCCGCTGACAGGATCATAATCCCACACGCCGAGGCAGGATGCCTCCGCCGCGAGCCGGAAGCGCTCTTCGCTTTCGCGCAGGGCGTCTTCCGCGCGCCTGCGTTCGGTGATGTCGAGATGTGCACCATTGGTGCGAATGACCGCGCCCTGTTCGTCGCGTTCGACCTTGGCGATGGACGAAATCCAGCGGATATCCCCATTGTCAGGCCGCACGATCCGGAACTCGGTGCGGAAAATCTCCCCTTGCTCCAGCCAGCGCTGGGTTTCGGCGTCCAGACGCTCGCGGTCGTCCGGATGAACGATTGCGCACCATTCTTCATAGGTCATGGAGGTTGTGCCCGCAGGCAAACCCGCCTGTTCGGCAAATTGTCGGGTGAAGCGGGCAATCCGGTCCGGCCCGATTTCGATATCGGCCAGGCCGGTGACTTCCTGGATCAGCCGCAGCCTTGCTTCACTGTGGCGCAGGGCTCTTTCCGCCTCATAGCGCTTGTCGATGTCGCGCAGGATCGAAAGATGCGCCCGCGATCCATCCGGCATCTGGAACGGCACTTCATTCGCTTCCACATGGAACTGCCGGCCTTGCATCCCGTTCAGCGCAAAGGTCCAGCTGACCGTCTCGCCGGCGATCACCTGCCGGTGGACCGCCAGGGCGCGCGCGCCAAATTCAGGCGGCACCGGTTCAAAATTGGACGAAAGGAGCACTTCCAGGCTCGGCGCTTCCAGCAATTCGAGCCCGCGCGGGTTGACATAGACCGGCTTGGCATTTTCATCGAGGATCATCACGCATTCGAGCATCGCATCCAGCACCGAACCGAGCCGCATTTCGCTGGCGCGCGCCGCACGTTCGGCCTCTTCCCTGGCCGTCGCGTCTTCGAAGGTGATGACCAAATTGCCCTGTTCTGTTGGGCGGGGGTGAATGGTGTAGACCCGCTCGCCGCGCATAAACGGCAGGCGCGAGGCATCGTCGCGGGCGAGATTGTCCCACATCATCTGCTCGATCTGCGCGGGTTCGAGATCCGGCGGATAATGTCCATGCCTGACACCCAGCTCGATCTGCTCGGCGCAGGTCATTCCGGGGTGAATTTCATTGCCGGGCAGGCCAAGAACTTCGGAATAGCAGGGGTTGGAATAGAGAATGCTGCCCTGGCCATCGATCATGCACAGCCCGTGGCCCATACTGTTCAAGGCGTCGCTCAGCAGCCGCAGCTCTGCGCGCAGCTCCTGGTTTTCCTGCTTCAACTGAGCAATTGTCTCAGTGGATTCAGCCATCAGCGACCCTCCCCGGGGTATGCGAAGACCGGATGTAGCGCATAAGGCCATAAGTGAAGGTTAATGCAGGTGAATTTTGGTCAGAATTGCGGCTCGGCCAACTGCCTCGTCAGTCTCGGCCGAGCCGATGGCTGGGCGAAGCAAGCCACTGGCGCGCGGCCGAACTTGGGGCTACATCCTTCCACATGAAACCATTTCGCAGCGCTCTCGCCCTCACCTGTGCCCTCGCAGCGCTAGGGGCCGCTCCAGCCCAGGCTCAGGTTCAGGCCCAGGTTCAGGCCCAGTCGCTCTATGTCACGGCAGGAAAGCTGCTCGATGTCGAAAGCGGGCAGGAGCTGACCGGACAATGCATCCTGACCGCCGATGACAAGGTCGAACGGATCGAGCCCTGCGGTGCCACACCCGCCGGTGCCCAGCCGGTCGACTGGAGCGGCTATACCGTGCTGCCCGGGCTGATCGACATGCATACCCATCTCGTCGATGTCGGGCAGGACGCGGATGTCGCCCTGCCGCTCAAGACCAGCCCCCAGGCCACCGCGCTGATCGGGGCGCATAATGCCTGGATCACGCTGCTGGCGGGCTTCACCACCGTGCGCGATGTCGGCACCTATCGCGGGCTGAGCGATGTCGCGGTGCGCGATGCGATCAATCGGGGGCTGATCCCCGGGCCGCGGATGTATCGTTGCGGGCGCCTATCTCACGATCCCCGGCGGCGGCGGCGAATTGAACGGCGTGCTGCCTGACAACAGCCAGTTGCCCGCCGATATGCGGCTGGGCGTGGTCTCGACCCCGCAGGAAGCGCATGACCGGGCCGAATTCCTGTTCGCCCACGGCGTCGATTTCCTCAAGCTGATCGCCACCGGCGCGGTGCTGGCGATCGGCACCGAGCCGGGCCAGCCCGAACTGACCGAAGACGAAATGCGCGCCGCGGTGGATGTCGCCAAGGAACACGGCAGCTTCGCCACCGCCCATGCCCATGGCGCGGAAGGGATCAAATCCGCGATCCGCGCCGGGGTCCGTTCGATCGAACATGCCAGCCTGATCGACGATGAAGGGCTGCAGATGGCCAAGGACCATGGCGTGTGGCTGGTGATGGATGTCTATAATGGCGACTATATCAACGATATCGGGACCAAGGAGGGCTGGCCCGAGGAATATCTGCGCAAGAACCGCGAGACCACCGATATCCAGCGCGACAGGCTTTGCCAAGGCGGTGAAACTGGGGGTGAAGCTGGCCTTCGGCACCGATGCCGGGGTCTATCCCCATGGGCTCAACGCGCGGCAATTCGCCTATATGGTGCGTTATGGCATGACCCCGCTGCAGGCGATCCGCGCGGCGACCATCGAGGCGGCCACCCTGCTCGGCCGCTATGACCAGTTCGGCATCGATCGCGCCGGGCAAATCCGCCGATATGATCGCGGTCAAGGGCGATCCGCTGCAGAATGTGCGGGTGCTCGAAACGGTGTCGGGCGTGATCAAGCAGGGCATGCGCTACAAATAGGCCGGTCTGCCCGGTGTCGCTATTAAGTTGCTATTCACGCAAATCCTGCCATAGCGGCGGCGCTGACGTCGCATGCGACGGATATTGGGCAGCTTCGGCTACCCCCTTTGTCCTTTTCTAGCATTACAGAAGCCGGGATGAGCCGCTGTTGGCGCATGCCCGTCATACTTGGGACAAAGGATACCCATATGATCACCGGAACCGTAAAATTCTTCAACCCTGACAAGGGCTTCGGCTTTATCGCGCCTGAAACTGGCGGCGACGACGCATTCGTGCACATTTCCGCCGTGGAACGTGCCGGCATGCGCACGCTCGATAAGGATCAGCGCATCTCTTATGAGCTGGAAACCGATCAGCGTGGCAAGACCTCGGCTGTCAATCTCCAGGCTGCCTGAAGAATTCTTGGTGGTGCGGGTGGCTTTCGGGCCATCCGCACTGTCGAGCCTGCACCGGCGCAAAGTGCTGCCGCTGCCGCCGCTAAGCTGAACAGACGCGCGAAACCGCCTCGGATCGCTAGCTGCCCCTCCCCAAACGACCCAGAACCGTTCGATCCTGCAGGATCTCATGCGCCGCATTATGCCCCGGCGCGCCGGTGACGCCGCCGCCGGGATGCGTGCCCGCGCCGCACATATAGAGGCCCTTCGATCGGCCCGCGATAGTCGCCGTGGCCGAGCACCGGGCGCGCCGACCACAGCTGGTCGAGCGATCATGTTGCCGTGCATGATGTCGCCGCCGACCAGGCCGAACTTGCGCTCCAGGCCCTTGGGGCGAGTGGATCTGCCGGCCGAGGATCGAGGCGCGGAAGCCGGGCGCATGCGGCCTCGACCGTGTCGATGATCGTGTCGGCGGCGGCGCCTTCCTCGTCGTCCCAGTCGCGGCCGTCGGGCAGTTCGGGCGCGAATTGCTGGCAGAACAGGCTGGCGACGTGCTGGCCCGGCGGGGCGAGGCTGTCGTCGACGGTCGAGGGGATCAGCATCTCGACGATCGGCGCGCTTCGACCAGCCATCGCGCTTCGCATCGAGGAAGGCCGCGTCCATATAATCGAGCGTCGGCGCGATGATGATGCCGGACTGGTGATGCTCGCCCGGCTCGGGCAGGCAGGTGAAGCGCGGCAGCTCGCTGAGCGCGACGTTCATCCGGAAGGTGCCGCGAGCCGGCCTTGAAGCCCTTGCATCCGGCGGCGGAATTCGGGCGTCAGATCGCCGGCGTCGATCAGCTGCTCGTAGAGCAGCTTGGGCCCGACATTGGCGATCACGCGGTCCGCCGCGATTTCCTCGCCGCTTTCGAGCCGCACGCCCGCCGCCTTGCCGCCATCGACCAGCACCTGCGCGACCGGGGCTTCGAGGCTGATCTCGACGCCGGCTTCGCTGGCAGGCCTCGCGCCATCATCTGGGTGATCGCGCCCATCCCGCCGACGCATGGCCCCAGGCGCCCTTCTTGCCGTTCACCTCGCCGAAGACGTGGTGGAGCAGCACATAGGCGCTGCCCGGCGTGTCGGGGCTGGCGTAATTGCCGACCACCGCGTCGAAGCCGAAGGCGGCCTTGACCGCCTCGCTTTCGAACCAGCTGTCGAGGAAGCTGCGCGCCGACTTGGTGAACAGGTCGAGCACGTCGCGCTGCTGCGTCGAGCTGCAGCCTGGCCAGCCGGCGGCCCTGCACGCGCGCCGTCGATCAGCGTGCGGAAGCCCGTCGCCGACATTGGGCGGCGTCTTGAGCGCGAGGTCGCGCAGCACTTCGGCGACGCTTTCGAGCGCGTCGTAATAGGCGGGCAGCGACTCGGCATCGTGCGTCGGAGAATTTGCGGAACTCGGCCTGCGTCCGCTCCAGCCCGCCGCCGAGCTTCAGATAGCCGCCATCGTCCTGCGGCAGGAAGTTGGAGATCGGCCGCTCGATCACGCGATAGCCGTGCTCGGCCAGCTTCATGTCGGCGATCACCTTGGGCTGGAGCAGGCTGACGGTGTAGCTCGCGATCGAATTGCGGAAGCCGGGGTGGAATTCCTCGGTCACCGCCGCGCCGCCGACGACGTCGCGCCGTTCGAGCATGCGCACCTTGAGCCCGGCGCGGGCGAGATAGAAGGCGCAGACCAGGCCGTTATGGCCGCCGCCGATGATCACCGCATCGTAGCTGCTTGGTCATGCGCCGGCTCCATCCGGCTGCGGGCGCGCGTTACGCTGGCGCGCCTCGGGGATAGTCTCGCGCATCCGTGCGGCAGAAATTGCGCAGGCAGACTTCCTTCTCGCGACAGCGGCCCGACCGTGAAGCTGCGCGACGCCATGCCCTGCTGCACGCGGGCGATCAGCGCGGTGTCCTCGGCATTGACCTGGCGGTTGATCCGCCAGTTGAGATAGCGCGCGGCGCTGCATCTCGCGGCGGTCATCGGGCAGCGCATAGCTGATTTCGCGGATCAGCGCTGTCGGTCGGCGACGACGGGCAGCCACTGCATGAAATCGACCTGATCGGGATAGATGTCGAACGCGATGTTGGGCCACAGCTTGAAATAGAGCCAGCAGGCGCTGGCGGCCTCGGGCAGGTGCGGCACCGGCGGCAGCAGGCGCTGGTACAGCCGCTCGGACCAGATTGGCCGAGGGTCGCTCGATCAGATCGCCCCACATCCGGTCGACATGCTCTTCGGCCTCGACGCCATAGCTCTTGCCGAACAGCCGGGTGAGGCCGGGATGCGCGACCGGGATGTGCAGCCCGTCCGAATAATTGTCGCCGACGTTCTTCCAGTTGACCGCGCGCGGGCGCAGCGTGACCCGGCCGAGCGCGCGCAGCTCCTCGAAGCGATAGGGCGCGATCATCGCCTCATAGGGCGCCATCATCTGCGGCGACCGACGGGCCGCCATCGTCCTCCAGCCGGACGAAGACGAAGCCGCGCCAGATTTCCAGCTCGACCGGCGCCAGGCCGTGCGTCGCCATGTCGAGCGCCGGGATAGCTCGCGCGCATCGGGCACGCCGGTCAGCCGGCCGTCGAGCTCATAGGTCCAGGCGTGATAGGGGCAGACCAGCTTCTTCGCGCAGCCGCTGGCGCCGTCGACCAGCCGCGAGCCGCGGTGGCGGCAGACATTGGTGAAGGCGCGCACCTGCGCCGTCGCGCGCCGCGCACGACGATCACGCTTTCGCCGATATAATCGAGCGTGTGCCAGTCGCCCGGCTGCGGGGATGTCGCTGACGTGGCAGACGACCTGCCAGCTCGGGCGCGAAGACCCGCTGCCATCTCGAGCTCGAAGAATTCGGGATCGGAATAGATCCAGGCGGGCAGGCTCCAGCCCTCCTGCGGATCGGCATTGGTCCCTGCCCTGCTTTCAAGCTGTGTTGCCATGCGCGAATCCTTGCTATACGATCGTATAACAAGCCCATGGCCAGCCGACAAGCCACCTTCACCCGCGAAACGCATGACGACCGGCGCCGCAGCCTGATCGAGGCGACCGCGCGCTGCCTGGCCGCGCGCGGCGCAGCGGGGGTGTCGGTGCGCACGATCTGCGCCGAGGCCGGCGTTTCGCCCGGGCTGCTGCGGCATTATTTCGCCGGCGTGTCCGAGGCGATCGCCGAAACCTATCGCTGGACCGGCAAGCGGGTGAGCGATGCGCTCGACGCCGCGGTGGAGGCAGCCGGGCCCGATCCGCGCGCGCGGCTGCTGGCCTATTGCACCGGCAGCTTTCGCGCGCCGATTGCCGATCCGGCGTTGCTCGCGACCTGGCTCGCCTTCTGGGGCCTGACCCGCAGCGATCCGGCGATCGCGGCGGTCCATGGCGAACTCTATGCCGATTTTCGCAGCGGGATCGAGGCGCTGATCGCGCAGTATCGCCCCGCCCTAGCCGATGCGCGGCTGCCCTCGGTGGCACTGACCGCGCTGATCGACGGGCTGTGGCTCGAACTGAGCCTGGGCCAGGCGCCGTTCAGCGCCGAGGAGGCCGGGTTGCTGGTGGAAAGCTGGCTCGACGCGCTGCTGGGCTAGAACCTCGCCCTCACCCAGGCTCACTAAAGCAAAGGGGGCCGGGTTTGTCGCCCGGCCCCCTCGCGGCCCCCCGCTGCTGGTGAATGGCTGTCGATCAGATCAGAAGTCGAACCCGACCCTGATGCCGATCGTCCGCGGCTTGATCACGGCATCGTAGAACACGCCGCCGGTGCCGGTCAGATGATCCGCATCGCCGCAAATGGTCTCGCCGCACTGGGTCCCGGTGTTGAACACGCCGTTGCTGTCGAACAGATTGGTCGCGAACAGCTCAATCCGGTAGGTGCCATTGTCGACCCCCGCCGTAAGATCGGCCGTGGTATAGGCCTTCAGATCGCCGAGGATCGGATTGATGGAGGTGCGCAGATCATTGGTGCGCTTGCCGATATAGCTCGCCGCCACCTGGACATGGGCCTTCCAGCTTGCAACCGGAAATTCATAGCGCACGATCGCATTGCCCTTGAACGGCGCGGTGACCGGCAATTGGGTTCCGGCCGGGGCGAGCAGCTCATTGCCGACAGGCGTGGTGCAATCGAATGTCGCATTGGCCATGGCGCAGAAATCCCGCCGGATCGTCGCATCATTATAGCTTCCGCTGAGCGACACGGTGAGGCCGTTTTCATGATAGGTGAAATCGCCCTCGATCCCCCGGATGCGCGCGATGCCGGCATTGCGGATCTCGGTCAGGCCGTTTTCGCCGAGGAAGGACAGCTGGATGTCTTTCCAGTTTTCCTGATAGATTGCGCCATTGAAGGTGACCGGGCCGAAGCGCGTCTTCCAGCCGATTTCATAATTGTCGAGCGTGTCCGGCCGATAGGGCGGCAAAGTGCCCCGGCGGTTGATCCCGCCCGGGCGGAAGCCGCGCGACCAGGTGGCATAGACCATCACATCGTCGGTCGAGCTTATAGGTCGCGTTCAGCTTGTGGATGAAGCCGTTGTCCGATGTGACCTTGTCCAGATTGGTGCACGGCGTGCCTTCGATGATCGGGCCTGCGAAACAGGCTGCGACACCGGTCTTGCTGGAAACGCCGTCGCTATAGCCGAAGAAGCCGACCAGCGAATTCTTGTATTTATAATAGCGCAGCCCGCCGGTGACGGTGAACTTGTCGGTCAGATCGAAGCTCACTTCGCCAAAAGCGGCATAATCGCGGTCGACGCGCTTCTGGTTGGTCAGCCAGATGTCGCTCGCAGTGCCGGGCACCACCAGTGGATCGGCGAGATTGTCGATGATATAGTTCTGCAGGATGTGATGGTCCTGCCGCTGGGCGAACAGCCCGCCAATGAACCGCAGCGGGGCATCCTGCGGTGAACTGATCCGCAGTTCGCCGAAGGTCTTGCTATAGACATCCTTGCCCTGAATATATTGGTTCGGGCTGACCAGATCGCCGTGGTTGTCATAGAGATAGGCGCCCGAGCCATAAAGCGCGTCATAGAAATAGGCATAGTCCGAATAGTCGGAGACGGTTTCATCGTCGCGCCACAGATGGCCGCCGGTGGCCACCAGATCCCAGCTGCCGATCTTGCCTTCGATCGTCAGCGCGGCCTGGAGCCATTTGTCCTTGGTATATTCGGGGTTATACTGAACCGTCTGCAGCTTGTCGGTCACCGCGCTGCTGCGTTCCTGCGAAAAGCTGCCATTGGTGTTCTGCACCTGGCCCATCACCGTGGGGCGGATCGTCCAGCTGTCATCGAGCTCGATCCCCAGAGCCAGCCGCGCACCATAGGTATCCGCATCGTTATAATCCTTCTTCGACGTAGGGCGCGTTGGTCTGAGTGATGCCCGAGGTGGGATAGGTGCGGCTGCCGGCGATATTGTCGATATAGCCCGCATCGTGGCGATACCAGGCAACCAGGCGCGCAGCTGCAGTGTCTGACAGGCGGAAATTGACGAAGCCTTCGGCCTGGCCGCCAATTCCGCCGCTGGTGACGGTGTTGCCTTCAAAATCCATTGCACCATAGGTGCTGCCAAAATCGGGCTTGTTGGTGACCAGCTTGATCGTGCCGGCCATCGAACTGGCGCCATAAAGCGTGCCCTGCGGCCCGGCGAGCGCCTCGACCCGCGCAAGGTCATAGGCATGGATATCGAGCGCGCCCTGGATGGTGGTGACCGGCATTTCGTCAAGATAGGTGCCGACCGTAGGCTGCGAGGCCGAATGGTTGGCGTTTTCGCCCGAAGCGACGCCGCGGAAATAGACCTGCGAGAAGCCCGGACCAAAGGTCTGGATCGTGACCGAGGGGAGGAATTTCACCACATCCTGCAGTTCGCTGACATGCAGTTCTTCCAGCTTCTTGGTGCCGATCGCGGTGATTGCGATCGGAACATCCTGGAGATTCTGGTCACGCTTTTGCGCAGTGACGATGATCACATTGTCATCATCCTGTGCGAAGGCCGGGGTGACGGCAACCAGCGAGCTTGTTGCAAGCATGGCGATTGCCAGGCGCTGGCGATTCGCCGAACGCAGAATTCCCATTTTATTCTCCCTGAGCAGTGTCGGCATCAAAGATGCAATGCGCCACAGCTTAGCAGGTGAGACAATAGCGCAGACCGGAATTCTGGTCGCAAGCGAAACCAATTTTGCGCAACTATGGCATTTTTGTCACGCAATTGACGCGCTAGCGCCGCGCCAGCGCATAGGTCTCGGTCAGATCGCCCAGCGCCTGCTGCAGCGGGCCGAGCCATGCGGCATAGGGCACGCCATTGCCCCACCCCGTCGCGATTGATCGGCCGCCGCACCTGCTCGCTCGAGGCGGTGCGCACCGCGCGCTGATTGCGGTGAAAATCGAGACAGGCAGGCTCGAACGGCAGCCCCAGATAGGCCAGCAGCGCGCGCACCACAGCTTCGGGATCGTCCAGCAATTGCTCATGGATCACCCGGTGAATTCGCCCCGGCAACACCTGGTCGAAATGGTCCATCGCGCGGACATAATCCGCATAATAGCGGCCGATATGCTCAAGATCGTAGGAGAAGCCCTGCCCCTTGGCGATAATGCTGGCGGAAATTGGAAAAGCAGCAATCCAGCGGGTGCCGCCGCGCATCGATGATCTTCGCATTGGGCAGGATCAGCTGGATGAAGCCCGACATAGGCCCAGTTGTTGGGCAGCTTGTCGATGAAGAACGGGCGATCGGTCTTGCGCTGGACCCGGGTGCGCTCGAGATATTCCGCGCCCAGATTCGGCCAGCGTTGCGCTGTCCATCGCCGCGAAGGCGGCCGGCCATTCCCGCGCGTGTGCCGCCCGCATCGCGCGCGCCTCGCGCATGGCGATGGCGGGGATGTCGGGCAGTTCCATCGTCCCCTCGATCGCCGAATGGCTCGACAGGATCTGTTCGATCAGGGTCGATCCCGCGCGCGGCATGCCAAGGATGAAGATCGGGTCGGGCGCAGGATCGCCCCAGCCTGCGCGCGGCGCTCAGAAATTCGGGCGTGAACACGGCAATCACGCTGTCAACCTGGGCGCTGACCCGCGTCCGGATCATAGCGCCACCTGCCGTGCCCGCAGCTGATTGCCTTGCGCATAATGGCTGAAGGAGCGCTCTGCATCGCCGCCGGTCCCCATAGGCCTTGCCCAGCGCGAAATGGAGGTGGAAGCGGTCCTCCACGCGACAGAGCATCATTCGCGGCCAGTTCGCGCTCCATCGCCGCGACATCGGCTCGGATCGAACCTCACCGTCTTGAGATTGGCGAGGCTCCACCATACCTCGCCCAGCCCCGGCTGGCTGGCCAGCGCATGGCGATAGGCGAGCACGGCATCCTCCTGCCGCCCGACCGTCTTGAGCAGATGGCCATAGCTCATCCACAGTTTGGCGATGATCGGCGAAGGTCACGGTCAGATCTTCGTACAGGCGCAGCGCTTCGTCATAATCGCCGATCCGGCCGAGCGCGGCGGCCATCAGATTGCTGGTTCGATGGATTCACCGCCCAGCGCCAGCACGGTTCGAGCTGCGCCGCCGCTTCGCCAAAGCGGTGCTGCTTGTAGAGCACGGTGGCGAGATTGGCCCGCGCGGCCGAAAAGCCCGGCGCGAGTTCCAGCGCGCGGCGCAGCAAGGTCTCGGCATCGCCCAGCCGCCCGATCCGCGCGGCCAGTTCGGCCATCATGCGGATCGCCGCGACATCGAGCGGCTGTTCCCGCAGGCGCTGGCGCAGCCGCTGCTCGGCCTGCGGCAGGTCGTTCGCCAGCATGGCCGCCGCGATCGCGATCATCTCGGGATCGAAGGCGGTGGAGCGAACCGCGGCAATCTCTGCCTCAGCCGCCTCGGCATCCTGGCCAAGCAGGCGCAGCGCGCGCCCCAGCAACCGCCAGGCGCCGGTATTCCGGCGATCCTGATCCAGCATCAGGCGCAGCCGAGCCGCGGCCGCTGCGGGATCTTGCTCCACCAGCTGTGCCAGATCCTGCGGCACGGCACGAGGGGACAGGGCAGGATCGGCATCGATGCCGGGCGATAATCCGCTTGCGCTCATCCCCCCGCGTTATCACGCCGCTCGGCGCGCGATAAGCCCCCGCCGTGCGGGTGGTTCAGGTGCAGTTGGAGCGACTGCCCGATCCGCTGACACCGGGGGTGAGATTGCGGATATCCCTGATCAGAAAGGCCGCCTCTTCCTTGAAGGTCTTGTTCTTGACGAACAGCGTCCCGAACAGGCCCTTATAGGTGTAATAGACTTCGGCATACATCACCGCAGAGCCTGTGCTGGCGGTGATCTTGTTGCTGCCCTTGCCCATCCCCGCCAGCACCGGCCCGGTGAGGCCATTATTATTGGTGTCATTGCCATAGGAGGAGGATTTCGCCAGCGCACCGCGGCAGCGCTGCCAATGGATATATTGCTTGCCGCTGGCAGTGTCTTTTTCAAGACTGGACAGGATCACCCTGCCATTGGTCCCGAAACCGAAGGTCGCGCCTTGCGAAATGGCGCCGTCCATCACCGAGTCAATGTCGGCCTCGGTCACGGTCGGGGTGATGCCGCTGTTGTTGGTCTGTTCGAGGCGCGAGGCATTATCCGCCACCGAGATCGCCAGCTGGCTCACCTGCATATCGACCGACGCCATATAGGCGATCTCGATCCCATACATGCCCATCGCCATGAACACCGGCAGTGTCATCGCGAATTCGACCAGGGCGATGCCCGAGGTGCAGGAGCGAAGGCTTGAAAGCCGGCGCGCAATGCGCCCCGCAAATGGCCACTTCACGAGCAGGTCCCCGCCGAAGAGCCATATTCCGCCTGAAGCGCAAATGGCTGGTTTTTCTTCACGGTCGAGGCCTGCAGCTTCAGATCGTGCCATTTCTTGGGCAGCAGGGGGAACGGGAAAGCCGGGGAATAGGTGGCGGTGACGCTATAGACCACCGTATCATTCGCCCCGCCATTGCCAGCCACGCCAATGTCCGGGTCCCACACGCCATTGGCGTTCTCGTCGGTATAGGTCTCGCCATTGTCGCAAATGCCGTCCTTGTCCGCATCATTCCACTTTTCGGCCCGGCCGACATCGGGAAAGTCATAATAGCTCTTGCGGGTTGAGCTGATCGTCGCATTGGGCAGGATATGCTGCACCATCGCCTTGACCTTGGCATCGGAAACAGAGGTGTCGGCCGTCTCGAAGGTGGCGCTGCGCGCCGCCTCCACCACCGCGCCGCTGAGCAGCGCCTTGCCATAGACCATCTGCCCCAGATCGAGCACACCCAGCAGCAGGGTGAGAAACACCGGGGCCACGATCGCAAATTCGACCAGCGCCGCGCCGCTGCTGTCACGCAGCAGGCGGCTTGCTTCACACACCGGGCGGCGGGCGCTCATTGGACCACCCGCAATTCGCCAACCTGTTTGGCGATTTCCTGAAACGCCGCATCGAGCTGGCTTGAGTTGGAAGCGGTGAAGGCACTGTTGGCCGAGGCGCAATAGGTAAGATCCGATGTCAGGGTGCCGGCAAAGGCGATCACCCACACCCGGATACCCTTGGCCTTCACCGCATCGCACACCGCCCGGAACCGGGCGATGTGGCGGGCATCGTCACCGGTCGAGCCATCATCGGTAATACGCCGATCGTGATATTCGATACCATAAGCCTGAAGGTTCAAATTATAGGCGTTGGGCTCACCGTCGGTCATATAGATGAGATGCCGTGAAACACTGCCGCCATTGGTCGGCTTCACGCTCACCAGATCGCCGAAAATGCCATCCGGCGAACTCACCCGCGCACCCCAGATCATCCCGATATCGTGATAGGTATTGCCGGTGGCGATCAGCGAATCCGCATAGGCATTGAACGAAGACTGCGACATCGTGGCCAATGTGGTCGCCTGCTGCGGGCAATAGGCGGTTGCCTTGGCCCCGTAGGTCGAGACCGAAGCATTGGTGAGCGAACCGCCGGAATTGGTGCGATAATAGGCGAGTTCAGGCCACAGCGGCGCCCATTTGGTGTCCGGGTCGCTGGTCGGGGCGCTGTCGATATCGAGATCCAAAGCATCCGACGGGCTCATCCCCGTGATGGTCGAATAGCTGAACGACGCATCGCTCACCGTTTTGCGCTCTTCGATGCAGCCGCCCCAGGTCGAAACGACATTGGTCGGGCTGCTGGTCCCGCCGATCAGCGTGGTGACGGGCGCAAAGGTCTTGAACGTGCTCGTGTCGTAACTGATCTGCTTGTAGTCCCAGTGGTCGAATACCTGGCTGGTAACCGTGTTGTAGATCGGATCGCTGGTGGCATAGCTATAGGTGTAATAGGTCCGGTCTTCGTAATTGTAATAGACGTAATATTTGTTGCCGGACTTCTGGCAGCTGTAAGTCGTGCGCCGTTGGGGCTGCGAAACGGTGGTGGTGACAACCTGCTGGCCCGCGCCATTGGTGGTGGTGCTGGTGCTGCTCGAAGACGACCCGTTGTTTGCCCAGCTGGTGGAGCTGGGCATGGCACTGGTGCATTTGTTCGACGATGTATAGCTGGTGTTGTTCAGCTTGGTGTCGTTGGTGGTAGTGACATTACTATAGGCCTGGTTGGCGGTGTAGACCGGATCGTTCCAGCCCGCGAAGACCTGGGTCGTAACCGTGCGATAGACCGGCTTGCGCGACTGGATCGCCCATTGGTCAACCAGATAGGATGGGTTCAGATCATACAGCAAATGGCCGACATTCACCGTGGTGCTGAACGGCACGAAGGCATAGCGGATCCGCGCATTGGAGCCTGCGGTCGAGGTCTGGACCGTGGTGTAGAAGTTCTTCATCGCCGCGCGCAGCGCCTGAATGCGGGTCTGGGTTGAACCGGACAAGGTGCTGCTCATCGAACCGGTGTTGTCCAGCACCATGGTCACATCGCTGTTGCCCACGCCCATGGTGGCGGTGCAGCTGACATTGAGCGTCAGCGTGCGAAAGCCGAACAGGCGCATGACCAGCAGATCGAGCGTGGTCGCGGCCGCACCGTTCACCCGGTTGCCGTTGTCGGGCGACGAGGAACTGAAGGAGGTGCTGTGGGTCGACTGGGTGTTTTCGTCAAAATCGACCCCGAAATAGGAATTGGCCTGGGTCTTGGCCGGGGTATCATAGCCATTGGTCGACACCGCACGGCGCCCTGCCAGCGCGCCCGCATCGCAGGCGGCCTGCAACCGGTTCTTGACCATATAGGCGCGGCTCATATCCACCCCGCCACCGACCAGCGCGGCGGTCAGCACGATCCCGGCAGCAGCCAGCGGCAAGACGTTGCCGCGCCCGTCACGGGCCAGCGCGCCAAGCTGCAAACCGGCGCGCCGCAGCGGAGCGATCGCACAGCCTGCGGCGCAAATCCGGCGCCAGCGCCGTGTCATGCCAGATTGTCCTACGTCCATCCCACCATTCCGTTCAACAGTTCGAACGGATGGCGATTAGTAAGACGCAGCTAACATTGAGTTAAAGATCCGGCATTATTTGCATCTTTATTGGATAACGCGAAGAAGCTATAAATCTTTATAAATATCCATTGATATTCAACCTAAGAAATCTCGATTTATTACGTAGGTTATACTGGATAGATATCATTAGTTAGCACCTCCGCCGGCAGGCACGGCCTCACCGGCCCCTCTCGCGCATCACCAGCACCGCCAGCTCGGTGCGGGAACTCACGCCGAGCTTTTCATAAATCCGGTGAAGATAGACCTTGATCGACCCTTCGGTAGTCCCGATTTCCTCGGCGATATCGCGGTTGCGCTTGCCGACCGCCACCGCCTCGGCGATCAGGGTCTCGCGCGCCGCCAGCTTCGACAGCGGCGAATTGCGGGGGTCTTCGATCGCCAGATCGAGCGCGCGCTGCATCAGCGCCTGATCGATGAACTTCTCACCCCCACTCACCGCAGTGATCGCATCCTGCAGCCGGGTTTCCACCCCATCCTTGAACACGATCCCGTTGACCTTCGCCTTCATCGCCTTGAGCAGCGCCGCATCTTCGATTTCCGCGGTCAGCAGGATCACCGGGCGATTGTCGCCGCGCGCGCGCATGGCCTCCAGCACGGCAATGCCGCCCATGCCGGGCATGCGGATATCGAGAATGGCGACATCGGGATCTTCGCGCTCGATCGCGGCCAGCGCGGCCTCGCCATTGTCGACCGAGGCGGCGATTGCGATCCCCATTCCGCTCAGCACGCCTTCGACGCCCGACCGCAGAAAGGGATGATCGTCGGCAAGCACTATTCTGGTCATGGTCGTACTCCCAAAGGCAGACTTATGCCGATCCGCGTATCTGCGCCATGCCTGGTGACCTGCATGGTCCCGCCAAGTGCAGCGACACGTTCGGCGATCGATTGCGGCAGCGGCGCGCCATCCGGAAAGCCCGCCCCATCATCTTCGATCGTCAATGACAAGGCAGTGGCGCTGCGTTCAATGCGCAGGATTACCGTTTTTGCGCCGCCATGTCGCACAGCATTGGCTACCCCCTCGCGCAGCAATTGCTGGATCTCGAACACCAGCCAGGCAGGCAGGATCAGCGGCTCGATCGCATCTTCGCAGCGCAGCTGGACCTGCCATTGCCGCGCCAGGACATTCGCGAGCCGATCGATCTCCGCGCCGAGATTGCGCTCGCCCGGGTTCACCGCATTGCTGCGCAAGAGGCCGATGATTTCGCGGATATGCGCCTGTTCGGCCTTGAGGCTGTCACTGATGGAATCGATCTCCGGCAGCAGATCCTTGCCCTCGATCACCTGCCGCCGAAGCGAAGCCAGGCGATAGCTTGCCCCGGCGAGTGACTGGGCGACGCTGTCGTGCAGATCGCGGGCGATATTGCCCCGCAGCCGCATCGATGCGCTTTCGCGGGCGAGCGAGGATATTTCCTCTTCATCCAGGCCATGGGCTATCTCGCGCGCCAGCGCCCGGCCCAGCGCGAGATAATCGCGTGACAATCCGGCTATGCCGACCAGCACGATCTGGCCGCTGCCGGTGGTGCCCTCAACCGGGATGGAAAGCCCGGTGTTGAGTTCAAGATAGGCCGCCAATGCCGGGGCCGGTGCGCGCGTCCTGCCGTGCAGCAGATCCCCCCGCCCCAGGCTGAGCGCACGCCCGCGCAAGCGGTCGAACAGCAGCGGATCAGGATCGCTATAGAGGTCGATCTCGCCCGGTGGCACCCGACGCGCCCTATTGGCCAGGGTGCCGGCGAATTGGAGGCTGCAACCCGGTTCCTCCGAGCTTTCCCAGGCCAATACCGCGCCGGTCGCCCCCGTGGCGGCCATGGCATAGTCCAGCGCGCCTTCAAAGGGCGTGGCGGCCTGCCTGGCACCCCGCGCCGAGAATTTCGCAACCAGCGGCGCGCTGCGCTGCAGCGCAAACCAGATCACGATCAGCGAAAGCACCATCAGATAGCTTGCCCGCCTGAACACGGTGTAAGGCAAATCCGACAGCCCGGCCTGATGGAGCTGCATACTCAGCGCAACGTAAAGCAGGCACAGCACCGCCATGGTGGCAAGCGTGATCCGCCAGCTCCAGCGCAGCGCGGCAGACAGCGTCAAAAAGGCGAAGAAGGCCAGATAGCCGCTGACGATATCGGATTCATCGCCTTCGGTGAAAAAGAGCGCGAGCAGGAAGATAGCCGCATCCAGCAGGAAGCTGGGCAGCACCAGCCGGTAATCCAGCCACCAGTTCCACCACGCGATCGGAACCATCAGGAGGGCATAGCCGAGATAGGCGGACAGCAGCACATAGCTGTCCGTGCCGCCGCGCACCGGCTGATCGGGATCGATCCACACCCACAGCCCGAACAGCAAGCCCAGGCCGATCCGCCCGATGGCGATGACCCTGCTGGAACGATGTTCGAATATTTCACGGATCACGGTGACGCTGCGGCCCTATCCCATTGTGCCAGGATGTCTGCCACGTTTGGCGGCGTGGTCAATGGGCAGGCCACGCGCGGGCGGCACTCGTCCACCGGGATTTGCGGCTGACTTGCCGCGCAAAGAAAAAGGCGGAGGAAGGCAACCCTTCCCCCGCCCCTTTCGAGACTTCGATAATTCGGCAGATCAGTGCGCGATGATCGTATTGACCGCGTTGTTGCCGATCGCGGTTGCGGTGATCGAATTGCCGGTAACCGAAAGCGCGCTGCCGGCGATGGCGCCGTAGCCAGCCATTGATGCCGAAGCTGACCGAAGTGACCGAGGCGGTGACCGGGCCGGAATTCTACTGGCTATTGCCGATCGCAGCGGTTGCCATGCCGGTGTTCAGCGGGGCCAGCGTCACGCTTTGTTGGCGGTGTTGCCATAGGCCGTCGAGGAGACACTGTTGCCGATCACACCGATCGTGGCGCCGGTATACCGGGCTGTCCGCCAACCGAGTTGAGCGCCACCACATAGCTGGCGTTCGATGCTTGATGCCGACACCGCCCGGAATTGTTCTGCGATGTTGAGCACTCCAGCCGGGGCATGCCGAGACAGTCGCCGCAGTTGAACGCCGAGAGAAACCGTGCGTCACCTGGCAAGGCCCGAGGCCGGTCACCATAATCGGCACCCAGCCATAGTAGTTCAGCGCGTTGGTCGCCGCATTGCCGCGAGCCAGCGAACTGGTGGTGTTGGCTCCCTGTGTGATGCTGCTGGCATCAACAGCGTTGAGGGCGGTGTCACCGTAGAGCGTTACTTCAGCCGAAGTAGAAGCCAATGCATTCACTTCCTCGGTGTTGTTGAACTGCATGTTGTTCACGCCGGCGCTGGCTAAGAGGCTCGACGTGCCAGCGACAGTGACAATATTGGTCGCACGGTTAGCAGCCGCTTCGGCCGAGGTCGAATTGCCGGCAATCGTAAGAGTTCCGTCAACCAGACCAGGTGATGGATTGCCAGCAAAATCATCATTGAAGATGTTCGTGACCGCCGTCGCATTCACCAATCCGTCGGCCGCCGTCTGTTGGTTATGCAGGATATGATCGGCAGAACTAGTGAGTTCCCCTTGAGCAAACGGGTAGGTCGAATTGAGCAGCGCATCGTTGAGTGCCGTCTTTGGATCGGTATTGGTAGCAGTCACGTCCAGAGTGTTGGTGACATTGTTCATCACACTGACGGCTGTGTTCCTGTTGTCAGCCATGCTGATGCTCGAGCCAGTCGAAACAGCGGGAGCAAAGATATCTGCGCTGGAAAGAACAATGACGTCCGAGTTGGCGTATTGGTTAGAAGACAGCGCAGAACCGGCTGACAAATTGGTACCCGAAAGCGACAGGTCGTTGACTGCGGTATTGGCCACCCCGCGAGCGCTCTGGACATTTCCGTCAACCGCAATGGTTGAATTCAAAATCGTCTCGGAATCGACCATGTCGATGGCAAAAGTGCCATAGACTTCGCTTCTCAGCACCGTGAAGTCGGTCAGCTGTGAGTTGGCGAGGCCGTAATCAGATGCGACCGTGTTCTCCTGTGGAACGTTTGCCTCGGTATAAACGGTGCTAACAGTCTGCATCGGTCCAGAAGGAACAGTGTTACCACTGACCACGAGGTTGTTGGCCGCGCTGTTGCCGGTGACCAAACCAGCAATTGCGTTATCACCGACTGTGACGGTCGAATCGTCGACGCTGCCAGTCAAGCTGGCAATCACTCCGCCCTCGTTCGGATCTCCGTCAATACCGATCGTCGCGGTAATGTTCCCAAAATTGAGCACTTGCAGACTGGCCAGGGCACCACTCGATCCAATCGTATTTCCGTCGATCGAGAGGCCTGTGGTTGCACTATTGGCAGTTGCACCGGCGCTCAGAGTGTTCGCTTTGCTGGCAACCGTTGAACCGGAGACATCATCGCCAACCGTGGTGAGCACTTCGGTTGCCGTGCCGCCGTCAAGCAACGTCGCGCCGATCGATCCGGTCGCCGCCTGGACATTGTTCGCACTGAACGACGCATAGACGATCGAAGCCTCATAGGCTCGCAGGTCAAGATTGGCGTTATTTCCAGTCTGATTTGTCAAGATATTTGTCGCGGCGACATTGACCGAACTGTTCGCGAGATTTCCATAGGCCAGCGCCTGGGCGGTGTTGCCGGATGAGCTTACGCTAAGAGTCGGTAAGCAGACCGGTAACAAGCGTGTTGACGACCGATCCGCCCGATGCTTCCGCTTGAATGGAGGTGTCGTCTCCAGCCACCGTCTGGACATTGGCCAAGGCGAGAATGTCTTCGTAATTGTTGTCGCCCGAGGTAACATCGCCGACCTTGAGGCTCGCAACATTGAGGGCATTCGAACCATATGCTGCACCAACCAGCGCATTGCCATCATTCACGATGGAACTGCCGTTGGTTGCATCGCCGGTCACTTCAACCGCAAAGGCTTGCGGTGCGCTGGATGTGGCCGAAATATCAGCCGATACCGACTGGACGTTGAGCAGGCCGTTGGCCGAATCCACCACCGGAGGGGTGGTGTTATCGAGCACGAAACCATCTGTTGCGCCCTGATCGAAGATCACGGTCGAAGACATGCCGGTGGTGGTCGATGAAAGAGCCTGGGTGGTGATATCAAGCGTGTTAGAAACCGAACCGCCATAGGCGATCGCGCGCTGGAGATTATTGGTCAGATCAAGCGTGCTGGCGTCGATTGAGAATTCCGATGTGATTTGCGCCTCGCTGTTCGTATCTGCCGAGATCGTCGAATCGTCCGCGACGATCTGGATGCTGGTTACGCCCATACCAACTGCGTTCGTGGTACTCTTTGCCACAAGGGAGTTCGTGCCACCGTTGCCGACCACAATCGCCTCCTGAACATTGCCGGTAGCTTCCAGTCCACTCGCAAGGACGGTCAACGCATGGGTATCAAGATAGAGGCTGCTGTCTTCTCTAGCGATGACATCGCTGCTGTAGATGCTCTGGAGGCTCGAAACGGTAACATTGCCGAGCGTGTCGATGAACCCGTCCACAGGACCGGTGCCGCCGCGCAGACGTGCGTTGTTTTCCGGCATGCCGGCGAAGGATGTGGCGGTAACATTGGCGGCCTGGTTGATCTGGTTGCCATACGCCGAAGCAGACGAAGTGTTGCCGTCAACCGCAACCGAGCTATTCGCCAATTGAGCAATACCGGCAAAGGCGACATCGACACCGATGTCGGAAACGGTCGTGGTGGCAGTCACATCGGCGTAGGTGTCGGTCTGCTGATTGACCACCGCAACAGCGCCATTGAAAAAGGCCGAGCCAGCGCCGGTATCAAACAGGCTGGAGGCAGCGTTACCGCGTGCCAGAGACGTCGCGTCATTGTTCGATACCGAGATCGATCCGGCATCAATTGCCTGCACGTCGGCGCCGACGGTCGCATTGTCCGTGGTTGCCTCGATTGAAAGACGGCCGTTATTGCTCGGACCAAGATTGGCCTGACTGGAGTTGATTACGACGTCGGCAGTAACCAGAGCGGTCAGGCCGAGGCCGGTATAATCGATTTCGGCAGAAGCAGCGGGCGCGCCGGAGGGGGTGAAGGAGACACCATCACCAAGTACGATCGAGTTGCCAACCTGGCCGGGGGCCGAACCAACCGCAGAATTGCCGGTGGCGCTGCTGCTGACCTTGTTATCATCAACCGTGAGCGAGCCCGCCAGTGTGTTGACGTTCGTATCGGCGTCAATCGTTGAGAAGATCAGCGAGTTGATATTCTCTGCTATGATCTCGGTGCCGCCGGTCGTCCCATAGTTGAGCTGCGAATTGGTCAACACGGCGCTGCCGGCGAAGTTCGGCGAACCGCCCGACTGGACATCGATCAGGGAATTGGAGGAATTGCCTTCTGCCGCCCCACTGATCGTGTTGCGATCAAGCTCAGGGCTGGCCGACACGATGTTGGTATCCGTGCTGATCAGGTCAAGTGCGATCGTGTCGGCGCTCACTAACGAGGTGGTTGCAGGATCATTGTTTATCTGAAGCGTGCTAACCACGAGGCTTCCGCTTGCATTAAGCCAATCGGTCGCGCCGGGGAAATCAAGCGCCGAGGAACCAAGTTCCGTCGAAATATAGGTGTTGGGCAGTGGGCCGTCCAGCAGGGTTATACCGTTATTTGCGATCGAATGGGCCGCAATCGTGTTGTCCACGGTGGAAACGCTGCCGCTGATGAAGTCAGCAAGGTCGATCGAAATAGAACTGTTCGTGATGGCACTGCCGATGTGGGCATCATTATAGGCAAAGCCGAGAGCAGCCGCGCCATCGCCAAGCCCGTCGTTCGCAATCACCGATAGATCGATATGACTGTCAAAACTGTTGCCTAATGCGGTCGCAAGGATGTCATTGTTCGCTACGCCGACCGAAGTGTTTGTGGTCGGAGTTACCGTATGGTCAATTCCGGCAATTGCAGCATCGACCTGAGCCAGGATTTCGCCAACGTTCGAAAGAACTGCATCGATCGGATCATGCGCCACCGCCGCCGCCGGTGCACCACCAACGGTGACATCCGTCTGGGCAGCCTGGGCCCCGGTCGCCATCATCGTGGCGGCCATGGCAGACCCGGCGGTAATCATAAGGCCGGTGCGGCCTGCGGTTGAATTGATCTTAGTCATGATGTGCCCCTTCTTGAAAATGGAACGAAAATCGCCAAATACCGGCCAATTTCCGCGAACCACTTGTAATGAACTTAATCGTAAAGCTGCTTTGCGAACCTGATTATATTCACTCGTTAACCATACTATCCGTCAGTTTTATGACGATTATTCTTAGCTCAGCCTCCGATACGAAGACGTGCGAGTTCCTGCATTCCCGGCCCGTCTCGATGGATTGAAGTGTCGGCCGGATCGGGCCGCCAGATGATCCGCACCGCACCCGGCGCGATACCCCGGCTGGCAAGCGCGCTGGTGATCGCATCGATCCGCTGATTGGTCAGCGCATCGCGCTTGCCCGGATCGAAGCTCTCGGTCTCGCGCGAAACCAGCAGCACATTCACGCCGCCCTGCTTGGCCGCGGCGGTAATCTGGTCGAGCCGCGACAGCGCGTCCCCGCCCAGCTGGTTCGAGCCGAATTCGAAGCCGATCGAAATATCCGAACCGCTCGTCGATGCCGCCGCGCCATCGGCACCGTTAAAGGCCGATCCGGGCGCCGCCGCCGGCTTTGCAACCGGGGCGGCAAAGCTGCTTGAGGGATTTTCCACCACCCGCAGCTTTTCCGCCGGGGTGGTCGAGATATAGCCGCCGGTCTTGGCGCTGTCGCATTGCTGGTAATCGACCTTGGTCACTGCCGAAACCAGCCGCACCACGCCTTCTTCCAGCGCCGCGCGAACGCCGAGCTGCAGCGGTTCCTGCCCGCGGGCACCAACGCTGATGTCGAACAGATCGCTGCCGAAGAAGCGGAAAATGCCGGCATCGACTTCATAGCCGGTGAACTGCTTGGCCAGGCTGACCGTCTTCACCACTTCCAGCGTCTGGGTATCGACGATCCGCAGATCGATCGCGACCTGCTGGCTGTAGGTCCGGCCCTTGCCGCCCATCTGATTGACATTGGCATCAAACCCGCCGGAGCGGATGTCGTAATTGACCTCGGTGATGCCGCCGACGATGAAATAGTCGGACTGCTGGATCGAGCCGCCGAAATAGGGCAGCCATGGCACCTTCTGCGTGCCGTTCGGCCCGGCAAGATCATGCGCCGAACCATCGCCCAGCTGGCGGCGGTCGATATAGCCCAGTTCGCGTTCGGCGATCGTGGGATCGAACCGTTCCGCAACCCGCACCGCGCCGGACAGCTTGCCGAGCGCGGAATAGACCATCAGCGCACCGCCCTGGGTGAGCGAATTGCCTTCGTTGAGCGAATATTTGCCGGTGTAATCCTTCACGTCGCCCACACCGATCACGATCGGCGGCTGGCCGGTGGCGGCCACATGATCCGCAAAGCAGGCCAGCACGCCTTCCATCGGCGTGACATTGTCGCGCACCGGAGGCCCGACCACGAGCGGCAGTTCGCCCGGCGCAACCTTCTGCGCATCGGGAATGGTGCAGCCGCCCAGCAGCACCGTGACAGTGACCAGGGCTGCGCCGGCCAAGGTCCGCTTCTGGACCGCGCCGAATGATTTAATGGTCATCACAGCCCCTCAGTTCAGCACATTGGCAAAATGGCATGCCGTGCTGCCATCGACACTCGCGGTCTGATCGCCGCTGTTGGTCTGGGTCGAATTGAGCGCCTGATCCGGCGAGCCGCTCACCGAAGCCGAGCTCGAACCATGCACCGAGGAGCCAACGCTGCCACTGTTTGCCTGATCGCTGGACTGGGTACTGTCACCCTTCCAACCATCAATCTCGGACTGGTTGGAGTTGCCGGTCGACGTGGCGGTGGAGCCGGAGGTTGTCGGCGAATTGGCGACGTTCGTATTCGTCCCCTCATTGCCAACCGCCGTCGACGAAACGGCGCAATTATACTGCTTTTCGATATTGGTGATATAGGTCGGGGGAGAATAATAGCCGCTCCGCTTCTTCTCGATCATGTCGAGAATTGCCGCCTTGTTCGCCTTGTCGGTAGTTGTTTCGAACTGCCAGGCGTAGTTCTCGCCAACGTTATTTGCCATCGCATGTGTCGCGAGGCTCGCAAGCATAACCATGCTCGTAACGGCCGCCAGACGTTTCATGCATTCCCCCTAAAATTGGATCGTAGCCCCAAAGCAGACAGCAGGGCTGCGCTCTCCGACGCACCCAATGCGCGCCATTAACCACAGAACTTAACCTTCGGTCAAGCAAAGCCGTTGCTCCGAGATGCAAAAATTCTGAAAAAAATCATTGAATTGCGGGCCCTTGCTGAGCCGAGCGCCGGACCTAGGAGATAAATGGGACAGTTAAAAGACCGCCGCGAGAATTAGCTGTGCGCTCGTTCCTTTACCAATCTCGCTGCGCCGATTCAGCGCTCCTGCGCAGCCGAGCGCTGCGGCGGGGCGCCCTTCTGCAGCGTCGTACCGCATTCGCGGCAGAAGTTCGGTGCATCCACATACAGCGTCCCGCAGGCACCACAGATAACGCTATTTACCATGCGTTCGGAGGCGCGCCGTGCAGTAAGGCCCAGCACCTGGTCGATCACCGCGAGTAATTCGTCACCGCCAATGCTGTTTTCGGCATAGCGGCCCAGCGCGATCGCGATCTCGCCCCCCCGGCTGGCCAGGCTTGCCTGCGCCGCAGATCCCGATCCTGGTCCATCCGGCCCAAGCATATCGAGCAGATCGAGCTGCAGCGGATCATCGCCAGGCTCGGGGTCGAGCCTGTGCACCAGCTCCAGCGGTTCGCAGCCCATATCCTCTGGCGCAGACCGGATCCCTGCCCGTTCGGCGCCATTGTCGCCCGGGGCATCCAGCCCTTGCCCACATATTTGCCCACATATGGTGCAGAAAGCTGTGCCCACTCGGTTTTGCGCCCCACAGCTGCGGCAGGCCGCCCAGGATTGTTCCGCTTGCATCAGGCTGGACTGCACGCACTTGCCCGTGCTTGTAAATTGCAAATCTGCCTGCTGAAGCAGCGTTTGGTGGCTGGCACAGGGGCCTGCGACGGGTTAGGCGTCGCGCAGCATAGGGAATCGCGATGCTCAGCTGCGGTGCATGTGGAAATGAACTGACCGAATTTGACCGCTTCTGCGGAGCATGCGGCGCGCCGGCACCCCCTCCCCCGCAGCGCGGCCGGCGGGTGATCGCGGCAATCGCGGTTTTCGCAGCAGCGGCGCTTGGCCTGGCGGCCATTGCAGCGGGCGGCTATTACGCATTGGCGCAAAGGGACAAGCCGCACGCCAGCGTCAGGCTCGCCCTGGGGCAACTCAAGCTGCTCGGGCCGGAGCCCGAACCCAGCCCCGCGGCGACCGATACTGCCAAGCCGGTGGATGAGGAGAAGCCCGCGCAGCCAGCCGAGACCCCGAGCCCATCCCCTTCGGCGGACGCAGCACCTTCCGACACGCCTACGCAAGACAGTGCTACTGACAAGGCAAAGCCGTCAGACAAGGGCATCGCTGCGGGCCTGTGGTCCTTCACCACCGAGCTGTTCAATGTCACCAAGGTCGATATGTCGGACCGCAGCTTCCAGCTCAGCCGCCAGGGCGTCGGCACCAAGGAATCCAATTCGCAATGCGTTACAAAGGCCATCGCCAGCAATCCGAGCGGCAATGCCTTCCCGTTTCGTTCGGGGCTCGAATGCCTGCCGATCACCTTCACCATGGCCGACAATCAATATCGCAGCCGCATGACCTGCAATTTCCCGCAATATGGCGGGCGCAGGCAGGTGGATGTGATCGGACAATATACCAGCGAGAGCATTGCGCTCGAAATGCGGGTGCGGGTGCCGGCGCAGGTGGTGATCGGCGATTTCCAGCGCGCGCCGGAAATCTATATGCATTATCGGATGCAGGGCGCGCGCACCGGCCCTTGCTAGGGGCTGGCGGCGCCGCCCCGCGCGCAGGTGCCCTGCCCCCAAATTGCCGGATCAGCCCTTGGCTTTCAGCGCCTCGGCAGCGGCATCTATCACGCGCACAGGGTTTTCGGGGCCTGAATGGCGCCTGGGGATGAATTCGTTCAGCACATTGCGCCGGGCGAACAGCCATTTGCCATCGACCCGCTTCAGCTCGTCCTCATAGACCCCGTAAGTGCCCATTTTCATGGTATCGCCCGGGCCGTGGTTGGCCATTTCCACCCACACGGTGTCGGCCCAGGCATGATCGCCCTCCACCCGGATCACCGATTGCAGGATCACATGGCGCAGCGTGGCCGGCTTGCCATCCTCGGTGTGGTAGAATTTTCCGATGCCCTTGCTGAAATTCGCAACCCCGGTGCGGATCGCGTCGCGCCCCTTGTAGACGCCGCTGGCAAATTGCAGTTCGCCGTCTTCGGCGAAGGTGGCGACATAGGAATCCCAGTCGAAATAATCGATCGCGAAAAGATAGCGCGCCATGAGATCCTCGATCTCGGCGCGATCTTCGGCATAGCTGCGGGCATAGATGCCCTCGGCATGGGCAGCGGCCGGCGCGCTGACGGCCAGCAGCACCGCTGCGGCCATGGCGCCCTTGCAGGCGGATCTAAACGACATTGGCAGGATTCTCCCGTTCAATTGCAGGTTGCGCGGCTGGCTGGCCCTGGCCGCAAACTCGCTTGAGCCTTGGACTGTCGCCAGCTTGGCCGATCAGGCGGCCGGTGCCGATCCGGCACCGGGGATGGCGCTGGCATCGGCCCAGAAGCCATGCACCTGCCCGACACATTTGAACGGCATCTTGACCCGCGCAACCGGACCGGCGGCGACATCCTTGGTGTCGATCAGGATCAGGTCGGACCGCCCGGATTCCTTCATGCTGCTGCCCAGTCCGATCAGATAGCCATCGCCCTCCGCAGCGCCGGGCTTGCGCGGTACGAAGCATCATTTCCGACAGCGAATAATCCGGCACCGAGGCCATTTGGGTGGTGCCCTGCTGGTGATCGATGATCGCCCAGCCGCCGCCGCCCGCGCCGAAACTGTTGAGATAGCCGAAGCGATAAGGCAGCGTGTGGAAGCGATCGTCCTGGCGCGCCAATGCGCCACTGATATGGGGATAGAGCGTCTCGACCTGGAAGCGGTTATCGCTCTTGCGTGACAGGTCGACCGTAAAGCGCCGGATGCGGCCGGTCGCCTTGACCGGATCGAACGGCTCGTGAAGGCTTGGGAAGAAGGGAAACTGGTTGCCCTCGCCGCCGTCCATGTCGACCGTGACCTTGTCGCCATCGGACCAGCCGCCCATCACATGGGTGCAGAACAGGCTCTGGCCGGTGAACCATTTGAGATCCCGGCCATCCCCGCCCCGGCGCATAATGCCAAGATAGCAGGGCGCAGTTGAATCATAGGAGAAATGCACCCCGCCTGCCCGCATGCGGTCCATATCCGCCACCATATTGGTGAGATAGAGGATCACGTGCTTCTGCGTGACGCAGAAATCATGCATCATGCCCGCGATACGGCGCCTTGACCTTGACGCTCCAGTTCACCGCGCCATGGCGGTCTGCGGAAAACACACAGATGTCCTTCGAAAGCAGCCCGTCGGCTTCATAGCCAAAGCCGATATATTCGCCGGTCAGCGGATCGATCTTGGGGTGGGCGGTATGGGTCTGGCTGTCGAGCTTGCCGCCGAAGGTGTAATAATCGTCCAGCGTCTCCAGCGTAAGCGGGTCCATATAGACCGGCGGGCTGTCTTCCTTGAACACCAGCAGCTTGCCGTGATGGACGAACAGCTGGGTATTGGCGGTGCCCCGGCTGAGCCCCTTGACCGAGGGATCATCGGTAAAGGGATTGCGATACATGCCGAACAGCGATTGCCGCGCCTCATGCTGCGCCTTCCAGCGCTGGGTGCGGGCATAGCGCGTGCGGTAATCGACATGGCCATCCTTGATCCGGAACATGCTGACATGCCCCTCGCCATCGAACATGATGTCGCTGCTATAGCGCTCCGGCTTGGGATATTGGGGATCGGGCCCGACGCGATAGAACACCCCGTCAAGCCCGCTGGGCAGCTCGCCTTCGACTTCGCAATCGAATAATTCGATTTCCGCGCGGTTGTTGGTTCCGGCAGGCCCGCCGCCAAAGGCGCGGCGCTCATCAGGAAAATCGACCTGCGGCGCGGATGCCTCACCCGCTGCAGCGCGCGCGGGGGCGGTCAGGCCGATCCCCGCGAGTGCGGCGCCGGTGCCGAGCGTGGCGGCGCCCAGAAAACTGCGCCGCCCCAGATTGGGCTCGCCTGACAAAAGATCAGATTTATCGGTCACTGGCACATCCTCTCGTCCGCCCGCACGCCATATTGCTGGCCCGCCGCTCTGACGCCGCAATGCTTTTGCCGCGGTCGCCACCCTGTGGCCAATAGCGCGAAGGATGCCCCCCCGACAACCATTCACAGCAGCCCGAAACCGCCACTTTGCGCCCGCATCGGAACAGTCCTGAAAAACCCGCTTGCAAAATTGGGGGGACGAGACTTCACAGAAGGAGTAGGGGGCCGGTCATACCACCGCCTCCGGTCAAGCCGAGCGCATCGTTCGCTCGCCCAATCCGATTTCGAATGCCACCCCGCTTCTGCGGCAATCTTCTGTGAGTTCCATGACCTTTTCCGATCTTCCGCCCTTCCTGTCCGACGCGCTTGCCGAGCGCGGCTATGCCAAGCCCACTCCGGTTCAGGCCGCCGTTCTCGAACAGCAGGCCCATAACCGTGACCTGATCGTTTCCGCGCAGACCGGTTCGGGCAAGACCGTTGCCTTCGGTCTCGCCATGGCCGGCAATCTGCTGAACGAAGCCGGCACCCTGACCCCGGCCGACTCCCCCGCCGCACTGGTGATCGCACCAACCCGCGAACTGGCGCTGCAGGTCAGCCGCGAGCTGATCTGGCTCTACAGCAAGGCCGGGGCGCGCATCGCGACCTGCGTTGGCGGCATGGATGCCTCGAAGGAACGCCGCAGCCTGGCGCGCGGGGCGCAGATCGTGGTCGGCACACCGGGCCGGCTGCGCGACCATCTCGAACGCGGCGCGCTCGATCTGTCCGGCCTCAAGGCGATCGTGCTCGACGAGGCCGACGAGATGCTCGACATGGGCTTCCGCGAAGATCTCGAAGAAATCCTCGACGCCACGCCCGAAGGCCGCCGGACGCTGCTGTTTTCAGCCACCATGCCGCGCTCGATCGTGATGCTGGCCAAGCGCTATCAAAGCGATGCCCTGCGCATCTCCACCGTGGGCGATGATCGCGGCCATGGCGATATCGCCTATCAGGCGGTGACCGTCTCGCCTTCAGAAATCGAGAATGCGGTGGTCAATCTGCTGCGCTTTCATGAGGCGGAAACCGCGCTGCTGTTCTGCGCGACGCGCGACAATGTGCGCCATCTGCACGCCACGCTGCAGGAACGCGGCTTTGCGGTGGTCGCCCTGTCGGGCGAGCATTCGCAGTCAGAACGCAACCAGGCGATGCAGGCATTGCGCGACCGCAGGGTGCGGGTCTGCGTGGCGACTGACGTTGCCGCGCGCGGGATCGATCTGCCCACGCTCAGCCTGGTGATCCATGTCGAAATTCCGCGCGATGCGGAAACGCTGCAGCACCGGTCGGGCCGCACCGGGCGCGCAGGCAAGAAGGGCACCGCAGTGCTGATCGTGCCCTATCCGCGCCGCAAGCGGGTGGAATCGATGCTGCGCGGCGCGCGGATCGAGGCCGAATGGATCGGCGCACCGACCCCGCAGATGATCCGCGAACAGGATCGCGAACGGCTGCTTGGCGCGCTGCTGCAGACGATCGAATTTGACGATGAGGATCGCGAACTGGCTGCGCGGCTGATTGCCGAACGCACCCCGGAAGATATCGCTGCGGCGCTGGTCCACGCCCACCGCGCGGCAATGCCGCAGCCCGAAGAGCTGATCGCCAACACCCCCGAAGCGCGCAGCGCGGCGCAGAAGGAGCGCCACCGCCCCGGCTTTGAAGATACGGTGTGGTTCAAGATGGACATCGGCCGGCGCCAGAATGCCGATCCGCGCTGGGTCTTGCCGCTATTGTGCCGCCGCGGCCATATCACCCGCAATGAAATCGGCGCGATCCGCATCGGGGCCAATGAAACCCATTTCCAGGTTCCCCGCACGGCTGCCGGCAAATTTGCCGATGCGCTGCTGCGCACGGCGGCTGCGGAAGACGAGGAAGGCTCGGTCCGGATCGAACAATCCGACACTGGCCCGCAGGAGCAGGCGCGCGGCGATCACCGCGCCAATGGCCCTCCCCCGCGCCGCGATGGCGAACGCTACAAGCCCAAAGCCGCGCATGATGGCAAGCCGCGCGGTCCGTTCAAAGGCCCCGGCGGTCCCGGCAAGGGCGGCCCGGGTGGACCCGGCAAAGGCGGCCCGAACAAGGGCGGCTTCAAGAAGAAATGGCCGGTAAAGGGTCCACGGGGGGCGTGAGGATACTCGTCGATGCCGACGCCTGCCCGGTAAAGGATGAAATCTACAAGGTCGCCTGGCGGCTGGGCGTACCGGTAACGATCGTCAGCAACAGCCATCTGCGCGTTCCCGAACATCCGCTGATCGCCCGGGTGGTGGTGAGCAACGGGTTCGACGCGGCGGATGACTGGATTGCCGAGGCCGCCGATGCGGATTGCGTGGTCGTCACCGCCGATATCCTGCTGGCCGATCGCTGCCTCAAAGCCGGGGCGAGCGTGCTCGCGCCGACCGGGAGGCCCTTCACCGCCGGTTCGATCGGCGGGGCGATAGCGACCCGCGCCATCATGGCTGATCTGCGCGCCGGGGGCGAACAGCTGGGCGGCCCGGCTCCCTTCTCGAAAGCCGACCGCTCCAGATTTCTCCAGGCACTCGACACGGCACTGGCGGCACTGCAGCGGCGCCAGCGCTGACCGGGCAGGCGTCCACAGATTCCTCCATCGCGCCGCTCCGCCGCAGCCTTTGCGGTTGACAGGCCTGCGTAAGACGGCTCGATTGTTAGGCAATCAAGCAATGGGCAAGTGAGAGGATCAATATGCAACCGCACCGGCTCGGGCAGCTCACCATCAGCAAGGTGGTGGAAAAGGAGAGCGGCGTGCCGCTGCCGATGATGCTCCCCGAGCTGACCGCTGCCGATCTGGCACGGGTCCGGCGCTGGAGCAACGACAGCGATCTGACAGCAGACCCGGCCAGTTCGAGGATCACCCTGAGCATGCACAGCTTCGTGATCCAGCTGGGCGGGCAGACGGTTCTGGTCGATGCCTGCAACGGCAATCACAAGCAGCGCTGCCTGCCCGATGTGCACCTGCTCGATACGCCCTATCTCGCCAATCTGGCCGCGCTCGGCCTCAAGCCGGAAGATATCGATCTGGTTTTGTGCACCCATCTCCATTTCGATCATGTCGGGTGGAACACACGGCTGGACAACGGGCGCTGGGTGCCGACCTTTCCCAATGCGCGCTATCTGTTCGGCAAACGCGACTATGACCATTTCGCGAGCGATGCTGCAGAGCTGCCCCACCGTCAGGCGTTTGACGATTCCGTGCTGCCGGTGGTCCAGGCCGGCCAGGCCGAGATCCTCGACCTTGAGGGGAACACCGCGGTCCACCGCGAGATCGGTGATGGCATCTGGCTTGAGCCCGCCTTTGGCCATTCACCCGGCAATTGCGTGGTCAAGGCGCAGGCCGGCGGCGCGCCAGCGCTGTTCTGGGGCGATGTGATCCATCATCCGGTCCAGCTTGCCCGGCCGGATCTCACGCTGGCATTCGACTATGATCAGGGCATGGCGGCCCGGGCGCGACAGAAAATTCTCAACCGCGTGGCTGACAGCGATACAATGTGCTTTCCCGCGCATTTTCGCGGCGCAACTGCGGGCCATGTCCGCCGCGATGGCGATGCCTATCGCTATGAATTTGCCGCAGGCTGAGCGCCTCTGACCAGCCTCAGGGCTGGTTGCCGTGGACCCGGGTGAATTTGCCGCGATGGAACAGCAGCGGTTCATGGTCGCAGGCTTCGAAATTGACCACCCGGCCAAGGAAGATCACATGATCGCCGCCCTCGAAGCGGTTTTCGGTGACGCATTCGAAATGGGCGACGCAATCGTCGAACAGCGGCACGCCGCCATGCCCTGGATGGACCTTCAGCCCGGCGAATTTGTCATCCCCGCGCGAGGCAAAGCGCAATGCGAGCTCTTCCTGATGCGCGCCCAGAATATGGACCGCAAACTCGCTGCAATCAGCAAAGGCATCCATCGAGCGCGAGTCTCTGGCGAGCGACCACAGCACCAGCGGCGGGTCGAGCGAGACCGAATTATAGCTGTTGGCAGTAACCCCGGCAGGCAGGCCCTGCTGGTCGAGCGTGGTGATGATCGTCACCCCGGTCGCAAATCTGCCAAGCGCGTTTCTGAATTCGACTGAATTGATGCTGCTCACGAAAATCCGTTCCGATTGCCAGAGTGTCAGGCGCTTGCAGGCGGCCTCATCGCAGCAATACGATATCGGCGGACCGAGACAAGCGCCAGAACTCCGTTGGCGACATAAGGGTCCGCTGCCGCCAGTGCTTCGGCGGCGGCGCGATCATCGGCCTCGATGATCACCACGCTGCCAACTGGCCGCTCTGCATCATCCAGCAGGGGCCCGGCCAGCGCCAGCGCCGCGCCCAGCCCCCTGCGATAGGCGATATGATCACCGCGCTTTTCATCGCGCACGGCGGCATTGCCCAATTCGCTATATTCGACCAGAAAATGCGCCATGGCTCAGGCCGCCGCGTCGACAGGCTGAAGCTCTTCGGCAAGCGGCTGGATTTCCTGCCAGCGCTGCTCCGGCGGGAACAGGAAGGTCTCGGCCGTGATCTGGTTCCAGTCGAACTGGCCCTGATCCGCCTCGGGCAGTTCGCCCGTATCCATTAACCGGCGCAGCGCGCGCAGCATCATCCGGCGAAAGGCGACCACCGCCATGTCGCTGCGGCCAAGATGTTCCTTGGTGCGGTCGGCGATCTGGCCCATCGTCTCGCTCACCGCATGGTCCTGCAGCGCGATCCCGGCGATGCCGGACATATTCCTCTCGCGCATCATCGCGCGGTCCTGATTGTACCAGACATCCATGCCGTTGGTCTTGAAGAAGTTCTCGTCATGCGGGGTGTTGGCTTCGGCCATGCGGTGCGCACGGTCGATTTTCTGGCCCGGATCGTAAAAGAACTGGATATGCCAGGTGCTGTAATCATCGCGCGGGACGAAAGCATTGACCAAGCGGCGGTTGCGACGGAATTCCGGCGCCTTCTGGCCATCGGGCGGGATGAAGGTGTAAAACGGCATCGGCACCTGGGTGATGCGGGCGCTCTTGCGTCCGTCATCGCTGTTGCGCACCGCGCAGTAGCGCATCCCATAGCGGGTAAATTCAACCTCCAGCTTGGGCCGCAGATCGATCTCATGCGGCCATTTGGCCGGCTGGGTCCAGGCGCTTTCACGATGGAGAATGCCGGCATGCGATGAATTGACCGCACCTTCGAGCGCCTGCGAATAATTGCATTCATAGATCACGCGGAACGCCTCGCAGCTTCCTTCGGGCATGTCGAACCACGGGAAATGCGGAAAGCCGGGCTCCAGCTCCGGCGGCCCCAGATAGGTCCACACCATCCCCCCGGCCAGCCGCGTGGGATAGGCCTTGGCGCGCATCGCATTGGCAAGCTTGGAATTTTCGGGTTCGGCCGGCGTGTCCAGACATTGACCGTTCACATCGAATTTCCAGCCGTGGAACAGGCAGCGCAGCCCGCATTCGCCATTGACCCCCAGCGCCAGCGAGGTGCCGCGATGGGGGCAATGTTCCTCCAGCATGCCGACCTTGCCTTCGGTATCCATGAAGCACACCAGATCTTCGCCCAGCAGGCGGATGCGGACCGGTTTGCCGTCGGGCTCCAGCTCATGGAGCACCACCGCGGGCATCCAGAAGCGCCGCATGAACTCGCCCATCGACGACCCGGGGCCAACCCTGCAGAGCAACTCGTTGTCTTCGTGGGAGAGCATGTGACGTACCTAGTTTTGTTAGACAATATGATATTTTATCGTGATAGTGCCTGAAAGTCACTACCCTTTCTCGGAGAAACTTCTTGGATCTTGACGACGTGCTCGTGGTGGAGAATTTTTCGGATCTCACCATTCAGCTGCTCGCCGAGCGGCTGCAAAAAACCCGTACCGCAGAACAATGCATCTATCGCGAGAGCGAGCTGGATGAATTGTGGCGCCTGCTGGATATTGCGCTGCGTTCGGGCGACCCGGACGGCACGCGCGACCGCGATCGGCTCAGCCGCATGCGCGCAGCGGTGCATAAGGCGCATGATCTGGTGGGCATGGACAATCGCCCCAGGGAAGCCGCGGAAGCCCTGCGCGAGGCGATCTCCCTCTGAAATTCCGGGCCCGGGCGCCGTGCAGGCCCGGTGCGTTCAGTTCCAATAGACGAAGCCCATCGCATTGCCGGTGCCCGCTGCGCTGCGATAACAGGGGACATAATCGAGCACATGGGGCGTGAGCCCGAGGTTCTCCATCGCACCGGCCATGGGAACCCAGTTCTTGATCTCTGCCGTGCCGTCCTGAAACACCGCCTCGCCCAGCGCATAGACCGGCTCGAAATTCCGGGTTTCAAGCGCCTTGAGAAAGATCGCGTCGACCGTCTCGTCGATCACGAAATGGGTCAGCCCGCCGCTGGCGATCACCGCAACCCGCGCATCCTCGTCCCAGCTTTCGATCCCGCGCAGGATCGATTGGCCAAAGGCGTGGCAACGGCGGATGGTCGGCTGGTTGGGCGGGAAGAAAGCATTCACCGTCACCATCGCGGTGGGCACGGGATTGTCGCGCATGATGCGCCGGAACACGAAGCCAAAGGCATGGGGTGTTTCGGGCTTGGGCATGCGGTCCATCGCGGCAACATCAAATTCATCGGCCATCGCCTGGGCGATGATGCTGCGGGAAAGCCCGGGGCAGCCGCGATATTCGGCCCCGCCCTCAGGGATATACCCCGGCAGCGACACTTCGATGCCCGGCGGAAGGCGCTTTTTGCGCTCTTCGCTGAATTCGTAATTGGTGATCGTCTCGCCATAATGGACGGCAAAGGCGGGATTGAGGCTGTTGTCGAAAATCTCCATCTGATCATTGCCGATCACCACCGCGACATCGATCCGCGATTGTTCGAAAATATCCGCCAGCTGTTCGATATTGCGCTGGCAGATCGCCTGGCGCTGATCCCACACCTGCTGGACCGCCTGCTCCGCCAGCCCCTCCACCGCGCGCGCCTTGACCAGCTCGTCAAAGGTCCAGCTCGTACCCTTCCAGGCGTGGATATTGGCCATGTCGGCAGGAACACGCTGGCCCCAGGTCTCGGTTTCGGTGACCAACATGGGGCCGTGGCTCGTGCCGATCCCCAAAACTACTTCAGCCATATTTTCCACTCCCGTGACGCTTTTCGGCTGTCACACGGTGGAGAAGCCTTGAAGCGCGCCCTAATATCGGATACTTAAGTGTATAACAATCACGGGCAGATCGTCAATCACGCAACCCGCCCGATATTGCGAGATTTACGGAGGATACAGATGGCTACCCTGGCGCAAAGCAATGATGTGGAGCTTGGTATTTCCGGCGGCCGTCCGGTCGTCTCCTCAGGCGGGGAGGCGCTGGCCAGAGTGCGGGCGCTGCTGCCCGAAATCGCCTCGATCGACGAATCCTCTGAAGCCGAGCGGCATGTGTCGGACGCGGTGGTCGAAAAACTGCGCGCCAGCGGCTTGTTCGGCATTGTCATGCCCAAAAACCTCGGCGGGTCAGAACTCGGCTTTGCCGATCTCGTGCGGGTGACCTCGGAAATCGGCACCGTGTCGGGATCGGCGGCCTGGGTCTATGGCGTTCTGGCTGGCCACAGCTGGCTGATCAACCTGTTCCCCGATCAGGCGCAGAGCGAGATCATGAGCGATCCGACCACGCTGATCGGCACGGTCTTCCGGCTGGGCGGCGAGGTGGTGGAAGAAGGCGATGGCTATCGCCTGACCGGCGGCAACGGCCGCTTCTGCTCAGGGATTGATTATGCCAATTGGGTGATCATCGGCAATGCAGTGAAGAAGCCCGATGGCAAGATGGAGCCGCGCTTCTTCGTGGTCCCGAAATCCGATATCAAGATCGTCGATGACTGGCACACCATGGGTATGCGCGGCACCGGCAGCCGCTCGATCCGGATCGACAGCACCTTCATTCCCGCCCACCGCAGCTGCAGCCTGGCTGACATGCTGTCTGGCTCCTCGCCGGGCTCGCAGGTGCATCGCGGCGCAATCTATCGCATGCCCTTTTCCGACCTGGCGCCCTTTTCGATCATCGGCGCTCCGCTGGGGATGGCGCGCGGCATGGTGCGGCGCTTCGCCGCCGGTCTGGGCGACAAGCTGGCCGGTTCGAATCCGCTGTTCGTGGCCGAACAATCCGCCACGCTGGCGCGCATCGCCGAAGTGGCGGCAGAGATCGACGCCGCCCATGCGCTGGTGATCAGCGATGCCGAGATGGTCGACAGGGCCACGGATCCGGCGGAGATTTCCGCACTTCAACGCTCCCAGATCCCCCGCAACTGGGCCTGGGCCGCACAGCGCGCGCGCCACGCGGCAAACCGGATATTCGAGGTCAGCGGCGGCAGTGCGATCTACAACGGGTCCGAAATGCAGCGCATGTTCCGCGATCTCAATTCCGGTTCCCAGCATTTTGCCTTCACCTGGGACAAGGCGATGACCGATTACGGACGCTTGGCGACCGGCCTCAAGCGCGAGGAATTCGCCCTCCCCAACCGCGGCTAGGTTCTATTTCGGCGGTGCCAGCACTGCCAGGCTGCTCCAGGGCAGGATATGGAGCACCATGGCGACCACCCACAGGGTCGAGGCCGCGCCCACGCTGTAACTCAGCCAGCGCAGCGCGGTTTTGAGCCATGCGGCCTCGAACAGGCACGACCAGCGCGCGGGCGGCCCGCCCGGGCTGAGCGCGAACAGGCTGCGGTAATCACCGAAGAATTCGCTCATCAGATAGGCCTGCATCACCAGCACCCCGGCCCCGAAAAACAGCATGTCGAGAAAGCTCGCCCAAAATGCGGCAAGCGAGAGATGTCCGCCCAGGAACGGCCCGATATTGGCGAGGAAGGGAAACAGGTCGAGCAGGAAGGTCATCAGCATCACCGGGAAGGAGACCACCAGCGCCAGCACCACGTGACGGTTGACGATCAAAGCCAGTCCCAGCGCGATCTCGATCACCTTGGCGCTGGAAAACATCCAGCCTGATTCAACCATCACCCGCAGGATCTCGTGCTTGACCGGCCCATCGAGCGACTCATGGATATTGGGAAAGGGCAGAATCTTGATCCACCAATTGATCCCCGATGCGAGCGATTGCACCCCCAGCAGAATGCGCACCACCGCAATCGCGAAATCCCGGTCATTCAGCGCAAATTTCGCCATCTTGCCCCGCCCCCCCATCTTGCCCCGCCCCCTTTGCAGCCAATTCCGCCGCGGCTCTTGCGCCCGCGTAAAATGCATATCTTATTGGTAGACGATTACCGGGGGCGAAGCTAGCATGGCGCACAGGGTCTGAACGCAATGCGGCCCGGCAATCTGCAGAGGGGATCGCTGATGTGGCGCGCAATCGAAAAATATGGCGTGGCATTCTGCCGCTATTATCTGGGCGGCTTCAACCTGGTGTCCGGGCTCAACTATTTCGTGCTGTTCTGGCCCCAGCCGGTCATCGCCGAAAGCAGCGGCAATGAATTTGTGCTGGCCGCGATGCAGCTCAAGCTGTTCACCTTCGCCAAGATCTTCGAAATCATCGGCGGGCTGACCTTGCTGAGCAATCGCTTCGTGCCGCTGGGCCTGGTGCTGCTGATGCCGGTGACGGTGAACATCTTCCTGGTCAATGTACCCTGGTCACCCATGCCGCATGTCCAATTGTCAGTCGCGCGCAACCTCGTGATGCATCTGATCCTGCTGGCGGCCTATGCCAATTATTTCTACCCGATGCTGAAATTCCGCACCGCCCCGCAGCCGGTGTGGCGCGATCCTTCGCGCATCTGGAAATCCTTCTGAGCCAAGAGGAACCGACCCATGTCCAATCTTGCAGCAGCCAGCTTCAGCTTCGCGATCGACGGCAAGGTCGATATGATGAGCCTCAATCCGATGGAGCTGACCAATTTCGAAATGGTCGGCACCATTTGCGGCTTTGCCGGGCTGGTGATCACCTTCATCCTCAGCCGCCGCGCCGCCGCCCGCCAGCTGCCCCATGTGTTCACCGCGCAGGAAAGCGCCACCGACGCAATCGAATAGAGCGGATTTGCGCGCCAGCCGTTTCCGGCTAGGGGCGCGGCTGTGTATGCGTTCAGCCATAAACTGACTTTGCTGCGGTGAGGCGCTTCCTCACCCTCAAAAGCCGCGACCTGGTGGTGGTGGTCGCCGTGACCATGTTCATGGTCCAGCTCGACGGCGCGGTGCTGACGATCGCGCTGCCGCAAATCTCGCGCGAATTTGCCGTGCCCGCAGTCTCGCTGAGCCTCTCTATCACGATCTACCTCACCATGCTGGTGGCGATGCTGCCGATCAGCGGCTGGGCGGCAGACCGCTTCGGGCCGCGCCATGTATTTCTGGCCGCGATTGTCGGTTTCGCCGGTTTCTCCTGCCTCTGCGCCATATCCGAAAGCTATTGGCCGTTCATCATCGCCCGCGCGCTGCAGGGCGCGGCGGCCTCGCTGCTCACGCCGGTCGGGCGGCTGATCCTGCTACGCCAGACGCCCAAGGACGAGATGGTCGATGCGCTGGCGATCACCGCCATGCCGATGCTGGTCGCGCCTACGCTGGGCCCCTCGCTCGGCGGTTTCATCGTCGATTATGCGCGCTGGGAATATATCTTCCTGCTCAACCTGCCGATCGCGGCCGCGCTGTTCGCCATCGCCTGGTGGCGCATCCCGCCGATCGCACCCGATCCGTCGCGCAAGTTCGACTTTCTCGGGGCGCTGCTGCTCAGTAGCGCCTTGATCAGCATGCTCACCGGATTTGACCGTCTGGCCGGCGGGATCACCCGGGCGCTGCCCTGGAGCCTGATCGGGCTCGGCACGGTCCTTTCGCTGGCGACCTGGCGGCATCTCGGGCGGCATCCCGACCCGATCGTGTCCTTCGCTGCGATGCGCATTCCCGGCTTCCGCACCGCCGCAATCGGAGCCGGATCGGTGATCCGCATGCCGGCCCGCGCGATGCTGTTCGCGCTGCCACTGCTGTTCCAGCTCGGCTTCGGCTTCAGCCCCTTTGTCGCCGGCCTGTTGCTGATCGCGCTCAATGGCGGGGATCTGATCACCAAGCCGCTGGTGCGCCCGCTGTATGATCGCTTCGGGTTTCGCGGCTCGGTGGTGTGGGGCAGTCTGGCCGGCCTTGCGGCGATGCTGTTCATTGCCCTGGCGGTGCCCGGCCCGTGGCTGGTCCCGCTGCTGGTGGTGACGCTGACGATCGCCGGCATCGCCCGATCGCTGGTGTTCACCGGCATGTCATCACTCAGCTTTGCCACGCTCGATCAGGCGAATATGACCTCGGGCAATGTGGTGGCCAATATTTCGATGCAATTGTTCAACGCAGTCGCAATCTCGGCGACCGCCGTGCTGCTGGGCGTTTCGGCTCAATTCGGCGGACGGATCGAGCCGGACGTGAGTGACTACCGCTTCGCGATGATCGCAATCGTGGTGATCGGACTGGTCGCGACGCTTAGGCTGAACGGCCAGGTGCCGCGCAAGCTGAGCGAGATCCACGCCGAGGAACCGGTTTGACGCGTTGCGCCGCCTGGCCTAAATTGTTATACAATATAGAATAGCAATTCTGGGCGGGGCGGTTCCCGCAGCGGGAGAGCCACATGCCTGTCACAGCTCCGGCGCGGGCCTGCCCTCAGATGGCGTTTGCCCCTGCCCTTCTCCTTGCCCTCGCACTTGCCCTGGGCGTTCCGGCCGCAGCCCGTGCCGCAGAGGCCGTGCAGCCCCTTCCCGCTCCCGCCAAGCTGCCGCTCAGCGACATCGAAACCGCCGCGATCGAGCAATTATGCGAGACCGCCTCGATCAAATATGCCCTTGCGCTCGACGGCAAGGATCCTGACGCCCTGGCCGAGGCCTTCGCCGAAACCGGGGTGTGGGAAGTGCTGGGCAAGCGCATGGCAGGCCGCGCCGCGATCCGGGCCTATTGGCAGGAGCGCCTGGCCGATTGGGCGCCCGATCATGGCCGTTTGCACCAGATCTCCAATCAGATGATCGATGTGATCGATCGCGATCATGCGCACGGCAGGTCCAAGGTGGTGATCTATTTCTTCAGCACCGCCCCGGGCGCAAACAGGCAGCTCGCACCGGCGCTGATCGCCCAGAACAATGACGAATATATCCGCACCGCCGAAGGCTGGAAGCTCCAGCGCCGCACGATCGAGCGGATCGCCGATGTCGGAGCCGACTGATCATGCCGCAGGTTTCCACAACCACCCCTGCACCGGCATTGTGAGCGGCCTGTGACCATCGCCGATCCCCCCGCGGAAGTCCGCATCGCGATCAAGACCGGCGCAGAGCGCACCGAACTCAGATCCTATCCCTGGCCGCAGCTGGGCGAGGATGAGGGGATGCTGAGGATCGAGGCCTGCGGGGTCGGCGGGGCCGAACCCGAGGTCTATCGCGCGGCCGACAAATGGCTGCCGGTGGCGATGGGGCACCAGATCGTCGGCTCGATCGCGGCACTTGGGAACAAGGCGCGGCAGATGTGGAAGGTGGAGCCGGGCGAGCGCGTGGTGATCCAGGAATATCTTCCCTGCAAGGCCTGCCGCTGGTGCCTGCAAGGCGAATATCGCTTCTGCCCCGATGCCGATTTCTTCGGCGGGGCCAATCCGCGCCGCTATGGCCTGATCGACCCGAGCGAACCCCCGCATCTGGTTGGCGGATTTGCGCAATATATCCATCTTCCGTGGAACACGGTGTTTCACAGGATTCCGCAGGACCTGCCGGCTGAGCTGGCCACGCTGGCGATCCCGATCGGCAACGGCGTGCAATGGGCCACCCGCGATGCCAATGCCGGGCCGGGCAAGACCGTGCTGATCATCGGGCCGGGCCAGCAAGGCCTGGGCGCGGTAGTGGGGGCAAAGGATGCCGGGGCCTCGACAATCATTCTGGCAGGCATGACCCGCGATCGCTCGCGGCTTGAACTTGCGCCGCAGCTGGGCGCCGATCATGTGATCGATGTCGAACAGGAAGCTCTGCTCGCCGGGCTCCGGCGCATTCTCGGACCCCATGGCGGGCTCGATGTGGTGGTCGATACCACCAGCGACCCCGGTGGGGGCAATCTCGATCAATATCTCCAGGCGGTGAATTACGGCGCCTGGCTGTGGGTCAATTGCATGGATCGCGGCATTCCGGTGCGACAGCTCAAACAGAAATTTCTCACCGTGCGATCGGGCCGCGGGCGCAGCTGGTGGGCGGTGGACACCGCGCTGCGGATCATCACCTCGCGCCGCTTCCCGCTGGAACAGATGTGCACCCATCGCTTCGGGCTGGAGGAGGTCGATCGCGCGATCAAGGCCACGGCGGGGCGCGAGATCGAAGGGGCGATCCACTGCATCGTCGACCCGTGGAAATAGCTTTAGGCCTGACGGTCAGGCCGCGAGCCAGCTTCTGAGAGCGGCGGTAAATTCTGCGGGGCGTTCGAGCATCGGGAAATGCGCCGCGCCCTCTATTTCGACCCTTGCCGCGCCCGGGATTGCCGCCGCGATCATGGCATTGCGCTCAGGATCGCTGAGCGGGTCGTCCGCCCCCGCCAGCACCAGCACAGGAACCCTGATCCCGGCCAGCAGCGGGCGCGGATCGGGCCGGTGAAGCAAGGCATGCACCTCCCGCTCATAGTCCTGCGGGGTCACGCTGGTCGCCATGGCTTCAAGCAGGTCCATGATCGCCGGATCATCCCGCCGCGAAGGATGGACCAGCCTGGGGTTCCACCACCGCGCCAGCGCCGCCATGCCCTTGGCATGGGCCAGCTCGATCTGCGGCTGGCGGCGCTCTGCCTCAGCTTCGCCCACCGGATGCACGCTGGCACCCACCAGCGCGAGCCGCGTAATGCGGTCAGGCGCGAGGCGCAGCATTTCCAGCGCCACCCTGCCCCCCATCGCAAAGCCGCACAGGGCAAAGCGCGCAGGCGCGCGGGCAAGCGCAGAGCGCGCCATCGCCGCCAGCGAATCGAACCCGTGCAGCGATGCAATCGTGACTTCGGCCAGATCGCTCAACGCGCTGACCTGCTTGTTCCAGACCCGCCCGTCGCACAGCGAACCTGGCACCAGAACCAGCTGCTGAATTGCCTGCGCCACTGGACGGCCTCATAAAAATGTATAGCAATTCTGGCTAAACTTTGCCGGTTGCGGGGCAAGCCGCAGCATCGAATGTTTCTCCTCCTTGTGAATGGAGTTGCCCGTGAGTCTGATCGACGCACATTGCCATGCCTCGCCCCTATGGTTCGAGCCGGTCGAGCCGCTGATCTTCCAGATGGACCGCTGCGGGGTCAGCAAGGCGGTTGTCACTCAAATCCTTGGTCAGTTTGACAATCGCTATCAGCAGGAATGCCTGCAGCGCTATCCCGGGCGGCTGGCGAGCGTCGGCGCCGTCGACCCGTCCGAAGAGGCCGCCGCCGATATGCTCAAGGTCTGGGCCGAAGGCGGCATGTCCGGCCTGCGCCTGCGGCCCGAAGCCCGCAGCCCCGGCGCAGATCCGCTCGCCCTGTGGCGGGCTGCGGCGGACTGCGGGCTTGCCATCAGCTGCGGCGGTGCGACAAGGAATTTCCTCACCGATGCATTCCGCGAGCTGGCTGGCCGAATTCGCCGACCATGCCCTTCCTGCTCGAACAATTGGGCGGCTGGACGCGGCCCGATTGCGACCGGGATGAGGCCAGCTGGCGCGGGATAATGGGGCTCGCGCAGTTCCCCAATGTCAGTCGTCAAGATCCCGACCCTGGGGCAGATTGCCCCGCGCCAGATCGGCAAGCCGCTGCCCGCCGATGGCACCGCCGTGCTCGATTCCTCCCAGGGCGCGATTCTGATCGAGGCGCTCGACAGACTTCGGGGCCGAGCGCCTGCTGTGGGGGAGCGACTTTCCCGTGGTCTCATCGCGCGAAGGCTATGCCAATGCGCTGAACTGGACGCGGGAGGTCTTTGCGGGCCGGACGAAGGGCGAAGTTGACGCCATCTTCGGGGGCAATGCGGAGCGCATATTCTTTGACCGGCGGCGCTTGATCGATTGCCGCGATCGTTATACAAAACGATATATATTTTCCAGCTTGGAGCGCTCCATGGCTTACGACGCCAAAGAAACGATCATCTGCCTTTCCGCGAACGGCAAGACCGACATCGTCCAGCGAGAAGGCCGCGCGCCGGATGCTGGTGGCGACCACCGAAGGCGTGCTCGATTTCCGCCGCGAAGGGCCCGACCAGCAATGGCAACTGCAGGATGAACTGCTGCTGGAAGGCAAGCATGTCAGCGCGCTGGTCTATGACGAGCCGACTGGCCTGCTGTTCGCCGGCCTGCATTTCGAAGGCGGCCTGCTGGTCAGCGAAGATCACGGCAAGAGCTGGGAAGCGCGCAACAACGGGCTGAATCCGGCCATGCCTATGTGCTGCTGGTTCAGCATATCGGCGATCAGACGATTCTCAATCTCGGCACCGAGCCGGTGATGTTCTATCGCAGTTTCGATCTCGGCAAGAGCTGGACGGCCTATCCCAGCTGCACGCAGGTCGAAGGGACGGAACACTGGTTCTTCCCGCGTTCGCATCCGCATATCAAACATATCGCCTCGCACCCTTCGGAGCCTGACACGATCTATATCTGCGTCGAGCAGGGCGATTTGCTGCGCAGTGAAGACGGCGGCGAAAGCTGGACATCGCTGCATTCGATGGAGCGCGCGGATGACAAGTTCCGCCGCGATCAGCACCGGCTGGTGTTCTATCGCGACAATCCCAATGACATCTTCTTCACCACCGGGATCGGGCTTTATCACTCGGCCGATCGCGGTGAGACCTGGGAGACGGCTGACCGACACCTCGCATCCCTGCGCCTATCCCGATCCCTTCTTCGTCCATCCGACCAAGGACATGCTGTTCATGGTCGGCGCGGGCGATGAACCCCAATCCCAATTGGGCGATCGAGGGCACCGCCCATCCGCAATTCATGAAAAGCCTCGATCACGGGAAGACCTGGCAGCGGGCCATGAACGGCATGCCCGATCCGGTGCCGGGCAATCTCGAAGTCGCCGCGATGCATGATTCTGCCGAAGGCGGGCTGGAACTCTACGCCGGAACCGCCTGCAGCGAGCTCTATGTCAGCCGTGACGAGGCCGAAAGCTGGCAGACCGTGCCCGGCAAGCTCCCGCCCATGTCGAAGGGGCCGCATTTCCGCTGGTTCCTGACGCAGGAAGAGCGCGACGCCTATGAAAACAAGCTGCGGGCGATGAACGCCTTTGCCTGACTGCTCGATGATGGCCCGGCCAGGCCACGGTTGATTGCAAATGATCGGACATGGCCAGGCTGGGGGGGGAATGAATTATGGCGGATGAACTGCCGTTTGAGGCGGATCGGATCGGCACCCTCGCCGGTCTTTACCGATATTGCCGGACATCCCGCAGCGGCTTCGCTTCGAGCGGCGCCGCCACGGTGCTGTCGGGCGCCGGGCAAACGCTCGAGCCACGGCGCATCTGCGCGCTGGCCAATACTTTCTGGCCAGGCGCCTGAGGAACCATGCGGCATAAAATGATCGACACCCATGCGCATCTGGTGACCGGCGACACGGCGGCCTATCCGCCTGCGCCGCCCAGCGGCAAGCTCATTTCCCGCGAACTCGACGATCCGATGAGTGTCGAAAGGCTGCTTGAAGAAATGGATGCGAGCGGGGTCGCGCAGGCGGTGCTGGTCCAGCGCGGCTCGATCTATGGCTTTGACAGTTCCTATGTCTGCGACAGCGCCGCGCGCTTCCCGCAGCGGCTGGCAGCAGTCTGTTCGATCGATGCCACCGCGCCTGATTGCGTCGACAGCGTGTGGCACTGGGTCAAGGATCGCGGTGCCTCAGGCATCCGCCTGATGGAACTGGTCAAGGGCAAGGACATGTCCTGGCTTGATTCGGATCGGGCCCGCGGCATTTGGGCCGCTGCAGCCGAGCTCGACATTCCGGTCTGCGTGCATCTCTTCCCCTGGAACCGCGCCATGGCGCTGACCCGCCTGACAGAAATCCTCGACGCGATTCCGGGGCTGACCCTGGTGATTGACCATTTCGCCGCGATCAAAAGCGAAGCAGGGCCGCCCGATCACGGGGTCGACGATCTGCTGCAGGCGGTCGCCGCCTACGACGGGGTCAATATCAAATTCACCACCATCCCGCTTGGCCGGCTGGATGAGGCGGGGATCGACTTCCGCCCGGTCGTGCGGCGGGTGATGGATTTGTTCGGCCCGTCGCGGATGATGTGGGGCTCCGACGTCACCCAATCGCCGGGCAGCTATGCGGACATGGTCACTCTCGGACTGCGGGCCGTCGAGGGCATGAGCGCAGCCGAACAGGACCAGATTCTCGCAGGCACGGCGATGCGGATCTATGGCAAGGGCTGGTCCTGAACCGGGGGATTACCGCCCATTTCCGGCCAGGTGGCGGATTCAGGCGGCCTTGGGAATCTGTCGCTTGATCAGCGCCACGGCGCCCAGCGATATGGCCAGCGATCCGGCGATCAGCAGAAAATAGCTCGACGCGCCGCCGAAGGACAGGGCAATCACCCCGGCATAGGAGCTGGCAATGGCACCCAGCCTGCCCGCCGCGGCCGCCGCGCCCACGCCGGTGCTGCGCGCGGTGTCGGGATAGAGGAAGGCGGAGAAGGTGTAGAGCCCGTTGAGCAGGCCCGCCGCAAACACCCCGATCACAAACAGGAAAGCGAGGATCGTGGTGAGGCTTTGAACGTCCTGGCGGATCAGCAGCCCCAGCAGGAGCGAGGCCGCAACCCCGCCGCCCGAAAGCGTGAGCACCACCGAGCGCGATCCGAATTTCTTGATCAGCCAGCCACAGCCGACCCCGCCGATGATCCCGCCAAGCGAGAGCGAGGTCATGCCCAGTCCGGTCAGCGACAGCGCAAAGCCCAGCCCCGCGAGCATGGCCGGAACCCAGCTGAACATGGCGTAATTGGCCAGCAGGCAGAAGAAGAAGGCGATCCACAGGAACACCGTGCTCGAGGCCACACCGCCTTCGAACAGGGCGGCCAGCGGCAGCCGGCGCGCCGATGTGGCAAGCGGATCATTGGCGGTGATCCTTGCCGTGCCGACCGGCAGGCCGCAGCGCAGCGCGATGGCGCGCATCCGCTCCTCACCTGCCCCGGAATTGGCGAGAAAGATCGGCGATTCAGGCAGGAGCAGCAGCAGCACGAAGGCCACGACCAGCCCAATGCCGCCCAGGGCGAGAAACACGCCCTGCCAGCCATAGGGCTCGATGATCAGATTGCCGATCACACCGGAAACCATCGCCCCGCCCGCAATGAAGGTCATCCCGATGGCCAGGGCCAGCGAGCGCTCCCGCCGGGGCGTGAATTCCGAGATCATGGCCGCGCCATTGGGGATCATCGCCCCGATTCCCAATCCGTCGAGCAGGCGCAGCATCAGCAATTGGTCCGGGTTCCCGACCCAGGCCTGCGCCACCGTCATCGCTCCGAAAAAGCCGGTGCTCACGATCATCAAACTGCGCCGCCCGAAGCGGTCGCCCAGCATCCCGCCGATCACCGCGCCGATGGTCAAGCCCAACAAGCCGACCGCTGCGACCGGCGCAAAGGCTTCCCGCGGCACGCCCCAATCCTGCATCAGCGCCGGTATCGCCAGCCCGAGCGACTGGTTGGCGACGCCGTCCGTCAGAAAGGCGAGCGCCATCAAGGCGAGGATCAGCTTCTGAAAGCCGCTCCACCTGCCCTCATCCAGCAGATCATTGATATTGACGCTGGTTGCGTCGCTGGTTGCGCTGGCTCCTGATCCCATATCGTCTAATTAGATAGTATAACGATGTAGTCAATCGCCGCCATCGACCAATGGTTTGCAGCGGCCAAATGCGCTTCAGGCGGGGTCAGGTTCCCTTCGCAGTACGATCAAGCGGATCGAAAGCGCCATCCCGACCAGCGAGCCGACCGCGACCAGGCTGAGGCCGCGCGCGGTCCCGTCATAGAGCAGGCTGGCCAGCAAGGATGCCAGCGCCCCGGCAGCGAAGCTCGCCGCGCCGAACAGCGCCGCGCAGGCCCCGGCCCTGAGCGAGGCCAGGTCCAGACCGCCAGCCATGCTGTTCGCCTGCACTGGCGAAACGCTGCCGACCATGAAGAAAGCACAGCGCCACGAAGCTCCACACTCCGCCGAAGCCGGTGAGCGCAAAGCCCAGCAACAGCGCGGCAAGCACCAGCGCATTGCGCGCCGAAAGGCGCAGCATCGCATCAAGGTCGCGCGATCTGAGCATGGCCCGGTTGATCTGTGCGGCCCCCACCAGCGCGATCGCATTGACGCTGAAAATCAGGCTGAACTGGGTGGGCGTAAAGCCATAGCCATCGACCAGCACGACCGAGGAATTGGCGACATAGGTGAAGAAGCCCGCGCTGTTGAACATTCCCGCGAGCAGATAGCCAAGCAGGCTGCGATTGCGCAGCAGCGCCCAATAGGCCGCGAAGGGATGTTCATCACGGGCGTTCTGCGCGGTCTCACGCGAGCGGGATTCGGCCAGAAATGCACCACCTGCCGCCAAGCAGCAGCGCCGATAAGCCCGCCATCACCCAGAAGATCAGCCGCCAGTCACCGAAGCGGATCAGCAGCGCCCCCAGCAGCGGCGCAAGCACCGGCGCCAGCCCCCCGACCAGCGCCAGCAGCGAGAAGAAGCGCGCGGATCTCGGTCGCATCCAGCCGGTCGCGCACGATCGCGCGTCCCGCCACCATCGTCGAGCAGGCGCCCAGCGCCTGGAGCAGGCGGGCGGCGAGCAGAATGGCGAAGCTGGCCGGTGATGGCCGCGATGGTCGCCGAAAGGGTGAACAGCACCAGCCCCGCCATGAACACCGGCTTGCGCCCGAAGCGATCGGACAGCGGCCCGGCCACCACCTGCCCCCCGGCAATGCCGAGCAGGAACACGGATACGCTTTGCCCCGGCACGCTCCACCGAAACGCCCAGATCGGCGGCCAGCGGCGGCAAGGCGGGGAGATACATATCGATCGCCAGCGGCGCCAGAGCGGCAAAGCCTGCCAGCAGCGCGACCTGGCCGCGTGTCATCACCATCTATGCATTCCCCCTTGAGCGAGTAGTTTTATCTTCTTTTGCCTAACAATTCCAGCCATGTTAGGGGCCGCGTCGACAAGTGCCCAGGCGTGGTGCACAGGCCAAGTACACATGCATGGTGCAAAGCGGAACCAGGGGAGAAGCGCAGATGGAAGAACAGGCCCGCGCAGCAGTCAAGACGGACATCGAGACGACCGAAATGCGCGAATTCGCGCTGCCGCCGTCTGGGCGAGGATGACGGGCTGCTCAAGGTCGAGAGCCTCCGGCGTCGGCGGCAGCGATCCCGAGATGTATCGCCGTGACAAGACCGCACCCTGCATCATGGGGCACGAGAATGTCGGCACGGTCGCACACGCTGGGTGCAGGCGCGGCAAAGCGCTGGGGCCTGAAGCCGGGCGACCGCATCGCGCTGCACGAATATCTGCCCTGCTGGCATTGCGAATGGTGCCTCCAGGGCGATTTCCGCCTGTGCATGGAAGCCGATTTCTTCAATGTGAAGGATCGCTTCAACACGCTGCGCTATGGCACCTGCAATGCCGATATCGCGCCGCATCTGTGGGGCGGCTACGCCGAATATATGTATCTTGCCCCCAATGCCGTGATCCACAGGATCCCGGCGGCGATGGATGCGCGCCATGCCACGCTGGCGGTGCCGCTGGGCAATGGGGTGCAATGGGCCGTGCTCGATGGCGGCGCGGGGATCGGCAAGACGGTGCTGGTCTTCGGCCCCGGCCAGCAGGGCCTTGGCTGCGCGCTTGCGGCCAAGGCAGGCCGGTGCGCTGCAAGGTGATCATCGCGGGGATGACGCGCGATCGCGCGCGGCTCGATCTGTCGCTCGAACTTGGCGCGGATATCGCGGTCGATGTTCGAGCAGCAGGATCTTGCGAAGGTCGTGATGGAGGCGACCGGCGGGCGCGGAGTCGATGTGGTGGTCGACACCACCGGCGATCCCGACGGCAGCATCGCCGCGCAGGCAGTTGCGCTGTCGGCCAAGGGTGCCTGGCTCAGCCTCAACGGTCTTGGCGAGCATCGGTGCCGCTGGGCGAGATCAAGAAGCGTTATCTCACCGTGCGGGCACCGCGCGGGCACAGCTATCGCTGCGGTGCAGACCGCGCTCGACATCGTCGCCAGCGGGCGCTGGCCGATCGACAAACTATGCAGCCATGATTTCTCGCTCGACCAGGTGCATGAGGCGATCCTCGCCACCGCCGGGCGCGGAATCGAAGGCGCAATCCATGTCACCGTCAGCCCTCACAAACACGCCGGTCAGGGCTGACCCGATCAGGCCAGCTTAGCCAGCCGGGTTTCGGGGCGGGCACCATAATGGCTGATCACTTCGGCTGCTGCGATCGAACCGAGCCTGCCGCATTCCGCGAGGTCCAGGCCCCGGTTGAGCCCGAAAAGCACGCCTGCGGCGTAAAGGTCGCCCGCTCCGGTCGTATCGACCAGCTGGGCAACCGGCTGCGCGGAAACTTCGACGCGCTCGCCGCCGCGTACCAGCAATGAGCCCTTTTCGCTGCGGGTAATGGCCGCAATTTCGACCTGTCCCGCAAGGATCGAGGCCGCCTCGCCCAGCGCGGTGCCGGGATAGAGCGCCTCCATCTCCGCCTCATTGGCGAAGAGGATATCGATATGATCGCGGATCAGTTCGAGAAATTCGGCATGATAGCGCTGAACGCAGAAGGTGTCCGACAGGGTCAGCGCAACCTTGCGGCCCGCTTCGCGCGCGAGCCGCGCGGCCTTGCGGAATGCTTCCTTGGCCTGTGGCGGATCGAACAGATAACCTTCAAGATAGGTAATCCGCGACGCCGCGACCAGCGCGGGATCGATATCCGCCTCGGTCAATTCGACGCAGGCGCCCAGATGGGTGTTCATGGTACGCTGCGCATCGGGCGTAACCAGGATCAGGCAGCGCGCGGTTGCCGGGCCGGCGGGGGCCGGCGGCGTTCCGTAGACCACGCCGAGCGAGCGCAGATCATGCGCGAATATCCTGCCAAATTCATCATCGCGCACGCGCCCAATGAAAGCCGCCTTGCCGCCGAAGGAGGCGATTCCGGCGATGGTATTGGCCGCCGATCCACCCGAAGCCTCTACCCCGGCGCCCATCGCGCCATAGATCGCATGGGCCTGCGCCTCATCCACCAGCGCCATGCCGCCTTTGGCCATGCCCCGCGCATCGAGAAACGCCTCATCGGCCTGGGCCAGAATATCGACGATGGCATTGCCAACGCCCAGAACGTCATAGCTTGCGTCTAACATTGGGATGCTTTCACTTTGGGTCAGAGGATCAAGCCAGCGCGGCCTTGAGTTCGCTCGCGAGGTCGGTTCTTTCCCAGGGGAAATAGTCGCCCTCTGGCGTGCGGCCGAAATGGCCATAGGCGGCGCTTTTGCGGTAGATCGGCTTGTTGAGCGCCCAGGCGGGTGCGGATGCCGCGCGGGGTCAGCCCGCCGAGCTTGTCGAGCGAGCGGATCGCCTGCTTCCAGCCTGCATCGCCACCGTGCCGGTGCCATGCGTGTCGACATAGAGCGAAAGCGGCTGGGACACCCCGATCGCATAGGCCAGCTGGATCGTGCATTTGCTGGCCAGCCCCGCCGCAACGATGTTCTTGGCCAGATAGCGCGTGATATAGGCGGCCGAACGGTCGACCTTGGTCGGGTCCTTGCCGCTGAACGCGCCGCCGCCATGCGGCGCGGCCCCGCCATAGGTGTCGACGATGATCTTGCGTCCGGTCAGCCCGGCATCGCCGTCAGGCCCGCCGATCTCGAAGCTGCCGGTGGGATTGATGTGATAGGCGGTCGCGTCCGACAGCAGCTCGGCCGGCAGGATCTCCGCCACCACCTGCTTGACATAGGCAACCAGCTCGGCCTGCCTTGGCGCCTTCGTCATAGCCCGGTGCATGCTGGGTCGAGACCACGATCGCGGTCGCCGCCGCCGGCTTGCCCTGGTCAAAGCGCAGCGTCACCTGGCTCTTGGAATCCGGCTCCAGAAACGGCGCCGCCCCGAATGGCGATCCGCCGCCATGCGCTGCAGGATCTTGTGGCTGTAATAAAGCGTCGCCGGCATCAGATCGGCGGTCTCATCGCAGGCATAGCCGAACATGATCCCCTGATCGCCCGCGCCCTCGTCCTTGTTGCCGCTGGCATCCACCCCTTGCGCAATATGCGCCGACTGGCCGTGCAGCAGGTTCTCGAAGGTCAGCGTCTGCCAGTGAAACCCCGTCCTGCTCATAGCCGATATCCTTCACCATGCCGCGCACCGTATCCTCGATCTCCTGCAGCGCGCCCGGCGCCCAGGCACCATCCTCGAACACGCCCTTGCAGCGGATCTCGCCTGCCAGAACCACCCGCTGGGTCGTCGTCAAGGTCTCGCACGCAACCCGCGCCTCAGGATCCTTCGACAAAAACAGATCGACAATCGCATCCGATATCTGATCCGATACCTTGTCCGGATGACCTTCAGACACACTCTCGGACGTGAATAAATAGGTGGCGCGTTGCATGGTCTAGCCTTGTGTGAAGTTGTCGATCCAGGGGGAGATGGAGGGCTCAGCTGCCTCGATAGTCAGACTATAATAGGGCTCCCGCCGTTAAGCCACAGCGCTTGAATTCGCCATGAGCACCGCCAAACTCTTGCCCCCGATCCGGGCCAATCGCTGCGGCATTCGGGCGGTAAGCAAGGCTGCCGCCCCGATCAAGGACCATTTTCGAGCTAATTCGTCCAGCAGGACACAGAGTTTACTGGGGAATTCGGCCCGGCCACGAAGATGGCGGCCTCGCAATGCGCGGAACTGCGGCCTATAGACTGGTTACCTCGCATATCGGGGAGTTGTGAAAGAGGCGAATTCAGGGTGGCGACAGACACATCATCCAACTCTTCGCTTCCCAATCTTGTGGCTGACAAATTGCGCGCCCTGATCGTTCGCGGAACCCTGCTTCCGGGCGAACATCTGGGCCAGACGCAGCTGGCCGAGCAGATTCGGCCGCAGCAAGGTTCCGGTGCGCGAAGCGCTCAAGCTGCTCGCCACCGAAGGCTTTCTGCGCCACGACCGCAATCGCGGCTATTTCGTGGCACCGCTGGAAATCGAAGAAGCGCGCCAGCTTTACAAGCTGCGCCGCTGGATCGAGCGCGATCTGCTCGAAACAGCCGAATGGCCGGATGCGAAGAAGATTGCCCAATTGCGCGCACAGTTCGATCGGCTCGATCTGATCGATCAGAAGAAGGATTACGGCAAATGGTCCGAAGCGCTGGCCGCGATCCGCTTCTCATTGTTCGATCTCTCGCCGCAGAAGGTCCTGCTGCAGGAGGCCACGCGGCTCTGGATGCTGACCGATCGCTATCGCGCACTGCTGCCGCGCGATGAGGGGGTGAGCCCGGAACGCAGCCTGATCAATGCGCTGGAAAAGCATGACCGCAAGGCACTGATCGCGGATTTCCTGGCCGCACGCGCGCAGGTCGAGGCGACGCTGGAAAGCTCCATCGCTGACCAGCACCCGGCCTGACCCCAGGCTTCCTATTCCGCCTTGCGCGTTTGCAATGAGTGATATTTGAACTGCTTGCGCGCTTCATCGAGCCGCATCCCGCCGCGGCAGGCCGCGCGGATGCTGTCTTCGGCGGCGGCAATTTCCTCTGCGGCATCGAGCACCGCATCCTCATGCTCGCGGGGGAGCACCACCACCCCATCAGGATCGCCGCGCAGAATATCGCCGGGCGGCAACCCGCGCGCCGCCGATATTGACCGGGCAGTCCATCTTCTCGACCTGCACCCGGTCCTTGCCGGTACGCATCCAGTGGCCTTTCGAGAAGACCGGATAGCCAAGCTTGCGGCACAGGGCGACATCGCGGCTGATCCCGTCGATCAGCGTGCCGGCGAGCCCCCGGCGATGGGCGATTTCGGTGAGGATATCGCCCCAGATCGTCGCGTCCTCGCGCCCGCCATTGTCGATCACCACCACATGGCCTTCGGGCACATCATCGATATAATCGCCCACCGTTCCCGGTGGGTTGGAGGCGGGGCCGCACAGCATGGTAAAGGCCCGTCCGGCCATCTCGAACGAGGGATCGCGCCCGCCGATCCGGTAGCATTGGCCGACGATCCCGAGCCGGTCGAGCGCGTCGGAAAGCGTCGCCGTATCGAGTGCCTGCGCCCGCGCGACATTGCGGTCTTCAACCATGTCAGTCCTTCTTGAGCATATCTTCGTAATTGCCGCCCAGCACTTCGCTCATCGCCGTGCCCCGCGCCATTTCGCCAATCATCGCCCCCTCGCGCGCGGTGATCGCCTCACCGGCTTCGAGTACGGCCAAGACATTATCCGGGCGGATCACGATCACCGCGCTGCCATCGGCGACAATGTAATCCCCGGGATGGACCGTAACCGGGCCGATTTCCACCGGCACATTGGTGGCCTTTTCCACCACCCGCCCGCGCGCGGTGAGGCAGGTGAGCCGGTTGGTGAAGATCGGGAATTCCAGCTCGCGCGCCTCATCGATATCGCGCACCGGGCCGTCGGCCACCACCGCGCGGACATTGGCATGGCGCGCGCCGCGGGTGAGCAGCCCGCCCCAGCACCCGGCTTCCACCCCGGTGCGCTGTTCGACCACGATGATCGTATGGCCATCGGCCGCCTCGATCGCAGTGGTGCCAAGATGCTTTGGCGGGCCCGGCGGCGGATCACCGGTGCCAAGCTTGACCGTGACCGCCACCCCGGCGACCCGGCCCGCGCCGGATTCGCGGCGCAGGCCGGTGACCTGGCCGGTGAGCCCGAGCTTGTCCAGCGCATCGCTGAGCGCGCAGCAGTCAATCGCGGAAAGCCGGGCGAGAATGTCGGTCAAACCGCTCATGCGCTCAGCCTGCCTTGCGCGGTGGTTCGAGCTTGAACAGCTTCATCGCATTGCCGAACATGATCTTGTCCTTCTCCTCCTGGCTCAGCCAGTCGAAGCCGAGGATGAAGGGAGCGATATCGTCCAGCGTCTTGCCGGTAGCAGGATCGACGGCGGAGCCCACGCCCGGGCATTCCGCGCCGAACAGGCAGTTATCCGCGCCCACCGTCTTGATCAGCAGCCGCAGCGCTTCTTCCGAATAGAGCACCGTGTCATAATAGATATTGCGCATCTCTTCGTAGAAATCGCCCTTGCGGCGCAGCGCCGAGGCATGGAACCGGCCTGCGTGATAGGGAATCGCACCGCCGCCATGGCTGCAGACGATCTTGAGCTGCGGAAAATCCTTGAACACATCCGAATGGATCAGCCCATAGACCGCCACCGTCTCATCGAGCAGGAAGTTCAGCGTATAGGGAGATTTCTGTGAGCGTGATCCGGCCGAATGGATATGAGCGGGCACATCGAGCTCGCACAGCTTCTCATACAGCGGATACCAATAGCGGTCGCCCATCGCCGGGGCTTCGGTGCCGGAATTTTCATAGGGATCGGGATTGAGCAGGCAACCCTTGAAACCCAATGTGCGCACGCAGCGCTCAAGCTCGGGCAGAACGTGCTCCACCGGCTCTCCGGCGACTTGCGGCAGGCCGCAGATCGGGGCGAATTTGTCCGGCATCAGCTGGCACTGGCGGGCGATTATGTCATTGGTCGCCTCGGTGAACCAATCGACAAGATAGCCCGGCTTTTCCGAATGCATCATCTGGAACGGGCGCGGGCTGAGCAGCTGATAATCCGTGCCCACCCGGTGCAGCATGTCGAGATGGCCGCAGGGGGCCATTTCCTTCTTGTTGGTATAGGCCAGGATCTGCTCATCGGTGAGATCGGGGAACTTCTTGCCGTGCTCGCCGCGGTGGGACAGCAGCAAGGACTTGTAGACCCACAATTCGGCGGGCGCGCTGACATGGCCGTGGCAGTCGATAATCATGACGCAAATCTCTCTCCGGACAGCCGGCTTGCGACCGGCACAGAATATAATTTCGTATAACTATCTGTATCCGAAGATCAAGCTGGCGGCATGGCGAGGTGCTGCATCCAGCTAAAACATCGGATGGCGCGGCGAAACTTTGGGGGAGATCGGCTGGCCGACTGCCCAATGCTCGACGATCAAACCGTTTTCGACCCGGAAAATATCGACAAAGGCCAATCCCTGATCCCCTTCGTGCCGGGTCATATGATGGAACACCATCACCTCATTGCCCTCTGCCAGAACCTTGTAGACCGTGCTGCGATTGTCCTCGCCCTCTTTCCAGCCGCGCGTTTCGAAAAAGGCGATCGCCGCCTCCTTGTCGCTTTGCGCTGGCTGATCATCAGCGAAATCGGGAAAGCGTTCGATAAAATCATCCGCCAGATAGCGCCGCATGGCCTCGATCGGCTTGCGCTCGAAAAAGGCCAGCTGGTTGAAGCGATTGACCACGGCGCGCGGCGAGCAGTCCTCCTCGGCGGAGGCCAGCCGCTCGGCCTCGCTCTGGGGTACGGCGGGTGCGGGCAGCGTCATCGGCGAAGACCTCGTGCAAAGCTGAAAGACAGACATAGCGTAGCCGGATCACGCGATTGCCCGGCCCGGCAATTCACCACATGCCGTTCGAATTCATCGAAGTCTCCGGCCCGATCTGCTTGATATCCCAATGTTCGCTGACCTTGCCGTCGGTGATGCGGAAGATATCGATCTGGCCCTGCTGCACAGGACTGCCTTCGAACAGGTGCATGTGGTGGACCAGCACAAGATCGCCTTCGGCGACGATCCGTTGCGGGCCCAGAACCGGCTTGGGCACATCCGCCCGGCCCCATTCCACCTTGAGATAGTCGATCGCGCCCTGCTTGCCGTCAGCGATGGTCGGGCTGTGCTGCTTATAGGCCGGGTGAAACCAGTGCTCGATCGAGCCCAGCACATCGCCCGATCCCAATTCCGATGTGTAACCCCGGAAGGCGGCGAGCGAAGCCTCGCGCTTGGCCTTTGGATCGGGCGATCCACAGGCCGGATGCTCGACCGAATCCTTGCGGGCAATCGCCTCGGCATAGGTCTCTGTGCCGCAGGCCATGCCATTGTGGTGGGGGATGTTGGGCGGAATATCCTGAATGACATCCCAATGTTCGGCAATCTTGCCCGCTTTGACGCGCCACAGATCGACGAATAATTTGGCCTTGTCGTCGCTGGTCACGCTGTGATGCATCACCGCAAACAGATCGCCATCCACCAGCACCATATCGATCACATGGGCCGGGGGCGGCGCGGCGGGATCGGACGGCGGAGCACCGAGATGCTTGGCGAAATAGGCCCGGTGGCCGGCAACTCCATCAGCCATCATCGGATTGTGCTGGATGAAATCCGGCTCGGCGAATTCCGCATAGGCATCAAAATCCCGTTCGATGAAATAGCGGCTGAGGAATGCCCTGGCGAAGGCGCGCGTCACCTCGGTCTGCGCGGCGCGATCGATCGCGGGGCCTTGCGCCGCATCGGTGCCCGCCTCCGCCCCGGCGCCCGGCGTAGTGGCGCAGGCTGCGATCGGCAAACTGGCCAGAGCAAGCGCCGATGCGGCGACAAGCCGCATCGCGCCGCGGGTGGGCCTGTGCTTCGCCCTAATCTGCGCCCCGGCCTGCGCCCTGTACTGCGCCCTGTCCTGCGCGCCTGCTTGTCCATTATGCGCCATGCCCCAGCACCCTCTCACATTTGTTAATTGACTACATTTTTGTTAGTCATAGTACGGGCTGCGAAAGTCAAGCAAGGTGCAGGCCCGCTCGCCCTGACAGATGGAGAATTCTCACTGTCCGGAATTGGGTAATTGCCAAGCTACGTATTTCGGGCCATGAGTTTTGCAGAATGGACGACATTGTGAAAATGGACCGGGGGGTCCCAACCAAGATTGCGAACGAGCTGCGCTCTCTGATCGCGCGCGGCACGCTCGCCCCTGGCATGCGCCTGGGCCAGACCGAGCTGGCCGAACAATTCAGTGCCAGCCGGGTGCCGGTGCGCGAAGCGCTTAAATTGCTGAGTTCGGAAGGAATCATCGAACATGATCCCAACCGCGGCTTCTTCGTCACCCGGCTTTCGCGGGACGAGGCCGAACAGCTGTTTGCCCTGCGCCATCTGGTCGAAGATGAGCTGCTCAAGACGATCGAATGGCCCGACGCTGATCAGCTCAAGGAGCTGGAACGGCGCGCGATGCGGCTTGAAGAGCTGCTCGACGCCGGCGATCGGTCGGTCTGGTGGGACGAGCATCGCGAATTCCACGCCCGCATCTTCGAGCTTTCCCCAAAGAAGACGATCGTGCGCGAAGCGATGCGGCTGTGGGCGCTGACTGACCGGTTCCGCGCCCTGCTGCCGCTGCCGCGCCGCCCGAGCGAAGAGCGCAGCGTGGTCAACAAGCATGATCTGCTGCAGGCCCTGGGGGACAAGAACTACAAGAAGCTGATCGAAGTCCGGCGCGGCCGGCGCGAAGCTTTTGAACGGCTGCTGCTCGAAACCCTCGACGCACGGGGCCTTTGATCCGCCGGCGGCTCGCGTAGACGCCCGCCTCTCGCCAGCAGACACCGAATGCCTGGCCTTGGCAGCGATTGGCGCGCCTTGTCAGGCGGGCGGCGGTGCCTTGCCCAATATCAGATCGGCCGCCTTCTCGCCGATCATGATCACCGGCGCATTGGTATTGCCGCCAATGACCCGCGGCATGACCGAGGCATCGGCCACCCGCAGCCCCGCAACGCCCCGGACCCGCAATTGCGGATCGACCACGGCCTGGGCATCGGATCCGATCGCACAGGTTCCCGCCGCGTGATGCGCCAGGATGGAAGTCTTGCGGTGGAAGGCGTCGATCTCCTCGTCGCTGCCAATATCCACGCCGGGCATCAATTCCTTGCCGGTCAGCCCGGCCAGCGGCTGAGTGGCAAAGAACTTCCGCATCAGCCGCACCGTGCGGCGCATTGTTTCCAGATCGCTGCGATCCTGAAACATATTGATGCGGATTTCCGGGGCCACGAAAGGATCGGGTGAGCGCAGGCGGATCGAGCCTCGGCTTTTGGGCCGAAGCAGGACGCAAAACGCGGTCATCGCATGGCCCGCGCCTTTGCGCAGGCCGGGGAACCACACCCGCCCGTCAAGCCGGGTGGGATAGATATTGGCCTTGATGTCGGGCCGCTCGAGCCCCTCGGCGGTGCGCATGAACCCGAAGCTCGTCACCGGAAGCTGCGTCGCCTTGCCCGCAATGCCGAGGCCGAATTTGGCCACCGTCCAGGCCAGCCGGTCGAACCGCAGATTACGCTCAAAGCCGATCGGCTGGTTGAGTTCATAGCCCACGCCGGTGAGCGGATGTTCCTGCAGGTTGCGGCCCACACCGGGCAGATCGACCGTGACGTCGATCCCCATCTCGCGCAGCTCCTGCGCGGGTCCAATGCCGGACAGCAGCAGCAATTTGGGCGAATTATATGCGCCCGCCGCCAGGATCACTTCGCGTTCCGCCCGGATGATCCGCCTGCCGCCGCCAACCGCCAGCTCGACCCCGACCGCCCGGCCGCCTTCGATCACGATCCGGGTAACCAGGCGGCCGGTCATCACCGTGAGGTTCGGCCGGTCCATTACCGGATGGAGATATTGGCTTGCCGAACTTGCGCGCCGCCCCCGTTCGACCGTCACTTCCGGCGGTGCGAAGCCTTCGCCGTTCTCGCTGCCGTGCTGATCATCGATCACCTTGTAGCCGAAATTGCGCGCGGTCTGCATCGTCGCATCGAACACCGGCCCGGCGACGTCGACCGGAGCTACACGTGAGCGGCCCGTCGGCCCCGTGAAACTCGCTCGCCCCGCGCCAGCTCGCCTCGGAGCGGCGAAAATAGGGCAAGCACATCCTTCCAGCTCCAGCCCTCGGCGCCCAGCTCCGCCCATTCATCATAATCGAGCGGATGCCCGCGCGAATAGACCATGCCATTGATCGAGGATGTGCCGCCCAGGCATTTGCCGCGCGGCAGCCACAGCTTGCGGCCATCCAGCGCAGGCTCAGGCTCGCTCCAGTAGTTCCACGAAAGCCGCTTGACGAATTGCAGCTGCATGAAGGCGAAAGGCAGCTTCATCAGGGGGTGCCGATCGGCCCCGCCCGCTTCGATCAGAAGGACTTTATGATCCGGGGATGCGGACAGGCGATTGGCCAATACGCAGCCGGCGGAACCAGCCCCAACGATGACGAAATCCGCGTCAGCCCCGTCCATTCGCGTCTCCCCGGAGATTGTAATACGCGATTGTCATACGATTTCAATTGCTGCATGTGCCCTGCAACGGGATGGGCAATGGGAGAGCAGGCTCTGGACGCGCTTCGGTTCTATGTCGGGGGCCAATGGGTCGATCCGCTGGGGACGGAGCGGATCGCGATCCGCAGCCCGTCCGATTTCTCGCCCCTGGGAAGCGCTGCCATGGGCAGCGCGGCCGATGCCGACCGCGCAGTGGTTGCGGCCAGCGCTGCCTTCGAAAGCTGGCGCTTCAGCACTTTGGAGGAACGGCTCGACCTGCTGCGCCGGATGCGCAATGCCTTCGAACAGGCTGCGCCCGCCATCGCCGCGCATCTGATCCGCGAGACCGGGCTGACAACGATGGTCGCGCAGGGGCAGACCATGATGGCGCTGTCGCATTTCGATGCGCTGTTCGAGCTGCTGCCAAGCTACAGCTTCTCCCGGCGCGGTGCCGACGGGGTCGAACTGGTGCAGGAGCCAGTCGGCGTTGTGGCTGCGATCACCAGCTGGAACGCCCCGGTCAGCCAGATGCTGTGCAAGGCCGTGCCGGCAATCGCCGCCGGCTGCACGGTGGTCGTCAAGCCGAGCGAACAGGCCCCGCTGTGCGGGTTTCTGCTGGCGCAGGCGATGGCGCAGGCGGGTATTCCCCCCGGAGTGTTCAATCTGCTGAACGGTCGCGGGGCCGATTGCGGCAGGCGGCTGGCGGAGCATCCCGCGGTCGACATGGTTTCCTTCACCGGCTCGGTGCCGGGCGGTGCGGCGGTGGCGGCAGCGGCTGCGCCGACGATCAAGCGCGTCCATCAGGAGCTGGGCGGCAAATCTCCCAATGTGATCCTGCCCGATGCCGATTTTGCCGAGGCAATCCCCAAGGGGGTGTTCACCTGCATGATGAATGCCGGGCAGACCTGCGCCGCGCCGACGCGGATGATCGTGCCAGAGGAACGCTTCGCTGAGGCCGCGGCCATCGCGGTGGCGGCGGCGGAAAAGCTGGTGGTCGGCCCGCCGGACCAGCCGGGCGTGACCTTTGGGCCCCTGTCCAATGAAGCGCAGTTCCTGCGGGTCAACGCGATACTGAAAGCCGCCATTGCCGAGGGCCAGCCGCTGCTGACCGGCGGTCCGGGCCTGCCGGGCGGCCTGCTTACCGGCTATTATGCGCGCCCGACGATCTTCGGACCGGTCGATCCCGAAGCGCGGATCGCGCAGGAGGAGATCTTCGGCCCGGTGCTGTGCCTCCACAGCTATCGCGACATCGAGGATGCCATCCGCATCGCCAATGCCACCCAATTCGGGCTGTCGGCCTATGTAGAATTCGCCGATCCCGCGCTTGCCCGCCGTGTTGCCGGGGCGATCCGGGCGGGCTGGGTCAATATCAACTATCCCGCATGGACCGCCGCCGGCCCATTTGGCGGCTACAAGCGCTCGGGCAATGGCAAGCAATATGGCGTGTGGGGCTTTGAGGAATTTCTCGAGACGAAATCGATCGTGAGCTGAAGGAAAAGCGCATGCCGGGCGAAACCAGAGTTGCAGCCATAACCGGATCGGCGGGGGGCATCGGCGCGGCATTGGCCCAACGGCTGGCCGCAGACGGGATGGCCGTGGCGGTGATCGATATCAAGGATGGCGCGCCAACGGTCGAGGCGATCGCAAATGCGGGCGGAATTGCCGAATTCTTCCCCTGCGACCTGACCGATCCGGTGGCGGTCGAAACGCTCGGGAAAGCCGTCGAAACCCGCTTCGGCGGGGCCGACGTGCTGATCAACAATGCCGGGCGCTATGACAATTGCAGCTTTGATGAGCTGACCTATGAATTCTGGCGCTCGGTAATGGCGCTCAACCTCGACGGCATGTTCCTTACCTGCAAGGCCTTTGCACCCGGCATGCGCAGGCGCGGCTGGGGCAGGATCATCAATCTCGCCTCCAACTCCACCTTCCTCGCCCCGCCCAATATGGCGCAATATATCGCCTCGAAATCGGGCGCGATCGGCCTCACCCGCGCGCTGGCCAGCGAGTTCGGACCCGATGGGGTAACCGTCAATGCAATTGCCCCGGGGCCGGTCGTCACTGACCAGTTGCGGCTGGCCTATGCCCGCGATTTCGCCGGCGGCGACGGATCGGGCTTCGAGGAATTCATGACCATGATGGCCCAGAACCAGTCGGTGAAGCGCTATGCGACGCCCGAGGATGTGACCGGGCTGGTCTCCTTCCTGGCGGGCGAAAGCTCGGCGATGATCACCGGACAGACGATCGTGTGCGACGGCGGCTGGGCGCGCGTCTGACCGCTTTGCCGCCTGAAGGTTCCAAGAATTTGCAACGCCCGATCGGGAGACGACAGATGCCACAGGCCAAGCCGGAACCGGCACTGCAGGAAGCGCGGCCCAGCGCGCGTGCGATCTTCTCGCTGCTGATCCTCTCCGGGATTGTCGGGCTCAACACCGTCGACCGCAATATGTTTGGCCTGCTCCTGCCGCAGATCCAGCAGGATATCGCAATGTCCGACACCGCGCTGGGATTTCTGATGGGGCCGGCCTTTGTGATCGTCTATTCCTTTGCCGGGGTGCCAATCGCCTGGCTGGCCGATCGCACCAGCCGGCGCGTGATCATCATCGCCGGACTGACCTTCTGGAGCGCGGTGACCGCACTGACCGGTGCCGCGCAAAATCTCTATCAGCTGCTGGCCGTGCGCATGGCGTTGGGGGTAGGCGAGGCGAGCAATCTGGCGCCAACCTCCGCCTTGATCGGAGACCTGTTTCGCGGGCGCTACCGGGTCATGGCGATGGCAGTCTTTTCCGCTGGTGGGCCCTTGGCGATCATGCTTTTCTATCCGATGATCGGCTCGATTTCAGCCAATCACGGCTGGCGCCCCGCCTATCCGGTGATGGGCGCAATCGGACTGGCGGTCGCCTTGCTGACCTTTGTGGTGGTGCGAGAGCCGCGCCGTGCGCCCACCCCGCTGAAAGCAGCGCCCCAGGCCGGGTTCCTGCGATCATCACTGGCAATTCTGCGATCGCGGTCCTTTCTGCTGCTTTGCGCCAGCGGGGTGATGATCAGCATCAATTATTCCGCGCTGCTCGCCTGGCTGCCGACCTTCATGCTGCGCGTCCATGGGCTGGACGCGCAGGCGACCGGATCGATGCTGGGCATGTACAAAGGGCTCGTCGGTGTGGGCGCCACGCTCGTCTGCGGTGTGCTCATCACCCTGCTGATGAATTGGGACCGCCGCTGGCTGGCCTGGGCGCCGATGCTGTTCGCGCTGGGGATGATCCCGGCCCAGCTCATCCTGCTCTTGTCCGACCAGCCGATCTGGTGGCATGTCGGCCTGGCGCTGGAAACGATCTTCATGAGCGGCATCACCCCCAGCCTGTTCGCCCTGCTGATCACCCTGCTCGATCCGCGCGTGCGCGCGACCGGCGCTGCGTTCTATCTGCTGATCTTCAATCTGGTGGGGCAAAGCGTCGGCCCACTGGTGGTCGGCATGCTCAATGACGGGCTGTTTGCGGGCCACGGAGCGGCGGCGATCCGCTATTCGCTGCTCACCGCCCCCATTGCGATCGCGCTGGGAGCAGCGCTGCTGCTGGCCTTGTCGCTGTCACTCGCGCGCATCGCGCCTGAGGCGAGCGATCGGCCTGCGTGAAGCAGGCCCCGGCAGCTCAGCCCTTGGCAATCAGATCGTCCCCGTCGCCCTGCCGCAAGGCGAGGAAGCTCAACAGCGAAAGCGCCATGATCCCGGCGAGCACCAGCGTCGGCAAGGTGAAGGATGCCCTCATCGTAGCCCCGCCCGCGCTCGAATAGCCGAGCAGGATCGCGGTGAGGCTGATCCCCACCGCCATCGCCAGCCGCTGGACCACCGCCGCGAAGGAGGTCGCCCGCCCAAGCGCCTCCTGCGGCAACCCGGAAAAATTGAGCCCGGCCAGCGTCGAGAGCTGGATCGAATGGATCAGCCCGAACAGGAACAGGAAGCCTCCCAGCAGCCAGAAGGAATCGCCCGGCTGAAAGGCCAGCAACAGGACCAGCAGCAGTCCCATCACCGCACTATTGACCATCAGCAAGGCCTTGACCCCAAGCCGTTTGAGCAAGGGATCGAGGCCCAGCCGCAGCGCAATCTGGCCAAGCGCGAGCGCAGCCATCAGATAGCCCGCCGTTACTGCCGAACCGCCCAGCCCGAGCTGGAAGAAGAGTGGAAACAGGAATAGCGAGGCGCCTAGCACCACCCGCGAAAAGGATCCGCCAAGCACCGCCACCGCAAAGGCGCGATAGCGCAGCAGCCGCAAATCGAGGATCGGATCACCCCTGCGCGCATGCCACCCGTAGAGCGCCGCCGCCGCCAGTCCGATCACCAGCGCGATCTGCGCTGCCCGGCCGAAGGCGCTTTCCGAGGCGAGCAGTTCGAGGCTGGTCTGGAGCGCCACCAGCGCAATCGCCACCAGCAGGAAGCCGATTGCGTCGAAACGCAAGGCCCCGCCCGCAGGCAGGGCGCGCAGATAATGCAGTGCCAGCAGCGCGCCGGCGAGGCCGAGCGGCAGATTGATGAAGAAGATCCAGCGCCAGTCGAAATGGGTAGTGATCCATCCGCCCACCAATGGCCCCAGCATCGGGCCCAGCAGCCCGGGAATGATCATATAGCTCATCGCGCGCACCAGTTCGTCACGCGGGAAGCTGCGCGCAAGGATCAGCCGCCCCACCGGCGTCATCAGCGCTCCGCCCACGCCCTGCAGGAAGCGCCCGATCACCAATTGCACCAGGCTGGCGCTCAGCCCGCAAACCAGCGAGCCGAGCGTGAACACCGCGATCGAGCCGATGAAGATACGTTTGGCCTCGAAGCGGTCGGCCAGCCAACCGCTAGCGGCCATCCACAGCGATACGCTGATCAGATAGGCGGTCAGCGTGATCCCGATCTCGCTCACGCTCACCCCCATGGCGCGGGATATCTGCGGCAGCGAGGTGGCGATGATCGTGCTGTCGAGCCCTTCCATGAAGAAGCAGGCGCCAACTGTCAGCGGAATCGCGCGCGATGCCGTGAAGCGGCCGCCGGATTTGCTCCCGATTTCGGGCACCGTGCCTTCCGGACTCGCCGCAGAAGCGCGGTCGACCCGCCGTTCGGCGTCGCTGTGCCTATCGCGGGTCATCGCCGCTCAGCGCGGCACAAGCTGGTGCACCTCATAGAGTGCCTTGGGATCGGCAATATATTGCCCGATCATCACCAGCAGCCAGCCGACCTGCACCATGCCGATCAGCACCGACAGCAGCGCCAGCGGCGCGAGGATCAGACCGGCAATGCTTCCAGCCGCATCAGCCACCTTGCCGCCAGATGCCGTCGTGCCCCGCGAAGGATCGGCAATTGTCCGCGCCTGCCACGCCAGCATCGGGCGGTAATGATCGAAATAGGCCAGCAGCAGCGTGCCATTCATTGCCAGCGTACCGCTGCCCATCACAAAGGCACGCAGCCTGAATTCCGGCTTGAACACATCGACGATGAACACCGGCACCGTAACGCTCATCGCCACGACCAGTGCCAGCGGCACAAAGCGATTGGCAAGCAGCGCGATCCCGGCAAGCAATTCGACCGCCTTGGCAAGATGAAACAGAATGCCGTTTTCGATCAGCGCGCCGACAATATCGGGGGGAGGCAGATAGGTCACGAAGTCCGACATGCTCGGATAGGGTGTGATGATCTTGAAGAACCAGTTGAGCCCGTTGAGGAAACACACCGTCCCCAGCAGCAGCCTGGTCAACAGCAATAGCCGGTCAATCATCCCGTTCCTTCCATCTGGGAACCGCCGCCGCGCTGATCAGCCCCTGGGCGCAAACAACAGCGCCCTGCCCTGGCGCCAGCTATCGAGGCGCAGCAGATCCCAATCCGCCGGCAGGAGCAGCAGCAATGTTACCAGCGCAAGCCGGAAGACCAATTGCCGGATGTCCCAAACCGCAGCTTCAAGCCCATGCCCGAAATTCACGACAACCAGCACCAGCAGTATCGCCCATAAGGCCCAATCACGCTTGATCCCGAATATCAGCATCAACCCGGCGACGAACTCGATCACTGCCGTAAACAGATTGGTGCCCGACAGGACCCACATCGGAAACCAGGCTTCCAGCTTTTCGAACCATTGCATCTGCGCTGGCAGGCCATCTATGAACAGCTTGAACATGCCGAGTTGCGCCGAAAGGCAGCCGATGACCAATCGCACACCCAGCAGGCCGATTGCACGATTTCGCTGCATCGTTTGCGCCATGATCCCGCCTCCCCCAAGGGTGTATCGTATACGTCTATTGTCTAACTATTTACAAGCACCTATGGGCACACCGATCCGCGCAAGGAGCTGGTAGATGGACGCAAAGGTTGAGCTGCTGACCCAACGGGCCGACCCCGAGGTGATCGCCGGCCTCGCCCGGCTGGGCGTGGCGACGGTACATGAGGCGCAAGGCCGCACCGGCCTGCTGGCTTCCTATATGCGCCCGGTGTGGCGTGGCTGCCGCGTGGCGGGCTCGGCCCTGACGGTCTCGCTCCCGCCCGGCGACAATTGGACGATCCATGTCGCGCTCGAACATCTGACCCCCGGCGACATGCTGGTGGTCGCGCCGACCTCCCCCTGCAATGACGGTTATTTCGGCGATCTGCTGGCGGTGGCCTGCCAGGCGCGCGGCTGTGTGGGTCTGGTGATCGATGCCGGTGTGCGCGACTCGCAAGAGCTTGAAGATATGGGCTTTCCGGTCTGGTCCAAGGCGATCTTCGCCCAGGGCACGATCAAGGCGGCACTCGGCTCCGTCAACTACCCGCTGCTCTGCGCCGGGGCCCGGATCGAACCCGGCGATGTGATCGTCGCCGATGGTGACGGCGTTTGTGTGGTGAAGCGCGGCGAGGCTCCAGAAGTGCTCGCATTGGCGCTGGCGCGTGAGGCCAATGAAACCGAAAAGCGCGCCAGACTGGCCGCCGGCGAACTCAGCCTCGATGTGTTCAATATCCGGCCGCCCGGCTCCAATCCGCGTTAGGCCGATCGCCCGCGCCGCACCAATCCCGGAACCACGCTCCTAGCGGCTCGGAGAAGCGCCGCTGGCTGCTGCATCCGGGCTCGTCTGGCTGGCCGCAGCCTTGCGCTCGGCCAATTCCTGGTCGATTTTCGCGGCCTTGGCCTGCAGATCCTGCTGAGCCTTGTCATAGCGCTGGTCGAAATCGGGCTCGCGCGAACAGCCTGCCAGCAGCAGCAGGACGATGACGCAGCCGCCCCGCATCAGTAATTCTTCTCATATTGGATGCTGACATCGGACGTGCCCGATCCACCGGCATGGCTGAGGATCGAGAGCGCCTGCGACAGGCTGATCTCCAGCTGCGTCGCGGTATAGCCGCGCGCATCGGTGATCACCTCGATATAGATATTGTCGGTGATATATTTGCCCGCGGCGATTGCCGTCCCCCGCCCCGTCGTATCGTCCGCGCCCAGCACCCGCAGGCGGTCGATCCCGGTAGCCGAGCGCAACTTGTCGAGCGGATTGAGGCCACTGCCCGAGCCCCGCAGCGAATTGAGCGAGGCGGCGAGCTGGAGCGCCTGGATCGCCGACAGATTGCCGACAGAGCGGCCAAACAAGATGCGCGCCATGATCTCATCCTGCGGCAGGCTCGGCACGCTGGTGAAGCTGATTTGAGGATTGGTTGCCTTGCCTGATACGTTCAGGGTGACGCTCAAGCCATCGACATCCTCCTGCGCGGCGAGCACGATCTGGGGATCATATTCGATCCCGCCGGTGAATTCGATCCGGCCCTCCTGCAGCTTGAACGAGTGGCCCGCAAAGCCCAGCGTACCGCGCACCAGGGCGAGGCTGCCGGACAGGCGCGGCTGCGCATTGGTCCCTTTGAAGGCAAGATTTGCCCGCCATTCGGATTCCAGCCCCATGCCGGAGACAAATAATTTGCCCGGCGAGCTGAGTTTGATGTCCAGCCGCACACGATCGAACAGATTCGCCAGATGCTCCACCTGCTCATCCCCGGTGGCACCGACCTTCGGTCCGCGCGGCTTGAAGCGGACCCCGGTCAGTTTCGGCACCTCGGCGACCGTTTCGCGCACCAATTTGTAGCGCGTATCGGGCAGGCGCAGTTCGCCGGTGAGCAACGCCGTTTCCCCGGCCGATTTGGTCAGCCGCAAGCTGCCGGTGGCGGTCGCCCCCAGCTTGTCGCTATTGGCGAGCCGGGCGTTGTTCAATTCGATCGCTACATCCATCGGGAATCCGCGATCCGCCGCCAGGCTGACGGAGCCTTGCGCCTTGACCGTGCCATCCCCGGCCTTGGCCGTGACATTGGTCAGTTCGATCCGGTCGCCCACAAAGCGCCCGTCAATCGCGAGGTCGGTCAGGCGGGTGCCAAATGCGAGATATTCGTAAGTAAGGTTCTTGCCCTTGATGATGCCCGCCAGCTGCGGCGTGCGCACACGTCCGGAAAAATCGGCCGCAAGCGCAATCGGGCCCGACAGCCGCTGCTGCGCCTGCCCCGCGAGCGAGAACAACGTCCCCGCCGGGCCATTATAGCGCAGCCCGCCCGACAGCGGAGCGCCCATCAGCCGATTGACCCAGCCGCCAACCTCGGGGCCAAGCGGCCTCAGATTGGCCTGCAGCTGCCCGACGACATTGCTGCCACTACGGAATACGGCGCGCAGCTCGCCGCCATCCGCCAGCAGCTTGCCTGCCAGGTTCACATTGACCGGATCGCTGACCGAAACTGCCGTGGTGCGGGTGAAATTCGCGATCTTCACCCGTGCATCGGCGCTCGGGAAAGCGCCTGCGCCGGCCTGGGCAAAGTCGATACTCCCGCTGGCGGTGCCGCCCAATCCCATGTCGGGAATGAAGGCATTGACCAGGCCGATGTCGAGATTTTCGATCCGGCTCTGCACGAACAAGGCGCTGCCATATTTGCCCGCCAGACTGATCGTGCCCTTGCCGGCGGTGATCCGGGTAGGCAGCAATTCATAAGTTCCGCCCCGCGGCACAACGCGGGCTGCGCCCTTGGTCGCAACATCGATGCCCCGCACTCGGCCAGCCAGTGTCGCCTGCCACAGCTCCGGCGTCATCCTGGCATTCGCCGCCAGGCGGAAGGGGAATGCCGAGGAGCCCTCCAGCACGAATTGCGCCTCTCCCCGTCCAGCGCGATAATCGATTTTGGCGCGCGCGGCAGACAGGCGCAGAGTGCCATAGCGGGCGTTGGCCAACTGGGCATCGAGCGCGATTTGCGGCTGCTCATACAGCAGGATGCGCCCATCCACGATCGCCGAACCGACCGAGAGCCCGGCCGCTCCGTCCAGCTGCGTATTGCGCGCGCGCAGGTTGAAATCCGCCTGCTGCACCGCGCCGAGCGCCGACAATTGGGCCACCCCGCCCAGCCCGCGACCATTGGCGAGCAGCCGGCCGACAAACGGCCCCTGCGCGGTTTGCCGCAGCGAGCCGGTGAAATCGATCCCGCCGAGATTGGCCGAATTGATCGTCAAGCCCAGCGCGTCTGCCGCATCGAGCGTGACATCGGCGGTCAGCGGGCCAAAATCGGTCTGCCCTTTTGCGTTGAGCCGATAGCTCTTGCCCGCGCCGGTGATCTCGGCACTCAGATCGGCCAACCCGATACCGAAGCCGGGATGCGCCGCCGTCACGATTGCATGGGGTTTGTCCAGGGTCCCGGCGAGCGTCAGCGCCACCGGCCCATAGCGCTCGGTTCGCGCATCGAGCTGCGCGGCGATCCGGCCATCGGGCCAATAGGAGCCGGTTCCACCCAGCACCTGCACCAGCGGGGCGGTGAGCCTGATAGTGTCGAGCCGAACAATCCCGTCCGTGCCATAGCGCAGATTGGCAGCGGCGAGCGCCTGCCCGCCGAGGAAGCTGGCCAGGCTGTCATTGAGAATGCGGGTCGAGCGGGCCTGCACGCGCCCGGCAATGGCATAGCCCCCGGCCGCCGCGGAGGTCAGCTTGAGATTGCTGCTGACGTTAAAGATGCCAACCGATTCAATCCGGTAATCATTGATCTTTCCATCAATTCCACCGGCGTAATAGCCCTTGGCCAGATCCGCGATGATGGTCGCCTTCGCATCGATGCGCGGCGAACGCAGACGCAGATTGTCGGACAGGACACGGCTGCCCTGGACCGCCAGCGTGCCGGTGAGACGCACATTGTCGAGCGTTCCCCCGGCGATGCTGTCGAGCCCGGTTATCCGCGCCACCTGCGCTTCGAGCGGCACGGTGAAGCCCTTGCTGCTGACCTGCGCCACACCCCTGGCGTGCAGCCGGTCAATCCCGATGTCATTGATGCCGATATGCGCAGCGGAAATATCATAGTCGACCTCAGGTTCGGCAAAGGCGCCGTCCAGCATGAAGGTGCCGCGCAGGCCGCTGCCACTGAGGTTCTTGGCCAGACTTGCCGGGCGCAGCAAAGCCAGCGAGAGATTGAGCTTGTCGAAGCGGTTTGCGCCGAGATCGACCGTGCCCCTGCTGTCGATCCGCATGCTGTCGCTGGTAATCGCTCCCGTCAGCGCCACGCGCCGCTGGTCAAGATCGGCCGCCAGATCGACCTTCGCGACCGGACCGAACAGACCCGCAGTCTGGCCGGAAAACAGCCTGGCAAGGCGGGTTTCCCCTTTGAGCGTGAAATGCGCATCGCGCGCCGAAATTGCGAGATTTGCCAGCGATTCCTCGCCAAGTTGGGCCTTGAGCGCCCCATCCCAGCGCGACCACACGCCCTTGCCCGCAAGATCGACCTGCAGCGGGGCCTTGAGCCCGGCCAGAGCCGCAACCACGCCCGTTTTGGGCGCATACAGCTTCACGGCGACGTCAAAGCGATTGTCGCTGGGAACGGCATCGAGATTGACATGCAGCCGGTCGCCAGCAGCCTGTTGATCTGTTGTGCCGAGCGTTTGACCATCAAAGGCGACGATCGCGCGCCCATCCCGGATATGCGCCTTGCCGCTCAGCGCGAGCACACGCCGCTCTCCGCCGACGGGCGCCTCGGCGATGAATTGGCCGACCCTGAAAGTGCCGACATCGATATCCAGATCGGGTAACAGCGGCTGGTTGTCGGGCGGCACTGGCTTGAATTTCGGAAGCCGCGAAAGCGTGGCGCTGTCGGCGGTAAGCGAGCGGATATCGAGATGCCCGCGCAAATAGCGCAGCGGACGCCAGTCAAGCCGGGCCTTGGGCACGGTGAGGAAGGCGCCTTGCGGATCAGACAGGGTGAGCTGCTCGACCGTGAGGGTGCCGAAGAGCGAGCCATCGAGCTTTCCGATCCCGATTGTAAGCCCGTTCTGAAATTCGAGCGCTTCAATCCGGTCAGCCACGAAGCGCCGCCCGGGATCGGTGTTGAGCAAAGCGAAGGCCAGCAGCAAAACCGCCAGCACCGCAGCCAGCGTTATGCCGGCCCATTTTGCGATGCGGCGCGCGGTCAGGCCGCTCGCGGCCGTGCTTTCCGGCGGGTCTACGCGATGGCTATCCTCCGCCATCAGAACGACTGCCCGATGGAAATATAAACGCTGATCCAGCTCTCGCCCGGGCGGCGGCCAATCGGCGTGGCCACATCGAACCGCAGCGGCCCGAAATTGGTGTAATAGCGCGCGCCGATACCCGCACCCATGCGCAGATCGGAAAACTGCGGCAGACTGTCGGCATAGGATTGCCCGATATCGGCGAAGGCGACCACGCCGTAGTCACCGAAGCGATAGCGCACTTCGGCAGAGCCTTCATTGAAGCTGCGGCCGCCCACGGCATCGCCATCGGGGCTTTGCGGGCCGAGCTTCTGATAGCCATAGCCGCGCACGGACCCGCCGCCGCCCGAATAGAACCGGCGGGAGGGAGCAAGATCGAAGCGCGAAATTCCCTGGATCGAACCCAGCCCGATCCTTGCTGCAAGCACCAGGGAATCGCTGACCGGGAAATAGGCCGAACCATCCAGACGGGTTCTGACATAGGGATGAAAGCCGGATTCGATCGAGGCTTCGGGTTCAACCAGCGCGGTGAGCCGGAAGCCCTGGACCGGATCGAGCAGATCATTGGTGAGATCGAGCCCGAGTTCGCCAGTCAGCCCGGCAATGTAAAAGGTCCGCCGATTGCGCGCGCCAAGCGTGAAATCATAATCATCTTCCGCCGTCACCAGCACCTGCGCGCCATAGGCATAGGTCAGCTTCTTCTGCCAGATCGGCGTGGATTCGCGGCTCATCAGCCCGGCGATGCGGGCGGTATAACTATCCAGCGAATTGTAATCGCTATGCATGACTTCAGCCGAAAGCTGGAAGGTGCGGTCACGCTGGCCGGCGTTGGAGCGCTTGAAAGTCACGCCCAGGCCCTGTTGCAGCGTCCCGGCCACGCCGCTGACGATCAGCGCCCCCTCGGGCGGGAACAGATTGCGGTGGGTCCAGCTGCCTTCGACCCGCAGGCCTTCTCCCGTGCCATAGCCTGCCCGCGCTGCAATGGTCCGTGCAGGGCCGGCCTGCTGGTCGACCAGAATATCGACATATTCCGTCCCCTCGCCAGCCGCTTCGCCGGTCCGCTGGGGTACGGCGGAAACGGCGCTGAACAGGCCGGTTGCGGTGAGTGCCTTGCGCAGATCGTCAATTTGGCGGCTGTCATAAAGCTCATCATGGGCGAAACGCGCCATGTCCGCGATATGATCGGCCTCGAAGGCGAGATTGCCCGTGGTGCGGATGGAACCGAAGCGCGCCCGCGGGCCGGTATCGACCGGCAAGGTATAGACGCCCTCGCCCGTATCGCGGTCGATCAAGATGTCGCGCTGGCCAACCTTGGCGAAGGGATAACCCGCTTGCGGCAGCGCCAGCGCCACCCCGGCTTCGGCACCTTCGACCCGCGTCGCCACAATCGGCTGGCCGGGCTTGATCGGGAAATGATCCTCGATCAATCCGGGGGGAACCGTCGGCTGGGCATCGATCACGATCTCGCCGAATGTGAAGCGCTGACCCGGAACTACCGAAATGACGGCGGTAAGTTTGCCGGGGCCATCGCCAGTCGCCATATCCATCCGCGAGGTGATCTGCGCGTCATACCAGCCTTCGGACTCGAGGATGGTGCGCAAGAGCTCGCTATCCTCGCTCAGGCGCGCGCGAACCTGCGAAATATTGGCCGCCTTCCCTCCCCCCGCGCGCAGGGTGGATAGCGACCGGAACAGGCCCGCCATATTGGCATCGCTTGCCGTTTCGACCTGATCAAGACCTACCAACTCGACCTTATATTCGATTGTGTCAGCGACCTTGTCCGATCCGGCCCCCGCGAATTCTGCGGGCTCGGAATCGAAGCTTTCAAGCGGGGGCAAAGGCGCAAGCAGTTCGGGATCGCCAAGCGGTGCCTCGCCAACGGCGGCTTGCGACGGCTTGTCGGGCTGGGCTGAACCGGCGAGCTTATCGGTGCCACTCTTGGGCTGGTCGGTGCCGTCACTTTCTCCCGCCAGCCGGCGCTCGAACTCGTCGATCGATTCCAGTGGCGCAGCCAATGCGGGATCATCGCCCGGATCGAATTCGGGAATGAGGCTTTCGAACTCGGCATCGGGAATGACCGGTTCGACCTTGGGCAAACTCACATCGGCGGGCGGCTGGGGCAGATCCATGGTCTTGGGATCGAGCGGATCGGCGGGCGGCACATCGGCTGGAGAAGGAGAAACGGCGGCCTGCGCCTGCGCCAGATTTGCCGGCAGCAATGCCGCGCAGGCAAGTGCTGCCGCCGCCAGACGAGGCAGCGCGAACTTGCTGGTGCGGTTCGATTCGCTGCCCATGGGTGCTTGGATATTCTCTTCAATAAGTGGCCGCCTTGCCCGCTGGCCCGTCGCTAAACCTCTGCGCCAACATGTGCGACAACGAAGCGCATGATCGGTTGTTCCGGGCCCTGCTCCGTCAGCCGTGAGGAAATCTGGCTCGGCCCGAAGCAGCTTGGCCATTTCTGTGCAGGAATCAAGCCACAAGGCCCGCCTGCTTCCCCCCATGCCGAAGGTTACACCGAACTTGCAACGATATTGACTGTCAGCGCCAGGATCCCGAGGTTGAATACAAAGGCAAGCAGCCCGTGGCCAGTCGCCAGCCGGCGCATTCTGGCGCCGGTTATGGCGATATCGGCGGTCTGGCAGGTCATCCCCAGGACGAAGGAGAAATTGATGAAGTCAGCGAATATGGGTGGCTCCTCGCCCGGAAAAGCGAGCCCTCCATGGTCCTTCTGGCGCACTCCCTTGCTGTAGTATAGCCGCGCATAATGGAACGCAAAAACCAGATTTGCAAAGCACCATGCGATCAGAAGTGTGGCAACAATCAAAGCAATTTCAAACATTTGCAGATAATTCTTGTCATGCAGCAATAGCCCGACCGTCACCAACATGACCAATACGATCGCAGCCGTGAGCAGCAGCAGCCCCGCCTGACCGCCATCGTCCCGCTCGGCCTGGCGGCGGATATCGTCCGGGGGTCCGGCACGCCATAGCGAGATTGTCGAAGCGATGAAGGCCAGCGCGGCCAGATCAAAACCCGCGGCCAGCGCCTCTTCCGGTCGCAAGACTATGCCGAGCGGCCAGGGCAGCAAGACCAGCAGCAGCACGAACAGGATATAGCGCCCATGGCGCACCCGCTGATACCAGGGAAGATCGCCAAGCTGCATCGGCAAGCGCCTTTTGTTGCCCGGGACGAGACCTCAGGCGGCCAGGGAAAGCTGGGCCCGGCGCGCCGCACTGCGCCGCCCGCCCCCAACCAGGGTCTGCAGATCCACAAGCGCGCGGGCAAGCCCCAATCCGTGAGGCCCGGCAATATAGCGCGGTTCCCACTGCGGCGCGAATTTCTCCTTATAGGCGCGCAGGCCCTCGAAGCCATAAAGCGCCTCGCCATGGTGATAGAGGAGATGGCCGATCCGCGCCCAGATCGGCGCAAGCCGGCGGGCATTGATCCCGGACAGCGGCGCGAGCCCCAGCCAGAACCAGCGATATCCCTGCTGCTTGCCCCATTGCATCAGGTGCACGAACAGGAAATCCATTGTCCCATAGGGCATGGATTCAATGTGACGCATCAGATCGACTGACAGCTCTTCATGATTGGCCGTGGCCCAGATATTCGCGAAGGCCACGATCCGGCCTTCGCAGCGCACGATCGCACAATCGAACAGTGACAGATATTCGGCATCGAACCGGCCGATGCTGAACGCCTTCTCGGACAGATCCTTGCTCTGCAGCCAGCTATCGGAAACCTGCCGCAGCTCCCCCATTATGGCCGGCACTGCGCTTGCCGAAACGACTTCGAAACTCGCGCCTTCGCGGGCGGCCCGGCGCTCTGCATAGCGCAGCGCCCTCGCCTCGGGGCCTTCCATGGTGAAAGCCTTGAGATCGACCCGGGCGCCTTCGCCATATTTGACCAGCTGCAAGCCCATATCGATCGCAAATGGCAAAGTGCTGGCGGAAATCTGATACAGCAGCACCCGCCCATGCGCGCGGTCTGCCATTTCACGGATGCGCCACAGCAGATCGGCCCATTCCTCCACCGCGCCGACCGGATCACCCATCACGATCCAGCTATCGCCCTGGACCTGATACATCAGGAAAGTGCCGCCATCGGGCGAGACCAGAAATCGCTTGTCGCCGGTCCAGGCGAGCATCGCATCGGTGCGGTCGGCCATTGAGAGGGTGCGCTGCCGATCCGGTGTCGCATCGCCTTGCTCGCGATCTTGAGCAGCGCCCCGTCCGGACAGGCGCAGCACCGCCACGACGATCAGCAGCACCGCCGTGGCGAATGCAGCCCGCATAAACCGCGGTGCATCGCCATGCCACGCGAACTCCCACCACAATTGGTTCTGATAGGAAACATGCTTATAGGCAAACAGGCCGATCCACAGGGAAAGCCCCAGCGCCGCCCCCACGGCGACGAGCCATGACGGGGAGAAGCGCTGCCGCGTGAGGGCCGAATGGCGGTAGAAGGCGTGGCGGGTCCATTGCAGCAAGCCGGCGATTACGGACAGAACCGCCGCCTCCTCATAATCGATGCCCTTGACCAGCGAGAACGCTGCCCCCGCGATGAGCACGGTCCGCGCGAGCAGAAAGGCCGCTTCCTGGCGGTTGAACAGGCCCGGCGCGAGCAGCAACAGGCCGGTCCCGGCAAGGCTTGCGGCAATATGCGAGGCTTCGGCAAAGGGCAGCGGAACGATCGCATGCAGCAGATCCAGCCGCCAGGGAACGGCGGGCAAGGAGCCGGAAACCAGCAGCAACACCCCGCCCATAAAGGTCAGCGCCGCCATCAGCATGGGGGCCAGGCTGGCGGCGACCGCGCGCGAACTGTCCAGGATGATGGCCGCCGGCTTCTTCCATTGGGCATGCTCGTGAATGGCGAGCAGAATTGCGGCGGCGGCCAGTGGCAGCAGGTAGTAAATGCAGCGATAGGCGATCAGCGCCGCCAGCAGTTCCGCCCTGTCCGTCACCGGCACGGCAGCCAGCACGACCGCCTCGAACACGCCGACCCCGCCGGGCACATGGCTGATCAAGGCTGCGATGATTGCCAGCGTATAGGCCAGGAAAAAGGTTGGATAGACGGCCGGGCCCAGATCGGGAACCAACAGGAACAGAGCGGCGCTGGCCGCCGCCAGATCAAGCCCGGCGATCGCCAGCTGGGCCGCCGCCTGCCGCCTGCCGGGCAGCGGAACTGTCCAGCCAAACAGCCGGATCGGGCGCGTAGGCCGCGGGGCGACGAGCAGAATGAGCAGCAGCGCCGCCAGAGCGATCATGCCGAAGCGGTGTTGCAACACACCTGAAAGCACGACCCCGAAAATTCGGAAATCGGCCACCTGCAGCGCCAGCAGCCCGGCTGCGAGGACACTGACGCCAAGCCAGAAGGTCAGCCCGGCGATCCCGATCACGCGCACGATATCGCCCGTCGTCAGACCTTTCGCGCTGTATATCCGGTAACGCGCCGAACCACCGGTGAGCAGGCCGAGGCCGAGATTGTGGCTGAGCGTATAGCTGGTGAACGAGGCCAGGGCTGCGGTCCTGTATGGCAGCGGTTTGCCGACTATGCGCAAGGCCAGCACATCATAAAGCGTCAGCAGAAAATAGCTGAGGCAGGTCAAACCCATGGCCGCCAGCAAGCGCCAGCGGGGGATGGTATGCAGCGCGCTGCGGACATCGCGCAGACGGACTTCGGCCAGTAGATGATGCAAGGCGACAAACCCCGCCAGCGCAAGCAGCAGGGTCACCGCGATGGTGAGCGCAGTCCTGTAGCGTTCAAACGCCCTTCTGATCTGCATGGTGCGCCCCTGCCCCTGGCTAGACCCGGTGCCACAATTGGCTTTTGCAGATCAGCCCGTGCAGAATGCAGCCGCTGACCTTTATCTGGTCATTATCGATCTGGCTGAGGGTCGAATAAAAGGTGCTGCCCATGTCAGGAACGAAGACCTCGCCCTGCCATCTTCCGGCACCCCTCGCCTTGTAATTGCGCAGAATCGCGGTGCCGATCAGTTGCTGAGTGCCACCCTTGCGCGCATCGCTGATCGCCTTGTCGCTCGCCCAGCTGACCCAGCCGCACAGCTCCTCGCCGCAGGCACCGGTGCGCACTTTCACCGAATGGCCGGGGTTTTCCCATTCGCCGTCGATTGGTGTCCGGGCCGGAGCGGCGCCACACAGAATTCCGGCGGCCACAAGGGCGATGGCCGATTTCGCGGCCAACGCAAACTTACTGCAGGGCATCCCGACATCTCCGATTCTCGGATCCTTATTGGAACCGGTTAGGCCAGATTATCTTCCGGGAAGCTTTCATGACGCTGAACTTTTCGTAATGCGCGGCGGCAGGGCGGCGGCGCGATCGATGGCCTCCAGCAGAACCCGATGGAGCCCGTCGGCATCGTGATCGAGATAGTGGTCGCCCGGCAGCGACACCTGGCGCAGATTGGCGCTGGTCATATGCGGGCACAGGCTGGTGGTTTCCTCGCGCCCCGAAATGCAGGTGACCGGCAGCCAGTTTAGCTGGCGCGCCGTTACCAGCGCATCGGCGTCAGGCGCCGCCCAATTGAACAGCTCTGAGGGGGAGGCGCGCAGAAACAGGGTATCGGTCGGCACGATCAGGCCGACCATCGTGATCTTGTCGCGCAATGCCGCCGGCATCTGCGACAGGCCGACCGGGATCATATCCGCCCCGAAGGACTGGCCGATCAGCACAACATGATCGGTATGTCCGTAAGCCATCGCCCGGCGCATGGCTTCGGCAAGCAGTTGCTCCACCTCATGCGGGCTGCGCTGCTTGCGGAAATAGACCAGCGAATTGACCCCGATGACCGAGATCCCGTCTGCGGCAAGGCGCTTCGCCGTGCGCGGTGCCATTCCGGCATTGAACCCCATATCGCCGGACAACACGACCGCCGCCATCGCGGGCCGCCGGGCAGCTGCCTGAGGATCTGGCGCCACGGGAATGAACAAGGTGCCCCCGAAATATCCGAGATAGGCAAGATAGCCCAGACCGGCGCCAAACAACGCCAGCAGCGCAAGGACAATCCGCCTCACAGGCTGAAACCCCTGACGAGCGCCTGGATCAGCAATCGGGCATTGCCGTCAAAATAGTGACCACCTGGCACAATGATCTGCACTGCATTTTCCTCATGATTTCCACCTGAACTGCGCGCAGCCAGACCTATCGCAAGCGCCAAAACCGATGCCGACCAATTGCAGCGCACCGCATCATGTCGCGATCTCAAGCAGGCACCGTGATAGGGTTCAGGCGCTTTCGTGAGCGTGGCTGGCAGATGAAAGAAGTGTCATGATTGCTCACCCTCGCGCAAAGATGAATTGCGCATGACCAAAGCGTAACGTGACATTGCCCCGCCACCTCCGCAATCTGGCTCCAGCAATCGGGAAGGTGAATGTCGGCACCGCACGCACAAGACGCAACCCAGGCGAGCATGGTCATGAAGCAGGTCAGTACAGCCTTTCATTGGCCCGACTGGGGAATGGGCCCGATTGCGCTCTCGGCTGCGATTATCGCCTCGCTGGGCATGGCGATCATCTATGCGGACAGCTCCGCGCAAAACAGCAATCAGGAGACGCCCCTGCCCGGCCTCACCGCCGAACCGCTTTCGCCCAGCTCGGCCGGCCTGGTGGTTACCAGCGTCCGCTATCAAAGCGAGGCGCAGCGCGCGGGCGTGGTGGTGGGCGATGACATTATCAGCGTGAACGACATACCCGCCACATCCGGCACCAGCCGCACCGAATATTTGTCCAACGCCCCGGATGGCGTGCTGCGATTGCAATTGCTGCATCAGCGCGCCTTGCGTACCATCGTGCTTCACCCAGTCGCGAGGTAAGCATGGGGCACAAGATTTTGCTCGTCGAAGATGACGAGTCCACCGCCGCCTATATCATCAAGGGCCTGGCGGAAGAGGGTTTCACCGTCGATCGCGCGGCTGACGGGCGCGACGGGTTGTTCCAGGCAAGCGACGGCAGCTATGATGCGATCATCCTTGACCGGATGCTGCCATCGATGGACGGCATGGCGGTGCTGGGCGCCTTGCGCGCGGCGAAGATCGAAACGCCGGTGATCATCCTGTCCGCCCTGGGCACGCCCGAGGACCGCGTCGACGGGTTGACATCGGGGTCCGACGATTATCTGGTCAAGCCCTTCGCCTTTGCCGAATTGCTCGCACGGCTGCGCCTGCTGCTGCGGCGCAGCACCGGCAGCGGGGTCGAGACCCGGCTGGCCTGCGGCGATCTTGAAATGGATCTGCTGTCGCGCAAGGTCAAACGCGCGGGCAGGACCATGGACCTCCAGCCGCGCGAGTTTCGCCTGCTCGAATATCTGATGCGTCATGCCGAACAGGTCGTCACCCGCACGATGCTGCTCGAAGGCGTATGGGATTACCATTTCGATCCGGGGACCAATGTGATCGATGTCCATATCAGCCGCCTGCGGCGCAAGATTGACGATGAATTCGATCGCCCCCTGCTGCATACCGTGCGCGGGGCAGGATATCGCCTTGGCCTAGAAGGCTGAATGGCGCTCCGCCTGCCCCCGAAACTGCGCTCGACCACGACGCGCTTTGTCATTCTCATCTTCATTGCCCAATTCGCGGCAATGGTGGGGGTCGCCTATTTCGTGAGGACGGCCAGCGAACGCTCCTTGCTGGGGGAGCAGCAGGCCCTGGTTTCCGAATTGCGCGACGAATTGGCGGCCGAATTTTCGACCGGCGGCAGGCCGGGCCTGATCACCGCGATCAACGACCGGATCGCTTTCGGCAGCAGTGGCGGCATCGCCGTGATCTTGCTGACCGACGCTGAAGGCCGGGTGCTGGCCGGCAATCTCGAAGGCTGGCCGCCCACGATTGCGCAGGATCAGGAATGGCAGGTGCTCAACCTGTTTCGCCCGCGCAGCACCGATGCCGAAGATATCGGCTTCATCGCTACCACCCTGCCCGACGGAGCGCATTTGCTGGCCGGGCACGTGATCGACAGCGGCCTGCAATTGCGCCGGGCCAACGAGGCGGCGCTGATTGCCGCGCTGCTGCTGGCGCTGCCGCTATCGCTCTGTGTGGCGCTGCTGCTGGTCAAGGTCATGAACAATCGCATCTCCGGCATCGCCCGGACTGCCGAGGCGGTGAGCATCGGCAATCTGTCGCGCCGGGTCGAGCTTGACGGCACGGACGATGCCTTCGACCGGCTTGGGCAAAGCATCAACACCATGCTGGAGCGGATCCAGGCGCTGGTTTCGGAAATGCGCATGGTGACTGACGGGCTGGCGCATGATCTGCGCTCGCCCATCACGCGGATGAAGTCGATCATCGAGCGTTCCCTGATCGAAACGAAAGACCCTGCCTGTCTTGCGGTGCTCGAACGGGTATCTGCCGAAGCGGAAGCCCTGCTGACCATGCTGACCACTGCATTGCAGATCAGCCGCGCCGAGGCCGGAATTGGGCGGGACCGGTTCGAGCCGACCGATCTGGCGGCCCTGTTTGCCGATATTGTCGAGATATACGGCCCACTGGCGGAAGATCAGGGCTTTGCACTCGGCTGGACAGACGAGGCCGGGATCACAGTCTCGCTTCACCGCGAATTGATCAGCCAGGCGCTGGGCAATCTGATTGAAAATGCGCTCAAATATGCAGCCGGCGGCAACAGCATCGACCTTTCCGCTTCGCGCGAGGGCGATCGGCTGGTCATCGCGGTTGCGGATAATGGCGCGGGCATTCCCGCCGCGCAGACGGGTCTGGCGCTAAGCCGCTTCGGACGGCTCGATCCTTCGCGCCATCTTACCGGTTCCGGCCTCGGCCTGTCGCTGGTCGATGCGATCGCGCGCATGCATGGCGGCGATGTTGAACTGGCCGACAATCATCCCGGCCTGTCTGTCAGGATCAGGCTCACCGGCCAGTTCAACGATCGCGCGGCGCATTAGGCCGGATCAGTCCTTGGTCCAGGGCACGAACATGCCAAGGCCGAGTGAACCCGCCGGCATTTTCGATCCCTGATCCAGCAGATGGACGATATCGACATTGCACAGCTGGCCCGAATGCGTGTCCGTGGCCAATATCTTGAAATTGTCGAGCGAGGAAACGCCCGAAACCGGCCGGTTTACGTAGATCGTGCCATTGTTCATCTTATAGAGAATGGCGGTCTTGTCGATGATCTGGCTGGAGCGAATGCTCTGCTGGTTGATGCAACTGACCGGCGAGCCGGCGCTGCGCCCTTTCAGCGCATTGTCGAGCTGCACGGCGGGCGGCGTGGCGGCGTGGGCAATGGCCGGAATGCCGACCGACGCGAGCGTTGCGGCGGCAAGGCTCACCCCGACAAAGCGGAATGGAATTTTCATGGCAAATATCCTTCAGCTGTTTGACTGAAGCCCATATAGCATGGCGCACCTTTCGCCCCGCTGATCCGCCGGTTAAGTTTGGGTAATCCTGGCGTGATCGCTCCTGCCCGAACGGCAGGGCCATGCGCCCACTGCGCTGTTATCCCGCCATGGGCGCATGGCCGAAAAGGCTGCTTGTCAGCTCAGTGGGACAGCCACGAACTGCTCGTTCCCGCCGCGATTGACCAGCAGCAGCGCAGTATCGTTGCGGCTCTTGCCCACAGCCTGCGCGAGTGTGGGAATATCATCCACATCCTGATTGCCGACCCGCTCGATCACATCTCCCGGTCTGATCCCGCTTTGGGCCGCCGGGCCATCGGGATCGACCTCCTTCACCACCACGCCATTGGTATCGTGGTCCAGGCCAAGCTCCGAGCGAAGATCATTGTTGAGCGGCGCGCCGGACAGCCCCAGCTTGGGGGTTGCCTCGCCGCTGCCATTGCGAACACCTGGCCTTTGCGGAGAATCTGCAGCCAATCGGCCCATTTTCACATCGATCTGCTCGCTCTGGCCCTGGCGCAGAATGTCGAGCTTCGCCAGATTGCCGATCTCGGCCGTCGAAGCGACCCGGCTCAGATCGCGTGCTTCATGGATATCGGTGCCGTTGAAACGGGTGATGATATCCCCGGCCTTCAATTTGCCGGCGGAAGGCCCGCTGGCATCGACGGCCGTCACGATCGCACCATCGGCCTTGGCGAGACCCGCAGCGGCGGCGATCGAAGGCGAGACGTCCTGTATCCCGACCCCCAGCCAGGCGCGGGTGACCTTGCCATGGCTGCGCAAGGCATTGACGACCGTGCGCACGGTGTTGGAAGGCACTGCAAAGCCGATCCCGACATTGCCGCCAGTGGGCGAGAAGATCGCGCTGTTCACGCCCACCACGCTGCCCGCATAGTCGAGCAGCGGGCCGCCGGAATTGCCCTGGTTGATCGAAGCGTCGGTCTGGATGTAATCGACATAGCTCGACGTGCCGAGCGATCTTCCGCGCGCGGACACCACGCCGGTGGTGACAGTCTGCCCCACCCCATAGGGATCGCCGATCGCGATCACCGGGTCGCCGACCCTCAGCCGGTCTGAATCGGCCAGCGCCAGCGGCTGCGCTGCGGGTACCTTGTCGACATGGATCACTGCCAGATCGGTTTGCGGATCGGTCCCGACCAGCGTCGCCTTTGCGATCGACTTGTCGGAAAATTCGACCGTGAAATTGCTGCCGCCCTCGACCACGTGATTATTGGTCAGGATATCGCCCTTGTCGTCGATCAGGAAGCCGGATCCCAGCACCTCGCTGCGCTGGCTGGGCCGTTGCTGCAGCATCTGGCCGCCGCCCATGAATTGCCGCAGCAGATCGCCGAAGGGGCCGTCATTCTCCGACATCGGACCGCCAGAGAAGCCAACCGGCTGGGCCTGCTGCGTCACCGTGATGGTCACCACTGCAGGCTCTGCGCGCTCGACAATGTCAGCGATGCTGCCGCCCTGCCAGGCGGCCGGCCGGGCCATGATCGGCGCCGGATTGGCCGCAAGGGTCAGCGGCGATGAGGGAAACAGCGGAGACAGGCTCCAGCCTGCGGTTCCGGCGAGCAAGGCCGCCGCGCCAATTATCAGGGGTGTCCGGTATCTGCGTATCTCTACCATGGGGCCTGTGTCTTTTTCCGGTTTCAAGGAAGGATACATGGCCGCAGTCCGAAAAAGCATCGCTTCGGGGGGGACTTCAGCGACGGTTACACGGGAAAGGGGCCCGTCGGACTGCGGCCATGTAATGCACTGACTTCACAGGCGGGGCGAGGTTTCGCATGCCGAGTGATAATCAGTACAGTTCGTCAAAGCCGACCCTGCCTTGCCCTTGCAAGCCGCCACCGCTGTGGGATTGGTGGACATCGGGGTCGCAGATGCGGCGAGAGGGATCGCCAACATCATTCCGGCGCCTGCAAGGGCAAGGAGCTTTCGGCTCTTCAATATGCGTCTACTCCGTTCAACAGCGTCCCATCGGGGAGCGCAGAAGCACTTATGCGTGGCCGGACCTGTCGCGGGTATTTCGACGTCATGAATATTCTGTCATGTTCGGCACATGCCCGCGCAGCGGCCAAGAAAGCCGCCACCGACCCAGGCCGCGCCAAGGATTTGCAAGCTTTTGCTGCGCCCTCAATGACTTGAGAGAAAATGGTGCCAGAAGAGGACTGGACGACCAGTGCCCGAAAACCGCAGAAACCCTAAGGTTTTCAAACGGCGGCTGTATCAGTTGGACTATACGATTGTAACAGTTTGGGCAAGCGTCAGCGCGATGTAAGTCCTAAACAGGGACCCGAACCATCAAGCCGTCGTTTCAAGAAGCGCGCGCTTCTCATTGCCTAAAAGGGAAGTGGATCAGCAACGTCGTTCGAAATCTTATACACCTCGTGGATTGTAGAGTTTTGTTCGGCGTGGCATCGTTCTCAAAATGACGGAAGAAAATCCCGGGTTCGAACTTGCCCGCGCCGATTGCAGCGGCCGTTGCTGGTACCGCCTCAGGCTCTTATACCCCGCGAGCGTTAAGGCTTTAGATCGCCTCATTGGTGCAGCGGTCGACATTCCTGTGGCATGGCTTGCTCAGAAGAAGGCACGGGTGGACGCCCAAACTGAGGCCTATGTAATCGTCGAAAAGGCTATCGCCAAGGCTGCTTCGACGGACGTTGCAGCTGATAAGGCAACGGTTCAACGCGCTGTAGATGTCCTAGTGCGGAAAGAATACAGGAGGCAAAACAATAGAGAAGCAGTTTCAATCGCCATGCTTAATGACATGCGTTCAGCAAATGACCATCCCCAGCCTACAGACGATGAACCAGATGCTTCGCCCGCAGGTGAGGTGGATGAAGATTGGCTCAACGTTTTTGAGCGCTACGCAGAGGACGCTTCCACCGAGCGGATGCAAAATCTTTGGGGAAGGGTACTTGCGGGCGAGATAAGGAAGCCAGGGGGCGTTTTTCTATGCGCACACTGCGTTTTCTTTCAGAGTTTTTGCGCAAGCTGATGCTCTTAGTTTTTCTGACTTTTGCAACTCGGTTTTTCGTGATTTTGCTCCTAAGAAGTTGCTCGGCTTGGACGAACCCGAGAATGATATTACCACATTGCTTCACCTTGAAGCTGCGGGGCTAATACAGGAAGCGAGTTTCCCTAGGTTTCTCTAAAAACATAACATAGAAAATGGCAAAGGCAATGGCTCCATTCGCGAGGGGAACTTGCTCTTATGCTTTAATGGCGAACCGGGAGGGAAGGTGACGGCGGATGCTTGCGTCCTGTCCCCATTGGCTCAAGAGTTGCTGTATTTGTTGCCCGGAAGAGATGCGCGAGCCGCTGCACGAAGGGTTGCTGAGGCTTTGCGAACTGATGTGACAACCTCAGCGCATTTGATGGTTCTGCGGCCTGATGGAGGAACGGTCTCCCTCCTTGAGGTTCTCTGGGATCCACCGGAGCCGACGAGCACTGTCTTGCCGCAGGACGGTGATACGGCGCTTGGCTATTCCCATGCACTCCACGACCTGAAATCGTCCTACGCCCATGTCGCCACTCACTAACGAAGTCGTAGCCGCAGCTTCCCATACCCCTCTGCAGCCGGTGTTTATATTCTCGCTGCATCCTTGTGCCCCTCACCGTTCACATATAAACGTTGGTTCGTGTGGGTTCATGCTTCGAGCGAGAGCATGGACTACAAGGGCGGAGCAGTCGCGGAGAGCCTACTGGCCTGACTGCTCAATCTGCCTTTCAATCTCCCCGATGATGGTGAGCAACTCTTGCTTCAAATATTCCCGGTCCAAACCGTGATGCGCCTGGCGATGACAGTTCGGGCACACAGCGGCGACAAAATGTGGATCATCCGGGCCTCCATCGGTGAGGCGCCGGATGTGATGGGCCTCTAAGAATGGACGCCCCGCAGCGGTAGTAAACGGTGCCGGAGCTTTGCAAGCCTCGCAAGAGCCGTTAGCCCGCCGGAGAACATAATCGCGAACATGGCGGCTGCGTGCGAAAGCGGAACGTGCTCCAGATGTCGTGACCTTCTTTGCTGGTGCCGCTGCTGCCAAAGCGAGACGACGAAGTTCGTGAAGGCCCATTTGTTGCTCGGGCATGCTCTCCAAATCTTCCGCCTCGTAGTCAGTGCCCAGGAGAGGGGCCAGAGTGAACACGATCGCGTCGCGCTCATTCCCATTTTATGTCCGGCTGCCGCTCATTCTCCCATCCTGCGCAGACAAAGATACCTTCAAAACGGACTGTTCCACCCTTCTTGATCTGACTGAATACAAGGAGGTCTTTGCCTTTAGCAGGGCATGGTCCCTGATGGCAGCGTTCCCACTGACCATCCGCATGTCCCCTACCTGCCCTTGGCCTGTGTAGCGGAGCGATCCATCCGGTTGGAAAGCGTCAATGTAACCTATCGTACCGGCTCCGTGACCAGTGAAGATAAATATACCCGGCACTCCAGCGGGAGTAGATATGCCACCTTGTTGTTGGCCCCGGAAGGCCGAGTGAATGTCCTTCAGGCGGTTGTAGATGTTGCGAAGTTCATATGGCCAAGTCATTCAGATTGGATGGTCCCGGAGCATCAACCCCGCAAGGCTAAAGTTGGTTGGTGTCATCCCCACTCCCCGGCCGGCGCGCGGTGCATCTACGTGAGAGGGCCTATCTAACAGCAGTCGCGCGCGATTACCCCCGTACACCCTAGGGGCTTACATACTTGATATGGCGCCGCATGGAGCGGGCCCTCAGCTTAGTGCCTGCCCAGCCATCCTAATTGGGAGGGTTCATCCGACTAGTCCTGGGTCCAGCACTTGTATAGCTCTGGGCCATGTAGGAGACTGCCCCTAAGTATGGCTCACAATATACCTTGACACATATGAGCCACTAGCTCACAAGTGTGTCATACGTTGTGAGCCAAGGAGCGCCATATGAGCCGTCTCGCCTATTACCGTGTCAGTACCCGCGATCAGAGCATTGAGACACAGCGTGCCGCCCTCGGCGGAAACTTCGTCCGGGAGTTCTCCGATGAGGGCGTGAGCGGGGCGACGCTGGCAGCAAAGCGGCCCGGCTTCGGCAAGCTCCTCTCCTACATCCGAGACGGCGACGAGCTGTGTGTTTACGCCATTGACCGACTGGGCCGCGATGCACTGGACGTGCAAGCGACTGTGCGGGCATTGCTCGACAAGGGCGTGACAGTGAACGTCCATGGGCTCGGCCCGATAGGGCGAGGCGTCGGGGAGCTGATCGTCGCCGTGCTGGCCCAAGTCGCCAATATGGAGCGGGATCGTATCCGCGAACGCTGTGAGGATGGCCGCGCCACAGCACGAGAGGCAATAGCCCGTACTGGCCTAACTCACCGGGGCAAGACGTTTGGGAGGGAGTTTGCCGCCGATCCAGCCGCTGTGCGTAAATGGCGGAAGGAGAACAAGGCCAGCATCGCCCAGACGGCGGGGCATTTCGACATCTCCAAGAGCTCGGTCAAACGCTACTGCATTGACCCTTTGACGCAGATGTAGGTGAGGGGGCGAGAGGATCGGCCCACCGCGCCCTTGGTTTCACAGTCCGGGAATATGCGGGTGGCCAGCCACGCCAATCTGAGGGGCGCTGAGCCCGCATTGCAACTTAGCCCCAAACAGGGGCCCCGGATACGTGACGACGGCACTCCACGGGCCTCCAGCGTGGCCCTGGTTGGCGTTCCACCAAACCCGCCTCATTGGCGACCGGCCACCCTTCGCGCTTTCCGATTTGATACCATCAGGCACACACAATGTGCGGGGCTGCTTCACCGCTGCCTTGTTACCAAGGAAGGAGCTGCGCAAGCGGCTGGTAACACTGGGTTCGCCTATAACTGCTCAACCGTCGAGGCTCATGGCTTTGGGTTAGCGGGAGGTATCCGTCATCTCGCCTGTATCTATTTGCGTGGATATAACTGGGGGGAAGGCCGGATTACCTAACCTGCTAACCATCAAGGATCATATGAGGGAGAGTGAGTGTGTGAAGGGAGAAAGATCAGAGGCTGATACCGGTAAAGATCAAGCAGCCATCACCTCATGCCCCCACAACTATATATAGGCATTGAGAAGGCAAAGACGCAGGTGGCATCTGTCTCGGTTATCTTTCTCATCCTTGCTACGCAGCTAACGCGAGACAAGCCGCGCATCATGTTACTGTGCTCCCTCTTCTTGAGCCGACTTACTACGGATTCGCCAGTTTAAGGCTGCAACAAGTGCTAGCAGGACTAAGGCTAGCGCCCCCCATAGGGCTTGCTGAACCAGCACCCAATTCCCTCGGGCCTCTTCCCTGCGGCGCTCTGCCTCCACCTTTACAGCGCGGGCTTCGGCAGCAAGCTCTTCGGAAAAGTCCGGCGTAAGGTTTGGGGCAGGCGGTGGGTTTGCGATGAGTTCCTCAAGGTGGCGTTCCTGCCAAGTTTTAGGGCGGGGCCGCCGCTCAGCCGCCTTGGCAGCACGCCGCCGCTCCCACGCCCATTCTAAATCGGCAGGGTTCATACGCATAAGTACATCGGTAGGAATGTCTCTCAGATGTCGGTCAGCATATGCCTCCGCGAGCAGCTCACTCATGCGGCGGTCACGCTCAGCATTGGGGCTAGGAGGACGATCAGGGACGCGTTGTATTTTCCGCACATCTTCGGGACGTAGGCTCTTCGCTTCATCAGCGGTGAAGCCATCCGCGATTTCCCCGGTCCATTCCTTACCCTCGTATTGCCAGCGCGTGGTCGGGCCAGCGGGAGCTTGCCGGACTATACGATCTCGAAGTCCGGCACGCCCGTGGAGAGCGCCGCTGCCGCCAATATAACGATAATCGGCATACATATGGCCTCCCGTGCAGCGGTGGCTGCCCATTGCCCTCGATAAAAGGTCGTAAATACCGTGGCCCACAGGTGCGCTTAGCGCAACTGGAAAGGGGTGCCGCGTCAATCAATCAAGACCGACGTTGATGGAAAGCTCCACAGGCTGGGCGCGGCCATCCGCGCCGTTCGGCTGGAACGTGGATTATCACAGGAGGCACTAGCTGACGCGGCGGGTATAGATCGCTCCCACATGGGCAAAATCGAGCGTGGAGAGCGCAACGTGAGCGTGTTGAACGTCGCCCGCGTGTCGGACGCACTCGACGTCTCAATCGCCTCCCTGATGGCCTTGGCGGGTCTCTAGGAGGCCTCCCCATCCTCGGGACAGAACGGTGGCAGACCCGGCCCTACGTAAGGCGGGATGCGTCGTATCTCGCGCAGCATTGCAGGTAGCTCATGGTCGCCATAAACTGAGTTGCTGTCTGAGCCAGCGTGGCCCAGAATCATACGAACATTCTTGTCTCGCAGCTCGTACCGATTGTTCATGGTTTCCATGCGGTGCCGCCACCCGTGATTTGGCTGGGCAACGGTCACCCCCAGGGCACGAACGCGCTTGCAAAGATATTCCCCGACCTTCTTGGCTTGCGACGCTAACCGCCCATCCCTGTTGAGCGCAGGATCATAGAAAAGCGGTCCATCGGATTGCTGCTCAACGAAACACAAGAAGCCCTGTTCAATCAGGTGAGGATGAAGCGGCACCTTGCGAGCTGTCTCGGTCTTATTCTTGCCTGCCTCAGGTGTGATATTGATGAACGGGACGCCTATACACTTCTCCCACGTCCTCCTTGCGGAGTTGGGCTATTTCGAGCACCCGCGCGCCGCTGTAAGCCATAAGCCATTGGCACCAGCGTTTGGCAGCGAGCTTCTTGGGTGACAGCCGCCCCTCAGTGGGCTGCATCGCATCAGTGAGGATGATAACAGCCTCGCTATCGGTAATCGATTTCTCTCGTAGTTTGGGTTTCTTCACAGCGCGAAGTGCCCGTAAGTTGAGCGCGGGGTTGCTTCTCAAGCGCCGGGTTCTTCCCGTGGCATCTGCGAAGACTGTCTTGATGGCGCACATGTAAGCGCCGTTGATGGTTTTCGGTGAGAGTGCCTTGCCTGACAAACCCCCTTTGCTTTCTAGGGAGTTTCGCCAGTCGGCCACATTATCTTCGGTGATGGCGTTTGCGTCCGCCTTGTCCACAAAATCGCTAAATGCCTGAGCATAGGTCCGATAAGCGGCAACCGTATCAGGCTTGCCGTACTTACCAGACCAATCATCGAAAAGAGACATGAACGAAATGGCACGGCTAGCAACTGCGCGCGCCCGCTCCTCAGCTGCGACTTCACGACCAGCTTCACGAGAAAATCGCGCGTCACGAAGTCTCATGGTTTCTTCTCGCAGCGCCTGCTTCTGCTCGTACAGCGGATCATTTTCCTGATCCCACTCCTCTTGTGCACTGCGATCCGTCTCAAAGGCTTGGTGCGCCTCAAAGTGATCCCAATCCTCACGAGTAAAATACGACATAGGATCGCCCTTGTGGCCATCGGGCAGTCCCTGTTGCGTTGCGCGATCCAACACCTGCCGTTTCAAGAGCGTCGCAAAAGTCGCGCTAGCTTGATCCATGCGAGCGATGGCAATGCGTCGGTCCTTCGTTTGCAGCGAGACGATCCATTCCTTGCGGGGACGACCGGTCGGACCAAGCCAAACGCCAATAAGGTTTTTTGGTATGGGGCGCCGATAATAGTAAGTCGCGCCTCGCCGATGAAGATACATAGGGTCACTTTCCATTGCTACGATTGTAGCAGCCGATTGGAAAAACCCTACGGATTTCGGCGATTTTCGCGCCCTCTCAATAACTTGAGAGGTGATGGTGCCCAGAAGAGGACTCGAACCTCCACGCCCTTGCGAGCGCCAGCACCTGAAGCTGGTGCGTCTACCAATTCCGCCATCTGGGCACGGGGCGATGCCTGGTCACAGGCGCCGCCGGGTAGGAGCGGGCCGATAGACGGGCGCGCGGCGCGCTGTCAACAAGAGAGAATTTATTCGTGCCCCCGCTGCGCCGAATTTCATGCGCGCGGATGGCACGATATGGCCTCTTCCTGCGAGCGGCCTGGCGAAAGCCGCATTCCCAGCCCGCAGTTGCAAATTGCCCGCCAAGCTGCCCTATTGGCGCTGTCGGCCAGCAGCAGCGTCGCGATGGAGTTTCGATGAGTGGCAAATCCGCTGGCCTGAATGAAGGCCGCACCCAGCAGCAGGCGCAGCCGCGCAGCGATCTCGCCGCCCTCGAAGTCGCCAGCTTTGAGCAGCGGCTCGATTCCGCCGTGGTCACGCTGGTGGAGGAATGGGCCGCTGCGGTCCCCGCGCTTGACCGCGACGTGCGGGCGATCGCCGCGCGTATTGCCAGGATCGACGACCGGCTGCGCAACCGCACCGCCGTGGTGCTCAAGCAATCGAAGCTGTCGGATTTCGAGTTCCGTCTGCTGGCAGGATTATTGCGCAGCGGCCCGCCCTATCGCCGCGCCCCGTCCGACCTTGCCGGGCGCTATGTCCCGGTCACATCGGGCGGACTTACCGGGCTTGCCAACCGGCTGGAAAAGCGCGGCCTGATCTGCCGTGTCTCCCATCCGCGCGACCAGCGCTCACTGCTGATCGAGCTGACCGACGCCGGACGCGATCTGGCGCTTGAGACCATGCAGGCCTTCGCCGAGGTCGAGCATGCGCTGATGGCGCGGCTGACCCCGGACGACCTCGCACAGGGCAACGCCTTCCTGCAAAAGCTGCTTCATTCGATCGAAGACGACCTCGCCCGCTAAGGCGCAGACGGCCGGGCTTACTGCGCGGCAACCGGCTCCGCAGATTGGGCCGAACTCGAAAGCTGGACCGGGATCGTATCCACGCCGATCGCGCCGTCGCTGCCCGCAGTCAACCGCACATGCTTGATCCAGCCATCGTCCGCTTCGGGAAAATCGGTGCGGCCATGCCCGCTACGGGTTTCTTCCCGGGCCAGCTTGGCGCTGGCGACCAGTTCCGCGGTGAGCGCGAGATTGCGCAATTCCTCTGCCGCGAAGATATCGGAAGTATCGACATCCTCATCCGCAGTGATGCGGATCGCCCGCAGCGCCTTGATCGCGTCGGTCAATTGTTGACGGTTGGAAACCACCCCGGCCTTGCTCCACATGATCGCGCGCACCTGCTCGAACAGTTCGGCCGGATCGCTTTTGCCGGAGGCGCCAAACAGGCGGAGGCGCTCCTGCGCGACCAGGGCCTCGTCGATCACAGGCAGCGGATTGTGGCTGGCATAGGCCGCCGCACCTTTGCCAGCGATGCTGCCAAATGTCTGCGTTTCCAGAAATCCGCAGCCCTGCATGCGGTCCCCGCCGTGAATGCCGCCGGATGCTTCACCAGCGGCAAATAGCCCGCCGACCGCGGTGGCGGCATTCACATCGATCCGTGCCCCGCCCATCAGGCGCTGGAACATCAGCGTGATCGGAACCACCTCGCCTGCCTTGTAGGCGCCGACCGGCGCACGCGACCGGGCGATCTGGCCTTCCTCGACATGCCACACCACCGGGCCGCGCCCTTCGAAATTCTCGGTATAGACCGCCCGCGCCATCATATAGCGCGGCGCGCATTCGAGGTTCTCGGGATCATATTTCTCCATGATCCGCTCGCCCAGCCGGTTGACATAATGCGCCCCGAAGATTGGCCCGGCAGGCGGGGAATCGCGGAACTGCGCAAATTCCATATCGATCAGCGGCACGCCCGCGTGAAAGGCGAGGCTGTAGGAATCCCCGGTGGTGCGGCATTCATGGTCGACCACCTCCTCGCACAGATTGGTGTAGAGCCGGTTCACCCCGCCCGCCGCGAGGACCACCGCCTTGGCCCGGATAACAAAACCCTCGCCATCCGCTCTCACCGCATGGGCGCCAGCGACCTGGCCATCGCTGAGCAACAGGCGCGAGATCATGGTGTTCTCGCACAGCGAAACGCCGGCCTTGGCGAGCGCTTCGCGCATCGGCTGGATCACATTGGCATGGACCCCATTGCCCAGCCCCTTGGCCATCAGCGTGCGGCGGACAGAATGCCCGGCGCGCTTGGAAATGAACCAGCTGCCATCGGCATTGGCGATGAATTCGACCCCGCGCCGTTCAAGATCCTCAGCCAGACCCCGGCCCAGGCGCGCGCATTGGGCCACCAGATCGCGATCGCAGATGCCGCCGCTGGCCAGGGCCCAATCCTCGACAAACAATTCGGGGCTGTCAGCCTCGTCCAGCAGCGGAACGCTGAAGCCGACCAGCGCATGCGGGCTCGATCCGCTGTCGCCGACCTTGCCCTTGTCGACCAGCAGCACCCTGGCCCCGGCATCGGCCGCCTCCAGCGCGGCGCGGGTCGCGGCGGATCCGCCGCCAATCACCAATACATCGGTTACGAGATCCTGAGCCATGGCCTTACTCCCAAATTATCACTCGCCACCGGGGCGATCCTGGCGCGGGTTGTATTTTTGGCGCGAAGCCCTGTCAATCTATCTTAGTGCTAAGATATATTGACGGATCCCTTCCAGCAGGCGATCCTTTGCCGCATGAGGAACTCCCGCCGCTCATCAGCGAAGGCCGATAGAATGAACGCACAGGCCATCCCCCTTCCCCCGGCGCAGGAACGCGCTGCATGACCGCAGCGAGCTCTCCCGGCTCGGCCCAAGAGCTGACCCTGCGCGTGATCGGGATCGAGCCCGCAGGCCGCGACACCAGGCTCTTCCGCCTGGAGGATGCGCTGGGCCAGGCGCTGCCCGGGGCCGAACCCGGGGCCCATATCACGCTGATCATGGAGCCCGGCCTGGAACGCCAATATTCGCTTCTGCATCCTGGTTCTGCGCCCGCTACTTATGATGTGGCAGTCCGGCGAGAGGCGGCAGGGCGCGGCGGTTCGGCCTTTCTCCATGAACGCCTGCAGCTGGGCGACACCATTGCCGCGCTGGCACCGCGCAATGATTTTGCCCTGGAGGAAGCGGCTTCCACCAGCGTGCTGATCGGGGGCGGGATCGGGGTGACCCCGCTGATCGCAATGGCGGAACGGTTGACGAAACTGGGGCGATCGTTTTCGTTTCATGCCGCCTTCCGCAGTCCGGCGGATTCGCTGCTGGCAGAAGAACTGGCACAATTCCCGCAGCTTATACGCCATATTGATGATGAAGCGGGAGGGTATCTGCCGCTCGCGCAGATCATCGCCCAGGCACCGCGCGAGGCGCATTTCTATTGCTGCGGGCCAGCCGCGATGATCGATTCCTTCCTCGCATGCGCCCGGGCCGACGGGCGCGAGGAGGCGCAGATTCATGTCGAATATTTCACCGCCCAGCAGCCCCCGCGGGCGGAGGGGAGCTTCATCGTCGAATTGGCCCGCTCCGGCCTCACACTCACGGTTCAGCCCGGCAAGTCCATTCTCGAGACTGTGCGCGAGGCAGGGGTGGAGGCGGTCTCCAGCTGCGAAATGGGTACCTGCGGCGCCTGTGAGACGAAAGTGCTGGAAGGCATACCGGATCACTTTGACGCGGTGCTCAGCCCCAAGGATCGCCGGGAGGGCAAATCCATGATGATCTGCTGCTCCGGGTCGTTGAGTGACAGGCTGGTGCTCGACCTGTAGCCACGGATGAGCGGCCACCGGCCCGCCCGGCAGAAGAAACCTGAACCCCGTGGCAGATGGACAGGTGACTCACGACTGGCTGCGTGATATTAAATATATAATGGTGTAACAAAGTGAAGTGGCGTAATCTTCGGGCAATCGACCTGACCGCACGACCGGGAATGGTGATCGGGGCCGGCAGGCCATGGGTCGCAGGTCTCGTCAGCTCGATCAGGCTCCACTTGTGAACATATATCGCGCTATTCTCAGGCGTGACCAATTGATGGGGTGAAGCTTGCTTTCGATACTCAAGAATGCCTGGTACGCCGCTGCCTATTCCCACGAGGTAAGCGACGAGCCGCTGGCCCGGACCCTGATCGAGCAAAAGGCGGTCCTGTTTCGCGACAGCCAGGGCGAGGTCGGGATGATTCTCAACCGCTGCCCTCACCGCTTTGCCCCGCTTTCGGCCGGCAAGCTGGTGGAAGACACCTTGCAATGCCCCTATCACGGGCTGCGTTTCAACAAGGCCGGCGAATGCGTTCATAACCCCCATGCGAAGAACGGCGGGCCGCTGCGCGCAGCCAATATTCGATCCTGGCCGGTGATGGAACGTTATGGGATCATATGGTTCTGGCCGGGCGATCCGGCGAAGATCGATCACGATGCCCTGCCCGACATCGCATTCCTCAATGATCCGAATTATGCCCTGGTGCGCGGGCTGCTGCATGTGCGCGGGCATTATGAGCTGGTGGTCGATAATCTGCTCGACCTGAGCCACGCCGCCTTCATCCACCCGCAATTCAGTGGCGGGCGCTATTCGGCCGAGGAACTGCTGGTCGCGACCACACAGAAGCTCGAACGGCGCGAAGCATCGATCGTCAATCACCGCATTCGCACCGGCCTTGGCCCCTCTTCCGCCCATGTCGCGCTGTTCGGCGCGGATCCGGACACCCCTGTCATTACCGATACGACGATGACCTGGTATCCGCCCGCCATGCTCGATTTCGCGGTCGGCAGCTGGGAGGTTGATCAGCCGCGCGAATCCGGCGTGCATATCCCGCAATTGCACATCGTCACGCCCGAGACCGCGCTCACCTCGCATTATTTCTTCGTCAATGGCCGCAACCGCCGGCAGGACGAGCCCGAAGTCGATCAGGCGATGCTCGCCTTCTTCGACCTCGCCTTCGGGCAACAGGACGAACCGATGATCGAGATGGTGCAGCAAAATATGGGCGAAGCCACCGATATCATGGACCTCGACCCGATCCTGCTTGCGACCGACGCCGCCCCGGTTTCCGCCCGGCGCATGCTGGCCGCCCTGATCGCCGAGGAACAGGCTGCCGAGGCGCTGGAAGCCGGCGATCGGGAAGCTGTCCCGGCCCAATAGGCCGGGGCTGCCGCCATCATGGACACGTCGTGGCGCATGTCGGCAGTGGCCGTCGCAACGGCCATGTTCATGTCCCAGCTCGACGGTACGGTGATCCACACCGCCATTCCCGCGATGGCCAAGACATTCGGGATCGCGCCGGTCGAACTGTCAGTCGGCATCACGATCTATCTGCTGGTCCAGGCGGTGTGCCTGCCGGCGAGCGCCTGGCTGGCGGACAGGTTCGGCGCGAAGCGGATCTTTGCCGCGGCCGTGCTCGGCTTCACCTTCAGTTCGCTGCTCTGCGGGCTGACCGTCACCCTGGGGCAATTCGTTGCTGCGCGCATTTTTCAGGGCGCCTGCGCCTCGCTGATGATGCCGGTGGGCAGCGCCCTGCTGGTCCGCAGCGCGGGCAAGGAACGGCTGGTCCAGGTGATGACGCTCACCACCACGGCGGTGCTGATGGCCCCGACATTCGGCCCGGCGATCGGCGGCTTCTGTGTGACCTATCTGAGCTGGCCCTGGGCCTTTTACCTGAATATTCCGGTCGGGCTCACAGCCTGCGTGCTGATCCTGCGCCATGTGCCCAACCTGCCGCCCGAAAACCCCCGACCGTTTGATCTGCGCGGCTTCCTGCTGGCGGGAGCGGCCATGTGCGGCCTGATCCTGGGGCTCGACCAGATCAGCGCCACGGATGGCAGCTGGCCGCTGCCGGCGGCCCTTCTGCTGGGCGGCTCGATCGCGATGGCTCTGCTGGTCCGCCATAGCCGCAGCCACGCCCATCCGATCCTCTCGCTCGCGCCCCTGCAGTCCGAAATCTACCGGATTGCGGTATTCGGCGGCGGGGCGCTGATCCGCATAGCGATCCGGGCGCTGCCCTTCCTGCTGCCCTTGATGTTTCAATTGGCCATGGGGATGAGCGCCTTTGCCGCAGGGCTGACCCTCATCACCCTGAATGGCGCAGATCTGGTCATCAAGCCGATCGTGCGCAGTGCCCTCAAACGCTTTGGCTATCGGGCCAATCTGCTGGCAACCTGTGTATCGTCCGCCGCCGGCACCGTGGCCTGCGCCGCCTTTTCGCCGGCCACGCCCTTTTGGGTCATCCTGGTCTGCCTGGCATTCGTTGGCGCGTCCCGCTCGATCCTGTTCACCGGGGTCCAGACCCTGCTCTACACCGATGTGCCGGATGACCAGGCGACCTCCGCCACGGTGCTGTGGAACGTGTTCCAGCAGCTCACCAGTGCGGTGGCGGTGTCGATCAGCGCGATCCTGCTCAATGGCCTAGCCGCGATGCACGGGCGCTGGGGCGGCACGCCGGATCTCAATGATTTCAGACTGGCCCTGTTGTTCCATGCGGCCCTGCTGGCCCTGGCCACAATTTCCTTCCGCCGGCTGCGCCGCGACGCCGGCGCCCAGCTGAGCGGTCACCGCTCCGATTGACCGGAACCGCCTGACCAGATGCTAGAGGTTGCGTTCCTCTAGCGTCTCCAGCACCATCGCTTCGAAGGAATCGCGCCGCTCGCGCCGCAGGCGCATCAGCTTGTCGCGATTGCGCGCGGCCAGCGCTTCCACCAGATCATGCTTCTTGACCAGGCTGCGCTGTTCGCTGGGCCGGCGCGGAAGGGGCAACATCGCCCGGAAACGGTCCGTCAGAGTCCATAGCCGCATGGCTTCGCGGACCATCACCTTATGCGGTGAGAGGTCGAAAATGGCCTTATGGAATTCCCGGTGGCTGAGCCACCATTCGCGCCGATCGCCGGCATCGAGGAGCTTTTCCAGCTCGGCCGCGCTGCGCCTCAGTTCGGTAAGCTGCGCCCTGCTCGGCCATACGACAGATTGCAACAGCTCATCTTCCAGCAGATGGCGCATGCGGAACAATTGCCGCGCTTCATCGCTGGACAGCCGGGCAACGAAGAAGCCGCGATTGGGATCATGTTCAATGAGCCCTTCCGAGGTCAGCAGCTTGAGCGCTTCGCGCACCGGCACCGGGCTGGAATTGAACTGTTCGGCCAGCTCGATCTGACCGAGTCTCATCCCCGGCGCCAGCATTCCAGCCGCAACAAGTCCGCGCAATTCGTCAGCGATCTTGGCTGTGACACCATTGTTCGATCGCTTCTCTGCCACCAATGTTTTCATAGCTGCCCAAATTCAGTGTTCTTGCCGTCGGCAGGCGTCGCCTGCCCCGGTCCATTAGCGCCGAAAATCAGCGCATTCCAGCCACACTTGCCGAAACCGGCATTGCACGATCGATCCGACATTTTCCGCTTTGCCCGCATCCTGACGCCGTGGCCCTCTCCGCCAATCCAAAGTCTTGTTGACATGCCATAATTTGAATAATATTTTTTATTTTGTTTGAGGAATTCCAGATAGGTCGCATAGCCGAATCTGGCAAGCATGGTGATCAGGCAAGCGGCCGCCGCGCAAAGGCAGGCCTGCATCCTGATCCGCTTTCGTGCCACGTCTGCCGTTGGGAGAACCTAGTTGAACCGAACCCTTTTGGCAGCGCTGGCGGTGCTGTTGGCCGCTTGTGCGGTCCTTCCTGCTTCATCGATCAGCGCCAATGAGGTGCCCGAAGACAGCGGGCATTGGCGCGATGTCGGCAAGACCGGATTTGGCACCAATCGGCTGGTGCTCGCTTCGGCCTGTGTGGAAGCCTGCCCCTGGGGCGAATTGGGCGAATTCATTCGTGATGCGATGAAACCCGCAGGCTATGAAATCATCCTGTGCCGCAATTGCAACCGCACCGAAGGGCCGCGGCTGGTGGGGAAAGCTTCCTATCCGCCGCCGCTGGTCGAGGATGATTTGCGCCACGGAACGGTGGAGAGAATCAAGGCCCCGGTCGATTTCGGCGTGACCGAGGCCTCGATGCTGAGCTGGGCTTATCGCGGCGAGCAGATTTATGCCAAGGACGGCCCCTATTCCGACCTGCGCCTGATCGCGCGGATCGAGGACCCAACCTATCTGCTGGTGGCAGTGAAGCCGGACCTGGGCATCACCAGCCTGGCCGAAATCCGCGAGCGCAAATTGCCGGTGCGGATCATCACCGATTTTCAGCCCAGCGTGATGCCCGTGCTGGCCTATTACGGCCTCGACAAGCAGAGCCTCGAAAGCTGGGGCGGAGCGCTGGTTGCGCCACATGATGTGACTGCAAGCACCCCGTTCGACGTCGTCATCTCCAGCCTCGCAAGCCCGGCCAATAATCCGGAATCGGCCTTCTGGACGACCTTGACGGTCGCGCATGATCTCAAATTCCTCGACCTTCCGAGCGATCTGATCGACCGGTTGGTGAAAGAAGCCGATATGGTGCGCACCACTGCACGCTGGGGCATCCTGCGCGGGGTTGACCGCTCGATCCCGACGGCAGGCCGTTCGGGCGAAGTGGTATTCGCACGCACCGACATGCCGGATGATGTCGCCTATGCGCTGGCCAAAGCGATCGATCAGAACCGCGGTGAATTGAAGTGGTTCGTGCGCCCCTATTCGCTCGATCCGAAAACCGTGAGCGACGGCAGGGGCGTGCCGCTGCATCCCGGCGCTGCAAGATATTACAAAGAGATGCATTATCTCGACTGAATGAGGGCTTCGAGCGTGCAGCAGCAGCCCCGGGGCCTGCTGTCACTTGGGCGACCAACGCAGAACCAGAACATCCGGCATCCAGGATGTCGACAGGAAAGGACGAGGAATGCCGCTGTCCAACAGTTTCAAGATCATGGCTTCGATCGCCGTGCTCATCGCGCTCTACATTCTCATTTTCGCGATGTTCGACACCTTCATTTTCTTCGGCTTTCCCTTGATCGCCGGGGTCGTCGGCGCGCTGGTACTGCGCAGAATGGATCCGAAGCGCACACAGGCCGATCACATCACCGATGCCTTGCGGATCTATTGGGGTCTGCATCTGATCTGGTCGTCATCGCGCTTCTGGATCGCTGGTGGACAACCGGTCATCCCGCACCCGATCGGCGGCCCCTTCATCGCATCGCTGACGGCCATGGGGATGTTCCCCGGCATCAAGGCGCTTGAAGGGATCATCGGCATCATGCTGGTGATCAACCGCTATGTGCCGCTGGTGCTGGTGCTCGAAGTGCCGACCAGCTTCACAATCTTCTATCTCAACTTCATCATTGTCGGGACACCGCGGCAATTGCTCACCGGGCCTCTGGAACTGGCGGCGAACGGCCTGCTGCTGCTCGCCTATTTCCGCTATTACCGTCCGTTTCTGGTGGCGCGGGCCTATGCCGCACCGCCACGATTTCTGGGCAAGAGCGCGCTCGATTCGGCCCCTGCCGACTGAACGGAACGACCATGGACCGCACCTTGCAAAGCGCCGCTGCCGGGCCGAACGGACCCATATCGGAATCGCGCGATCTCGCCCATGTGATCGACGATGCACCCTGGAGCGGATTCCAGAAATGGGTGCTGGTCTATCTCTCGATGGTCTTCGCCGTCGACGGACTGGCGAACCAGTCGCTCGGCATCGCCCTGCCCGCGCTGATTGCCGATTGGGGCGTGGAACGGGCGGCCTTTGCCCCGGTCAACGCCGCCAATCTGGCTGGCGTGGCAATCGGATCGATCCTGGGCGGATTGATCGGGGATCGCCTGGGCCGGCGCTGGGCGTTGATTTTCGCAATCGTGCTGTTTGGCATCATGACGTCAATGGGTGCGCTGGTTGAAAACACCCAGCAGATGATGGCTATCCGGTTCCTCGACGGGCTTGGCATCGGAGCCGCGATCCCCAACGGCGCGGCGCTTATTTCCGAATTTACCCCGCGCAGGCGGCGCGGCCGGGCAATCGCGATCGGGATGGTGTTCATCCCGATCGGCGGCATCCTTGCCGGCGGACTCGGTGCGAGCATGCTCGAACTGCTCGGGTGGCGCTCGATGCTGGTGGCAGCGGGGATTATTCCGCTGGTCCTTGCCGGTCTGTTCGTGGTGGTTCTGCCCGAATCCCCAAGCTTCCTGCTCCGGTCCGGCAAGCAAGAGGCGCTGGCACGACTGCTGAAGAAATGCCGGATCGATCCGGACATTGAACGACCCTATGAGATCCCGGCTATCGAAGGGGCCACCGCGCCGCTGCGGACGCTGCTCGTTCCGGCGATGCGGCATCAGACCCTGTTGCTGTGGGGCGGCTTCTTCACCTGCCTGATGGCATCGTACACGATCTTCAGCTGGGTGCCGACGATGCTGCACACGCTGAATTTTGATCTGACGATGACCAGCATCGGCATCACCACCTTCCACACCGGCGGCGTGATCGGTGCCCTGTTCAGCGGCGTGCTGCTGGATCGCAAGGGCTTCAGGGTCGCACATATGGGCTTGGCCGGTGCCGGCGCCGCGCTCGCGCTGGTGCTGGCGGCGGCGCTCAATCAGAATTTCCAGTCGGTCATGGTGATCCTGCCGATGATGCTGGCACTGGGCTTCTGCATGTCGGGCCTGCACAACACGCTCTATACGCTTGCCGCCAATACCTATCCCACAGCTGCCCGCGCGACCGGCGTGGGCACCGCATCGGCGGTAGGACGGCTGGGCGCGGTGCTGAGTTCCTACACCGGCGTGATTTCGCTCGATATGGGCGGGGCGCTGGGCTTCTTCGGGCTGGTGTCATTGCTGCTTGCCCTGTGCGGTATCGCCGGCTGGGCCGCCCGCGCAAAGAGCGCTGCCGCCTGACCTTCGATCGGCTGACGAAGAGCTTGCTGCAAAGGGCCTGACCGCACGCTCCCGGCTGATCGGCGGGGGGCGTCGTCGGCAAGGGGGAGCCATGGATTACAGCGGATCGAGCGCTGCCACAAAGCGGCCCAAGGCGCCCAGAGCGGAGCCAGGCTCTGCCCGATGCAGCGGCTCCAGATCGCGACCGGTTGCGTGGATAGCGCGAATGACCAAGCCGCTACAGGCGCGGCTTGGAGCGGGGTTCAGCGCAGCAGATAGACGGTCAGAAAAGTCACCCCGGCGGCGGCGGCGACGCCTGCCACGGCTCCCAAAAGCTGCGCCGAGAGAGACAGTCCAGGCCCGCCGCTCGCGCTGCCCGGGGGCACGGGGCGCCCCGCGCGCAACGCGAGCATTGGCCGGTAGCGGTCGAGATGCCCCAGTGACATCACAGCATTGAGCGTGATGATCACAATCCCGACCGACACCCCGAACTTGCTGAGATGGGAAGAGTTTACAAAGGCGATCATCAAGGTGATCGGCCAGGCTGCCACGATCGCAAGCGCCGAGAACAGATCGAGCAGCAAGGCCAGCCCAATCGTCACTTCCAGCACTTTGACGATCGCCATGACGCCGGATTCGGCCAATGCCGGAACCAGGCCGGGGCCTGGCAGCACCGTGGGATCGAAATAGAATTGGCACCAGTAGTTCAAGCCATGGAACAGGAACCATCCGCCATAAAAGAACTGACAGGCATAAGCGAAGCCGGCGAACGCAGAACGTTCACCGGCTTCCTTGTTGTTATCTGCAGCAGCATCCACCGATCGTCTCCATAGTCATTTGGCACATGGCCCCGCCCGGTGGCGCTGCTGGCAAAGGTCTTAGTAGAACTTCTTCGAGATCTGGAAGGACACGAAGCGTCCGACCGGGTTCGCATAGGACGGATCGAAGCGAAGCGCCGAACTGCCCTGGTTGACCACCAGCGGTGGCTGCGTGTCGAAGATGTTGAGCGCGCTGAGCGACAGGGCAATCCCGTTCGTCAGGCTGGAGCCACCATCATCGAACGTATAGCGCAATGACAGGTCGACCGTGGTGTAGGACCCGATCTTCAGATATTGATCGGGAACGGTCGCCGCCAGATATTGCCGGCTGATGTTACGCGAATTGACATAATTCACGTAAGACGTCGCCGAGAACCCGCCGGTATCGAAGCCCAGTTCCAACCTGCCGGTGAACTGCGCCGGATAGCCATAGTTGTTCACTTCATCATTGAGCGGCGAGCCAGGGACCGGAGCGGTCTTGTAATGGAACGCATAGTTGGCCTGGGCACCGAAGCGCAGGTCGAAACTGCCCGCCCTGTGCATATAGTCGAACGACATATCCAGCCCGTCGGTCAGCACCTGCCCGCTGTTATTGCGGCGAGCATCGACGATCGCGATCAAGGTCATCGGATCGACAAGACCGAAGACCGGCAATTTGGGATCGCTGGTGATCTGGTTCCAATAGGCAACAAATTGGTCGATCGTCATCGTTGCCTTGTCGGGGAAATACAGCGGGTTGTAGGTCACGAAATCGCTGTAGAGGCCCGAGTTGAGCGCATTTCCGATCGGCGTGTTATACGATGCCGTATCCACCTTGTCGGTATATTTGATGTTGTAATAGGTCAGCGAGGCATGAACGCCGGGGATCGCCTCTTCGTTGATGTCGACGCCGACAGACCAGGTGGTCGCCTTTTCAGGCTTGAGGTTGGGATTGCCGCCAACCGGATAGACATATTGGAATTGTCCGTTCGCGGGGGACAGCCCAACGGCCGAACCGCTGGCGGTGCGCGGCAGGAAGCCGGCGGTTGCATAGGTGTTCACGTCAACCAGGGTCGGCGCACGGAAGGATGTGCCGTAGCTGCCGCGGAAACTGATCCCTGCGGCCGGGCTGTAATTGATGCCGAACTTCGGATTGGTCGTCCCGCCGACGTCGGTATAATGGTCATACCGGACAGCTGCATCGAGCTCGAGACGCTCGATCCCAGGCACGGCATTTTCAGCACCGAAGAACGGAATGAACAGTTCGGCATAACCCGAACCGACAGTGCGATCATTCTGCGTGGGAGCGCCGCTGGCGGTGGTGACATCATTCGAACGGGTGTTCGAATAGATGCCGGTGCTCTTCAGGAGGTCATGATGGACTTCACCACCGACCGCCATGCGCACATCGCCGCCACCGATGTGGAACAGGGCCCCACCGATATTGGCCGTGCCGCCATAGAGCTGATAGTTCGACCCCACTTCGCTGAAGGCCCGGAAGCTGTCCAGTGTCGCAGCGGAGTTGCAGTCATAGGCACTGCCATCGCAGAACGGGTTGAAGAACGGCAGGCTGGCCGGCTTGGCTGTGCCATTGACAGTAGCGCCAAGTGCGCGGTTCAGACCGTTCGAGTTGAGCTGATTGTCCGTATAGCTGTAGCCGGTATCCTCACCATAATATCCGGAGATATTGGCATCCCATTTGCTGCCGAGCGCAATGTCAAACCCGGCCGAAATGGCCCAGTTCTGCTCATAGCCATAGGATTTCGTCGGCCCGAGATCATTGATGAAGCTATAGGGAACAAAGACCTTGCCATCCGCCGGACAATCCAGCGTCGCGCTGTCATCGGCCCTGCCTGTGTAGCACGGGCTATAGGGATTATTGTTTGGCACGGTGAGCGTTGCCGTCTGCGCGCTCTGGTTGCGCTTGAAGTCACGCTTGGAAAAGAAGCCATCCGCGTTGAACGTGATTGCATCGCCCAGTTCCTGGCGGAAGGTGCCGGTAACGGAGTTGCGCACGCCGGAGGGCACAGCGTCTGCGCCGATCCACTGGTTCATGCGGTTAGCGGTGGTTGAAAGATCACCCAGCGAAACCGAGGATCCATCCTGCCCTGTTGGAATTCCGTAATTCGTGCCGTTGGAGACCAGCTGAACATTGCCGGGGCTGGAGAAGGTCGGATTGGGCGCGCCGCCATAGGGCGAGAGGTCGCTGTTATAGAGATTGAGCCGATCCTCAGCCTTCAGCGCCGTGCGCTTCTGATATTCATAGGCGAGGAAGAAGCCACCGGTGGACCATTTCTTGCCGGCTGCAACGGAACCGATATATTCTTCGACACCATCTGCCAGGCCAACGCGGAACTGGGCTTCAAGGGTATTTTCCGGCCGACGTGTGATGAAGTTGGCCACACCGCCAATCGCATCCGAACCGTAAATGGCCGAACCGCCATCGGCGACCACTTCGATCCGCTCAATCGCGATGCCGGGAATATTGTCCGCATCGAACAGCTGACCGCTGGCACCCTGCGGGGGAACGCGGTGGCCATTGACCAGCGACAAGGTCGAGGCCGTGCCGAGACCGCGCAAATTGATCGATTTGGCGAAGAAAGTGTTCAGCGATGACGCCTGAATCTCGATACCGCCGGCCTGATCGTTCGATCCGCCGAAATTGACGACCTGAGGAAGCTTTCTGAGCGCGTCATTGGTGGTGCTGACGCCCATCTTTTCCATCTCTTCGCGGCCAACCGGAATAACCGCCGAACCGACCGGATCGACGCCCTTGATGCGCGTGCCGGTGACGATCACGACATTTTCGTCGGAAACCTCATCGGATGACTTATCCTGCGCCTGGGCAGGGGACCATGTCAGCAGGCCCAAGGCCAGCAGCGACGTGGAAATCGAAAGCCTGGCGACCGCACGTGCGGAACCGGCAGAATGCAAAACGCTCATTCAACACCTCCCCTTATTTCCCGATCTTTGGTCGGGCCACTTGTTCAAGATCCACCCACTTAAGGCAGAGTTAGTATCTCAAATTATATATGATTTTGTATATTGTTGAATTCCACCCGCGTCAAGGCCGTAACGAAATTGCGGCGGGCCAGGCTTTGGGCGGAAAACTGTCGGAATTACGCCGTTTTCCGCCATCAAATGGCAGGCGGAATGTGCAAAAATCCCGCTACATGTGCCATCCCGCGAACGATTCCCGATCAGGATTGCAATGGTGCAACACTCGTTCTGGCGACCAGGAACGGGCGATAATAGCGGATATAGGCCAGCAGCAGCAGCAGGTTGACCCCCAGTTCGGGCGGTCCGGTCAACACGCCGCTGAGCCGCGCGGTAACAAATGTGTTGAGATAGAAGATCGTTGCGCTGGTCGGCACGGCCAGCACCAGCGCCAATGGTACGAAGCGGTTGGACAGCAGCAATATGCCGCACACGCCTTCCAGCGTCTTGATCATCGGAAAGGCGCCCATCGCCACTAGCGAAGCCACAAAGGGGCCGCCAATCGGATGGTGGATCACCGGCTGCATGTCGGTCGACCAATAGCGGATGCAGGACCACAGCAGATGCCCGCCCATATAGATCCGCAGCACCGCGGTGATCTGCTCGATCGTGCTAAAGGCGGGGTTCCGCAGCGTACTGACCAGCGCGACAATGACGCCGGCGATCAGGGGCAGGCCGAAAAACAGGAATGAATCGAAGCTCAGCAGATTGAATGCCAGACCTGCGGCGCAGATCAGGATCCCCAGAATAATCTTCACGACCTTGGTCATGTCCCATTCCCCATTTCATTTGTGTCCATGCAAAATTCTGTTTTGTTTCGGCGGGGCCGCTCGCTCGTCATGATGGGCCCGGAAATACTTGCCCTATTGCGTCGGCAGACGCGGGGCAGGAACATTGCGCTGCTTTCGGTATTCTTCATATTTCACGACAAGGCGCGCCAGAATTAGCGGATTCTGGCTGGCCAGATCGTGGGTTTCCCCGCGATCTTTGGCGATATTGTAGAGCTTCCATTCCAGCGGGCGCTCGGCGCGGATGGCATCGGCCTTGAGCATATCCCCCCGCTCCAGCGCTTCCTTATATTCGATCACTTCCGCATCGGCGCCGTCATAGGCATTGACCGCGAAATTGCTGATCAGGACCGCTTTCCATTCCCCCCAGCGGACATAGGCTTCATCGCGATATTCATCCACGAAGGGGTGATCGGCGGGATAGACGGCATCTACCCTGCCTTCCCACAGCGGCCGCAGGGATTCGCCGGTGTAGGGCAGCGGCGCCTTGCCGCCGCTCGCCTGCGCGAAATCAACCAGGGTTGGCGCGATGTCGCGCATCAAGGCCATGGCGTCTGAAGTCTTGCGGGCAGCGATCTGCCCCGGCAGGCGCACGATGAAGGGAACCACGGTTCCGCCCTCGGTCGTCTTGGCCTTCCATCTGCTGAAAGGCGCATTGGACACCTCAGCCCAGCGCTCGGTATAGGATACCCAGGCGTTCTTGCGGCCCATATTCTCGATGCTGTTGTCCATCCCGGCGGGGGAACGATGCGTGGTGACTGCCTGAGCCCCCGTGCTGCTGGACAACACCAGGATCAGCGTATTGTCATAGAGACCATTCGCCTTGAGCGCTGCGACCAGCCGCCCGATGTTCCAGTCAAGATTTCTCGACCATCGCGGCATAGACCTCCATCCGCCGGGCTTCGTAGCGGCGCTGCCGGGAGGTGAGGTTTTCCCATTTCTTGTAGCCCAGGCTTTCGGGCACCGGGATCGCCGGTTCAAAGCTGCTGGCAAACAACCCGGCCTGCTTCTGCCGGGCAAGGCGCGCGAAGCGAATGGCGTCATAGCCCGCGTCATAGCGGCCCTTGTAACGATCGATGAAAGCGTCAGGCGCGTGGAGCGGGAAATGGGGCGAGGTATAGGCCGCATAGGCAAAGAACGGCTTGCCGCTGCTGCGCCCGCCCACAATGTCCGCGATCAGCCGGTCGGTCCAGAAATCGGTGATATATTGCGGCGGCACCGGGGCCGGCTGGCCGTTGTCCAAATAATGAAAGCCCTCGCGCGCGGCGGGGACATTCTTGCCGTCGGGCGGGAAGTAATCGCCCGCCATGCTCGTCAAGGCGTGAGAGGTATCGAAACCCTGGGCCTGGGGATTGAAGGTCGGCCCAGCCCCGGAATCCCAGGTGCCGATCATATGGGTGCGATAGCCGGCATCGTGCAGCACCTGCGCGATCGAGGTCAGCTCGCGGGCCTTTTCAGGCTTGGCGGGCTCGGTCCGGCCGAAGGGTGGGCGCGGAATCACCGTGTGATGATCCACCCCGAACAGGAATTCGGCATGGGCGACATCCGGCATCGCGGGAATATGCACCGAGGTCATCAGCCGGCCTTCGCTGGCCAAAGCATCGATCGCCGGGGTCGAGATTTCGCTGCCGAAGGGGCCGAGATCGGAAAAGCCGAGATCGTCGGCCATGATCACGAGGATATTCGGCCGATCCGCCGCAAACCCGGGTGCCGCGAGGCAGGCGCAAACTGCGGCCAGAGCGATGCGCAGCCAGATCACCGGAGAGCCCGTTTGCCAAAAACAGAGTGGGGCACAGGATAGCCATAACGGCACCCAAGCGGAGCCGAGGGGGCCAGGCCAATGCCGCTACGATGCCTGATCATACGCCTCCCCAAATCCCATCCGCATTAATCAGCACGGGCGACTCAGCCACCCGGTCTGCGGTTGGCCAAATCATAAATCATCGAGATTGATAGTCAATTTTTTATCCGATTATCCGAGCCGCAATGAGAAAGATGCTCGACAATCTCGGTGAGCCACGACCGGGATCAAACCAATATCGGATAATCTGTTTGTATATTATTTTGCATTTCAATATGCTGCCCGGCACGCAATTCAATGCGCGACGCGATTCAGCCCCAAGTGGCGCTAGACGCGATCACGCCGGGTGAACGGGCGCAATGCCGCTCACACCGAAACCGGAGAGGATAGAAGCTTGGGACGTGCGCTTTTCCTTGCGTCAGGCCTGATCGCCGCCCTGTCTTTCGCGGGGACAGCCCGGGCGGAAGGCTGCCCCTCTGCCGTCACCGATGCGAACAAGGCGATGATCGGCGAATTCGCCCATGCGGCGGAACATGATTACGAGCTGGGCGATCAGGCCCCGAGAATCTTGCGCGAACGGGCCGACAAATTCATGTCGGAGCGCTATCTGCAATATCATCCCGGGGTCGAAAGCGGGCGCGAGGCATTCGTGCAGTTCCATATCAAATGGTACCGTGAACACCCGCCCCAGCCGCCAAAGCCATCGGCGCTGCCTGCTGCGCCGGACACCGTCGTCGCCGATTGCGCCACCGTGCTGTACATGCACCATATTCCGCGCCCGGACCCGCAAGGCTCGGGCAAGATCTATGACAGCTTTCTGTTCGACCTGTGGCGGGTCAAGGATGGCAAGGCGGATGAGCATTGGGACAGCTTCATCGATCTGTGGCGGCAGCAGGACGCGGAAGATGCCTCGCCCGAAGGCAAATCCATCAACAGCGTCCCGCAGCAGGCCGTGGAACCAGCCCCCGCCGCCTCGGCGAACGCCGCCACGGCCCGTTGCAGCGCCGGGCATATTGCCGCGAACCGCGCGCTCATCGGCGCGCTGGCCCGCGCCTGGCGGTCGCAGGGCGCAGCGGCCAAAGTCGCCGCGCAATTCATTGCCCCGAATTATGTCGAACACAGCCCAACCCTGGACGCGGCCCAGTTTCAGGGCCGCGACGGCTTTGTCCGCGCGATCGAAAGCTCGCCCCACGCGCTTCCCGGCGCAATTCTGCGCTATGGCGCGCCCGAAATCGTGATGGCCGATTGCAATTATCTCGCCACGGTCAAGACCTTGAAGCGATCGGACTTCGATCACCCGGGCGTGACCTATAATTCCTATTGGTTCGATCTGTGGAAGATTTCAGGCGGCCGCCTCGCCGAGCATTGGGACGCGACGCTGAAGGATGTCGATTATCACTGGGCCGATGTCGACGCGCTCAATCGCGCGAACTGAATTATGCGCGGCGGCGCCGCTGCGATGACGCCGGACCCATTGGACTTGAGGAGAACTGCAGTGACAAATCTTCGAACGGCCAAAATCCTGTGCCTTGGCGCGATCACCGCTGCCCTCATGAGCGCCCCGGCCAGCGCCGAGGACACCGCCCAGGAAGCGCGGAACAAGCAGCTGGCGCTCGACATGTGGCAGGGCGTGATCGTCGATTCCTCGCCCGAGGCGGTGCTGCGCTATATCGCGCCCGACTATATCCAGCATAACCCGCTGCTCAATCAGGGCCGCGACGCGCTGTATGAAGCGGTCAAGGCCAATGCCGAGAACAAGCGCAAGCATCCCGATGCCCCGCCGCACACCTCCAGCCGCTTGATTCACGCCTTTGCGGACGGCGATCTGGTGGTCCTGACCTGGAACCAGGACGCGCCCGAACCCGGCGATCCGACGAAAACCTATGTCACCGGCGGGTTCGACATGTTCCGCTTCAAGGATGGCATGATCGTCGAACATTGGGATGCAGTGCGCAAACCCCATTGATCAGCGCGTCCAAAGGCAGGCCCAAGCGGCGCCCAGGCCATTCGGTCGCATCACCTAAGGAGAGGCCCCCCATGTATCCTATCACATCGCGCATCGCCCAGTGCCGCCCCGGCCTCGCGCTTGCGCTCGCCCTTTTGGCGGCAGCCCCGGCGCTTGCCTCCTCCGCCGATCCCGCGCCGCAGGTCAGCGTGGAGACAGGCCTGTTGCGGGGCAGCGAAAGCGACGGGATCCATCATTTCTTTGGCATTCCCTATGCGGTCCCTCCGATTGGCGATCTGCGCTGGAAAGACCCCGTGCCTGCCAAACCATGGCAGGGCGAACGGGACGCCACCTCATTTGGGCCAACCTGCCCCCAGGCCGTCATCCCCGCTGCGCCGCAGCCGCCGATGAGCGAGGATTGCCTCACGCTCAACATCTGGGCGCCCCCCGCGCAGGACAAGCCGATGCCGGTGATGGTGTGGATTCATGGCGGCGGCTATCTGTTTGGCTCGAACCGCGATCCGGCATTTGACGGAACCCAATTCGCCAAGAAGGGCGTGGTGCTGGTCACCATCAACTATCGGCTCGGGCCGTTGGGCTTCATGGCCCATCCCGAGCTTTCGGCGGAATCGCCGCACCACAGCTCGGGCAATTACGGGCTGCTGGACCAGATGGAGGCGCTCAGATGGGTCAAGGCCAATATCCATGCCTTCGGCGGCGACCCCGACAATGTGACGATTTTCGGTGAATCGGCCGGATCCGGTGCAGTCAACATGCTGCAGGCAAGCCCGCTGGCAAAGGGGCTGTTCAACCGGACGATCGGCGAAAGCACCTCGCAGATGGATCCCGATGGCGGATTGATCGGGCGACAGGACCTGCATTCCGCCGAAGCCTATGGCGTGAGCTTCGCAAAGAAGCTGGGTGCCGGCTCGCTGGCCGATTTGCGGGCGATGTCGGTTGAAAAAATCCTCTCCACCCCGACCTTCTTCTGGCCGACCGAGCGGGATGAGTATGTTCTGCCGGACCTGGTCTATAACATCTATGCCAAGGGCAAGCAGAACGATGTGCCCACGCTGGTCGGCTCCAATTCCGATGAAGGTTCGACCATCCGGATCGAATGGGTCAAGCGCACACCGGAAAATGCCGCGATCTATGATCGCCTGTATGGCAAGTTCAGCGATCCCATCCGCCAGTCGGCCACGGATTCGGTGCAGTGGCAGATGCGGGTCTGGGCCGGCCTTCAGGCCAAGACCGGCAAGGAGAAATCCTGGCTTTACTGGTTTGACCGTGCGTGGCCCGGCCAGAAGGACAAGGGCGCATTCCACGGCTCTGAAATCATCTATGTCTTCAAGACGCTCGACAGCGAAAATCAGCCCTGGACCCAGGAGGACCGCAATCTGTCAGAGCTGATGTCGAACTATTGGGTGAACTTTGCCCGCAATGGCAATCCCAATGGGCCGAATGTTCCGCAATGGCCAAGCTATAGCAACAGCGATCCCAAATTGATGCGGCTCTCGCCCGAACCGGCGGTGATCGATCCCCCGCGCCCTGAGGCCCAGACCTATCTCGACGCGGCGCAAGCCAGGAAACGCTGAAGCGACCGGCGGGGCGGGCCGGTGCATGCCCGCCCCCGCCGATCTTCATTGCCGCAGTCCCGCCTGCACCAGCAACGGCGCGACATCGCGCATCCATGTCTGCAGGCCTTCCTCGTAATTGACGAAGGTCAGCACGATCCCGTCCGCCCCGGCGTGCGAAAATCGCCGCCAGCCGATCGACGATCTGCGCCGGCGTGCCGACCAGGTGAACGCCGCCGAAACCGCCGAGTACCTTCTGCCGCGCGAGCCTTGCTTCCGGCCCGTCGCCGCGCGGAACGAGATTGGGCGGCATCGCATCCAGCACCGCCAGATCGCCCTTTTCTTCCAGCACATAGTCGCGAAAGCGCTCTGCCTCGGCCTGGGTCGGCCGGCAGATCACCCAGGCAGGACAGCCAGATCTCGAATTCCCGACCGAACTCCTCGCGGCCCAGCTTGCGCAGATCGGCGAAGCGTCGGCGGATATCCTCGATCGGCTCCCCCTCGCTCACGCTCTGGAAGGCAATATCGGCATATTTGGCCGCGAAGCGCGCACCGGTCCCTGATTGCCCCGCCTGCATGATCGGCGGATGCGGCCTGCGACAGCGGCTTAGGGTTCGACTGCCCCTTTACGATCCTGCAGGAATTCGCCTTCGAAATCGAATTCCTCCTCGCGGGTCCACAGCATCTTGACGATCTCGATCCACTCCGCCGCATAGCGATAGCGCGCATCATGGCCCATCATCTGCGAACCGAACATCGCGAATTCCGGCGGAGAACCAGCCGCATACCAGATTGAGCCCGAAGCGCCCGCCGGAGATGTGATCGGCGGTGACCATCTGCTTGGCCGCCACGATCGGATGGATCACCGGCACATGCACGGTCGCGAAGATCTGCGATTTTTCGGTGATCGCGCCGAGACCTGCCGCCCAGCTCAACCCCTCGTAATTGGTGCCGCAATAATTGGTCACTCCGCCCAGCCCGCGCCAGCGCGCGAGCGGGACCTGAAGTTCGAAGCCGGCTTCTTCGGCAAGATGCGCGACACGGGCGACAGTCGGCCAGTCAGCCGGTGGCGCTCTTCCGCGGTGGTCGCGGTGAAGCCGCCATCGAGATTGGAGCCGAAAATGCCGAGCTTGAGCCGGTTCATCGGAGGAACTCCGCATCAGCCGGGCCCAGTGATCGCTCGCCGCCTTCCGGATGGTACGAGGCATCAGCGATGGCGAAGCCGTGATAGGTGCCGGGATAGATCTCGATCTCGATGCGGGCGGCCCGCCTGGTCCAGCGCGGCCTCCAGCGCGGCGATATGCTCTGCCGTCATGAAGGCGTCAGTTTCCGCGCATCCGAAATAATAGCGCGCCTTGCACTGTCCCTGAGCATGCGATGCGGGCTGTCCGGCCGCCCATGACGAGATGGCCGCCGTGGAAGGATGCGCGACCGTGCCAACTGCTTCGGGATGGGCGGCGGCTGTCCACACCGCCATCGGCCCGCTCATGCAATAGCCGACGCAGGCGAGCGGTGCCTGTGCAACTTCGGGCCGCCCCGCCAGCGCAGCCAGCCACGCACCGGAATCGCCCTCGATCGTCTCGCGCGACAAGGTTCCCGCCATGCTCAGCAAGTCGCCCGAAATCGCCTGAATTCTTGACCGAAAGCGGCGGATCGAGCGGCGGCCCGAGCCGGTGGAACAGATTGGGCAGCAGCACCGCAAAGCCGGCATCGGCCAGCCGCTGGGCCATTGCCTTGAACAGCGGGCGGACCCCCATGATGTCCGTATAGATCAGCACGCCCGGCCATGGGCCGGTCCCCTCGCTGGGCGTGAACAGCCATGCCTGGGAGGTCCCGTCCGGCGTCTCGATCGCCAGCTTCCTCGCCGCTGCCGGCGCGATGTCCATCATCGGGGCTGGCGAGTCGGCTCTTCGCCGAAGGACATGCCGATCCCCAGCGTCTGTCCGCCATCGACGGGAATATTGGCCCCGGTGATATAGCTGGATTCGTCCGAGGCGAGAAACACCGCAAGCGGCGCCACATCTTCCGGCCGCCCCACCCGCCCAAGCGGCGAGGTGCGCACCTGCTTGTGCATGTTGTCGTTGGGATCGCGCAGAAGATCGTGGAACATTTCGGTCGCGATCAGGCCGGGGCTGATGCAGTTCGCGCGGATGCCGGATGGGCCGCCTTCCAGCGCCAGATGGGCGGTGAGGCCGATCACCCCCGCCTTGCCGGTGCCATGGGCCGCCATCGGCATATCGCTGCCGCGCCCGCCAATGATTGAGCCGGTATTGATGATCGAACCCCCACCGCTGGCAACCAGATGCGGCCAGGCCGCGCGGGTCACGAAAAACAGCACGTCGAGCTCATGCTTGAGGGTGAAATGCCAGGCGGATGTGGCCATGCCCATCAGCGGGCCGATCCGGCCCAGCGCGGCATTATTGTAAAGAATATCGATCCCGCCATAGACCGCCGCCGCCTGATCGACCCAGCGGATGGCCTCTTCCTCATTGGAAAGATCGACCGGGGCCATTGACGTCATCTCGCCGCCACTCGCGCGCGCAAGCGCCACGGTCTGCTCGGCTCCCTCCACCTTGATGTCGCAACCCACGACTTTCGCCCCCTCGCGCACGAAGGCCAGCGCGGCTGCGCGCCCCTGCCCCCCGGCCGTGCCGGTTATCAGTGCGACCTTTCCCGAAAGCCTACCCATCATCATCCTCCATCCCGCCCGGATCACGCCCATGGTGGATATCCGTTACATCTCTGGTCATTTCGTCGTCAGCCAGCAGGCCTGCCAAGCAGCAGTGCCAGGGGCACACGGCCATAGACGACCTCGCCGCTGCTTCCCGACCTCCAGTCGGTCCAGGCGGCATGCATGGCGTCAGGCCCCGCCGCGATCACATTGATGAAATCACCGCGCACCGAATAGTCTTTCAGCAGGCTTTCGGGCACGGTCGAACGGGCGGTGGAGATGCGCAGCGCCGGGCCGAAGGCGCGGCCTCTTCCGGCGGCGGCCATGAACACATCATAGGAACCATCGGAATAATAGCCGCGCCACATCAGCGCGAGATCTCCGTCCGGCGTGAAAGCGATCGCAGGTCGTGAGGCGCGCACCACACCGGCCGGCGCGGCAGGAGCAATTGGTGCTCCCCAATGCACGCCCGCGTCTTGCGTCAGGCGGATTTCGGGGGCGCCCCGGCCCTGCGCCACCAGCGCCAGCGCATAGACCCCATCACGCTGCGGATCGGCAGCGATGGGCGGGTAATGCACCAGCGTATCAAATTCGGTCACCGCGGCCACGAAGTGCCGCTCCAGCGTGGCGCCGCCATCCGCGCTGGTCGCAAAGACGACGCAGAGGCAGTGCACATCTGGATCAGGCACCGCGCCGGCCAGATAGCTCACCGCAAGCTTGCCATGGGCGGAGATCATATGGCCATCCCAGCGCTGCGGCCAGCCGGGGCCGGCGAAGGCATAGATCGGCCCCCAGCTGCGGCCGCGATCATGCGAGACCGAATAGAACCGCTGCGAATGCAGATCCTCGCCCGGCGGTGCCGGGAAACCGCCTGACAGGGTGATCGCCCCGGTCTTGCCATCGATGACCCCGCGCGCGCCGTCCCAGGGGATATGCGTCGCGGCGGCCGGGACTTCGGGATTGGCCGCAAAGCGGGTTTCGTCGCCACTGGCGATCGCAGTCGACAGGGGTGACCAGCTTGTCCCCCAATCACGCGACAGGCGCATCACCACCCTGCCCGGCACATGCGCACCTGCGGGCGCGTTCTGGGGCAGCACACCGGCCAGCGTGGCACCGATCAGCAATTCACCGCCCGGGCCGATATCGACATAGGGCGCATTGCACACCGGCGTATCGGGCCGGTCCCATGTCAGGGGCCGGCTGGTGAAATGCGCGCCGCCATCACTGGACAGCGAAAGGTGGCAGGTCATCCCCCGCTCTCCGGCCGGTTCGCCCGGACGGTCCATCTTAAGATCGCGCCAGATCACCGCGACACGCTGCGGATTATGCGGATCGATCGCAATGTCGGGCACCGATGCCGAATAGCCCGCCGCCCCGCCACTGAGCGACAGATTGAGGATCGCAGGGGCTTGGCCCTGCACGGACGCGCAGCCGGCCAGGGGCAACGCCAGCAGTCCCGCCAGCGCCAGCAACGCCCACCGCGTCAGGCTTTTCCCGATCCAGTTCGCCGCCTGGCCAGAGCTGTCCTGCCCGCTCATCGCCGCTCAATCCGTCTTGGGCGACGCACCGCCGGTCATGCCGGCGCCAAGCCAGTCGTAATGGTCATCCGGGTCGCGCGGCAAGCGATAGGGCATGAAGCTGGCCGCCGCGTTGATATCGCCCTTGCCCCGGTATCGGGCCTCGACCGGATAGGGGTATGTCGGTCGGCTGCGAATGGTTCCGTCGGACAGGATCGCGCTGCCGGTGATCCCATCGGGCGCTATGCCGCGCTCGACCCAATTGACCATCGGACCGAGCAGATCATGCTCATAGGCGATATAGCCGCCGGCACAGTGATAGACGCCCGGAAACATATAGACCCGCAGGAACGGGTCGGTGGCGGCAAAGCCGCCCATGGTGTCGCGGACATGCTGGTAATAATCGAGCAGGATATAGGATCCACCGGCATTGTCAGCCTCGCCCTGCCACATGATCAGCTTGCCGCCAGATGCCTTGAAGGCAGCAAGATCGGGATTATTGGCGTTGTAATAACCGCCCTTGTCCATCAAATCGGCGAGGTCGGCCTTGCCTGGATGCCAGCTTTGCCAATCGAGATCCTGATGGGTTTCCCCGCCATAAATCATATATTTGATCTGGTTTGCTGCCAGTGAATATCCATTGACCAGGAAACTGCCCGGTCCGGTCCACAGCAGTTCCGATCCGTAAGGTTCGCCGCCGAAGAACAGCTGCCGGCCCTGATCGTCCACCGCCCCACGATAGAGCAACCGCATCACTTCGGCCTGCTGCGCGCTGATGCAGCCCGCGCTCTTGCCCGGCTTGCACACCAGCGTGCGCGGATCGAAGGAGCAGCGGCGCGGATTGGCGATTTCCCCGTCCTTCAGCCCGTCGAGCCCGTCGCAGGCTTCGATCACCGCGCTGTGCAGCAAGGCGGTGGATTCCGGGGTCAGCACCGGCTTGCCATCCGCCCCGCGCGACACTTTCGATTCATGGATGATCCGGGTCACCCCGGCAGAGATCCACAGCGCCGGTGCGCCGGCCACGATCCCGTCAAAATCATCGGGAAAGCGCTGCGCCTCGATCATCGCCTCGCGCCCGCCATTGGAGCAGCCGATGAAATAGGAATAATCGGGCGCCTGGCCATAATAGGCCTTGAGAATGCGCTTGCCGACCACGGCCATCACATGCCCCGCGCGAAATGCGAAATCGATCCGCAACTGCGGGTCATAGGCGGCCCACAGCGTATCGTTGAGCTCCGGCCCGACATGGCCGGAATTGTTGAAGCTCACCGCGAAGGCACCGCCGAATGCCTGCGCATTGTCGCAGCTGGGCGTCACCGTCTTGTAGATCGCGCCGCAGGCCCCGCCGCAGCCGCCCTGCAGATAGCGCCCGGTGTAGCTATCGACCGGCAGATGGAGTTCGAACTGGATCTGCGGGGCGATGATCCCTTTGACGAAGCAGAAGGGTTTGCCGTCGCGCGTTTCCGCCTCGGCGGAAGTGATCCGCGTAGGCGCGCCCTCGATCCCGAGAAAATCCTGCTGCTTGAGCTGCGCGCAGTCCATGACCGGCAGGATCGCAGCCCGCTGCGGCAGCGGGGTGAGCGCGACCGGGGGAAGCGGGCCCGGCTGGGCCGTGGCGGCGCCCCCGGCAAAGCCAAGCGCCAGCATCGCCAGTGCGGTGATCAAGGCCACGCAAACGGCAAACTGTCTCACCATCGATCCGCTCCCTTTTCGCCATTCGTTTCCGGCGGTAGATCGATCACGGCTGCCGCTCGCGATCCGACACGAATTTGCCCGGCCTGAAGGTCACAAATTGCGCCGGGCCGAGATCGAGGCTTTCCGCCAGTTTCTGCAAAGCCCCGGGCGAGGTTGTATCACCCCAATTGCCAGTATCGATCCGCGCCTTGACGGTGCTGACAGCGGCGACGACCTCGGCAGGGGTGAAATTGCAATGGCCCAGTTCCTGCACATAGGCCTGGCGCAAGGCTTCGCTCGCCCCGGCTTCGCGCGCCCGCGCCGCATACCAGCTGTCATATTGCGGTCCGGCGATATCGCTGATCGTGCGGATCGCAAGCGAGGGAATCTTGAGGGCGCCGGTCACGCTTGCCTGCTGCGCGGTCCATTCCAACGCTGCGGGATCGGCGGAGATATGGGCAGCCTCGCTCAGGCGCTCGAGATCGGCGCCAAGGTCAAGGCCCGCCTCGGCATAAAGCGCTTCGATCTCGGCGCGCGCAGGCAGATCCTTGAACAGGCGGGCATAGTCCACCCCGGCGTTGGAACTGGCATTGCCGCCAGCAAGCCGTTCGATGTCCCAGCGCGAATAATTCATGAAGGCGAGATTCCCGCCCGCCACCACACCCGGCCAGCCGCCCGGCGGTCGATGGGCACCGCCCGCCACCACCGTGCTGTCAAAGCCATTGGTGCTGAGCGCGGTGTAATGATTATATTGCGCCAGTTCCTGCGCGTCGAAATCCTCAGCCGCCGGCGGCGGGTTCGCAGGGTCGAACCAGCTCGGCATCATGCCCAGCCCCGCCGCCAGCGCGATCCGCGCGCGCCCCTGCGGGCTTTGCTGTGCCCACATCACCGCCGCGCGCAGCTGCGCGACCGTGGTATCGATCTCCACCTCATTGCGGAAATTCACCAGCCGGGGCCGTTCCGCCTCGGGCAGCAGCAGCACCGACAGGGCATGTTCGCCATCGAGATGGACGTTGAAAAGATTGCGCAAGCCGACATTGAGCGCGCAGCCGATCACCGCCCCATCGACCAGCCCGTCAGGATTCTCGGCGACCATGGTATTGACCAGCCCCGGGCCGGAATAGCCGACTGTGATCACGGTTTTGGGCGCGAGTTCGCGGCGGATCTGGCGCAGAGCCGCGAGCTGATCATTCGCCCATTGGCGCGGGCGCAAGCCGATGCCCGGGCTCTGGATCATCTTGCCTACCGCATAGCCGCGCGCGAGCAGCCCCTGATCGATCGCCGCGCGGGGATTGCCGAAGGTGACCAGCACCCCGTTCCACTGCGCGGGCACCTGCACCGCCCAACGCGCGCCGCCGGCCACTGTCCCCAGATGCGTGTCCTCAATCCCGTAATAATGCCGGTCGATCGCCTGGATCAGTGCCGGATCGCGTTCCGCCGCTGGAGCCGCGCCTGCTTCGTCAAAGCGCATCAATCGGTCCGGCGCCTGGTCCTGCGGCGTCCATTTGGGCAGACCGGGTCCATTGGGATCGCCACTGCGGGCGAAATTGGTCCAATAGCTGCTGAGCAGCTCAGCCATATGATCGTCGGCCGGCCCCATGGCCGGCCCGCCCGGGTGGCGGTATGTCCCGAAAATATAGGGCAGCTCCGCGCCGTGATGGGCGAGGCGCGGGCGGCCTTCTCCCTGCGGCGGCGCATAGTCGAACAGATAGCGATAGGCCGGCGCATGGCCGGTGGCAGTCTGCAGGCGGCTCCAGGTCGCAGCGGGATAATCGCCCCATTCGATGCGCGTCAGCCACCAACGCGCATCGGTCGGATCGCGATCCCCCAGCAGCGTCGCCATCTGCCCAGCAAGCGGGCCATATTCCTTGTCCAGATCGGCCCGCAATTGCGCCGCGGTAAGCGCCGGGGGCCGCCCGAATTCCGACGAATTATTGCCGATCAGCATCGCCACGTCGTTCTGCTTGCCCGCCTCATAGATCGCGCGGACATCCTGCGGGATCACCCAGCCGTCGATATTCGGCTCAATCTTGGGCGCATCGCCCAGCAGCAACAGCTGGTCGAATGGCAGCTTGCGCAGTTGCGCCAGGCTGGTGGCCCCATGCTGATGCATGAAGGAAGTGCCTGCCTGTTCCACCTGCGCCAGGGGCAATGCCCTGCGGGTGCCGAAGGAGGAACCCGATTCCCCGATGGCACGCTGGAACAACCCCTTGGCGAGCGGCGAGGCGGTGAGAATATTGACTGTTTCGGAACCCGAAGATTGGCCGAATACCGTCACATTATCGGGATCGCCGCCGAAACGCGCGATGTTCTGCTTGACCCAGCACAGCGCCGCGACGGCATCGAGCAGGCCGTAATTGCCGGACGAGCCATGGCCCGATTCCGCCGTCAGTTCGGGCAGCGCCAGAAAGCCGAGCGAATTGGTGCGGAAGCCGAAGCTGACCAGCACCACATCCTTGCGCGCCAGCGCGCTGCCATCGAACTGCGGCATGGCCGCGCTGCCGCCGCGATAGCCGCCGCCATAGATCCACACCATCACCGGGCGCTTCGCCGCCGGATCGATGCCCTTGGTCCACAGGTTGAGATAGAGGCAGTCTTCCGCCATCCGCGCGCGATCAGGAAATTCGCCCGGGCAATCCGGCGCAAAGGCGGTCGCCATGCGGGTTCCGCTCCACCGGGCCGGCGGCAGCGGCGGGCGCCAGCGCAAATCGCCGACCGGCGGGGCGGCATAGGGAATGCCCCTGAAGACAATCACATCGCCCTCACTCGCGCCCTGCACCATGCCATCTTGCGTGGCGACGATCGGCGCGCCGGGCGGGGCGGCCAGGGCGCCGCTTGCCAGGCTCACCGCCAGCGCAAGCAGGCCGGCGGCAAGGCGATAGCGGGCGGGCCTAGCCTGCATCACAATTGGTCTCCGCGAAAAACTGGAAGGTCTGCGGGAGATGTTTGACCCAGGCGTTGCCATGCGTGCCGCCCGGCACAAGCGCCATCTGCGCATTGATCCCCGCCGCCCTCGCCTTGTCATACAGCAGGCGGGTATCGGCGGGCTTGGCGATATCGTCATTCTCACCATGGACGAACAGCACCCCGGCAATCGGGTTCAGCCGCTCGACCGGATAATCGTGCCATGGCGGCCCATCGCTGGGCGAGATCGCGCACCAGCGCTGCGGCAGCTTGCTGGCCAGGTGAAGAACGCCTGTCATCCCCATGGAATTGCCCATCAAATAGATCCTGCGCGGATCGATATGATAGTCCTTCTCGGTGCGGGAGATCACATTGATGACATCGGCTTCGGCCAGCGCCAATTCCGCCTCTGGCGACATGGTCAGCGGCTTTCCAAAGCGGCTCAGGCCGGAAGGCAGCGGCAGATTGGCACCGTAATCCGCCATGCCATTATAGCCATTGGGTGAAACAACCACGAAGCCGTGCTTTTCCGCTTCGGCCTGAAGCGCACCCCCGGCATCCTTGAACATCGAATTCGCATCATTTGCATAGCCATGCAGCACCACCACCAGCGGCCACTTCCTGTGAGCATTCCATCCTGACGGCAGGAAGACATGATAGGGGATCTGCTCCCCATTCGCCTGCGGCATGGCATAGCTCAGTTCGAGGTCGCCAGTTGGTTGACTGGCGCCGCTGCGCGATTGCATACAACCGGAAAGAACGCAGGCGCCGATCAGCGTGAGGAGCGGTGCCATCCGCCGCCAGCCGTGGGGAGCATTGTGTTTCACCGGCATTCTCTCCTCGCAAGTTTGGCGAATCAGTTTTATAAATTATTGTATAACAAAGAACCTGGCCGACTTGCCAAGGCCATATTGGGGGAGAGGCGGAATGCCCAATCGATCGATCGCGCTGTGGGCTCTAACGGCGGCGCTGGCGGGGCTGTTGTTCGGCTTTGATACCGCCGTCATCTCCGGGGCCGAGCGGGCCATCCAGCAGACCTGGGCCATGAGCGACGCCCTGCATGGGCTGGCCATTTCCTCTGCCCTGTGGGGCACGGTGATCGGCGCGCTGTTCGGCGGAATCCCAAGCGATCGCTTTGGCCGCCGACCCGACCCTGATCGGCCTGGGCATCCTCTATCTGATATCCGCGATCGGCACGGCGCTGGCCTGGGATCCCTGGTCTTTCATGGCGTTCCGCGTGATGGGCGGCCTGGCGGTCGGCGTGTCCTCCATCGCTGCCCCGACCTATATTGCCGAAATCGCCCCTGCGGATTGGCGCGGCCGGCTGGGCGCGCTGTTCCAGACCATGATCGTGGTGGGCATTCTGGCAGCCTATCTGTCCAACCTCCTGATCGCGGGAACCTCATCCAGCGATTGGCGGATCATGCTGGGCGTAATCGCGGTGCCATCGGCCCTGTTCCTGCTTGCGGTCCTGTTCGTGCCGGAAAGCCCGCGCTGGCTGCTGCTGCACAGGGGCGACGAAGCCGAAGCGCGCCGCATTCTGGCGATCTCGGGCGGCGATTTCGAGGCGATCAGCGCCTCGCTCGATCGGCAGGAAGAAAAGAAGCTGAGCCTGAAGCGCTTTTTCGACGGACGTCTGCGCCGCCCGATTGCACTGGCCTTTCTGATCGCCTTCTTCAACCAGCTTTCCGGCATCAATGCGATCATCTATTACGCCCCGCGCATCTTCAGCCTCACCGGGGCGGAAGCCAGCGCCTCCCTGCTTGCGACCGTAGGCGTCGGCGTGGTCAATCTCGTCTTCACGATCGTCGGCCTGTCGCTGATTGACGGCGCCGGGCGGCGCAAATTGATGCTGATCGGTTCGGTCGGCTATATCGTCTCTTTGGGCATGGTCGCCTATGGCTTTGCCACCGGACAGTTCGCGCTGGTCCTGCCGTTCATCTTCCTGTTCATCGCCTCGCATGCGATCGGCCAGGGCGCGGTGATCTGGGTCTATATCTCTGAGATCTTCCCGAACCGGGCCCGCGCTTCGGGCCAGGCGCTGGGCACCGCCACCCATTGGGTCCTGGCCGCAAGCCTCACCCTGGTCATGCCCAGCGTGCTCGATGCGGTGCCTGCAGCCTGGATCTTTGCTTTCTTCGCAGGAATGATGGTGTTGCAGCTGATTTTCGTGAAGTTCATGATGGTCGAAACCAGCGGCCGCTCGCTGGAAGACGTCGCCGCCGAGCTTGAAACCAGCCCGGCGGCGTGATCCGCCCCCGACTGGATCAGAATTGGACCATGCTGAAGAACAGATAGAGGTTCCACGCCTGCAGCGCGAGAGCGAAGCCGCCGAACACGAAGAACGCGCGGCGCAGGGTGACATTGCGCGCCCCTTCGCCGGGCCAGGCGACCCGCGGCTTGGCCTTGAACACCAGCATCGGGCGATAATAATCCTGATAGGACCAGATCAGCCACAGGTGGATCAGCAACACGCAGAGCCCGCCCACGACCATGTCATAGATCGCAGCCCACAGGTCGGCCCCGGTCTCGGCCCCCTGCAACCAGCGCCAGATATCATCGAGGATCAGCGCATCGAGCATGAAGGTGAGGAACGCCACCGGCAGCGCGACCAGCAGCATCACCGGCACGGCGCGATTGGTCAGCATCGAAAGCCCGAAGGCCACTTCGACGACCTTGGCCGATTGGAACATCCAGCCGGTCCGGATCATTTCCGTCACCACGGCGTGCTTGATCGGCAGATCCGCCGGCATGCCGGCATAGGGGAGAAACGGTATGAAGCCGAAGAACCAGTTCAATCCGCTGAGGAGATAGAACACCCCCAGAACAAGCCTTCCGGCGAACACCATCCGATCAAAAGTCATCCCATCCTCCCTCGCTCGATCGTTATACGATCTTGCAGTTTTCTAGCACCACTGCGCATCCCCAGCCAGCGCTTTATCGCGCCGGGGATGGCCGAATGCGGCGCAGATTGGCTGTGACTCCCGCAGGCGGCGGGGCTAGTGTGGGATGCATAAACGGGAGGGGACGCCATGCCTATTGTCGCTCAAGCAAAGCGCTTGCTGAACAGCGAAGGTTTCACCAATCTGCTGATGCTGGTCGGCCGGATTTTGCTGGCCCTGCCATTTCCGATTTTCGGCACGATGAAGTTCTTCAATCGCGGCAACATGGCCGCCTATATCGAATCCGGCGGCCTGCCGGGCGAGATCATCTATCTCGTAATTCCCTTCCAGATCCTGTGCGGGCTGGCGGTGATGGTGGGGCTGTGGACGCGCTGGGCGGCGTTCCTGCTGGGCGGTTTCTGCATCATCGCAGCATCGCTCTATCACAATGAGCTGGCCAATCCGGGTGAACTGGCCAGCTTCACCAAGGATTTCGCCACCGCCGGCGGCTATCTGTTCCTGTGGAAATTCGGACCGGGGCGATATTCGCTCGACGCCTGGCGGACGGGAAGCAAAACGGGCCGCTGAGCGCGGCTTGCCTGCGCAGGCTGCATATAGGCGATGGCACAAATTTCTCTGGGCGGGAATTTGCTCCATATCCTACGGAAATATCGCCCGAAATCGGGCTTTTGCCTTCCTCCCGCGCGGCAATTCCCCTAGTCTTTGGCGAAGAGAATGAATGCCATGGGAGACGATCGTGAAGCGCGCAAACCACCTCGGTTCGGGCCTTAGCCGGCGGCGGCTGATGGCCTCCACCATCGCATTGGCCGCAGGCGGCATCGCGGCGCGCGCAGCCGCCTGGGTGCCCAGCGAAGCGCTCACAACCGCCGGGCGGGTGCAGGGCTATTTCACCGCCGGGGTGCATATTTTCAAGGGCGTTCCCTATGGCGCGCCGACGCAGCAGACCCGCTTTGCCCCGCCCCGCCCAGCCCTTCCCTGGAGCGGGCTTAGAATCGCTCGGCAATGGCCCGCCGAATGCCCGCAATATAATCCCCCGATGGGCGGCGAGATGGGCGAGATGTTTCATATCAACAATGAATGGGCTGCCCCGCAGAGCGAGGATTGCCTGGCGCTCAATATCTGGACCCCCGGCCTGGATGACGGCGGCAAGCGCCCGGTGATGGTCTGGCTCCACGGCGGCGGCTTCACGGTCGGTTCGGGATCGTCCGAACTCTATGATGGCACCAATCTGTGCAACAAGGGCGACGCGGTGGTGGTCACCCTCAACCACCGGCTCAACCTGTTCGGCTATCTCTATCTCGCCGGGCTGAGCAAGAGCGAGGAGTTTGCGGATTCGGGCAATGCCGGCATTCTCGACATTGTCGAAGCGCTCCGCTGGGTGCGGGACAATATCGCGCAATTCGGCGGCGATCCCGGCAATGTCACCATCTTCGGCCAATCGGGCGGCGGCGCCAAGGTTTCGACCCTGTTGGCGATGCCGGTGGCCCGGGGCTTGTTCCACAGGGCCATCATCCAGTCCGGCCCGGGCGTGCGCGCGATCGACATCGAAGATGCCAACAAGGTCACCGCCGAAGTGCTGCGCAGGCTGGAGCTTGCGCCGGCGCAGCTGAACAGGTTGAAAAGCCTCAGCACCGCTGATCTGACCAGGGTCCTCGCGAATGGCGGCGGCGGGGCGATGGGGCAGTTGCGGCTCGGCCCGGTGGTGGATGGGCGGACGCTGACCCACCATCCCTTCGACCCTGTTGCGCCTGAAATTTCAGCAGACATTCCGGTAATGATCGGCTGCACGACCGATGAGGCAACCGCCGTTTTCGGCCCCGGCGACGCTTCGCTGTTTTCACTGAAACAAGGCGATCTGGTCGGGCGGCTCACCCCGTTCCTGGGGCCGGTCGCGGGCGAGGCCGCCGCAGCCTATCACGCGCGGCTGCCCGATGCCTCGCCCAGCACGCTGTTCTTCCGGATCCTGTCAGATCACGTGATGCGGCGCGGTACGGTCGAGATCGCCGAACGCCGCTTTGCACGCGGCGGGGCCGCAACCCATGTCTATTGGTTCGAACGCCCCTCGCCGCGCTTCGGCGGCAAATATGGCGCGCTGCACAGCATCGACATTCCCTATGTGTTCGACAATGTCGATCTGGCCAAGCCGCTGCTGGGCGAGGATCCAGGCCGCTATGATCTGGCCCAAGCCTGCAGCGGCGCCTGGCTGGCCTTTGCCAAAGGCGGCAACCCAGCCGCGCCCGGCCTGCCGGAATGGCGGCCCTATACGCCGGCCGACCGCGCGACCATGGTGCTGGATACTCCATGCCGCCTCGCGGTCGACCCGGTCCCCGAACTCAGGACCGTGCTGGCAAAGGCAAAGCCCTGGGTGTTCTGACGATCGGCCCGGCGCTGGGTGCGGAAGGGGCGCTGGGTGCGCCGGAAGCGCTAGTCCGAATCCCGCTTCCACACGCTCGGCATGGAATAGGGCACATCATTGTGGACGACCTCGATCCGGTCGATCTCGCCATTGGTGATATGGAACAGCTCCAGCATGCTGAGGCTGCCGGGCTTCTTGATCCAGGAATCGATCTTGGTGCCGTCTGCGAGCATGGCCATGGTCTTCTTGCCGCAATGATCGATGAAGGCCCGCGCCAGCACAAGGCCGCGCTCCTCATCCACCAGCATATAGTCGCGATCGCGCACCGCGCAGTCGAAGATGAAATTGCCGGTTTCAAACTGCTTGCCGCATGACAGCTTGCCTTCGGGCCGCTCCCACTCTGGGTTGCCCGCCGATTTGAAGCCGTTTTCCTGGCGCTTGCAATCCGCAGTGAACAGGGTGAACAGCTTGCCGTCATTGAGCTGCAGCGTGCTGAAATAGCCATTGGCAAGATCGATCATCCGCAGCCGCGGAGTGCGCTTGTCCGCCGGCAGGGTGGCGAACATCTCGGGAAAATGGACATAGGCCTTGGGATCGCCGCCGGCGGGCGAAAGCGGCTTGGCCGGATCGGGCATATTGGTGAGGGTTTCGACCTCGGCGATCTTGCCGCCTTTGACCTTCAGACGCATGCCAAAATAGGTCGGCTGGCCGCGCTGGTCGATCGCCCCGAAATAGCCGGCCTGGCCGGTTTTTGTATCGGCGAAGATCAGCCCCTTGCCTTCCTCGCCATCGGCCACGTTCCAGGTGCCGTCACCCACCCGCAGCATCACATTGTTTTCGCTGAAGCGAACCCGGTCCGCCCACGGCAGGCGCGAGGGATCGCGCACCACCAGTGCATCCATATAGCGCCGGACCATGCCTTCGAGACATTGGCGATCGCATTCGGCGGTCACCGGATATCCGGCCTGGTCCTTGGCCTTGGCCTGAGCTCCGGCAACAGGTGCCAGCCCGGCAATAGCGATCAGCGCAAACGCGGCATTGCGCGCGACGGAATTCAAAATGCGATAGGCCATGGAAATGGTTGTCCTCTTGGTAAGATGCGCCGGTCGCGGCGGATGATGGTTGCTCAGGGAAGATTCTTGCGCTGGATCGTCCACCGTGAGTCGGTGCAGAGCCGGCAATCATCGCCGACGAACCAGTGGCTGGCGCGCTGATCGCCCTTCAATTGCCAATCGAGCCATGCGGCTGTGACGGTGGCAAAGGCACCGCCATTGGGCAGCCAATAGGTCCCTGAATGTGCCACGCCTTTGCGAAAGGCGAAAATCGCAGGGGTCTTGCCCAAGCGGCTGAAATCGTCCCGGCCATTGGGCAAAGCGACGTCAAACTCGCCATTGATATAGGCGATCGAACCGTGGACCGATTTGAGGCTGTCCTTGGTGACATCCGGCGCCCCTGGCAATCCGCCGGGGCCCAGATCCCAGACGCCGCTGTTGAGCATCACCGTGGTGGTGATCCTGGGATCGGTGGTCGCGATGGTCAGCGCCTGCAATCCGCCGCAGGAATGGCCTGAAACCGCGATCTTGGAACTATCGACATGGCCTTCAAGGGCGCTGCCCGGGGCCTTGTCCTGCGCGATTGCCCAGTCGATCGCTTCGGTCATTTCCTTGGCATAGGACGGCGCCGCTGCATGAACGTCGATCGGCGAAGTCGGCAGCACCGGCTCCTTCGGCCAGCCCGAGGCAACCGATTCAGCCGATGCCGGGCCGATGCCGCCCAGCGCGATGACCAGATAGCCGCGCGAGGCTATGTCGCTGAGAAAATAGCGATAGCGATTGCCGACATCGTCGCATCCGCCATTGCCCCAGACAAAGATCGGAAGCTTCTTGCCGTGCAGCGCCGAGAGGTTGGCGGGCATATAGACGGTGTGATGCGGCAGGCTCGGCTGGGCGCTCATCGCCACCCGATAGGGGCCGCGCCCCTGCGCGGGTGAACCGGCTGAAAGTGGCGCAGAGGCCGTAATTGCCACAGCTGCCAGCGCTGCAAAAATCCTGTTGAACATCGGCGGGTTCCTCTCTCGCTCGCTCGGCGCGAGAGCCAGCATGCTATCCGCGCCCATTGGTCCTTTTCGGCCTTCCGCCAAGGCGCAGGCCATCAGGAAATGCGGCACCATCCTTCAGATCGAAGGATGGCCAAGCCGCACCGGAAACATCACATGGAGTTTCCGGTGCGGCCCACCAAGATCGATCAGAAGCTGCGCTTGACCGACAATGACCATTCACGCGGCATGGCCGGATTGGCGGCAACCGTGTGAGCATTGTTGTTGGCACCAAGGCCCGTGTAATAGAGCTTGTTGGTGATGTTGGTCACCTGCAGCCCGACCTGCCAGTCACTGTCTGCGGAATTCCAGGTCAGCTTGCCGTTGAGCAGCGTGTATCCTTCCAGAGTATCCAGCGCATGATTGATCGTGCTGGTGCCCTGGTCCGACTGGTAGCTGAGATCGAAGCGCGGCGTGAGCCGGCCCCCGCTGCCCATGTCGAAGGTATATTGCGCGCCGATGCTGAATTTGCGTTCCGGCGCATAGGGCAGTTTCATGTCATAGGTCAGACCCGCACCCAGACCGCCCGAGGCTGCCGGGCAAGTCGGGTCGGTCACCGGCGAACAGCCGGTCAGATAGTCATATTTGAAGTCGAGCAAGCTGCCCGAGGCATCGATCAGGAAGCCATCGGCCGGCTCGATCGTCATTTCCAGTTCGACGCCCTTCAGCGTCGCCTTGCCGGCGTTGACATAGAACGCGCACAGGGTTTCATTCGTGTTGAAGAAACAGCCGGTATTCGGCGGGGCGGCGGTACGAACGAAGACGTTGGCGATGAAGTCCGAATATTTATTGACGAAGGCCGACAGGTTCATCCGCACGCGGTGATCGAGGAAGCTGCTCTTCAAGCCCACTTCATAGGCCGTGAGATGCTCAGGATCGAATGGCCGCGCCTGGTCGGGATAATAGGGCCGCGGATTGACGCCGCCGCCCTTGTAGCCGGTGGCGATGCTGGCATAGGTCATGACATCCGGCGTCCACTGATATTGCAGGATCGCGCGGTAATCGACATTGCTGCCCGAATAGCTGCCTTCTACGCCGTTCATGCCGCAGAACGCCACATGCACGATGCCGTAATTGACGCCGTTCTTGATGCAGGGCTGGTAAGGCCCGCCCTGCACCGCACCGGTGTGCCCGCCCCGGCCGAACAGGAAGGACTTCTGTTCCTCGGAATAGCGAATGCCGGCATTCAGCTCCAGCTTGTCGGTCAGGCGCCAGGAAGCGTTGGCGAAGGCGGCCCAGTCACTGGCCGGGATCGTATCGTCTTCGGTAAAGATCAGTGAGCCCTGATCGACGATGCCCGAATAAGTGCTTTCGCGCTTGATATAGAAGCCGCCAACCACGAGGTCGACCTTGTCGTCGAACAGATTGGCCGCCAGGCGGGCTTCTTCGCTGAACTGCCAATTGCTGGTGTGATAGGTCAGGATCGCATTGCTGAGCGGTGAGGCGTCGAAATCCTGCACCCAGTCAGCCTTGTAGGTGCGATAGGCGGTGATCGATGTCAGCTTCACCGTATCGGACAGGCTGTAATCGATATTGCCCGACACGCCCCAGCCATTGACCCGGCTCACCGGATCGACATGGAACGGAGCCGAACCGTCAATCGGCTTCGCATCCGCATAGGTCGAATAATTGACATAGGGGCTGGTGGTGAAAGTATCCCCTGCGCCGCCCCAGGGTGAATAGGGCACGAAGGGTGAACTGTTGGTGGTTGTATTCCACAGGGTCAGACCGTTTACCGCCGCAGTCGAATACATCGGATAGTTCTGAACAATTGGTGCGATGCCCGGCGCATAGGTATTGCCGGAATAGGAGCCGACATAGATCAGCGTCTGCGCCTGCGCTTCTGAACGGTCGCGCGTCACATCGGCATTGATATTGACCTCAAGATTGTCGGTCGGCAGCCAGCGCAGGCTGCCGCGCAATGCGGTGTAGGATTTGCCGCCTTCGGTGCCGAGCACACAATCCTTGCCGTCGGCAAGCGAGGGAATATTATAGGTCTTGGCCTGATCGGGATGGGTGCAGGCATAGTCATAGGTCGTGACATAGCCCTTCTGGTTGCGCGAAACGCCCGCCAGACGCGCGAACAGCCGATCGGGAACGATCGTGAAATCAGCGCCGGCGCGCAGATCGGTCCGCTCAAGGCTGCCGACAGTGGCTTCGACATAGCCGCCGCCATTGCCATCGGGCTTCTTGCTGTACATCTTGATCGCGCCGCCGATGGAATTCATGCCGGCCAGCGTCCCCTGGGGACCGCGCAGCACTTCAACGCGATCGAGATCGAGCAGATCGAGCAATGAGCCGGTCATGGTCGAAAAATAGACGTCATCCACATAAAGGCCGACGCCGGGTTCAAAGGCGGTGTTGAAATCGGTCTGGCCGATGCCGCGAATATGCGCCTGAAGTGACGGCCCCTGGGGATTGCTGGCCTGCAGGTTCACGTTTGGTGCCTGCTGCGCAACTTCCACGATATTGGTCTGGCCGCGCGCTTCGAGTTGCTGGGCATTGATCGCGGTGATCGCGATCGGTGTCTTCTGCACGCTCTGTTCGCGGAACTGCGCCGTAACGACGATCTCGTCACTCGGCGAACCAGCCTCCGGATTGCTCTGCGCGGCTGCTGCACCGGCATAGAACATGGCAGGCACGCACAATGCAGCCGCCACGGTGAAACGCGAAACCCCGTTCAGCGCCTTGCGGCTGGCGAGAATCTGGCGCGATTTTTGAGCTTCGAAATTCATGGCCCTCGTCTCCCTGTAAGAATTATTTGTCGTACTTGTTCGCACGGAAAATATATAATTGTCCAGCCAAGCCTCGGGCTGTCCGGAAATTTCCCCTGCGGGTGAAACATTCTTGCAACGTATATCTAAATATCTCATTTTATTACCATTTTTAGCGCAAACACGCCCCACCCATCGCGGATGGATGGTCGCTCACTCCAGTTCGGCGTCACAATCGGCTGGCGCCGGCGTCCACCCTTTTTACTCCGACATATAGTCAACTTCCAATTGTTGCACTCTCTTCTCGGTCATCGCCATCAGCCCAGCGGCCTGCCACTCGCAGTCTGGGCCGGCATGGCCTGGGTCACATCCCAATGTTCGACGATCAGCCCGTCCTCGAAACGGAAGATATTCATCACAGAACTGCCCGGATCGTCTGGCCCCATCCGGCCGATGATCTGCACGGTGGCGAAATCGCCATCGACCAGCAGACGGCGGACCTGGATTTCCACGCCCTTGCGTGCGAACACCGGCTCGAGCCATTTGAGCGCTTCCTCCCGGCCATCGGCGATGCCCGGATTGTGCTGGACATAATCGGCGCGAACATATTTCTCGAAGGCGGCGCGCGGCTGGCGCTCCTGGTAAAGCATGGTCACAAAATCGATCATGATTGCGCGGTTGCGCGCGGTCTTGGCCTGATATTCCGCGGTGCCGGTCTGCTCCGTCGGCACAATCGCGCCGGGGGCAATTGCCTGTTCGACTGGGAACAGCGCCAAAGCGCCCAGCGCAGCGGCAAGCAGCGTCGCTTCGATCATAATCTCTCTCCTGAAAGGATGGGTTTTGCCCGCGCAACGGCGGGGCCGTCCGCGCAGCTGAAATTGGCAGCATCGTCAGTGCTGCCGCCGCCGCGATAGACCGCCTTCTGCGGAAAAGGGCACAGGGGCCGCGTGCGATCGACCTTGCCCGCCGGTGTGATCCGCCGCGCCTCGATAGGGCCGGGCTCGGCCTTGCGTTCGACCCAGGCGATCAGGGCCGCCAGCATGTCTGTGCCCGGCTGCGCCGTGATATAGCGATCTTCCGAAGCCCCGAAGTGGTCGGTGCCTTTGCCGCCCCGGCAATGCTGCATGCCGGGCACCATATAGAGCCGTGCGTAATCGGCCTGCGGTGTGCCGGGCAGCGGCTTCAGCCGGTGGAAGAAATCGATCGTCGCTTCAGGCTGCACCGAGGCATCGGCCCAGCCATGATAGAGGATCAGCTTGCCGCCCTGCGCCGCGAATTGGGTGAGGTTGGCATTGCTGGCATCCATGGTGGGAAAGGCCGCGCGGGCCGCCGGCAGATCGCTCGCAATATCGAAGCTGAGCGGATTCCACCGGGGATCGTGATGCACGACCTCGCCGAACATCTGCAGCGGCAGGGGCGGCATCCCGCCGGGCCGCGCGGTGATTCCCGGCAGAAGGCCATAGTCATAGGTCTTGCCCTGGCTGTCGGTCAGCGGCGCGATGATCGCCTGTGCCGCCTCGACCTTTGCGGAGGAGAGGCAATTGCCGGGCTGCCCCGGGCGGCATTCGAGCGCACGCACCGAGAAACTGCACCTGCGCGGATCGGCGATCACCCCGTCGGTGATCCCGTCCTTGGCATCGCAGGCCGAAACCGCGCTGCTGGAAATCAGATCCCAATCCGCCGCGCTCAGTTCACTCGCTGGGCTTTCGGACTGGGCGCGATAGACCTGGATAAAACGTGCAGCGAGCAGCGGCACATCCTGCCCCGGAGCGCCAAGCAGCGCGCCATCATAGTCGCCGGGATAAAGCTGCGTCTCGCGCAGTCCCTGGCGCGCACCACCCGAGCAGCCGAGGAAATAGGAATATGCGATCGGTTGCCCATAGAGCCGGTCGGCGATCGCCTTGGCCACCACCGTCAGGCGATGATAGGCGATGTGGGAATAATTCTCTGCCTTGCGCGGGTCGCCAATCCAGGGTTCGCCGCGCTTGTGGCCGGTATCGCTGGATGCGGTGACGAAGCCCTGTTCCACGCCGCGTGCCATGTCGAAATAATTGAAATAGCCCGCCTCGCCGCCGACCCCGGTACCGAGCAGGCGCCCGTTCCAGGCGTCCTGCGGCGGCAGCCAGATTTCAAACCCGATATCACCATCGATCATGCCAGTGAGACGGCAGAACTTGTGCCGCACGGCCTCCCCTTCGGGCGAGGTGGCAGACGCCGGGCTGCGCCATGAGGGTGCGGGATTGACCGTTTCGGCATGTTCAAGCGTGACGCCGGGCGGGAGATGATCGGCGGCAGCCGCACACATTCCGGCAAGCGACGTGCCTGCCGGGGAAAGCGCCTGCGGGGCAGCCCAGGAATCCTGGGCAAGCCCCGGCGCGCCGGCGGCGGCCAGTGCCGGAATGGCAAGCAGGCGCCGCCAGATTTTCACTGCACGGCCCAATAGGAAAATACCGAACGCTCTTCCCGGCGGTCTGCCTTGCCGAGGAATACCGTGCGGCTCAGCCACTCATGCGGGCCCTTGGGCGCATCGAATGTCGGCGTGACAGCCATGTAATATTCCGAAGGATCGACCGGCTCGTAATTCTGCAGGCGATCGAGCACCGCCTGATCGCCTGAGCGAACCCCGCGATTGGTCAGTTCGATGATCGTGCCGTCATCGGTTTCGAGCAGATAGCGCGCTTCGAATTTCACGGTATGATCAGACCGGATGCTGGGCCAATCGCCGCCGGTGTGCGGGATAACCCTGCCATTGAGCCGCGGGCCGCTGACCGTGCCGCCCAGAACGCCCACAAAACCGCGCTCAAGCCCCCAGAAAGTGGGGCCATAGCGAAACCGCTTGCTGAGCTCGATCTCGATCTGGAAAACATATTCTAGTTTGGGCGGTTGCATAAATTCTCCTTGGGAAATGAATTTGGTCAGGGCCGGATCCAGGGGCCCGGCGGGCGCGGTTCGAATGCGCCCAGCTGCTCTGAACCGAAGCGGGCCATGAAGGTCCGTTCTGCAGCAAAGGGATCGGATTCCAGCCGCACGCTCTCACCAAACAGCATGGTCGCGCGCAGGGCAGGTTCGTAAGGCAGCCAGCGGGGCATGCCTGCATGGTCAGGCACCCCATCGCGCGCGAAAGAGGCCCAGGCCCCTGACATGACCGACCGCAAGGCTTCTACCTGCGGGGTAATCGAACCCATGAACGGCCAGGCGGCGAGATTGCCGAATACGAAGGGCAATTCCATCCCGTGGGGCGTGACGCCGTGGAGGGCCCCGACCGTGGTCTGCCAGTCGATCGTATAGAGGTAAGCCGGCGCGCGCCCGAGCGCCGCCTTGCTTTCCGCCTGCAATGTCGCGTCGAGAAAATAGCTGCGGTCCGTCGTCAGCCGCGCGAACAGCTTGCCATTGCTGAAATCGGGAAACATCGCCCGCCAGGCATCGATCGCGCCCTGCGCCTGCCCTGCAGGAAAGAACCGCGCCGATTGGTCCAGCAGGTCCGCATCGGCAAGATCGGCATAGGCTGGTTCATTGCCCAGAAACAGCGCGGTTTCATCGCGCGCGGTCCCGATCATCATCGGGACCTGGCTTGAGAGCAGCGGCGCATGGGGCAGGAAGGGATGCTGCGGCAGGCTGGCACCATCGACGATCGGGCGGAACTGGCCGGTTTCGTTGCGCACTTCGATACCCGCTGCAGTCAGGGTCTGTGCGGGCACCTGCGCCAGTTTGCCGATATCCCTGCGGGTCAGCCCGAGATGACGCAGCAGCCGGTCGGCCCGGTCGGTGCCGATATCGGGCGTATCCATCCGCAGGCCCGGCCCACTTTCAACCACGCAGCGAGTGAACAGGCCCGCCGCCGCAGGCATGGCCATCAGCGTGCTGGTCTTGCGCCCGCCGCCCGACTGGCCGAAGATCAAGACGCGATCCGGATCGCCACCAAAAGCAGCGGCATTTTCGCGCACCCAATCCAGCGCCAATGCGATATCCAGCACGCCCACATTGCCCGACAGCGCATATTTCTCTCCGCCGATTTCAGCGAGATTGAGATGGCCGTAGACATTCAGGCGGTGATTGATCGAAACCAGCACCACGTCCTGCATGCGCGCGAGCCAGGCGCCGTTGGAGATCGGATCGGACGAACCGCCGACTTCCCAGCCGCCGCCATGGAGCCAGACCATGATCGGCTTTTCACCCTCGAGCGAAGCCGTCCAGACATTGGCGACCAGGCAATCTTCCGAGAAGCCGGGCGAAGCCGGCCCGCCCAAGCCGCCACGCTGCGGACAGCGCGGGCCGAATTGGGAAGCATCGCGAATATCGCTCCAGACTTTCCTGGGCATGGCCGGCAGGAACCGCGCCACGCCGCCGGTGGGCTCGCCATAAGGGATGCCTTTGAACGCCAGGACCCCGTCTTCAACCACGCCCGCAACCCTGCCAGCCGAAGTGCGGACAATCGGCCTGGAGCCGCCGGCAATTTGCGCAAAGGCGGGCGCAGCAGCCAGCAGGCCTGCCCCCGCGCCGGCGAACAGCAGCGATCTGCGGGAAGGATTGAACATGCTCATCCCCGGCGCGCCTTTTCTTCTGCGACCAGCACCGATTCATCGATCACCATCGGGCGGCCATGGGTTTCATAGCGCAGCAGCAGCAGGGCAATGCCGCCCATCACCGCGAAAACCGCCAGGCACAGGAAGCCCGGCGTGATCGCCGCCTCGGTCGCTTCGGGTGACAGGACATTGCTGCTGCCCGCGATCAGCGCCAGCAGCACCGGGCCGAGCAGCTTGGCCAGGCCGCTGGTGGTCTGTGTGAGCCCGCCGCCCTGGGCGGCCAGCCGCACCGGATAAAGTTCGGTGCCGAAGGGCGTCGTATTGGCATAGCCGCCATCATAGAACTGCGCGCCCACGATCAGGCAGATCAGGAACACCGGAACCCCGGCGATGAAATAGGGATGCAGCAATCCGGCGGCGCCGATTGATACGGCAGCCCCCCAGCAGCAGATCAGGGCCGAGCGCCAGCGGCCGATGAATTGCGGCGTCACCGTCCACAAGATGCGCCCGATCACACCGCTGATACTGACATAGACGAAATATTGCGCCGCCTCGACCGGGCTGATCCGCAGCACCATGGAAACCACCGTCGGCCCCCACAGCGCCACGCCGAACCCCGACATGCCCAATCCCGCGGTCATGAAGATGATCAACCAGAAGCGGCCCGGATAGCGATAGAGATCGCGCAGGCGCGGCGGCTCGCGATTGGGCATTGGCGGAACCAGCGGCACCTGATCGTAGGGAATGGCGACATATTGCGCGATCACCTTGCGCGCCTCCTGCCCCCGGCCCTGCGCGATCAGCCAGCGGATCGATTCCGGCACGAAGAACCACATCGCGATCACCATGCCGATCGGGGCAAAGCCGACCAGCGCCAGTCCGCGCCAGCCAAGCTCCACCGAGAAATTGGCCACCAGCAGAGACGCTGCGAGTACTCCCAAAGGCGCGACCACGCCGGTGCTGCTGGCAAGGATGGTGCGGATGCGGGTCGGTGCGATTTCGATCAGCAGGGTGATCTGCGTGCCGCCATAGCCCACCCCGACCAGGAAGCGCAGGAAGGCGAACAGCACCCAGTCCCCTTCAGGGATAAAGGCCGCGCCGCCGGCCGCGAGTGAATAAAGCATCATGCCCGCCATCAGCGCAGGCTTGCGCCCCCAGCGATCGGCAACCCAGGCAAAGGGCATTGCGCCGAGCAATTGCCCGAGGCCCGCCGCGAGCAGCATCACCGAGACCTGGCCGAAGGTGAGACCCCATTCCGGGCCGATCATCGAGACAAGGAAACCGACGATGAAAAAATCGAAAAATTCGAAAATGCCCTGCAGCATCAGCAGGCCAACCAGAATCCAGAAGCGCGGGCGCAGTCTTGCGCGATCGAAAAAATCGAGCGCGTCGGTTGAACCGGAGGCCGCTGCGGTTTGCACCATCGCCTAGCGCCGCCCCATGCGACGACGGGCGCAGCCAACGGCATCTCGATACAGAATTTTCGCCATTGGTCCTCCCCGGGGCGCCGCCATTTGAACAGGGGCACCGACTCGCCGCAGCTTTCTGCGATCGAGTTTTGAACCTTGCAATAAATCCCATTCAGTGCAAGTCAGTTCCGGTGAATGAGAATTTGATTCCAACCCTGAGTTTGCCTGACCGGCGTGTTGCGCCGCGCTGTCGTTGCGCCTTCGCGCAGCCGTGCTGCTTGCCGTGCGGGATGTGCGGGCGATGAGCGAACCCACCAAAGCGCCGGAAAACAGCGGTTCAATCGAACGAACGCTGCGCGTGCTGCAAAGTGTGGCGGAGCTGGGTGATTTCACCCCGAAGGACATCGCCGCAGAGGTCGGGATCCCGACCAGCACCGCCTATCGCCTGTTGCAGTCGCTTGGGGCGATGAACTTCGTCGAGAAATCGAGCCACGGCAGCTATCGCGTGGGGCGGCAGCTGGTGCGCCTGGCTTCGCTGATCGTCGACCAGTCCGACTATGAGGCCATGGCCCGACCGTTTCTTGAAGAGCTGTCGGAAAAATTCCACGAAACCTGCGCCTTTGCGCTTTATCTGCCGAAGGAATGCTGTTTCACGATCATCGATGCGATCACCGCTGCGCATTCGCTTCAATATATTGTCGAGAAATATAAACCCCGGCCGATGATCTGGGGTGCGCTCGGCCGCTCGATGCTGCCCTTCCTGCCGGATGAGGATGTGGACTGCGCGATCGCCAAGCAGGGCTCCCCACTGGAACCCGGAACCCCGCCGATGACGCGCGAGGAACTGGTGAAGGAGTTCGAGACGATCCACCGCCAGGGATGCTTCATGGCAACCAGCCCCAATGCCTTTGGCACCAATGGCACGGCGGCACCGGTGTTCAATTCACGCGGGCAATTGCTGGGCAGCATCGGCGTAACCGTGCCGATCGTGCGCTATGATCCTGCGCTTCAGCCAGAGATCAGCGCGGCTGTGGTGCAGGCGGCCAAGGGGCTGAGCGCGGCCATGGGCTTTGGCCGGGATCCACCCAAGAGAGGCAGATTGGCTTCGGTTTGAAGCACCAAAGCAAGGGCAATTCCAACAACGGAAGGCTGGGAAAATGAGGATGACCATTCTGCTGATTATCGGCGCCATCGTGTTGGCGGCTGCCACTGCGGCAGTGACCTGGCGTTTGGCGCTGAGCCGGGAACAGAACCGCGAACAGGCCAATATCGCGCTGGTGCTCGACATGTGGGACGGGGTGATCAACCGCGCCGACCGCGCCGCGGTGATGAAATATATCGCACCCGATTATCGCCAGCATAACCCCAATGTGGCGCAGGGCCGCGACGGGGTGCTGGAACTGATTTCGATCATCAAGAATACGCCGCCGGGCATGGTTCCGCCGGGCAAGAAGACTTTGCTCAAGGCGGTCGCCCAGGGCGAATATGTTGTGGTGATCTGGACCCAGCCGCAGCCCGATCCGCTCAATCCCGGGCAAACCTATAGCGGCGAGGCGTTCGACATGTTCCGGGTGCAGAACGGTCAGGTGATCGAACATTGGGACGATACCCGCAAGGCGCTGCGCCCATGGCGGCGCGAGGCTCCCTAAGGCCGGGGCCGCGCGCGGCGCAAAACGCATTGGAAGGTCAAGGGAGAGGATTTGGGATGGCCAGTTTTTTTGAAGATCGCGTGGCGATCGAGGATCTGCAATCGCGCTATCTGTTCGCGCTCGATTGGCAGGATCCTGATGAATATGCCGCGACCTTTGCCGAGGACGGCGTGCTCGATTGGGCCGGCGGCATAGTAACCGGACGCGAGGCGATCCGCGCCGAATGCCACGGCATGCACGCCTATTTCAGCAAACGCGCCGAAGGCGAGGCCCCCACCCGCCCGCCGAGGCTGCGCCATTTCATCACCAATGTGACCGTGAAGGTCGATGGCGACCGCGGCTGGAGCCGCTCCTACTGGTTCGAGATCGACAATGATACGCGCAGCCGCTGGCCCTATGTCGGAGGCTATGGCCATTATGAGGATGAATTGCGCCGAACCGACGGCCAATGGCTGTTCACCTTCCGCAAGATCTGGAACGAATGCATGGATGATCGCGCCGCGAGCGCCATCAATCCCGTGCGCGAGATGGGCTGAGGGCACAAAGACGGGGCGCGGCGCGCGCGCACCCGGCGCGTTATTCAACTGGAGAGGGCACCCATGCCAAAAACAAGCATCATGCTGGCGGCAATCGCCATCCTTTCGGCGCTGAGCGTGGAGGCATCGGCAAAGAGCAGTGGCAGCCAAACCGTGGCCGTGGCCCAGGAGCTCAACGAGCTTGAGGGGATCGACCAGGTCAAGATTCTCCAGCGCGCCTATGGTTATTACATCGATCGCGGATATTGGAGCCAGGCAGCCGATCTGTTCACGCAGGATGCGACCTTCGAATCCGGGCAGGACGGGGTCTATGTCGGCAAGGCGCGCATTCTCGAATATCTGATCCGCAGCGGCGGCGGCAATATCGGGCCCGGCCTGCCCTTCGGCCAGCTCAACCATCATATGCAGCTCCAGCCCGTTGTGAGCGTAAGCGCCGATGGCTTGACGGCGAAGGCGCGCTGGCGCGAACTGGCGATGGTCGGCCAGTTCCGGAGTTCGGCCAATTGGGGCGCGGGCGTCTATGAAAACAGCTATGTGAAAGAAGATGGGGTGTGGAAGATCCGCTCGCTCCATTTCTTCCCCGATTTCCTTGCCCCTTACGAAGGCGGATGGGCCAAGCTCAAGCCCGCCGCGGCTGACTGGCGCAGCGAGACGGCGCGCGAATTACCTGCCGACCGGCCTGCGACCGTCACCTACAAGCCTTATCCGGAGCGCTTCACCCCCGCATTCCATTATGACGCGGCAGAGCTTTCCCGGCCATCACCCCCCATTGCCGGCGAGGCTGAGGAAGCCCGCAGGCTGGCGGTGCTGCGCTCCCACCGGGAGATCGAAAACCTCCAGGGCGCCTTCGGATTCTACACCGATGGCGGCCTTTGGGCCGAGGCGGCGAACCTTTTTGCGCCGGATGCGACCTATGAATACGGCCAGCGCGGAATCTATGCCGGCCGCAAGCGGATCGAACAGGCGCTGGCTCTGACAGGCCCGGCCGGCCTGCGGACCGGGCAGCTCAATATCTATATGATGCTGCAACCGATCATCGATGTTGCGCCGGACAACCGCACCGCCAAGGCACGCTGGCGCAGCGATGTGATGCTGGCCGATGGCGGCAAGGGCCAATGGGGTGAAGGTGTTTATGAAAACACCTATGTAAACATCGGTGGCGTATGGAAAATCCAGACACTCAATTACCACCCGACCTATCTGGCCGATTATGACAAGGGCTGGGGCGACGGCCCGATTCCGCTGGAGGGGCCGAGCGCCATTCTGCCGCCTGACCGCCCGCCGAGCAGCACCTATCGCTCATTTCCCGACACCTATATCGTGCCGTTCCATTATGCGCATCCGGTGGCAGGCGCGACGGCGGCCGCGCCCTGGTCGCCCGGCGCAGATCCGGCGCATGCCGCGCAGCGTCAGCGGATCACCTTGCTGGAAGATCGCGACGCGATCGAGAAGGTCCAGCGCGCCTATGGCTATTATGTCGACAAGAACCTGTGGCGCGATGTCGCCAATCTGTTTGCCGAGGATGGCACGGTGGAGATCGGCGGACGCGGCATCTTTGTAACCCGGCCGCATATCCTGGCCTATCTCCAGACGCTCGGCCCCGAAGGCCCCTCGCACGCCTTCCTGATGAACCATCAGCAGTTCCAGGGGATCACCACTGTCGCGCCCGATGGCAAGACCGCCATGGGCCGCTGGACGGCCTTTGTGATGGCCGGCAAAGTCCCCGATGCCGATTGGGGTGATGTGACCTATGAGAACAAATATGTGAAGATCGATGGCGTGTGGCAGATCGCCGCGCTGCATGCGCCGTTCACCATGTATACGCATTACTCGCAAGGCTGGGGCAAATTTGCCTCACCGGTCACCCGGCCCGACAGCTGGCCGCCGGCACCCGATTATCCGCCCTCGGTCGTGACCAACAATTACCCCAGCTTCTATGTCGAGCCCTATCACTATCCCAATCCGGTGACGGGCGAGCCGATGCCGAAGCAGAACCCGGCGGCGGGCGGCGCTGCCCCGATGGTGCCGGTGGAGCCCGATCGGCAGAACTGATGGCGGCCAGATAAGGCCAGGCGCTGATCAGCCGCGCCGGGCCGGGCCAAGCAGCCCGCGCCCGGCCAGGTTCTGCATCAGCTCGCCAATGCCGAAGCTCCAGGCCGGTGCCTCGCGCGAGGTGGTGACGGTGTTGACCAGCGCCCCCAGCCGGCCGGAGGCGATCGTCACCACATCTCCGCGCTTATGGGTGAAGCCCTGCCCCGGTTCGTCGCGATCCTGGGTCGGCGCAAACAGTGTGCCGCAGAACAGCACGAAACCATCGGGATAATGATGTTCGCTCATTGCCTGCCGGACAAGCTCGAGCGGATCGCGACTGATCTCGCTCATCCGGTTGGTCCCTTCCAGCAGATAGCCTTCCGGCCCGCGAATGGTCAGTTCGACATCGGCGCTGCGGACATCGTCGATCGTGAACCCTTCATCGAACAGGCGGATGAAGGGGCCGATCGCGCAGGAGGCGGTGTTGTCCTTCGCCTTGGGCAGCAGCAGCGCCGAACGCCCTTCAAAATCGCGCAAATTCACATCATTGCCCAGGCTTGCGCCCGCGACCTCGCCATTGCGGTCGACGATCAGCACCACCTCGGGCTCCGGATTGTTCCAGGTCGAATCCGAACGCACGCCGATTTCGCCGCCCGCGCCCGACGGTCGAAAGCACCGGGGACTTGCAGAAAATCTCCGCATCCGGGCCGATCGCAACTTCGAGATATTGGGACCACATATCCTCTTCGATCAGGATCGACTTCAGCGCTGCAGCCTCCGCACTACCGGGAACGACGCTTCGGATCGCCTCCCCGATCCTGCGCTCCAGCGCGGCGCGAACCTGTGCAGCCTGGCCAGAATCGCCGCGCGCGCGTTCCTCGATCACCCTCTCGATCGCCGACAGCGCAAAAGTCACGCCGCAGGCCATCACGCATTGGAGATCGATCGGCGAGAGCAGGCTCCACCCCTTGGGAAGGTCCTCCCTCGACCATTCCGATGGAATTCCACCTGCAAAGCTCGGCGACGCTCCACTGCTGCAGCGCAAGTGCCGACTTCTGCCGGATATATCGTAACAGCGCACCTCCGCGGATCACGATCACATTCAGGGCCCTTCGGGGGCCATGGCACGGCCCATGAAAGTGCCCTCTCGATAATCTTCCGGCAGAAGATCCGTCAGCCGCAGGCAGCGGGGCTCATGCGCTGCCTCCTTTCCAAGCACAAAGACATTCCAGGAAAGCGGCTTCAGCGTTGCGAAATTTGCCCGCCGTCCATGCGGCAATCGGGATGCGGATAGGAGAGACTTCCTCCGGCTCATCCTTCGTGTTCACCGCCTTGAGATCGCTGTGCTTCAGCTCGAAGAACTCGGCCAGCTCGAATCCTCAAAGCCCCGCAAGCTCGCCTCGAACGCCATGCAGAGCTGACTTCGCGATTGAGCGCAAACACCGTCAGCCGCCCCGCCTCCGGATCATGCACCGCTGAGCCAGCAGCAGCGGTGCGCTTCGCATAGTCGCCGGCGGCAAAGGTGCCCGCCTCGGTGACCAGCCGCAGCACATTGCCGCGCGCCAGCCGCGCTGCCTGGGCGAAGGGATGGAAGATCGTCTGCCGCCAGGCCGGACCGCCGGTTTCGGTCATGATCGGCGCCGATCACATTGACCAGCTGCGCGAGGCAGGCCGCCTTCACCCGATCGGCATGGTTCATCAGCGTGATCAGCGCGCCGCCCACCACCAGCGCATCCTCGAAATTGTAGACCTCTTCGAGCAGCTTCGGCGCTTCGGGCCAGCCGGGCTTGGCCAGATCCTGCGGGCGTGCGCGCCTTGTACCAGACGTTCCATTCATCGAGCGACAGCATGATGCGCTTGGCGCTGCGGCGCTTGGCGGCCACCGCATCGGCAATGGCGGTAACTTCGGTGATAAAGCTGTCGAGCTTGTCGACATGCGGTGAAGAACTTCGCGATATCGTCTGTCGCGATTGTGGAAGTACTGGTGCAGCGAGATGAAATCGACCTCGTCGAAGCAGTCATCCAGCACCTCGTATTCCCACGCGCCATAGGTCGGCATCTCGCGGTAGGAGGAGCCGCAAGCGGCCAGCGCCAGATCCTTCGCGAGGTCCAGCGCATGACCTTTGCCGCTTCCAGCGCGGCGCGGCCATATTCCTGCGACGTCTTGTGGCAGATCTGCCAGGGGCCATCCATCTCGTTGCCCAGGCACCAGAATTTGATGTCGTGCGGCTGCTCATAGCCATGCGCCTTGCGCAGATCGGAGTACTAGGTGCCGCCGGGATGGTTGCAATATTCGACCAGATGGCGCGCCTCGTCCGGGCCGGCTGTACCGAGATTGACCGCCAACATCGGCTCGATGCTCGGCCTTGCGGCACCAGTCGATGAATTCATTGGTGCCGAAATGATTGGTCTCGGTCGAGAACCACGCGAGATCGAGCCGCACCGGCCGCTCCTCCTTCGGGCCCACGCCGTCGCGCCAATCGTAGCCGGAGACGAAATTGCCGCCGGGATAGCGCATGATGGTGACGCCCAGCTCTCGGGTGAGCGCCAGCACATCGCCGCGAAAGCCATGCTCGTCGGCGGTTGGGTGGCCGGGCTCGTAGATGCCGCCATAGACGCAGCGGCCGAGGTGCTCGACGAAACCGCCGAAGACGCGGCGGTCCAGTTCATCGATGATGAAATCGCGATCGGCGATCACCCGTGCCTGTTGCATCAATCAACTCCGTGAGTTCAAAAACTCTGCAGGATCTGGTCGGCGCGGCGCTGCATGTCCTTCAGCGCATCGTCGACCGATTTCTCGCCGGTAAAGGCGGCGGAGGCTTCTTCGCCGACGATCGTTTCGATCGGCGACTGGCGGCGCACGAACTTGGGCAGCGGCTCGCCGATTTCGGTGATCACGGCGATGTCCTTGCGATGCGGAAGCGCGCGCCATGCGGCGCTTTCGATGATCGCGCGATAGGCCGGGAAATGGCCGGTCCGGGCCCATTGGAAATCATTGGCCGCGAAGAACTTCAGGAAGCGGCTAGCGCGGCCTTGCGCGTTGCCTCGCGTGCGCCGTGCGTTGCGCGGCATGACCCAATTGTGCCCATCCACCAGCGACGCCTTGCTTGCCGCTGAAAATGAACGGGATCGGGCGCACCGCATAGCCGCCGATACAGCGGGCTCGACCGGCATCTGCGCGATGCGGCGTCGAACTGGCCGACCATCCAGGTGCCGTCCACCACCACGCCGCCTTCGCCCTTGAGGAAGGCCGACACGGTCCCGGCATAGTCCTGATTCTTCGCGCTGTAGCCGCGCTGGTAGAGCTCGCGCATGAACTCGCAGCGCGCGGCGGCCTTCGGGGCTGTCGAAATTGGCGTGGCCGCGCATCGCGGAACAGCGGCCCGCCTTGCTGCATCACATAGACATAGAAGATCCGCATCGGCCCGGAATAATCCTTGTCCGTCACCTGGATGAGATAGGGCTTGCCGGTGCGCGCCTGGAACTGCGCGGGCCTGCGCGTAGAATTCCTCCGGGCTTGATGGGCAGGATCGGCTTGCCGTCCTGCGACCAGCCCGGCCTTGCGGAACAGGTTCATGTTGATGTGCCACAGCGGCGCCCAGACATCGATCGGCAGCCCCATCGCCTGGCCATCCACCATCACCCCGGCATGTGCCGCCTTGGTGAATTGATCGGGCGTAATGCCGATGCGGCCAGCAGTCGGATCGAGCGGCTCGAGCAGGCCGCGCGCCTGATAGTCCGCGATCGCCGAGCTGTGCATGGTCACCAGATCCGGCGGGTCGTTGGCGGCCAGCTGCGCGGTCAGCTGGTCATAGCCCGGCCAGAACACGATGTTCTCGATGACCTGGATATCCGGGTTCTCGCTCCTCGAACTGGTTGATCAGCGCGGTGATGATCCCGCATTCGCCATCGGCCTTCGACAGGATCGGTCAAGCGTGCCGTAGTCGGCCTGGCAGGCGCCGAAGAAGCGCTGGATGACCAGCGGCGGTGCGACCGTCCGCCTTGCCGCAGGCGGCCAAGCAGGCAGGCGAGGACAAGGGCGAGCAGGCGCTTCACTGGCCGGCCGCCCCGGCAACCGCGCGCACGATGTATTTCTGGAACACCAGATAGACGATCAGCGTCGGCAAGCCGGCGAAAACCGCCTGCGCCATCAGGAAGCCGAGCCCTTCGGTCTGCGCGAAATTCATCTGCGTGGCCGCAATGCCCGACCGTGAGCGTGAGCATGTCGCTTGTTGGTGGCGCTGATCAGCGGCCACCAGTAATCATTCCACGCATGAAAGAAGGTGAAAATGCCCAGCGTCGCCTGTGCCGGGATCGTGAGCGGCAGCAGGATGCGCCAGAAGATGTGGAAGCGCGAGGCATTGTCGAGCAGCGCCGCCTCGTCGATTTCGCCGGGATGGCGCGGAAATACTGCGTCATCAGGAACACGCCGAAGGGCATCGCAAGGCCCGGCAGCACCAGCGCGGTATAGGTGTTGTGCATCGACGATCGCGCTGAACATCTGGTGCCGGCCGATGATCACCGCCTGTTCGGGAATGGCGAGGCCGAACAGCACGATCACGAACAGCGATCTTGCGGCCCGGGAAATTCCAGCCGCGCAAAGCCGTATCCGGCCAGCGAGGACAGCAGCAGCACCCCGGCCGTCATCGCCAGCGAAACGATCAGGCTGTTGATCAGCCAGGTGAACACCTGCCCCTCGCCCAGAATGCTGCGATAATTGGCCAGCGTATAGGGCGGCGTGAAGGCCGAAGCGGTGTCCGCCATCAGCGCCGCATTGTCCTTGAACGACAGGATCAGCACCCACAGCATCGGCACGAGCATCGCCGCGGCGGCGATGCAAACTGCCGCGATCGCGATGGCGGGCGGACGACGCGGCCAGCGCTCATGCCGCGTCCCTGCGCGAGGAGACGTAATATTGCGCCATGGCCGCAATTGCGATCATCGCGAACAGCACCTGCGCGGCGGCGGCGGCATAGCCGAGCTGCCATTGCTTCCAGCCGGTTTCATAGATGAACAGCACGACCGGCCGGGTGGAATTGTTCGGGCCGCCGCCGGTCATCAGCTGGGGCTGGCCGAAGAGCTGGAACTGCAGGATGATCTCGACAATGATCACCAGCGCGATGGTGCGCCGGATGGCCGGCAGGGTGATCGAAAGCAGCATCCGCGCCGCGCGAGGCATTGTCGAGCGCGGCGGCCTCGTAAAGCTCGCGCGGAACCTGCTGCAGCGCGGCGAGAAACAGCACCATCGGCAGGCCGATGCCCCACCAGATGGTGGTCGCCGCGACAGCCGGCATGCGCCAGACCGGGTCGCTCAGAAAGGCTACGGGCGCCTGCCCGAACATCCTGGCGACCACTGCGGCGAGCCCGCCATCGGGGATCAGCACCAGACGCCAGATCAGCGTGACCACGGTGACCGACAGCACGGTCGAGGCAAAGAAGATCGCGCGCAGGATTGCGGCCCAGCGCGAGGCATTGTTCAGCACCAGCGCCAGCAGCAATCCGATCACCGCCAGCGCCGGGACCGTCAGCAGCACGAAATAGAAGGTGTTCCACACCGTCTGCAGGAACACCGGATCGGCGAACAGCTGCGCGAAATTGCGCGAAGCCGACGAATTCCTTGATCCCGAACAGATCGCCGCGGGTCATGCGACAGCCGCATGCCAATCGACCAGCGGCACCATCAGCATCACCACGAAACAGCGCGAGATAGGGCAGGACGAAGAGCATGCCCGACCAGCGGCGCCAGCAGCCGAATGTGCAGACGTGCGGTGGGATCTGCGTCGTGGGGCGTTGCCATCAGCCCGCCTCACCGTGATAGGCCGTGCCGTCGGCGCGCGAACAGATGGGCCGCCTTGCTCGTCCATCGCCAGGCCGACTGGCCTGCCCGGGCTGCACGTCGGATTCCCCGCGATCCTCGGCCACCAGCATGGTGCCATCCGGCAGTTCGACATGGACCAGCGTGCGCTCGCCCAGCCGCTCGACCACGCGGACCGTCGCCGCGCGGTGTCGCCGGTGCCAGGCGCGGCAACCCGGATCCGCTCCGGCCTGCAGTCCCAGCGACATCTCCGCAGTCGCCGGGCAGGCCGGCAGCCGCGATGGCGGTGTGCAGGCTCGTGCCATCGCGCAGGCGCGACCGCGCTGCCAGCGGCCTGCCCGGCATCCATGCAACCGGGACGATGTTGATCTTGCGGCGTGCCGACGAAGCTGGCGACGAATTGGGTCGCCGGCCGGCGATAGATCTCCATCGGCGTGCCGATCTGTTCGATCCTTGCGATCGTTGATGATCACGATGCGGTCGGCCAGCGTCATCGCCTCGACCTGGTCATGCGTGACGAAGATCATCGTCGTCTTGAGCTGCTGGTGCAGCTGCGCCAGTTCGATCCGGGTCCGCGCGCGCAGGGCCGCATCGAGATTGGAAAGCGGTTCGTCGAACAGGAACAGCGAAGGCTTGCTTCACGATCGCGCGGGCGATCGCCGCGCGCTGCCGCTGGCCGCCGGAAAGCTGGCCCGGGCCGGCGATCGAGCAAGTGCCGTGATTTCCAGGCGCTGCGCAGCAGCCTCGATCCGCTGCGCGATCTCGTCTGGCCGGCACGCCGGTGTTGCTGCAGCCCGAAGGCCAGATTGGCGCGGATCGTCATGTGCGGATAGAGCGCATAATGCTGGAACACCATCGCGACATTGCGCGCGCCGGGAGGCAGGTGATCGATGCGCCGGCCTTCGACCAGGATTTCGCCCGCCATCGAGCTGTTCAAGCCCGGCGATCATGCGCAGCAGGGTGGATTTTCCGCAGCCCGAAGGGCCCGAGGAACACCAGAAATTCGCCCGCCGCAATGTCGAGCGACAGCCGATCGATCACCAGAACCTCGCCGTAACGCTTGGTTACTTCGGCAAGATCCACCCCAGACACTCTGCCCTCCCCCTATTGTACGACAAGTTTCCCGGGATTCAGGCTGATTGTCAACGTGATCGAATCGCGACAAATCAATCCAATTCCTCATAGTTCCTCGCCCTTGTGTCGGGAAGGTCCTGTGTTATGGATGACTGATTTCTTGGATTTGTCTGACAAGAATTGGCGAATTGCCGGGAGCAGGAGGAAGGCCATGGGGGCATTCGAGGGTTGGGAAGCCACTGCGCCAGCGCAGGGCGCAGCTCCGGTGAGCAGCGCACCCGAAGCCGGCGCCGGGCATGGAGCGCGCGCTATCCCTCGCTTGAGGGCCGCCGCGTTCTGGTGACGGGCGGAGGCAGCGGAATCGGCGAATATATCGTGGCGGGTTTTGCCGCGCAGGGTGCGCAGACCGTCTTTTTCGACATTGACGATGGCGCCGCCGGCCAGCTGCCGGAACGGCTCGGCGGGGCAGCGCAACCAGTTCGCTATGTCCGCCAGGATCTGACCGATCTGGCCGGGACCAAGGCCGCCATCGCCAGGCTGATCGCGGAATGGGGCGCGCTGGACGTGCTGGTGAACAATGCCGCCAATGACGACCGCCACGATGCGCAAGAGGTCACTCCCGAATATTGGGACGAGCGCATGGCGGTGAATCTGCGCCATTATTTCTTCTGTAGCCAGGCCGTCTTGCCAGCCATGCTCGCTGCGGGCCGAGGTTCGGTGATCAATATCGGCTCGATCTCGTGGCATCTCGCTCTGCCCGATCTGGCCCTGTATCAGACCGCCAATGCCGGAATCGAAGGGCTGACCCGCGCGCTTGCGCGGGATTTCGGCGATCGCGGAGTGCGGGTCAATTGCGTGATTCCCGGGCGGCGTGAAGACCCCGCGCCAGATGGCGCTATGGCATGATGAAGCGGAAGAGGCGCGCATGCTGGGCCAGCAATGCCTGAAGCAAAGGGTGCTGCCGCAGGACATCGCCGCAATGGTGCTGTTCCTCGCCTCGGACGATGCGCGGATGTGCACCGGCCATAATTACTTCGTCGATGCAGGCTGGCGGTGAGCCGGGCTGAGGCAGGTTTCGTTCCGCCGATACAGCGCATGGGGCAAGCGACATGACGATCAAATCGCCATTGGGCACCACCATTGGCAAGGTGCGCTGGTCGGTGCTGGCGGTGCTGTTCGCCGTGACCATGATCAATTACGCCGACCGCGCGACCCTGTCGCTGGCGGCGCCGCTGATGAGCAAGGATCTCGGGATCAATCCGCTCCAGCTCGGCATCGTCTTTTCCGCCTTCGGCTGGTCCTATGTGATTGCGCAATTACCCGGCGGCTGGTTGCTTGACCGCTTCGGGGTGCGGCGGGTCTATCTCACCGCAATCGTGCTGTGGTCACTGTTCACAGCCGCGCAGGGTGCCGTTGTGTTCCTCTCTGGCGCGGTTGCGATCACCGCCCTGTTCCTGTTTCGCCTGGCGGTGGGCTTTGCCGAAGCACCCTCCTTCCCCGGAAATGCGCGGATCGTCGCCAGCTGGTTTCCCGCCAAGGAACGCGGGCGAGCAACCGCGATTTTCACCTCTGCCCAATATTTTGCCACGGTATTATTCGCACCGATCATGGGCTGGATCATCGGCGCGCTGGGCTGGCCCGAAGTGTTTCTGTTCATGGGCGTAATCGGAATTCTCGCCGCAATGGTGTGGGCCGCGACGGTGCATGAACCGCACCACCATCCCCGCATTCAGCCGCCCGAGCTGGCCCTGATCGTGGAAGGCGGCGCGCTGATCGAACAGGCAGATGGCCAGCCCTCCCCCAGCGGAATCGAACTGAAGCGCCAGCTGCGCCTGCTGATCTTCAACCCCTCGCTCTGGGGGCTGTATCTGCATCAGTTCTGCGTCAATGCGCTGACCTATTTCTTCATCACCTGGTTCCCGGTCTATCTGGTCGAAGAGCGCGGAATGTCGATCATGGAAGCGGGATTCATGACCACGATCCCATCGATCTGCGGCTTTGCCGGGGGATTGCTGGGCGGGGTCTGGTCAGACTGGCTGCTGAAGCGCGGCCACAGCCTGACCATCGCACGCAAGCTGCCGATCGTCACCGGCATGCTCGCATCGCTGACCATCCTGGGCTGCAATTATTCCAGCTCCCAGCAGATGGTTATCCTGTTCATGAGCCTGGCCTTCTTCGGCAAGGGCTTTGGCGCATTGGGCTGGGCGGTGATGTCCGATATCGCCCCGCGCGAGGCGGCCGGGCTCAGCGGCGGCATCTTCAATGCGTTCGGCAATCTCTCTTCGATTATCACCCCGATCGCGATCGGCTTCATCCTGCAGCAGACCGGATCATTCGAACTGGTGCTGGTGTTTTTGGCCGGATGCGGTTTCGTGGCGGCCTTCAGCCTGCTGTTCCTGTTCGGCAAGGTGCGCCGGATCGGCGAGCCCGAAGCTGCCGCCTGACGCAGCCCTGCCGTTCAGATCACTGCAGCTCCAGCATCACCACCGAGTGCGGCGGCAGCTCAACCTTGAGCTTGCCCGCGGCGATGCTGGCGCCGGCAAAGCTGCGCGGCTGAACCGCTTCGGGCTGATCGAAATCATTGCGCGCATTGAGCCGCTCTGCCGTGAGGACGCGCCCGGAAACCGAAGCAGCATGCGCTCCATCGATCGCGGCCTCCACCTTCACCGTCTCTTGCGGATCGAGATTGGCCAGCGCGACATGGATCCTGCCATCCTTGCCGCGCACCGCCGCTGCGCTGACGGCCGGCATGATCAAGCCGCCATGGCTGTAATCGGGCGCCTTGATGACGATCGGCAGCACCGTCCCGTCCTGGAACGGCTTATACATCTCGAACACATGATAGGTCGGCGTGCGGACCATCTTGGCGCCATCGGTCAGGATCATGGCCTGCAATACATTCACCATCTGCGCGATGGCGGTCAGCTTCACACGGTCGGCATATTTGGCAAAAATGTTGAGATTGATTGCGGCCACCAGCGCATCGCGCAGCGTGTTCTGCTGGCGCAGAAAACCGGGATTGGTGCCGGGATCGGCGGCATACCAGGTGCCCCATTCATCGACCGCGAGCCACACCCGCTTGTCCGGATCATATTTATCCATGATCGCGGTGTGTTCGGCGAGCAATTTGTCCATCTTGAGCGTGGCAGACAGGGTTTCGGCCCAGCCGGATTCGTCAAACTCGCTCGCCGATGCGCGCGGCGGCCAGCCGCCGGGGACGGTGTAATAATGCAGCGACAGCGCATCCACCTTGGTCCCGGCAAGTTTCATCATGGTCTCGGTCCATTCGAGATCGTCGGTGTTCGCCCCCGATGCGACCTTGAGGATCTTGGTGCCTGCCGGCGCCTTGATGAAGGTGGCGTAGCGGCGCGTTTCATCCGCCGCATATTCGGCGCGCATATTGCCGCCGCAGCCCCATAATTCATTGCCGATTCCGAACAAAGGCAAGGCCCAGGGCTCCTTGTGGCCATTGGCGGCGCGTTCATCGGCCAGGCTGCCAGCGGGCGAGGTGATATATTCGACCCATTCGGCCATTTCACGCGGGGTGCCATCCCCGACATTGCCCGAAATATAGGGATCTGCGCCCAATTGGCCGACCAGATCCATGAATTCATGTGTGCCCACGCTGTTCGGTTCAGTGACCCCGCCCCAATGGGTATTGATCTTGACCGGACGCTGTGCGCGCGGACCGATGCCCTCGCGCCAATGATATTCATCGGCGAAGCACCCGCCCGGCCAGCGCACAGCCGCGATATTCAATTCCTTCAGCGCCGCGATCACATCCTTGCGGAAGCCCCGCGTATTGGGAATCGGAGAATCCTCGCCAACCCACAGCCCGCCATAGATGCCATGGCCCAGATGCTCGGCGAATTGGGAGAAGATGTGCCGGTCATAGACCGCGCCGGGCGTGTCGGCGTGGATCTCGATCTCCGCGCCGGGGCTCTCGGCCTGCAGCGGCGCGAGGGCGGTGGTGGCCATCAGAATGCCGGCAGCGGCCCGGTGCAACAGTTTCAACATGTCTCTCCCCGTTTATTTCCAAAGATCACTCAAGAAACGCTTCGCTTGCCTCGCGTCTGCCGAGCAGAAAGGCATCGGCCACCAGCCGGAAGGGCGCGATATCGACATCGCTCCTTCGCTCGCGGATCAATTCGGCAAAGCGCGCATAGAGACCGGCATATTCGCGATCCTCGAAATGCTCTTCTGCCTCGCCCGGCAGGGTGAGGCGGGCACCGCCAGCGGCCAGCAGCAGCGGCCCTGCATCGGTTTCCACTGTGATTTCCCAGGTCTGGGTGCCGGTCTGGCGCCAGTCGAGATCCATGCTTGCCGCAGCCCCTCCGGCCATGCGCAGATCAAGCTGCGCGGCAATCGGCGCAAAGCGATTGTCCGGCGTAATCAGCCTGGCAGACTTGAGCATCAGGGGTTCGGGCAGAATATGGGTTGCGATCGACAGCGCATTGATTCCAGGGTCGAACACGCCGAGCCCGCCCGGCTCCCAGATCCACGCCTGGCCCGGATGCCATTTGCGGACATCTTCGCGCCAGATGATGGAAACCGAATGGACGTTGCGCGTGGCAAGCCATGCGCGGGCCGGCTCCACCCCTGAGGCAAAGCGGGAATGCCACGCGGCGAACAGGGTCTGGCCGCCGCCATCGGCCTGCGCGGTGAGCGCCCGCACTTCGGCCAGGCTCGCAGCGGGCGGCTTTTCGAGCATGACATGCAGCCCGGCCGCCAATGCGCGCTGCGCCAGCGCGTGGCGCACTTGCGGGGGGGTGCACAGAGCCACCGCATCCAGCTCTGGGCCCCGCGCCAGCATTGCGTCCAGGCTCGGGTAATGCGGCACGCCGCCGATCGCCCCGCCATCCGGGCTGGCGGTGGCTGCCAGCACAAAAGCGGGATCGGCATTGAGCGCCGGCAGATGCTGATCCTGCGCGATCTTGCCCAGGCCGACCAGGCCAATCCGGATGGGTGGCCCGCTCACAGTGCCCGAACCACAACCTGCCTGACCTGATCGCGCGCCAGCGGATTGCGCAGCGGCAGGGTGAAAGGCGCAGCCTCGATCTCGAAGACATCGCCGGGCTCGGTCTTTATGCCATCGGTGAAGGACAAGGTGGCCGTGCCGAAGAAATGGACATGGATGTCGCCCGGCCTCAGGAACAGGTCATATTTGAAATGGTGGTGTTCAAGATTGGCCAGGCTGTGCGACATATTGGCCTCGCCAGAGAGGAACTCCTTCTCCCACAGCACCGCATCGCCGCGCAAAATCCGGCTATGGCCCGCCACATGTTCGGGCGGCATACCGAGCAGCAATTCGGGGCCGAGGGCGGCCTGGCGCAGCTTTGAATGGGCGAGCCAGAGATAATTGTGCCGCTCGGTCACATGATCGCTGAACTCATTGGCAAGGCACAGGCCAAGGCGATAGGGCTGGCCATCGGGCCCGATCAGATAGATCCCGGCCAGTTCCGGCTCCTCGCCGCCGTCCTGCGCGAATGCGGGCATGGTCAACGCTTCGCCCGGCCCGACCAGCTGCGAACCATCCCCCTTGTAGAACCATTCGGGCTGCACCCCGATTTCGCCCGCTGCGGGTTTGCCGCCCTCAAGCCCCTGCAGGAACATGCGCATGGAATCGGTCTGCTGCGCATCGGACTTGGCCGCACGGTGCATCTTGTCGCGCCCTTCGGCCGAGCCAAGATGGGTGAGGCCGGTGCCGGTCAGGCTGAGATGGGCCGGATCGGGGTGATCGATCGGCGCCTTGATCCGCTGCGCTTCGAATTCCTGCACTAGCGATACAGCGCCGGCATTACCGCAGGCGAGCGCTGCCTCCAGCAGGCTGCAGCCAGCCGCAATTGCGCGCTCGGCAAGTTCGCGCGTGCTGGAGATGCCGCTGAGAAAATGAGCATCATCGCCCTGGGCCAGAATGACCGAACGCGTTCCGTCTTGCCCACGATGCTGGAGCAGGCGCTGTGCCATGGATTTCAATTCCCTCTCGTCGTTTCTCATTGGCCCTGGAGCGAGCCGTCAATCAGGCGCGGCACGCCATCGCCCCGCGCTTCGTCGCGCAGTTCCGGTGGCAGGATTTCCTGCGGGATATTCTGATAGCACACCGGGCGCAGAAAGCGGTCGATCGCCAGCGATCCGACCGAAGTGGTGCGGGCGTCGGATGTGGCGGGATAGGGCCCGCCATGGACCATCGCATGGGCCACTTCCACGCCCGTCGGCCAGCCATTGGCGAGGATTCGCCCGGCCTTGCGTTCAAGCTGCGACAACAGCCGTCCGGCGAGCGGTGCATCCTCCGCATCCATCTGCAAACTCGCGGTCAGCTGGCCTTCCAGCGCGGCAATGACCTGCAGCAGCTCTGCCTCATCCTTGCAGCGGATGATGATTGAGGAGGCGCCGAAGATTTCCTGGCCCAGTGACTCATCCGCCAGCAGATCTGCTGCACTGCTGGTAAACAGGGCGGCCTGCCCGCAGCTCGATGTTTCGGGCTCTTTCCCCCGGGCGAGCAGTTCCACCCCGGGCTTGCCCGCCAGCGCCTGCACCCCGTCATCATAGGCAGAGCGGATTCCGCTGGTCAGCATGGTCGCGGCGGCAGATTGCCCCAGTGCCGCCGAGGCACTGGCAACAAATGTGTCGAGCCCTTCGCCTTCCAGCGCCAGCACCAGCCCCGGATTGGTGCAGAACTGCCCTGCCCCCATTGTCAGCGAAGCGACGAATGCCTCGCCCAGCGCGGCGCCCCGCGCCTTGAGCGCTGCAGGCAGCACCAGGATCGGATTGACGCTGGACATTTCGGCATAGACCGGGATCGGCACTGCCCGTTGCTGCGCCAGCCTGAGCAGCGCCAGCCCGCCGTGGCGCGACCCGGTGAAACCCACCGCCGCAATATTCGGATCCTGCACCAGCGCCGTGCCGAGTTCATTGCCCGGTCCTGCCAGATGCGAAAAGACCCCCGCATGAAGCCCGCATTGCTGCACTGCGCGGGTGATTGCGCCGGCGACCATTTCGCTGGTCGCGGGATGGGCCGGATGGCCCTTCACCACCACCGGGCAACCCGCTGCCAATGCAGAGGCACTATCACCCCCGGCAGTCGAAAAGGCGAGCGGGAAATTGGACGCTCCGAAAACCGCTACCGGCCCCAGTGGCACCATCCGCATTCGCAGATCCGGGCGCGGAGCCGGCTGGCGTTCGGGCAGCGCGGGATCAATCCGCAGACCCAGCCATTTGCCGGCGCGCACGACCTGAGCGAACAAGTTGAGCTGGCCCACGGTGCGGCCCCGCTCCCCCTCCAGCCGGGCACGTGGCAGCCCGGATTCGCGCATCGCGGTGACGATCAGCTCGTCGCCCAGCGCGATGATCTCTCCACCGATGCGCTCAAGAAACGTCGCGCGCTGATCGCGATCGGTCGCGCGATAGGATGCAAAGGCCGCCGCCGCGTTCTGGCAGGCACCCGCGACATCGGCGAGCGAGCTGACCGGCAGGGGCGGGCCGCAGGGCTCACCCGTGGCGGCGTCGAGCGAATGGAATGGCTGGGGGGCGCGCCGGATCGCGGCGCTGGCATCGGTCATGGGAGGCTCCTTATTACTCCGACATATTATACCGACATGCCGGTGGCAATCTTTGTGTTTTTCATTCCCCACTCCTGCTACGGACAAATCTGGAGGCTGGTCATATGGCGGGCGAAAACTCGCAACATCATGCTGCGGCGCCGGTCGCCGCGACAACTGACAAGGAAGCGCGCGGGCCTGGCCGCAGGCTGCATGGCGCCATTGCGCAAAAGCTCGGCGTGGCAATCCTGTCGGGGCAATATGCGCCGGGTGACAAGCTTTCGGGCGAGGTCGCTTTTTCCGAAGAGCTGAATGTTTCGCGCAGCGCCTATCGCGAAGCGGTGCAGGTGCTGACGGCAAAGGGGCTGGTCGAAAGCCGTCCCAAGGCCGGCACCAGCGTTCTGCCGCGCAACCGCTGGAACCTGCTGGATCCCGATGTGCTGGCCTGGGCCTTTGCCGGCGAACCGGATACGCAATTCGTGCGTGACCTGTTTGAATTGCGCGAAATTGTCGAGCCGGCCGCCGCCAGCCTGGCGGCCCAGCGGCGCAGCAAGGAAGATCTCAAATCGATGAAGGATTCGCTCGCCCTGATGCGCCGCCATTCGCTGGCGACGGAACAGGGTCGCGCGGCCGATCGCGATTTTCATAATGCGATCCTGCAGGCCACCAAGAATGACGCGCTGCAGGTGCTGGGATCAAGCATCGGGGCGGCGGTGAACTGGACGACGCAGTTCAAGCAAAGATCGCGCGCACTGCCCCGCAATCCGATCCCCGATCATGTTCGCGTGTTCGATGCGATCTCCGATGGCGATCCGGTCGCTGCCGCCGAAGCCATGCGCGCGCTGGTGGAACTGGCGCTGGACGACACGCGCGAAGTGATGGACGAAGGCGGCTGATCCGCGCGGACTACTCCAGCCGTTCGTCCGGCAGTACCTCGGTCACCTTGGCGCCCCACAGCGCATAGAACAGCACATAAAGCTCGCAGGCGGCGGTGAGCAGAAACGATGCCTGCAATCCGTAGCTATCGGCCAGCCAGCCCTGCACGACCACCAGCGCGCCGCCGGCAATCGCCATGATCAGCAGTCCCGATCCCTCTTCGGTCAACGGACCGAGCCCCTTGATGCCGAGGGTGAAGATCGTCGGGAACATGATCGAGTGGAAAAGACCGACCAAGATCAAGCGCCCACATCGCCACCGGGCCAGTGGTGAAGACGGTCACCAGCATCACGATAAAGGCGCCGATCGAGAAGGCTGCCAGCACAGTCTCGGCGCGAACCCGCTGCATGATCGCAGAGCCGAGAAAGCGCCCCACCATCATCCCGCCCCACAGGAAGGTGAGATAGCGCCCGGCCTGTTCATGGGTGAGATCGGCGATCTGGGGCTGACTGACGAAATTGACGAACAGATTGGCGACGCCGATTTCCGCAATCAGATAGATGAAGATCGCGGGCACCCCGAAAACCAGGTTGCGGTGCCGCCACAGCGAATGGTTCTTGCGGTCTTCCTTGGCCGCGCGCCGCGTTGCCCCGCCCATCGCGGGCAGCGGAAAGCGGGCAATGACGATAGCCAGCACGATCAGCACAACCGCCACCAGGCCATAGGGCAGGATCACCGATTGGGCGTCTGCCAGACGTTCGGCCTGGCTCAGCACCGTGCCTTCCACGCTGGTGCCGCCTTTCGAGCGACCGAGGATCAGATAGGCCGCCGAACAATGGTGCGAGCATCGTCCCCGCCGAATTCATCGCCTGCACCAGATTGAGCCGCGACGAGGCGGTCTCCGGCTTGCCGACCACCGCGACATAGGGATTGGCGGCCACCTGCAGCAGAGTGATCCCGCTGGCGATCACGAACAGCATGGCCAGGGTTACGCCATAGGAGGGAATACTGGCAGCCAGCATCATCCCCAGCGCACCTGCCGCCATCACCAGCAGCCCCGCCACCAGTGACTTCTGATAGCCGATCCGCTCGATCAGTTTGGCTGACGGGATCGAAGCAACGAAATAGGCGATGAACCAGACCGATTCGATCAGCGTGGTCTGGGTATAATTGAGCTCGAACACGCTGCGCAGATGCGGCAGCAGCGTGTTGTTGATGACGGTGATGAAGCCCCACATGAAGAACAGGCTCGCCAGCAGGATCAGGGCCCTGGTGTAGCTACCGTGATGCGCCGCGTGATCGGATGTATCGATCGCTGCTTGCGGATTTGCCATGACGCTCCCTTACCTCCTCGACTCGACAGTTCGGGCAAGGCCTTGTGATGGCTTGCGTCCGCTTATTTTGTCGGAGTATAAACAAGTCTGGCGCACGTCAACGGCGTCGATAGCGGGAGGGCAAGTGTGCTCAAGGCAAATCTGGTTTCGGCGACGCTGTGCGCCATGGTGGCGGCAATCGTGCAGCCTGGCGCTGCGCGCGCGGCGCAGGCCGAAAGCGTCGACCGCAGGCACGCTGAAAGACGGGACGGTGATCGAAGCGATCACGCTGTCGAACGACCATGGCGTCTCAGCCCGGATCCTGACCTATGGGGCGACTCTGCAATCGCTGATCGCACCCGATCGCGATGGCAAGCTGGCCGATGTCGTGCTGGGCTATGACGATCTGGATTCCTATGTCGACCATCCCAATTATTTCGGCGTGACTGTCGGGCGCTATGCCAATCGCATCGGCGGCGGCAGCTTCACGCATCGACGGCAAGACCTATCCAGCTGCCGCTGAACGACGGCACGAATTCGCTGCACGGCGGCGGCCACGGGTTCGACAAGGCGGTGTGGAAGGTGATCGCCGATGGAAAGCGGCCCGCAAGCCCGCGTGGTTCTGGCGCATGTCAGCCCCGATGGCGATTCAGGCTATCCGGGCAAGCTCGATGTCACCGTCACCTATGCGCTGGATGAGCATGGCGCGCTGGCGATCACCTTCGACGCCAAGACGGACAAGCCGACCATCGTCAACATGACCAATCATGCGATCTTCAATCTCGCCGGCGAAGGCGCGCCGGGCGGAGCGCTGGAACAGCTGCTGACGATCCCGGCGCAGGCCTATACGCCGGTCGACGGCAATCTGATCCCCACCGGCGAGCTGCGCCAGGTCGAAGGCACGCCGTTCGATTTCCGCACAGCCGCGCCGGGTGGCGCAGGACATTCGCGACGGACGCGACCAGCAGATCCGCTTCGGCCGCGGCTATGACCACAATTTCGCGCTCGACAAGGGTGTGACGGCGACGCCGCAGCTGGCCGCGCGGCTGGAAGACCCGGCATCGGGCCGGGTGCTCGAAGTGCTCACCACCGAACCGGGCGTCCAGTTCTATACCGGCAATTTCCTTGACGGCACCTATGTCGGCAAGACACGGGCATCTCTACCGGATGGGCGACGGCATCGCGCTCGAACCGCAGAAATTCCCCGATGCGCCGAACCAGCCGGATTTCGTGTCCGCGCAGGTCGATCCGGGCAAGCCTTACCACCACGCGATGATCTACCGGATGTCCTGCTCTTGCCAGAATGACAAATGACAGAAAAACCCAACAAGCAGCTTCGTTCGCGCGCCTGGTTCGACAATCCCGACAATATCGACATGACCGCGCTCTATCTGGAGCGCTATCTCAATTTCGGCCTGAGCCTGGAGGAACTGCGATCGGGCAGGCCGATCATCGGCATTGCCCAGACCGGCAGCGACCTTTCGCCCTGCAACCGCCATCACCTGGTGCTGGCGGAGCGGGTGCGCGAAGGCATCCGTGAGGCGGGCGGGATCGCGATCGAATTTCCGGTCCATCCGATCCAGGAGACCGGCAAGCGGCCGACCGCCGGGCTCGACCGCAATCTGGCCTATCTCGGGCTGGTCGAAGCGCTTTACGGCTATCCGATCGATGGCGTGGTGCTGACCACCGGCTGCGACAAGACCACCCCCGCCTGCCTGATGGCGGCGGCGACGGTGAATATTCCGGCGATCGCGCTGTCGGTCGGGCCGATGCTCAATGGCTGGCACGAAGGCGAACGCACCGGATCGGGCACGATCGTATGGAAGGCGCGCGAAATGCTGGCCGCCGGCACGATCGACGATGAAGGCTTTATCAAGCTGGTCGCCTCTTCCGCCCCCTCGACCGGCTATTGCAACACCATGGGCACGGCCACCACGATGAACAGCCTGGCCGAAGCGCTGGGCATGATGCTGCCCGGCTCCGCCGCGATCCCCGCGCCTTACCGCGACCGGCAGGAAGTCGCCTATCGCACCGGGCGAGCGGATCGTCGAGATGGTCGCTGAAGATCTCAAGCCGTCGGATATCCTGACGCTCGATGCGTTTCACAATGCGATCGTGGTGAATTCGGCGATCGGCGGTTCGACCAACGCCCCGATCCATCTGGCAGCGCTGGCCCGGCATGTCGGGGTCGATCTGCCGCTCAAGGATTGGGAGACGGTCGGCCATGCGGTGCCGCTGCTGGTCAATCTCCAGCCCGCAGGAGAATATCTGGGCGAGGATTATTACCGCGCAGGCGGGGTGCCGGCGGTGGTCGCCCAGCTGATCGGCGCCGGCCTGATCCGCGAGAATGCGCTGACCGTCAATGGCCATACCCTGGGCGATAATTGCCGCGCTGCGACGATCGATGGACGAAAGGGTCATCCGCCGCTTCGACCAGCCGCTGTCCGAGGATGCCGGCTTCCTGGTGCTGAGCGGCAATCTGTTCGACGCCGCGATCATGAAGACCAGCGTGATCGGGGAGGAATTCCGCTCGCGCTATCTGTCCAATCCGGACGATCCCGATGCCTTTGAGGGCCCGGCAATCGTGTTCGACGGGCCGGAAGATTATCACCGCAGGATCGACGATCCGGCACTTTCGATTACGCCTGAATCGCTGCTGTTCATGCGCGGCGCGGGGCCGATCGGCTATCCGGGCGCGGCCGAGGTGGTGAATATGCGGCCACCTGCCTATCTCATCACCCAGGGCATCAGCGCCCTGCCCTGCATCGGCGATGGCCGCCAATCAGGCACCAGCGCCAGCGCATCGATCCTCAATGCCAGCCCGGAAGCAGCGGCGATGGGCGGCCTTGCCCTGATCGAAACCGGCGATAGAGTGCGCATCGACCTCAAGACGCGCACCGTGAATGTGCTGCTGCCCGAGGCCGAACTGGCACAGCGCCGAGCCGCACTCGAAGCGGCGGGCGGCTATGCCTATCCGGCCTCGCAAACGCCGTGGCAGGAAATCCAGCGCGCGCTTGTCGGCCAGCTCGATTCCGGGGCAATCCTGGAGGGCAGCGAGAAATATCAGCGGATCGCCCAGACCAGCGGGCTGCCGCGCGACAATCACTGAGCCTAACGGCCCGGGGCAGGAGCTAATCGATGCCGCAATGGCGGGTGGTAGAACGCGAGCAACGTGACGAATTGGGCGAAGGAACCCTGTGGAGCGCCCGGGAAAATGCGCTTTATTGGACCGATATCCTCGCGCCCGCGCTCAACCGCCTCTCGCTGGAGGATGGCAGGATCGATCGTTGGGCCATGCCCGAGCCACTGGGCTGGGTGGCCGAACGCGAACAGGGCGGCTTCGTCGCCGGATTCCAGAGCGGCTTTGCCCGGATCTCGCTCGACCCGCTCACAATTGAAAAGCTGGGCACTCCCGAACCCGATCTGCCGGACAACCGGATGAATGACGGCAAGGCCGATGCGCAGGGCAATGTCTGGTGCGGGACGATGAATTTTGACTGCCTGGGTGAAAGCGGCGCGCTCTATCGCCTTGCACCTGACGGAAGCTGGACGGCAATGGATCGCGAATATGGCATTACCAATGGCCCGGCCTTCTCGCCCTGCGGGCGCTGGCTCTATCACACCGACACCGCCAAGCGGCTGATCTACCGCTTCGAGCAGAGCGAAGGCGCAGTGGCCAATCGCAAGCCATTCATCCAGTTCACCGAGGCTGATGGTTTTCCCGATGGCATGACCGTGGACGCCGAAGGCTATCTGTGGGTCGCCCATTGGGAAGGCGCGCGCATCAGCCGGTTCGACCCTGACGGCCAGCTCGATCGCGCAATCCCGCTGCCGGCAAGCCAGATCACCAATCTCGCTTTCGCGGGTGCAGAGCTTGACCGGCTGTTTGTCACCTCCTCTGCCGCTGGCCTGCCGCCTTCACCCTATGACGGCGCTTTGTTCGAGGTGGAGAGCGGGGTGAAAGGGGTCTCACCGGGGCTCTACGCCGGCTGACCGGCGCGGTCAGACTGCATCGCTGGCCGGCGGCGTGCGGCCAAGCAGCAGATCGGCCGCCTTCTCGCCAATCATGATCGCAGGCGCATTGGTATTGCCGCGAATGATCCGCGGCATCACCGAACAATCCGCCACCCGAAGGCCCGCGACACCGCGCACACGCAGCTGCGCATCAATCACCGCGTCATGTCCGGTCCCCATCGCGCAGGTGCCGGCCGGATGGGCGGCGCTGATCACCGTCGAGCGCAGCCAGCCGTCAAGCGCGTCATCGCTGACGGCATCCGGCCCGGGGGCGAGCTCTTGGGCGACAAATTGCTGTGCCGATCTGCTGTTCAGGAAGCGCCGGGTGAAGCGGATGCCTTCGCGCAAGGTTCGGCGATCCTGCTCCTCGGCCATGAAATTGAGCAATATCCGGGGCAGATCATGCGGGTCGGAGGAACCAAGGCTCACCCTCCCACGGCTTTCAGGATTGAGGACCACGGCCCCGGTTGAAATCCGGTGCCCCGCCCCCTGGCGCCATAATGGAAACCACACCCGCGCATCGAACGAGGTGTGGCTCGCCTGGAACTGGATATCCGCGCGATCCTGCAATGGATCGGACCGCAGGAACCCCTGAATGGTCAGCGGGCTTTGCGCCGGCGTTCCTTTTCCGGTCAGCACCCAGCGCAGGACATTGGCGCTCAGCCGGTCGAGCCTGAGGTCACGGTCGAAGGTTACTGGCTTTGCAGCGGCCCAGAAGGTCTGGGCGATAGGATGGTCCTGCAAATTCGCGCCGACCCCCGCCAGGTCGGAGAGGACAGCAATGCCGTGGTCCCGCAGATGCTCCGCCGGGCCGATGCCCGAATGCATCAGCAGATGCGGCGTGTGGAATGCGCCGCCGCACAGCACCACTTCGCGGCGCGCCCGCACCACACGCTTCACGCCGGCGCGCTCAAACTCCACCCCGACCGCCCGGCCCTGCTCGATCAAGATCCGGGTGGCCATTGCGCCGGTTTCGACCCGGAGGTTGCGGCGCCCCCGCGCCGGATCGAGATAGGCGCGCTTGGCCGAATGCCGACGCCCGTTCCTGATCGTGCAATCGGGAAGTGTAAAGCCTTCCGGTGCGGCCACATTGAAATCATCGATCTCCCGATAGCCCAGCTCCTGCGCCGCGCCGATGAACGCCGGATAGAGCTGCGCATGGGGCTTGAGCGGGGTAACACTAAGCGGGCCGGCGCCGCCATGGTCGGAGCTTTCACCGCGCCAATTGCTCTCGGCGCGCCTGAAATAGGGCAGCACCTCGGCATAGCCCCAGCCGGGCAGCCCCGCATCACGCCAGCCATCATAATCGGCGGCCATGCCCCGGATATACATCGTGCCGTTGATCGTGCTGCAACCGCCCAGCACCTTCCCGCGCGGCAGGTGCTGGACCCGGCCATCCATATGCGGATCGGGATCGCTCATCGTGCCCCAGCCAAAGCGCGGCATCATCATCACCTGCATCCAGGTGAGCGGCGCGGACACCAGCGGATGATTGTCATTGCCGCCCGCTTCGAGCAGCAGCACCCGGGCATCGGAATATTCGGAAAGGCGCGCGGCGACCACGCAGCCTGCGCTGCCCGCCCCCACTACGATGAAGTCAGCCTCGTCCTGCGCAAGGCCTTCTGGCGGCCCCGCGGTCAGACTGCGCGGTGCCTTCATGGACGCCTGCCGAAACCGTCGAGGAACGGCGGGCTGGCGCGCCCGACGCGCTGGCCATCCTGCCCGGCAAGCCGATGCAGCACCGGCCCGTTCCAATCCCGGATGACATGCCGCGCGATCTTCCAGCCCTGCGCCGTGCGCAGGAATGCATCATCATACCAGCCCATTACGGTGGTGGGATGTGGCGCATCTTCCTGCCTCACCATCACCGCCACATAGGCGGTGGCGCGCGCTTCGTTCCCGCTGCCCTCGACCAGCACATTGGAAACATGATGCTGGCGGCCGGCGGTGCTGGGCAAATTGCGGAAATCCTCGCAAAATGCCCGCAGTTCGGCGTGACCGGTCCATGTGAAGGGTGTTTCAAAGGAATCCCACAGCAGCACCGCATCCTCGGCAAAGATCGATACGAAGCGCTCCGCATCGCCGGTGTCCAGCGCCCAGGCATAGGAATGGAGCAGATCCTGGATGTCGATCCGGTCCGCTGCCGTCAGCCTGTCTGTCATGCGCCTGCCTCTCCCGCCTTGTCATTGCTGCGAATGCGCCCGCTGCGGTCAAAACCGATCACAAACAGGGCGATCACCAGCAGCGCGGCGAGCAGCGCGATTGCCAGCGAGAAGCTGCCGCTGCTCGCCAGCAGCACTCCGGTCAGCCACGGGCCGACTATCCCGCCCGCGGTGCCGAACATGCTGATCAGGGCAATCGCGCCAACGGGAACCCTGTCCCCGCCCAGCCTGACTGCGCCCGGCACCGCCCAGAACACGCCCTGAGCCGCGCCGATGCCGGTTCCCGCCACAACCAGCAGGGCCAGCACCGGCCAGCCGGTGGGAAGCAGCGCCGCGATGACCATGGCGAGCCCGGCGATGGCGCTGGGGATGCCGACATGCAGCAGGCGCTCACCCGTCCGGTCGGAGCGGTGGCCGTTGACCATCAGGCCGATCGCGAGGCCCAGCAGCGGCAGTGCGCTGAGAGTCCCGATACCCAGCTCGCTTTGCCCCACCTGAAGCCCCCGCACCAATTGCGGCAGCCAGAAGGCCAAGGCGTAAGATCCGGTCATCACCAGCAGCCAGGCAATGCAGCAGCGCCACAGCCAGGGATCGCGAAGGATGTCGCGCATGGGCACCGCCGGAGCGGCGAGCGTCTCGACCTGACTGGACATTTCCGCATCCAGCCAGGCCCGCTCGTCAGGCTTGAGCCAGCGCGCCCGATCCGGCCGGTCCACGAAATAGATCGCCGCGACGAAGGCCAGCAGGAAATTGGGTCCGGCCAGCATCAGGAACATGAACCGCCAGGATTCGATGTCGAGCGGATTGCCCACGCCCAGCAGCCATCCGCACAGCGGGCCGCCAAGGACCATCGAAAGCGGCACCGCGACCAGCGCCCCGGCCAGCGCCCTTGCGCGTGCCGAGGGCGGCGTCCAGCGGGAGATGAGCCAGGTCATGCCCGGCGCGAAACCGGCTTCGGCCACGCCCAGCAGAAAACGGGCAGCATAGAATTCGTGCACGCTGGTGATCCGCGACATCCACAGACCCGACAGGCCCCACAGCAGCATCGACACGAAAATCCATGGGCGGATGCCGACCACCCGCAGCAACCAGGCATGCGGATATTGGAACAGCAGATAGGCGAGGAAAAACATGCTGACCCCAAGCCCGAACTGGTCCGGAGTGATGCCGAGATCGGCCGACATGGCGCTGCCGGCATAGCTGATATTCACCCGGTCGATCGAATTGACGAAGGTGATCCCGGCAATCGGGGTGATCAGCCAGAGGAACAGTTTGCGTTCGACGCGCCGGCGCAAAGCCGCCCCGTCGCCCCTTCCGGTATCCGTCATCAGCCAGCCTTTCCCGCAAGCGGCCGCGGAATTCCGAGTCGCCCTCTCATTGTGTGCGGGGAAAAGATCACAGGGCCTGGGGAGTGTAAAGCCGCGCCTGTGCTGCCCGGCCAAAATGTGGCGGGCAACCGAGCGGGCGGACCGCTGCAAATCCAGGGATCAGCTGAATATCGAAGGCCTAGCCCGCCGCCTTGGCTTCGGCAAAGCGCACCAGATCGGCCAGAGTCGCCGTAACCGGAGTCGCCACCCCAAGCTGCGCACCCTGCCTGGCAACCGCGCCATTGATGAACTCGATCTCGGTCGGACGACCGGCCTCGAAATCCTGCAGCATCGACGCCTTGTGCGAGGCATGTTCCAGCAGCGCCTGGTCCACCGTGGCGGTGATCTCTGCGCCATCCAGCGCAATCCCTGCTGCTGCGGCGACCGCGACTGTTTCGGCCACGATCCCATGGGCGATCCGCCGCCCCCATTCATTGTTCATCTCGCCATTGGTCGCGCGCGCCACCAATGCCAGCGGATTGAGCGCGGCGTTGAAGGCCAGCTTGGACCAGACCGCCGCAGGGGCATCCTCAGCGATGACCGGCGAAAATCCCGCTTTGCCAAGCAGCTCCGCCACCGGCCCCGCATGATGCTGGGCAGCCTGGGAAAAGCCACCAAGGTGGACATGGGCGAAGCCTTCCGAGATCACCCGATTGGGCGGTTCAAGCTCTGCAGGGACATGGGCGGTGCCCATCAGTACATGGTCGGCGCCGAACACTTCGGCCAGGGTTTCGGCATTGCCGAGCCCGTTCTGCAGCGTCAGGGCAATCGTCCCGCTGCCCGCCAGATGCGCCACCGATGCCGCTGCTGCAGCGCTGTGAAGGCTCTTGGTGAACAACACCACCAGATCCACCGGCGCGGCCACCTGATGCGCCAGCGCAGCGGCGGGATGCAGCTGGCTGGTTCCGTCGTTGTCGATCAGCACCAGCCCGTCGCGCGCGATAGTGCCGAGGCGCTGTTCATTCACATCGACCAGCGTGACCTTCGCGCCCGCCCTGGCAAAGCGCGCGGCGAACAGGCAGCCCATGGCCCCCGCCCCCAGAATCACGACGGTTTCGATCTGCCGGGCGTTGTTCATGTCAGTCCCTCAGATCGCATTGACGTCAAGCACGGTGGGGATCAGATCATTGGCAAGGTGAATGATCTTGCGTTCAATCAACCACTTGCCATCCATCCTTACCAGACCATGCTGATATTGCCCGAAATGGACCGAGACCTTATCCGTGCGCGGGGCAAAGGCATGGGTGACGAAGCTGGAAAAAACCGTCCCCCGATCCCCTGCGGCCTCGTCGATCATGACATTGGTCACGCTGTGCACCACGCGCGGCAGAATGCGTGAGACCGGCGAGAGGCCGGAGGTCATCCGATCGACCCGGTCCTTCAGATTATCCTTGCCGCGATAGTAGATCAGCGACAGCTCGCGATCGGGATCGCTGGACCGGGTGGTATCGTCCTTCCACGCCGGCATCCAGTAGAGCACATCCTCTGTGAACAGCTCGAGCCATTCGGTAAAGCGCTGCTCGTCGAGCATCCGCGCCTCGCGATAGATCACCGCTTCGGCTTCGGGCAGGGTCAGCGCGGTCATACCAGCACCTGTGCCATGCGTTCGGCCCAGCCGCGATAATAGCTCTGGAACAGGGTTTCGTCGGCCAGCTGCGAAGTGCCGCTGATGCTGCGTTCGGGCTTGATCCCGATCACTTGCGAAAAGGCGTCCCCGCCCTCACGCGTTGCGGTGAGCCCGCGTGCATGGCCCTGCAGCCAGGGCCTGTCCTGCGCGCTCATCCCGCTCTGGCATTCCTCATAGACCGCATTGTCATCTGCGATCGCCATGCCGGTCGGGTTGAAGAAATCCTCATATTGGCGAATGCGCAGGCGCCGCGCCTCGGCGCTTTCGCCCCTCGGCACCAGGCACCAGGTCTCCATTTCGGTCAGATCATGACGGATCGGGCGAAAGATCCTGAGCTGGGTGGAAGCGTTCACCGCCACCTGCATATTGGGGAAAACGGTGAGATTGCGCATATTATACATCCAGCCGGCCCGCTCGGCGCCAAATCGTTCGACCAGCGCGGGATAGCTTTCATACAAGGCGAGGCTGGGATTGGGGTCCATCCGCCCCCAGGCGACGGCATGGCCATGCCGGAAACTGTAGGATCCGCCCACGATCGCATCGTCGCCGCCCTTCCAGAAATCCGCGCTGCTCAGCGAGGATTCGACCACCGCCTTGCTCTGTTCGCGCCCGCGCCGTTCCAGCACCTTGATCAGGCTCGGATGGGTGGAGGTGAAATGATATTGGTCGGAACAGTTTTCGACCTGCATCTTCCAATTGGCCGAGAAGGTGAAACGCACCCGGCCCGGCACCAGTTCAAGCCCCTGTTCGCTTTGATCGACCACCAGATCGAGAATCCCGCGCGCTTCGCCCAGATGTTCTTCCAATGCGGGACTGTCAGGATTGAGACTGCCGAACAGAAAGCCGCGATATTCGCCGAATTTGGCGATCGGCACGAGATTGTGATCGGCACCGAGGAAGCCCGCGCCATAGGAGCCGGCCTTTTCCCATTTGACCGCCTTGCACGCGCCCGAACTGGCAAATGTCCAGCTGTGATAGGGGCAGACAAAAAGCTTGGCGTTGCCCGAATGCTGCGAAGCGATCCGCGCGCCCTTATGCGGGCAGGCATTGAGGAAACAGCGCAATTCGCCGGCGGCATCGCGCATGATGATCACCGGGACCCGGCCGATATGGCTGGTCAGGAAATCATGCGGCTGCTCAACCTGGCTCGCCATACCAAGGAAAACCCAGCCACCTTCGAAGATATGTTCCATCTCCAGCGCGAACAGGTCAGGATCGCTGAACATGGTGCGGCTGACCTGGAACACGCCGTCATCCGGGCGATCGTCGATCAGATCCTTCAAGCGATATTGGTTCATCGGATTCCCCAGGGTTACCTAATCGACCATGATTTCAATGAGATTTGGGCCGCTGGCGGCAAATGCCCCGGCCAGGGCGTGATCAAGATCGGCGGCATTGTCGACCCGCTGCCCGCCGGCGATGCCCTGGCCCTTGGCCAGCGCCAGGAAATCGAGCCCCGACAGATCGGTGCCGACCACCTGCTGCATCCCGAACACCCGGCCGAAGCTCAACAAGGCTTCATAGCGGCGATTATTCATGATCAGGATGGTGATCGGCGCTCCTGCCTGAAAGGCGGTGAACAGCGCCTGGATCGAATACATCGCCGACCCGTCCCCAATGATCGCAACCACGCGCTGATCCGGCCTGGCCAGCGACACCCCAACCGCAGAGGGCATGGCGTAACCCAGCCCCCCGCTGGCGGTGGTGAAGAAACTGTCCGGATGTTCGAGCCGCAGCTGATCCTGCATCGCCGAGCGGCTGCTGGGCGCTTCTTCGACGACGATCGCACCGGGCGGAAGGGCGGCGGCGATCCGCTGCAGGGCCAGCCGGTCATCAAACACCCGCATATCGAGCGCAGCGGCTGCCGCACGCGGTTCGGGCGCGGCACGCTTCGAAACGGCCATGGCCTGCACCAAAGCACCGGCAATCAGCCGGCTATTGCCCAGGATCGCATCGCCCTGCGGCGCCCAGGCGAGTTGCCCGGGATCATCGCTGACATTCCAGCATTTTGCGCCTGCCGGCACATGCGGGCCAGCGCCTTCGGCGTGATAGAGATTGAGCGGACCGCCCAGGGTGACGATCAGATCATGCCCCTCCAGCATCGCGACCTGACGTTCGCGAAACGCCGGAAGGAAGCCCTGGAACAACGGATGAGTTTCGGGGAAAACGTTGCGGCTGGCATAGACGGCGGCATAGACCGCTGCGGACTGCTGCTCGGCCAGTTCGATCAGCGCGTCCCAGGCGCCATCGCGCGCGGTCCCGGCTCCAAGCACCAGCGCCGGGCGCTGCGCCCCTGCCAGATCCGCCGCCAGCCGCGCGATTGCGCCGGGATCGCCCGGATTGGTGGTGGCGATGCTGCGCGCATCGACCCAGTCGCACTCCTCATCCCAATCATCGACCGGCACCGAGACGAAAGCCGGCCCATAGGGGGGCGTCATCGCCTCATAATAGGCGCGCGCAATCGCCAGCGGCACATCGGCAGCGCGGGCCGGCTCGCTGGTCCATTTGACGAAGGGCCGGGGAAATTCAGTGGCCCGTTCGGCATGGAGGAAGGGCTCGAACGGCAGGATCGAGCGTGCCTGTTGGCCAGCGGTGACCACCAGCGGTGCCTGGTTCTTATAGGCGGTAAACAGATTGCCCAGCGCATTACCGGTGCCGGCCGAGCTGTGCAGATTAACGAAGGCGGCGTTGCGGCTGGCCTGCGCATAGCCATCCGCCATGCCGAGCACGATGGCCTCCTGCAGCCCCAGCACATAGCGGAAATCTTCCGGAAAATCGCGGAACATCGGCAATTCGGTTGAACCCGGATTGCCGAAAATCGTGGTCATCCCGAATTCACGCAACAAGCGCATGGTCGCCTCACGGACGGTGGGCATACCGTTCTCCCAAATTACAATTTTCGCGCCTTCTTTTCAAAAGATGGCTATTCGGTCTATTGCAAAATTTCGACATAGGCATACGCTTTATGTATGCCTTTCGATCACCGCCTGCTGGCCGCCTTTGACGCGGTTGCCGCGCATGGCAGTGTCGGGCGCGCGGCCCAGGCGCTCAACGCCACTCAGCCAACGATATCCCGCCATATCAAATTGTTGGAGCGGGAACTTGGCAATCCCCTGTTTGATCGCGATTCCACCGGCATGCATCTCACCCCGGCTGGGGCGGAATTGCTGCCCCGGGCGCGGCTGATCCTGCATGAGGTCAAACTCGCGCGGGAAATGATGGAAGCGCACCGCGGCCTGCAACGCGGTGCCATTCGCGTCGGCGGGGTCGAATCCGTCGCGCGGTCCTTGCTGCCGGCCATCGTCGCCGATGCGACGCGCCGCTCGCCCCATTTGCGGATCGAGGTGCAGGTGGGCTCGGAAGACCAGCTGGACCGTGCGCTGGCTGACCGCGAAACCGACATCATCTTCACCACCCAGCCGCCCCGGGAAGTGGAAGCGATCCCGATCGGAACCGGCCGCTTCGAAGATCGCTGCGTGGTGTTCTGCGCCGCTGATCATCCACTGCTGCAGCAAGCCGCGATCTCGGTGGCCGATGTGGTGCAGCAGTCCTGGGCGCTGGCCCATGCCGGCGCGACCACCAGAATGCAGTTTGAAAATCTGGTGCGCGATCAGGGCTTCAACCCGCCGGAGGTAGCGCTGCAAACCGATTCGGTGGATGTCATCATGGCGGTGGTCGCCGGTTCCGCGATCATGGGCTGGTTGCCCGAGCCCATCCTGCAGGCGGCCCCGGTTCGCGAAGCGATCACCATTCTCGACCTGCCGCCGCTCGAGCTGGCGCGAAGTTTCTGCGCCTATCGCCGTGCGCGCGGATCCTTCCCACCTGCCGGGCAGATCCTGCTCGACCGGCTGGCAAGCGTGGCTGCGGGTACGCGCTGAGAGCATCCGCCAGACCGGTGGATCATTTGCCCGTGCCGAACCTCGGATGGCTGGAAATCGCCAGCAGCATTGCCGGCAGGAAAAACAGCACCAGCGGCACAGCGGCGATCAGGCCAAATATGATCGCCGTTGCCAGTGGCTGCTGAAGGCCTGCCCCCCGGCTCAGCCCCAGCGCCAAGGGCGCCAGTGTTAGCACCGCAATCATGGCAGACATCAGGATCGGCCTGAGGCGTTTCTTACCTGCCTGATGCAGCAGTTCCAGCGTCAGCGGCTGGTTGCGGTCAATCTCCGCCAGGAAGAAGATGATTAGTTCCGCCACCATCCCGACCACCATGGTCAAGCCCATCAGCGCGGAAATATTGAGCTCGATGCCCGTCAACCACAGCCCGACAATAACCGACGCAGCCGTGAGCAGCACGGTGCAGATCGCCGAGAGGGTCCAGACCAGATTCTCGAACAACAAGGTCAGCAGCAGGGCGCTGAGCAGCAGAGCCGCCGCAAAGACCAGCGACAGATCGGCAAAGCTCTTCTGCTGTTCGGCATAAAGCCCGCCGTAATCGACCCTGACCGAGGCCGGCAGCTTGAGCCCGGCCACCACCGTCTTGATCTCGGCCATCGCCGAACCGAGATCACGCCCTTCGAGCCGGGCGGTCACACCGATGAAGGGCGCGAGATCTTCGCGGGTAAGCTGGGTCTGGCCGCTTTCCACCGCCACCCTGGCGACGCTGGCAAGGCGAACGCTGCCCCCGCCGGGCAGGATCAGCTGCAAATTCCCGATCTGGGCAACCTGACTGCGGACATCCTCAGGCGCGCGCACCCGCACGTCGATCAACTGGGCACCGACCCGGACCTGCGTCGCTGCGTTCCCGCCGATGGCCGCTTCGAGCTGATCGGCGATATTGGCCGGATCTAGGCCCAGCTGCGCAGCCGCGCCGGGATCAACCTTGAGCGAGATTGAATCGCCGGCCACGCGCAGCCCGTCGACCACTTCGACAACACCGGACACTTTCCCGATCGCATCGCCCACCGATTTTGCCGAAGCCTTGAGCAATGTGCTGTCATCCCCGAACAGCTTGACCTCGATCGGCTGCGGCACCGCCGTGAGATCGCCGATCAGATCTTCCATCAGCTGGATCAGCTCCACCTCCACCCCGGGAACCTGGGTGGCGATCTTGCCGCGGATTTCGGACATCACTGTTTCGATGTCGCGCCGCGAACCGCCCTTGAGCCGGACGAAATAGTCCCCCTCATCGGCTTCGGTGAGGCCGCCGCCCAGCTGAATTCCGGTGCGCCGCGAATAGCTGGCGACTTCAGGGGTTGCGACAATGATCTTCTCGATCCGCCGCAGCAATGCGTCAGTATCCTCCAGCGATGCGCCGGACTGCGCCTTGTAATCGAGCACAAAGCCGCCCTCGTCCATCTGGGGCATGAAGCCGGATGGAACATTCTGCCACGCCAGAAAGCCGCCCAATGCCAGGGCCAGACCAACCACAAATGCAAAGCGCCCCGGACGGGCGAAGGCCTTCGATCCGGAGCGGTCATAACCGGTGATGAAGCGATCGAGCAACGCGCCGGCCTTGTCCGCCGCTTCCGCATCCTTGGTCCGCAGCCAATTGGCCGCGATCAGCGGAATGACGAAGCGCGCGAACAGGAGCGATACCGCCAGTGCAGAGACCATGGTGATCGCCAGTGATTTGAAGAATTCACCCGTCACCCCGCTGATGAAGGCCAGCGGCAGGAACACCACGATCGTTGCCATGGTGGAACCGAGCAGCGGCATGCCCATTTCCGCCGCCGCGCGCAGCAGATCCTGCGCCCGGGTCAGCCGATCTTCCTGCATGCGGCGCATGATATGCTCCAGCATCACCACCGCATCATCCACCACCAGACCCACCGCCGCAGCCATGCCGCCCAGCGTCATCATGTTGAAGCTCATGCCCAGCGCGAACAGGATCAGGCAGGTGATCGCCAGCACAGCGGGCAGCATCAGCCCGGTGATTACCATCAGCCGCCCTGAGCGCAGAAACACGAACAGCACCATGCCCGCCAGCAAAGCGCCGAGCAGGATCGCATCGCGCACCGCATTGGCCGCGCCGACCACCAGTTCAGACTGATCGTAAAAGGTGCTGACCTTGACCGTCGGCGGCAGGTGCAATTGTTCCAGCCGGGCATCCACCGCCTTGACGATCGCCACCGTATCACCGTCCAGCGCCTGCCGCACATTGACCAGCACCGCACGCTTTCCGTCCGAAGTCACCCGGGTGAAGACCGGCGCGGCGGACGGGCGGATCGTCGCCACCTGCCCCAGCGTCGCGACCCCGGTGCCGCCTGACCCGGCCTTGATCGGAACCGCGGCGAGATCGGCGGCATCGGCCACCTGATTTTCCAGCAGGACCAGATAGAGGCGGTGGCGATCCTCGATCTTGCCCAGACCCCGCACCGTATTGGCCTTGGCCAGCGACGCCACCACATCGCTGAGGCTGATGCCGAGCGACTGCAACCGCGCCGGATCGACCTCGACCGCGAATTCCCTTGGGCTGCTGCCGAGAATATCGACCCCGGCCACCCCTTTCACGGATGTGAGGGCGGGCAGGATGTTCAATTCCGCCATATTGCGCAGCGCCTGAGGGCTGAGCGTGTCGGAAGTCAGCGCAAAGCCGGTCACCGGGAAGATCGTCGGGTCGGATCGGCGCACTTCGAAGCTGGTTCCGGCAGGCAAGCTCGGCAGCAGGGTCGCCAATTCGCCCTGAGTTGCCTGCGCGGCGGCGACCATGTCGTCCCCCCAGGCGAAATTGAGCGCCACCTCTGCGCTGCCCCGGCTGGTGATCGAACGGATCTGCGTGACGCCGGGGACCGCGCGCAAGCCGATCTCCATCGGCCGGGTGATCTCCGCCTCCATCTGTGCCGGATCGCGATCCCCCGCATCGACCGACACGACCACCCGCGGATAGTTGATATTGGGAAACAGCCCGACCGGCAGCCGCGTCGCCGCGACCAGTCCGCCGATCGTCAGCAGGATCGCCGCCAGCCAGATCGATCGCGCATGTCTGGCGATTATCCCGCTGATCCCGCTGATCACTTGGTGCGGACTTTCATACCGTCTTCCAGCGCGGTGACGCCATCAGTCGCGACGGTTTCACCCGGTTTGAGGCCTGAGATGACCACCACCCGATCGCCCATTCTGGGGCCTGCGACGATATCGCGGCGCATCGCCTGCCCCTTCGCGATCACATAAACATAGGGCTGCCCGCCATCGTCCAGCAGCGCGGCATAGGGAATTGCCAGCCCGCCCGTAGTGCTGCCCAGCAATATTCGCCCGGTCAGGCTCTCGCCCGCGCCGATCTCGGTCTGGGCCGGAATGCTGACATAGACCGAGGCCAGCCGGGATTGCGGATCGACCACCGGATCAACGGACAGCACCGGGGCATTGAACGGGGCGGCGCTGCCGGCGGAATGCACCTCCACGAAGCTCTTGCCCGGAACCCGGCGGGCGAGTGCCGGATCAATTCCGAAGCGGGCGCGCAGATTTCCATCCTTCACAATGCTGACAACCGCCGTCCCTGCGGCAACCAGTTGGCCCGCGCTCGCCCCGATCACCTCGACATTGCCGCTGACCGGCGCGCGCAGCACCAGCGAGCCATTGCGCCCGGCGAGGCTGGCTCTGGTCGCATCGGCGGTCTGCTTGGCCTCGCGCGCGGTTTCGACATCGGCATCGCTGACCAGGCCATCAGCGCGCAGGCGCTGCGCGCGGGCATAGGCAAGATTTGCGGAAGTGGCGGCTGCTGCGGCATTGGCGAGATCGAGCGCGGCGGCCGGGCTCGGCGCAAGCCGGGCGAGTACCTGCCCGCGCGCCACGCTGCTGCCCATTGGGGCATCGATCGAACGCACCATGGCCTCGACCGGCGAGGACACGGTGAATGTCCCGACCGATCCGCTCTCGGCCGAGCCATAAAGCGTCACCATCTCGTCAAGATTTCCGGTGCCGACCTGCGCGGTCTTGATCAGCGCGACCGGCGCAGCCGAGCTTTCATCCGCCGCATTGCTGCATCCGGCGACAAGCAGCAGGACCACAAGCGGGAGGGTCAGTCTCTTCAAGGTCATCTCTCCGTCCAGCCCTGCTGCAATGTCCCGACCAGCAATTCCAGCGCAATCGTCTGCTCCGCAATGGCCTGTTCCACCTGAATCAGCAGCAATTGCCGATCGCGCGCGGTCTGCTCCGCGACATCGGCGGTTGCGATTGCAAGATCGCCGCGCTGCGCCGCGCGGCGGCTGGCGCGGGCGAATTGCTCGATCTCATCCTGCCCACTCAACAGCTGCGCGCGCTGCCTGCGCGCAAGATCGAGCGCCGCAACCGCAGCCGAAATCTCGGCGCGGGTCTGGAACAGCCGGGCCTCATATTCGGCATGCAGAGCCTCGCGCGTCGCGCGTTCAATCGCAATACCCCCGCGATTGCGGTTCCACAGCGGCAGGGTGAAGCCGATCGAGGGCCCCAGCAGCTTGTTGTCGCCCGTATCGCGCGAACCGGTGATGGTCAGATCGAGATTGGGAAACTGATCAAGCACCGCCTTGTGAACCGCAGCCTCCTGCGCATCATAGCCGGACCGCAAGGCCTGCAGATCGAGGCGATTGGCCAGCGCCAATTGAAATAATTGCTGGGCCGACACCGCCGGCGCATCCGCCAGTTGCGGCGCGAGGTTCAGCGCAAATTCGGGCGGCAGCCCCAGCAAGCGGCGCAATTCATATTCCGAAGCGCCAAGATCGGTCTGCAGGCTCTGCAAATTGCTGACGGCATCCAGCGCGGCGATGCGCGTCGATTGCACCTGGTCCGGCGCAATATCGCCGCGCCCTGCGGCCTTGAGATAGCGCGCGAGCAGATTTTGCGAAGCGGCGGCGCTGAGCTGCGCATTGGCCACCCCTTTCCTCAATTCCAGGATCCGCACCGCTTCAAGCCGCGCGGCGCCGGCGGTCTGCCATTCCGCCCAGGCCAGATCGAGCCGCACCTGGCGGGCTTCAGCCACAGCCTTTGCCCGCAGCGCGCCCCGCGTGCGCAAGGCATTGAGATCGAAGCCCAGCCCGCCGGCGATATTGTCGACCGGGTCGGGGCCGGAGAGAATGTGATCGATCCCCAGGCTCACAGTCGGATCAGGCAGCAGCCCGGCGGCGAATACCTGCGCATCGGCAATCCCGGCTCTTGCGCGCAGCGCCTTGAGATCGGGATTGCCGAGCGCTGCCAGAACCGCAATCGCATTGGCATCGAGCGGGGCCGAGAAATCGAGCGTCACGGGCGCAAGAAACGGCCGTTCGATCGCCGCGGCATCGCGGGTCAATATGGCGGTATCCGGCGTCTGCAACGCCGGTATCTCCGCCGGACTGTCTGCCAGGGGATCGGCCTGATACTGGGCGCAAGCTGTGACCTGCAGCGCAAGCAAGCCGATTGCCAAAGCGCGAAAATTTGATCGCATAATCAATTCATAGCTCAATTTACGGCGCTGTCACACCGGGCGGTCGGGCATGCGATGGGAGTCGGTGCATAAACCTGCGGACAGCGGCGTTCTGCCGGAATCTGCCCCACCCCTTGCAAGCTCGCTACCGAAACATCGCGATCTCAATCGGCAGGCTCCGGCGGCACTGCGCATCGCGTTTGGCGGCCATCGATCACGCACCGGCGCATGATAGCACCGTCGACGCTGTGCAGTTCCACCAGCCAATGCTGCGTATCGAAGCGTTCCAGGGTCATGAAGCCAAAGCCATGGCTTACCGCAGCGAAATGCTGGACGATTGCGCCGGATGCGGCCTGGGTGCCGATCGCGGCTGTCTCGTCGATCGGTACTTCGTCTTCCAGCGTTCCCGACATGCCGGCGATGATCTGGCTGGGATGATCGGGTCCGTAATCGGCCTGTTCCCAAAGATGGATATGCCCGGACAACACCACATCGATGCCCGGCAGGGTGAGCGATGGATCACTCTTGCCAAAGGTCGAGAGGATCGCCTGGTTCTCGGCAAATATCTCTGGCCCATGCTGGGTCAATCGAGCGCCAATTCCCAAGAAGGGATAGTGGCCGGCAGCAAAGGTGAATTCCGATCCGCCAGCCAGCTTTCCAAGCAGTTGCTGCAGGCGCAGCAACTGCGCAGCATGCGGATCATCTGCGGCCAGCGGATCGATTCCGGCGCTGGCGACATCCATCATGATGACCTGCGCGCCCTCACCCAATGGCACCGCATAGCTGGCACCCTCATCGCCCAGCACATCCTGCGCTGCATCGTTGCAGCTGCGTTCCGCGGTAAGTGGCGCGGTTTCAAGGAACCGCCACCAGCCCTGCCCTGCGCGGATGCAGCTTTCGTGATTGCCGCGCGCCATGGCCCAGGGCGCGGCGGCCAGCAGCGCCGCGGCGGGGTTGAAGAAATCGGCGTTCCAGGCATCCCAGCCATAGCCCCAGGGAGACCCGGCACAGCCTTGATTGCCCTCCGGACAGGCATTTTCGCGATAGAGATAATCGCCGACATGGATCACCAGATCAGGCCTCCAGGCCGCAGCGCGCGCGGCGATCGCGGCAAAGGGATAGGCAGCGGGATCGTTGCAGGCCTGATAGGCACCATCGCTCGCCTTGAGGCGGCAACCGGTATCGCCGATGACCACGATCCGCCTGACTTCCCTGGCCGGAAGTGGCAGAGCCCGGCCGCCGATTTCGGCGCTATGGGCATCTGGCGGCAGCGCTGCCTCGCAGGTCAGCACCGGGAAAGCGGAGGGTTTGCTCAGTTCAGGGGTTGAACGGGTCGGGCGCTGCGGTTCCGTTGCCGGACCAGCGCGCACCCTCATCGGCAGGCTTGCGCCATCCACCAGCACTGCGGGGCAGGTGGTATCCCGCGTGATCGCCCGCGCCAGAACCGTGCCTGAAGGCCCCAGCTCGACATAGGCGGACTCGATCTGGCCGCCCGATTGGTCCGCAGCCTGCGCCGCACAGGGAAGCAGCACCATTGATGCGGCAAGTGCCCATAACCTGGACCGGAAAGGGGCACTTGCGCGCATCAGCGGCCCGACGCTTGCGCGTCAGAACTTTGCAGTAACACTGATGCTGGCCTCGCGGCCGGGCTGGAAGTGATACTGGTCATTGATCGGGCCATCGTTGATATCGATCGAGGTGATCTTCTCGCTGTTGAACAGGTCGGACACCGTGCCCTCGATCGCGAAGATGCCGAAATCATAACCGACCGAGACAATCGTCGTATTATAGGCGGACACCCGGTAATCCGGCGATTCAGAATCATCCGCATATTGAACGCCGATATATTTGTCGATCAGCGAGAACTTCACCGGGCCTTGTTTATAGAGGATGCCGCCAGCCGCAGTCGCCTTTGGCGCCTTGGCGATCTGGGTATGCGGGCTGTCCTTGCTCTTGGCGTAGTTCAGCGAGGCATTGGCAAACAAGGCCAGCCCATTGCCGAACGCGTAGGTCACCTGACCTTCGATGCCCTTATAAACCACGCCGCCCGCATTGTAGAAGACTGTGTCACCATTGACCTTCTTGCTCGCGAACTTGTTGTTGAAGTCGATATAATAGATATCGGCGTCGAGCGAGAGATTGGCACCGTGGTACACCACACCGGTCTGGTAAGTGTCTGATATCTGGGGCTCGACAGTGTTGTTCGACGGATCGAAATTATAGAGCACGCTGAGCGGCGGTGCGACAAAGCCGCGCGCATATTGGGCATAGACCGACAGATCATCGCTCGGCTGGTAATTCACCGTCAGGAAGGGCAGCGTCTGGGTCCAGTTGGCGTGGAACTGAGCGGGCAGATGCGTTTTCTGGTTCGCAAGCGCGTCAATGTTGCGGGTAAAGGTCAGATATTTGATACCCGGCGTGATCTTCAGATTCTCGGCCGGGCGCACTTCCAGCTCGGCGAAGAGCTGGGTCTGATGGCCGGTCGAATCCTGATCGTAATTGATGTAGCTGTAACCAAGCGTCGCACCGCTGGCGTCCTTGATCTTCTGGTTCCAGTCATAGGCCATGGCATCTGGCCCGCCTGCGGTCATATCATATTGATAACGCTTGCGATGCGTCACGTTCCATTCGTGCCACACGCCAGCCGTCAGCGTCGCGGGCCCGAAATCAAACATGCCCTTCAGGATGTCGCCATAGGTGCGGTAGCTGTTGAGCTTGGTGTAACCCGGGATGTGGCCGATATTCGACGACTTGTCCTGGTTCTTGGTCACATTGGCAGCGCCGCCCGCAATGGTGGTATCCGCAGCCGAAACCGTCTGGTTGTCGTAATAATAGGTATAGGCGCGGTTCTCGATCCGCACATTGGAGGCAAGGTCGGCCTCAAGCTTGACGAGTTCGAAGTCGGTTGTCTTGTTGGTGAAATTATAGCCCTGATATTGCGGCGTCGTCGGGTCGTTATTGAGCCCGAAATGCTTGCCGTACAATGCCACCTGGGCCAGTGTCGGGCCATCATTGTCCGGCTGGTTGAAGTGGTTCTTGTTGTAGGTCGAGAGCAGCGTGAGCTTCACATCCATGCCGAGCGGAATGACCGCTTTGCCGAACAGATTGGTCTGGTGATAGGGCGAAAGGGTGCGGGCACCGTCGGTGCGAACATATTGCCCACCGAGCAGAATCTCGGTGCCGCCCAGCGAGTCGATCGCACCTGATTGGAGCATGGCGCGGCCAAGGAAGGTGTTGAACGTGCCATAGGAGGCCCGCAGCGAAGCGCCCATATCTTCGCGTGTCGCGCGCGAAAACAGGTTCACGCTGCCGCCGAAGGTGGCCTGGCCGAGATTGGACGCATTGCCCGGCCCGCGATCGACCACCACGGTTTCAACCGTGTCCGACGGGAAGAAGGTGTTCGAATGGTGCGTGGGGTCATTGGTGTCGCCAAACGGCACGCCGTCATAGGTGATGTTGTAATCGCCGTCCTGGAAGCCGCGCAGCTGGCCCTTGGACTCGCTGATCCCCATGCCGCCATCGCCGCCGGTGTTGGAAAAGCTGGGTGTGATCAGCGCCAGCTCGTTAAAGTCGGCCGTGGCGGGGAGCGAATCCTCGATGAAAGAGCGCGAAACGATCGCCTGTGGCTGCGTGGTATGGAGCGATGACGTTACCGGCGCGATCTCGTTCGCGACCGTTGCTGTCACGATGATGTCAGATCCCTCGGCGATTGCGCTATCGTTCGGCGCAGGCGCTTCCTCTGCATGGGCGCAGGTCGATGCCGCCACTGCCAGCGCGCTGCTCGCCAGCAAAATGGAACGATGGAACGTGCGGATCTTCATGTGGTAACCCCCGGAACTGATACTAAGTTGCCGGGGCGGTAGGCGCGCCTCATGACGGAGAGGTTGCCGATTTGTTACAATTCCAAGGTTGGGAAAATGTAATGTTGCGACGCGGCATCGCCATGGGCATGTCCGCGTAAACTGTCCGGGAAATCATCCAATGCAGGTGCTGGTCGTCGAGGACGATCTCGAATTGGGAGAGTTTGTGTCCGCCCGTCTTGGCGACGCTGGCTACGAAGTTGTGCTTTGCCCGGACCATGCTTGCGCGCTCGCCGCAACTTCCGCACGCTTGCCCGATATCGCGATCGTCGACATCCTTCTGCCCCGCGAGAGCGGGCTCGACCTGCTGCGCCGCTGGCGCCGCGACGGCTTGGGTTTCCCGGTGATGCTGCTTACTGCGCTTGACCGGATCGAAGACCGGGTGAGCGGGCTCGATGCCGGCGCGGATGACTATCTGGGCAAGCCTTTTGCACCGGCCGAACTGCTGGCGCGGGTTGCAGCGCTGGGTCGGCGGGCCCAGTCGGGCCAGCCCGCCACACTGATCACCGAAGGCGCCACCACCATCGATTTGCTGCAACGGCAGGTGATTCACGATGGCCAGTCAATCCTGCTGCAGCCGCGCGAGTTCCGCCTGCTGGAGGAGCTGATGCGCAATTCGGGCGAGGCGGTGACCCGCCAGATGCTGCTGGAAAATGTCTGGGGCTACAGCTTCGATCCGCTGACCAATATTGTCGAAACCCATATGAGCCGGCTGCGCACCAAACTGGCCGAAGCCGGCGCGCGCGATCTGATCGAAACGCTGCGCGGCGTCGGCTATCGGTTTCGGCGCGATGGCTGAAGCGCGCAAAGCCGGCCTGCTCAACAGCAGCGCCTATCGCATCGCCTTTGCCTATGCCGCTTTCTTCCTGCTGCTGACGATCATCCTCGGCGTGGCGGTCGACCATTTTGCGCATCGCCAGATGCAGGACGAGCTTGAAGGCCAGATGCGCGATGCATCCTCTGCGCTGGTGGATGAATATCATCATGAAGGCTGGTCTGAATTTGGCTTGGCCATCAAGGAACGCGAAGCGGGCAATAATCCGGATTCATTGCTCTATGCGGCATTCACCCGCGACGGGCGCCGCGTTGCGGGTTCGCTCGACGCCTCCCGTCCGCCGCTGGGCTGGAGCGACCTGCCCTTTCGCGATCCTCTGGAAGGGCCGGACATCGCCCGCGCCTGGGCCGTCGATCTGGATGGCAACACGCGCCTGGTGGTCGCCGAGGATCTGACGATCCTGACGGAATTCGACGCGACGATCGCGCGGGTCTTCGCCGTGGCCTTTGTGGTCATCGGACTGTTGAGCCTGATCGGGGCCTTGATCCTGGGCCGCTATCTCAGCGCAAGATTGGGCCATATCCGCCATGCCGCCGATGAGATCATGGCCAGCGACATGCAGCGGCGCATCCCGGTGGGCCCGCGCGGCGATGAATTCGACGAACTCGCCGCGTCGCTCAATGCCATGCTCGACCGGATCAGCGCATTGCTGCAGAACCTGCGCCAGGTTTCAGGCGACCTCGCGCATGATCTGCGCACGCCATTGGCCCGGCTGCGCAACCAGCTCGAAACCGGGCTGGCAGTGGTGCAGACGCCTGAGGCATCGGCAAGGCATTTGCACGACGCGCTGGGCCAGACAGACCATCTGCTGCGCATGTTCCAGGCCATATTGCGCATCTCTGAGATCGAGGGCGGCGGCCTGCGGCAATCCTTTCGGCGATTTTCGCTGAGCGAGCTGGTGGCGGAATTATGCGACAGTTACCGCTCCATCGTCGAAGAGGGCAAGCGGTCGCTGGTCGACGCGATCGAGCCTGACCTGCTGATCGAGGGCGACCGGGAGCTGGCCGCGCAGGCGGTGATCAACCTGCTCGACAATGCGCAGCTGCACACACCCGAAGGCACCCGGATTTCGGTGAAGCTCTGGAGCGATGCGGGCCAGATCCAGCTTTGCGTTGCGGACGATGGCGAAGGTATTGCCCCTGCCGACCGGGCCCGCGCAGTCAGCCGCTTTGTCAGGCTCGATCCGGCGCGGAGCGGCCCCGGCCACGGGCTTGGCCTCAGCCTGGTTACCGCAATCGTCGAAGGCCACGGCGGACAGCTTGCCCTTGCCGACGCTGCGCCCGGCCTCGCCGTGACGATCAGCCTGCCATCGCGCTGACAGCGCCCCCCCAGAATCCTGGCGAAGCGCGAATAATTCGGCAGGATTATATTTACAATTGTATATGCAATCGATTACAAATCTCGGGAGTGCTGCCCGGATGAATATGGTGGCGGCGCCAGAAATCGGCCCGACAGGCCGAATGCGAGAGGAAACGTCGGTGGCACACCCAATATCCGCACGCGGCGCGCGCCGGCTGGCCATTGGCCTTATCGGCGCATTGCTCGTCATGCTGACTGGCGCTCTTCCAACCAGCGCCCGGGCAAGCGACGAACCCGCCGTGGTGGTCGATGATGACGGCACCGTGCATATTCCAGCCCTGACAGTGCCGGTTTCGAGCTTCCTCACCGAAAAGGGCAAGGCCCAGCTCAATGAATATCTGCATCAGGTGCAGGATCCGCATTCCCGCGCCTTGCCGGATGATGGGGTGCCCTTCTTCATGCGGCCCTATCTGGTTTCGGCCAGGGCGCAATTTGCGGTCGAACGCCAGGACATCGAAATCGCCGGAGTGAAAGGCTATTCCTATGTCCCGCGCGGCGGGATCAAGCCCGGCAATGAACGGCGCATCCTGATCAATCTGCATGGCGGCGGCTTCGGCGGCTGCTATCCTGGCTGCGCCGAACTGGAATCCATGCCGATTGCCGCGCTGGGCGGTATCAAGGTGATCACGATCGCCTATCGCCAGGCCCCGGAGGCCCATTTTCCTGCCGCGAGCGAGGATGTGGCGGCGGTCTATCGCGAGCTGCTGAAGACCTACAAGCCTGCGAACATCGGCATCTATGGCTGCTCCGCGGGCGGCATGCTGGTGGGCATGTCGATGGCCTGGTTCGACAAGGAAGGCCTGCCCTTGCCGGGCGCAATCGGAATTTTCTGCGCCGGGATGACCCTGGAAAGCGGGCCCGGCTTCGGCGGCGATTCAGGCTATACCGCCATGCCGCTGGGCGAGGCGACCATGCCGGCCAATTCGGCCATCGCGCAGAATCTTCCGCCGATCGAATATCTTCGCGGGGTCGATCCGAAGGACCCGCTGGCAGCACCGGCTAATTCGCCCGAACTGCTGGCGAAATTCCCGCCGACCCTGTTCATCACCGCCACCCGCGCGTTTGATTTCAGCTCGGCCGTCTATTCGCATGGCCAGCTGATCAAGGCAGGCGCAGATGCAGAACTGCATGTGTGGGACGGGCTGTTCCACGGTTTCTTCTATAATCCCGACTTTCCCGAATCCCGCGATGTCTATGATCTCATCGTGCGGTTTTTCGACAAGCATCTGCAGCAGTAGCGGCACCCGGCCAGCGCGCCCCGCAGCAGTGAGACAAGGACCCGAACTGTCATGACCGATCATCACCCGCGAAACCGGCGCCGCCTTTCCCCGGCAAAGATCGCCTTGGGGGCCGCATTGCTGGGCCTGGCCTCAATGCCCGCCCAGGCGCGGGCACAGGCGCAGGACAGCGGCACTGTGGTGGTGGACGATGATGGCACGGTGCACATCCCCCCGATGAGTATTCCGGTCTCAAGCTTCCTCAGCGATTCAGGCAAGGCCTATATCACGCAGCATCTCAAGGACATGCAGAACCCGCAGTCCAAGGTGATGAACGATGGCGAAGTATTGTTTTTCATGGAACCCTTTGTGGTTTCGATGAAGGCGCAGTTCCCGCTGGAGAAGAAGGATATCGAGATCGCCGGGGTCAAGGGCCTGTCCTACACCCCGCTCGCCGGGATCACGGCAGCCCATAAGGACAAGATCCTACTCAATCTCCACGGCGGCGGCTTCATGGGCTGCTATCCGGGATGTGCGGAACTGGAATCCATGCCGATCGCCAGCCTTGGCAGCTACAAGGTCATCACGATCGATTACCGCGAAGGCTTCGATCACAAATTCCCCGAAGCGAGCGAGGATGTCGCCGCCGTCTATCGCGAGCTGCTCAAGACCTACAAGCCGGAGAACATCGGCATCTATGGCTGCTCTGCGGGCGGAATGCTGGTGGGGATGTCGCTCGCCTGGTTCGAGAAGGAAGGCCTGCCGATGCCGGGCGGTGCCGGGGTATTCTGCGCCGGCATGACCATCAAGAAGGGTGCCGGCTTCGGCGGCGATTCCGACTATATCGTATCCCCTATCGGCGAAGCCAACATGCCTGCCGAACCGCCCCCGCCGCTGGGCAAAGGCTTGCCGCCGATACCCTATTTTGCCGATGTCGATACCACGGACCCGCTGGTCGCCCCGGCCAATTCGCTGGAAATGCTGTCAAAATTCCCGCCGACCCTGTTCATCACCGCCACGCGCGGCTTCGAACTGAGTTCGGCGGTCTATTCGCACGGGCGGATGGTGAAGGCCGGCGCGGACGCGGAACTGCACGTGTGGGACGGGTTGTTTCACGGCTTCTTCTACAATCCCGATGTTCCCGAATCGCGCGATGCCTATGATGTGATCGTCAATTTCTTCGAGCGGCATCTCGGCAATAAGCTTGCGGCAAATCACCAGTAAACTGCCTCAGCGCTGAACGATTATGCGATCCGGGCGGTGTTTTTTGGACTGGCCGATCCGAATTGCATTGCAATCACCGCCGGCGATTGGCAGCCCCCTGCACCATGTCGACACCAGTCTCCTTGCACCTGCTCGGTCAGGATCATATTCCCTATCGATTGCTGATCCTGGCAAGGATGATCGATCGTGAAACCTCCCGCCAGCTGCAGGCCGAATTCGGGCTGAGCCTGGCCGAATGGCGGGTGCTGGCCTTCATCGGCACGTCCGGCCCCTCCAGCGCGAGCGAAATGGGCGCAGCGGCGGAGATCGACCGGGCGGAGATCAGCCGGGCAGTATCCAAGCTGCTCGCCGCAGACCTGATCGAACGCCACCCCGACACAGGAAACCGCAAGCGCCTGATCATCCACGCGACCGAGAAAGGCGCGGATCTGTTCATCCGCACCAGGGACAGCCGAAGGGCCTTTTTCCAATCGATGCTGCGGCCGTTTTCGGCGAAAGAGAAATCAGAGCTGTCTCATCATCTTGAAGCGATGGCCAAAGCGATCTCAAGCTGACCGCGGGCAGACTACGCAAAAGCCCGGCGTAGCGGGCGTATCAACCGGTCGCTCGCGTGCAGCGCGGTCACAGGACCGAGCAAATCCATTTTCATCCACCCATTTTCGATTGCCAGACCAACAGTGTTGATATATCAATGTTGAGGAATCAACACGCTGTCAGGCCGCCCCGAAAGGTTCTGCGCTCGCAGATCATGCGGGGCAGCCTGAATGGCGGCGAAGGCCGGGGCGCATAGGTTTCAATGCGCCAGAATATTGTGGATACGACATATCAACATAGAAAATTCCGTAATAAATACGGTAGTTTACAGGAGAGGAAAGTCATGAGTAAGCTCATCAACACATCTCGCGCTTCTTGCACCAAGCCGTTGCTTTTGGCCTCGACACTCCTTGTCGCCATTGCCCCGGCCTTCCCGGCGATGGCGCAGAGCGCGCCGGCAGATACCGAGTCGGCAGACGCTGCGCCTGCGGAAAGCGATGTCATCATCGTGACCGGTTCGCGCCTGGGCGCTTCGGGCTTCACTGCCCCGACCCCGGTGACCGTCCTGGGCAGCGACCTGATTGCCAAGACCGCCTCGACGACGGTTGGCGAAGCGCTGGCCCAGCTGCCCTCGTTCCGGCCGACCAGCACGCCCAGCACCCAGAACATCTATCCGACGAATGCCGGCGCACGTATCGCCGACTTGCGCGGTCTTGGGCCATCCCGCACTCTGGTGCTGGTCGACAGCCAGCGCTTCACGCCCAGCACCTCAACCGGCACGATCGACCTCAACATGATCCCCACGCTGCTGGTGCAGCGCGCCGAAGTCGTCACCGGCGGCGCATCGGCCGCCTATGGCTCCGACGCGGTTTCGGGCGTGATCAATATCCTGCTCGATACCAAGCTGCAGGGCATCAAGGGCACGGCCGGCTATGGCGTGACCGATCGCGGTGACGGCGAAAACTACTTCGCCCAATTCGCCGCCGGAACCAGCTTCGCCGATGGCCGCGGCCATGTGGTCGTTGGCGCGGAATACAACAAGGAACTGGGCGTTGGCGGTTGCTACACGCGCACCTTCTGCAGTGACGAAATTGGCGATCTTACCGGCACTCCGGGGGCCGGCGGGCGGCCGGCGCACAACATCACCACCAATATCCATACCTCCGGCCTCACCCCCGGCGGGCTGATCACCGGAACGATCAACAATTCGGGCGGAAAGGCCCCGGCCAAGGGCGGCGTGTTTGGCGGCATTCAGTTTGACGCCAGCGGCAATCCCGTCCCCTTCACCTATGGCACCAATATCGGCGCCTTGTTCATGGAAGGCGGAACCGGCGCCGGGCTCAACTATTTCTTCGGCGATCCGGCGCTCTCAGTGCCGGTGGAACGCTACAACACGCTGATTCACGCGGAATATGAATTCGCCCCGGCCTTTACCGGCTTTATCGAAGGCAGCTATGGCCATGTCGAAGGGCATTCGACCGGCCCGGAAATTCGCGACATCGGCTTCCCCACGCCCAATGGCGACAATATCAAGGTCGACAACCCCTATCTGCCGCAATCCATCCGCGACACGATGGTGGCCAACAATATCTCGGCGCTGATCATCGGCAAGCTCGGCTATGATTTCGGCACGATGGACAGCACCAATACACGCGATACTTATCGCGTGATCGGCGGCGGCAAGGGTGACCTCGGCGGCGGCTGGGATTGGGATGCCTCGCTGCAATATGGCTACACCGATTATTACTCGGAAACGGTCAACAACCGCATCACCGCCAATTTCGCCAAGGCGATCGATGTCGTCAGCGTCGGCGGCACCCCGGTCTGCCGGGTGAATGCGGATAGCAATCTTGCCAATGACGATCCGGCGTGCAAGCCGCTCAACATCCTTGGTGAGAACCAGTGGGACCCGGCGGCCAAGGCCTATGCCTTCGGCACCACCCTGCAGAACAGCAAGTTCACGCAGACGGCAGGCAATATCAACGTGCGCGGCGAACCGTTCGACACCTGGGCCGGCCCTGTCGCCGTGGCGGCCGGCGGAGAATTCCGCAACAATGGCCTGACCATCGATGTCGATCCGATTTCGGCGGCCAATGGCTTCTATGTGTTCAACCAGACGCCGTCGGAAGGCAGCGTGGGTGTGGCTGAAGGCTATCTCGAAGTCGCGGTTCCGCTGCTCAAGGACAGTTCATTGGGCCAGAGTCTGGAAGTCAACGGCGCGATCCGCCAGGCCCATTACAAGAACAAGAGCGGCTCCACCGAAGGCACCTTCAATGCCACAACCTGGAAGGTCGGCGCCACTTACCGCCCGGCCGACTGGCTGCTGCTGCGGGTCACGCGCTCGCGCGATATCCGGGCGCCCAATACGTCTGAGCTGTTCACCACGCCGGTGGCCGGCCTTGCCGCCATCACCGATCCGGTAACGCATACGCAGGTCTTCGCGCATACGTTCCGCGGCGGCAATATCAACCTGCGGCCCGAACAGGCGGATACCTTCACCACCGGCTTCTCGCTGACGCCGCATGGTTCGCTGAGCGGCCTGCGCTTCTCGACCGACTATTACAACATCAGCATCAAGGATGCGATTGCCACGCTCGGCGCGGTCAATATCGTCAATTCCTGCTTCACCACGAGCGACCCCGAAGTCTGCGCGCTGATCACGCGCGATGGCGCCGGCCAGCTTGAGAATGTTTACGATCTCTATCTGAACCTCAACAGCCAGCGGCTGAAGGGCATCGATTTCGAACTGGCCTATGGCACCTCGCTCGGCGGCGACAAGTCGCTCGATCTGCGCTTGCTGGCAACTCACACGATCGATTTCACCAACAGCTCCCAGCCGGGTATCGATCGCGCGGGTGACAACAGCGCGAGCGGCATTCCGTCCTGGGTGATCGATGGCACGGCAGACTTCCAGTTTGGCAAGCTTGGCCTCAACTTGCAGGGGCATTATCTGTCTTCCGGCAAATATGATGCCACGCTGGTTGGGCCGGAAGATCCGGGTTATTCTGTGACCCTTTCCAACAGCATCAACACCAACCGGGTGCCGTCACGCTTCTATACCAATCTGGGCGTGACCTTCGATCTGATCGATGACGGATCGAAGAAGGTTGAGCTCTTCGCCAATGTCTACAATCTGTTCGACGTGATGCCGCCGCCCTATTGGAACGGCAACAACAACACCGTTTATTACGATGCGGTGGGACGCCGCTATCGTATGGGTGTGCGCGTCACCTATTGATCGCCATGAGAGCGGCGGGGTGCCCTGGGGCCCCCGCCGCCCGCTGGCATCAAGCAAAAGCAAAGCAAAAATAACATAACATTGAGGGCGGGAGAGCCGATGACCGGACGAGACCAGGGCAAGACCGCGATATCGCGCCGCCTGTTTCTGGGCGGGGCCACCGCCGCTGCCGCCATCTTGCCGGTTTCCAGTGCCTTTGCCGCCCAGGCCCCCGTGGTGACGACCCGCTATGGCAAGCTGCGCGGGATGTCCGACGGCGGTGTTCTGTCCTTCCGCGGTATTCCCTATGCAGCGCCTACCAGCGGGCAACTGCGCTTTCGCGCGCCTGCCCCGCCCGCAGCATGGCGCGGCATTCGCAATGCGACTGCCTATGGGCCGATGGCACCGCAATTGCCCGATCCGGGGCATGATGATGCCAAGCGGCTCGCCTCCGCTTCGGAAGACTCGCTGGTGCTCAACGTCTGGACCGCCAGCGCCGATCCCTCAGCCAAGCGCCCCGTGATGGTGTGGATCCACGGCGGCGGATTGTCGGTCGGGTCCGGCAGCGATCCGGTGACGGACGGCACCCACCTTGCGGGCACCCATGATGTGGTGGTGGTTACGCTCAATCACCGGCTCAACATCTTCGGCTATCTCTATTTCGGCAATCTGGTGGACGAAGGGCAAGCGGTCGCCAATCCAGGTCAACTCGATATCGTCGCCGCGCTGGAATGGGTGCGCGACAATATCGCCGAATTCGGGGGCGATCCCGGCAATGTCACGATCTTCGGGCATTCGGGTGGCGGATCGAAGGTGGGCGCATTGCTCGCCATGCCGTCGGCCAGGGGCCTGTTCCACCGCGCCATCCTGCAAAGCGGCTTCAGCACCGCCGCGCAAACCCCCGAACAGGGCGAAGAGATTGCGCGCGATTTCTTCAAGGCGATGGACCTGCCCGCAGGCGATATCGCCGGACTGCGCGCCTTGCCGCCGGGTCAGCTGCTGGCAGGCCTGCGCAGACTGACCAATGGCAGCCCGATCCTTGGCCCCGGAATGGTCGCAGACGGCCAGATCCTGCCGCAGGTACCGCTGGGCCGCGATTCCCCGCAGGTGTCACCCGATATACCGATCCTGGTGGGCCATGCCGCGCAGGAGACGACTGTATTGTTCCCGCCGAGCGAGGCCTTCACGGTGGATTGGGCTGGCTTGCCGGCTCTGGTCGGCAGCAAGCTGGCCGCCCTGCCCGCACCGATCCGCGAGCCCGAGCCGCTGATCACCGGCTTCCGGCGGCTGATGCCCGATGCCACGCCGAGCGAGATCTTCTTCGCCATCACCACGGAAGACGGCATGGGCCAGAATGCCCGGATTGTGGCGGAAAAGCGCGCCAAGCTGCCGAATGTGCCGGTCTTCGCCTATGTCGCGGCCTGGCAATCGCCCGCCCAGGGCGGGAAGCTGCGCGCGCATCACGGGGTCGAAGTGCCGATGGTGTTCGACAATTCCGCCCTGCGCCATCCGCCGGGCAGCCCGCGCGCCGAAGAAGCGAAGGAATTGGGACGCATCATGAGCGGATATTGGACGCAATTTGCCCGCACCGGAGATCCCAACAAGCCGGGTCTGCCGGACTGGCCCGCCTATCGCATTCCTGGTCGAGCGACGATGATTTTCGATAGCCCCGCGACAGTGCGCAACGATCCGCTTGGTGCGGAACAGGCGCTGATTGCTTTCTATGCTTGAGCGCCTGCTCCCCCGCTTCCTGGGCCAGCTGCTTGCCGTTCTGGCAACCGGGCTGATGATTGCCGCGCCTGTCAGCGCCCAGCCCGCCCAGCCAGCGCAGGGCGGCGCCCCGATCTTCACCTTGCCTGCCCGGGACGCGCTGGCTCCCCAGATCGACTGTGGCGCCCTGGTGCGCTCCACCTCGCAGCAAAGCGAAGACATCGTGTTTCGCGTGCTGTCCGCCAAGCTCGAAGACGCCGCGCCGGATCATCCCGCCGCCTGCGTAGTGCGGGCCTATGCCGCGCCGCAAACGGAATTCGAGCTGCGCCTGCCGCTCACCGGCTATAGCGGCCGCTATCTGCAGGGTGGCTGCGGGGGGCTGTGCGGAGTGATCGGCAGCGCAATCCAGCCGCGCTGCAGCAATGCCCATCTCAGCAGCGGCTCATTCGCGGTTGCGTTCAATAATGGCGGCCATTATTCCGGCGGCATCGGTGATGCCACCTGGGCGGTGGGCGATCCGGAACTGCTGATGCAATTCGCCCAGAAAGCGACCCATGCGGTCGCGGTGGCGTCCAAATCGCTGATCGCCCAATTCTATGGCAAAGCGCCGGCCTATAATTATTTCACCGGCTGTTCGGGCGGCGGGCGCGAAGCGCTGATGGAAGTGCAGCGCTATCCCAAGGATTTTGATGGCGTGGTCGCCGGATCATCGGTTTCGATGCCGGCCGCCATGCAGCTGTTCCTGTGGGAAGCCCAGAAGGGCCTCTACCCCGACGGAACCGAGATCTTCACGCCGGAAGCGGTGCAACTGCTTCATGCCGCAGCGCTCAAGGCTTGCGACAATCTGGATGGAATTCCCGACGGCCAGATCGACGATCCGCGCAAGTGCCACTTCGATCCGGCCATTCTGCAATGCCCGGCACAGGCGCAAGGCACCAAGCCCTGCCTGAACCCGGCGCAGGTGGCGGCGGCCACCGCCTATTATCGCGGGCCGACCGATCCTGAAGGCCGGGCATTGTTCCCCGGCGGCGCGCCCTATGGCGCGGAACTGGGCTGGATCGGACGCGGAGCCACCACCCAGACGGGCAAGTTCGCCGCGCAATCCTTCCTCCAATATATCCTGTTGCAGGGCCAGCTTCCGCCGGATTTCAGCTGGAGCGACTGGCGCTTTACCCGCGAGAGCCTCAACCGGCTGCTGACGGCCGGCGCCCCCTATGACGCCAATGATCCCGACCTCGCACCGTTCCGGGCAGCGGGCGGTAAATTGCTGATGTGGCAGGGCGTCGCTGACAATATGGCCGGCACATATGGCATGCTCGATTATTATCAGGCGGTGCGCGAACATGCCGGCGGCCTGTCTGCCGCGCGCGAATTTGCCCGCATGTTCCTGGTGCCCGGCGGCTATCACTGTTCGGGCGGCTATATCCCCTATGATCAGGATTTCCTGGGCGCGATGGTGCGCTGGGTCGAAGCCGGCGAAGCGCCTGAAACGGTGGTTGCAGCGGCCAGGCTGGAAAGCGGCGTGATCCGTACCCGGCCGCTCTATGCCTATCCCGCCCAGACGCGTTATCTCGGCGGCGATATCAATGCGGCATCATCTTTCGCGCCCCGCGCGCCCAAGGCAGAACCGGTCGACGGGTTCGACTGGCCCGGTTCGCAGGCAATGCAAAAGCCGCTTAAAGCTCCACTCTGAAGCCGGGCTGCGCTGCTGTCTGCGGCACCTATTCGCTCGTCGAAATCGGGCGGTATTCGCGCTTCATCGTCGCCGCGCGGATGCGGGTGAACTGTTCACCGGCGAATTCATACAGCGCCAGACTGTTGATGTAGAAGCGATCGCCCTGCTTCATCGGATGGGCGACAAAATCGGGAATGTCCTTCAGCGCGACAAATTCGGATTCAAGCTCGGCGGCGAGCAGGTTTCCGTCACTGAAACAATCGACGATCTCGATCGTCCGGCTGGCCTGCGATTTGACCCTGGTATAGAATTTCACAATCGCATCGCGCCCGATCAATTCGGTGCCATTGCCGATCACCAGCGCGATATCGGGCGCGTAGAATTGCACCAGCCTGTCCCAGTCGCTGGCGTTGAAGGCAGCCATATAGGCGCGAAAGCGGTCTTCCGGCGTCATGTCTGCCCTCCCACACTGCGCGAAACATTGGCCGTGCGTATACGGGTGAAGCGGCCATCTGCTATATCATAGACCACGATGTTCACGCTTTGCCGCACATCGCCCTGCTTCATCGGCCCGGTGGGCATGTCCGGCCAATCGCGCAGCGCGACCAGCGTGGTCTGCAGTTCGGCAATGATGCGCCGTTCATCGGGGGCGCCGACAAAGGTCAATATCTCCACCGTCTCATCGAGATAGCTGCGCACCTTGCGGTAGAATTCCACGATCGCATCGCGCCCGATGACCTGCGCCGCCTGGCCATCGAAAATCACATCATCGGCGTAATGGGCGCTGAAAGCGTCAAAATCCGCCCGGTTGAACGCGGCAAGATAATCCGCAAACCAGCCCCTGAAGCCCCCGCTCGCGCTCACAGTTCCTCACCCACCACATAATAGTCCTGCCGCAGGCTGCGCGAGGCCAGCAGGAAGCACAAGGCTGCCACGAAGAACACACAGACCGAGGTCATCAAGGCAGACTGGACCCCGTAAGTGGCGGCAGTGGCGCAGGGATCGGGCAAACTGGCATGCGCGCTGAGCGCCGCCTTGGTGCCATGGCATTGCGCGAGATAATCGCCCGCTCCGGTATAGCTCTGCCCGGCGAAGCGATCGCTCAGCCAGCCCACGAAGGTTGGCCCCAGGCCATAGCCGAATATGGTGTAAAGGATGCTAAACAGGGCAACCCCGGTTGCCCGCATCCGCGGTTCGAGCATGTTCTGGATCAGGCCCTGCGTCGGCCCATAATAGAGCAGCAGCACCGATCCCGCCAGGATCAGTAGCGGTGTTCCCAGATAAGGCGAGCGGGTGGTGAACGCCATCCAATAGAGGAACGGCGCAACCAGCAGACCCGCCGCCGCGCCCCATGCGGGCCAACGCTTGTCACCGCGCCGGGCAAGCCAATCGGTCCCGAAGGAACCGACCAGCAGCCCGATGCCGAGCGATACGCCGGAAATGACGCCATAGAGCGTCCCGCCATAGGCGACCGGCATTTCATACATGCGGATCAGGAAGACCGCCAGGAACTGCGAAATCGAGGTCATCCCGAAGCCCGCCAGCGAGCCGCCCAGAATTACCAGCAGTAGCCCGCGCTTGCGCCGGATCGCCTTGATAAAGGCCGCAAAATCGGGCGGAGGCGTGGTCTTGGGCGGAATATTGTCGACCAGTCCGCGGCGCGGTTCGCGCAGCAGCAGCACGATCAGCAATCCGACCAGCAGGCCGGGAAGGCCCAGGGCAAGAAAGGCCACCCGCCAGCCCCAGGCGGAAGCGATCCAGCTGCCGATGGTGGCGCCCAGGAAGGTTCCGATCGGTGACCCGAGCAGAATCAGCGACATCACCGACGCGCGCCGCTCACGCGGGAAATGATCGCCGACCAGCGATGCCGTGGCCGGTTGCGCACCAGCCTCGCCAATGCCCACGCCAACCCGGCAAAGCACCAGCTGGACAAAGCTGGAGACGAAGCCGCAAGCGATCGTTGCGGCTGACCACAAGGTGATGGCGACCGCCAGGATCCGCGTGCGCGAAGCCCGCTCGGCCAAACGCCCGATCGGCAGGCCCAGCAAGGCGTAGAGAAAGGCGAAGGCGAGCCCCTGCAGGATGCCCAGCTGAAAATCGGTCAACCCCAGATCGACCTTGATCTGCTGGGCCAGCGCGGCAAACACGGCGCGGTCAGCGAAATTGAACACCGCCGTCAGCGAAACGACACCGACGAACAAGCGCCGATAACCGGGCGAAAGCATCCGCTCTTCGTTGCTATCCATCGTCTCTCCCCTGCGCCGTGCTGTCACGGTCCCCCGATCATCGATCGATCAGTCCTGCGAATCGCGCGAATGGACGATGGAACGCGGTTGTTGATTATTCAACACTTGGTTTGCCGCAAAGCGAAATGGGACAGTTTAATCTGTTGCCGCTGCGCTGCGAGCCGCACTGTCCGCAGCCTGCGAATCCGGGCCAGCCAGCCAGACCCGCTGCTTGCGAAAGCGGGTCGCAGTCATGCCCGTTTTGGTTTTGAAGAAACGCGCGAAATAGGCCGGATCGCTGAAACCAAGGCTGCCCGATATCTGGCTGACGTTGGCGCTGCTATAGGTAAGCTGGCGCATCGCCTCGAGCAGCAGGCGATCCTGCACCACCGCGCCCGGCGGCTTGTCCAGAACCGCATGGCAGGCGCGGTTCAGGGTCGCTTCGGTGGTCCCCAGCGCGCGCGCATAGTCCGCCACAGACCAGCCCATCCTGAACTGCGCGTCGACGCATTTGCGATAGCGCAGTGCCAGCGCCTCCTTTCGCCCGGGCGCCTCGCTGCGGGCCGGAGTGTCGAGCAGCTCACCTGCCACAACCAGCAGCAAAACCAGCTGGGCCAGCAGCCTGTGGCCCAGCTGACGCCCCGGATGTGCGCCCAGATCGGCGGCGAGATCTTCCAACAGAAATTGCAGCCGCGCCAGATCACGGCTGCCGGCCTCAAACGAGGCGAGACTTGCCCCGCGCCTTGCAAAGGGCCCCGGCCCGCTGACCGCTTCGAGCCGGCGGTCATGCAGCAGGTCGGCGGCGAAGGAAAATATCCAGCCTTCCGAATTCGCATCGAAGCGAAAGCCGTGAACACAATGGCTTGGAACGGCGACCAGTGTGCCGGTGGCAAGCGCCGCCTCCACCCCGTCTGCCAACAACAGGCCGGATCCCCTTTCGAGCAGGAGCAGCTGGTGAATCCCCGGATGGGTGTGGGGCAGGATGGACCAATCATACAATTTTGACCGGGCAGAGATCGGCTCAATATGCAGGAATTCCGGCGCAATATCGGCCGGATTTTCGCCGTACAGGCTATATTTCTGCAGCTTCTCTCGATCGCTCATGTTGCCGGCAGAATTGTCCGAAATGACAGAAATGTCCAAGTCTTTGTGGGTATCCTGCGTGGCTATCCTGGCTTGGGCACACAATAAGGGCGCAAAATATTGCCGTGAGAGGATCACCAGTGTTTCGCTTTGACCCCTATGCGCCCGCGATCGATGCCGATCCCTATCCGGCCTATCAGGCGCTGCGCGATGAGCACCCCTGCTTCTGGAGCGAGGAAGCCGGCATGTGGGTACTCTCACGCTATGACGATATCCTGCGCGCGCTGTCCACATGGAAGGTCTATAGTTCCGCCAAGGGCAATCTGATTGACGAATTTCCCGGCCGTGCGGGGGCAACGCTTGGCAGCACCGATCCGCCGCGGCACGACCGGCTGCGGGCCCTGATCCAGTCTGCCATGACCAAGCGCGCGCTTGACCATGTCATCGAACCAACCAGGGCTTCCTGCCGGCAGCACCTTGCCGCAATCAAGGATCAGGACAGCTTCGATTTCGTGAATGATTTCGGCTCGAAGGTGACGGTCGATCTGTTGTTCGACCTGTTCGCCCTGCCCCGCGACAATGCAGAGGAGGTCCGCGCCAATGCGGTGCTGATGGTGCAGACAGACCCTGTGACCCGGCAAAAGAGCGAGAGCCATCTCGCTGCCTTTCGCTGGATGGCGGATTATGCCGAGCGGCTGGTTCAGACCCGCAAGCAGGACCCCGGCGAGGATCTGCTGTCCAATTTCATCACCGCCGAAATCGACGGCGAAAAATTGCTCGACAAGGAAGTGCAGCTCACCGTGACCACGCTGATCATGGCGGGGATCGAATCCCTCTCCGGCTTCTTGGGCATGTTCGCATTCAACCTTGCCAATCTCCCCCAGGCGCGGCGCGCACTGGTGGCGGATCCATCGCTGATTCCGGACGCGATGGAGGAATCGCTGCGCTACAACACCTCTGCCCAGCGCTTCAAACGCACGCTGAGCGTGGACACCGAACTGCATGGCCAGGTGATGAAGGCCGGCCAGGCCGTGATGCTGTGCTATGGCTCGGCCAATCGGGACGAGCGGATGTTCCCCGATCCCGACCGCTATAACCTGGCGCGCAAGCCGAAGCGCCATCTTGGCTTCGGCGGCGGGGTGCATGCCTGCCTGGGTTCCATGCTGGCCCGGATTGCGACCCAGATCGTGTTCGAGGAATTTCTGGCCGCAATTCCGGAGTTCTCGCGCATGGACGAGCAGTTGAGCTGGGTACCCTCATCGAACTTTCGCAGCCCCCGGGTGATGCGCCTGCAGCGCGGGTGACAATAGGGGTAACAGCGCAGGCAGCAGACATGGCATTTGCTTGCCGCTGCCCGCATCGCTAGACGATCCTGTCCGCAAGGCGATAACGGCGGGGAAAAAGCGCGAGAGGGAGCCGGCAAACGCCATGTTGGAGGAAGACAGGATATTGATTGCCGGCGGCGGCATCGGCGGGCTGACCCTGGCGCTGACGCTGGAACAGATCGGACTGCGCTGCACCGTGTTCGAGAGCGTCCGCGAATTCAGGCCGCTGGGCGTCGGGATCAATCTCCAGCCCAATGCGGTGCGCGAATTGGACGATCTTGGCATCGGCGAAGACGAGCTCGACAAGGTGGGAATTCCTGCGCGCGAATGGGCTCTGGTCGGGCTCAACGGCAAGGAAATCTATTCCGAGCAGCGCGGCAAGCTGGCTGGTTATGACTGGCACCAATATGCGCTCCATCGGGGCAAGTTCCACATGCTGCTCTATCGCAAGGTGATCGAGCGCCTCGGCCCGGATGCGGTAAAACTGGGCCATAAATTCACCGGCTATCGCAAGGAAGCCGATGGCGCGGTGACGGCGCTGATGCGGACGGCGGATGGCGCTTCGGCTGAATGCAGGGGCAGGCTGCTGTTCGGCGCGGATGGAATTCATTCCTCCGTCCGGGCGCAAATGCACCCCGCCCAGCCGCCGATCCATTGGGGCGGCACGATCATGTGGCGCGGCACCGCTCGCGGCGTGCCGAACCGCACCGGGTCATCCTTTGTCGGCCTGGGCACCAGCCGCCACCGCGTGGTCCTCTATCCGATTTCGCATCCTGACGAACAGGGCCTGGCAGACATCAACTGGATCGCGGAGAAGACTTACGATTCCAGCTATGACTGGACCAAATCCGGCTGGTTCCGGCAGGTTGAACTGTCCGAATTTGCCCATGAATTCGACAGTTTCGTCTATGACTGGCTGGACCTGCCCGAATTGCTTGCGAAGTCCGACATTGTCTATGAGAATCCCATGATCGACCGCGATCCGCTGGAAAGCTGGATCGATGGCCCGGTGGCGCTGATGGGCGATGCTGCCCATCCGATGTATCCCACCGGCTCCAACGGCGCTTCGCAGGCGATTGTCGATGCGCGCGTGATCGGGCGCATGTTGCTGGATCACGGCGTGTCACGCAGCGCCCTGCAGGCCTATAATGATCAATTATGCGGCCCGATCGGCCAGGTCGCCCTGCGCAATCGCGGGGCCGGCCCCTTCGGCCTGCTCGGGATGGTCGAGGATCGCTGCGGCGGCGAGTTCGACACTATCGATGACGTAATTTCGCCCGCGGAACGCGCCAGCTTTATGCTGGCCTATCAGCAGGCGGCCGGCTTTGCGAAAGACACGCTGAACGCCGCGCCCCGGACCATCCCGGAAGGTTCACGGATAGCGACCGTGCCGGCCTGATCGCGCGCCAGGCCCGCTGTTGGCCTGCTCTCCCGCGCTATAGCTGGAACAGGCGCCGTGCATTGCCCCCGCGCACCGCATCGCGTTGCGGCGCGGGCAGTTTGTCGACCCGTTCGCGCACCCCGACCATGTCACCGATCAGGAAGGGGTAGTCAGAGCCATACATCACCCGATCCGCGCCAACCGTGGCGACCAGATATTCGAGCGTGGGCTGATCATAGACGATCGCATCGAACCACAGGCGCTTGAAATAGCTGCTGGGCGGATTGTTGATCTTGCGGCTGCTCGTGCCCTTGAGCCACATCTGGTCAAACCGCGCCGCCAGGAAGGGCATCGTCCCGCCACCATGGCAGGCGATCATTTCCAGGCCCGGAAATTCATCCATGAATCCGCCCAGGATCATGCGCATGAAACACAGGCTGGTATCGGCGGTGAAGCCAACCGTATTGGCCAGACCGTATTCGCCCATGCCCATCGCGCTGACATCGATATGCGGCACGGTGGGATGGATGAAGACCGGCATCTGCATGTCCTGGATCGCCGCCCAGATCGGCCGGAACAGCGGATCGGTGAGCGGCTTGCCCGAGACATTGGTGGTCGTCCCCACGCCGATCGCACCGCGATCCTTCGTGCGGCGCAATTCGGCGATGGCCTTGTCCGGATATTGCCAGGGCAGCGCGGCGAACCAGCGCAGCCGATCAGGATAATGCGCCTGCGCCTCGGCGAAATCATCATTGATGCGGTGCGACAGTTCAAGACTGACCCGCTCGTCACCGATAAACACGCTCGGCGTGGTCAGACTGACCAGCGCAACATCGACGCCTGCGGCATCCATATTGCGAATCCGCAGATCGAAATCGGTCATCTCGGGCGAAAAGCGGATGATCCGCTGGCCCAGATAATCGACCTCCTCGAACTTTTGGCCCTGAACGATCCGCGTATCCTGATCGGGGTTGGCCCGCACCAGATCGACCCAGCCTTTGGAAAACATATGTGTATGAACGTCGATCACCGGCATGGTGGAAGCAGGCGTCTGCGCAGCCACCCGCTGAGCCAGAACGGCAGTGCCCAGCCCGCCGGCTGCCTGCATCAGATTGCGGCGTGAAAAAGCCATTCGATTATCCTCTCTTCCGATCCGTTCTGGCCGGCGGCATAATACCGCTCGCTCGCCTCAACCCAATCCCGACCACGTTCGCAATTGGGTAGCCTGCTATAGATTAGCTTTCGATCCAACAGAAGGTGCTTTGGCTGCACCGCAGGGAGAAATTGCGCAGAGCAGCCCCCGGATCAGCCAGCCTAATCGTGCTGCGCAACAACCCCCGCGGTCCTTTTGCCCTGGGAATCGGGGGCATCGCGATTGTTTTGCAGGCAATTATATTCGCGAATGCGCCAGGTCGGGCGCCTGGCATAGATCAGCTTCAGCTCGATCGGCCGCGTGAAGGCAAGCGGATCGTTCAGCGCCATGTCGAGCTGCATTGTGTCCGCATCGAGATAATGGAACCGCTCGACGATATGGAGCTGGTCGGAATGGGGGATGCCTCCGCTCAATTCGGTGTGATCATTGAATCCGATCGTGTCGACGACCAGCGTGTCCCCTTCCCAATGGCCGATCGAATCCCCGTTATAGCTCGGATCGAGTTCCTCAGGCGGCAAATGCTCGGAGCGATCGAGGAATATCCTGCGCACCTGGCTTTCCGCTTCGAAGATCATGGTGATGCGCCCCGGCGTATGCAGAATCTCGAAGGGATAGGGATAGGTCATCACCTTGGGCATGCCGGGCCAGTCACAGACTTCCGCCCCCTCTTCCCACCCGGCGCGGGCCTCGCGCCGCTCCTGCTGCACCTTCTGATAGGCAGGCGTGAGCGGTGCCGCTTCCGGTGCCGGCATCGGCTCATTCGGATCGAGCCGCTTGCGCCCTTCGCGTTTGAGAATCTCGTCGAGCGTATTGTCATTCATCCACACGCCGCTGAAATCGTGAGGATTGAAGGCCGCCGTACCATCAGGCTCCGGCCCTGCCTCGGCTCGGGCCGCGAGAACGGTGCCGCTCAGCAATACGAGCGCATGGAGCCAGGCCTTACCCATGATAATAGAGCACGGCCCCGTCAGCCTTGTGGACTTCGAGAAAGGATCCACCGGGCTGGCCCGACTTCAGGGGATAAAGCAGCACCTTTACCTGATCGCCCGGCTTTAGCGACAAGCGATTCCAGCCATTGCGCGAAAGGATATTGGGGCTGCCTCCCTCGAGGCTCCATTCCGTGGTCGCACCGCCCTTACCCTTCACCGCCAGCTGGATGAAGGTATGCGGGTTTGCCCATTGAAAATCCGTGACCGTTCCTTCGATCCAGGTCTCGGCCTGCCGGTCATACATCGCGAAACTGTGATGGGCCGCCAAGGGAGCAGTCACAGCGCACAACAAGATCGCGCAAGCAACCAGCCTGACCGGAATCCGCATCTTCACTCTCCCGCCCGGGGCCCCGGGATTCCAGGCCGCCGTTGCGGCCTTGACCCCGAATACCGAGTGTATACGCTTACACTGGCATAAAAAATTGTCTAGCAAACGGGGGATGGCTTTGAAGGGATTTGTCCGCTTCGCCGCTCTGATGACGGCGCTGGCCTTTGCCAGTCCGGGTCAGGCGCATCACAGCTTTGCCATGTTCGATCGCGATCATCCGGTGGAAATCACCGGCACGGTTCGCGAATTCCAATGGGTCAATCCGCATAGCTGGATTCAGATCACGGTTCCCAGGGATGGGAAGGTGACCGAATGGAGCGTTGAAGGGCGCAGCCCGAATGTGCTGGCGCGACGCGGCTGGACCCGCAAATCGATCCAGCCGGGCGATCGGGTGACGCTCAAGATCTATCCCTTGCTCAGCGGCAAGCCAGGCGGGGCAGTTATCAGCGTAAGGTTCGCCGATGGCCGCTTTCTCAATGCCGATACGCCCGCTGCCGTGGACACGCGCGAGGAAGCTGCACAGTGAGGAAACTGGCCGCGTTGCTGGCATTGGCTATCGCGCTGTCCATGCCGGGCCCGCTTGTTGCGCAGGATAGCCCTGCCGCAATGCAACCACCCGATTTCAGCGGCTTGTGGGTCATTTCCCAGCGTTCCAGCCCGCGCAATAATGACGAGAATTTCAAGGAGTTGAAGCCGGAAGACTATCTCAATGAGCAGGGCCTGCAGGCCATAGCGGTGCTGCACCCGGCCATGGATCCGGGTTCGCAATGCCTGCCCTCCCTGCCGCGACAGCTCGGCTATCCCTATCCGATAGAAATCGTCCAGAACCGCAATCGGATGGTGAACCTGTTCGAAGCGGATACGGTGTTCCGGATTGTCTATCTCGACGGGCGCGATCATCCCGATCCGGATGTGGATACACGCTTCATGGGCCATGCGGTCGGGCGCTGGGAAGGCAAGACGCTGCATGTCGATTCTGCCAATTTCAATGGCAAGGCCTGGCTGGACGCGAGCGGGATACCGCAGTCGGACCAGGCACGGCTGACGGAATGGTATTCGCTGATCGAAGACGGCAAAACCCTTCAGATCATCGCGAAATATGAAGATCCCAAATATCTCACCCGGCCGATCTGGCGCCGTTATCTCTACAATTTGCAGAATGACTGGCAGATCAGCGAATATATCTGCGCCGAGGGCAATCGCGACAATGTGTTTCAGCCGCGCGCGGGCGAGCCTGGCGCGCTGGAGGCTGACGATGTGATTCTGCGCGATAGCAAAGGGCAGTGACGCGGCCGGTTCAGTTGCGCTGTTCCAGCCAGATGGCGACTGCATCGAGATCGGCATCGGACAAGTCCGTCGGCGTGAATTGCGGCATCGAACCAATCCCGCGCCGCACTACGATTTTTGTGTAGGCCGGCGGCAAATCCTTGCGCCTCAGCAATTCGGCTTCTCCCTTCGGCACCCGTTTCGCCAGGGAGCGCGTGCCCCAGCCGCCGGCATCATGGCACAAGACGCATTTGTCGTTGAAGACCTGCTCTCCGCTGCGAGGGACGGATGCGGCCAGCGCAATTCCGCCGCACACGGCGATCGCCGCCGGAAGCGCAAGCAGGGCAAACCGGGCCTTCACCGCGGCGCGCTCCAGCTGCCGATGCCCTGTTTGCCCGGGGCGAGTATACCGTTGGGGTCCAGCGCGGCTTTGATCCGGTCGTTGAGGCGCGGCAGGGCGTTATCTCCCCAGCCATGCAGTTTCACCGCATCCTCCATGAACAGCAGATGGGTGCGATAAAGGCCCACTCCGATGCCGCTCATGTCTTCGCATAGCTGCCGGAACAGCGCCCGGCAGCGCTCCGTCTCTTCCTTGTCGGTGCGGGTGAAGAACATGTCTGCCACGAACACCAGCGCGCGGCTGCCAATGCCGAACATCCCGATCCAGGGATCCTTGCCATATTCGATGAAGCGCTTCTCGATGATCGCATAGACCTGCTCTGCCCGTTCCCCCAGCGGCACCACAATCGGCCCGAAATCGCTGTGTCCGCCGGGGCTTCCGCCCCAATCGACCACGCCGAGCGGGGCCAGGCTGACCTCCTGCCGCATCCAGCCTTGTTGCGCCTCGCCCTTCTGCCACCGGCAAATCTCGAACCGCGCCTCAGGCAGATTTTCGGCAAAGGCCTTGCGGATGCGTTCGAGCCGCAGATCGAGCCCCGCCGGGCTGTCGAACAGATTGAAGATCAGGCTCCACCAGCCGGCATTGCGCTCAGCCAGCAATTCCTCCATCCGCTCGCGCGGGATCGCACCGGGCTTGTCCCACACATCGGCGCGCACCCGGCCCCCGGTGATCTGACGCCACCCATTGGCGATTGTATAGGGCGCATTGATCGTGTCGGTCATGCGCAAGGGGCGCAGGGTGTCGATCAGCGCCGCGTAATCTTCGCGCCGCGGGATCTTGATCGACACCCCGGCCATGCCTTCCGGCTCTGGCATCAGCCAGATCCCCATCTTGGTGACGATCGCGAAATTGGACTGGGTGAAAAGCCCGTCCAGATTGGGCCCAAATGGCCAGCGATAGGCCTGCCATTCCTGTGATCCCTCAATCGCGCCCATTCCGGTGCGGACCAGCGTGCCGTCGGCCAGCATCACCTCCATGCCGCAGATCGCCTCGGCATGCTGGCCATAGGGTGTGTAGCCCACGCCATGTTCCAGCGCATTGCCGATCACACTGCCCCAGCTATGCGATGGGCCCGACATCCACAGGCCGGATCCTCGCCGATCAAGCTCGGCCTTGAGATCGAAGAAGCTCACCCCCGGTTCGACCAGGGCGGTGCCCATGCGCTCGTCGATCTCGATGATCCGGTTCATCCGCTTGAGATCGAGGATCACCGATCCGCGCATCTGCGGGGCCGCAGTGCCATAGGCGAAATTCTTGCCCATCGAGACCGGCCACAGCGGGATTCGGTGGCGATTGGCGATGGCGAGGATCGCCTTCAGCTGATCGACACTGGCCGGGGCAAGCGCCGCCGCATTGGCATGTTCATCCTGATCGCCAATGTCGAAAGGGTCGAGATAGCTGGCGCGGTCCAGCGGCGTAGTGAGCACCCACTCAGCGCCGATTGCCTGCCGACACTCGGCGAGCGCATTATCGAATGTCGGCTGGTCGATCCCAGGCGGAAGCACGGCCATAGTCTCTCATCTCCCGCCTCACGGGTAATCTATGCATTTGCGTTTGTCTTTCAAATTGGCCAATCAACAACCATCGGCCCGGCCGATCAGACATGCGCCACGAAGCGCAAGCTGCGGAGAGGAATCGCATGACACTGTCCTATTCGGGCTATCCCGCACTCCACGGCGATTCCGAGCCCGCCCGGTTCAATTCAGATATTTTTGACTGCGAAGTGGTCGGCGAAATTCCCGCCGGTCTCGCAGGCACATTTTACCGCGTCGGCGGCGAATGGCTCTATCCTCCGAAGTTTCCCGATGATGCGCCCTTCAATGCGGACGGTATCGTTACCAGCTTCACGATCGCTGCCGGCTCCTGCGACTTCCGCTCGCGCTTTGTCGAAACGCCCCGCTACCTCGCCAATCGCGCGGCGCGGGCGCAATTGTTCGGCTATTACCGCAATCCTTTCACAGCCGATCCGCGTGCCAGCGGCATTCACGGCACCGTATCCAACACCAATATCATCTATTTTGCGGGCAAGCTCTTCGCGCTGAAGGAGGATGCGCCGCCTTACCAAATCGATCCGATCACGCTGGAAACGATCGGGCCGTTCGATTTCGGCGGAGAATACAAATCACCAACCTTCACCGCCCATCCCAAGGTGGATGGCCGCACGGGCGAGATGATAACCTATGGCTATGAGGCCGAAGGGCTCGCAACCAATGCCATCTGGATCTACACGATCGACCAGTCCGGCCAGGTCACCAGCGAACGCCATATCCGCGCGCCCTATCTGTCGATGGTGCACGATATCGCCATCTCGCAGAATTACATTCTGATCCCGGTCTACGGGATGGTCACCAGCATGGAGCGGCTGCGCGAAGGCAAGGTCCATTGGGGCTGGGATACCAGCTTGCCGAGCCATATCGGCGTGCTTCCCCGTCACGGCGATGCCAAGGATATCCGCTGGTTCACCGGCCCGCAAATGGCGATGGTCCACACATTTTCGGCCACCGACCGCAATGGCGTGATCACGCTTGATGCGGCGGTGAGCAATTCCAACCCCTTCCCGTTCTTTCCCGATGTCACCGGCAAGCCGTTCAATGGCGTGGGTGCCAGAACCACGATCCGGCGCTATACAATCGACATGAATTCGGCCGGCGGCGGCTGGCGCGAGCAGCCGCTGTTTCAGGACAAGCCGGGCGCGCTGAGCCGGATCGACGATCGCTACATCGGCCATGATTTCCGCTTCGGCCTGCTCGCCTTTGCAGATGCCACCAAGCCGTTTGACGGCGAGGCCGGCGGGCGCACACCATCCAATTGCCTGGGCAAGTTCGATCTCGAAACCGGCCGGGTGGATGCGATGTTCGCCGGATCGCATCACGCATTGCAGGAAATCGCCTTCGCCCCGCGCACAGCCGATGCGGATGAGGCCGATGGCTGGTTGATGGCGGTCGCCACCGATTATACCGACATGAAGTCTCAGCTGGTTATCGGCGACACCGCCGATCTTGCCGCCGGGCCGGTCGCACGGATCAAATTGCCTTTCAAGGCGCCGAGCCAGGTCCATGGCAATTGGGTGCCGGCCTGGGCATTCAAGCAATGATCGCGCTTGATCCTCGCAAGCTGGACCAGGCGCTGGCGCGCTTTGCCGCGATTGTGGGCGAAGACTATGTCTGGCGCGGCCAGGAAGCGCAAAATGCCTATAAGGACGCGATGGCACCGCGCGATCCGCTGTCCTATGCGCCGCGTGCCGCAGTCGCCCCGGCGAGTGCGGAAGAAGTGCAGGCAATTGTCCGGGTGGCAGGTGAATTGGGGGTTCCCCTGTGGCCGATCAGCCGGGGCAAGAATTTCGGCTATGGCGGCGCGGCGCCAAGGCTGGCGGAGGTGGTCACGCTCGACCTGATCCGGATGAACCGCATCCTCGAGGTCAATGCCGATCTGGGCTATGCGGTGGTCGAACCCGGCGTGGGCTTCGATGATCTCTATAATCACCTGGTCGACAACCGGATTCCGCTGTGGATCTCGGCCCCTGCGCACACCTGGGGCAGCGTGATGGGCAATGCGCTGGAACGCGGGGTTGGCTATACGCCCTATGGCGAACATGCATCCAAGGTCTGCGGCCTCGAAATCGTGACCGCATCGGGCGAGCTGCTGCGCACCGGGATGGGCGCGCTCGAAGGCAGCAAGACCTGGCAGCTGTTTCCCTATGGCTTCGGCCCCGCGTGGGACGGCGCCTTCATGCAATCCAATTTCGGCATCGCGACGAAGATGGGCATCTGGCTGATGCCCGAGCCGGAGCATACGGTGAACCTGGCGATGCAGCTTGAAAAGATCGAGGATCTGCCTCCCGCGATCGATGCCCTGCGGCCGCTCAAGCTTGACGGAACGGTGCAGGCCAATCCGAGCTTCGGCAATATCATCCGCAACCTCTCCGTAAGGGCACCCCGCTCGGAATATTATCAGGGCAAGGGGCCGATACCGGCGGATATATTGGAAGCCGCGCGGGTAAAGTCTGGCGTTGGCCACTGGAATTTCAGCATTCGTCTGTTCGGCAATGAACGGGTCAACAAGATCAATGCCGAACGGGTGAAATCCGCCTTCAAACCCGCGGTGCCTTATGAATTCACCATTTCGGAATGGCACCGCGGAGAGCCGCTGCGCGGATCCGGCTCGCCTACGCCCAGCCTCGCCGCCCTGGGCGTGGTCGACTGGCTGGGCGGGCCGGGCGGCCATCTGACCTTTTCGCCGGTCTCGGTCTTCTCGGGAGCCGAGGCGTGGAAGCAGTACAAGACCATTCGCGGAATGTATGAAGCTGCCGGCTTCGACTATTACGGCGGCTTCACCGCGGGTCAGCGCTATCTCAATCACATCAACATGATCGTGTTCAATCGCGATGATGAGGAAATGACCGGCCGGGCCAATCGCCTGTTCAGCAATCTCATCGAAACCGCCGCCCGCAATGGCTGGGGCGAATACCGCACCCACACGCTTTATTATGACGAGGTCGCGCGCAGCTATGATTACAATGGCGGCGTGCTGCGGCGCTGGAACGAGACGGTGAAGGACGCGGTCGACCCCCAGGGGATCATCGCGCCGGGCAAGATGGGCATCTGGCCCAAAGCCTATCGGGAGGGGCAATCGTGAGAGGGGCATTGCTCGCTGCCGCCAGCGCCGTGATCCTGCTTGGCACGGTGGCATCCGCCCCGGCGGCGGAGCCAGCCGGGAAAAGCGGCCAGCAATCATATATCGAACGCTGTGGCGGCTGCCATCTCGAAGGCGGCTTCGGTACGCGGGTCTTGTCACGCAGGGTTCCCGAAGGGGAAGCCATGCTGGAGAAGCGCAGCGCCCTGCCCGCCGCATTCGTGAAGCTGGCGGTGCGCCGGGGGATCGGTTCGATGCCCCAAATCCGGCCTGCCGAGCTCAGCGATGCCGAGCTCGAACGGATCGCCCAATATCTGGACAAATCGCAATGATGGACCTTGATCGGCGCAGCATGATCGGTGCCTCCCTTGTGGCCGGAATGGCAGCTTTGGTGCCCGTAAGTCTCTCGGCCGCAACCTCTGCGCCATCGCTGTTCATCTTTGACGCGCGCTTTCCAGCCTCCGCGCGCCGGGCGGAAGGCTGGCGCGGACGCGGGATCCCCGTGCTCGATCCGCGGATTGACGATCTGGGCATAGCCTGGCGCGAGCGGATACCCGGTCTGCTGCGGCGGCATGGCAGGATCGAGGGAACAACCCTGTGGTCCGATCGCTTCATTTGCGAGAGCTTCGGCAGGGATTTCGGCCTGCAGATGAGCCTGGCGGAACCGCAACCGGATCTTCGCAGCCCCGCCGGGCTTCAATCATGGACACTTGCATGAAGCTTGCGCGCCGCCATCTGCTGGCAGGTGCGATCTGCCTTCCGCTGCTGCCCGCCTGCCGCTTGGGCGCGGCCATGGCGCCGCATGAGCCATTCGCTGCAGGTGAGCTGTGGGGCATGCCCTATTGGGCGCGCGGCGCGATGCCCGCTGTCAACACAGTGCGGCGCAGAGGCAAGCCGCCGGTCGCCTGGCATCCGGATTTCATCTGAAAGGCCTGCGCCGCCGATCCGGCATAAAGCGCAGAATTCAGGCCCTGCCCCCGGCTGCAAGCATGGCATCATACCCCTGTTCGACCTTTGCCGGAGCCGGCTTGCCGAAATAGCTTACGGCAACCAGCGCGATGGTGCTGGCGACAAAGCCCGGGATGATCTCATAGACCACTGCTGATGGCGCCTCTCCACCAATCGTGAACGGGCGCATAGAGCCAGATGAGCACGGTCAATGCGCCGGTGACAATCCCGGCAAGCGCGCCATTGCGCGTCATCCCGCGCCAATGCAGGCTCAGCAGGATGACCGGGCCGAATGCAGCGCCGAACCCGGCCCAGGCATTGCCGACCAATGACAGGATGCTGCTGGACCGGTCCAGCGCGAGCAATATCGCGACCACCGCCACCGCGAGCGTCGCCAGTCGGCCCACCAGCACCAGCTCATCCTGCCGCGCGTCCCTGCGGAAGAAGGTCTTGTAGAAATCCTCGGTCAGCGAGCTCGATGAGACCAGCAGCTGCGAGGATATGGTGCTCATGATTGCGGCCAGGATCGCGGCCAGCAGGAAGCCGGCGATATAGGGATTGAACAGCGTCTGGGAGAGCACGATGAAGATCGTCTCCGGATCGCCCAGTGTCAGCCCAGCCTGGGTGATATAGGCCAGCCCGCAAATGCCGCACATCACCGATCCGATCACCGTCACCAGCATCCATGACATGCCGATGCGGCGCATCACCGGCATATCCTTCACGCTTCGCACAGCCATGAAGCGCACGATGATATGCGGTTGGCCGAAATAGCCCAGCCCCCAGGCCAGCGCGGATATCAGGCCAAGCGCGGACACGCCCGAGAACCAGCCGAGATAATCGGGGGCGACCGAAGATACCGTCGCGGCGGTGCCGGTCCAGCCACCAAGCGTGGCAATGGTCACGATCGGGACCAGCACCAGCGCGATGAACATGATGCAGCCCTGCACGAAGTCGGTCAGGCTGACCGCCAGGAACCCGCCGAACAGCGTATAGGCCAAAACCACCAGGGCGGTCAGGATCAGCCCGAACTGGTAATCATAGCCAAAGGATGCCTCGAACAGCTTGCCGCCCGCGACCAGCCCGGCCGAGGTGTAGAGTGTAAAGAAGATCACGATCACCACTGACGCGATCACGCGCAATTGCCGGCTCTTGTCGTCAAAGCGCTTTTCGAAATAGTCGGGGATCGTGATCGCATCGTCGGCGACCTCGGTATAGACGCGCAGCCGCGGGGCCACGAGCATGTAATTGGCCCATGCCCCGATCAGCAGGCCGACTGCGATCCACGCCGCGCTGAGGCCCGCCAGATAGACCGCGCCGGGCAAGCCCATCAGCATCCAGCCGCTCATATCCGACGCCCCGGCTGAAAGCGCAGCGACCGCCGGATGCAGCTGCCGCCCGCCAAGCATGAATTCGGACACATTGCTGGTCGATTTCTTCCAGGCATAAAGCCCGATGGCGAGCATCAGGATGAAATATCCACTCAGCGAAATGGCTGTTTCGAAATTCATAGGGCGCTTTCCGCAGTTTGCAGTTGGGGTTTTCAGAGAAAGATGGCGGCGGCTCAGGTCCGGGTCTGGCCCGATCCTTCCACCAGATATTTATAGCTGGTCAGCTGCTCCACCCCAACCGGGCCGCGCGCATGCATCTTGCCGGTCGCAATGCCGATCTCGGCCCCCATTCCGAATTCGCCGCCGTCGGAAAATTGGGTCGAGGCATTGTGCATCACCACGGCGCTGTCGATCGACAGCATGAAACGGCGGGCCGCCGCAGCATCGCGGGTCAGGATCGCGTCGGTATGGCCAGAGGAATGTTGGGCAACAAAGGCGATTGCCTCGTCGAGCCCGCCGACGATTTTGACCGAGGCGATCGCATCGAGATATTCGGTGTCCCAATCCGCCGGCCCGGCCACAGCCAGGCGCGGTTCCAGCGCGGCCGCCTCGGCATCGCCGCGCAATTCGCAATCGGGCATGGCATCGGCCAGGGCTGGCAGAATGGCAGCCGCGATCGCACGATCGACCACGATGCTCTCGGTCGCGCCGCATATGCCAGTGCGGCGCATCTTGGCATTGCGGATCACCTTCACCGCCTGAGCGATGTCGGCGTCCTGATGGACATAGCTGTGACAATTGCCATCGAGATGCAGCAGCGTGGGCACACGCGCCTCGCGCCGCACCAGTTCAACCAGCCCGCGCCCGCCGCGCGGTATCGCCAGATCGACGAAATCAACCGCGCGCAGCAATTCGCCGACCACTGCGCGGTCGCTCGTAGCGACAGCCTGGACGCATTCGACCGGCAGACCCGCCTGCCTGAGCCCCGCCTGCATGCAGGCCACAATCGCGGCGGTCGAGCGGGCGCTTTCCGAGCCGCCGCGCAAAATGATCGCGTTGCCGGATTTGATGCACAGCCCGCTGGCATCCGCACCCACATTCGGGCGCGATTCATAGATCATCGCGATCACCCCGATCGGCACAGCCACACGGCGAATGTCGAGCCCGTTCGGTCGTTCGAAATGGGCCAGCTCGCGCCCTACCGGATCGGGCAGCTCGGCAATCTCCTCCAGCGCCTGTGCCATTGCACCGATCCGCCCGGCGTCGAGCCGAAGCCGGTCGAGAAAGGCTTCCGGCTTGCTGTCAGCCACGCTGGCAACATCGGCAGCATTCGCTTCCAGCAAACCCGGCGTGGCATCACGCAGGGCGCGGGCTGCAGCTTTCAGCGCGCCGTTGCGGGCGTCCACACTGCTGGTCATCAATTGCCGCGAAGCTGCGCGCGCCGCCATGCCCAGCGCCGCGACATGCTCGCTGGCGGTCTGATCGGCCGGGCCGGCAATTATCTTTTCAATCATGGTCATGGAAAATCTTGTTCCCTTCGTATCGGGCGAGCCGCCGGGCGCGGGTCAGCGCAATTCGACAGCGCGCCGATAGGCGGCGCCGAGTGTGGCGTGCATCAGCTGATCCAGTTCATGGCCGGAATTGAGCGCGGCCAGCCCGGCTGCGGTGGTGCCGTTCTTGCTGGTCACGCTGTTGCGCAGCTCTTCCAGGCTCTCGCCCGATTGCTGCGCCATTGCGACGGTGCCGGCCATCGTGCCGAGCACCATCTGGCGCGCATCGGCGGCCGAAAAGCCCAGCTCTTCCGCCGCTGCGACATAGCTGCGCGCGATTTCGAAGACATAGCCCGGACCCGATCCGGCGATCGCGGTCAGGCGATCAAGCTTGTCTTCATCCTCGACCCACAGCGTCTTGCCGGTGGCAGACATCAGCTGGCCGATCGCGTCGCGCTGCTGCGCGGTGACCGCCTCATCCGCGCATAGCCCACTGACGCCCTGGCCGATTGCCGCCGGCAGATTGGGCATCACCCGCACAATGGGCGCTCCATTCGCGAGGCCCCGCAGCCGCGCGATCGAGCAGCCGGCGGCAATAGAAGCGACAAAGCCACCTTCTGCCAGGCGCGGAGCATAATCGGGCAGGACCGCATCGAGGATTTGCGGCTTTACCGCCACGATCACCAGATCGAACGCGCGAATCCGCAACCGCCGGGGGTGCCTGCAGATAGCGGATACGCTCGTGAGCCAGGCTCTCGTCAACCGCAGGATCGATGACGAAGAAGCGATGATCGATGATTTGATGATCCGTGGGGTCCGCCCATTGAGCAAGCAGGGCGGACCCCATTTTTCCATGTCCAATCAATGCGATACGCAAGATGTCTGCACTCCTGTCGGGCCTCGCGCTTTCCGGTCCATTCACTTGCCTGAATGGCCAGTAAAGGCGCAGGATATTTATGATCAAATGGGCGTGTTCCAAGAGAAAATTTTGAAACGTTGCCAAACACAGATAGATCGCTATATGCCGCGCCTACATGCCGGACGATCACCTGTCAAATTTGAGCGCGATCCCTGATTTCTGTAATAATTTTTGAATAAACTATATTTTATGTTTGGATTTTAGTTTTGACGATTACGAAGCGCGTAGTAATAAAGATAGGCTCTAGTCTTTTAACTGACGCAAGCCGACTAACGCCGCGCTGGGCATTTATGCAGCGCGTAATGGAAGATATCGCCTTGCTTCAGGGACCAGGGATATCAGGTCGTCCTGTGTTCCTCGGGCGCCGTGTCGCTGGGCATGAAAATGATCGGCGTGACGCCCGCCACCGCCGGGTTGCGCGACAAGCAGGCCTCTGCCGCCTGCGGCATGCCCCTGCTGCTGAATGCCTATAAGCAGATCGGCCATGAATATGATCTCAACATTGCCCAGATTCTGGTGACGCTGGGGGATTTTGAAGATCACGCGCGCTTTCTCAATACCAAGAACACGCTGTATCGCCTGCTGGCTGCCCAGGTTCTGCCGATCATCAACGAAAATGACACGATCACGACCGAAGAGATCCGCGTCGGCGACAATGATCGCCTGGCCGCCAAGGTCGCCCAGATGGTGCAGGCGCAGCATCTCGTGATCCTGACCGGGGTCGACGGGCTCTATGATCGCGACCCGTCCGAGCCCGGCGCGACGCTGATCGAGACGGTCCATGATGTCAGCGCCTATCTGGAAGGAACGAAGGGAACCAGCACCTTGGGGACCGGCGGAATGCTGACCAAGATGCAGGCGGCCAATATGGCGCAGAATGCGGGCTGCACGACATTGATCGCCAATGGGGAGGCGGATCACCCAATCTCTTCGGTCTTGACCGGGTCCCGCTCGTGCACCACCTGCGTTGCCCATTCCGAGCCCACCACCAGCTGGGCCGCATGGCTGACCAATCGGCTGCAAATGGCCGGCAGCATCGTGGTATCGGCAGATGCCGCCCGGGCAATCGCCGATGGCACCCGGGGCATCGACCGCAATGACGTCATTTCGATCAGCGGCAATTTCGTGAAGGGTGACGTGATCCACATCTATGACGAAGATGGGATCGAGCGGGCGCGCGGAATGACCGATTTCTACCTCGGAAGAAACCGAGATTCTGGTCCGCAATGTCGACATGCCGGTCAAGCAGTTGATGGGCTATCACTCCCGCGCGATCCTGATCGAACTGGAAAATCTGATCAGCCTCGATGATCGCCATATCACCTGGGAAGCGAGTGCGATGAAGCAGGCTGGCTAGCCCTGTGCGTTCGGGTTGAGGCTCGCAAAGCCCCAACCGGAATCCGGATCGGCAAGGGCGGCGCACCGCCGCAGCCCACAGGCCGCAGTTTTCCGCCAGTCCCCGGCATTCTGAACCTTGTCAGCCCCTGCGCCGAAGGCTATGGCATGTCTTGTCCGCCGAAGAGCGGTGTAGAGACTATGACGTAGGAGATGATGATGAAAACTGGCCTTTTGGTCTTAGCCGCGTGTGCCATGGCCACCTCGGCTACCGCCGCCACCACTGACAATCCCTTTGCTCAGGACCAGACGGTCCTGCGGCTCGACGGGCTCGACCTCTCGACCGCCGATGGCCAGCAGCGCCTCGCGATCCGTATGGATCAGGCCGCTCGCGCGGTTTGCGGCGATCGTCTGGCAAGCGTGCATCTCGCGCTTGCCGAGCGTACCCGCGAATGCCGCACGGCTGTGATCGCGGACATCCGTTCGCAGATCGAAGCCCACACTGCGGTTGCAGCAAACGCTTCGCCGAAGCAGCTCGCTTCCAACCGCTGAGCTCATCAGACCCCCGGTCGTCCGCGCGGCTCTCACGCTGGCGACCGGGCTGGTTGAGCCAGGCCTCAGTCGCCTAGCGCGACCTAAAATGACCGCCAGGGCAAGTGCATCCCTGCGCGGGTGATATTACGTTTGCCATGGCAAGTAACACTTCATATGCTCGGCATATGGATAAAGCCCCCTCCTTGCTCACCGCTTGCCGCCTGGCCGCCAGGCGCCCTTCCTTGGCCCTGATCGGCGCGGCATTGCTACTTGGCGCTGCGAGCCCGCCCTCGCTGGAGCCACCCCACTTCGCGCATTGGATCGATGGCACCAGCGCGCAGGAGCCGGAAACCCAGGTCCAGACGATCGACCCGGATACATTCGTCATCCGCCAATCGGTCGAGACCAATTTCGAAGCCCCGTTCCTCTATCTGCTGTTCGGCCAGGACCGCGCTCTGCTGATCGACAGCGGCGCAGGAGGGCTCAAGATCCGCCCCACGGTCGATCGGCTGATCGAGCAGTGGCAGGCACAGCACGGAAATCGCCCGATCCGTCTGGTGGTGGCCCATTCGCACAGTCATGGTGACCATATCGCGGGCGACGGGGAATTCCGCGAACGCCCCGAAACCGATGTCGTCGGCCACGCCCCGCAAGAGGTGGCCGCCTTCTTCGGCATCGGAGACTGGCCTGACGAGATCGGCCATTTCGATCTGGGTGGCCGCCTATTGGACATCATTCCAACGCCAGGCCACGAACCGGCGCATATCATGGTCTATGATGCGCAGACCCGGCTGCTCTTTTCAGGCGATATGCTGTATCCGGGCAGGCTCTATGTTCCGCTCGACAAATTCGGTGCCTTTCGCGCCAGCGCCGACCGGCTGGCCGCTTTCGCCGCCAGCCACCCGATCCGCGGCCTGCTGGGTGCGCATATAGAAATGACCACGACCCCCGGGGAAGATTATCCGATGCAGGCCCCCGCCCATCCCTCGGAACATCCGCTGCCGCTCGCGCCCTCGGTGATTGGCGAGCTCCAGCAGGCAGTTGCCGCGCACCAGGCCGCACCGGCAATCGACCGGCATGCCGATTTCATCGTCTACCCGGTCCCCCCAGACCCCAATCTTGACCGGCGTCTCCTTGCCCAGCCCAGCAATTTTCGCGGCGGATTTTCCGTGACCCTGGAGGCGCAAGCACGGGACGCGCTCCGGCGCGGCGATCTGCCTGCCGCTGCTGCTGCTGCCAAGTCGCTGGCACAGACGGAGCCCGGCCAGCCCGCCGGCTTTTTCCTGCTGGGTATTGCGGCGGCCGAGGCGGGCCAGATCGCCAAGGCCATTCCGCTGCTCCAGGCGGCGGTCGAGCGCGGACCGCAGGCCGAACATCTGGCCCAGCTGGCAAAGCTGCTGATCCTCGTGCAGGCGCGATGGCGAGGCTGCCGATGCGGCGCGTCAGGCGATGGAACTGACGCCGGACGATCCCCGAACCCTTGACACCATTGGCTGCGTTCTGGCCCGCTTGGGGGACCATGAGGCATCGCTCGCCCCCTTTGCGGCGGCGGCCGCGGCGCAGCCGGATAATCTAGATTTTCGCTACAATCTGGCAGCCGCCAGCGGCTTCACCGGGCGGGTGGAGGAAGCCCGCGCGCATTATGAGGCCATCCTCGGCGCAGATCCCGGCAATGCCCGCACCCATTATGCGCTTGCGATCCTCTCCCGCCAGACGGGCGAGGCCAATCATATTCCCAGGCTGGAAGCTGCGTTGGCCGCAGCGCAGCGCCCTGAAGATGCTCTGCGCATTCGCTATGCCTTGGCCAAGGAACTGGAAGACTGCGGCAATTTTGCCCAGGCATTCGGCTATCTGTCTGCCGCCAATGCCGCGCACAAGCAAACCATCCGCTATGATTTCGCGCAGGACGCAGCGATTTTCGACGCGATAGAGGCGCTGTTCAGCGATGGCGCGACCGCGCCTGCAACTGGTTCGGGCAATCCGGATCCTGCCCCGATCTTCGTGGTCGGCATGCCGCGCACCGGCACCACGCTGGTCGACCGTATCCTGTCTTCGCACCGCGATGTCGGGTCGGCTGGCGAGCTTCAGGCCATGCCGCTGGCGGTCAAGCAGATCGCGGGCACCCCGTCGCGCGTGGTGATCGATCCTGCCACACTGGCTGCCAGCGGCGCGGCGGATCCGGCGGCAATCGGTGACGCCTATCTGGCGCGCGCTGGCCATCATCGCCCCGCCGGCGCGCCCAGATTTACAGACAAGCTGCCGGCCAACTTCCTCTATATCGGCCATATTCTGCGCGCCCTGCCCAATTCCCGGATCGTCTGCCTGCGGCGCAATCCGATGGATACGGTGTGGAGCAATTACAAGAATCTCTTCGCCAGCCAGTCTGCCTATTATGCCTATTCCTATGATCTGCTGGACACGGCGCGCTATTTCCTGCGCTTCGACCGGCTGATGGCCCTATGGGAAGACCTGTGGCCCGGGCGGGTGCTGCAGCTTTCCTATGAGGAGCTGGTCGCCGATCAGGAAGGCCAGACCCGGCGTCTGCTGGAGCATTGCGGGCTTGACTGGGATGAAGCCTGCCTGTCGTTCCACGAAAACAGCGCCGCAGTCGCAACGCCCAGCGCCGCGCAAGTGCGGCGGCCGCTGAATGCCGATGCCGTGGGGCGGTGGCGGTCGTATGAAGAGGCGCTCCAGCCAGTGCGGAGCTGGCTGGAGGCTCAGGGGATCAGGATAGATTAGCGCTGGCTTGCGCCGGCGTTACGTCAAGTGCCGCTTCCTGCAAGGACGAGGCGCTTACCGTTCCCGGCAAGCGCCTCGCTTGCTGCCACGCAATCAGAATTTGAAGCTGGTCTCGATGCCGAAGGTACGCGGATTGATGACCGTCTGGTTGTAATAGCGCACGACCACGCCATCATTGATGCCGATGCTCGACCGGTCATTGCCGACAGAGGCCACCGCATATTTGTCGAAGATATTGGTCGCAAACAGGCTGACGGTGTATTTGTCGGTTTCATAGGTCAGCGATGCGCGATGCAGCACATAGCCCGGCAGCTTGTCGCCATAGGCGCGGTCCCAACCGAGCCGGGTGACAACATCCCCGCGATAGGTTGCGGTCCAATTGCCGATCAGGCTCCCGTCCATAAACGGCATGGTATAGGTTGCGCCAAGGCTACCAGAGTTCTTCGGCGAACCAGGCAGGCGATCGCCCGCCAGCGCATCGAGCTGGATAAAGCGATTGGAATAGTCACCCGGCGTCTCGCGGATGGTCAGGACGCCCGGAATATCCTCGGTCAGCTTGGCATCCGTATAGGAATAGGTGCCCTGGATGGTCAGTTCGGGAACCGGCCTCAGCTGGAACGAGGTTTCGAAGCCCTTTGACCTGGCCGAGCCGCCGTTCACCGTGATCCCGGTGGCGCCGTTCAAGGTGGCGGATGCAACCTGTAGCCCTTGCCAATCGATGTGGATAGACATCGAAATTCAAGGTCAGCATGCGGTCAAAGGCCTGCGTCCGGAAGCCGATCTCGATATTCTTGGTCGTGTCCGGACCATATTGAAGTTCATTCGGCAGGGCGCAGATATTCTGGCCCGGGGGCAGGGGATCATCGCAAGGCGCAACCGTGTTCGGGCCGCCAATACGATAGCCCTTGCTGTAGGTGGCATAGACCATCAGGTCCGGGGTGAAATTATAGGAAGTGTTGAACTTCCACACCACGCCATCCTTGCCTGTGCTGCCACCGCGCACCTTCTTGTCATAGGGGCTGAGCGGCCCGCCGAGCAGAGGAAGGGTCTGCGCGCCGGCAATGTCCGACGTATATTTGAAATAGCGGGCACCGGCGGTGACCTGCCATTCGGGCGTTATCCTGAAGGTGCCTTCGCCGAAGATCGCCTTCTCGGTAACTTTCGACGTGGTGTAGGAAACATATTCGAGCTCGTCAGGATTGGAGACCGGATCGACCCAGGGGTGGTGCGGCGTATGCTCGGCATAGTCGCGCTGAAGCTTCTGCTCGTTGTAGAAGCCGCCTAGGACCCAGCTGAACGGGCCGCCATGGCGCGAGACGAGGCGGACTTCCTGGTTGAACTGCTTGCGGGTGGTTACGCTTTCATTCCAGGCTCGCAAAGGCCGGGAACAGTTCGTAATCATAGTCGAGATCCAGCAGCAGGTCAGTCACTGTCGCCTTTCGACTCGGTTTTCACATTGGTATAGGCCGTGGTCGCAACAAGATCGGCGATGTCGGCGATATTTGCGTTGATTTCCATGCTGGCAAGATGCGCACGGCGCGTCGACCGGCTCGGTAAAGCGGCCGCCATTTTCATAATTGCCAGTACCCAGGACGCCTGCATTGTTGGACTGGCTGCCGTCGGTCTTGGTCTGCTGATAGGCGTAGGTGAAGGTCACCTTCAGGTCTTCGGTGGTCTGGAACAGCAGCTGGTTGCGGGTGGTAAAGGTCCTCTCGAAGTTGAGATCCTTGAGCTTGTAAAGATTGGCGGCATAGCCCGCGTCGGAGATGCTGATGGGGCCATCCGGCTGCGGCAGGGAAACGCCCGGATTCTGGACCAGCAAGCGGATAATCGATGAAGCCCGGATCGTAATAATAGCCGGTGGCCGAACGGAAGGCGACATGATCGCGTGACGATCGGAATATTGATCATCGCATCCGCCTGATAGCCAAGGCTTGCTGCTGTGGTCCTTGCCGTAGAAGCGGCCATGTGCCGCGCCTTCGAACTCGGTCCACATTTGGGCGGTTCGGAATATAGCGGATCGCGCCGGCCATCGTGCCCAGACCGTAAAGCGTGCCCTGCGGCCCGAGCAGCGTTTCAACGCGTTCGAGATCGAGCAGCTTGAAATCGTAATAGAGCGGAACTTCGCCCAGATAGACGCCCATTGCATTGTCTGAATCTTGCCGCTGTCACTCGTATCGGACGCACTGCAGGCCGCGCATCACGATCGTACCGGTCGATCTGGGACCGGTATCTGAAATGGTCAGGCCAGGCGTGAAATCAGCAAGGTCGCGCACATCGTCGATATGTTCGCGCTCGATGTCTTCCGTGCTGACCGCGGAAATATTGATCGGCGTGTTCAGAATGGTGGTGGACCGGCGCGTACCGGTGACGATGATGGCATCCCCATCATAGGTGGCGGCGGCTGCCGGCTCGTCCTGAGCCCGTGCCGGCATCGCGAGCACCGCGCTCGTGAGTACGGTTGCGGACAGAAGACCGAACCTGAGTTTGGCGCAATTTGACATATCGTTCCCCTAGTTTCAGTTAAAGGATCCCCGTGCCCTGGCGCATGCCAGAACAGAAGTTCCCTTTGATTTGAGGATCTTGCTTGCTACATCAGCCACCGCTTCCCGGGTTTGGCCTGACGTGCTTGCCACACTCGACTATCCAAGCTTGTCGAGCTGTTCGATCCGATGTTCCCCTGCTTCCGCCCCGCGTCAGCTGGCCGCCGACGCCGAATTGCCATCCTTCCTCGCCTTTATCCGATCAATCAAAGGCTGGAATGGGAACATGAACTGCTCCCAGATTGACAATCTCTTGCGTTCATCCTGTCCCACGATGGCCGATTCACCCTCGCGATAAGTGCCGAAGCACACGGTCGATCAAAATCATCGAATTGGCATAATTGCAGCGCGTATCTTCAAAGCTCAGAGCTGTGTGATGCAGGCTGTGATGCCGGATCGTGGTGAGGAAGAATGAATAGAATTTGCGGCGGGTCGGACCGCACATTGGCGTGGGCAAAGCCAGATACGACCGACCCAAGATTGATCGCGCAGAACAATGCGGACAGCTGAAAATCGAACAGCGCCACTACGCTGAGGCTGATCAGGAACAGCTCGATCGGATTGCCCACCGCGCCTTTCAGCGCATTCAACTGCGTGATGTGGTGATGCGGCGCATGGGTGAGCCACAGGGGATGCCAATCATGCATCGCCCGGTGCATCCAGTACTGGCCAAATTCGACCAGGAAGAACACCGTCACAACCTGCACCAGAAAGGGCAATTGCGCGATCCACGGCGTGCTGAGGCCAAGCGAGGCCTTGAGCGCCTGCAAGGGCTCTTCAGCCAGTGCATTGGTCGCCCAGGCGATGACGGTGTAGCTCAGCACCACGTAAAACACATCGGTGGCGAATTCGCGCTTGTTGAGCCGCCAGCCCTCATGCCGCTCGAAGAACCATTCGAGCAATTGTATGAAAGCCATGATGATGACCCCGGTGGCCACGATGGTCCAGGGATTGGAGACAAGTGCCTGCGGGGCAAGCCACCAGAACAGAACGACCGCCACGACGGACGCAGGCGGAATGAGATTGACGAGTGCAGCCTTCACGCCGCCCCTGCGCTGTTCACCGATGCTATAGGCCTCAACGGCGCCTGCCGGCTGTTCTCCAGGTGGGAGAGCTTTGCTGGCCGGTTGTTGATCCATCGAAAATCTCCTTATCAAGCCGGTGGCCGACTCAATTTAGCAGATCCCCTCTTCAACTCGGTTATGTCGTTCTAAACAGCGACAAGGCACACGGTATAGATATTACCAATTCGGTCAAGCGTATTAATTATAGGCTCAAGCGCCGGGTTGGATTGGCATCACAATCGGCTAAAACCCGCCAATTATTGGGAAAATATCGGATTTTGCGCTGCATGAGATAGGTACAGAAACAGCGTTGCCGAGCCGACCGTATCTTTCTTGTCACAATGGCCGGATCGCCCCGCGAATTCGCTGCGCGGCGGGCCGAAACCGAATCGCCGCGACTCAGTTTTCAGGCTTGGGCGTTTCAGACCACCAGGACATGGTGTGCACATCATGTGCGGTCGTCCAGACACCGAAAGGCGTGTATCGCAAAGCTCCGCTGCCGGAGGGCTTGCCCGCACGCTGGAGGATCTTGAGCGTCTTCGCATCGATCTCCACAAAGGTCTGATCTTCGGTGGTGCGCAGCCACACGCTGCCGCCGCCCACATCGATATCGCCATATAGCAGCGTTTTGCCAACCTTCACCCGGCCCGTGACCTCAACCGTTTGCGGATCGATCTGCGCCATCGTGCCATCGCCCTGTTCCTGCACCCAGACCGCACCTTCCCCTGCCGCAAGAAAGCCGGGCTGCTTGCCCAGCTGGATCGTATTGGTGACGGCGTCGGTCTTGGGATCGACGCGCTGGAGCGACTGGCCCTTGCCGCTGACGGCCCATAGAGCGTCAAATCCGAAGGCAAGATAGGAAGTGCCAGGGGCGACGCTGATCGTGGTGATCACGGTGTTGGTAGCCGGATCAATTCTGGCGATCTTCCCGGTCGTTTCGCTCGGGGCCCAGATCGATCCCGCGCCGGCGACCACATTCAGTTCACCACTGGGGCCGACCCCGGCCGGAATGGTTGCCACGATCGTCGCGGTCTCGGGATCAATCCGGTAAACCTCGCCGCCCTTGCAATTGGCGACCCACAGCGAACCGAATGCGATCGACATCGCGCCGCAGGGATGCGGCACATCCACCGAGGCGAGCTTGCCTTTGGTCGACCATTGTTCGACCCGGCCGGCATTGGTCGTCCAGACCGTCTTGCCATCGACCGCCAGAAAATCGGCAAAACCGGGTACATTGAGAGTTTGCTCAGTCAGCACAGATGAACTCGCCGGGGCAGAAGCGCTGAGCGCGACCGATGACAATATCAAACAAAGGGCTCGTTTCATGCGGATGCTCCTGCCCTGAGACTTCACATCTCAGCTGTAGCGATAAGGATTGATGTCGATCGTTGTGGTCCCTCGCGTCTGGTTACAGAGGAAAACCGTGCCGGTAAAATAAATGCCGGGCTTGGTAACCGTCTGCGCGAAGGCAAAGGCCTCGCGCAATTGCTGCACGGTCATCTGCACCGGCGCTTCATCGGGCTGATAGGTCATGCCATAGGCATAATCCTGATTGTCCTTGCTGATTTCGACATGGCACCCCATCACATGGGTAACCGGGTGCGTGTCGCAGAATTCGATCAGCCGCTTCATGCTGTCGAACCACGGCTCCCAGAAGCTGATGTAGCAGCGCCCGCGATAGAACATGTCGCCGGTGAACAGGATCTGGGTGTAGCTGTCGTAATAGGCGAATTCCGAGATCACATGGCCGGGTGAGCCCCAGATCAGGATATCGCGCCCGCCCAGATCGAGGGTCACCCGCTCTTCCGGGAAATTGGTCATGCCCCAAAAGCCGACCATCTCCTCATGGGTCAGGCCCATATAGCGGGTGTTGGGGCGGTCCGCGAACTGGTTGGTCGCGGCATAATGGTCGGCATGGAGATGGGTGAAGGCGACCAGCAGTTCCATGCTGGCGGGATCGCGACCGTTGCGGGCGCACCAATCATCAATGCACTGGTCGACCACCCCGCGCAGATCCCAGTCGTTGCGGCAGCTGCAGAAGCCCTCGTCGAGCAGCAATACGCGATCATTGCCGAAATAGAGCGGAGCGAACGGCGCCTCGTAGCTATAGGCCTTGTTCTGGCGCAGGATCGCGGTGTGCGGATTATACCAATGGACCTGGACCGGGGGATCGGTGTTGTCCATGCAGGACGGCGAGCCGCAAATCCATTTCTTGGGGTAGCTGCCGGCAGCCGGAAGATTGCTTTTGAAATCGATCGGCGCCGGCCGGACGGCGGCCGATGCCGCGTCGGCCAGGCCGGCAAGCGCGGCGCCTGAAAGGGGAATGGCGGCTGCGGCGGCATTGTAGCTCAGAAAGGTACGGCGATCCATGGATGCGCTCCTGCGTCGTCAAAAGGGACGCGGGGGATTGATGTTCGGCACGCCCTCCGGCCAGTCCGGCGTTCGCTGGTCTGGACTGACCCCGTTGAAGAGCACGAAATCGGGCCGGATCAGCATCATCTCCTTGCCCTTGACCTCGACGGCATATTGCAATGCCTCGTCGATCAGCTCCGGGGTCATCTCCAGCACGCGTTCATAGGGCTTGAAGTTCCTGAACCGCGGATAATACTGGCCGGGCACGAACATCATGTCGATATGCCCGCCCAGGAGCCATTTCACCGGCTTCTGCGCGGCAAAGGCTTTGAGCCGCTCCAGAGAGGTGACGAAATCGCGTGTCGTTGCTGATGTTGATCCTGCCCGGAAACAGCAGGTCGCCGGTGAACAGAAAATCGCAATAGGGATCGTAGAAGCTCACCCCGTCCTTGTGCGTCCCCGGTGTCGGGATCACCTCGATCACCCGGTCGCCCAGATCGATCTTGCCGGTGCCTGATGGCCAGCTGCCACCCAGACCATAGAAGCGCTTCATCACTTCGAGCGGCTTGGGAACGATGATCGTATCCGCACGTCCGGCGAACTGCACCAGACCCTGATTTTGCGCGACATCCTCGCCTGAAGTCAGTGCGACAGTCAGGGGGACCTGCTTGCGTCCGCGTGCCTGCCCCCAGCGGGTAATGATGGCGTCCACCGTGTCGCGCAGGGGATAAGTAGCGCGCCTCCGCAGTCGCGCCGCTGTCGATCAGCAGCGCGCCCTTGTTACCGAACAGGAGGTAGGTGAACGGCGCTTCCCAATGCACGCAGACATTCTGGCGCAGGACGAAGGTGTCCTCGTTATATTGCACCACCTGGACCCGCGGATCGCGGTTCTTGGCGGCGACATTGGAGCCGTAGGTCCAGCGAAAGGCCAGATTGCCGGGCGCTGGCTCCGTCACAGGCATAATCGTGGATCACCGGCTGTGTGCGGATGCAGCGGCAGCGCGCTGTCCGTATTGCGGACCCCGACGGGATTATACCCCAGCGCGGGATTGCCATTGGGATAGCTGCGCGCGGTCGCAGACTGCGGATTGCCGGACAATGCTGGATTATAGGTCGGGGTTTGCGGCATCGAATTCCCTCGCGGTGGGCCGCTATTGCGGCCTTGACGGATCGCCTTCGATGCATGCCCTCCCAGACAACGCGCAGTGCCGGGCAGTCGGTAACCGGCTCGCGAAGGCATTCATCATATGGATATTACAAAGTATATCAATAGTAATAATCGTGGATGGACAAGGGCCGCGTTTTGCGGCGATGCTGCATGTGCGAAAGGAGTCGAATCATGCTCAACGGGAATCCGCAGCGCGGGAAAAATCGCATTGATGGCGTGCGCTTTGATGGCAGCGTCCTGCTCGCCTTCGGCGAGACAAGGCGCCAGAGCCGCGCACGGAGTTCAACATCGGCTGGTCGATCTATGCCGGCTGGATGCCCTGGCCCTATGCCCAGCAAGCCGGCATCGTGAAAAAATGGGCCGACAAATACGGCATCAAGATCAATATCGTGCAGGTGAACGACTATGTCGAATCGGTGAACCAGTACACCGCCGGCAAGCTGGACGGCGTGACCGTCGCCAACATGGATGCGCTGACCATTCCCGCCGCGGGCGGCAAGGACACCAGCGCGATCATCGTCGGCGACTATTCGAACGGCAATGACGGCATCATGCTGAAGGGCGCCGACAACCTCGCCGCGATCAAGGGCCGGCAGGTCTATCTGGTCGAGCTTTCCGTCTCCCATTATCTGCTGGCGCGCGGGCTGGATTCGGTCGGCATGTCGCTGACCGACGTCAAGACGGTGAACACGTCCGACGCGGACATCGTCGGCGCCTTCGCCAGCCCCGCAGTGACGGCGGCCGTCGCCTGGAACCCGCAGCTTTCCGACCATGAAGGCACACGCCGGGTGCGAAAGAGGTGTTCAGCTCCGCCGACATTCCGGGCGAGATCCTCGACCTGCTGGTCGTCGACACCGCGACGCTGAAGGCCAATCCCAATCTCGGCAAGGCGCTGGCCGGCATCTGGTACGAAACCACGGCGCTGATGCAGCGGCAGGACGCCGAAGGGAAGGCAGCGCGCGCTGCGATGGCGAAGCTGGCCGGCTCGACCCCGGAAGCCTTCGACAGCCAGCTCGGCACCACCTATCTCTACGCCGATCCCAAGGCGGCCGTGGCCGCGACCTCATCCCCGGCGCTGATCACGACCATGACCCGCGTGCGCGACTTCAGCTTTTCCAAGGGGCTGTTCGGCCAGGGCGCGAAATCCGCCGACGCGGTCGGCATGGCGTTTCCGGGCAACAAGACGCTGGGCGATCCCGATCATGTCACCCTGCGCTTTCGACCCGAGCTACATGCAGATGGCTGCCGACGGGCAGCTCTGAGCCGGCTGATCACACTGATCGGCGGAATCGACTCAATGCGTTGGGTAAACCGCCAAATCGGGCGCAGCGACAGCATGTTGCTGGGCGCGATCCCGATCCTGCTGCTGGTTCTGCTCTATCTTGTCGCTGGCGGCCAGCCGCCACGCGGCCAATCCCACGACAAGATCCTGCCGCTGCCCGGCGGCATGGCGGAGGCGATGGCGGCGCTGCTGTTCCAGCCGGACCAGCTGTCCGGGCAAGCTGATCTTCTGGGCGGACACGCTTGCCAGCCTGGAACGGCTCGGCATCGGCCTTGGCATCTCCACCGCTCTCGGCGCTGCTGCGTGGGCCTGGTGCTGGGCGTGCTGCCGCCGGTGCGCGCGACCTTCGGGCCGCTGGTGACGGGTATCGCCGTGATCCCGCCGATCGCGCTGCTGCCGATCCTGTTCATCGCCTTCGGCCTGGGCGAAACGGCGAAAGTGGCGCTGATCGTCATCGGCATCGCGCCATTCATGATCCGCGACGTCGCCGCCCATGTCGCCGCCCTGCCGCGCGAGCAGATCATCAAGGCGCAGACGCTGGGCGCCAGCAGCTGGCAATTGATGCTGCGCGTGGCGCTGCCGCAGGCGATGCCGCGCCTTATCCAGGCGATGCGCCTGTCGCTCGGCCCGGCCTGGGTGTTCCTGATCTCGGCCGAGGCGATCGCCTCCGACGTCGGCCTTGGCTACCGGATCTTCCTCGTCCGCCGCTATCTCTCGATGGACATCATCCTGCCCTATGTCGCCTGGATCGCCTTGCTGGCGATCGTGATGGATGTGATCCTGGCCTGGTCCAGCCGCCGCCTGTTCCCCTGGGCGCATGGAGCGAGCCATTGAGCGCGCTGCTGAGCCTTCGCGACGTCTGGGTCGAATATGGCGACAAGGTCGTCCTCGAGAGCGTCAACCTCGACATCGAGGCAGGTTCGTTCGTCTCGATCGTCGGGCCTTCGGGCGCGGGCAAGAGCAGCCTGCTGCGGATCGTGCTGGGGCAGGAAGCGCCGACGCGCGGCTCGATCCTGCTCGACGGCATGCCGCTCACGCCCGAATGCGGGCCGGACCGCGGCGTGGTGTTCCAGCGCTATTCGGTGTTTCCGCACCTGTCCGTGCTGCGGCAACACCATGTTCGGGCTCGAATGCGCACAGGCGCCTTTCACGGCGCGGCTGTTCGGCGCCGCGCGGCGCGCCGCGCTGACGGAAGCGGAAGAGATGCTCGCCGCGGTTGGCCTTGGCGACAGCCTGCATCTCTATCCCGCGCAGATGTCCGGCGGCATGCAGCAGCGGCTGGCGATCGCGCAGGCGCTGATCAAGCGGCCGCGCATCCTGCTGCTCGACGAGCCATTCGGCGCGCTCGATCCCGGCATCCGGGCGGACATGCACGCGCTCATCACCCGGCTGTGGCGCGATTATTCGCTGACCGTCATCATGGTCACCCACGACATCAGCGAGGCGTTCACGCTCGGCACGCGGGTTCTGGCGCTCGACAAGCGCCGCCACGATCCGCACGCGCCGCACCGCTATGGCGCAACGGCGGTCTATGACCTGCCGCTCGAACGAAGCCAGCGCCGAGCTGCAGACGAACGACAGTATTACGATTGACATAATTGATAATAATTGAGAGAGACCGCAGGCATGAGCACCGAACCCACCAGTCTTGCCCGGCTCAGCATGAGCCTTCCGGCCGACCTCTTCCGCCAGCTGGACATGATGGTCGAGGAACGCGGCCTGCCGTCGCGCTCGCAGCTGATCGCCGAACTGATCCGCCATGCGCTTGCCGAGCATGAGGCGCTGACCCGGCCGGACGACATGCTCGCGGGCACGATCACGCTTGTCTATCGCGGCGAGCGCGGCCGGGTGCGCCAGCAGCTGGCCGCAGACCCAGGCCGATTATCTGAAGGAAGTCATCTCCTCCCAGCATGTCTTTCTGGAAGACGACCAGTCGCTCGAAGTGCTGCTGGTCCAGGGGCCGGCCGTGCGGCTGAAGGAGCTGTGCGACGCATCTGCGCGGCATTCGCGGCGTGCAGCAGCTGCAGCTCGTCACCACCACCGCCCTGCTGCCGCCGCTGCACGAGCAGGACGGGCTGGAAACGGACACGCGCTGCCGCCAAGAGCCGGCGGAACGAAGTCGCTGCATGACGGATCGCTCGCCGATCCCATGGCCGCGCGCGACCATGCCCGCGCGATGGCCGGCACGGTCGTCGAGGCCATGCCGCATGCTGCCGCCCGTTGCGGATGACCTGCCCGCCGGCGTGTCCGGCGACGACCTGCTGTGGGAAGAAACGATCGCGGCGGGCGGCTATGCCACCCGCCGGCTTGCCGCGCGGCTCGCGCCTGCGGCTGATCGACCTGCAGGGCGATGCCTGCGCCTCGCTGCTGATCTTCAACGCCGAGATGCCGAGCGAACGGCTCAATGTCGCCGATACGGTGAAGGTGCAGTGGAATGCCTATCTCGGCGCCGGCAAGCTGCTGCTGTCCGACATGGGCCGCGTGCTGATGAGCATCCTGGAAGACGACGCCGGCACGCACGACGCCTTTTGCGGCGCCTCCAATGCCGCGACCAACGCAGGCGAAATATGGCGAAGGCCGCAACAGCGGCGCCTTTCCCAACGGGCGCGACCGCCTGCTGCTCGGCGCGGCCAAGCACGGGCTGCAACGCCGCGACGTCCATCCCTGCATCAACCTGTTCAAAGGCACGCGGATCGAGGCGGACGGCGACGATCACCCCGCTGATCGGCCCGTTCGAGCCCGGCCGCAGCGTGATCCTGCGCGCCGAGATGGACGTGATCGTGGTCATCGCCAACTGCCCGCATGTGCTCGACCCGCGCGAGCGACTGGACGCGTGACGCCGCTGCGCGCCATCGGCCTGGCGCGGCCCCGTGACGCCCGACCGACGACCCCATTCGCACCGCGACGCCGGAGGGCCTGCGCGCCTTCCTGAACGTCGAAGACTATTTCCGCCGCTGAGGAAGGACACGGCCGACATGACCACCGACCCCATCTCTCAGGCCTCCCCGGCGCCGTCGTTCACGACGAGATCGTGCCTGCCCGGGCGCCCTGGCTGCATCATATCGCCGCCGGGCCAGACGCTGCGCATCGTCGATCTGGAAGGCAATCAGGCGGTCGATTTCCTGCTCTATTCCGCCGCCGACGATGCCGAGCGCTACAGCGCGCAGGATACCGTCGCCGCGCAGGGCAATCTGTTCCTGCGCGACGGCACCGTGCTGCGCTCCAACGAAGGGCGGCCGATGATGACGATCGCCGCCACCTCGGTCGACTATCACGACACCATCGGCGGCGCCTGCTCCTGCGAATCCAACACGCTGCGCTATGGCCACCACACCAAGGCGCAGCATGCCTGCGTCGAAAATTTCCTCGAGGCCAATCTGACCGAGGGCCGCGGCAAGCGCGACATGGTCTCCAACATCAACTTCTTCATGAACGTGCCGGTCGAGGCAAGACGGCGCGCTGGGCATCGTCGACGGCATTTCCGCGCCCGGGCCTGACCGTCGACCTGCGCGCCGAGATGGACGTCATCGTCGTCGTCTCCAACTGCCCGCAGATCAACAATCCCTGCAACGCCTTCAACCCCACGCCCGTGCGCATGATCGTGACCGCATGAGTTTCGACACCGTCCTGGTCGCCAACCGGGGGGCGATCGCCACCCGGATCATCCGCACCCTGCGGCGCATGGGCCTGCGCTCGGTCGCGGTCTATTCGGAAGCGGACGTCGGCTCGCTCCATGTCTCGCAGGCGGACGAGGCGGTCTGCATCGGCCCGGCGCCGGCACCGGAAAGCTATCTCAACATCGCTGCGATCCTCGCAGGCCGCGCGCGACACCGGCGCCGGCGCGATCCATCCCGGCTACGGCTTCCTGGCCGAGAATGCCGAATTCGCCGAAGCCTGCGCGGCGGCCGGGCATCGTCTTCATCGGCCCCACGCCGGACAATATCCGCACCTTCGGCCTGAAGCACAGCGCCCGCGCGCTGGCGGCCGAGCATGGCGTGCCGCTGGCGCCGGGCACCGGCCTGCTGACCGACGAAGACGAAGCGGTCGAGCGCCGCGCGCGAGATCGGCTTTCCGGTGATCCTCAAGGCGACGGCCGGCGGCGGCGGCATCGGCATGCGCATCTGCGAAGACGAGGCGCGGTGCGCGAAGGCTTCGCCGCCGTCGCGCGGCTGGGCGAAGGGCAATTTCGGCGATGCCGGCGTGTTTCTCGAACGCTATGTCGGCCGCGCGCGCCATATCGAGGTGCAGATCTTCGGCGACGGCGCAGGGCCGGGTCATGGCGCTGGGCGAGCGCGACTGCTCGCTCCAGCGCCGCAACCAGAAGGTGGTCGAGGAAGCGCCCGCGCCGCTTCTGCCCGAAGCGATGCGCGGCGAACTGATCGCCGCGGCGGTCCGCCTGGGCGAGGCCGCGAGCTATCGCTCCGCCGGAACGGTCGAATTCCTGTTACGATGCCGAGCGCGCAGCAGTTCTTCTTCCTCGAAATGAACACCCGCCTGCAGGTCGAACACGGCGTCACCGAAGAGGTGATGGGCATCGATCTGGTCGAATGGATGATCCGCGGCGCGGCGGGCGATTTCGCCTTCCTCGACGCCGAGCCGCCAACGCCGCGCGGCCATTCGGTGCAGGTGCGGCTCTATGCCGAAGATCCCGCGCTCGACTATCGCCCGACCTCCGGCACGCTGACCGCCGTCGAGCTTTCCCGAGCGACATCCGCGTCGAGACCTGGTGCATGGCCGGCAGCACGATCAGCGCCTGGTACGATCCGATGCTCGCCAAGCTGATCGTGCACGCGCCCACGCGCGAGGCGGCGATCGCGGCGATGCAGGCGGCGCTCGACGAGAGCCGGATCGACGGCATCGAGACCAATCTGCGCTGGCTGCGCGAGGTCGTGCGCAACCGAGGCATTCGTGAGCGGAGACGTTTCGACCCGCCTGCTCGACACCATCGCCTATCACCCTCGCAGCATCCGCGTGATCAGCGGCGGCACCGCGACCACGGTGCAGGACTGGCCGGGCCGGCAGGGCTTGTGGGCCATCGGCGTTCCGCCGTCCGGGCCGATGGACGACCGCTCGTTCCGGCATCGGCAACCGTCCTGCTCGGCAATGCCGAGGGCACGGCGGGGCTGGAAATCACCGTCAGCGGGCCCGACCCTGCTCTTCAACGCCCCGGCGCGCATCTGCCTGACGGGCGCCGATTTCGGCGCGACGCTTGACGGCATCGCCGGTCGAGCGCGGCGCAGCGATCGACGTGCAGGCCGGGCCAGACGCTGGCGCTGGGCCGCGTCACCGGCGGCGGCATGCGCGGCTATATCCTGTTCGCCGGCGGGCTCGACATCGCGCCCTATCTCGGCAGCCGCAGCACCTTCGAACTCGGCCAGTTCGGCGGCCATGCCGCGCGGCGGCTGCTGGCGGGCGACACGCTGCATCTGGGCGGCGAGCGCAACCGGGCGCGCCGCTCGCCCGCATTGCCGCTGCCGGATTTCGAGCCGAGCTGGACCCTGCGCGTGCTCTACGGCCCGCACGGCGCGCCCGACTTCTTCACCGACGACGATATCGCCACGATCGTCGACGCCGAATGGCAGGTGCACTACAACAGCAACCGCACCGGCGTCCGCCTGATCGGCCCCAAGCCGCATTGGGCGCGCACGGATGGCGGCGAGGCGGGGCTGCACCCCTCCAACATCCACGACAATCCCTATGCGATCGGCGCGGTCGACTTCACCGGCGACATGCCGATCATCCTTGGCCCCGACGGCCCCTCGCTGGGCGGCTTCGTCTGCCCCTTCGTGGTGATCGCGGCGGACCGCTGGAAGATCGGGCAGCTCGCCCCCGGCGACCGCTCCGCTTCGTGCCGGTGACCATCGAAGATGCCGCAGCGGCGGACGCATGCGCCGCGACGCTTGATCGCGGCGGACCTGCCCGCCCGCAGACGCCGGCGCGCGCCATCGCGACGCTTTCGCCGATCCTGGCCGATATCCCCGCGCAGGGCCGCGCCGCCCGCGCGCGGTCTACCGCCAGCAGGGCGACCGCAACATCCTGGTCGAATATGGCCCGATCGTGCTCGACATCGAACTGCGCATCCGCGTCCATGCGCTGATGACCGAGCTGGAGCAGCTGGCCCTGCCCGGCGTGATCGACATCGTGCCCGGCATCCGCTCGCTCCAGCTCCATTTCGACGGCGAGGTGCTCGACCAGCGCAGCGCGCTGGCCGCGCTGATCGCCGCCGAGGAGCGGCTGGGCGATCTCGAGGATTTCTCGATCCCCTCGCGCATCGTCCACCTGCCGCTGAGCTGGCGCGATCCGGCCACGATCGAGACGATCGAGAAATATATGGGCGCCGTGCGCGACGATGCGCCCTGGTGCCCGGACAACATCGAGTTCATCCGCCGCATCAACGGCCTGCCCGATGCCGATGCGGTGGAGAACCTGATCTTCGACGCCAGCTATCTCGTGCTGGGGCTGGGCGACGTCTATCTCGGCGCGCCGGTGGCGACGCCGGTCGATCCGCGCCACCGGCTGGTCACCACCAAGTACAATCCGGCGCGCACCTGGACCCCGCCCAATGTCGTGGGCATCGGCGGCGCCTATATGTGCATCTATGGCATGGAAGGGCCGGGCGGCTACCAGCTGTTCGGCCGCACCATCCAGGTGTGGAACACCCACCGCCAGACCGACGCCTTCGTCGACGGCAAGCCCTGGCTGCTGCGCTTCTTCGACCAGATCCGCTTCTTCCAGGTCGAGCGCCGAGGAGCTGACCGAATGGCGCCGCGACTTTCCCAGCGGGCCGCCGCTCGATCCAGGTCGAGCAGTCCGAATTCCGCCTGGCCGATTATCGCGCCTTTCTGGCCGAGAACGCCGGATCGATCGCGGCTTTCGAGGCGCAGCGCCAGGCCGCCTTCGACGAAGAGCGCGCCGAATGGCAGCGCAGCGGCGAATTCGACCGGGTCACCGGATCTCGACGGAGGGCCGACGCCGGCGCAGCTCGCAGGCGCCGATCGAGGTGCCCGAAGGCGCGGACCTGGTCGAAGCGCCGTTCGGCGGCAGCGTGTGGAAGCTGCTGGTCGCGCCGGGCGACGAGGTGAAGGCGGGCGACACGATCGCGGTGATCGAGGCGATGAAGATGGAATGCCCGCTGGAAAGCCCGGGCAGCGGCACGGTCGCGGCGCTCTACATGCAGGAGCGGCAATCGCTGCAACCCGGCGCGCCGATGCTGGCGCTGAGGCGGCACCCATGACTGCGCTCGACCGGCGCGGAGCGCGCCGCAATCGCCGCCGCGGTGAACGGCGGGAAGACCAGCGCGGTCGCGGTGGCCGAGGAAACGCTCGCCCGCCTCGCCGCCTATGACGCGGTCCAGCCGCAGATCTGGATCAGCCGCGCCGCGCCCGATGACCTGCTGGCCGCCGCCCGCGCGGTGGACGCGCGGATCGCGGCGGGCGAACGCCTGCCGCTGGCCGGCGTGCCCTTCGCGGCAAAGGACAATATCGACGTCGCCGGGCTTGAGACCACCGCCGCCTGCCCCGCCTTCGCCTATCGCCCTGCAGCATCGGCGGACGGTTATCGAGCGGCTGATGCGCGGCGGGCGCGATCTGCGTCGGCAAGACCAATCTCGACCAGTTCGCCACCGGCCTCGTCGGCACGCGCAGCCCCTATGGCATCCCGCGCAATGCCTATAATCTCGCCTATGTCAGCGGCGGATCCAGTTCCGGCTCGCCGGTCGCGGTTGCCGCCGGGCTGGTGCCGTTTCGCGCTGGGCACCGACACGGCAGGCTCGGGCCGCGTGCCGGCCGCGTTCAACCACCTGATCGGGTTCAAGCCGAGCAAGGGCCGCTGGAGCACGCGCGGCCTCGTCCCCGCCTGCCGCACGCTCGACTGCATCACCGTATTCACCGACGACTATGGCCGATGCGCGTCTGGTCGACCAGGTGGTGGCCGGCTTCGATCCGGCCGATCCCTATTCCAAGCCGCTGCGCGAACCGCCCGCTCGAGCCGAGACGGATCGGCGTGCCGCGCCGCGACCAGCGCGTGTGGTTCGGCGATGGCGAGTCCGAATATCTCTACGACCGCGCGCTCGAATGCCTCGGCGAGACGGCCGAAATCGTCGAGATCGACCTGGCGCCGCTGCAGGAAGCCGCGCAGCTGCTCTATAGCGGCCCATGGGTGGCCGAGCGCACCGCCGCGCATGGCAGACCTGCTCGCGAGCGATCCCGACGCGATCGACGAGACGGTGCGCACGGTGGTGGAGCCCGGCGCGGGCCATGAGCGCGGTCGAGCTGTTCAACGGCATTTACCGCCTCGCCGAACTGAAGCGCCAGGCCGACGAGATGTGGGACAGCGTCGACCTGCTCGCCTTCCCGACCACCGGCACGACCTATCGCGTCGCCGAGCTGCTGGCAGCGCCGGTCGCGCTCAACAGCAACCTTGGCTTCTACACCAATTTCGTGAACCTGCTCGACATGGCAGCGCTGGCCGTGCCCGCCGGCATGCGCGCCAACGGCACCGGCTTCGGCATCACGCTGATCGGCCCCGCCGACAGCGACCATGGCCTGCTTGCCGCGGCGGAAAGCTATCTCGCGGCGGCCGACCTCCCTCGCCCGCCCCCGCTCGACCTGGAGGGCAAAATGCAAACCGTGAAACTCGCCGTCGTCGGCGCGCATCTCAAGGACATGCCGCTGCACTGGCAGCTGACCTCGCGCGAGGCGACGTTCGTCGGCGCCTTCGAGACCGCGCCCACCTACCGGCTCTATGCGATGGCGGACAGCGTTCCGCCCAAGCCGGCGCTGGTCCACAGCGAGGACGGCGCGGCGATCGCGGTCGAGGTCTATGAACTCGACGTCGCCGCATTCGGCAGCTTCGTGGCCGAGGTGCCGGCGCCGCTGGCGATCGGCACGGTGACCCTGGCCGACGGCACCAGCGTCAAGGGCTTCGTCGCCGAACCGCGCGCCCAGGCCGGCGCGGAAGACATCACCGAGCTTGGCGGCTGGCGCGCCTATATCGCGCGCGGCTGAGCGCTGGAGGGCGCCGCAAGCTGCAGGGCCAGCCCTTGCGCCCGCTCTGCAGCGGGCGTCCTAATCTCAACGCCGGCCGGGCGGCGTCCAGGGCGATACGGTGTAATAGGGCGCCTGGTAAAAGGTCGCGACCACGGCAGAGATGCAGCCATCATTGACCTTGAAGGCTTCGAGCAATCCCCAGCTTTGCGGCTCCTGGAAAATGGACCTGGTCTTGGTGCCGTCGGTCAGATTATATTCGTCCATCACGCCCTTATGATCGATGAAGCCGCGTGCCATGGCGATCTGCCGTTCTTCATCCACCAGCACGATTTCGCGCCGCACACGATTGTTGAAGGCATAGCGGCCTGATTTGAACCCGCCCTTGATGTCGGAAAACAGCAGGCCATTCTCGCGGCGGGTGGCATCGTCGTGAAAGCAGGTGCCGCGGATTTCGCCATCATTATGCTGCAGCGTATCGAAATAGCCGTTGGCATGGGCGATCAGCGCCTCGCGCGAGACGCGCTTTGCCACCGGCACGATTTGATCGATGATCGGTTCATGCACATAGGCATTTACATCGCCGATCGGCGTGGGTGGGCTGGACAGGTTGCGCTTGGTCGAGATGATCTGTTCGGCTTCGGTGATCTTGCGGTTCTGCACCTTGAGCCGGATCGCAAGAAAGCCATCCACTGCGCGCTGCCGGATCGCGGTAAAGATGCCCACCGTCCCGGTTACCGGATCGGAAATCGTCAGCGCCGGGCCGACTTCCTCGGTCACAGTGTCCCAGGTTCCGTCGGGAAACGGCATTTCAATATTGTTTTCGCTATAGCGAACCTGATCGGCAAAGGGCGCGGCAGAAGGATCATGCGCGAGATAGGCCGCGCGATAGCTGTTGCCGATATCCTCAAGGCAGGCCTTGTCACATGCTGACATTTGCTTGTCTCCCGATGCAGCGATGAGCAGGAACGCCGCACAAACGACCCCTGCCTTCGGAATTAGGGCGAGCTTCATGGCGATCCTCTCCTTCCCGCGCGGGTGCAGGCACCCTGCCCCGCGCGGCATTTGGTTTTACAGCACTTCGAAATAATTGATGGTCATGCCGCCATTGTCATCGGGCTTGCCGATGCCGATGAAGAACAGGCCGGCGACCCAGTTGTGAGTGCCGCGCACATCCGCGTCGACCCAGCTGGTCACCCGGTAATAGCCATCCGGCCTGCGATAGCCGATATTGTGGATATAGAGCCATTCGCCCGCATCATCGCGCAGCATGATATGCGCGCTGATATCGATCACGCCGTCCTTGCGGCGCAGCGAATATTCGCCGCCGCCATTGGGATAGACAGAGCCATCGATCTTGCCGGAAATCTTGCCCCCGACAATCCGCGAGAGCATCCGCCCGCCATGCGGGGTCTGTTCGACATGTGGCCCGTCATAGGCAAGGGTCAGCGTAAAGGCAGGATCAAAGCCAAGCTCCGCCACAAATTCAGGATTGCGGTCGGCTGGGATCATCAGCTTTTCCATCACAGCACCTCGTAATAGGTAAAGATTGTCCGGTCGGGATCGGTCCTGCGCAATCCATGGCCGATGAACAGCGTATGGTTCATCCAGTCATGCGGGCTGTCCTGAGGCGCGTCGAAGAAGGGCGAGGTGCGCATGCGCAGCGGCACCTGGGAATCGGGCGGCGCCACGAAATCCTGAGTGAACGGTTCACCCTTGGTATGGGACGGAACCCGGCGCTCGGCAGACGCCACCGGATCCATCCCGACCCGGCGCATATAGCCGCGGTTGTTGATGTAGATGTAATGCCCGTCATCGGCCTGGAACATGTAATGCGCATCCAGCGGTCCCCCGCCACCGCCGAAATCCGCGCCGCCATAGGGGACGACACTGCCTTGCAGGCGTGGCCCCCAGATATCGCCGCCGATTGCCGGCACGAAGATCCGCCGCGCGGAAGCCTCGATCGCAATCCGTTCCTTGAAGAACACGCTGACCGAAAAGGCCCAGCGATAGCGCATGCCCGCCATCTCCTTGACCGGTGGCAGATCCGTCATATTTTCTCCTGTCGCTGCAAATGACGGCGCCGTGGTTGCCGCCAGCGCCCCTGCCGCAGTCATTCCTGCGAGCAATTCCCTTCGGTCGATCATGCTCCAACCTCCCCTGGCGATGTTGATGGCGCGAATTGTTCCGCATCATACCAGCAGCCATGCACCTGCGCGCCGGCGCGGAACGGCAGGAACACCCGCGCAAGATCGCCCTCACCCAGTCGCTGGGCATCGGCGATGATCAGTTCGGTTCGCATTTCCGCCAGATTGGAGGCGGTGCCGATCAGATAGCCGTCGCCTTCCTCGGTACTGCCCCGGCGCGGCACGAAGCTGCATTCCTGCAATGTATGGGTGTCGCCCACGAAATAGCTGTCAATCGTGCCCTTGTGCAGATCGAAGCGGCCATAGCTGTTGGACACGCGCCCGCGCAGATTGCCCGCGCGCGCTTCGTCAAACGGGCGGGTGGGATCGGAATAATTGGTGAAGCCATAGCGCTGCGGCAGGGTGGTGAAGCGCAGATCGACCTTGCCGAGATCGCTGATCGGGGTCGGGAACAGGATTTCCTCTTCCCAGCCATCGCCCGGCTTGCCGAGATCGAAGGTCAGCTTGCGGACAAAGGCGACGGCCTTTTTCGGATCCCAGGCAGAACCATCGACATTGGGAAAGAAGGGAAAGAAATTGGAATCATAGAAGGGCGCATAAAGCGTGACCTTGTTGCCTTCGCTATAGGCGTTGAACACATGCATCATGCAGCGTTCGGGCCCCTTGAACCAGCGCAGGTCAGAGCCATCGCCATCGCGGCGCATGATCCCGATCATGCTGGGCAATTGCTTGTCCCAGCCCCAGTGGATCTTGCCCGCCTTGAGCCGTTCCATGCTGGTGATGTAGCAGGCAAAGGGGAAGATCAGATGATCCTGCGTGACCGCGAAATCATGGATGATCGAGACATAGGGCACCTTGACCCGGACCTCGCGGGTGACCGCGCCTGCCTTGTCGATGAAATAGACGAACAGATCATCGCTCGCGAGGCCGGTCGCCTCATAGCCATAGGTGATCATCTCACCGGTCAGCGGGTCGATCTTGGGATGGGCGGTGAAGGTTTCGCTGCGGTAATCCCCGCCGAAATCCCATGGACCGATCGTCTCGAGCGTCTCGGGATCGATCTGGATCGGATGGGCATCCTCCTTCAGGGTGAACAGCCTGCCCGCATGGACCATCGGCGCGGTGTTGGAGACCGTGCCGTTTACGCCCTTGACCGCAGCATCATCCGTGAAGGGATTGCGGTAATAGCCGAATTGCTGGTGCCCGGCCGCAAGATTGGCATCGAAGCGCGGCGTATGGACAAAGCGCCCCTTGTAGGAAACCCGGCCATTCTTGATCCGGAAGCTGCTGATATATCCATCCGAGTGGAGGAAGGCATCGTCAGGAAATTTCGGCGGATAATAGAATTCACCGCCGACCCGGACGAAGGCACCGTCCATATCTGATGGAATGGTTCCCTCCACCTCGCAATCGAGCAGTTCCGCATCGAACCGCTGAGGGGCGAAAAACCCCTGAGCCTCGGGTTTGGAAAACTTGGTCACCATTAAATCTCTCCGTCACATTCCGCAGGCTGTCTTGAGGGCCGCTAGAAAAATGGGTTCAGGTTCCGCCAGGCCTGCTCCGAAAGCGCAGCCGCCGCATGTCCGCCGCGATATCCGCCGGGTGGGCGATAGCGCGGCAAGGTTCCGCTGGGATCGAGCATCGGGCGATCCGCGAAAAAGGCCAGGACCGGCTTGCTGTGCCGCCCGGCCACTGGCGCGGCGATGGCTGAGCAAGGTTTCACCGCCAGGCCGGCCAGCCCCATCAGGGCCAGCCAAGACCTTCGATTGCAGGTCAGCGCAAATCGCGGCTCCAGCTCGGTCAAATTTTATCCTCTCCGTTTATGCTTTTCAGCCAGTTTGGCGGTAATTCAAACCTCAAAATGGATTTTGTCCGAAATACTCGCTTTTTCGGACAAAATCATCCTCGTCTTCGCGGGCCAGCTGGGCAGAATGGACCAATGCCATCACGCCGCCTGATAGGCTTCCAGCGCCGCGCGTAGCTGCGGCGTGGGATCTTTCTCGATTAGGCACGGGCTATCAAACAGCATTGTCGAGCGTGCCGGGTGATCGAATTGCGGCCATTGGGGCAAGCTGGACGCGCTGTCATTGGGATCGCCGGTGGCGGCAAAGCGCACCCAGGCGGAACTCATCTGCCGGGCCAGCAGGGCGACTTCGGGCCCATCGCCCAACAGCGCGCGCGCGGCTGCGGGCTGATCGAACAGCAGATTGCCCTCCATCGTATGCAGCGCGCCCAGCTTTCCGCCGAGCGCTGTGCTCTGCAGGTCGAGCCGATAGAGCCAGGTCGGTGCGCTGCCTGCCGCAAGCCGCCGGTCGGCCTGGGTCAGAGTGGGCAGCATGATCGAATAGTCCGAATGCGCCTGAATCCACAGCCGGCTGGGCGAAGCTGCGGGATAGGCGCTGCGGTAAAGCGCCAGCAGGCTGGCCGCGCCGGCACCGAACAGGCCCGTCATGCGCGCTTCCAGCCCGCCTTCGTCCAGCGCGAATCCTTCCGGATCATTGCCCATGAAGAAGCTCATTTCCTGGGCGTTCCAGCCGAGAATCATCGGGATCGAGCGGGTCAGCGCGGCGGCATCCGGGGCAAAGGGATGATGCGGCAGCAATTCGGGATCGAGCACCGGTGCAAAGCAGGGCAGATCAATGAACTGCTGCGGCTTCATCTGCGCGGCAACCAGATGATAGCCCGCCAGAAGCCGCTCCATCGGCATGGCCTGCAGTGCCTTGACGTCGCCTTCCGGCAGATCGAGCGCGCTGAACAGGGCCGATGTCGCCTTGCGGGCCTGGGCAGGTTCCATGAAACGCAGGCCCGGCCCGCTTTGCGCAGCCGCCCGATGGACCAGCCCCTGTGCGGCAGGGCTGGCCATCAGAAAGGCCGTCTTCATCCCGCCGCCCGACGTGCCGAACACCATGATCCGATCCGGATCGCCGCCGAACTGCTCGATGTTGTCGCGAATCCATTTGAGTGCCGCGATAATGTCCAGCATTCCGGCATTGCCGGCATGGGCAAACTCGGCCCCATAATCGGCAAGATAGGTATAGCCGAAGGCGTTCAGCCGGTGGTTGAGCGATACCACAACCACATCGCCGCGTGCGGCCAGCGCCGAACCGTCCACGGTCGATCCGCTGCCGCCATAGAAGAACCCGCCATGCAGCCAGACCATCACCGGGCGCTTGCCCCCGTCTTTCAGGGCTGAGGTCCAGATATTGAGAAACTGGCAGTCTTCCGCTTCCGGCAGGGGCGGCGGCGGGGCGGCCCCCGCGGGCCGGGGCAGCTGCGCCAGGATCACATAGGGCGGACCGGGCGGAGGATTGGCGTTGGTCTGCGGCGCATTGGCCCCGAAGGCCTGGGCGGGTTTGATGCCCGCCCAGCTTTCAGGCGGCTCGGGCGGCATGAAGCGTTGCGCGCGGGCATAGCGGATGCCTTTGAAGGCATAGGCCCCGCCGGCCCGGCTTCCTTCCAGCCTGCCTTGCGCCGTCTCCGCTATCGGAGCGGCGGCCTGGGCGAAAGTCCTACCGGCCATGCAGACACTTCCTCCCACGCAGGCAGCACCAGCCAGAAACAGGCGGCGCCCGATTACCATCCATGACCCCTCCCCCTGGCACGACAGACCGCGCCCGAAATGCCCGCCTCCGGCTGTTCCCAGGCCATCCCGGATTGTTCAGCCTTGACCGATATTTCGAACATTCAGCCGCCCTCCAACTGACCCTGGCCGCGCCTCAGGCGCGCAGCACCTCGATGATCGAGAATTCCGAAGCGGTGGGATAGACCGCGTTGAGCTTGAGACCCGCAGCTTCCAGCAAAGCGGCATATTCCGTTTTGGTGCGCTCTTTCCCGCCGATGCGCAGCATGACCATGTCGCCCTGGATCACCGAGAGATGCTCGTCACCGGCCTGGACGATATCGGGCACGACCCGTTCGACCAGTAATATCACGCCATTTTCGCCTATCGCCTCGCGGCAATTCGCAAGGATCAGGCGCGAACGCTCATCATCCCAATCATGCAGGATATATTTGAGCAGCAGGCAATCTGCAGCAGGCGGCGCGGCTTCGAAAAAACTGCCGGCCACGAATTGCACCCGTTCGGCAAGGCCATGCTCGGCGATATAGTGACGGCCCGGCTCCGCCACGCCAGCCAGTTCGAACACGCTCCCCTGCAGATCGGGATAGGTTTCGAGCAGGCCGACCAGCAAGGCACCATAGCCCCCGCCCACATCGATCACGCTTTCGAAGCGCGAGAAATCATAGGCCTGGGCGACGAGCCGGCCAATCCGGATGGTCGTTTCGGCCATCGCCCGGTTGAAGATATCGGCCCTTACCGGATCATTATTCTGCATGGCATCGAAATGTTGCGGGCCGGATTCGATCACCGCTTCGCCGGTTGCGATACATCTGTCGAATTTGCTGAAGCCGCTCCACAGCCGGTCTGACCAATGCATCGCCATGCCGCTGAGCGAATCTGCATGATCGCGGCGCAACATCTGCCCGGCGCTGGTCAAGGCGAAGCTGTGCGATCCGGTTTGTTCCAGCAGGCCGAGCACGGTCAGCGCGCGCATCAGCCGGTGGAGCGCGTCCGGGTCGGCTCCGGCGGTGGCCGCGATTTCGGCGGAAGATTTCTCGCCCCCGGCCAGTGCATCGAAAACGCCGAAGCGCACCCCTTCGCCGATCGTCTTGGTCGTCCAGCAGGCGCTGATCAATTGCGCGATCTGCTGGCGGTCGGGAATTGGGGTTCGGGACAATGATCTCTCCTCCGGCGAGGAATCTGCAGTCCCTTCGCGCCCTGAATCAGTTATTTCCGAATAGTAGGAATTTCCGGCATCGCCAAGAGCAAACTTCCCGTCCACAGCGGACCGGACCTTGATTTGCGGCCCAGCCCCAGCTTTTTCCAGTGCCGCCCGCGACCCGGGAACCGGGGTGGCGGCAGCGCCTTGGCGAAAGACTTATTGATCCTGATGCGCAGGCGCTATGACGGTCGGCAGGAAGCAGAGGAGAGAGCATGGCTGATGAACTGACCGCCTTGCGGGCCGAACTTGCCGCGCTGAAGGAACAGTTGCAGGTGCTGGAGGCGCAGACGCGCCAGACGCTGGACTTTCAGGCGGTGCAGAATTTGCAGGCGGCCTATGGCTATTATGTCGACAAGGGCCTGTGGGATCAGGCGGCGGAGCTGTTCGCGCCGGACGGCTCGCTCGAACTGGCCGGGCGCGGCGTGTTCAAGACCCGCGAGCGGGTGCGTGAATATCTCCACCATCTGCCGCCCTATGGCCATGGCACGCTGTATAACCACATGCAGCTCCAGCCGGTGATCCATGTGGACAGCGCAGCGGGCACCGCCAAGGGCCGCTGGCGCACCTTCATGATGGTGGGATCGCTTGGCCAGGAAGCGCGCTGGGGCGAGGCGACCTATGAGAACGAATATATCCGCATCGATGGCGAATGGAAAATCGCCCTGCTGCACGGCTATATGAACATCTATGTCGAATTCGACCAGGGCTGGAACAAGGGCGGGGTCGCGCTGCTGCGCTCGATCGACGGCCTCCAGCCTGATGAACCGCCAACGATGCAATATGAAAGCTTTCCCGCGCCGCTGGTGGTCCCGTTCCACTATCAAAAGCCTTAGGTCTGGCGCAGCCAGGCGCGCGGATTGGCGCTGTTCGGCTTCACCGGCAGCGGGGCCCGGAACGGCTGAACCAGCGGCCCCGTTCTCCGCCCTCGGGATAAACTGGCGCCGGCGAAGAAGGATGTCTTCGCACTGCACAAAAACAGCGATATAGTGATCTACAGCTTGCCGAATCCGCAGCTATCGCAGGGGGTGCGAGGTTTCCCATTGCGCTGACGGAGACCGCCCGCCTGACGTGAGTCTGATATTTTTTGAGATATCGCTGCAAGGGGTCAAGGTTGCATGGCGCGACCCCGGAGCCTTGCATTGGATCGCCTGGCCAAGATCCGCCTGATCGGAAAATTCATGTGCGTTGAGGCCACAAATTTCGGAGCAGAAACATGAGCTTTGTCACCACCACCGACGGCGCCGAAATCTTTTTCAAGGATTGGGGCCCCAAGGATGCCCAGCCGATCATGTTCCACCATGGCTGGCCGCTTTCATCCGACGATTGGGATGCGCAGATGCTGTTTTTCCTGGCGCATGGATATCGCGTTGTCGCGCATGATCGCCGCGGGCATGGCCGCTCCTCCCAAATCGACAGCGGCCACGATATCGATCATTATGCGGCCGATGCTTCCGCCGTGGCCGAACATCTCGACCTGCGCAATTCAGTCCACATCGGCCATTCCACCGGCGGCGGCGAAGTCGCCCGCTATGTCGCGAAATTCGGCCAGCCGCAGGGCCGCGTCGCCAAGGCTGTGCTGGTCAGCGCCATTCCGCCGCTGATGCTGCAAACCGCTGCGAACCCGGGCGGCACGCCCATGGCCGTGTTCGACGGCTTGCGCGCAGCCTTGGCTGCCAACCGGGCCGGCTTCTTCCTCGATTTCGCATCAGGGCCCTTCTACGGCTTCAATCGTCCCGATGAAACGATCTCGGAAGGGGTGATCCGCAACTGGTGGCGCCAGGGTATGATGGGCAGCGCATTGGCCCATTATGAAGGCATCAAGGCTTTTTCCGAAACCGACCAGACCGAAGATCTGAAGGCCATCACCGTGCCCACGCTGGTGCTGCAGGGCGATGATGACCAGATCGTGCCCTATACCGATGCAGCACTGCTGCAGGCCAAGCTGCTGCAGAATGCCACGCTGAAAATCTATCCCGGCTATCCGCATGGCATGTTGACCACCCATGCTGACGTCATCAACCAGGATCTGCTTGCCTTCATCCAAAGTTGACCATGACCCGAAGGGGCAGCGCAATTTACGCTGCCCCTTCGCAAAGGGGGAACCTTCAATGCCCTATGCCGATGATCGGGATTATCAGCGCTTTCCGGTTTTGACTTCCGCCCAGATCGAAACCGCACGGCGCTTTGCCAGCGGCCCGGAGCAGCACTTCGCCCCGGGCGCAACCATCTACGCGATCGGCGAAGTTGGCGTGGCAAGCTGGATGGTCACGGAAGGATCGATGGAGGTGGTCCGCCGGGACGGGCTGAGCGGCGAGGCCCCGATTGTGACCCATGGGGTCGGGCAGTTCAGCGGTGAGGTCAACCAGCTGACCGGCCGGCCGTCGATCGCAGGCGCCACCGCCGGCCCGCAGGGATGCACGGCCCTGCCCTTCGATCCCCCCCATCTGCGCGCCCTGATGGTTGGATCGGCCGATGTCGGCGAAGTGGTGATGCGGGCGCTGATCCTGCGGCGGGTGGGCCTGATCGGCGAAGGCGGATCGGGCACGATATTGATCGGCGTTCCTGACAGCGCCGAAATGGTGCGGTTGCAGGGCTTTCTTGCACGCAGCGGCTATCCGCATCTGGTGATCGATGTGAATGAACAGGGCGAAGGCCGCGCCCTGGTTGAGCGAAGCGGGGTGACGCCTGAGCAATTGCCACTGGTGGTCTGCCCCAGTGGCCCCATCCTGCGACGCCCGAGTGAGGCGGAACTGGCCGCATGCCTTGGGATCATGCCGGTGCTCGACCCGGCCAAGGTCTATGACCTTGCGGTGGTAGGTGCCGGTCCCTCAGGCCTTGCCACCGCCGTTTATGCCGCCTCTGAAGGGCTTTCCGTGATCGTGCTCGATGCACAATCAATGGGCGGGCAGGCTGGCGCATCCGCGCGGATTGAGAACTATCTGGGATTTCCCACGGGCATATCCGGCCATGCGCTTGCCGCCCGCGCCTTTAACCAGGCGCTCAAATTCGGCGCAGAGGTGGCGATCCCTGTGGAGGTTGAGCGGCTGGACTGTTCCGCCGAACTCCCGGCGCTTGAACTGGCGGGTGGCCACCGCCTGCTGACACGATCGGTCGTGATCGCCTCGGGCGCACGCTATCGCCGCCCCGATTTGCCCAATCTCGCCGATTTCGATGGCACCGGCATTTCCTATTGGGCCTCGCCGATCGAAGCACGGCTGAGCGCGGGACAAGAGATTGCGCTGGTCGGCGGGGGTAATTCTGCGGGCCAGGCGGTCGTTTATCTGGCCCCGTATGTGAAGCGGCTGCATCTGATCGTGCGGCGCGATCTGGCCCAGACCATGTCGCGCTATCTGATCGATCGCATCGCCGCCCTGCCGAATGTCGAAATGCATATCGGAAGCGAGATTTCCGCATTGGAAGGCACCGCAGCCACCGGCCTGACCGGGGTGAGCCTGACGCAGAGGGCCAGCGGCACGACGGAGCACCGCGCGATACGCCATCTGTTTCTGTTCATCGGCGCAGATCCAAACTCGGGCTGGGTGAAAGACTGCGTCGATACGGATGACAAAGGCTTCGTGATCACCGGGAGCGGCGCCTTGCCGCTCGAAACCAGCGTGCCGGGCGTCTTCGCGATCGGCGATGTCCGCGCCGGCTCCACCAAACGTGTTGCCGCCGCTGTCGGCGAAGGCGCCGCAGTGGTGGCCCAGATCCATGCAATGCTGGCCGCAAGGGCCGCAAAGGAGGCCGCATGACAAGCTGTTCGCATAGCAATACGATCAAACTGGTGCAGCCCAGCGCGCAGGGCTGCGAAGAATGCCTCAAGATCGGCAGCCCCTGGGTGCATCTGCGCCTGTGCCGCAGCTGCGGCCATGTCGGCTGCTGCGACCAATCGCCGCACCGCCATGCCAGCGCGCATTTTCAGACCACAGGTCACCCGATCATCGAAGGCTATGATCCGCCCGAAGGCTGGGGCTGGTGCTATATCGATGAAGATGTGATCGATCTGCCCGATCAGACGCCGCAATGGGGGCCGATCCCGCGCTTTGTCTGAGCTGTGGCGGCTGAGCGCGCCTGTCCACCCCATCCGATCATGCGGTGAGGGTGGGCCTTAGTTCCTGCACGATCTTCAGTGCCCGCTCTGCATCCGCCCGCTCCTGCGGGGCGAGGATGGACAGCCGCACGCCAGCTGGCGAGTTGCCGCTGATCGAAAAGCCGGCTCCGGTCGCAACGCGGACGCCCCGATCCAGCGCCTGACATGCAAGGCGGTCTGCCGCGGCCTGCTCCATCGGCAGCCAGATATGCGGCGCGCCGCCCGGCATCGGGAGACTGTCCAGGCCAAATATCTGTTTGGCCAGCTGGCTGCGGGCCTGCGCTTCGGCGCGCAGGCTGGCGGCGGCGGTATCAGCAGCGCCTTGCTCGATCAATGCGCAGCCCAGTTCGATCACGATCGGCGCCACGCCCGAAAGCTGCGCCCGCAGGCTGCGCTTGATCCCTTCAAGTCGAACTGTCGGCGGCACCAGGACACCAAGCCGCAGCAGCGGCGAAAGGCATTTGGACAGGCTGGTGAGGTAATAGACCCGCTCCGGCGCCAGTTCCCGGTAGGTCAGCCCACCCTTGGCGGCATAGATCCCGTAAATATCATCTTCGACAATATAGGCGTCGCGTCTCTTGGCAGATCTCCACGATCTGTCGGCGACGGGCATTGCTGACCTCGAAACCCAGCGGGTTCTGGCACACCGGGGTGGTGAACAGGATGCGGCAGCCGGTTTGGCCCAGCACCCGGTCGAGATCGTCCGGCAGAATGCCCTGATCGTCATGCGCCACCGCCTGCCAGCCCAGCCCGAGCGAGGCGGCAGCGGAAATGGCGCCGGAGAAGGTCGCAGCCTCGCTCGCGATCTGGCCTGAAGTGCGCGCAAGATCGGCGAAGGAGAGCTGGATCGCCTGCTGCGCGCCATTGCACAGGACCAGCTCATCGGGACCGACCGCAAGCCTGCTCGCCAGCCATCCAGCAAGGATCGCAGCTTGGCGTTCGGTGCCGTTCTGATCATAGAGGCCGCCGCATGGCAGTTGCAGCGATGCGCGAACGGCGCGATCAGCAGCGGCGACGAACAGCGCCTCCTCGATTGTTTGAGGCATGAGATTCAGCGAGAGGTCGATAAGTGTTGGGCGCGGCATCCCTGCCCTGTATCACATTCGAATCCGGCCACCATCTTCGGTTGGCTTTCAGCCTGTCTCGCGCGGCCAAGGAGGTGTCAGCTCCGATGATCAGACTTGCCGAGGTGGTGAAGCTCTATGACGGGCAGGCGGTGCTGAACGGCATTTCGCTGGAGATCGCGCGCGGCTCCTTTGTGGCGCTGGTCGGGCCATCGGGCACCGGCAAGACCACCCTGCTCAAGGCGATCAACCGTCTGGTCGAACCCGATGGCGGGACGATCCGTGTCGATGGCCAGGATATTGCCGCAATGCCGGCCGTGCAATTGCGGCGGCAGATCGGCTATGTCTTTCAGGGCATCGGGCTGTTTCCGCATCTGAGTGTTGCGGAGAATATCTGGCTCGCGCCCAGGCTGCAGGGCCGGACGCGCACCGGGCGCTCCGCCCGGGTGACGGAATTGCTCGAACTGGTTTCGCTGCCGGCTGCATTGGCGGAGCGTTATCCGGCCCAGCTGTCAGGGGGCCAGGCCCAGCGGGTCGGCTTCGCCCGCGCTCTGGCCGCCAGCCCGGCGATCATGCTGATGGACGAACCCTTCGGCGCGCTCGATCCGGTTACCCGCAGCGAACTTGGCCGGGCCTACCGGTCGCTGCATCAGGAGCTGGGCCTCACCAGCGTGCTAGTGACGCATGATATGGCCGAAGCGCTGCTGCTGGCCGACCGGGTGGTGGTCCTGTCCGGCGGCAGGGTGATGGCCGATCTGCCCCCGGCAGAGCTGATGCGCTATCGCGAGGATCCGGCTATCAGCGCGATGATCGATCTGGTGAAAGACCAGGCCGAACGGCTCAGCCAATTGGCGCATGGCGTCCAGTGACGATTGCCGGCGTCCCCCTGGAAGAACTGGCGCGGCTGATGCAGGCGCATCTGTTCCTCAGCGGCTGCGCGGTGGTGGGCGCGCTTGTGCTTGGCCTGCCGATAGCGATCTGGGCGGCGCATGATCGCCGGGTCAGCGGGGTGCTGCTCGGGATGATAAGCCTCGCCCAGACCATCCCCGGTCTGGCCCTGCTCGCGCTGTTTTATCCGCTGCTGGTGCTGCTTGCGCAGGCCACCGGGCTGGCCATTCCCGCATTGGGCTTCCTCCCGGCGCTGCTGGCGCTGGGGATCTATGCCCTGCTGCCAATCGTCCGCAACAGCGTGACTGCCATTCGCGGCATCGATCCGGCGCTGATCGAAGCCGCCGATGGGATGGGCATGACCGCGCGGCAGAAACTGGCTCTGGTTGAACTGCCGCTGGGTGCGCCGGTGATCCTGGCGGGCATCCGCACCGCCGCCGTGTGGACCATCGGCACGGCCACTCTGGCGACCACCATCGGCCAGCCCAGCCTGGGCGATCTGATCTTCTCCGGGCTGCAGACCGAGAATTGGCAGCGGGTGCTGGTTGGTTGCTTCGCGGCGGCACTGCTTGCTTTGCTGGTCGACGCGGTTCTGGCGCTGATCGAGAACGGGCTCGCATCGCGTTCACGCGGAAAATGGGGTGCGGGGCTGGCGCTGCTGCTCGCAGCCGTGCTGGCCACATTTGCCGCATTGCCGGGCGCCGCCGCCAGCAAGGGCGCTGAGGGCGGGCGGGTGATTGTGGTCGGCGCCAAGAATTTCTCCGAGCAATATATCCTCGCGCGGCTGATCGAAGATCGCCTGCACAGCGCCGGCTTCCGCACCGTCAGGCGCGAAGGGCTTGGCTCGTCGATCGCCTATAGCGCCCTCGCTGCCGGCGATATCGATGTCTATGTGGATTATTCGGGCACCCTTTGGGCCAATATTCTTCAGCGAAAGGATGTCGCGCCGGCCAGGCAGATGCTGGCCACGCTGACCCGGGAACTCGCCGCGCGTGACAAGGTGACGCTGCTGGGCCCGCTGGGCTTCGAAAATGCCTATGCCTTCGCGATGAAGCGAGCGCGCGCCAAAGCGCTTGGGATCAGCACGCTGGACGATCTGGCCGCGCGGGCCCCGCAATTGCGGCTCGCATCGGATCTCGAATTTCTCAGCCGCCCCGAATGGGCCGCGGTCAAGCAAAGCTATGGCCTGAAATTTTCCGCTGCGCGCTCCTATAGCCCGACCTTCATCTATCGCGCTCTGGAAGACGGGTCGGCCGATGTGATTTCGGCCTTTTCATCCGACGGGCGGATCGCGGCGCAGGATCTGGTCACTCTGGCCGATCCGCGCGCGGCCTTGCCGATCTATGACGCCGTGCTATTGTTGTCACCAGCGTCCGGCAACGATCAAAGACTGCTTCAGACATTGCGCCCGCTGGTGGGGTCCGTACCGATCGATCGCATGCGCCAGGCGAATTGGATGGTCGATCGCGATGTCGGCAAACTATCCCCGGCAGAAGCAGCCCATTGGTTGATGGCTGGCAAGTGATGCCCATTTATGCAGCGCGGCTGTAACCAAAACCCGCTTCATGTGTTTAATCCCCTGCCCCCGCTGAAACAGGAGCTGAAATTGAGCAGTCATGCCCGGCCGAATGCGGATCAATCCGCCTCCAGCGGCCTTGCAGATCGGTTCCGGGCCGTCCGCACTCTCAGCCTCGATCTGGTCGCGCAGCTCTCGGAAGGCGACGCGACCCCGCAATCCATGCCCGACGCCTCCCCCGCCAAATGGCATCTGGCCCACACGACCTGGTTTTTCGAAACCTTCATCCTGCGCGATCATCTGCCCGGCTATCGCCTGTTTGATGAGCGCTGGCCGTTCCTGTTCAACAGCTATTACGAAGCCGAAGGGCCGCGCCATGCCCGCCCGCAGCGCGGTTTGCTGACCCGGCCCAGCCTCGCCGAGGTGATGGACTATCGCCGCCATGTCGATCAGGCGCTGCTCGATGCGCTGCCCCTGCTGGCGGAGCCATGCGGCGAGCTGATCGAATTGGGCTTGCACCATGAACAGCAGCATCAGGAGCTGTTGCTGACCGATCTGAAGCACCTGCTTTTCAGCAACCCCCTGGGCCCCGCAGCCTGGCCCGCCAAGCCTGCGGGCGCGCCCGGAAAGGTCGCGCCGCTGGGCTGGAGCGACGGGCCGATCGGGCTGGTCGAAATTGGCGATGCGGGCGATGGCTTCGCGTTCGATTGCGAACAGCCGCGCCACCAGCATTTCCTTGGCCCATACGCGCTGGCGGACCGGGTGATCACCAATGGCGAATGGATCAGCTTCATCGAGGATCGCGGCTATGCCGCTCCCGCATTGTGGCTCGATGACGGCTGGAGCTGGGTAAAGTCCCAGGCGATCGATGCCCCGCTCTATTGGCGCAGCGCGGGCGATCACTGGGAAAACTTCACTCTTGCGGGCTGGCAGCAGGTCGATCCTTCCGCTCCTGTCACCCATATCAGCCTCTATGAAGCCGATGCCTATGCCAGTTGGGCGGGCGCGCGCCTGCCAACCGAACAGGAATGGGAAGCGCTGGCAGCAAACTTCGATCCCGAAGGCGGAAACCAGCTCGACCGCGCGGGCCCGGCCTGCCCGCAGCCGCCAGACTCCAGGCCCGGCCTGTCCGACCTGTTCGGCAATGTCTGGGAATGGACCGGTTCGGCCTATCGGCCCTATCCCGGCTTCGCCGCTGCCGACGGCGCCGTGGGCGAATATAACGGCAAGTTCATGAGCGGGCAGTTCGTGCTCAAGGGCGGCAGCTGCGCCACCCCGCGCGGCCATCTGCGAGCGTCCTATCGCAATTTCTTCCAGCCTGAAAAACGCTGGCAGTTCACCGGACTGCGTCTGGCGAGGAGTATCTGAGATGGCCGTCACGGCAGAGTTGAGAATCGTCAAGCAGGACGATGAAGGGGTGGATGTCGCCTTCCGGGCCGATGTGCTGGCCGGTCTGGCCCAGAGCCACAAGGCCATCCCGGCGCGCTGGTTCTATGACCTGCGCGGCTCGGAATTGTTCGAAGAGATCACCCGGCTGCCCGAATATTATCCCACCCGGGTCGAAACCGGCCTGCTCAAGTCGCATGGCCCAAAGATCGCCGAGCTGGTCGGACAAGGCCGGGTGGTGGTCGAATTCGGCTCGGGCAGTTCGGTCAAGACCCCGCTGCTGCTGCAGGAAATCCAGGCGGCGGCCTATGTGCCGATCGATATTTCCGGTGATTTCCTCAGGCAATCGAGCGCGGAGCTGGCCGCAGCCTTTCCGCAGGTGCCGGTTATTCCGGTGGAAGCGGATTTCATGCATGCCGTGCCGCTGCCTCCCCTGGCAGGGGAAGGAGCCCGTCTGGGATTTTTCCCCGGATCGACCATCGGCAATCTGGTGCCGCCGACTGCGGTCGACCTGTTGCGCACGATGCGCCGCACACTGGGTGAGACGGCGCAATTGCTGATCGGCTTTGACCGGGTCAAGAACATCGATGTGCTGGTGCAGGCCTATGATGATGCCCAGGGCGTGACCGCGCGTTTCAATCTCAACCTTCTGGAACGCATCAACCGCGAATTGGCGGCGGATATACCGGTGAGCTGCTTCCGCCATCTTGCGGTTTGGAACGAGCAATGGAACCGGATCGAGATGCATCTGGAGGCATTGCAGGATGTTGCCTTCAGCGTATCCGGCCATGCCTTCGCGATGCGCCGGGGGGAAACGATCCACACCGAAAACAGCCACAAATATACCCCGAAGCAGGCCGATCTTCTGCTGCAGGCCGGCCATTGGACACCGCGCGAACATTGGAGCGATGCGGAGGAGAATTTCATGCTGATCCTGGCAGAGGCCACCGAACCGCGCAGCGCGCCGTGAGAATATCGCCGGGCATCGGTCCGGGGCCCGGAGTCCCCGGCCTATGATGCAATTGGCTCGAATATTACGTTTGATCACATCCGTAATAAACCGTATGCTGCCCCCATGTTGTGCAGCAGCCCCCTTTTTGCTTCGGCCAAGGCCAGGCCGGACGTCATGCCGGCGGGTGCCCCGCAGGGCCACGCCGGCCGTTCGGCGATCAACACGGCGCTGGTAAATATCGCGCAAATCTCGCATCCACGCGGCTTCTATAACAAGCGTTGGGAGGACAGCGCATAAACCGGCCGCTCCGACCTCGGCGAATGCTTCCATCGGCAGGCGGTGCGCTGGATCGCCTGCTCGCCGCTCTGCCGCGCCCGATCGCCGCCTGGCTGCGCAGCACCGGCGGACGGTTTGCCGGGTTGGCGCTGACGCTTATCTTGGCAAATGCGCTGATCCTTGCGCTGGTCACTCGCGCCTATAGCGCCGCAGCTTCGCAAGCGGCAGCCAATGCCAGCGGGCTGGTATGGGCCATCTTTTGCTGCCTTTCGATCCTGATCGCCCTGGGCAGCTGGATTGCGGTGCAGGCCCATGCGCGCCGCAGCGCCGCCGAGGCCGAGCTGCTGCGCGCCAGGGCTGCGGCGGAGGCGGCCAATGAGGCAAAGAGCCGCTTTCTGGCGAGTGTCAGCCATGAAATTCGCTCACCGCTCAATTCGATCTATGGCTATGCTCAATTGCTCGAACGCAGCAATGGCAGCAATGCGGTGCAGGCCGCCAAGGTGATCCGCCGCAGCTCCGAGCATCTCACCAATCTTGTCGAGGGCTTGCTCGATATCTCGCAGGTCGAAAGCGGCGCCCTGCGGCTCAACCGCGATACGATCCGCCTCCCGGCATTTCTCGATCAGCTGGTCGACATGTTCGAGCCGCAGGCATCGGCAAAGGGCCTGGATTTCCAGTTCAAACGCCCTGCGAAGCTGCCGGAATTTGTCCATGGCGACCAGAAGCGGCTGCGCCAGGTGCTGATCAACCTGCTGTCCAATGCGATCAAATTCACGGACAGCGGCCGTGTGACCCTGTCGGTGCAATATCGCAACGAGCTGGCGACCTTCGAGGTGGCCGACACCGGCATCGGAATTCCGCCGCAAGATAGCGAGCGTATCTTCCAGCCCTTCGAGCGCGGCAGCGACAGCTCTGTCCATCGCCAAAGCGGCGTCGGCCTCGGGCTCTCGATCACCCAGGCGCTGGTCCACATCATGGGCGGCGAGATCAAGCTGGCCAGCGAGCCTGACCATGGTTCGCAATTCACTGTCAGGATGATGCTGTCACAGCCGCTGGCACAACCGGTCGAGACGACCCCCACCGGGGTGATGACCGGCTATGTCGGCCAGCGGCGCACGATCCTGATGGTCGACGATGATCCGGCCCAGCTCGCTTTGCTGCGCAATCTGCTCGACCCGCTGGGCTTCCAGATTTTTACTGCGCGCGATGGTGATGAAGGCATCGCCCTGGCCGAACAGGCGCGGCCGGATCTCGCCCTGCTCGATATCTCCATGCCGGGAAAATCCGGCTGGGAAGTGGCGGATATCCTGCGCGAACGCCATGGGGCGGGGCTGCGGATCGTGATGCTTTCTGCAGATGCGCATCAGTTCAACCCCGGCGAGGATGGCAATGCGGCGAACAATATGTTCCTGCTGAAGCCCTTCGAATTCAACATGCTGCTGGACGTGATATCCGCCCAATTGCACCTCCAATGGACCGGGCCCGACGCACCGGATGCAGCACAGCCTGAAGCCAGAGCCGCCCGCCAGCACCCGCAGCGCCTGCCGCCCCAGGCGCGGCCCTATTTCGCCGAAATCGAACGCCTGGTGCGCATCGGGCATATTCGCGGGATCGAAGCCCAGATCGAAGCGATTGCAACATCCCATCCCGAGGCGATCCAGGTGGTCGAGGAAATGCGGATCTGTCTCGATTCCTTCGACCTGAACGCGCTGGCAGCCATTTCAAAGGCATCGCAAAACCATGCCCGCTGAAGCCCGCCAGCAGGATCGCATCCTCGTGGTCGACGATACGCCGGATTCGCTCCGCTTTCTCGTCGATACGCTGGAGCGCGAGGAGATGACGGTGCTGATCGCCAATAGCGGCGAGGCGGCGCTGGCGCTGCTGGACCATGTCACGCCGGACCTGATCCTGATGGACGCGGTGATGCCGGGGCTGAGCGGGCTGGAGACCACCCTGCTGATCAAGCGCAATCCCGCTTGCGCGCATATCCCGGTGATTTTCATGACCGGCCTCACAGAACCCGAACATGTCGTCGCCGCGCTGGAAACCGGCGGGGTCGACTATGTCCGCAAGCCGATCGTGATTGATGAATTGCTGGCGCGGATTCGCGTCCATCTGGCCAATGCGCGCCTGTCTCACCGCTCGCGGCTGGCGCTGGATGTGGCCGGGCGGCACCTGGTCGCGCTCGATCCGCACGGCGCACTGGTGTGGTGCACTCCGCAGGCCGAAAAGCTGCTGGCGCAGGTCGACGCCGGGTGGAACAAGGACAGCGCCCGCCTGCCCGATGCCCTGGCGGCGCCGGCGCAGCGACTGCTGGAGGAACCGGCCCGGCTGGGGAACTCCATCCGCATCGAATTCCCGGATTTCGAGATCGAGCTGACCCCGCTGGAAAGCGAGCGGCCCCACGAAACCCTGATCCGCATGACCGAAATCCGCGAGGGTGCGGAAGTGGCGCTGCTGCAGAAGCAGAATGGCCTGACCCGGCGCGAGGCCGAGGTGCTGCTGTGGGTCAGCTATGGCAAGTCCAATCGGACGATCAGCGAAATCCTGGGGATCAGCCCGCGGACGGTGAACAAGCATCTGGAACAGGTGTTCAAGAAACTGGGCGTCGAAACCCGCGCGGCAGCAACCGCCCTGGCCGTGCGCGTGCTGTCGAGCTGATCGGCAAGGGCCCGTCCGGGGCCAGCTGATCGCAGGGCAGAGGCATCCCCTTCTACGTCATTTGGACACTTACCCGGCGGCTCCCCGTCATCCTACCATGCTGCACTGCACCAAATAGTCCCGCCCAGGCGTCCGATTGTTTGGCTGCCCGCACATTGAGGCGAGTGAACCAGATGGGAAATGCCATGCTTCAGCCGGACATCCACCGCGACAGATCGATATTTGCCGGAGTTTCCCCGCAGGAGGGCCTTGGCAAACATATGGTCAAACACATCGCCGCCCTGGCAGCTGCGGTTGCGCTTATCGGCATTGCATCGCCCGCCTTGGCGGCATCGGGGCCAAGCACCAAACTGATCCGCTGCGGCTCGGAAAGCTGCCTGCTGGTATCCGGCCATCGCGACGATCCTTCGTCGATCGTCAGCATCAATGATCATGAAGTCACCGCCGAAGGCAAGCGCAGTTGGCGCGTTCTGCTCCCGCTGGAGACCGTTCGGGAATGGTCTAGCCCCCATGCGCGTACGATCGAGGTCTCGCTGCGAGATGGACAGGCCGAGGCGGAAGAGGTTGCCAGCGCGGATCTGCCGATCGGGCTGCTGGGCCATGCAGTGGATCTCGCCTCGCTGGTGGTCGTGGCCCATTGATAGCCAGCGCAGGCTTTCCGCCTGCGATCAGGCGCTGTCTCGTTCGATGATCGTGAAGCCGACGTCGGTATGGCGGGCGACATCCTCGCCCAGCGCCTTGCGCCGCAGAACCTCCGCTGCCTGACGACCGAGCAGCGCGCCGTCGATACTCACGGATGTGATGCCCGGCCGCATCTCCGCCGCGATCGACAAATTCCCAAAGCCGATCACGGCCAGGTCCTGCGGCACCTGCAAACCCGCTTCCCGCGCGGCGAACAATACCCCCAGCGCCAGCCAGTCAGAGGCACAGACGATCAGGTCCGGCATCGGATTCTGCCTGCGAATGGCCTGGAAAATTTCCAGCCCCTGCGCGAAGCTGGTTGGAGTGGTGACTTCGATGCCGCCCGGCCTCGCGCCGCCGCTATCGGTCCAGGCGTCTTCAAAGCCGATGCGTCGCGCCTCTCCGCGACCGCCCGCTGCCGAAACCAGAAAGGGCCGATCATAGCCCCGGGCCCGGGCGAAGCGCGCGGTTTCCCGGCCCACCTCCCGGTGAGAGAAGCCCACCGCGACATCGATCGGGTCTGCCGGCAAGCCCCATGTTTCGATGGTCGTGACATTATGCGTGCGCAGCTTGTCGCGGGTTGCGCGGTCAGAGACCAGGCCGGTCAGGATCACGGCATCGACCCTTCGGCCTAGCGCCATATCCACCAATTTTGAAAGGCGCGCATTGTTCGCCCGGGTCAGCGCCAGCATCACGCTGTAACCCTGGACGGAGAGGCCATCGACCATTTCCTCGATTGCGTCATTGAACAGCGAATGCGCAATTTCCGGCACGAATACTGCAACCAGCTTGCTGCGGCTGGAGGCAAGGCCACCGGCCATCAGGTTTGGCACATAGCCCAGCCTGGCAGTGGCATCCTCAATACGTTTGGCAGTACGCTCAGTGACCAAATCCGGTGAATTGAAATAGCGCGATACCGTGGCGGACGAAACCCGTGCCAGCCGCGCGACATCTTCCAGCCGGGCAATCTTGCGGGTCGGTTCACTCATCAAAAATGCCTGCATTCATCGCTGAGGACTGGCCTTTGCCGCCTTGAATTGCCGCAGACGAAAACCGCTTTGCGTTTCAGCCCGCCCGTTCCTGTGGCACCGGCACCTGCGCTAAATGAAAGCCCTTGCAATCACAAGCGGGATCGCTAGCCAGACGAAACGATTGGCGGATTCGTGACGGGATTCAGGCGTCATGGAAAGGCCCAGGCATCGGGCAATGGGTTTGTGCAAGCGTCCGGCGCGCGGCCCACAGATTGGCTTGCCCGGCCATTTGAGAACGGAGTTCGCGCCATGTCTATCGTCCCCACCCTTGAACATTGCTTCAGTGTCCGGCTGCGGTTTCCGGAAGGTCCGCGTATCCGCTTCCAGCCGGCATTTTCCGAATTCACGCGCGGGTTCGTATCGGTTGCCGGCGGCGAGGTTTCCGGCCCGAAACTGCAAGGCAAGGTCGTGCCGAACTCGGGCGGCGACTGGCCCCTGATGTGGGGAAGCGGCATGATCGAGTTTGAAGCGCATTACATGCTCGAAGCCGATGACGGGACGCCGATCTACATCCACAATCGCGGCATTGCCTATTCCTCACCGGAAACGCTTCGCAAGGTCGAAGCGGGGGAGAAGGTCGCGCCTGAGGAGACCTATCTGCGCATCACGCCGCGCTTCGAAGTGCCCGCCGGCAAACATGAATGGCTGGCCCGCACGGTGTTTGTCGGAACCGCTGAGCGCCAGGGCAATGAAACCCAGTTCGAATATTACGCGGTGCGATAGGCAAAGCCAGGCTCGACAGTGAAAGCCTTGCCCCTCAGCCGAAGGGCGTGCCCGTCCCGACCATACCCGGCTTGCGGTGCTGGATCTCGATACCGGAATTGAAGGCGGTGTCGGTCCACATCTTTACCGACAATAGCTTGATCCGCCAGCCGGCGTCAGTGCGGGTATAGAGGCAATGCCAGGTTCCGATGCGGAACGAGGGGCCGTGCGGCCAATAGGTGCGATGGAATTCGTGCCGGAGAACGCCGCAATAGGCGTTTACCTGCACGTCATCGCCCTTGGGCTCGAGGCGTGGTGAGCCAAAATGATGCTGCAGCCCATAGGCATTGGTCGGGCGCGCATCCATATTTGCCTGAATCGCCTGACGCACCGCGTCCCGCCCGGTGTGATAGCCCGGCTTGCCGTCCGGTGTGGGATGCTCAAGCGCACCATCCTCGGCATAGCACCCAAGATATTCCTCAATATCGCCGCTGTCCCACGCCCAGGCGTAGCGATTGACCTCATCGAGAATCTGCAGCCGGTCAATGATGGAAACGCCATTGATCCTGGTGTCTTCAAGCTCGCTCATTTGCAGTCCTTTTTGCGCATGTCCGACATATTTCAAAGCGTTTGGCCGCAGGCACGCCCGGCCTGGATGGTCAATGCGCCGCTCTTTCGTGGGAGGCAGCGCGAAGCCGATCGGCGGAGACGTTCCGGCCAGCGGCAAAGCAGCAGATGGACGCAAGCACCGCGGTGACGACGGCGGTCAGCATGGCATAGCGGATCGCCTCAAGGCCCAGGCTGGGGACGAGCGCATCGCTGAGCATGCCCGATATCAGCGGGCCGCCGCCTTGTCCGACAAGGTTCGAGACGAACAGGAACAGCGCGATCGCAACCGAGCGCGTGCGCGGCTGGGCAATCGCGAGCAGCAATGCAAACAGCGGGCCGATGGTCGAGATGACCAGCAGGGTCTCCAGCGCGAGGCCAAGCTGCCACAGCCAGTCACTCTCGGCGAACAGCAGCAGCAATTGTGCGGGAACGATCAGCAGCATGGCGATGGCGGGAACGCGATAGAGCCAGCGCTCGTCGCGCAGCCCCATGGCGCTGGTCAGCCAGCCGCCCGCGATGCCACCGATGATCCCGCCCGGTCCGCGCAGAAAGCCCAGCAAAGCGCCGATATCTGCCTGTCCCAAGCCATGAACGCGCGAAATAAAGGTCGGCACCCAGGTGTGGGTGATCGCCATATTCATGCTGACCAGCGTCCCGGCAGCGACCCCGAACACGAAGGCGCGAGACCCGGCGAGATCGACCAGAGCGCGGCCCAAAGGCACGGATTGGCTTGCCGCGCCCTCACCTGCCGCCGCCTGCCGTGCAGGCTCCCGCACGGTGAAGAAAAACAGCAGCGCCAGCAGAACGCCGGGCGCGCCGGCCGCCATGAAGGCTGCCCGCCACCCATAGGCCTCGCTAACCCAGCCCAGGACAGGAAAGGCGACCAGAATCCCGAGCGAGGTCGCCATCGAGAGGAAGCCGAGTGCCAGCGGCCGCTGTGCCGGAGAGAAGAGATCTGCAATGATCGAGTTCGAGGGAGCAACGCTGCTTGCCTCCCCCGCCCCCAGCAGGAAGCGCGTGGTGGCCAGCTGAACAATATTGTTCACCAGCCCGTGCATCGCAGTCATGATGCTCCAGAACACCAGCCCCACACTGATGATATTGCGGCGGTTCCACCGGTCTGCCAGCGACGCGATCGGCAGGGCTGCGGCTGCATAGAACAAAGCAAAGGCGAACCCCGACACCAGCCCGATCTCCGTATCCGAGAGGTGCATATCCTTCTCGATCAGCGGGATCAGCAGGCCGAACAGATTCCGGTCTGCCGTGTTGAATGCGTAGATCAGGGTGAGCAGGCCGACCGTATAGGCGGAGCGCAGCGTCCATCCGGTCGTGGCCGATTCAGCGTGGGCTGCCATGCGGTCCCTTTCAGTTCCTGTCCCGTCTGTTTCCGCCCACCCGCCATTGCGGTGCGGGGCATCTTGGCTTGCCGGATGGCATAATAGAAATGACCCCAAAATGTAAGCGCTTTCTTTTTTGCACTTCGGGCTGGCAATGCTGTGCGAAGGCATGCAACACTGTCCCAACACAGGGGTCGCAGCGGTGCATCAGACGCAGTGCGGCGCCGGGGGATGAAAGGATAGACCGTGGATCTGGGAATTCGGGGAAGAAAGGCAATCGTCAACGGCGGCAGCGCGGGCATGGGGCGCAGCGCCGCGCTGGCGCTGGCGCGCGAGGGCGTGGATGTGTTCGTCTCGGCACGCACGGAAGATCGGCTGAACAAGGCATGTGAGGACATCGCGCAGGAGACCGGCTCCAAAGTGATCCCGATCTGCGCGGATCACAGCACACCCGAGGGCCGCCAGCGCATCCTTGCCGCCTGTCCAGAGCCGGACATCCTGGTCGGCACCTGCTCACCCCCGCCCATGACCCCGGATTACCGGGCAGTCACCGCAGAGCAATGGCGATCCGCAATCGACATCTCCCTGCTTTCTCCAATCGAATTCATGCGCGCCGTGATCGACGGGATGGCGGAGCGCAAATGGGGCCGGATTGTCAATATCGCCACGGTGGCGGCGAAATATCCCGGCGAGATCCGGATCCTTTCAGGCAGCACCCGCGCCGCGCTGACCAATTATACGGTCGCCGTTTCGAAAGTCGTCGCAAAGCACAATGTCATCATCAACAATCTCTTGCCCGGGATGCATCACAGCGCTTTCGTGAAAGATCAGTTTGACGAGCGCGCAGCGGCCAAGGGCATCACCTATGATCAGGAAGTGGCCGAGTTTTCCAAAGAGTGGCGCATCGCGGCCGAGCGCTTCGGTGACTGTGACGATGTCGGCGATTTCGTGGCGATGTTCTGCAGCCAGCAAGCCAATTACATCACCGGCCAGAGCCTGGTGATCGACGGCGGAGCGACAAATTCCACCTTCTGACTGAAATCCGGCGCGCGATTGGCCTGCCTGATCGCGGCAAGGTGATCCACTGCGCGCCATGACAGGTTTGCTGATCAGCGCGCTATCGCTCTTCGCAATCTGACCGACAGCTCAGGCCCCCGGATCAGCGAGGTGCATTTCGGGATATCGATCGGCGTAGGATGCAAACTGGTTCGCGGGGGCCACTTTTACCGGATAGGGCAGCATCGAAGCGTTCCAGCTTTCCCACTTGGCTTTCAGTTCGTCGAGCTTTTCGGGTTGCAAACTGGCCTGGTCCGCCCGCTCGCGAGGATCCTTGCGGACATCGAAGAGATGTTCCTGCCCGGCTATGCGCAGATATTTCCAGTCGCCGCTGCGCACGGCAGCCTGCTCACTGGCATTGAACCGCCAGAACAGCTCCCGCTCCACTTCAGGGGCCGCCCCCGTCAGCTGCGGCAGCAGGTTTATGCCCTCAAGATCCTTGCCGATCGGGCCACCCGCCGCGGCAAGGAAAGTCGGCACCGTATCCATGGAGATTGCCACTTGCCCGCAGGCCGAACCCGCCGCGATCCGCCCCGGCCAGCGAAAAATCATCGGCACACGGATTCCGCCTTCGAGCACTTCGCCCTTGTAACCGACCATCGGCCAGCTGTTCGAATAGCGTTCCGCCCCATTGTCGCTGGTGAAGACGACCAGCGTATCCTCGGTCATGCCCTGTTCTTCAAGCGCCGCCAGAACCCGGCCGACATTGGCATCCATATTCACCATCATCTGGGCATAGGTTTCAAGCGAACCGCCGGTAGGATCGCGCAGATCCTTCAGCGCCAGCGCATGGGCCCGGTCTTCGGGCCCCTCCCACGGCCAATGCGGCGCCGTGAAATGCAGGCTGAGGAACAGGGGTTTGTCTCCGCCCTGGGAGATCTGCCTGATGGCCTCATCCGCGAAAATATCAGTCAAATAGCCTTCGCGCCGCACAGGCGTGTCACCATCATGCAGGCCGCTTGATGGCTTCTCCGACATATCGAAATCGAAATGGCGGAAATAATCGGCGGCACCCCCGGTAACGCCAAAGAAGCTGTCATAGCCATAGCGCAAGGGGCTGAATTCCGGGACCTTGCAGACATGCCACTTGCCCACGAAAGCCGTGCGATACCCCTGCTCGCGCAGCATGGACGCGACGGTTGGCGTTTCCAGCGGCAATTCATCGCCCGGGCGGAAGAACACATTTGGCTCGGCCAGGCCTGCGCGGTAGCGACCCTGATAGCGGCCAGTGAGCAACCCGGTGCGGGTGGGGGAACAGATCGGCGCATTGGCATAGGCCTGATCGAAGCGCATGCCCTGGCTGGCCAATTCATCGAGCACCGGCGTTCGATAGCCCTGCGCGCCATAGCAGGAGAGATCGGCATAGCCCATGTCATCGACCAGAATGAAAAGGATATGAGGCTGTTTGGCGGTGCCTTGCTGCGCCGCGCGGGCCCGCTTTGCCCCCACCCCGGTCAGGGCAAGGCCCGACAGCGCCGAAGCACCCAGAAAATTCCTGCGCGAATGACTGAATTTGTTCATTGTCACCTCTCCCGATCTTATTTGGTCCCGATCTTATTTGGTCCCGATCTTATTTGGTCCCGGTTTTTGGCGAACCCTTGCCCGCGATAATATGTTTGTTCCGTCAGGCCCTGGCGTCTCCACTCCCGGTGATACGGCCGCTGCAGGTCCCGAAGCCGATCGATGCAAAACCGCCGCGCGATGCCCGCGCGCGGAAGGTCACCTCATCGCCATCCTCCAGCCACATCCGCGTCTCGCCATTGGGCAGGCTCAGCTCCGCCTTAGCGTGCTCGTTTATCTCCGCCATGCAGGCCCGCGCCTGCGGGGCCGAGCCGGACACCGTGCCGCTGGCCAGCAGATCGCCGGTCTCCAGATTGCAGCCATTGCTGGTATGATGGGCGAGCATCTGGCCGAAAGTCCAGACCATTTCGGCGAAATTGGTGGTGACAATCCGTGCGGGCGCGAGGCCTTCGTCGCGCATCTGTTGCGATTGAAGATCGGCGGTGAGTTCAACGCCGATCCCGCCTTCGTGCAGCTCCGCCTGGTCCTGCAGATGCCGAGGTATGGCGATCTGCGCGGCATCGCGCGCTGCAGCCGGAACCCGGAACGGAGCCAGCGCCTGCTGCGTGACGATCCACGGCGAAATCGTCGTGAGGAAACTCTTGCCCAGAAAGGGGCCAAGCATGTTTTCATGCAGCTGGATTCCCCGCGCGGACCAGTCGTTGAGCAAGACATAGCCGAAGATATGCTCTGCCGCTTCGCCGATCGGCACCGGCTCGCCAAGCTCGCTCGGCTGCCCGACCAGCGCTGCGAATTCGAGCTCGAAATCAAGCCGTGGCTCGGGCCCATAGGCGATGGCTTCGTCATCCGTCTTGAACTGCCCAATGGGCCGCCGAACCGGCGTTCCATCGATCCGGATCGAGCTCGCCCGCCCGTGATAGGCCACCGGCAAGCGCATCAGCACATCGGGCACATGGCCGCGCAAACGCTTCGTGTGATCGAAGGAACTGGTGAAATCGGAAAAGGACCGGATGAAGGCGGGCAATTCGAGCCGGGCCTGCGCCATCGGCACCAGGATCTGGTCGCGAAGTGCCCTCGCCCGCTCGCCCGATGCGCCTGCGGTGAGCAGGTCGCAAACCGCCAGTCGAAGCGCCGAACTATATTGCGGGCCCAGCGCCATCAGCGCATTCAGCGTCGCCCCGCTCGCCGCCTCCGCCGCCTGTACCGCCAGGCCGGAAAACAGCCCGAGTTCCCGGGCCGCCTTGAGATCGAATATATTGTCCCCGATCCCGATCCCGCCGCGCGCGCTGCGCCCATCGCCGCCGAAGATGCACAGCGGCAGGTTCTGGATCGGGAAATCGCCGCCGGGCTGATTGGCGGTCTCAACCCAGCTGCGGCGGGCGGCGTCATGTGTTTCGTCAATCCGCATCGTCATCCCAGATTCCGGCCGCGTGCCGCTTCGATGCGGCCGCTGCAGCGCCCAAAGCCGATCGGGACAAATCCGCTGCGCGATGCCCGCGCGCGCAAGGTCACTTCATCCCCATCCTCCAGCCACATCCGCGTCTCTCCGCCCGGCAGCTGGAGACTGGCCTCGCCCCGCTCGTTGATCTCCCCCATGCAGGCTCTGGCCTCCTGCGCGGAACCTGACACGGTGCCACTGGCGAGCAGGTCGCCGGGTTCCAGATTGCAGCCATTGCTGGTGTGATGGGCCAGCATCTGGCCGAAGGTCCAGATCATTTCCGCGAAATTGGTTCTGACGATCCGCTCAGGCTCGAGCCCCTGATCGTGCATCCGCTGCGTCTGCAGATCGGCGGTGAGTTCGAGATCGATCCCGCCCTGCTGCTGGTCGGCCTCGGCAAGCAGATGCGGCGGCACGGCGATCTGCGAAGGGGCGCGTGTCACCGCAGGCGCCCTGAACGGAGCCAGCGCCTGCTGCGTGACGATCCAGGGCGAAATCGTCGTGAGAAAGCTTTTGCCCAGAAATGGCCCCAGCATCATCTCATGGTGCTGGATCCCCCGCGCCGACCAGTCATTGAGCAGGACATAGCCGAAGATATGCTCTGCCGCTTCACCGATCGGGACCGGCTCGCCAAGCGTGTTGCCTTGTCCGACGAGCGCCGCGAATTCCAGCTCGAAATCGAGCCGTGGCTCCGGCCCATAGGCGATGGTTTCATCATCCGCCTTGTACTGCCCAATGGGCCGCCGAACCGGCGTTCCATCGAGCCGGATCGAGCTTGACCGCCCATGATAGGCCACCGGCAAGCGCATCAGCACATCCGGCACCTTGCCTTGCCGCCGACGGGTGTGATCAACGGAACAGGTGAAATCCGTGTAAGAGCGGATGAAGGCGGGCAATTCGAACCGGGCCTGCGCCATCGGCACCAGGATCTGGTCGCGAAGCGCCCTCGCCCGCTCGCCCGATGCGCCTGCGGTGAGCAGATCGCAAACCGCCAGTCGAAGCGCCGAGCTATATTGCGGGCCCAGCGCCATCAGCGCATTCAGCGTTGCCCCACTCGCCGCCTCGGCGGCCTTTTCGGCCATACCGGAAAACAGCCCAAGCTCGCGGGCCGCCGCGAGATCGAAGACCTGATCTCCGATCCCGATCCCGCCGCGCGCACTGCGCCCATCGCTGCTGAAGATGCACAGCGGCAGGTTCTGGATCGGGAAATCGCCGCCGGGCTGATTGGAAAGCTCAACCCAGCTGCGGCGGGCAGCATCATGTGTTTCGTCTATTGCCATATTGCCGCTGCTGCTTCCTCACCTCACCGCATTGGAGCCCCAGACCTGTCGGCGAGCCTGTTCGACCCTTCGCCGCCGCCCAAAATCGATCCGTCAGCCCGGCATTTTCCGGACTGACGGATCCGACCGTTAGAACTTCTTCTTCACGGTAACCGCCCATTCGCGGGGCGGCGCAACCTGGCCGGTCAGGTTCCCGTTCGACGTCACCAGATCGAACTTGTTGAAATAATAGAACTTGTCGAACAGGTTGGTAACTTCAAGCGCGACTGACAATGTTTCATCAGGGGCCTGCCATTTCAACCGTGCATTGGCGATCGTGCGGCTGTCTACCAGACTGCCGGGCGTATTGGTTGGATTGGTATAAAAGCTGGCCTGATAATTTATATCGAAATGCGGCGTGAGCGTACCCAGACGGCCCATATCGATGTCATATTGGATGCCCGCATTCCATTTCCATTGGGGCGTATAGGGTGAAACTGCCGACAGGCTTATGCCCGATCCAGCGGCGACCCGATCATAGCTGAAATCGATGTAGCTCGCCGAAGCATCAATCGAAAGCCCCTTGAAGGGATGCAATTCGCCTTCAAGCTCCGCGCCCCAGACGGTGGCATCGCCGCCATTGATCGGCATGGCGCAAGGGAAGCCGAAAGCCGCCCCGGCCTGAGCGCTGCAATTGCTGATGGTTACCTGCACATTCTCATATTGATTATAGAACAGCGATCCATTGAGACGCAGCGCGCCAAACCAGGTTCCCTTCAGACCGAACTCATAGGCCTTGAGCGTTTCCGGCCCGAACGGCAGAACCTGCGCGAGATTGAACGGCCGGGGATTGATGCCGCCGCCCTTGAAGCCGGTCGTGAACTGCAGATAGCTCATCACATTGGGCGACCAGTGATAATCCACCGCCGCACGCCAATCGACGCGCTTGGTGGATGCCGTGCTCGATGCACCATCAAGCCCCGCGACCTGATAATTGTAGTTCGGCGCGCAATCGAAGGGCGGCACGGGAACGAACGGCGGATTGGGGATCGGGCAGATGACCGGCGTGGTCGGCACGCTGCCCAGCGCCACCGCTCCGCCGAAAGTATCGCCGTTGCGGCGCGAGAAGGTGTAAGTCTTGCTGTCATCTGTATAGCGAACGCCGCCAACGAATTCCAAATCATCGGTCGCGTGCCAGATCGTCTGAAGGAAGGCGGCCTTGGTGGTGCTCTTTACCGGATCATCGCCGAGGAAATTGAACAGCGCGCTGGTGTAAAGCAGCGCCTGATGGGTGGAATAGGTCGTCTTCTGGTCAAAATAGAACCCGCCCAGCGTATATTCCAGCTTCTGGTCCAGCAAGCTGCCCGAAAGGCGGACTTCCTGGCTGAATTGCCAATGGTCGAACTTGTCGATGCCCAGCCCGTTGCCCAGGGGCGAACCATCGCCATCCTTGGCCGAGTTCGAGGTGAACTCGCGATAGGCGGTGATCGATTTGAGGGCGAGATTGTCTCCAGCCTGCCAATCAAACGTGTCCGACACCCCCCAGCTGCGCAGCGACCCGTTCGGATCGGCGCTGAGCGAAGAAATCGTGACCGGGCCGCCATTGGACGTCAGCTTGGTCCCACCAGGAATGAAAAAGGTCGAATAGCTGACATAGGGATCGCTCGGGATCAGATCCGGCACCTTGGCAGTGCTGGCGGGCAGTCCATTATAGGAGATGTTCTGCCGCCCGATGTCGGATATTCTTGGCCCGCCGGGGCTTGAGCCATCCTGCATTTCGATGATTGTCGAGGCCGGGCTCTCCGAATGGTCCGTCGAATAATCGCCAATGATGGTGTTTTCGATCGTGTCACTCACCAGCCAGCGCAGCGCCAGGCGGCCGGCGGTGAAATTCGACCCGCCCAGATGACCAAGCACACAATCGCTGCTTGGCGTATTGGTCGGCAGCGGATTGGCCGCGTTGGTGTGCAGCACGCCGTTAACGTCGGTATAGGTCAGGGTCGGCACCGCGCAGGCGAAATCCTTGCGCGTGACATAGCCCCGCTGATCCTTGCTCACCAGCGAGGCGCGCGCGAACAATTTATCGGGAATGATCGAAAAGCCCGCACTGGCGCGGCCTTCGATGCGGTTGAACGAGCCATAGGTGAGCGCAAATTCCGCCTCATCCTTGCCCGTCGGCACACGCGAGAAGAGCTTGACTGCCCCGCCGATCGAGTTCTTTCCCTGCAAGGTGCCCTGCGGACCGCGCAAGACCTCGACCCGGTCCAGATCCAGCAGATCAAGCATCGAACCAGTCAGCTGCGAATAATAGACATCATCGACATAGATGCCCACGCCCGGTTCCAGCGCGGGATTGGCATCCAGCTGCCCGACACCGCGGATCGATGCCGAGATCGCGCTGCCATTGGCACCGTCCGGCGCCCGTGTCAGGGTCACGCCCGGCGCGGCAGTCGCCGCCTGAACGATATTGGTCTGGCTGCGGGCCTCAAGCATATCGGCGTTCAAGGCAGTGATCGCAATCGGCGTATCCTGCACATTTCCTTTGCGGAATTCGGCGGTCACGACGATTTCCTGGATGCCATTGTCCGAACCGGATGTGGCCCCAGAATCAGCTTGGGCCATGGCTGGCGAAGCCGCGGCGAATGCCGCTGCCGAGATGACGGTTGCAACGACAGAGGTCTGCCGCAGATGACTGTAGACACGAGTTTTCAAACAAGAATGGTGCATTCAAGCCTCCCCAGGATGATCCGCATTGCGCCTCTGGATTTTCCAGAAAGGCGCATGGGCCAGTCGGTCCACCCATTCGAATTGTGGGCATGACCGATCTTCGATTGGGCCGCGCAGGCACCGCGAAGGACATGATCCCATTCCTTACTCAGGAGATGGCATTCTTGCCCCGGGCACCTTGCGACCGTGTTTGTGATCACTACCAAAGGGATAGGCCTGCCGAGAAATCTCAATTCGACATATGAACCACCTGCCGTGATGATCCTTCACGGACTGGACGCGCAAGAAGTTGGCGCGCCAGGGCGGGGCAAGGCACGGGGCCGCCGGATTGCCCGGCACTTCTTTGCGGAACACGCGGCCGATCAGTGACGCATCATGCGCACCGGGCCTTTGGGAATGATCAGCATCATGCTCATCGCGAAAGCGAACAGCGGCAATATGGCGGCGGCCAGCAATGCCTCCTGCGGCGCCCAGCCCTCTTGCAGCAGAATGCCACCGATCATCGGGCCCACAACTGACCCAAGCTGGCCGCAACCGATCGCAACCCCGCCGGCGGTGGAGCGCATATTGGCAGGATAGAGCAGCGCCGGCAGCGCATTGAGCACTCCTGAACCGCCGAGGAAGGCCATGCCGGCAAGCAGCAGCACCGGCGCATAGGCCGCATTGCCTGTGCTGACGAGTGCGAGAAAGGCCAGTGATGCTGCGCCGGTAAGGAACAACAGGCCGAGTACCCGGCGCACCCCGATGAAATCGATCAGAACGCCCAGCAGGATCACCCCCGCCACGCCGCCAAGGTTGAAAAAGGCGGTGAGGTTCAAAGCCCAGCTGATCGTGGCATCGGACCTGTCGATCAGGATCGGCAGCCAATTGGCGAGGAAATAGCCGTCAATATGGATCAGGGCGAAGATCGCGCAGAGCAGCAAGGTCATGCGCGCGCGGCCATCGCGCAGCAGATCCAGCAACGGCGCCTTTTTCCGCCCTCCGGCAGCCTCCCAGACGATCGGCCGATCGGCGGTGTCAGCGCCGAGGCGTGTCAGGATCGCGCGCGCCTGATCCTGCCCCCTTGGTCGGGCCAGCACTTGCGGGAGGGATTCCGGCACGACGAATGCGACCAGTGCAACCAGCACCAAATTGGCGGTGCCTGCGACGATAAAGGCCAGGCGCCAGGCGTCGGGCGAGAGCACGGTGACCATTAGCACGCCCGCCAGAGCAGCGCCGGCCGGAAACCCGGCGACCACGATCGCCGCGATCCGTCCGCGTTCACGCAGCGGCGCGAATTGCACCGCCAATGCGATAACATTCGGCAGGGAGCCGCCAATGCAGAAACCCACGATGAAGCGCAGGATCGCAAGTTCGGTAAAGCTGCCGACCGCGCTGGCCGCCGCCGTCGTCAGTCCGCAGCCCAGCACGGCGGCGATGATCGTGCGTTTGGGGCCGATGAGATCGCCCAATATGCCTGACAGCGGCGCACCCAGCACGCTGCCCAGCGCACTGATCCCGAACAATGCGCCCAGCGCCCAGTTCTCAAGCCCGAGTTCGGCGGAAATCGCCGGGGACAGATAGGGCAGGTTCTGTTGCGAAACCCCGCCCATGAGCTGAACCAGCAGCAGGATGCCGAATATCAGGAAATGGTTGGGCTTGAGGCGCAGCGACTCAAGCGTGGTGCGCCCATGCACTGCATTTTCGCTGTCGATCACGGCTTTCTCCCCCGGAAGGTGCAGGCGCTTTTTGTAACCGGCGCCATGCAGTTCCTCATATTGTCAGCACAGCTTGTAATAATTGAAGTAATTGGCGCGCGGGTGACGTTCGCCCACGCCAACGAAGACGTGGCGGCTCATCCATTCATAGCGGCTGCCCTGTGGCGCCTCGAACACGGTGTAGCAGCGCAGATAATAGCTTCGCGGATCGACCAGCTCCTGCTTGGCATCGAGCACCTTCATCACCTCGGGCGGACCCCAGCGATAGCCGGTGTTGCGGATGTTGATCTTGATCCCGTCTTCGGTCTGCAAGGTATAACGCGCATCGACCGTGCCGACCCCGTCATTGCGGATAAGCGGCCATTCGCTGCCGCCCGGCAGGATGATCCCGCGCATCTCCGGCCCCTCGAAACGGCCGCCATCCACCGCCATCATCTTGCGCTCGCCCATCCCGGCATAGGAACCGAGCGATTCAAGGAACTGCGGCAGGTCGAGTTCGATGCGCAGCACGAATTCCAGCGTCGGCGTGAAATCGTCGAGCATCACCGGGCTCTTGTCAGTCAAGGCGTGTCTCCATTGCCAACTTCCCATTTCCAATAGTCCCACGCCCGGCCGATCTGCCCGTCATTGGCAGCGGCGGCAGCGGCGCCCTCTTCGGGCGTAAGATGGATCGCCGGGCCCAGCGCCAGGGTGCCGGCCAGCATGCGGGCGTTCCATTCGGCATAGATTGCGTGGAACACCGCCTGGGGAATGTCGCGCCCCACGGCGGTCGCGCCGTGCCCGCGCATCAGCACCACCGGGGCCGCGCCCATGGCGCTGCGCCATGGCATCGCCCAGCGCATTGCTGCGGATCAGCATGTCCGAAGCCGGGCCGGCAGCATCGCGGATTTCGTAGACCGGCGCGCCGCCGCCCAGAAAGCCCGCCATGTGGCTGACCGGCTTGAGGCAAGCGCCCTGCGCGGCGCCGAAGGGAATGACCGACGGCGAATGGCTGTGCACCACCGCGCCAACATCTGCCCGGGCGCGATAGAGCGCGGCATGAATATAGCGCTCAAGATAGACCGGCGGATGGTCTGGCAGAACCGCTTCGCCTTCAAGATCGAACTCGAGAATGTCCCCGGCCTCGACCAGTGCCGGCGCGCGGTTGCGCGACAGCAGAAAGCGGTCCGCGCGATCGGGATGGCGGGCGCTCACATGGCCAAAGGCATCGACGATCCCCTGCCGCAGCAGGATGCGATTGGCCCACACCAGATCGGCGATGACCGCCGCGAGATCAGCCATGATTGAAGCGGATGTGGATGTTCTTTTCCTGCGTAAAGAACAGCAGTTCCTCCAGGCATTCCTCGCGCCCGATGCCGGATTGCTTGTACCCGCCAAAGGGCGTGCCCAGGAAATGCTTGGCCACTTCATTGACCCAGACATAGCCCGCCTCGACCGCCGAAGCCGTGGCATGCGCGCGCGCAAGATCATTGGTCCAGATCGAACAGGTGAGCCCGTAAATCGGGGCGTTGACGTCGGCCAGCATCCGGCTCTCGTCCGACCATTGGAGGACCGACAGCACCGGACCGAAAATTTCATCGGTGGCGATCATCATGTTCTGTTCGACGCCCGTAAAAACGGTCGGCTCGAGAAAATAGCCGTGTTTCAATGCGGGATCGTCAGGCGCCTTGCCGCCGGTGGCCAGCGTCGCGCCTTCCGCCTTGCCCTTGTCGATGAAGCCCTTGACGCGATCGAGATGTTCGCGGCTGACCAATGCGCCCATCGTTGTGTCCCGCGCGGTGGCCGGGCCGGGGACGTGGGATTTGACGTGATGCAATATCCGCTCGACCACCTGGTCGTGAATATCCGCATGCAGGAAGGCGCGGCTGGTCGATCCGCAGGACTGGCCGCACCACCCGAAGTTCATCCCCTGGACCGCGGCGCGCGCAACCTCATCGGGATCCGCGTCAGGAAACGCGATCAAGGCGTTCTTGCCGCCCAGTTCCAGCAAGGGCAGGCGAATCCGCTCGGCCCCGGCCTTGAGCACCGCCCGGCCGGCCGCGGCCGAGCCGATCAGCGCAATCTTGTCGACCCCCGCGTGGCTCGCCAGCGCGGCCCCGGCGACCCGGTCGCCGGTGACGACATTGAAAACGCCGGCCGGGAACAGATCGCCCACCAGTTCGGCTACCCGCAGGGACGAGAGCGAGGCCTGTTCGGGCGGTTTGACGATCACCGCATTGCCCGCAGCCAGCGGCGCGGCCGATTTGCCGGCGCAGAACATGAAGGGGTGGTTGAAGGGAATGATCCGGCCGACCACGCCCACCGGCTCGCGCACCGAAAAGCTGACGCTGCCCGGCGCCATCGGAACCGAAGTGCCCTTGATCTCGGTTACCAGCCCGGCAAAGAATTCGATCGTCGCGATGGTAGTGGCGACATCGCGCATCAGTTCGGTCCAGGGGCTGCCGCCATCGATGGCATCGATCCAGGCCAGCTCCTCGCCATGGACAGACAGGCGGCGGGCCATTTCCTTCAGAATGCGCGCGCGCTCGAACGGGGCGACATGGCGCCATTCGGCAAAGCCGCGGCGCGCGGCGGCCACCGCCAGGTCAATATCATCCGCGCTCGCCAGCGCATAGCTTCCCAGATCCTCGCCGGTCGACGGGCTCTCGATCCGGCAGCTGCCACCCTGAGCATCGTGCCAGCCGCCACCATAGTAGAGAGTGCGGTGCTGGGGCAGTTTGGGTTGATCGGTCACTGGGCGCTCCGTGCGTTTTCGAGTTCCTGCGCGCTGACCCAGGAACCGTGAATCTGGCCATGCAGCCGGAACGGCATGCGGATGGTCGCCACCGGTCCAGCCGACAGCTTTGCCGTATCGAGGATCACCAGCTCGCTCACGACGCCGGAGCCGCTGTCGCGCGTCAGGACCGACAGGAGCCAGCCATCGGCCTCCGCCGCATCGGCAGACCGGGGAACGAACACCGGCTCCTGGCATGTGGTATTGTCGCCGACATACCAGCGCTCGCTCGTGCGGACTTCGATATCCAGCTTCACCAGCGTGTTCCAGCCCAGCCCAAGCGTGCCCTGCACGATCGGGGCCCGGCTGCGATCAAGCACCACCGCAAAGCCTGCGCTATGCCGCTGCGCCACATAGCGCGGATCGACGACCGGCATCTCCATGAACTCGTCAGGGAACAGCACATCGAGCTGGAACTCGTCGCTGTTGGAGGCAAGATCGAAGGTCCAGCGCGCGAAATGCGGTGTCGATGCCTCGCGGTCGAAGGGCGAACCGTCGAGATTGGCGACATAGGGGAATTGCGCATTGCGGCTATGAAAGCCGTCCAGGATCACCTTGTCGCCTTCGGTAAAGGCGTTCAGGAAATGGCAGCCGCCGCCCGAGGGCGGGCCGCGGAACCAGCGCATCGCCTCCACAGGATCGCCGCGCCGCAAGACCCCGAACTTCGTTTCCCGCGAGGTATCATGGACCCAGCGGAAACCTTCACCGGACTTGAGGATTGCGATCGAGGTCGTGGTCGGCATGGCCGGGACCACCAGATGTTCAGACGAAACGCCCCAATCGTGAATGAAGGGGACATGCTCCAGTTGGAAGAACTGCTCGCTCGCAAGCGAACCGTCCGGCGCGATTCGCTGCAGGGAAATATCGAGCGAAGCGGGCCCCGTCGCCTCATAGCCCACGGCAAACAGATCGCCGGTAACCGGATCGATCTTGGGATGCGAAGCGGTGGTGAGGCTGCGGATGGCCCCGCCATAATCATGCCGCCCGATGGTCTCCAGCGTGTCAGGATCGATGCGGTAGGGCAGGCCGTCCTCTTTCACCGCGAGCAGCTTGCCCCCATGCATATAGACGTGGGTATTGGCGGTCGTGCGATCCCGGCCCTGCACCGAAGGATCATCCGTGAAGGGATTGCGATAGGCGCCGAACAGAGCCCGCCGAGCCTGCTTCTCAAGTTCGAATTTTTCGGTGCGCACATAACGGCATTTGAAATCGACATGGCCGCCATCGAACCGCCACATGGTGACCATCCCGTCGCCATTCCAGTTCACATCATCGCCCAACAGCGGAGGGAACCGGGGATCCGGCCCGTTGCGGTAAAGGCTGCCCGCCAGTTCGCGCGGCACCTCCCCTTCGATCAGCAGATCGTCGACCTCAGCCTGAATCCGGCGTGGTTCGTTGAATCCGGTGAACACTGGTGTTGGTGGGAACGCGAAACCCATAGCCTCTCCAACTCGAATTTTCTTGTTAGTCGACTAACGTTTTTGGTGGCATTGTCAAGGGTCGGGGATTGTGCGACCAGCTCGGCAGACAGTTTCGCAAGCGATGGTGCCCGGCGGTCACCCGAAGGATCTCGGCGCGCTGGCAGATGGCTGTTGCAGGGCCGGATTTCGCGAGCAGGCGCGAACCGGCCATCCTCGTCACCGCAAGGCTTCCTGCCTTGCCAAAGGTCTCAAGACCAAGTTGGGTTCATGCCGCCGAAGACAAGCGAACGCGATGATATGGCCCGCAAGAGGATCGCCACCGAACTGCGCCTGGCGAACAGTATCGGCTATCAGCTGCATCATGCCGACAAGGCCGTGGAAGCCGGCATGCGGCTCAGACTGGCGCAGTTCAACGTGCCGATTGGCATGTATTTCTATCTGCGCGCATTGTGGCTGGAAGATGGGCTGAGCCAGGCTGCCTTGAGCCGGCGGGTCAAGGCGACACCTGCCACCACCGCCCTGCAATTGCGCCGGATGGAACTGCGCGGCCTGATCCGCCGCGAAGACAGTTTCGACGACAAGCGCAAACAGCATGTCTTCCTGACCGACCTTGGCCGCTCGCTTGAGGAACCGCTGCTGGAACAGGCCTTCGCCAATCGCGAAGATGCCTTTCGCGGCTTCAGCAAGGAGGAAATCCGGCTCACGCTGGAGCTCATTGCGCGGATTCAGGAAAACATGGCCGGGCAGGAATAATCGCGCTTGCTCAATCGGGCATGGCTTCCGCAACACAGGGATTGCGCTGCACACCAAGGCCGGTGATCTCGCCTTCCAGCACATCCCCGTCCTGAATGAAACGGTTATAATGGGTGCCATTGCCGGAGGGCGATCCGGTCAGCACCAGATCCCCCGGCCACAGCTGAACATGGCACGAGATATGTTCGATGATCGAGGCGAGCGGATAGATCATGTCCGCCGTAGATTCATCCTGCATCACATCGCCATTGAGCCGCAGGGTAAGTTGCAGGCTCTGCGGGTCTTCGACGAATTGCCGGGGCGTCAGATAGGGGCCGAGCGGCAGGAAGCCGGGTGAGGATTTTGCGGCGAGCCAATCGGCACCAAGGCTGCCCACGTCGCTGCGGCGGAGCATGTCGCGGGCGGTGATGTCATTGGCAATCGTATAGCCCGCGACGTAATCCAGCGCATCCGCGGCTTTCACACGCCGGGCCGGCTTGCCGATGATCGCCGCAAGTTCCAGCTCCCAGTCCGGCTTTTCCACCTCATAGGGAATGATGAATGTGTCATTGGGCCCGATGATCGCCGAAGGCAGTTCGGTGAAGACGAAGGCGCGGCCACTCGCGGCGCGCTGGTCCATGATCTCCTCGGCCTGCGCGCGCACGTCTTCAAGCGGCTGGTCGGGGTTCTGGGCCTTGCTCTGGTCCACGATCAGATCGACGACATGCTTGCGGTAATTGGCCCCCGAGCACAGCACTTGCCGGGGCTGAAGCGGAGCATGGGTGTGCAGCGCGGCGCCCGGCACCGCCACTTGGCGCGCCGCATCGGCGCGCGGGTCCGCTTTATCGGCAAGCACATCGGCAATCGCGTCCAGCGCCCGGCAATTGCGCTCCCAGGAATCCAGCAGCTCCAGCAATGTGGCCGCCGGGCCGAGCAAATGGCCGAGCTCCGCCGCCAGTCCGGACAGCGCGGAAAGCGCCACAACCTGACCATCCCACACCAGGCCGGGGAAGGGTTGCGATCCCGCAATTGAAAAGGTGCCCAGCTGATATTTCTGCCCCATGTCGGCCATTCCCTCGCTTTGATTTTCGAAATTCACGCAGCTGTCTGCAGATGCCTGCGACCGGCCGCTCTCAGGTGACGGCGTAATAATCGAACACCGAATGATCGGGATTTGTCCGCCGCTCGCCCGCGCCGACAATGATCGTCCTGGTCAGCCATTCATGTTGCGGGGCGGCCGTTTCGAACACCGGGGTAAGCCGGAAATAGTCGGCCGCGCGCAGGTCTTCGGGTGCTTCGCCCAGCCGGCCGATCCATTCCTTGCCGGGATAGGCGTGATATCCGGAATTGCGCATATAGATATGCTCTCCATCATCCGCCTGCAGAATGTAATGCGCCTGGTGGACCACCACCCCGCTCGGGCGGATTTTGGCCCAGTCGCCGCCGCTATGCGGCACCACCTTGCCGTTGAGACGCGGGCCTTCGATCACTCCTTCGTCAATCAGGACGAACCCCAATTCCGATCCAGCCTGATCGACCGGAAATCTAAGGCGGCTGGTGAAGAACAGCCGCACCTGAAACAGAAATTCCAGCTGCGGTTCGCGCACTCGGGAAAGCTGCTGCATATTTTCTCGCTCCTCGCCCCGGCAGGCTATTTGAGATTGTCGACAGCTCGCGAGAGAAATTCCCGGCGAGCCAGGAAAACTAGGTTGGATCGATCACCGCGCGGGTGGTCCGGCTGCTCCAGCCCGCGCTAAACAGCGCGATCCCGGCGCAGACATAAGCCAGGCCTGCCCCCACCACTATGCCATAGGCGAGCGCTGAAGAGCCGGTGAACAGCATCAAGGCGATCAGCGGCACCAGCGTGGGGCCGCCAGCCGCGCCGACCAGCCCCATCATCAGAAAATTGATTGCGGAGACCTTCCCCATCATCCGGCTGGGCGTAAACCATGCAAGCATCGTTGCCACGACCACGCCAATCCACGGATGAAGGAATGCCACGATCGCGATCGCGACCCAGCTGATCGCCATGGTCGGTGCAAAAATCGCCGTTGTCAGCGCCATCGCCGAAAGCGCCATCGCCGTGGCCCCGACAAATGCCACCGAACGGATCGGAGCGCCCCGAAGAAAGCTCGTGAGCACAAATACCGCGATTGAGATACCCGTGAGCGGAGCAACGATCTGGATCAGGCCCAGCGGCTGGGAAATCTCGATCACCGGTATGGTGAAGAGGCGCGAAAGCCCGGTCGGCAACCATACGGCGATGCTGAAGGAGGCGATGCCGAACAGGCCAGTCGCACCGAACAGGCTGACATAAATCGGCCAGCGCGAGCGCAAATATCGCGCGGCGGCCTTGATGTTCTCGCCATTTTCAACGCCCTCGATACGCTCCTGGCTGCGCGCCGGTTCGCGCACGGTGAAGATCAGCAGTACGGCAGCGAGGCTGACGACGCCGACAATCAACAACGTCGCCCGCCAGGTGACCAGCGTATCGAGGCCGCCCGGCAGGTTGAAGCTCCCCATTCCGGCGAGCCAGCCGACGAAAATCAGTGAAAGGCCCGCGCCCAGCGGCCCCCCGGCGTTGTGGATCCCATAGGCCATCGGCTGCTGCCGTGCCGGAAATGCGTCGCGGATCATCGAATAGGCACAGGGCGAGAGGATCGCCTCGCCCAGCCCGATCCCCGCGCGACAGACAAACAGCCAGCTGAAGGATGGGGCAAAGCCGGAGGCGATGGTCATTCCAGACCAGACAATCCCGCCAACCGCCATCAGCCTGCGGCGCGAATATTTGTCGACCAGATAACCGGCGGGAAGGCCAAATGCCGAAAATGGCAGCGCAAAGGACATGCCAAGGAGCAGGCTGATCTGAACATCGCTGATCTGCAGATCGGCCTTGATCGGCTCGACCAGCAAGGTCAGCGAAAGACGATCGATCATGGCCACAACCAGGATCAGGGTGACCACGAACAACAGATACCACGATGGGTTGGCGGCCCTCCTGTCTGCGGTCATCGTCCCGTCCTCTCAAGGGCCGCCGGTCATGCGCCGCCTGGCCGTGCCGTCGAGCGCAAACTCGTTGCGCATTCGCTTCAAGTCAATTCCCTAAGTCGAGATACCAGACAGGGCCAATCGGACTCCGCGATAGCAGGTATCCGGTTCACGCCTCTGCCGCGAGCAGGCGTTTCATCACCCGCCGCACCCGCAGCGCGCCGGCATCCACCGGCAGCACGGCGGGGTGCAGATCCATCAGATCCGCCCCGCCCATCTGTTCATCGACCGCCATCAGCATCGGCCCGTCTTCCGTGCTAATCACGGTTAGTTGCATGCTCGACATCTGGCGATCGAGTTCCTCATTCGCGATGTCGTGGTGGCGCGTGATCGACATGAAATAATGCGTGCGACCGGCACTTTCCGGCGTGGCGATATGGGCAAATCTCGCGACCAGCGATGGCCCGTCAGGCACGCCGGCTGGCGTCGTCGTCAACTGGAATTTGATCACCTGGCCGGGATGCCAATGGATCAGCATCTCCATATCGACCAGGTCCCCCAGAGAACTGGCCATCGGCGAAGGCTTCGCCGAGAAGTTCATTCGGGAGATCACAACCTCGTCGCCCTGCTCGGCGACCTTCATCTCCGCCCCGGCGGGCGGGCCGCCCGAAAAGCTGCCGACATGCAGATAATCCGCATGCGAAAGGTCGAGCAGATTATCGATCAGAATGTCATAGCGATATTCCGCATGGAGATAGCTATGGACAGTCTTCGCGCCCGGCGCCGCCATATAGCTCACATCGGGAATCTTGCCTGGATCGGCCGCGCCCGGCTGCCCCATCCAGATCCACACAAGGCCGTGCTTTTCGACCAGCGGGAAGGCGCGAATATGCAGATTGGGCGGAATCGTATCGGCGTGAGGGTTCAGCACACATTGGCCGTCTGCGCCGAAGCCGAGCCCATGATATTTGCAATGGACGACATCGCCCTCCAGCCGGCCTCTGCTAAGCGGCGCAAAGCGATGGGAACACCGATCGAGCACCGCCGCAACAGCGCCGTCTTCCTTGCGGAACATGAGTACAGGCTCATCGAGAATCACCCGGCGCAGCAAACCGCGATCCACTTCGCCCGGCAGCGCCGCAACATACCAGGCATTTCGCTGAAACTGCATTTCCACTCTCCCCGATCGCCCGGACATTTCAGGCGCAGCATAAGCTAGCTTGCGATCACCAGCCCCAATAATTCGGCAGCGTTGCCGCCCATAATCCTGCTCTTGTCAGCCTCGCTCAGCTGACTGTGGAACCCGACCGGATCGGGCTCGGACATGTCGAAGGGATAATCCGACCCGAGACAGAGTTTGTCGACCCCATGCGCGCGGATCAGATTTTCGAGCTGGATGGGATCGAACACCAGAGTATCGAACCACAGGCGCCGCAGATAGCTGGATGGTTCGTGGCGGCAGCCGTCCCCGCACTCGGCCCGCGCGCGCCAGCCATGATCCATGCGCCCCCAATAGCCGCCCAGATAACCCCCGCCATGGGCAACGCAGATCTTGAGGCCCGGATTGCGGTCCAGCACGCCGCCGAAGATCAAATGGCTGAGCGCGAGGCTGGATTCGAGTGGATTGCCGATCAGATTGTTGAGATAGAAATCGCCCATCCGGTCCGGCTGGGTAAAGCCCAGCGGATGCAGGAACAGCAGCACGCCCAGCTCCTCCGCCGCGCTGAAAAACGGGCGAAACTCCTCCGCGCTGTAATCCTTGCCATCGATGTTCGATCCGATTTCGATCCCGCGCAGATCGAGCTCGCGCACGCAGCGGCGCATTTCGGCAATCGCCATCTCCACATTCTGCAGCGGCACCGTGCCCATGCCGACAAGGCGATCGGGGTGCAGCGCCACCGCCTGGGCCATGCCATCATTGATCGCCCGGGCGGAGGCGCGGCCTGTCTCGGGATCGGTGAAATAGAAATATTGCCCCGGATTGGGGGAAATCGCCTGCACGTCGATCCCCAGCCGGTCCATGTCCTCGAGCCGCTGATCCACCCCGTTGAGCTTGCGATTGAGCGCGGCGAATTGCGCCCGGTGCAGTTCGAGTGTCTTGGGGCTTGTGCCGCCGCGCAGCCATGGCGGCGGCCCAGGATATTTCGCCTGTACGATCTCGTCCGCAGCGGGAACGCCGAGGTGACAGTGAATATCGACAACCAGATGCTTTCCGCGCGCCTCGACCGGAATCGGCTGACGCTCGCCGCAGGTGGAAATAGTCATGACTTGGCCCTCATCGGCGATCGTGGTTCAATAGGGTTCCTGCATGAGCTTGATAATTGAGCCCAGCATATCGCTGGCGATCAGGGATGTTTGCCCTGACATCTGCAGATCCCCTATTTTCACCGAGGTTTCGACCACCGCCCGGGCGCGCTCGAAGCGCCGCGCCATGAACGCCTTCAGCGCGGCAGACACATCGCTGTGGCGGGCAAGCTCTTCGGCCAAGACCAGCCCATCCTCGGCCGCCAGCCCTGCCCCGCTGGCCAGATGCGGCGTAGTGGCATGGGCGGCATCGCCGATCAGAACGACCCGGCCCTGATACCACGGCTCAGGCAGCAGCAGCCATTCGAGCGGGCGGTAATTGACCTGCGAAGGCTCACGCACGGTTTCACGCACACCGGGCACAGTGCCGCCGAAAGGTTCCATCAGCTTGCGCAGATGCGAAACCAGCTGTTCGTCGGAATAGAAGGGATTGTCCGGCACATGTTCAAGCAGGAACATGTAAATCTCGTCATCCGAAACCGGGTTGAGCCCGATCTTGACCGGCCCGTCGAGATAGCTCTCGCCCCGGTCCATGTCCGCAGGCCGCGGCGCCACCACCCGCCAGCAGCCCTGGCCGGTGAAGGCAGGTTTGGGGGCATCGGGAAAGATCATCCCCCTGATCGAGGAATAGATGCCATCGGCCCCGACCACCAGATCATAGCAGCCGGTGCTTCCATCAGTGAAAGCGACATCCACCTGCTCATCGGTCTGGGTCAGTTTTGCAACCGTGATACCCAGGCGCACCGCCACCGCTTCTTCACGAACGGTTCGCGCAAGGATTTCGTGCAACACCGGCCGCAGGATGCCGCCGCTTTCCTCGGGCAAATTGCGCATCGCGACAACTTCCCCGGTATATTTGAGTGTGCGGATGACAGAGCCGACATAGCCGCGCCGGCGTATTTCATCGAGGATTCCCAGATGTTCGAAGGCGCGCAGCGAAAGGCCGGTAATGCTGATGCCGGCGCCATAGACCCGCCATTTCGGATCGATGTCGATCAGGTCAACCGCTATGCCGATGCGCCGCAAGGCGATCGCCGCCGTCATGCCGCCGATGCCGCCGCCGACGATAAGGACATTCTTGATCATTGTAATCGCTTCTCCGGCTCGCAATGGAGCTAATCCCTAGCGGCTCTGAAACTCGCCGATCGGCTCGCCCAATGTGCGAATTGGCTCCGGCCCCTTGGCGTTGCGCTCCACTACCCTGCGGTAAAGATTGCGAATGCTGATCGTGTTGATCTCATCGACCGAACGCAGAAAGCGCTGGCCCGGAGGCCAGGGATCGACCGGACGGACCAGTTCGATTTCAGCCAGCGCTTGTTCTTCGCTCAAGCCCCGGCGGACCCATTCCTCGACGATGCCGAGCCAGTCTTCGATGATCTGCTGCTGGTGCTGGAGATAGTCCTTGCTGCACGGCTCGCCATGGCCGGGAACGATGGTTTCCACGTCGAGCGCGTTGATCGTCTGCAAGGCCTTGAGCCATAGCCAGGGATCGGCATCCTGAAGCCAGGTCTTGCATTTGCAGAACACCGTATCGCCGGTGAACACCACCCCTTCTTCGGGCACATAAACCGCAATTTGCGGCAGCGTGTGCCCCGGCGTGTGCAACAGGTGGAAGGTGTGCTTGCCCAATTCGATCGTCATCCGATCCTCGAAGATCGTCGTCGGGCCGTGATAGGGTTGATAATCGGGATGCATCAGCAGGAAGACGCTGTCGGGATCGGTCTTGCGGGCAAATTCGATCCGCGCTTCCATCCCCTTGCCGACCGGGCCCACGGCATCGGTATATTCGACGAAGCATTCCTGCAGCAGGCGGTGGCCGACCACCGGAACGTCCTTGAAAAAGCAGTTACCGAAGATGTGATCGCCGTGCGGCTCGGTGTTCACAAGATAGCGGATCCGCCCCTTGGAACGCTCCATCAGCATTTCGCGCCAGCGCACCGCGTCGATCGCGTTCTGGGGCGTGTCGATCATCAAGATGCCCTCTTCCGTCTCGACGAAGGACGGGTTGCATCCCGGAAAATAGACTTCCGTGAACGAATTGGGGCCGACGCTGCGCACTTTCCATCTCCCTTGTTGATTTTACTTCGGCGGCGCCTTGAAGCTTCCTGGATCCAGAACCGGCCGGCCCATCTTCTCGCGATCACCCATCAACAGGCCGGTGCCCCACTGGTCGGATATTTCAGGCAGGCGCTCATAGACCGTGGGCACCCAGCTATCCTCGTCGATCTTCTCGACCTCTGCGGTATATTCTAGCACAAAGCCCGAAGGAGCGACAAAATAGGCAAACACATTGTCGCCTGCCGTATGCCGCCCCGGCCCCCAGGCAAGCGTCACGCCCTCGCCGACCAGCCGGCCAACGCCCCGCATCACCTCGTTCAGATCCCGCATCGCGAAAGCGACGTGATTGAGAGCAGGTGGGCCCGGCAGAAAGGCGATGCTGTGATGCCATTCATTGCAGCGCAGAAAACAGAACGCATCGCCGAGCCAGTCGCTCAGGCGGAAGCCGAGCTGATCCTGATAAAATGCAACGGTCTTCAGCACGTCCGGCGTGTGCATCACGACATGGGAAAGGCTGGCCGGAATGGATTCGCGCGGGGCTAGCTCGCGGGTTTCGCGCTTCTCGACATCGCTTGAAATCTCGACTGTCCGGCCGTCCGGATCGAAAAAGCGAAACCCATAGCCGCCACCCGGACTGGTCAGCTGACGGGGCTGGCTGATCATTTTTACGCCAGCTTCGCCAAGCCGCGCGGCGAGCGCATCGACAGTCTCCCGGCTCTCCGCCCCCAGCCCGATAAGATCGATCCGCCGATCATCGTCCTGGCGCAGGCGGAAAACGAAGGGCTGGCTGGACCCGGCGCTGGAAAAATAGGCGGTGTCGCCGTCATGCGCGATTTCGGTCAGGCCCCAGGTGTCTGTCAGAAAGGCGCGCTCGGTTGCAAAATCGGGGACTGCGACAGCCACATATCTAAGCTTGTTAACCCGCGCTTGCGACACCTCACCCTCCATCTTCATGCCAATTTTGTTTGTCGAAATAATATCTTGAGATAGGATTTGTCGAAATCGTATCTCGCGATACGTGCCATCCAGCTTCCAACGGGGGGCTCGGAAAACTTAGCCAAGACCATGTATTTTGGGCGGAAAGCTTCAGGTTAACCTATGAATCTCGCGCGCTATGACCTCAATCTCCTGGTTGCGCTCGATGCGCTGCTCGACGAGAGGAATGTTACCCATGCCGGCGACCGGATCGGCATGAGCCAATCGGCGATGAGCGGCGTGCTCGCCCGGCTACGCCATATGTTCAACGACCAGCTTCTCGTCCGGGTTGGCCGCAATATGGAACGTACTCCTTTGGCCGAGGAGCTTATAGAGCCCTTGCGCGAATGCATTCGAAATGTGGAAGGGCTGTTGAACAGCCACCTGACCTTCGACTTTGCAACCGACCAGCGCACCTTCACGATCGCGACCAGTGATTATTTGAGCTTTCTGCTGCTGGGGCCGCTGATCGAGGCCTTGTCGGAGATCGCCCCGGGAATTTCCCTGCGGGTGGTGCAGATCGATGAAACGCGCGTTGAACAACTCATCGAGGGACTGATCGATTTCGCGATCATGCCCTCTGAAATCTCATCCGCATTGCCGTCCAAGAAGCTGTTCGAGGATCAATGGGTATGCGCGGTATGGAAAGATAATCCTGACGTCGGGTCGGAGCTCTCGCTCAGTCAGTATACCGCGATTCCCCATCTGGTTTGCGGCCAGTCAAGTTCGGGCGTGGCGGACGAGCATCTCGCCAAGCTGGGGATCAAGCGCCATATCGGCGCATCGGTGCAGAGCTTTCTGCTGGCGCCCTTCGTCATTTCGGGCACCCGGATGGTGACCCTGATTCACCGGCGGCTGGGTATGCGTCTGAGTGCCTGCGCGGATATCAGATTGATCGAACCGCCGATCGACCTGCCGATCATCCATGAAAACATCTTCTGGAATCCCCGCCACACCAACAATCCACCGCATGTCTGGATGCTGGGCCAGATTCTGTCTGCGGCAGCGAAACTTTGATTGTGCGGCGCCTGCGCCGGGATCAGGTTTGTCAGGCCGGCGCGGCGGAGCAACTTGCAGCATGGCTTGATTGGCAAAACTTTCCCGCCTAATTCCCGAGTTACGGAATATTGATTGCAACGGACCGGACCTAAAGCCCGGTGACGATTTTGCAGCACGAGGAGAGCGCATGACCAAGCCAACGGTAGAGGAACGGCTCGACATTCAGGAGCTGTTTGCCCGCTATTGCTGGTCGCTCAACACCGGCGATGCCGATGGCTATGTGGCCTGCTTTGCCAAAAATGGCTGGCTGCAGCATTTCCCGCCCAAGCGCCACCAGGGCGCTGACGAGATCCGGACAATGCTGGATGTCGTCTGGTATTCGCGGCCACAGAAATTTCTGGGCCGCCAGCACCATCCGCATAATTTCATCTTCGAACGCAGCCCTGACGGGATCGCCGTCAGGGCCTATTGGTCGGTCACGCGGCTGGATCAGACTACCAATGTCTTCAGCACCTTTCTTCAGGGTGATTGGGACGCGAATTGCGTGGTCGAAGATGGCGAATGGAAATTCGCCTCGCTCAAAATCTGCCACTGGTTGCGGCATGAAGCGCCTTGGGTGGGCGATCCGAGCGCCCGCCTGGTGCTGCCCGGCGATGCGGAAAAGGCCCCGGGGGAGTTTTGATCATGACAGAGTTCAAGCCGATCATGCGCGAAGGTGTCGACCCGCTGGAGGCAATGTTCAAGCCGCCCCATCCCGGCGTGGGGCACAAGGTCTGGCAGGCCGACGGGTTGCGCATCGAACGCGATATCGAAGTGACCATGCGTGACGGGGTCCGCATATTCGTGGACCTCTATCTGCCCGAAACCCTGCCCCGGGGTGAGACCGTGCCGGCAATTCTGGGGTGGAGCCCCTATGGCAAGCACAATCTGTCTGACAGCCTGTGGCCGACCTCCGGCGTCAAACCGGGCTGGATCTCCAAATATACGGCGTTCGAGGCACCCGATCCGGCTTTTTGGTGCCCGCGCGGCTATGCGATCGTCTATCCCGATCCGCGCGGCACCTGGTATTCGCAAGGCGAGATGAATCATGGCGGCGCGCAGGAGGGCGACGATGTCTATGATCTGATCGAATGGATCGGAACCAGGCCCTGGTGCAACGGGCGCGTGGGGATGAGCGGCGTTTCCTATCTCGCCTGCACGCAATATCAGGTGGCACCGCTGCGTCCGCCGCATCTGGCGGCAATTAGCCCCTGGGAAGGCTTTTCCGACTGGTATCGCGAATTCGGCTATCACGGGGGGCTGCGCGATACGGGCTTCGTTCCCAAGGCCACGCTTGGCCTGCGCTGGTCGACCACGCGGACCGAAGACACGCTCGCCAATATGATCGCGCATCCGCTGATCGACGAATATTGGCACAGCAAGCAGCAGGATCTTGCCGGGATCGCCTGCCCCGCGTTTTTCGTGGCGAGCTGGAGCGATCAGGGTTTTCATACGCGCGGAACGCTGGAGGCGTTCAAGGCGGCGAAGAGCGAAGCGAAGTTTCTGCTGGTCCATGGCCAGAAGAAATGGGCGCATTACTATGATCCCGCCAATGTCGAACTGCTGCACCAATTCTTCGATGCCACGCTGCGCGAGGAAGGCGATCTGGCTGACTGGCCGCGCGTGCGGATCGAAGTGCGTGAACGCAGCGGCATCGGCCATTGGCGCAATGAGAAGGAATGGCCGCTGGCGCGCACGCTCTACACGCCGCTCTATCTCGATGCGCATGGCGCCGCGATGCAGGCCGAGCCCTTGGCGAGTGAGAGCGTGGCCGCCTATGACCCTCAGGCCGAAACCGGGCGGGCGGTGTTCGATCGCCGGTTCGATGCCGAAACCGAACTGACCGGGCATATGAAGCTCAAACTATGGGTCGAACCCGACGATGCCGACGACATGGACCTGTTCGTCGCCATCGAGAAACTCGATGCTTCAGGCGAGCGGGTTCCCTTCACCTTCTATGCAACCTGTGAAGATGGGCCGGTCGCCCTGGGGTGGCTACGCGCAAGCCACCGCGCGCTCGATCCCGAACGCTCGACGCCGTGGCAGCCGGTCCATCTCCACACTGCGGAAGAGCCACTGGAGCCGGGTGTTGCGGTGCCGGTCGAGATCGAGATCTGGCCATCATCGACCCTCTTCCGGGCGGGAGAAACGCTCCGCGTCGTGGTCGCCGGCCAAGACATCTATACCGAGATTCCCCAGCCCGGCCCGGCGATGATGCGGCATGAGGAAACGCGCAATCGCGGGCGCCATTTGATCCGCACGGGCGGCCGGTATGATTCCCATCTGCTGATGCCGGTAATCCCGCAGCCAGCAGGGTGATTTCAGTCTTGCCGGGGCGGACTGTTCCCCTAGGCTCCGCTTGGCCAGCGCTGGGGCCTCTTGTGTTGCTGTGCGGAGTTAGGCCACTATTTCTTGAAACATGCGGACTGGCCTGCCAGCGCCTGGCCCGGATCTAGGCGCAGCGCCCGGTCGAAACTGCCGCTGCGACCATTGCGATTGAGAGGATGCCCGATGCAAACCACGCTTTTCATGGCCCCCTACACCTGCGCCAGAGTCACCGCGATTGCGCTGAACGAGGCTGGCATTCCCTTTGAAACCCGGCTGATCCGCTTTACACGCGGTGAGCACAAATCGCCCGATTTCAAGGCTTTCAATCCCAAGGGCAAAGTGCCGGCACTGGTGATCGACGGCGATGTCCTGACTGAGAATGTGGCCATTCTCTGGTATTTGAACGAGCGCTTTCCTGCGGCCAAATTGCTGCCAGTCGCGCAAACCCCGGCCGACCGCGCCGGGCAGCTCGCCGATCTGTGCTTCTGCTCATCCACGCTCCATCCCCTGGTAACCCGCATCCGCATGCCGCAGTTCTTCGCCGGGCCGGGGAATGAATCCGCCGTGAAGGCAGCCGGAAGCCAGGCGATGGACGAGTATTTCCAGCTGATCGAAGATCGATTGGCGGATCGCAGCTGGTGGTATGGCGATGAGTGGTCAGTCCTCGATGGCTATCTTTATTGGGTCTTCTGGCGGGTTGAAGGCGCTGGCTATGACGTGACCCGCTTCCCCCGTTTTACCGCGCATGCACGCGCGATGGAACAGCGTCCCGCTGTGCAGCAAGCGGTGGCCAATGAGGAGCGCGCGCAGGCCCAGCTAGTGGCCGAAGGGCTGGTATTCAATCCGCCACCCGTGGTGTAGGTTGGTGCAAAGGGCGGCGTTTCGCTTCACATCTCGATCCGCTTGACCTCACCGACGATGAAGACATACGACCCTGCGCCAAGCAGGGCCACCCCGCCCATCAGCGCCAATGCGCCGTAAAACGAGCCAGTCGCCGCCACAATCGCACCGATCACGATCGGCGTGACGATCCCCGCCAGATTAGTGCACAGATTAAAGGCACCGCCGGTCAACCCGATATAGCGCAACGGCGCCACCTCCGACACGAGCGTCCAGCCCAGATTCGACATGCCCTGTCCAAAAAAGGCAACCGACAGCACCGCGATGATGATGGCATCATTGTCGAGGAATGCCGCCGAGGCGATAGTCGACGAGAGCAAGAGCCCGGCCACGACCGGAAACTTTCGCCCAAAGGTCAGCGATCCGGTGCGCCGCACCAACCAGTCTGACAATTGTCCGCCGATCAGCACCCCTGCAGAAGCTGCGAGGAACGGAAGCGTGGCCATGAAACCAATCTTCAGCCAATCCATTCCGCGTTCGACGGCGAGATAGGTCGGGAACCAGGTGAGGAAGAAAACCAGCGTCGAATTGGTAGCGAACTGGCCGATTGACGCCCCAAGGATCTGGCGCTTGCGCAGCAGGCGGAACAATATCCGCCAGCTGAACTTCGGCGTCGGCAGATCTGACAAGCCACCGCCACCAGCCGCTATCAGATCGAGTTCAGCCTGATTGACGGCGCGATGTTCGCCAGGCTCGCGATAATATGCAAGCCATACCAATCCAAACAGCGCGCCAATCCCGCCTACGGTGAAGAACAGCGCCCGCCATCCGAAAGTGACCAAGAACCAGAACAGCAGCGGCGACAGGAAGGCGATGCCGAAATACATGCCCACCGAATAGACGCCATTGGCGCGCGCCCTCTCCCGCTGGGGAAACCAGGACACCAGAATCCGGCTGTTGGCCGGAAAGCACGGAGCTTCCGCAGCGCCGATCCCCAGCCGCATTACAATCAGCGACCAGAAGCCGAACGCCGCCGCCTGAAGTGCGGTAAGGGCGGACCACAAGGTCATCGAAACGAAATAGATGCGGCGGGTGCCAAACCGATCGAGCAATGCGCCGCCGGGAATTTGGGCCGCTGCGTAGCTCCAGGAAAAAATCGAGAAGACGAAGCCCATGGCTACCGGGCCCAACGCGAGTTCGCTCGACATTGCAGGCGCAGCGACACTGATCAGCGTTCGATCAAGATAATTGATCATCGTCGCGACCGAAACGAGGGCCAGGATCGTCAGCCTCACCCGTGTCGGCCGAACCGGCGCACCATCACCTGCTGCGCCAGCCATCATTCCCCCCTTTCGAGAAGATAGGCCATATCGTAAGCTTGGGCGACGATTGCCTCGCAATTTGCCGCCTTCAGGGCCGCTTGGCCCAGTGGCAGGACATTTTCGCTCTCCCGGAGACCATAGGTCTCAACAATCAGCACATATTGGAAACCCAGCTCGTCCATCGGTGGGCGCAATTCCGTCTCCCGCGTGAGGCCGCTCGAAAATTCGGAACGTGCGGAGCCCAGATGAACCCCGCAGATCAGCGGATGAGCCAGGAGAGCCTCGATCTGGGGGGCAAGCGCTTCCGCAAAGCTTTGCTCGTCATAATGGCCCGGCCGTTCGCCCCGAAATGTGCACAGCGCCCCGCCAACACCGCTCCCTTGGCTGCGCACCAGCAAACAGGCGCTCCGCAGGAAATTCCGAAAATGCGGCGCGACCGAACTTGTCCACTCGGTAGGATTGTTGAGACTGCGGGAATAATCTTGCGAAACAAATGTCTTGAGCGCCTCCCCCTCGTAGAGAGTGAAATAGCGCTGCCGGTCGTAGCTCCAATTGACACCGCGTCGCGAACGAAGAAACCCGCTGTGCCCAAGGCGTTCCGGCATATGCTGCTGGCTATGCCAGTGGTGATATTCATCCTCGCCTTCCGGCGCGATGTCATGCCACATGATGATGAATGCACCGCCGCGAAGCGCCACTCAGACCTCCCTTCAGAAACTATCCCATGAGGGACGCCCGCCCCCCTTTTCTATGCTGGGAATATAGGGCTGGCCAGGCGTTGCGGGCTGTTTCACCCGGCACGTTTGCATGGTGCCATGATGCACAAGCTCAGTTGTCCAGCCGCGCCTCCGCCCGGCCATTCGCACGATAGACCCCGGGCGATTTGCGGTAGTGTGCCCGAAAGCATTTGGAAAAGTAGCTCGGGTCAGAGAAGCCGCAGCGCCAGCTGATCTCTGCAATCGAAAGCTCCGCAAACTGGGGGTTCAACATCTTGAGCGCGGCGTGTTCCAGCCGGATGCGCGAGATTTCCCGCCCGACTGTAGTGCCCTCCTGCGAGAACAGCCGATAGACATAGCGGACGGATATTCCCAAGGCCTGGGCGATGCTTTCGGCATCGAGCTCATGCTCATGATAGCGCACCGTGATCAGTTCCTGGGCGCGCAGCAAAAGCAACCGGGTATGCTGCGAATTGCTGCTCAGCACAGGCCCAAGCGCAAGCGCGAGAGCCCCGGCAATCTGCCGCGACCCCAGTTCATTCGCACCGATGAAACCATCGGGCAGCCGCGGCGCGTCTTCCAGCATTCCAACCAGCGCAGCCTGCCAGGGTGAACCGGCACGTATAACTTGTGCGACACCCGATTCCGGCGCCGCCATCATCGACTGAAGCCATTCGACCGGAATATGTACGGAGACATGGCTGGTCTCGCCATTTGACCAGACGCGATAGGGCTGGCGATTGTCGAGCAGCACGATATCGCCGGGGCCAAGCCATAGCTCATGCCCGCAATGACTTACATTGAAGGCGCCGGACCGCACATAGTTCATATTGAAATGAGGGTTGCGGTTGCGGCGGATGGCCGCGGCGGACCGCGTGATCTGATGGCCGCTGGTGATCGAAACCGAACTCAGCCGGATCGCGCCAAGCTCCATCTGGCTCAGTGACGCGTGAATGGCTGGATCTTCCGCTTCGAATTCAAGCTCATAGATGGCTTCGCGGACCGCCTTGGCCCAATAGCTGCGCCTGTCGCGATGACCGGCCAGCTCCGTGTCCCAGATTTGCATACCGCCTCCCAAGGTCCGCTTTTGCCGCCGCGAAATCTTGGCCCGCTGGCAGTTGAACCATTTAGTACACTAAATGAGCCTCGATACAAATCTCAGTTCTATGCCCCGCAATTTTGCCGCGCGAGCCGCCACGTTACAGCTATCAACGTGATGGAGAACCTGCATCGCGCGCGCCCGGAGATGGCGAGGGTGAGAGAGGAGCGCGCGATGCAGGGGTCGATCTAGAACTTGACGTTCAGACCGACGTAGAAGGAACGGCCATAGATGTCATATGTACCAGACAGTGTGCTGCCTTCGACACCGGCGACCTTGTAAGGCTGTTTGTCGAACAGGTTGGTGACGCCCGCACGCAAGGTGTAATCATCGGTGATGTTCACCCGCGCCGTAAGGTCGAAGATGTCATATGACGGTACGCCCGGTGCCGGTGCAGATGGCCGCGTGACCGAGGTCACATCGTTCATTCCATCGACATGGCGCCAGCGCAAGGATGCCGAAATCGGCCCTGTTTCATAGGTGGTCGTCATCAGCCAACGCCACTTTGGCAAGGCCAGAGTGTCGGCGGAACTGATTGTGCCCGCCAATTCCTGAAAATCGGAATCTGGCAGAGCCTTGCTCTTGTAGCTGTCAGTATAGGTTGCCACCGCATTGATGCGGATCTCTCCGAGATTGCCGATCCCCGCATCAGCAAGATTGAGGCCCCAGTCGAACTGGAAGTCAATTCCGCTGGTCTCCAGCCCGCCGAGATTGAGGTAGGGAAGCGAGATGCGTCCAATACCGCCGGTCTGATCACGCTGGATCAGCTGGCAATAGGGATTGGATGCATCATAGCCCGCATTTGAGCCGTCCTGATTATAGCATTTGGCCAGCACCGTGATGCCCGAAATGGTCGAGATCACATCGTCGATCTTGATGCTGTAATAGTCGATCGAAAAGGACAGGCGCGACAGCCAGGGGCTATTGAAGTCGGGCCTGACCACGATACCGGCCGTCTTCGAGGTTGCGGTTTCAGGCTTGAGGTCGACATTGCCCGATTGCTGAATTGCAATGCCGGTGGTCGTATAGGTGAAGGTGTCCAGCAAGGAGGAAGGCACCCCGGTTGCCAGACACAGAGCCGCAAGCTGAGAAGCATTCGCTCCATTGCGCCCGCTGCCACGCACGTCGCATGGATCACCGCCAGCAGGCGGATTGCCCGCCTCCACCTGGCCGCCAGTTGGGGCGCTGAACAGCTCCCCGATGTTTGGCGCACGGATTGCCCGCTGATAGCCACCGCGCAACAGAATCCCGGCAGTGGGCACCCACTCAAGTTCGCCCTTGTAGGTCGTCGCCCCGCCGCTGAGATTATAATCGGAATAACGCAGGCCGCCGGTGAAGTTGAGCTCCTGGATAAAAGGAATATCCTTCAGCAGCGGCACGAACAATTCGCCGCCGATCTCGTTCACCGATGTATGCCCAGCGGTCGGATTGGTTGCCACAATGGCTTCGACATTGCCCGCAATCAGCTGGGAGTCCGGAGAGAAGGAAAAGCTGTTGTCGCGGTGCGCCACCACAACGGATGCGCGCACGCCGCCTGCGGGAAGTGAAAACAATCCGCCCTGCATGGCCAGCTCGTAATTGTCCTGGGCGATCCGCTCATTGTTCTTGATCGCATCGGTCAAATAGTCCTGGCATTCGGCGGAGATCTGCATGGCATTTGCCATGCCGAATGGGTTGTATCCGCCCTGGCAAATCGAGGCACCACCATCGGGTGCCTGCCACAGATCCTGCAAGCGCGAAGCCAGGGTTGCGATGATCTCCTGATCCACGGTGGTACGATCACGCGAGGCGTAGCCGTCGAACGTCCAGTCTCCAAACGGCAGATTGCCGCGCAGGCCGATCAGGAACTCGCTGGTGTTGAATTGCGTGTCGGTCGCACGTGTGGGCAATTCCCAAAACCGGCGATTGATCGTGAAATCCGCTGTCGGATCCGGGCGGGAATCCAGCAGTGTACGCAGCGAATCCGGGATGAAGGGATTGCTTGCCGAAATAGTGGGAATCGCAAACTGGGTGAGCGAATAGCCCCCTGCTCCGGTCAGCCGACTATCGACATAGAGCACCTGGGCATAGGCGGTCAGGGCATCGGTCAATTCATAATCGAACTTGCTGAAGGCCGCAAAGCGCTTGCGCGGGGTCGAGATTTGACCTTGCCGCGAAACGGGCATGCGAACCGTATTGCCCAGCAGCGACCAATAGCCGTCCGTCGGGCCGGCATAGTTGAGGGCGCCGTTTTGCGTGAAAAGCGATCCGTCGTCGTTGAAGCCAAGCCGGCTGGTCGGTGAAACCTTGCCCGCCGCATAATTGCCGAATTGGGAATCGACAGCCGCCTGGCTGGGCAGGTTTGTGGCGTCCGGAATGAAGGTTCCCTGCGCAATATAGGAGGACAAAACCCCGTAGTCGTAAAACGGCCGCTTCACCGCATCCAGACCGCCAACTTCCGAATAGCTGAGCGTAAGTATCGCATGCGCACGATCATCCATTCCCGAGAGGCCAGTCGTCAGCGAAGTATCCAGAGTCATTCGATCGGTCTTGAAGGTATTGCCATATTGACCACGAAGCTCGACCCCGTCGAACCTGCTCTTGGTGCGAAAGTTGACCACGCCGGAGATGGCATCCGAACCATAGACCGCCGAAGCACCGCCACTGATCGTCTCGACACTTTCAACAATGGCCTGCGGAATGATATTTGTATCGATCACCCCGAAAAGGTTCGATGGCGGCAAGCGCCGACCATCGAGAAGCACCAGGTTTCGGCTTGCCCCCAGGCCGCGCAGGTCGACTGTGTTCCGCCCTGCCCCGCCGGCATTGCGCCCGGAAGGCTGACCGGGGCTGAACTGGGGCAATTGCGCCAGGGATTCGTGGATGTTGATGTCGCCCGTATCGGCAAGCGCCGCGCTGCTGGTCGTCACGATCGGACTCGCCGATGTGTAGTCGCGGCGGACAATCCGCGAACCGGTTACAATAATCGGCTCCCCCTGCTTCGCGGTGGACGCATCATCCAAATTGGATGGCGCCTGAACGGTCGCCTGGTCGGCGCCATTCGTGGCGCTTTCGGCATCCTGCGCAAAGGCCGGAACAGTCGCAATCATGGCGCCAAGTGACGCGCCGCCGAGTAAAATCAGCCTCATCAGTTCATCCCCTTTTTCATCGAGCCCGCAGCGCCGCATTTTTTGCGCGCTAGTTTTGCACTCGTGATCTCACCATGGGGTGTGACCTGGCTGACGTAACGAGCCCCTGCTGCCCAAAATCATGGAAAATGCTGCACAGGATGCCGCACGGCGTGCCCAGAACAAAATGCCCCCTGCACAAATTGTGAGGAGGCACTTCGGTATTTCATCAGCCGGCGAGGCCGATCATTATTTCTTGCTGACTGGCGCTCCCTTTTCATCGACCAAGCCCAAGGCCCATTCGATCGCACCCTTTGCCAACGCCTTATATTTGGGATCGTCCCAAACCTGTTCGAGATGGCCAATACCGAGATTGAACACGCGCCCCTTGCCGTAGTCTTTGTACCAGACCAGCGGGAAATCACCGTCCGGCCGCCGCGTTAGTTCTTCCTGGGTCATCCTGCTGGGATCGAGCGCGAACAGGACATGCGCATCCGCGCTGCTGAACGGCGGGCGCATGACCGGAAACTGATCCGTATAATTGAACTTGGCAGGGAAGGCGGCTGCGCCCGGGAAGCTGGCATCCCGCCGCTCCAGCGGCATGGTGCCAACCGGATATTCGCTGTCCATGAATGCGCCGATCATATCGGTAAAGGCCGGCCAGTCAAAATAGGCGACAGACGCAGCATGCCCGCCGACGAAACCCTTTCCATCATCATGCACGAAAGACAGCAGATCCTGCTTTTGCTGGTCTGACAATGTTCCGGAACCGCTGCCCAGAAAGAAGATCGCATCGAAGAAATCGAGGTTCTTTGCGTTGATAAATCGGCCACCATAGCGGTCACCGGTGCCCTTGATCTCGGCCTTGGTGATGAGCTGGGAATCGGTTTTGATGATCGTCACCCATTCGCCGCTTTCGCGCCCCATCTGTTCGATCGTGGCCATCGCATGGGATATCGAATCATGGTGCCAGCCGTTCTGCACATCGGCCACAACCAGCAGCTTCTTCATTCCTGGCCAGGGATCGGCCATGTCACGTTTCTCCATTGCGCTTGGCTCAGGCCGTGGCTGGGCCAAACAGGGCGCTGACAAGGCGGCAGCAACACAAGCAATTGCGAAGGCGATTTTCTTCAGGAGAATTGTCATGGCAAGTTTCCACTCTCAACGAGGCAGGGCAAAGGCAACCAGCGTATCCGACATGATCGGACCACCCACCGATGTGCCGCCACCTGCTGCAACAACGATATATTGCCGTCCGTCTGCGCCCATGTAGCTTACTGGCGTGGCATGCGCGCTGGCCTCAAGCGGGGAACTCCAGACCTTGCGGCCAGTCTTGGCATCGAAGGCGCGGAACTGGCCGTCATTGCTGGCGCCAATGAAAACCAGCCCGCCCCCGGTTGCCAGGGAACCGCCCAGATTGGGCGCTCCGGTATCCCGGCCTTTGCGGCCCACCAGGTCCACATTGCCGAGCGGCGTGCGCCAGGCAATGCGCTGTTGCGCGACATCCACCGCAACCAGTTCCCCCCATGGTGTGGGGGTGCAGGGAAGAACGGTGCCGTCCTTGGTCGTGAAATTGAAGCTTGGTCCCTGAGGCCGCCTTCCTCCTCCCGCCGGGCTTGTCTGTGCCCGCGCCTGGTCGCCCACGACATCGGTAACACGCGGCCGCGCCATCATTCCCGAGGCCTGCGAAATCGGAGGAGAGAAACGCGCGCGGTTCTGAACATTGATGAAATAGAGGCCAAGCTGCGGTGAATATGCCCCGCCACCCCAGTTTGGACCGCCTGTTGGCCCGGGGAAGATCAATATGCTCCGATCGGTCTGCGGGAGGCTGTAGAGCTCGCCGCTGGTGATGTTGTTTTCGTCCCAGATGGCCTGACAGGCCTGCTTCATGCCCGGCACCAGATCGGGTATCTCATCACGTGTCATGGAAACACGCGCAAGCGGGCCCGGCGCATCGGGGAATGGCTGCGTCGGCCAGGGATCGAGGCCCGGGACATTGGTCCGGGGCGTGGGCCGCTCAACGAAACCGTTCAGCGGTTCGCCAGTGAGGCGGTTGAACTCGAACAGCAGTCCCTGCTTGCCCGTCAGCAGCATCGCCGGGACGGAGTCCTTGCCCGCCTGTGCATCATACAGGACCGGCGGCGTTGGCAGATCCCAGTCCCACAGATCCTTATGCGTGATCTGGTGGAACCATTTGAGCTTGCCCGTGGCCGCGTCGAGCGCGACGAGCGAATTGGCATAAAGTTCGGGACCATCGGCCCTGGCATTGAGATCGCCCAGCGGGGCATAGACAATGCCATTTTCCGCATCGAGCGCCATCGTCGACCAGACATTGGCGCCTGACAGATCCCGCCATTGGCCCGGCTGGTAGGTCTCTGAATTGGCCTCACCGGGCTGCGGGACGGTGTGGAAGGTCCACACCAATCGCCCGCTGCGCGCATCCCAGGCTCGAATATCGCCACGCGGCCCGGGCGGATTGGCCTCTCCAGGTCGGCTGCCGGTAATGATCAGGTCTCGATAGACCACAACCGGATTGGGGACAGTCCAGGTGGACCTGCGCGATTCGCCCACGATCTCATCGGCAACGCCGATATAGGCATCGATGGCACCGTTCCGGCCAAAGCCCGGCGCCAGTTGCCCGGTGGTTACATCGACGGCCATCAGATAGCCGCCATCCGTGCCGAAGATCAGGCGCGGTGCGTAATCTTTGTCGCCCGGCCAATAAGCGAGCCCACGGCCGTGAATATTCTGGGGGGAATCGTATTTCCAGATCACTTCACCCGTTTCCGGGCGCAGCGCGGTGATGCTGGACTTCAGACCAGGCTTCATCGGCGATGCAGGGGTGGAGATATACATGACCCCGCCGATCACCAGAGGGGTGACCTCGAACCGGTAATCGAGACCCTGATCGCCCTGATCATGGCGCCCTGCACCATAGTGATAGGTCCACGCGGGCTTCAGTGCGCTCACATTGCGCAGATTTATCTGGCCAAGCGACGAAAAATTCTGATTTGCCCCGCCCCCGCCATATGCCGGCCACTGGTTGGGTCCGCTCGGCCGCGGATAGCGGGCCACCGGTGCTTCAGACATTTCCGACGGCGGCGGCGGCATGGCCGGTGCGCTGGCCTGTGCCTGCAAGGGATAATGTGTGGCGAGATAATCCGAGGCGATCTTTCTTTGATCACCATCCAGATTCGCGCCCATGCCGATCATGCGATCAACGATGTCGTCCCAGCCCTCAGGCGTGCGGGCCTTCGATGTCGCCAGGGCGAAAGAATGGCACGCACTGCAGCTGGCCTCCACCAGATCGCGCGCCTGCTGATCGGCAGGCGGGGCTGCGGACAAGCCCGTCACGCCCGCCAAAACCGCAGCGCCGCCCATGGCAGCTACAACCGGTCCAAATCGCAGATAGGCCGACAGGGGTGATCGCCCGGCCGATCTGATGCCTGCAAAAGACACTCGCAATTTCAAGGCCCCGTCCCTTATTCCATCAAAGCGCTATTTTCTCTGTGCAGCCTAGCTGAGGCCCCAATGTTATACAGGGTAGCTCAATGCACAAATTCATGGCGTCAGACGCTGGGGGTCATCTGTCCAGCCTGTCGCTGCAGCTATTGACGGTCAAACCACCGTATAGATCGCTGCGCAGGCCTTGGATTAGGCGGGTGACTCTTTTTGCTGGTCGGCAAAGGCAGCGGCGGCCCCGAACAGGCCCGGCTGCGGATGGGTGATCAGCTTGACCGGCAGGCCGGCCATCATCTGTTCGTATCGCCCCTTGAAGCCGAACCTCTCGGCGAAGCCGGAACTTGCAAGTCTGTCGCGGATGCGCAGGCCCAGCCCGCCCGCGATCACCACCGCGCTTGCGCCATGGGCCAGCGCATAATCGCCCGCCACGCTGCCCAGTGAAAGGCAGAAATGCTCGACGGCGGCGGCAGCGAGGCTGTCCTTGCCTGAGAGGCCCAGCTCCCACAGGCTGCGATCATCGCTTTCGGGCACGCTGCGCCCTTCGATCGCGGCGAGCGTCTGATGGATCTCGATGATCCCCGGACCCGCAACGACGCGCTCGACCGAAACCCGGCGATGGCGCTTGCGCAACCGGGCGAGGATCGCATCGTCAATCGCATCGATGGGAGCGAAATCGATATGACCGCCTTCGCTGGCCTGGACATGATAGCCGCCTATGCCATCACGCCACAGATGGGCCACGCCCAGCCCGGTGCCGGGGCCGATCACGCTGATCGTGCCGCTGGAAGGGAGCGGCACATCGGGGCCGGAAAGGCGGACAAACTGATCCTCACCCGCACGCGCCACTGCATGTGAGACGGCAGCAAAATCATTGAGCACCACAGCCTCGTCCAGGCCCAATTGCTCGTCAATCCGGCCCGTGTGGATCACCCATTCATTATTGGTCATCCGCACGATATCGCCGGTCACCGGCCCGGCGATGGCAATCGCGGCGGCGCGGGGAAGCGGCGCGGGGGAGCGGCGTTCAAATTCTTCCCACGCGGTTTTGAGGCTGACGAAATCCCCGGTCTTGAGCGTCTGCACTTCGCCCAGAGTGATCGCGCCATCGGCGCCAATCGAGGCAATCGCAAAGCGCGCATGGGTTCCGCCGATATCGAGTGCGACGAGTTCGGTCATGTTAGGCCCCTCGTCTTCAGAGGAGGGATCTGGGTGTGGTATCGCCATCCGGCAGGTTGGCGCTTGCGCCCAGGCGCCGGCCAGCTGCGACCGGGCCTTGCCGCGCAAGCCCAAGTCTCACTGCCGCTCCTTGGACAAGGAGAGGGCAGGAAGCAAATGCGGCAACCACCCATCACAACCCGGCCATGGCGAGCATGGCGGAGGCGCCTTGTTCGGCGCCGTCGGCATTGGTGCGGAACATGGCGAAGAGTTCGCGGCCCAGGCCGGGGTCTTCGCGCGGGGGGCTGGCCGGGGTGCGGGCGGAGAGATCGGCGCTGGTCGAGAGCGTGCCGCTGGCGGCGCACAGCTTCACCATGTCGCCATCGCGCAGCAGCGCCAGCGGGCCGGATTTGCCCTGGCGATCGCCCAGCGCCTCGGGCGTGACATGGATCGCCGCGGGCACCTTGCCCGATGCGCCGGACATGCGCCCGTCGGTGACCAGCGCCACGCGGTAGCCGCGATCCTGCAGCACCCCCAGCGGCGGGGTCAGCTTGTGCAGTTCGGGCATGCCATTGGCGCGCGGGCCCTGGAAGCGCACCACCACCACCACATCGCGGTCAAGCTCGCCCGCGCTGAAGGCATGGGCCACATCCTCCTGGCGTTCGAACACCCGGCAGGGGGCCTCGATCGTCCAGCGCTGCTGATCGACCGCGCTGGTCTTGAAGGTCGCACGGCCGAGATTGCCCTCGACCAGCCGCATCCCGCCATCCGGGCTGAACGGGTCGCTCGCCGGGCGCAGCATGGTGTCATCCGCGCTCGGCCCGGTGGCGCGCCAGATCAGCGCCTCGCCGTCCAGCGCCGGCTCCTGCGCATAGTCGCCCAGATCCCCGCCGCCGACCGTCATCACATCGCGGTGCGCCAGCCCCGCAGCGAGCAGTTCGCCGATCACATAGCCGATCCCGCCGGCGGCGTGGAAGTGGTTCACATCGCCCGAGCCATTGGGATAGACCCGCGCGATCAGCGGCACCGCGCTCGACAGGTCGGACAGATCCTCCCAGTCCAGCATCACCCCGGCCGCGCGGGCGATCGCCGGCAGATGGATCGCATGATTGGTCGATCCGCCGGTCGCCAGCAGGCCGACGCAGGCATTGACGATCGCCTTTTCATCGACGCAGCGCCCCAGCGGGCGATAATCCCCGCCATCGCGCGCATTGGCCACCAGCCGCTGGGTCGCAGCGCGGGTCAGCGCCTGGCGCAGCGGGGTGTTCGGGGTGACAAAGGCCGCGCCCGGCAGATGCAGCCCCATCAGCTCCATCAGCATCTGGTTGGAGTTGGCGGTGCCGTAAAAGGTGCAGGTGCCCGGCGAGTGATAGCTCTTGCTCTCGCTCTCGAGCAGCTCGGCCCGGCTCGCCTTGCCTTCGGCATAGAGCTGGCGGACCTTCTGCTTGTCCTTGTTGGCGATCCCGGTGGGCATCGGCCCGCTGGGCACGAACACCGCCGGCAGATGGCCAAAGCGCAGCGCGCCGATCAGCAGGCCGGGCACGATCTTGTCGCAAATACCCAGCAGCAGCGCCCCGTCATACATCGCATGGCTCAGCGCCACCGCTGTGGAGAGCGCGATCACATCGCGGCTGAACAGCGACAGCTCCATCCCCGGCAGGCCCTGGGTCACCCCGTCGCACATCGCCGGGGTCGCGCCCGCAACCTGTGCGGTGGCGCCCACCTCGCGCGCCCACACCTTCATCTGCGCGGGATAGGCGGCATAGGGCTGATGCGCGGAGAGCATGTCATTATAGGCGGTGACGATCGCCAGATTGGGCCCGCGCTGGGCCTTCATCGCCGCCTGATCCTCCAGCGCCCCGGCATAGGCATGGGCAAGATTGGAGCAGGACACCTGATTGCGGTCAGGCTGGCTGGCCGCCTCGCGCTCGATCAGCGCGAGATAGGCGCCGCGCGACGGCTTCGACTTCTCGATGATCCGCTGCGTCACCCGCGCAATGGTGGGGTGGAGATCACTCATGCCCGTCACTCATGCCCATCATTCATGCCCGTCATTCATGCCACGTGACCCCGTCGCGCTCGGCCAGCGCGATCGCCGCAGAGGGGCCCCAGCCGCCGGCGGTATAGGTCTTGGGGTTCAGCCCCTCTGCCGCCCAGGTCGCGCGGATCTGGTCGATCCAGTTCCATTGCGCCTCGACCTCGTCGCGCCGCACGAACAGCGTCTGGTCGCCCTCGATCAGATCGAGCAGCAGCCGCTCATAGGCGATCCGCCGCTGGGTGCCGGTGAAGGCATCGGGCATCGCGATATTGAGCTGGACCTTGCGCAGGCGGATGCCCTCGCGGTCAAGCCCGGGCACCTTGGCCATCAGCGAAAGGGTGATGTTCTCTTCCGGCTGGATCCCGATCAGCAGGCTGTTGGGATCGCTGCGCGCGCCATTGCCGAAGATCGAATGCGGCACCGGGCGGAACTGCACCAGGATCTCGGTCGTGCGGCGCATCAGCCGCTTGCCGGTGCGCAGATAGAACGGCACCCCCTTCCAGCGCCAATTGTCGACATGCGCCTTGATCGCCACAAAGGTCTCGGTGTCGCTCTCGCGCCCCAGCTCCTCGTCATAGCCGGGCACCGCCGCGCCCTGGATCGCGCCCGCGCGATATTGCCCGGTCACCACCTCGCTCGGCGCAATCGGGCGCAGCGCCCGCAGCACCTTGACCTTCTCATCGCGCACCGCGGTCGAATCGAAGCTGGCCGGCGGCTCCATCGCCACCAGCGCCAGCAGCTGCAGCATGTGGTTCTGCACCATGTCGCGCAAAGCGCCCGCGCCGTCATAAAAATCGACCCGGCTTTCCAGCCCGACAGTCTCCGCCACGGTGATCTGCACATGATCGATATGCGCGGCATTCCACAGCGGTTCGAACATGATATTGCCAAAGCGCATCGCCAAAAGGTTCTGGACCGTCTCCTTGCCCAGATAATGGTCGATCCGGAAAATCCGGTCCTCGGCAAAGGCGGCGGCAACCGCGTCATTGATCTCGCAGCTCGTCGCCAGATCGGTGCCGAGCGGCTTCTCCAGCCCGATGCGGACATTGCCCTGGGTCAGCCCGGCGGCCTGCAGCCCGGCAATGGTCGGCTCAAACAGGCTCGGCGCGGTCGACAGAAAGATCGCCAGCCCCTGCTCGGACTTGTGCTCGGACTTGCCCAGCACTTCCGCCAGCTTGGCAAAGCCGTCCAGATCGGTCGCATCGAGCGGCTGATAATGCAGCCGGTTGAGAAAGGTCGCCACCCCGCCGCGCCGCTCCACCGGGAGGAACTTCTCCAGCGCCGCACGGGCGAAATTGCGATAGCCCAGCGTGTCATAATCCGACCGCGCTGTGCACACGATCCGCAGATCTGGATCCACCAGCCCATCCGCATCCAGCGCACAAAGCGAAGGCAGCAGCATCCGCTGCGCCAAATCCCCCGTGGCACCAAACAGCAGCAGACGATCTGCTACAAAGCTCATCGAAACAGGCCCTCGACCGTTATGGCGTTCAAGCCGGTCGCCGAGCGAAGAAACCGAAGCCAGCGATCACCGCATAGCACAGTGCCGGCAGCACCAATGCCATGCCGAGGCTACCGCTGGCATCGGCAATTGCCCCGGTGGCCAGCGGCACAACCGCCCCACCGAAGATCGCGACATTGATGATCCCCGATCCGTCAGCCGCACGGCTCCCCAGCTTTTCGCAGGCGAGCGAGAAGATCGTCGGGAACATGATCGAGTTCATCAGCCCGATCGCCAGCAGGCTGTAACCCGAGACAATACCGGTCGTGTTGGTCGAAAGGGCGATCAGCGCAATCGCCCCCGCCGCCACGCAGGCAAGCACCTTGCCCGGGCTGACCACACGCAGCACTGCCGAACCGATAAAGCGCCCGACCATCGCGCCGAACCAATAAAATCCGATCAGCCGCCCCGCAGCCTCCTGCCCGATGCCCAGCACGTGAGACTGCATCAGATAGCTCACGATAAGCGAACCGATCGAGACCTCGGCTCCGACATATAGGAAGATGCTCAAGGCCCCATAGCCGAACCGCGGACGCTTGAGCAGGTCCGCTCCGCCCAGCCCAGTGCTCGGCTGATGGCTTTCACCCTTCAGCCGATTGCGGAACAGCCAGACCACGCCCGCGACAATCACCAGGGCCACCGCAAGCCCGCCATAGGCACGCACAATCGCGCCGGTCTCCTGCGTGCGATAGGCATCCAGGGCCGTGCCGGTCAGTTCGGTCGCGCTCACTGCAGCGAGGCTGCCGAGGATCAGGATCGAGCCGAAATAGGGGAAAAGAGTGGTGCCAAGCGAGTTGAACGCCTGGGCGAAGGTCAGCCGGCTATGCGCAGTGCGGGCCGGGCCGAGCACGCTGATCAGCGGGTTGGCCACCACCTGAACGATCACCACTCCGCTCGCCAGCACGAACAGCGCGAACAGGAACAATCCGTAAGTTGCATTTTGCGAGGCCGGGATAAACAGCAGGCAGCCCACCATCATGGTCAGGAGTCCCGCCACCGCGCCGCGCATATAGCCGATCTTCTTGACCAGCTTTGCCCCCGGAATGCCGATCAGCAGATAGGCAGTGAAGAAGCAGAACTGCACCAGCATGGCCTGGGTATAGTTGAGCGTGAACAGCTCCTTGAGCTTGGGAATGATCACATCATTGAGTGAGGTGATCCCCCCGAAGATGAAAAACAGCGCGAAGACGAAGGGCTGCAGCCCCGGCGCATCGACATGCGCGCCCTCTTCATCCAGCGCTGCGGGATCGGTGCTGGTGGGGGAAGCAGGCGCAAGTGCCATGGGACAAATCTCCAATCTGCTGGATCGCAGTTTAGTCTATTCTCAAACTGAAAGAGCGGCGCGCCACACGAGGTGGAACGCTTCCCCACAAGACACTCAATCCTGCCAGCGACGCGCGGCGAGGCGTATTGTGGTTGCCGGGCCGATATTTTCTGCATCTTTGCCCATAGCGAAAGTATATTCTCCCGCCGGCATCGACCATTCGCCCGCGCGCCAATCGGCCAGGAGGCGCGGATCGATCGCCAGCGACAGGGTTTTCTTCTCGCCAGCCGCCAGTTCGACCCGCTGATATCCGACGAGGCGCTGCTTCGCCTCTCCCGCGCGCGCGACGAGATAGAGCTGGGCGACAGCAGCCCCTGCCCGCCCGCCGACATTGGCGACGGTGACACTGGCCGTCTGCCCGTCAAGCTTGAGCCCGCTGGTCGAAAAATCCGTGTAGGACAGGCCATAACCAAAGGGGAACAGCGCCTTATAGCCCTTGCGCGCATTCCAGCGATAGCCAAGGTCGGAGCCCTCAATGTCATAATCGGCCACCAGCGCGATTTCGTCCTTGGGCGGATCGCCGCCGAAATTCGGCTCCAGCACATCGAAGCCATCGAGTTTTTCGCGCGGCAGCTGCGCCTCGCTCGCCGGGAAAGTTATCGGCAGGCGACCCGAGGGATTGACCTTGCCAAACAGCACATCCGCGATCGCCTGTCCGCCGCGGGCACCCGAATACCATGCCTCCAGCACAGCCGCAGTCTTGCCGAGCCAGGGCATCAGCACCGGCCCCCCGGTTTCCAGCACGACAATCGTATTGGGATTGGCGCTCGCCACCGCCTCGATCAGGGCATCCTGCCCATTGGGCAGGCTCATATCGGGCTGGTCAAAACCTTCACTGGCCCATTGGGTTGCAAATATGATCGCAACATCGGCGGCCTTGGCCTGGGCAACTGCTTCGGCAATATAGCGACCGTCGCGAAAGCGGACATCGGCTTGCGGAGCCAAACGCTTGATCGCGGCCAGGGGCGGCGATGCTTGATAGGCCTGCACATCAAACGGCGAAAAGCTCTCACCGATGCCGGTCGGCACCGCGACCGCAGGCCCGCCCTGAGCCTCGACCTGGCTGGACCCGCCTCCGGACAGGACACCGCCATTGGCATAGCCCCCGATGACCGCGATCCGCTTCGCCCCGGCGGCAAGTGGCAGCACCCGATTCTGGTTCCTGAGCAGGACGATACCCTGATCCGCCACAGCTTCGGCAATCATCGCATTGGCATCAAAATCGATCACGCCGCCAGGCGCGGCCGGCCGCGTATCGAGATCGCTGGCATAGATCGCCCAGAGGATCCGCCGGTTCATATCATCGAGACGGCGCGCATAGGCCGGATCCGCCTTTGCTGCCTCGGCGAGCTGCCCGTCAAAATACACCGCCTTGTCGAGCTGCGCGCCCGACTGCTGGTCGAGACCGTCCAGCGCCGCTTCCAGCCCCGGAACCGCGCCCCAGTCAGACATGACGAAGCCCTTGTAGCCCCATTCCTGCTTGAGCACCTTGTTCAGCAGCCAGTCGCTTGCGCAGGCCTGATGCCCGTTCACACGATTATAGGCGCACATGACCGAACCCGGATTGCCGATTTCGATCGCCAGTTTGAACGCCAGCAGATCGCTTTCGTGCGCGGCTGCTTCGGATATGCGCGAATCGACGAATTTGCGCCCGGTCTCCTGGCCATTCAGCGCGAAATGCTTGACCGTGGAGATGATGTGGTTCGACTGGATGCCGCGGATCGAATGGCCCGCCAGCGTACCGGCCAGCAACGGATCCTCGCCCAGATATTCGAAATTGCGCCCATTGCGCGGATCGCGCATCAGATTGACGCCGCCCGCCAGCATCACATTGAACCCCTTGGCGCGCGCTTCGGAACCGATCATCGCCCCGCCTTGTTCGATCAGCTGAGGATTCCAGGTCGAAGCCATGGCCAGGCCCGATGGCAGCGCGGTCGCCCCATCGCCGCGCAGGCCGAATACGTAGGAAACGCCGAGGCTGGCATCCGTTTCCTTAAGCGCCGGAACGCCCAGCCGCTCGATACCATGGACATAGCCGGCACCGGGAATTGCATCGTCGGGGATCACCACCGCTTCGGGCCCGAAGCTGAGCGGCATAATCCCGTGGGTCAGGATCGTCTTGTCCTCAGCCTTCATCTGCCCCAGAGTTTCGGCAGCCTTGGCGTCAGCCTCCTGCACGCTGCGGGCGCTCGCCTCGCCGGAAAGGCAAAGTGCCATCGCCGCGCCCGCCATGCCGCAGAAAAGCGCGCTGCTGGCCCTGCCGCGAAGCGGACGAACCGCGTCTGACATGGTGCTGCGGCCTGCCGCAAAGAGCTTTGCAGAAATGCCGCCGGATCTGTTGCTGGTCACGAGATTTCCCCTCAGCGGTCATCCACTCTTGCGGAATTATGTTACGCAAACACCGCTTGCAGCACATCGGGACAGGCTTGTCATCAACAAATTGACAGCGATGCCAATTTGCGGCGAACCTGGGAAAGCTTCCCCGCGTTGCAGCCACCACAGGCGAACCCATGCAGCATTTGCTGCGCAATCTGCGGGGCTTTCAGCCTGTCTGGGGGGCGGTGGTTGAGGCGCGGATGACCAGTGAAAACTTGAACCCGTCCGGGGTATCGACGGCGGATTTTGTCAGCTTGTCGATCACCGCGCTGCCCATCAGTTCGAGCGGCTGGCGAACCGTGGTCAGCGGCGGCCAGGACGAGGCGCTGGCCGGGGTATCGTCGAACCCGGCAACCGAAAGATCTTCCGGGATTCGCAGGCCCAGCGTCCGGGCCGCCATCATCGCGCCCAGCGCCATCTCGTCATTGGCGGCAAAGATTGCGGTCGGCCGTTCCGCCCCGCCCAGCAGCTTCAGGGTGATCGCCATGCCCGATTCAAAATCGAATTCGCCGTTGCAGACCCAGTCCTTCCTGACCGGGATCCCCGCCCGCTTCATCGCATCCTTGAAGCCCTCAAGCCGGTCCATCGCCGCCACATGCCCCACCAGCGGGGGGCCGATCATGGCGATCTTGCGGTGCCCCAGTGCCAGCAGATGCTCGGTCACCAGCACGCCCCCGTCGCGCTCCGCCGTCGCCAGGCTGGTCCCGTGAGACGCGATGGTGCCGGCAATCCGGATGGTTCTCACATTGAGCTTTTCCAGCTCCTCCAGCAGATCGATGTCATCGGAAAGCGGCGGGATCAGAAAGGCCCCGTCCGGGCGCAAGGTCGCCACCAGCCGCTTGAGCGCGTTAAACCGCTGCGAGGCTTCCAGCTCCACCGGCTCCACCACAAGGTGATAGCCCAACTCGCGGCAGCGCAGCGCAGCGCCCCGCTGGATCGCGGCAATATAGCTCGGCGTGGGATTATTATAGACAAAGGCGATCAGGAACGAGCGCCCCCCGGCCAGCCGCCGCGCCGATTGATTGGGCAGATAGCTCAGCGTCTCCACCGCGCTGCGAACCCGCTCCGCAAGCTCGGGCCGAACATGCGGCTCGCTGTTCAGCACACGGGATACCGTCTTTATCGAAACCTGCGCAAGATCCGCGACATCCTTGATCGTCGCCAATTCATCGTCCCCCTTGTCGCATATCCCAACTCGCGCCAACTCTCACTTGCTTTAGTCCGGCACACGCCAAAGACAATAGGCACGCCGTTCTGGCCACTACAGATCAGACGCAGATACAAGCTGTCGGCGGTGCGAAGGCGAAACCCTTGCGTTTCAAACGGGCCCGCTGTCTCACCGCGCATTGCCATTGCTCTTTGCCAGCCGCCGGAGACGGCTTTCTATTCTCGCCGGTCCTAGACAATATCCCCGTCCGCGTCCCGCCAATTGGCGCCTGCCAGAATTCGCTCCTTTGAACGCCGCGCAGCTGGCAAGCCGCCGGGAATTCGCAAAGTTGACCACGCCGCCGCGCATGATAACGTTGTCGGCGCTATGACCCAACAATGCGAATTGGCGCGACGCGCGCTGCTGCACGGCGATTGCGTTGCAATGCCCTTGCAGGCGCTCGCCTTCAGCGAAGAGGCCCCCACCGGGCGATACGACAGCCCGGCTATCGGAGACATGGGATGAACGTGCAAACGCGCGAGCAAGCGCCGGCGGTTGGCGATATGCGCTTCCTTGAAGGCGGCGTGTTTACAATGGGTTCCAATCACTTCTATCCGGAGGAAGCCCCCGCCCACAAGGTCCGGGTCGGCCCCTTCCATATCGACATATCGCCGGTCACCAATGCGCAATTCGCGAAGTTCGTCAGCGAAACCGGCTATGTGACCTTTCCCGAGATTGCCCCCGATCCAAAGGACTATCCCGGCATGCCGCCGGAAATGGCCCATCCCGGATCAGCCGTATTCCTCAAGACTGCCACGCCGGTCGATACCAGCGACCCATCGCAATGGTGGGGATTTGTATTCGGGGCGGATTGGCGCCATCCGCTGGGGCCGGACAGTTCTATCGATGGGCTGGGCGATCATCCGGTTGTTCATGTCGCCTATCAGGATGCCGAGGCCTATGCGAAATGGGCCGGCAAGGCGCTGCCGACCGAAGCGGAATGGGAATTCGCAGCCCGCGGCGGGACCGATACGGAGTTCGCCTGGGGCAGCGAATTGGCACCGCAAGGCCGCATGCTGGCGAATTACTGGCAGGGACTGTTTCCCTATTCGAACACCCTGGAGGACGGCTGGGAAAGAACCTCGCCCGTCGGAACCTATCCCGCCAATGATTATGGCCTTTACGACATGATCGGCAATGTCTGGGAATGGACCACCGACTGGTATGCGCCGCGCACCGCCGAGCGCAAGGCGAAGGGCGCCTGCTGCATTCCGGAAAACCCGCGCGGGGCACGGCGGCATGACAGTATCGATCCCACATCCGCGGCGCGTATACCGCGCAAGGTGCTCAAGGGCGGGTCACACCTGTGCGCGCCCAGCTATTGCCAGCGTTATCGCCCCGCTGCGCGCCACCCGGAGCCGATCGATACTTCGACCAGCCATGTGGGCTTCCGCTGCGTCAGGAGAGCGTGAAGCCCGGCTGCACAATTGCCGCCTATTCTGCGGCGCTCTCCCCCGGCAGGCGCTGAATGCGATAGCGCGCGGGATCCTGCGGCACCACCGGCTGTTTGCCATCGAGCAGCAGCCGGAAATTCTCCAGTTCAGGATCAGCCGTGCGGATCATATCCTGCAGCAGATAGGCCTTCATCTGTTCGATCCGATCGCGATGCTTCGGGCTGTCGATCAGATTAACCCTCTGCCCCGGATCTGCCTTGAGATCGTAGAAGGCAAGCAGAACGCCCCCGACATATTGCTCGACCCGGGCCGCCATTGCGGGATCGGTTTTCGCAGCTTCGGCCATTGCCGCAAAGGTGAGCCCCATCATGCTTTCGGAACGCATCTTCAGCTTCCCGTCGGCCCAGGGCGTAAAGCACAGGGAATAGTCCATGTTCTGCACCGCGCGCATGGGATAGGCGAAGCCGCTTGCGACGGTGGTGACATAGGTCACGACATATTCGGGATCTTCGACCTGCTCCCCGCGCATGATCGGAACCCATGAGCGTCCATCCAGTTTTTCCGGCGGGGCGACTTCCAGCATTTCCAGCAGAGTCGGCAGGATGTCGACATTCGTGGTGAGATTGGAGAAGCTCTGCGCAGGCCCCATGCCGGGCCAGCAGATCAGCACCGGCACGCGGGTGCCATGATCATAGCAGGTCGCCTTTGCGAAGGGGAACGGCATGCCGTGATCGGAGCTGAACAGGATGATCGTGTTATCCGCTTCGCCCGCCTCCTCCAGAGCCTTGAGCACCTTGCCCAGGGTAATGTCGAGCCGTTGAACACTGTTCCAATATTGCGCCAGTTCCTGGCGTATATTCGGCAAGTCATCGAGATTTGGCGGAACATCCACTTCCTCAGCAGTGATCTCGCGCGCGACCTTGTAGGGTCCAGTCTGATCGTGATCCATCTCCTTGGCCCCGGGGCTCCCGTAAAACGGCCGGTGCGGATCGTTGAGATTGCAATTCACATAGAACGGGCTGCGCGCATCCTGCGCCTCCAGAATCGCGAGCCGCACACCGTCCTGATAAACCTGCGGATTGCGATCATGGCTGTTCTGCCCATAATTCCACGGAAAGCAGGACCATGGCTGCATATGCTCGATCTTGTGAACGGCGGCGGCGAAATAGCCTTCGTTTTGCAGCAGGGTGGTCAGCGTAGGTGTTCCCTCGTTCACCGGGGTGAAGCCGATAGCGCCGCTGTGATGCGGCAGCAGCCCCGTCATCATCGCTTCTCGCGCAGGCTGGCAGATCGGCGCGACCGTGCGGTTATTGATGAAGCAATGCGACCGCGCGGCCAGGGCATCGAGATTGGGCGTAAAATCCTTCCGTCCGCTGATAAAGCCGGGCAGCGACCAATCGAGATCATCCACGGTGATCAGCAGCAAGTTCATGCGCTTCTTGAGCCCGGGCCGCTCTGCTGCGGCAAGGCCGCTGCCGGTGAGAGCCAGCACGCCGATGGCTGCTGATCCGATCAGAAACTCGCGCTTACGCATTACTCTGCAACCCTTTCAATATCGAATGGCCTTCGTCCATCCAACGGCTCTTGCGGGCGGCTATATATGGCCGCCGCAAATGTCCTCTCACCCTGGTGATCGCCAGACCAATCTGGGTTCGACCATGACTTTCCTTCAGCCTATATCGCATGGCAGCGCTGTCAACATCAAGCTGGATCGGTGGGCCTCCGCAATGCGGCAGAGGCCGATCAATGTGCAAGGCGGCCTGTTCTTGCCCGGCACGCGCATCAGCCTGTCACGCGCAGTGTGATCACCCAGGTGAAGCGCTGCGAGGGCAGCAGCCGGACAAGGCCGACACCCTCCGCCAGCGAATTCTGCCGCCCGAGCCAGGGCTCCGGGCTGAAGAACCCCAGCGCCGGATTGCCCCACAGGTTGAACTGGACCGACTGCCCATCCGGCTGCTGCGAAGCCCGGTGGGAAAGCAGGATGCTGATGCCGCTCGGATCGTCGAGACGCAGCCAGGGCGCCGATGGATAGTCGGTCAAGGAAACGGCGGTTTCCTTGCCAAGGGCCGTGGCCGCAACGCGCTCAAGCGGTAGCTGCGGGGCTTTGCCTACGGGCTTTCCGGACTGGTCGAGCAGCAGGCGCGCTTTGGCCGGCGTGGTGATGGTCGCCGATCCTTCGCCATAAAGCGGTTGGCGGAAGGTCATATGGTTGCCGATCGAAAAGGGCATCGCGCCGTCATTGTCCGGCGAGGCCACGATTTCGTGCTCGATCCGCAACTGCTTGCCGGTCAGCCGGTAGGTCAGCGTGAAGGTAAATCCGAACGGATAGCTGGCAAGCGTCTGCGGGGTCTGCGTAAGTTCCATCACCGCAGTTGCTTCATTGCGCCCCGCAGTCTGGCCAATCAGACGCCAGGGCAAATCGCGGGCGAAGCCGTGAATCGCTATGGGGAAATCCTGCCCGTTCCAGTTCCACCCCAAACCGCCCGGCGCGGCGGCATCGAAATTGCGACCGGTAGCCGGCCACAGGATCGGGGCCTTGCCGTCCCACCCTTCATGTTCGCAAAAGTCCATTCCGCGATAGAGCAGTTCGATCCGGGAACCGTGCGGCCTGTAGCCAAGCCCGACCAGTTCAGCGCCCCGGGCAGGCGCGATTACCGCGGACAATCGGCCGGCGGTCTTGAGTTCAACCAGCGGGCCGACCTTGGCAATGTCATAGCATCCCGGTTGCGGCGAATCCGCCTGCCCGGTTTCCGAGCCGGACGCGGAAGTGTTCACGCCGAGCATCAGCGCCAAAGGCAGAAGGCGCGGGCCGCGCCGCCCGATGAGGCCGATTGTCCTGGCCGGCCCGGAAAAATGCATCCTGTTCTTCGCCTCCACCCAGCCAATATCGCGCAGACTTCCCTGGCGTCACCTGCTGAAGCAACAGCCTCTCGAAACCGAAATCCCGAGAGGCTGGCGCTGAACAGCTTAATAGGTGAAGCGGATCCCCATGCGGAAGGTCCGCCCCAGCACGTCATAAAGATTGGCATTGGTGCCAATGTTGTTGGCGGGCGCATTCGGCGGATCGGTGTCGAACACATTCTTGATCACGCCAAAGGCCTCGATCGTGAACTTGTCCCGATCGATTATGCGATAGCTGGTGTTCAGATCGACATAGGCGATCGCGGGCACCCGGTTATCGCTGATGCTGTTCGGCAGGGTCGGGCTGTAGCCTGCATCCTGCGGCCCCACGTAAGTGTTGCCGAACTTGCCCTTGGGAATGTAGCGGAACTGACCGCCCAGCAGGAACCGTCCGCTGGTGAAAGTCAGCCGTGTGCTGATTTCATAGCACGGCATGCTCGGATAGGCCTGCTGCGTAACCACGCCGTTCTGGCACTTGCCGCTTACCGGAGAGCCGCCGTTGACATAGGTCAGCTTCGAATAGATCGTACCCAGGACGCGGAGATCGAGATCCCCGATCGTGCCCAGGCTATGCCGATAGCCGAGTTCGATGTCATAGCCGGCAACCTGCAACTGGTTGGCATTGGCCGAGATGTTCCGAATGAAGGACAGCACACCGTCAGAATCGCGGGTCACAAATTGGCAGGCGGCCTCGACACCCTGGAAACATTGGTTGACCAGGGTCGGCCCGCCCACGGCGGCGATATAGTCCTTCACCTTGATGTCGTAATAGTCGACCGAAAGCTGCAGATTGGGCAGGAAGTCAGGCTCGATCGTGACCCCGACCGTCTTGGTGTAAGAAATTTCAGGCTGCAGGTTCGGGTTGCCGCCAGACTGCGTAGCCACCTGCGTGCTGGTCCCTGTCGCCGGATCGAGAATTGCCGAATTCTGGACGTTGGGCAGAATATATTGCTCGCTCAGATTGGGAGCCCTGAAGTCCCGCGAGATCGTGCCCCGGAAACGCAGCCAGTCGGTCGGCTTGTAAACCGCGCCGATCTTCCAGGTCACCGCATTGAACGAGTTATCCGATGCGCCCACCGAACCGCCGGGCAGCGGCGCTGAAGGGCTGGAAAATTCGTAATGCGCGCGGCGGATTGCGCCATTGAGTTCGAGATTTTCAGCCAGAGGCACGTCAGACAGCAGCGGGACATTCACCTCGCCATAGACTTCGAACACCTTGCTTTGCCCATGAAGTGCGCTGAGGTTCTGGACGAATGCACCGGCAGCAGAAAGCGGATCGACTTCCGCCGCCACGCTTTCAGCCCGATATTCAACGCCGGTCGCAAGGGAGATCGGCCCTGCCCAGGTATTGAGCGGTGATCCCTGGACGTTGAAGCTGATGTCATCCAGCTTGATTTTGGAATCACTCGTAGCTGTACCAAATGCATAGGCCAGCGCCTCAGGGCTGGCAGTTCCGACGCCGAACAGATTCAGCGGCACGCAATCAGGATCAACCGTCGAAGACTGATTGATCGCGCAAACGATCTTTCCGGCATTGGCGCCAGTACCGTTGACCGCCTGTACAGCCTTGGAAAAATTGCTCTGGTTGATGTCGTTGTGCTCAATGGTGTGCAGCACGCTCTGGCCATGCAAATAGGTAAAGTCCCAGCTCCAGTCGGCAATCTTGCCCTTCAATCCGCCCGCCACGCGATAGGTGCCGACACTGTAATCGACGATCGGGTTGACCAGGCCCTCACCCGATTTGCCGATATTGACAGTGGTCAGATTGACCTGCTGCATTTCCTGGACCAGCGCCGCAGGCAGGAAAGGATTGTTGATCGAAAGCGTGAAAGCGCCAGTGTTGAGCGGTCCGGCCCGTGCGGTGCCGGCCGCATTCTGATTGCCAGAGCGCAGATTGGCAAAGTTGCCTTGCGTATCTGTTTCGCCATAGGAACCGTCGAACCAGGCCTGGATCTGGTCGGAAAGCTCCGCTTCGACACGGAAATAGGTCGCAAGCCGATCCTGTGGCCCCTGCAGCCTGAAGGAGCCTCCGAAGGGACTGATCCCGCCCCTTGAGCCGCCGATCATCTGGTTGTTATTGGGTGTGTAAAGCTCCCCAAAGGTGAACGGCAGCAGGGTCGTGCCGTCATCGGAGAATTGCTGTCCACCGAATTTGGAAATGAGCTTGGAACTGACGATCAGGCCAGCCGGAGTATTCTGCGAAGCGCGTACATCGGGCGCGATGATCAGCGCAGGAAGTCCGTCCACGCCCGGGTGCGGGTTGGTCATCACGCCATATTCTTTGGCGCACCAATCCCTGGAATAGCAGGTGCCGGTCTCCTTGCGGGTTTCATAATCGACGCCGGCGACGACATGAATCCGCCCGTCGAGAAATCCGTGCCCAAAGGCCAGCGAGTATTTCTGGTCTTCACCATCGCCTGCGTCGGCAATGCCATATTGGGCAGAACCGCGAATGCCTTCAAGCTTGTGGTTGAGCACGATATTGACCACGCCGGCTACCGCATCGGAACCATAAGCGGCGGATGCACCGCCCGTGACCACATCGAGGCGCGTAACCAGCGAGCTGGGAATCAAATCCGTGTTGAACAGGCCGGTAAAAGTGGTCGAGGGATAGCGCAGGCCATCAACCAGCACGAGCGTACGCACCGCGCCCAGACCGCGCAGATTGACCAGATTGTTGCCCGGACCATTGCCGCCGCCGCCAACGAAGGCGGTGGTGCCGCTGACGTCCGTCCGGACGACCGGGAGATCATTGATAACCTGCGAAAGCTGGGTCGCTCCGGTCTGCGCGATCAGATCCTGCCCGATCACGGTAACCGGCGTGGGCATATCGGCACCATTGCGGACCGTGCGCGAACCGGTGACGATGATCGCCGGCCCCTGTGCGTCATCCTGCGCGGTGGACTGATCCTGCGCGAAAGCGGGGCTTGCGAAGATTGAAGTAGCGCCAGTAATCAACAACGCGCTGCGAATATGACGAACACAAGCCTTAACCATGCCACTCTCCCATGCTGGGCCGCCAATTGCTGGCGGTCTACCAAGCGCGAATCACCTGCAAGATGCGGTAATCCGCATAAAACAAGCACTTGCGCCCCCAATCACTGCCCCCTTAGGGGCCTTGAAGGAGAACGGCCTAAGATATTCTGACATCGCTGTCATCTGAAAATTTCACTTTTCCCGAGAGGCCGGTTATGGCGATTGCGGGACTGTGACATTCTTGACGCGAAGTTTGCTGCGCCGGCGGAGCTTTTGCCCAAGCACGCCTTCAATCGCTGGCTTATCATGCAGGATAATTCGGGCCGCCGCCGCGAGCCGGTGCCAGCGCCGGATGCTGACAGGATCGATTTCTGCAACCCTGCGGGCCCGGATGGCCCGCGCATGATATGAGGACCAAGATGAAGGTTGTTATTACCGGAGCGGGAGGCTTTGTTGGCCGCTGCATCGCAGCGAAGCTGCTTGCGCGCGGCGACACAGTTACCGCGATCGACCTTTCCGCCGATGCCATTCCCGACGGTACGCGCAAGCTGGCCGGCGATCTTTGCGATCCCGATCTGCAGTCAGAGGCCTTTTCACAAGGTTGCGACGCATTGATTCACCTCGCCACCATTCCGGGCGGCGCGGCTGAAGCCGATCCCGCCGCCTCGCGCCGGGTCAATGTCGATGCCATGTATGACTTGCTCGAACGCGCTGCAAAATCCGGCAATTGTCCGCGCGTGGTCTATGCCAGCTCGATCGCGGTGCTCGGCCATCCGCTTCCCGCCGCAGGGGTCGACGACAGCACCCCGCTATCGCCGGAGCTGATCTATGGCGGGCACAAGGCGATGATGGAGGTTGCCGTGGCGTTGATGAGCAACCGCAAGCAGATTGACGGCGTCACCATCCGCCTGCCAGGGATCCTCGCCCGTCCCAAGGGGCCAAGCGGCATGAAGTCGGCCTTCATGAGCGAACTGTTCCACGCGCTCAAAGCCGGCCAATCCTTCACCTGCCCCACCCGCCCGGAAGCAACGATCTGGGCACAATCGGTCGATCGCTGCGCCGGCAATTTCCTCCATGCGCTCGATTGCGACAGCAGCCTGATGCCGCCGACCCGCGCCGTGACCCTACCGGCTCTGCAAGTCGGCATGGGCAAGCTGGCGGAAGAGATCGCCCGCCAGACGGGCAGTTCGATCAAACTTGTGAGCTGGGAGCCAGATCCCGCGCTCGAAGCGGCATTCGGCGCCTATCCCCCGCTCTCCACCCCGGCGGCCGAGCATGCCGGCTTTGCCGCTGACGGGTCTGTGGCCAGGCTCGTTTCAAGCGCATTGGAGACGCTGGATCGGGGGTAGAGCAGGATCTTGCGCAGCTGGCCGCGAAAGGCCGGCGCGCCATCTTCCGCAAGCCGCCGGTCACAATTTCGCGTTGCCCGCGCTCCATTTGGCCGTCAGTTCAATCCCCTGCCCGATCGGCAGAAGCGCGGTCTGAAGGTCCGGCTTCGCGCGCACCGCCTCACGATAGACGCGCACGTCGGGCCGCGCGCCGGAAGGCTCGATCATATTGTCCGAACAGATCACCGCTTCTTCGGCAAGCTTGGGATAGAATGCATCGAGACACGGCAGATAAAGCTCTTTCCAGATGTCGAGCAGGATGAAATCGAACGGCCCGGCATCCGCGGCGATCATCTCAACCGCATCGCCGCAGCGCCAATCGACCACATCGTCCAGCCCGGCCTCGGCCAATTGAGAGCGCGCATAGGCCTGCTTGTAATCGGCCAGCTCCATGGTGATGACCTTCGCGCCGACTTCGCGTGCGGCCGCGGCGAGAAAAAGCGTCGAATAGCCATAGGAGGTTCCCAGCTCGAGAATGCGGCCGGGCGCACGCGCAATCACCAGCGAATAAAGGAACCAGCCGACCTCGGCGCCTACCGGCAGCAGGAATTCATCGCGAATGCCCATGACCTGCGCGCCCAGCTCCTTCATGCGTGCCGTCTCTTGCGAGTGCCGCGCGGTATAGCGCTCGAAAATGGCCTGCGCCCTTGGATCTGCGAACTTCACGATTTGCTCTTCCTCACAGGCTGAGATGACTTTTTGGCGATATCACGGGAATTCCTCTCTGTATCGCGCTTCGCCTCTGCGGTCGCGGGTGATCGGTCTTATCCCATTGCCCTGCGCCCTGCCGATGACTAGCGGAGGGACGATTCTTGGATGGGAGAACTCCAGATGCGCCTTGCTACTTTGATTGATGGCACCCCCGATGGCCAGCTTGTGGTGGTCTCGCCCGACGCTAAGTCCTGCGCCGAAGGCACCGTCAAGTGCTTGCGGGAAGCGTTGGAAAACTGGGACAAAGTCGAACCGCAATTGCGCGCGATCACCCGCTTTCCCGACCCGCTCGACATGAGCCGGGTGATCGCACCGCTGCCGCGCGCATGGCAGTGGCTCGACGGGTCGGTCTATGCCAGCCATGGCGCCTTGATGGACAAGGTGATCGGAATCGAAAAGCCGCCGGTGGAATGGCCGCTGATGTATCAGGGCATGTCAGACAGATTTTACGGCCCGACCGAGGACGTGGTCATGCCCGATGAAGCGCTGGGCATAGATTTCGAAGGCGAGTTCGGCATCATCACCGACACGGTGCCGATGGGCACTTCCGCCGCCCGGGCCGGAAAGCACATCAAGCTGGTGGTACAGATCAACGACTGGTCTCTGCGCGCGCTGGCCGGCCCGGAAATGAAGACCGGATTCGGCTGGGTGCAGGCCAAGCCGGCATGTTCGATGGCGCCCTTTGCCGTCACGCCCGACGAATTGGGCGAGGCCTGGCAGGATAGCCAGCCGAATATGCACCTCACCGTCCATTGGAACGGCACGCAATTCGGCAATGCCCACGGCAAGGCGATGGGCCATGGCTTCGACGAGCTCATCGCCCATGGCGCACGGACGCGCGAATTGGTGGCCGGAACAGTGATCGGATCGGGCACCGTCTCGAACGACAATTTCCGTGAAGTCGGCTCCTCCTGCATCGCCGAGCGGCGCGGCATCGAGATCGTGGATGAAGGAGCGGCCAGAACCGACTTCATGAAATATGGCGACAGCGTGCGCATGGAAGCGCGCACTGCCGATGGGCATGCGCCATTCGGTGCGATCGACCAGAAGATCATCCGCCCTTGACCGAAGCGCCGGGCGAGGAATGGGGCCGGCGCGAGCAGGAGATTGTGCATGCAAGACCTCTTCGACCTGTCAGGCAAGCGCGCGCTGGTCACCGGATCAACCCGCGGGATCGGACGCGCCATTGCCGAAGCGCTAATCGCGGCGGGCGCACGGGTGATGGTCTCCAGCGAGAGCGAGGAGGATACCCGCCGCGTCGCCGGGGAGCTCGGCCAGCCGGGCATTGCCGCCGATGTGACGGACGACGCCGCGCTGGGCCGCCTGGTTGGAGGCACTCTGTCCAGCCTCGGCGGGCTCGACATTCTGGTGTGCAACGCTGGAATTATCGGCGCGCCCGGGCCTTTCGCCGCCATCACGATGGACGATTATGACCGGGTGATGGCGCTCAATCTGCGCAGTCAGGTGGTGCTGGCAAAACTCGCCCTGCCGCATATTGCCGACAATGAGACCGGCGGCGCGGCGATCTTGATGAGCAGCATTTCCGCGCTGCGCGGCAATGCAGCGATCAGCGCCTATGCCCTGTCAAAGGCTGGCGTATCTCAGCTGGCGCGCAACCTTGCGGTGGAATGGGGGCCGCGCAAGCTGCGCGTGAACGCCATCGCGCCCGGCTTCATCACCACCGAACTTTCCCAGCCACTTCTGGCGGATGAGGCCTTCATGGCCCGGCGCATGCAGATGACCCCGCTGCGCCGCCCGGGCCAGGTTGAAGAGATAGCAGGCGCAGCCGTGTTCCTCGCCTCCGCCGCGGGTGCATTCATGACCGGGCAGACCATGGTCATCGACGGCGGGACCGTCATTACCGATGGCAGCTAGGCACCCGCCGATGTTGAGCCTGGCAGCGCGCTGCTGATCACCCAGCCCGATCCGTTCGGAACACTCGCGCCGCGTTGTCATGGAAAATCTTCTGCTTGTCGCCGGCCGAAATCGGTGCCTGCTCGATCATGGTGTTGAAGATCGAGGCATCGGCAATCGGATAATCGGTCGCGAATAATATCCGGTCGATCCCCACCGCCAGCATCGCGCCGATCAGCGTTTCCGGGCTGAGGTTGCCGCTGGTGGTGATCAGCACATTGTTGCGGACATAGTGTGACAAGGAATGCTTGTGGGTCGCCGTCCGGGCGAAGGGCGTTTGCGCAAACTGGTCGAACCGGCCAAAATGAAACGGCACAAGCTCGCCCATATGGCCCAATATCAATTGAAGATCTGGAAACCGGTCGAACAGGCCGCTGGCCATGATCCGCAGTGCATGGAAACCCGTTTCCACGCTCCAACCCCAGCCGATGTTCACCAAGGCCGGATAGGTTTGGAAATCCGCGATTGGCTGAACCGGCTCCGCGCCCGGGTGAAGATAGATCGGTACGCCAAGCTCGGCCGCGGTTTCCCAGATCGGCAGAAATTTCGGCAGGTCCAGGCATTCGCCATGGGTCCGCCCGTTGATCATTGCGCCATAGAAGCCAAGCTGCGTCACGCAGCGCCGCAATTCAGCGGCGGCACCTTGTGGATCCTGAACCGGCAAGGCGGCCCAGCCACCAAAACGATCGGGATAAGCAGCCATGCGCTCGGCCAGGAAATCGTTCATCTGCCGCGCCTTGACGAGCGCGCGCGCCGCATCGGGATCGAGCTGCACCCCTGCGCCGTTGTAATAGGACAGGATGGCCAGACGGATCCCGAGCTTGTCCATGTCTGCGATCCGCCCGGCATCGACGTCGCGCGTGCGCGCCCGGATTTGCGCGAACGGCGGCAAGTCCAGAATATCGCGCCCTTTGCCCAAGATCTGGGCATAATCATTTTGCGCGGGATCCACGAAATGTTCTTCCAACGCGATCTTATAGGGTGTCATGGCACTATTTCTTTCCGCCTCTGGAGGATGTGAAATAGAATGCCCCGATGTGAGCCACCCGCATCCTCATTTCCCAAATATTGCCAATGCGAATGCATGGCGGCATACCGGATCAATTCTTGTTATTTTTCTGGATCGACGCAGCAGATCAACACAGCCCGGCTATGCATCCATGGTAAGAGCAAGCCGGCCGCCAGCAATCCAAAAAAGATCGTGCGCGTGTTGATATTTCGTAAGCCGCTCGCCCAGGGCGGCAGAGCGGCGCAAGCCACTGAGTGGGCGGCAAGAGGCTCGCCAGGCCGGGCGCGACCCGGCTCTGCCAACAACCGATCAGCTGGTGGGGGCGACGAGAATGCGGCACGTCAATCGGGGGCAACAGGCTTTGCGGTTCACTCGCCGATTCAGCAAACTACCGCGCCTTTGCCAAAGCGCCCCGCTTAGCGATAGACCCGGCTGTGCTTCCCGCCATAGCGCTGGCCGATATAGGCTGTCAGACGGTGCATGATCCCCGACGCGCTTTGGGCGCTCTGCGAGGCGCAGGGAAGCGGGACGCGGCTTTCGCCGGTCGCGCGCCGTTCAACCTTATGGCACAGCTCTTCGATATCGGCCCGGGTCAGCAGGTTCTTTTCGCGCATCAGGCAGATCAGACTCTGCAGGATGATCAGGCTTTCCTCACCAGGATCCCCATCGAGCGCGTCGCGCACATTCATCAGACTCTCTCCAACCAAATTTTTTGGTAGGTTAAGCCGTTTTCTGTCCATTGCAAGCGCCCGGTTTCGGGGTCAATTCAACCCGCCGCCCAGCGATCGATAGAGTTCAACCAGATTGGCGCTGCGGCTGAGGCGGGTGGAGACAAGCTGCTGCTGCGCCGCATAGTCCGTCCGCTGTGCATCGAGCGCAGTGAGGAAGGAATCGACCCCCGCCCGATAGCGTGCATCGGCGAGTTTGGCGGCAACCTGCGCGGCGTGAACCCGGGCCTCCTGCGCGGCAATCTGTTCATCGATCGTCCCGCGCTGGGCCAGCCCATCGGCGACCTCGCGAAAGGCGGTCTGGATCGTCTTCTGATAGGTCGCGACAGCTGCCTGCTGCGATGCGCGGGCATAGTCGAGATTGCCCTTGTTGCGGCCGCCGTCGAACAAGGGCAGCGAAATTGCCGGGCTGGCGGTGTAGGTTTGGCTATCGGCACCAAACAACCCGCCGAGCGATCCGCTGATCGTGCCGAGCGTGGCGGTGAGTGAAATCGTGGGGAAGAAAGCTGCACGCGCCGCACCGATATTCGCATTTTGCGCGATTAGCTGATGCTCAGCCTGGAGCACGTCGGGCCGCTTGAGCAGCACGTCAGACGAAAGTCCGGTCGGCAGCACATCGATCGTGGGCCGCAAATCGCCGAGCGCTGTCGGCAGCAATTCAGCCTCGATCGGCGCCCCGACAAGCAGATGGAGCGCATTGAGGTCCTGGGCGATCTGCATCTGGAGGACGGCGATGTCATTGCGGGCCGATTGGTAATTGCTTTCTGCCTGCTGCGATTCGAGCTCTGACGCGATGCCGATGCGGAATTGCGCCGTGGTCAGCTCCAGCGTGTCGGCATTTGCCTTCAGGGTCTGTTGTGACAGCGCGAGTTGATCCTGGTCCGCCGCGACTGTCAGCCATGCCGATGCGATTTCGGCGATCAGGCTGATGCGCGTGCTGCGCTGGGCCTCCTCGGTTGCAAAATATTGCTCGAGCGCCGCCTTGCTCTGGTTGCGCAGCCGTCCGAACAGATCGATCTCGAAGGCAGACACGCCGACATTGGCGGAATAATATTCGACGCTGCTCGATCCCGTTGCCTGGCCAGAGGTGGCCGCACCGCTGGTGGCGGCCCCGGCTGCGCTGTTGGTATAATTCGCAGCGCCCGATGCCGAAACACTCGGCAGGATATCGGCGCGCTGGACGTGATATTGGGCACGCGCCTGCAGCACATTGGCGGCGGCGAGCTGCAGATCCTGATTATTGTCGAGCCCGCGCTGAATCACTTCGCGCAGGCGGCTATCGAGGAAGAAGTCGCGCCAGCCGACGGTTGTGAAATCGCGCCCCTCGGCCGGCCCGGCGGGATAGACTCCGCCCTGCGGCAATGCCGTGGGAACGGCACTGGGCGGGCGGACATAGGCCGGTGCAAGATTGCAGCCGCTCAAGATCGCGGTGCTGGCGAGCACTGCGGCCAAAGGCAGCCGGATCATCGAAATTCGTGTATTCACGGCCATCAAGCTCCCTGCGACGCAGGCGGTTCGTCCGCAGCGGTATCGAGTTGCGGCGGGGCGGCAATCGCGCCGTCACCCCTGCGGCTGAACAATCGCAGCACGACAATGAAGAACATCGGCACGAAGAAGATTGCGAGGATCGTTGCCGACAGCATCCCGCCGACCACCGCGCGCCCGATCGCATTTTGCCCGCCCGCACCGGCCCCGGTTGCCACCGCCAGCGGCAGGACACCGAAGATGAACGCAAGGCTGGTCATCAAGATCGGCCGCAACCGCAGCTTTGCCGCCGCGACTGCCGCATCGAATGCATTCATGCCATCGCGCATCCGCTCCTCTGCGAATTCGACGATAAGGATCGCGTTCTTCGCCGAGACGCCGATCGTGGTGATCAAGCCGACCTGAAGGTAGATGTCGTTGTTCAGCCCGGTGAGTGTGGCCGCAAGCAGTGCGCCAATGACGCCCAGCGGCACCACCAGCAGCACCGAGATCGGCACCGACCAGCTTTCATAGAGTGCGGCAAGGCACAGGAACACGATCAGCAGTGAAAGGCCATAGAGCGCCGGCGCCTGCCCGCCTGACAGGCGTTCCTCATAGGACAGGCCGGTCCATTCCAGCGCGGTTCCGGGCGGCAGCTTCGCCTGGAGTTCCTGCATCGCCGCCATCGCCGCACCGGAGGATACACCGGGCGCGGGGCTGCCAAGGATCTCCAGCGACGGTTCGCCATTATAGCGCGTGAGCTGGACCGGCGCCTGCGCCCAGCTCAGCGTGGAAAAGGCATTGAAAGAGGCCATCTTGCCGCTGTCGCCGCGCACATAGAAATCGCCGATATCCTCAGGCGCAAGGCGATAGGGTTCATCCGCCTGCAGATAGACCCGTTTGACGCGGCCACGATCGATGAAGTCGCTCACATAGGAGCCGCCCCAGGCGCTGGCGATCGTGTTGTTGACGGTTCCGATGTCGAGACCGAGCGCGCGCGCCTTGTCCAGATCGATATCGACCTTGAGCTGCGGCGCATCGTCAATCGAATTGGGGCGCACCCCGACCAGCCTGGGATCCTGCGCCGCCATGCCCAACAGCATGTTGCGGGCCTGCAGCAGCCTTGCATGGCCGATGCCATCGCTATCGACCAGTTGCAGATCGAACCCTGTCGCATTGCCCAGTTCCTGGACCGCCGGCGGCACGACAGCATAGATCGCCCCGTCATGAAATTGGGAGAATGCCGCCATGGCCCGGCCAGCGATCGCGGAGGCCGAGTTTGCAGCACCCGGCCGTTCGTCCCAACTCTTGAGCGGGATGAAGGCCAGGCCGGTGTTCTGCCCGGCACCGGCGAAGCTGAAGCCGCTCACCGTGAACACACCGGCCACATTGTCGCCCTCGGCGTGGAGAAAATGGTCACGGACCACATCCAGGGCCGTCTCGGTACGCGCAGTGGTGGAGCCGGCCGGACCCTGGACCAGCGCAATCATGGTACCCTGGTCCTCATCGGGCAGGAAGCCGGTCGGCAGGCGCAGAAACAGCAGCGCCAGGCCCAGGAGAACCAGCGCATAGACCACCAGCGAGCGCTTCCAATTCCGCGCCGTGCCACGAACGCCGCCCTCATATTTCTGTTGGCCGCGATCGAACATCGCGTTGAACCAGCGGAAAAATCTACCCAACACCCCGGGGCGGCGTTCGGCCTTGTGCGGATCATGCGGCTTCAGAATCGTGGCGCAGAGCGCGGGCGTCAGGATAAGTGCAACGAGCACTGAAAGCACCATCGCCGAGACGATCGTGATTGAAAACTGGCGGTAGATCACGCCGGTCGAACCGCCGAAGAAGGCCATCGGCAGAAACACCGCCGACAGCACCAGCGCGATGCCGATCAGCGCCCCGGTAATTTCATCCATCGACTTTCTTGCAGCTTCTTTCGGGCTCAGATCTTCGGTGGTGATCAGGCGTTCGACATTCTCCACCACCACGATCGCATCATCGACCAATAGCCCGATCGCCAGCACCATCCCGAACAGGGTCAGTGTGTTGATCGTGAAGCCTGCCAGAGCCAGCACCGCAAAGGTGCCGAGCAACACCACCGGCACGGCAATCGTCGGGATCAGCGTGGCGCGGAAGTTCTGCAGGAACAGGAACATCACCAGGAAGACCAGGATCACCGCTTCGACCAGCGTTTCAACCACCTGTTTGACCGAAAGGCGCACGAAGGGCGAAGTGTCATATGGGAAGATGACCTTCACATCGGGCGGGAGCTGCTTGGAGATTTCGTCCACGCGGTCCTTGACCGCAGTGACCGTGTTGAGCGCATTCGCGCCGGGCGCGAGCTTGATCCCCAGGCCGGCGGCGGGCTTGCCATTCCACTTGGCCGCAAACCCATAGTTTTCGGCACCGATCTCCAGGCGCGCGACATCGCCCAGCCGGACAACCGAGCCATCCACATTGCTCTTCAGCCGGATCTGGGCGAATTGATCGGGTGAGGTCAGCCGTGACTGGACCGACACCGTCGCATTCAGCATCTGCTGTTTGGGTGCCGGCTGGGCGCCGATCTGCCCGGCCGAAACCTGCGCGTTCTGGGCGGTAACCGCCGCAGTAACGTCCGCCATCGTGAGCCCGTAATTGTTGAGCTTGAGCGGATCGACCCAGATGCGCATCGCATATTGCGATCCGAACAACTGGGTATCGCCCACGCCATTGACGCGCGCGAGCGGGTCCTGAAATTTGGACGCAATATAGTCGCCAAGATCGGCGGCGTCATGGCCGCCGCCTTCGGAATAGAGGCCCACGAACATCAGAAAATTCTGGGTCGCTTTCGCCACCTTCAGGCCCTGCTGCTGGACCTCCTGCGGCAGAAGCGGTGTCGCAGCCTGCAATTTGTTCTGAACCTGCACCTGCGCGATATCGGGATCGGTCCCCTGTTCGAATGTCAGGGTGATCGTCACGGTGCCAGCGGATGAGGAAGAGGACGAGAAATAGCGAAGGTTATCGATCCCCTTCATCTGCTGCTCGATGATCTGCGTGGTGGTATTTTCCAGCGTCTGCGCATCGGCACCGGGATAGGTGGCGGTGATCGACACTGCGGGAGGCGCAATCGCGGGGAATTGCGCGATCGGCAGGCTCCGGATCGCGAGCACGCCCGCGAGCATCAGGATGATTGCGATCACCCAGGCAAAGATCGGGCGATCGATGAAATAGCGGGCCATGACGGGTTACTTTGCCTTTGCGGGCGCTGGGCCCTGCTGTGCGGGGGCGGCAGGTTTGGCGTTGGCATCCCATCTGGTCGGTTTGACCGGCATCCCGGGGCGCAGCATCATGCCGCCTTCGACAATGACCCGGTCACCAGGCTTAAGGCCTGCAGTGATCAGCCAGTTTTCCCCGATAGTGCGGCTGGCCTTGAGCGTGCGCAGTTCAGCCTTGTTGCCGGCACCTATCACCATGACGGTTGCATTGCCGCGCTCATCCCGGCTGACCGCGCGCTGCGGCACGAGCAGCGCCTGCGCCTGGACACCTTCCTCGATCTGCGCGCGCGCATACATCCCGGGCAGCAACAGCCCTGCAGGGTTGGGAAACACCGCCCTGATCAATTGAGAGCCGGTCGCCGGATCAACGGTGACATCGGCGAAGCGCAGTACCCCCTCGGGACCATATTGGCTGCCATCCTCCAGCAAAAGCTTGACCCGCGCATTGCCATTGCGATCAACCTGGCCGGCAAGCACCTGCTGGCGCAGCTTGAGGATGTCGGCGCTCGATTGCTGGATATCGACATAGATCGGATCGAGCCGCTGGATTGTTGCCAGCGGGTCTGCCTGCGAAGCAGTGACCAGGGCGCCCGTGGTGTAAACGGATCGCCCGATGCGCCCGGTGATCGGCGCGCGTATCGTGGTGCGCGCCAGATCGATTTCGGCAGAGCGCAGCGCTGCCTGCTGGGCGGCAACATCGGCACGCGCCTGCGCCGCGGCGGTTTGCGCGTTCTCGTAATCCTGCTTTGCGATCGCATTTATCTTGACCAGTTCGCCATAGCGCTGAGCCAGCGCGGCGGTGGAAGCGATCGAGGCGCGGGCCCGCGCGAGTGCGGCGTTCGCGCTGGCGACCTGCGCCCGATAGGGTGACGCATCAATCCGGTAGAGCGGCTGGCCCTTGTGCACCAGGTCCCCCTCGGTGAACAGCCGCGCCTCCACCAGCCCATTGACCTGGGGCCGCACGTCCGAAGTTTCATAAGCCGTTGTGCGCCCCGGCAGCTCCTGCGTCAGGACAACCGATTGTTCGGATATGGTGACATAGCTGACCGGCGTCGGGCCCTGTTGCGGGGCCTGAGCCCCCTGATTGCCGCAGGCGGCGAGCATCAGGGCGAATGCGGGCGCGATGTGACGAAAAAAATGCATGCGTGTTTCTGCCGAATGTGTTACGAGAGTGAACGATCACTCACACTTTTATGCTGCTAGTGCGAAGTTGGACATGCGGTCAAGGTGTTATTGAGCAGAAACGACAAAAACATTCGGGACAGGGACGAGTAGCGAGATGATCAGCGTTTGTAGTCAGTCAGGCCGCGATCGTGCTGTGGCGCGGCGCCAGCGGATCGTCGATTCGGCGCGCGGATTGTTCATCGAAAACGGCTTTCACGCGACCGGCGTCGCCCAGATCGCCAAGGCGTCCGAGGTTGCTGTCGGCCAGATCTACCGTGATTTTGAGGCCAAGGAAGATATCGTTGCCCGGATCGTAGAGGCTGATCTTGACCATTTCATTTCCCGCGGTTCGCTTCACGAAGCCATCGCGGCGGCGGATTCGGCAGGAGTGTGGGCCTGGATACGGAACTTCGTATATCCAGCCGAACTGCGCGATACCGAACAATTATTCGCCGAGATCATTGCTGAATCGGCCCGGAATGAACGGATTTCCGGAATCTTCGAGCGGGCTTGCCTGTCCGTGAACGGAAGCATGCTCGCGGCGCTGGAATTGATCATACCGGGCGACGCTCTGCGCGAGCGCCGGGCGTTGCTCGCTGACTTCATCCTGGCGCAATCGGTTGGGCTCAGACAGCTTCGCCTGCTGCGGCCGAGCGTTGTGACGGAACAGCTTACAGCGAATATCCTGCGCGTGATCGATCGCGAGATCTGTGAACTTCAAGCTTCCGCAGAGGCAGCTTCTGCACCCGAAGTAAGCCACCTCGCCACTTGTCTGTGATCGGCAGGCGCCGGCAGCCCGATCGCGACATGCGCCTTTGATAAGATCGTTGTCGCCACAGCGATGGGCACCAGGCCCATGGCTTCAAGCTGTTACCCGTCAGCATCAATGCCCGGATATAAGGTAGCGGCGTGATCTGAGCCGCTACGGGCCGGTGTCAGTCCAATGGCCTCGGCGCGCCGTGCTGGCGCCGATTGATCATGGTCCTTCCTCGCGCTCCATCGCCTCCATCAAGGAGCGCGCGGCATTGCGGTCTGCCTCGTCCTCGAATGCCACATCGAGATCGGGCGCAGCGCCAAGCATGTGCAGCAGCGTCCACAAGGCGAAGCGCCGCCCCCGGTCCTTTTCCATCCCCAGATCAACGCGCATGCGCTCAACGCCGGATTCCATCACTGCCGGGCTGATCGCCGTCAGATCTGCGGTTGCAAAATAGCGTCTCAGCTGATCATCAAAATCCATCGCGGCATTCTCGCATTAATTGGTCCCCCACCAAAGCATCCGCCCAGGGCAATCCAGCTGTGGTGAGGTTGCAGCGGGCGCAGGACGAAGTAGCGAAGCGTCAATGCGCGCACCAGCATTGTCGGACCCGGCCGACAACAACTTGTCAGCATGCCAGCTTCTTGTCAGTTTCATGGATCATCCAGGCGGCGGATGGTAAGCGCCCTCGAGCGGCGCGGGGGAGGATGTCCGTGCGATTGCTGCTGGTTGAGGATGATGCAGAACTGGGCCGCAGGACGAGTGAACGCCTGCGCGGCGCGGGCTTTGCCGTGGATCTTGCCACCGATGGCGAACAGGCCGAGCACTGGCCCGATCTCGACAAGATGGGCGCGATCATCCTCGATCTCGGCCTGCCGGGCCGCGATGGGATCGATCTGTTGCGGCATTGGCGGGCAAACAAGGTCGATTGCCCGATCCTGATCCTCACCGCGCGCGGCAGCTGGCAGGAAAAGGTCGAGGGGCTCAATGCCGGGGCCGACGATTTCGTGGTCAAGCCGGTGCGGTTCGAAGAATTGCTCGCCCGGCTCAATGCGCTGTTCCGGCGGCATCAGGGCAAGCGCGATAGCGGGATTGCGCTGGGCGATCTGAGGCTCGATCCTGTAGCGCATATGGTCGAGCTGATGGGCGAGCCGCTCGACCTCAGCCGCCAGGAGTTTCGCCTGCTGCATCTGTTCATGCGCCGCGCGGGCCAGGTCCTGCCGCAAAGCGATATTCTGGAGCATCTTTACGAGCTCGACGCCGTGCGCGAGCTCAATACGATCGAGGTGCTGGTCGGCCGGCTGCGGCGCAAGATCGGGCGGGAGAGGATTACCACCCTGCGCGGGATGGGCTACAGGTTCGAGAAGTGACCACCGCCCCGCCACCCGCAAGCCAGCCGCCCGCAAGCCAGCCGCCCGCAAGGACGCGATCCGGCAGTCTCAGGCTGCGCTTCGTGCTGGCGGTGATGCTGTGGGTCGTATTGGGGATTGCGGCGATCTGGTTTTCTGCGACCCGCGTGTTCACCAAACATGTCGAGGCGCAATTCCACGACGAACTGAAAGTCCATGTGCGCGAGCTGGTCCGCCTGACCCAGATCGACGAACGGGGCCAGCCGATGCTCGTCCGCCCGCTGTCCGATCCGCGCTATGAAGTGGCGCTTTCGGGCTATTATTGGCAGGTCTCCGCCGCTGGCAGAAAGACCTTGCGCTCCCAATCGATGATCCGCGGCCAGCTGGGCAATGAGGTCGCCCGGTCGCCCACTGTCACCTACCGCGTGGAAAGCGGCCCGACCGGCCCGGTGATCGCCTATGGCCTGGCTTTGCCAGTCGGTTCCAAGGGTGAGCAAGTCCACTTCGTAATCGCCACCGATCAGCAGGAACTTGACAAGGTGCTCGCCGGCTTCACCCGCGAGCTCACCCTGTGGCTGGCAGCTCTCGGCGCATTGCTGCTGGCAACCGGCATCGCCATCATCAGCTTCGGCCTCAGACCGCTCAATCGCCTGAGTGAAGCCGTCGCCCGCCTGCGCGCAGACAAGGCGGCGCAACTGGAAGGGAACTATCCGTCCGAACTCGCCCCGCTGGCCAACGATTTCAACGCCTATATCCGCCAGAACGGCGAAATGATCGCCCGCGCGCGCATTCAGGCCGCCAATCTGGCGCATTCGCTGCGCACCCCGCTGGCAGTGATGACGGATGAGGCCGAACGCCTTGCAGAAGGGGATCGCGCGCCCGATTCCGCCAAGGTGCTGCTCGATCAGGCGCGGATGATGGAACAGCAGATCGAATATCAGCTTGCCCGGGCGCGCTCATCCGGGGCCCGGGTTCCCGGCTCGGTCAGCGCCCTGCCAGATTTGCTGGTGCCCATCCTCAGCGCGATGAAGCGGCTTCATCCCAATGTGCAATTCGTGCTGCGCAACCAGCTGCCCGGGGCAAAGCCGCTGCCGTTCGATCCGGTCGACCTGTCCGAACTGCTTTCGATCCTGCTCGACAATGCCGGCAAATGGGCCAGCGCCGAGGTGGTGGTGACAATTGGCGAGGACCACGACGGCAGGAGCCAGGTGCTGGTCGAAGATGACGGCCCGGGGATGAGCGAGGAGCAGATTGCCAGGGCCTTCGAAATGGGCACCCGCTTCGATCCCGAAAAGCCTGGATCGGGGCTGGGCCTCGCGATCGCGCGGGATATCTGCGATGCTCTGGAGGCTTCGCTGACGCTGCGATCGGGGCCCAGGGGATTGCGCGCAGACCTGCGGCTATAGCTCCCCGCCGGCCGGAACCGGGATCAGTTCTGGCCCGAAACCGGATTGCCGGGCATGTCGGGGCTGCCTTGCCAGGCATATCCGGCCAGCCCGACAAGCAAGGCGGCAACCGTGATTTCCAGCGCCATGCGCGAAACCCGGCCGCTGAAATACAGCGCGGCCAGGACCAGCAGCGCAATGCCGAATGCGAACAACCAACCCATCAGCCGCGCCTCCTCTTGCCAAGCCGCCGCGAAACCAGCCAGCCGCCGAATAGCAAGGCCAGCAGCGGCACGAGCCAGAGCGGCAAGGTTGCCGGCTTGACCTCCGGCTTGAAGCTCACCCAATCGCCATATTTGCTGATCAACCAAGCGCGCACCTGCTCGCTCGATTGTCCCTGGGCAATCTTTTCGCGGATGACCCGGCGCATATCGCCCGCCAAATCGGCATTGCTGCCCGAAATCGGCTGTCCCTGGCACACGACGCAGCGGATCGTATCCATCAGGGCCAACGCCTGCGCTTCCTGCTTGGGATCGGCGAGGGATTCCTCTGAATAGTCCTGCGCAAGCACCGGCGTGACAAGGGCGATGAGGAACAGCAGACCCGCCGCGAATTTCACTGTGCGCTTCCCAGCATGGCCAATAGACGAGGCACGTCGCCGTCTGTGACGACGCCGATATGCTGATAGACGATTATGCCCTGCCCATCGACCACGAAGGTTTCGGGCACGCCGGATGCGCCAAAGGCGATCTGCGCCCGTCCGCCATCGTCCAGCCCGATGCGGGAATAGGGATTGCCATTATCGGCCAGGAAGCGACTGAGATCGGGCGTGGTATCGTGGATCGCCAGCCCCACAATGTCAGCGCCCATCCCCTTCATGCGGACCAGTACCGGCACTTCGTCCACACAGGGCACGCACCAGCTGGCGAAGACATTGAACAGCCGCGGCTTGCCGTCATGGAAATCTTTCGCCGCGAGCCCGGGCTGACCGGGCATCGCCGGACCGGCGGCAAAATCGGGCAGTTCCTGCCCGACCATTTGCGAAGCGATCACGTGATCGGTGGGATTGCGCAGCCCGAGGTAGAACATCGCCAGAAGCGCGATGACGAGCACAAAGGGCAGCCACAGAAGCAGCTTGCGGCTCATGCGGCAGCTCCCCGCATGGACTGCCATGGCCAGCGGTTTGCCAGCACATCGCGCTTGACCCGCCCGAGCAGGGACAGGCACCCGCCCAATGCGATCAGCACCCCGCCCAGCCAGATCAGCGTGATGAAGGGCTTCCACCACATGCGGATCAGCAGGCGGTCGCCGACTGTGCGGTCCCCCACCACCAGATAGAGCTGGCCGTTCCAGAAGGTTCGGATTGCGGCCTGGTTTGTCTGCATCTGCGGATTGGTGAAACTGTGCAGCTGGGGCAGCATCTCAAACGCAGCGCCGCTGCCCTTGCGCACCGATGTGACGGCCTCAAGCGCAAGATAATTGGGGCCGGGCCGCTCTCGCGATCCTTCCAGTGTCACCGAAAACGGGCCGACCATCTGGGTGTCGCCCTCGCCCATCGCCACCAGATTTTCCTGGGAGAACGCACTGTCGCAAGCCATGCCCGCGATACTGACCGCGCAGCCGAAATGCGCCAGGACCATGCCGAAGGTAAACAGCGGCGTTCGCCCGAGCTTGCGTTTCCACAGGGGCGATAGGCTGGCCACGGCGACAATGGCCGCAACAAGCAGGCCAAGCAGCGGCAGGATCCCCATCGTGCCTCCAAACAGCGCGAGCAACAGCAGCGCCGCCCCCCCGGCAAACAGCGCGGGCGCCATCCGGTCGAGCAATGACTTTGCGCGGTCGCTGCGCCAGCGCAGCATCGGCCCTGCCGCCAGCAGCAGCAGCAAGACCAGCGCCAGCGGTCCGGCGGTGGCGTTGAAATAGGGAGCACCGACGGAAATCTTGGTTCCGGTGGTGGCCTCCAGAATGAGCGGATAGAGCGTCCCGGCCAGGACGACGACCAGGATCACGGTCAGCAACAGATTGTTGATCACCAGCGCGGCTTCGCGGCTCAGCAGATTGAAGCGGCTGCCTTCGCTTACCGTGCCGATGCGGAGGGCGAACAGGGCCAGCGCGCCGCCGATATAGATCGCCAGCAGGGCCAGGATGAAAACCCCGCGTGCGGGATCGACCGCGAAGCTGTGCACGCTGGTCAAAATTCCCGAACGCACCAGGAAGGTGCCGACCATCGACATGGAAAAGGCCAGCACCGACAGCATGATCGTCCATGCCCGCAAGCCGTCCCGCGTTGCCAGCACGGTCACCGAATGCAGCAGCGCAGTGGCTGCCAGCCACGGCATCAGCGAAGCATTCTCCACCGGATCCCAAAACCACCATCCGCCCCAGCCCAGCGTATAATAGGCCCAATAGCTGCCGGCGGTGATCCCGATGGTCAGAAAAATCCACGCACCAAGGATCCAGGGCCGCATTGCGCGCGCGAATTCCTGCCCGACATTGCGCGTAAGCAAGGCCCCGACGGCAAAGGAAAACGCCGCCGACATTCCGACATAGCCGACATAAAGCGTCGGCGGATGGAAGGCGAGACCCGGATCCTGTAGCAGCGGATTGAGGCCGGCTCCTTCGATGACCCCGCTGATGCGGGCGAAGGGATTGGAAGAAAACAGCAGGAAGGCATAAAACCCCAGCGCAATCACCGCCTGCGCCGAAAGCGTCGCGAGTTTGGTATCACTGCGCAGCTTGCGCTCGAAAACAGCGATGGTCGCCCCGGCGATGCCCAGAATGGTCACCCACAGCAGCATCGAACCTTCATGGTTCCCCCAGGTGCCCGCGATCTTATAGAGCATGGGCTTGGCCGAATGACTGTTGGCGGCCACCAGCAGAACCGACATGTCGGACCGCATGAACACCGCCACCAGGCACAGAAAGGAAACCACCACCAAGCCGGCCTGAACCAGCGTGACCGGGGCGATGGCACTGGCAAGGCCCGTCTGCCCCCGGCCGATGGCCAGGGCGCCCAGCACTGCCTGAACCAGCGCCATCGCGGCGGCCAGCCAGAGCGCGGCAAGTCCAGCTTCTGCAATCAAGAGAGGGTGCCTTTCACCGCTTTAAAAGTCGATCCGATAGCCCGCAGTCATAACATAGCCGGATTCGTTGGTGGTATTTAGCGCACCCGCAATCACTTTGCGCTCGCTGGAAAAATTCGCCCCGAGCTCGATCTCGATTTCGGAATGGCGGATCGGATAATAGTTGAAGCGAACGGTCGGCTGGAACTGGCTGAACTTGCTGTCGATCAGCTTGTCCGTCCGATAACCATAGCGCAGGCGCGGGCTAAGGCGAAACTTCGAGGTAATCGGAACGCGCGCATTCACGTCTGCGGTATAGGTCTGCGAGCGCTGCGTATCGGCATAGCGGCCCGAAAGAATGTAGATGTCATTGGCCCACAGCAGGCCGGACCCGACAATCTGCACGCCATAGAAATATTCGCTGCCCGTGACCGGAAGCGCCTCGACCGCCTGGGTGCCGGAACTGGCGGGCGTCCCCGCGGTTCCGCCCGTATCGGTGACAGTGAAATCAATATTGCCCTGCAATTTCTTCGTCAGCGGACGCGAATAGGACACGGTGAGCGATTTGGCGACCAGCGTGCGGTCGCGCGCCAATTGGTAGATCTCGTCATCGGTGAAGAATGTCCGCAATCCGCGCAGGTCGGTAACCGGCGCGAATGTGGAGGTTTCGATCTGGCCAATCAGCGCATTCGACGTCGTCAGCAGCGGCGACTGGCGATAATCCGCCGTCAGGCTGAGGTTCGAATTGTCGGGAAAATTATAATTGAGCGTCAGCAGCCCGAGATTGAGCTTCTTATACCGCACGTCATAATCGATAAGCGTGAAGGCGTTGAAGCGGGAGGCAAGATAGCGCGCCTCCACCCCGACAGACTGGCGATCGATAAATCCGCCCTTGGCGCGCTGATCGAACCAGTAAAGCGTTGTTTGCAGGGGGCTCTGCCGCGAACCCACATCGACGCTGGCGCCATAGAAATAGCGTTCCTTGAGGATATGCGTCTGGCGCGAGGTCAGAACCGGAAAGCCGCCAACCAGATTCACCCGAAGCTTGGGCTGCACCTGCCATCCCAGCAATGCCCCGTCGAACCGGCCAAGCACGCCCGAGGTGTTCCGCGTCTGCCGCCCGATGCGTACTGACGTATCCAGATCGCTGTCCGTGTAATCGAGATAAAGCGCGGTCAGCGCCTTGATATCGCGCGTTGGGCGAAGCGCGGTGCCGGCCCGGAAATCAGCCGTGTAAGACCCGGCGGCGCGGAGCACGATCTGCCTGCGATCATTGCCACCGGAAACCGTGATGTCGGTCGAGGTAAGCAGCTGGTTCAGATTGACCGAATTGTCTGCTTCAGGATTGAGATCCGGGCGCGAAGCATCGACGAACTTGGTGCTGCTTTGATCGCGGAAATAGAATTGCGACAGACTGCCCCGCGCGCGCCAGGTCCAGTCGGAGGCAGAACGCGCGCCAGCCGATGCCTGCCGGAGCGCCGGGGTCGCGCCCGGGCTCTTGAGCGCGGCAAGTCGCTGCCGCACGCGGTCCGCCGCCTCGCCTTGCGGATAGCGGCGCAGATATTCCTCATATTCCGCCTGGGCATGCGCCATCTGACCCTTGCGCTCGCGCGTGAGCCCCAGCAGTTCGACAGCGCGGGCGGAGCTTTCATTTTCCGGCAAGGTCGATGCCTTGGTCAGGATCTGGATCGCGCGATCATTCTCGCCCCCGGCAATAGCCTGCTCTGCCTCGGCAACCAGCCTGGCGGCCTCTGCCGTCTGCTCCGGGGTGGCGGTGACGGTCGGCGGCGCAGGGGTGGCGACTGGAGCGCCCAGATCGATCCGGTTTGCTACGCCTTGCGCCCGCTCATCGGCAGACACCTTCAACACCCATGCATCGGGAAACAGCGCCTGCATCTGCAGCCGGGCCGCTTCCGCCTCTTCGCGGGTATCATAAAAGCCGGTGCGCAGCCGGTGCCAATGTTCAGACTCCCGCTCGAACGACATTTCATAGACGATCCGCCCGGCCAGCGCATTGCGCTGCCCTGCGCTGAGCTCGCCCAAGGCATCCGCCTGGGACAGCAGATTGATCGCATAGAGCCCCGCGGGGATCGGAAGCTCGGGCGCTGCATTGGCAGGCCGCGACACGACGCCCGAAGACTGCTGAACGGCGGCAGGCTCGTTCGGGGAGCAAATCGGGCCGGCCCCGGGCTGATCGAGCTTGATGACGATTGACTGGGGCTGCGCCCCGGCTTCGATCTCGAAGCGCATGTCCTTGGTGAAAAACAGCGACAGGACCGGGCCGGAAGGATTGTCGCCCTCATATTCGATCGAGCGCAGTTCGGGCACCGTGGTGGGCGTGCGCAGGGATTCGCGGCTTTGGCCCGGACCACTCGAATCGAGCGGGCGAACGCGGATATGCAGCTCGCGCCCGGCTTCGGTCGGAAAATAGCTCAGCAATTGCACCCGGATATTGAAGTTCACGGTCAAGGTCGTGCAGGCGCCGACATTGGCCACATTGACATCGGAAAGCGCCCGGTCCGAAACCACCTGCGCCTGTGCGGCAGTGGGCATCACAATCGACCCGGCGGCCATGCCGGCGAGCGCGATTGCAGAGGCAGTTGCCTTGAAGTGCATTTTCGACATCGGGCTATTCTCCCTGTCGCCAAAGGTCAGTCACCACCTTCGGCGTCCCAATTTCTGGTTGTGTGGCAAGAGCCGCAATCGGCTGACGTGCGCGGATGATCGCCCGGTTTGCCGCGCGCCGTCACGCCATTGTGGCATGAAGAACAGGTGCCGATCGCGTCATTGTGGTTGAAATTCACCGAAGTCCAAGAGCTGGTCCGGTGGCAATCTTCGCAGATGTTGGTGGTATTCATATGCGTTGGCGTCTTGCCGGTCGCAGTCGTGCCGTTGTGACACGAGGCGCAATTGCCGGTGATCCCGCTGTGGCTGAAGGAGGCCGGAAGCCACGCGCTGGTGCCATGGCAATCGCTGCATTCGGCAGTCGTGGCGATATGTGTTGCCGGCTTGCCGGTTGCGCTCGCCCCATTGTGGCAGCTGGTGCAGGTTCCCAGGACCTGGCTGTGATCGACCCGCACATTGGTCCAGCTGGTCGAGACGTGGCAGAAATCGCACTGGTCGGTCGAGCGGATATGGGAAGCGCTCTTCCCTGTCGCCTTGGTGCCATTGTGGCACGAGGCACAGGAGCCGGTTGCCGAAGCGTGATCGAAGCTGGCCGGGCTCCAGGCCTTGGTCGTATGGCAATCGTCGCAGCTGTTGGTGGTCGCCAGATGGGTCGCCGATTTGCCCGTTGCGGTCGTGCCATTATGGCAGCTCGCGCAAGTGCCCGTCACGCTCGCGTGATCGAAGCTCGCCGGGGTCCAGGCATTGGTGGTGTGGCAATTGTCGCACGCTGCACCGGTCGCAATATGGGTCGCCGGCTTGCCGGTCGCAGTGGTGCCGTTGTGGCACGAGGCGCAGGTGCCCGTAACGCTGGCATGGTCGAAACGCGCCGGGGTCCAGGCGCTGGTGGTGTGGCAATTGTCGCACGCTGCGCTGGTGGCAACATGGGTTGAAGGCTTGCCGGTCGCCTTGGAACCATTGTGGCAGGAAGCGCAGGTTCCGGTGGCTGCCGAGTGATCGAAGCTGGCGGGGCTCCAGGCCTTGGTCGTGTGGCAATCGTCGCAGCTGTTGGTGGTTGCCAGATGCGTGGCGGACTTGCCCGTCGCGGTGGTGCCATTGTGGCAGCTTGCGCATGTGCCCGTCACGCTGCTGTGATCAAAGCTTGCCGGAACCCAGGCGCTGGTGGTGTGGCAATTGTCACAAGCTGCACTGGTCGCGACATGGTTCGACGGCTTGCCGGTCGCGGTGGTGCCATTGTGGCACGACGCGCAGGTGCCGGTCACGCTTGCGTGATCAAAGCGCGCCGGGGTCCAGGCGCTGGTGGTGTGGCAATTGTCGCATGCTGCGCTGGTCGCAATATGGTTCGAAGGCTTGCCGGTCGCGGTGCTGCCATTGTGGCATGACGCGCAGGTGCCGGTCACACTTGCGTGATCAAAGCGCGCCGGGGTCCAGGCACTGGTGGTGTGGCAATTGTCGCAACCCGCGCTGGTGGCAATATGGTTCGATGGCTTGCCGGTCGCGGTGCTGCCGTTGTGGCAGCTTGCACAGGTGCCGGTCACCGCCGAATGGTCAAAGCTGGCGGGACTCCAGGCCTTGGTCGTGTGACAATCTTCGCAACTATTGCCGGTCGCCAGATGGGTTGTCGATTTGCCTGTCGCGGTGGTGCCATTGTGGCAGCTGGCGCAGGTTCCCGTCACGCTGGCGTGGTCGAAGCTCGCCGGGGTCCAGCCGCTGGTGGTGTGGCAATCATCGCAGCCTGCGCTGGTCGGCACATGAGACGCCGGCTTGCCGGTCGCCTTGGTACCATTGTGGCACGAGGCGCAGGTTCCGCTTACTGCCGAATGATCGAAATGCGCCGGGCTCCAGCTATTGGTCGTGTGGCAATCCTGACAGGCATTGCCGGTTGCAAGATGGGTGGCAGACTTTCCGGTTGCGGTGGTGCCATTGTGGCAGCTCGCGCAATTGCCGGAGACACCAGAGTGGTCAAACCGCGCGCCGAGCCAGGAATTGGTCGAGTGGCAGGTGGCGCAATCGGCCGTGGTCTGCACATGGGTGGCGCCTTTGCCGGTGGCGGTCGAGCCGTTGTGGCAGCTTGCGCAGGTGCCGCTTACGCCGCTGTGGTCGAAGCGCGCGCCGGTCCAGGTCTTGGTGCTGTGGCAGGTGGCGCAATCCTGTGTTGTGGCCAGGTGAAGAGCCGGCTTGCCACTTGCCTGGGCTCCATCATGGCACGAGGTGCAATTCGCCGTCACATTGGAATGGTCGAACTGGGCGATGGGCCATTGCCGGGTCGTGTGGCAGCTGTCGCACGCCGCCTGGGTCCGGATATGGCGCGGCGATTTGCCCTGCGCCCGCACCGAATTATGACAATCGGCACAGGCTTTGGGGGTGCCCTGGAATTTGCCGTCTTTGTGGCAGGATTCGCACGATACTGCGGCATGCGCGCCGGTGAGCGGGAAACCGGTCTTGAAATGATCGAAAGACGCGGCTGGCTGGCTATCCCCAGCCATAACGGGGGACGAGGCAAGAAGGGATGCCACCACAAGAATCAGGATCGCCCAAAGACGCTTCCCGTACAAAACCGCTTCCCCTCTTGTCGTCCCACCAAACTCAGCAGTCGGGCGGCGCTGCCTTTCGGCTCCCGCACCGCCTATGCAGTGGAAACTTTAAGCAGCGGGGCAACAAAGAAGGTATAATCAGACGCTCGGATCAACGCCTGAGGCCATCGCTTCGCCGGAATAACCGCCATTCCGCAAGCTTAATGTCAGACTTCGGCCATGGGTTAATTTTGGCTTCCCGGCATCACTATCTGGCGAAAGCTTGAGGTGACGTGGCACCTTGCGCAATCTTCACCGAAGCCTCCGCGATGGATGTCGTTGCGCCGGTGGCAATCCACGCAGGCCGTCCCCAGGGCTGCAGGATCGCCCGGCCGGGAATGGCAGGACGCGCAGACCAGGCCTTTGTGCTGGCCGGTCAGAGGGTATTTGGTGGCGCTGTCGTGATCGAAATTCCATGATTTCCAGTCGCGCGTATTGTGGCAATCCCGGCACAGCGCCGGGGTGCCAAGCCCGCCTTTGTGATGATCATCCTGATGGCAGGAGGCGCAGGTCACGCCCTTGGCCGCAAACCGCTTGTCGCTGTGGCAATCGGTACATTGAAGTTCGGAATGTTTGCCCAGCAAGGGGAAATGGGTGAGATCGTGATCGAAGCGGATTTCACTCTTCCAGTCATTGCTGTCATGGCAGCGGCCGCAATTGGGGCCGAGGCTGGCCTTGTGAACGTCATCCGCAGCATGGCATGAGGCACAATCGAGAGAGAGTTTGACCTTGTCGGCAGGCTCGACATGGCAGGCTTCGCATTTGGCCTGGGCATGTTTGCCCTTGAGCGCAAAGCGCGTCATCGTATCGTGATTGAAGCTGACCGCCTTCCAGTCATCAACACCGTGGCAGCGCTCGCAATCCTGGCCGTTGCCGCCGTGATGCACATCATCCTTGCTGTGGCAGGACACGCAGCTGGTTTCCGGCTTGAGAAGTTGCAGCTTCGCCTGATGGCAGGCGCTGCAGGTCGATTTTCGATGGGCTCCCCGAAGTGGGAACTGGGTCGATTTCGTATGATCGAAAGCGATCTGCTGCCACGAACGCGCATTGTGGCAGGAGGCACAATCGGTTCCGACCTGCCCCTTGTGAATATCGTCCTTCGCATGGCAGTTCGTGCAGCTGTGGGAGGGTTTCTTGATCGTGTTGCCCTTGCCGTGGCAGGCGGTGCAGCTGGCGGCTGCATGGCCGCCGATCAGCGGAAAGCCGGTTGTAGAGTGATCGAAACTGACGGTCTGCCAGGCCGAGGTTGAATGGCATCCTGCGCAATTGGTTCCGCGGCTTCCGTGATGCGTATCGTCACTGGCATGGCAGGAAATGCAGCTTGCCGGCAGACCCTTCCAGCGTTGGCCGGTGTGGCAGGAGAGGCAGGTCTTCGACCGGTGCGCCCCGGTTAGCGCAAAGCCGGTCCTGGCATGATTGAACGGCTTGATCTGCTTCCAGCCGTCGACTGAATGACAATCCTGGCAATTGCCGCCCAATTTGCCGAGGTGTGGATCATCGGCCTTGTGGCAGGCCGCACAGCTCGTTGAAATTCCACGATAATTATAGTTCTTTCCGTGGCACTGAACGCAGGTGACCTGCCGATGGGCACCCACCAGGGCATAGTCCGTCAAGGCATGGTTGAAGCTCGCGCGGTTCAGTTTGACCAGGGCGAAAGATCTGCCCTGGTGATCGCTGTGGCAGGATTTGCAGCTGGCCGAGCGAGCCGATGACGACTTGCCATGATAGCCTTTGCCCGATGCAACATCCGCCGCGATATCCCTGTGGCAGGCGGTGCATTTGGTATTTTGTGCCTCCTTCTTGAAGGAAGTGTGACAATTCTCGCATTTGCTTTCAAGCTTGGCATGCGCCGATGCCAGCGGGCCCGGCGTGATCAGCCGCTCCATGATCGATTCCGCCCCCAGCGGGGCTGCGAACAGCAGGGTCAGCAATCCCAGGAATGCTATCGCCAGGCGCATCAATACATATGCACTGCAACGATGTGCAGAATAGCTGCCGCCACCAGCAGGAAGAACAGCGGCAGATGCAGCAGATGCCACAGGCGCAGCAAGCGGTCGTAGAAGGCGAACTCGGCCGCACGACGAACCGCTTCGAAAAAATGCGCCAGGGTCTTGCCGACAGCCTGATCCTCCCCATGCCCGGCTTCGACCAGCAAGCTCCTGAGCTGGCGCGCGGTTCGCCGCGTTTCGAGCCCCAGTCCGGCAACAGCCCCTGCGCTCGACCAGAAATCCGCCCCGGCGCTGATCGCCCGCGTTTCCAGTGGCTGCAAGCGATCGAGAATGGCGGAGCGCGGCAGCCCCTTTGCCTCAAGTTCTTCCAGAAGCGCGTTCATCTCGTCGCGCAAGGCGCGCAATTCAAGCTTGCGGCCGGAATAGCCGCGATGAACCCGGGAATAGAGAAAACGGCCCACCAGCCCGCTGGTCGCCACAATAATCATCGCGCTCATGGCCACAGTGCTGTTGAGCGAACCCCAGCTGAACCGCGCATGGTAAAGAATGGCCAGGGGACCAAGCAGGCCCAGCAGCATATGGAAGCGGAACCAGAAGCCGACCGTTCCCGCCTTGGGTGAAACCCGCCGCATCCGCTTGCGCAGCGGATAACCGAGCAGGATCAACATCATCGATCCACCGATTATTCCAAGGCTGTAACCCAGCCCGCGCTCCGGATCGATCCAGCCAGTGTCGCGCGTCGCCCAGCCGAGCAGGATCGCACAGACAATCCCGATCCCCACCAATCCGGACAGCGAACGCTCAACCTTCCCGGCGCTTAACCTTGGCCGTTGACCCGAAAATGAGACTCTATCTGCCTTTGTCGCCATGACTTTTCGATCGAACCGTTCGGCTGAGAGGAAGTACATCTATCGCACAGTGGGCTTAGCGGGTGGTTCACACACATGGCAAAGACGCGTCGCAATTCATCTCAACTGGCGGGCGATATGTCGTCGTTTCACGAATTTGACAGCTTTTTGTCAGCTTGGCGGCGTCTTCTATTTCGAGACCATCAATTTAGGCGGCACCCATTTTGACCGGGTGACAGGCGAATTCCATCAAGGAGCGACAATGCTGCAATATATCTTGACCGGCCTGGCCGGGATTGCGCTCGGGATAGTCGCAATGCGGGTATGGCAGGCACGCGGCGGCGCAGCGGAGCTATTGCCCGATGCGCAGCCCGCTGGCGGCCAGGCAGATGCCATCACAGCCACTCCGGTGGAGCAAGCTGAAGCCGGCAAGGACGCCGCCTCGCGCCGGACGCGGCGGTTGCTGGCCGGATCTGCCGTGCTCGCCGCGCTGGCGGTTGGCATCCTGATATTCCGGCCATTTGGCGGTGAACCGAAAGCCGCCCCCAATCTGCCCACGAGCCAGGAAAAAGCCCTGGCCGATGTCGAAACGATGATCTCCCGGCTGGCGGCAAGGCTCAAAACCAATCCCGACGACGGCGAAGGGTTTCGGATGCTCGGCTGGTCCTATGTCATGACCGGCAAGCCCGAACTGGCGATCAAGCCCTACAAGCGCGCATTGGTGCTGCTGCCCGAAAATGCGCTGGTCCACGCCGGATATGGCGAGGCCTTGACCGGGATCGCCGGAGGGACTGTCCCGGCTGATGCTAAGGCGGAGTTCGACAAGGCGCATGCCATCGATCCCAAGGAACCGCGCGCGCGCTATTTCATCGCCATGTGGCAGTCCCAGCATGGCGAGAAGCAACAGGCGCTCGACCAATGGATCGCACTGGCCAATGACGGACCGGGCGATGCGACCTGGCAGGCCGATCTGCACAACCAGATCACAAAGCTCGCGGCGGATCTGGGGGTCGATGTTTCGGCCAGGCTCAAGCAGCCCGCCCCGGTGACTGCGGGCGCCAGCGGCCTGCCCCAGGTCAGCCAGGCCGACATCGCAGCGGCCAAGGCCCTGCCCGCAGATCAGCAGCAGGCGATGATCAACTCAATGGTCGATGGTCTGGCCGAAAAGCTCAAGACCGATCCCGGCAATGTCGATGGCTGGGTGCAATTGCTGCGCTCTCGCATGGTGCTCAAACAGGCGGACAAGGCAGCCCAGGATCTCGTCGCCGCGCGCAAGGCGTTGGCGGGGAACAGTGCCGGGCTCGCGCGTGTTAACGCGAGTGCCCGCGATTCCGGAGTGCCCGGAGCTTGAGCCATTTCAACCCGAACCTGCTGGTCTATGCCATACCGCTGCTGGCGATCTGGGCCTGGTGGGCCCTGGCCGCTCGCCGGCGTTCGGCGCGCCATCTTGCCGTGCTGGAAGACAATCGTCAGGCCGGCCTGGGTGAACCGAATTCGCTTCATCCCGCGATCGATCCGGCGATCTGCCTGGGCTGCGGCTCCTGCGTGCATGCCTGCCCGGAAAAAACCGTGCTGGGGATCATCGACGGCAAAGCGGCCCTGATCGAGCCGACCCTGTGTGTCGGCCATGGGGCGTGCCAGACCGCCTGCCCCACTGGCGCGATCACGCTCGTATTCGGCACCGAGACGCGCGGCGTGGAAATACCGCTGCTGTCGCCGGAATTCGAAACCAATGTTCCCGGCATTTTCATCGCCGGGGAATTGGGCGGAATGGGGCTGATCAAGAATGCCATCGAACAAGGCCGCCAGGCGATCGGCTTCATCGCACAGCGCGCCAAGGCGATCCGGGGCGGTGACGGTGTCCTCGACGTTGTGATCGTCGGCTGCGGGCCGGCGGGCATTTCGGCCAGCCTCGGAGCGATCGAGCGCAAGCTGAGTTTTGCAATCCTCGACCAGGCCACGCTCGGCGGAACGGTCGCTCATTTTCCGCGCGGCAAGCTGGTGATGACCGCGCCCGCGACCCTGCCGATCGTCGGCAAGGTCCATTTTGGCGAGATCAGCAAGGAGAAATTGCTGGGATATTGGGAGGGGCTGCTGCGCGAGACCGGCCTGCAGCCGCATTTCGAAGAGCAGGTGCAGGCCGTCACCCGCCAGGGCGATCACTTTGAAGTCATCACCAGCCGCCGCAGCTATCGCGCGAAATCGGTCCTGCTCACGATTGGACGACGCGGGACCCCTCGCCCGCTCGGCGTGCCCGGCGAGGAGCTCGACAAGGTATTCTATCGCCTGATCGATCCCGAACAATTCGCGGGCAAGCAGGTGCTGGTCGTTGGCGGCGGCGACAGCGCCTTGGAAGCGGCCGCGCGGATCGCGGAACAGCCCGGCACCACAGTGAGCCTGTCCTATCGCGGCGGTTCCTATGCCCGGGCCCGTGCCAAAAACCGATCAGGGGTGGCCGATCTGGTTCAGGCCAGGCGGATCCTGGAGCTGCTTGAAAGCAATGTGGTCAGCATCACCGAGCGCTCGGTCACGCTCGAGCGCGCGGGCCAGCAGCAGATCCTGCCGAATGACTATGTGATCATCTGCGCCGGCGGCCTGCTTCCGACCCAGTTCCTGAATGACATCGGGGTTCAGGTGGAGAAAAAATTTGGCACCGTTTGAGCCACATCGCGCGGCCGCCATGCGCGGTCACGCCAGCACCGGGGGGGAATGATGCAGCTGCTGCTCGTCGATCCCGAACCCTTGACCACCGGACTGCTGTCAGACGGGCTGAGATCATCCGGCTTTCGCGTCACCTCGACCCAGTTCGGCGCCCGGCTCCTGATTGGCCAATATGCGCATGCTGCGGCGCTGGTGATTGACGGCGGCCCCCTGGCGCAGCGCAAGCTGGAGATCATCGATCGGCTGCGCAGGGCGGGCGTCAAGCAGCCGATGATGGTGCTGTCCTGCGCTGGAGACTGGCGCAGCAAGGTGGAATGTCTCGACGCAGGAGCCGATGATTATCTGGTCTGGCCGGTGCGATCGGAAGAGGTGGCCGCCCGGCTGCGCGCATTGATCCGCCGAACCGCGGGCAATCCCACGGATCGCATCGTGGATGGCGGATTTGAGCTCGATCTCAAGGCGCGCTGCGCCTGGCTGAACGGCAAATGCCTGGATCTGACCAAGACCGAGTTCAGGCTCCTGCGGCTGCTGGTCTTCGCCAGCGGGAGGGTTGTGTCCCATCAGGAAATCCGCACCATGCTCTATTCCGAATGCACGGATGTGAGCGCGAATGCGGTCGAGGTCCAGATCGCGCGCCTGCGCCGCAAGGTTGGCAAGACCCGCATCCGGACAATGCGCGGAATTGGCTATCGCTATGTATCGGCGACCGGGGACGCGGTGCCTGAGACGCTGGAACTGGACAAAGAGGCCTGCTGGAGAAAAGACCGCTAGCGCGTAACCGGACCGGCCCGCCGCTGATCACTTCGCTTTCGGCAATCCTGCGCCCTTCCGCCATGCCGCGATTTACATTGGAGTGCTGCAATTCAGCCCCGCTGGGGCTTGGCATCGCTTTTTGCCCTCACCATTCCATGGGAATGGATTTTTGCGCGATATTTGGTCATTTTGGATGGGCTTGCGGTCAAATTCGGTCGGATTGCCGACGCCTGTCGATGTAGGATTGCAGGCATTCGATCGACAGGATTCCGATAGATGCCTGACCGAATTGCCCCCTTCGCCGCATTCGCCCCTCCCCTCCGCGCGGAAACCCCTCTGCGTCGGAGGATCACAGAGGCTTGTCGAACCCCTGAACCAGAGGCGCTGGCAGCGCTTTTGCCGGGCGCGCAGGTCGATGCGGCCTTGCGCGGCGATGTTGCAAAGCTGACCAGGAGATTGGTTTCGGCGCTGCGGGCCAAGGGCCAGCAGGGCGGAGTTGAAGGGCTGGTGAAGGAATATGCGCTGTCCAGCCAGGAAGGCGTGGCGCTGATGTGCCTTGCCGAAGCGCTGCTGCGCATTCCCGACAGCAAGACGCGCGATGCGCTCATTCGGGAAAAGATCGCTGGTGGCGACTGGCAGGCACATCTGGGGGACGGCGACACCCTGTTTGTCAATGCCGCCACCTGGGGATTGCTGATGACCGGCAAGCTGGCTTCCAGCTATGCCAGATCCGGCCTCGGTGCTGCCCTTACCCGCCTCCTGGCGCGCGCCGGTGAACCGGTCATTCGCGGCGGCGTCGAGATGGCAATGCAATTGATGGGCAAGCAATATGTGAGCGGCGAATCCATCGTGGAAGCGCTCAGGCGAGCCCGCAAGCTGGAGGCAAAGGGCTTTTCCTACAGCTATGACATGCTTGGCGAAGCGGCGGCGACCATGGCCGATGCGGAGCGCTATTTCCGCGAATATGAGCATGCCATTCACATCATCGGCGCGGCGGCTGCGGGTCGCGGGATTTGCGCAGGGCCGGGCATCTCGATCAAATTGTCCGCGCTGCATCCGCGCTATTGCAGGGGCCAGGCGCAACGCGTGATGAAAGAGCTGTTCCCGCGCCTCCACTCACTGGCCGCGCCGGCAGCGAGCTACGGGATCGGCTTCAATATCGATGCAGAGGAATCCGATCGCCTGGAGCTTTCGCTCGATCTGCTGGAAGGTCTTGCAACCTCCAGCGAGCTCAAGGGCTGGAACGGCCTTGGCTTCGTGGTCCAAGCCTATGGCAAGCGTTGCCCGTTTGTGATCGATTGGCTGATCGATCTTGCCCGGCGCTCAGGCCGGCGGCTGATGGTGCGCCTTGTCAAAGGGGCCTATTGGGACAGTGAGATCAAACGCGCGCAGGTGGATGGCCAATCCGGTTTTCCGGTTTTCACCCGCAAGGTCCATACCGACATTTCCTACATCGCCTGCGCCCGCAAATTGCTCGACGCAAGTGATGCCATATTCCCCCAATTCGCGACCCATAATGCGCGCACCCTTTCGACAATCTACCATTTGGCAGGGCAGAGCTTCACCCCGGGCGACTATGAATTCCAATGCCTGCACGGCATGGGCGAGGCGCTTTACGAGGAGGTGGTGGGAAGCGCGAAGCTGGGCCGCCCGTGCCGCATTTATGCGCCCGTAGGTACTCATGAGACCCTGCTCGCCTATCTGGTGCGCCGCCTGCTTGAAAACGGCGCGAATTCCTCTTTCGTCCACCGCATCTGGGATGAGCAGGTGTCGATTGACGATCTTGCGGCAGATCCGGTCGATGAGGCGCGCAAGATCCGCCCCCTCGGTGCCCCGCACAATGTCGTTGCGCTTCCCGTCGATCTTTATGGCCAGCGGCGCAATTCGCGCGGCATTGATCTGTCCAGCGAGATCGCGCTTGCGGACCTGGCGGGCAAGCTGAAAGAAAGCGCCCGATTGCGCTGGAGTGCCGGCCCGCTGATCGCCGGGTTTGATTTACCGCGTGATTTCAAAGCGGTCAGCAACCCTGCGAAGCGGGGCGATGTGATCGGCGATGTGGCGTTCGCCCTGGAACAGGACGCGGAGCTGGCGTGCCGGGCGGCACAGAGCGCCTGTGAAAGCTGGGCATCCACCCCGGTTGAACAACGAGCTGCCATGCTCGAACGTGCTGCAGATCTGCTTGAGGCGAAGATGCCCCTGCTGCTCGGCCTGATTATCCGGGAGGCCGGAAAATCCATCTCGAATGCCATTGCCGAAGTGCGCGAGGCGGTCGATTTTCTGCGCTATTATGCGCTGCAGGCACGTGAAGTCCTGACAGATGCGCACCACCCGCTGGGCCCGGTCGTGTGCATCAGCCCCTGGAACTTCCCCTTGGCGATATTCCTGGGTCAGATCGGCGCGGCGCTGGCGGCGGGCAATAGCGTGCTTGCCAAGCCCGCCGAAGAAACTCCGCTCATCGCCGCAGAAGCCATCCGCATTCTTCATCAGGCTGGAATACCCGGCAATGTTCTCCAGCTTGTTCCCGGTGATGGTGCGATCGGTGCCGCTCTGGTGGGCCAGCCCGGGATCGCAGGCGTGATGTTTACAGGCTCGACCGAAGTGGCAAAGCTGATTCAGGTCGAACTCGCCGGCCATGCGGCACCGCACGCCCGTCCAATCCCGCTGATCGCCGAAACCGGCGGGCAGAACGCCATGGTCGTCGACAGTACTGCATTAAGTGAACAAGTGACCGCAGATGTGATTGCATCGGCATTCGACAGCGCCGGGCAACGCTGCTCCGCCCTGCGAGTGCTGTGCCTGCAAGACGATATTGCCGAGCGTCAGCTGGCGATGCTGACCGGTGCCCTCGCGGAATTGGAAATCGGCGATCCCGACAGGCTGGCCGTCGATATCGGTCCGGTCATTTCCGAGGAAGCCAGGCAAAATATCGAAGACCATATCCAGCGGATGCGCAGCTCTGGCTGCAAAATTCACCGGGTGCCGCTGCCGAAATCTTCGGACCAGGGGACATTCGTCGCACCCACCATTATCGAGATCGAACATATCGCCCAGATCGGACGCGAAGTGTTCGGCCCGGTTCTGCATGTCCTGTGGTTCCGCCGCGATGAGTTGGGAAAATTGATAAAGGAAATCAACGCCACTGGATACGGGCTCACCTTCGGGCTTCACACCCGGCTGAACGAGACGATTGATGAGGTGACGAAGGCAATCTCGGTTGGTAATGTCTATATCAACCGGAACATTATTGGCGCTGTCGTTGGGGTGCAGCCTTTTGGCGGGCACGGACTTTCGGGAACCGGCCCCAAGGCCGGGGGGCCGCTTTACCTGGGGCGCCTGACTCAAACGATCCCCAATTACCAATTCTCCGGCGCCAAAGCATCTCAAATGGCTTTTGACGGCTTTATGCGCTGGCTCGATCACGCCGGTATGGCTCAAGCCGCCGAACAGGTCAGGCTGGCATCGTCCGCGCAATTGACCGGCTACGCCGCCGAGCTCCCCGGACCGGTGGGCGAACTCAATCTTTACGCTCTCCATCCGTGCGGAAATGTGTTGCTGCTTCCTGCGACGGAAGCCGGTCTGGCGATCCAGCTTGGCACTGCGCTGGCAGCCGGGTGCCGCGCCGCAATCGTGTGGCCCGCAGGAAAGCCGCGCCGGTTTGCCGATTTACCGGCGGCGGTCGCCGAACGGATTGACTGGCTGCCGGATATTCCGGCGTCTTCCAGCTTCGCGGCCATTTTGATCGAACGCCTCGCCAAAGGGCAACAGCCCCCCTATCTGCAACTGGCTCGCATGTCGGGGCCCATTCCGATCGTCCAGATCGAAGATTGCGATGGCCGCTATCGAGCCGATTGGCTGGTGGAAGAAGTGGCTACGTCGATCAACACGGCGGCTGCAGGCGGCAACGCAAACCTGATGGCGCTGGTCTAGCCAAAGCGGCCATCAGAACAGCGAAAGCCATGCACGGCAGGCATCCGCGCCCGGATAGTTTTCTGCCATCCATGCATCGTCGAACAGCGTGTCGAAATAGCGCTCCCCGCCATCGCAAATCAGCGTCACGATGCTGCCCTCGCGCCCCTCTGCCCGCATCAGCTCGGCCAGCCGCAGCGCACCGACGATATTGGTGCCGGTCGACGGGCCGACCTTCCGCCCCAGCCGATCGGACAGCCAGCGCGCCGCGTGAAACGAGTGCGCATCCTCGACCGGAAGCATCGCGTCGATCACTTCGGGCTGGAACGACGGCTCGACCCTGGGGCGGCCGATTCCCTCGATCCATGATCCCGCCGCCACCACATCGCGCCGCCCGCTCCGCCAGGCTTCGGCGAATGCCGAGCCTTCGGGATCGACGACCGCCAGCCGGGTGCGGCCGCGCTCACCTGCGCGGTAGCGGATATAGCGGCCGATCGTGGCGGAGGTGCCGCCGGTTCCTGCGCCCACCACGATCCAGTCCGGCAGCGGATGCGGTTCGCGCCGCATCTGCGCGAAGATCGATTCCGCGATATTATTGTTGCCCCGCCAGTCGGTCGCGCGCTCGGCATAGGTGAACTGATCGATGTAATGACCGCCAAGCTCATCGGCGAGCCGCGCGGCGGTTTCATAGACTTCCGCCGGATTGGCCTCGCAACACCTGCCGCCGAGCCGTTCGATCTCCGCGATCTTGGCGCAGGATGTGTTGCGCGGGATCACGGCGACGAAGGGCAGGCCCAGCAGGCGCGCGAAATAGGCTTCGGAAATTGCGGTGGAACCAGACGAAGCCTCCACCACCGTCGTGCCTTCATGCAGCCAGCCATTGCACAGCGCATAAAGGAACAGGGAACGCGCCAGGCGGTGCTTGAGCGAACCCGTGGGATGGGTCGATTCATCCTTGAGATAAAGCTGGATGCCGCTGCTGCCTGAAAGCTTCAGCGGCAGCAGGTGCGTATCGGACGATCGCGCCTGATCCGCTTCGATCTGTCCGATCGCCCAGTGTAGCCAGCCACCCGCCGAAACCGGCTCCTCGCGGCGTTGGATAAGCTGTTCTGCGCCCCTGACAGGCGGCGGCTGTTCGGCGGAATTGATCGATATTGGCAAAATATTTGCTCCGACTTGCTTGAATCAATTCGGCAGGCTCGCTGCCCGTCAGGCGGCGCTGCCAAGCCTGGAAGTGACAAATTGCGGGGCCATCGCGCAGAAGCTCTCGAACAACGCCCCGATATGCTGGCTACCGCTCCATCCTGCCAAGGCAATCCCGCGCGGGATGCACACCACCAGCGTGACGAAACAGGTGCGCTCCTGATCTTCCCCCTTCTGGATAGATAGGCCGGCAACCGGCGAGATGCTGATCATATTTGGCCGAATAGTCGTCGGTGACGACCCGGCCGATTGCGGGCTCGGAGCGCATCACACTGATGGGTTCTGGCAGGCTGGAAGGGGGGGGGATTGTCCGGCTTTGAATATGGCGGCACCGGCCAGACAGCCCGCAGTGCACAGTCAGAAGCTCACCGCCCGCACTTCGAAGAGAAACAGGGCAAATGTTACGGCCAGCCCAACCAGAAAGGTTCTGTAGGACAGATTGAGAAAGCGGTACTTCTTGCGCCGCAATATTTGGCCATTCTGCCAGACATCGCGCAGCATGGTGCGGAACATCGTTTCGTCGCTTTCGAGACGATCGAAAATCTGGTCGATCCACAGATCCTCGTCGAGCTGACTGAAAACGCCGAAAAACAGCAGGTTCTCCTTTCCCGGCACCACATGCGGGGCACGAAATGATGGCATGAGCACCATTACCGCAAAGCCCGCGGCGATGAGGGAAAATGCGGCCAGCACCAGCATCGAAAGCGGGAGTGTTCCGTTTTTCGACTGACTGACCGAGAGCGTGAATACGACATAGGTCGCACCCATCAGGATGCTCGCCTTCTGGTCGGCCATCTGGCTCAGCGTCAGGTTGACCCCGGTCGCCGTGCGCACGAAATGCACTGCCTGGGTAGCGAATGTCCGTTCCGTGGGTGCGCTCTCCATCATTCGCCCCCAAACGCCGGCATCGCATCTGCAACCTTCTTGAAGCCCGCGATATTGGCGCCTTCGAAAATGGCGCCTTCGAAAATGGTGATGCGCCGGGGGATAGGCTGTTCACGATATAGGTGCCTGACGGCGATGAAACCGAAACCGTCTTTGCGGACTTTCTGCGCGGCGGAGACAAATTCGGGCCAGGCCGGGCGGCGCTGCGTCCCACGCTCCATTAAATTGGCACGGCTCACATGGTCCGATACTGACATGGCATTGTCTCCCGCAGTCTGACTAAATGCTCATCTATGATCTGGGCGCCCCTTCAGAACTTTCTCAAGATATAGGTTTTCCGGTATTTGGGCAAAGCCTTCGGTTTACATTTGCGGTCCGGCTTGCGAAGATCGGTCTCATGATCATGGCCTGTATGATCGGGCAATTGCCGCCCGGCGCCCGGGGCATTCGGATCGGCGGCACGAGGCCAAACAATGGCTGCGGAAATGAGGCGATACAGCACCGTGCTTCGTCACTTCGCGTTGATTGCGCTGTGGCTCACACTTGCTGGCGCTACGTCACAGGGCACAGCAATCGCGGGTTTGAACGGCGTCTATACAGGTGTCGCGACCTGCGCCGGGTCGACCTGCCATGGGCGAGCCGAGGGCAACGGCGAGATCGTGCGCCAGGATGAAATAGCGACCTGGCAGGAGCCTTCTTCCCCAAGCGGAGCCCATAGCAGGGCCTTTTCGGTCCTGCGCAGCGAGCGCAGTCGCCGGATTGCGGCTAAAATCGGCTTGACTGACCCGGCAACGGCAGCGGCATGCCTGGGCTGCCATTCGATAGATGTCCCGGCCAGCCGGCGCGGCGCGCGGTTTCTGGCTTCGGACGGTGTAGGCTGCGAAGCCTGCCATGGCCCCGCCTCAGGCTGGATCGCCAGCCATTACGCCAAGCCGGCAAGCCACGCGGCCAATCTTGCCGCCGGCATGACAAAGCTGGAAGACCCGCAGGTTCGGGCGGGCATTTGCCTCGACTGCCACTATGGCAGCAAGCGAAAGGGCCAGTTCGTGACCCATTCGATGATGGCCGCCGGCCATCCGCGCCTGTCGTTCGAGCTCGAACTGTTCTCGACATTGCAACAGCACCATGATGCCGACGCCGACTATACAGCGCGCAAGCACGCGCCCGGTAGTGTGCAGCTATGGGCGGTGGGCCAGGCCGAGGCCGTCGCCCGGGAAACCGATCTGTTCGCAGATCAATCCTTGCGCATGACGGGGCTATTCCCGCAATTCTACTTTTACGATTGCCATAGCTGCCATCGCCAGATCAGCGACGATCCCGCGCGAAAAGGGACCTTCGAACCCAATCCGGACCGGCCGATCCCCTTCGGCAATCCGCCATTCAATGACGAGCATATGATCATGCTCTCAATGGTGGCGCAGGTGCTTGCCCCGGCAGAGGGACAGGCATTCGATCGCGCGAGTCTGGATTTCCACCGCTCGATGGGCGAACACGCCGGATCGCTTGCCGCTGCGACCGAGCGCCTTCACGGCAGGGCCGAGCGCCTTTCCGCCGCGTTCGCACAGCTCGATTTTCCGGAGGATGCCGCTTTCCGTGTGGTCGCCGCGATAGCCGAGCGCACGGCGGGCCCGCGCTTCACCGATTATGCCGGATCGGCCCAGGCGGTGATGGCGGTTGACGGGATGCTCAACTCGCTCGTGCGCGACGGGCGGATCACCCTGGGCGCGGCAGCCGGGATCCGCGCGGAAATCAATCGGGCCTATGATGCGGTGAAATCCCCCACCGCCTTCAGCCCTGCCCAATTCCGCTCCTCGCTGCAGAATGCTGCGCGCAGCATCGGGGCCCTGCGGTGATGGGCAGGCCGAGCCGGCTCGTCGCGCTTGTCGCTGCCTGTGCGCTGGTCGCTTGCGGCGGTGGCTCCGGGGGCGGAAGCGGAAGCGGATCCAGTGGGGGCGGAGGAAGCAGCGGCGGAGGTGGCGGTGCAGGTGGCGGCGTTTCCTATCCCGTGCCGGCGGCGGAATCCCTGACCACGACCGATGTCGGCACAATTGTCGCCCAGGCCGCAACCCAGGCGAATGCGGCGGGCACCCCTGCGACAATCGCCGTGGTCGATCGTGTCGGCAATGTGCTGGCGGTGTTCCAGATGACCGGAGCACCGGCGAGCGCGCATATCAGCGACGCGCCCGATGGCAACAACAACGACGCACAGGGTCTCGACGTTCCTGCCGCCACAGCGGCAATCGCCAAGGCCGTTACCGGGGCTTATCTTTCCAGCGGCGGCAACGCTTTTTCGAGCCGCACCGCAAGCATGATCGTGCAGCAGCATTTCCCGCCCGCAGCTTCAACCGCGGGACTTGAAAGCGGCCCGCTTTTCGGAGTGCAGTTCAGCCAATTGCCCTGCTCGGATCTTGCCGCACGTTTCCAGGCTGCGGGAGCGAGCGCGCTGATCGGGCCAAAGCGGTCTCCGCTCGGCCTGTCGGCCGACCCTGGCGGCTTCCCGCTCTACAAGAATGGCGTGCTGGTGGGCGGGATCGGCGCAATTGCCGACGGGCAATATTCCTTCGATCCCAACGTGCTCGATATCGACGCCGATGTCGACGAACCGATCGCACTTGCGGGAACCCTGGGATTTGCTGCGCCCGATACCATCCGGGCCGACAAGATCTATGTCGACGGAACCCAGTTGCGCTATTCCGACACCACCTATTCATCGCTCTTCGCAACAGGCAGCGTGAATTTCGCGGGCGTATCCGGACTGGGATCGCTGGTGGCTGTCGCCGGCTACTACCCCGCCCCTGCCGTCCTCAAGGCGGGGACTGCCTATGGTTTGGAAAGTTCCGGAATCCGTCCGGCAACCAGCGGAGAATTCTCCGATCCCAATGCCTTCGTGCTAAGCAACGGCAGCGGGGGCAACCGTTTCCCGATCCGCGGCGGCACCGACGCAGGCGATATTGCCCAGCCGCTCACCGCAGCCGAGGCGCGCGCAATTCTGGAGGAAGCTTTCGCGGTGATGTCCCGCGCGCGGGCCCAGATCCGGCAGCCACTCGACAGCCGAGCGCAGGTTTCGATTTCGCTGGTCGACACGCGCGGGCAGGTGCTCGGCATCGTTCGCTCGCCAGACGCGCCGATCTTCGGGATCGACGTCAGCCTGCAAAAGGCGCGCACGGCGAATTTCTTCTCAAGCACTCATGCAGCACCGGAGCTGCTGGCTGATCCAAGCGCGGATGTGAGCGGCTTTGTCGCCAAGGTGAGGACCTTCCTGGGTGATCCCTCGGCCCTGACCGGAGGTTTCGCTTTCGCCGACAGGTCGGGCGGAAATCTGTCCCGACCCTATTTTCCCGATGGCGAAGTGGGCAATCCCAACGGGCCGCTTTCGCGCCCGATCGCGCGCTTCAACCCGTTTTCGACCGGGCTCCAATCGGCGCTGGTGATCGGCAATATCGCCCAGCATCTGGGCTATGTCAGCGGAGCACAGCCAAACGATACCCCTGCCCGTTGCACGTCACTGCCCGCTGTGGCGCCGCAGCAGAACCGTTTGCAGAACGGAATCCAGATATTTCCCGGCTCGGTGCCGGTCTATCGCGGGGTGGCGCTCGTCGGCGGGATCGGGGTTTCGGGGGATGGCATCGACCAGGACGACATGATCAGTTTCCTCGGGCTCAATAATGCGGGTCTCAAGCTGGGCGGAATCGGCAATGCCGCCCCCGCGATCAGGGCGGACCGGATCACCATTTCTGTCAACGGAACCCCGGTGCGGCTGCGTTATGTCAATTGCCCCTTTGCCCCCTTCATCGGCACAAGTGACCAGAACGTCTGTGAGGGGCTTTGATGGCTGGCGGCGCGGCCCTTCTGCTGGTGATCGGATCCGCCGGCGCCGCGCAACCAGCCGGGCTGCCTGACGCACATGCCGGGGAGTCACCCGCGATTGATCCGGCGGGCGGCCCCGCCAGCGATCCGGGAGAAGCCGACGCCCCGCCGGTCGATCGAGGCCTGATCGAGGGGCGCCGACGTCCGGGCTATATCGCCCCGCTGCCTGACGAGGTCACGCAGGACAATCCCGGCGCGGTGCATGCCCCGCCGCCCGAGGCGTTCCCGGTGGATCAGATCCCGATCCCCGACCGCTGGCGGCTGATCGAAACGCTCGGCATGGTCAAAGAACATTGGTGGGATCCCTACCATCAGAACACTTTGAAGGGCGATCGGCCGATCAACCGCGCCAAGGTCCCCTGGTTGCCGATAAGGGGCGACGACTGGTTCTTTGTCGCCAATCTGGTCAGCGATACGGTGCTCGAACCACGGACTTTTCCGATCCCGGTCGGGGTGCAGACCACCGAGCGTCCGCAAAGCCTCAACGTCTTCGGCAAATCCGCGAGCTATGTCGCATCGCAGACCTTCCTCGTCAGCGGCTCGTTGATCAAGGGCGATACGGCGTTCAAACCACCGGAAATCGAATATCGCCTGAGCCTGGCCTTTAACCTCAACTATGCGCAGGTGCCCGAACGGCGCGTGCTATATGTCGAACCATCCAGGCCCACCCATCGTTTTGACCGGTTCCTGGGCGTGCAGGAGGCCTTTGTCGATTATCACCTCCGCAATACGTCGGAGCGCTATGACTTCGACGCGGTGCGGGTGGGCATCCAGCCGTTTCAGGCCGATTTTCGGGGGTTCCTGTTCAACGATCAGCAGCTCGGCATCCGCTTCTTCGGCAATCGCGACAACAACCGGCTGCAATATAATCTCGCGGCCTTCTGGCGGCTCGAGAAAGACACCAACAGCGGGCTCAACGACGTGTTGCGCCATCCACGCGACGATTTCCTGTTCGTCGCAAATCTCTACCGTCAGGACTTCCTGATCCCCGCGCTGACGAGCCAGATCATCATCGCCTATAATCGCAATCGTGAAGCGGGCGATATCGAGATCGACAACAATGGCTTTCCGGTTCGGCCAGCACTGATCGGCACCCTGCGCGGGCGCGACTATGATGTGCTCTATCTTGGCTATAATGCCGATGGGCACATCGGGCGCGTCAATCTGACCGCCTCGGCCTATGGCGCGCTGGGCCGGGACCGCAACAGTATCTTCACCGACCGCGCAGCCGATATCCGCGCCTTCTTTGCCGCCGCAGAAGCGAGCTATGACAAGGACTGGATGCGCTTTCGCCTTTCGGCGGCCTATGCCAGCGGCGATGGCGATCCCTATGACGACACCGAAAACGGTTATGATGCGGTGTTCGAAAATCCGGTCTTCGCCGGCGCGGATACGAGTTACTGGATCCGCCAGTCGATCCCCTTCGCCGGCGGCGGGCGGGCGATCGGCCTCAGCGGGCGCAATGGCATCCTCAATTCGCTGCGCTCTTCGAAGGAGCAGGGTCAGTCGAATTTCAACAATCCGGGTCTCGTGCTTCTGGGTGCCGGGGCCGACTTCGATCTCACACCCCAATTGCGCCTGTCGGCCAATGCCAATCACCTGTGGTTCCAGAACACGGCCACCCTGCAAGTCCTGCGCAACGAAGGAAGCATCCCGAGCGACATCGGCTGGGACCTGTCTACAGCTGCGATCTGGCGGCCCAAGGCGACCCAGAACCTGGTTGTTCGCCTGTCCGCAGCCACGCTGGTTTCCGGATCGGGCTTTCATGACCTGTTTGACAGGATAGGCGGCGGCCGCACCTTTTATTCGCTGCTGGCCAATGTGGCACTGGCCTATTGATGCGGATCGCTCGTCACCTCGCCGTCTGGTCCGTGATCGCGCTGATGCTGGCGCTCGCGCTGGTCGCTCGCTCTTCCGCCTCGGAGGGAGAGAGACCGGTGAAGCGCAGCTATGTCGAGGCTCCACCCGCGCCGGGTCTCGAAACGGTCGAGCAAATGGAGCAGGCCTCGTCCGGCTGCGTCAGCTGCCATGTGCGCAGCGACGCGCCGACCATGCATGTCACCCCTGCGGTCAGGCTTGGCTGCGCCGACTGCCACGGCGGGAATCCCGCAATCATCGGCAATCCCGACCTGCCGCACGATGATCGCGCCTATGTCGCGGCCCGGGAAAAGGCCCATGTGCTGCCTAGATATCCGCGCAGCTGGAATTATCCCTCGTCGGCAAACCCCCAGCGCTCCTATGCGCTGCTTAACCGCGAGGCGCCCGAATTCGTGCGCTTTGTCAATCCGAGCGACTACCGCGTCGCGCGCCAGGCCTGCGGCGCGTGCCACATGGGCGAGATCGAGGCCGCCGAGCGCTCACTCATGGCAACCGGGGCGATGCTGTGGGGCGGGGCGGCCTATAACAACGGCATCGTGCCCTATAAGAACTACGTCTTGGGCGAAGCCTATACGGCCAGGGGCGAGCCAGCCAAGATCGTCTCGCCGGGCGATCCACCCGGCAGCTTGAGCGAGCGACAGAAGGCGCGAGGGGCACTGGCAGAGCTCTACCCCTTGCCGACGTGGAATGTAGTACCGCCGGGCGACGTTTTCCGTGTGTTCGAGCGCGGCGGACGCAATATCGGGACGCAATTTCCCGAAATTGGCCTGCCCAATCCCACCGGATCGCAGCAGCGGCTGGAAGAACCGGGCCGGCCCGATCTCAAGCAGTCGAACCGCGGAAGCGGAACCGGCCTGCGCGTCGCCATTCCGGTGCTCAACATCCACAAGACACGGCTCAACGATCCCTACACCTGGTTCATGGGGACCAATGACCAGCCAGGCGATTATCGCCACTCAGGATGTTCCTCGTGTCACGTGATCTATGCCAATGATCGCGAACCGCGCCACAGCCTGACCTACGCCCAATTCGGCCGCGATGGGCAGACGATCACGGTGGACCCGGCCATCGCCGACAAGCTCGAGACCACGCCCCGCGAAGCGCCCGGACATGGCGCGCTGCGCCAGGGTGGAGGCAGGGAGCCATCCGGTCCGGTGAAAGAAAAGGGCCATCCCCTGCAGCATGTCTTCACCCGCGCGATCCCCACCGCGCAATGCATGAGCTGCCACATGCATCAGCCGAACATCTTCCTGAACTCTTTCCTCGGTTACACCATGTGGGACTATGAATCCGATGCCCCCTTCATGTGGCCCAAGGCGCAGAAATATCCGACCGCCAAAGAGGTGCACGATGTGCTCGAGCGCAATCCGGAGGGCGCCGCACCTCGGGGTAACTGGTCCGATCTCGATTTCCTGCGCGACGTCTATGATCTCAATCCGAAGCTCAAGGACACGCAATTTGCCGATTATCACGGCCACGGCTGGAACTTCCGCGGTGTGTTCAAGCGCGACCGTGATGGCAATCTGCTGGATGCGCAGGGCAATATCATATCGCCCGACGATCCGCAGAAATGGCGCAAGGAGGGCGAAGGTGAGTTCGTTCCGCCTGGCGTCAATCCCGGCAAGACCGTGCATCTGATGGATATTCACGCCGAAAAGGGCATGCAATGTGCAGACTGCCATTTTGCGCAGGACAGCCACGGAAACGGGCTGATCTATGGCGAAGTGGCAAACGCGGTCGAGATCGGCTGCAAGGACTGTCACGGGACGGCGGACGCCTATCCCACGCTGTTGACGTCGGGGCCTGCAGCTCCGCCCAAGGGCAACGACCTTGCGCTGCTGCGCAATCCCGACGGCAAGCGCCGTTTCGAATGGAGCTATGACAGTCTGGGCCAGAGGCACCTGGTCCAGCGTTCGATCGTCGATCCTAAGCTCGAATGGAACGTCAGCCTGGTCAAGGACAGCGTCGATCCGGCCAATCCCCATTTCAATGCCAAGGCCGCGCGCGCCAAACTGATGAGCAAGATGGGCGCGGAAGACGGCACATTCTCCTTCGGAACCGGCATTGCCCTGCAAGACCGCGCCCATCCCGACGGCGAGATCGCCTGTTTCACCTGTCACCTGAGCTGGACCACCAGTTGCGGCGGATGTCATTTGCCGGTCGAGGCCAATTGGAAGACCGCATCGCACCATTATGATGGTGAGACGACGCGCAATTTCGCGACCTACAATCCCCAGGTCGCGCGCGATGACATGTTCCAGCTGGGCCGGCATATGACAACCAAGGGCAGCGAGATTGCACCGGTCCGATCGAGTTCGGCGCTGGTCCTTTCCTCGACCAATATCAACCGGGAGCGGATCTATATCCAGCAGCCGCCAATCAGCGCGATCGGCTTTTCAAGCCAGGCCTTCGCGCCGCATTTCCCGCATACGGTGCGAACGACCGAAACCAAGACCTGCAGCGATTGCCACCTCTCGGCCGCGAAAGACAACAATGCGATCATGGCGCAATTGCTGCTGCTCGGCACCAATTTCGTCAATTTTGTCGGCGCCAATGCCTGGGTCGGGCTCGACAGCGGCTTTGAGGCCGTGCGGGTTACCGAGTGGGATGAACCCCAGGCGGTGATCGGATCCTATTTGCAGCGCTATGCCTATCCCGACTATTATCGCCAGCATGTCGAGGACAATCACCGCGAGCTGAAAAACTGGGTGCGAGGCAAGACCTTCGACAAGAAACTGTCCGGCGAAACCAGGAATCTCGAGCAATTCTCCAATATTGTCCGGGGCACGCGCGACACGGTGCGCTGCCTGCAATTGCGCGGCGAATATATGTTTGCAGCCGAGGGCAAGGGTGGTTTCCGGGTCTATGACGTCGCGGCGATCGGCAACAAGGGTTTCTCGGAACGGATCATTTCCGCGCCCTTTTCGCCGCTCGGGCAGGATACCCATATCGACACTGCCAACGCGACCTGCATGGCTCTGCCCACCGACCAGCCGATCAACCCGCTGCGAAACACGCCGGAAATGCGCGAGCTCAACCAGGAGCAGGCATTTCTGCCGATCTATCACTACGCCGCCATAACCGACAGCGTGGAAGGTTTGGTGCTGGTCAATATCGACACGCTGGCTGACGGCGAGTTTCGCAACAACAAATTGAAGCGCGCCGTCACCTGGAACGAGAACGGCGTGCTTACCGGTGCCCGTCACATCATTTTTGCAGGCGAGATCGCCTATATCACCGCCGATATCGGGCTGGTTGTGGTCGATCTTGCCGATCCGCTCCACCCGAAGCTGACGGCCGTCCGCCCGCTGGTCGACGCGCGGGCGAGCGCGCTGCAGTTCCGCTATCTGTGGGTGACCGACCGCGAGGGCGTGAAGCTGTTCGATGTGACCGATCTGCGCAAGCCGGTGGCGGTTCCAGCGGGCTTCGTGCCCCTGGCCGATGCCCGCAGGCTCTATATCGCGCGGACCTATGCCTATGTCGCGGCCAAGCAGGATGGGCTCGTGATTCTCGACGTGAAGAATCCGGAAGCGCCCCGGATCTACCGCCGCGAGACCTTCGGCGGCGCGATGAATGATGCCGAGGATGTGATCCTGGGTTCGACCAATGCGTCGCTCTTCGCCTATGTCGCCGACGGGCGGAACGGATTGAAGGTGATCCAGCTGACCTCGCCTGAGAGCCAGCCCAATTTCTATGGCTTCTCGCCCGCCCCGATGCCCGAGTTGATCGCCTGGGCCAAAACCCCCTCGCCCGCGCTCGCTTTGTCGAAAGGGCTCGACCGTGATCGCGCGGTAGATGAAACAGGTGGCCAGATCGCCGTATTCGGCAGGCTCGGTTCACGCCCGTTCACCCGGCCGGAAATGGAGCGGCTGTTCCTGACCCGGGGCGGCAGGCCGTGGATGGTGACCGACAAGCCGGACATGAGCGTTTGGGTCGGGCCCAATCCTCTCGCCGGCCCGGCCAGCGCAAGGCCCCGCTAGCCCCCTATGCTTGCCGGTTCTCGGCAAGCATTTCGCGGACCATCGGCTGCAGCGCCGCATCATAGACGGCAACGGCCCGCCACTCGCCAGCCTGTTCGTAATGGGAAACAAGCGATCCGCGCTCCCACAGATGCAGCGCATAGCCCGGCGGCTCGGAAGTGATCAGTGCCCGCCCGTCGGGGCTGTCCGGATCGAGCGGGTTCAGGTCCAGCGCCACAAATGGAGCGGTCGATGGGGTAACCCCGAGAGGGATTCCCGCAAGGGTGGCCGAAAGCGGCCGGTGCAAATGACCGCAATGAATCGCAAGTATCTGGCGATGCCCCCGCACCGCTTCGGTGAAGCGCCGGACCCAGCCAGCGCCCGTAGCAGGGTCCATCCAGTCAATCCCTGACACGACCGGCGGATGGTGCATGAAGATGACGGTTGGCGTGTGGGGATGCGCGGCAAGTTCTCTCGCCAGCCATTCCGCGCGCAGCTCGCAAAATGCGCCGCCATGGCGCCCGGGGTCGATCGTATCGAGCAGCAGCATTCGCAGGCCGTCCCGCTCGACGGAATAATGCAGGAAACCTTCGGCGAGGGTCAGCCCAGGAAAGACTGCCAGCAATTCGTCGCGCAGATCGTGATTGCCGACCATCGGATAGACCGGGAACGGGCAGAGCGAAAGCAGCTCTGCCACGCGCTTGGCGCTCTGACGATCTCCGTGATCGGTGAGATCGCCCGAGGCAATCAACAGATCGGGACGGTTGGGCCCTTCGATCAGCCGCTGCAGCACCGCGAGCAGGCGGCGCTGATTATGCTCCTCTCGGTCCTCCGGGTCATCAAATCCCACATGGATATCAGTCACCTGCGCGATCAGCATCGGCCCGGCCCCTTTTGCGGCAAATATCTCATCTCAAGGCTCCGTTGCTCGACGGGGCCGGCCTCAAGGCAGTATCGCCGACATTGGGGTGGAAGGAATGGCACATGGCGCAGCCCGATGGCACCTTGGTCTTCGTCGCATGTTCGCCCATGTGGCAGGTGCGGCACTCCTTGATCGTCGGCAAGAGCAGGTCCGCCGCGCTGGCCGAGCTGTTCGCGGCATGGCAGCTGGTGCAATTCTCCTGCTTATGTGCCTCATGGTCGAACCAGCCGTTGACGAAATAGCGCTGGCGCAAGGTGACCGGCATCACATCCGTCTGCCCTGCCCTGACCCTGGGAATATGGCATTCACCGCATACGCCATCTTTGGCAAAGGCGCGATCGATCGCCACATATGATCCGCTGCGCGGCCCGAAGTCCTGGAAATAGAGGCCACCTTGCGCAAATTCGCCCGGCCTGCGCCTGCCGCTCGTCACCGGCCGTCGCGGTGCACGGTCAAGCGCCAGAAGATCGGCCCGCATCTGTGCGACATCGCCGTGCCTCAGCGTGCGATATGTCGCCCCAACCCGGTCATAGACCAGGCTGTGACAGGACTCGCAATCGCGTTCCATATCGATCGGGAGGAAACTGGCCTTGTCGGACGCAAGGTGATGGCAATCCTTGCAGGTCAGGCTCTCGCCATAGGAATGCTTCGCCCCGATCCGCCCCGCCATGCGGGCCACGCCGCCTTGCTGGTCGAGGTGCTGCTTGTGCGAAAAGCGCAACCCGTTCCATTCCTGCGGCGCATCGGCCAGCGACACACGACTGGGCCTTTCCTGCCCCGGCCCGGTGAATATCTGCGCCTTGAACTGGGGATGGAGCAGGCCGAAATCCGCTGCATTGCCGATCTTCGTATCGCTCAGCCGCCGGTCGAGCGAGCCATGGCAATCGGCGCAGAACTGCTGCGCCGGGGGCGGCATGGGCCCGCCGCCCTCATGCTCTGTGTGGCAGTCGGTGCAGGCACCGGGGCCGGGCTTGCCGAACAGATGTGCCACCCGCGATTGCAGCGCATCGCCAAGCGCCATTGGCCCTCTTGCGCCGGCAAGCAGCGCTGGCTTTGCATGGTCCGCGATATCCTTGTGGCAAGACAGGCAGGTCGCGTCGCGCACAGCCTCGAAGGGTTTTACATGGCATGCCACGCAGCTGCCTTCGAGACTGTGATGGGCCAGGCTAAGCGGACCCGGGCTCCAGCTCGCATCCATCACGACATGCCCCGGGGCCGCAGGATCCGCCCCTCGCCCATCGCGGCTGAGATTACTGACGACCGGTATTGCCAGAAAGGCGAGCAGGATCGCGCCCAAGAGCCCCCAGGCGAGCAATCGCCGACCCGGCAGGACGCTCGACAGCGAAAAGCCGGAGACCATATCCGGCCTCGGCGCCACACTGTCGCCGCTTTGGCTGACCTCAACGACGACCGGCTCACCCGCGCGCTGGGACAAGGCCAGACGATAAGACCCAAACTCCAATTCCGCACCGTCGAGCGGATCGATCCTCGCCGTACTTACCGGCCGCCCATCGACCGCAAAGCCGAGTGTCCCGCAAGCGGCAATGTCAAGCTGTCCGCCCGGCCCGGTGGTGATCGTGGCGTGGCGCTGCTCGACCGCAAGGTCCGGCAGGTGGATGTCATTTTCGGCGGCACGGCCAATCGCCAGGGTGGCGACATCCAGCCGCTTTTCCCTGACGATTTCGCGGCCATCGGCGGTGCGAGATATCGAACGGATCAGGAAAGCCATTGCGCCACCTTCACCAGTAATAAAAAACGCTGACGATATGCGCCGTGAGCGCCCCGAGCAGCGCGACGGTTGCCGGCACATGGATATATAGCCAGACCTCGATCATCGCCCGGATCCGCAAATGCTGCCGGATCTGACGCAGCACCCCAAGCCGGCGAGCGAGCAGCGCGCGGACCCGGTCCGTTTCTTCGTCGGACGGAAGCGCTGCCAGCGCTTGCGCGGTCGCGCAACCGGGATATTTGCCCGATAGTCTGTTCAGGGCATTGCCATAGAACACCGGCTGGCCCAGCGCATCGATCACCTGATCGGACCGCACGCGCCCCAGCGGCTGAGATGCCTGCCCGATCTGGCGATCGATCGCCCCGATCGCTTCGATCATCTGCTCCTGGGTCAGGTTCCGGCGATTGTCGCTCAGCGCGCGCGGCAGGCTGGCGTAAGCCCAGACCCCATAGAGGCCCGAGAGAATTACCAGCAGCATCAGGACATAGGCCAGCGTGTGGACATTCCAGCCGAACTGGAAACCCGTGTGCAGCGTCGCCAATATGATCAGCGCCAATCCCAGATAGACATGCGCCGAAGTCCAGGCCTTGAGCGACCATTGGCCGCTCGTGATCGCGCGTTTGCGGATGCCCAGCAGCGACAGCCAAATGATCAGCAAGGTGCAGATCGTGCCGAGTGTGTAACCATACCATGATCCGCCATTGGGACGCGGCTCGACATCGATCATGGCATAGCCGAGAATTGCGACGAGGCAGGCGATCGCGGCAATCTTGGCCCAGCGCATCCGCCGATAGACCAGAAAGCCCTCATGCGCCGGCATCCCTTCAGCGTTGAGCGTTTCGAGTTCGCCGGTGGGTGCCATCACTCTTCCCGGGCCGGACGAGCAACCGAAAGGAAGGCCTCGGGCGAAATGCGGATCGCGGCCCCGGTCGGGCAGGCGCGCACACAGGCCGCCCCGCCATCGATCCCGGCGCACATGTCGCATTTGATCGCCAATTTGGGTTGCTCCGCCACGCCAGAGGGCGTGTGGGACTTTCGCCATGCATAGCTTGGCTCGCCGGGACCGGGGCCCTTGCCGAACAGCATCCACGACAGGAGCGACGGCTTGGGTGGCGGTTTGCTGTCCATCCGGATCACCCCATAGGGGCAATTGCGCTGGCAATTTCCGCAGCCGATGCAGCTATCGTCGATGAACACTTCGCCGTCGCTGCCGCGCTTGATCGCATTGGGCGGGCAATCGGCCATGCAATGCGGGTGTTCGCAGTGGCGGCAGGAGGTGGGCACATGGAGATGAGCATAGGTCGTTCCCGCCTCGCGATTGAGCCGCGAGAGCCCGTCATGCGTATCCGCACAGGCTTTTTCACAATTGTCACAGCCGACGCATAGCAGCTCGTCGATGAGCAACACGTCGGTCGCCTCGCCAATGCCATTGTCGACCAGGAACTGGGCGGTCTGCGAATACATGTCGACCGCGCCTGAAAATTCGCCCTTGCGGCCTTCGACAAAGGCATTGACCTGGCGCCGCGCAGCCATGTCGGCCAAGGCCTTGTCGCGCAGCAGCGGCTTGCGCTCGAGCAGCGCGGTAAAGGCCGCGCCCGGCAGGCGCACGACTTCGGATGCGATCGCGGCCTTGACGGTGGCGGTGCGCGGGGTGCCATCAATCGCCGCCATTTCGCCGAAATAGGATCCGGCAGGCAGATAGGACAGAAACACCGGCTTGCCGGCGATTTCCTTTTCCACAATCATCGATCCCCGGCGCACGATGAAAATATCCCGATCGCTCGCGCCTTCCTCGATCACCACTTCGCCGGCCCGCAAATTCCGCACTTCCGCCTCTTTGGTGAGGCCGGCGATATCATCCACCTTCAGCCCCGAACCGAACAATTGCAGCAATTGCCGCTCGATCGCGATGCGATTGACTGTCTCGTTCGCGCCGGGCGAAATTGCCAGCAGCCTGAGTGCGGCCGAACGCGGCAGTTCGACCACGATCGTAGGGGCCGCCGTGCGGATCGTCGCACCCCGCCGGCGCCCCGAAATCAGCCCGACTTCTCCGAAGATCGAACCTTCACCGATAGGTGCGGTCACGGATGGATCTGCGGGATCCGTTTCGACCAGGACCAGGCCTTCGGCAATCGCGAAAAGCGATGAGCCGGGCTCGTTGCGGGTGAACACCACCTCGTCGGCACCATAGGCGATAGCGGCGCTGTCGAGCATCAGTTCGCGCAGCTGGAGCACCGAGAGATCATTGAACAAGGAGATCTTGACCCGGAAATTGTCGAGCCATTCCTCGACTGATCGCTGGCCCGGCAAATCGGCAAATTTCTCCGCCAGGATCGGTTCATCGGCGGGCTTGAGCGCGGTGTTCCCATTGAGGAACTCGATCACGTCATAGCCCTGGTTCATGCAGTGCTTGATCAGCGGATAGCCGGCCAGCGCGCCGATGACGTGGATACCGCGCTGGGTGGTCTCAAATGTGGGAGACAGCTGGGGAAAAGCGCCGGGTTCGTCGCTCGAAAAACCGACCCCGCAAGCCTCGACAAACGCGCGCGGCGGCCGCGATCCCGTTCGCGCGATGATCCGGTCGCAGCGGATCGTTTCCTGGCCATCGCGGGTTTCCAGCACCAGCTCGCCCTCGCGGACTTCGATCGGCGTTGTTTCGCGCCGCACCACGGTTCGTCCTTCGGCTTCCGCCTCTTTCAGAAGTTCGACATTTGCCTTTTTGGCACGGGCGAAGTCGGCTCCGCGATTGAGGATGGTGACATGGTTTCGCTGGACCGGGTCTGCCGCCAGCCCGAGTGCATTCTCGATCCCCGCATCACCCGATCCGATGACCGTGATATGTTCATCGAAATAGGCGCCCGGATCGTCGAGCTGGTATTGGATGTGGGGCAGCTCGCCGCCCGGAATGCGCAGCAGATTGGGGTTCCCCTGCGTGCCAATCGCCAGCACGACAGCTTCGGCTTCGATAACATCCCCGCCCTTCAGCCTGATCGTGAAGCATCCGGATTGGCCTTCGATCGCAGCGACTTCGCGGTTGAGCATCACATTGATCTTCGCATCGGCAATCTGCCGATCCCAGATCTCGAGGATCTTCTCGCGCTTGCCGGGTTCGAATTCCAGATCGCTGCGCAGCACCAGATTTGCGGGCGTCGCCATGACGTGCTTGCCCTTCTGATATTTGAAGATCGTGTCGCACAGATGGTCCGCCTTCTCGATCAACACGTGATCCATGGCGAGCGTGGCGGCGTGCGCGGCGGCGCTCATGCCCGCCGGTCCAGACCCGATAATGGCGACCCGAAAGCGGTGCGGCATTTGCCCTTACCCCCAAAGATCCCACGCTGCTTGTGGCAGCATATGGTAAGCAGGGCAAAGTACCAGCACGAATTGCCGGATTTGCTCCAGCAGTCTATCCTGCGCCCTGGATTTCTGACGAGAGGAGAAGTGCGGTTATCAAAGCGGGAAATTTGGTACTTCTTCTCGCTCTGACGGTGCTGGCGGGCATTGTCGGCTACCGCGCGATGTCCGGCGACACCCTAAATACTGGCAGCGCTGCGACCAGCGGCGACACACCCGCTTCAATCGAGGATCTCGAGAAAGCCGCCCGGGCGAACCCCCGCGATGCGGGTGCCTGGCAGAAACTGGGTTTCGCGCGCTTCGAACAGGGCGATTTTGCGCAAGCGGCGACGGCCTACCGGCAGGCTGTGGAGGCCAATCCGCAGAACGCTGTCCTATGGTCCTCCCTCGGCGAGGCGCGCGTGATGGCGAGCCGCGCCGACCCGATGCCCGCCGCAGCGCTTGAAGCATTCAGGAAGGCGGCCAAGCTCGATCCCAAGGATCCGCGCGCACGCTATTTTCTGGCGGTGAACAGGGACCTTGCCGGCGATCACGCCGGCGCCATAGCGGACTGGCTGGCACTGCTTGCAGATACGCCGCCGGGCGCACCATGGGAAAACGATCTGAAGCGCACGATCGAACAGGTCGGAAAGCTCAACAAGATCGAAGTTGCCGATCGGATCGCGCAGGCCGAACAGCAGCGCGGCCTTGGGCTGAATAACCCTTCGGCATCGATCCGGCCCGGCCCGACGCAGCAGGATCTCGCCGCGGCATCCTCGATCCCGCCAAGTGAACAGCAAGCCATGGCCAGGGCCATGGTCGAGCGGCTTGAAACGCGGCTCAGGAGCGAACCGGGCGATGTCGATGGATGGATCATGTTGATACGCAGCCGCATCGTCCAGGGCGACCTTGCACTGGCGCGCAAGGCCTTGTCTGATGGAATTGCCGCAAATCCTGGCAGCAAGGCGAAACTCGAAGAGGCCGCAGGTGCGCTGGGACTCAACTGAGATCAGGTTCTTCGCCGGGCCGGCCAGTCCATGAACCGGACCGCTCATTTCCTGTCGGCGATCTGGAAAAGTTCCTCCCTGCCGGGCGTATTCGCACTGCTGGCGGTGTTCGCGCTGCAACTTTCAGGGCTGCCTGCGCTGGACGGGATCGCGCATCAGATATTCGATGCCTATGTCCGCGCCGAGCCCCGACCCTACCAGCCCGTGGCCGTGCGGGTGGTGGACATCGACGAGGAATCGGTGCGCCAGTTCGGCCAGTGGCCCTGGCCGCGCACGCAAGTTGGGCGGCTTCTGCAGGAGTTGCACAGCGCCGGCGCCAGCGTGATTGCCCTCGACATCGTCTTTTCCGAAGCCGACCGGACCTCTCCCCCGAACATTGCCGCCCGGATGAGACAGGAGAAGGGCGATCGCAGCATCATCGCGACGCTTGAGCGCCTGCCGGACACCGATCGGCAATTCGCCGACGAGATCGGCAAAATGCCGGTCGTGGCCGGCTATTTCCTTACCAATGATCCCTTGCGCTCGAGCGCGGTTCCCACAGTCGGCATCGCGGTGTCGGGAAGTGATCCCAGCGCTGCGCTGCCGGCCTATAGCAATGCGATCCTACCGCTCCCCCTGATCGGGCAGGCAGCCAGCGGCAGTGGCTTCCTGACCATTGGCGGAGACAGCGACGGGATTACCCGCAAGGCACCGCTGCTCGCTTCCCAGAACGGCGAGATCCTGCCCTCGCTCTCGCTCGAGGCGCTGCGGGTCGCGCAGGGCGCGGGTGCGATCCTGATCAAATCAAGCGATGGCAGCGGGAGCTTTTCGGGCGGCGGACCGAGCGACATCGTCGCGCTCAAGGTCGGCAAGCTCGAAATTCCCACGACCCATTCAGGCGAGCTCTGGATGTATTACACTCCCCCGCGCGCAGAGCGCGTCGTGCCGGCCTGGAAGATATTGTCAGGCACCATGTCACCTCAAGAAATGAAGCGCAGATTTGGCGGCGCGATCGTTTATGTGGGTGCAGGCGCAATCGGCCTGCGAGACCTGATATCTACCCCCATCCGTGATCGCGAACTTGGGGTGATGGTCCATGCCCAGGCCACCGAACAGATGCTGCTGGGCCAGTTCCTTGCGCGACCCGACTGGGCCAGCGGGCTGGAGCGGACCCTGCTGCTGGTGCTCGGCTTGGGGCTGCTGCTGGCCTTGCCCGTGCTCGGCGCGACGCGCGGCGCGGCGATGGGCCTGGTGCTCGCGGTCGGATCGGCCGCGGGAAGCTGGTATGCATTCCATCGATTTCACTTCCTGCTCGACCCGACCTACCCCGTGCTCGGCGTTGTGGCGGTCTATATCTCGGTGACCGTGCTGACCTATTATCGCGAGGAACGCCAGCGCAGCTACATCCACCACGCCTTCGACCGCTACCTCTCGCCCGAACTCGTCAGGCGCATTGCGGCCGATCCGCACCAGCTCGAACTGGGCGGCGAGGAACGGCAGATGACCGTGCTGTTCTGCGATATTCGCAGCTTTTCGCGCATGTCGGAGAAGCTCGCTCCCAATGAGATTATCCGCTTCCTGATCGGCTTCCTGACGCCGATGTGCGATATCCTGCTCGACCGGAAGGCGACGATCGACAAATTCATCGGCGATGCCATCCTCGCCTTCTGGAATGCGCCGCTCGACGATGCCGATCAATATGGGAATGCCGCGCGCGCCGCGCTTGCGATGACTGACCGATTGAAGCAGCTCAATGCCGAAATGCCGGCGATGTCCGGCCAGCCGTGGCCCGGAGAGATCGCGATCGGAATCGGCATCAACGCCGGACCATGTTGTGTCGGAAACATGGGTTCTGCCCAAAGGCTGTCTTATTCGCTGATCGGCGATACAGTAAATCTCGCCTCACGCATTGAAGGGCTGACCAAGCTCTATGGCGTTGAAATTGCCATAGGCAGCCACCTCAGTGAACAGCTCCCCGATTTTGCCAGGCTGGTGATCGATCGCGTTCGGGTGGTCGGGAGAGATACGCCAGAGGAGATCTCTGCGCTGATCGGCGACGAACAGCTTGCCCTCACGCCGCGCTTCCTTTCATTTGCCGAGCGACATGCCGCGATGCTGGCAGCCTATCGCGCACAGGATTGGGCAAATGCTGGCAAACTGCTCAATGAAGCAGCAGAAGATGCGCCCGGATTCGGCTTCGGCAAGGTCTATGCAATCTATCGCGAGCGGCTGATCGCACTCGCACAGTCACCGCCGCAGCAGGACTGGGACGGCGTCTATGACGCCACCGAAAAATAGCGGCGAGAACCAGAGCCCGGCATCGCCCAGGCCATTGGCGATCCCGGTCTGATTGCCCTGCGCTCCAATGAGGTCACATCGGCGCTCAGTCCAAAGGCTATGGCTTTCCGGACATGCCGGTCGATGGTTGCGCATTCGGATTGGACTGCTGGGTCTGTTTCGGTGCGGGTTGCGCATTGGGCGCTGGCTGCCCGGCCGGATCGGATTGCTGGTTCTGCGTCGCAGTCGGTCGGGGCCGCGATGTCGGCAGCGGCACCGATCCGAATTGCGGTATCCCGCTAGGTCCGACCGTCGATCCGGTTGGCGGGCCGAAGGAAGGCCCGGGCCCTGGCGCTGGTCCATAATTCGGCCTCGTTTTCCGGGCCGGCCAATAATATGACGGCGGGTGGTAGATCGGCGTCGGGCTCGGGGTCGCTGCCGGGGTCGCGGCGGTATTGATCGGGCCAGGCGCTGAGGCCGAGGTGGCATTCAATGCGCTGGGCGCCGGGCCGGATGGATTGCGGGACTTGACCGGCCCGGCCTGCGGTGCCGCTGACGGGCTGGGCGAGGCCGGATTATCCGGCGGCGCCAGCGCGGCTTCGGGCAGCGGCTGGCCGCCACGGTTGGACAACAGATCGTGCAAATAGACCAGACCGGGATCGGAAATCTTGAACGGCCCAATCGGCTGCGCGCCCACAAAGGGTACGAAATAGGCATAGCCCGGCATTTCCAGCGGGTAGACTGCGCCGGAGAGGTGCAGATCCACTGCGCCGGCCGGCTCGCGCTCAGGCGCGCCCTGACCAGGGCCGAGCAGGACGACAAGGGTCGCATTCTGGTCCGCAAGGGCGATCGCCTTGGGGTCGAGGTGTTCGATCCGCGCAATCGCAGTCGCCTCATCGCCAACGGCCCCTTCGAACATGGTGCCACGGATGCCAATCGAACCGACTGGCGTCCCGACCGAGGAACGGCCCGGACGCGCCTTGGTCGCCTTGCCGGAGATGAAGCGGAAAGCACCCTTGAGCACCGAAACGGCCACTTCGCTGGCGCTGGTGTCGGGATCGTAAACGAAGCGATCGATCGTCACGCTGCCAAGTTTGCCGACAGTGAAGCTGGTCTTGTCGAGCAGCAGGATCTGCAGCAGGCCGTCCTCGCCGGTGGTGATGCCATCCCCCAGCCTGACGCGGCCCTTGAGCTTGGCCGGAACTTCGCTGGCCGTGCCCGTCGCGCGGAAGAATGCGGCGGGCACAATCGCCGCATTGAGGCCGACTACGCCTGCGCCATAATCAGCCTGCGCCGAAAATGATCCCGCATGCCAGCCAGTGGCTGGAGCCTTCGATCCGTTCTCGACGCCCGGAGGGGGCATCGCGCATGTCGCGGCGGAATCCGGCGCGCCCGCCTTATAAAAGCCTTCACCGGCAAGGCGGCGGACTTCCAGGCCTGCGGCCTGCTGATCGTCCAGCTGGCACAGCAAGGCAGCATAATAGGCGCGCACGCCCTGGGCATCGGGATTGACGATCAACGCACGTTCAAGCGTCGCCGCCGCTGCCGACAGATCACCCGAATCCCGCTGGTCGAGCGCTGCGGCAATGGCGCGCGCCGGGCTCTGGCCTGCATCAATCAGCGCTTCCAGCTCGTCCGCGCCGGGCGCGGCAGTGCGGCTTGCAGAATTCTGGCCGGTCCATAGCCAATATGCCCCAGCCAGGGCAGCAAGCAACGCCACAGCCAACAGCCCAAAGCCGAGCTTCGATCGTGTCGCAAAGGCCATGTCAGTGTCCTTTCCCAAGGCCACGAATTACCGGTTCGGCGCGCGGTTTGCAGTGTTACATCGAAGCCGACCAACGTGATGCCTTGGCTCCGATGCCGGCACTGTCAGATTGCGTGATACACGGTTCCTTGACCTTCGGCCAGAGCGACGGTGCTGCCAGCCTGCCGGCAACTTGCCTCCGATCGGCGCTGCCCCCGCCTGACAGGCGGTTTTGCACGATGTGCCAAATCTTCTCGCAATGGCCTCAAAGCGCGGCTTCGATGGGGCGCAATGGATCAAGACCATCCCATTCATGGCCCGCCTTGCGCATGGCTGAAAACATTTCTTCGGTTGCTTTGGTGACCTTGATCAGTTCGATAATGCCGGACTTCAAGGATCCACCGTCCAAATATGCGACCCGGCTATCGGGAGCGACATCCGCAGTGAATGCCACCTGGTATCCGCGCGCCTCGTAATCTTTGACTGCAGCGTCCAGATCGCCAGTCGCAACCCCAAAATGATGAAATCCATAACCTTTCTGGGCGATCGCCTCTTTGTAGACAGAGCCGCAATCATCTTCAGGCTGGATGAGCTCGATCTGCATTTGTCCGGCAAACCCGAAGGCGATCGAACTTTTGGCTTGGCTCGGTTCACCTCGATAGACAGGATCGATGCCGGTCCAATGTTCGATGAGAAAAAATGGGCCAATGTTTAGCTCACGCACCCAGGCGTCGACGGCCTCCCTGATATCTGGAACGACGAATGCCATCTGAATAATTTCACCATCAGATGAAACCTGGCCCAAACTTTCAAAAGTCATTCGTCGCTCCTCAGCCCCAAAACTTGGAATATCGTGATTCAGTATTTTTCAGATTGGATTGTACTTAGAAGCGCACTGTTCCTTGCAGGCTCACTTCACGCGCGCGGATTGTAGCGGCATCAAATTCTCCCGCCGTCCCGCCGACCTTGTCGAAGCTATACCCAATCAAGTACTTGTTACCCAGGTTTCTGCCGATCAGGGCAAGCTCCCAGCGGTCATCCTTGCTGTAGACTCTCGCCCCCGCATTGATCAGCGCGTAGCGCCCCTGGCGAGCCGCCGGATCGTCATTTTCCTGCGTGTAGTAGCTGCTGCTGAAGGTTACGCCGGAGTTCAGGCCGATTTTCAAATTCCGCCCAACTTCGAAATCATAGCTGGCGCTGACCAGGCCTGACCATCTTGGCGCACGCGCCAAGGCATAGCCGGCAAGGTCCCTGGTCTGCACAGTGGCAGAGCAGCCGAAATCGACCTGCGTCCCGCAAGGAGCATTCGGAAACTCCTTGTAGTGCGCATCATTATAGCCAACCGAGGTTTGGAGCATGAGCCCCGAAACCGGGCTCCAGTCCAGATTTCCCTCGACACCCTGAACAATCACCGAGCCTGCGTTCCTGATCTGAAAGGTGTTGGTCGGCGCGTTGAACGATGACACCTGCAGATTTGTATATTCATAGTAATAGCCGGTTAGCTGGACCTGCATCCTGCGGTCGAGCATGCGCCCCTTGAAGCCAATCTCGCCACCCTTCGCCTTTTCCGGCTTGAACTTGAGATTCTCCTCCGTGAAATCTGCAGTGAGCAACGACGGATTCGAGATTCCGCCGGATTTGTAGCCGGTCTTATATGCGGCATAGAGCGTTGTATCCGGGCTGGGATGCCAGGTCAGCGTTGCTTCAGGGGAAACGTCCTGGTTGGCGACGCGGCTGGAAAGAGCCACTCCTTCCGGCATGAACAGACCAAGAAACACCACATTTTGATTCACGAAGGTATTTACCAATTCCGCCCGTTTCACCTCCCGCGTCCAACGAGCACCCCCGGCCAATTCGAGATTTTCCAGCAAGTTCCATCTAAGCTGACCGAAAAACGAGATCGCCCGATTGTTGTTGTGCGTCACCCGGTCGGCATCCGAATAGCTTCCGGTGCGAGGATCCGCGCCCGGGATACCAAGGTTTACCCCGACCCCCGTGCGAAACTTTGCCGCTTCGAAATAGCCACCCGCAGTAAAATTGACTGGGCCGGCGAAATGAGAATTCAGCCTCAGTTCCTGTGTGAACGTATTATCACGCTCAACGATGGATGCCGGATTGAAGCCGAAGGACGACCCTTCCTCCGTGTCGAAGCTCTTTAGGTTCAGATACAGATAGCCACTGTTCGAGGTCAGGGTCAGATTGTCCAACTCGTAGTTGATGCTCAACGTCGCAAGCGCAGTGTGCAGATCAGTGTAGGGCTGACCGTCGCGGGCATCCGGCCAGCCTGTGGTAAGTTCCTTGGGAAAGGCACCTGCCGACCTGTAGCGATCGACCTTGCAGTCCCCGGTCGGATCCGTGAGCGAGCCAAATATGGTAAAGAACAGCGGCTTTGACGTAGATCCTGGGCAGAAGGACTGGATCGAACTGTTCGGGCCGTTATCCTTATATTGGCCCGCGTTCACCTTGAGCGTTGTGGTAAGATCATTTGTCGGCTTCCAGACGACAGTCACTCGTCCATTGAGGCTTTTCGTGCCCGGGTCACGATTGATCGGCCCATTTGGAGTGACATATTCCGGCGCGAGCAAATAGGGTTGCGGCTCGGCGAGATTTGTCAGGAAGCCGTCCATGTGTGACCCGCGCAGGGCAAGCCGCACACCCAGCGTATCGCTTACAGGGCCGGAAATCGCGCCTTCCGCTATCTCTCGCGCGCCTCGAACTCGTAACCTGCACGAGCATATCCCTCAAGTTCGTCCCCCGGATTCTTCGATCGGATAGAGACCACCCCGGCAGGACTGTTCTTTCCGAAGAAAAGGGCCTGAGGCCCCTTGAGGATTTCGACCTGATCCAGATCGAAGAAGGCCGAATTCACGATCGCGCCGCGGCCTACCTGCGCACCATCAATGGACACAGCCACCGTCTGCTCGACACCGGCATCCTGAAAGTTCGATCCCAGCCCTCTGATAGTGAAGATTGCCCCTGCCCCGGAGTTGGCCCGCACGAAAGAGACCTGCGGGGCAAGCGTCCCGATTGTCGACAAATTCACAGCTCCGGCACGCTGCAGCGCCGCCGGGCCAATCGCATTCACGGCCACCGGCACCGAAAGCAATGATTCAGACCGCCTTCGAACCGTAACGACGATCTCGTCAATGCCGGTCGATGGGGATGACGAAGATGAAACGCTGTCGCCAGCACCGTCGCCGGAAGGCGCAGCGGAATCCTGCGATTCGTCCGGCACCGGATTGGCAATTGCAACGCTTGAAACAGAACCGAGCAACAGCGCGAACGCCGACCTGCAGAGCAACGACATGTATATTCTCCTCCCCAAACGGCCCCTTTTTTGAGGCCTTGATATGCCACCTTTGCAGCATTGATATGATTGCAGTTCTAAAATGCCGCTTTACATACCTACTAGTACGTATATTATGTGTCAAGCGGCTCAAACGGATGATTGGCGGGCCCATAAGTCACCAAACCCTCGTTGGATTTGTCGTCCATCACCACCAATCGGGAGGACGAATCGACCGAGATTTTGGCGCAAAGTTCCTGAGAGTACGCCTGCTGGCGATCAACCTATCATACTTCGTTTGCCATTGAGGCATCGCCGCGATGCATGAGCTGAGAAGCAGGTGATCTGAGACCAGAAGCGCGCCGCATGACGAGGCGGCTTGAGAAATGGGCCGCCCAAACGCGTTGCTTAATACGTGACGGCGGAAGTGAAGGAATGGAGAAGAGGCATGCCGATAGGATTTCCAGTTCGCAGCAGACTATTGTGCGGAATTGTTCTGCTGTGTTCGGCAGTCGCATCTTGTGCGCCGAAGCAGGGCGCAGATGCGGATGCGCACAAGCCCCGGTTCACGGCGGAGCAAGCGAAGATGGGGGCACTCGTTTTCACGCAAAGCTGCAGCAACTGCCACGTGACAGATGCAAATGCGCAAGCTCCTCAATCCCTGGCAGGCCCCGCCTTTCGAGCACGCTGGAATACGGTCAACGATTTATATGCCCTCACCAGCCAAACGATGCCGGCCGACCACGTCCTCAGCCTGAGCGATGAAAAAATCGACAGTGTCGTTGCCTACATTCTCAGCAAGAATGGCTTCAGTCCTGGCGAAACGCCGCTTGAGGGCGATCGCAAATCGATGAAATCGATGCAAATTGCTCCGCGCCCGGTTGCCCATCCGGCGAAATCCCAGGCGCTGCCCGGTAGTGGACCATTTTCGTTCGAGCAGGTGGCGAGAGGAAAGGCCTTTTTCGACAGCTCATGCTCGATGTGCCACTTCGCGCAGCCGAAAGCCCATCTTCCCGGCGAACATCTCGACCCACTCTTTGCCAATGTGTCGCCGGTGGCAAGCGGCGGCGTTACGATGGGCTCGCTCCACGGCAAACTCCATCTCGCCGGCCCCGATCTTATCAACAAATGGCCAACTGTCGGGGCGCTGTTCAAGCGGATCAAATACACGATGCCAGCACATGATCCGAATGGCCTGAACGACAGCACCTATCGCGACATCACCGCATATCTGCTCAATGTCAGCGGGATTCAGCCCGGCAAAGGCGGCATGCCTGATAACGTCAAGCAACTCGACGCGACACCGCTGCTCCGGGAGGGGTACAAGCGGCTGTTCAACGGCAAAAATTTTGACGGATTGCATTTTCTGATCGGTATGACCTGTTCATCGCCGCCCGAAGGCTGCGGCAGCGACAAGCCGGGCAAGACCTTCTGGATCGAAAACAATGAGATTCATACATCCGGACATCCGCACGGATATATGTATACAGATCGAAAATATCTGAATTTCGATCTGCAGTTTGAATACCGAATCAAGCCGGATCCAGGTGCTGCTCCAGAAGATATTTATTATGGAAACAGTGGCTATCTGTTTTTCATAACCGACAATCGCGTGTGGCCCAAAAGCCTTGAGATCGAAGGCCTGGACACAATCCAGCTGCGCCCACTTGGCCTCGATTCGGACCCGACATTCACTTATGATCAGGAAGCAGTCGCACGCGCCAAGCGCCCAACTGGTCAGTGGAACAAGGTTGATATTGAATCGCTCGGCGGACGCATGACGATCAAGCTCAATAGCGTGATCGTCGCGAATGTGACGAAGCACGAGTTTCGCCAGCCTGGCAATATTGGCTTCCAGGCCGAAGGGGCCCGGATGGCCTGGCGGAATCTCGTTATTCGTGAGGAATAGTGCCGGCTGCACCTGACGCTTCGGGAAACGGATCCGGGCGCAAAGCTTCAGTCCACTTTGCGGCCATCTGTATCCGGAGCGGGCACAAGGAACTTCAGCGCGATATCGAGCGCCCTGTTATATTCTTTTTCCGGCCGCTTATTAAGCAATACACGCAGCCCTACAACATAAGCCATATGAGAAAACGAACTTTCATATGCCATTTCCTCGCTAAGCCCAAAAGACATATACAATGGCACAAGAAATTCGATTCTTGACTTATCGACCTTATAAATCATTTTTGCGACTTCTGGATCGTGCTTGCTCCATTCACGAATTCGCAATTCAATAGCAGCTCCTGGAACCATAATATTCGGGGAGATTCCCATGCGTATGAGCTGCTCAAGCTGTCCGCGAGGCGTCGTCGTCGAATTTATGGCGAAGTTGCGCACATCCACCAGAATAAAATTCGCCCACGCTTCGAGAACCCCATGCAAGAGTTCATTTCTGTTTTTGAAGTGGTAGTAAAAACTACCTTTTGTAACGGATAGAGATTTTGCAAGATCGTCAACACGCAGTGATTCTATGCTGATTTCCTCCAGTGCAGAAAGAGCAGCCTTAATCCAATCTTCCCGTGTCCGACTTTTTCTTGTTTTCTTTGGAGTCTTCACAAGCAAACCCTCATCCGAGACGTGTGGCGATCTCCAACCTCCTCTATCGCGCATAAGCAAACAATGCCATACCGTGGAGCTGGAGCGACTGCTACGCTGGGCACCGCCAGTCTAACCGCAACTCATCTCTGATCAGCTCATCTCTGATCAGGGTGCTGTCAGTCGGATGACAACTTGTCTCCGAGTGGGTGCACTGAGGGCCAGGATCAGCTGTAATTCATGCCGCGAGATTTTGCCACTCGGCCAGGGCGGCCGAGCGGCGAAGTTTGTAAGTTTGGCGATCGACGAGGTGGCGTTCCGAGTTGAAGTGATTGTGAAACGAAGCGTGTACCGGATGCAAATTTCTGCAGTGACTTCATACGCCTGAATCGCTGCATGGCCCGCTGCTCTTCGCCGGAATGGAAGGTGACTGTTCTCAGCCCTGTCGTTCAGCCAGCGCCCCATCTCACGACGGTCTTCGTTGCCAAGGTCGCGCGTCGCAGCCGGGTAGGATTTCAGTCCGTCAGTGACGATTGTCTCGGCTTTCCCGTGGCGCTTCAGAGCTTTCTTCATGAACGCCAAAGCCGCGGATTTGTCCCGTCTCTTCGTAACGTAGAACTCGAGAACTTCACCTTCGTGATCAACCGCGCGCCACAGATAAACCATCTCGCCGTTCATCTTCACGTACATCTCGTCGAGGTGCCAGCGCCAGTGTCGGAAACCGCGCATGTGGCTCACCCGCCGCCTCCGGATCTCGGCTGCAAGCATCGGCCCAAAACTGGTTCCACCAGTGGCGTCGCACCGTCTCGTGACAGAAATCATAGCCACGCTCGAAGAGAAGATCCTCGACGTTCCGCAATGACAGCGGATAGCGCACGTACAGCATCACCACCATGCGGATGATCTCAGGGGAAGAATGGAAGCAGCGGAACGGATTTTCGGCCTGATTCATCCAGGCTGGCTAGCAGCGGCGCACCTCACGGGCCATCCTTTTGACAAGACCCTTTGATCCTATCGGCGAATTTTCATCCGATGCCGAAAGTCTTTGCCCAGCGCAGCCACAGATCGGGCCAGGCTTCGACCGGCTTGCCAATTGCCCGGCGCAGACCGAAGCCATGGCCGCCCTGCGCAAACAAATGCGTATCGACTGCTATGCCATGCGCCTTGAGCGCGGCACGGAGCAGAAGTGTGTTTTCGACCGCAACAGCCCCATCATCTTCGGCGTGGAGGATGAAATGCGGCGGTGTATCGGGCTGCAGATTGAGTTGCGGAGAATGGGCGGCCTCCAATGTGGCAGGCGGATCTTTGCCCAAAAGCATTTTGCGCGATCCCGCGTGAGCCAATGGCATGCTCATGCTGACCACCGGATAGAGCAGCGCCGTGCAGACCGGCCGTGCCGAGAGCTCGTCAGCCACATCGACCCGAGCATAGGAAGGGAATGCAAACCGCGCGGCCAGATCGGCGCAGAGATGCCCGCCGGCGGAAAAACCCATTGCGGCGACTTGCTCCGGATCGATGAGGAATTCCGAATGGGCATGGCGGATCAGCCGCATCGCGCGCTGGGCATCGGAGAGGCAAACATCAGGACCGGCTGCCCATCCGTCGGCCGGAAGACGATAGAACAGAACGAATGCGGTGAAGCCGCGCGCGGCAAGCCAGCTCGCCATTTCGTAGCCTTCCTTGTCAACCACGACATGCCTGTAGCCACCACCGGGGATCACAAGAACAGCCGCTCCGTTGGAGCGATCAGGCCGGAACACGGCCAGCCTGGGACGTGTTATTCCGCTGAGCGTGCGATCTGGCATCGAGGGATCGGACGAGCGCTCGACAAGCCTCTCAACCGGCAACTGGACGGGCATCCCGGGGGAACCATCTGGCCAGAGCTCGAGGATGCCATCCGGCGAAGCCACATCGGCTTGCGACGAATTTGGCACGAAGGCGCCCGCCCGGGACGGTGACACCCCCATAATTGGCAGCAGCAGACCAGCGGAAAGGACCGAACGGCGTACCGGATTCATGCGCCCCACCCGGCATCAGAAGGTTCAAGGGTCGCGCTGTGATCATGAGGCTGCCCGATCCAGACCTTTGCCAGGGCGTGCATCGAAGTGCAGTTCAAGGAGCCTGTGTTGTCGGATAATCGCGCTGTCAGCATCGCCGGGCATCCTCCATCCAATCTATGGTAACCGGTGTCAAAAACTATTGCGAGCCGCGTCCCTCTCTGTCAAGGTACTGACAAACAAACCGGAGAGTGATGGAAATGCGTGGCTTTTTAACGATCTTCGTGGCCGGCCTTGTTGCCATCGGATTCCTCCCACAGGCAGCAGCGGGACATCCCGCTGACCCGACCACGGGCGGAAAGGGTGGCAGGATCATCAAGGTCACCAGCCTGGCCAAGGATGGGCCCGGAAGCCTGGCCGATGCGCTTGCACAAAAGGGCAAACGCATCATCGTCTTCGAAGTGGGCGGGGCAATCGATCTTCAGCGCTCCACCCTCACCATTACCGAGCCTGATGTGACCATTGCCGGGCAAACGGCGCCCTCCCCTGGGATCACGATCCTGCGCGGTGGCATCGACGTGAAGGCGCATGACGTGATCTTGAGCAATATCCGGGTATTCACCGGGGTTGACGGCCAGCCCAAGTTCAGCGGCTGGGAGGCGGATGCCTTTTCCACCCTCGCCGCCTACAATGTGGTGATTGAACATTGCACCTTCCTGTGGGCGATCGATGAAAACATGTCGGCCAGCGGGCCGCGTTTCAGCGGAGATACGGTGGAAGATTGGCGCAAGGGAACCAGCCACGATATCGTGTTTCGCGACAATATCGCCGCCGAAGGGCTCGCCGAAGCGAGCCATCCGAAGGGCGAGCATTCCAAAGGCTCGCTGGTTCACGACAATACCACCGGGATCGTGTTCGAACGCAATATCTGGGCGCATAATGTTGAACGCTCACCGCTTGTCAAAGGCGGCGCGCAGGTGCTGATGATCAATAATCTGATCTACAATCCGAAATATCGGGCGGTGCATTACAATTTGATGGATCTCGAATGGGCTGGCCACGACCCGGTCGCGGGGCAGATCACCGCCATCGGAAACGTGCTGCGCGGGGGCAATGACACTGTTCCGGCTTTGCCATTCCTGATGCTTGGCGGGGTGGGCGATCTCGCATTTTACGGGCGGGACAATGATGCGGTCGATCTGCACGGCAATGCCCTCCCCATGTTCGGCAGATATGGCGAAACGAAAGCCAAGCTGATCGAGGCACAAAAGCCGCTGGCAAATCTGGCAGGGTACGACATTCTGCCCAGCGGCGAGGTCGAAACCACACTGCTGGCCAGCGCCGGTGCGCGGCCGTGGGATCGCAGCCCGGAAGAAATCCGGATTTTGTTCTATGTCGCGGAAGGCCGCGGCGAGGTGATTGATTCCGAAGAGGAGGTGGGCGGCTATCCTGTTATTGCCCCGACCCATGCGGCCTTTGTTCCGCGGGACTGGAATCTTGACACCATGACCCCGCGCTCCGGCCTTTATCCTGGCCAGAAGACAGGCGCACAAGAAAGCCTTTCACCGCGGGACCAGGCGATGCGCGCCAACGCGGGGTGAAGCGGTGGGTGAGGGGTTGGCGCTCAGCGGCGCACGTCGAGCGCACCTGCATTGAATGCGTCGATATCAGACTGCGCAAACAGGCTGGCATCACCGGGAAGAGAATGCTTGAGGCAGGTTAGCGCGAGCCCGCTTTGCGCCATCTCCTGCGCATTGCCACCCCTCAGCCAGCTATGAAGCACCCCAGCGGCAAAGGCATCCCCTGCACCAATCCGGTCGACGATGCCGGTCAGGTCAACTTCCAGAGTCTGATGTCTCGCCTCGCGCAGATCCACCCGGGCCGAGACGCGGTGATGGCTGGCTGTGAAGGTATGGCGGGCGGTCGAAGCGATCAGCTTCAGGTCAGGAAACGCCGCGAAACCTGCCTCTGCAGCTTCGCGCCGCCGATCTTCGCCCTCGCCGGAAAATTCGCGGCCGAGCACTAGCGACAGATCCCGGTGGTTCCCAAACAGAATATCCGCAGCCCCGATCAGTTCGAGCAGGATCGCGTGCGGATCGCTGTCCCACGCGTCCCATAGATGCGCCCGAAAATTGCCATCGAACGAGACCGCAATGCCAAGTCTGCGCGCAGCCCGGCTGGCAGCCAGGGCATGTCTGGCCATTTGCGGCCCCAAAGCAGGCGTGATGCCTGAAAGGTGCAACAGCTGCGTACCGGCCAGCAGGTCATCCCAATCGAATGCATCGGCGGGCGAAAGGGCAAAGGCGGAGCCTTCCCGATCATAGAGGATGTTCGAAGCGCGCAGACCGGCACCCACTTCAAGAAAGTACAGCCCCATCCGGCCAGCCGCGAAGGAGAGCTTGGAGCAATCGACGCCGTGGGAACGGATCGACGAGACCGCCGCCCGGCCAAGCGGATTGTCGGGCACACGGCTGATCATCCGGCATGAATGGCCCAGCCGTGCAAGGCCAATGGCCACATTCGCCTCTGCACCGCCGATGTGAATATCCAGAGTCGGAGATTGCATCAGCAGGCTGTTGCCGGGCGCATTCAGCCGGATCAGCAACTCCCCGAAAAAGACGACTGGCTTGTCCATCACCTGCTGCTAACGAGCCAGCCAGCCGCCGTCGACCGCGAGGATGTGCCCCTGGACGTAATTGGCAGCCTCGCTCGCCAGAAATACCGCCGCACCCCCGATGTCGGATGGATCGCCCCAGCGCCCTTCCGGAATACGCTCGACAATCTGGCGGTTGCGGCTTTCGTCGGCCTGCAGGGCAGAGGTGTTATTGGTTGCGATATAGCCGGGGGCGATCGCGTTGACGTTAATCCCCCTTGCCGCCCATTCATTGGCCAGCAGCTTGGTCAGCCCGCCCACGCCGCTCTTGCTGGCAGTATAACTCGGCACGCGGATACCGCCCTGAAAGGTCAGCATCGAAGCGATATTGATGATCTTGCCGCGGCGCCCGCCCTGGCTCGACCAATGCACCATATGGCGCGCAACCGCCTGCGACAGGAAAAACAGCACTTTAAGATTGGTATCGACTACCGCGTCCCAATCCTCTTCGGTGAAATCGAGGGCATCGTTGCGGCGGATAATACCGGCGTTGTTGACCAGAATATCGACCGCGCCAAGGCCCGAAGCAACGTCATCGACAATCTCCGCCACCGGCGAAATCGACGAAAGATCTGCCTTTACCAGCAGGCATCGCCGCCCCGCGGCATCCACCAATCGGGCGGTCTCTTCCGCCGGCGTGCGGCCGACAGCGGCGATATCGGCGCCGGCCTGCGCCAAGGCAACAGCGATGCCCTGGCCAATCCCGGTATTGGCGCCGGTTACCAGCGCGACCCGGCCGGAAAGATCAAAGCTGGACATTGCGGTGCCTCTCTTCTGACCGGTTCAATTGAGCTGACAGATGTCGAGCACATTCATATCAGTATAGTCGAGATTTTCCCCGCCCATCGCCCAGATGAAGGCATATTTCTTGGTTCCCGATCCCATATGGACCGACCACGGCGGACTGATCACCGCCTCTTCATTGGCGATCACGATGTGCCGCATTGCATCGGGCTCGCCCATATAATGGAAGATCCGGTCACTCTCGTCAGCCAGGTCGAAATACATATAAATCTCGCTGCGCCGATCATGCAGATGTGGCGGCATGGTATTCCAGACGCTGCCTTCTTCCAGCACCGTCAGCCCCAACAATAATTGCGCGCTGTCACAGACGCCGGGGATCACCAGCTGGTAGATCGTCCGCTGGTTCGAATTGGCAAGATCGCCCCGTGCGAGCGGGTTCGCCTGATCGAGGGAGATATGCTTGATCGGGAAAGCTCGATGCGCCGGCAGTGAAGCGAGATAGAAACGCGCGCCGGGGCCTTCAAACTGCACCTTTTCGGAGCCCATTGGAATGTAGAGACATTCCTTGCTCTTCATCTCGAAACGCTGCCCATCGACGGTGATCACGCCAGCCGAGCCGATATTCACTGCCGCCATTTCGCGCCGTTCGAGAAATGGCCGCCCTGCCGAGCCTTTGGGTTCGCTTTGGACAGGCAGTCCAATCGGCGAATTTTTCGGCACTACTCCGCCAATCACGAAGCGCTCATTATGCGAATAGTTCAGATTGATTTCGCCATCAACGAACATGCCGGCGACAAGATAGCGCTCCCGCAGATCATCGTTTGAAACTGCATCCATCATGTCGGGATGGGTCGCGTGGAAGGTCTTGCGAAACATGGGCGCTCACTCTCCTGAAGCCATTCGAAGCTTATGGTAACCGGTGTCAATCAATAGACGCGTTGAGCAGCATGTTTCAACCCCCTTGTTGAAGGTCTATGCTCTGCCCGCTGGCGAGCGCGGCGCGGCAACCGATGCCCGGCGGACCAGATCGGACAGAAAATGCGAGGGCTGACCGGCGGCCTCGTCTGGCTTGACCAGCTTCAGCGCCGCCGCACGCGCCATCGAGACGATCGGCCAGCGAACAGTGGTCATCGGCGGCCAGATATGCGCCGCAATGGCAGTGTCATCGAAGCCGACCAGCGAGAGATCCTGCGGAACGTCAATCTCTCTTTGGCGCGCCGCGTGCAATGCCCCGGCAGCCATCTCGTCATTGCTGGCGAAGATCGCCGTAGGCCGCGGACTGGCTTCCAGCAACCGCTCGGCCGCAGTGCGCCCGGTTTCGAAGGTGTAATTGCCCTGGGCCACCAACTCTGTCCCGCAATGGAAGCCATGCCGCGCCATCGCCTCCAGGAAACCTTCCCGCCGCTCTCGCGCAGACCGGAACCCGTCAGGCCCCGCGATCAGGGCAATCCGCCTGTGGCCCAGCGAAGCCAGGTAATCGACAGCTTGCCCAACGGCCTCGCGATCGTTCGAGGCGACGCTATGCTCATCCTTGTCGAGCTGGGCCGATCCCATCCGGACATAGCCACATCCCAATTCGCGGCACAGGGCCGCAAGATCGTCATTCTCGGAAATCGGTGGCAGGATCAGCACGCCGAACAGGCGCTGCTGCTCCAGAAAGCGTCGAACATCATCGAGCATTTCAGGCGAATGGCGGTCAACCGGGCGGACCACCAGCGCAAACTCGGTATCGCGGATCGACTCCAGCACCCCTTCCTGAAAATTCAGCACCATCTGCGCATTCGGATTGTCGTGCAGCAGGCCGATCAGGAAATTGTGCCTCAACGCCAGCGCCCGCGCCTGGGGATTGGGGACATAGCCCAGCTCCGCAATAACCTTTTCGACGCGTTCGCGCGTGTCCTTGTTCAGCAGCGGCGAATGATTGATGACCCGGCTGACGGTTTTCTTCGACACGCCGGCAAGGCGCGCCACATCATTGATCGTGGGTTGTTGGTCGCTTTTGCGCAGGCCTGGCATTGTTTGCGTTCCCTCCAGCGTCTGGCTTGCAGATTCCTCCTGAACAAGGCAATAGACAATAATGACACCGGTTTCCTATATCGGGAAGTCCGCTGGGAGAAGCGACGTAATGCAAGCGGCAGACAACGACAGCGCGATTGCGCAGGCATTTGTGGATGCACGGCGCAAATCCGCGCCAATCAAGCTGTTTCCCGGCATGGCACCGGTGGATCTGGACCATGCCTATCGCATCCAGGATGCCGCGCTCGCCATCTGGAATCGCCCGGTCGGCGGCTGGAAGGTCGGCCGAATCAATCCGCCTGACGATTCGATCCTTGGTGCAAATCGCCTGATAGGACCAATTTTCGCCGACTCTATCGTGGACCATGCCGGTCACGATGGCGAAATTGCCCCACCGGCCATGCCGGTCTTCTCCGGCGGGTTCGCTGCGGCCGAGGCGGAGTTCATGATTTCATTGCGAGTCCGCGAAGGCGAGGCATTGCCCTCAAGCAACGAGGAAGTTCTCGCCTGGGTGAATGAAATTCGCATCGGGATCGAGATCGCTTCGTCCCCCTACGCCCTGATCAATGAAGATGGCCCCTGCGTGACCGTTTCCGATCATGGGAATAACGCCGGCTTGGTGCTGGGCAGGCCTATCCCGCCGGAATATTGGTACCGCCTGAAAGACATAGAGGTCGAGACACTCGTCAACGGCATATCCCTGGCGACGACCACGACCGCGACTATGCTCGACGGACCGCTTGGCGCGGTTCGCTTCCTTCTTGCCAACCTCAAATCGCGCGGGATCGCACCGCTCGACGGCTGGTGGGTTTCGAGCGGTGCCGTGACCGGGGTGCATGAGGTCTCTCCAGGCGACCATGTTTGTGCCCGCTTCGCAGGGCAAGGGGAAATCGCCTGCACAATTGCCGCCGCTTAGGCGCATCAAATTCACCGTGATCCGCCAAAGCGGGCATGACAGGGAGAGAAATGGTGGTCGAAGGTATTGATACGCAGGAGCTCATTCATCGCGCCGGAGAGCGTGTGGGCCGACGGCGTTGGTTGATCGTAAGTCTGCTCTTTGCTGCCACGGCGATCAATTATGTCGACCGCCAGATGATCGGTGTCCTCAAGCCCACCCTAAGCGCCGAATTCGGTTGGACAGAAGGCGATTTCGCCACCATCGTATTCTGGTTTCAGCTTGCCTATGCGGTCGGCTATGTCAGCTTCGGCAAAGTCGTCGATATGGTCGGGGCGCGACTGGGCTATGTCTTCGCGATCATGATCTGGACCGTGAGCCACATGGCGCATGGCCTGGCTTCGGGCGTGACCAGCTTTGCTGCTGCCCGGTTCGGCTTGGGCATAGGGGAATCGGGCAACTTTCCGGCCGGAATCCGCGCGGTAACTGACTGGTTCCCGCGAATGGAACGGGCATTTGCGATCGGCATCTTCAATGCCGGGGCCAATGTTGGTGCCATCATCACGCCCTTGCTTGTGCCTTTCCTTGTGCTGAGTTTTGGCTGGCGCGCGGCATTTTATATTACCGGCTTTCTTGGGGTCGCCTGGATCGCGGTCTGGTGGTTCACCTATCGTCACCCGACGCAGGACAAGCGCCTCACCTCAAAGGAGTTGGCCTGGATCCAGCAGGATCCTGCGGATGCCGCAGGCAGCATCGGCTGGCTTGCCCTGCTGGGCAAGCGTGAGACCTGGGCCTATGCATTGGGCAAATTCATGATCGACCCGATCTGGTGGTTCTTCCTCTTCTGGCTGCCTGGCTATCTGTTCAACCGCTATGACCTGAACCTCCAGACATTCGGCCTGCCGCTTGCCGCGATTTACCTTATCTCCGACTTCGGAAGCGTGGCGGGGGGCTGGATGTCCTCGCGCTTGATCAAGGCAGGCCATACGGCGAACTTCGCCCGCAAAGTGACAATGGCCTTCTGGGCCGCTTGCGTCATTCCGATCTGGTTTGCACAAGACATCAACAGCCTGTGGGGCGCAGTAGGTGTGATTGGCCTTGCAACAGCAGCGCATCAGGCCTTTTCCGCCAATCTCTACACACTTCCCTCTGACGTGTTTCCGCGCAACGCGGTCGGCTCCGTGATCGGGATCGGGGGAACAGTTGGCGCATTGGGCGGAATGGGGATGGCCCTGTTTACAGGCTATATTCTCGATAAAACTGGCAGCTACGAGGTTCTCTTTGCCATCTGCGCCAGCGCCTATGCCATTGCGCTTTTGCTGGTCCATCTGCTCAGCCCGAAGCTGGCTCCGGTGACGATCCGGGTCTAATTGCCTTGGGTTCTCCTTGGTGACCTGCCAGAGTCGCCAGCGCCGCTGACCACGGCCTTCGATCTGCCCCAGGCCTGAGTGAGGGGCGCGCCGCGACGCGCCTCTTCTGCCTGTGTCAGGGTTGCCAGTCCTTGAAGAAATAGTCCCGGATCTGCTCGATCGTCATGGCAGGCGTCCAGGCGATCCCGATATCGGATTTGCGCGCACCCGGACCGCTGGAGCCACTTTCCCAGAAGCGTGAATCCTGCGGCCGGAAGATGTCCGTCTTGCTGCCATCATGCGCGGTGCCCGGCATGCTTGCCCAATGCGCCTCGTTGATATGAGCGTCCATGAAACAGTCGATGAAAACTGCCTGACCGATCGCGGCGGGATCGGCATAGCGCCCATCTGCAAAACGAGTGGTGGGATGCCAGGGCCTCGCCAGCGCAACGGATCCGTCAGGAACGCCGTCTTCGCGCGTCAGCCTTGAACGATAGACGACGATCCCCACTGGCTGAGAAATCGGCGTGGAAGGAGCAAGAATATAGGATTGAAACGATCCATCAGCCTCGTCCCCGGCGCGTCGCCGCGATTGCAGTTCGCTGCCCTCGATCAACAGTGAACCGTTACCGAAAATGAAGTCCACATTGCCCGAGATAAAGCTGTTGCGGACATAGGCCCTGCCGCCATTTGCAAAGAGCGTGTCCTGATAGCCGACCAACGCCACCTGATCGAGCATCACCCGGTCGCTATGTATGTCGAGCAAGAGCGCCAGGGCCTGAGAATTGCCAATCTTGCGCTGATCGCCCGGTGGCAGCGCATCATTGGCAAGATAATCGAAACTGTTCTCGACAGTCATATTGCTGATAGTCACCCGATCGGCATCGACCGTGAGAGTCGCCGAACCAGCCGTGCCCCATCCATCGCGGTGATAGCGCCCGGCATATTCGGCGACCAAGCCATGGACGAGTTTGGTCTTGCCCTTCCCCTGCCCTACCAATGACAAATTGCCTCGAGCTATGACAACCTTCTCGTCAAAATTGCCCGCGCCCACATCAATCCTGACAAATGTCGGCAGCGATTCCGTCTGGGCGAAATCCACCGCCGCCTGGATGGTCGTGAAGCAGTTGGCCAGCGCCGCGCAATCATGGCGGACATGCAGCTCGCTGGCTGGCGTGCCAGACATCGTTGCACAGGCTGAGAGGCTGGCGAGCAGCAACGGCCCGAAACCGGCAAATCGTTTCACCGCACCTATTCCCCCGTTTGCAGCGCAGAGCCTGCGGGCTGAATGTCGCCCGCTTGCCTGAGAAAATCATCGATCGCTTCGACAACCTGGCTCGCATAGGGCTCAAACAGCCAGAAAGTATGCGGCAGGCCCGGAAAGTTTACGTTCCGATTGCCAATGCCCAGGCTGGTCAGCTTGGGCAGGACGTCCTCGATCCCGGCAGTAAAGCGCGCTTGCCCGCCACTGATCACCAGGGTGGGCGGGGAATCCGCACTGAGGTGGCTGGCAGCGCTCGCCTCGCGCCATTTCTCCGGGACTTGTTCGAAAGAACCGCCCAGCCAAAGCGCCGCCGGCGATTTTGCGCCGCCACGGTTTTCATTTTGGAGCGCAAGCGGCGCCGTCATGTCGAGCACGCCATCAATGTCGATCAGAGCATTGAGATGCGCCGCCGGGCGCCCATCTGCAGTGAACATCGTACTGCCGCCGGTGTAGGCGATCAGACCTGCCATCTGTCCGCCGGTCGATTCCCCGCCCACGGCAATCCGTCCAGGATCAAAGCCGAATTCATCGGCGTGGGAACTCACCCAGTTGATCGCGGCATTTATGTCCACCATTCCGGCTGGATAGCGTGCTTCAGGTGCCAGCCTGAACTCGGGCAAAAAGACCGCATAGCCGCGCTGGGCAAGCAGGCTCGCAATCGCATAGAAATTGGACTTGTTGCCGGATCGCCAGGCACCGCCATGCAACAAGACGATCGCCTGACGCCGCGCCTTGCCGGGTGGCGGCAAAAATGCATCCAGATGCAGTTCCCGGCTTCCGATAGTCCGATAGAGCCGATCGAAGAGGATCGTCTGCCCATCAACCATGGTGACCCGAGGCAAAGTCAGTTCAGGATGTTGCTCACGGTTCGACAGATAGCGACTGGAAACAGTATAGCTGTCATCAATCGGTATCGTGCCGTCGGTCGGGCCAACGCAGCCAGCCAGCCCGGCCAGAACCGCAATCATGCACCCGATGCCGGGTTTTCGCATCCACTCCTCCTAACCGCGCAGTAGACTAATCAGCAGCAGATTGCCCGATCGATTGGCAATCTGCTGCCGTCAGCTGGCGGTCTGCTGCTGCAGAAACCATGTCCTCAATAGGTAAAACGTGCGCCAATGAACCATTGCGCCCCAGTGTGGCTATATTCGCGGAACAGATATTGGTCGCCTTGACCGGTCCCGTAAATAAGTTCCTTCTCGTCGGTGATATTGATCCCTTCGAGACTGATCGAGAAATTGTCGGAGAGGTTGTAGAAGGCCGAAAAATCGACATGCGTGGGGCCATATTTGCGTTCCTGCACATGACCATTCCCGCCCGGCTCGGACAGCAGATAATCGTCCCGCTTGTTTACTGACAGCCGGACTCCGAAGTTCTTCTGATCGTAATAGGCGGTCAAATTGTAGGAGTTGGGCGAGAGCCCAGTCGAATCCTGCGCTGAGACATGGGTATAGTTTGCCGCGATACCAAAGTTGGACAGGAAACCGGGCAGGAAGGTGAACGGCTGATTGAGGGTCACTTCGATGCCCTTGACGCTGTTTCCGCTGTCGCTGTTGACGGGTATCGTGAAAGTATAGGGAACCAGCGCCGGGTCCGCGTTAAAGGATGCGTCATATTGCGGATCGGCATAGATCGCCGGCCAATAGGCGGGATCGACCATCTGGGTAACGACATCGGTCTTCAGTGAGGTCACGATGTCCTTGCTGAACAGTCCGACCGCCACAAGACCGCCATTCGGCGTATACCATTCCAGCGCGGCGTCGATATCGTTCGACTGGTAAGGCTTCAGGAACGGATTGCCGAGATTGCTCACCGTCCGGGTCGTATAGCCGAATTGCGGACCGGCGATATTGAGCGTGCTCAGCCCGGGCCGGGTCATGCTGCGCGCATAGGCGAAGCGTGCGGTAAGATTGGGCGTGATCTCCAGCGCCAAATTGAGCGAGGGCAGGTAGTTGTCGTAATCATGATCAACCGAAACGGGGGTGCCGTTCAATACGGCTCCGGATGTCAGCATGGTCTTGACGTAACGCAAGCCCGCATCAGTTCTGAGCAGCATATCGCCGATCGGAACTTCACCACTGAACTCAATATAGGCAGCCAGCGTCCGTTCGGTGACAGTCCAACCCGCCCCGACATTGTCGGTATAGCCAGGGTTCAGCACACTTGAATCAATCTTGTTGAAATCAATAACAGCGAAAGGCACCAATGTTGCGTTGCTCAGCCCGCGACCCAAGTCCGAGACGGGAAACGGGATCAGATAGGATTGCGGCGCAAAATTCGCACTCGCGCCCGCAGCTTCGCTATATTCGACTTTCCTGTCGTTATAGGCGAAGCCGGTCTGGACAGTGAACTTGTCCCCTTCATAGGCAAGATCGGCCTTGGTCGTGAAATTGTCCTTTTTGACGTTGTTGGTGCGATTTGCGCCGGTGATCGCATTTACGAAGCTGTTCGGATCATTGGGATCCCAGTTTCCGTAATCGACCACAGCAACATAAGGATTTTCGGTGAAGTCATAAGCATAGTGATGCGGGTCGGAGCGGGAATAGAAGCGCAGCTCATAACGATCGGCATTGTCGCGAGCCCAGCCGGCCATACCGTTCAACTTGATGTGATCGGTAAGCTGGAATGTGCCGGAAAGAACGGCCTGATCGAACTTTGACTTGGATGTCTGATTGCGGCTTTCATACCAGGAAGTGACATCATCGAAGCTTGCAGCAACCAACTGCCGTCCATCAGGACCGACCACGAAATCAAGCGGCGTCTGTCCGGTATAATTGCCGGGATCGCCGTGCGTCAGCAGCCATTCCATGGAATTGTAGCTCAGGCGATCATTGTCCAATTCGGAATGCAGCACATCGAGCGTCAGCTCAATTCCGTCGCTCGGGCGGAACTGCAGCGAACCTGTAAGGCCAAGCCGCTTCTGATCGTTTCCGAAATAGTCGGCGCGCGGAAGCCTCGGCGCCCACAGGCAATCGAGTGGGTCGGCAGCACCGCAACTGCCATCAGGTGTTCCGGTGACGCTGGGATTGGTGTCTGCCCATGAGTCACCATTTGCAAAAGGCGATGTCCACCTAACGGTGCCGAAGCCTTCCTGCCGCACAGTCCGCTTGGAATAGGCAGCTGAAATCAGCACACCGAACACACCATCTGCGAAAGTGTCGCTCGCCATCACCGCTATGCGCGGATCGATGCTGCGGGTTACAGAATTATAGCCAGCCTGCCCTGATGCAACGAGCGAAAGCCCATCATAGTCGAATGGCTTGGCCGAATAGAGATCGACCGTTCCGGCAATGCCTCCTTCCTCGATCGACGCGCGCTGCGATTTCTGCACATCGATCCGGTTGAACAGTTCCGACGCGAAGATGTGAAAGTCGAATGCGCGCCCGGCATTGATGGTGAAGCCGCCGGAATCGAGGCCGTCACTGCTGGCTGGCACTTCCATTCCATTGAGCGTGGTCCGCGTAAAATCTGGGGCAAAGCCGCGCAATGTGATGTTGCGCCCTTCGCCGCCTTCGCGCGACATCGCGACGCCGGGAATGCGCTGAATCGACTCGGCCAGATTGAGGTCGGGCATCTTGGCAATGTCTTCAGCCACGATGCTCTCGGTCACATTGACCGCGTTCCGCTTGTTTTCCTGTCCTTCGATCAGCGACGCGCGAAAGCCTGTCACGATTATTTCGTTGTCGCCGCCTTTTGCAGCCTCAGCACCACTGGAAACTGCGTCTGTCTCTTGCGTATCCTGCGCCCTCACGACGCTTGACGCAGCCATTGAAAGCAGGATTGAAATGGCGAGCTTGCTTGCCGACCCAAGACAGATCTGCGCTCCACATGCACTTTGACCGAACGATTTCATGATACACCCCCTCCATAAGGCCAGTTTTACCACGTTTTTGCCACCGGTGTCATTATTTGACCCAATGATTCTCCGTGGTTCCGAATCGTGAGATAAGCGTCTATGATACCGGTGTCAATAAGGTTCCGCTCTGTCCGGCGCTGAAAGCCAAGCTTTGGCTTCCGCCCAAAATCCGGGGCCTGGCCAATCAATGGAACAGGAAGGAACCTGCCATCCTTCAGGTGCCTCCTGTTCCCGGCTTGCAGGATCCGGCCAGCGGTTTGGCCCTATTTCCGCTGGTGCTGTCGGTCCGATGGCAACTCGTCTCCGGTTGGCGCAATTCGGGCGAGACCCTGCTGAACTTATTCCGCAAGGATTTGCCGGGAGCTGTCAGGCTAACCGCAACTCGTCTCAACTTGGAAGAATTTTGTTGTTAAACAGAGCGCTATGAAGCCCATATCGTTCAAGCGTCACCGCTTTCCACCTGACACGATCCGGCTCGCAGTCTGGCTCTATTTCCGCTTCACCACCAACCTGCGCGAAGTCGAGGAGATGCTCGCCCTGCGCGGTATTGATGTCACTTACGAGACCGTCCGCTGCTGGGCAAACAAGTTCGGTCCGACGATCGCCGCCAACATCCGGCGCAAGCGCTGCCGGGCCGATTGTGTTTGGCATATCGACGAGATGGTAGTGCGCATCGGCGATTAACGCATGCCCATGTGGCGACGCGAACGAAAGATGCCGCGGTTCAAGTGCCAAGGGCAGGCTCAGCGTTTCGTTTCAACCCACTCCGCAATCTACAACACCTTCGCCATCCAGCGCCACCTCACCTCACGAAAGACAATGCCGCTAGACCAGTAAATCGTGCGGAATTGATGCAAATCAAATCAGCTCGACTCTTAACATATTATAACAGGTATCGAAGAACATCGGATAATACAGATAAGACAGCTTGCGGAGAGATGTCGTGAATATTGATGAATTGGTCGATGCGGAAGCCGGTACGCAAAATCGCCGGATATTCTGGGATCGCGACGTTTACGAGCTTGAGCTGGAGCGGGTTTTCGGCCGCTGCTGGCTATTCCTGGCCCATGAAAGCCAGCTGCCCAACCAGGGCGATTATGTTGTCACGAAGATGGCCGAGGACGAGGTTATCGTCTGGCGTCAGGAGGACGGCAGCATCAAGGCCTTTCTCAATCAATGCCGCCATCGTGGAATGCGGCTGTGCCTTGCCGAGGCCGGGAACGCCAAGGCGCTTCCTTGTATGTATCACGGCTGGCAGTTCGCTACCGATGGCGAACTGAAGACGGTTCCGCTTGAGAAATCAGTCTACGGTCCACGCTTCGACAAGAGCGAGTGGGGCCTGCGCGAAGTTCCCCGCGTCGAAAGCTATAAGGGCTTCGTGTTTGGCTGCATGGATCCCGATGTGCTGAGCCTGCCGGATTATCTCGGCGACGAAAAGTGGTACATAGATATCTGGACCGACATCCCCGGCGGCATCGAGCTGTTGGGACCTCCGGCCCGCTCCATCGTCCACACCAACTGGAAGCTGCCGCCCGAGGGATTTGTCGGGGATGTCTATCACCTTGGCATGACCCACGGGTCGATCCTCAAGGTCCTGGGCGCGCCGGTGGTCGACTTCAAGTCCGGCATGGGGATGCAAGCGACCTCACGCTATGGCTCCGGCCATGCGGCGCAATTCAGCCATCATGCCTCGCTTCGCGATCAGGTTTCGCCCGAACTTGCCGACATGATCCCGATGCGCAGGGCGGAGGATATCCCACCCGAAAAGGGCGAGGCCTACGCCAATCTCTATACCTCGATGTGGGACGGAACCATCTTTCCGAACTGTTCCTATCTGATTGGGCTTAACGTCTTCAAGGTCTGGCACCCGATCGGCCCGGACAAGATCGAGGTGGTGTCCTGGGTAATCGCGGAAAAGCGGATGTCTGATGAGGCCAAGCGCAGGATGAAGATTTCAGTCAATCGCACGTTCGGCATGGCCGGCATCCTCGAGGGCGATGACATGGACAACTTCGAATATTCGACGCAGCCAAACCAGGGCTATTTCACCCGTCAGGGCAAACTGAACGCTCAGCTGGGTCTGGGTCTCGCGCGCGAGGATCCTCAATATCCGGGCGTAGTTGCCGAGATGGTCAGCGAGCTGTCGATCCGCGGCTTCTACCGCTTCTACGCCGACTGTCTGAAATCTGGGGATTGGAATGAACTCCAGCAGAAGAGCGCGAACTGGAAGGAGCAGTTACTCGGATGACCCTGGATATTTTGCCCCGTTCACAGGAGCCGCAGATGCAAGGGAAGCAGCCCGTTTCAAGGGAGTTACACCAGGATATCGAGCGGTTCCTCTATCGTGAGGCGCGAATGCTCGATCAGGAACGGTTCCGCGAGTGGATCGACACGATGGCCGATCCGGGCATTCACTATCAGATGGTCGTTCGTGACGAACGCTATCTGAAGGACAAGACGCCTGAAAATGAGCGCGAGGTATTCGTTTACGATGACGAACTGACCGCACTCGATATGCGCGTCCGCCAGTTCGAGACCGGCCTGCAATGGATGATGGACCCGCCGCAAAAGCTTGTGCGCTTTGTCTCTAACGTCGAAGCGTTTCAGGCTTCCACCGGCGATCTGATCGAAGTGCTCAGCTGCGGCAAGGCCTATCGTTACCGGCGCGGCTACGAACAGAGCGAAGTTGTCTATCGCCGCACGGACATGGTGCGACAGGTGGAGGAGGGTGTGTTCCGCATCGTCAGCCGCCGCATCGATCTGCTCGAACGCGTGGTCAGCAGCAAGAACCTACTGTTCTTCTTGTGAGCCGGCTCCGCCTTGCGGCGGGCAAATGCAATTCTTGTGTGAAAGGCAGATAACATGGCCAGCACCATTGACAGCGTGACGGAAGCTGATTCCGAGACACGCAACAAAGCGTTCCGGTCGAAGCTGGATGCCCAGTTTATGGCACCGCTTTGGGGCAAGATTGCGCAGATGGCGCCGCCACAGCCCGCGCCCAGGACGGTCGCGCATGTTTGGCCTTATAAGGAAGTGCGGCCCTATTTGATGGAGGCCGGCGAACTTATCTCGGCCGAGGAAGCAGAGCGCCGTGTGCTCATGCTCGAAAATCCCGCATTCCAGGGACAGGGCAAGGCTACGGGCACACTCTACGCCGGGATTCAACTCGTCCTGCCAGGCGAAACGGCGCCGGCTCACCGCCACGTTGCATCGGCACTGCGCTTCGTATTGGAAAGTTCGGGTGGTTACACCGTCGTCGCAGGTGAAAAAACGACGATGGCCAGGGGCGATTTCGTCATCACGCCGTCGTGGACATGGCATGACCATGGCAATGATTCCGACGGGCCGGTGACGTGGGTCGACATTCTCGACGCGCATATCATCAACTTCTTCGAGACCAGCTTTTTCGAGCATTACAACGAAGCGACGCACCTCGCGTCGCGTCCCGAAGGCGACGCGCTGGCACGGTTCGGCCACACCATGCTGCCGATCGAACCGGAGCCGCGTTTCGGCGCAACATCACCGGTGTTCAATTACCCCTTTGAGCGGGCGCGCGACGCGCTGGTGGAGATCGCAGCAGCAGTTCCGCTTGATCCGCATTGGGGCGCGACGTTGCGCTATGCCAATCCGATCGATGGTGGCTGGGCCATGCCGACCATCTCCACCTGGATGACTTATCTGCCAGCCGGTACGCGGACTGCGCCGATCCGATCGACCGATGGTCTGATCGTCTGCGTCCCTTACGGGCGCGGCAGCATGATCGTGGACGGCAAGCGCCATCGCTTTGAAGAACTGGATGTCATGTCCGCACCCAATTGGACATGGCGTTCCTTCGAAGCGGAGGAGGATTGCTTCGTGTTCTGTGCGTCCGACCGAACGATTCAGGAAAAGCTTGGAATCTGGCGAGAGGAAAAAGCGTCGAAATGATCGCCCGGTTTCTGCCTTCGGCGCTGCCCGTTTGAAGCAACATATTCTTAGGAGATATCTCATGATCAAATCTTGGGCATTCGAATTCTTCTTTGTCTCTCGCGAGATTGAAGAACTGATCTTGAACGCTGGCGCGAACCCAAACGAGGCGGCCTGCGCCAACTATGCACAAAAGATCGTTCCCTATTTCAACGCCTATCTTGACCTGTGGGCAAGCGCTGAGCGACTGGGATTTGATGGCCTGCTGCTGAGCGAACACCATTTCGGCGGGGGCTACAGCCCCTCTCCGAACCTGTTGTTACCGCTGATTGCGCAGCGGACAAAGACGCTGCGGCTTGGCGTGATGGGGATGGTCTTACCCTATCACAACGCCTGGCGCCTGGTTGAAGAGGTCGGCATGCTCGACATTCTCACCGGCGGGCGCCTTGAGGTCGGTACGGCGGCAGGCATTCCGGGCGAATTCCAGAAGATCGGGCTACCCACAGACGAGGCGCGCGCGCGCAACGACGAGGCGCTGCAGATCCTCGACGCTGGCCTCAAAAATCCCGTAATCTCGCATCATGGCAAGTTCTGGAACTTCGACGACCTGGCCCTGGTACCACGTCCGATCCAGGCCAAAATACCGGTTTGGACCACTGTCATCAGCATCGAATCCGCACGCAAGGCCGCGCGGCGCGGTGCCAAGATCGCGACCGGATTCCTTCCGAACGCCCAGGTGAAGGACGTGTTCGACGCCTATAACGAGGAAGCCGCCAAGGTAGGCAACCCAACCGGGCCGGACCAACTGGGCCTGCGCCGTCAGGTAATCTTCGAGATCGAAGAGGAAGGGACTGCGGGCCGCTCGGGCGCATATGCCGAAGGCTTCCGCAGCATGATTGCTGCGAACGACAAACGTATGGCAGCACCCGCACGCAAGGCACTCGATAGCCCGGGAACGCACGGCTACACCATGGGTGATGACGAATTCATCGGCGGAACACCCGAACAGGTGGCCGATACAATTCGAAATCAGTGCGAGGCGACCGGCGCCGGCCATTTCCAGGTCGTCTTCGCAGGCGACAACACGGTCGAGCAGCTTGCCCATAGCTGGGAGCTGTATGGAACGCGCGTTATCCCGCGGTTGAATTCGCCTGAAAAGCGCACCGCTGCTGCGGGCGCACCGGCCGTCACCGCGACAGTGGAGGCTTGAATGAGCACGAACAGCATTGAGCGGGCGCTCTGGGTAGCCTTGTCCGACCCTAAGGAAATGGAACGCTTCCGAGCGGATGCGCGCGGCTATCTGAGTGAGTTCAACATCGATGAAGAAGAGCGCGACCTGATTCTCGATTGGGATGTCGAAGAAATCGTCGCGCGCGATGTCAGCCCGCTGCTGCTCTTGTCTGTCTACAGCGGTGTCAACGGCCCGGCGCAGATGCCCATATATCTCGAAAAGATAAATCGCGGCATCGGGGTGCTCGCCGCCTGACGGCACAAGTCGGTTAGGCAGGGCCTTACAAGCGATCGAAAAGGAAATGGTTCATGGCTGAGATAGTAGGCGGATTTTTGATGCCGCATAATCCCGCGCTTTCGGGAATGCTGAAGGGGATGGCGGACCCGGCGCAGGAAGACACTGTGTTCAAGGCGTTCGAGACGATCGCGACGCGGTTGGTCCAGCTTGAGGCTGATACGGTCATCATCATCAGCGATGATCACTACACCAATTTCGGCCCGCATTGCATTCCAAGTTGCCTGATTGCGGTCGGCGACATCGATGGGCCGATCGAGGACTGGATCCCGCTTGAAAAGGGCCGAATTCCCAACAATGAACCGCTGGCCCGACACATATTGGCGCAAGGGGCAATCGATCGGATTGACTGGTCCTTTGCCAAGGCGCTTACCGTCGAACACGCGATCGCCGTTCCCTACGAGTTCGCGGTCAAGGGCAATCCCGGCATAAAGACGATCCCTATCTACCTCAATTGCACGCAGCGGCCTTTCATCGAGAACCAGCGGGCCTATGAGATCGGGGAAAGTATCCGCCGCGCGGTAGAAAGCTGGCCGGGCAAGGACCGGGTCGTGGTGTTCGGCACCGGCGGTATGAGTCACTGGGTCGGCACACCTCGCATGGGGCAGGTAAACGCCGATTTTGACCTGCGTATCCTCGACCTGTTCGTGAAAGGCGATGCCGCGGCGCTGCTGGCACTAACTGACGAGGAAATCCTGCGCGAAAGCGGCAACGGCGGGATGGAAATCAAGAACTGGTTTTGCGCTTTGGGCGCGCTTCCGGGCGCAAAGGGTGAAGTGATTGCCTATGAGGCGATGCAGGCCTGGCTCACTGGCATGGGCTTTGCCGAGTTGAAATTCGCAGCGTGAACCAATGTGACCAGTGTCGCGCATGCTCGCACAGATTTCTCCTGCCGACGCATAAGTAGAAAGGAACTCAGATGGTTCAGATCACGGAGCTTGGCTATCTCGGCCTGAATATCTCTGATGCGAAGGCGTGGAAGACGTTTGCGACCGAGATCATCGGCCTGGAATGGCTGGACGAAGGCGAGGAAGGCCGGGTCTATTTGCGCATGGACGAATGGCATCATCGCATTGCGCTGCATATCAATGCCGAGGACGACCTTGCCTATCTGGGACTGCGCGTTGCGGGCGGAATCGAACTGGCGGAAATGGCCGAGCAGCTTGAACAATACGGTGCCTCTTACAGTGTCGCAAACGAGGCGGAATGCGCGGAGCGCCATGTTCTGGGAATGCTCAAGCTCGAGGATCCTTCAGGCAATCCTTTGGAAATATTCCACGGCCCGCAAGTTGATGTGCACAAGCCCTTTTACCCTGGCCGCCGCATGCACGGGAAGTTCGCCACCGGGGCCGGTGGTCTGGGGCACATTATCGTGCGGTCCGACGACTTCGCAGAGTCCGAGCGCTTCTATACGAAGGCGCTGGGTATGCGCGGCACGATCGAATATCATCAAAAGCTGCCGAACGGGCAGGTACTGAAGCCCTATTTCATGCATTGCAATGACCGCGATCATACAATCGCCTTTGGGCTGGGGCCGCAGGTCAAGCGCATCAACCACCTGATGATCGAGGTGACGGAAACCGATGACGTCGGCATGACCCACGAGATTGTGCAAGAACGCGGTGTGCCGATTGCGATAACGCTGGGCAAGCACGCCAATGACCGCATGATTTCATTCTACATGCTCAATCCATCAGGCTGGATGGTTGAATATGGTGCGGGTGCGCGTTCCGCAGTGCATCAGACGGAATATTACATCAAGGATGTGTGGGGCCACGACTTCGTGTTGCCGATCGACGGCGTATAAGCGACTGCCATTCGGCCAATGCAGCCGAGCGACGAATTTTGTAGGTTTGTCTATCGACGAGGTGACGTTCTGAATTGAAATGGTTGTGAAAGGAGGCATGAACTGAGGCGAATTTCTGGAGCGAATTGGCTGCGTCGCCCTGCGGGTCATCTTTCGGAATCTAAGCATTGCCGCCGCTCAGCCCGTTGGCCATCCCTTTGACAGCACCATCTGTTACGTTCCAGGCATGAGAGGCGCGTCCTGCTGGACGTCAGGATGGGCCTCCTTGAATGCTGTCAGCTGCGCACAATTTCCAGCCACCTGCTGGATTAGGGTGAACCTATCCAGATCGACCCCGAACCGCTCGGCCGAATAGATTTGCGGCACCAGGCAACAATCCGCAATTGTCGGCAGGTCACCGACTGTGAATTCGCCGCCATGCTCTGCAATCTGCATTTCGATCGCCGCGAAGCCCGAACTGATCCAGCGCGCGATCCATTGGCTGACCTGTTCCTCGCTGGCGGACAGATCGTTTCTCAGCGAAGTGATGATCCGCAAATTGTTGAGCGGATGGATATCGCAGCAGATTGTGGCTGCGATTGCACGGACTTGCGCGCGTCCGGCCGGTGAGGATGGCAGCAGCGGAGGCTCGGGATAGATTTCCTCGATCCATTCGAGAATGGCAGGCGATTGCCCCAGCACACCATCCTCGGTCTCAAGCGCCGGCACAAGCCCTTGCGGGTTCAGTGCGAGATATTCGCGTGCCGACTGCTCACCCTTGCGCAAATCATGGGAAACCTGCGTGAAGGAAATACCCTTGAGACCCAGCGCGATCCGCACCCGATAGGACGCGGTCGAACGCCAATAACCGTGGAGGCGGATCATTGCCGAGCAGGCATCACTGTCCGTCGTCAGAACATTTGGCGCAGATTGGGGCGCAGATTAGCGGAGGGTCGGCCTCGTCTGGGGTTGGATATTAGGCGGCTAGCTTGCGGTGCTGCAAGCGCCGATGTTCGATGGTCTGTCGCTTGATCCTTTCGCGCTGCTTGATGATGGTTTCGGCCCTGCCGAAGTAGGCGTCGGCAGGGGTCACGTTGTTCAGGCTCTCATGGTAGCGCCGATGGTTGTAGTGTTCGACGAACGCTTCGATCTGGGCCTCAAGGTCGCCGGGCAGAAAGTAGTTTTCCAGCACGATGCGGTTTTTCAGGGTCTGGTGCCAGCGCTCGATCTTGCCCTGGGTTTGCGGGTGCAACGGGGCGCCGCGAACATGGCTCATCTTCTGGGCTTCGATGTATTCTGCCAGTTCGCCGGCGATGTAGCTGGGGCCATTGTCCGATAGCAGCCGGGGTTTGTGCAGCACCGTGGCGTGATCGCAGCCTGAGGCCTTGAGGGCGAGGTCCAGCGTGTCGGTCACGTCCTCGGCCCGCATGTTGGTGCACAGCTTCCAGGCGATGATGTAGCGCGAGAAGTCGTCGAGCACGGTCGACAGATACATCCAGCCCCAGCCGATGATCTTGAAGTAGGTAAAATCGGTCTGCCACATCTCGTTCACCCGCGTCGTCTGGGTATGGAAGCGATCGGCTGCCTTGATCACGACATAGGCCGGGCTGGTGATCAGATCATGGGCCTTGAGCAGGCGGTAAACCGTGGCTTCCGACACGAAGTAGCGCTTCTCGTCGGTGAAGCGCACCGCCAGTTCGCGCGGTGACAGCTCGGATTGCTCCAGGGCCATCTCGACGATCTGGTCCTGGACCTCGGGCGCGATGCGGTTCCACACCCGGCTCGGTGTCGATGGCCGATCCGCGAGCGCCTCCGGGCCGCCTTCAAGGTAGCGGTCATACCAGCGGTAGAACGTCCGACGGGCGATGCCGAGTTGGTCCAGCGTCCGCTTGGCAGGCAGGTGCGACTGCTCAACGACCCTGATGATCTCGAGCTTCTCCGATGCGGGATACCTCATTCGTCGTCCTCCCCACCCGCGATCATGCTTTTTTTGAGCAGCCGGTTCTCGAGCGTCAGATCGGCCACGCATTCCTTCAAGGCTCGGGCCTCACGGCGCAGATCCTGCACCTCGCCGGTGGTCGCGGCGCGCGCAGTATCGCCGGCTAGCCGGCGCTTGCCGGCCTCCATAAACTCCTTCGACCAGGTGTAATACAGGCTCTGGGCTATGCCTTCCTTGCGGCACAGCTCGGCAATGCTGTATTCGCCGCGCAGGCCTTCCAGCACGATCCGGATTTTGTCTTCGGCCGAGAAGTGCCGCCGGGTTGCGCGCCGGATGTCCTTCACCACCTGCTCGGCAGGCTTTTTGGCGTTGGAGGATTTGGGTCTCATCTTCGTTCCTTCGTCACTACGACGAGACCCAAATCCTCCTTAAATCACAACCTCAAATCTGTGCCATTGGTGCTGACGGGGAACAGGCTGAACAAGAGTGAGACCAAAGCTTTCCCAGGAAATACGGGGAAAGAAAAATGGCCGCCAATGGATAAATTTCCGTTCTTTTGATCTACGAACACAACAAACATAAATCTATTTATACAAAGAATTAACAGTGAAATGTCAGACTTTTTAACACTCCGATTTGCAATCGCGCCATGAATCAAGCGCATCCTTTTGCAACTTTCGCACCGCCGATCCGCGAGCAATCCGCCCTGCGGCGCGCAATCACTGCCGCTTATCGTCGCACCGAACCGGAATGTGTCCGTGCGCTGCTGGAACAGGCCGAATTGCCTGTCGACATGCGAGAGCAAGCCCGGCAAACCGCTCGGACGCTGATCACGGCGTTGCGAGCGAAGCCTTCCGGGCGTGGCGTTGAAGGGCTGGTCAAGGAGTTTGCCCTCTCCAGCAAGGAGGGTGTCGCGCTGATGTGCCTTGCCGAGGCGCTGCTGCGTATTCCGGATGACGCCACGCGCGAAGCGTTGATCCGTGACAAGATCGCAGGGGGCAACTGGCGGAGCCATGTGGGCAGTGGCCGGTCGCTGTTCGTCAACGCTGCCAGTTGGGGTCTGGTGGTGACGGGCAAACTGGTCGAAAGTACCGATGATCGCGGCCTTGCAGCGGCGCTTGCGCGGCTGATTGCTCGAGCGGGCGAGCCGGTCATCCGGCGCGGAGTCGACCTCGCCATGCGAATGATGGGCGAGCAGTTCGTCATTGGCGAGACGATCGAGGAAGCCTTGAAACGATCGCGCGCACAGGAGGCCAAGGGCTTTACCTATAGCTATGACATGCTGGGCGAGGCAGCGACCACGACGGCCGATGCGCAACGCTATTACCGCGACTATGAGGACGCGATCAACGCGATAGGCAAGGCATCGGCGGGACGCGGCATTTTTGCGGGGCCGGGAATCTCGATCAAGCTGTCGGCATTGCACCCACGCTATTCGCGCAGCCAAGCCGAACGCGTGATCGATGAACTCCTGCCGCGGGTGAAAGCGCTCGCTGTCCTCGCCAAAGGCTATGACATCGGCTTCAACATCGACGCGGAGGAAGCGGACCGGCTGGAACTGTCGCTCGATCTGCTGGAAAGCCTTACGCTGGATCCTGCGCTGGCCGGGTGGAATGGTCTTGGCTTTGTCGTGCAAGCGTACAGCAAGCGTTGTCCGTTTGTGATCGACTGGATCATCGATCTGGCCCGTCGGTCCGGCCGACGCATAATGGTGCGCCTCGTCAAGGGCGCCTATTGGGATGCCGAGATCAAGCGAGCGCAAGTTGATGGCCTAAAGGATTTTCCGGTCTACACCCGCAAGGTCCACACCGACGTTGCCTACATCGCCTGCGCAAAGAAGCTGCTTGGCCAACGCGATGTCGTCTTCCCGCAGTTCGCGACGCATAACGCGCAGACCCTCTCCACCATTTATCATCTGGCCGGGCCAGACTTCGCCCCGGACGATTATGAATTCCAGTGCCTCCACGGCATGGGCGAACCGCTATATGAAGAAGTGGTTGGGACCGGAGGGGGGGGGGGGAAAAAGATGCTGGATCGCCCCTGCCGCATTTATGCGCCGGTCGGTACGCATGAGACATTGCTCGCCTATCTCGTTCGTCGCTTGCTGGAAAATGGGGCAAACTCCTCCTTCGTCAACCGGATCAACGACCCCGCCGTCTCCATCGACGAATTGATCGCCGATCCAGTCGAACAGGTTCGCGAGATGGCGTACCCGGGGACCAAGCATGACCTGATCGCATTGCCCGGCGTACTCTATCCCGATCGGCGTAACTCGGCAGGGATAGATATCAGCGACGAAGGCGCGCTGGCGGCGCTTGGCCATGCGCTTAGGGAAAGCGCAACGCAGCCGTGGATAGCTGGCGACATGGGGCAGGAGCGGGCCGTTGTGAACCCCGCCGATCATCACGATGTCGTCGGCACGGTGCGCGAGATGTCGACCCGATCAGGTGCGGGCAGCAGTGGAGCAAGCCGCAGCCTCCAGTTGGGCCACCATACCGGTGACAGACCGCGCCGCCATGCTGGACCGTGCAGCCGACGCTATGCAGGCGCGGATGCCAATGCTCATGGGTCTGACAATCCGTGAGGCGGGAAAATCCGCAGCTAACGCGATTGCAGAGGTGCGTGAGGCCATCGACTTTCTGCGTTATTATGCGCTACAGGCGCACACAACCTTAAGCGAGACAAAGCCGCTTGGCCCAGTCGTGTGCATTAGCCCATGGAATTTCCCGCTCGCCATTTTCACTGGACAGGTCGCCGCCGCGCTGGTCGCGGGCAATCCAGTTCTCGCCAAACCAGCTGAAGAAACGCCTCTGATTGCCGCCGAGGCCGTGCGCTTGATTCATGCGGCGGGCGTGCCGAATGACGCGTTACAGTTGATCTGTGGCGATGGCGCCATCGGTGCAGCTTTGGTCGCAGCGCCGAAAACCCAAGGCGTGATGTTCACTGGTTCCACGGAGGTTGCTCGGCTTATCCAGAAGCAGCTCACCACTCGCCTGTCGCCGCAGGGCAAGCCCATTCCCCTAATCGCCGAAACCGGCGGACAGAATGCGATGATCGTCGATTCCTCTGCGCTTGCCGAGCAGGTGGTAGCTGACGTGATCGCCTCGGCCTTCGATAGTGCCGGGCAACGTTGCTCGGCGCTGCGAATCTTGTGTTTGCAAGAGGAGATTGCAGATCGCACACTGGCGATGCTGAAAGGCGCGCTCAAAGAATTGCGCATCGGCAGCACCGAGCGCCTCTCCGTCGATATCGGTCCGGTCATTTCGGCGGAGGCCAAGGCCAATATCGATGCGCATGTCGAAGCCATGCGTGCGAAGGGAAGGCCGGTCGAGCAAATCGCATTGCCCTCCGAAGCCGCCCAAGGCACGTTCGTCGCTCCCACAATCATCGAACTTGACAGCCTTGCCGACCTGACCCGCGAAGTGTTCGGACCTGTGCTCCATGTCATCCGTTACAAGCGCGATGGTCTCGACGGGCTGATCGATGCAATCAACGCCACCGGCTATGGTCTCACCTTCGGCCTGCACACGCGGCTCGATGAGACGATCGCGCATGCAACCAGTCGCATCAAAGCGGGCAATCTTTACATCAACCGCAATGTTATCGGCGCGATTGTCGGCGTACAACCGTTCGGCGGGCGTGGTCTTTCCGGCACCGGACCCAAGGCAGGTGGACCGCTTTATCTCAAGCGACTGGTGCAAGATCCACCAGTTGTAAAGGCTCCAGCATTGGGGCCGATAGATCGCGCTCTCGCCGATTTCATAGGCTGGCTGGAAGAACGCGGCGCCGGAGCCTTAGCCAGGCAGGCGCGCGCCTTTGGCTCATGCTCAAAGCTCGGCCAGAGCATCGAACTGACGGGACCGGTGGGCGAGCGAAATCTCTATACTCTCCACCCGCGTGGCCGCATTTTGCTGCAAGCACAAACGGACGCTGGGCTGCTGAAGCAAATCGCTGCCGTGCTCGCCACCGGGTGTGAAGGCGTGATCGACGGAGAGCAAATTCCCGCTGGCCTTCCCCCGCGCGTGTTGGCCAGACTTTCCGAAAAGATGGACAAACCATTGGCCGGTGTTCTTATTGAGGGAGGAAGTGCGGATATCCTTTCCATGGTCCGAGCGATGGCTGACCGGCCCGGGTCGATCGTTCCCGTCCACGCCATGTCTACGGCGTATGGCGGGCAAGCTCAGCCCATTGTACTCGACTGGTTGCTTGAGGAAGTTTCGACCTCCATCAACACCACAGCAGCGGGCGGCAATGCGAGCCTTATGACGCTCACATAATCGGGCGGTCACCTGAGCGATTTGTTCCCCGTCAGCACCAATGGCACAGATTTGAGGTTGTGATTTAAGGAGGATTTGGGTCTCGTCGTAGTGACGAAGGAACGAAGATGAGACCCAAACAATCGGGCAGAAAATTCACACCTGCCGGCATCCACGGCCTCCTTGCTAAGGAGACCTTTTGAATCAGAGTTTCACTCAATGCGCAATTGTAATGCTAGATGCCGTGCTCATCCTCGGCGGTCATGTTCGCCAGTTGACCCGACACCAGGCGCTTGCCAGGCGCTTGTTTGCGATAGGGCTCAAAGCTCGCGCGGTCTGCATCGAAACTCATGTCCCAGGGAATATCATCACCCCTGAAAATCGGCGGCGCTTTGTTCGACCATAGAAGGGAGCCAAATCGGAAGTCCCATGCCCTGGGCACCCAATTGTCATCGAGATAATCACTGTCGGCATGATATTCTGCCTCGCCTGCATGGCCGGGAATATCGCAATAATAGTAGATCGCGCTCGAAATCCGGTGGCGGGAAATGCCGCCCGAGGCGTTGACGCTCTCGTTCTTCCAGCCCTTGGCCTCCATGATATTCGCGCCGAGCATGACCTCGTCGATGTCGTCCATCCCGAAGGCGATGTGCATGAATTTGAAATGATCGGGCGCGAACGGCAGATCGCAGTTCACCCAGAAGATGGAATGATGCTCGAACGTCGCGTCCGCACGCGCGAAGATGCCCACGCCCTTGGAATGGTCCGTGTAGCGAAAGCCAAGATGACGTTCGTAAAATTCGAAGCTGCCAACATAGTCGGGTGAAAAGAAAACGACATGGTTTATCGTCTTCGGGATCGCCTTGTGTCGCCAGATCCGATGCTGATTGAGCCGGGGAAAGGAACCCGGCGTGTTGACGGGACTCGCTTCACTGATGACTTTTTGCTTTGCCCACAGGCGAATGGCGATGGGCTGACCATCAGGGCATCGGCAATGCACGGTGCCGTCATCGTCGCGGGTCACCGGGACTTCGCCAGCCAGGCTGGCGGCGATGCGCTCGAGCGCTTCCACAGTGTCGACGCCCCAGACAGTTTCCTTGATTCCATCCCCCGCAAACGGGTCGGGAGCGGGCAGGCGCGGGTCGCCATGCAGGCGCAGGATCACCCGGCTTCCCGACGCCATCGTGAAAACGGACTGTGTATCGTCAAGGTACTCGACCGGCAGGCCGAAATCTCGCCAGAAGCCCGTACTTTCGGCAAGATCTGACACGCCGAACACGACGCTTTCGACACCCAATACACCCATGTATTTTCTCCCGCTCAGACCGGTCAAAGATCATCAGCGAAGCGCCGATGTAAAACGCATTCGCTCAACGCAGACTATCTGTGCCATTGATAATGGCGGCGCTGTGATCATTTGAGCCGGGAAAACGGAGCTTTTTCTGCCCGGCCTCAGGCTGGATTGCGCCTGACCGCAGACAGGCGGCCGCTCTCCCGCTCGATCAGCCTGCCCGGCAACACCACCCGCTGGCCTGTTCCGGTATCGGCCGAATGCAGCATTTCGACTGCACAGGTCACCATGGCTATGACCGGCTGACTGAAGGTGGCCAATCGAAAGCTTTGCCAAGACGCGAGCGCGATATCGTCAAAGCCGTAGAGGGCGAAGTCATGTCCCGCCGTCAGCCCGAATTCGCAATGGGCAACGTCGAGAAAGGCAAGCGCCATAAGGTCGTTCGCGCAGAAAATACCGTCGGGAGGTTCCGCAAGCGCCAGGATCCGGCGGGCAGCCGCCCGCGTGACCGCAGCATCATAATCGCCGCACGCCCGCGCAACGAGCTGCCCGCCCGCTTGCGAAATGGCGCGGGAGAACCCTTTTTCTCTTTCGCGGCTTGTAGAACTGGCCTCGACCCCGGCAACGAAAGCCAGACGACGGCAGCCCTCTGCCAACATCTGCCGCCCGATCTGATAGCCGCCGTCCTCGTTGTCGCAGGTTATGGTGCAGCAATCCGCCTCGTCAGTGGAGCGATTGATCAGGATCACCCGAACGCCGGCCTCACGGCAACGCTGCAGCAGGGCGGACGACGGGGTGACTGAAGCAATCATCAGAGCTTCCACCCGGTAATGCAGCAGCGCCTCTATCTGCTGTTCGACCCGCGGACCCTCGGTGCCGGAAAACAGCATCAGCCGCTTGCCAGATGCGGCCAGCTTCTCCCCCAATGCATCGACAAGAGCCGCGTAGAACGGGTTGTCCATCTGACTGAGCACTAGCCCCACAATGCCGGACCGCCGCGTTATGAGCGACCGCGCGATCAGATTGGGGGAATAGGAAAGGCGACGTGCCGCTTCTTCCACCTTCATCCGGGTTTTCGCTGAGACGCTGGCTCCCGGCGTAAATGTGCGGGACACGGCCGAGCGCGATACGCCAGCGAGATCGGCGACATCCTTTGCGGTGACGGGATTGGAGCGAGCCATCGACCCTATATTGCACTCGTGTGCAATATATGCAATATCGTCTTTCTGAAACAAAAGCCGCCTTGAGCGGCAGCGGTAGAATAGGGGATGATGATGCGGTTCGACAGGCTCGATCTCAACCTGCTTGTGGCGCTTGATGTTTTGCTGACCGAGCGCAGCGTTTCAAATGCTGCGGAGCGGCTGTATCTCAGCCAATCGGCCACAAGCAGCGCGCTCGGACGTCTGCGAGACTACTTCGGGGACCACCTGCTCGTTCTCAAAGGCCGCACAATGGAATTGACGCCGAGAGCGGAAGATCTGGTCGAGCCTGTTCGCGCTGTCCTGGAGCAGATCCGATCGACGATTGCAGTTGCGCCACCTTTCGACCCGGCGACCAGCGATCGCCGGATCACTATCATGGCAACGGATTATGCGACAGAAGTGCTCTTTAGCCGTGCTGCGCGCTATTTCGCGCGTGAGGCGCCGCACATGACATTCGAGATCATGCCCCTGGCCGACAATGTCATCGACTGCCTCAACCGGCGGACGATGGACCTGCTTTTGACGCTCGACGTTTCGGTTGATTCCAACCATCCCCGACAGGCGCTTTTTGAAGATGAGTTCGTCGTGGTGGGCTTTAATCGGAATCCGCATTTGAATGCGGGGATCACGCGCGAAGCATTTGTCCAACTGGGCCATGTGGCGACAATTTTCGGACGCACACGCCTGCTCTCTTTTCCCGACTGGATTTTGAGCGGACAAATCCCGAACCGAAAAATCGAGTTCTATTCGCCGACCTTTCTAACGATTCCGTCACTGGTGATGGGCACGGAACGCGTCGCGCTCATGCCGCGCCGTATTGCTGAAAAGGCGGCTCAACATCTGCCCATCAGGATCGTGCCTTCTCCCATATCGATGCCCACGGTGAATATGAGCGGTTTCTGGCACCCAGCGAACGACCGGGACGAGGCCATTCGCTGGGTCGTTTCCGTCCTGTCGCGCGCCGGGTCGCGGGATGAACGTCCGGCGATCGGAACGGGTGAAGGTCTTCCCGGAACCGAGCGCGAGCTCAGCCGCGAATATACCAGGCTGGCGTGCAGCCATACGCGGCACTGAGCGCCCCGGCGCGCCCTCCATTTGCTGGATAGGTCGATTCCATAGAAGGCGTTTCAGCGCCCACCGGAATCTCGTCATGATGGCGATCTGGAGACTTCTCCCGCGCATTGGTGGCCCACGTCCATCTTGTTGCGGGTGAAGTCCTCCATCCAACTTCGCCATGCGGCTGACGTCCCGGTTGTCGGCATCACGGCTATTGTCGGGGACCATGATGCCGAACTTGAAGATATTGATCGTTGGCGGGGGAATTGGCGGAATGGCTGCCGCATGCCTGCTGAAAGAGCAGGGGCACGCGGTTACATTGATCGACCTCGACCCCAACTGGCGGGTTTATGGCGCCGGCATTACCATCACGGGGCCGACGCTCCGTGCCTATGAGCAGCTCGGTCTGGTCGGCGCGATCGCATCGGAAGGGACGATCCGCGGCGGCTCGAAGCTCTTCCAAGCCGATGGAACGTTTATCGCCGAGCTCGATGAACCGCCTGTGCAAGGCGGGAAGCCCGCCAATGGCGGCATCATGCGCCCCGTGTTGCACAGGATCATGCAGCGGCGCATCGAAGGCCTCGATATCGATATCCGGCTGGGATTGACGGTCGATCAACTCAGCAACATCGACACGGGTGTCGCGGTCCTCTTCTCTGACGGAACGCAGGATGAATTCGACCTTGTGGTCGGCTCCGACGGCATCAATTCCAAAGTCCGGACACTGGGATTTCCCAACGCCGCAAAGCCAATGCCGACCGGGCAGGGATGCTGGCGCGTTTCCACCGCACTGCCCGATGGCGTTGACTGTGCCGAATTCTACCTGGGAGGGAAATATCCCTGCGGAATTACCCCGTGCGGGACCGAAAGCTGTTACCTGTGGCTGCTTACCCCGGACGATGGAACGGTGAGAGTGACGGACGAGGAGGCGCACGCCAAGCTGCGCCTATTGCTCGCAGACTTCGGCGGAAGCGCCGGCATTATCCGGGATATGATGTCAGCGGAGGACTGGGTGAATTATCGCCCATTGGCTGCGGTTCTTCAGCCTGCGCCCTGGGTGAACGGTCATATTGTCCTGCTTGGCGATGCTGCCCACGCGACCACACCGCATCTCGCTTCTGGCGCCGGCATGGCTGTCGAGAGCGCCATTGTTCTTGCCGAAGAGGTTGCGGCCGACAGGCCGCTGCTCGCATCACTGAACGCCTATTCCGAACGCCGCTACGAGCGTTGTCGCTTTGTGATCGAATCAAGCGTCGCGATTGGCAGAGCTCAGCTTGAAGGGCGAACGGCCGAAGAGGTCGGGCAAATGATCGGTGACGCAATTCATCAACTCAGTCTGCCGTTCTGAGGCTGGAGAAGGCCAGAACGCCCGGGCGTGGCGAACTGGCCTTCTGGTATCTGAAGGGGACCGCGACCGGCTTCCTGCCCAGGTTCGGTTCAGTCGATGTCCTCGACGAATTCGATCAGGTTGCCGGCGCAATCCCGCAAAAAGCAGGCGTTGCCGAACTCTTCCCGGACGATGAAGGCGATGTCGGCCTTCTTGCCGTTCATCTCATCCAGAAAGAGATCGAGATCGGCGACCCGGAAGGCCACATGCTTGTTGCCGTGGATTGTGAGATCCGATGGCGGCGTGCGCCGCTCCTCGGGCAGAGGTTTTGCGCCTTCAACCTCGAATATCTCGAAGCGGAGCGGCCCCTTCCGCATCATGGCGACTTTGGCCTTTGCCGCCTCGATCCAGAAGCGCACCTCGACCTCGAAGCCGAGCATATCGCGATACCACGCGACCGCTTCCTCAACATTGGGAACCGAGACGGCGCCGTGGTGGAAGGCGAAGTCAGGCATGGCGCTTCCCTGCCCATCCCGAGGCAAGGGGTTCAGATGATTTGCTCGACATGCTCAACGCTCGGCGCGCTCAGGAAGAAAGGGGACGCCAGCGCCCGCCAGGCTTGGAAGCCCTCGGAAGTTCTGAAGTCCACCACATGGGCGTCCACGCTTTCCCAGCCGACGACGAGCTTGTAATGGCCCGCATGTTCGATCGACCGGACGAGCGCGAAATCGATAAACCCCTTCGTTCTCTCAAAGTGCGGCTTTGCGGCACGGACTGCCGCTTCAAAATCGGCGGAGCGTTGAGGATCGATGGTGATCGACGCGATTTCGCGGATCATGATTTCAACTCCGCAAAGGTTTCCGCACACCAGTCCGCGATATAGTCCCGCATCACCGTGCCGTTATCCGCGCCGCAATGCTCGACCTCGAAGTCATCCGCGGTGAACATACGCAGCGTCCGCTTTGCGCTGTTGACGGCCTGATCGTAACTCATATGCGCGTTAAAGGCTGGAATCTGGCGATCATTCTCGCCGTGCGTGATGAGGAAGGGCACGTGAATCTTTTCGACCTGCCCATCGAGCGTGATCTGATCGGCATAGTCCAGAAAGGCATCGCGGTCGGCGAAGCCGAACACCCACATGACATGATCCCAATAATGGGGGACCGGGTTCTCGCCGGCCTGGGCGAGCCGCTCGCGCTGGCGCTGGCCCCACACATGGTTGGCGCCCATCACCGCGCAGAGCGCATAGCGCGGATCATTGGCCGCGATGCGCGGTGCGTGATAGCCGCCGAAGGAAAGCCCGAATATGCCGATCTTAGAGTGAACGACATCGCTGCGGGTCTGCAGATAGTCGAGCGCTGGGCTGCCCCACCGTTCTGCATCATAGACGCAAGGGAGGTTTCGCTTGCGAATGGCCTCGCCAGTGCCCGGCTGATCGAGAAACAGCGTGTTCATGCCGCGCTCGAGATTGGCGGCGCCGTGACCGCCCATGTTCACCTGCTCCTTCATGGAATCGAGGCCGTTCACCGATACGAGGGTGGGCTTGGGTTTCCCCGATCCGTCATGGACGAAAATGGCGGGGTAGGAGGAGCCTTCATAAGGGATTTCGACACGGTCGACATGGAGCCCGCGCAAGGCGGCGCCTTTCTGGTAAAGCTCCAGCCCCTTGTCATAGGCGATCCAGCGCGGCGCATAATCTCTGCTCTGCATGCGCTCCGCGGCGAGATAGTAGCCCGATGCGCGCAGGTATTTGGTGCCGGCCGAGAGACGGTAGCCCAGTTCCTCGTCTGCGCGGGCATTCGCCGCGACCTGATCGGCCACACGCGTCCAACTGTCGAACAGCTCGGCGGATGCTGCGTCGGCGCCCGCCTTAGCGGCTTCCATCACCGGCCGGTTCGCGGCGTCGACCTCGCCATGATTGCCCCCGCAGACCAAAGCAAGATTGGTGGCGAGGTTCCACACATAGTTACCGGGAAACGGCTCAAACATTCTCTATCCCTTCCAGGAATTTTCTCATCGGAACGGCAGCTCGCAACTGAGTCCTAGTCAGCGGTCCATCCGCCATCGACGACCAGACTGGTGCCGGTAATCAGCGTTGCGGCATCGGATGCCAGGAACACGACTGCACCCATCAGATCCTCGACCGTGCCGAGACGGCCAAGTTTGATCCTTTGAAGAACGCTCGCCCGGAATGCCTCATCCTCAAAGAAGGGGCGCGTCAGGGGGGTGTCTATGAAGGTCGGCGCTATGGTGTTGGACCGGATGCCATGCTGAGCAAGATCGAGAGCGAACGCCTTGTTCATGCCTTCGATCCCCCATTTGCTCGCGCAGTAGAGGGAGCGGCTGGGTCCACCAACATGACCCATCTGGCTGCTCATGTGGATGAGGCTGCCGCGCTTGCCTGCCGCGATCATGCTGCGTGCACAGCCTTGCGCAACGAAGAAGGCCGCCTTGAGATTCAGATCGAGCACTGCGTCATAATCGCTTTCGCGAACATCCCACATCGACGCGGGCCGATTGGTCCCGGCATTGTTGACCAGAATTTCGAAGGCCGCTTGCCCGGCAAAAAAGGCCTCGACCGCCGCAAGGTCGGACACGTCGAGCACCGCCGTTTCCGCTTTGCCTCCGGCGTTCTCGATTGCCTGCCGGGCCTCCTGAAGTTCCGCGCTGCTCCGCGCACAGAGCGTAACTTCCGCACCAGCTTGAGCGAGCGCGGCCGCGCAGGCAAGGCCAATGCCACGGCCCGCACCGGTAACCAGCGCGCGCCGTCCATCCAGCCGGAAACTGGGCGTATTGGGCAGTGCGTCCATCAAGCCGCCGTCAGCTCGCTGGGTTCCGCTTGCCCGGCATAGGGCACATTGCGCCCGCCATAGCGCCGCACGCGGACATTGGCTTGCTCGCCATGGCCCGCAAATCCCTCAAGCGCGCACAGGCGCGAACAATATTCACCGATCATGGCCGATGCATCGTCGGTCACGATCTTCTGATAGGTGCAGGTCTTCAGGAATTTGCCGACCCACAGACCGCCCGTATAGCGCGCCGCTTTCCGGGTTGGGAGCGTGTGGTTGGTCCCGATCACCTTGTCGCCAAAGCTGACATTCGTGCGCGCACCCAGGAACAAGGCGCCATAATTTGTCATATTGTGCAGGAAAAAGTCTGGATCGGCGGTCATGACCTGAACATGCTCGCTGGCAATGTCATTCGCAATCGAAAGCATTTCGTCATAGCTTTCAGCGACAATGACTTCGCCATAGGTTTCCCATGCCTTGCGGGCATGATCGGCTGTCGGGAGGATCGTGAGCAGCCGCTCGATTTCCGCCATTGCTGCGCGCGCAAGCTTCTCGGAGTTGGTCAGGAGCACCCCCGGACTATCCGGGCCATGCTCGACCTGCCCAAGAATGTCCGTCGCGGCGAGCTCGGGGTCGCACCCGGCTTCATCGGCGATGATCAGCGTCTCGGTCGGGCCTGCAAACAGATCGATGCCGACGCGACCGAAGAGCTGGCGCTTGGCCTCCGCCACGAACGCATTTCCGGGGCCGACGAGCATATCCACCGGATCGATCGTCTGGGTGCCGAGCGCCATGGCGCCGATCGCCTGAATGCCGCCGAGAGCGTAGATCGCGTCTGCACCGGCCAGCGCCTGCGCGGCCACAATCGCGCGGGCCGGCTGGCCCTGAAAAGGCGGCGCGCAGGTGATAACGCGCGGAACGCCAGCGACCTTGGCCGTGATCACACTCATATGGGCGGAGGCGAGCAGCGGATATTTGCCGCCGGGCACATAGCATCCTGCGGCGTTGACCGGGATATTCTTGTGCCCCAGGATCACCCCCGGCAATGTCTCCACCTCAACATCCGTCATGCTCTGGCGCTGGATCTGCGCAAAGTTACGAACCTGGGTTTGCGCGAATTCAATGTCTTTGCGCTCTTGCGGGGTCAGGCTGTCGACGCAAGCATCGATCTCGCTTTGCGAGAGCCGGAAATCGGAGCGGTCCCAATTGTCGAACCGGATCGACATTTCGCGCAAGGCGTCGTCGCCCCGTTCCTCGATGGCGCTCAGTGCGCTTTCGACCACGTCGCGCACCTTGCGGTCGACCGCGGCCTTGGCCTCTGTGGTTGCTCCGCGCTTAAGCCAATACGCCATAACGGTCTCCGCTGATAAACTGCATATGCTTGGCGTTCGCATGACGGGTCGGCACCTGACCAACGCAAAATATGGATGTTGGGTATCAACGAAATGCCTTTGCCCTCCGCAGGGTCGCCACCCTAGGAGCGGTAAAATTGACGACAAAGAAAAGGATGCCCCATGCGCCTGGCGACTATCCGTAACGGAACCAGAGACGGCCAGCTTGTGATCGTTTCGCCCGATGGCAGCAGCTATGCCATTGCGCCCGTCCCGACGCTTCAGCAGGCTATCGAAGCCTGGGACGAGCTGGTGCGACAAGCGGCGCAGATCACCGACTTTCCGATACCGCTTAACCCGGCAAACCTGCTCGCTCCCTTGCCGCGTGCCTGGCAATGGCTCGATGCCTCGGTTTATCCAAGCCACAGCCAGCTGATGGACAAGGCGTTGGGCATCACGCCCTTCAAGCCCGATTGGCCGACCATGTATCAGGGCGTCTCGGATGTCTTCTTCGCGCCTTATGCAGATGTGCCGATGGCCAGCGAAGATCTGGGCATCGACTTTGAAGGCGAGTTCGGAGTCATCGTCGATGCCGTGCCGATGGGGACACCGCCCGAGACTGCGGGGCAGTATATCCGCCTCATCGTCCAGATCAACGACTGGTCACTGCGCGCCCTTGCCGGGCCGGAGATGAAATCGGGCTTCGGCTGGATTCAGGCCAAGCCCCCATGCGGCATGGCGCCCTTCGCCGTGACGCCGGACGAATTGGGGGCTTGCTGGCGCAACCATCGCCCTGCGCTCCATCTTCTGGTGCACTGGAATGGCGAACAGTTTGGCAATGCCTTTGGCGAACCGATGGCTTTCGGTTTCCACGAGCTCGTCGCCCATGCCGCACGCACCCGCGATCTGGTCGCCGGAACCGTGATCGGTTCGGGCACCGTTTCGAACGCGAATTACCGCGAAGTCGGTTCCTCATGCATTGCAGAACGCCGGGGAATCGAGATCGCCGACGAGGGCGCGCCACGCACTGAGTTCATGAAATATGGCGATACCGTCAGGATGGAAGCCCGGCTCCCCGATGGGCGGGCGCCGTTCGGCGTGCTCGAGCAGGCGGTAGTCAGGCCATGAGCGCACTGCTCTCGGATTCGGGGCTTCCGGCGGTTCAGCGCGTGGTGACAGGGCATAACGAAGACGGGCGCGCTATCTTCACGTCGGAAGATCTGTCACCGACTAGGATGATTCCTTCGGGCGACGCCAGCTTCCTCCTCATGTGGACGACGGCGAGCGTCCCGGCGGACAATAATGACGAGACCGACGGGCGGAGCCGAGAGGCCGGATTGACACTTAATCAGGGCTCGGTAATTCGCGTAGTCGATATGTTGCCGGGCAAGGAAAGCCCCCTACATCGCACCGACTCGATCGACTATGGCATCGTGCTGAAAGGCGAAATCGAGCTCGAGCTGGAGGATGGCCGGAAAACCACCGTTCGCGAAGGCGGCGTGGTCATTCAGCGCGGTACCAATCATCTTTGGCGCAACACCTGCCGCGAAGCCTGTCGGATCGTCTTCGTCCTGATAGAGGCGTCGGGCTATGTGCATGACGGACAGCCCCTGCCCGAACATAAACCCGATCAGGACTGAGGAGCAGACCCGATGTTCGACCTTAACGACAAGACCGCCATCGTCACCGGGTCCACGCGCGGTATCGGCCGCGCTATCGCTGAAGCCTTTGTCGGCGCTGGCGCGAAGGTTATGGTCTCCAGCGAAGATGCTGCCGATACGGCCCGCGTAGCCGGCGAACTCGGGCAATCGGGAATCACTGCCGACGTCACGAACGCCGACAGCCTGAAGGCGCTCGTTGATGGCACGCTGGCCGAATTCGGCGCCCTCGATATTCTCGTCTGCAATGCTGGAGTCACGGGCAAAGCCGGCCCCTTCGCTACCGTCGACATGGACGACTATGACCGTGTGATGGCCATCAACCTGCGCAGTCAGGTTGTGCTGACCGGGCTCGCCGTTCCGCATATCGCCGCGCGCGGCGGCGGGGCGGTGATTCTGATCGCGAGTCTCGCGGCGCTGCGCGGCAATGGCAGGATCAATGCCTATGCCCTGGCCAAGGCCGGGGTGGCGCAACTGGCGCGCAACCTCGCCGTCGAATGGGGGCCGCAACAGGTGCGGGTCAACGCCATCTCGCCGGGCTTCATCGCCACCGAACTGTCCGGCCCCCTGCTGGCGGACGAGGCGTTCATGGCGCGGCGCATTGCAATGACGCCCTTGCGTCGCCCCGGCACGCGCGAGGAAATCGCGGGCACGGCGCATTTCCTCGCAGCGTCGGCCGGCGCGTTCGTCACCGGCCAGAATATCGTCGTCGATGGCGGAACGCTTATCAGCGACGGATCGTAACATCCAGCCTGAACGGCAGGGCTCTCAAGCATCACCTTCTCGGGGCCTTCTCCCCCCCCAGTGCCCAGCGCGGATAAGACTGATGCCTACGGCTGCAAAACTGAAGAGGCCCAGAACACCAAAGGCGTGCAGGACACTCCCCGTCATTTTGGCGAAAAAGGGGACGACCAGCGCACTCGCGAACTGACCGCAGGCGAACATGCTCTGAAAGACACCGACGCCGCGCCCCAGATAACGGGCTGGCATATTGTCGAGGGTCCAAGCGATAAGCGTCGGCAGAAGCGCGCCAGCGGCGATCAGTCCGAAGAGTGCCGGCAAGACGAACGCCCAGCGATCGGTGGCCCGGGATATGCCTACCAGCGATATGGCGAGCAGAAAAAATTCCGCAATAAGCAATGCTCGGATCGGATAACGTCGAAGCGGGATGAACAAGAGCGATCCGATGGGTACGCCTAGACTTGTGATGGCCGCAGACATGCCGATGTCGCTCGGACGATCCAGTCCCAGGGCGGCGAGCGCCATACCCTGCTGCACGGTCAGGCTGAAGAACACCACGCTACCGCACAAGGTAACTAGGCCGACGTGTAAAGCGTGCCGCCAGGGGAACTGTGCTTCGCCTGATGGCGTAACGTCGGCGACCGGCGTGGGCTGTGAATTCGGTCGGTCCGTCAGGTACAGCAGGGCTGTCGGAAATATCAGCGCCAGGCCATAGACGAGTACCGCGCCACGCCACCCGAAAGCATCGCCCAGAAAGCCGGACGCAGCCGCAAAGATCACTGCGGAGATCGACGCGAACGTTGCCGTCAGCGAGAGCCAGCGCTCGCGGTCGTGACCCTGGAAGAGATCGCCGATGAGCGCTGCGCTAAGCGTTATGATCATCGCTTCCCACACGCCAAGCACGAGCCTGCTGGCGAAGATTGCAGGGAAACTTGACAGGACGACAGGTGCCAGACCTGTGACCCCATAGGACAGCAGCGCAAGGATCAGAATGCGTCTGTGGCCGAACCGGTCGCCCAGATAGCCGGCGAAAACAGATAAGGTCGCGATCCCTATCGCGGGTGCTGTGAGCAGGATCGGAACCAGGTACGAGCCACCCTGGAGGTGACCGAAATCGCGCATGAGCAGCGGAAGTACGGGAACCAGCAGCATGACGCCCATGGTGGGCAGAACGCCCAGCAGAGCTAGCAGTGCGCCTTGGGGCCATCCTGCGCGTGGGTGATGACGCGTGTTCATGCGACCGGCCTCATCCGCCGGTAGCCGAGCAGGCCGCTGCAATTCTGCCTGCTGCCCAGGGTCGCCTGGTCCACGAACCCCTGCGGGAACGGATAACCGGCATCGACGATGTGTCCATGTCGAGCGCATGGATCAGTTTGGTCGCGCACTGGCGGACGGGTTGTACCCAGATCGTTGCCCCCGCTGACACCGGGCAAACGAACGGTTCGCCCGCGCGAAGCGCATGGAAGCGATCGCTCATGAACGCCGACTTCATGCCGCTCGGCCCTTTGGGACGGGCAAGAATACCGACCATTCCCGCCACCTGAGACAGTGGCGCCACGCACAAGACGGGCACTGCCAGTACCATCGGCACCAGATATTCGTGGCCTGGGACACCGGCGTAATCGATCAGCATCTGTGGCAGCACCGGCGCCAGCAGCACGATCGCCATTGTCGACAGCGTGATCGGGATAAGCAGTGACATACCCGTCGCTAACCCGGGATGCCTTGTGTTGAACGTACCTTCCAATGCCGATCCCCGCCGCTATCCATTTGTTCTTGCTGTGCGCCCGCGCGCGTAGCGCGCACAAGGTCATTCGCTAGATTGCTCCTATCCAATCGCCGCATAGATCGCATTCAGCCCTAGCGTTTCCCTCACAGCTGTCCCCGCGATATCTGAGCATAGGCACTCCGACGCATGCCTCACCTCGTGTCCATCGGACCGGCAGCAGGCCAAAGCTCCTTGCTCTTGCGCAGGAAGGTCTCGCTCGAGCCGAGCCAGCTAGCCAGCGCGGCTCTATATCGAAGTCTGCGCTGACGCGTCGTCAGATCTCGGTGGTGCAGGCCGAAGAAGGCGTGGCGCAGGCAAGATCGACAATCCTCGTGCTGCGCAGTCAGCTTGACGGTGCACGGTTAGATTTAAAAAATGCCGCAACCGACATGAGCGATATCCAAGAGGCCACCCGATGACGCAAGGTGGGCGCGAAGCAGCGCTTACGTTCCACCCAAGCGCACGTCCAGTCCGGCGTCTGCGGGTTCTTGCAACCGGGCTCGAATCACACTGGGTTGCTACTGATCGAAATGGATGTCGATCGGCCCCATCGTCCCGGCAAAGGCGAAGGGCATCACCACCTCGTCGGAGATGGCCTTGCCGACATCTCTGCCGATGCCGACGCCATTCGACCCAAAATAGGCCGCCACAGTCGACGGGAGGCGCTGGACAGCGGCCGGCTCGCCATCGACTGCCAAGCTCACGGTAGCAGCGGCGCCTGGGCGACCGGATTCAGGCGCCATTTTCAGCGCAATAACATGCCGACCCGGCCTGAGCGGCTTCCCCCATGCAAGTCGACTGAGACCGGTGGGCTCGTTGCGGTAGAGAAAGGTCGGAATACCATCGAAGACATACAGACCCCAGCCATATGGATAGCCTCCCTGGCTGACCAAAGTGCCCTTGTCTCTGCCGGTCTCCACCTCGACCGATACCGTCATCGACCAAGCGCGATTTAGGATATCCGGGAATTCCTCGTCAAGCAGCGGGCGATCGGTACGGAAATAGCGGAAGTCGGTTCTGCCATCCATGATCGACGGCTGCAGGCCGGGTGCGATGCGAGCGGAGAAGGACGCGTCCAACACGCGAAAACCGTTCACGATCCGGGCATGGTCGAAACCCTCCTGCAGCGCCTTGAGCTTGGCAGGATAAACTGCCGAGACATCGCGTGACTGCGAATAATCCTTGTCCAGGTTGAACAACTGCCAGCTCTTCGTCGGTGTTCGCGCCGGTGCCCACATAACGTTTGGCGGCACACGGCTCGCGAGCCAGCCATCCTCATAGAATGCGAGATTGCCGAGCATCTCGAAATACTGGCTGCGATGCCGCGACGGCGCTGCAGCGTCGTTCATGGAATAGAGCAGGCTCACCCCGTCCAACGGCATCTGTGGTACTCCGTCGACCACCGCCGGCGGCTTGATACCCGCCGCCTCATAGATGGTCGGCGCGATGTCGTTGACATGCCCGAATTGCGTGCGGATTCCGCCTGGCCGCCGGATGCGGGACGGCCAACTGATCACCATGCCATCGCGAATTCCGCCAAGATGCGAGGCGATCTGTTTGAAATATTGGAACGGTGTGTCCATCGCCCAGGCCCAGCCTGCGGCATAATTTTCGGACGAGAGCGGCCCACCGAGATCGTCCAGCTTGGCCAGGCGATAGGCGAGCGGTTCGCGCACCGGGTTAAGCATGTGCACTACCCCACCCTCCGGGCCGCCTTCGCCGCTGGCGCCATTGTCGCCGTCGACAAAGATGACGAGCGTGTTGTCCCATTTGCCGGTCTGCTTGAGCGCTTCGACGACACGGCCGAACTGGTCGTCGAAATAGGCACGCTGTGCAGCATGAACCTCCATCAGGCGCGCAGCGACGCGCTTCTCGTCGGGGCTCAGACTGTCCCAGGCGGGCAGAATATCGGGCCGAGGCGTCAGCACTGTATCACCCGGAATGATGCCCATCGCCTTTTGCCGTGCGAAACTCTCTTCCCGGACCTTGTCCCATCCCTGGTCGAAACGCCCCTTGAAACGCGCAATCCATTCCATTGGCGCCTGATGCGGCTCGTGCGCCGTGCCCGTCGCAAAATAGATCAGGAAGGGCTTGTCCGGCGCGACCGACTGGTGCTCCCGTATCCAGCCAACCGCATGGTCTGCGAGATCGCGATCGAGAATATAGCCGTCGCCTTTGGAAGGATCGACCGGCCGGGTATTCTCCACCAGCGAAGGCGCGAACTGATCGCTCGCGCCGTCCATGAAGCCGTAGAAATAATCGAAGCCGAGCCCAGTCGGCCATCGGTCGAACGGGCCGGCGGGATTCAGTTCCCATTGCGGCGTGACGTGGTCCTTGCCAAACCAGGCCGTGCTGTAGCCGTTGAGTTGCAACACCTTGCCAATGGTTGCCGCGTTCTTGGGCAGGATGCCCGAATAGCCGGGTTCACCGTTCGCGAGATTGACGATCGACCCCATGTTGACGCGGTGATGGTTGCGCCCGGTAAGCAGCGCCGCGCGGGTCGGCGAGCACATGGCGGTGGTATGGAACCGGTTGTATTTAAGCCCCTGCGCAGCGAGCGCGTCGAGCGCTGGCGCCGGTATCGGGCCGCCAAAGGTGCTGGCGGCACCGAAGCCGACATCGTCGGTCAGCACAATCAGGATATTCGGCGCGTTCGGATTGCGCGGGGCCTCGAGCCTGATCGGCCGAAGTGCAGTCGGGGCGTTGTGCTGCGCGGACACTGCACTGCCAAACGTCAGCAGGCTGGTCGCGACCAGCGCCATTCGGATGCTTTTCGAAACGCTCATTGGCTTCCTCACTGTACTAACCGACCAGGTGTCGAGATCAATACCTGTCAGGGTACCGATCCTTCACCTGCTCGCTGAAGCTCTTGGCGGGATAGGGGAGCATCCTTGCGTTCCAGGCCACATAGAGGCTTTTCAACTCGGCGAATTTCGCCGGCTCGTCGTCCTTGCGGTCGGCACGCTCGCGCGCATCCAACGCCAGATTGAAAAGATGCTCCTTGCCGCCGAGCTTGAGATACTTCCAGTCGCCTTGCCGGACGGCTGCCTGCTCGCTGGCCTTGAAGCGCCAATAAAGGGTGCGCGAGCGAGGAGCCGCATCGCCAAGCAATACAGGCAGAAGGTTCGCGCCGTCGAATTGTCCGGCGGTTGCCGGATTCCCCCCCCGCCGCAGCCAGCAGCGTCGGCAGGATGTCCATCGAGATCATCACCTGATCGGAGATGCCCCTCGCCTTGACGCGCGCCGGCCAGCGCATCAGCAACGGCACGCGCAAACCACCCTCCAGCAGTTCGCCCTTCATTCCGGTGAAAGGCCAAACATCGGAGAAACGTTCGCCGCCATTGTCGCTTGTAAAAACCACGATGGTATCGTCGGCGATACCGAGTTCATCGAGCGCCGCCATCACCTTGCCGACATTTTCATCCATGCTCGCGACCATCTTCGCATAGGTTTCGAGTGACCCGCCATTCCAGTGAAAGATGTCGTTCAGGTTGCGCGAGACCTCCTGGTCATGCGGGCCCTCCCACGGCCAATGTGGCGCGTTGAAATGGAGGCTCAGGAACAGCGGCTTGTCGCTGGACTCGCGTATTATACGGACAGCTTCATCGCCGAACAGGTCAGTGAGATAACCGGGCTCATCGACTTTGCGATCGTCGCGGTACAACCCGTCCACCGGCGCCTCGCCGGAAAGATCGACCCGGTGCCGGAAATAATCCGCTGCGCCCTGGATAAGGCCGAAATAACGATCATAGCCGTGCTGGAGCGGGCTGTGATGGGGCGGGTCCCAGAGATGCCATTTTCCGACCAACGCGGTGCGATAGCCGCGATCGCGCATCACCGATGCAATCGTCGGGCGATCATGGGGGTTGCCGGTGTCCTGCGGGGCGGCAGCGCCCATCGGTTCTTCGAGTCCCACTGCGAAACGCTGCTGATAGCATCCGGTCGCCAGAGCTGTGCGGGTGGCTGAGCAGATTGCCGAATTGGCATAGCCTTGCAGCAAATTTAGTCCGTCGCGCGCGAGCATGTCGAGATGCGGCGTGTCGAGATGCCGCAGCCCATAGGCACCAACGTCGGCGTAACCCATATCGTCCGCCAGAATGAAAATGATATTGGGTGCGCGAGCGGGTATGCCGCTCGCCGCCCGGGCGAGCGACCCTGTCACCAGCGCGCTTGCAGTACCTAACCCGCCAACGAAGGTTCGACGGTCCATCTTCAACGGCATTCTCCAGCAGTCTCTAGCGGGACCGGCGGCAAACAACCACCGATCCCGCACCGCGTCATTCAGTGTCGTCAGAAATCCGCCGTGAGCCTGATGCCATAGGTACGCGGAGCGCTGTAGATGGTAACCGCCTGCCCGGTCGGGGCAAGTTGTGGTGCGACGCTTCGGCGCTTGTTCTCAAGATTGAGGATATAGGCACCGAACGACCAGCGATGTGGTACGCTGCGCAGGCTGAGATTGAGGTCGGTCGTCCAATAGGCCGGAATATGCTCGAAATCGGAATATTCGAACCCGCCATATTGGTCGTCGCGCCAGGCGGTATTGACGTTACCGACCAGATCGAACGCTCCCAGCGGAACGACCTGTTCAGCACCGAGATTGACGGTCCATTTCGGCGCGAAGACCGCCGGCTTCCCGGAGCAATTGAAGTCCTTCACGGGCTGCCCGCCAGCAAGCTGGCCGGTCAACGTGTAAGGGCAGTTGATATTGTCTCGCGGCGCGGCAGTGAAAAGGTGCAGGGCGTTATATCGGGCATCCAGATATTGGACCTTGCCCGATAAAGTGGTGTTGTGAAACGGCTTCACCACCGCATCGACGTCGAAGCCCTTGATCGTGACACGCCCGGCATTTTCGTTGGAACTGATCAGCGTGCCACTGGTATCGACCGTGAAATAGGTAATCTGCTGATCACGGTATTTCCAATAGAACGCTTCGATGTTGAGCTGAACGCGGTTGTCGAAGAAGCGGTTCTTCGAGCCGATCGTGTACGCGTCGAGATATTCGGGGTTGTAGGTCGACCGCCCTTCGGCAAGCTGCAGGCCACCTGCGCGATAGCCGGTTTCCGCCTTGGCATAGAGTAAGGAGGTTGGCGTCAGGTCGAACTCGGCGCCCGCTTTCCACGTCACCCGCGAGAAGGTCCTCTGGGCGATCACCGGGCTGTGGGTCTTCAGGATCGTCCCCTTGCCATTCAGTAACGGGAAGACTTGTGGCGTGGCGGTCACGGTGGTCGCCGCGATCCAGCCATTGGCGACGAGCCAGTTCACGGTGTCCGGCACGGTCAGGAAATTGGGGTAGCGCGGCAGAGTGGTTGACGTCGCGCAGCCGGCGCCGAAGGACGCCGGCGGGGTCAGATTGGCCGGTGGCAAGCCGCCGCAGAAGGTAATGAAATTGTTGAGGAGCCCATTCATGTCCTTGTGATCATGCGTGTACCGCGCCCCGCCAGTGAGCCTGAAGCGGTCGGTGATATGGGCGGTTAACTGACCGAACGCCGCCCAGGATTCCGTGACCTGGGTATAGGACTGAGTTGGCAGGACGAATTCCTGGTTGAACTCGTTGCTGGCCCGTGTGCTTTCATGAAAATAGAAGCCTCCGAGCAGATAGTCGACCGGACCCTTGGATCCCGCAAGCCGGGCCTCCAGGCTATATTGAGCGTCGTTCTCCCTATTATAGGCAGTGTTGAACGCCGGGCCGTTGAAATAGCTTGAGCCCGAGGTCTTGCGATAGGCGGGAATGAGCGTGAATTTGCCGACACCCGTTTTGACACTGAGCTCTGCGTTCACGCCCCAATATTCGTAGTTGAGGCTGGGCGCGGTGTTGAGTGGCGTCAAGAAGCCGAAGCCCGGCGCACCGAGCAAGGTCGAGCGATAGGCATTGGCGGCAGCAGTGTTGAAGCCTTCGTTGCTGTCCAGAGGAGCGGCGGCATAAACATAGCCAGCGGGGCTTGGCGTATAGTTTCCGAGATAGGTACCGCCTGCGCCAACGCCTCCGGCCTTGGTATAATCGGCACCGACGCGTAGCGAGATGTCGCTGGACGGCTCGAACAGGAATTGGCCGCGGATCGATCCGACGTCCTGGTCTGACGTACCGTCCCTATTGTAGCCGTCATGGATCTGGCGAGTCGCGGCCAGCCTGAACGCCGTGGTGTCTCCCAAGGGGACATTGACATAGGCTTGGGCCTGGACGGCGTCGTAATTGCCCGCGGAAACGTCAAACCCGCCTCCGAAGCGGCCGAGTTCAGGCGCCGCGGGAATGATGTTGATCGCGCCACCCGTAGCGTTCCGCCCGTAGAGAATGCCCTGCGGTCCCTTCAGAACCTCGATACGCTGCAAATCGTAGAAGGCGGCCCCGACCAGTGCCGCGGGATGAGCGAGATAGACGCCATCGTAGCTAATGGCGATCGCAGGGTCATTATAGCCGTTGTTCGTACGGTTGCCGACACCTCGCAGATACAGGGATGTATTGTTACCGCCGCCGTTAGTGACTGTCAGTGATGGTACGAGCTTGGTGATGTCGTTGGCGTTGGTGACACCTGCTGCTGCGAGCTTGTCACCGTCGACTACATCGATCGCGACAGCAGCTTTCTGCGCCGACTGCTCGCGACGCTCGGCCGTGACAATGATGTCGCTGATTTCACCGCTGTTTTGCGCGACATCAGTCGCGGGCGCGGCAGCGACCGGATCCTGCTGAGTGGACGAAGCCTGTGCAAGCGCAGGGCTCGCGGTGAGAGCGATTGCCAGCATCGATACCGATCCGACAAGTGTGAAGCGCGAGCACATATATCCTCCCCATCTTTCTTTAATTTGTACGGGGCATATTCCGGCCCGACACGGCAGACCAATTGGTTCGCTAAATAGAAGCTATCGATCCGGAGGAACCCTTCGGACATACTTTGTTATGTCCCACGGCTATCCGCACATCGGCAGCAGACCATGTCGTCGGACCGGCACGCACTTTGTCATGGAGCAGACGTGCGAGATCGAGTTCGAGGGCTTTCGTTACTTCACCCTAACCGGGCCGCACCAGTTGAAGCACCACAAGAAGCCCGCCTTCGCCGCCTTCCTTGCTGCCGCAAATGGCAGTGCGCCTGGAGCGCGCGATTGGAAGCTTGGGAGTCATCGGGTGACGGTCGAAGGTGCCATACTGGTATGTGGCGCGGTGGTGCTGTCAGGCTAACCTCAACTCGTCTCTACTTGCGAGAATTTTGTTGTTAAACAGAGGGCTATGAAGCCCATATCCTTCAAGCGTCATCGCTTTCCACCCGAGATCATTTGCCACGCAGTGTGGCTGTATTTTCGTTTCACGATGAGCCTGCGCGACGTCGAAGACCTGCTCGCCGAGCGCGGGATCGACGTGACCTATGAGACCGTTCGCTGCTGGGCGAACAAGTTCGGGCCGGCAATCGCAGCGAACATTCGGCGCCGGCGCAGTCGACCAGATTGCGTGTGGCATTTGGACGAGATGATCGTTCGTATCAGCGGCAAAAGAATGTTCATGTGGCGAGCCGTTGATAAGGTAAGGTGAGGTCCTGGATGTGCTCGTGCAGAAGCGCCGCAACAAGGCGGCCGCGCTGAAATTGCTCAGGAAACTGCTAAAGAAGCAAGGCTTCGTGCCGGACGCCATCGTCACTGATGGCCTTGCTTCTTACCGGGCTGCATTGCGCGTACTGGGTGGTTTGGCGCGACATCACCCAGGTCGATTGCAGGAGAACAACCGGGCCGAAAATTCGCACCTTCCCGTGCGAAGAAGAGAACGAAAAATGCAGCGTTTCAAGTCCCAGGGACAGGCTCAGCGTTTTGTTTCAACCCATTCGGCAATCTACAACACCTTCGCCATCCAGCGTCATCTCACCTCACGAAGCACGATGCGAAACTTCCGATCCGCCGCTTTCGCAGAGTGGAATGCCGCGTCCGCCGAAGAGGCATGAAAAATCCGGTTCAGGGCTCATCGCGCGGTTAGGAAGTTAAGCTGACAACACCTGTGCGCCTTCCCGGCGGCGTCGGATGGCGCTGGTGCACGAACCGTCAGGGAAGACATCCTCGAACATTCTCGCTCATCGGGAAATCGCACTCGGAAGTGAAACCAATAATAACGAGCAACAGCGCTAGCAGGCATCATGCATCAGGAGAACGGGCTTGATGACAGCGCCGGACTCAGATGCCTTGACGGCCTCTTCGATCGCAGAAAAGGGATAGGTGCGCACGAGCTTCTCCAACGGAAGCTTTCCCGCCCTATAAAGCGCGATGAGCCTGGGAATGAACTGCTGCGGGTCGATCCCGCCTTCGACGACACCGACGATCCGCCGCCCCATGCTCATGATCGCTGACAGGTCGAGACCGCCCGGAGTTCCCGGCGGATAAGCGCCTACCAGAGCCAGCGTTCCGCGGGCTGCGAGAAGCTCCACGCTCGCCAGCGCCAGAGTGGGGACGCCGGTAGTATCGATAATATAGTCAACCGGCCCGCTCAGGTTCGCCGTGTCGTCCACGGCTTCGGTTGCGCCCAGTTCCAGCGCCAGGTCGAGCCGATGGCGGTGGCGATCCAGTACAGCGATCCTGCCGGAATCGACCGACCTTGCCGCCATGACTGCAGATAGCCCGACCGCCCCTGCGCCAAGAATGGCTACCGATTGTCCGCGTTGCACTTTCAATGTTTCGAGCACGGTTCCGGCACCGGTCTGGATGCCGCAGCCCAGTGGTGCGAGCAAGGCAAGTGAGAGGTCAGAATCGATTTTCACGACGTTATCTTCATGCGCGAACGCATATGTCGCAAAGGCCGACTGGCCGAAGATATTGCCGCCGACTTTGGTCTGCCCCCGCGACAGCCCGCCCTGTCCGGGAGCGGTAAGGCCCAGAAAATTGCGCGGGAAGAATTCTGAGCAATAGCCGGGCTGATTATCGTGACACGCGGAACATGTCCCGCAGCTGTGAAAGCTGAGCAGCACATGGTCGCCCGGCTCGACGCTGGTAATGCCCACGCCCACGGCCGTGACGACACCCGCCCCCTCATGGCCGAATACCACCGGAAACGGGACGGGCAATGCCCCGTCCCGCATGACGATATCAGTGTGACAAACGCCGCAGGCATGGATCTTGACCAGCACCTGACCCGGCCCGGGGGCATCCATGGTCAGCTTTTCAAGCCGGAAGGCTGCGCCGGGCGCCTCCACTACCGCTGCTTCGATTTCCATTTGCGGCATGGTCAGAACTTGAACCCGAACCGTACGTACCACTCACGCGGCCGGTTGTAGGTGCCGAACATTGCTCCATCGGCGATGTTGGACCCACCCGAGGTCAGCACCCGCTTGTCGCTGAGGTTGGTGCCGCCCGCGGTCAGGGTCCAGTGTCCGCCGGGTTCGGCATAGCTGATGCTGGCATTGAAGAGATCGCTCGCGACATGCTTGAGCAGGAAGGTGCGTTGGGTGTCGTTCCACGAGGCCGAAGTGTAGGTCCAGTCGCCGAGAATTGTCAGCGAACCGCCATTGCCCAGTTTGGCTTCGTAGCGCGGGCTGATGTTGACCTTCCAATGCGGCGACTTGGGCAGATCCTCTCCAACCAGCGTTCCGGCCTGGAAGGGATTCGGCCCGCCAACCGCGGAAGCGGCGGCGGCCACCGAGGTGTAATGCGCATCGACGTATCCGACCGAGCCATTGATGCTCAGGCCGCCAACCGGGGCTGCCACCACTTCCAGTTCGAACCCCCGGATCAGCGCATTGCCGGCATTCGCGATGGTCGGCGAAGTACCGATCTGGATGTTGAGCTGGATGTCCTTGTAAGTGGTCGAGAAAGCCGCGGCGTTGATCTGCAGGTGCCGATCGAGCAGCGTCGGACTTGATGCCGGCTTCCCAGGTCGTCGCCTTTTCCTCGTTGAAATCGGGCGCGACATTGCCCTGCGGGTTGGTCAGACGGGTGGTCCAGCCGCCGGTCTTGTAGCCCTTCGACCAGCTGCCATAGAGCATGACGTTGTCGTTCGGGTGCAGCTGGATTCCGACCTTCGGCGAGAAGTTGCTGAAGCTCTTGCGGTTGACCCCGGGGACATAGACCCGCACCGGATTGGTCGGATCGGGGTATCCGAGCGCCGCCTGGCAAGGCACCGGCGCGAGCGGGAACGGGCCATTTGGCGTGATATTGCCATTGGCGTCGGAGCAGCCGAACAGTTTGTAATTGAACCCGTTCAGTTCCTGCTGTCCGCCTTCGAACTGCTTGCGTTCATGAGTGTAGCGTCCGCCAATCGTGATCCCGATGAGGTCGATTGGGCGATAGTCCAGCTGGCCGAACGCCGCGTAGTTCTCGGTCTGGAGCTTGTTGGGCCCATCGACCTGGATCTGCCCTTCGGCGAAGGTGACGTAGTCGTGGAGGTCGCCCGCTTCCTTGAAATAATAGGCCCCAAGAACGTAGTGCACCTTCTTGTCGAGCATATCGCCGAGCAGCTGGAATTCCTGGCTGAACTGCCACTGGTTCATCGTGAAGCTGAGCTGCAGGAAATTGAGCGGCGAGCCGTCGGCGTCCATCCCCGATTTCCAGTGAAGTGCGCGATAGGCGGTGATCGATTTCAGCGCGACATTGTCCGACAGGTCGAAATCGACCGAGCCGCCGACGCCCCAGTTCTGGAGGTCGGAAAAGCTGTTGCCGGTAGCATAACTCTTGTCCGGGTCGGCGATAACGAAGCGGCTGTCCCAAGGCAGACGGTCGTTGGCAGGGCTGCCATCGACGTTGACGCTGGCCAGGCTCGCCAGCTTGTACTGCGGGTTGTACTGGGTGCCCGCAACCCCGCACAGCGCCGCTGCACCGCGCGCTGCGATCTGGGCCGAGGTACTGCCGATGCAGAAATTGTAAAGTCCGGCGAACAGGAAGCCGGTTGTGCCGGTCGGATCAAAAGCAGTGCCCGGCAGGTTTGTTGTCCCGGCAAAATTTCCGGGCACGAATTCCGCGGTTGCAAGCAGCTTGTTTGCCGAGGTTCCATTGTCCTTGGTGTAGTCGCCGGACAGCGTGACCCGCGCCCCGCCGCCGTCCCACTTCAGCTTGCCGCGCGTATTCCAGTTGTCGCTCGTGCCTTCGCGACTTGCACTGTCATATCCGGCTGCTGAAAACGCCGTGAACGAAGGCGAATTGCTTGCGCGCTGGTCGGGATAGGGAATGCGCTCGAGCGTGCCGCGACGGGTCTTGATGCCGAAAGTGAACATCGAAGACAGACTGTCGGTGAGCGGCACATCGACCGAGCCGCGCGCCTGAAACAACCGGTAGCTGCCAACGGTTGCATCGCCCGATACCTTGAAATCATGCCCCGGATCCCGCGTCACGATCGAAATTGCGCCGCCGATGGTGTTCCGCCCGAACAGCGTGCCCTGCGGTCCCTTGAGCACTTCGACCCGCGTCACATCGAGCAGGTCCTGATTGGCCCCGACGGTGCGCGCCAGATAGACGCCATCGACATAGATGCCGACGCCCGGATCGATGTTGAAGGCAAAATCGTCGGACCCTATGCCGCGAATGAACGCCGAGAGAACGGCATTCGAACCCGAAAACGGCGTGCCTGCATCAAGGTTTACGTTTGGCGCGATGGATGAAAGCTGCGCGACGCTGCCGATAGCCCGTTCCTGCAGCGCTTCGGAGGTGAAGGCCGAGATGGCGATCGGGACGTTCTGGACGTTCTCCGCGCGCTTTTGCGCAGTCACGATGATTTCGGCGATGCCGCCCTCTTCCTGTGGCTCGGCCGCTGGAGCGGCTTCCTGTGCAAGCGCGGGAAAGCTGATGATCGAAGTGGTTGCGAGCAGCAGTACTGCGGTGGTCTTGCGCACGATAATTCTCCCTTTGACGCCTGCCTGTCCCGGCGGATCGTCGTCGCTGTAGGCGAATTCGGAGAGCTAATCTTGGATCAGGGCGAACCGCCCTATTGGACGGAAGCGAACGCATTCTCGGCGGTTGCCTCGGATCGATCGGTCGAGGAACTTGTCCGGCCGCGCCATTGCCGCGGCGCCTCGCCAAACCGTCGCCGGAAGCAGCGGCTGAAGAAGGCGGAATCATTGAAACCGACTTCGAAGGCGATATCGGTAATGCTTCGCTCGTCAGCGCGACCAAGTAATTCCGCGGCGCGCTGCAACCGCCGCTCAGCAATGAAGGCGGTTGGCGTGAGCCCAGAATGCCGCATGAAAGCCTTTTGCACGGCGCGTGCCGAAAGACCCGTGGCCTCGGATATGCTGGCCGTGCCAAGATCGGGATCCGGCAAGTTTCGCAGCGCATATTCGAGCGGCGAACCCGGGGCGTTATCCTGGGCAGCCGACGGTCTGTTCCCCGAACAGGCAAAGCGCGCGGTCGAAGCGACGATTCCATCGAAATCCTGGTCGATCCGGTCGAGCAGGTCGCGTTCGCGCCATAGCCCCTCGATCATCCGACGCAGGATTCCGACGTGGGGATCGTCCGGGCAAAGCATCTGCCCGTGCCAGCTTCCCGAGGCAAACCTGTCGCCCAGCATGGCCTCGGGGATCTGGAGGATCAGGCAATCGTTCTGTCCGCAGACGTCGATGGCATAGGACTGGGTATCGTCGGCAATCACCACATCGCCGCTGCGCGCGGTGACGCTTTGGTCCTTGTGCGTCATGGTGAGCGACCCGCGCCGCTGAAAATGGAACACGAAATTGCGGCCCCGATCGATGGCGCCTTTTCTCGTCAGATGCGCCCTTTGGCTGAGCGCGTGGGCCAAGCCGATCCTTCCCAGCGACCAACGGGCCAGCGACGCCGAAATTCCTTCGGGCACAACCGCCGCCATGCCTGGAAAGGTCTCGCCGATCAGCTCGCTCCAATAGAGCTGGCGCCGCTGCATCGGCACCAACCGGGTTGAAAAGCGCTCGACCATGTTCATCCGGCATCCTCCAGCGCGACCACGTTGACCACATGCGGCTGGGAATATTCGTGCAGACCCGATTGGCCGAGTTCGCCTCCAAGGCCGGACTGCTTCGCACCCCGGAACGGGATACCGGCCTCGATCGCCATATGCTGGTTGACCCAGACGGTGCCCGAATTCGACGCGCATGGCAACCCGCTTCGCGCGTTCGACATCCTTGCCCCATACGGTGCCGCCAAGGCCGAATTCGGAATTGTTGGCACGAGCGATGACGTCCTCGATGTCGCGGTATTTGAGAACCGGCAGCACCGGACCGAACTGTTCCTCGCGCACCAATGGCGCGTCGTCGTCAAGGTCGCGCACGATCGTTGGCGGGATGAAATAGCCTGGCCGGTCGAGCGCTTGACCGCCAGCCAGCACGGTCCCCCGCTCTTTCGCGTCGGCGAGCAGAAGCTTCACCTTTTCGAACTGCATCGCGTTCTGGAGTGGACCGATCTGGGTTCCCTGCTTGTCGCCGTCGTCGACCACCGCGTCCTTGGCTAGCCGGGCGAGCTCGTCGCAGAAGGCGTCGTAGATCGATTCGGGCACATAGGCCCGCTTGATCGCCACGCAGATCTGGCCTGCGTTGGCCATCGCCCCGCCATAGACCTTTTGCGCAACCTGGACCGGGTCAACATCATCGAGGACGATCGCGGCGTCGTTGCCGCCGAGCTCGAGCGTGACCCGCTTGATCGCGCCCGCAGCCGCGGCCATTACTTTCTTGCCGGTCGCCGTCGATCCGGTGAAAGCAATCTTGGCCACATCGGGATGCCCGGTAAGAGCTGCGCCGAGATCGTTCTGGTCGCACACGATGTTGACCACGCCCGCGGGCAGCAGTTCGCGGCAGATCTCGCCAAACAACAGCGTGGTCAGCGGCGTGGTCGGGGCTGGCTTGGCCACCATCGTGTTGCCGCTGACGAGCGCTGGCCCAAGCTTGTTCATCAGCAGGATAACCGGGAAGTTCCACGGCGTAATTGCCGCAACCACGCCTAGCGGGGTGCGGTGTTCGATAACACGATTTCCACCTTCGTCGCGCAGCACCTTGAGTTCAGGCCGCATCGCAGCAAAGCCCCGGAGCGTGAACACACTGCCCATTATCTCGAACATCGCCTGATCTAGCGGCTTGCCCTGCTCGCTGGTCAAGAGGCTGGCGAATTCGCCGGCTCGCGCCTCGAGTGCGTCGGCGAGCTTACTCACCAGGTCCGCGCGCTCGTCGATCGGCGTCGCCGACCACGCAGGGAACGCCGCCTTGGCCGCAGCCACGGCTTGTCCGACCATGTGCTCGTCGGCCTTCGGGCAGCTGGCAAAACTTTGACCTGTTGCCGGGTTGATTACGTCGAAGCCGGAAACTCCATCCACTGCCCGGCCATCGATCAGAAGTTTGAACTCACGTTCCACCAACATTCTCCCTCAATATTTTGCGCGAAGACGGATAGCTTTCCGCCCCTGCTTGAGGCACAACTGTATCCTAAGGATACGGAAATGCAAGATGATGAAACGCATGATTGATGGCGATGAATTGGCCGGTCTGCTCGGCTTCCAGCTGAGAATGGCGAATCTGCGCCTGACCGAGGCCGCTCGCGTGGCGCTGCAGGACTTCAAAATCTCTCCCGCCAAGCTGAGCGCGTTGCTGCTTATTCGCGATAATCCGGGCTGCGAACAGTCGGCTTTGGGGCGAGCATTTTCGATCAACCGCGCAAGTGCAATGAAGCTCGTGAACGTGTTGGATGATCGTAATCTGATCGAACGGCAGCCGGGCCGCGACCGTCGCAGCAATTCGCTTCACCTGACCGAGCAGGGCCGAATCGAACTGGTGCAAATGGCGCAAGCGCTTCGCGAAGCCGACGATGCCGCCGCGGCCACGTTATCAGCCCACGAACGTGCCGAGCTGCTGCGTCTGCTCGGCAAGTTGCGACATGGCAAAGGCCGGGTGTGAAAGTCATAATCGGTTCTGTCGGAGCAAAAGCAACGACTGGCGGTGATGGGGCTGACAGCTAGGTGCGTATATGCCCCTGCTTCCAGCGTTCTCACAGCTCAACCTTCTGCGTAACTGTGAACACGCTTCATCTCGACCGATGGATGTTAACCTGACAATATCCAGCGCCATCTCGTTTCCCGAAAAACAATGCGTATCTTCCGAGCCGCCGCCATGGCGGAATGGAACGCCGCGTCCGCTGCAAGGGCATGAAATTCGGGTCAGCGCTTCGGTGCGTCCCGAGAAAGTTAACCTGAGAATGCCTTCCTTGCAAGTTGATGGGCGGCAACACCGGCATCGGCTTCCACTGCCGCCTCCAATTGGTGGCCGCAGAGCTTCAGCACCAGCTGGTCCACATCGTCAGGTAGGCGGTCTCCGCGCCATGCGACGTGACGGTCCGGGCGCGCCAGAACCAGCGCATGGCGATAGGCGTCGGGGGCGGCATCGCTGTCGAGATCGAGTATCTGGAGCGGCATCGCCGCGCACTCGGCGCGCGCGATCAGCGGACCCACGTCGACTGACGGATCAAAGCGCAGCAGCACGTAACCGTCGTCCATGACGTCGTACAGCGCTCGGCCGTCACTCAGCCAGAAGTACGCCAGGCGACAACCTGGCACTGTGGACGGCGTGTAATCGGCCATCGTGTACTTCGGCATCGGCTCGCCATCGTATTCGACGAGCGGTGAACCGTCGTAGAAATAGCCGAAATTGAGGCCCGCACAGGCAAATTGCTGCACGTGCAGCAGCTCGGCTTCACGCCCTATCTGTTGACGAACCAAATTGCCCGTCGGTGTGCTATGCAAAAGCTCTGGCGGGATCTGTGTCCGCTCAGCGATTGCGCGCATCGCATGGTTCATCGCAAAACGCGAAACCTGCTCGGTTATCGGTTTGCGTTCGGCCTCGTAGGCGTCAAGAATCATGGAGCCGCCCCAACCGTTCAGCCGCGCCGCCAGTTGCCACGAGAGATCCAGCGCATCGGCGATCCCGGCGTTCATGCCATAGCCGGCATAAGGGACCCAGAGATGGGCGGCGTCGCCCGCGATGAAGGCTCGGCGGTCGCGAAACTTGTCGGCGACCAGCCTGCGGCCGATCCAGTCTTCGGTGTTCAAGACCTCGTAATCGAAGTCAGCACCCACGCCCAGCAGCATCCGCAGGCAGGCATCGCGATCGACATCCTCGAAACTGTCTTCGCCGGGAAGCAGGTAGTTGTGCAGCAGCCAGGTGTCGGTGCCGTTGATCGCAAGCAGGTTCCCGGCCCGGACCGGGTGGTAAAGGTAAGTCAGCCATCCCGGTTCGCCGGGGGTCCGGTCCAGCAAGTGCGGCGCCCGAAAATAGGTGGATTGGACCTTTTGGATCTCCGTATCGCCTTCGAAGTGGGCGCCGATCCCCTGCCGGACGACCGAGCGGGCGCCATCGCAGCCGACGAGATATTGCGCCGTTATCGTGTCCGCCGCCGCCGAATCGAGGTCCGTGACTTCCGCTGTGACGCCGCTTGCGTCCTGGCGAAATCCGTCGAGCCTCGTCCGGTTCAGGATCGTGATCCCGCTCATTGCTGCGGCGCGATCGAACAGCAGCGGCTCGAAAAAGATCTGGTTGCAGCGATGGGGCGGCTCGGGGGTCGGCCACCAGCTGTCGGGGCTGTCCTCGCGCGAAAAGCGCTCCCGCCTTCCGGGTATGCGAATCCGGCCGAACTCCTCCCCCGTCGCAAGCGGGCGGAACACGACGTCGTTCGGATAATCGTCGGGCAGGCCGGCATCACGCACCCGTGAGGCGACACCCATCCGCCGAAAAGCCTCCATCGTGCGCGACGACACGTGATTGCAGCGGACGGTCGGAACCTCGCGCGGCGCGCGCGTCTCAACAATCGTGACACTGACCCCCCTCATCGCAAGGTCGATCGCCAGACAAAGGCCGACCGGACCACAACCGGCGATCAGGACTTGCGAAGACATCGAACCGTAACCTCGCGACTGGTGAAACTAGGCGACGGCACGGTCGCGGGTGAGCACGGCCCCGCAGCAGGGCCGCGCTCCTCGTTTACCCCCTGGCTTGGGGCTCAGAAGGTCTTCTTGACCGTCACCGCCCACTCGCGCGGACGCGCGGGCTGGGCGCCGACGAAGCCCGCGCCGGCCCCGGTAAGATCGAAGCTGGTCAGCAGGTAGTACTTGTCGAACACGTTGGTCACCTCGGCGGAGATCTCAAGATCGTCGCCGGCGTTGCGCCAGGTCAGGCGCGCGTTGGCGAGTGTGTAGCCGTCGATGTGGTTGCTCGGCTTGTTGACCGCGTTCGACCAGATTTCCGATTGGTAGTTGGCGTCGACGCGCGGTGTCAGCGAACCGGAGTCGCCGAGATCGATCTTGTACTGGATGCCCACCGCCCATTTCCATGACGGAGTATATGGGGGCACCATGCCGATCTGCACGCCGGCCGGCGCGGTCGGGCCGCCAGCTTGCGGATTGATCGAGGTGTACTTGAAATCGAGGTAGCTCAGCGAGCCGTCGATCAGGAGCCCGTTGCGTGGGTCGATCGTGGTTTCCAGCTCGAAGCCCTTTATGTGTGCGTCGCCCGCGTTCTGTGGCAGCGCGCACGGGCCGGGGCCGCCGAATTGCGGGCACGAAAGGAGCGTCAGCTGGATGCCTTTGTAGTCGGATAAGAACGCCGCGCCGTTGAACCGCACGATGCGGTCGAACAGGTCGGACTTGAAGCCGACTTCGTAAGCGGTCAGCGTCTCGGGCCCGAACGGCAGGACTTGCGCCGGGTTGAACGGCCGCGGACCGATGCCGCCGCCCTTGAACCCGGTGGAGACCTGCGCATAGGTCATCAGCGAGGGGCTGAAGCGATATTGCAGATTGGCGCGCCAGTCGACACGGTCGCCGTCGTAGTTGCCGGTAACTCCGTCGAGCGCGCCGAGGAACGGATTGAGCGTGCCGTCGCGATTGCGGCGGCTGAACGTGTAGTCCTTATGCTCTTTGGTATAGCGCAGGCCGCCGTTGAAGGTCAGGTCGGGGACCAGCTCCCACGACAGGGCGCCGAACACCGCCTTGGTGTCGGCGTTGACTGGATCGTCGCCCTGGAACTGCAGCGGAATCGGCGCGTAACGCAGGTCCTGGAACGTGGCATAAGTCGAACGCTGGTCGAGGTAGAACCCGCCGAGTGTCCAGTTGAGCGTGTGGTTCAGCATCTGCCCGTTGAGCCGCAGCTCTTGGGTAAAGCCCCAATAGTCGAGGTCTCCCTCGCCGTTGCCGATCGCCAGCGGCGATTCGTCATCGTCGTTGGTGAAGTGGAGCGTGTACTCGCGGTAGGATGTGATCGACTGTAACTGCAGGCTGTCGTTGATCTGGAAGTCGGCCTGGCCCGACAGACCCCAGCCATTGAACTTGGTCCGGCCGTCACCGCGGGTCTCGATCAGCGGATAACCGCCGAACGCGGCGTGCGGATCGCCCGGAGTGGCGGCCGGCGAGAAGTAGCTGGCGTAGTTGCAGTACGGGCCGCAGACGAAGCGGCTGTCGTACGGCACGTTGTAGGCGTTGCCGCGGATATTGGGGTTGGCGTTGTTCGCTTGCAGCAGGATGCCTGCGGCGTTGGTGCGGTCGTCGTTCGTGTAATCGCCGATGATGTTGATATCGATCCGGTTGCTCGGGTTGTAGCGCAGTTGCGCGCGGAAGGCTTGGTAGTTCACCTCGCCGTCATGGCCGACGATGCAGTTGCCTGCACTCGTCGTCGGCTGCACGCCGCCGACCGCCGGGTTGAGGGCGCTGCCGGGCGGATTGACGCAGCCGAAATCGAGCCGCTTGACGTAGCCTTCCTGCTTCTTGGCGACGCCCGCCAGGCGCATGAACAAGTCTGGCGCCAGCGTGAAGTCGGCGCTCGCCCGCAAGTCGATCCGGTTGCGGCTGCCGTAAGTGCCCGAGACATAGCCGCTGCCGTCGCCGGTCGGCTTCTTCGAGTAGAGCTTGACCGCACCACCGATAGAATTCTTGCCCGCCAGCGTGCCTTGCGGGCCGCGCAGGACCTCGACCCTGTCGAGATCGAGAAGATCGAAGATCGCGCCGGTGAGCGTCGCGTAATAGACGTCGTCGACGTAAAGGCCGACGCCCGGCTCTAGCGCCGGATTGAAGTCGTATTGTCCGACGCCGCGGATCGAGGCGGCCAGCGAGGGACCGAACGCCGCGCCCTGCGGCTTAAGCGTCACATTGGGCGCCTGCGCGGTGATTTCGGAGATGTTGGTCTGGCTGCGGGCTTCAAGCATCGCTGCATTGACGGCGGTGATAGCCAGTGGCGTGTCCTGGAGCTTCTGCTCGCGGAACTGCGCCGTGACGACGATCTCGCTGCCGCCGGAGGAATCGCCAGTGGTCGCGGCCTTTCCGGCGCTCGCGGTGTCCTGGGCCAATGCCGGCGCCGAGAACAACGAAGTTCCGGCGAAAATCGCCGCACCTGTTAAGAGCGCCCTCTTCGAATTCCTGGTCATCTACCTCTCCCCTGATTTTTGCTTACTCTTGTCGCCCCGGCGCTGCCCTCGTTCGATGACGGCTCTTTGACGCGCGGTTCGGGAGATAAATTGTCCTCCACCGGGCGGGCCGGGGCAACCGAACCGGACCAATCACGACTATTAGGTTTTCTAATGCCTAGACGGTGGGCGTGCGGGACATCTGCCCCGCGAGATCAAAGACCAGTTGGCGCAGCCAGCGCGAGGGCCCATGCTTGTCAAACCGGGGGTGCCAGTATTGGTAAACCTCAAGCCGGGGAACTTCGAAACCGAGTTGCAATATGCGCAGCGGCAGAACCGACACCATTCGTTCGGCGAACAGCCGAGGAAGCGTGGTGATGAGACGCGGATTCCTTTCCAGCAGGAAGGGTTGAATCAGGGCGTTGGGCGAACGCAATTCGATCCTGCGCGTTAAGCCATGACCTGCCAAAGCCTGATCGATCCGAACGCGTTTGATGTAGGGGGAGTCGAGTACGACATGCGGTAGCGAAACGAACTCCTCGGCTGTGATTGTGTCCGGCAGCGGACATTTGCCGGAGACGAGCGCAACCAGTTCGTGCTCGAAGATCTTCTGCACCTTGAGTTCGGCGACGTCATCTATCGGACCGGCGAAGGCGAGATCGATCTGACCGTTCGCCATGCGCTCGGCCAGCCGCGTATCGGGCAGCGGGCGTGTCCGCACGGTCAGATTGGGCGCCTCCTTGCCCAGCCGGGACAAGACCTCGGATAAGAAGGTGAACTCGCCAAGATCGGTCATGCAAATGGTCAGCTCGCCCTGCGCCTCACGCGGATCAAAGTTGGCCTGGATGAGGATGCTAGATTTAATGGACGCGAGGACATCGGCGACGGGCGCCTGAAGGCTGCTGCCGAGCGCTGTCGGCTCCATCTTGTTGCCGATCCTGATCAGCAGATCGTCGTTGAAAAAGGTCCTTAGTTTCGCCAACGACTGACTGATCGCCCCTTGCGTCAGGTCCAGTTGCTCAGCTGCCCGCGTCAAATTGCGATGTTCGAGCACCGCATCGAGAGTGAGGAGGTGATTGAGATTCAGCTCCTTAAGGCGGCCGCTACGCAAAGGCCTTCTCCCGCGTGAATTGCATTAGTCTTACGTGTAGGTCAACGATCTAGCGGGACATCGACTGTTGTCGATTATAGCCTTTCCCGAAGGGCTTCATAGGGTGTTTTGCCGTTGAAGGCGCCGTGTGGTCGATTGAAGTTATGGAAGTTCTCCCATTCGGCGAGCTTGATCTCAGGCGAAGAATGGAAGTAGCGGAACGGATTTTCGGCCTGGTTCATCCAGGCTGGCTAGCAGCGGCGCACCTCACGGGCCATCCTTTTGACAAGACCATCCTCCCATATTTTTCTCAGCCGCACGAACGACTGCTTTTTATGCCGTTAGGCAGTATCTGCCCTGGCGCATTCTTCCTCGTTGATGAGCCGCTCCACCAAGCGGTTGAACAGGGTCACGCCGCGATCGTGCGCCGTGGGCATGATCACCGGGTTCGCCGTGTTTTCGATCACCCGCTGCTGGGCCTCGATCATCACCTTGTCCTCGGCGAAAGCCTGGCCGGCGACGCCCATCAGCACGTCACGATGGGCTTCATCTCCATGTGCGCGATGTGGACCCCACGAGAAGAAATAGCGCGAGGTCCTGGCGGTCAGCGGCGTCACTGCCTGGCTGGTGAAGGTCACTCCGCCAACCGCTTCGGCAAGGTCCGGAATCCCATGACCGCAGGCTTGTGCCGTTCCCGGCGAAAATACTCCGCCGGTCATCAACAGCACCCCGGGAATTAGGAAATCGTAAGACATGTACCGGTCGACCAACTCGTCCGACTTGAGCGACGCGGGACCCGTAGAGTTCTCGGTCCAGCGTTCATAGCGGATGCCCCGCTCCAGAGGCGTGATGCGGCCGGGGATGGCAGCAAATTCGGGTCCGGCCTGAAAACTCTGCAAATGAACGAAAGTCAGATGACTGAAGTCGAGGAGGTTATCGTTGATCAGGCGCGCCTCGGCAGCGTAGTCGAGATGGCCGTGGCCCAGAATATAGTCCGGGTGGTCCAGCCCGACTGCGGGCGGGATCAACGCTTCGTCGGCACGTTCCGCCGACCCCATCCAGATCCATATCCAGCTGTGCCGCTCGACAGCCGGGTAACTCCTGACCCGCGCCTGAGGCGGAATCTTTTCCTGGCCCGGAATCTCGACCACCGAGCCGTCAGGATCGAACAATAGTCCATGGTACATGCAGCGCAGGCGTTCGCCTTCACATCGGCCGAGCGACAAAGGTGACAGCCGATGGACACAGCGATCCTCCAGCGCCGCCAGCCGACCGCTCGCACCTCGATAGATGACGATCGGCTCACCAAGGATGGTTACGGCATAGGGCATCCCGGTCGCCAACTCGTGCGACCACCCCGCCACGTACCAGGCTTCACGAACGTAGTTCATGCAAACTCACCAATCCTGTGCATCTCTCTCGTTGGCGAATTGACTTAACGGCGTTAAATTGTCAAGAGGCACATGTGGGACGAAGTTCACAACAGCCGCTGGATCGCGAAACACTGGTTCGCGAGGCCTTGAGCTTGCTGGATGAGAAAGGTCTGCAGGGCTTGAGCATGCGCGCCTTGGCTGCACGGCTGAACGTACAGGCACCGGCATTCTACTGGCACTTCCGCAGCAAGGACGAGCTACTGGGCCACATGTCGGCGGCGATATACCGCGAAGCCCGGGGAGCGGTGCCGCCGTGCAATCTCTGGAGCGAATGGCTGCTATCCTACGGCAGCGCCTTGCGGCTGCGACTTGCGCGCCAACGCGGAGCCGCCCGCCTTTGCGCTACGGTCCAGCCACAGGGTCACGACGTTTCGCTGTCTCCGGCTGCGATTGCGAGCCCCCTGACTTCGCTGGGGCTGAATGAAAGACAGGGCCTAAATGCCGTCGCCGCTGTTACAAAGGCGGCCGCCACCTTCGGGCAGGGGACCGCCGCCATCGCCGGGCCAGAGCCTCGTGCAGGCGCTGCGCGGCGCCACGTCGGGCTGCTCCGTCACGATGGACCCGTTGACCGCGACCGAGCTCTCGGGCTTCGGTCTCGACGCCGACATGAGCGACACTCTCGTCGTCGCGACCTCGCAGTCGGGGACGACCACCGACACGAACCGCACGGTCGACCTCGCCGCGGCGCGCGGCGCGCTCGTGATCGCGATCGTGAACCGCCGCCAGAGCGACCTCGTCGACAAGTCCGACGGCGTGCTGTTCACCTCCGACGGGCGCGACGTCGAGATGAGCGTCGCGTCGACCAAGGCGTTCTACTCGCAGGTCGCGGCGTGCTTCCTGCTCGCGTTCGCCATCGCCGCGCGAGCTGGGCGACGACAACCGCCGACGCCGCGCGTACCGTCACGAACGGCTCGTGGCGCTGCGCGAGCTGCCCGACGCGATGGTCGAGCTGATCGGCCGGCGGGCTCGATCGGCGAGGACCGCGCAGCGCAACGCGCTTGAGCCGCCGCTCGTGGGCGGTGGTCGGCAACGGCCCCAACGGCGTCGCCGCGCACGAGATGCGGATCAAGCTCTCGGAGCTCTGTTACAAGTCGATCGCGTGCGACGTCACCGAGGACAAGAAGCACATCGACCTCTCGGCCGAGCCGATGATCCTCGTGTGCGCGGCGGGCTGCGCGGCTCGAACGCCGACGACGTCGCCAAGGAGATCGCGATCTACCGCGCGCACAAGGCGGCGCCGATCGCGATCGTCGACGACGGCGAGCACCGGTACACCGCCGCGCTCGACACCATCTCACGTCCCCGTCGTGCACCCCGACCTCGCGTTCGTGCTCTGCACGATGGCCGGCCACCTGTTCGGGTACGAGGCCGCGCTCGCGATCGACGCGTCGGCCCGTCCGCTGCGCGAGGCGCGCGGGTGCATCGAGACCGCGTTCACGGCGGTGCGCGAACGGCGAGGACCCGCTCGCCGCGCTCGCGACCGCGCTCGAACCGCACGCGGCGCGGTTCTTCGACGAGCTGCGCAACGCGCAACTACGACGGCAGTCTCGAAGCGGCGACCGCGGTGCGCGTCGCGTCGGTGTTGCGCTACGCGACCGGGCTGCAGCAGCTCGACACGTACCAGCTCGAGTTCGGCAAGGTGGGCACGCCGAGCACGGTGGTCGAGGACCTGAACGCCGCGCTCACGAAGGCGATCGACGAGCTGACCCGTCCGATCGACGCGATCAAGCACCAGGCCAAGACGGTCACGGTCGGCATCTCGCGTTCCGACGAGACGCTGCTGCTCGTGCCGCTGGTCAAGGACGTGCTCGCGGCGGGCGCGCCGCGCGACAGCCTCACGTACCGCGCGCTGCGCACGCTCGTCGCGCTCGACCCGTCGGTCGACAGCGTGCTCGGCTGGACCCGCTACAACATCGAGGGCGAGACGATCAACGTCGTCGACCGCGGCGGCATCGCGCGCGACATCCCGTCGCGCACCGAGGCGAACCCGGTGCTGCGCGGAAGCAAGCACCGCGCCGCGGCGCGAACGCGAGGTCACCGTCGTGCGCGGTCGCAGCGACGACCGCACGACGATCCTCGTGCCCGAGGTGAAGGGCAACCACACGACCGGCATGACGCTGCTGCACGTGCGCTTCCACGAACGCCTCGCGGGCGACGCGGCGCGCCGCGTGCTCGAGGGCTACCGCGATCGCTACCAGGCCATCGCCGACCAGGTGACGGAGACCGAGCCGGTGATGCGCGACGACGTGCTCGGCACGATCGACTTCGTCGACCTGCTCACCGAGCCCGTCGTCGCGCCTCGCCGACGCCTGGAGAGCCTGAGCCCACGTGCTCCCCGTCGTCACCCCCGCGGAGATGGGCGAGGCCGACCGCCGCACCATCTCGGCCGGGACGCCGGAGAGCCGTGCTGGTGGAGCGGGCCGGTGCGCGCAGTCGCGCGCCGCGCGTTGCGCATGCTCGGCGGCGTCGTACGGCCGCCGGGTCGTCGTCGTGTGCGGCAGGGGCAACAACGGCGCCGACGGCGTGGTCGCGGCGCGCCGGCTGCGCGCGCCGCGGGGTCGGGGTCGACGAGTTCGCGCTCGGCCGAGCGGGATCGACGAGACGGCGTTGCGGCGCGCGCTCGGCCGGGCCGACCTCGCGATCGACGCGATGTTCGGCACGGGCTTCCGCGGCGCGCTCGACGGCGACGCCGCGATGGTCGCGTCGGACGTTCGCCGACGCCGGCGTCGCCGACGCTCGCGGTCGACATCCCGTCGGGAGTCGACGGGACGACCGGCGAGGTGCGCGGCGACGGCGGTGCGCGCGGACGAGACCGGTGTCGTTCGCGGCGCTGAAGCCCGGCCTGCTGTTCGAGCCCGGCCGCGACGCACGCGGGCCGCGTGCACGTGCGCCGACATCGGCATCGACGTCGACCCGCCGGCGGCCCGCGCGCTTGCACGTGCTCGAGCCGCGCCGACCTCTCGCCTGCCGCACCGCGCCGCCGACGGTCACAAGTGGTCGGCCGGCGTGCTCGTCGTGGGCGGGTCGTCGGGCATGACGGGCGCGCCGCTCATGGCCGCGCACGCGGCCGCGCGCAGCGGCGCGGGCATGGTCGTGTGCGGCGTTCCCGGGCGCCGACGGCCGCGGCGCGCGCGCGAGCGGGACCGAGCTCGTGATCCGGGCGCTGCCCGCCACGGCCGACGCCGCCCTCGACGCGGCCGCGGCCGACGACGTGCTCGCCGACATCGATCGCTTCCACGCGCGTCGCCGATCGGTACCGGGCCTCGGGCGCGACCGAGCGACGCAGAGCGGCGGTGCGGCGGATCGTCGCCGAGTGCCCGGTCCCGATCGTCGTCGACGCCGACGGGCTCAACGCGCTGGCGGGCGACCCCGACGCGCTGCCGGCGCGCGCCGCGTGCCGGTCATCCGCTCGCGATCCTCACGCCGCACGCGGGCGAGTACGCGCGCCTGGCCGGACACGCCGGTCGGCGCCGACCGCGTCGTCGGCGGCCCGCGACCTCGCGGCCCGGCTCGGCGCGATCGTGTTGCTGAAGGGCCCGGGCACGGTGGTCGCCGCGCCCGACGGGCACGCGGTCGTGAACCGCACCGACACCCCCGCGCTCGCGACCGCCGGGACCGGCGACGTCCTGACCGGGATCATCGCGGGACTGCTCGCGGCCGGGCGCGACGCCGTTCGACCGCCGCCGCGACCGGCGCCTACGTGCACGGCCGGGCCGCGTCCGGGCCGGGACCGGCGACGACGCTCGTCGCAACCGACCTCATCGGCGCGCTGCCCCCTACGCTGGACGCGCTGCGCTCCGGACGCGATCCCTGGGAGGAACTGAATGCCCGGCTCGACACGCTGGTGCGTGACGTGATGGCGACGACCGGTGTCGACGCTCGCGTCCCGACGAGAAGGTCGAGCACGCGGCCGACGTGCTCGCCGAGAAGAACGTCGGCGTCGCTGCCGGTCGTCGACGCCGACGGCAAGCTTGCTCGGGATCCTGCGCGACGACGACCTCATCGCGTCCGAAGCGCGTGTGCACGTGCCGACGTTCATCAACTTCCTCGGGTCTCGGGCATGGCCGTTCCCGGGCGAGATGAAGCACCTCGAGCAGGAGCTGAAGAAGATCGCGGGCGCGACGGTGGCGCGACGTCATGCAGACCGATCCGCCGACCGTCGACGCCCGACGCCACGCTCGAAGACGTCGCGACGCACGATGCACGATCGGGGCGTCAACAGCATCCCGGTCGTCGACGCGCGACGACAAGGTCGTCGGCATCGTCGCCCGCGCCGACATCGTCCGCTTCATCGCCCGGACGACGTGACGGACGGACGGCCGGCGATGAACGACGTTCCGGCCGGTCTGGGCCGAGGTCGATCTCGACGCCGTACGCGCCAACGTGCGGGCGCTGCGGGCGCTCGTCGCGCCCGCGCCGGTGTGCGCGGTCGTGAAGGCCGACGGCTACGGGCACGGCGCGGTCGAGGTCGAGCCGGGCCGCGCTCGACGCGGGCGCCGAGTGCGCTCGCGGTCGCGCTCGTCGAAGAAGGCGTGCAGCTGCGCGACGCCGGGATCGACGCGCCGATCCTCGTGCTGTCGGAGCCGGTGCCCGCGGCGGCGGAGACGGTCGTCGCGCACCGGCTGACGCCCGTCGTGTACACCGCCAACGGGCATCGACGCGCTCGCCAAGGCCGCGGCCGCACATCGGCACGTCGACGAACCGCGTCGGCGTGCACCTGAAGGTCGACACCGGGATGCACCGGGTCGGCTGCGATCCCGACCGACGCGGCCGACCTCGCGGCGCAGGTCGTCGACCGCGCCGAGCTGCGGCTCGCGGGTGTGTGCACGCACTTCGCGGTCGCCGACGAGCCCGGCAACGACTACACCGCCGAGCAGCTGCGCGTGCTTCGAAGGTGTGCTCGCGGCGATCCGTGCGCGCGCGGTCTGCCGACCGGCGTCGTGCACGCGTGCAACACCGCGGGCGCGATCGCGGTGCCCGGCGCCGCGCTACGACATGGTGCGCGTCGGGATCGGCATCTACGGGATCGCGCCCGCACCCGCGCTCGCCGGCCGCGTCGAGCTCGTGCCGGCGCTGTCGGTGAAGGCGCGCGTCTCGCACGTGCAGACGCTGCCCGCCGGCGCGCGGCTCTCGTACGGCCTGCGCTACGAGACCGCCGCGCGCCGACGCGGGTCGCGACCGTGCCGATCGGCTACGCCGACGGCGTGCCGCGCGAGCTCGCGCAGCGACGGCGGCGAGGTGCTGATCGGCGGCCGCCGCCATCCGATCGCGGGCACGGTGACGATGGACCAGCTGATGGTCGACGTCGGCGACGCGCCCGTCGACGTCGGCGACGAGGTCGTGTTGATCGGCACGCAGGGCGACGAGCGGATCACCGCGGAGGAATGGGCCGAACGGATGGACACGATCGCGTACACGATCGTGTGCGGCGTCGGCCCGCGCGTCCCCGCAGGTACACGTGAGGCGGAGCTGTCGATGAGCCTCGTCAAACGGATCGGAATCGCGCGCGGGCGCGCTCGGCGGCGTCGCGGGCGCCGCGTACGGCGCGCCGCGGCTCGCGGCGCGCGCGGTTGCGCCGCGCGCCCGACGGCGACGCGCCGCGTGCCCTCGACGCGCCCGTGTACGTCGACCACCGGCTCGACACCCACGACCGCGGCACGATCTACGTCGTCGAGCACGGGCAACGAGCTCGACCCGCCGATCGTGCTCTCGCACGGCGTCACGCTGTCGGTCCGCACGTGGTTCCATCAGCTCGAGGAGCTGCCGAAGGAAGGCTTCCGCACGATCGCGTTCGACCACCGCGGCCACGGGCAGTCGGTGCTCGGCGAGGAGGGGCACTCGCTCGACAACCTCGGCCGCGACGTGAAGACCGTGCTCGAAGGGCTCGACCTGCACGACGCGGTGCTCGTCGGCCACTCGATGGGCGGCGTCGCGGTGCAGTCGTTCGTCACCCAGTTCCCCGAGATCGCGGCCGAGCGGGTCGCCGGGATCGTGCTGCTGTCGACGCTCGCGTACACGCCGCTCGGTTCGCGCTCGACCCGCACGAAGGCCCGGCTCGAGAAGCTCATGAAGCGCGCGCCCGACGCGCAGTGGCTGTGGGACTCGCCGAACCTCGGGTTCCTCGCGGCCCGGCGTCGGCTTCGGCAAGAACCCGCGCCCGAGCCACGTCGAGCTCGTCCGCACGATGATGAGCGAATGCCCGCCGGAGACCCGGCTCGACGCGCCGCGCGTGCTCGTCGGGCTCGACCTCACCCGCGAGCTCCCGAAGGTGCGCATCCCGACGCTCGTGATCGGCGGCACCGCCGACGTGCTGACGCCGCCGTTCGAGGCGCGCGCATGGCGCGGCTCATCCCGGGCGCGCGCCTCGAGCTGCTGCAGCGGCGGCGGCCACATGCTCATGCTCGAACAGACCGACGAGCTCGACCGGCTCATCGTCGACTTCGCCACGCGAGGTGCAGCGCGACGCGACCGGCCTGACGCGGCGACCTGGCGCGGCGGTGAGCGACGCGTCGGTTCGCGATCGCCGGGCGTGCGCGTCGGTCACGTGACGCGGCGCGGGCACCGGCGTCACGGTGCTGCTGTTCCCGGCGGGCATCGGTCGGATCGGCGCGAGGTGCGCGGCGGCGCGCCCGCGACCCGCGAGATCGACCTGCTCGACCCGGCGCGCACGGTCGCGCGCGTCGACGCGGTCGTCTTCGCGGGCGGCTCGCGCGTTCGGGCTCGCGGCGGCCGACGGCGTGATGCGCTACCTCGCCGAACGCGGGCCAGGGCTTCCCGACCGCGGGCGGTCCGGTGCCGATCGTGCCCGCCGCGTGCATCTTCGACCTCGTCGACGTCGGGCCGGCGCCGCGCCGGCGCGCCGACGACGGCGTACCGCGGCCGCCGTCGCGGCCGCGCCGCGACGAGCCGCTCGCGCTCGGGCCGGGTCGGCGCGGGCCGGGCGCGACCGTCGGGCAAGTGGCGGGGCCGCGACGGCGCGGTGCCGGGCGGCGTCGGCGTCGCCGTCGGCGACGGTCGACGGCGTCCACGTCGCGCGCGCTCGCGGTCGTGAACGCGGTCGGCGACGTCATCGGCGCCGACGGCCGGGTGCTCGCCGGCTCGACCGCGCCGCCGGACGTGCCCGGCGTTCCCGACGCCGGCAGCCGTTCGAGGAGGACGCGCGCGCAACACGACGCTCGTCGTGGTCGTCACCGACGCCGCGCTCGACAAGACCGCGCTGTCATCCTGCTCGCCCAGAGCGCGCACGACGGCTTCGCGCGCGCGCTGCGTCCCGCGCACACGCGCTTCGACGGCGACCTCGCGATCGCGGTCGCGACCGGCGCGGTCGAGGTCGACGCTCGACCGGCTCCGGATCGCGGCCGCCGACGTCGTCGCCGAGGCGATCCGCGCGTCGGTGTCGGTGCCGCGTAGCATCCGCGTCTCGGGTGGCCCCGGGAGTGCCGTGAGCACTCGACTCGACCGTCGCGAGCCCCGCATCCCGCCGCCGCCGCCGGCGCGACGCTCGCCGAGGTCGCGGCCGCGGCGTCGACGTGCACGCTGTGCAAGCTCGCGGCAGGCCGCACGCAGGTGGTGTTCGGGGTCGGCCGCCCGGACGCCGACCTGATGTTCGTGGGCGAAGGGCCGGGCGAGCAGGAAGACCTGCGGGGCGAGCCGTTCGTCGGGCGCGCCGGGCAGCTGCTCACGCAGCTGATCGAAGGCATCGGGCTGACGCGCGCCGACGTGTACATCGCCAACGTCGTGAAGTGCCGGCCGCCGCGGCAACCGCGACCCGCAGCCCGACGAGATCGAGGCGTGCGCGCCGTGGCTCGACCGCCAGCTCGAGCTGATCCGGCCGACGCGTCATCGTCACGCTCGGCAACTTCGCGACCAAGCTGCTGCTGCAGACACGAAGGACGGCATCACGCAAGCTGCGGGGCCAGGAGTTCGCCGTTCGCGCGCGCCGGCCACGACGCCGTCGCTGATCCCGACGTTGCACCCGTCGGCGGTGTTGCGATCGGGCGGCAAGGCGCTGGCCGAGTCGCGCGCCGACTTCGTGCACGTGAAGCGCGCGCTGGCCGCGAGGCGCGTCATGATCACGGTCGCGTCACGACGAACGGCCGACGCAGACCGAGGCGGTCGGCGCCGCGCTCGGCGCGCTGCTGCGCGCGGGCGACCTCGTCGTGCTCGGCGGCGATCTCGGCGCGGGCAAGACGACGTTCGCGAAAGGCGCTGGCGCGCGGCCTCGGCGTCGCGCGAGCCGGTCACGAGCCCGACGTTCACGATCGTGCAGGAGTACGACGGCCGGCTGCCGTCGCGCACGTCGACGTCTACCGGCTCGACGCGATCCAGGAGCTGCACGATCTCGGCTTCGAGGAGCTGCTCGACGACCGGCGTCGTGACGTCGTCGAGTGGGGCGACGCGATCGCGCCCGTGCTGCCGTCCGACCGGCTCGACGTGCGGCTCGACGCACGGCCGACGACGACGCCGACCGGCGCACGATCGAGATCGTCGCCGCAGGGTCCGAGCTGGGCACGGCGCCGCGACGGCACTCGACGCCGCGCTCGCCGCGGTCGGGCGCGGCTGATGTTGCTGCTCGGCATCGACACCGCGACCCGGCGCGTCGGCGTCGTGCTCGCGAACGAGCACGGCATGCTCGGCCGGGTCGAGCTCGGCGGCACCGCCGGCACGGCCCGCCCCGCCACGCCGAGACGCTCGCGCCGGCGATCGCAGTGGTGTCTGCGAGCAGTGCGGGGTCGAGCTCGGCGCAGCTGTCGGCGATCGCGGTCGGGATCGGCCCGGGCATGTTCACCGGGCTGCGCGTCGGCGTCACGACGGCGAAGGTGCTCGCGCAGTCGCTGCGCGATCCCGGTGATCCCGGTCCCGAGCCTCGATCTGCTCGCGTACCCGCTGCGCCACGCGCACGGCCTCGTCGTCGCGACGATCGACGCGCGCCGCCACGAGCTCTACTGGGCGATGTACCGGCCGGTGCCCGGTGGTGTGCAGCGCGTTCGGAGTACGAGCTCGGCACGCCCGACGATCTCGTCGCCGAGCTCGAGGCGCGCGGCGAGGACGCGTTCGTGTGCGGCGACGGCGCGCTGCGGTTCCCGACGCGTTCGCCGACGCTCGGCGGCGGGTCGAGCTCGCGGGCCCGGCGCACGCGTCGCCGAGCCTGACTGCGCTGGCCGAGCTCGCGGTCGCGCGCTTCGAGCGCGAGGAGTTCTGCCGCGCCGACGAGGTGCTGCCGATGTACCTGCGCCAGAGCGACGCCGAGATCGACTGGGACCGGAAGGGCGCGCTGATGGCGGCCGAACCGCGAGAGTCGATCGACCCGCTCGACGTGCACATCGTCGCCGATGCGGCGGCGCCACCTGCGCAGCGTCGTGCGGATCGAGGCGCAGGTGTACCCGCGGCCGTGGACGCACTCGCTGTTCGTGAGCGAGCTCGCGTTGCGCTCGACGCGCGTCGTACGTCGTCGCCAAGGTCGGCCGCGACATCGTCGGGCTACGCGGGGCTTGATGATGTCGCTCGACGACGGTCACGTCACGACGATCGCCGTCGATCCCGCGTGGCACCGCCACGGCATCGGCACGCGCCTGCTGCTCGCGCTCGCGCGCGAGGCGATCGAGCGCGACGCGACCGCGCTCACGCTCGAGGTCCGGCTGTCGAACCAGGGCGCGCAGGAGCTGTACAAGCGGTTCGGCTTCACGGCCGTCGGTGTGCGCAAGGGCTACTACGCCGACACCGGCGAGGACGCGCTCGTGATGTGGGCGTACGAAGTCGAGCGAGCCGCCGTACGCGCCGGCTGCTCGACGGCTCGAGCGCGGCGTGCGGGGCACGACCGTCGTCGAGCGGCCGAAGCGGTTGGTGACGCGATCGCGTGCGGATCCTCGGGATCGAGACGTCGTGCGACGAGACCGCGGCGGCGGTCGTCGACGACGGCCGCGACCGTGCGGTCGTCGGTGGTCGCGAGCCAGGCCGACCTGCACGCGCGCTTCGGCGGCGTCGTGCCCGAGATCGCGAGCCGCGCGCACGTCGAGCTGATCAGCGACGTGATCGAGGAGGCGCTCGTCGAGGCGGGCACGACGCTCGCCGACCTCGACGCGGTCGCCGCCGTGCACGGCCCCGGCCTCGCGGGCGCGTTGCTGGTCGGGGTGAGCGCGGCGAAGGCGATCGCGCTGGCCGACGGACCTGCCGTACGTCGGCGTGCACCATCACGAAGCGCACGTGTACGCGGCGCTGCTCGAGGACCCGACGCTCGAACCGCCGCTCGTGACGCTCGTCGTGTCGGGCGGCCACACGCTGCTGATCGCGATGGACGACCACGGCCGCTACCGGGTGCTCGGCCAGACGGTCGACGACGCGGCGGGCGAGGCGTTCGACAAGGTCGCCCGGTTCCTCGGCCTCGGCTATCCCGGCGGTCCGGCGATCGACCGGCTCGCCGCGAGCGGCGACCCGCAGGCGATCGCGTTCCCGCGGCCGATGCTCGACGACGGCCACGACTTCTCGTTCTCGGGCCTGAAGACCGCGGTCGTGCACTACGTCCGCAAGCACCCCGACGCCGAGGTCGCCGACGTCGCCGCGTCGTTCCAGGCCGCGGTCGTCGACGTGCTCGTCGACGAAGCTGCTGCGGCGCCGCGCGCGAGACCGGGATCGGCGACCGTCGTGATCGGCGGCGGGCGTGGCCGCCAACTCGGCGCTGCGGGCCCGGCTGCTCGACGTGGCGGCCGACACGGCGGGCTGCGGGTCGTGCTGCCGAGCTCGCCTCTGCACCGACAACGCGGCGATGGTGGCCGCGGTCGCGCGCGTTCCGCCTGGCCGCCGACGGCCCGACCGCCCTCGACGGCGCGCGGTCGACGCCGAACCTGCCGGCTTGCCCGAGCGCGGGCGGCCTTGGTAGCGTTAGCACTCGCCCGGGTGAGTGCTAACCCCGCCCGCTCGATCACCCACGTCCGAATCGCAGCCGAGATGCCCTATCGATGGAGGCGCACCGATGAACCTGCAGCCGTTGGAGGACCGGATCGTCGTCCGGCCGGCCGAGGCCGAGGAGACGACCATCAGCGGCCTCGTCATCCCCGACACCGCCAAGGAGAAGCCCCAGCAGGGCGAAGTCCTCGCGGTCGGCCCCGGCCGCCGCGCCGAGCAACACCGGCGAGCTGATCCCGATCGACCTCGCCGTCGGCGACACCGTCGTCTACTCGAAGTACGGCGGCACCGAGATCACGATCGACGGCGAGGACCTGCTGATCCTCAGCTCGCGCGACGTGCTCGCCAAGGTCACGACGCGGCGCCAAGAAGAAGAAGTAGCTGCCGCCGTCTCGACGGGCGTCGACGCCGTCCTGAGCGTCGGCCGCCGGGCTCTCGCGTTCACGGACTGGCCTGGTCCTTGGCCCACTTGTAGTCGGCCTTGCCGTTCGGGCCGCGCACGACCTCGGGCGACGAAGACGAAGCGGCGCGGCCGCTTGAAGCGCGCCAGCGACTCGAGCGCGGCGGCGATCTCGTCGGCGCGTCGCCGTCGCGTCGCCCGCGCGCAGCGACACACCGCGGTGACCGCTTCGCCGAAGCGTTCGTCGGGCACGCCGACGACGAGGCAGTCGGCGACCGCCGGGTGCAGCTTCACCGCCTCTTCGACCTCTTCGGGGAAGATCTTCTCGCCGCCGGAGTTGATGACGACCGAGCCGCGGCCGAGCAGCGTGATCGTGCCGTCGGCTTCGACGCTCGCGAAGTCGCCGGGGACCGACCAGCGTGGCCCGTTGATCACGAGGAACGTCGCGTCCGACTTCGTCTCGTCCTTGTAGTAGCCGACCGGGATGTTGCCGCCGACCGCGAGCCGGCCGACCTCGCCGGAGCCGGGCTCGACCTCGACGCCCGTCTTCGGTGAACACCTTCGTGCTGCGCGCCGATCGTGAACTTCGCCGTCGTCGTGCTCGGAGCCGGGCGCGCTGATCGAGCCGGCGAAGCCGACGCCTTCGCTCGACCCGAGCGAGTCGAGGCAGATGAAGTTGCCGCGCTTCATCAGCCCGTGCTTCACCTCGGCCGACCACATCACGCCCGAGCTGATGATCAGCTGCAGCGACGAGATGTCGTACGGCGTCGCCGCTCGGCCTCGGCCTCCTCGAGCGCGCGCACCATCGGCTTCGCGAACGCGTCGCCGACGATCGCCATCTGCGTGACACGCTCGCGCTGCACGGTCTGCCACAGCTCGTGCGGGTCGAAGTGCCGGCCGACGAGCGTGCACGATCGCGGCGCCGACGAACAGCGCCTGGAACGACGTGAACGCGCCGGTGCCGTGCATCAGCGGCGACGCGGGCAGGTGCACGCGGTTCGCGCCCGCGTCGACGAGCGCCTTCGGCGATCGGCCCGACCTCGGCCATCGTGTCGGGCCGGCGTCGCGCCGACGAGCGGGTACGCGCCGTCGCCGAGCACTCCGAAGAGGTCCTCGTTGCGCCACATCACGCCCTTGGGCATGCCGGTGGTGCCGCCGGTGTAGAGGAAGTAGAGGTCGTCGCCGCTGCGCTCGATGCGCGCCATCGGCTCGTGCGCGGCGATGCAGCTCCTCGTACGTCGACCGCGAAGTCCTGGCGCGGCGAGCCGTCGTCGACCTGGATCCAGAGCTTCACGTTCGGTGCGCGGTCGCGGACCTTGGCGACGTGGTCGCCGAGCGACCCGTGGAACAGCAGCGCCTCGGCGTCGGAGTTGTCGAGCAGGTAGACGAGTTCGTCTTCGAGGTAGCGGTAGTTCACGTTGACCGGAACGCCGCGCATCTTGAACGTCGCGTACACGCCCTCGCTGTACTCGTTGCTGTTGTAGAGGTAGCGACGCGACCTTCGAGTCCGGGCTGCGAGCCCGGCGGCGGTGAAGGCCGCGGCGAGGCGCGCGGCGCGGTCGTCGAACTCGCGCCAGGTGCACGCGCGCGGTCGCCCTGGATCGAGCGCGATCGCGTCGGGCAGCGCGTCGCACCGATTCGAACATGTCGCGAAGTTCCAGTCCATGCAGTGATAGGCGCGGAGTCTTCGCAGCGGCGTCGGTACGATCGTCACCGTGGTGAGCGCGACGCGGGGGACAGCAGCGCATCCCTCGGCCCGCCGTCGTTCCGCGCCGGGCGGCCCGCCGCCGTGGGCGGCGCTGCGCGCCGGACGCGCGCCGCTTCTCGCTCGCCGAGGTCCGCGCCCGGCTCGCCGACCTCGCCGCCCGGCGTCGAGCCGGTGCCGCTCGTCGACCGGCAGCCGGGCCGCCGCGGTGCTCGTGCCGCTGTTACGAAGCACGACGGCGAAACGCACGTCGTGCTCATCAAGCGGCCCGAGACGATGCCGTCGCACCAGGGCGAGATCGCGTTCCCGGGCGGCAAGTTCGACCCGGGCGTCGACGCCGACCTGCGGGCCGCGGCGCTGCGGGAGGCGCACGAGGAGGTCGGGCTCGACCCCGGCGACGGTCGAGGTCGTCGCCCAGCTCGACGGCATCGGCACCGTCGGCGTCGCGCTTCACGATCACGCCGTTCGTCGGGTTCCTCGCCGGCCGGCCCGTGCTCGACGCCGAACCCGGGCGAGGTCGTGCGGGTCCTCGACGTCGCCGCTGTCGGAGCTGCTCGATCCCGACGCTGTACCGCGAGGAACGGTGGGACACGTGGACGGCCGACTTCGACGTGCACTTCTACGACCTCGACGACGAGACGGTGTGGGGCGCGACCGCGCGCATCCTCACGAGCTTCCTCGCCCACCTCGTCGCCGAGCGCTGAGCCCGGTGACGCGGAAGCCGTCTGCGAGTCCGACGTCGTGCGCCCGGACGATGCGGCAGCGTCACCCGCGAGCGCTCGCGGCACCGGATCCTCGGACGGTCCAGCACGGTGATCGCCGCCGCGTCTGGCGACCGGTTGTCCGGCACGCCACGAAGGGGCCTGGCGCCGACCCCGCGAGCGTCGACGACCACGACCAGCCCGGCGGCACGATCGGCCTGCGCAGCAATGCCGACGAAGCGGCGGAGCGGTTCCCGACAAGCCGCTCACTCCGCGCACGCGACGGAGCTCGGCCAACGAGCTCGATCGTCGCGCGCGCGGTTGCGATGCGGTATCCCGACGGTGCCGGACGCGACCGACGGCGGACTACCTACCAGCGCGGCAGTTCACGCCCGGCGAGCGGGCGCGCACTACGTCTCGACGCCGCGACGGCGTCGGTCGTACATGCACAAGACGGGACGTCGACCCGCGCAGCCGCTGGCGCTGATCTACGACGGCGTCGCGCCCGACGTCGTCGCATCGTCGGCCTGATGTACGGATCGTTCGAGCGTGAGCCCGCCCGCGGTTTCGCGGGGCCGAACGATCACTGGCACCGGCACACCAACCTCTGCATCGACGTACGCCGACCGCGGCACAGATCGGCGTCCCGTGCCGCCCGACACCGATGTGACAGCAGGCGCCGTGCGACGCGGTCGCACGGGCAGTTCATGCGCGACACGCTGTGGATGGTGCACGCGTGGGTCGTGCCCGGGCTGGGACAGCCCGCGAAGGCGTGTTCTCGCATGCGAACATCGACCTCCACTGCGCGCGACGGCACCGACCACGCGGACACGGTCGGCGTCTGCAAGGGCACGTCGAGTAGCCGGCCCGGGCGAGTCGCATCCTCGCTGGGACGGTTCCAGCGGGAATCTCGACGGAGACGACCGGAGGAGGCATCGTGGAAGTCGAGATCGGGATCGGCAAGTCGGGACGCCGGGCCTACGGGTTCGACGACATCGCGATCGTGCCGAGCCGGCGCACGCGCGATCCCGAAGACGTCGACATCACGTGGGAGGTCGACGCGTACAAGTTCGAGCTGCCGATGATGGCCGCCGCGATGGACGGCGTCGTGTCGCCGGCGACCGCGATCGAGATCGGCCGGCTCGGCGGGCTCGCGTGCCTGAACCTCGAAGGGCTCTGGACGCGCTACGAGGACCCCGAGCGCGGTCTTCGAGGAGATCGCGTCGCTGCCGCCCGAGAAGGCGACGCGCCGGATGCAGGAGCTCTACGACGAGCCGATCAAGGAAGAGCTGATCCCGCAGCGCATCCGCGAGATCAAGGCCGGCGGCGTCATCGCGTGCGCGTCGCTCACGCCGCAGCGGGTCGAGCAGTACGCCAAGCACGTGCTCGACGCCGAGCTCGACGTGCTCGTCGTCCAGGGCACGGTGGTCTCGGCCGAGCACGTGTCGCACGACCCCGAGCGCCAGCCGCTCAACCTGAAGAAGTTCATCCGCGAGTTCGACCTGCCCGTGATCGTCGGCGGTTGCGCGTCGTACTCCACCGCGCTGCACCTCATGCGCACCGGCGCGGTCGGCGTGCTCGTCGGCGTCGGGCCCGGGCCACGCGTGCACGAGCCGCGGCGTGCTCGGCATCGGCGTGCCGCAGGCCACGGCGATCGCCGATGCGGCGGGCGCCCGCATCCGTCACCTCGACGAGACCGGCGTCTACGTCCACGTCATCGCCGACGGCGGCATGCGAACGGGTGGCGACATCGCCAAGGCGATCGCGTGCGGCGCCGACGCGGTGATGATCGGTTCGCCGCTCGCCGCCGCGTACGAAGCGCCGGGCCGGGGCTACCACTGGGGCATGGCGACCTTCCATCCCACGCTGCCGCGTGGCGCGCGTGTCGTTCGCGGGCCAGAAGGCGACGCTCGCCGAGATCCTCATCGGGCCCGCGCACGAGAACGACGGCACGCTCAACCTCTTCGGTGCGCTGCGCACGTCGATGGCGACGACGGGCTACGAGACGGTCAAGGAATTCCAGAAGGCCGAAGTGATGGTCGCGCCCGCGCTGAAGACCGAGGGCAAGTCGCTGCAGCGCGCGCAGGGCATCGGCATGGCCGTGAAGCTCTCGGTCGACCCTCGCCGATGCATGCGACCCGCCCGACCTCGTTCTCGTCGTCGACTTCGGGGCGCAGTACGCGCAGCTGATCGCCCGGCGCGTCCGCGAGGCGCACGTCTACAGCGAGATCGTGCCGCGCTCGATGCCGGTCGCCGAGATGCTCGCGCCGCAAGCCGAAAGCGATCATCCTCTCGGGCGGCCCGGCGTCGGTGCACGTCGACGGCGCGCCCGACATCGACCCCGCGATCTACGACGCGGGCGTGCCGATCCTCGGCATCTGTTACGGCGCGCAGCTCGTCGCGCGCGATCTCGGCGGCGAAGTCGCGAAGACCGGGTGGGCGAGTACGGCCGCACCGAGCTGCTCGTCGAAGGCTCGTCGTTGTTGTTCGCCGACCTGCCCGTCGAACAGGTCGTGTGGATGAGCCACGGCGACTCGATCACGCCGGCGCCGCCGGGTTCACGGTCACCGCCCGCACCGATGCGGTGCCGGTCGCCGGTCTCGAGGACCGCGACCGCGGCATCTACGGCGTGCAGTTCCATCCCGAGGTCATGCACACCGAACACGGGATGGAGGTGCTGAAGGCGTTCCTCTACGACGCCGCCGGCTGCCGGCCGACATGGACGAACGTCTCGATCATCGAGCACGCGGTCGCCGAGATCCGCGCGCAGGTCGGCAACGAGCGCGTGATCTGCGGCCTGTCGGGCGGCGTCGACTCCGCGGTCGCGGCCGCGCTCGTGCACAAGGCGATCGGCGACCAGCTCGTCGTGCGTGTTCGTCGACACCGGCTTGTTGCGGCACGACGAAGCCGAGCAGGTCGAGCAGACGTTCCGCGACCAGTTCGCGATCGAGCTCGTGCACGTGAAGGCCGCCGACCGCTTCCTCGCCGCGCTCGACGACGTCATCGATCCCGAACGCAAGCGCAAGACGATCGGCGAGCTGTTCATCCGCGTGTTCGAAGAAGCGGCGCAGCGACCTCGGCGACGCGCGGTTCTCGTGCAGGGCACGTTGTATCCCGACATCGTGGAGTCGGGCGGCGGCGACAACGCGAACATCAAGTCGCACCACAACGTCGGCGGCCTGCCCGACGACATGGACTTCGAGCTCGTCGAGCCGTTGCGCAACCTCTTCAAGGACGAAGTGCGCGCGGTCGGCGAGGAGCTCGGCCTGCCCGAAGACATCGTGTGGCGCCAGCCGTTCCCCGGGCCCGGGCCTCGCGGTGCGCATCATCGGCACGATCACGCCGCGAGCGCGTCGAGATCCTGCAACAGGCCGACGCGGTCGTCGTCGAGGAGATCCGACGGGCCGGGTTGTACCGCGAGATCTGGCAGAGCTTCGCGGTGCTGCCGGCGGTGAAGACCGTCGGCGTCATGGGCGACGACCGCACCTACGCGTACCCGATCATCCTGCGGGCGGTGACGTCCGACGACGCGATGACCGCCGACTGGGCGCGCCTGCCCTACGACGTGCTCGAGCGCATCTCGAACCGCATCATCAACGAGGTCCCCGGCGTCAATCGGGTGGCCTACGACATCACGTCGAAGCCGCCGGGCACGATCGAGTGGGAATAGGGCGGGGCCGGGAGGCGGCCGGCCGGGCCTCGGCGCGTGCCGGCGCTCGTACGCGTTGGCGCTCACCGCGTCTTCCTCGGAGCGGTCGCCGGTGGCGCCACCTGGCTCGCGCTCGCGGCGCTCCGCGCCCGGGTGCTCTACCGTGCGCGCGCTGCGCGGCCGTCGAGCCCGCCGAGTACCTATGGACCGAGTAGGCACCGGCCGACAGAGAAGGTAGAGAATGGTCCGGTTCCGGCCGGCACGAAAGGAAGACCGATGGACGCGGCATTGAACGAGATCGCCCAGGCGCTGGTCGCGCCCGGCAAGGGCATCCTCGCGGCCGACGAGAGCAGCGGCACGATCAAGAAGCGCTTCGACTCGATCGGATGCGCGTCGAACGAGGACCGCCGGCGCGCGTACCGCGAGATGCTGTTCACGACCAAGGGCGCGGCCGACCACATCAGCGGCGTCATCCTCTTCGACGAGACGATCCGCCAGAAGGCGTCCGACGGCCGCCCGCTCGTGAAGATTCTCGAGCAGAACGGCATCATCCCGGGGATCAAGGTCGACAAGGGCACGACCAAGCTCGCGAAGTCACCCGATGAGCTCGTGACCGACGGGCTCGACGGCTTACGCGAACGTCTCGTCGAGTACCGGGAGCTGGGCGCCAAGTTCGCGAAGTGGCGCGCGGTGATCAACATCGGCCCCGGCATCCCGACGCAGTACTGCCTCAACGTGAACGCGCACGCGCTCGCCCGTTACGCGGCGTTGTGCCAGGAGGAGGGCATCGTCCCGATCGTCGAGCCCGAGGTGCTGATGGACGGTGATCACACGCTCGAAACCTGTTATGAGGTGACGTGCGACGCGCTCCACGACGTGTTCAGCGAGCTGTACGCGCAACGCGTCGCATTCGAGGGCATGCTGTTGAAGCCGAACATGGTGGTGCCGGGAAAGCAGAACAAGCAGTACCCGGGGTCGCCCGAGCAGGTCGCAGTGGCGACGATCTCCGCGTTCCGAACGGTCGTGCCCGGCGCGGTGCCCGGCATCGTGTTCCTCAGCGGCGGACAAGGTGACGAAGAGGCGACCGCGAACCTCGACGCGATCAACAAGCTCGGTCCGCATCCGTGGCAGATCTCGTTCTCGTACGGCCGCGCGCTGCAGGCGCCGTCCCTCAAGGCGTGGAAGGGCGACGACGCCAACATCGCGGCCGGGCAGGCCGCGTTCCTCCACCGGGCGCAGATGAATGGCCTCGCGCGATCCGGGGAGTACACACCCGACGCCGAGAAGGCGGCGGGGTAGTGCGTCCTACTTGCCCTGCTTGATCTTCCGGTACTCCTCGAGGGCGCGGCGGTGCCCGTTCGCGCCCGAGCCGACGATGCCGCCGTCGCGCGCTTCCTTCACCGTCTTTTCGAGATCCTTCAAGAGGTCGTGCAGGTCATCTTCCGGACCGGCCTTCTCGACCTTGTCGAGTGACTCGTGGATCTTCTCCAGGTGCCTGCGCACCTGGCCGAACTCGTCGTCGAGCTTCTTGCGAGCCTCTTCGAGCGATGTTGCCATGAGGAAAGTCTAAGTGCGCGCCCTCGTGCAGCGCGTCACGGGCGCGTCGGTCACCGTGGACGGCGCTGCTGTTGGCGAGATCGGCGCCGGACTGTGCGTGCTCGTTGGTGTCACGCATTCCGACGACGCAGGGGTCGCCGCCAAGCTGGCATCCAAGGTGGCGAACCTGCGTGTGTTCGACGACGACGGGGGCGTGATGAACCGTTCGCTGCTGGAGACCGGCGGCGGCGCGCTCGTGATCAGTCAGTTCACGTTGTACGGCGACACCGTGCGAGGACGGCGACCGAGCTGGGTCAACGCCGCGCGCCCGGAGCACGCCGCGCCGTTGGTCGACGCTTTTGTCGAGCGCGCTGGGCGCGCTCGGTGTGCCGGTCGCAACCGGGGTGTTCGGCGCGGACATGCAGGTCGCGCTGGTGAACGACGGGCCGGTGACATTGTTGCTCGAGGGCTGACATCGATGTAATTCGCACCGGTACCATGGGTCCGTCATGGTGGACGTACAGCCCTCCCGGCCCCGGCGTGAGCTCGATCTCTCGGGGCTGAACCCTGCCCAGTACGAGGCCGTGACGCTGCCGCCGGGACCGGTGCTCGTCGTCGCGGGCGCCGGCTCGGGCAAGACCCGGGTGCTGACCCACCGGCTCGCGTACCTGGTCGCCGAGCTCGACGTCTCACCGTTCGAGATCCTCGCGATCACGTTCACCAACAAGGCCGCCGGTGAGATGCAGCGAGCGCGTCGCCGAGCTCGTCGGCCCGGTCGGGCGGCGGATGTGGGTGTCGACGTTCCACTCGGCCTGCTCGCGCATCCTGCGCCGGGAAGCGTCATTGCTCGGCTACCGGTCGAGCTTCACGATCTACGACCAGGCCGACGCGCAGCGCCTCACCGACTGGGTCCGGCGTGACCTCAACCTCGACCCGAAGCGGTTCCCGGCGCGTCAGCTGCACGCGCAGATCAGCGCGTTGAAGAACGAGCTCGTATTGCCCGCGCAGTACGCGGAGATGGCGTCCGGTCCGTCCGAACGGCGAATCGCGGAGGTGTACACCGAGTACCAGCGGCGCCTCGCCGAAGCATCCGCGGTCGACTTCGACGACCTGCTCGTGCTTGCCGTGCGGCTGTTCCGCGAGCACCCCGAAGCGCTGGCGCGCTACCAGCAGCGCTTCCGTCACGTGCTCGTCGACGAGTTCCAGGACACGAACGTCGCGCAGTTCGAGCTCGTGCGCATGCTCACCGCAGGAGCATCGCAGCGTGATGGTGGTCGGCGATCTGGACCAGGCGATCTACAAGTTCCGAGGAGCGGACTTCCGCAACCTCATGCGGTTCGAGGACACGTTCCCGGAAGCGACGGTCGTGGTACTCGACCAGAACTACCGGTCGACGCAGCGAATCCTCGACGCCGCCAACTCGGTCATCGTCAACAACACGTCGCACCGCCCGAAGCGGCTGTGGAGCGAGAAGGGCGCCGGCGAGCCGATCACCCGGTACCAAGGCGACGACGAGCACGACGAGGCGCAGTTCGTGGTCCGCGAGATCCACCGGCTGGTCGACGGCGCCGAGTACCGCTACGGCGACATCGCGGTTTTCTATCGCACGAACGCGCAGAGCCGCGTGCTCGAAGAGGCGCTGGTGCGCTCCGGTGTGCCGTATCGCGTCTTCGGCGGAGTGAAGTTCTACGACCGCCGCGAGATCAAGGACGCGTTGGCGTACCTGCGCGCGCTCGTGAACCCCGACGACGAAGTGTCGTGGAAGCGCATCGTCAACACGCCCCGCCGCGGTGTCGGCGACACGTCGGTTGCGAAGATCGACGCGTACGCGAACGGCGCGGGCGTGACCTTCCGGGCCGCGGCGGCGAACGCGGCCGCGGCCGGCGTGCACGGAAAGGCGCTGGGTGGGTTGCGCGACCTGCTCGACCTGATCGCCGAGGTCGAAGAAGCCGCCGCCGGTGGCGTGGGCGCGACGATCGAGGCGGTGTTGATGCGGAGCGGCTACCTCGCCGAGCTCGAAGCCGAGCGGTCGGTCGAAGCGCACGGACGCGTCGAGAACCTCCAGGAGCTCGTCGGCTCGGCCCGCGAATTCGATGATCAGATCGAGCAGGGCGACCTTGCCGGTCTTGTCGCGATCGGGGGCATCGGAGTCGGCGAAGAGAACGCCGACGCCGCCCGAAGGCCTGGCGCGCGTCCAGGCGTTCCTCGAGGCGATCTCGTTGGTAACCGATCTCGACGAGAACGATCCCGAACAGAGCTCGGTCACGCTCATGACGCTGCACTCGGCGAAGGGTCTCGAGTTCCCCGTCGTCTTCCTATCGGTCTGGAAGACGGCGTGTTCCCGCACGTGCGCAGCCTCGGTGACCCCGACGAGCTCGAGGAGGAACGTCGCCTCTGCTACGTCGGGCTCACGCGCGCGGAGGAGCGGCTTGTACCTGTGCCATGCGTGGAGCCGGATGATGTTCGGTGCCACCGACTACCGCCCGCCGAGCCGGTTCCTCGACGAGATCCCCGCGCGAGCTCGTCGATGTGCTGGCGACGACGACGACGGTCGCCGGCGCGGCGGTGGCCGGGGCGCGCACCGCGAAGCGGTCGTCGCGGCCGCGCTGCGACGTGACACGACGCCGATCGGTCGCGCGCGGTGCCGAGCAGCTCGGCCTGCAGGTCGGCGACGACGTCCGCCACGACAAGTTCGGCGAAGGCGTGATCGTCGACATCATCGGCAGCGGCGACAAGGCCGAGGCGCGCGTGCAGTTCCGCGACGTCGGCGAGAAAACGCTGCTGCTGTCGTGGGCGCCGTTGAGCCCGCGTCAGCGCCTAGGTCGTCGGCGGCACCGGAGGCCGGAGGTCGACGATCACGGCGTCGATCTGGTCGATGGTCTTCGTCTCGACCGGGTACCGCGCGAGGTCGTCCGCGCGCGACGACGCGGCCGTCGCACTCCCAATGGTCCCGCTTGAGCTTCAAGGTGCAGTCGTCGGCACCCGCGGGCTGGGTCGACCTTGTAAGCGACGACTTCGCCGTCGGCGAGCGCCAGCCAGAACCCGCAACCCGCGCCGCCGGTCTGGAAGGTCGGGCCACCGTTGAGGAGGATGCGCCGGATGTCGGCGACGGCACCGATGTTGAGTTGCGGACACACCGTGCTCTTGCCGCCTCGGGTCGCCACGAGGATGCCACCCGCGATCAGGAAGCCGGCCATCAACACCGCGACCGTCGCCGCGAGAAGCAGCTTGATGTCGTTGCGGGAGCGAGACGAGGGCAATGGTCACCTTGGCTATGGTGAGCCGATGCTGCGACGCTACCGCGTCGTCATCGCCAAGCCCGGCTTGGACGGGCACGATCGCGGCGCCAAGGTCATCGCTCGCGCATTGCGTGATGCCGGCTTCGAAGTCGTGTACACCGGCCTGTTCCAAACGCCTGCGCTCGTCGCCGAAGCCGCGCTCCAAGAAGATGCCGACGCCGTCGGCTTGTCGGTGTTGTCCGGCGCGCACATGACGTTGATCCCGGCGATCGTGGCCGAGCTCCGAGCCCGCGGCTCGACGACGTCGCTCGTGTTCGTGGGCGGCATCATCCCCGACGACGACCGCGCCGCCCTGGAGGCGGCCGGGATTGCCGGCGTGTTCACGCCCGGTGCGCAGCTGGCCGACATCGTCGCATGGCTGGAAGCCGCGCTCGATCGTCGCGAGCGGCAGCTGACCGCGTAGCTTCTCGACCCATGGATCTGTTCGAGTACCAAGGCAAGCAGCTGTTCGCGCGCTACGGCATCCCGGTGTCGGCGGGCGAGGTGGCCGAGACCGTCGACGACGCGGTGCGGGCCGCCGAGCGCGTCGGCTACCCCGTCGTCGTCAAGGCCCAGGTCCAGGTGGGCGGGCGCGGCAAGGCCGGCGGCATCAAGCTCGCCACGAACGCCGACGAGGTGCGCGACCCACGCCGGCGAACATCCTCGGCATGGACATCAAGGGCCATGTCGTGAAGCGCGTGTGGGTCGAGCACGCGTCCGACATCGCCGAGGAGTACTACGCGTCGTTCACGCTCGACCGGGCGGCGAAGCAGTACCTGGGCATGCTGTCGGCGCAGGGTGGCGTCGAGATCGAACAGGTCGCCGAGGATCCGCGCCCGACGCGATCGCGCGGATTGCACATCGACCCCGCGGTCGGGCTTGCCAGAAGCAGAGTGCCGCGCGTGGGTCGCGGCCGCCAGGCTGAACCCTACGGCGACCGACGGCGCAGTCGACATCCTGATGAAGCTGTACCACGCGTACGTCGACGGCGACGCCGATCTCGTCGGAGATCAATCCGCTGATCCTCACGCCCGACGGCAAGGTGCACGCGCTCGACGCCAAGGTGTCGCTCGACGAGAACGCCGAGTTCCGACATCCCGAGTGGGACGAGTACGCCGCGACCCAGGAGCTCGACGACCGCGAGCGCCTCGCGAAGGAGAAGGGCCTGAACTACATCGGCCTCGACGGCACGGTCGGGATCATCGGCAACGGCGCCGGGCTCGTGATGAGCACGCTCGACGTCGTGAACCAGGTCGGCGGGACGGCCGCGAACTTCCTCGACGTCGGGGGCGGTGCCGACGCGAGCGTGCTCGCGAACGCGATCGAGGTCATCAACACCGACGAGAACGTGCGCGCGATCCTCGTCAACATCTTCGGCGGCATCACCACGTTGCGACGAGGTCGCCGACGGGATCGTGCACCGCGCTCGAGCGGGTGGAGGTGAAGGCACCGATCGTCATCCGCCTCGACGGCACGAATGCGGCCGAGGGCCGGGCGATCATCAAGCCGCACGAGTCCGACCGATTGATCTCGCCAACCCACGATGCTCGACGCGGCGCGGAAGGCCGTCGAGCTCGCGTCGAAGTAGCCGGAACGGAGCGATGAGCGATCTTCGTCGACGAGAACACCAAGGTCGTCTACCAGGGCCTGACCGGATCGCAGGGCCGCTTCCACGGCCTGCGCAACCGGGCGTACGGCACCCAGGTCGTCGCCGGCACGAACCCGAAGAAGGCCGGCACCGACGTCGAGGGCGTGCCGGTCTTCGCCATCGGTGGCCGAGCGCGGTGAGGCGACGGGCGCGACACGCGTCGTGCATCTTCATCCCCGCCCCGGGCGTCAAGGACGCCGTGCTCGAAGCCGCCGCGGCGGGATCGAGTTCATCGTCGTGATCACCGAGGGCGTGCCCGCCCACGACGAGGCGTTCTTCTTCAACGCGCTTGAAGCGACGCTTCCCGACACGCAGCTGCTCGGCCCGAACTGCCCCGGCATCATCTCGCCCGGCAAGTGCAACATCGGCATCACGCCCGGCGAGATCGCGCTTGGCCGGCGGGTCCGGTCGGCATCGTGTCGCGCTCGGGCACGCTGACGTATCAGGCGCTGCACGAGATGACCCAGCAGGGCATCGGCCAGACCACGTGCGTCGGGATCGGCGGCGACCCGGTGCCGGGCACGTCGTTCATCGACTGCCTGTCGCGCTTCGAGGACGACCCGGAGACGCAGGCCGTCATCATGATCGGCGAGATCGGCGGCTCGGCCGAAGAAGAAGCGGCCGAGTTCATCCGCACGAAGATGTCGAAGCCGGTCGTCACCTACATCGCGGGCGTGACGGCGCCGCCCGGCAAGAAGATGGGCCACGCCGGCGCCATCATCTCGCGGCTCCAAGGGCACGGCCGCGGCCAAGATCGAAGCGCTGGAAGCGGCCGGGCTGCGAGGTCGCCCGCGAACCCCACCGAGATCGGCGGGCTCATGGCCGAGGTTGTCGCCTGAGCCTCTGACGCTGGTCTTCTCGATGCGGCGACGCTCGGCCGGATTGAGGTGGCCGACGGCGTAGACGCCGCGGTCGATGCGGCGGGCCCGGCCGACGCGTTCTCATATCCGAGCGCGTCGGCGAGTCGCTTCACGGGATGGCGGGAGACGATCGTGTAACCGCCGAGGTGAAGAGCCCGGTGGATCTCGACGAGCTTCATCGGCCGCCGGTGCTCGGCGAGAACGGCGAGCGCCGCATACCTGACGTACCTGCCCTGGGCCGGGAAGGCGTTCGGTGCGATCGGCGGGATGGGAGGCGGGCCGTTCACGCGGTGAAGCGAAAGCCGTACACGATGTCCTTCGGCTCGACCCTCGGCCACATCACGACTCGCATCGACGCGAGCGCATGCCTCACATCGGCCATTTGCGCCGCGAGCTCGCGTCGGGCGCGGTCGATCTGCGGCGCGCTCGAGAAGCACATCGCGCTCCTCGTAAACGGGCGTGTCCTGCGGGCCGAACGGTGGACGGCGATAGCGGATCGGAAAACGGCGCGCGGACAACTGCTTCCCCTCTCTTGCGGCCTGTGCGAGATACGGGGAAGTAGGAGTGAGGACCCTAGCGATGAGGTGTGACAGATGGGCCCGGTGCCCGAGCGGCGTCGCCGACGCTCCCGCCCCCGGCGCGGCCGGCGTGCGCGTGCCGAACCCTGTCAACAACCCGTCACGACGATTCGTCGGAAGAATCGTCGCGACGGTTTTGGACAAGGGGGCATGTGAGTGGTGTGAGTGTCGAGAGTCGGCGCGGTGCGGGCGCCTGCGTCTCGAGACGACGCGGCTGGTGCTCGGGCGTCCGCTTCCGGCGCGGGCTCGAGCCGGTCACGCGAAACGGCGGAGGCGGCGCGCCGGCTGGTCTCGTGTCCGCATGATCGCGCCGACCACCAGCGCGATCGCGGCCAGGAGCATCAGCCAGAACCCGGCGCCCAGGTCAAGGCCGCCCTTGTCGCGAATCAGGTACGCCAGCATCATGATCGCGGCCTGAAACGCGAGCACCAGATGGATCTGGTCCCAGGTGAACCCGAGCGGACGGTCCGGGAGGTTCGTGCTCGGGGCGAAGGTCGCCACCGCGACCTGTACGGCCATCAGCACACCGAACAGCACGATCAATGTCGTCAACGGGAAGAGCAAGAGGTTCGTCGACGAGCTCCACGAGCTCCATGACCTCGAGGAACCCAGGAGGCTGAACTTGTAGAACGGCAGGAATGAACCGATCAGCATGACCGCGCCGCCGGCGAGGATGACGATGCCGGGGGGAGTGAGCTTGGGCTTGTCCATGGGAACGCCTCTCAGCCGATCGCGCCGGTGTGCCGCTCGCGCTGGAGCATGATTGCCCCGACTGCGAGTGCGAGCCCGCCGAGCACTTCGATCCACAGACCGATCTGCTTGTCGGTGATGTCCGAGATGAGGAAGCCGAGCGCCATCAGGCCGGCCATGATGCCGAGTGCAAGATGGACCTGCTCCCAACTGAACCCCAGGATGCCGCCCGGCAGGTTGACGCCGCTGAATCGCGTCAGCGCGATCTGCGCCGCCATGACGAAGCCGTAGAGCACGAGCAGCGTGGCGACCGGAAAGATGCCCGTGCCCCATGTGCTGGTGTCACTCGCAAAGTTGAAGAACGAGAACACGAGCATGACCGCGCCTGCCGCCATGATCACGATCTCACCGGGTGTGGGTTGTTGCCGGTCCGCCATCGCAGCTCTCCCCTTGGATGTAGACAGAAGTGAAACACCTCGGGGGACCAATTCCGGGGATATCCGGCCTTGGGAAACGCTGGAAAGCGGGGCTAGGGTGGCCCGCATGCGGGTCGGAGTCCTCGCGTCAGGCAGTGGGACCATCCTCAAGGCGATGCTCGAACGCGGCCTCCCGGTCGTCGTCGTCGTCGCCGACCGGCCGTGCGGCGCGCTCGACGTCGCTCGGACGCGAGCGTTCGCCAGTCGAGCTCGTCGAGCGGCGCCGATTTCGGCCCGAGCTTCGACCGCGTCGCCTACACGCACGACGTCGTCGACGCGCTCGCAGCGCCACGACGTCGAGCTCGTCGCGATCGCCGGGTTCGGCACGATCCTCTCGAAGCCGTTCATCGACGCGTACGGCGGCCGCGCCGTCAACACCCATCCCGCACTGCTGCCCGCGTTCAAGGGCTGGCACGCAGTGCGCGCCGCGCTCGAGGCCGGGGTGAAGGTCACCGGGACGACCGTGCATCTCGTGACCGAGGACGTCGACGCCGGCCCGATCCTCGCCCAAGAGGCGGTCCCCGTCCTCGACGGCGACACCGAAGACGACGTTGCACGAACGCATCAAGGAAGTCGAGCGGCGCTTGTACCCCGAGGTCATCGAGAGGCTCGTGAACGGACCAGCAATGAGGACGAAGATCAAGCGGGCGCTGCTGTCGGTCTACGACAAGACCGGGCTCGTCGACCTCGCGCGGGGTCTGCACGACCTCGGCATCGAGCTCGTCTCGTCGGGCAACACCTCGGCCGCGCTCGACGACGGCCGGCATTCCGGTGACGAGCGTCGAGGACGTCACCGGCTCGCCGGAGATGCTCGACGGCCGGGTGAAGACCCTGCACCCGAAGATCCACGGCGGCCTGCTCGCCGATCTCGGCAACGAGACGCACCGCGCCGATCTCGACCTGCACGGCATCCGGCCGTTCGAGCTCGTCGTCTCGAACCTCTACCCGTTCCGAGCAACGGCCCGGATCGAGACCATCGACATCGGTGGCCCGGCGATGACGCGTGCCGCGGCCGCAAGAACCACGCATGGGTCACGATCGTGACCGAGCCCGAGCAGTACGAGCCGCTGCTCGTCGAGCTCCACGCGAACGACGGCACCGTCGGGCCGAGACGCGGCGCGCGTTCGCGCTCGAGGCGTTCGCGCGTACCGCCGCGTACGACGCCGCGATCGTGCAATGGCTCCAAGGCGACGAGCTGCTGCCGCAACACCTCGTCGCTCGCGCTGACGCGCACCGACGAGACGTTGCGGTACGGCGAGAACCCGCATCAACACGGCGCGCGCGTTACCGCAACGTCGGGACGACGAGCTGGTGGGACGACGTCATGCAGCACGGCGGGCTCGCGCTCTCCTACCTCAACTACTACGACGCCGACGCCGCCTGGAAGCTCGTGCATGATCTGGGTGACGGTCCGGTGTGCGCGATCATCAAGCACGCGAACCCGTGTGGAGTCGCCGTCGACGAAGTGCTCGCGGACGCCTACCGGCGCGCGCTCGAGTGCGACGAGCAATCCGCGTTCGGCGGCATCGTCGCGCTGAACCGTGCCGTCGACGACGCGACCGTCGAACGCATGGTCGCCGGCCCGCAGGCCGACGTCGTGATTGCGCCCGGCTACGAGCCGGGCGCGATCGAGGCGTTGCAGAAGAAGCGCAAGAACACTCGCATCCTCGAAGCGCCCGCACCCGCGCCGGAAGCTCGCGACTTCCGGCAGATCTCGGGCGGCTTCCTCGTGCAGGACGCCCATCACTTCGCGGCGTCGCGCAACGACTGGCGCGTCGTCACCAAGGTCGCACCGACCCCCGAGCAGTGGCGCGACCTCGAGCTCGCGTGGCGTCTGTGCGGGCACGTGAAGTCGAACGCGATCGTGCTGGTCAAGGACGGCCAGGCGGTCGGCATCGGCGCCGGACAGCAGAACCGCGTCGAGTCCGGCGAGATCGCAGCCCGGAAGGCGGACGGCCGCGCCCGCGGCGGCGCGTCCGCAAGCGATGCGTTCTATCCCGTTCGAGGACGGCATCGAAGCCGCGGCCGCCGCCGGCGTCGCCGCCGTGATCCAGCCGGGAGGTGCGAATGCGCGACGAGAAGATCGTCGAGCGGGCCGACGACCTCGGGCTCGCGATGGTGTTCACGGGCGAACGGCACTTCCTGCACTGATGGCCGCCACACTGCTCGACGGGAAGGCGCTCCTCGACGCCGTCAAGGACGACCTGCGCGTGCGCATCAAGCGGCTCGCCGAGCACGGCGTCATGCCCGGGCTCGGCACCGTCCTCGTCGGCGACGATCCGCCGAGCCATGCCTACGTGCGCCTCAAGCGCGAGGACTCCGCCGAGATCGGGATCAATTCGGTCCACACCGAGCTGCCGGCCACGACGACCCAGGACGAGCTCCTCGGCGTCATCCGGCGCTACAACGACGATCCCGACGGTCGACGCGTACCTCGTCCAGGTCCCGCTGCCCGCCGCACCTCGACGAGGAGGCGGCCCTGCTCGCCGTCGATCCCGCGAAGGACGCCGACGGGCTGCATCCGGTGAACCTCGGCAAGCTCGTGATGGGCGTCACGCACGCGCCGCGCCCGTGTACGCCGCTCGGTATCCAGCAGCTGCTCGTGCGCTACAAGGTGCCGATCGAAGGCCAACACGTCGTGATCATCGGCCGCGGGCTCACGATCGGCCGCCCGCTGGCGAACCTGCTCTCGTTGAAGGAACCGCACGCCAACGCCACCGTCACGGTGTGCCACACCGGCTACTCGGTTCCTCCCCGAGTACACCAAGGAGGCCGACATCATCGTGGCCGCGGCCGGGCGTCCACACCTGGTGACCCCGGACATGGTTCGGCCGGGTGCCGCGGTCGTCGGCGCGGGCGTGACGATGGAGGGCCGCCGGGTCATCCCGGACGTCGACGAAGCGTGCGCCGAGGTCGCGGGCTGGATCACGCCCGCGGTTGGGCGGCGTCGGGCCCGACGACTCGCGCGATGCTGCTCCGGCAAACCGTCGAAGCGGCTGAACGAGAGGACGCCCGCGATGACCGCTGCCCCCCAGGCAGCCCCCACCTGCGCAGTCTGCGGCACGCTGGTCGCGCCCGACGCGGCGCGCTGTCCGTCGTGCGGGTTGACCCGCCCGGGCGCGCGGGGCAGCCGGGTGCTCGGGCGTCACGGGTTGTGGCTGCTCGCGGCGATGATGCTCGCCGTGTATCTGATCGTGCTGTTGATCGTGGCTGCCGCTCGCTGAGTTCGTCCACGGCGACCCGCAGGGTCGAAGATCTGTGTAGAGGAACCTCTTGTGCTGCTTGCCGAGCTGACCGTCCGCCATACGCGCCGGCACATGCCGACGCGGCGCGTCGCGCTCGACGGCGCCTACCTTCCGACGTCGGGCTCCGCGCACGGCGCGGCCTTGCTCTCGGCCGTCGTCGCGACGAACCTGCTCGCGATCGACGAGGAACAGCGCGAGCTCCTGCCCAGGCTTCTCGACGACGCGCGCCGCGGGCTGACGATCCCGCGCATCGCGCTGCGACACCGGCTGCAACACGACGTGCACGGGCTCGACCGGTCGCGCCACCGCGTGCTCGGCGAGGACGGCCGGATCGTCTTCGAGCTCGACGTGCACGGCGCCCCGACGCCCCAGGTGCTCGGCGCGGTGCTGGGCGCCGCGTCCCTTCCGGCCGACCGGACGCGCGAGTCGCGCTCGACGCCATCCGGCGCGTGGTCAACGGCAGCTGGCGCGGGCTCGCGCCCGAGGTCGGCGTCCGGTTCGTCGCCGAGGCGACGTGGAACGGCCTCCGGCCGCCGCTCGCCGCCGACCGACGAGTGGACGCCGCGGCGGTCCGCCCGACGAGGAGCGTCTGGACGCGGCGTCGCCCCGGACGAGCGCTGGGCGATGGAGGTGCTCGGACTCCGCGCCGGGATGCAGGTCGAACGCGACGACGTCAACCGCCGGTTCCGGCGGATGCTGCGCGACGCGCACCCCGACAGCGGCGGCGTGGCAACGGGCGCCGCGGCCCGCATCGCCGAGCTGACCGAGGCCCGGACGATCCTGCTGGCCATCGCTTCCGACGAGGTCGCGGCCGAAGGCTAGCTTCGGGCTCGTGAAGAGCCCCTGTACGTGTCGCAGTGACCGGCGCCGCCGGTCAGATCGGTTACAGCCTCGTCTTCCGCATCGCGAACGGCGACCTGCTCGGTACCGACCAGCCGGTCATCCTGTCGTTGCTCGAGATCACGCCCGCGCTCGGCGCGCTGCAAGGGCGTCGTGATGGAGCTGGACGACTGCGCGTTCCCGCTGCTTGCCGGCATCGACACGAGCGACGACGCCGACGCCGCGTTCGACGGCGTCAACTACGCGCTGCTCGTCGGCGTCGCGCCCGCGCACGAAGGGCATGGAGCGCAAGGACCTGCTCGAAGCGAACGGCGCGATCTTCACCGTGCAGGGCAAGGCGCTCGCCGCGGGTGCCGCCGACGACGTGCGCGTCCTCGTCGTCGGCAACCCGGCGAACACGAACTGCCTCATCGCGATGAACAACGCGAACACGATCCCCCGTGAGCGGTTCACCGCGATGACGCGCCTCGACCACAACCGGGCGATCGCGCAGGTCGCGGAGAAGTGCGACGTCCCGGTCGCCGCGGTCACCCACATGACGATCTGGGGCAACCATTCCGCGACGCAGTACCCCGACCTGTTCCACGCGCGAGGTCGACGGCAAGGTCGCCGCCGATCTCGTCGACAGGGAGTGGATCGAGAAAGACGTTCATCCCGACCGTGCAACAGCGCGGCGCGGCGGTCATCGAGGCGCGCGGCGCGTCGTCGGCGGCGTCGGCGGCGAACGCGGCGCTCGACCACGTGCACGACTGGGCGCTCGGCTCGCCCGCCGAACGACTGGGTGAGCATGGCGGTCTGCTCCGACGGCTCCTACGGCGTCCCCGAAGGTCTGATCTCGGGCTTCCCGTGCACGACGAAGAACGGCGCAGTGGTCGATCGTGCCAGGGTCTCGAGATCGACGAGTTCTCCCGCGCCCGCATCGACGCGTCGGTCGCCGAGCTCGGCGAAGAGCGCGACGCGGTCGCCGAGCTCGGCCTGATCTGACGTGAAGCGGGCGTGGTCGCCAGCCGAGCCCGTACGGCGACGTCACGGTCGTCGTCACCGACGTCGGGCGTGCACGAGATCAGCCTGCCCGGCGACGACCAACCCGACGTCGCCGCTCGGCGCCGCCCGACCGTGCACGTCGCGCGCCAGCTCGACCAGTGGTTCGCCGGCACGCGGCACGCGTTCGACCTGGCGCTCGACCTCGACGGTGTCGACGGCTTCCGGCGCACGGTGCTCGAGACGCTCGCGGCGCGACGTCCCGTGGGGCGAGACCGTCACCTACGGCGAGCTCGCCGCGATCGCGGGCCGGCCCCACGCGGCGCGGGCGGTCGGCAGCGCGATGCGGAACAACCCGCTCCCGTTCGTCATCCCGTGCCACCGCGTCGTCGCGGCGGGCAACAAGATCGGCGGCTACGGCGGCGGCCGCAACGCGATCCCGCTCAAGCGCGAGTTGTTGGCGCGCGAAGGGGTGCCGACACTTCGCTGAAGAAGTCGTTGCCCTTGTCGTCGACGACGATGAACGCGGGGAAGTCGCGCACTTCGATCTTCCACACCGCTTCCATGCCGAGCTCGGGGTACTCGAGCACCTCGACCTTGGTGATGCAGTCCTGTCGCGAGCCGCGCGGCGGGACCGCCGATCGAGCCGAGATAGAAGCCGCCGTGCTCCTTGCACGCGTCGGTGACGGCCTTGCGACCGGTTGCCCTTGGCGAGCATCACGTAGCGAGCCGCCGTGGCGCTGGAACAGGTCGACGTAGGAGTCCATGCGGCCCGCCGTCGTCGGGCCGAACGAACCCGACGCGTAGCCCGTCCGGTGTCTTCGCCGGGCCCGCGTAGTACACGCAGTAGTCCGCGAGGTACTGCGGCAGGCCCTCGCCGCGCGTCGAGCCGCTCCTTGATCTTGGCGTGCGCGATGTCGCGCGCGACGACCATCGGGCCCGTTCAGCATCACCCGCGTCTTCACCGGGTAGCGCGACAGCGTCGCGCGGATCTCCGCCATCGGCCGGTCGAGGTCGATCGACGACGACCGCGTCGCCTTCGAGATCGTCGTCGGTGACTCCGGCAGGTACTTCGCGGGATCGGTCTCGAGCTGCTCGAGGAACACGCCGTCCGCGGTGATCTTGCCGAGCGCCTGGCGGTCGGCCGAGCACGACACCGCCAGCGCGACCGGGCACGACGCGCCGTGACGCGGCAAGCGGATGACGCGCACGTCGTGGCAGAAGTACTTGCCGCCGAACTGCGCGCCGATGCCGAACTGCCTGCGTGAGCTCCAGCACCTTGTCCTCGAGCTCGACGTCGCGGAAGCCGCGGCCCGAGCTCGTTGCCCGTCGTCGGCAGCGAGTCGAGGTAGCGCGCCGACGCGAGCTTCGCGGTCTTCAACGTCGATCTCGGCCGAGGTGCCGCCGATCACGAGCGCGAGGTGATACGGCGGGCACGCGGCCGTGCCGAGCGTGCGGAGCTTCTCGTCGAGCCACGTCATCAGCGACGACGGGTTGAGCAGCGCCTTGGTCTCCTGGAACAGCAGGCTCTTGTTCGCCGAGCCGCCGCCCTTCGCCATGAACAGCAACTTGTACGCGTCGCCGTCGACCGCTTCGATCTCGATCTCGGCGGGCAGGTTCGTGCCGGTGTTCTTCTCGTCGTACATCGTGAGCGGCGCCATCTGCGAGTAGCGCAGGTTGTCCTCGGTGTAGGTGCGGAAGATGCCGCGCGCGATCGCCTCGCGGTCGCCGCCGCCGGTGAGCACGAGCTCGCCCTTCTTGCCCTTCACGATCGCGGTGCCGGTGTCCTGGCACGACGGCAGCACGCCGCCCGCGGCGATGCACGCGTTCTTCAGCAGCTCGAGCGCGACGAAGCGGTCGTTGGCGGACGCCTCGGGGTCGTCGAGGATCGCCCGCGAGCTGCGCGAGGTGGCCGGGCCGCAGCAGGTGCGCGATGTCGAGCATCGCCTGGCTCGGTCAGCAGCGTGAGCGCCTCGGGGTCGACCTGCGAGGAATCGCGCGGCCGCCGGCCGCGAACGTCGACACGCGGTCGGTGGTGAGCAGCCGGTACGGCGTCTCGTCGGCGCCGACGGGCAGAAGCTCCTGGTAGGCGAACTCGGCCATGGCAAGAAAGTACCGTCACGGGATCCGTGGCCGACGGTACCGCGTCGAGCACGATTCCATGGGCGAGGTGCGGGTCCCCGCGGACGCGCACTGGGGCGCCCAGACGCAGCGGGCCGTCGAGAACTTCCCGATCTCGGGCCGGCCGATCCCGCCGGCGCTGGTGCGGGCGCTCGGGCTGATCAAGGCCGAGGCCGCCCGGGTCAACAAGGTCGACCGCCCGGAGCGCGATCGCCGAAGCGGCCGAGGAGGTCGCGCGCGGGCCGCCACGACGACCAGTTCCCGATCGACGTGTTCCAGACCGGCTCCGGCACGTCGTCGAACATGAACGCCAACGAGGTGATCGCGCACCTCGCGGCCGACCGGATGGGCGCGGCCGTGCATCCGAACGACGACGTCAACATGTCGCAATCGTCGAACGACGTCTTCCCGTCCGCGGTGCACCTCGCGGCCGCGGTCGCGATCGCGCGTCGACCTCATCCCGGCCGCGCAGCACCTCGCGAAGCGTTGCGCAAGAAGCAGCGGGAGTTCGACGCACGTGGTGAAGAGCGGCCGCACGCACTTGATGGACGCGACGCCGGTCACGCTCGGTCAGGAGTTCGGTGGCTACGCGTCGCAGGTCGAGGACGGCATCGCCCGGCTCCGGGACACGCTGCCGCGGCTGTGCGCGCTCCCGCTCGGCGGTACCGCGGTCGGCACGGGATCAACGCGCCCAAGGGCTTTGCCCGGAAGGTGATCAAGCGCCTCGCCGAGCGCACCGGCCTGCCGCTCACCGAAGCGAAGGACCATTTCGCCGCGCAGGGTGCCCGCGACGCGCTGGTCGAGATGAGCGGGCAGTGCGAGACGCTCGCGGTCTCGCTGATCAAGATCGCGAACGACCTGCGCTGGATGGGAAGCGGACCGCGCACCGGCCTCGCCGAGATCCGCCTGCCCGACCTCCAGCCCGGCTCGTCGATCATGCCCGGCAAGGTCAACCCGGTGATCCCCGAAGTGGTCACCCAGGTCGGCGCGCAGGTGATCGGCAACGACGCCGCGGTCGACGTTCGCGGGTTCGCAGGGCAACTTCGAGCTCAACGTGTTCGTGCCGGTGATCGCGCGCAACCTGCTCGAGTCGATCGAGCTGCTCGCGCAGCGTGTGCCGGGTGTTCGCCGACAAGTGCGTCGTCGGCATCGAGGCCAACGTCGACACGCTGCAGGCGGTACGCCGAGTCGTCGCCGTCGATCGGCACCGCGCTCAACCCGCACCTCGGCTACGAGAAGGCGGCGCGAGATCATCAAGGAGTCGAGCCGTACCGGCAAGTCGATCCGCGAGATCGTGCGCGCCCGCAAGCTCATGACCGACGAGGAGCTCGACCGCGCGCTCGACGTCGAGTCGATGACCCGCGGCGGCATCGTCGAGTAAGGAGCCGATCTGGAAATGGGAGACGACAGCGAAGCGACCGGAGGGGAGCGACGCGAGTCGACCCAGACGCGGCGATCGTTGCCGCGTTCTTCGCGAACCTCGGCATCGCGGTGCTGAAGTTCGCCGCGTTCCTGTTCACGGGGTCGTCGTCGATGCTCTCGGAGTCGATCCACTCGCTCGCCGATACCGGCAACCAGGGTCTGCTGCTGTTGGGACGCCGGCGGTCGCGACCGCCCGGCCGACGAGCGACACCCGTTCGGCTACGGCCCGTCCGCTACTTCTACGCGTTCATCGTCGCGTTCGTGCTGTTCAGCCTCGGGGGCATCTTTTCCATCTTCGAAGGCATCGAGAAGCTCCGGAGCCCGCACTCGGTCGACGCGCTGGGCTGGGCGGTCGGCGTGCTGCTCGGCGCGATCGTGCTCGAGTCGTTCTCGCTGCGGACCGCGATGCACGAGGCGAACCTGGTCCGGCCCGAGCACGAGGGGTGGTGGCGCTTCATCCGCCGCACCAAGAGCCCCGATCTGCCCGTGGTGCTGCTCGAGGACACCGCGCGCGCTCGTCGGATTGGCGATCGCGCTCGTCGGCGTCGTCGCTCGCCGGCATCACCGGCAACGCGCGCTGGGACGGGCTCGGCAGCCTGGCGATCGGCGTCGTGCTCGTCCTCGTCGCGATCCTGCTCGTGATCGAGATGGGCAGCCTCCTCGTCGGCGAGTCGGCGCGGCCCGAGGTCGTCGCGCGCATCGAGGCGGTCGTCGAGAGCTTCCCGCCGCGTGCGCCGCTGCATCCACCTCCGCACCGAGCACCTCGGACCCGACGAGATCGTCGTCGCGCTCGAAGGCCGAATTCGACCACGACCTGTCGATCGAGCAGCTCGCGCGATCGCGATCGATCGGCTCGAGGTCGGCGATCCGCGTCGTGGAGCCGCGCGCGACGTTGATCTTCGTCGAGCCCGACGTCTATCGCGAGCCCGTGGAAAAAGCCGATTAGAAGTTCGCGAGCGCGGCTCGGAACGCGTCGTCGATCACCTTCGGATCGGTCGCGTCGTAGCATTGTGCGTTCGTCGCCTGCGCGATCCGACGCAGTGTCGAGATATCGGCGTCGGGCGAGTACGAGATCGTGAACATCCGTGTCGGTTCGCGGAGATGCGCGAGCAGCGCTCGGCGATTGTTGTCGCGCTCGACCTCGTTGTAGCCGTCGCTGAGCATCACGACCGCGTTGATCCGCTTGCTGTCGTACCGGCGGGCCATCGTGTCGTATGCATCGCGAGTCGGCCGCGTACAGCGGTGAGCCCTTGCGCGGCGCGAGTGCGTCGACGGCGTGTGTGAGGGCGCGACGCTGCCGGTCGAAGCGACCGATCGGCACGACGTCGGCCCAGAACGGGCTGGCGCTGTTCCGGATGTCGGTGGTGAAGATGCGCAACCCGACGTCGTCGTCGGGCGCGAGCTCGGAGAGCGCGGCGCGCAGGGCCCGTTTCGCGAGCGCGATCTTGGTCGGGCTGCTCGGATCCTTGGGGTCGCTCTTGTCGCCCATCGAGTCCGACACGTCGAAGAGCAGGAGCACGCGGCGAACGCCTGCGGGTCCGCGCCCAGCGATCGAGCGCGGTTGCCGTCGTGCGGAGCTCGGGCGACGCGGGATCGATTGCGTCGACCCCGGTGCAGCCCGGCCGCGACGATCTTCTTCTGCGCCGCCGCCGTCGCGCGTACGAACGCGACGAACGCGGCCGCGCCCGCGCGGGTTTCCGGCCGCACCCACGATGCATCGGGAACGATGAGCGGGTTGTCGGCGTCGAGGGTGCCGTCGGAGGGAACGATCGCCGCGAGGGGCGTGTGCGGGCGCTTCAGGTGCTTGTTGTCGGGGATCAGGCCGTTGGCACTCCCCGCGTTGTACGCGGTGACGGCCCGCTCGTCGGTCACGACCGCGGAGACGTATGACGTCGGCAGGCGCTTCTGGTCCAGCCGGAACCAGTTGTCGAGGAAGCCCCACGGCGCGACGCCGTAGTACACGACCGACGCCTCGAGGGCACTCGTGGTCGAGGCATCGCCGAGATGCGAGATCGCGATCGTGGAGAGCAGCGCGTCGGTCGCGTGTGCGGGGCTCGCCTTGCCCAGCCGGAACGCGCCCCACTCCGGATGCCCGTACGCAGCCCACCCGCGCCGGGTTCGCGGCGAGCTGGGCGAGGTCACGCCAGCCGATGCGCTTCTCGGGCCATCCCAGCGCCTTGGCCATCGGCGCCGGCATCGCGACGGCCAGGCCGGTGCGGCCGAGCGACGTTCCCCCGGCGGAGAGCGGTGGGCGTCCGGCGCCTCGCGGAACGCGCGTCGGCGAGCGCGAGCCAGGCGCTGGAAGCGGGCGCCCAGATCGCCGGTGGCGGACCGACCTTGTCGGGATCGGGCCACCCGTCCAGGAAGTACTGGACGGCGGCCGCGGGCTCCACCGGCTGCACGCGTGCGAATGCGCACGTCGCCGGCCCGGAGTGCAGGCGGGCGGCGCTCGACCCGTTGAATGCACGCCGGCGAGGTCCCCGAGCAGTCCCGCGATCTCGGGCGCGGCCGCGACGTCTACGGGCGTGCAGCGTCCGGGGTCGTCGAGGTGCACGGTCGTGGACGGCGTGTCGTGCGTGCACGCAGTGAGCGCGAGACCGAGCGAGCGCGGCGAACAGCGCGATCCACTTCACGGCGACGCATCGTCTTCGGACGACCGCGGCACGCCGAGCGCCAGCAAGCAGGTCCTCGTGCAACTGCATCCACACGGTGTGGTACGAGTCGCACCGCGGGGAGGTGATCCACTCGAATGTCCCCTCGTCGACGAACGTCAGCGCGGCGCGCAGACGGGGGCGGTACGAGCCGAAGCGCGTGCGACGCGCGCGCGAGACGGTTGATGGCCGGCGCGGACCTGTCGTCGAGCGACGCGGAGCCGATCGACGACCGACCAGTCGTAGCGCAGCGTCGCGGTGGTCGTTCGGCACGCCACCGGGTCGTACCTGCCAGTCGCTGCAGACGCGGATCAGCTCACGATTCAGTGGCAGGAATCGCTCGTACGCACGCGTGCACGCGCCGCCTCGTCGTCGCTGCCCGCGACGAGGCGCGCCCACGACGTGTGCGCGTCGCGGCCCTCGCGGCGTGACGCGCACACCACGGGCGGCGCGTGCCACGAGCCCGACGTCGAGGAGCTGGTGCACGAGCGCGGTGTCGTCGAGCTCGACGACGCCCCGGAGGCGCACCTCGTGCAGGAGCAGACCAGGCCTCGTCGTCGAGCGCGGGCACGGCCGAGATCGTAACGGCGACCGGACACGGCTACATTCCATCGCCTGTGCCGGAGATCGGGACGGGAACCCGGGTGTTCGAGGCGGCGCCGGTGCGGGGTGCGTGGCGCCGCTTGTCGTCGCCCGACGATGTGCTCGTGCTCATGGATACGACCGCCGACGGCGTCGTCGCATGCGTCTCCGACGCCGGCGCGACCTTCCTCGCGCCGATCTTCGACGAGCTCACCGCCGTCGTGTGCCTGTCGGGCACGCCGCAGTCGCACATCGGGATCGTGAGCCGCGAATACCAGGTGCCCTGCGTGATGTCGGCCGCGCTGACGGTCGAACCGGCCGACGGTGACGAGGTCGAGGTCGACTGCTCCGGCGCACCCGGCATCGTCCGCGCATGACCGTGCGGACGCAGCGAAGCCAGGATGGCGCAGCGGGAGCCATGTGACGCCTCACGAGGTCGATCGGTGGATCCGCTATCACAGCGAGATCTCGTACGCGCTCACGATGGAGCGCACCGCGCTCGAGTCGGCGCTGATCCCGGTGAGCGCGTACATCCTCATCGCGTGCGTCGAGTGCTACCGCCGCTACCCCGACATGATCGGTGAGATCACTGACGTGGTGACGCCCGAGGAGCTGGGCCGTCGCGGCCACGAGGTCACGACGCAGATCGATCCGGTGCATTTGTGGGCGGTACCGAACTTCGTGCTGCTCGGCCGCAAGATCCTGATGGCCGCCGGACTCGTCGACGCCGGACGACGATGCTCGCCGTATGGCGACCGTGCTCGAGTTCTGGGCGCGCGCCGTCGGCGCGTATCGCTTCGACGACGGCACCCACCAGGCCGCGGACGCGGCGGGAAACGCGACCCCGTACCGCGCGTACGTCGACGACGTCGTGGCGGCATGCGAGCCGCTCGCCGGCGCGGACAGTGGGGATCAGCCGGTTGAACGCGCTGCTCACGTCGTATCTGTTCCTGCTGTGGTTCGACACGCGGTCGGGATACCAGGACACGGGTCCGTACGCGCTCGGCGACGGCCGGGTCCTGCTGTTGCGCCGGTACAACCGGCTCGGCGTCTCGCATTTTCCGTGGAGTGCTGCGGTCGGTCGCCGCGCTGCCGTTCACCGAGGTGCTCGGCGCATTCGTGCTCCGCGACGTCGAGCTGCGGATCACCGACTTCGGGACGTCGGTGACGAAGCCCGAGGACTACTGGCCCCACGTCGAGTCGTGCGCCTTCTTCGACGTCGCGGCGGGCGCGCTCGACGCCGATCGGGCGCCGCCGGACGCGACGCGCTCGGGCTCGCCGCCAAGAGCTGCGCAGAAGCAGCTCTACCGCAAGATCGCGGGCATGGAGCGTTCGGCCAAGATCGACGCAGGCGCGTACGTGTACTTCACGTTCCTGCGTCCGTTCGCCGAGCTCGCGGGCGTCGACGCTCGACTGGACCGTGCCGCTGGACAGCCTCGACCTGTACCCGTTCCTTTCGCTCATCGACGGCTCGGTCGACGCCGCCCCCGACGCGCCGGTCGACACTCCCGAGACCTACTACGCCGCCGTTGCTGTGAGCGCGTGGCATCTCGACTTCGCCGCAGCGACGACGGCTTTGCGGGCTTCGTGCGGCTCGAGCTCGCGCGACGTCGAGAGGTCTGGTGGTACTGGACGTACCTGGTCGGCGTCCCCGGTGTCGACGGCATCGTCGTGGTGCGCGACCACGAGGTTCCGTTGCCCCGGCCGGGCCAACGTCGCTCGAGATACGCGCCGACGGCCTGTGGGCCGAGCTCTTGTGCGAGACGCCCGGCGAGCATTGGACGTTCGGGCTCGAGGCGTTCGGCGTCGGCTCGACACCGCCGAGGAAGCGCTGCGTCCGGGCGGCGAGATCGGTGAGCGGATACCGGTCGGTCTCGACCTCGAATGGGAGGCGCCCGACATCGTGCATGGTGACGTGCTGGTCGGACGCGGGCGCTTGGCGTTCGAAGCTGCGGTGCGTTCTACGAGGACGGCACGCTCCCGCCGCCGCTCAAAGGTGACGTGCAGGCGCGGGTGATCATTCCCGGCGTCGCCGAACGCGTGCTGGCCGTACGCACCCCGGACGGCCTCCGCTGGACGTCGCTCGGGTGGATCTGCGACTTGGACCACCGACAGCTCGCCCTCGTCCATCGCCCGCGGGCCGTGCGGTCAACGGCCTGACCATGCTCGCTGCTCCCGGGTCTCGTCGGGCGTGCTGCTGTTCGGCAGCAGGGCGGCGCAGCCGGTGGCGAAGGCGCTGCTCCGCCTGGTCGGCGTCCGCGACCTCGTGCTCGGCGTCGGCGCGATCACGACGCGTGAAGGAACACACGATGGACGCCGAGTGGGTCGGCATGGGCGCGGTCGCGCGACGCGGTCGACGGTGTGGTCGTGCTCGCTGACGCCCGGCCTTCCGGACCGCGCCCGGCTCGTCGTCGCTCGTCGGAGGTGGCGCGGCGGTCGGCCGGCTTCGCTGGCCGTCACGCGCGCTCGCCGACGAGCGCGCCGCGCGCACGCGGTGTCAGAGATCGATTCCTGACAGCTCGGGGATCCAGCCTCCCGCCCGGCTCGACGCGCGTCGCGCCACCGGTCGCGATCGAGCGCGCCGTTCGGCTCGACGCGTCGCCCGCGGCGTCCACGTCGACGCGAGATCGTCGACGTCGCCGTGATGCCCGAGCGCGAGGCCGGCCATGAGGGCGGCGCCGCGCGCGGTCGCTTCGCGCATCGGGAGAGATCTCGACCGGCCGTTGCGTGGCGTCGGCGAGCGCCTGCACGAACGTGGGGTTGTCGGTCATGCCGCCGTCGACGCGCAGCGCCGGGATGGCGATGCCGCTGTCGGCCTCCGCCGCGTCGACGAGATCGGCGCCGCGGTGCGCGATGCCTTCGAGCACCGCGCGCACGATCTCGGCGCGGCCGGTGCCGCGCGTGAGCCCGAACAGCGCGCCGCGCGCGCCGTAGTCCCACTCCGGGGTTCCGAGCCCGAGCGGCGCCGGGCACGTACACGACGCCGCCGGTGTCGGCGCACTGCGCGGCGACGTCGTGCGACTCGTCGGAGGTCGCGATGAGGCCGAGGTCGTCGCGCAGCCACTGCACGTTGGTGCCCGCCGCGAGCATGATCGCCTCGACGCCCCACGTGATCCGGCCGTCGTGGCGCCACGCGACGATCGGGAACGTGCCCGCCTTGCCCGCGCCGGTCGAACGCGCGGCGCGTCGGTCGCCGAGCACGACGTCGAGCATGCCGCCGGTGCCGAAGGTGATCTTGGCGTCGCCGGGTGCGCACGCAGCCCTGCCCGACCAGCGACGCCTGCTGGTCGCCGAGCATCGCGGCGATCGGCGGCGCGCCCGGCAGCGCGCGTCGCGTCCCCGACGACGCGGCACGAGTCGACGATCGTCGGGCAGCATCGCGGCCGGGACGTCGAGCACATCGAGCATCGCGCGCGTCCCAGGCCGACGGGCTTGTCGATCACCTGCATGCCGGTGATCGCCGCGTTGGTCGCGTCGGTGACGTGCACCGCGCCGTTCGGACAACGTCCACGCGACCCACGTGTCGACCGTGCCGAAGCACAGGTCGCGCGCCCGCGCCGCGGTCGGGGAGCTGGTCGAGGAGCCATTGCAGCTTGGTCGCCGACTGGTTCGGGCCGACGCGCAGCCCTCGTCCCGCAGCGCGAGGCACGCGCCGACGGTGCGCAGGTCCTGCCAGCCGATGCCCGGGCCGACCGGTTCGCCGGTCGCGCGGTCCCACACGATCGTCGAGCCGCGCTGGTTCGAGATGCCGATCCCGTCGACCGGTCCGGCTTCGTCGAGCGCGCGTCGCCGCGAGCTCGAGGCAGGCCTCGGCCATCGCGGCGCGCGTCGAACTCGCACGAGGCCGTCGGCGGGGGAGTCGGGCAGCAGCTCCTCGCTCGACGCCGTGATCGTCGCGCCGGCGGCGTCGAACACGGACGCGCGGACGCTGCTGGTGCCGACGTCGACGACGAGCACCGTTGTTGCGCTCGGCTCACGGCCACGCGCGACGTCGCCGAACGGGCTGCGCAAGCCGAGCTTGCCGGGATTGAGGATGCCGTTCGGGTCGAGCGCGTCCTTGACCGACTGCAGCACGTCGAACCCGGCGCCGAGCGCCTCGCGCACGAAGCGGGCACGGTTCAGCCCGACGCCGTGGTGGTGGGACAGCGCGCCGCCCGCCGCGAGCACCGCGCGCTGACCCGGCGTCCCACACGGCGCGGTAGTACGCGTCGCGCTCGTCTGCGGGCGGCTTGCCCGCGAACGTGAAGTAGAGGCAGGCGCCGTCGAGATACGAGTGGCTCTGGTGCGCCGACGCCGACGATCGTGTGCTCGACGCCGCGGATCGCGTCGCGGTGCGCGCGTAGATCGTCGGGCAGCGCGCTCCACGGCGCCGACACTTCCATCGTGTCGACGACGAACCCGCGCGAGATCAGCGCTTCGAGCGCGGAGACGTCGTTGCGGTGGCCGAGCCACCGCCCGACGAGCCCGACGTCGAGCGATTCGGCCTGCGCCGCGTGCACTCCTCGTCGACGATGCGCCGCGTCGCCTCGACGATGTGCGCGTCGCCTTCGTCGAGCATCAGCAGCACGTTGCGCGTCGCCGGTCTGGTAGTTGCGGTCGGCTTCGATCGCGTCGTACAGGCGCAGCACCGCCGGCGTCGCGCCGCGCTGCATGATGCGCGCGCATCGCGTCGAGCCCGTCGGCGAACGACGCGAACGCGTACGCGCCCCGCACCTCGGCCGTCGGGCAGGCGGTGCGCGCGCAGGCGGGCGCCGACGATGATGCCGAGCGTGCCTTCGGAACCGACGAACAGCTGCGTGAGGTCGGGGCCGACCGCGGCGCGCGGCGCGCCGCCGGTGTGCACGAGCGTGCCGTCGGCGAGCACGACGTCGAGCCCTTCGACGATGTCCTCGATCTTGCCGTAGCGGGTCGAGAGCTGCCCGGCGCCGCGGCACGCGAGCCAGCCGCCGACCGTCGACAGCGCCATCGACTGCGGCCAGTGCCCGCACGTGACGCCGTGCTCGGCGCGCAGCTCGTCTTCGAACACGTCGCCGAACGTGCCCGGCAACACGTCGACGAGCATCGACGTCGTGTCGACGTCGACGATGCCCGTCGAGCGCGGTGAGGTCGAGCAGCACGCCGCCGAACACCGGAACGCTCGCGCCGCACACGCCGCTGCGGCCGGCGGCCGCGGTCACCGGAACGCGCGCGTCGTTGCAGATCGCGCAGCGACCGCCTGCGACCTCGTCGACGTCGTGCGGCCGCACGACGACCGACGCGCGCGCCGCGACCTGCGCGTCGAGCGCCCAGATCATCGCGAGCGGCCACCAGTCGCGGCTCGCCTCGGCGATCGACGTCGGCGTCGTCGATGACGTCGGCGCCGGTCGCGCGCGAGCGCTCGCGCAGCGCGTCGTCGACCTCGACCCGCTTGGTCTGCAGTCGGTCGCCGACCGTCGCCGCCGCCGAACGCGATCGGCGGCGTGGGCGCCCCCGGTTCGTCTGCACGACGCGGAGACTACGGAGTTAGGCGGGCGGCTGCGACAATGCGTCGAGCGCGGTCTCGGGCAGACCGCCGGCGCGTGCGTTCCTCGTCGACGAGCGCGCGGTACGCCGCGACCTGGCGCGGCGCGTTCGTCGTCGCGACCAGCCGAGCTCGTCGCCCATCAGCGCGGCGACGTCGTCGGCCGCGGCCGCCGACGCGTCGCGGGCGAGCAGCCGGGCGCGTGTGCGGCGCGACAGCACGTCGTCGACGGTCCGCGCCATCTCGTTGCGCACGGCGTAGACGACCTCGGCGCGCGAGTACGGCAGGCCTTCGATCGAGCGGCCGCGCCAGTTCGGGGTCGGGCGTTCGAGCGCGACCACCTCGCGCGCCGTCGGCGCCGTAGCGCTCGCCGAGCTCCTTCGGGATGGCCGGCGGCGTCCCAGCCCGTCGGCGCCGTGCAGCCGCACGTGCTTGGTGCGGCTGCGGCCTCCGCGGCCGAGCGAGCTTCACGACCTCGTCGACGGCGTCGGCCGCCATGCGCCGGTAGGTGGTGAGCTTGCCGCCGGTCACCGTGACCACGCCGCTCGGGCGACGCTGTGCACCGAGTGGCGCCGCGAGAGGTCGGCGGTGCGCTCGCTCTTCGCCGCGGCGACGAGCGGCCGCAGCCCGGCCCACGTGCCGAGGATGTCGGCTTCGGTGATCTTCGTCGTGACCGCGCCGTTGATCGCGCGCAGCAGGTACTCGATGTCGTCGGGCGTGATCTGCGGGTCGTCGAGCGGACCGTCGTAGTCGGTGTCGGTGGTGCCGATGTACGTGAACTGGTGCGCGCCGCCCTCGCCGCCCCACGGCACGACGAACACCGACCGGCGATCCTTCGGCACGGGGATCGACGACCGCGATCTCGTTCCGCACCAGCGACCACGGCACGGTGATGTGGATGCCCTTCGCGGGCCGGATCGTCGCCGGGTGCGTGCCCTCGTCGAGCGCGCGCACGTCGTCGGACCAGACGCCGGTCGCGTTCACGATCACGCGCGCGCGCACGTCGAACTCGTTGCCGTCGGCGCGCGACGCGCGCGCCGGTCGACCGTGACCGCCCGCGTCCTTCGTCGATGCCCGACGAGCGTCGCGTAGTTCGCGAGCGCCGCGCCGTGGTCGGCTGCGGTGCGCGCGACCGCGAGCGTGAGCCGCGCGTCGTCGGCCTGCGCGTCGTAGTAGATGTACGACGCCGCGATGTTGTCGACCGGCAGCGTCGGCATGTAACGCGAGCGCCTCTTCCTTGCGACACGCGCTTGTGCAGCTTGCCGATGCGGAGCCCGCCGGTGAGGTCGTACATCCACATCGTGGTGCCGAGCAGCGGGCGAGCCGGCGGGGCAGCAAGCCGTCCTTGGTGAACACCGGCAGCAGGAACGGCAGCACGCGCACGAGGTGCGGCGCGGTCTTGCGCAGCATCTGCCGTTCGGCGAGCGCTTCGTAGACGAGGCCGACTTCCTTCTGTTGCAGGTACCGGATGCCGCCGTGCACGAGCTTCGACGACTTCGACGACGTTCCCGACGCGAAGTCGCCCTTGTCGATCAGCGCAGTGCGCAAGCCGCGGCTGCGCGGCGTCGAGCGCGACGCCGGCGCCGGTGATGCCGCCGCCGACGACGAGGACGTCGAACGATTCCTCGGCCAGTCGGTGCAAGAGCCGTTGCGCGGTCGAAGGCCACTGCGGCCAGGCTACCGACGCCGTGATCCGGAGCGACCGGGCGCGAATCCGATGACGCGGCAATCGCGAGGGACCCGCAATGGCGCAGACCGACAGCCCGCTTCGAGCTCCCGGGCTTCGGCGGCACAGCTGATCCATCCCGGCGACGCCGACTACGACGAGGCCCGCAGCGTCTTCAACGGCATGATCGATCGCACGCCCGGCGCTGATCGCGCGCTGCACGTGCGCCGACGACGTCGTCGCCGCCGTCAACCTCGCGCGCGAGCAGCAGCCTGCCGCTCTCGGTCTACGGCGGCGGCCACGGCGTGACCGGCGCGGCGATGTGCGACGCGGGTCGTGGTCGTCGACCTGCGCGGCATGAAGGCCATCGACGTCGACCCCGACGCGCGAAGATCGCGCACGCCGAGGGCGGGTTCACCTGGGGCGAGTTCGACGCCGCGACCCAGGAGCACGGCCTCGCGTGCACCGGCGGCCGCGTCACGACCACCGGCATCGCGCGGGCTCACGCTCGGCAGCGGCAGCGGCTGGCTCGAGCGCAAGTTCGGCTTCGTGTGCGACAACCTCGTCAAGGCCGAGGTCGTCACCGCCGACGGCCGCGTCGTCACCGCGTCGGACGACGAGAACCCCGACCTGTTCTGGGGCCTCCGCGGCGGCGGCGGCAACTTCGGCATCGTCACCGCGTTCCACCTGCACCTCCACGAGCTCGGCCCGATCGTGCTCGGCGGCATGCTCGTCTACCCGCGCCGACGAGGGCCGCGACCTGCTGCGCTTCTACCGCGACTTCATGCGCGACGCGCCCGACGAGGTCGGCTCCGGGCCTCGCGTTCATCTCCGCGCCGCCCGAGGATTTCGTGCCCGAAGGAAGTGCGGGGTCAGCCGATGATCGGCATCGTGTGCTGCTACGCGGGTCCGGTCGAAGACGGCGAGAGCCGCGTTCAAGCCGCTGCGCGAGTTCGGCCCGCCGGTCTGGACATGATGCGGCCGATGCCGTACGTCGCGGTGCAGCAGCTGCTCGACGGCGCCAACCCGAAGGGCATGCAGAACTACTGGACCGCCGACTTCCTCGACGACCTGCCCGACGAGGCGATCGACACGCTCGTCGAGGACGCCACGCAGCCGGTGTCGCCGCTCACGCAGATCATCTCGTCCCGGGCGGCGGTGCGATCGCCGCGTCGGACGACGACGCGACCGCGTTCGGGCAGCGCACCGCGCCGTGGAACATCCACTACCTGTCGATGTGGGCCGACCCGGCCGAGACCGAGAAGAACATCGCGTACACGCGGACGCTCGCGGCGACGATGAAGCCGTGGACGACCGGCGCGCGTACCTCAACTTCATCGGCGACGAAGGCGAAGGCCGCGTCGAAGCGGCCTTCGGTCCCGAGCGGTTCAAGCGGCTGCGCGAGCTCAAGAAGAAGTGGGACCCGAAGAACCTCTTCCGGCGCAACCAGAACATCCCGCCCGCGGAGTAAGTCTCAGATCACCTCGCCGGGCGAGCCGTCGTCGCGGACGACCGGCAGGCCCTGCTGGGCCCATGCCTTCATGCCGCCGGTCATGTTGACGGCTTTGAAGCCCATCTGCACGAGCTCGGCCGCGGCCTTGGCCGATCGGCTGCCCGACCGGCAGACGCACACGATCGTCCGGTTCATCGGCAACTGGAAGCGCACGCTCTCCAGATCGCCGAGCGGCACCCACCGCGCGGCGGGCGCGTGCCCCGCCTGCCACTCGTCGGCCTCGCGTACGTCGAGCAGCACATTGTGCTCGCTGCCGGCGTGTGCGTCGGTGACCGTCGACCGCCTGGATCCGCTGGCCCTTCCACATGCTCATCGCGAACCTCTACTGCTCGATGGCTTTCGCAGCCAGTTCCCGCAAGAGCTTGTAGTCCGCCTTGCCGGCCGGCGAGCGTTGCAGCGATTCGAGCGCGACGAACCGCTTGGGGACCTTGTAGCCCGCGAGTGACTGACGGCAGTGTGCGTGCAGCGCGTCATCGTCGAGCGTCGAGTGATCGGCGGGCTCGACGAGGGCGACGACCATCTCGCCCCATCGCGGATCGGGGACACCGACGACGACACAGTCGAACACGTCAGGGTGCGACGCAACGCGAGCTCGACTTCCTCCGGATAGACCTTCTCGCCGCCGGTGTTGATGCACGCCGATCCGCGACCGAGCAGCTGGATCGTGCCGTCGGACTCGACGGTCGCGTAGTCGCCGGGAATCGAGTAGCGCCGGCCGTGCACGCTGCGGAACGTCGCCGCGGTCTTCTCCTGGTCCTTGTAGTACCCGAGCGGGATCGCGCCGCCGACACCGAGCATGCCGATGCTGCCGTCGCCCGGGCTGCACGACCTCACCGTCGTCGGTCACCACCACGAGCCGGTCGCTCGCCTTGAACCGCGCGGGCGCGATGGCGTCGTCGGCGCGGGTCTCGGTGCGCGTCATGATCCCCTCCGACGCCCCGAGCGAGTCGATCAGCGTGATGCCCGGAAGGTGTGCGAGCAGCGCCCGCTTGGTCTCGGGACTCCAGGTCACCCCCGAGGACGTGATCGCGCGGAGGCTCGACAGGTCCCAGCGGTCGGGATCGGCATCGAGCGCAGCGAGCATCGGCCGGGCGAAGGCATCCCCGACGATCGTGCAGCACCTGTACGTGTTCCCGCTCGATCGCGCTCCACACCGCCTCGGCGTCGAGGCGCAGGGTGTCGAGCAACACGACCGTTCCACCGCCCGACAACGTCGACAGCGTGATGAACAGCCCGGTGCCGTGCATCAGCGGACACGCGGGAAGGAGCGTGGCGGCCTGCTTCCCGGCGCGCGATCGACGTGGCGACGTCGGGCGGGTCGGTGCCGGGCCGCGCCATCTGCCACAGCGACACGTACAGATCGTCGCTCGGCCACATCACGGCCTTGGGGCAGCCGGTGGTGCCGCCGGTGTAGACGAAGATCAGGTCGTCCGGAGACGGCTCGTTGCTGATCGGTTCGTCGCCCGCAGCGGCGAGCAGACGCTCGTAGCTCATGTTCGACGTTGCACACGACGCGTGGCTGCCGGTCGGCCGGAAGGGCGGCGAGCGCGTCGCGCGACGGTGGAGGCGAACTGGTCGTGGAAGATGAGGGCGGCGGCGTCGGAGTTGTCGAGAAGATATGCGAGCTCGGCGCCCACGTACCGGTAGTTCACGTTGACCGGCACGCAGCCGAGCTTCTGCGCCGCGAAGAAGGCCTCCATGAACTCGGGCGTGTTCACGCACATGATCGCGACCTTGTCGCCGCGGACGAGGCCCGCCTCGCGCAGCACGTGCCCGAACCGCTCGGCGCGCTCGTCGAACTGCGCGAACGTCACACGGCGGTCGCCGCACACGAGCGCGATCCGTTCGGGAGCCAATTCGGCGACAGTTCGCCACGCGTGGGCGAACGAGTGTCGGGTCACGGCCGCGCAGCCTACGTTCCGGGTCGCGATCCGGGGCCGGGGGGGCCGGGAGCTGGGTGCGCCGGCGACACGCGCCAACGGCCGCCGGGTATTGCGGCGCAGCGGTCCAGGGACGCCGTCCACGCGTAGGTAACGGCCGGGAGCCCGGACGCGGTCCGTACCTCGATGCGGGCGTATTCGTGTGCCTCGTAGCGATCGAGTGCCGTGAGCGCCGCCTCGAAGCGAGAGGTGTCGAGCACGACCACGACGCCGTGCACGAGACCCGTCGATCCCGGCTCGAAGGTCGCGGCCGGGTAGCCGCGTCCGGTGTCGTAGAGGGTCCCCGGCACCGCGTCCGGCTCGGGCCCGCCGACGGTCCACGGCTCGAGGAGCGCCCACGCGCCTCCATCGGGCGTCAACGTCCCGTAGACAAAGAGCGTTCTGATGTCTTGGTTGCTCACGCGGTGTCGGTGGCCGCCTGCGACGCTCGTGCCCGGCGTTTCCGGTGCCAGCGCAGCCCACCCTCGAGCGCGGCGAGGATCGTGTCGTTGTCCTTCGAGAGCCGTCGTGCACGGCGCTCTCGAACAGCACGCGCATCACAGGATTGAAGGCCTCGTACTCCTCGGCGAACGTCACACGCGTGCGGCCGCCGCCGAGGTCGGTGAGACGGGTCCACCCCGTCGCACGCGACCACAACGGCTTGCCGACCGCGTCGTACCGCCACGACTCGTGCGGGCTAACCTCGGTGAGCCACTCCCACGACTGGCCGACCCCGCCCGACAGCAACCATTTCGGGACCGGGAAGTAGCAGTGGCGGACCAGGCCGTTCCCGGCCTCGTCGCCCGGATGCAGGATCTCGATGCGCGTGTCGTACGTCCTTCGGCTGCGGCCGATCCGGCGCGCGGTACCAGAACACCTCCCACACCTCTTCCGGCGGCGCGTCCAGCTCGACCGAGAACTCGTGACGTTGCATCGGGTGCTATCGCCGCGATCAGCCGCTGGACCGACTGCGCGAGGCCGTCCTCCCACGCCCAGTTCTCCTGGAAGTGGCGGTTGCCTTCGGTCATGATGTCGTACTGCCACCACAACGCGTAGATGCCGCAGGTCAACAGCGTGGCGACGATGCGCCCGACGTAGTTGTGCGGGGCCTTCAAACGAGCGGGATTCGGGCGCGCGACCGGCGCGCCGAGACGCGTGTAGATCGTCGACAGCTCGCTCTCGATCGCACCTTCCGCGTGATCGTGAGTGATGAGGTCGCCGTCCAGCAGGATGTAGATGATGAAGTGGCCGATCCCTCCCGTGAGCAGCGAGATGATCATCCAGACGATCGGGATCGCGGAACTGCGTCGTCTGGTTGCGCAGCACGGCCATGTGCGGTGCGATGCGTTCGAACGCGGGCGGAGCTCATCCCCCGATCCCTTCGACTGGGCTTGCTCCCATGCGAGTGTCGTGGCCGCGTCGAGCAGCTCGATGCGGCGCAGGTTGTGGTCGCGTGAGCGCCGCACCAGTTGGTAGATGATGTAGAAGCCGTAGAAGCCGCACGTCAGGATCGACCATCCGAACGCGGTCCAGAAGTCGAAGATGTAGTCGGATTCGTTTCGGCGATGCCACGCGGCACGCACGCGATCGGCGGGTGCGGCCGCGGGCGGGGCGGGAAAGGACGGGCCGGGAGGTGACGGCGACGGGCGCCGTGTACGGCGGCGCGGCGGTTCGGGCGGAGGAAGATCGGTCATGGCGGCATATTGCCGCGTCTGTGCGCCGTCGGGGAACATGACGGGCATGACGTCCTACGATCCGCAGCCGGCTGACCGATTCACCTTCGGCCTCTGGACGGTCGGCAACCGAGGCCGCGACCCGTTCGGTCACGAGACCCGGCCCGCGCTCGACCCGGTCGACGCCGTGCACCACCTGTCCGATCTCGGCGCCTACGGCGTCAACTTCCACGACGACGACCTCGTGCCACCCGGCTCGACGGCGGCGGACGCGGGAACAGATCCTGAAGCAGTTCCGCCGCGCGCTCGACGCCACCGGCATGAAGGTGCCGATGGCGACGACCAACCTCTTCTCGAACGCGGTCTTCAAGGAAGGTGCGTTCACCGCCAACGACCCCGCAGTGCGACGGTACGCAATTGCCAAGACGCTCGACGCGATCGACCTCGGCGCAGAGCTCGGCGCCGACGTGTACGTCATGTGGGGTGGTCGCGAGGGCACCGAGTCGCGACGCGGCCAAGGACGTGCGCGGCGCGCTCGATCGCTACAAGGAAGCGGTCGACATCTGCTGCGCGTACGTGCGCGATCGTGGCTACGACATGCGGTTCGCGCTCGAGCCGAAACCCAACGAGCCGCGCGGCAACATCTTGTTGCCGACCGTCGGCCACGCGCTCGGCGTTCGTGACGCAGCTGGAGTGGCCGGAGATGGTCGGACTCAACCCCGAGTTCGCGCACGAGACGATGTCGGGGCTTGTCGTTCCACCACGGCATCGCGCAGACGCTGTGGCAGGAGAAGCTGTTCCACATCGATCTCAACGCGCCAGGTGATCGGCAAGTACGACCAGGACTTCCGCTTCGGCTCCGAGGGCATCCGCGACGCGTTCTACATCGTCAAGCTGCTCGAAGACGCGGACTGGACCGGCATGCGCCACTTCGACGCGCACGCGTACCGCACCGAGACCGCCGACGGTGTGTGGGACTTCGCGCGCGGGTGCATGCGCACGTACCTGATCCTGCGCGAGAAGGCGCGCCGTTTCCACGACGACACCGAGATCCAGGCCGCGCTCGCGCGACGCGATGGTCGACCGATCGCGACGCCGCGATCGACGGGACGGCGACAGCCGACGCGATCGGCGCGCTCCGGCGCGGCCCGTACGACATCGAGGCGCTCGCGGCGCAGGGCTACGGCCACGAGCGCCTCGACCAGCTCGTCACCGAGCTCCTGCTCGGCGCCGCGCTAGGGCGACGCGCTGGTCACGGCGGTCGCCGCGGCCCCGCCTTCTCGCACGCGCGCGACCGGCGGCGGGACACCCGGCACGTCGAGACGCGGTCCGCAGCACGCAGCCCCGCAGCTCGGGCTGCTCGGTGTGGCCGCCGGTCGTCACGTAGAGATCCGGGCCGTCGAAGCACAGGCTGGTGGTCATCGCCGACGGCGGTTCGAGCCGACGATCGAGGGTCCCGTCGGGCGTGAAGCGGCCGATGCCACCGCCGACGAGCGCCACCCAGACCGCCCAGCTCGTCGACCGCCATGCCGTCGGGATGGCCGAACGGCGACATGTCGATGTCGCGGCGCGTCTCGCGGCCCACGTCGAACACGATGCATGCGCACGGGCGCGGGTGTCGCTCGAGGTAGATCGTGCGCTCGTCGGGCGACAGCGCGACGCCGTTCGCGTGCACGACGTCGTCGAAGAGCGGTCGCGGTCCACGTCGGCGATCGATGCGCCACAGCTCGCCCGGAACCGCGTCGGCGTCGCGATCGAACACGGCGAACCGCAGCGCACCGGCGTACACGCGGCCCGCCTTGTCGGTGCACAGGTCGTTCCAACCCGCGACGCCGTCGACGTGCAGCACCGTGCGGGTCGTCGCCGTCGTGCACGTGGACGATGTCGCGGCCGGAACACACGATGCCGCCGTCGGCTGTGCACCGCGAGCCCGCCGACGCCCGCGCCGCTTCGGCACGACGGTCGTCGACCTCGCCGTCGGCGCGAGGCGGTACATGCCGCCGCCGAGCACGTCGGAGAACAACAACGACCCGTCGGCGTCGATCGGTCGGCGCTTCCACGAGCCCGTAGCCCGTTCGCGAGCACCTCCCATTCCATAACGTGCATACTACGTGCGGACGCGTATGCCGCTGCGTCATGCTCGGGGTCGACTCGTCGACGCAGTCGACGAAGGTCGAAGTGCGCGACGCCGAGACCGGCGCGCTCGTCGCCGAGGGTCGCGCACCGCACCCGCCCACCACGCCGCCGCGTAGCGAGCAGGACCCGCACGCCTGGTGGGACGCGTTGCGAGATCGCGGCGCGGCCGCCGGACGACCGCTGCCGTCGACGCGATCTCGGTCGCCGGTCAGCAGCACGGCCTGGTCGTGCTCGACGACCACGGACGAGGTCGTCCGGCCCGGCCAAGCTGTGGAACGACACCGAGTCGGCGCCCGACGCGGCGTGGCTGCGCGAGCCAGCTCGACGACGACGGCTGGGCGCAGGCGTGCGGCATCGGTGCCGCTCGCCGCGTTCACGATCACGAAGCTGTCGTGGTTGCACCGCACCGAACCCGACGCGTGGGCGCGCCTCGCGCGCGTGTGCCTCCCGCACGACTGGCTCACGTGCAGGCTCGACCGGCGAGCTCGTGACCGACCGCGGCGACGCGTCGGGCACCGGTTACTTCTCGCGCGGCCGACGAACCGCTACCGCTCCGACCTGCTCGCGATCGTCGACGGCGACGCGCGACTGGGCGCGCGCGTCTGCCGCGGGTCTGCGATCGCCGACGCGAGGTCGCCGGTGCGAGTGCGGTCGACGCGGTCGTCGCGGCCGGGCACCGGCGACAACATGGCGGCCGCGCTCGGCGTCGGCCTCGCGCCGGGCGATGTCGCGATCTCGATCGGGACGTCGGGCACCGTGTTCGCGGTCAGCGACACGCCGACCGCCGACGCGTCGGGCGCGGTCGCCGGGTTTCGCGGACGCGACCGGGCGCTTCCTGCCGCTCGTGTGCACGCTGAACGCGACCAAGGTGACCGACGCGGTCGCGCGGCTCCTCGGCGTCGACCACGACGCGTCTCGACGCGCTGGCGTTCGACGGCGCCGCGGGCGCGGGCGGCGTCATCGTCGTGCCCTACTTCGACGGTGAGCGCACGCCGAACCGGCCCGACGCGACGGGGACGATCGCCGGGCTGCGTTCCGGACGTCGACCCGCGAGCAGCTCGCGCGGGCCGCGTTCGAAGGCGTCGTGTGCGGTCTGCTCGACGGCCTCGACGCGCTCGACGCCGCCGGGGTCGACACCGGCGGTCGCATCGTGCTCGTCGGCGGCGGCGCCCGCTCGCGCCGCGTACCGGCAGGTGCTCGCCGACCTCGCCGGCCGCGCCGGTGACGGTGCCGGACGCGACGGAGCACGTCGCGACGGGCGCATGCGTGCAGGCCGCCGCGGTGCTGCACGCAGCGGCCGCCGACGAGGTCGCGGCGGCGTGGAAGCTCGGCTCCGGACGCAGTCGTCGAACCCGACGGCCGTCGACCGCGACGCGATCCGCGCCGCGTATGCCGCGGCCCGCGGGTAGCGTCGCACGCGTGACGCGGGTAGCGTCCGCGGCATGATGGACGTACGCCGCCTCGATCCTCGATCTGGTCGGCAACACGCCGCTCGTTCGGTTGAAGCGCCTCTCCGAGGCCGACGGCGTCCGCGGCGACGCTGCTCGCCAAGGTCGAGACCGCGAACCCCGGTGGCAGCGTGAAGGACCGCGTCGCGATCGCGATGATCGACGCGGCCGAGCGCGAGGGCTTGCTGCAAGCCGGGCGGCACGATCGTCGAGCCGACCTCGGGCAACACCGGCGCGGGGCTCGCGATCGTCGCCGCGCAACGCGGCTACAAGCTGCATCTTCGTCATGAGCGACAAGATGAGCGACGAGAAGGTCGCGCTCCTGCGCGGGTACGGCGCCGAGGTTGTCGTCTGCCCGACCGCGGTCGCCGCCCGAGGACCCGCGCTCGTACTACTCGACCGCCGAGCGGCTCGTGCGCGAGACGCCGGGCGCGTTCCGCCCCGACCAGTACTCGAACCAGGCGAACCCGCTCGCGCACTGAGCGACGACCGGCCCCGAGATCTGGGACAGACCGACGGCCGCATCACGCACTTCGTCGCGGGCATCGGAACCGGCGGCACGATCACCGGCGTCGGCGCGCTACCTGAAAGCGCAGAACCCGAACGTGCAGATCGTCGGCGCCGACCCGGCCGGCTCCGTGTACTCGGGCGGCACCGGCCGGCCGTATCTCACCGAAGGCATCGGCGAAGACTTCTGGCCGACCACGTACGACCCGTCGATCGTCGACCGTGTCGATCGAGGTGAGCGACGCCGACGCGTTTGCGATGGCGCGCCGCGTCACGCGTGAAGAAGGACTGATGATCGGCGGTTCGGGCGGCACCGCGGTGCACGCGGCGCTCGTCGTCGCGCCGCGAAGAAGGCCCCGACGCGGTCATCGTCGTGCTGCTGCCCGACTCCGGCCGCAACTACCTGTCGAAGATCTTCGACGACCAATGGATGTTCGACATGGGCTTCCTCGCGCGGCCGGGCCCCGATCGTCGGCGACGTGCTCGCAGCGCAAGGGCGACGCGCATGCCCGACGCTCGTGCTGATCACGCCCGAGGAGCCCGTGCGCGACGCGATCAAGCTCATGCACGACACCGGCGTGTCGCAGCTCGTCGTCAGCGTGACCAAGGAGCTGCCGCTCGCGGCGAAGGAAGTGGTCGGGACGCTGCGCGAGCTCGAGCTGATGGACCTGGCGTTCCGCGATCACGCGGTGCTCGACCATCCGGTCGGCGACATCATGAGCGCCGCCGATGCCGATGGTCGGGATCGGCGAGCCGGTCGGCCGCGTCGTCGTCGTGCCTCGACACGCAGCCGTCGGTGCTCGTGCTCGACGGTGGCCACCCGATCGGCGTGCTGACGCGCTCCGACGTGCTCGGCTTCCTCGCCGCGACGCTCTGACCAGCACTGAGTGCCGCGGACGGTTTCGAGACCCGGGCCATCCACGCCGGCCAGGACCCGGATCCGCACACCGGCGCGATCGTCCCGCCGATCAGCCTCGCGACGACGTTCGCGCAGGACGCGGTCGGCAAGCACCGCGGCTACGAGTACGCGCGCAGCGGCAACCCGACCGCGCACGCGCTGGAAACGTGCGTCGCGTCGCTCGAAGGCGCGCGGCACGGGCTCGCGTTCGCGAGCGGGCTCGCCGCCGAGGACGCGATCCTGCGCACGCTCGAACCCGGCGACCACGTCATCATCCCGAACGACGCCTACGGCGGCACCTTCCGGCTCGTCGCGCGCGTGCACGAGCCGCATCGGCGTCGATTGGTCGGCGGTCGACCTGCGCGATCTCGACGCGCTCGAAGCGGCGTGGCAGCCGAGAGACCCGGCTGGTCTGGATCGAGACGCCGACCAACCCGATGCTCTCGATCGTCGACATCGAAGCGGTCGCCAAGGTCGCGCACGAGCGCGACGCGCACGGTCGTCGTCGACAACACGTTCGCGACGCCGTACCTGCAGACAGCCGCTCGCGCTCGGCGCCGACGCCGTCGTGCACTCGTCGACGAAGTATCTCGGCGGCCACTCCGACGTCGTTGGCGGCTTCGTCGCGTTGCACGACGCCGAGTGGGCCGACGAGCTCCGCTTCCTGCAGAACGCGATGGGCGCGGTGCCGTCGCCGTTCGACTGCTATCTCGTGCTGCGGGGGGTGAAGACGCTCGCGGTCCGGATGCGACCGCACTGCGAGAACGCGCAGGCAATCGCGCAGATGCTGCGCGAGCACGACGCCGTGGCCGAGGTGCTGTACCCCGAGCGGCCACATCGAGCATCGCGCGCCCGGCAGATGCGCGACTTCGGCGGCATGGTGTCGTTCCTCGCCGTCGACGAAGACACCGCGCTCGACGTCGTCGCCCGCACGCGCCTGTTTACGCTCGCCGAGTCGCTCGGCGCGGTCGAGTCGCTCATCGAGCACCCGGCCCGCATGACCCACGCGTCGGCCGCGGGCTCACCGCTCGAAGTCGATCCCGCGCTTGGTGCGCCTGTCGTCGGTATCGAACCGCCGACGACTTCGTCGCCGATCTCCGCCAGGCGCTCGACGCTGCGTGGGTGGGCAGCTGAGCGTGACGATCGTGCTGCAACGAGCGTCCCGCCGGGTCGTTTCGTTGCAACACCGGACCTACGGGAAGGTCTGGCCGACGAGGCGGCGCTGCTTGAGTTGCGCCTTGAGGTAGTCGCGGTTCATCAGCGCGATGAAGTCGATGCAGATCGCCCTTCGGGCACGCGGCCTCGCACTCGCCATGGTTCGTGCACGACCCGAAGTAGGTCTCCATCGTCTCGACCATCTCGATCGTGCGGTCCCACCGCTCGGCCTGGCCCTGCGGCAGCAGGTTGAGGTGCTGCATCTTCGCCGAGGTGAACAGGTGGGCGGCGCCGTTCGGGCACGCGGCGACGCACGCGCCGCACGCCGATGCACTCGGCCGCGTCCATCGCGGCATCGGCAACCGGCTTCGGGATCGGGATGAGGTTGCCGTCCGGCGCGCTGCCGGTACGACGCGGATGTAGCCGCCCGCCTCGATGATGCGTCGAACGCACTGCGGTCGACGCACAGGTCTTTCATCGACCGGGAAGGACGCGGCCGCCAGGGCTCGATGGTGATCTGGTCGCCGTTAGCGAACTTCCGCATGTGCAGCTGGCAGCCGCGGTCCCGGGGTCAGGCCCGTGCGCCTGCGCCGTTGACCATCATCCCGCACGAGCCGCAGATTCCCTCGCGGCAGTCGTGCTCGAACGCGATCGGCTCCTTGTCTTCGACGATCAGCCGCTCGTTGACGATATCGAGCATCTCGAGGAACGACATGTCGGGGGTCATGTCCGGCACGTCGTAGGTCTCGAACTTGCCCGGCGCGTCGGCGACGGCTGACGCCACACCGTCACGAGTGATCTTCATGAGACGCTGCTCCGGTCACTTGTAAGCTCCGGGTCGACGAGGTGGACGTCTTCGAAGTCCAGTGGTTCCTTGTGCACCTTCGGCGCGATGCCGACGCCGGTGAACTCCCACGCGGCGACGTACGCGTAGTGCTCGTCGTCCCGGAACGCCTCGCCTTCTTCGGTCTGGTACTCCTATGCGCGCCTCGCGCATGACCGCGGAGGCGGTGCAGCGGCTGAACCTGCTGCCGGTGCCGACACTCGCGCTGGTGCAGGGTGCCTGTTTCGGCGGCGGCACCGGCATCATTTCGGCCTGCGACATCGTGATCGCCGCCGACAATGCCAGCTTCTCGATCGCGGAGGTGCGCGTGGGCGTGGCCGGCACCATCATCGTGCCGCAACTCAACGACGCCATCGGCCTACGCCAGGTGCGGCGCTATGCGTTGACCGGCGAGCGCTTCGACGCGCAAGAGGCGCGCCGCATCGGCCTGGTGCACGAGGTGATGCCGCAGGGCGAGCTGGCGGCGGCAGGCGAGCGCATCGTCGGGCATCTGCTGGCGAGCGGGCCGGAGGCGGTGGCGCAGACCAAGATTGCCGCGCTGCGCTTTGCCTGGAGCGATCTCGATGACAAGACTTTCAGCGGATTGATCGAAAGCCATTCCGCCAGGCGTCAGAGCGACGAGGCTGCCGAGGGCTTAGGCGCCTTCCGCGCGAAACGGCCGCCGCGTTGGGCGCCGCGGAAGAGCAAGGCTTGAGCGGCGCCCTGGAGAGCGGTAAGCCAACGCCCGGCGCGGTCGCGCGCCGGCCTTCTTTTTGAAATCAACCGGAGACGTAAATGTCCGCCGCCAACACACCGCTCGGCAAGAGCGGGGAGCCCGTGAGTTGGAATTTCAAGCTGCTCGCGCAGAACGATCTCGGCGGCTTCGGCGGCATGGGCGAAGGCATGTCGGTGACGATCGCCAAGGACGGGCGCCGCATCATCTGGCTGGCGCACGAGAGCGCGCCGAAGAACTTCACCGGCGTCGACGTCACCGATCCGCGCCAGCCGAAAGTAGTGGTGCAGACCGAGCTGCCGCAAGCCTTCATGCGCTCGAACTCGCTCGAATGCTCGGGCGACATCATGGCGGTGGCCTATCAGACGCAGAAGGTAGGCCAGCAGCCAGCCGGGCTCGAGCTGTTCGACGTGTCGGTGCCGGAAAAGCCGCGCTCGATCTCGTTCTTCGACTGCTCGGGCTTAACCTCGCGCGGCGTGCATCAGTTGTGGTTCAGCGACGGCGAATACGTACACATGGCGGCGGGCGCCGCCGACTTTAAGCCCAGCCATCCGCTCGACGACCAGTTCTACCGCTGTATCGACGTGCGCAACCCCTCGAAGCCGGTGGAAGCCGGGCGCTGGTGGATGCCGGGCACGCGCGCCGACGACAACGAACCACCGCCGCCGCGCCATAAGCTCGACAAGGGCTATCGTGCGCACAACACCAATGTCTACAAGCAGCGGCCCGACCGGCTCTATCTCGCCTATATCGACGGCGGCATGTTCGTGATGGATATCGCCGACAAGGCGCACCCGAAGCCGATCTCGCACTGGACCAATTCGCCGCCCTATACCGGCTTCATGCACACGGTGATGCCGCTGTTCGAGCGCGGCCTGCTGATCGTCACCGATGAGTCGACCGAGAACAGCGCCAAGGACTGGCCCAAGCTGGTGTGGATTTTGGACGCGCGCGACGAGACCCATCTGGTCTCGATCGCCACTTGTCCGCTGCCGCCGGTCGACGCCTATAAGGACCGTGGCGGCCGCTTCGGCGCCCATAATCTGCATGAAAACCCGCCGGTGCCGACGGCGTGGAATTCGGACCAGATCGTGCTCGGCACCTTCTTCAACGGCGGCTTGCGCGCCTACGACATTTCCAATCCGTACCAGCCCAAGGAAGTCGCCGCCTTCGTGCCGCCGGCGCCGAAAGGCTCACCCGCGGGCGCGGTGCAGCTCAACGACGTGTTCGTGGACGAACGCCAAATCGTCTACACCGTCGATCGCTTCAGCGGCGGGCTCTATGTGCTGGAGATGGATTTTTGATCCCGGCCATGAAAAGAAGCGCTACTTCCTTCCATTCCCAGACGTAACAACAGGTCCCAACGCTTCAACGGCTTCGCCAACGATTTCCGTCGCAGCAATGAGGTCGACCAGGAGCTGATTATTCACGTCAAAGCTGCCATCATATTCGAATATGTTTCGAGTGCCGTGGCACTTGTCGAGGATGCGCCAAACTTCGGGTTTTATGCCAAGCGTGTGGCCTAACGCTTGAAATACGACAAAACGTTTATTTGCCGGCCGATAGCCGTGCCAACGCATCGCAGCCAGTGAGTATGCATGCGCAGCGCCGTAAGCGAGATCAAAACGACTTTCCGCGGAGAGGCTTTCCTTTTGGGCATCAACCAAGCGCTTACGTCCGGAGTTGAGAAGACCTTCGAATTCCTTTTGGTTTCCGGCCTCAGGCTTGAGGAGACCCGCCTTGACCAGATTGTTCAATTCCGTTGAGCTCATCATCTGATCCGAAAACGAACAATTTTGGCTGCTTCACAATGTTGCTGACGAAGTGATTTTCGACGGAATTCTTTTGACGCCATTCGTCGGGACTCATCATAGTGGGATTGACAGGCCGAAGGAGATCTTTTTCCGCTTTCTGAAGCGCCATATAGATTTCGCTATAGCCGATTCCCGATCCTATGATCATGAGATCGATGTCGCTTTTTGCGGTATCTTTTCCCTTTGCAACTGATCCGTAAACGAAGGCGACGCCAATCTTCGAAGCGAACGGTTTAAGTGCTTTTCGGAGCGGATCAAGCAGCCCCACGGTCTTAATGACCAAGTTATGCAGCTCTTCAAAAATGGGCGATTGCTGATTTACTTGATAGACTTTCCGGCTACCTTCGATTGACCGGTTCAAGATGCCGGCTTGAGTCCAGCTTTTCGATTTCCCGCTGGACCGCGCCGCGCCCCGAACCGATCAGCTGGATCACGTGGGTTAGCTGGTAGCTCTGGCTAGGCCGGCTGAAAAAGAGGGCAAGGACACGAAGTTGAACCCGCGAAAACAGCGCTTCTGCTAGTCCTGTAAACTGCTTCAGGCCCATCTTTGAAATACCCAAATTGGGGATAAATATACCCAAATTGGGTACGCCGTGCAAGTTCTAAGCTTACGAACCCCTGGCACTTGCCGCCAGTCCAGCCCAACATCCATGGGTCTCAACGTACCCGATACGTCAGCCCATGAACTCGCCTTTCCCCTCCCCGGCTGCTGGGCGCTTTGGGCGTCGGCTCAAGCGTGCGCGGGGCGCGCGCGTGCCGGTGACGGTGGTGACCGGCTTCCTGGGCGCTGGCAAGACCACGCTGTTGCGCCGGTTTCTCGCGACACCGGAAGGGCAAGGCACCGCCGTGGTGGTCAACGAATTCGGCGCCGCCGGCATCGACGACGCGCTGGTGCGAGAAAGCGCCGACGAGACCGTGCTGCTGGGCAACGGCTGCCTGTGCTGCATCACCCGCAGTGATCTGCAATGGGCGCTGCGCCGCATGGTGATCGAGCGCGAGCGCGGTGAATTGCCGGATTTCAAGCGCATCATGATCGAGACCAGCGGGCTCGCCGATCCCTCGCCCATCCTGCAAACCTTCGCGACCGACCGCGCGCTGGGCGACATGTTCGCGGTCGAGGCGCTGGTAACAGTGGTGGACGCCGAGACCGGCGCCGATACGCTGTCCTGGTCGGCGGAGGCGCGCAAACAGGTGATCCTGGCCGACCGGCTGGTGGTGACCAAGACCGATATCGCCGGCGCAGGCGCAGGCGATGCACTGGCCGCGCGCCTGCGCGCGCTCAACCCGGGCGCGGAGATCCTGCAAGCCGTCAACGGTGCGCTCGATCCGACGCGGTTCACCGAGCCGGCCGCCGATCAGCGCAACGCCTTCGTTGCGGAAACCGCCCACAGCGACGGCATCGTGAGTTTCGTTTTGAGCGACGCGGCGCCGATGCCGTGGCCGGTATTTGCACGCGCCATGGAGACGCTGATGGCCATGCGCGGGCCAGACCTGTTGCGGGTGAAGGGGTTCCTCAACGTGGACGGCTGCGGCGGGCCGGTGGTGGTGCAATTCGTGCAGCACCTGGCGCATCCGCCGGTCGAGCTCGCCGCCTGGCCGGACGACATTCGCGCCAGCCGCGTGGTGTTCATCACGCGCAATATTGCGGAAGCCCAGGTGCGCGAGCTGTTTAAGGCGGTGCGCGCGCTGATCTAAAATGACCATTGTCGTTCCCGCGCAAGCGGGGAGCCAGTAATCACAATCTATCTCGGCCTCATGGTGAGGAGCGCTGCGCAGCAGCGCGTCTCGAACCATGAGGCCGCCACATCCTTCGAGACGCATCGCTTCGCGATGCTCCTCAGGATGAGGCAGATTTAGGCTGCGGCGTATGGCTTTCCACTTTCGCGGGGACGACAATCGGGGAGGCTTTACACCACCGCCAGCCGCGAGACGCTGTAACGAGCGGCGGCGATGATGCCGGCCACCGCGGCGTCGTTTCCCGGCGCCATGACGTGGCACGCCGGCGACATGCGGGATGTCGGCGAGCGCGGCGACCATGTCGAGGCAAATGCGGCGGCCCTCCGCCGCCGGATCGCGCGCCGCGCTCCATGCGATCGACGATCGCGTCGGGGATGATGGCGCCGTAAAGCTTCTCCCTGCATCCAGCGCGCCGACTTCGCCGAGCGCAGCGGCGCGATGCCGATCAGCATGTAAAGCTTGTCGGCGATGCCGCGCTCGGCGAGCCGCGCCATGTAGCGGCGCACCACGTCCATGTCCATGCAGAATTGCGTCTGGACGAATTGCGCGCCGGCGGCGATCTTGGCCTTGAGGCCGTTCGGCTCCCAGCCGGGCGGCGGATCGATCGGCATTGTCGGCAGCGCCGATGAAAAAATCGGCGCGCCCGCAGATCTTGCGGCCCGACGGCAGCTCGCCGCGTCGCGCATGCCGGCGGCGGTGTCGAGCAGCGCGCGCGGATCGAGATCGAACACCGGCTTGGCGTCGGGCTGGTCGCCGGCCGTCGGATCGTCGCCGCGCAGCATCAACAGGTTGCGCACGCCGAGCGCCGCGGCGCCGATCAGATCGCTCTGCAAGGCGATACGGTTGCGGTCGCGGCAGGTGAGCTGGAGGATCGGCTCGATGCCGTTCTGCACCAGCATCGCCGCCGCCGTCACGCGCGCCAGATGCGGCGCGCGCGCCGGCGCCGTCGGTGACGTTGACCGCGTCGGCCAGGCCCTTGAGCGGCAGCGCCTTGGCGAGCAGCTCGGCCGCGGTCGGTGGAGACCGGCGGCGTCACTTCGGCGGTGATGACGAAACGCCCGGCCGCGCAGCTTGTCCTGCAGGGTCTTGCCATCGAAACCAACTCGCAAAATCCAGTGGACCTTGCAAGCACAACAATGTGAGATGGGCGGCAAATGGTGGAAATGCCGCTGTCATGCGGGTCGACATGTTTCAATTGGCGAAATCCATCGATGAAGCGCTCGCGACCGTTACCGACGGCTGCATGCTGGTGGTGCCGCGCGAAGTGTCGGGCGTGCCGATGGCGGCGACGCGGGCGCTGATCCGGCGCGGCGTGAAGCGGCTGCACCTGGTGGCGCTGCCGACCTCGAGCCTGCAAGCCGATCTGCTGATCGGCGCCGGTTGCGTCGCGACGTTGGAGACGAGCGCGGTGAGCCTCGGCGAGTTCGGTCCGGCGCCGCGCTTTTCCGCCGCCGTCACCGGCGGCACGATCGCGATGAAGGACGCCACCTGCCCGGCGCTGCATGCCGGTCTGCAAGCGGCGGAAAAAGGCGTGCCGTTCATGCCGCTGCGCGGGCTGATCGGTTCCGACGTGCTGAAATACCGCGACGACTGGAAGGTGATCGACAGCCCGTTCGCCAACAACGATCCGATCGTGCTGCTGCCGGCGATCAAGCCGGACGTGGCGCTGTTCCACGCGCCGATGGCCGATCGCTTCGGCAATGTCTGGATCGGCCGCCAGCGCGAACTGGCGACCATGGCGCATGCGGCTGCGAAGACCGTCGTGACGGTCGAGAAAATCCACGACGGCAATCTGCTCGACGATCCGGTGCTGGCCGCGGGCACGCTGCCGGGCTTCTATGTCGAGAGCATCGCCGTCGCCGAGCGCGGCGCCTGGCCGCTGCCGCTGCCTGACCATTACGCCGCCGACGCCGAGCATCTCGCGCTGTATGCGCAAGCATGGCGGCGACGGCGGAAGGTTTCGCGGAATATCTGGACAAGTATGTCTATGACACGCCGCGCCGCTTAAGACTTTCCGCGACGAGGAACTGCTCGCCGACGTGATCGCGCGGCTGATCGGCGACGTGCGCCATGTGGCGGTCGGCAACGCATCGCCGATCCCGGCAACCGCAGCGCTGCTGGCGCGCGAGCGCGGCAAGCAGGCGGGCGGCCTTACGTGTCGCTGCTGCAAGCCGCAAGCACAATTTCTGCACCGACGGCGCGCGCGAACTGTTCGACTGCGCCGGCCAAGGCCGCATCGACGTGTTCTTTCTGTCGGGCGGGCAGATCGACGGCCAAGGCAACGTCAATCTGGTCGGCGACCGGCGACTACGCGCATCCGAAGGTGCGTTTTCCCGGCTCGTTCGGCTCGGCCTATCTCTATTACGTGGTGCCCAAGGTCATTCTGTTCCGCACCGAGCATTCGCGCCGCACGCTGGTGCCCAAGGTCGATTTCATCAGCGCGCCGGGCGCCAGCGAGCCGAACGTCTACCGCCCGGCGGGCCGATCGCGCTGATGACCAACCGCTGCCTGTTCTGCTTCGCCGACGGCCGTTTCACGCTGGCCAGCGTGCATCCCGGGCATACGGTCGAAGAAGTGATCGAGAACACCGGCTTCGATTTCGACCGGCCGGCGCGACGTGCCGGAGACGCCGGCGCCCTCGCCCGAGACGCTCAAACTGATGCGTGAGACGGTGGCGCCGCAACTGGCCGAGGTCTATCCGCAATTCGCAGCGCAAGTGTTCGGCGTGGGCAGCGCGGCGCTGACCGGTTGATCAAACGCCGCGCGCGCCGGCCACGCCTCGCTTTGCATCAGCTCGCCGGCCCCGGCAGGAAGCAGCGGACCGAAAGAATAGGCTCGGCTTCGAAAACGGGGTCGTCGTAGGCGATCCAAACGACCGCACGCCCAAGCCGGTTTGAGCCTTTGATCACCGCTGCGTCGGGCACGATGACCCATTGGCCGTAAACTTTCACGCGGTAATGGTTGGCGCCGATATCCCAGGTGAATTCATCGGGCACGGTGCCATCGGCCGTGGCGCAGCAGGGAATCCCTTTGCCATCGGCCAGGCTTTCAACCCAAGTCCTGATTTCCTGCGGGACCCGGCTGTATTGTCCGTAATCCCGGGCCTGCGAGGCCGCAGCGAAAGCAAGCGCGCCAAGCGCGGCGGCGGCGAGCAGAAATTTGCGTTGGCGACGTCTCATGAAAACCCCACGGTTCAATTGAACGACGCTGGCGAGTAAGCGCGCGCCCCATATATCCGTCCAATGCATAATTTCTCTGGATAATCATGCCGAACCGGCATAAGAAAGAGACATGGATCTTCGGCGCGCGCGAACCTTCGTAACCGTCGCCGACCTCGGCACCGTCTCAGCGGCGGCGCTGCACCTGCGCATTGCCCAGCCTGCCTTGTCCCGGCAAATCCGCGATCTCGAACAGGAACTTGGCCTCAAGCTTTTTGACCGGGTCGGACGCCGGCTGGTGTTGACGAGCGACGGCGAACAGCTGCTCGGCGACTGCCGCGGTCTATTGAATTACGCCACCGCAGTCGGTGAGCGGGCACAGTCGCTCCGCGAGGGAGACACCGGTGTGCTGAAAGTGGCGTTTGCTCCACCGATCCTCGAAAGCATATTTCCGGATTTCCTGCACCGATACGCGAAGCACTTTCCCAACGTCCAGGTGAAGTTGGTTGACGCGGTCGGCCCCAAACTGCTGGCGATGCTGGAACGCGGCGAGATTCACCTTGCCCAGGGCGCTGTTAACGCGGTTCAGGCAGACGACCGGCGCTTCGCGAATCAGCCTCTCGAGGCTCTCGAGATACTCGCCGTCGGCCACCCGCGGCGGCTTCATGCCGAGGGCAGCACGATCGATATCGAGGGTCTTGCGCCTTATCCGTTGCTTCTACTGAATTCCGATTTCTTACAACGCAGGACATTTAATGCTGCCTGCCGCATGGCCGGTATGAAGCCCGACATCCTGCTCGAAAGCGGCGCCCCGCACGCCTTGGTCGCAATGGCTGAAGCCGGTCACGGCGTAGCCATCATTCCGTCGGCTCTTCGAATTCGAAATCTTGCGTTGCGAATTGTCGCCGTCACATATCGGGGTAAGCCCTGCGCGAACCGCGGGCCATATTTTGGGACAAGCGACGTCAACGGACGCGCTATGCCGCGGCGTTTTGCGAGATGCTGACCGAGTATGTGCGAGAAATCTACCCAATCGTGCGGCCGACCGCGCCGACAAGCGGTGGCACGAGGAAACGGACGGCCGCGCGCAAAACGCGCGTCTGAGCAGACAAGCGTTGCCCCCTTCCACAAAGCGCCAACAACCGGCTAGTCTCCCGCCCGAAAATCAACAACGGAGAAACGTCCGGTGAAAACGGTTGAAGCGGCGGTGATCGGCACCGGCTGGTGCGGCGGCATCCGATCGGAGACGCTGTCGGCTCGGCGCTGGTGGACAAGTTGCATCTCTGCGAAATCCGGCCCGACCGGCTCAGGAGGTGGCGACGCTCACCAAGCCGGCGACCGCGACGCTGGATTATCAGGACATCGTCAAAAATCCGAACATCGGGGTTGTCTACATCTCGACCACGCCGGAATCGAACCACTATCCGATCTGCCGCGACTGCCTGAAGGCCGGCAAGCACGTGCTGCTGGAAAAGCCGATCGCGCTCGAATTGTGGGAAGCCGACGAGCTGATCGAAATTGCCAAGCGCAACAAGGTGAAATTCACCATCGGCTATTCGCAGCGCTTCAACACCAAGTTCGCCTTCGCCAAGAAGAAGATCACCGACGGCACGCTCGGCAAGGTGGTGTCGGTGATGGTGAGCCGGCATCTGTCGCGTAGCTTGGAAAAAGATCGCCAGCCGCGTGCGGCTGTCACCGGTGGTGATGGAATTGACCCATGATCTCGATTTCGTGTTCTGGCTAGCAATACGTCTGCGAAGTCGAGCAACAGGCCATAATAGC
>CAWCMV010000001.1:0-960811 GCA_963796745.1 uncultured Alphaproteobacteria bacterium | reverse complement strand
TGGTGACATAGACCCGGTCCACCACCAGATCGAACAGGGAATAGTCGATCTGATGGTTCAGTTGGAGCACGTAATCCGTGCGGGCCAGCATGAATGGAAGCGTTTCGCCCATGTGGCCGATGATGAACTTCAACTTCGGGTAGCGATGGAATACGCCTTTGACCGCCAGCCTCAGGATGTGCAACCCGACTTCGTGATGCCAGGCATAACCGGCCAACGACAACGAGGTGGCAAGCGGAAAGGGAAGGTCGCTGAAATAGGCATCGTAAACGGCTTTGGGCGCGGCACCGGGGTGAAGGTAGATTGGCACATCCCAGGCTTCTGCCCGCTCCAGAATGGGAGCGAATTCATCGGCATCGAGGAATTTTTCGTTGGTCATCCCGTTAATCAAGGCGCCGCGAAAACCTAGTTCCGAAACCGCCCGTTCCAGTTCATCAGCCGCGGCACCTGGAGTGCGCATCGGCAAATTGGCAAATCCGGCCAAGCGATTTGGACGCGCCGCAACTGCGGCCGCTACCTTGTTGTTCATGCGAAAGGCGAACTCGACGCCAGCATTTCCTTCCAGCTCTTCGGCTCCGGGCACGGTGGTGGAAAGGACTTGAACGGATATACCGTTTTCATCCATCGACTTGATGCGCCCTTCGCCCATGTCCTGAAGGTTCTCAAGCACGTCGCTGCGCATGTAGGAGAGCGATTTAAGCTTCTCCGGCCCCATGAATTCCGCCATCAGCTCAGTATCCATGACGGCTTCTTCCAACGTCACAACCCGCATCCACACTCTCCTCGATATGCCTTCAAATGGGCAGTTCTTGTTTACGTCCGGCCACGGACAGCGTTTCACGGCCATCGGGCAGCGCAGGCCGGCCTAGCCGATGGCAAGCGCCGCGCGCCCCGCTCGCCCCATCAACAGGTGTAGCTGAGGCAAGCGCCGACCTAGCATTTATGACTAGTTAGTCAATATGCGGGGGTGCGCGCTATCTTTTCAGAATACCGACGGTTTTTCAGAAGCTTGCCGAAAGCGGCAAGCGTCCCTGCCGTTGGTCAAGATGGCCGGCGGCGACTCGTCCGAGAATGGACGGATCAGCTTGGGTCAGGCGCTGCCGATGTCGGCAGTGCGCCTTATCACAGGATGTTGCAGCACTTGCTCCGCCTCACGGGACGAGATCGTAATTGCAGCGGCAACATCCACTTCCAGGGCGCGCAGAATCAGGAATACTGAATCCCTTACCAGCGGAAGATCGGGAGTAGTCCGCCGCGCGGCCAGTATGGTCAGCGCCACTGCGCGGCCAATGCCGAACACCACCAGCGCTCCGGCTTCGACACTAGGGGTGACGAATCGGCCACTGATCAGGCCCGAGCGAATCCGCCTTACGATGAACTTGGTCGGGTCTTCGGGCACGAGACGTTCGGAATAAATCCATCGCAGGATGATTCGCGTCTCGTGCGGATATTCGATCGAAAAGCGCGCAAACGCACAGACGGCGCGCGCAATGTGAACGGCATCGTCACGTTCGTTGCCGACAATGGCGCCGATATAGCGGGCCATGCGCCGCCGCGCCTCGCGCAATACGTCGCTTTCGAACTTCTCGCGATCGGGAAAGTGATTGTAGAAGCTGCCTTTGGCAACGTTCGCACCTTGCACCAATTGGTCAATTGTCACGCCGGAAGGCTGGTTTTCCGACAGTTGTATAAGCCCCGCGCGAAGCAGTTTTTCCCGGGTTCCGGGTCTCCGGGGCCGGACCCGGGTGGCACCAGCGGCAGCTGCAGCATTTTCCATGGAAAGCACCTGAAAGTCCGCAAAGCTGGGCCATTTTGGCCTTGCGTGCGCGGCACATATTTGAATTTGGAAGCAATCTCTCGCACAAAATGCCCGTTTTGACAACCGATGCTGGCCTTGCGGAGAAGGCATCACCCTGGATTTCACACCGAGCCGTTTCACATATTGACTAAATGGTCATTCTTGGTCACTCTGCCGGAAAAATAGGTAACGTGGAGGAGAGGGTTCATGAAAAAATGCCAGTTTTATGGCTTGCCCAAGTTTGGTTCGATGGTGACCGGAGGCATTCTTGCCGCCGTGTTCGCGCACGCAGGAACCGCTTACGCGGAGGAGACACCGCAGGAGAGACCGGAGGCTGCCAGCAAGCAATCGAACGCAGATGACAGTGCGATCATCGTGACTGCGCAGCGACGCGAAGAGAGTATGCAGAAAGTTCCTATCTCCATCTCGGCCTTTACCGGTGAAACGCTGGCCAAATCGGGCGTTACCGAAGTTTCGGAATTGTCTACTTTGACACCGGGTCTGGTCTGGAGCCAGTCATTGAGTTCATCCACGCCGTTCATCCGCGGCGTTGGCACGACCGACGGTTCGGCCGCCAACGAAAGCAACATCGCGCTTTATATCGACGGGCAATATTACCCCTCTCAGCCGGGTGCGTCCCAATCGCTCAGCAGTGTCGAGCGCGTGGAAGTTTTGAAAGGGCCGCAGGGCACGCTGTTCGGGCGCAATGCAACCGGTGGCCTGATTCAGATCATCACGCGCACGCCATCATACACGCCCACACTGGAAGCGCGTATCGGCTACGGCAATTATGATACGGTCGACGGGAGCGTTTACGCTTCTACCGGACTTGCCAAGAACGTCGCTACCGACCTGTCGGTGTATTACATCAATCAGAACGACGGCTGGGGCAAATATTCGGGCACAAACACCGACGTCTATACCAAGGAAGTCTTCTCGATTCGAAGCAAGACCCGCGCCGAACTTGGCGAGACGGTTACCGCCACGGTTTCGCTGGATTACATGTCCCGCGACGGCAGCCAGGGCATTGTCAGAGGCTTGTTGCCCGGAGCGGTTTCGGTAGGCGGGCTGACCACCTACAGCGGCAGCATCTACAACCCGACTGGCGCCCCGCAGCCCGACGGGAAAATGCGCCAGGGTGGCGTTGGGTTGAAGCTTGAAGCCGAGCTTCCTTTTGCGCGGTTGGTGAGCATCAGCGGCTACCGCAAGGTAAAGGACCAAGTCGTCATCGATCAGGATTACACGCCGGTCAATTTCCAGCGCATCAACAGCCTGATCCGCGACCATTCGTTCACCCAGGAAGTGCAGCTCGTTTCAAACTCGGACGGAAAGCTTGACTGGATCGTCGGCGGCTTCTTCATGACGCGCGGCACATCATACGATCCCACGCGCATTGAAGGCACAACGCTTGTCATACCATTTGGTGGGGGACAAAATTCGTTCACCCATGTCAACACGCGTTCGATCGCCGGATTTGGGCAGGCATCCTACGAAATCGCCGAAGGGACCAAGCTGACCGCCGGCTTGCGTTATACGTCCGATCGCCAGAGCATTGCCGGCAAATTCGTCAGGGACAACGGCGTGACCGGTGCTTACCCCAGTTCCAGCACGACCTTCAACAAGCTCACCTGGCGCCTGGCAATCGATCAGCAAATTGGCGACGATACGTTGCTCTATGCCTCGGCTACGCGGGGCTTCAAAGGGGGCGTTTATAATGCCGCCAACCCGGCATCGGCGTCGGCAAGGCCAGAAGTGCTCGATGCTTACGAGGTCGGCCTAAAGACAGACTTCCTTGATAAGCTCGCGCGGTTCAACATTGCGGCGTTCCACTATGCCTACAAGGACATCCAGATACAGCACGTTCAGGGCGGTTTCATTGAAACGCTGAACGCCGGCAAGGCCAGGCTCACTGGCGTGGACGCCGAATTGTCGATCAAGCCCGCAACCGGGTTGCGGCTTCGCGGAAACCTGTCGTGGCTGCCGGAAGCGAAATATCTGACCTTCAATCCCGCGCCGATCAGCACGCCAAACCCGGCCGGGGGGAACGTCATCAATTCCAACGGTGATGCCAGCGGCAACCGCGTGGTTCGGGCGCCCAAATTCACCTACACGGCTGCGATTGACTACACCAAAAGCATTGGCGACGATGCCACATTCGATTTCAATCTGACCTGGAACCACAGCAGCGGTTTCGTCTGGGAACCGGACAACCGCGTGACGCAAGCGGCCTATGGGCTGCTTCAGGCGCAGGCAGGACTGACGTTTGGCGCCTACAACATCAGCGTGTGGGCCAAGAACATCACCAAGTCGGACTACTATGTGTTCGTCAACCAGTCTCAGTTCGGTGACTCAGCCGTGCCTGGCGCACCGCGCACTTACGGCATCTCCGCCGGGTTCAAATACTGATTTAAGCAACGGATCTGCGCCGGAAACGAAAATCCGGCGCAGACCAAACTCATCTGAGAGACAAGACTCATCTGAAAGGAAGCGTTCATGCATTCGCCGATTTCCAACGACCGCGTATTCAGCCGCCTGGCGCCGTCCGAATATCAAAGGCGGTGGGACGCGCTGCGCGGGTTGATGGGACAACTGGACATACCGGCCGTGCTCGTCCTTTCATGGGACGATTCACTGAACGGCTATGTCCGCTGGCTGACCGACCGTCCGACCGCGCATTCCTATAACTCGATCGCGCTCTTCCGCGCAGACGCGCCGATGGTCATGGTCGAACATGGCGGCATGGGCGGATGGACCAAGGTTGAAGGTCAGCCCGATTACCTCGGCGTATCCGAGGTTTACACCACTGCCGCGTTCAAATCGATCAGGTACACCGCTGAATACGAGGCGGACATTGTCTGCAAGCTTATAACCGATTGGGGATATAAACGTCTTGGTATCGCGGGCGCGAAGGGGATGCCGCATGGGTTCATGTCGCGCATCGAAAAGCTGGGCTGCGAACTGGTCGACGTGACCGATGCGATCGACGAGATGAAGGCCTTGAAATCGCCGTATGAACTCGAACAGGTCCGCGCCATTGCAGCAATGCAGGATGAAGTGTTCGTGCAGATGATCGAGCGGATGGAACCGGGAATGCGCGATCAGGATATCATGGCAATCGCGCAGTATGAATCACGGCTGCGCGGCAGCGAACAGGGCGTCTATATGTTCGGATCGGCACCAGGCAACCAGCCCGCCCCCATTCGCACGCCGCATAATCAGGCCCGCCGCATGGAAAAAGGGGACCACATCTCGATCCTGATCGAAACAAACGGGCCGACCGGCTTCTATACCGAACTTGGCCGAACGATCGTGATGGGCAAGGCTAGTCAGCAATTGATCGACGCGGTCGCATTGGCGTGTGAAGCGCAGGCCGAAATCGCGCAGAGCCTTGTGGCCGGGGCCACATGCGGAGACATTGCCGAACTGCACAACCAGTTTCTGGAAGCACATGGATTGCCCAAGGAAACCCGGTTGTTCTCCCATGGGCAGGGCTACGATCTGGTCGAGCGCCCGCTTATCCGCGGGGACGAGCCCATGAAGCTTCGCGCCGGCATGAACATCGTCGTTCACCCCTCATTCGTTATGGGGCCAGCCTTCGGCTACATCTGCGATAACTTTATCGTTCAGGAGAGCGGCGGAGCGCAGCGAATCCACAAGACGGAGCAGAAGATCTTCGAAATATGAACGGAGAGACTAACGGCGAGGAGAGCTTCCGCAGTTGGGTGCAGCTTGCCGTCGTCGGATTCATCATGGCCGCCACCCAGTCGATCCCGACCTATGGCGGACCGTTTCTGGTCGCCCAGATGGCCGGCGGCATGGGGTTCGACCGCACGCAGGTGGGGGTGTTGAGTGCCGCACTCATGCTCAGCATCGGCGTGCTGAGCTTCGTCGCCGGAGCGACAATTGCGCGCTTCGGCTATCGGGTAAGCTTTGCCGTGGGTTCGGCGATCCTCGCCGTGGGCGCGGCGATGATTGCCGGATTTTCACTCAGCTTCACTGTCATTGCGGTGCTATTCGCCACGTTGATCGGCGGTGCGCCGGCCTTTGCCGGGGTGCTGCCCGCGGTGACGATGGTTTCGCGCACTTTTTCGACGCGCCGCACGCTTGCCACCACAATCGCCTTCTGCATGTTGAGTGGTGGCGGTGCGCTGGGCATCGGGCTGCTGACGTGGATCACCGGGCCGGAACGCCATTGGCGCGCGGGCTGGTGGGCCATGTCGGCAGGGGCGGCATTGGCGCTTGTCCTGACGCTTGTGGCCATGCGAGAACAGCGGATGACAGACCGGGCCGGTAAACAAATCCAACCAAATCGCCCCGCTCGCAACGACGCCCCAGAAATTTCCGTGCGGGACTCATTCAGGACGTCGACATTCTGGACGCTGTTCGGATCGGCGTGTGCGGCGATGATCGCCACTGGGTTGGTCACCGGTCACAGCGTGCTCAGTTTGCTGGATCACGGGCTGTCTATCACCCAAGCGGGAAGCGCGATCGCCATTTTTCCGATGGCGGGTCTGGCGGGGAAGATATTGGTCGGAGTGGTCGGTGATCGGGTGAAGCCGGCGTTCAATACCGGTCTTGGCGCATTCAGTTGCGGGCTCGGGCTGATCACTATGATGTTTGCCACGACTTACCCGCTGGCATTCCTCGCGGTGACGCTGGCCGGGCTGGGTTTGGGCGTCGTTCTAGTCACTACGCCACTGGTGCTTGTAAGCCAGTTCGGCAGCCTCTCGCTGCCAACGCTGGCCGGGACGATACAGGGGACGCAAACGGTTGCCGCCGCGGCAATCACGCTCCTGGCCGGGCTGGTTTACGATCGCGGCGCTGGCTACGCCCCGGTATTTATCTCCGCGGGCATTTTCTGCTGCCTGTCCGCGATCGCCACTATTCTTTCCAGCAAAACGCAAATGCGAGTCGGAGCCAATAATTGATTCATCTAGTTGTTCACGATGCCCAAGCAGAAGCTATCGCAGGCGTACTTGTCGAAGCCAACGTCCCGGCACGGATTTCTACCGCAACAAATCGCAGTCAGTTGCAGGACCTGATTGGTTCTGCCGACGGGCTGGTTACCGTGGGGCAAGATTTTGACGTCGACATTGTGCGTGCGGCAACGAACTTGAAGTGGGTGCAAGGCCTGATTTCCGGAACCGAGCGGCTCGAAGCAGCGCTGCGCGAACGGCCGAACGTCCTGCTGACTTCTGCACGTGGATTGCATGGTCCGGCAGTTTCCGAAATCGCGCTTTTGCTGATGTTGGCGGTAGCGCGCAAATTTCTGATGTACGTGCGGCAACACGACGCAGGCTTCTGGGGCGGTCCGCGAACCGGCCAGAATTCCGGCACCTTGCTGCATGGCAAAACGGTTGGCATCGCGGGCGTCGGAATTATCGGCGAGGCGATCGCGGAGCGTTGCAGGGCCATGGGTATGCGCACGATGGGCTTTGCATCCGCGCAGCGCGAGTCCGCCCTCATCGACGATTTCCGGCTTTACAGCGAACTTCGACAAAGCGTCGGAGAACTCGATTTTCTCGTTTCCGCCGCCCCGCTCAATGCGCAGACTGACGGCCTGTTCGACGAAGCGATTTTCGCGGCCATGAAACCGACCGCCTATTTCGTGAATGTCGGGCGTGGCGAGACGGTGGATGAGGGCAGCCTTGTCGCCGCGCTTACCGAGCATCGGATTGCAGGTGCCGCCCTCGACACGGTGCGCAACGAGCCGCTCCGCCCGGATTCGCCATTATGGAAGACCGAAGGGCTGATCATCACGCCGCATGTTTCCGGCAGCTACGGCACCTATATGACGGATGCTGCCCGCCTGGTGGCGTCCAACGCGCATTTGTTTGCCGAAGGCCGGACAAATGACATGATCAACCTAATAGATCGTGCATCCGGTCCGGCAAGCTGAGGGGTGCTGTCAGTCGGATGGCAACTTGTCTCTGATCGGCGCAGCTGGCGCCCAATCGGCATATGATCAGCCCATAAGCGACTGCGACTCAGCTAATGCAGCTGAGCGGCAAGCCTTGAATGTTTGGCGGTCGACGAGGTGGCGTTCTGAGTTGAAATGGTTGTGGAAGGAAGCGTGGACCGAGGCGAATTTCTGCAGCGAATTGGCTGCGCCGCCCTAAGGGTCATTCGTCGAAACCTGAGCATTGCTCGCTCTCTTCTGCGCAAGGGAAGGTGACTATTTTCTGCCCGATTGTTCAACCACCTCCCCATTTCGCGGCGATCGAGATTCCCCAAGTCGCGCATGGCCGCGGGATATGATCGAAGCCCGTCCGTGACGATCACTTCAGCTCGTCCGTGGCGCTTCAGCGCCTTCTTCATGAAGGTCAAAGCCGCCGTTTTGTAACGCTTCTTCGTGACTGTCCGTCGTCAGAACATTTGGCGCAGATTGGGGCGCAGATTAGCGGAGGGTCGGCCTCGTCTGGGGTTGGATATTAGGCGGCTAGCTTGCGGTGCTGCAAGCGCCGATGTTCGATGGTCTGTCGCTTGATCCTTTCGCGCTGCTTGATGATGGTTTCGGCCCTGCCGAAGTAGGCGTCGGCAGGGGTCACGTTGTTCAGGCTCTCATGGTAGCGCCGATGGTTGTAGTGTTCGACGAACGCTTCGATCTGGGCCTCAAGGTCGCCGGGCAGAAAGTAGTTTTCCAGCACGATGCGGTTTTTCAGGGTCTGGTGCCAGCGCTCGATCTTGCCCTGGGTTTGCGGGTGCAACGGGGCGCCGCGAACATGGCTCATCTTCTGGGCTTCGATGTATTCTGCCAGTTCGCCGGCGATGTAGCTGGGGCCATTGTCCGATAGCAGCCGGGGTTTGTGCAGCACCGTGGCGTGATCGCAGCCTGAGGCCTTGAGGGCGAGGTCCAGCGTGTCGGTCACGTCCTCGGCCCGCATGTTGGTGCACAGCTTCCAGGCGATGATGTAGCGCGAGAAGTCGTCGAGCACGGTCGACAGATACATCCAGCCCCAGCCGATGATCTTGAAGTAGGTAAAATCGGTCTGCCACATCTCGTTCACCCGCGTCGTCTGGGTATGGAAGCGATCGGCTGCCTTGATCACGACATAGGCCGGGCTGGTGATCAGATCATGGGCCTTGAGCAGGCGGTAAACCGTGGCTTCCGACACGAAGTAGCGCTTCTCGTCGGTGAAGCGCACCGCCAGTTCGCGCGGTGACAGCTCGGATTGCTCCAGGGCCATCTCGACGATCTGGTCCTGGACCTCGGGCGCGATGCGGTTCCACACCCGGCTCGGCGCCGATGGCCGATCCGCGCAGCGCCTCCGGCCCGCCTTCAAGGTAGCGGTCATACCAGCGGTAGAACGTCCGACGGGCGATGCCGAGTTGGTCCAGCGTCCGCTTGGCAGGCAGGTGCGACTGCTCAACGACCCTGATGATCTCGAGCTTCTCCGATGCGGGATACCTCATTCGTCGTCGCTCCCCACCCGCGATCATGCTTTTTTTGAGCAGCCGGTTCTCGAGCGTCAGATCGGCCACGCATTCCTTCAAGGCTCGGGCCTCACGGCGCAGATCCTGCACCTCGCCGGTGGTCGCGGCGCGCGCAGTATCGCCGGCTAGCCGGCGCTTGCCGGCCTCCATAAACTCCTTCGACCAGGTGTAATACAGGCTCTGGGCTATGCCTTCCTTGCGGCACAGCTCGGCAATGCTGTATTCGCCGCGCAGGCCTTCCAGCACGATCCGGATCTTGTCTTCGGCCGAGAAGTGCCGCCGGGTTGCGCGCCGGATGTCCTTCACCACCTGCTCGGCAGGCTTTTTGGCGTTGGAGGATTTGGGTCTCATCTTCGTTCCTTCGTCACTACGACGAGACCCAAATCCTCCTTAAATCACAACCTCAAATCTGTGCCATTGGTGCTGACGGGGAACAGGTCGTGGTGCCGAACGAACGACCAGACCCGACCGCGCATTAGCGCATGTCCAGGGTCGACCTCCGATCCTTCGTGAGTGGTCATCTCGATGAGACAGCCACCGGTCGTATTCCAATTCCTGTGCTCCTAAGGAGCCAGAAGAGCGGATCCATTGCAAGGTCAAAATTGGCCGGGCGAAGCTGTCCTGTGGATAGCCCCGTCAAACGGCTGGAATCACACCTATCTTTCCCGTCAACCTTCCCGAACGCTCCCGTTATGATGGATGCGGGAGCTTGGTGCTGGCGTCGGCGGAATTCCGCGAGTTCCGCTTGGCGCACTCGCCGGACACCGCCCGAAATCGGCGAAACTCCCGTTAGATCCCGTTAAAAGCCGAATTTGCGCAAAACCGTACTGGCCGGCAGGGCAGCGGAGAAAGTCGCCGGAATTACGTGGTGATTGGGCGGAGAATCTCTCTCCGCACTACGATTCGCGTCAAGAACGCCGCAGACCTGCGGGAGTTCTCCCGATTCTCAGAAATATCATTTAGAATCAAGGGACTGCGTGGCGGAGAGGGTGGGATTCGAACCCACGTTACGGTTTCCCGTAAACCGCATTTCGAGTGCGGCGCATTCGACCTCTCTGCCACCTCTCCGCGAGGGCGTGAGGGCGCGGTTGGGGCGCCCGGTCGCTTGGAAGCGCGGCGGTTAGCCCAAGGCCCGCGGCTTGCCAAGCCCCAATGCGGCGCTGGCCCACCCTTTGCTGGGGATGCCTGAAAACTGTCGCTTGTTTCGCACCCGCAGTGAACTATATTCAGGTGCTATGGATCGTGCGCATTTTTATTCGCCCCAGGCCGGCCGCCGGATTGAGGCCCCCCGCCACGCAGAAGCTCGCTTCGCAATCGGCGATGTGGTCAAACATCGGCTGTTCGATTTCCGCGGCGTGGTGTTCGATATCGATCCGGTCTTCGCCAATAGCGAGGAATGGTATGAAGCCATTCCCACCGAAATCCGGCCGACGCGCGAGCAGCCGTTCTATCATCTGCTCGCCGAAAATGAGGATTCGTCCTATGTCGCCTATGTCAGCCAGCAAAATCTGGACGGTGACAGCGAAGGCGGCCCGGTGGACCATCCCTCGCTTCCGCAGCTGTTCGATGATTTCGCCGAAGGGCGCTATCGCCTGCGCCGCAGCCTGACGCACTGAATAGTTCGGCAAGCGTCCGGTCAGCGCCTCGGGCGCGGATCAGCTCTTCAGGTTCCAGCCGCTCTTGAGCAGGCGATAGCCGAACAGTCCCAGCGCCAGATTGAGCAAAGCCAGGCCAATCGCTGCCACCAGCACCGCCTGATTGGTATCGCCGATGTCGCTTTGCCCAAGGAAGCCGAAGCGGAACCCTGAAATCACATAGAAGAACGGATTGGCACGGCTGACCGCCTGGAACGCAGGCGCAAGATTATGAATCACATAAAAGGTGCCCGAGAGCAGCGAGAGCGGCTGGACAACGAAATTGGTGATCGCCGCCGCGTGATCGAATTTCTCCGCCCAGAGCGAGGTCAGAAAGCCCATCAGCGCCAGCATGGTCGAGCCCATCAGCGCGAACCAAACGATCGCCCAGGGATGCGCGGCGTAGAGCGTGACCCCGGGCCAGAGTATCATCGCTGCAGCCACTGCCATGCCCACCAGCACCGCCCGGGTCACCGCCGCGCCCACGATCCCGAGCATCAGCTCAGCCTCGCTCAGCGGCGGCATCAGATAATCGATGATCGTGCCCATCATCTTGCCCGACAGCAGCGAGAAGGAGGAATTGGCAAAGGCGTTCTGCATCATGCCCATCATGATCAGCCCCGGCGCGATGAAACTGGCGAAGGGAACCCCCAGCACCACCCGCCCGCCGCGGCCCATCGCAACGGTGAAGATTACCAGGAATAACAGCGTGGTTATCGAAGGCGCCCAGATAGTCTGGGTCTGGACCTTGAGAAACCGCCGCACCTCCTTCATATATAGGGCTGTGAGCCCGACACGGTTCAATCCGCCGATCACATGTGTGCCATGCGGCAGGAACGGACGCCTTGCGGCGCCTGTGGCGGGAACGGGCGGAGTTCTGTGTCGGGGCTTGATCGACCATGGGCTGGCGACTATCGGCACAGGCTTGCGCTGGCAAGCTTCGACCGAACTGGCCAGTGTATGAATTTTGAGGAATTGAGACCTAGATGAGTTGGACCGACGAACGGATCGCCACGCTGACCAAGATGTGGGAAAGCGGCTCGACCGCCAGCCAGATCGCTGAAGTGCTCGGCGGGGTATCGCGCAATGCCGTGATCGGCAAGGCGCACCGCCTCGAACTCAAATCGCGCCCGTCGCCAGTGAAGGCGAATGAGGATGGCGAGGACAAGGCACCTGCGAAGAAGAAGGAAGCGCGGCCTGCCAAAGTGAAGGACAAGGCGCCCGTGGCAAAGCCCGTCGCCCGGCCTGCCGCGCCGGTCGCCGCCGCTGTCGCCAAGCCTGAGGCCCGGCCGGCCAGCGCCGAGCAGAGCCAGCCGATGCCCAATGCCGGATCAGGCATGCCCAAGATCGTCTCGGTCGGCCCCGGCGGCTTTCTGCGCCAGGGCCCCGGTGACCAGCAGGCGCCGATCCCGCCCGCACCGCCGCGCCGGCTGGTGCCGGCCAAGCCGAGCCCTGAGATCGCCGACAAGACCAGCCTGCTCGATCTCAATGAGAAGGTCTGCCGCTGGCCGATGGGCCATCCCGGCGAGCCGGATTTCCACTTCTGCGGCAAGAATGTGAACCCGGGCTTCCCCTATTGCGTCGAGCATTGCGGGCGGGCCTATCAGGCACAGCTGCCGCGCGGTGCGCGCCGGCCCCCTCCCCCGTTGCCGTTTGGCGGCCCCCGCGTCCGTTAAAGCAGGGCACCCGTTCCCTCTGACGCTGCCGCCGTGCGCGAGATATCTCGCGCACGGCGGCGCGCCTATTGCTCCTCGCGGTAGTTAGCGAAGCTGTCAGCTTGCTCGGTCCGGTCGGGTGTGGCGTCGAGCACCGCCTGGCAGCGGGCGCGCATCGCGTGTTTATACATGCCGTGGGTCACGACATAGGTGGTGTTGGCCAGGATCGCATCGGCGACCAGATGGCCGACATCGACCGGTTCCATCCAATTGTCGCCCACGATCCGGCGGGTGAGCTTCTTCTCGCTGGCGACAAAGCCGCTGCCCTCGCGCAAATGATCGGGGCGGTTCTCGATCGTTTCGTGGATGCGGCTTTTCACTGGGCCGGGGAGCAGGATCGAAACCCCGATGTCATGCTGGACCAGCTCGCCCTTCACGGATTCGCAAAAATGGCACACCGCCGCCTTGCTCGCGGCATAGATCGCCATATGCGCGGGCATCACCACCTCGGCGGCGAGCGAGGCGGTCGATACGATATGCCCGCCCCGGCCATGGGCGACCATCTGCGGCAGGAATTCGGTGAAGCCATTGATCACCCCGCCGACATTGACCCCGAAGCCGAAATCATAATCCGCATAGGTGGCTTCGAGCAGCGGCCCCTCAGGCCCGACTTCGGCATTGTTGACCAGGATGTCGATCCCGCCAAATTCCTGCAGCATGCGCTGCGCGGCCTCGCGATATTTCTCCCGATTGGTGACATCGAGCTGCAAGGCCGCCACGGCGTTCGACTTTTCGCCTCCGGCGAAGTGGGCCAGTGCTTCATCGATGTGATCCTGGCGCAGATCCGCGATCATGACCTGCGCGCCGCGCTCTGCCAGCACCTTGGCGATGCCGAGCCCGATCCCGCTGGCGCCGCCAGTCACAAAGGCCACTTTCCCGGCGAAACTTTCAATCGGCATATTTGCTCCTTATCCTGCGGTTTCCACAAGCCCTGCCGCCGCCACACCGGCCTTGGCGCAGGCCAGATCGCCATTGGCATGCGAACCCGACACCCCGACCGCGCCCAGCGGCGCGCCATCGGCGGTAAACAGCGGGACGCCGCCGGGAAGATTGGCCGTGCCGGGGATCGCGCGATCGGCCCATTTGCTCATCGTTTCCGTCGACACACGATAGTTGAGCGCGGCCCGCGCCTTCCACTGGGCCAGTTCGCCGGCGATGTTCACCACCCCGTCCATCTGGTCGAAGGACAGCATGCGCCCTTCATCGTCAAAGATCGCGATCGCGACCGCATCCTGCCTGTCACGCGCATAGGCGAGGCAACCATCGCGGATTTTGGCGGCAGTGGCATAATCGAGCATCGGCCTTGCGGTCTGCGCGGAGGCGGGGACGGCAAGCGCCATCAAACCACAAATCAGGCCAGCTGCGATCCTGGGCGCGGCACGCATCAAACATCCTTTCCCGGCTGCTTCTCGTCCGATATCTGGCAGAGCGCGGACCGCGCGTCTATGCCATGCGCGCAGCCGCATCAGGAGAATGCAAATGTCCTTCACCCTCTATACCGCGACCGTCCCGAGCCTGATCCAGATCCTCAAGGGCAGCCAGGGTTGGCTCGACAAGGCGGAAGCCTTTGCCGAGGCGAATGGAACCAGCGAAGCGGACATGATGGACGCGAAACTGGCCGAGGATATGTTCCCCTTCAATCGCCAGCTGCGCGGCTGCGTGATGCATGCAAGGGATGGGATCGCCGGCGCGATGGCAGGCGTGTTCACCCCCAGCATGACCCCGGCCCCGGCCAGCTTTGCCGGGCTGAGGGAGCTGATCGGCGAAGGGATCGCCTATCTTGAAGCGCTCGCTCCGGCCGAGGTCGATGCCCTGGTCGGCAAGCCGATGCGGTTTGAAATCGGCGATTTCAAATTGCCGTTCACGGCCGACAATTTTCTGCTCAGCTTCTCGCAGCCAAACTTCTATTTCCACGCCACCACCGCCTATGCGATCCTGCGCGAAATGGGCGCAGAGATCGGCAAGCGCGATTTCCTGGGCGCATTGCGCAGCGCAGGCTGAGCCTTCAGGCGAGCAAGCGGCTGCCTGCTCAGGCAGGGGCGAGCAAGAACACGACATAGCCCTTGAACCGGGGATCGCCGGCAAGGCCGGCCGGAGCGCGCCATTCGCCGCCTTCGACCAAAGCGATCCGGTAAGGCAGGCCCAGCCGCGCAAGCGAGGCGAGATAGCGCTCATAGCCCGGAATTGTCGAACGGCCCTGATAGGTCTGGACCACGACCTCATCGACCACCTGGGCGAGCTGGCGCAGCGCCGCGGGATCGCCCTGCGCGCTCCAGTCCATCAGCCCGGTGACCGAAAGGCGCATGTCCGGGGGCAGATCGCGGCGCAGCCGGCGCAGAAAATCGGCATAGCTATCGAGATGCAGCGTCGCGGCGTCGAAATCGATCTGTACTCCGCGCAGCCTGGCCCCGGCACGCTGCCAGCGCGCAATCTCGCGCAGCAGCTGGCGGGTGACGCCGGGCTGCCAGTCAATCCGTTCGACCCGTAGCACCAGCCAGAGATCGGCATGATCGGCCTTGGGCGGCTGCGGGCGCAGAGCGACGAAACGCGAATTATCGCCCGCGCGCACCTCGCCGGCGAGGATATAGACGGTGCGCGCCTGCCGCAGCACCTCAGGCGGCCTGACCCCGGCCCACAGATAATAGGCATCATAATCCGCCGGATCGACCCGCCCGGCCTGCTCATCACCCTTTGCGCAGGCCGCAAGCAGCAGTGCGAGGAGCAGCGCCGGCAGCAGCGCGGCGCGGCACCTACCAGTAATATTGCAGTTCCTTCGCCCAGCGGGTGTCGGCATATTGGCGCTTGAGCGCGGTGAACCAGGCTTTGCGCTGCGCCTCTGCCACCTCTTCACCGCCGCAGCCATTATAGCCGGAAGGCGCATAGCAGCGCACCGCGCGATAAAGCGCATAGGCCTTGTCGCCGCGTTCGGCGGCAGGATCGGCGATCACTGCGGGATAGAAGCTGCCGCGCGGAATTTCGCTGCCGGGAAACAGCGATGCATTCCCGCCAAGGCTGCCCGGCGCAGGGCTGACCGCAAATTCGTCAAACCCGTCAAAGCCATTGAGACGATAGAAATCGCCCAGGCACAGCAGCCCTTTCCCATCCTTCGGATTGCGCGCCAGCCGCGCGGCGGTGGCCTTCAGCGCAGGGCAGGCATAGCCATCGCTGAAGCGGCCATTGGTGAACAGGCCAAGCGGAATGGCATCCTGGCCGGTGAGATTCCACAGCCCCGCTGAACTGTCCGCATCGGCAGGAATCTGCGCCGCATCGCTCAGGAAACCAGCGTAATTCCCGTGCGAAAGCTGCTTATAGACCAGCGTGAACAGCGCCAGCGCCCGTTCGCCTTGCGGACGCGCGCCATTCACCGCCTGCGCGCGCAATATCTGCGCCCCCGCCGCATGTTCGAGCAGGATCTTGCGGATCATGCTTTCATCGATCGGTGAATTGGCCGCGAAGACCCTGGCCAGATTTCCGCTGCTTTCCCAATGAAGCGCCAGCCCCAGCTCGGCAGCCGGGCGCTGATAAATGCCGGTCGAGCCGCCGATCAGCCGCAGCCAGAACGCCTCTTCGGCAGGATCCTTGAGCGCAGCCAGCGCCTGACCGCGCAATATCTGGCGGCTGAAATCCAGCGCCGAATGCTGTGCCGCGCCGCTGGCATCGGGAATGAGCCCCAGCACATCCTGCGCATCGCCCGCGACATAGAAGGAATAGGTTGCGCGCAGGAAATTGTAGAGTGCCTCGTGCCCCTTGAAGAGCGCTGCCTGCCGGGCAAGTTCGGCAGCGTCGATCGCGGGCCGGTCAGCACTGTCGAGATCATCTTCCTCACCGCCGCGCATCCGCATCAGATCGTAAGTCGCCAGCAGCAGCGGGGTATCGATCGCGCTTGCGGCGCCCTTGGCGAGCAGCAGCTTGTTATCGATTTCCTCGATCAATTGGGCCTCTGCGGCGCTGCCCGGAGCGACAAGGCCAAGCATGGCCTCATACCCGTCGGCCAGCGCACCCAGATCGCCCTGCAACCACAATGCACGGCGCTGCAGACCCTTTGCAGAGCCGCTGTATCGACCCTTCGGATAGGCATTGAGATAGGCTGCCAGCGCTTGCGCCCCGCGCGCGGCGGCTACCTGATCGACCGAATCCGGGCCGCTGAAAAATCCCCATTCGTCAAAGCTGGTCGCCTGCGCCGCGTTCAGTTCGACCCGCGCGATCATATAGCGCGCGGTTTCCTTCAGCCAGGGATCGATCGAGGCCGAGAGTTCGCTGAACTGATTGCGCGCGCCGTTCCAATCCTCGCCATAAAAGGCTGCCGCGCCCAGCAGATAGGCGAGAAATTCCTTTGCCACCTTGCTCTGAACCTCGACCGGCCAGGCGGGAGGCGGCGCCTTGGGATGCGCGCCCTCGCTCATCCAATATCCGGCACCGAAGCTGGCGCAGATCGGCTGCAACTGGCCGCGCGCGGCAATCAGCGCCTGGCGTTCGGCGGGCAGGAGCTTCGGATTGGCCGCGATTGCCGCAGTGAAGGCGGCATCCCCGCCCTTCAGGCTGACGCAGCGCGAACCGTAAAAATCGTTCTCCGGCTCTTCAGCGCGACTATAGGCGGAAGTGGAGAAGATGCCCCAGCTGAAGAAATTATGGGCATAGCCATAATCCCAATCGAGCGGGGGATAGCTGCCCGGCTGGCTGGCCAGCCCGCCCCGATCGCGCAGCAACAGCGCAAGATTGACCCGCGTGTCATTGCCTGGCGCCATCACAATCGCGCTCGCGCAGCCGAGCGCGTCGGAGCCGAGCGTCCAATCGGGCGAGCAGCCATAATCGCCGCTCGCCCCCGCAGGCGCGCCGAAGCCCCATGCGCCCACCGCGCCCGCCATCACCATTGCCAGCCGCCGCAATCGCATGCCCCCAATCCCCCTCTTTGCGAAACCGGCCATCAGTGTCCCGCGCCGGATCGAGTCTGGCAAGGGCGCGGGGTCATCCAGGGCTGTGGAAATCCGCAAAACTGTAACCTAACCGTCGCGCGGGGGTCATGCGGGGGGGATAGGGGCGGCTGCTAGTTTGGACGGTGAACTGATGCCCGTCCCGCTGACAGGAAGACCGCCTAGATGGAACGCACCCCAGCCACGGCCTTGAGCTTCGAGGCATCCGCACGCGCCAAGCTGATCGAACAGGCCGCCGTCGGCACCAGCGGACTCAATGGCACCGCCTTGCTCGAACGGGCCTTCGCCTTTGCCTTTCGCGGGCTGGTCTATGCGCAGATATGGGAAGATCCGATGGCCGATATGGCCGGGCTGGAGATCAAGCCGGCGGATCATGTGGTGACGATCGCCAGCGGGGGCTGCAACGCGCTCAGCTATCTCACTGCCGGCCCGGCAAAAATTACTGCCGTCGATCTCAACGCGGCCCATGTCGCGCTGGGCCGGCTCAAGCGGGCGGCGCTGATGCATCTGCCCAGCTATGCGCAGTTCCGCCGCTTCTTCGCCGAAGCGGACAGCGCCGAGAATGTCGCGGCCTATGACCGCTTCATTGCCCCGCAGCTCGATGCAAGCTCGCGCCTCTATTGGGAAGCGCGCGATCTGCTTGGCCGCCGGCGGATCTCGATCTTTGGACGCGGCGCCTATCGCCATGGCTTGCTGGGCCGGTTCATCGGCCTGGCGCATTGGATCGCCCGCCTGCATGGGATCGACCCGCGCGAGGCGCTGGAGGCACAGGGTCTGGAGCAGCAACGCCTGTTCTTCGAAACGCGCTGCGTTCCCTTGTTCAACCGGCCCCTGATCCGTTGGTTGACCAATCATCCCGCCTCGCTGTTCGGGCTGGGCATTCCGCCCGCGCAATATGACAAGCTGGCCGCCGGACGGACCATGGCCGATGTGCTGCGCGAACGGCTGGAGCAGCTCACCTGCGGGTTCGACTTCCGCGACAATTACTTTGCCTGGCAAGCCTTTTCGCGCGGTTATGAAAAGACGCCCGAGGCGAGCCTGCCGCCCTATCTGCAAGAGGAAAACTATGCGCTGCTGCGCAAGCGGCTGGGCGGGATTGAAGTGCTGCAGGCCAATATGACTGACTATCTCGCCGCGCAGGAAGCGCGCAGCGTCGACAAATATCTGCTGCTCGACGCGCAGGACTGGATGACCGACCGGCAATTGAACGATTTGTGGAGCCAGATCTGCCGCACCGCCCGGCCGGGCGCGCGGGTGCTGTTCCGCACTGCTGACGCGCCTTCGCTGCTGCCAAACCGGCTGGCGAACAGCCTGCTCGAAATGTGGGATTATCAGGCCGGGCGCTCGCTCGAACTTACGGCGCAGGATCGCTCCTCGATCTATGGCGGAACGCATCTTTATGCCCTCCGCAACTGATAGCTCAAGTTCACTTGAGCTTGCTCATGCTGCGCAGATGGACGCGGTTTATGGGCTCCAGCGGCACATCTATGATGCGACGCGGAAATATTATCTGCTCGGGCGCGATCGGCTGATCGCGGGGCTGGATGTGCCGCGTGGCGGGCGCGTGCTCGAAATCGGCTGCGGCACCGCACGCAATCTGGCACTGGCGGCCCGGCGCTATCCCGACGCGCATTTCCATGGGCTCGACATCTCCATCGAAATGCTCAAATCGGCGGAGAAAACCCTGCAAAAGCATGGCTTTACTGCGCAATATTCACTCGCATTGGGAGATGCGACGGCCTTCGATGCCAGGGCCTTGTTCGATCAGGCGAGCTTCGAACGGATTTTCTGTTCCTATACCCTGTCGATGATCCCCGGATGGGATAAGGCGCTTGATCTGTGCTGCACCCTGCTGCCCCCCGGCGGATCGCTGCATGTGGTCGATTTCGGCCAGCAACAGGATCTGCCGCGCTGGTTCGGCACCGTGTTGCGGGCCTGGCTCGCCCGCTTTCATGTTGCACCTCGGGCAGAGCTGTTCGCCGTGGGCGAGGCGCTTGCGGAGCGGCATGACCTCAGGCTGGAGGTGCAGCAATTATACCGCGATTATGCCCGCATGATGGTGCTGCGCCGTCCTTAACCCGGGAATCTGCCCGGCCCCATTCCTAACCTCTCTTTAAACTCTTCTGGTTAATGCGGAAGGCTGAGACAGAGAGGATCCGGGATCGCGATGAAAACTGCGGCACATGAATGGACCCGCGCAATACAGACCAGTCGGTTCCGGCGCGTCCTGTGGACCTGCCAGGCGCTGACGATCCTGTGTCTGCTGGCGGAGATCGCATTTCCCCGCCAGCTTCCTGCTGCAGTGGTGCCGGTTGCCTGCGCCCTGGCGATGTTCCAATTCTTCATTTCATGGCTGCTCGGGGTGAAGAGCGTGGCGCAGATCACCGAGCGCGAGGATCTTCTTGAGGAAGCTCATAATTCGCGCCAGCAGATCGAACAGCTCTTCGCGATGACCGACATGCTGCAAAGCGCGGATAATCACGAAGATGCCGGCGCGATTTTGGAAGCAACCGCAAGGCGGATGCTGCCCGATTTTCGCGGCGCGCTATATATCTTCAACAATTCCCGCGACCGGCTCGATCTGGCAACCAATTGGCCGCATGATCAGGAATGCATCCCGCCTGAGGCGCTGGTCCCGGCAAATTGCTGGGCGCTCAAGCGCGGCAAGCCGCATATCAACGATCCTGCTGCGGGCACCTTGTGCTGCATGCATAACAGCGGAAATTTCTCGACCATCGAAGTGCCGATGATCGCGCGCGGCAATGTGCTGGGCCTGCTGATGCTGGCCACCGATGTTCCGGACAGCACCGAAGTGCTGCGGGGAATTTCGCGCATCGCCAGGGCGCTGGCGGATTCGATGTCGCTCGCCCTGGCCAATATCGGACTGCAGGAGAAGCTGCGCACCCAGTCGCTGCGCGATCCGCTGACCGGGCTCTACAACCGCCGCTATATGGAAGATGCGCTCGATCGCTATCTCAACATGGCCGAGCGGGCCAAGAATTCGACCTCGGTGGTGATGATCGATCTCGACAATTTCAAGAAGCTCAACGACACCCATGGCCATGCGAATGGCGATGCCGTGCTGCGCGATGTGGCTGGCCAGCTGGTCGGCGCGCTGCGCCCGTCCGATGTGGCATGCCGCTATGGCGGCGAGGAATTGCTGGTGATCCTGCCCAATTGCGATCTCGAAGACGCGCTGCTCAAATCCGAGATATTGCGATCGCGCATCGAAGGCCTCACCGCGACGCATGGGATGGCGATCAGCGCCTCGCTCGGCGTTGCATCGGTTCCTGCGACCTCCAGCGGCGCCGATGTCGTCGCTGCAGCCGACAATGCGCTTTATGCCGCCAAGAAGGCCGGCCGCAATTGCGTGCGCAGCGCCCCCTGCCGCGACCTGCCCGCGCTCAAGAAGCCCAGGCTCGCCGCCGGCTGACGGGACCGGTCGGGTTTGTCCGTCCGGTTGGCGAAGCCGCAAGGGCTCGGATGCCGGCGCCCGTCAGTGATGCCGTGACATGCCCCGGGTTGAAGGCGGGCTGCTCCGATACGAAAAGGGCCGCGAGGTTTCCCCCGCAGCCCTTTCTGTAACCTTGAGGAGCCTTTGGGCCCCGCTCAGTCTTCCTTGAGGAAGGCCGGCATGTGATCGGGATTGCCGCCGGCATCGCCGCCTTCGCGGCGCGGGCCGCGATCGCCGCCTTCACGGCGCGGGCCGCGATCACGGTCACGACCGCCGCCGCCACCGCCACCGCCGCCACGCGGACGACGATCGCCACCACGATCACCACGGTCGCCCCTGGGCTCGCGTGGCTCGCGCGGAGGACGGGTATCTTCCAGTTCCTCACCGGTTTCCTGATCGACCACCCGCATCGACAGGCGAACCTTGCCGCGCGGATCGATCTCGAGCACCTTGACCTTCACGGCCTGGCCTTCGGAAACGACATCGGTGGGCTTCTCGACGCGCTCGTTGCGCATTTCGGAAACATGCACCAGGCCGTCCTTGCCGCCCATGAAGTTCACAAAGGCGCCGAAATCGACGATATTGACGACCTTGCCGTCATAGATCTTGCCGACTTCCGCCTCTTCCACGATCCCGGCGATCCACTTGCGGGCCGCTTCGATCTGGCTGAGGTCGGACGAGCTGATCTTGATCAGGCCTTCATCGTCAATATCCACCTTGGCGCCGGTTTCGGCGACGATCTCGCGGATCACCTTGCCGCCGGTGCCGATGATGTCACGGATCTTCGACTTGTCGATCTGCATCGTCTCGATCCGCGGGGCATGGGCGGAAAGCTCGGTGCGGGCAGAGCCCAGCGCCTTGGTCATCTCGCCCAGGATATGCGCGCGGCCTTCCTTGGCCTGGCTCAGCGCCTGGGTCATGATCTCGCGGGTGATCCCGGCGACCTTGATGTCCATCTGCAGCGAGGTAATGCCCTCGCTTGTACCGGCCACCTTGAAGTCCATGTCGCCAAGATGATCCTCGTCGCCGAGGATGTCGGACAGCACGGTGAATTCCTTGCCCTCAAGGATCAGGCCCATCGCAATGCCCGAAACCGGACGGATCACCGGAACGCCGGCGTCCATCATCGACAGACAGCCACCGCAGACGGTCGCCATCGACGACGAGCCGTTTGATTCGGTTATGTCTGACAGCACGCGGATCGTATAGGGGAAGTCTTCCCGGGTCGGCAGCACCGCGCGCAGCGCACGCCAGGCGAGCTTGCCATGGCCGATATCGCGACGGCTTGGCGCACCGAAGCGGCCCACTTCACCAACCGAATAGGGCGGGAAGTTGTAATGCAGCATGAAGTTGGAATAGCTCAGGCCTTCCAAACCATCGATCATCTGCTCGCTGTCCTTGGTGCCCAGCGTAGTGGTGCAGATCGCCTGCGTTTCACCGCGGGTGAACAGCGACGAACCATGTGCCCGCGGCAGGAAGCCAACGATCGCCTCGATCGGGCGGACTTCGTTGGTCTTGCGTCCGTCGATCCGCTGCCCGTCCTTGAGGATGGCCCCGCGAACGATTTCGGCTTCGAGCTTCTTGACGACCTTGCCTGCAGTCATCTGCGTCTGGCCGCCTTCATCGGCGAATGCCGCCTTGGCCTTTGCACGCGCATCATTCAGCGCATTCGAACGCGCCGATTTGTCCGTGAGCTTATAGGCCTTGGCAATATCCTTGCCGACCAGGTCCTTGAGCGTCTTCTTCATGTCGGCGGTATTGTCCGACAGATCGATGTCCCAGGGATCCTTGGCAGCCTGCTCGGCGAGATCGATGATCAGGTTCACGACCTTCTTGATCTCGTCATGAGCGAACATCACGCCGCCGAGCATGACCTCTTCCGAAAGCTCCTTGGCTTCGGATTCGACCATCATCACGGCATTGCCGGTTGCGGCGACGATCAGGTCGAGCGCGCCATTGGCGGCCGTTTCCTGCTTCGGGTTGAGCGTATATTCGCCATCTTCGTAACCCACGCGCGCAGCGCCGATCGGGCCCATGAACGGAACCCCCGAAATGGTCAGCGCGGCCGAGGCAGCGATCAGGGCCACGATATCGGGCTCAGTCTCGCCATCATAGGACATGACCTGCGCGATCACGTTGATCTCGTTGTAGAAGCCTTCAGGAAACAGCGGGCGCACGGGGCGATCGATCAGGCGGCTGGTCAGCGTTTCCTTTTCGGTCGCGCCACGTTCACGCTTGAAGAAGCCACCTGGAATGCGGCCGGCGGAGGAGAATTTTTCCTGGTAGTGAACGGTCAGCGGGAAGAAATCCTGCCCTTCCTTCACGGATTTGGCGGCGGTCACGGCGCAAAGCACCACGGTTTCGCCATAGGTGGCCAGAACTGCGCCGTCAGCTTGACGGGCAATACGGCCGGTTTCCAGAGTGAGGGTTTTGCCGCCCCACTCCATCGAAACGGTTTTCGTGTCGAACATGTATTTTCCTTTGACCCGCCGGCCCAATTGCACAGCGGGGTTTCTGCCGGGTATACCGTCCCGGTCCGGTGCGGAGCCTTTCAATGCCCCTAGGGAGCCCGCCGTATTGCGGACCTGCCCCGAATGCGAAAAACGGCCCGCTTGGGGCCGTTTCCCGTCAAATTACTTACGAAGCCCGAGCTTCGCGATGAGTGCGTTGTAGCGCTCGACATCGATCTTCTTGAGATAGGCGAGCAGGCTGCGACGCTTGTTGACCATCATCAGCAGGCCACGGCGCGAATGGTTATCCTTGTGGTGCCCCTTGAAGTGTTCGGTCAGGTTGCGGATACGCTCGGTGAGGATCGCGACCTGCACTTCGGGAGACCCGGTATCGCCTTCGGCGCGGGCATGAACCTTGATGACTTCGGTTTTCTTTTCAGCGGTAATCGTCAAACTATCTACTCCGCGACATCGGTCAGGTTGAAACCCCTGACGACCGTGGCCGTCCCGGCGAGGATTTGCATGAGCGCAATCGGAACCTTTCCGGCCCTTGCCCAATACAGCCCATCACCTTGGGGCAATCCGGTGAGGACACGGCCCTGTTGGACCGCCCTTGCCGCTTCCGGATCGAGAGCCAGGGCCGGGATGTCGTCCAGCCCTGCCTCCAGCGGCAGGATTACGTCTTCAAGGGGCGCGCCCTTGCCGATTTCGTTCAATTTGTCCAGCGAAATCGCCTGATCGAGCCGAAACGGCCCCGCTCTGGTCCGCCGCAGCATGGTGACATGACCGACCGTGCCGAGCGCCCGCGCAATATCCCGTGCGAGGCTGCGGATATAGGTGCCCTTGGATACATCGGCGATCAGGGTCACGCTGTCCGCCAGTTCGAGCGGGGCTGCAGGATCGAAGGGATCGGGCCGCCCGCCGGTGGTGGCAAAGGCGCTGGTAAGCACGCCGGCGGAGCCATGGGGATGCGCGAGTTCGAGCGCATGGATCGTCACCTTTCTTGCTGCCAGCACCACCTCTTCGCCCGCCCGCGCCAGATCATAGGCCCGCTTGCCATCGATCTTCAGCGCTGAATAGGCCGGCGGCAGCTGTTCGATTTCGCCGGTGAAATGCCCAAGCACCGCGGCAATCGCGGCAAAGGGCGGGCAGTGATTGCTGCTGGCCACCACCTTGCCTTCGGCATCGAGCGTATCGGTTTCGGTGCCGAACTGCACGGTGAATTCATAGACCTTGCTCGCATCGAGCATCCGTCCGCATAATTTGGTCGCCTCGCCCAGCGCGATCGGCAGCACACCTTCCGCCAATGGATCGAGCGTGCCGCCATGGCCCACCTTGACCTTGCCATAGCCTGCCTCGCGCAGATTGCGTTTCACCGCCCCGACCGCCTGGGTCGAGCCGAGCCCGACCGGCTTGTCGAGGATGATCCAGCCGTGGGGAGAAGAAACTGCGCGGTCACTCATGCCAGCGGCATAGCGGCACGCTGGCGCTCTGTCAGGCGCTGTCCTTCGCCTTTTCCTTCTTGGGCGGCTTGCCGTCGATCGCCTGAAACGAGCTGAACAGATAATGTTCGCCCGCGATATAGACACCGCTCCACTTGTCGAGCCTGCCGCCCGGGCCGGCATCGACCCCTATGAACAGCGTATAGGGCAGATCGAAACAGGGCCGGTCCAGCACCGCCTTGAACCATTTTCGGTGCGCGTCCTCGAAATAGATCGTGCTCTTGCCGGTGGCCTGCCAATTCTGGACCCCGCCATGATTGGCGAAGGGAATATAGGCCTGACTGGCGGAAGTTTCGGCAGATTGGGGCTGCGCCGCTTCTGCAAAGGCGGGCGCGGGAAGCATGGCGATTGCCGCAAGGGGCATCACGAGGGCTGAAAGTTTCATTTTCCGTTCCTTTCTGTTCCCTCCTTCCCCTGAAATGTTGTGTAGGGTGCAGCAAGTTTCAAGGACCACAAGGTGAGCCTGGCGCCTCTGGCCGAAAATTATCCGCCCGCGACCCAGAAGGCCAGCGCATGATAATAATCTTGCACCCGCACCACCGGCGGCAGGAGATAGCGCTCAAGCAGATCCAGGCCGGGAAACAGGCTGGGCAGGACCAGCAGGATCAGAAAAACCAGCGGAAAGCCAAATGGCCGCAGCCTGGCATAATTGCGCGCGGCAGAGCGCGGCAGCAGACCCTCGACGATATGCGATCCGTCAAACGGCGGGATCGGGATAAGGTTGAACAGCGCCAGGAAGACATTGATCAGGATAAAATAATTGAGGCTCATGACGAGCAGGCTCAGCGCCGTTCCGGGCGGCGCGGTGAGCCCGCGCAGCGTCAAGCCGAGCGCTACCGCCCCCACGCCGGCCTGCAGCAGATTGCTCAGCGGGCCGGCTGCCGCTACCGCCATCATCCCGTAGCGCGGATTGCTCAACCGCCATTTGTTGACCGGCACCGGCTTGGCCCAGCCAAACACCGGCGCGCCCATCAGCGCCAGCGCGCCGGGCAGCACCAGGGTGCCGATTGGATCGACATGGCGGATCGGGTTGAGCGTCAGCCGGCGCTGTTCCTTGGCCGTAGGATCACCGAGCATCAGCGCAACCCAGCCATGGGCCACTTCGTGAAACACGATGGCGAACACCAAGGCGGGAATCAGTGCCAGCGCATTGAGGAGAGTTTCATTCATGGGCAGGAGATAGGGTGCGCGGCGGCCAACACCAAGGTGGCTAGTCCGGGTGTGCCCGCCATTCTTCGCTCAGGATCGAAAAGACCGCCGTATCGCGCACGTGGCCGGACCAGGTAATCCGTTCGGCGCGCAGCACACCTTCCTGCACGGCGCCGAGCCGCAGCACCGCCGCCCGCGAGCGCACATTGCGGATATCGACCCGGAATTCCACCCGCCGGAGCCCGCAGGCAAAGGCGTGATCGAGCATCAGGCACTTGACCCGGCTATTGAGCCCGCTGCCACGCAAATCCGGACGGATGAAGCTGTTGCCGATTTCGATCGACCAACCGGGCGCGCCGCGTTCGATCCAGGCGGTCATTCCCGCGACAGTCCCATCCAGCACAATCGCATAGGCACAGCGTTGCGGCGGGCCGGCCAGCAGCTGGTCGAACTGCGGGCCGAATGCCTCGCCTGCATAGTCGACCGGATAGATCGCCCAGATCTCTTGATCAGCGGAAGTGGCGTCGCGCAGCCCGGCGCGGTAGCGTTCGTCCAGCGGCTCGAGCCTCAGATCGCCGTCAGAAAGCGGAACGTAAAGCGCCTTGGTCATGCTTTCACCGCCGCGCTGAAATGCTTGCGGCATAATGCGACATAGCGCTCATTCCCGCCGATTTCGGTCTGCGCCCCGGATTTTACCGCCGCGCCGTGATCGTCCACCCGCAAATTCATCGTCGCCTTGCGCCCGCAGTGGCACACGGCTTTGAGCTCGACCAGAGCATCAGCGATGCCGAGCAGCACTGCCGAACCGGGGAACAGATCGCCGCGAAAATCGGTGCGCAGGCCGTAGCACAGCACCGGAATGCCGGCTTCATCGGCGATCCGCGCGCATTGCCATACCTGCTCAGGCGTGAGGAACTGCGCCTCGTCGATCAGCACGCAGGCCAGCGGCCCGTCGGCAAGCTCTTCGCCCACGCGCTGCCACAGGTCACTCGCGGGATCGAACAGATGGGCCGGCTTTTCCAGCCCGATGCGGCTGGCGATCGGGCTGCCCTGCGCCCGGCTGTCGATCGCGGCGGTCCACAGCATGGTCTCCATGCCGCGCTCGCGATAGTTGAAGTCAGCCTGCAGCAGGGTGGTCGATTTCCCCGCATTCATGCTGGCATAATAGAAATAGAGCTTGGCCATCGGGCCTATTCGTCTTCGCCCAGATCGCGCGCAACCTTTGGATCGCGCAGCAATGCCTCGATCCGCTCCGCCTCATCAAAGCTCTCATCGGGGCGGAACTGGAGCTTGGCGGCGATATTTGAGGCCGAGCCGCTTGGCCACTTCGCGCTGAAGAAAGGCGGTGTTCTGCCGCAGCGCCTTGATCACCGCATCCTCATCCGCGCCCAGCAGCGGCTTTACATAGACTGCCGCATTCCTGAGATCGGGGGTCATGCGCACTTCGGTGACCGATACCGAATGAGCCGTCAGCGTATCGTCATGCACTTCCTGCCGCGTGAGCAGTTCGGACAGGATGTGCCGCACCCGTTCACCCACCTTGAGCAGGCGAACCGATTGCTGTTCCGGGGTAAATTGGGTGCGGGCCATCGCTTCAGTCCATCTTTTCCAGAATTCGGGCGAGCGAGCGCATATTGCGTGCCGTCCCGCGGCAGCCAAGCCGCCGCTCGATAAAGGCACCGGTCAATTTGCTGGTACCCACGCCATCGACATAATCGACAAAAAGCGCGCGGTCACCCAGCGCGACAGGTTCGGGGCCGCGCGCGGCATAGTCGGCCTGCATGCGCGCGAAATCCTCTGCCTTGGGCTGGCATTCGAGGAAATGGGTGTGGACATGTGCCGCGTCGCCCTGGGCAGCAAAGGGATTGTCGGTGATTGCCGCTGCCACTTCGTCACGGCTGCGCACTGCCACCATGCAATCGAAACCGAAGCGTTCCTTTACCACATAGGCGAGCTTTTCGCTCAGCCCCTGCGTGGGCCGTTCCTCATGGTCGAACAGCACATTGCCGCTCGCCACCACGGTTTCAACCGCTTCGAAATCCTCGCGCTCCAGCGCATGGCGCAGTTCCGCCATTGTCAGCCGGTTGCCGCCGACATTCATGCTGCCGAAAAAGGCGACATATCGGGCCATGGCGCGCTCCTGCCCCACGCACGGCGGCGTGGGGAAACAGGTTTACAGCACCCGATCGCGCAGTTCGACCTCGAACACTTCGAGCATGTCGCCTGCCTTCACGTCATTCGTATCGGCCAGCACCACACCGCATTCGAGCCCGGCGCGGACTTCGTCGACATCGTCCTTGAAGCGCCGCAGCGAAGCGATGGTGGTTGCCGAGATGATGACATCTGCGCGGGTAAGCCGGGCATGAAGCCCCTTCTTGAGGATACGCCGTCGGTGACCAGCAGGCCGGCGGCCTTGTCCTTCTTGCCTGCGGGGAAGACTTCCTTGACCTCGGCCCGGCCGACGACATGTTCGATCTTCTCGGGGCCCAGTTCGCCCGCCATTTCGGCCCGGATATCGTCGGTGAGATCATAGATCACATCGAAATATTTCATCCGCGTCTTGTTGCGCGCGATCAATTCCCGCGCCTTGGCATTGGGGCGCACATTGAAGCCGATGATCGGCGCACCGGTGGCGGACGCCAGGGTAACGTCGCTTTCGGTGATCGCACCCACGCCGGAATGAAGGATGCGCACCTTGATATCATCGTTCGAGATCGCATGCAGCGCGGTCCCGATTGCTTCGGCGGTGCCCTGCACATCGGCCTTCACCACCAGCGGGAATTCGATCACATGTTCCTTGTCCTTGAGGGCAGAGAACATCGTATCGAGGCTGGCCGGTGCTGTGGCGGTGCGCTTCTCGGTCGCCTTTTCCTGGCGATATTCAGCGACTTCGCGTGCACGCTGTTCGTTTTCGACCACGGTCAGCATGTCGCCCGCCATCGGAACCCCGCCCAGGCCGAGCACTTCGACCGGCAGCGATGGGCCGGCGGTCTTGATCTGCTTGCCCTTGTCATCGATCAGGGCGCGCACGCGCCCGCTCTGGGTGCCGACGACGAAGATGTCCCCGGCCTTGAGTGTGCCGCGATTGATCAGCACGGTCGCCACCGGGCCGCGGCCCTTGTCGAGCTTGGCCTCGATCACGGTCGCTTCGGCTTCACGGTCAGGATTGGCCTTGAGCTCGAGCAGTTCGGCCTGCAGCAGGATCTTGGCGATCAGTTCGTCAAGCCCGGTCTTGGCCTTGGCCGAAACTTCGACATCCTGCACATCGCCGGACATTTCCTCGACCACGATTTCATGTTCGAGCAGGCGTTCGCGGATCTTCTTCGGATTCGCCTCGGGCTTGTCGACCTTGTTGATCGCCACGATCATCGGCACGCCGGCGGCCTTGGTGTGATTGATCGCCTCGATCGTCTGCGGCATCAGACCGTCATCGGCGGCCACCACCAGCACCACGATATCGGTGACATTGGCGCCGCGCGCACGCATCTCGCTGAAGGCGGCATGGCCCGGCGTATCGAGGAAGGTGATCTTCTCGCCGCCCTTGGTGGTGATCTGATAGGCGCCGATATGCTGGGTAATCCCGCCAGCTTCGCCCTTCACCACATCGGTGCCGCGCAGCGCGTCGAGCAGGCTGGTCTTGCCGTGATCGACATGGCCCATGATCGTGACCACCGGCGGACGGGGCTGCAGCGTGCCTTCGGCATCGACATCGCTCGACGTATCGATATCGACATCGCTTTCCGACACTCGCTCGACATTGTGGCCGAACTCCTCGACCAGCAGCTCGGCAGTGTCCTGGTCGATCGTCTGGTTGACGGTGACCATCATGTCCATGTTGAACAGCGCCTTCACCAGATCGGCGCCCTTTTCGCCCATCCGCTTGGCCAGTTCCTGAACCGTGATCGCTTCGGGCACAATCACATCGCGCACCTGCTTTTCGCGCGGCTGCGAATGGCCGGCGAAATGGGCGCGGCGTTCCTTTTCGCGCGCACGCTTGAGCGCTGCGAGCGAACGCGCGCGTGCGCCTTCATCGTCATTGAGTGCACGGTTAACGGTAAGTTTGCCGCCCTTGCGCCGGTCATCCACGCGCTCGCGCCCGCTGCTGGGCTTCTTTTCTTCGCGCTTCTTTTCGGGACGCTTGGGCTCGACCCGGGCAACCGGGGTGAATTTGCGTGCTGCAGGAGCGCCACCTTCCGTGGTGGTCGCTTCAGCGGATGCGGCCGGTGCGGCTTCCGAAGACGCTTCGGCATCCGCAGCTGCGGCAGCCGGTGCGGCTGCTTCGGGTGCCGGCGCGGGGGCCTCTGCGGCAGGCGGAGCCGATTCGCCCTGCTCTTCCGCGCGGCGCTTTTCACTGGCGCGGCGCTTTTCTTCTTCCAGCGCCCTGGCGCGTTCCTCTTCCTCGCGCCGACCGATGTCTTCCATCATCGCCAGCCGGGCTTCCTCTGCCTCGCGCAGCAGGCGTTCCTGCTGCTCCCTGCGGCTTTCGGCCGAAGGCGGCGTGCGCTTCGCGGCCGGCTTGGGCGCCGCCGCAGCGGGGGCCGGAGCGGGCGCAGGCGCAGGCGCGGGTGCGGGCGCAGCCACCGGAGCCGGAGCTTCGGCGGGTGCCGAACCGGGCTTCACGATCTTGCGACGCTTCACTTCCACGACCACCTTGTTGGTGCGGCCATGGCTGAAGGTCTGCTTGACCTCGCCCGCTTCGACCGAACGCTTCAGCCCCAGCGGCTTGCGGCCCAGCGTCGGTTTGTTGTCGGTATCGCTCATACGCCTCAATCTATCCTTCGTATTCTCGGTTCGTCGTCTCGGCACAGGGGCCGGCTTGTTCCGCCACGCCTTCGCCGGAAGGTTTCGCAGCCGCAGAAATTGCCCGCGTAAAACGCATCAGGCGCCCAAGCGGGATTGCGACCCGTTCGGCCGATTTGTGATCGGCCAGCGCCAGATGGACGACATTGTCGCGGCCCAATGCCACAGACAGAGCCGCGCGGTCCAGTGGCAAGCGCTCTCCGTGCAGGCCCGAGCCTTCGGCATCGCTCCCGACACGAAACGCCTGATCCAGCTTTTTACAGCCATCTTCGCTTGCATCGGAAGCATGGCCGAGCCAGGCGACCCCGCCGCCGCGCGCCTGCTGCGCGATACGGTCGGTCCCCAATATAAGCTTACCGGCGCGAAATTCGAGCCCCAACCTTTGCAGCAGGGCGCGCCGCAGCGCATCCTCCGTGCGCGCGCCAAGATCATCGGGCAGCGACAGCGGTGCCCCTTTGAATGCCCGCGCGAGCGAGCCCTTGAGCTTGCCCGATGCCTGCGCCTGTTCAAGTTCGGTCCGGTTCACCCCGATCCAGGCGCCCCGCCCCGGCGCACGCGCCAGCGCATCGGGCAGCACATCCCCCTCAGGAGAGATTGCAAGCCGGATCAATTCCTCACGCGCTGCCTGCTGCCCGGAGAGGATACATTTCCTCTCCGGAGCATCGGCCGTCTTGCCGGAACTCAGGCGTTCATTGGGAGGAGTCCGCATCGGCGGCCTCCCCAGCTTTGCCAGCGGCGGGTTCTTCGTCTTCGAACCAGTGAGCGCGGGCAGCCATGATGATTTCGTTGCCCTGCTCTTCATTGAGGCCATATTCGCCCAGCACACCGCCCTTGTCTTCCGTGCGGGCGGGGCGGCGCAACGGCGGCCCGGCCTCCGGATTGCGGCGGCGTGGCTCGGCGCGCTTCTTGGCGATCAGTTCGTCAGTGGCCAGATCGGCCAGATCGTCCAGCGTCTTGATCCCGGCCTTGCCGAGCGTGACCAGCATAGTCTCGGTCAGATGCGGCATTTCGGCCAGCGCATCCTCGACCCCAAGGCCGCGGCGCTCCTGGCGCGCAGCCTCTTCCTGACGGTCGAGCGCTTCCTGCGCACGTGACTGGAGTTCCTGGGCCAGTTCCTCGTCGAAGCCTTCGATGCCCGGCGAGTTCCTCGACCCCGACATAGGCCACTTCCTCAAGCTCGGCGAAGCCTTCGGCAACCAGCAGCTGCGAAAGGGTTTCGTCCACGTCGAGCTCTTCCTCGAACATCTTGGACCGTTCGGCGAATTCGCGCTGGCGCTTCTCCGAAGCCTCGGCCTCGGTCATGATGTCGATCTGGCTCTCGGTCAGCTGGCTGGCGAGGCGCACATTCTGGCCGCGGCGACCGATCGCCAGCGAAAGCTGATCGTCGGGCACCACCACTTCGATGCGGCTTTCTTCTTCGTCGATCACCACGCGGCTGACCGTGGCGGGCTGCAGCGCGTTGACCACGAAAGTCGCGGTGTCCTCGCTCCAGGGGATGATGTCGATCTTCTCGCCCTGCAATTCCTGCACCACCGCCTGCACGCGGCTGCCCTTCATACCGACGCAGGCGCCGACCGGATCGATCGAGCTGTCATGGCTGATCACGCCGATCTTGGCGCGGCTGCCCGGATCGCGGGCGGCGGCCTTGATCTCGATGATGCCATCGTAGATTTCGGGCACTTCCTGGGCGAACAGCTTCTTCATGAATTCGGGATGCGCGCGGCTGAGGAAGATCTGCGGCCCGCGATTGTTGCGTTCCACCTTCATGATCAGTGCGCGGACGCGCTCGCCCACGCGGGCGGCTTCGCGCGGGATCTGCTGATCGCGGCGGATCACACCCTCGGCGCGGCCGAGATTGACGATCACATGGCCGAACTCGACCGACTTGATCACCCCGGTGATCACCTCACTCGCGCGGTCCTTGAATTCCTCGAACTGGCGCTCACGCTCGGCATCGCGGACCTTCTGGAAGATCACCTGCTTGGCGCTCTGCGCGTCGATCCGGCCAAGATCGATCGCCGGCAGCGGATCGACGATGAAATCGCCCAGCTTGGCATTGGCGTCGAGCTTCTGCGCCTGGGCGAGATCGACCTGCTTGAAATAGTCCTCGACCTCTTCGACCACCTCGACCACGCGCCACAGGCGCAGATCGCCGGTCAGCGGATCGAGCTTGGCGCGGATGTCGTTTTCCGCGCCGTAACGGGCGCGCGCGGCCTTCTGGATCGCCTCTTCCATCGCTTCGATGACGATCGACTTGTCGATCATCTTTTCGGTCGCGACGGAATTCGCGATCGCAATCAGTTCGGCCCTATTGGCGGAAATTGCACTGGACATGAGGTTCAGCTTTCCTCTTCTTCGAGAATTTCGTCAGTAGCGCCTTCCACTTCCTCTACTCCGGAAGTGTCGAGCGGCCGGGTGGCGGCAATCAGCCGGTCGGTCAAGACCAGCTTTGCCGATTGGATCCGGTCAAGCGGGAAGAACACCCGCCCGACCTTCTTGTCTTCAACCGTAACGACATCGCCCGCGATCCCCGCCAGGTCGCCCTTCACGGTCTTGCGCGGCTTGCCGTCTTCACCGGTCACCGCATCGTCCAGCGTGATGCGGACTTCGTGCCCCGCCCAATTGGCGAAATCCTTCGGCCGGGTCAGCGGGCGGTCAATCCCGGGCGAGGATACCTCGAGGCGATAGGCACCTTCGATCAGCAGCTCGCCCTGCTCTTCCAGCACATCCATCGCATCGGATATCCGGCGCGAAAGCTCGGCGCATTGTTCGATCACCAGCTGGCCGGTCGCCGGATCTTCCGCCATTATCTGCAGCGCCGGCTCATCGCCCGCTTCAGAGCCCAGCATCTTCACGCGCACCAGTTCGAACCCCAGGGCATTTGCCTCAGGCTCGATCACTTGTGTCAGGCGCGCGATATCGGCCACTTGGTTCTCCAACTGCCGGTCATGCCAAAAGACTTGCGGGCCGGCCCCTTGCGGCGCCAGCATCCAAACCAATTAAACAATGTCGGGATGGCGGCGAAATAGGCGCGGCGCGCGTGAAATGCAAGGAAAAGTGACGCCGGTCATTCGGTGATCGGCACACATGCTTGACGGCCACCCGCCGGACTGCTTGCAGATCGGCGAAACCCAATCGTGGCTGGAGGGCTGACCATGGAATTTCCCGAGGACATCTTCACCGAACAGGACAATGTGGACCCCGATACGCTGGCCAATCTCGGCCCGTTGCGGCGGCTGGCCGGGATCTGGGAGGGACGGCGCGGGATCGATCTGGCCCCGAAGGCAGACGGTCCGGACCAGAGCGATTATTTCGAGCGAATCGAAATGCAGCCGATCGATCCGCAATCCAACGGCCCGCAGTTGTTTTACGGACTGCGCTATCATGTCCATGTCAATACGCCGGACGAGGACATCACCTTCCACGATCAGGTCGGCTATTGGCTGTGGGAGCCGGCCACCGGCCTGATTCTGCAATCGCTGGCGATCCCGCGCGGACAGGTGGCGCTCGCCGCCGGCCAGGCCGCCGCCGATGCGACGAAGCTGGTGCTGGAGGCGCGGCGCGGGGATACCCGATATGGCATCGCATCGACCTTTTTCATCGAACAGGCCTTCCGCACCGACGCCTATCGGATCGAGGTGGATTTTCATGCGGACGGAAGCTGGAGCTATGTCAGCGACACCACGCTGACGGTGAAAGGGCAAGCCGAGCCCTTCCTCCACCGCGACCGCAACCGGCTGACCAAGGTGGGCGAGGCGGACATGAATCCGTGGCTCAAGATCGTGCGCGGACAGACCGGCGGCTGAGCGGCCTTACTGGACCAGGCCGTGCTTCTTGATGCAATGTCTTAGCTGGTCATAGGTGAGCCCCAGCGCATTGGCGGTCTGGCGCTGGTTCCAGCGATGCCGGCCCAGCGCATGTTCGATGATCGCACGTTCATGCGCATCGACCGCGCTGCGCAGATCGTCGATCTGGTCGAACCCGGCCTGATCGGGCGCGGCGGCGCGCGGCGGGGATGAACGCGATTCGGCGGGCTGCGGCCGGGGCGCGGCTTCGGGCGCCCAGGGGCTTTCGAACGGATCGAACTGGACATGGCCGATCGGCGTGCGCCAATCGTCCCAGCGATAGACCGCGCGCTCGACCACATTGCGCAATTCGCGGACATTGCCGGGCCAGGGATAGTCTTCAAGCGGCGCTGGACATGCTCCGGCATAGCCGGGCCAGGCATCCCAGCCCGAGTTCGGACGCCATGCGCCGCCCGAAATGTTCGGCCAGCACCGCGACATCGCCCTCGCGCACGCGCAGCGGCGGCAGGGTGATGACCTCGAAACTCAGCCGGTCGAGCAGGTCGGCGCGAAACCGCCCTGTCGCGCGCCATGCGGGGCAGATCCTCGTTGGTCGCCGCGACGATCCGCACATCGACGCGCACCGGGCGCGACGAGCCGATCCGGGTGACCTCGCCATATTCGACCGCGCGCAGCAGCCGCTCCTGCGCGGCCATCGACAGGGTGCCAGTTCGTCGAGGAACAGCGTGCCGCCATTCGGCTTCCTCGAACCGCCCCACGCGCGCTCTGGTCGCGCCGGTGAAGGCGCCGGCCTCATGCCCGAACAGTTCGGCCTCGATCAGCGTCTCGGGCAGCGCCGCGCAGTTCATGATGACCAGCGGCTCGTCCCAGCGGGTCGACAGGCGGTGGAGGCGCTCGGCGACCAGTTCCTTGCCGGTCCCGCGCTCGCCGATCACCAGCACCGGGCGGCGATCGGCGCGGCGCGGCTGGCGCGCTCCACCGCGTCGAGAAAGGCGCCCGACTGGCCGATGAACTGGTTACCCCGCTCCATGCCCAATACTATAGTGCAATTTCCCAAGACTTGGCAATATTTCCCAACACCCTGGCAGACAAAGGGTGTGATTCTGGCCGATAATCTGCGATTTCCCGAATTGGCACGCTCCTTGCTATGTTTGCGATGAGTTGAACAGAATGCGGAACATGACCGTTTAGAGGAATAATCACCATGTACGACAGCCGCTTTTTCCGCAGCAAGCTGGGCAAGGCCGCCGTTATCAGCATCGCCGCGATGCTGGCGTTCAACCTGCTCGCGCTGAGCCAGCAGCTGCAGGCCGCGACCGTGCCGCTGGCGCTGGCCGCGCAGAGCGTGGAACTCGCGTGAGCAAGCATGACGATGATCCGCTGACGCCGATCGGCGATCAGGGTGCGCCGCAGGCCCGCCGCTCGCGCCTTGACCTCGAGGTCGAGCGGATGCGCCGCAGCCCCACGCCGACGCAGTAATCCTGACATTTTGGAGGAGTCCCCTGGATGGGCATTTTCTCGCGCACCCGCGACATCATCGCCGCCAACTTCACCGATCTGCTCGACAAGGCCGAAGACCCGGCCAAGATGATCCGCATGATCATCCTCGAAATGGAGGAAACGCTGGTCGAAGTCCGCGCCACCGCGGCGCGCACCATCGCCGACCAGAAGGAAATGCGCCGCCACATCGGCAAGCTCGACCGGCTGCAGGACGACTGGGCCGAAAAGGCGCAGCTGGCGCTGTCCAAGGACCGCGAGGATCTGGCCAGGGCCGCGCTGGTCGAAAAGAAGAAGGCGGCCGACATGGCCGACCAGCTCAAGGCCGAGATCACCGTGCTCGACGATGCGCTGCGCGCCTATGAAGACGATATCCAGAAGCTGCAGAACCGCCTGCGCGAAGCGCGCAGCCGCCAGACCCAGATCGCCGCGCGGCTGGAAAGCGCGGAAAACCGCGTCAAGCTGCGCACGCTGCTCGCCACCGAACGGGTCGACGAGGCGATGGCCCGCTTCGACCAGCTCGAACGCCGGGTCGATTATGCCGAAGGCCGCGCCGATGCGATGAACATCGCCGAAAGCGGCCCGCCAAGCCTGGCCGACGAGATCGCCGCGCTGGCTGGCGCGGACAAGATCGATGCCGAGCTTGAGGAAATGAAGCGCGCCTTGGGCAAGGGCAGCACCAGCGACGACACCAAGGGAGCCGAGTGATGGATGAGGCCGCCATTGTCATTCCGCTTATTGTCCTCGGCCTGCCGTGGATCATTTTCCACTATATCACCAAGTGGAAAACCTCCGCGACGCTGACCAGCGCTGATGAGACATTGCTGGAGGAGCTCTACCAGCTCGCCCGCCGGCTCGACGAACGGATGGATACGGTCGAACGGCTGGTTTCCAACGATCATCCCGAATTCAAGCCACCCCGGATCGAGCCCGATCTCGATATCGACAACCACAAGCTGCGCGAGCTCGATCGCCTGCTGGCAGAGAAAGGTACCCGCAAGTGAACAGCCCCCGCACCACGCTTTATCGTGACAAGCAGAACGGCAAGCTGATGGGTGTTTGCGCCGGGATCGCCGATTACACGGGGATCGCTGTCGCCTGGGTCCGGCTCGCCGCGCTGATCCTGGTGCCGTTGACCGGGGGCTGGATCCTGCCGTTCTATTTCGGCGGCGGATTGATCCTCAACCAGAAGCCGGCGCATCTCTATGTCGACCAGCAGGAGCAGAAATATTGGCAGCGCGTGCGCCAGAGCCCGGCGCGCACCGCGCGCGAGGTCCGCGCCCGCTTCCGCGACATCGACCGCCGTCTGGCCGAGGTCGAGAGTTTCTATGTTTCGAGCAATGCGCGGCTTTCGGCCGAGATCGACCGGCTGCGCTGAACCAAATTCAAGCTAGGGGTAAATATCGATGGGTGAGTTTATTGGCCTGGTCGCAGTCCTGATGGTCTTCGGCATTCCGATGCTTGCGATCTGGACCAAGCACCAGAGCACGATGCGCGAACAGGATGCCAGCTTTGCAGATGGGCAGGCCCGCCAACTCGCGATGCAGGTCGAAGCCTTGCAGGACCGGGTGGAGGTGCTCGAACGGATTATCACCGATCGCAGCCACGATGTCGCAGCCCAGATCGAGGCGCTGCGCGACCTGCCCGTCACAGACCGCGACTCCGCGAAGCAGCGCTGAGGCAGATTGAGGAGAAAACCGATGGACCCCTATGTGATGGTTCCCATTGTTGCGGTGGTAATGACCTTTGCAGTACCGATTTTCGCAATCTGGACCTGGCACCAGCGCAAGCTGGCCGGGATGCAGATTGAAGCCACCAGCCAGCTCTCTGCGGAAAAGGCAGCGCAATATGCGATGCAGAACCGCGATCTCGAAGAGCGCTTGCGCGTGCTGGAGCGGATCGTGACGGACAGGGGTTATGATCTCGCCGGCCAGATCGAGGCGCTGCGCGAGCGCGAAGAGCCCGCCCCGCAGCCCACGAGCGGCCAGTCCAAGGCCGTGAATTAGGATCAGGAAACGAGGAACCGTAAATCATGAATTTGGGCGGCCCCGACTTTATCATCGCGATCATCGCCATCGTAACCTTTGGCGGGATCATAAAGAGCTGGATCAGGGCCAGGCACGGCCTGCCCCTGCGCGATGCCCGGGGCGGCTCGAAGCGGCACGGCCCGCAGGACGATAGCCGAGAGGTCGAGACCCTGCGGGCAGAAAATGCCCGGCTGACCGACCGGCTCGAAGCCTCGGAAGACCGGCTTGCGGTGCTCGAGCGAATCGTGACCGACAAGAGCTATAATCTGGCCAATGAGATCGAAAGCCTGCGCGACCGATAAGGTCGCCGCTTGCGGGAGATATCCAATGATAAGCGAAGACGTGCTGATTGCAGTAACTGCCCTGCTGGGCCTGCTGGTGCTGGCTGCCAGCGCCCTGCGCGGATGGCAGGGATGGCTGGCGCTGAAGGAGCGCGAGCTGGATCGCTATCACCGCCCGGAAATCGAGGGCGGAGTGGGCGCTGGCGCCGCGCGGATCGAGCTGGCCGACCTCAAGGAACGGATCCGCAAGCTCGAAGCCATCGCCTCTGGGGTGGACCTCTGACCCTAACTTGCTAGAGGCGCGCAATGCCCACAGCATTCCGCAGCTTCGATGACATCCGCGAAGAATACCTCTTTCTCGAAGGCGACGAGCGCTATCGCCTGCTGATCGAGCTCGGGCGGGAGCTTGATCCGATGCCCGATGCGCTCAAGACCGACGCCACCCTGGTGCGCGGCTGCTCTGCCAGTGTATGGGTCTATCCCACGCAGAATGAGGGCAAGCTTCATTTCCTGGCCGACAGCAATGCCGCGATCACCAAGGGCATTGTCGCGCTGGTGCTGGCGGCGGTGCAGGACCGGCCCGCCGAGGAGGTGGCCGCGATGGACATCGCCGCCGCGCTCGAAGCTTTCGATCTGAAGAACCAGCTCAGTTCGAACCGCACGCAGGGCGTGCCCAATATGATCGCGCTGGTGCGCGAACACGCCGCAAGACTGGCCAGCATGTGATATAGGCCGGCCAAATCGATATTTTTCCAATTTACAGATATTGTTCAATTCAGACAGGGACCAGTAAATGAAGGGCTTCAAAGACCCCAGCTTCCAGGACCGGGCAGCCGCCTCGGCGCTGGCCAAGACCCGCGCGCTCGAGAAGCTGAAGGCTGCACCGAAACTCAGCCCGGAGGAAATTGCCGCGCGGGCCGAGCGCCAGCGCGAACGCGAAGCCAAGGCCGCCGCCAAGCGTGAGGCAGCGCTGGCAGCCAAGGTGGCCAAGGCGCTGGCCGAAGAGGAGGCGCGCAAGGCCCTGGAAGCATCGATTCCAACCGAGGCCGAACTCAAGGCCGCGCGCGATGCAAAATATGCTGCGCGCAAGAAGCGCAGGTCCTGAAATCCGGCGGGGCGGCGGTTAGAGCTGCTCGCTCTCGCGCAGCACCGCAATCCCCGCCTCGCGCTGGGCCTTGAGCTCAGCTTTGAGTGCCGCAGGATCGCGCGCGAGCACGAAGCCGAAGCTGACCCCGCCTTGCTTGCCGATGGTGGCGTGGTGAAGATTATGCGCCTGGACCAGCCGTTTGAGATAGCCGCGCCGGGGCACGAAGCGGAAATAGCGCTGGTGGACCAGCCCGTCATGCACCAGCGTGTAGACGATCCCGTAAACCAGGATGCCCAGCCCGATCCAGGTCGCCGGCCACCAGGCTGACGTGCCCAGCACCCAGGGGCTGCCCAGCGCGAACATGGAGATGCTCAGCGCCGCGCCGACAATCGCGAACCGGTCATTCTTCTCCAGCAGATTGTCATGCGGTTCGTGATGGTCGCGGTGCCAGCCCCAGCCGAAGCCATGCATGATATATTTATGGCTGCCCCAGGCGACCGCCTCCATCGCCGCAGCGGCGGCCAGCACGATCAGGATAGGTGGGAGCAGGCTCATCACCCCCCTATAGGTCAATCTTCGGGCGGGAAAAAGAACCGCTTGATCTCTTCGCCAATCCGCGCCGGGCGCAGGGTGACGGCATCGATGCAGCACCAGCTCGATTTGACCTCGGCCAGGACCTCGCCGCCGCGTTCGATAATCGTATCGTAAAAGGCGCGGGTGCCATGAACCTGCTGCAGCACGGTGCGCGCGACGACCGTATCATCGAGAAAGGCCGGCTTGCGATAGGTGATCTCATGCTTGAGCGCGACCCACAGCCGCGAGGCGGCGGTCTCGGCCGGGGCGAATTTGCGCCAATGCGACAGCACCGCATCTTGCACCCAGCTGAGATAGCGCGAATTGTTCACATGACCCATGAAATCGATATCGCTGGGCAGGATCGTGATCGGAAAGCTGTGTGGAGATGCTGACATGCGTGTAAGTTAAGCCGTGCAAGAGGGTCTTGCAATGGCCAGCGCGGAGCGGCGGAACCTTCGACACTTTGTTACAATCGAGTGCAAACCCGCGACAGATCGTATCTCTGCGGTTCATAAAATCAGGCCTATTTCTGAATGCACGGGATTTCCCGCCCAGATGCAAAGGAATGGACCATGAACCGACTGACCAAATTGATCGCCCCTGCTCTCTTCGCAACCCTCGCTCTTGGTGCCGGCGTTCCGGCATCCGCCGCGCAGTGGGACAACCACAATTCGATCCGCCAGGAAATCCGCCAGCTCGATAACCAGATCGACCGGGCGCAAAGCCGCCACCTGATCAGCGCGCGCGAAGCCACCCGGCTTTCCCGCAATGTCGACCAGCTGCAGAAGCTGCAGGTCCGCTATGCCCGTGACGGCTATACCCGGGCGGAACTGCGGGTGCTCGACCAGCGGCTCGATACGGTCAAGCGGCAGCTCGCCCGCGAAATCGGCGACCGTGACGGGCGGATCGATTCGCACCGGATCGACAGCCATGACGATCACCGGGGCACCAACCATCGGTAAGACTTGAGGGGACTCAACTTTTCCTCCCTTGTCTTGCGGGGTCGGCAGGCCTAGCTCACGCGCCATGTCCAGCCGACCCCGCACCCTCTACGAAAAGATCTGGGACACCCATGTGGTGGAACGCCGAGAAGACGGCACCAGCATCCTCTATATCGACCGTCATCTTGTCCATGAGGTGACCAGCCCCCAGGCCTTCGAGGCGCTGCGGCTGAGCGGACGCAAGGTCCGCCGCCCGGAACTGACGCTGGCGGTCCCCGATCACAATTTGCCCACCACTGCGCGGCTCGATGCCCAGGGCAAGCGCATCCCGATCGCGGATCCCGAGAGCGCGCAGCAGCTCGCCGCGCTGGAGACCAATGCGCCAGAATTCGGCGTGCGCTATATCGGCCCGAGTGACATCAATCAGGGTATCGTCCATGTGGTCGGGCCGGAAACCGGCTTTTCGCTGCCCGGCGCGACAATCGTCTGCGGCGACAGCCACACCGCCTGCCACGGCGGGATCGGTGCGCTTGCCTTCGGGATCGGCACCAGCGAAGTCGAGCATGTGCTGGCGACCCAGACCCTGTTGCTCAAGCAATCCAAGACCATGGAAATCCACGTTGACGGGGCCCTGGGCCCGGGCGTCACGGCCAAGGATCTGATCCTCCATATCATCGGCGTGATCGGCACTGCCGGCGGCACCGGCCATGTGATCGAATTCCGCGGCCAGGCGTTCGAGGACATGAGCATCGAAAGCCGGCTGACCGTGTGCAACATGTCGATCGAGGGCGGCGCGCGCGCTGGTCTGATCGCGCCCGATGAAACCACCTATCGCTATCTCAAGGGCCGCCAATATGCGCCCCAGGGCGAGGAATGGGATCGCGCGGTTGCCTGGTGGGAATCGCTCAAGACCGATCCCGGCGCCACCTTTGACAAGAGCGTGACGATCGATGCCTCCACCATCGAGCCGACCGTGACCTGGGGCACCTCGCCCGAAGACACGGTGGCGATCGGCGGCGTGGTCCCCACACCGGCCAGCTTTGCCGATCCGGCCAAGCAGCGCGCCGCGCAGGCGAGCCTCGATTACATGGGCCTCACCGCGGGTCAGAAGATGACCGAGATCGAGGTCCAGAACATCTTCATCGGCAGCTGCACCAACAGCCGCATCGAAGATCTCAGGGCCGCCGCAGCGGTACTGAAGGGACGCACAAAGGCGCCCAACATCCGCTGGGGCATCGTTGTCCCCGGCTCCGGGCTGGTCAAGCGCCAGGCCGAGGAAGAAGGGCTGGACCAGATCTTCATCCAGGCCGGTCTTGAATGGCGAGAGCCCGGCTGTTCGGCCTGCCTTGGCATGAACCCGGACAAGGTTCCGCCGGGCGAGCGCAGCGCATCGACCAGCAACCGCAATTTCGTCGGCCGGCAGGGCCCGGGTGCGCGCACCCATCTCGTCTCGCCGGCGATGGCGGCGGCAGCGGCGGTAACCGGCAAGCTCACCGATGTGCGCGAGCTTGTCGACTGATCCGCCCGGCGGCCAACGCAAAAGCTCCTTCCCGCCGGTCGTCGCCCCCGATTGCCGGCTGCTGCTGCTCGGCAGCCTGCCGGGGGAAGCCTCGCTCGCGGCGCAGCGCTATTATGCCCATCCGCGCAATCTGTTCTGGGAACTGATCGGGCAGGTGATCGGCAAGGAGCTGGTCCCGCTCGCCTATGAGGCGCGGCTGGCCGCGCTGCTGGCGGCGCGGGTCGGGTTGTGGGACGTTGTCGGCTCGGCGATCCGCCCCGGCAGCCTCGATACCGCGATCCGCGCTGTCGCGCCCAATCCGCTGGCGCAATTGGCGGCCCGATTGCCGCAGCTGCGGGCAGTCGGCTTCAACGGCGCGAAATCCGCCGCGATCGGGCAGCGGGCGCTGGCCGGAACCAGCATTGCCCTTGTCGCGTTACCTTCATCGAGCCCAGCCCATGCCGCAATGTCCCGCGGCGAGAAGCAAGCAATCTGGCTGGGATTGCGCAAATTCCTGCGGTGAGCCCTTGCCAGCCGGGCGCTGCCACACCATTGAGCCAAATATGAGCAACGAAAAACCTCCCTCCAATTCCGCCAAGGCTGCGATTGCCGGCGCCGCGATCGGTTCGGCCGCCGTGGCGGCTGCGCTGATGTTCGCCAGCCATCGCAAGGCGAAGAAGACGCCCGCCCCCACTCCTGCAACGCCCAGCGGCGAACCCCCGGAGACTGACTGATGGATCCCGTTCGCCTGGTCGAAGGCCGCGCCTATCCGTTCGGCTTGAAGAACGTCGATACCGACATCATCATTCCTGCCCATTGGCTCAAGACCATCACCCGTGAGGGCCTGGGCCGCGGCGCGTTCGAGGCGCTGCGCGAGGATCCCGAAAATGTCTTTGACCGGCCCGAATTCGCCGGTGCGCCAATCATCGTGGCGGGCGACAATTTCGGCTGCGGATCGAGCCGCGAGCATGCCGCATGGGCGCTGCTCGACATGGGGGTGAAGGCGGTCATTGCACCAAGCTTCTCCGATATTTTTTCAAGCAATGCGTTCAAGAACGGCATTCTCACCGTGGTCCTGCCGCAAGAGGCGGTCGACCGGCTGATGGAAGTGGCCGAAAGCGATCCGATCGCGATCGACCTTGAACATCAGAGCGTGACCACGCCGTTTCAGGATCGCTACAGCTTCGAAATCGATCCGTTCCGCAAACATTGCCTGATCGAAGGGCTTGACGAGGTGGGCCTGACCCTGGGGCGCAGTGACGCGATTTCCACCTATGAGGCGCGCCGGCAGGGCGACCTGCCCTGGTTCGCCCGCGGCACCGGGGATGCGGGCGGCCTTGCGGCCTGATCCCAGCGCGGGCTATATTTGCACACTATCTTCTGGGGATTCTTTCATGACCGATTTCAACGACCGCGAACGTGCCGAAGAACGCAAATATGCGATGGATGAAGAAACCGCGTTTCGCATCACTGCGCGCAGCAACAAGCTGCTTGGCCAATGGGCTGCGGTAAAGATGGGCCTGACCCCGGAAGAATCCGAAGCCTATGCCAAGGCCGTGATCCAGGCCGATTTCGAAGAAGGCGGCCATGAGGACGTGATCCGCAAGGTGCTGGGCGACATGACCTCGGCCGGGGTCGAAATCGATGAAGCCGATGTGCGCAGCGCGTTGGAAGAAAAGACGGTCGAAGCGCGCCGCCAGCTGATGGGCGAAGTCTGATCTCGCGGAGGGCCTTCTGATGGCGATGGCAGCCGATGATATCGCGGCGATGATCAAGCGCGCCCTGCCCGATGCCGAGGTGGAAATCACCGATCTGGCGGGCGACGGCGATCATTATGCGGCGCGCGTCACATCCGCCGCATTCGCCGGCAAGAACCGCATCCAGCAGCACAAGCTGGTCTATGCGGCGCTGGGCGGGCAGATGGGCGGCGCACTGCATGCCTTGCAACTGACCACCGCGCTTCCCAACTGAGGGACATAACACCTCAATCTTTTCGGGATTCCACCATGTCCGACGCCAACACCCGCATTTCCCAGATCGTTCAGTCCAACGATGTCGTGCTGTTCATGAAGGGCACCCCGCTGTTCCCGCAATGCGGCTTTTCCAGCCGCGCGGTGGCAATCCTCGAACATCTCGGTGTCGCCTATGACAGCGTCGACGTGCTGCAGGACATGGAAGTGCGCCAGGGGATCAAGGCCTATTCCGACTGGCCGACAATCCCCCAGCTCTATGTGAAGGGCGAATTCGTCGGCGGTAGCGACATCATGATGGAAATGTATGAAGCCGGTGAGCTTGAACAGCTGATGCAGGACGCGGCAGTCGCCAAGGCGTCGTAGTTTTGGCCTCAGGCGCCGGCGCGGGCATCCGCCCGGTTCAGCCTGCGGCAGCGCCAAGCAACGGCGTTCCTCGCATAAGCTCGGGCGCGCATTCGCGCCTTCCGGCGAAGCTTAAGGCAGATTTGCGGCCCGCTGATCGCGGACCAGACTTGCGCGCGAGGTCGTTCTAGCTGGTGGATCGGTCCCTCAGGGGCAGCAGGCGCGAACGTTCGCCGCGCCTTATGGCGCGCCAGCCAAGCGGGCGGATGCCCGCGCCGGCGCTTGAGGCAAAATTTAGTGAGTTCTTTTCAAATTCGAGAGGCGGAACCGGCAGACCGTTTCGTGTGGGGGGACAGGGACCGATCCCGCCTCTATTCGAATTGTGGGTACCAGGAGACGGTACGCCCCTAACTTTGCAACCCCCGTGCCAATTTGCAGCCCATCCGCAATTCTGCGCCAGACGATGGTTCGCAAAAACTTAACGCCTCCAGTGCTGTAAAGCGCGCCGACATATGGTTGTCGCACACCCACCGGCGGTGCGGAAAAGTTGACGCGGCGCAATGATCCGCCCCAGACTATGGCCGAGAACATAAGCATGCGGGATCCGCCGCCAATGATGGGATACAAGCGATGAGCGATTACACAGCCCTCGAACAGACGCTGAAGAGACAGCTTGCCGCACTGATCGCCCGCGCCGAGGTGATTGAGGACAATCTGCGCCAGCCGCTGGACGCCGATTCCGAAGAACAGGCGATCGATCTGGCCGATGACGAGGCGCTGGCCGGGGTCGATGACGTGCTCCGCAACGAAATCACCGCCATCCGCAATGCCCTGCTGCGCATCGGAAACGGCACCTACGGCAACTGCACCAAATGCGGCGGAGAAATCAGTGTCCAGCGGCTGGAGGCCCTGCCCACGGCAACCCTGTGCATGGCCTGCGCCTGAAAGGGAGCAGAAAACTGGCGCGCCCGGCAGGACTCGAACCTGCAACTCCAAGCTTAGAAGGCTCGTGCTCTATCCAGTTGAACTACGGGCGCGCGCGGGTGTGCATTAGCGCGCTTTGCGGATAGCGCAAATCGGGTTAGTCAGCGCCGATGAGCAAGCACACGCAGCGTATCGATGGCCACGCAGGCGCGCGGCGCAATTTCCGCTTCTTCGACTATGTGATGGCGGCTTTCGTCGCGATCCTGCTGTTGTCCAACCTGATCGGGGCGGCCAAGCAGGCGCAGATCGAGCTGCCGCTGCTGGGCACGCTGACCTTCGGCGCGGGCGTGCTGTTCTTCCCGATCAGCTATATCATCGGCGATGTGATGACCGAGGTATATGGCTATGCCCATGCCCGGCGCTGCATCTGGGCCGGCTTCGTGGCGCTGATCTTCATGGTGTTCATGGCCTGGGTGGTGGTCAATATCCCCTCCGCCCCTGAATGGGCGCTGGCTTCCAACACTTATGAGATCATGGGCCAGAAGGTAACCGCGCCAAACCAGGCCGCTTATGAATCGGTTTTCGGCAATACGCCGCGGATCGTGTTCGCCTCGCTGATCGCGTTCTGGGCGGGCGAATTCGTCAACAGCTTCGTGCTCGCCAAGATGAAGATCCTCACCGAGGGGCGGATGCTGTGGAGCCGCACGATCGGATCGACCATTTTCGGCGAGGCGGCGGACAGTGCGCTGTTCTACCCGCTCGCCTTCCTCGGCGCACCGGGCTGGAGCGTCGCGACGGTGATCAAGCTGTCCTTCACCCAATGGGTGATCAAGACCTTGTGGGAAGTGGTGCTGACGCCGGTGACCTATCAGGTGGTCGGCTATCTCAAGCGGCACGAAGGGGTTGAAGTGTTCGATACCGGCACCGATTTTTCACCCTTCGCCAAGGGCAAATAGCGGCGCGGTCGGCCCGAAATGGGCCGCGAACGGAGGATGCGGCGCGCACACCCCCCGTTCAATCGGCGATCAGGGCAATCGCGAGATAGACCAGGATCAGCGAACCAAAGCCGATGATCGTCCCGGCGACAAAGCCGATCCGCACGATATTGGCATCGACCCCGAAATAATTGCCGATTCCGGCGCAAACGCCCAGCAGCTTGCCGTGCGGCTTGTCGAGGCGGAAGCGGCGGGCGGGCGCCTTGCCCGCCCGGCTGCGGTCAAGCGCGCTCATGCGACCAGGCCGGCAGCAAAGGCACCCTGGGGGGCAAAGCTGGCGGCGATCAGGAAGAAGGAGATCGCAAAAGCCGAAGCGCCGGCAGCAACGCGACTGGCGAGAGTGGAAGACGTGAACATATAATTCCCCTTAAATAGCGGTGTGCGGCAGGCCATTCCTGCCGATGGTTCACCTAATGCAGAAGCCGTGCCAATTTGAACAAATGCCGCAATTGCGTGAGTTTGGCGCGTGGCAGGCGGACTCCCTTCCGGCCAAATGCCGAGAGTTGGGAATTTTTACCAAGTCATGGGATCGGCAATTGGCGATGGCCACCCGGGGCTGAAACTTCTATCGCTGCGGCACCGATGGCGCTCGACCGCATCACCCTTTCGGCCTTTCGCAACCACCGGGCGAGCCGCATCGACGGCACCGGGCAGCTCAACCTGCTCGTGGGCGAGAATGGCGCGGGCAAGACCAATGTGCTCGAGGCAATTTCGCTGTTCGCCCCCGGCCGGGGCCTGCGCCGCGCCGCGCTGGCCGATATGGCCTTCAGCCAGGGGCCCGGCGGCTTCACCGTCAGCGCCGAACTTGCCGCCGGCGATGCGGGCGAGCCGGTGCAACTGGGCACCGGCACCGATCCCGCGCGCCCCGGACGCCGCATCGTGCAGGTCAATTCCGCCGAAGCCAGCGCAATCAGCCTGGGCGAATGGCTTGCGCTGTCCTGGCTGACCCCGGCGATGGACCGGCTGTTTGCCGACAGCGCCGGAGCGCGGCGGCGCTATATGGACCGGCTGACACTCGCGCTCGATCCCGCCCATGCCCGGCGCGCGGCGCGCTATGAGGCCGCCCTGCGCGAGCGCAACCGCATCCTGTCCCATGCGGCCGAGCCCGATCCACGCTGGCTCGATGCGATCGAAGCTGCAGCTGGCAGAAGCCGGGGCGGCGCTGGCCGCCGGGCGCGCCGCAGCTGGTCGAGCGGCTTGCGGGGGAACTGGCCAGCCTGCCGAGCGAACCCTTTGCCCGGCCCCTGCTGCGCTATGTGCCCGGTGGCCCGACCGAGGCCGCTGCGCTGGCCGAAGCGCTGGCTGCCGCTCGCCGGCGCGATCGCGCGGCGCAGCGCACGCTCACCGGCCCGCATCGCGACGAGCTGGAAGTACTCATGGCTGGCAAGGGCCAGCCCGCTGATCTGTGTTCGACCGGCGAGCAGAAGGCGATGCTGATCGCGATCACGCTTGCTCATGCGAGTTCTGGCGGCGGGCCAGCGCAGCAGCGTGCTGCTGCTGGATGAAGTCGCCGCCCATCTCGATCCGCTGCGGCGCGAGGCGCTGTTCGAGCGGCTGCGCCAAGGCGCGGCGCAGGTCTGGCTCACCGGCACCGAACCAGCCCCCTTTGTGGGGATTTCGGGCGTTGCGGCCAGCTGGCGGGTGGCTGGCGGCGTGGTGGAGCGGCTTGGCTGAAGCCCCTGTTTTACGCAGGATCAGGGATCAGTCTGCCGGCAGCGCCTTCTCCACCGCCGCCGATGTCGCGGCGACCAGCTCCTCGACTCCATGGGCGGTGGGATGGATCTTGTCGGCCTGCAGCAGATCGGGCTTGTCATAGATCGGCTGCCTGGAAGAACGGCACCAGCGCCGCGCCATAATCCTTCGCCAGATCGGGATAGATCCGGTCAAACTCGCGCTGGAACCCCGCGCCCAGATTGGGCGGTGCGCGCATTCCCATCAGCAGCACCGGGATCTTGCGGCGCTTCAGCTCGGTCAGGATCGCGGCGAGATTCGCCCGCGTCTCCTTGGGTGAGAGCCCGCGCAGCAGATCGTTTCCGCCCAGTTCGAGCACCACCAGATCGGGCGCCAGCGGCTGATTGTCGAGCGTGAAGGTCAGCCGCTGCAGCCCCGCCGCACTGGTATCGCCCGAGACCCCGGCATTGACGATCCGGGCATTGACCCCGCCGGCGCGCAGCGCAACCTCCAGCCGGGCGGGATAGCTTTCCCCTTCGGCCAGATTGTACCCTGCAAACAGGCTGTCGCCAAAGGCGAGGATATGCCGTTCTGGCCCCATCACCGGAAGCTGATCGGGCGCGGCGGCGCTTTCAGCAGGGGTAGGCGTGGGGCCGGGGGTGGGCGCATCGCTGTTGCAGCCGGCCAGCGCTGCCGCCGCCATAAGTGCCAGACCAATCGACCAATTGCGCCTCTGCATCGTCCAAGCTCCTTGCCCGCAGGGCCTTCCCTATGCCATCGCTGCAGCGTGGCAAGTCCCCCCGAACAGATGGCTGCGATTGCGGCCCATAATCTCACTCTGTCGCTTGGTCAGGGCGAGGCGGAGGTGCGCATTCTCAAAGGCATCGACCTGACGGTGCCGGCCGGGCAAACGCTCGCCCTGCTGGGCCCTTCGGGATCCGGCAAAAGCTCGCTGATGGCGGTGCTGTCCGGGCTTGAACGCGCCGGCGGCGGAAGCCTGCGCGTGGCGGGCCAGGATTTTGCCGCGCTGGACGAGGATGCGCTGGCGGCCGCCCGGCGCGGACGGATCGGGATCGTGCTGCAGGCCTTCCACCTGCTGCCGACCATGACCGCGCAGGAAAATGTCGCCACCCCGATGGAACTGGCGGGGAAAGCGGATGCCTGGCCGCGCGCCGGGGCCGAGCTTGCGGCAGTCGGCCTGGGCCACCGGCTGACGCATTATCCCTCGCAGCTTTCGGGCGGCGAGCAGCAGCGCGTCGCCATCGCCCGCGCAATCGCCCCGCGCCCCTCGCTGATCTTCGCCGACGAGCCGACCGGCAATCTCGACGCCGCGACCGGAACCGACATTATCGAACTGCTGTTCGCCCGCCGCGCCGAGACCGGCGCCACGCTGGTGATCATCACCCATGATCCCGCCCTGGCCGAACGCTGCGGACGGATCGTGACCCTGGGGGATGGCGTGATTGTGAGCGACACCGCCCCGGCATGACCCGCCCTGCGCAGACCGCGCTGCCCTGGCGCACCGCATGGGCCATCGCCCGGCGCGACCTCAACCGTCGCTTCCGGGGGCTGCGGCTGCTGCTGGTGTGCCTGTTCCTGGGGGTCGGCGCGCTGGCCGCGATCGGCACGCTGACTGGCGCGATCCGCGACGAATTGCAGGCGCGCGGGCAGGAAATCCTGGGCGGCGACCTGGAAGTAACGGTGTGGCAGCGCCCGCTCGCCACGCGCGAAATGATCATGCTGCAGGGCCTGGGCAAGATCTCGGGTGGCCTCAGGATGCAGGCCAATGCGAGCACGGCCACGGCTGCCGCGCCGATCGAATTGAAGTCAGTCGATGAAAACTGGCCGATGTTCGGCAAATTCACGCTGAAGGACGGACGCACCGCCGCAGAGCCCCCGGCAGGCGAGGCCTGGCTGGCTGAAGGCGCCGCCGAACGGCTGGGGATCAGCAAGGGCGACAGCTTCCGGCTCGGCACGATCACCCTCAAAGTCGGCGGGATTATCGACAATGAGCCAGATCGCCTGGGGGAAGGCTTTGCGCTTGGCCCCACGGTGATCGTCGGCTTTGGCGTGCCGGCCAGCGCCGGGCTCACCGCGCCGGGCGCGATGTATCAAGGCAAATATCGCGTGGCCTTTGAAAAGCCGCGCGACGCCGATGCCGTCGCCAAGGCGATCGAGAAGGCCTTTCCTTCCTCCGGCTTTGAATATCGCACTGCCGCCAATGCCTCGCCCGGGGCCGATCGCTTCGTTTCGCGGATGGGCCAGTTTCTGGTGCTGGTGGGGCTGGCCGCTTTGGTGATCGCGGGGATCGGGATCGGCGGCGGGGTCGGCTCCTATCTCGAAGCGCGCCGCACCAGCATCGCCACGCTCAAGATCCTGGGCGCTGCGAGCCGCGACATCACCCGGATCTATGCGCTTCAGCTGGGCGCGGCGGCATTGGCCGGGGCGCTGGCGGGGGTCGCGGCGGGCATTGCCGTCACGCCGCTGCTCGCCTGGGCGCTCGGCGCGCTGTTGCCGGTCGAGACCGGGCTGGTGTTCGATCCCGCCGCGCTGCTGCGTGCTGCCGCCTTTGGCCTGCTGGTGGCGCTGGTCTTTGCCGCGCCGCCGCTGGCCAAGGCGCGGCGCTTCCCGGCCATGGCATTGATGCGCGAAGGCGTGGCCCCGCTGGGGCAGAGCTGGCGTGCGCTGGCCCTGCCGATCGGCGGCGGGCTGGCAGGCATCCTCGGGCTTGCTCTGATCGGCACGCCCCAGCCCTTGTTGAGCGCGGAGTTTCTCGCCGGGGCTGCCGTGCTGCTTGGCCTGCTTGCACTGCTCGGCCTGGCGCTGCGTCGGGGGGCTGCAAAGCTCCCCCGCCCTGGCAATCCGCTGCTGCGCTCGGCATTGGCCAATATCCACCGACCCGGCGCGCAGACCGGCGCGCTGGTCACCGCGCTGGGCTTCGGCCTGTCGGCCTTCGTGCTGCTCGCCGGGGTGCAGACCAGCCTCGATGCCAATATCCAGCGCAGCATCCCGCGCGAGGCGCCCGATTATTTCGTGCTCGACATTCCGCGCGCAGAGCTCGGCAGCTTCGAAGCGCTGGTCAAGGCGCAAAGCCCGCAGGCCGCAATCCGCAGTGTCCCGACCCTGCGCGGCAAGATCCTGGCCTTTGGACCGAAGGACCACATGACCCGCGTGGCCGATCTCAAGGAAATTCCCGATGGCGCCTGGCCGCTGCGCGGCGAACGCGGGCTGACCTATGCCGACACCGTGCCGGAGGGCAATGTAATCACCCAGGGCAAATGGTGGGGGCCGGACTATTCAGGCGAGCCGCTGGTTTCTATCGACGAAAAGCTGGCTGATGCAGTCGGCCTCAAGATCGGCGATTATCTCACGATTGGCCTGCTGGGTGTGGAGCGGACCGCGCGGATCGCCAGCTTCCGCCGGATCGACTGGCAATCGCTGGGTTTCAATTATGTGCTGGTGTTCACCCCCAATGCCATCGCCGATGCGCCGCATAACCTTGCCGCAACCATCGATCTGCCGGCCGGCGCCAAGACCGGGCCGCTGCTGCGCAAGCTGGTCGCCACGTTCCCTTCAAGCTCGGTGATCGAAGTTGGCCAGGTATTGGGTGAGGCGCGCACGATCCTGGCGCAGGTGGGCAATGCGATCCTGGCTGCGGCCTCGGTGGCGGTGCTGGCCGGGCTGGCGGTGCTGCTGGGCGCAATTGCAGCGGCGCGGGCGAGCCGGCTCTATGATAATGTGATCCTGCGCGTACTCGGCGCGAGCCGGCGGCAATTGCTGCTGCTGCAGCTGGCGGAATATGGCCTGCTGGCGGGCCTGCTCGCGGTGGTTGCGCTGGTGCTGGGCAGCGCGCTGGCCTGGCTGGTGATCGTCGAGATGTTCGAATTTGACTGGCTGCCCGACTGGCCGCGCATTCTGGAAGTGCTCGGTGCCGGGCTGGCGCTGGTGCTGGCCTTCGCACTGGGCGGGTCGCTGCCGCTGCTGCGCGCGCGGCCCGCCCAGGTGCTGCGGACGCTTTAGGAGAATACCCCCAGATCGGCGCGACCCTTGGGGTCCGGCCCGAAGCGGTTTGGCCCGGGCGTCCCGTCGAGGAACATGATCACCAGAAAGCCAAGCGAAGCCAGCAGGCCGACCAGCGGGATTAAGGACAGCAAGAAGATGCCGAGATACCACCAGCCCGACATGTTGCGATCGTGCAGGCGGCGCACCGTCACTGCAATTGCGGGGATAAATGCGATCAGCACATAAAGACCGTAAAGCCCCAGCAGCGCCAGGGCGATCGGGCTGCTCGTGAACGCGGCGACCATATCCATATTGTCGGCCATTCCGTTTTCTTGCGCCTCAACGCTCGCCACAATTTGCCGTATGAATATGAAATAGGCAGGACCAGCCAGCACAGCGGCAAAGATGAGATTGAGCAGCTGGAACATCCAGAATTCAAGCCGCCGCGAGCGGCCGGAAAATTCGGCATAACGCCGAAACGGCATAAGCATCCATTCCATGATCAATTCCCCCTTGCCCCGCAAAGCGCTGCGGGCCGGCAAATCGATCATAATTATGGGGCGCAGGCAAGAAAAAGGGGAGCGCTCGGCTCCCCCCTTCCTCCTGTGAACTACCCTGGCATGCTCACCATTTGAAGCGCGCGGTCGCGCCAAAGGTGCGCGGCTGGTTGGCATAGCCGGAGATCGCATGGGGCTGCGCCACCGAATCGAATATCTGGATGATGTAGCGATCATCAAGCAGATTGCGGCCCCAGATCGACAATTCGAGACCCGAATCGAAGGCATAGGTGATCGATGACGTGAGATCCTTCACCTCGCGCCTGAACGGCGCCGCCGCCGCGACAGCTGCTGCGGCGCCGAGATCGAGGAAGCCCGGCAGGCCATCGGCGATCTGCACTTCGGATTCATAGTGGAACGAGCTGGCCAGGATTAGCCGGTCGCCATTGCCCAGGCGGTGGTTATATTGGCCGCCGATGATCGCGGTCCATTCCGGGATCCCCGCCGGCTTGGTGCCCGAAAGATCACCCACCGCCGAATAGACGAAATCATCATATTTCGGATCGAGATAGGTAACCCCGAGATTGACCGTGAATTCGGGAACCAGCTCGGCCTGGCCTTCGAATTCGACCCCGAAGGTCGATTGCTTGCCCGCATTCGACAGCGAAAAGCCGGAGCCGGTGAAGGTGTTCGACTGGAAGCCCGCGATCTCCTGCTTGAAAATCGCGATATTGGCCGAAGCCTTGCCGACATTGGCCTTCAGCCCCAATTCGTAGACCTTGGAGATTTCCGGATCGGCATAGCGGGTGCCAAAGCTCTGATTGACCTTGAGCAGCCCGGCCGAAGCCAGCGCCGCCATGTCGGCCAGCAACGGCCGGCTGTCGCGCGAGAGATTGACCGATGCCGCCTTGAAGCCCGTTCCATAGCTGGCATAGACATTCACATCATCGCTGACGTCATAGGCCAGGCGGATGGTGTAGGAGAAATTGCCATCATGAATATGGCCATCCTCCACCGCATTGGGGACGGCCACGAATTGCGGCAGATATTGCAGCGCTTTCAGCGGGTTGAGCGGATTGGCCGCCGGATTGTTCTGATTGGCATTGGCATAGCCCTGCACCAGCCCCGAGATATAGCTGTAGGTGGCGAAATCATTCGCCGCGAACTGGCCGATTTCCTGCGCCGTCGCCGGTCGGCCCAGCATCAGCGCATTGCCGACCTGCGCCGCCAGGCCGCCCTGATAAAGCAGCGTGTTGCGGAAGCCGGCATAGGCAGGATTGTTGAAATCGATCTGCGAGAACACATCGCTGCCCACGATCGAGGCTGAATAATCCTTCGTATCGCTGGTGTAATTGCCGCCCATCGTCAGGGTTAGCCGGTCGGTAACGTCAAAATCCGCCTGGCCAAAGATCGAGATCGCCTGGCTCTTGAGGCCGAAGGTCTCGTCATTGCCGGTGCCCGCCTGGAAGAATTTGCCGGCATATTTCGCCGGATTGCCTTCATAGGTGCCAAAGGCGCCTTCGAGCAGCGGCAGGCTGAGCGCCCCGCCCGACAGGCTCTGGACCAGAGTGCTGGCATAATTGCGCGCATCGCTGCCCCATTTGAGCTCGCCGGTCTGGGCAACCTTCTCATGGATAAAGAACCCGCCGAGCAGAATATGCGCGACATCGGCGATATCGGTGGTGAGCCGGAATTCCTGGGTGAAGGTATCCAGATTCACATCGGCTCCGATCGGGTGGATCAGGTCAGCGCTGGAAAAATCGGCATCCTGCGCGGTGCGCGCGCTGTTGTTGCGATAGGCGGTGATCGAGGTCAGCTGCACCGTTCCCAGGTTCCAGTCGAGCTGGCCCGAAACGCCCCAATTGCGGATGTCATTGGTCGAATTGAAATTGTTGTAGACCACCCCCGCATAGCGATTGTTGGGATCGGTCACCTGCCCGCCAAGCAGGCCGATCACCGCCGTCGCGCCGGAACTCTGCAGATTGATCGCCCCGCAGCAATTTTCATCCAGCCGGTCATAATCGGCGATGATGCGCGCCTTGAAATCCGAACTCGGTTCGAACAGCAGCTGCCCGCGCAGGAAATAGCGATTGCGCTCATTGGTGCGATCACCGGTGGCCAAATCCCGGTTGTAGCCATCGCGGCTCGAATAGCCGCCCGCCATGCTGACGGCGACGGCATCGGAAACCGGCCCGGTGACATAGCCCTTGAGCACGACGGCATTGTAATTGCCGTAGCTCGCCTCCACCGAGCCGCCCAGATCGAACTGCGGCTCTTCGGTGATGATCGAGATCACGCCGGCCGAGGCATTCTTGCCGAACAGGGTCGATTGCGGCCCGCGCAGCACCTCGATCCGCGAGACATTGGGCAGATCATTGACCTGCGAGGCAGTGCGGCTGCGATAGACGCCATCGACGAACACGCCCACCGAAGGCTCGATCCCGGCATTATTCGCGCCATTGCCGAACCCGCGAATGATGAAATTGGTATTGGCAGAGCTTTGCAGCTGGCTCACCCGCAGCGACGGCACGATCGTCTGAAGGTCCTTCAGATCGCGGATTTCAGCGCGCTGGATCGCCTCTCCGGTGGCCACCGAAACCGCGACCGGGGTTTGTTGCAGCGTCTGTTCGCGCTTGGTCGCGGTGACCAGAATTTCATTGCCCACGGCTGCCTCATCACCGGAGGAAGCCTCACTGCCGGAACTTTCCTCCTGCGCGAAAGCTGCAGCAGGCAGCGCGGCAGCCAAGGCGCCGGCACTGAGCATCAAAACGGCGCGCAGGGCGCCTCCATAACCCGAAGCTTGATTTTTCATTTGAGGCTCCATCTCTCCATCCCCTGGTACCATTCCACAACCTTCTCGCGAGGTTTGCCGAAAAGCCCGGAGTTCTGTGCCACACATAGGTTTACAGCGGATTTCATACAATCGGCTTTCGGTCGACTGGTTACTTTCGAAACCTTCCGTGTTGCCCGCGAGACACAGTATCTATCGGTACCGATTCGGCCACAGGCCCCAGCCATTGACAATGCCGCATTGCAGCAGGATTTCGACCGCCCAAGCCGCAGGCAGCGATCCGCCGATTTCGAAAAAGCTCGCGCGCCGGTGCAATGGTGCGCCAATACTCTTTCGCGCTCGCACAATCTAAGCTATGGGCGCCCGCGAACCGCAGCTCCGCGACATCCAGGATATTGTATGAACCTCCGCAACGTGGCGATCATCGCCCACGTCGACCACGGCAAGACCACGCTGGTCGATCAGCTCTTCCGCCAGTCCGGCACCTTTCGTGACAATCAGCGCGTGGAAGAACGCGCGATGGATTCGAACGATCTCGAAAAAGAGCGCGGGATCACCATCCTTGCCAAATGCACCAGCGTCGAATGGACCCCGCCTGCAGGCGGGGAGACCGTGCATATCAATATCGTCGATACGCCCGGACACGCCGATTTCGGCGGCGAGGTGGAACGCATCCTGAGATGGTCGATGGCGTGATCCTGCTGGTTGACAGCAGCGAAGGCGCAATGCCGCAGACCAAATTCGTCACCGGCAAGGCGCTGGCGCTGGGCCTCAAGCCGATCGTGGTGGTCAACAAGATCGATCGCCCCGATGGCCGCGCCTCTGAAGTTCTGGACGAGGTGTTCGACCTGTTCGTCAGTCTCGATGCCTCGGACGAGCAGCTCGATTTCCCGGTACTCTATGCCTCGGGCCGCAATGGCTATGCCAGCGAGGATATCGATGCGCGTTCGGGAGATCTCACCCCGCTGTTCGCCAAGATCATCGAACATGTCGCCCCGCCCCAGGCGGATTTTGACGGCCCGTTCAAATTCCTCGTCACCTTGCTTGACCGTGACAACTTCCTTGGCCGCATCCTCACCGGCAAGGTCCAGAGCGGCACGGTGAAGGTCAATTCCCCGATCCACGCGCTGGATATGGACGGCAAGGTTATCGAAACCGGCCGCGCCTCCAAGCTGATGGCCTTCCGCGGGCTCGAACGCGTGCCGGTGGATGAAGCCCGCGCGGGCGACATCATCTCGATCGCGGGCATGACCGATGCGACCGTGTCCAACACCATCTGCGATCCCGCCGTGACCGAGCCGCTCCAGGCCCAGCCGATCGATCCGCCGACCCTGTCGATGCGCTTTGCGGTGAATGATTCGCCCGATGGCCGGGCGCGAAGGCAGTAAGGTCACCAGCCGCATGATCCGCGACCGGCTTGAGCGCGAAGCGGAAAGCAATGTCGCGATCCGCGTCACCGAAAGCGCCGACAAGGACAGCTTCGAAGTCGCCGGGCGCGGTGAATTGCAGCTCGGCGTGCTGATCGAGACGATGCGCCGCGAAGGCTTCGAACTCGGCATCAGCCGCCCGCGCGTGCTCTATGGCGAGGACGAAAGCGGCAAGCGCACTGAGCCTTATGAAACCGTGGTGATCGATGTCGACGAGGAATATGCCGGCACCGTCGTCGAGAAGATGGCGACCCGCAAGGGCGAGATGACCGACATGCGCCCCAGCGGCGGCGGCAAGACGCGCATCACCTTCAGCGCGCCCAGCCGCGGCCTGATCGGCTATCACGGCGAGTTCCTGTCCGACACGCGCGGCACCGGGATCATGAACCGGCTGTTCGAAAAATATGGGCCGCACAAGGGCGCCATCGCGGGCCGCGCCAATGGCGTGCTGATTTCCAACGGCACCGGCGAGGCGGTGGGCTATGCGCTCAACATGCTGGAAGAGCGCGGCGTGCTGTTCGTCAGCCCGCAGGAAAAGGTCTATGAGGGGATGATCATCGGCGAAAACGCCAAGCCGGATGATCTCGAAGTCAACCCGATGAAGAGCAAGCAGCTGACCAACTTCCGCTCGACCGGCAAGGATGACGCGATCCGCCTCACCCCGCCGCGGGTGATGACGCTGGAACAGGCGATTGCCTATATCGACGATGACGAGATGGTCGAGGTTACCCCCAAGAGCATCCGCCTGCGCAAAACCCTGCTCGACCCGCATGAGCGCAAGAAGTTCCGCCGCAAAGAAGCTGCCTGACATTGGCTGCCCGGTGATTTAGGCTTGCCGCCTCGATAGATGGAGGCGGCAGATGGCCAAGCTCACCGGGCCCAAGGCAACTGGGCCCAGGAATACCGGGCCCAGGGTTACAGGATTGGGCGGCGTGTTCTATGTCGTGAAAGACCCGGCAGCGACCCGCGCCTGGTATCGCGACATTCTGGGGATCGACGGCGAACATGGCCCCCAGCTCGACTGGTCGGAAGAAACTGCCCCGGCGCCCTTTTCACTGATCAGCCACTTCGCCGATGACAGCTATATCCAGCCCAGCCAGGGCAGCTTCATGCTCAATCTGCGGGTCGACGATCTTGATGGCTTTGTCGAACTGCTCAAAGCCAGGGGCGTCGAAATCCTCGGCAGCCTGGACGAAAGCTACGGCAAATTCGCGTGGCTGCTCGATCCTGACGGGGTGAAGATCGAGCTATGGCAGCAGCTGGGGTAAGCCTATAGCTGGCCGCAGGTTCCACCGCCCGCGCCGGGCGATTTGCCTTGCCCGATGATCATTTTCCTGCCCGCCGCAAAGCTGCCCTGCGGCTTCCCATGGCTGCTCTGCCCGAAGCCCCATCGATTCCGCACAGGCATAACCCAGGTCACCCGAACCGCGGCGCTGGGGGGAGCGGCGAAGCTCTCTGGCTCGCAGCACCAAGCCCGCTCGCCACGGCTTCTCAAGGCAGTAACACAGGCAATGCACAGGCGGCTGTCAGCGCCATTGCTTGAAGCGCTGTCGGCTCCTAAAGCACCGGACCAGAATGGACATTTCCCAACTTCGCATCGCTCTGATCAGCGGCAATTACAATATGGTGCGCGATGGGCCGACGCAGGCGCTCAATCTGCTGGTCGGCTATCTGCTCGATCATGGTGCTTCAGTGCGGGTGTTCGCCCCGACGGTGCCCAATCCGCAGGTCGTGCCGACTGGCGAGCTGATCTCGATCCCGTCCTTCGCCCTGCCCGGCCGCGCAGAATATCGCTTCCCGATGGGTCTTTATGGCGAAGCGCGCGCCAAGTTCCTCGAATTCGGGGCGAATATGATCCATATCGCGAGCCCGGACTTCGCCTCGCGCCAGGCGGCCAAATGGGGCCGCGACAATGGCGTGCCGGTGCTCGCCTCGGTCCACACCCGGTTCGAGACTTATCCGCGCTATTATGGCCTCGGCTTCATCGAGCCGGCGGTCGAGCGCTGGCTGCGGAAATTCTATCTCCGTGCTGACGGGCTGGTCGCGCCGGCCGAAACCATGCGCGAAGTGCTGCTGGAACAGGGGATGCATCACGACATCGGGATCTGGTCGCGCGGGGTCAACCGCGAGACCTTCAATCCCAAGCGCCGCGATATGGAGTGGCGCCGGGCGCAGGGTTTTGCAGATGATGAGGTCGTAATCGGCTTTCTCGGCCGGGTGGTGATGGAAAAGGGGCTCGATACCTTTTGCGATACGATCGCCGAGCTGAAGCGGCGCGAGGTGCCGCACCGGGTGCTGGTGATCGGCGAGGGGCCGGCGCGCGAATGGTTTGCCGCCCATCTGCCCGATGATGCGGTGTTCACCGGGCTGCAGGCCCCGCCCGAAATCGGCCGGGTGGTGGCGGGCATGGATGTGCTGCTCAACCCTTCGGTTACCGAAGCTTTCGGCAATGTGACGCTGGAGGCGATGGCCAGCGGCAAGCCGGTCGTCGCCGCACGCGCGACCGGGGCGGATTTCCTCGTCACCGACGGGGTTTCGGGCAAGATGGTCGAGCCCAATGCGGTGCCGCAATTCGCCGATGCGCTGCAGACCTATATCGAACAGCCCGAACTGCGCGCCCGCCACGGCAAGGCGGGCGAGACGCGCAGCCTCGATTTTGACTGGGACCGGATCAACCAGGCGATGGTCGATACCTATCTCCGGCTGATCCGGCAGCGGGCGGAGGCCTGAACGCCGCTTGCGTTGCTCAGGCCGCGTCGTGCCAGTCGAAACTCAGCGGCGCCTCGCGAAAGGCAAAGCGATCGAGATGGCGGGCAATGACGGTTTTCATCCCGTCGCGCTGCTCGTCCATGCTGGCATCGATCCGGACTTCGAGTGCATCGGGCCCGGCGGTGAGCGTGACCAGGGCGTCGCCCGGATAGGTCCCGCCGCGGCCCTCTGCCGGAAAGCGGATCGTGCCCTGTTCGGGGGTGAAGGACACCTCCAGATTATGCGCCCAATGTTTGCAGATCTGCTGAAGGTAGCGGCTGCCGCTGGCGGTGGGCACGGCGGCGATGGTGGTACGTGTGGTCACTGAATTCTCCTTGGCCTGCGCCAGCGCCGGGGTGTGGCGCCGGCGCAAGATTTCCAGCCTGGTCAAAGCCGTTCGATCCGCTTGGCGGCATCATCGATGATATCGACGATTTCTTCCAGCGTCGCGCGGTCGAAACTTCCGCCGCGATAGCGATGCCGCAGCACACTGCCGAGATTGGCCATCGCGCGCAGCAGTTCGGGCTTGTGCCCCCGCTCCTCGCGCTCGGCAAAGCCGGCCAGCCGGGCGAGGATCGCTTCGACTTCGGCAGACTTTTCGGCCAGCTCGGCCTTGCCCTGTTCGGTCGCGGCAAAGGCCTTGCGCGCGCCCTCGCCTTCGCAGGCTTCGATCACGCCTTCGTCTTCGAGCAGCGAGAGCGTGGGATAGATCGTCCCCGGGCTGGGCGAATAGGTGCCGCCGGTCAGCTCTTCGAGCGACTTGATCAGCTCATAGCCGTGGCGCGCTTCGTCCGCGATCAGCTTCAGCAGCACCAGCCGCAGCTCGCCCGAGCCGAACATCCGCCCGCGCCGGCCCCCGCGCCCATGCCCCGAATCGCCTGGCCCGCCGAAGCCGCCGAAATTGCCGGGGCCGGATTTGCCCCAATCGTCAAACCCCCGGGCGATTCCGGCCAGCTGCGAAATCTTGTCCCACCAGGGAGCGCCCGGCCCGCCGTGATTGCGGTGCCCATGGCCCCGGCCGTGTTTGTGTCTATGCATTGTAAATTGTCCTGTCATCGTGAATTGCGATACGCTTAAGATATATCTTAGATACTCTGTGTCAAGAGGGTCGCAATTCCGCGGGCAAAATTTCGCACAGCCATCTATGGTGCGCGCGATGGCTGACCTTTTCGCTGACGACCCGCCGCAGACCGCGCCCGATGCGCCCCGCGCCGATGCCCCGCTGGCGGATCGGCTGCGGCCGGCGCAGCTCTCCGAGATTATCGGGCAAGACCATCTCACCGGGCCGGATGGCGCGATCGGGCGGATGGTCGCTGCGGGCCGACTGTCGAGCATGATCCTGTGGGGGCCGCCCGGCACCGGCAAGACCAGCATCGCCCGGCTGCTCGCCGAAGCGGTGGGAATGCGCTTCATGGCGATCAGCGCGGTGTTCTCCGGCGTGGCGGAGCTCAAGAAGGCCTTTGCCGAGGCCGAGACCGCCGCCAGGGCCGGGCAGCGCAGCCTGCTGTTCGTGGACGAGATCCACCGCTTCAACCGCGCGCAGCAGGATGGCTTCCTGCCCTTTGTCGAGCGCGGCACCGTCACTCTGGTGGGCGCGACCACCGAGAATCCCAGCTTCGCACTCAACGCCGCGCTGCTCAGCCGGGCGCAGGTGCTGATCCTCCACCGGCTCGATTCCGCCGCGCTGGGCGTGCTGCTGGCCCGCGCCGAGGCGCTGGAGGCACGGCCGCTGCCGCTCACCGCCGATGCGCGCGAGGCGCTGCTCGCCTCGGCCGACGGCGACGGGCGCTTCCTGCTCAACCAGGCCGAAACGCTCTACAGCGCCAATATCGCCGAGAAGCTCGATCCCGCGGCGCTCGGCAAGTTTCTCCAGCGCCGGGTCGCAGTCTATGACAAGGACCGCGACGGGCATTACAACCTCATTTCCGCGCTCCATAAAAGCCTGCGCGGGTCCGACCCGCAGGCCGCGCTCTATTATCTGGCGCGGATGCTCACCGCTGGGGAGGAGCCGCTCTATGTGCTGCGGCGGCTGGTGCGCTTCGCCAGCGAGGATATCGGCCTGGCCGATCCGCAGGCACTGACCCAATGCCTTGCCGCCAAGGATGCCTACAGCTTCCTCGGCAGCCCCGAAGGCGAGCTGGCGATCGTCCAGGCCTGCCTCTATCTGGCCACCGCGCCCAAATCCAACGCGGCCTACAAGGCACAAAAGGCCGCGTGGAAGAGCGCGATCGAGACTGGCTCGCTCGCCCCGCCGGCCGATATTCTCAACGCCCCGACCAAGCTGATGAAGGATATCGGCTATGGCGCGAATTATGCCTATGACCATGATGCCGAAGGGGGCTTTTCCGGCGCCGATTATTGGCCCGAAGGCATGGCGCCGCAGGACTATTACCAGCCGGTGGAACGCGGGTTCGAACGCAAGGTGATCGAACGCATGGCCTATTGGGCCCGGCTGCGCGAGGAACGCCGCGGCCCATAAGGCTGCGAAACGCCGGTCGCGCAAAGCGGGGGCTGGACCTTCGGCCCGGGTTGGAGCAAAGGGTCGACGAATCCACGGATGGGCCGGCTTAGCTCAGTTGGTAGAGCACCTGATTTGTAATCAGGGGGCCAGGGGTTCGAAATCCTCTAGCCGGCACCATAGTCTCGCAATAGTCTCTCAATTGCGGCCTTGCCGCGCGGCGGATCGGGCGCGGCGCCAAACTCGCTAAAGTCACTAAACTCACCCAAATGACGCATGACAAGTTTGTGCAAGAATGCCGCGTCGCTGCGGAATGATGCGGCGGGCGGATGCTGCGGTTTTGACGGTGGGAAAGAGCCGCCGGGATCATCGCAGATCGGCTGCGTGTAGGAAAATCATTTGGCCCGGCCCAGGGCGCACCGGCGCCATTGGCCCGCAGGATCAAAGCGTCACACCGCGTAGTTGAACCAGCTGCCCGCGCCATAATCATAAAATGCGATCACATTCCCGCGCAGCTCTGCGCGGTAGTGATGGCCCGCCCCATGATGAAAGCCCTCGGCCGCCCCGCCGGCGATTGTCATCCCCACATAGGCGCGGTCGCGATAGTCGAACAGATTGGCCGGCACCCCTTCGAAACGCGCATTGCGCAGATAATCGAAGCCCCGGATCTGCCCATCGGCAAAGCTCGCCTCGAGGTTGCGATAGAGCGAGGTGGAATAGCTGTAGATGCTCGCCACATCCTCGCCGGTGATCGCCGCATAGGCCGCCGCAGCGATCATCGCCCGCGCATATTCCTGCATTCCACCGATCCCCAAAAGCCGCTGCCGCTCGCATATGGCAGGCCAGGGCGGCAATTCAAGGTGGCGCGCGGCAGCACGGATGCGGCAGCAATTCCGTCAGGCTGAATTTATGGGCACATCCTGCGCGCCGCCGACCTCCTCCCGCGCCTGGCCGAAACACCCTGTTTTCCATGGATCACGCACCACTCGCGCCCAGCGCCAGGATTACAACACAAGATCAGCAGCTTACATCAAGGCGAGTAGCCCACGGATCAGCGCTAACCCGCTCCACACGCAGGCGGTTCACTTTTGCCCAAAGCGGATTTTTACACTGCTTCAACGGGATGCATCCCGCAGGCGCGGGGTCGGGTGTCCATCGCCGCCGAGCCATTGCGCCACCGCCCCACCTTCCCCCACGCGCCCTCCATCCCTATCTAGGGGGCAGGAGAGCCACCCCCATGTCCGATGCCAAGATCATTCCCTGCCCCGCCTGCGCCGCGCCGAACCGTGTGCCGGCCGTCAAGCTTTCCGCCGGGGGCAAATGCGGGAAATGCGGGGCAAAGCTGTTTGGCGGCGCGCCGGTGGTGCTTACCTCCGCCAATTTCCAGGCCCATGCGGCGCGCGCGGATATTCCCTTGCTGGTGGATTTCTGGGCTTCCTGGTGCGGGCCGTGCCGGCAGATGGCCCCGAGTTTTGCTGCAGCTGCCGCGCAGCTGGAGCCGGCGATGCGGCTGGGCAAGCTCGATACCGAGGCCGAGCAGGCGATCGCCGCGCGCTATGGCATCCAGTCAATCCCGACCATGGTGCTGATTTCCAAGGGGCGCGAGATTGCGCGGCAATCGGGCGCGATGCCGCCGGCCGCGATCGTCAGCTGGGCGCGGCAGGCTGCCGGTGGTTAGGCGCTGGTCCGTCAAGGTGCAAAGGGTGTCAGCCCCGCCCGCGATAGGAAGCGACGCCCTGGTCCGGCACCCACAGCCCTGCGGGCGCCGGGCCGGACTGCCAGAAGACATCGATCGGGATGCCCCCGCGCGGATACCAATAGCCGCCGATGCGCAGCCATTTCGGTGTCATCTCCCGGGTCAGCCTCTGGCCGATGCCGACGGTGACATCCTCATGAAACCCGGCGTGATTGCGAAAGCTGCTGAGGAACAGCTTGAGGCTTTTCGATTCGACGATGGTGACACCGGGCGCATAATCGATCACCAGATGGGCGAAATCGGGCTGGCCGGTGACCGGGCAGAGCGAGGTGAACTCCGGCACGGCAAAGCGTACCAGATACAGCTCATCCGCGCGCGGGTTGGGCACATAATCGAGCACCGCCGCCTGCGGCGAGGCGGGCAGACTGCTGGCCTGGCCGAGATGGAGCGGTTTCGGGGTCTGGGGCGTATCACTCATGCACCGCTGATGCCGCGAACCTGCGCGGCGCACAAGTCACCGGTTTGACTGGACCAATTCAGCCGCTATTCAGCGCGCCCTGCGCTTCCAGCCTTAACCAATATCCGGGCGCACCAATGGGGATCATGCCGAAAGCTCCCAAATCTGTTCTTCGCCCCGAGCGATTGCCTGAGCGATTGCCTGCTTTGCTGGCCGGATCGGTGCTGGGGGCGGCGCTGATGGCCGCGCCCTTTGCGCCCGCCGCCGCTTCGGTGGGGGATTTCCAGCTGCCGCCGGGCGGCACGCCCAGGGTCCAGGGCCCGGTGGCGCCGGGCGAAGCGCCCCCGCGCCCAGTTGCGACCCCGACCCCGCGCCCGACCCCTCGGCCCACCCCGGCACCGACCCCGGCCCCGGCCCCAACTCCAACGCCGGCCCCGGCCGAACCCGCGCCAACTCCGGCTCCTGCGCCCGCCGCCAAGCCCACCGGCGCAGCGACAGCCAAACCGGGCACCCAGCCTGCGCCCAGCGCCACGCCCGCCGCAAAGCCCGGCGCAAAGCCAACCGCCGAGCCCAGCGCGCAGCCATCCGCCAGCGCCGCCCCCGATGCGGAGGAAGGGCAGCCGCTGGAAACCCCGACGGCGGAGCCGCAGGCGGATGCCCGGCCGGCCTTCTCCTCGCTCAAGCCCGAACCTGCCCCCGCCCCTGCCCCGCTGGCCGAGGCGCCAGCCGCGCAGACCGGCGGAGCGGGCGCGTTCCTGGCCGATCATTGGCTGGCCTTGCTGGGCGCTCTGGCGGTGCTGGGCGCGGGGCTGGGCGGATGGTGGTGGCTGCGCCGCCCGCGCTACAAGCTGCTGCCCGCGCCGGTGATCGAGCGGCCCCGGCTCCAGCCACATAACCCGGCGCAGCCTGCGCCCGAGCAGATGCCGCTGGATCTGCCGCAGCCGCGGTTCTCGCCCGCCGCTGCGCCCGCGCCCACCCCCGCTGCCCCCGCGCCGCCTGCGGAGGAGGACGAGGAAGAGGAGCGCGGCCCGCTGACGATCGCGGTCGAGGCGCGCGAACTGGCCATCTCGCTCACCGCGGCAACGCTGAGCTACCGGATCACTCTGACCAATATCGGCAAGGCTCCGCTGGCCGGAATCGCCATTGCGGGCGACATGATCTCCGCCCATGCCTCGCTCTCGCCCGAAGAACAGATCGCCAGCGCAGACCATGTGCTGAGCCCGTGCCATGCGGTCGAGCGGATCAGGCCGGGCGAAACGATCCAGGTAACCGGCGAATTCCGCCTGCCCTTCCCGCAGATCCGCCCGATCATCAAGGGCCAGGCGGCGCTGTTCGTGCCGCTCGCGCGGCTGCGGGTGGAGACCGCGCAGGGCGGCAATGGCGCGATCATCCGCACCACGCTGGTCGGCCAGCGTTCACCACGGCCCGGCGCCGGGCTCCAGCCCTTCCGGCTCGATCTGGGTCCGCGAATTTACCGAGACGTCACGCAGAAAATCTTTTCTTGAACAACACTCGACGCGCCTAAAGCGGGAGACTAACTCTCGCAGATCACGCGATGAGGAGCGCGCGAATGGAATCACTGGTTTCGACAGAATGGCTCGCGGAGGAAATCGGGTCGAGCGACCTGCGGATTGTCGACGCCTCGAGCCACCTGCCCATGGCCGGGCGCGATGCCCGCGCGGAATATGAGACAGGGCATATCCCCGGCGCGGTCTTTATGGATCTGGCCGGGCTGGTCGATCCCGCCAGCGCAGTCCCCGCCGCGCTGCCCTCTGCAGAAATGTTCGCCAGCCGCATGCAGAAGCTGGGCCTGGGCGATGGCAGCCGGATCGTCGTTTATGACGATAGCGAAGTGAAGACCTCCAGCCGCGCCTGGTTCATGTTCAAGCTGTTCGGCGCGCAGAATGTCGCGATCCTCGATGGCGGGCTGGTGAAATGGAAGGCCGAAGGCCGCCCGCTCGAAAGCGGGGTGCAATCGCTCCGCTCGCGCCATTACACCGCCTGGCATGAGCCGAAGAAAGTCCGCAGCAAGGCCGATATGCTCGCCAATCTCGCCAGCCAGGCAGAGCAGGTGGTGGATGCGCGCGATGCGGGCCGGTTCAGCGGCGAAGTGCCCGATTTTCGCCCCGGAGTGCCAAGCGGCCATATCCCCGGCTCGATCAACCTGCCGTTTTACGAACTCTATAATCCCGATGGCACCTTCAAGGACAAGCAGGGCCTGCGCCGCGCCTTCGAAAGTGCCGGGGTGGATTTCACCCAGCCGGTCACCACCACCTGCGGCGGCGGGGTGACGGCGGCGGTGCTGTGCTTTGCGCTGCACCTGCTGGGCAAGGATGATGATGTCGCGCTGTATGACGGCAGCTGGAGCGAATGGGCGGCAGACCCCGATACGCCCAAGGCGACCGGGTCAGCCTTGCAGGATGGCTGAGCACAAGGGCACGGAGCGGCCGGGCACCCGGCTGGTCGGAGCCGGCAGGCCCAGCGCATGGACCGGCGTGGCCGGCACCCCCGGCGGGGTCGTCAATGTCCCCATATGGCGCGCCAGCACGCATCTATACGCCGACAGCGCCGATCTGGCCGGCGGGCGCCCCAATGAGGACGGGCAGTTCTATTACGGGCGGCGCGGTGCGCCGACGCAATGGGCGCTGGCCGAAGCGCTGACCGAGCTTGAGCCGGGCGCTGCGGGCACCCAGCTTTATCCCAGCGGGGTGGCAGCGATAGCCGGGGCGCTGCTGGCGGTGCTGCGCAGCGGCGATGTGCTGCTGATGTGCGACAATGCCTATCAGCCGAGCCGGGCGCTGGCCGATGGTCTGCTCAAGCGGATGGGGGTCGAAACGCGCTGGTTCGATCCGCTCGATCCCGCCGGTTTCGAGGCGCAGTTCTGCGACAAGACCAAAGCCGTGCTGCTCGAAAGCCCGGGCAGCCTGACGATGGAAATCTGCGATATCCCCGCCCTCGCCGCGATTGCACGCGCCAGGGGCGCGGTCAGCCTGATCGACAATACCTGGGCCTGCTCGACCGGGTTTGCCGCGCTGAAGCACGGCTGCGACATTGCGATCATGTCGCTCACCAAACATGTCGGCGGCCATTCGGATCTGATGATGGGCAGCGTCAGCGCGGCAGAGCCGCATTTCACCCGCATCCGCCGGATCTCGCAGCAATTGGGCCAGGTGGTCTCGCCCGACGATGCCGCGCTGGCGCTGCGCGGATTGCGCACGCTGGGCGTGCGGCTGGAACGGGAAAGCCGCAGCGCGCTGGCGATTGCCGAATGGCTGTCTGCCCGGCCCGAAGTGGCCAGCGTGCTGTGCCCGATGTTGCCCGGCGCGCCCGGCCATGCGCTGTGGGCGCGCGATTTCAGCGGCGGCTGCGGCTTGTTCAGCTTCATCCTCAAGGGCCGGGACGAGGCCGCACGGGCGCGCCTGATCGATGCGCTGCGCCTGTTCGGGATCGGCTATAGCTGGGGCGGGTTTGAAAGCCTGGCGATCCCCTTCGATCCTGCCTCCAGCCGCAGCGCCAGCCCCTGGCCGCCCGCAGGCAGCGATCCGGCCGACCGGCTCGGCATCCGCCTGTCGATCGGGCTTGAGGAGGTTGACGACCTGATCGCGGACCTCGACAAGGGCTTCGCGGCGATGGAGCGCGGATGATCAGTCAATTGGCCAATTCCCCGGCAGAAGAGGCCCCGCAGGATGCGGTGACTGCAAGCCCGAGCGCGCCTGCCCCCACTCCAAGCCCGAACGGCGATGTCGCGGCCGCAACCGATCTGGCGAATAAGGTCGCGGCTGACCGGGGCCCGATCGGGACCGTGGTCAAGACGCTCGATTCCTATTCGGTCGATATCGGCAGCACCCATCTTTCGCTGTGGAGCGCCTCGGTGGTGCTGATGGTGATCGTGGGCGTGATCGTATGCGCCCGGCTGGGCAGCCGCTTCGCCCATTGGGGCCTGGCCAAGCTGACCCGGCTTGACCAGACGCAGCAGCTGCTCGCCGAAAAGCTCACCACCATGGCCGTGTGGGCGCTGTCGATCCTGATCGGGATCGACCTCTTGGGGATCGATCTCACCGCGCTGGCGGTGTTCTCAGGCGCCTTCGGCCTGGCGCTGGGCTTCGGGTTGCAGAAGACTTTCGGCAATCTGATTTCGGGCATCATCCTGCTGATGGACCGGTCGATCAAGCCGGGCGATGTGATCGCGATTGCCGATCAGTCGGGCAATTCGACCTTCGGCCAGATCCGCAAGATCGGCATCCGCGCGGTGTCGATCACCACCCGCGATCAGCGCGAATATCTGATTCCCAACGAAAATCTGATGGTCAATCAGGTGGAGAACTGGTCCTATTCAGACCGCAATGTGCGCATTCAGGTGCCGGTGGGGGTCAGCTACATGGCGGATCTCAACCTGGCCGAAAAGCTCATGCTCGAAGCGGCCGGCGAAGCGCCGCGCATCCTCAAGGTCCCGCCGCCGTCGGTCTGGCTCGAAGGGTATGGCGACAGTTCGGTCAATTTCGTGATCCAGTGCTGGATCCGAGACCCGGAGGAAGGGATCGGCAATGTCCGCTCCGATGTGCTCAAGCGGCTGTGGTGGCTGTTCAAGGAACATGATGTCGAAATCCCCTTCCCGCAGCGCGATATCAACATCCGCGGCAACGAGCAGTTCGAACAGCTTATCACGGCGATCGCCCAAAGGCTGGAAGCGAAAGATGCCAAGGGCGAATAGACGGCGTGGGCGAATTCCGGGCTGAAGGGCCTGAAGCATCATCACCTTCTGCGGAACGAGTGCCCCGAGCCCTGATCCCATCTCAAATTGGCGAAGCGAACGGCGTTATGAGGCGAAGAAAAAGCGGACTATTCGAGGTTGCCTTAGGCATCGCTGCCGCATAGGCTTCATAGGGTACGAATGAGGAAACTGATCGCAGCGCTGGGCGCAATTGCCAGTCTGGCATCTGGCGCGGATGCGCGCTCTGCCGAACAGAGGCTCGTGTTTAAGCCAGCCTCTCCATGGGTCGTCGACTTCAAGGATCAGAGCTGTGCAATTCGGCGAAATTTTGCAGGAGAGGGGCATGACCTCACTGTGGAATTCGACAATTTCGGATTGGGCGCTCAATTCAGGGTATCGCTTCTCAGCAGAAACTCTTGTGCCACTGTCCAAAGCACCCAAGACTCGGTTCCAGCCGGACGATGCGCCAACTGATCAGGTAAGTGCAGTCATTGGGGCTTACGACAATGGCGTTCGCGGTTTGATTTTCAACAGCGACATATTTCGCCAAAGCGAGAATGAAGCAGCCCGGGAACAGGCTCGTTCGAACGGCTTCAACGTTCCATGGAGCGCCGAAAAACGTCAGGAGCGAGCGAAGGAAATCACCGGGTTGCAGGTTACGGATGCATTTGAGCAGGAATTGTTAATCGAAACTGGATCTCTGGAGCAAGTAATGGGGGTCATGCAGCAATGCATCGATGACTTGCTAATTTCCAAAGGTCTGGACCCCAAAATCATCGCAACATTATCGCGCGAGCCGATGCCAAGGCAGCAAATTATCTGGGCTATGCGTACACAGGAAGCCTATCCTACAGATCTGGTGCGAAAGCGCCTAAGCGGCAAAGTAGATCTGAGGGTCCTTGTTGACGAAAACGGCAAAGTAATCGATTGCGCGACGAACCCAGCTGGAGAGGATCCGCGCTTCGACATCGCTGCATGTGAAAGCGCCTTTAAATACGCGAAGTTTGACGCAGCCCGGGATATGAATGGCATGCCGACAAAGGGATTCTTTTCGACGACGGTTATCTACTCGCTTTAGCAACTATCGAGTAGCAACACCCGCGCCAAATTGAATTGGCATTGTATATTTTGCAAACACGGGATTCAAACGTGTTGCAGATAAAATAGCTCATAGAGAACGTCGAGCATGAGCGCGAAACCCCCGGCGATCGCCCAAAGGCTGAAATTGGGTGGGAAGCGGACAGCTACTGCCCGACCAAAACTGCCTCTTCAATCTGTCCATCCATCAGACGTGCAATGGAATGGCGGAAGTTTTCAAGCTCAGGATAATTCGCCTTGAAAGTCGTGCGAACACAATTCGAGGGCTGACCCTCGCCGTTCTCGGTGTAGTCGCGCAGCCAAACTTGGACTGCGAGAATTCCCCCGCTTATCCGCCGGTGCGACTTTCACGCTAACGACTAGAGAATCACCTTCCCACGGTTCGTATCCCCATGAGGCTTCGATTGGAGCGTCTGGCAGGATTGGGTAGGTCGCCAGCCTTTCGCCGAACTCCTTCACATCCTGCCATTGAACCCAGAAGCCGCCTTTGCCAGAAAACTGGTCACCTTCGCCTTTTACATCCAACCATCCGAAGTCGTCGTTCGGATCGCCACTGAAGCGGTATCGGAGGGCAAGACCTGTTTTCATTCTAGAGGTTCTGGCAACTTACCTGAATGTCCGCAATTGGGTCGTTAGCCGACAGTCCGCTATTTTCGCGAAAACACAAATAGCCGCCGCCGAGATGGCCGATTGAATGTGTCCCCGCCGCCCAAGCCATCGGGCCGGCGCCTAAAGCTCACCTAACCCCTGCCAAAACCATTCTCACTGGCGCAGGCGCGCCGTGCAGCCCATCTCCCCCCCATGAAAAGCGGGAAAACTGCCACCGTCTATCTTGTCGGCGCCGGTCCGGGCGATCCGGAGTTGCTGACCCTGCGCGCTGCGCGTCTGCTGGGCGAAGCGCGGCTGGTGGTGCATGACGGGCTGGTCGATCCGGCCGTGCTGGCGCTGGCCCGCCCCGATGCGCGGCTGATCTCGGTCGCCAAGAGCCGCTCGCGGCACACCATGCCGCAGGAAGATATCAACGCCTTGCTGGTGCGCGAAGCGCGCGCCGGGCGCAGTGTGGTGCGGCTGAAAGGCGGCGATCCATTCATCTTCGGGCGCGGCGGCGAGGAGGCGGAAGCCTGCCGCGCGGCGGGCGTGCCGGTGGAAGTGGTCCCCGGCATCAGCGCAGCAGGCGGTGCCGCAGCTGCCGCGCAGATTCCGCTCACTCACCGCGATAGCGCCAGCATCGTCAGCTTCGTGGCCGGCCAGTGCAAGGGGCTGAGCGATCAGGATTGGTCGGGCCTTGCGGGCAAGGGCCGCACGCTGGTGATCTATATGGGGGTCGCCACCGCACCGCTGATCGCCGAAAAGCTGATGGGTGACGGTCTGGCCCCCGATGTCCCGGTGGCGGTGATCGAGAATGCCGCCCGCCCGCAGATGCGCGTGCTGCGCAGCGCGCTGGCCGGCCTGCCCGATCTGGTCACGCGGGAGGCTGTGAAAAGCCCGGCGCTGATCGTGATCGGCGAAGTCACCGCGCGCGAAGATCGCGCGCTTCAGGAATTGGCGCTGGAGGCCCGGGGATGAGCGGCACGATGAAGATACTTACCGGCAATGATCTCAAATCGGGTGCGGTCACCTGGTGGACCGGCCAGGACTGGTCGCTCCATGTCGAAGATGCCGTCGATGTTGGCGATCAGGCCGACACGATCCTTGCGCGCGAAGAAGCGGCGCGGCGGGTCAATTCCGCCTATGCGATCGAAGCCGAACGCGATGACGCGCGCGGCGTGCGCCCGGCGCATATCAAGGACCGCATTCGCGCGCTCGGCCCGACCGTGCGCCCTGACCTTACTCTCAAGCCGGCCGATCCCGACGCCGGAAGCTGGGTGATCTGATGTACCAGATATGACCACTACGACCAGGCAATGGTCGACACCCGGGTCGAGGAATTTCGCGACCAGACCCGCCGCCGGATCGAAGGCCAGCTGACCGAAGACCAGTTCAAGCCGCTGCGGCTGCAGAACGGGCTCTATCTCCAGCTGCATGCCTATATGCTGCGCGTCGCGGTGCCCTATGGCACGCTGAGCGGCGCGCAGATGCATGCGCTGGCCGATATCGCGCGACAAATATGATCGCGGCTATGGCCATTTCACCACCCGCCAGAACATCCAGTATAACTGGATCAAGCTGGAGGATGCGCCCGAGATCCTGGCCGATCTGGCCAAGGTGGAAATGCATGCGATCCAGACCAGCGGCAATTGCATCCGCAATATCAGCTCCGATCAATATGCCGGCGCGGCCGCCGATGAGGTGATCGACCCGCGCCCCTATGCCGAGCTGCTGCGCCAATGGTCGAGCTTCCACCCCGAATTCCTGACCCTGCCGCGCAAGTTCAAATTCGCGGTGATCGCATCGCAGACCGATCGCGCGGCGATGAAGCTGCATGATATCGGCATCCGCATCGTGAAGAATGATGCGGGCGAAATCGGCGCGGCCTTTCACGTCGGTGGCGGGATGGGCCGCACCCCGATGATCGGCGCCGATGATCCGCGATTTCGTGCCGATCGATCAGCTGATCACTTACAGCGAGGCCTGCCTGCGGGTCTATAATCGCTATGGCCGGCGCGATAACAAGTACAAGGCGCGGATCAAGATCCTGGTCCATGAGCTGGGCAAGGAGGAATATACCCGCCAGGTCGAGGAAGAATTTGCCCATCTGCTGACGCTGGCTGGATCCGGGGCGGGAATCGAACCCCCGATCGCCGAGCTGGAGCGGATCAAGAGCTTCTTCGAAAACCCGCAATTCGATGCCGGCGCGGCGGAAGGGCTTGACCTGTCCGATCCCGATTTCGCGCTGTGGGTGCAGACCAATTGCGCCAGCGCACAAGCAGCCCGGCTATATGATCGCCTCGATCAGCCTCAAGCCGGTCGGCGGGATTCCGGGCGATGCCTCGGCCGCGCAGATGCATCTGATGGCCGATCTGGCGAGCGCATACAGCTTCGACGAATGCCGTGTGACCCATGCGCAGAACATCGTGCTGCCGCATGTGAAGCAGGCCGATCTCCATGCGCTGTGGCAGCAGCTGGATGCGGCGGGCCTGGGCACCGCCAATCTCGACCAGGTCGGCGATATCATTGCCTGCCCCGGGCTCGATTATTGCAGCCTCGCCAATGCCCGCTCGATCCCGGTGGCGCAGAAGATTTCGCAGCGCTTTGCCGCCAATGGCAAGGGCGAGCGGACTCGGCGAGCTGAAGCTCAAGATTTCCGGCTGCATCAATGCCTGCGGGCATCACCATGCCGGCCATATCGGCATCCTCGGCGTCGACAAGAAGGGCACGGAAAATTACCAGCTGCTGCTTGGCGGCTCGGAGGGTGACGATACCTCGCTGGGCAAGATCACCGGCCCCGGCTTTGACGAGGACGGAATCGTCGACGCGGTCGAAAAGGCCACCGATGTCTATCTCGCCCGGCGCAGCGCTGGCGAACGCTTCCTCGATACCTATCGCCGGATCGGAATGGACCCTTTCAAGGAGGCGCTTTATGGCTGAGCTGCTGCGTTTTCGCGATGACGAGCCGGTGGGCGACCCTGCGGTTACGGTCGACGCCTTTCTCGACCAGACCAATGCCAGCGCGGTGCGGATCGAGCCGGGTGACGATGCGCGCGACCTGCTGCCGCATCTCGAACAATTGCGCCTGATCGAGGTCAATTTCCCCAGCTTCGGCGACGGGCGCGGCTATTCTTCGGCGCGGATCCTGCGCGAGGCGGGCTATGCCGGCGAATTGCGCGCGGTGGGCGATGTGCTGGTGGACCAGCTGGGCCATATGCGGCGCTGCGGCTTCGATTGCTTCGCACCCGACAAGCCGCTCGATCCGCAGGATGCCAAGACGGCCTTCTCCCGCTGGGGTGAGGTCTATCAAGCCGCCGCCGATGGGCGGGAACCGATCTGGAGTCTGCGCCATGGCAGCAGGAACTAAAGTGTCGACGCGCCCGCGCGACCGGATCGACACCTCGGCCCGCTATAGCGAGTCCGATGCGATCCAGCTCAACCGCATGTTTCGCGGGCAGGATACGCGCGAAATGCTGGCCAGCGTGATCAAGGACAATCTCGCCGGCGATCTTGCGGTGGTATCCAGCTTCGGCGCGGAAAGCGCGGTGCTGCTGCATCTGGTCGCGCAGATCGATCCCTCGATCCCGGTGCTGTTTCTGGAAACGCACAAGCATTTTCCCGAGACCATCGCCTATCGCGATGCGCTGGCGGCCCATCTGGGGCTGACCGATCTGCGCATCCTCACCCCCGATCCGGAAGAACTTGCCAAGAAGGACGACAATGGCCTGCGCTGGAGCTGGGATCCGGACGGCTGCTGCGAGATCCGCAAGGTCAAGCCGCTGACCCGAGCGCTGGCCGAGTTCGACACTTCGATCACCGGGCGCAAGGCGTTCCAGGCCAATACCCGTGCGCAATTGCCGCGCTTCGAGATCGACAATTCCGATGCCCAGGGCCGGCTGAAGTTCAATCCGCTGATCGACTGGAGCGCCGCGGATATCGAAGCCTATATGGAAGAGCACGATCTGCCGCGCCATCCGCTGGTGGCTGAAGGCTATCCCTCGATCGGCTGCTCGCCCTGCACCCACAAGGTCGCGCCGGGCGATGATCCGCGTTCGGGCCGCTGGAAGGGTTGGGACAAGGTCGAATGCGGCATCCACAGCCCCAACAATCCCGATGCCTATCGCCAGCCGCCCGAAGGCTTCGACCCGATGGTGTGAGGGCCGCGCGGCAGATGCCGGGCCCCCTCAAATCCGCCCGAACGGCGCGGTCATACTCCTGCTGGCGGCAGTCCTGAAATGGGAACGATCCTGCGCGCCGGTGCGAGCGCGCTTTGCCGCAGGCGCGAAACAGGGTAAAAATCTGTTCATAAGTTGTGGAAACCGAGTCGCAACTGCTGAACTGGGGGCATTACACAATGCTGGATCACGCGAATTCGAACGAGCCGGGGGCAACCTCGTTCGACGGCGAGCGCCATTTTGAGGGGGAGCATCCCTCCGTCACCCTGCGCGATGTCTGTTCCCGCCCACGCCCGAAAAGCCATGTCATAGTTTTCGCCAATGAAAAGGGCGGGGTCGGCAAATCCACCCTCGCCTTCCATTGTTCGATCGCGCTTGGCCATGCGGGCTACAAGGTTCTGGCGATCGATCTCGACCGGCGTCAGCGCAGCCTCGACACCGTGCTCGACAATCGCGATGCCACCGCCCGCAGCCTGCAGGTCGATCTGCCGCGCCCGCGCCATATGGTGTTGCAGCGGCAGAGCGGATCGCTGCTGAGCCAGGAAATCACCCGGATCGGATCGGGCTGCGACATTGTGGTGATCGATGTTGCCGGGCATGATTCCGCCGTCGCCCGCTATGCAATCGCGATGGCCGATACTTTGGTCACCCCGGTCAATAGTTCGGCGGTCGATCTGGATCTGCTGGGCAAGTTCAATCCGGTGACCAAGCGGCTGCGCAAGCCGGGCCATTTCGCGGAGCTGATCAAGGATCTGCGCGCCGAGCGGCTGCGCCACGGCCTGCCGCCGCTTGACTGGATGGTGGTCAAGAACCGGGTGCGCAGCTCGGAACGGCGTCAGCAGGCCTGGGTTGACGATGCGCTGCGGCAATTGGCGCCAAGCCTCGATTTCCGCCTCGGCGAAGGGTTCAGGGAACGGGTCGCCTATCGCGAGCTGTTCGCCTTTGGCCTGACCCATCTTGATCTGCGGCATATCCCGGGCCTGGCCAAGACCCAGGCTTCAACCGGGGAGGAGATCCTGGCCCTGATCGCCGATCTCAAGCTGCCGCAGCCCGGCAGTGCCGATGGCGCGCGTGACACTGCGCTCAAGCCCCGGCTCAGCCCGCAATCCTCGCGCGCTTACAGCAAATCGCTGCATGCCCATATGCAGCCGCGCGCGGCCCAGCTGGAGAAAAGCTGCTGAGCGCGGCGCGCTAGAGCCACTTGTTCTCGCGATACCAGGCGGCGGTCGCCTTGAGCCCTTCGCGCGTGTCGATCCTGGCTGACCAAAGCTCTGCCGGCGGGGCTTTGTCCCGCGCGCTGACCCAGTCCGGATGGCACATATAGCTGACCCGGTCGGGCGTGAGCTTGGCCTTGCTCTGGCGGAAGAAGCGATCGAGCGCCGCGCCGCGCAGCAGCATCTCGCGCGATAATTGCGGCACGAATACCCGCCGCCCCAGCGCCCAGCCGATCGCCTTGGCCAGTTCGGGATTGCTCCACCCGCCCTTGCGGCCATCGTCAGGTTCGAACAGGCAATGCGTCACCGCTTCGCCGCCCGGCACCAGTGCCAGCAGCAGCCGCGCCAGATCCGCCACATGGATCATGGAGGCGTGCCCTCCCTTCGGGACCGGAACCACGCCCAGCCGCGCCAGGCGGAACAATTCGAATATCTCGCGGTCGCGCGGGCCATAGATCGCGGGCGGGCGCACGATCGTCCAGTCGAGCCCCGATGCCATCACCACCTTCTCGCCCTGGCGCTTCGACGCGCCATAATCCGACAGGCGCGGTTCGCGCGCCGCGAGCGAGGAGACCTGCACCAGCCGGGGCACGCCGCTTTTCACCGCCGCTTCGACCAGCGCCAGCGTGCCGGCAACATTGCCCGCCTCGAAGGCTGGCCGATCGGGCGCATTGACCACGCCGGCCACATGGATCACCGCCTCTGCGCCCTTGACCAGCCGGGCGAGCGCGGGGCGATCGGCCAGATCGCCCATGACCCATTCGACGCCGTCGCGCGGCGCCTGTTCGCGCCGTGTCAATGCGCGCAGCGTGATCCCCTGGCGCGCGGCCTCATCCAGCAGGGCCTGACCGACGAAACCGGTCGCGCCCGTGACTGCGACCAGATTCCTGCTGCGCCTCATAGCAGGACCAGCTGATCGCGGTGGATCACCGCCGAGCGCGGGGCATAGCCCAGCAGCGCCTGATGCTCATCCGAGCGGCGGCCCTTGAGCGTGGTGCATTCGGCTGAGGAATATTCGGCGAGGCCCTGGGCAATCAGCTTGCCCGCAATATCCTGCACCGCGATCGGATCGCCGCGCTCGAACTGGCCTTCTACGCCGGTGATCCCGGTCGCGAGCAGGCTGCCGCCCTTGGCGAGCGCCTTGGCGCAGCCGGCATCAACCGCCAGCACCCCCATCAGCCGCATCCGCCCGCCCAGCCAGGCCTTGCGCGCGCCATCCTTGCGCAGCGGCAGGAACAATGTGCCGATGGCGCTGTCCAAGGCGCGGGCTATCGGCGCATCATGGGTGCCATTGAGGATCGCCAGCGCGATCCCCGCGCGTTCTGCAATTTCGGCCGCCTGAAGCTTGGAGGTCATTCCGCCCGAACCCATGCCCGAGCCGGAGCGATCATCGGCCATGGCATAGACCTCTTCGCTCACCCCGCGCAGCTGCGCCATCAGCACCGCGCCTTCCAGCGCCGGATTGCGATCATAGAGCCCGTCGACATCGGAAAGCAGCAGCACCCCATTGGCATGGGCCGCCTGCGCCACCCGTGCGGCCAGCCGGTCATTGTCGCCAAAGCGGATTTCCTCGGTCGCGACGCTGTCATTCTCATTGACCACCGGCACCGCCCCGGCAGCCAGCAGGCGCCCAAGCGTTGCGGCGGCATTGAGATAGCGCCGGCGATCCTCCAGATCGTCAAGCGTCAGCAGCAGCTGGGCTGCTGTCAGCCCATGCGCGCCGAGCAGTTCCGACCACAGCTCTGCCAGCGCGATCTGGCCCACCGCCGCAGCGGCCTGCGAATCGGCCAGATTGGCCCGCCCGCCCTTGTCGAAGCCGAGCCGCGCCGCGCCCAGCGCAATCGCACCCGAGCTGACCACGATCACCTGCTGGCCGCGCGCGCGCGCAGCCGCGATTTCCGCCACCAGCGAGGTCAGCCAGCTGCGCCGCGCCTGCCCGTCAGCACCCACCAGCAGCGCCGAGCCGACCTTGATCACAAGGCGGGGGCAGAGGCCGGCGTCGGCAAGGTCCGAGAGATGAGCAATCGTCATGGCGCGCGGGCCTTAGCGGCAAAGTTGGAACAGTTCCACAAATCGAAGCAAAATCGCCCCGCTCCTGCGACGAGGCGAGGGGCAACGCGCCATGATCTACAGCGGCGACCAGATCTCCACGTCGCCTTCATCCTCAACTTCGCCACTCGGCCGCTCGGTGGCGGTGGCTGCGGGCAAATAGCCGAGCACCGCATCGAGCAATTCGGACACCCCGGCCCCGGTCGCACCGGAAATCGGGAATATCTCGGCCTGGCCGACAGCCTTGAGCTCCTTGGCAAAGCCCGCTGCCAGTTCGGCATCGACCAGATCGATCTTGTTGAGCACCACCAGCCGCGGCTTGTCCTCGATCCCCGCGCCATAGGCGGCGAGTTCCTCGTCGATAATCCGCATCGATTCGACCAGATCGGTGCCGCCGATATCGATCAGATGGATCAGCACCCGGCAGCGTTCGATATGGCCCAGGAAGCGATCACCGATCCCCGCTCCTTCGGCCGCGCCCTCGATCAAGCCGGGAATATCGGCCAGCACGAATTCGCGCGCCTTGTGGCGCACCACGCCCAGCTTGGGCACCAGCGTGGTGAAGGCATAATCGCCAACCTTGGCCTGGGCGTTGGAAACCTGGTTGATGAAGGTCGATTTGCCGGCATTGGGCAGGCCCACCAGCCCGACATCGGCCAGCAGCTTGAGCCGCAGCCAGACATACATTTCCTGCGCCGCTTCGCCCGGCTGATGCTGGCGCGGTGCGCGATTGGTGCTGGTCTTGTAGCTGGCGTTGCCGCGCCCGCCCATGCCGCCTTCGATCATGGTGACCCGCTGGCCAACCTCGGTGAAATCGGCCAGCACGGTCTCGCCATCTTCATCCGAGATGATCTGGGTGCCCAGCGGCACCTTGATCACCAGATCGGGCGCGCCCGCGCCGGTGCGATCCTTGCCCATGCCATGCCCGCCGCGCTTGGCCTTGAAATGCTGGGCATAGCGGAAATCGATCAGCGTATTCAGCCCGGCGACCGCTTCGAACACGATATCGCCACCCTTGCCGCCATTGCCGCCATCGGGCCCGCCATATTCGACATATTTTTCACGCCGGAAGCTGACGGCACCGGGGCCGCCCGCGCCGGAGCGAATGAAAATCTTGGCCTGGTCGAGAAAATGCATCTGCTAAGCCGGCCTTTTTTGACATGGTGCCCATCCGGGTGCCTGGCGGTCGATTGCCGGCACTGGATCGGCGGAGCGAACAGTTCGCTGGGTGATTGCGGTCCGACTGCCGGAAATCAATCACCACTGGTGGAGCCGAGGGGGATCGAACCCCTGACCTCGTCATTGCGAACGACGCGCTCTCCCATCTGAGCTACGGCCCCGTTCCAGTGCACGCGTGGGCTGCCTGGCCCGCGGGAGCGCGCCTCTTAGCGAAGTGGCCGCGCGCATGAAAGCGCAAAATGCGTGCGGACCGCTCTAGCGGCTGGCCCCGCTGGGGAGCGCCTGCACCACCGGTTCCGAACTGAACACCGGCTGTGGGGCAGATGGCGGAACCGCTGACTGCGATGCCTGCTCGGAGGGAATCTCGCCCGAGGTGGGCGGCGCGCTGGCTTCGGGCTGATCCCCGGCAGCGGGTGGCGGCGTGGCTGCGGCGCTGCCGGCAGAGAGGATGAAGCCCGGCTGCGGCGCGGGCGCGGCACTGCTGGCAGGCTGCGCCAGCATGATATCCGGATTGGCAGGGCTGGCCGGGCTCGCCAAAATCGCAGGCGCGCTGCTGGCCGGTGCATAATTCACCGTGGCGGAACTCGCCGGCGCATAGGTTGCGCTGGCATAGACCTTGCCGGCCGAAGCATCATTGCCATAGCGCGGACCATAGCGCGCATCCCATGCGGCCACGGCGGTGCGGTAATGCTCCATATCCTGGAAGAAATGCTCAAACGCGGCCTCAAGCTTGGGCAGCTCTGCCAGCGCGAAGCCATCGAGATCCGTCGGCGGATTGAGCAGCGATTCCTGGCTCATCTGCAGCGCGGCGTCGCAGAAATAATCGCGCACCGGGGGCAGCGCGAAATAATTATAGACCTGGGTGTTATAGGCCTCACGCTCGCGGGTGGCCTTGGACCCATATTCGGCCCGATATTGCTTATCGAGTTCGCCATTGACCTTGGTCAGGCGTTTGGAATGCTTGTTCAGCAGCGCCTTATAGCCATCGAGGATCGGCTGATAGCGCGGACCGAGGCAATTGAGCGCGGCAACATTCCAGCCGGAGCGGAAATTCCACACCGCTTCATTCGGGTTGAGATGGGCATTGACCGTCAGCCGCACACCGTCCGGCCCGACCTGGGGGAGCTGCATGTCCGCCGAGGCCGCACTGGGCGGGATCGGACGCATCGGGATCACTTCGGGCGGCGGCGCGACCACCACCGGAGGCGGCGGGGGCAAAGGCGCCGGAGCTTCGGGGCCACAGGCAGCCAGCAAGGCCAGGCCCAGAGCCATGGCCAGCTTGCCGACGGTGTTGCGTGCGCTTGTGCTCATTGTTCCCCTTGCCTCTCCATGTCCCGGGAAAGCGGGCGATCCTACCTCGCCCAATCTTTCGCCAGCATGAAGTGACACCCCTAACCTGCCGGAGGGACAAAGAAAATGCCCGGGATGCAGCTATGCACCCCGGGCACGGTATTGCGAATGTATGATGCGATCAGTTGCGATTGCCCATGAAGCGCAGCAGGAACAGGAACATGTTGATGAAGTCGAGATAGAGGTTCAGCGCCCCCAGCACGACTGCCTTGCCCGCGAACGGGGTTCCGGCGACCTGCGCATACTGCTGCTTGAGCTTCTGCGTGTCATAGGCGGTCAGCCCGGCGAAGATCAGCACGCCCAGCACGCTCACCGCCCAATAAAGCGCGGGAGACTGCAGGAAGATATTGATCACGCTGGCAATCAGGATTCCGATCACACCCATGATCAGGAAGCTGCCCCAGCCGGTCAGATCCTTCTGGGTGGTATAGCCATAAAGGCTGAGCCCGGCGAAAGCGCCGGCGGTGGCGAAGAAGGTCGCCGCGATCGAGGCCCCGGTATAGACCAGGAAAATCGTCGAGAGCGACATGCCCATCAGCGCGGCGAAGCCCCAGAACAGCGCCTGCAGCGTGCCGGTGCTGAAGCGGTTCGCGCCAAAGCTCATTGCGAAGACGATCGCCAGCGGGGCCAGCATAACCACAATGCCCAGGCCGCTGGTCATCACCGCCAGCGCCAAGCCCGTGCGGGCCATCAGCATCGCGATAATGCCCGAAAGCAGAACGCCCGAGCTCATGTAATTATAGATCGAAAGCATATGCTTGCGCAGACCCGCGTCATAGGTCGAGCTGCCAGAAAGGCCGCCGTTGCGATCATAGGACGTGCCGAAACCCTGCTCGGTACGGCGGGGTTCGTTCCAATTTGCCATTCCAAACTCCATTCCGGCGCCGAGCGACGACAAGCCGGTGAGGCCAATATCGCAATGCTTGGCCAAGGTTTCAAGGAAAACCGGGTCGCAATCCCTAACCTTCGCTAACCCTTTGCCCGTGCCTCACCCGCCATTTCGGCGCTGCGCGCGCTCGCACCGGCCAGCGTATCCCGCATCAACCGGGCAAGTGCCTGTTCGTGATCGAGAATATCGATCCCCACTTGAGTCACCCCGCCCGGGCTGGCGACCCGCCGGGCGAGCTCACCCGGAGAATATTCGGACGATGCCGCCAGCGCGGCCGCACCTTCGACCATCGCCATGGCCAGCCGCTGCGCCTGATCGGGCGCAAGCCCCAGCTCGCCCGCCCCGGCGGCGAGCGCATCGATGAAGCGATAGACGAACGCCGGCCCGGATCCGGCCAGCGCGGTGACCAGATGCATCTGTGCTTCATCGTCGAGCCATTCGGCCTGGCCGAGCGGCGCCATCAGCCTATCGACAATGCCCGGCGGCTGGTCCGAAAGCCCCGCACCGATCAGGGCGATCGGGGATTTGCCCAGCGCAGCGGATAGATTGGGCATCACCCGCACAATCGCGGCGGCCCGGGGAAAATACCCGGCCAGCGTCTCCAGCTCGACCCCGGCGAGGATCGAGAACAGGATCGTGCCCGGCCCGGCGAGCGGTTCCACCTGCGGCGCGACCTCGCCCAGCAGCTGCGGCTTCACCCCCAGCAGGATCGCATCATAGCTGACCGCCGCCGGTATTTCGCGCAGCAGGGTCACGCCATCGGGCGCTGCTTCGAGCCGGGGATCGGCTATGGTGAACATCGCAGGCGGCATTCCGCCAGCCAGCCAGCCGGCCAGCATCGCGCCGCCCATATTGCCGCAGCCGACGAGAAGGATCGAGTTGAAGCTGGTCACGCTGTTCCCTTTGGTGCCTTTGGTTCGTTTGCCACGGGCTTGTCGAAGCCTGGCCCGCCCGGTTCAAGCAAAAACATTCAAGCAAAACACCGCTCCACCCGGCCCTGCACAGCCTGGAGAAAGAGGTTCAGGCCTCTCCGGCGGCATCGACCAGCGCGCTGGCCAGCGCATCGGCGGGATTTTTGTCGCCCCACAGCACGAATTGGAACGCGGGATAGAAGCGATCACATTCCGAAACGGCGGATTCGACCGCGAATTGCGCCTGGCCCAGGCTCAGCAAGCCATCGTCGCCCAGCATCAGCCCATGGCGATAGAGCAGCACCCCGCCGTTTGACCAGATATCGAAATGGCCAAGCCAAAGCTGTTCATTGCACAGCGCCAGCAGCTCGAAGGTCGCGCGGCGCTTCGCATCGGGCACCCGGATATCGGGCAGGCACAGCAGCTGCAGCACCCGGTCTTCCGCGCGCCAGATCCCGCGCAGCTGATATTTGGTCCAGCTGCCCTGAATCTCGCCAGAGATCTCGTCATCGCTCACGAATTCGCAGGGCCAGCCCCGGGCGTCGAACAATTGCGCAAGCATATCGACCGGCGCGGCATCATCGCCGCTGTCGATATCCTCTTCGCTCGTTCTCATCTCGAATATCCTGCCGCACTGTAAACCATGGCATGCAATGCGTTGTGCAGCCCCATTGCGGCAATCCGGGAATTGGTGGTGCTGGGTAAAACTCGACAAGACTGTTCACAAGCTGTGCAAAAGCAGCGCGCTGCCCCGCCCGCACTTGCCGCATGCTGCGTTCAGCTGCCCGCAAGCGGCTCGACCACCTCGCCCTCCGCGCTGGTGAAGGTGAAGGAGTTGATTCCCGCCGCTTTGAGCGTCTTGACGAAAGCGGCGGCCTCTTTCGCGCTGTCGAATGGGCCGGTGACGAGGCGGTTGGTCTGGCCCCATTGGGCGACATAGGCTTTACGCCCGGCGAACAATTTGGCCGATTCGCGGCCATGGCGCCGCCAGTCGAACGCCAGCGCCGAACGGTTGCGGCCGGTCCCGACCTGGACCCAGACGCGGCTGGGATTGGCCGCTTTGGCGGCTTTGGCGGCCTTGGCGGCCTTCGCCTTGGCATCTGCTTCGGCCTTGGCCTCCGCCTTGGCCTTGGCATCAGCCCTGGCCTTTTCCTCGGCCTTGGCGTCGCTATCGCGCGGCGGCTTGATCGCCGTCACATCGACCGCTCCCGGCGCGGGCTCGATCCTGCCAGGCACGCGGCTGAAATCGGCAAAGGCTTCCGACAGACGCACCGGATCGGGCGGGCTGTCCTCTGCCACCGGCGGAACAGGCGACGCATTGGCCGCTGCGGCCAGCGCCGGGGCCGCTTGAACCGGGGCCGCTTGAACCGGTGGGAGTCTGAACGGGTGGGGCCGGAACCGGTGGTGTTTGAACCGGCGGCTTCTGGGCCGCGGCTGTCTGGGCCGGAGAAGCCTGGGAAATGGACGGCTTGGCGGGCGGCAACTCCCAGCCGGGCTGCGCGGCAGGGCGCGGCGCTTCAGCGGGTTTGAGCGGCGGCAGTTCGCCCTTGGCAAGAACGACGCTCGCGCCCGCCGGGGGCGCTGCCGGGGTCGCCTGAGCAGCGGCGGCCTTGGCCGGTGCCGGTGCTGGTGCTGTTACTGGGGCCGGCGCGGGTGCTGGGGCCGGTGCCGGTAACGGGGCAGCCTTGGCCGGGGGCTTTTCACCCAGGGTCTTGCCCGAGGGGGTCAGCCGCGCATCGATCGAGGCCAGCTTCGCGCCGGCAGGCTGCGCCGCAGCGGTATATTCGGCAATCCGGGGATCATCATGGCCGATCGCATCCGCTTCGGGGAAATGGCCGAAAATCCCCGCCGCCGCCTGCTGCGCGCGGGTGAGCTTGGGCATATAGCGCAGATAGGGCGCTATCCGCCCGGCGAGCGAGGCGGACATCACCGCATTGGCGATCGACACCGCTTCCTCGGTCTTGCCCAGCGCAGCAAGCGCAAAGGCGCGGGTGCGATAGGCGGCCAGATCGCGATGCTGGAGCTGCGGCAGCAGGGTTGCGTCCGCCGCCGCCTGATCGCCGCCGATCGCCTGGCTCAGCGCCAGCCGCCGGGTGATCTCATCATCCGGAGCCGCCGCCAGCGAAGCACGATAGAATTGCTGCGCCCGGGCATTGTCGCCCACCAGATCATAGGCCAGCGCGCGTTCGGACGCATGGACGCCGAGCTTCGCCCCGAATTGATCAGCCTCGTCGAACAGCTTGAGCGCCTCCACCGGATGCTTGCGTTCGACCTGCACCGCAGCAAGCCCGGCCAGGGCATCGCCTTTTGTCGCGGGGAGTTCCTGCGCGCGGCTGAAGAAGCCGGTCGCCGATTCAACATTATTGAGCTTGAGCGCAGACCAACCGGCCTGCACCAGGGCATCGCCATCCGAGGGATTGGCCCCCAGCCGCTTGAGCGCAGCAGCCAGATCGGCGGCGGCTTGCGGCGGCAGCGGCTGGACGATTTCGCGCGAGACCGGGTCTGGCGCAGTCTGGGCCAGAGCCGGCGACGCGGCGAGGCCAAATAGGGCCAGCAATGCAGGAGCGCAAAATCGTGCGAACGAAGGGGGGGTTACCGAAGCGATCATCGTCCTCGATCAAGCCCGGCCCACGCCAGATGTCCAGGCATTTGAGGAAAGTGGTGTGAAACGGGGGGCGAACGGCACCCCCCGCGTTCAATCTACTGGTTGTTCTGACGCCCGAGGAAGCGCGGAATGCTCAGCGAGGAGCCGCCTGCATCATCTTCATCCTCGTCATCCGGCGCTTCGGCCGCGCCGCGCGTGAGATTGGCCATGCGTTCGAACAGGGTGCTGCCGCTGCCCGGATCGGCCCGCCCGGTTGGATCCGAGGCTGCCTCGTCACCGCTCGACACCAGGCCGCGCCTGCGCCCGCCTGCCTGCACCGGCTCATCGCGTTGGATCAGCTGATCTGCATTGCGCAGCAGATCATCGTCACCAGAGCCGCCCTGCCCGGCACCATCCTGAGCCGCATCGACCGACATCCCGGCCAGCTCGGTTGCCTCAAGGGTCAATTCGAGCATCGAATCCCCTTCCGGTTCATCGCCCGACGCATCCCATTCCTGGGCGATGCCGTCATCTTCCTCGTCATCGCCGGATGCCGCATCATCGCCGCCGGTGCGCACTTCGCCCCCGGTCAGCGAGGCGAAATTGGCATAGGATGATTCATCCCCTTCCTCTTCCGCATCGTCTTCATCATGCGAGACCGGTTCGAAACCCTGGGGCATCGTCGCCCCGCCGCCGGAAAAACCGCCCCCGCCATTTCCGCCGAACCCGGAGGCAACCGCGTCACTCGCCAGCTCATCCTCGGTCGGCAAAGGCAGGACCGGCCGCTTGGGACCGCGCGAGGCCGAAAAATCGACCGGACGCGAGGCGCCGTGCGCCTGTTCCGGGCTCTGTTCGATTCCGGTTGCGACCACCGAAACGCGGATCCGCCCCTGAAGCTCCGGATTGAAGGCGGAGCCCCAGATGATATTGGCATCAGGATCGACCAGTTCGCGAATGTGGTTGGCCGCCTCATCCACTTCGAGCAGCTTCATATCCTCGCCGCCGATGATCGAAATGATCACGCCCTTGGCGCCCTGCATCGAAACGCCATCGAGCAGCGGATTGGCAATCGCGCGTTCGGCGGCCTCAAGGGCGCGGTTTTCACCCTCACCTTCGCCGGTGCCCATCATCGCCTTGCCCATTTCGCCCATCACCGAGCGCACATCGGCAAAGTCGAGATTGATCAGGCCCGGCATCACCATCAGATCGGTGATCGAGCGCACGCCCTGCTGCAGCACTTCATCGGCCAGCGAGAAGGCTTCCTTGAAGGTCGTTTCGGCCTTGGCGACCAGGAACAGGTTCTGATTGGGAATGACGATCAGCGTATCGACATGCTTCTGCAGCTCTTCGATCCCGGCTTCCGCCGCGCGCATCCGGCGGGTGCCTTCGAACAGGAACGGCTTGGTCACCACGCCCACCGTGAGCACGCCCTTGCGGCGGGCCGCTTCGGCGATCACCGGCGCGGCGCCGGTGCCGGTGCCGCCGCCCATGCCCGCAGCGATGAAGCACATGTTCACCCCTTCCAGCGCGCGTTCGATTTCCGATGCGGTTTCTTCTGCCGCCGCGCGCCCCACTTCGGGCCGCGAACCAGCGCCAAGGCCCTGGGTTATGTCCGGGCCGAGCTGGATGCGGTTGGCCGCGGTTGAAATATTGAGCGCCTGCGCATCCGTATTCGCGGCGATGAATTCCACGCCTTCGATTTCGGATGCGATCATGTTGGCAATTGCATTGCCGCCCGCTCCGCCAACGCCGATCACGGTAATCCGGGGACGCAGCTCTTCAACGGAAGGCGGGCCGATATTGATGCTCATCTAAGCTCTCCACAGGGGCGCGTCGCACAACGATGCACATTGTTGCACTTGTGCCATAAAGAAATTCGAAGGTGCAAAGCGCCGCGATCCTTATCCACAGTCTGGATTGTAGCATCTTTGCAACGCCGCATGGCTAGAAATACTCCCTCAGCGCCTGGAACACGCGCCGCACCAGGGCAAAACCGGTCAATCTGATCGTCGGCTGATAGCTCGGCGCGATCGAACGGATGTCCACCGGATCGGCTGCGGCATAGAGCACCAACCCCGCCAGGGTCGAAAATCCGGGCACGCCATGCGCTTCGGGCAGACCCTTGAGCGCGGGCGGCCTGCCGATCCGCACTGGCCGGCCCAAGGCGCCTTGCGCATAATCCGCAATCCCCGCCAGCTCCGCCCCGCCGCCGGTGAGCACCACCTGCTGGCCGCTCTGCCCGGTGAAGCCGAGCGCCTTGAGCGATTTGCCGATCTCGGCCACCAGGGAGTCAAGCTGCCCGGTGATGACCGAAACCAGTTCGGCGCGCGGCACGCGGTTCTTGTCATCGGCATGGCGCGCCAGCGGCCCGGCGTGATCCTCGCCCGGGCCATTGACCGGGATCATCTCGCGATGGTCGGTCGGGCTGGCGATGGCCGATCCGGCCACGCATTTGAGCCGCTCTGCCTGGAACCGCCGAATGCCGAAATGCGAGGCGATGGCGTCGGTAATATCGGCCGAACCGGTCGGGATCGCCGTCATCCCCAGCAGCATCCCGCCGACATGGACCGCGACATTGGTGACCTCGCCGCCCAGTTCGATCAGCGCCACGCCCAATTCGCGCTCTTCACCGGTGAGGCAGCTATAGCCGGCGGCGACCGGCGAGGCGACCACCGCCTCCACCTCGAGATGGGCGTTCTGCACCGCTTCGGTGATATTTCTGATCGGCGCGCCATCGGCCAGCAACACATGGATATCGACCCCCAGCCGTTCGGCATGAAGGCCCTTGGGATTGGCCACGCCATGCGCCCCATCCAGCGTGTAATGCGCCGGCTGGGCGTGCAGCACCATGCGCCCGTCAGGCTCGATCCCGTCGCGCGCGGCGAGCAGCAGATGCTCGATATCCTCTTCCTCGATCCGGCGCCCGCCGATCGGCACTTCGACCTGGGTGATGCGGCTGGACAGCCCCGCGCCAGAACAGCCGATCGAGACGCTCGACACGCTGGTCCCGGCGAGCTTTTCGGCCCGCTCGATCGCATCACGCACGGCATAGGTCGCAGCCTGCATATCGGTGACATAGCCGCGCTTGATCCCCTGCGAGGCGCGGTGGCCCGATCCCAGCACGAGCATCTCGCCCGTTTCGGTCAGCCCGGCGATCATCGCGGAGATGCGGAAGGATCCGACATTGATCGCGCCGAAAACCTTGGTGATACGCGGCGCGGCGGCCATTATTCGGGATCTCCGCTGGCGGCGGCAGTCGGCTGGTCGACCAGCTGCGAGCGGCCCGGAATGCGCATATAGATCCGTTCGGGCGCGCGCATGTCAAAGGTTGCAACCTTGCCGCCGAGCAGGCGGTTGACCCCGTCGAGCCGGGCGAATGAGACCAGCGCAGAGGCGGATTCCTGCTCACCCTGCGGCAGGGCGAGCACCTGCCCGGTCTTGAAGGTGAGGTTCCAGCGACGATTGCCGATCCAGTCGGCGCTGGTGACCTGCGGGGTCAGCGCCGGCGCGGCTTCGAGCAGTTTGCTCAGCGCCGCCACCTGCTTGCCCGCGCCCGGCCCGCCGATGATCAGCTGGCCCTTGGCGGCGGCTTCGGAAACCGGTTCAAGCTCGTGACCGGTCTCGTCGATCAGCACCAGCCGCCCGGGCTTGCGTAGCACCGCATGGGGGGTGCGCTCGACAATATCGACCACCAGCGAATCCGGCAGACGGCGTGAAACCCGCGCATCCTTGACCCAGCTGAGCTGGAGCAATTCCTGGCGCAGCGCCGCGATATCCACCAGCGGCATCGCGCGCTGGCGCTCGCCCAGCACCCGCTCATAGACCTTGAGCCCGTTCATCCGCTGGACCCCGCGCACCTCAACCCGGTGCACTTCGAAACCGGCATCGGAAGCCAGCGCGGCAAGCTGCTGGTTTGCCATGGCGGGCACCCCTGCCAGGCTGGCGACGAACCACGCCAGCGCCACCGCTCCGCCCAGGATCGCGGCGAGGAAAATACGGTGCAGCTGCTCTTCGGTGAAGGGCAGCCAGCGCATCAGCGCATCGACCAGGCTGCCGGTCGCCTTGCGGGCATGCTTGACCTTCTGCGCTGTGCCGCGCGCGGCCGCCGCGCGGCGCACGCCCTTGCCCTTGCGCTTGATCGTCTGCGCCACCTAGGCCTCCTCTTTCACAGGAGCCGGGGCGAGCGCGTCGGCGATGATCGCTTCGACCAGATCGCCATATTCCATCCCGCAATATTTGGCCTGTTCGGGCACCAGGCTGAGCGGGGTCATGCCCGGCTGGGTATTGGTTTCGAGCAGGAACAACCCGGCCTGGCCCTGTTCATCATCCCATCTGAAATCGGACCGGCTGGTCCCCTTGCAGCCCAGCAGATTATGGGCTTTGAGCGCATAGGCCTTGCACAATTCCGCGATCTCCAGCGGGATATCCGCCGGGCAGACATGCAGCGTCATGCCATCGGTATATTTGGCGTCGAAATCGTAAAAGCCGCTTTTGGGCACCAGCTCGGTGACGGTCAGCGCTTCGCCGCAGACCACTGCGCTGGTGAGCTCGCGGCCCTTGATATAGGGTTCGGCCAGGAGGCTTTCGAACTGCTGCCACGGCCCCGGCGCATCGCGGCGGATCGGATTGCCGCAATTGCTCTGCTCGGTCACGATCGCGACCCCGACCGAGGATCCTTCATTGACCGGCTTGAGCACATAGGGCCGCGCCAGCGGATCGCCTTCAAAAAGCTCCTCGCAGCGCACGATCCGCCCGCCCGGCATCGGCACGCCCTGCGGCACCAGCACCAGCTTGGTCAGTTCCTTGTCGATCGCGATCACCGAGGTGGCGAGGCCCGAATGGGTATAGCGCACCCCCATCAGATCGAGCATGCCCTGCACCGTGCCGTCTTCGCCGGGCACGCCGTGCAGCGCGTTGAACACCACATCGGGCGCAGCCTCGGCAATCCGCGCCGCAACATCGCGGCCCATATCGATCCGCGTGACCCGGTGGCCTTTCGCCTCCAGCGCATCGGCCACGCCCTTGCCGCTCATCAGCGAGACTTCGCGCTCATTCGCCCAGCCGCCCATCAGGACCGCGACATGGAGTTTGGGAAGAGTGGTGCGTGCCATATCAGGGCCGTCCCACCCGCTGGATTTCCCATTGCAGATCGATGCCCTGGCTTGCGCTCACCCGGCGGCGCACTTCCTCGCCCAGCGCTTCGATATCGGCGCTGCTGGCGCTGCCGGTGTTGATCAGGAAATTGGTATGCTTTTCGCTCACTTGCGCTCCGCCCATCATAAGCCCCCGGCAGCCTGCGGCATCGACCAGCTGCCAGGCCTTGCTGCCCTCGGGATTCTTGAAAGTCGATCCGCCGGTCTTGCTGCGCAGCGGCTGCGATTGCTCGCGCGCGGCGGCGATCCGCTCCATTTCCGCGCCGATCACCGCAGGCTCGCCGGGAATGCCGCGGAACCGGGCCGAGACCACCACCGCCCCATCGGGCAGCACCGAATGGCGATAGGAATAGCGCAGATCCTCCACCGGCAGCGTCACCAGGCTGCCATCGGGCAGGATCACATCGCAGTCGACCAGAATATCGGACACTTCGCGGCCATAGGCGCCGCCGTTCATGCGCACGAAGCCGCCCACCGTGCCGGGGATGCCGCGCAGGAATTCCAACCCGGCAATTCCCGCATCGCGCGCGCTGGAGGCGACCAGAATGCCGCTGGCCCCGCCGCCGCAGCGCAGGGTCACTTCATCCACCCGCTCGACCACCGCGAAAGGCTTGCCCAGGCGGATCACCACGCCCGGCACCCCGCCATCGCGCACGATCAGATTGGAACCGAGCCCGAGCGCCATCACCGGCACCCGCCCGCGCAGCTGGCCGAGAAAATCGGTGAGATCCCGCAGATCGGCAGGTTCGAACAGCCAATCCGCCGTGCCGCCGGACTTGAACCATACCAGCGGCGCAAGCGGCGCGTCGGCGGTCAGCTTCCCGCGCACCTCGCGCACCGGCAGCGCGGAGATCGGGGCCATTTCATCGATATGGGAATTCGGCGCGCGGTTCATGGCGCCCCCTCACCCGGCGTCTGGCCAAGCGCCGCAATCGCGGAAGCCAGCCCGGCGGCCCAGCGAGTGATATCGCCCGCGCCCAGGCACACGACATAATCGCCCGGCTGGAGGATGGGCGCGAGCGCCCCGGCCAGCTCGTCCGGCCCGGCGACCTCGACCGCCGAGCGGTGCCCGCGCGCCTTGAGGCCCTTGACCAGCACGCCGCTGTCGACTCCCTCGATCGGCGCCTCGCCCGCAGGATAGACCGGCGCGGCAAAGACCATGTCGGCATCGTTGAAGCAGGTCTGGAAATCTTCCATCAGGTCATGCAGCCGGGTGAAGCGATGCGGCTGAACCACCGCGATCACGCGATTGGTGGTTGCCTCGCGCGCGGCGGAGAGCACCGCCCGGATTTCGACCGGGTGATGCGCATAATCATCGATCACCTGCGCCCGCCCGGTGCCCAGCGGCACTTCGCCGACCCGGGTGAAGCGCCGGCGGACCCCGCCGAATTTGCCGAAGCCGGTGCGGATCACCTCATCCGCGCAGCCCATTTCGACCGCCACCGCCACCGCGGCCAGCGCGTTCTGGACATTGTGACGCCCGGGCATCGGCAGGGCTATGCCCTCGATCCGGCGCTGCGAGCCATCGCGATTGCGGATTACCGCATCGAACAGATTGCCGCCGCCTGCGGGCCGCACATTGTCGCCGCGCACATCCGCCTGGGCGGAAAAGCCATAGGTCACCACCCGCCGATCGCGCACCTGGCCGATCAGTTCCTGCACCACCGGATGATCGATGCACAACACTGCCGCACCATAGAAGGGCACGTTCTCGATGAATTCGACGAAGGCCTTCTTGACCGCTTCGAACGAGCCATAATGATCGAGATGTTCAGGATCGATATTGGTGACGACCGCGATCGTACCGTCAAGCCGGAGGAAGGAGCCATCGCTCTCGTCGGCCTCCACCACCATCCAGTCGCTCGCGCCCAGCCGGGCGTTCGAGCCATAGCTTTCGATGATCCCGCCATTGATCACTGTGGGATCGATCCCCCCGGCATCGAGCAGCGAGGCGATCATCGAGGTGGTGGTGGTCTTGCCATGGGTGCCCGCGACCGCGACCGTGCTCTTGAGATGCATCAGCTCGGCCAGCATTTCGGCGCGGCGCACCACCGGGATGCGATTTTCCAAAGCGGCGGCGACTTCGGGATTGGTCCGCCGCACCGCGGTGGATGTGACCACCACTGCCGCATCGCCCAGATTATCGGCGCTATGCCCGATCAGCACCTTGATCCCGCGCGCGCGCAGCCGTTCGACCGAGGGGCTTTCGGCAATGTCGGAGCCCTGCACCGCATAGCCCAGATTATGCATCACCTCGGCAATGCCGGACATGCCGATCCCGCCGATGCCGACGAAATGGATCGTTCCGATATCGGTGCCAACACCCTTCATGGGCGGCGATCCCGCGCGAGAGCCTTGTGCCCGTTCGCCTGCGGTTCCCCGCCATTGACGCGGATCACATCCATCAGCGGCGCGCCGCCGAAGCTTTCAACCAGATCGGCCAGATCCTTGGCCGCATGGGGCCGCCCGCAATTCCACGCGGCATGGGCGGCGGTGGCCAGGGTCTGGGGATGCTGCGCCATGGCCTGGATCTGCTTGGCCAGTTCCTTGGCGGTAAAGCGCGGCTGGCGGATCGAGCGCGCGCCGCCGGCCTTGACCATTTCCCGGACATTGGCGGCCTGATGATCATCGGTTGCGATCGGCAGCGGGACGAGGATCGCCGGGCGGCCGACCGCGGTCAGCTCGGCAATGGTCGAGGCGCCCGCGCGGCCGATGAACAGATGCGCATCAGCCAGCCGCAGGGCCATATCCTCAAAATAGGTGCCCAGTTCGGCGGGGATGCCGTGATTGGCATAGCGTTCGCGCACCGCTTCAAGATCCTCGGCCCGGCATTGCTGCGTGACCTGCAAGCGTGAGCGCAGCGCCGGGGGCAGCATGGCGAGCCCGTCAGGCACGATCTCCGACAGCACCCGCGCGCCCTGGCTGCCGCCGGTCACCAACACCCGCAGCAGGCCCTCGTCAGTGAAGGGCGGATAGGGCTCGTCGCGCAGGGCGAGCACTTCGCTGCGCACGGGATTGCCGATCAGATGGACCTTGTCATCAAATTTGGGCTTCAGCCGCAGCACCTCGGGATAGGCGGTGGCGATGGCATCGACGCTGCCTGCCAACAGGCGGTTGACCCGCCCGAGCACGGCGTTCTGTTCATGCAGGATGCTGGGTATCTTCGCCGAGACCGCCGCCAGCACCGCCGGCAGCGCGGGATAGCCACCGAAGCCGACCACCGCGCTCGGCTCGAAGCTTTCGAACAGCCGCAGCGCCATGCCGCGCCCCTGCAGCACTGCGCGCGCGCCGCTTGCCCATTTGAGCGGATTCTTGCCGAAGCGCCCGGCCGGAATGACATGGGCAGTGAGGAACGCAGGCTTGCCGGGAATTGCCGCGCCGCGCTCATCCGTGACCAGCGCGACATGATGGCCGCGCCGATCCAGCTCGCTTGCCAGCGCAAAGGCCGGGATCAGATGCCCGCCCGTGCCACCGGCAGCAAGGACATAATGCTTCGATGCGGCGCTCAAGACCTGCCTCCCTTGACGCGGTCGCTCTTGGGCAGGAGCCCGAGCCAGTCGAACCGGTCGCGGCTGAGATAGGGGTTGCGCCGCGTGAGCGCCAGCATCAGTCCCACCGTCAGGCACAGGGCAATGGTGGAGGAACCGCCATAGCTGACCAGCGGCAAGGTCATGCCCTTGGACGGGAACAGCTGCAGATTGACCAGAATATTGACGAAGGCCTGCCCGCCGATCAGCGAGACCAGCCCGGTTGCGGCAAGGATCGTGAACAGATTTTCCTCATCCACCAGCCGCACCAGCACCCGGGCGATGATCGCCAGATAGAGCAGCACGATCAGCCCGCAGACCAACAGGCCGAATTCCTCGCCGATCACGGAGAAGATATAATCGGTATGCGCCTCGGGCAGGGCCAGCTTGCGCGTACCCAGCCACAGCCCGCTGCCGGTCCATCCGCCCGCCATCAGCGTGCGCCGGGCGAGATCGACCTGATCATAGGCGCTGCCGCCGCCCAGAAAGGCATCGATGCGGTGGCGGGCATTGTCATACAGGAAATAGGTCGCGGTGATCGCGGCCAAGGTGCCCCCGCCGAGCATGCCGATCCGGCGGATGTCGATCCCCGAAAGCAGCACCAGCACAAACCAGGTGCCGACATAGAGGATCGCCGAACCGAAATCGGGCTGCGCCATCAGCAGCCCGGCGATCAGGACCACCAGGCCGGTGGCGATCACGATCACCGGCAGGCGCGGATCGCGCACCCGCCAGGACAGGATCCAGGCCAGGGTCACGGCATAGGCAGGCTTGAGAAATTCCGAGGGCTGGAGATTGAAGCCGAAATGCAGCCAGCGTTTCGCGCCGTTCACCTCCACCCCCACAAAGGGCACCATGATCAACCCCAGCAGCATCGCCGCGCCAAGCACGATCGAACCGCGCCGGGCCCATTCGCGCGGCGCCATGGACACGCCGATCATGGTGATCAGACCCAGCGACTGCCAGCGCAGATGCAGCCAGTAGAAATAGAGATCGTCCAGCCGCACTGATGAGGAGGACAGCCGCCGGGCGCTGGCCGGCGAACTGGCGGCCACCGCCACCGTACCGATCGCCATCAGGCACAGGATCAGAACCAGCAGCACCCGGTCAATCTCGCGCCACCAGATGCGCAGCTGGCTGCGCTTGTCGAGCCGCATGCGCGCGCCCTGCGCGCTGCGATCCGGCATATGCGGGATATAGGGCTGGGCGATGTTCGGGGTCAGGTTCATGCGGCGGACTTTCCGGGGCATGGCGCGGGCGAGGGATTGGGCTCACCAGTCAAAGCGGCAACGATTTCGCGAAAGGCATCGCCGCGCACCTCGTAATCGCGAAACTGGTCGAAACTGGCGCAGGCGGGCGAAAACAGCACCACATCGCCCGGCTGCGCAGCCTCGATCGCACGCGAGACCGCCGCGCTCAGCATTTCGCAGCGTTCCACATGGGTGAAGGGTTCGAGCAGATCGGCAAAATGCGGCCCGGCCTCGCCGATGGTATAGGCCGCCGCGACATTGCCGAAGGATTGCGCGCAATCGCCCAGATCATCGCCCTTGGGCAGCCCGCCGAGAATCCAGTGAATGCGCCGCTGCGGGCCAGAGGGGCCGGGATTTGGCGGAAAGGCGGCCAGCGCCGGCGCGGTGGAGGCCGGATTGGTCGCCTTGCTGTCATTGATGAAGGTCACCCCGGCAAAGGTGCCGAGCAGCTCCATCCGGTGCGCCAGACCGTTGAACGAAGCGAGCCCGGCCAGGATCTGCTCGCGCGTGAGGCCCAGCTCGCCCGCCAGCGCGGCGGCAATCGCGGCGTTCTGAAGATTGTGCGGGCCTTGCAGCGATGGCCATGCCGGCTGGTGCGGCGCCCAGTCTGCGGCATCCATGCAGATCGCCCGGCCCGGCGCGCGGCGCAGCTGTTCGTGCTGCAGCACCGCGCGGGTGGGCGCATCCTCGCCGCCAAACACCGCGAATTGCCCCGGCTCCTGCATCTCGAACAGCCGCGCCTTGGATGCGGCATAGCCTTCAAAACCATCATAACGGTCAAGATGATCAGGGGTGATATTGGTCAGCGCTGCGGCCTCGCAGGCGAGGCTGAAGGTCAGATCGATCTGGTAGCTCGACAATTCGAGCACATAGACGCCCGCACCGCTTGTATTCGGGCTGAGCGGCTCCTGCGCCAGGATCGGCAGCCCGATATTGCCGCCCATCATGGCGGGAACACCCGCGCTGTCCAGCAGGTGACGGGTCAACGCGGTGGTGGTCGATTTGCCATTGGTGCCGGTGATCCCCACCACCTTGTGGGGCGGCAAATCGGCCCGCGCGAGCGCGAACAGCTCGATATCGCCGATCACCGGAACGCCGGCGGCATGTGCACGCGCGGCTATCGGATGGCTGTTGAGCGGTACGCCGGGGCTGACCACCACCCCGTCAAAGCCGGTGAGATCGATCTCCAGCGGATCGGCCAGCCTGGCCCTGCCCGCCAGCGCGGCCCGGGCATTGTCCTGCCGGTCCCAGGCGACCACCTCTGCCCCGCTCGCCAGCAGGCATTCGGCCGCAGCCAGCCCCGATCGGGCGAGGCCGAGAATGGCGTAGCGTTTGCCGGAGAAGTGGGAGGAGCGGATCACCTGAGCTTTAGCGTTGCAAGACCTAGGAGGGCGAAGATGATCGACACGATCCAGAAGCGGATCACCACGGTCGATTCCGGCCAGCCGAGCTGTTCGAAATGGTGATGGATCGGTGCCATGCGGAACACGCGCTTGCCGGTGCGCTTGAAGAAGAACACCTGGATGATGACCGATGCGGTTTCGAGCACGAACAGCCCGCCGATGATCAGCAGCACGATCTCGTGATGGCTCGCCACCGCAATCGCGCCCAATGCGCCGCCCAGCGCCAGGCTGCCGGTATCGCCCATGAACACCGCCGCCGGCGGGGCGTTGAACCACAGGAAGGCCAGCCCTGAACCCATGATCGCCGCGCAGAAGATCGCCAGTTCGCCCGCCCCCGGCACATGAGGTATGCCAAGATAGGTCGCATAATCGACCCGGCCGGCAAGATAGCAGATGATCGCAAAGGCACCCGAGGCAATGATCACCGGCATGGTTGCCAGCCCGTCAAGCCCGTCGGTCAGGTTCACCGCATTGCCGAAGCCGACGATCACGGTCGCGGCGAAGACATAATAGAGCGGCCCCAGCGGGATCGCCCGACCGGAAAAGAACGGCACATAAAGATTGGTGCTGATCTGGCTGACGATGATCCATGACGCGATTCCCGCCACCACGAATTCGGCCAGCAGCCTGGTGCGGCCAGAAACCCCCTTGTGGCTGCGCTTGGTCACCTTGTCGTAATCATCGAGGAAGCCGATGAGGCCGAAGCCGGCCGTCACCGCCATGCAGGCCCAGACGAAGGGGTTGGTCAGATCCATCCACAGCAGCATCGCCGCAAGCAGCGAAACCAGGATCATCAGCCCGCCCATGGTCGGGGTGCCGCTTTTGGCCAGATGGCTCTTCGGCCCGTCTTCGCGGATCGGCTGGCCCTTGCCCTGGCGCACGCGCAGCATGGAAATGAATTTCGGCCCGATCAGCAGCCCGATCAGCAGCGCGGTCATCAGCACCGCGCCCGCACGGAAGGTCTGATAGCGCACAAGATTGGCGGGACCTTCGAACCCCAGCCAGTCTGCAAAGATATACAGCATCAGACTTCCTTATGCCCGGGCATCGGGCGCCCGGCCTGCGGGCTGGCAAAATGGGCAACAAGCCGCGCCAGTCCCACCGAATTCGATCCCTTGACCAGCACCGCATCGCCCCCGGTCAGCCCGAATTCCTCAAGCGCCGCGACCGCCTCCTCCGGAGTTCCGCAATGGGCGAAGCGAATCGGCTTGCCAAGCGCGGCCGCCGCGCCTTTCCCCAATTCCCGCGCCAGCGCACCCATTTCTTCGCCCACCAGCAACGCAAAATCGACCTGCGCGGCGGCGAGCGGCTCTGCCAATGCGGCATGGAAGCCAGGCGTCATATCACCCAGCTCCTTCATCGCGCCGAGCACCGCGATCCGGCGCGAGGCCGGCGTCTGGCCCAATTGCGCCAGGGTCGCGCGCATCGAGGCCGGATTGGCATTATAGCTTTCGTCGATCAGCAGCGCCTGCCCGCCCGGCGCGGCGATCCGGTGGCGCGCGCCGCGGCCCTTGAGCCCGCCCATTTCGGCCAGCGCGAGCCCTGCCGCGCCCAGATCGCCCCCGGCCGCGCGCACCGCCGCCATGACGGCAAGCGAATTGGCGACCCAATGGGCACCGGGTTCGGCCACCGAATAGCATAGCCGCCGCTCGCCCAGATCGGCGGTGACCAGCGAGCCGCCGTGGGCCTGCGGGATCGCATCGAGCAGGCGGACATCGGCATGGGCGGCGGAGCCGAAGCTCACCACCTGCGCCCCGGCGGCCAGCGCGGCATCGCGCAGCCGTTCGAAATGGGGGCTGTCGGCCGGGATAACGGCGGTGCCGCCCGGTTCGAGGCCCTGGAAGATTTCGGCCTTGGCATCGGCAATCGCCTCTTCGCTGCCGAGCATTTCGATATGGGCGGGCGCGATGGTGGTGATCACCGCCACATGCGGGCGGACCTGGGCGGTCAGGCCGGCGATCTCGCCTGCATGGTTCATGCCCATTTCGAACACGCCGAAGCGGGCGCGCGCATTCATCCGCGCGAGGCTGAGCGGTACGCCGACATGATTGTTATAGCTGCGCACCGAACGATGTGCCGAGCCCCGGCTGGCGCGATCAAGCGCAGCAAAGATCGCCTCTTTCACCCCGGTCTTGCCGACCGATCCGGTGACCCCCACGATCCGGGCATCACCCCGGCTGCGGGCGGCGCGGGCCAGAAGCTCAAGCGCGATCGAGGTATCTTCGACCAGCACATGCGGCTGCGCGATCGGGCGGTCGACCACCGCTGCCGCCGCGCCCCGGGCAAAAGCCTTGTCGAGAAACAGATGGCCATCGCTCGCCTCGCCCTTGAGCGCGAAGAACAGATCGCCGGCCACCACATCGCGGGAATCGATCTCCACCCCGGAGACCTGGAAATTGCCGCTCGGCTTGCCGCCGACCGCAAGCGCAATAGAGACGGCATCCCACAGCGCCAGCGGCAGCGCGTCGGAGGTCTGGGGCAGCCAGGCAAGCGGGCGCGAGGCCATCAGGCGGCCCCCCCGGTCTGGGCCGCGCATTCGCGGGCCACGCTGACATCGTCAAACGGCAGGATGCGCATTTCGTCTCCCCGGCCGAAAATCTGGCCCTGTTCGTGGCCCTTGCCGGCGATCAGCACGAGATCATGCGGGCCCGCAGCCTCGATCGCGGCGGTAATCGCAGCGCGCCGATCACCGATTTCGAGCGCACCATGCGCGCCGGCCATCACCATGCTGCGGATCGCAGAGGGTTGCTCGCCGCGCGGATTGTCATCGGTCACGATCACCAGATCGGCGCCGGCGGCGGCGGCCTTGCCCATTTCGGCGCGCTTGCCCGGATCACGGTCGCCGCCCGCGCCGAACACTGTGATCAGCCGGCCGCCAGACGCCTGTGCGACATGCGGGCGCAGCGCCGCAATCGCCGCAGCAAGCGCATCGGGCGTATGGGCATAATCGACATAGACCGGCGCCCCGGCGGGCGTGATCGCCGCGCGTTCCAGCCGCCCGCGCACCGGCTGCAGCCGCGCCAGGGCATCGAAGCTGGCCTTCGGATCGCCGCCGGTTGCCAGCACCAGCCCCGCCGCAAGCAGCGCATTGGCCGCCTGATAGGCCCCGATCAGCGGCAGTTTGACGGTGTAGGTCTGGCCCTGATAGGCCGAGCTGCAGCTCCTGCCCCAGCTGGCCGGGGGTCGAGCCGGTGAGCCGCAGCCCCTCCGCATCTGGCCCCACGGTGAGAAGCTTGAGCCCCGCGGGCGCGTGCATGGTCGCAGGCGCGCTGCGCCCAATCATCGCCCAGCCACACCACCGCAGTGCCGCCATCGCGCACGACCTCGTCGAACAGGCGCATCTTGGCCGCGAAATAATCTTCCATATCCGCATGGTAATCGAGGTGATCGCGGCTGAGATTGGTGAATGCCCCGGCAGCGACGGGCAGCCCTTCGTTGCGGATATTGCGAGAGACCGTGGCTCGACGCTTCATAGGCGACATGGGTGACGCCTTCGCGCGCCAGCCCGGTCAGGTTCGAGAGGAAGGTGACGATGTCGGGCGTGGTCAGCCCGGTCGAAACGCTGCTCATCGGGCGTGGTGACGCCAAGCGTCCCGATCGAGGCCGCGCGCTCGCCCGCCATGCGCCAGATCTGGCGGGTCATCTCGACGGTGGAAGTCTTGCCGTTGGTGCCGGTCACCGCCACCACCACTTCGGGCACCGGGCGGAAGAATTGCGCGGCGAGCCGGGCAAAGGCGCGGCGCGGTTCGGCATCGGCGATATGCACCGCGCCGTTCACCCGCGCCTCGGGCCGGGCGACCACCGCCATCGCGCCTGCCGCAACCGCCGCAGGAATGAAATCCTCGCCATTGAAGCGCGCGCCCGCAAAGGCGCCGAACACTGTGCCCGGGCGCAATCTTGCGATGATCGATCGCGAAGCCGGTGACCGTCTGCAGGCGCAGCGGCCCCGCTGACTGCGGCAGGGCAATGCCCGCGGCGTTGGCCAGCATGTCCAGATTCATTGCGGGCTCCCGCCGACCAGCGGGGCAAGATCGGAAATGTCGATATCGCGCGTATCATCGGGCATCACGCCCAGCATCGGGCCGATCCGCGGGACCAGCCGGCCAACGATCGGCGCGGCGTTCCAGGCGGCGGTGCGCTGAAACGAGCTGGCCGCCGTGCCCTTGGGCTCATCCAGCATTGCGATCACGACATAACGCGGGCGATCCATCGGAAAGGCAGAGGCGAAGGTCGAGACCAGCGTCTTGCGGCGATAGCCGCCAACGCCCGCCTTTTCGGCCGAGCCGGTCTTGCCGCCGACCCGGAAGCCGGGGGCATTGGCCTTGCGCCCGGTGCCATAGACCGCGATCATCCGCAGCAGCTGGTTCATCCGGCGCTGGTGCTGGCCTTGAACACGCGGCGGCCCTTGGCGGCGTGGCCAGGCTCGACCCTGTAGAGCGTCGCCGGGCGCCAGATCCCGCCATTGACCATCGCGGCATAGGCGCTGGCCAGATGCAGCGGCGTCACCGAGATGCCATGGCCGAAGCCGACGGTCATGGTGCGCAAGCGCGGCCATTTGCCCTTATGCCAGATCGGGAAGCCGCGCGCGGGCAGCTCGATAAAGGGCCGCTGGTTCATCCCCAGCGCAATGAGGGTGCGCTTGAGCCGTTCCGAACCAAGTTCGTCCGCGATCTGGGCGCTGACGATGTTCGAGGAATGGATCAGGGTTTCCGGCACATTGAGCGTCGGGCCGAGATTTTCATCATCATGGATGGTAAAGCCGCTCGATATGCAGCGGGGCGGCGGGATAGCGCCGCGAAAGATCGGTGATCACCCCGTCGTCGATCGCGGCGGCCACGGTGAGCGGCTTGAAGGTGGAGCCAAGTTCATAGACCTGGTTGGTCACCCGGTTGAACATGTTCTTCTCGCCCGCCGCATCGATCCTGTTGGGATCGAATTCGGGCAGCGAGGCGAGTGCAAGCACTTCGCCGGTATCGACATCCAGCACCAGCCCGGCAGCGCCGACCGCATCGACCGCCAGCATCCCGCGCCGCAATTCATCTTCCAGCGCACCCTGCACCCGGCTGTCGATCGACAGCATCGCCGGCGCGCCGCGCTTCGCAGGATCGAGCAGCCGCTTGTCGAGCACCTGTTCCATCCCCACCCGGCCATGGCCGTCAGCCGCGACATAGCCCAGCACATGGGCGGCCATGGTGCCCTGCGGATAATGCCGATCGGTCTCACGCGGGACTTCGAGCGCCAGTTCGCCGATGGCCTGGACCCGATTGGCTTCTTCGGGCAGCACGCGGCGGCGCAGATAGCCGGCCTGGCCGCTCTTGAGCCGGCCCACGATCCATTTGGCATCCATGTCGGGGAAGATCTTGACCAGATCGGCGGCAACCACGGCAGGCGATTTCACCAGCGGCGCGCCGCCATCGCCCAGCGCGGTGGGGTTGAACCACAGGGCATAGGCGGGAAAGGCGCGGGCCAGCGGAATGCCGTTGCGATCGGTGATCTCGCCGCGCGGCGGCAGCAGCGCCTCGGCCATCGAAGTCTGCGTCGGGCCGGGCTGGACCACCCCGATCCAGGTGATCCGCATCAGCGCAACCGCCGCGATAAGGGCGAACATGCCGACCACCCACAGCACCCGGAAGCGGGCGGTGAACAGCGAACGCTGGCGCGTATTGACCAGATCGACACGGCCGGTCGCAATTGCCGTGCTGATGGTGAGTGCGTTCACTCGCCCCCCCCGGCGATCGTCTCGATCGCTACGCGCTGCGCGGGTCGGACCAGCCGGGCTGAGAGGTTTTCCCGCCCGATCGGGGCAGGCGGATTATGCTTGGGAACTTCGGCGGCAATCGCCTCGCCGGTGATGGGCGAAACCATCGCCGGGAAAGCCGAAGCGTCATCGCCCGCAGCGGGCGCATTGGCGACCATGATCGGCTCTGGCGAGCCCTTCGAACGCGGCACGCCAAATTGCGCGAGCTGGCGCTCTCCTTCGAGGAACTGGCTCGCATTGGGCGCCTTGTAACCGAAATCGACATCGTTCCAGGCAGCCAGCTGCTGCTGGTTCGCGCGGGTTTCGAATTCGGTTTCGAGCATCATCTTCTGCTGTTGCAGCGAGACGATGCGCCGTTCCGCCTGGCGCACTTCGCTGCGGACCGAATTCACCTTGAGATGCAGGCCGAGATAGAAGGCCGTGCAGACCAGCAGCACTGCGGCCCAGCCGACCCGGCGCATGCGTGAATGACGGATCATGCTGCCTCCCTCGCCGCAGCGGCGGTGCGGATGGCAGCGCGCAAGGTGGCCGAGCGCGCCCGGGGATTGACCTCGATTTCGGCTGCCGAGGGGCGGATCGCCTTTGACAATTGGGCAAAGACCGGCGGCGCCAGATCATTGGCGGCGGGCAGATGGCGCGAGACCTGGGCATTGCCGCCCGACGCCTCGCGCAGGAAGCGCTTCACGATCCGGTCTTCGAGGCTGTGGAAGCTGACCACGGCGAGCCGCCCGCCCTGTTTGAGCAGCACTTCGGCGGCAGCGAGCGCGGCTTCCAGCTCCTCCAGCTCGGCATTCACATGAATGCGGATCGCCTGAAAGCTGCGGGTGGCCGGATCCTTGGGCGCGCCGGAGCGATAGCCCAGCGCCTTGCGCACCACCCGCGCGAGATCGCCGGTGGTCGCAAGCGGCCGCGCCGCCACGATCGCGCGGGCCACGCGGCGCGACTGGCGCTCCTCGCCATAGAGATAGAGCACGTCCGCGATCGCTTCCTCGGCGGCAGCGTTGAGGAAATCGGCGGCAGTCGGGCCCTCCCGACTCATGCGCATGTCGAGAGGGCCCTCTGCGGCAAAGGCAAACCCGCGCCCCGCCTGATCGAACTGCATCGAGGAGACCCCGATATCCATCACCACGCCGTCGACCGCGGCCACGCCCGCTTCGGTCATGGCAGCCAGCATCTCTGAAAAGCGGCGCGGATGCAGGATCAGCCGCGGCGGCACTTCCCTGGTTTCGGGCCATGCGCGGCCCGCCGCGATCGCATCGGGATCGCGGTCAAAGGCATGCACGACCGCTCCGGCATCGAGCAGCCGGCGGGTATAGCCGCCCGCGCCGAAGGTGGCATCGATGATCACATCGCCCGCCTGCGGGCTCAGCGCAGCAAGCGCTTCCTCAAGCAGAACCGGAACATGGGGGGCGGCAGCGGGCGCGGTCATCCCTGCTTGCCTTTCCCGCCGGCGGTTTCGGCGGCGAGCGCGCGGCAGGCTGCCTGCGCACCTTCCCAGCCTTCGCCCATGCGATAGAGCTCATCCGGGTTCCATAGGGTGAAGAACCCGCCCGCGCCCTGGAAGAACACGCCGCCGGTAAGGCAGCCGAGCTCGGCCAAATGATCGGGCATGATGAAGCGGCCGCTGGCGTCGAAGGGGATTTCGGAAAAGCCGAACAGCTGGATGCGCCGCAAATCGGGATCGAAATCGCGATCCATGCGCAGCGCGCGCTCTTCTTCACGCGCGATCTGATCTTCCAGCGCAGCGCTGCGCGAAAGACCGAACCCGGTGAGGCAGGGCCAGCGTTCATGCTTGGCAAGACAGAGGATCTTGCCGTCGCTCGATTCCGCCACCGGCTTGCGGAATGCGGGAGGCAGGACAAAGCGACCCTTCTCGCCCTTCAGCGAGAAGCCCTGGCCACTGTATATTACCTGCTTCACCCCTGTCACTCGCCCCATCCCGCCCTGGCCTGAACCTAGCGCTCCAAACCCTCAAACCACGGTCAGGCTCCCCCGCTTCGGGCCGCGCGATACCGCGGCCCGCCCACCCCGGATTGCGGGATGCAACGGGAAAAATCTGTCCGATGGACAAGTTGTGTAACTCGCGTCAGGCGGGGATGAAAGGGAAAATCACGGGATTTTCGGGGACTAAGTGGTAAATCACTGGTTTACCGTGAATTTTCTGAGCGCCAAGAATTGCGTAAAAGCACATATTCCCCTTATGTTCCAATGAAATTCAACGGCTTGCGGGCGAATCCGGGCTAGAATGGAGTCGCTGTCCCGCAAAATCCCCGTTTCGTTCAATCCGTGGCGTAAGCCTCTGCCATCAGGCGGGAAAGCGCCTCTGCGCGGCCAGCGACATCGCTCCCCTCCCGGTCGAGCAGCTCCGCATCGGCGAGAATCACCGCCCGCCCCCGCCCGATCGTGCAGGAGGCCGCAAAGCCATCGGCCAGCAGCTGGCAGTGGGCCGGCGCATCGGGCGCGGTGGGGACAGGCGCGAAGCTGCCCGCAAGATCGACCGGCACCGCAGCGCCCAGCAGGGCGATCTCATGTTCGCCCGGCTCCTGCGCCTGATCGAACTGCAGCGCCAGCCCCCAGCGCGCGAGGATCGGCGAAAGCAGCGCGACATCGAGCGGGCGGCGCTTGTCGCCCAGCGCGAACTGCGAGTTCTGCGTGAGCAGAGGATCGGCAAACAGCAACACATGCCCGCCTGCACGCACCCAATCATCGAGCGCGACATTTTCTGCCGGGGCCAGCGCGCGCGGCTGGGCGATCAGCATATCCCGCAGCGGAGCAAGTGCGGCAGGGGTCAGCACGTCGAGCGGCTGCAGCGCCCGATCATGTTCGATCAGCAGTTTGGCCCAATGGGGCTTGGCGTCTGGATCGAGCAGCGCGGCAAGCTGCGCTGCCTCGCCGCGATAGATCGGCAGGCTGGTGAACAGCCCCAGCGGCCCCCGCGCCGGCGCTGCATTGCTGCGCGCATTCGGCCCATAGACCATCACTGCCGCAGCCAGGCCAGCCGCGAGCAGCAGCAGCGCGATCAGGCGATTAAGGTTTGCTCGCCGGATCATCGTCGCCCCGCGATCCCCCAGCGGACTGGGGAGCGGGCGCAGAGGGAAGTTCGGGGACCACGCCGGCATCGGCCAGCGGATCCTTGTTCGGCGCAGGCGCGGGATCGACCCCCATGGTCGCAACCGCTTCAGGAACGGTGGTCTTCTCCGATTCCTCGGCCCGATCGCGAATGATATTGGCCAGCGCCACCAGCAGGATCACCGCGAACAGGCCCGATCCACCGATCTGCAGCCGCTTGATCGCCTCGGCCCGCGCCTTGCCCGGCGTCAGCGAAGGCACATCCTCATCGGTGACGGGATCGCTGGCGATTTTGGCGGCCGGTTTGCTGAACATCGGCGCCAAATTAGCGCAAGCCGGAGCTTACTCCAAGCGAAAGCCTATGCCAGCCACTCGAACACGGGCAGGCCCTTGGATTCGAGCCATTCGCGGCTGTAGAGCGTGGAGAGATAGCGAAACCCGGTGTCGCACAGGATCGTCGCCACCCGCGCGTCTTTGCCAAGCTGCTTGCCCAGCGCCACCGCGCCCGCGACATTGATCCCGGAGGACAAGCCAAGGCACAGCCCTTCCTCGCGCAGCAGCCGGGCGACCCAGGCAAGCCCTTCTTCATCCGCGATGCGGAACTGGGTATCGATCGGCGCGCCTTCGAGATTGGCGGTAATGCGGCCCTGCCCGATGCCTTCGGCGACCGAGCTGCCTTCGGCCTTGAGCTCGCCATGGGCGTAGAAATTATACAGCGCTGCACCGAAAGGATCGGTCAGCGCGATCGTGATCGCCGGATCGAACTCCTTGAGCCCCATGCCGACCCCGGCCAGCGTGCCGCCGGTTCCCGCCGCGCAGGTGAAGCCGGAAATCCGGCCTTCCAGCTGGGCCCAGATCTCCGGCGCAGTGCTTTCGATATGGGCTTTGCGATTGGCGGTATTGTCAAACTGATTGGCCCAGATCGCCCCGGCGGTCTCTTCCGCAAGCCGGCGGCTGGTATGCACGAAATGGCCGGGATTCTTGTACGGCGCGGGCGGCACCAGCACCAGTTCGGCCCCCAGCGCGCGCAGCGTGGCCATTTTTTCCGCCGACTGGTTATCGGGCATGACGATGATCGTCTTATAGCCCAGCGCATTGGCGACCAGCGCGATCCCGATCCCGGTATTGCCGGCGGTGCCTTCGACAATCGTGCCGCCGGGCTTCAACTCGCCGCGCGCTTCGGCGTCGCGAATGATCCACAGCGCCGCACGGTCCTTTACCGAGGCACCGGGATTGGCAAATTCGCACTTGCCCCAGATCTCGCAGCCGGCGGCTTCGCTCGGCCCCTTGAGCAGCACAAGCGGCGTATTGCCGATCAGGTCGAGCGTATTGCGGTAAATGGGCGCAGTCATAACCGTGGAATTAGGCTGCGCGAGCCCGCGCCGCAATGCAAATGCGCTTGGGCATGGCTAAGCAGCGCTTGAACCGGCGAGGCCGGATCAGTCTTCCTCGGCGATCCGGACCTTGAGACCATCAAGTTCATCGACCAGCGGAATCTGGCACGAGAGGCGCGAATTCTCGTCGCGATGGTCCGAACTGTCGAGCAGATCATCTTCATCGGCGGTCATCGCGGGCAGCTTGTCCTTGAACGCCGGATCGACATGGACATGGCAGGTCGCGCAGCTGCAGCAGCCGCCGCACAGGGCCAGCAATTCGTCAAACCCGTTGTCACGGATGGCTTCCATCAAGGTCAGGCCGGAGGCAGCCTCGACGGTGGATTCTTCACCGGCACGATTGACAACGATCAGTTTGGGCATGTGTGGTTCCCCGTAAGTGCTGCAATAGGCTCAGGCTCTGCCGGCTGATACACCAACCGGCTGGAGGCCGCATGCGCGGGCTGCTAGGGGTTGAAGCCCGATTTGGCAAGGTGGCAGAATGACTATGGTGCACACGGCGCAGCAGATCAGGGACAGCATCGATCGGGTCGCTGCAAGCGAGCCTGGCTTTACGCGCGCGCTCGCCCTGGCAGGCTATCCCGAGCCACGCAGCCGGCCCACCGGCTATCGCACCATGCTGCGCACGATCGTGGGCCAGCAGGTGAGCGTGGCGGCGGCCGCTTCGATGTGGCGCAAGCTGGAAGCGCTGGTGGGCGATGATACGCCGGCCGAGGCGATCCTGGCCGAGGATTTCGAGGCGCTGCGCGCCTGCGGCCTGTCGCGCCAGAAGCAGAGCTATATCCGCTCGCTGTGCGAGCTGGTCGCCAGCGGCGAGGTCGATTTCGAAGCCCTGCCCGCCGATGACGAGCAGGCGATCGCCAAGCTGGTCGAGATCAAGGGCGTCGGGCGCTGGTCGGCCGAGATATATCTGCTGTTTGCCGAAGGCCGCCCGGATATCTGGCCGGCGGGCGATCTGGCGGTGCAGGCCGGCATCGCCAGGATCCTGCAGCTGGACCAGCGCCCGGGCGAGCGCGAGCTGCGCGCCTTGGCGCAGCGCTGGAGCCCGCATCGCGGCGCGGTGGCGATCTTCACCTGGCATTGCTACAATAATTCCGCGCTGTAACAGGCGCGCAAGCACAGCTGACATTCGGTTCTGCGCAGGCTATTCCCGCCGCATAGGCAGGGAGAGCAGCATGGCGGCGCGGCGGGCAATTTTCATCACCGGTGGAGGTTCGGGAATCGGGCGGGCCATCGCGCAACGCTTCGGCGCCGAAGGCTGGTTCGTCGGGCTGGGCGATGTCGACGAGCGCGGCATGGCCGAAACCGAGGCCCTGCTGGCCAGCGGCTTCACCTATTCCCACCGCTTCGACGTGCGCGACCGCACCGCCTGGGACGAAGCGCTGGGCGCTTTCGCCACGGCGGCAGGCGGGCGGATCGATGTGCTGGCGAACAATGCCGGGGTGCCGCTGGCCGGGCCGCTGGGCGAATTGACCCGCGAGGAGATCGACCGCACGCTCGATATCAATCTCAAGGGCGTGATCTATGGCGCGCAGGCCGCGCTGCCATTCCTGCGCCAGACCGCCCCCGGCAGCTGCCTGCTCAACACCGCCAGCGCCGCAGCGCTTTACGGCATGGCGCAGCAGAGCATCTATGGCGCGACCAAGGCCGGGGTACGCTCGCTCACCGAATCGCTGGACAGCGAATGGGCCGATTTCGGGATCAGGGTCTGTTCGCTGATGCCCAGCTTCATCGACACGCCGCTGCTGCAGCACACGCCCAATGCCGCCAGCAATGTCGCGATCCGTCAGACCGTGATCGACGCCGGGCTGGAATTCACCCCGGTGGAGGTGGTGGCAGCCAATGCCTGGGCTGCGGTGCATGGCAACAAGCTGCATTATGTGGTCGGCGCGACGGCCAGGAAAATGCTGTTTGCCGCCAAATGGACCCCAGGCAAGCTCAGGCGCCGTGCCGCGCTGCTGCGCGAGGCGCATGATCGGGCGCAAGGCTAGGCGATGGCGTCGATCGCCTTGGCCATGGCAATATCGCGCGCCGAAAGCCCGCCCGCGTCATGCGTGGTGAGCGTGATATCGACCCGGTTGTAGACATTCGACCACTCAGGATGGTGATCCTGCTGTTCCGCCAGCATGGCCACCCGTGTCATGAAGGCGAAGGCCTCGCTGAAATTGTGGAATTCGAAATGGCGGGTGATCGCCGCCTTGTCGAGCCGCATATCCCAGCCCGGCAAATGCGAGAGCGCCGCAATCCGTTCGCCGTCACTCAAGGGGGGGATGGGCATGGCCAGGTTCCTTTGCTTGTCGCTCCCCCGCCTTTCCCCTAAGCCGCAGCGCCATGCAAGAGGCCCGTCTTTCCGCCAGCGATCTCGCCTGCCGCCGCGGCGACCGAATATTGTTCGCCGGGCTCTCCTTCGAGCTTGCAGCGGGCCAGGCGCTGCAGATCGCCGGGGCCAATGGGATCGGCAAATCGAGCCTGCTGCGGATCCTTGCTGGGCTGGCGCGGCCCGAGCTGGGCACCGTGCGGCGCGCAGGCATGGCCGGGCTGGTGGATGAGCGGCTCGCGCTCGACGAGCATCTTCCCTTGGGCAGGGCGCTGGCATTCTGGAGCGCGCTCGACCGCAGCGACCAGGCCGGACCGGTAGCGGCGCTGGGTCTGCTCGATCTGCTCGAAGTGCCGGTGCGGTTTCTCTCGACCGGGCAGCGCAAGCGCGCCGCCCTGGCCCGGCTGATCGGGCAGCAGGCCTCGATCTGGCTGCTCGACGAACCGCTCAACGGGCTCGATGCGGATGCGGCCGCGCTGTTCGCCACGCTTGCCGCAGGCCATTGCGCCGCGGGCGGGATCGCGGTGATCGCCTCGCACCAGCCCTTTGCGCTGGAGGGCATGGCGCAGCTCGACCTCGCCCGTTTCGCGCTGGCCGAGGCTGCCCGGTGAGCGCTATCGCCCGCCTGCTATGGCGCGATCTCGCCGCCTTCCTGCCCGGCGGCAAGCGCGGCGGCACGCTGTTGCCGCTGCTGTTCTTCCTCGCGGTGGCGATGCTGTTTCCCTTCGCGGTGGGGCCCGATGCACCGGTGCTGGCACGCACCGGCGGCGGGATGATCTGGGTCGCGGCGCTGCTCGCGGCGATCCTCCCGCTCGACCGGTTGGTCGCGCCCGATCTCGAAGGCGGCTTTTTCGACCAATGGGCGCTGCGCGGCCTGTCGGAAGAGGCGGTGATTGCGGTGCGGGTGCTGGCCCATTGGCTGAGCTTCGGCCCGCCGCTGATGCTCGCCGCCCTGCCCGCCTCGGCCCTGTTGGGGATCGACGGGCCGACCCTGCGCGTGGTCGAGCTCGGCCTGCTTGCGGGAACCCCTGGCCTTGCCGCGATCGGCGTGATGATCGCGGCGCTCACCGCCGGCTTGCGCGGCGGCGCTGCCTTGTCGGGCCTGCTGCTGATCCCGCTGGCGGTGCCGCTGCTGATCTTCGGCGCGGGCGCGCTTTCGACCGGCGGATCAAGCGGGCTGGCGCTGACCGCCGCCTTCAGCCTGGTGCTGCTGGCGCTGACACCTTTCGCGGGCGGCGCGGCGATAAGAGCCGCGCGCGAGGGCTAGAACTGCGACACGTGGCGGTGATTTCTGGCGGACGCAAGCTTGCGCAGAATTTCGATTTCGTTCCCCGCCCCGCTGGTTTAGCCTCTGGCCCCGGCAAGGAAAATGAAGGGGGAATTTATGACACGCAAATTGGCAGCAGAGCTGTTCGGCACATTCTGGCTGGTCTTCGGCGGATGCGGTTCGGCCGTGCTTGCGGCGGCTTTTCCGGATCTCGGGATCGGCTTTGCCGGCGTTGCGCTCGCATTCGGGCTGACCGTCCTGACCATGGCCTATGCGGTGGGCGGAATTTCGGGTGGGCATTTCAATCCGGCGGTCTCTTTCGGCCTCGCGATTGCCAATCGGATGAGCTGGAAGGATCTGATCCCCTATTGGATCGCCCAGGTAGCCGGGGCGCTGATCGCCGGGCTGGCGCTGTTCGCGATCGCGTCGGGCAAGGCCGGCTGGACACCCGGCGGCTTCGCTTCGAATGGTTTCGGCGAGCTTTCGCCGGGTGGCTATTCGATGCAGTCGGCGCTCCTGATCGAGATAATCCTGACCGCAGGGTTCCTGATCGTCATTCTCGGATCGACCTCCAAGCTGGTGCCCGCCGGTTTCGCTCCGATCGCGATCGGCCTGGCGCTCACCCTGATTCACCTGGTGTCGATCCCGGTGACCAATACTTCGGTCAATCCCGCGCGTTCGACTGGCGTGGCATTTTTCGCCGAAACGGGGGCTGCCGGCCAGCTGTGGCTGTTCTGGGTTGCGCCGCTGATCGGCGCGGCCATCGGGGCGCTGATCTGGCGCTATCTGCTGGCAGTGGATGACGCCGCTTAGGCTGCCCAGGCGCCGGGTTGCCGCCATTTGACGGGGGCAGCCCGGGCCGCTGCGGCTCAGCTGTATGGCGGCCTGTCCAGCCCCCTGGGGCTCTTGGTAAAGATCTCGCAGCCGGTTTCGGTGATCCCGATCGAATGTTCGAACTGGGCCGAAAGCGAACGGTCGCGCGTCACGGCGGTCCAGCCGTCAGACAGCATCTTGACCCCCGGCTTGCCGATATTGATCATCGGTTCAATGGTGAAGAACATGCCGGGCTTGAGCAGCGGCCCGGTGCCCGCGCGGCCGGCATGGACCACTTCGGGCGCATCGTGGAACAATCGCCCCACACCATGGCCGCAGAATTCGCGCACCACGCCGTAGCGGTGACCTTCGGCATGGTCCTGAATCGCCGCGCCGATATCCCCCAGCCGCGCGCCGGGCCGGGCATGTTCGATCCCGATCATCAGGCACTCATAGGTGACATCGATCAGCCGCCGGGCCCGCAGCGGGACATCGCCCACCAGATACATCCGGCTGGAATCGCCGTGCCAGCCGTCCAGCAGCGGGGTCACATCGATATTGAGGATATCGCCTTCGCGGATCACCTTGTCGCCCGGAATCCCGTGACACACCACATTGTTGAGCGAGATGCAGCAGCTATGCGCATAGCCGCGATAGCCCATGGTTGCAGGCACCGCGCCGCCATCCAGCGTCATCTGCCGCACCACATCATCGAGCGCGCCGGTGGTCACCCCCGGCTGCACCAGATCGACCAGCGCATCGAGGATTTCGGCGGCCAGCAGCCCGGCCTTGCGCATGCCTTCGAAACCCTCGGGCCCGTGGAGCTTGATCGTGCCGTCGCGCAGAACGAGGTCGCTATCGTCGATTGTCTGATATTCGGTCATGGTCCCTTATCTAGAGAAGCGAGCGCCAAATTGCGAGACCTCAGCGCCCGACCGAAAAATCCTGCGCGAATTCAGGTTTCACCGCGCGCATGATCGCCGGGGTGACCGGCAGCGTCACCTCATAGGCCCCTTCGGCATAGGGCCCGGCATTATAGGGCGGAATCAGAAATCCGATCCGGTCGAATGTGCGGGAATTGGACGAGCCGAGAATCACCGTGGCGGCATCCAGCCCGATGCAGGCGGTCGACCAGTCGTCCTGATTGCGGACCAGTTTTTCGCCGCGCTTCTTTGCGCGCTGCCGGTCCAGCGCATCGCACAGATCGCCCTGCACAAGTTTTTCCAGCGCCGCTGCGGAGGTGAACAATGACAGCGGCTTGCGCGCGCGCTGGGCCTGCTTGTCCCACAGCAGCGTATCGAAATCGGTGTTGCCATGGGCGCCGCCCATAAAGGCATAATGTTCGGCCGACAGGCTCAGCCAGCCGGGCAGGTTGGCGACCACCTGCCAATCCTTGTTGTAGCCATATTGGCGGAACGGATAATTGTTCTTCAGCGCATCGGCGCGCCCCTCCCTGGCCTGCCCCGTGAACTCGGCCTCGTCCTTGTCCAGCTGCGCATCCAATTGCCGGCGCAGGCCCGCAATTGCGCCCGCTTCCGGCGGATAGGAATAATCGAAGAAGATCAGGTCGGTCTTTTTGGAAACGGTGCGCGCGCCGCCCTGCGTGGCAGCGGCGGCAGATGCGGTGGCCGGCGCAGCATCCGTGGCGATTGCGGCGGCCTGGGTGGCCGGGGATGCCGCGCCATCCTCCCGCTTGGGGGCAGAGGAACATCCGGCCAGCAGCGCCGCGGCAGCAAGGGGGAACAGGATTGTGCGCATTTTCAAAAATTAACCTCGCAGATCCGTGACATGTCGGGCAGATGGGCCTCATGAATGACAACCAAACGCTTATCCAGCCCGACAAGGGCCAGAAGGCGACCGATATTCATCTGGTCGACAAATCCGGCTTCGAAGACTGGCTCAAGAAATTGACCCCGCCGCAGCAAGCTGCGGTGCAGGCGCAAAAGTTCAAGGGCGGCGGCTATGAAACCGCGATCGTGCCCGATGGCGCGGGCTGGTTTGCCGTTGGCGGAGTGGCCGATAGCACCGAGCTGTCGAGCTGGTGCCTGGCCAAGCTGGCCGAAACCCTGCCGGCCGGAACCTATCGCCTGGCCAGCGGCGATGCGGGGCCGGCGCTGCACGGCTGGCAGACCGCGCAATATCGCTTCACCCGCTACCGCCAGGACAAGCAGGAGGAAGGCGACCGGATCTTGCTGACCCGGCAAGCCAAGGCAATCGAACCGGCCCTAGCCGAGGCGCGCGCCGTGGCGCTGGTGCGCGATCTGGTCAATACGCCGGCCGAGGACATGGGCCCCGCCGCGCTGGAGGCCGAGGCCGAGACGCTCGCCAAGGCCTTTGCGGCCAAGCTCACGGTGACCAAGGGCGACCGTCTGGAGGGCGAATTCCCGCTGCTCCACGCCGTTGGCCGCGCGGCCAGCCGGCATCATGCACCGCGGATGATCGAACTGGTCTGGGGCAATCCGGAGGCTCCCCGGGTGGCGCTGGTCGGCAAGGGGGTGAGCTTCGACACCGGCGGGCTGGACATCAAGCCTGCGCGCGGCATGGCGCTGATGAAGAAGGACATGGGCGGCGCGGCGCATGTGCTGGCACTGGCCGGGCTGGTGATGGGCGGCGCTTTGAATTTGCGGCTGCATCTGCTGATTCCGGCAGCCGAAAACGCGATAGCGGGCAATGCCTTCCGCCCGGGCGACGTGATCAGATCGCGCAAGGGGCTGACAGTGGAGATCGGCAATACCGATGCCGAGGGGCGACTGATCCTGGCCGATGCGCTGGCGCTCGCCTCGGAGAGCAAGCCTGAGCTTATCCTCGATTTCGCGACCCTCACCGGCGCGGCGCGGGTCGCGCTGGGGCCGGACCTGCCGGCGCTGATGGCGCGGCGCGAGGAAACCGCGCGCGCACTGCTCGAAGCGGGCCGGGCCAATGATGACGAGCTGTGGCAGCTGCCGCTGCACAAACCCTATGCCGATTATCTCAAATCCGACCTCGCCGATCTCAACAATTCGTCGGACAGCGGCTATGCCGGGGCCAGCGTGGCCGGCCTGTTCCTCGATCGCTTTGTCGGCGAAGGGATTGATTGGGCGCATTTCGATACCTTCGCCTGGCGGCCCACGGCCAAGCCGGGGCGGCCCAAGGGCGGCGAGGCGCTGGGCCTGAGGGCGGCGTGGCATATGTTGCGCGCGCGCTTCGGCTGATCACGCAGCTGCGCAGATCGCAAGCGGCAATCTTGCCCCTGCGGCCTGCGCAGTCTAAGCGCGCCGCTCCTTTGCCAACCAGACGAACTGATGTGACCTCAAGCGTGCTTCCCCCTGCCTCAGTGACCGACCCGGTTTCCGGGCCTATGGGGCCCTATGCGCTTTCGGGTCCGGTGGAGCGCCCCGATCCGCGCCGCACCCCGCTGCGCGGCGATATTGCTCATATCGCGCTCGCGGGCCGCTATTTCGTGCCCCATTATGTCGTCCCCCAGCCGCGCCTGATCGGTACCAAGGGCGCCAAACTGCGTGCCGAAGCCGATGATGCGGCGGAAATCGTGAGCACGCTGGTGCCGGGCGAGAATTTTGACCTGCTCGACAGCACGCTGGAATGGGCCTGGGGCTGCGCCGGACTGGGCGGAGCGGTCGGCTATGTCCGGCTGGGCGATCTGCAGGCTATGAAGGACCAGGCATGACGCACAGCGTCTTCATCGACGGTGCCGCCGGCACCACCGGGCTCGAAATCGCCGACCGGCTGGCCGGGAGAAGCGAATTTTCGCTGATCACGCTCACCGAGGCGAACCGCAAGGATGCCTCTGCGCGCGGCGAGGCGCTGAACGGCGCGGATTTCGTGATCCTGTGCCTGCCAGACGACGCCGCGCGCGAAGCGGTGGCGATGATCGCCAATGACACCACAAGGGTGATCGATGCCTCCACCGCGCACCGGGTCAGCCCGGGCTGGACCTTCGGCTTTCCCGAAGTCGTGGGGCATGACGCGGTGGCCGGGGCGATGCGGGTGTCCAATCCGGGCTGCTATTCCACCGCGTTCATCGCGCTGGTCGCGCCGCTGGTGCGCGCCGGGCTGCTGCCGGCGGACTGGCCCTACAGCTGCAACGCCGTGTCGGGCTATTCGGGCGGCGGCAAGGCGTTGATCGAGCGCTATGAGCGTGATGGCGACATCGCCTGGCGCGGCTATGCGCTGGGGCTGGCGCATAAGCATGTGCCCGAAATGCAGGCGCTGTGCGGGCTCACCCTGGCGCCGCTGTTTTCCCCGGCGGTGATCCCGGCCCATCGCGGGATGGTGGTGGAGGTGCCGCTGCCGCTGGCCGCAATACCCGGCGCCGCCGCGCCCGCTGCACTGCGCGACTGCCTGAGCACCTTCTATGCCGCAAGCCCGGTGGTCCATATGGGCGAAACGCCTGCGGACGGCGAATTGCTGCTGCGCGCTTCCGAACCCGGAAACGACCGCCTGGAGCTGTTTGTGCTGGCCAATGCAGACGGGTCTCAGGCCCGGCTCGTGGCCCGGCTCGACAATCTCGGCAAGGGGGCAAGCGGGGCCGCGGTGCAGTCGCTCAATCTCATGGCGGGCCTGCCGGAAACCGCCGGTTTGCGGCTCTGAGCGGGCATAAATGCCTAAAAAACGGGCACCTTCCTGCCCGAATTTTGCCCAATGCCGGCACGCATGCCTGCGCATGATTATTGTCGCGCCAGGCCCATCCTGATTCAAATCTTGCGAATCCGCCCTTTCCCAAGTCGTGATGATCGATTACGCCCCGGATCCAGCCCTTGGCATGATTCTTGAACATGAATGTTGAAGGTCATTCTTGAGGATGATTCTTGAAGAAGAGAATTACGGGGAATTGGAATGCCCGGCTTCGCCTCACCCGGAGCTGGAGCGAGACATACAGGGGTCTGAGACCAAGTGAAAAAGATCGAAGCGATCATCAAGCCGTTCAAACTCGACGAGGTGAAGGAGGCGCTGCATGAAATCGGCGTTTCCGGGATCACCGTGATCGAAGCCAAGGGTTTCGGCCGACAGAAGGGCCATACCGAATTGTATCGCGGCGCCGAATATGTCGTCGATTTCCTGCCCAAGGTGAAGCTCGATGTCGTCGTCACCGACGACATGGCCGAGCGTGTGGTCGAAGCGATCGCGGCGGCGGCGCAGACCGGCCGGATCGGCGACGGCAAGATCTTCGTCAGCCCGATCGACAGCGCCCTGCGCATCCGCACCGGCGAACGGGACGACGCGGCGATCTGACGAACTGATCTACCCCAGACATACCCTCACGGCCTGGACCGGCCAGCGGGGCATTTGACATTAATCGAGGCAATTGGAGGACTGAAGACTATGGCCAGTGCTAAGGATATCGTGAAGCGCATCAAGGATGAGGAAATTGAGTGGGTCGATGTTCGATTCACCGATCCCCGGGGCGCTTGGCACCATCTCACGATGTGCTCTGCCGTGATCGACGAAGACGCGCTGGAAGACGGGCTGATGTTCGATGGTTCCTCCATCGAAGGCTGGAAGGCGATCAATGAATCCGACATGATCCTCAAGCCGGATCTTGATGCGGTCTATGTCGATCCGTTCTCTGCAACGCCGATGCTGATCCTGATCTGCGACATCGTGGAACCGAGCAATGGCGCGCTCTATGCGCGTGACCCGCGCTCGACCGCCAAGCGCGCCGAAGCCTATCTCAAGACCACCGGCCTTGGCGACACCATCTATATCGGGCCCGAGCCCGAGTTCTTCATGTTCGACGATGTGAAATTCGACACGAGCTATGCCGGCAGCTTCTATTCGCTCGACGACACCGAACTGCCGACCAATTCGGGCAAGAGCTATGCCGAAGGCAATATGGGCCATCGCCCGCGCGCCAAGGGCGGCTATTTCCCGGTCGGCCCGGTCGACGTGACGACCGACATTCGTGCGGAAATGGTTACCACGATGATGGAAATGGGCCTGCCCATGGACAAGCATCACCACGAAGTGGCGGGCAGCCAGCACGAGTTGGGCCTGACCTTCGGCGAGCTGGTGGAAACCTGCGACCGCATCCAGATCTACAAATATGTCGTGAAGATGGTGGCCCATGCCTATGGCAAGACCGCAACCTTCATGCCCAAGCCGATCAAGATGGACAATGGCTCGGGCATGCACACGCATATGTCGATCTGGAGCAAGGGCAAGAACACCTTTGCCGGCGATGGCTATGCCGGCCTGTCCGACACCTGCCTGTATTACATCGGCGGCGTGATCAAGCATGCCAAGGCGCTCAACGCCTTCACCAACCCGACCACCAACAGCTACAAGCGCCTGGTTCCGGGTTTCGAAGCCCCCGTGCTGCTGGCCTATTCGGCCCGCAACCGTTCGGCTTCGTGCCGCATTCCCTATGGCTCGGGTGAAAAGGGCAAGCGCGTCGAATTCCGCTTCCCCGATCCGCTCGCCAACAGCTATCTGTCATGCTCTGCGCTGCTGATGGCCGGGATCGACGGTATCCAGAACAAGATCCACCCCGGCGATGCCATGGACAAGAACCTGTATGATCTGCCGCCGGCAGAACTCGCCCTGGTTCCGACCGTCTGCGGCAGCCTGCGTGAAGCGCTCGAAGCACTTGAGGCGGATCACGAATTTTTGCTCAAGGGCGACGTGTTCACCAAGGATCAGATCGATGCCTATGCCGAACTCAAGTGGGAAGAAGTTTCCACCTGGGAAACGGCACCGAGCCCGGTCGAATTCGACATGTATTATTCGTCCTGATCCGCAAGGATCTCGAACAAGCAAAGGGCGGGGCCGCAAGGCTCCGCCCTTTCGCTATTGGGCCCTTTCGCTATTCGGCCCTTTCGCTATTGGGCCCTTCCGCATTCGGGCTCACATGAGGAAAACCCCTCCGCGCCCAGCGGCGCATCACGGCCAACAGGTCAGACGGTTTCGCCGAACAGCTGCGTCGAACGCCGTTTGAACCCGCGGTTGGCAGCCTCGCGCAGGCGCTGGCGCGCATGGGACAGCGCAAGCGGGTAAATCTCGTTGAACAGCCGGTAGAAAGTCCGCTCCCAGCTATAGCGTTCAACCACATGGGTCCGCGCGGCCTGGCCGATGGCGCGGCATTCGCCGCTGCGCCACAACTCGGCCACATTGGCCGCCATGCTGTCGATATCGTCAACCGGCCCCAGCAGGCCCAGCTGCGGCGGAACGCGATCGGGCATTGCCCCGGACGCCACGCCCACCACCGGCAATCCGCTGGCCTGCGCCTCGATCACCGAAATGCCGAAGGTCTCATCCGCCATCGCCGAAACATAGATATCAGACGATGCGAGCATGGTTGCCAGCGCTTCGCGATCACGCATGAAGCCGGTGAAAGCGACCGGCAGTCCGGCCGATTCCGCCACCAGCGATTCCATCAATTTGCCGTCGCCCGCCATTACCAGCGCGGCGCCCAGGCTGGCGGGCAGCCGCTTCATCATCGCGATCAAGCGGTCAGCGCGCTTTTCATTGTCCATCCGCCCGACATAGATCAGCAGCGGGCCATCGCCCGGCAGGCCCAGACTGCGGCGAAACTCCGGATCGCGCCGGGCCGGATCGAACTGCCGGATATCGACGCCGAGATCGAGCACATCGACCCGGTCGATCCCGCGCGCGCCCAGCATGGCGCGCGTATCTTCGCCCAGCGTATAGACCCGGTCAAACTGGCGATAGGTCAGCTCGGCATAGCCCAGCATCAGCCGGCGCGCGACCGACGCCATGGTCTTGCCGACATATTCCTTGCCCACCCGATAGACATGCGCATTGGGGAAATCGGTGTGATAGCCCGCGACCAGGGCCGTTTCCGGATGGGCGCGGCGATAATTGATCGCCGTCCAGGGCAGAACATAGGGGCACAGCGATTCGATGATGTCCGGGCGAAAATGCTCCAGCACCTCGCGCACCTTTTTGGTCCGCGTAATAAAGCGGTAATTCGGGCTGCCGCGCACCGGCGGGGCCGCGATCTCGACCCAGATCTTGCGCCCGTCCTCGATCACCCGGTCTTCCGGGCCGGGCACGATCTGCAGCAGGCGGTGATCGGTCCGCTCGAGCACATGGCTCCGCTTTTCCCTGAGATAGGTGCTGATCCCGCCGCCGCCTTTGGGCGAATAGCTTTGGGTAAGGTCGCAAATCAGCAGAGGTTTATCATCGCGTGCCATATATGCTTACCATCTCGCCTTCGCCGTGGGCCATATGCGGCGCTGCAGCATTGCCGAATAAACATGCATCAGCGGCTACTTGCAGCCAATTCGGGCATCACGATGGCAAAAGCCGATTCTGTTGGCTGGCGCAACAGGAAGGCTGAGATCGTACTGTGCATATTTGGCTGACCGTGTTCTGAGGGTGTCACATTGCGCGCATAGAACGAACAGATGAACCGGGGGTTGATAAGTTCAAACCGGCTCTAACCGGCAGGAAAACCGCAAGATTTGTCTTTCCTGGTTAACAGACATGGTTGCGAACATCCCCGAGAGGTGGCATTCGGTCGGCGAAACCGGGGGATAGCTATCAATGCGTAAGATCGCCGTGAGCCTGGGGCTCATTTCTCTGATTGCCGCGACGCCCGCGCTTGCCCGTGAGGGCGAGCTTTATATCGGTGCCGACGCTGGCGTCATCATTCCGACCGACTACACCTTCAACAGCTTTGATGGCAGCTACGACACCGGGATCGATGCGGATATTTTCGCAGGCTATGATCTCGGCATGATCCGGATCGAAGGCGAGGCAGCCTATAAGGATGTCGGCGCCAATAGGGCGGGCGCGCTGGGCGTTGATGGCGATCTGTCGATCGTCAGCGGCATGGTCAACGGGCTGTTCCAGCTCGGCGACCGGGGCGTCAGCGGTTTTGCCGGCGGCGGCGTGGGCTTCGGCTCGGTCTCGGTCGATTCCTCGCTGCCCTATGTCGACAATAATTCGAGCGGATTTGCCTGGCAAATCCTCACCGGCATGCGTTTCCGGGTTACCGACAATCTCGATCTCGGGTTCAAATTCCGCTATTTCAAAGTCCAGAGCATTGAATTTGCCGACGATCTGAACGTGCCGCTGTCTGGCAATATCGTCACGGAATCGGTGCTCGGCGGGGTGACCTACCGGTTTGGCCGCGCCCGGCCCGCGCCCTATGCGCCGCCGCCCCCGCCGCCGGCACCCCCGCCGCCGCCGCCACCACCGCCTCCCCCGCCGCCGCCGCCGGCCGTGTGCAACAAGGGCCCCTATATCGTGTTCTTCGACTGGGATAAGTCGGACATCACGCCCGAGGCGGAAATGACCCTGAACAGTGCGGTGGCCGCTTATAGCGATTGCGAAAGCGTGCCGATCATGCTGGCCGGCTATGCCGACCGTTCGGGCAGCGACGAATATAACATCGCCCTGTCGGTGCGGCGCAATGCTGCGGTGGTGAGCTATCTCACCCGCTGGGGCGTGCCCGGCTCGGCAATCTCGCGCAAGGCATTCGGCGAGAGCAATCCGCGCGTGCCCACCGCCGATGGGGTGCGCGAATTGCAGAACCGCCGCGTGGAGATCACCTACGGACCCGGTTCGGGCAATTAGGTCCGGCCGGCCTGCACAGCCGATTGAAACAAGGGCCTGGAGAGCAATCTCCGGGCCCTTTTCATGTTTCGCGCAGAAATCACTTTCCTACAGCCACTAATGTTCCTTATTTGTTCTCCATGTTTCCAAAGGAGGGCTGGATGGACTGCGCCTTGCGCCCGCGCCGCATCGGCGCCCAGGGCATTGCCCTGATCAAGCGGTTCGAAGGCTGCGCGAAGCGGCGCGGCGACGGCAGTTTCGAAGCCTATCCCGATCCCGGCACGGGCGGCGATCCCTGGACGATCGGCTGGGGCGCAACCGGGCCGGGCATTGGCCCCGGCACTATCTGGACCCAGGCGCAATGCGACGCCCGGCTGGAAGCGGATCTGATGCGCTTTGCCGCTGGGGTCGACCGGGCGCTCGGCCCGGCGCCCACCAGCCAGGCGCAATTCGATGCGCTGGTGAGCTTTCACTATAATACCGGCGCAATCGCGCGCGCCACGCTGACCCGCTTGCATCGTGCCGGTGAGTTCGAGAGCGCAGCCAGGGAATTTTCACGCTGGACCCGCGCGGGCGGGCATGTGCTGGCCGGGCTGGTGCGCCGGCGCGCGGCGGAAGCGGCGCTTTACGCCTCTTCGTGAGCCTCTGCCGCAGCCGCGTTGGGCGCGCCTTCGGCCATGCGATACTGGTCCTGCCCGCCGGGCGTGCCATCCTTGCCGCTTCCTTCGGGCACCGGCACGCTGGTGTTCCCCGATGAGGCGGTATCCGCGATCAGCCGATCCTGCTCTTGCGGGCTCATCCGCAGCCAGCCATCGGGCGTCAGCCGTTCAAGCGGACGATAGCGGACCTTATATTGCATCCGCGCCGAGCCTTCGACCCAATAGCCGAGATAGACAAACGGCAGCGCGGCATCGGCAGCGCGCTTGATGTGATCGAGGATGATGTAATTGCCCAGCCCCGACCGCTCTGCATGATCGGGATCATAGAAGCTGTAGATCATCGAATAGCCATCGCTCTGGCGATCGGTGAGGCAGGCACCGACCAGCCGCCCGGGCGCACCACTTGGCGTGGGCTCGCGATATTCAACCAGCACGCTGGTGACCGGCGTATGTTCGACCATGTCGGCAAAATCGACTTCATCCATCGAGGCCATGCCGCCGCCGGGGTGGCGCGCGCCGAGATAGTTCTGCAGCAGCTCGAACTGCTCGCTGGTGGCCCAGGGCCGGCATTCGATCGCGATCAGATCGCCATTGCGCTTGAGGTTGCGGCGCTGGGTATTCGAAGGCCGGAATTCGCCCGCCACCACGCGCACCGAAATGCAGGCGCGGCAATTGGTGCAGCTCGGCCGATAGGCCACTGTCTGGCTGCGGCGGAAGCCGATCCGCCCCAGCGCGTCGTTCAGAGAATCCGCATGCGGGCCCTTGAGCTCGGTGAACACCTTGCGCTCCGTCCGGCCCGGCAAATAGGGGCACGGCGCAGGGCTGGTCACATAGAAGCGGGGGAAGCGTACCGGTGCGGTCACGAGCCTTACGGGCCTTCCTTCTCGAGTGGTCATTATCGGCGGGCGTTGCGGCACTATGCGCGCGAGACTCGCCTGTTGAAACAACCTTAACCAAGAATCGCGGTTAACGAAGGCTTATTTTGCACAGTGGTGGGCCCAGCCGAGGGCAGGCCGGGGCGAGTGGCCCGAAATCGGTCAGTTGAGTTCGACTTCGCTAACCTGATAGCCCTTGGCCCGCAGCGCCTCGATCAGCGACACGAGCTGTTCGCGGTCGCGCGCCTCGCATTCGATGTCGGTCACCAGCCCCTTGGCGGGCAGATTGGTGAAAATCCGCTGATGGTAGATTTCGAGGATATTGACGTGATGCGCGTCGAATTCATGCATCACCTTATACAGTGCGCCGGGGCGATCCTGCAGGAAGATCCGCAGCCGCGCGAGCCGGCCCGAACGGGCGAGATCGCGCAGCAGCACATTGGCCAGCAGGCGGGTGTCGATATTCCCGCCGCACAGCACCAGCCCGACATTGCGCCCGGCAAACTTCTCCGGATAGGCCAGCACCGCAGCCAGCCCGGCAGCGCCGGCGCCTTCGACCACGGTCTTTTCGATCTGCAGCAGCAGGGCCAGCGCGCGTTCGAGCGCTTCTTCATCCACCAGCACGATCTCGTCGACCATGCCTTCGATTACCTTGGAGGTGAACTTGCCCGGATATTTGACCGCAATGCCTTCGGCCAGCGTGTCGCCGCCGCTCGGCATGTCATGCCCGCCAAGCTGCGCATACATCGATGGATAAAGCTGGGCCTGCACACCGATCAGCCCGATGTCGGGCTTGAGCGCGCGCGCCACGGTTCCCATGCCCGAAAGCAGCCCGCCCCCGCCGATCGGAATCGCCAGCATATCGAGCTCGGGCGCGTCGGCGAGCATTTCCAGCGCCACCGTGCCCTGCCCTGCGGCAACATCGGGATCATCGAAAGGATGGACAAAGGTCAGGCCCAGTTCCTGTTCCAGCTTCCGCGCATGCTCATAGGCTTCATCGAAGCTCTCGCCCTCAAGCACGACCTTGCCGCCGACCTGTTCGGTCTGGACCACCTTCACCATCGGCGTGGTCTTGGGCATCACGATCGTCACCGGCACGCCCAGCCGGGTGCCGTGATAGGACAGGCCCTGGCTGTGATTGCCGGCCGATGCCGCGATCACGCCGCGCCTGCGCTGTTCTTCGGTGAGCAGCAGCAGCTTGTTGAGCGCGCCGCGCTCCTTATAGGCGGCGGTGAATTGCAGGTTCTCGAACTTGAGCCAGATATTCGCCCCGGTAATCTTGGACAGGGTCTGGCTGTAATTGGTCGGGGTATGGACGACCGACGTGCCGATCCGCTCTGCGGCGGCCCGGACATCGTCGATCGTCAGCAGCGGATCGCTGCCGGATTTGCTCGGGAGAACATTGCTGTGGCTCATGGTGCCGGCCCGTAAAGGAAAAGAGCGCGGTTTGGAAACGATCAATCGCATCTGCCCCGCACTCGCCGCATCGGCAATTGCCTTGCGGCGCAAGACACGGCACAGCATGCGGCCATGACAACTGCCAGAAAAATCGCCTTTCTCGGGCTCGGCGTGATGGGCGGCCCGATGGCCGGACACCTCGCCCGGGCCGGCCATGAAGTGACCCTTTACAATCGCTCTGCCGAACGCGCGCAAGCCCGCTGCGATGAGCTGGCAGGCGAAGGCCTTAGCGCGCGCATTGCCGCCACCCCGGCACAGGCCGCCGCCGGGCAGGACGCGGTGCTGACCTGCGTCGGCAATGATGCGGATCTGGCCGAGGTGGTGCTGGGCAATGGCGGCGCGCTTGCAGCGATGGCGCCCGGCGCGCTGTTTATCGATCACACCAGCGTATCAGCCACAATCGCGCGGCAGATCGCCGCCGATGCGGCTGCGCGCGGCGTTCTGGCGGTCGACGCACCGGTTTCGGGCGGCCAGGCGGGGGCCGAGAACGGCACGCTTTCGGTCATGTGCGGCGGCACGGATGAAGCGATGGCCCGGGCCCTGCCGGTGATGCAGGCCTATGCCGGGCGGATCGTCCATGTCGGCCCGGCCGGCGCGGGGCAGACGACCAAGATGGTCAACCAGATCTGCATCGCCGGGGTGGTCGAAAGCCTGTCCGAGGCCATTCGCTTCGCCGCTGCGGCCGGGCTGGATATGGACAAGGTGTTCGAAGCCGTATCGGGCGGGGCCGCGCAGAGCTGGCAGATGGTCAATCGCTGGAAGACCATGGCCGCCGGAGAGTTCGATTTCGGCTTTGCGGTCGACTGGATGCGCAAGGATCTGGCGATCGCACTGGCCGAAGGCAAGGCGCTGGGGGTGGACCTGCCGGTCACCGCGCTGGTCGACAGCTATTATGGCGAGGTGCAGGCGCTGGGCGGGGGACGCCAGGATACCAGCGCGCTGATCAGGCGGCTGCCGCAGGGCGCGGCCAGGCAGGACGCGGCTTGGCAGGGCGGCGGCGAATGATCCTGCGCCCCGCGGCGCTGCTGGCGGCGCTGTTCCTGATCGCATCGCCGGCTGCCGCCGACACGCTGATCGACGACATCAACGGCATTTCGATTGCCCGCGACGGCACGATCACCCGCTTCACCGGGATGATGGTGCGCGAAGACGGGATCATCCGCCAGATCCTGCAGCGCGGCGACCAGCCGATGACCCCCTATCAGTTCCATGTCGACGGGCATGGGCGCACGGTGGTGCCGGGGATGATCGACGCGCATCTCCATCTGATGGACCTCGGTTTCAAATCGCTGACCCTCGATCTTTCGGACACCACTTCGCTGGCGCAGGCGCAGGCGAAGATCGCCGCCTATGCCGCGAAATATCCCACACGTCCGTGGATCATCGGCGATGGCTGGAATCAGGAGAAATGGGGCCTCGGGCGCTTCCCCACCGCCGCCGAGCTCGACGCGGTGGTGGCTGACCGGCCGGTGTGGCTGAGCCGGGTCGACGGCCACGCCGGCTGGGCCAACAGCAAGGCGCTGGCGCTGTCCGGCGTCACCGCGAAGACCGCCAATCCAGCGGGTGGAAGGATCGAGCGGCTGGCCGGAACCCGCACGCCCGCCGGGGTGCTGGTCGATGATGCGCGGGCGCTGGTGGAAGCCCATGTGCCCAAGCCGCGGCCGGAGGATCTCGATCTCGCCTTTCTCACCGCGCAGGATGCGCTGCTGCGCCAGGGTGTCACCGCGGTGGCCGATATGGGCATCTCGATCGAGGATTGGCAAAGCTATCGCCGCATGGCCGATGCCGGCAATCTGCGCCTGCGCATCATGGCCTATGCCAAGAGCGTGGACGATATGGTGCTGATCGGCGGCCCCGGCCCGACCCCCTGGCTCTATGACGATCGGCTGCGGCTGGAAGGGCTCAAGCTGTGGCTCGACGGCGCGCTCGGCTCGCGCGGGGCCTGGCTCAAGGCACCCTATACGGATGATCCCGGCAATAGCGGCCTGGAACGGCTCAATCCTGCCCAGCTGCGCAATATGATGAGCCGCGCCGCGCTGGATCATTTCCAGGTCGCGATCCATGCGATCGGCGATGCCGCCAATGCCGAGGCCCTGTCTGCGATCGATGAAATGTCCGACACCTATGGCGGGGATCGGCGCTGGCGGATCGAACATGCGCAGATCGTCGATCCTTCCGATCTGCCGCATTTTGCCGAACATGGCATCATCGCCTCGATGCAGCCGGTGCATGAAAGTTCCGATCACCTGATGGCAGAGGCCCGGCTGGGGCCTGACCGGCTTGCCGGAGCCTATGCCTGGCGCTCGATGGAAGAAGCCGGCGTGCCGCTCGCCTTCGGCTCCGATGCGCCGGTCGAACTGCCAGAGCCCTTTGTCGGCATCGCAACTGCGGTCACGCGCGAGGACAAGGATGGCCAGCCCTTTGGCGGCTGGCAGCCGCAGCAGGTGATCACCCGCGCGCAGGCCTTTGCCGCCTATACCTCAGGCGCTGCCTATGCCGGCTTTGCCGAGGGCCGCTTCGGCCAGCTGGTGGCCGGCGAGAGGGCCGATTTCCTGATGATCGACCTCGATCCCTTTCTGGCCGGGATCCAGGATTTGCGGAACACCCATGTGCTGCAGGTGTGGATCAACGGCGCCCAGGTATTCGATGCCGCGACCGATCAGAAGAAGCCCCCGCCCGAACTCGCGCCGCCCGAAGCGCCGATGCCAGATGTGCCCGCAAAGCCCGCCGGCATGGCAGAGCCCGAGGGACGTTAGGCTTCTCCGGCCGGGGTCTCTGCGGCACCGGCGCTCGCTTCGGCGGGCTCGCTTTCCACTGCCGCTTCCTCGGCGGCCTTTTCCTTGGCCTGCTTGCGCTCGCTCAGCATCATCACCAGCAGCGAGCCTTCGAACAGCAGCAGCAGCGGCACCGCCAGCAGCAGTTGCGAGGCGACATCGGGCGGAGTGATCACGGCGGCCACCGCGACAATCGCAACGATGATATAGCGCCGCGCGCCGCTGAGCTGCTTGCGGGTGACGATCCCGGCGCGGTTCAGCAGCAGCAGCAGCACCGGCAGCAGGAAGCTGATCCCGAAAGCGAGGATGAAGCGCATCACCAGATCGAGATAATCGCCCATCGCGGGCAGCGCTTCCTGGGTCAGCCCGCCGCTGGTCCCCTCAAAACCAAGGAACCATTTGAACGCAGTCGGCATGACCACGAAATAGGCCAGCGACGCACCCAGGCCGAACAACACCGGCGTGGCGAAGAGGAACGGCAGGAACGCCTTCTTCTCCTTCGCATAGAGCCCGGGCGCGATGAAGGCCCACAGCTGATTGGCAATCACCGGAAAGCTGACGAAGAAGGCGGCGAACAGCGCGACCTTGATCTCGACAAAAAAGGCTTCGTAAAGCTTGGTATAGACCAGCTTGCCCTGCCCATGAGGGAAGGCTTCCGCCAGCGGGCGGACCAGCAGGCCGAAAATGTCATGCGCGAAATAGAGGCACACGGCGAAGGCTACCGAAAGCGCCAACACGCTGCGCACCAGCCGCGTGCGCAATTCGATCAGATGATCGAGCAGCGGCGCCTGGGTATCGTCGATATCCCTGATATTGAATGCCATGGTCAGGCCCCGTTCCCACCCGGCGCATCCGCCGCTTGCGGTTTATCGGGGGCTTCGGCCGCAGCAGGCTCGGGGGCAGGCTCGGGTGCAGGCTCGGGGGCGGATTCGCCCTCAGCCGCCGGTGCAGGCTTGGGCAGAAGATCCTGACCGCCGCCATTGAGCGCGGTCATCTCCTCGGCCGGATGTTCCTGCATCACCTTGGCGTTTTGTTCCTTCCACTTCTGCTCCATATCCGCCATCTCGGCCTCGCGGATCATATTGTCGATCCCGGCGCGAAAATGGTTGGACATACGGCGCAATTTGCCGATCCAGCGGCCTGCGGTGCGCAGGGCCACGGGCATGTCTTTCGGACCGATGACGAGGATCGCCACGATCACGATTACGAGCAGTTCCTGCGCGCCGATATCGAACATAGGGTGTGGGGCAATGCCCCCTTTCAGCCAGGAGTGCTTGAGCTGTCCTTGGCTTTCGCCTCGACAGTTTCGCCCGGTTTCGTTTCGATCTGGGCCGGCGGCGGGGCCGGCTTGTCATCCTCATTCAGGCCCTGGCGGAAGCTTTTCACGCCCTTGCCGAAATCGCCCATCATCTCGGAAATCCGGCCACGACCGAACAATACGAGAATCACGAGCGCGATGATGATGATCTGGAACGGCCCGACATTCATTTCATGCAACTCCGAAACTGCTGCGCAAAAGCTTAGCCGAGTTTTCGTGGCTTATCCAGCATGGCAGCCTTGCCCTGCCCCACCAGGACCCCGGTGCGGCGGATTTCATCCAGCCTAGGAGCGTGCGCCATTCTCCTGCGTGGATTGCGCCTGGGCATCGGGCTGCGCAGCCTGCACCGGCGCGATGCGCGCAGGCGGCGGCGGGCTGGCGCTCACCGCTTCATCGGCAATGCCCTGCTTGAAGCTTTTGATGCCCTTGCCGAAATCGCCCATCATCTCCGAAATCCGGCCGCGACCGAACAGCAGCACGACAACCAGAGCAAGAATGATCAGATGCGGTACCGAAAGACTCATGGAAACTCTCCTCAACCCGGACCAGCAATTCGATCTGCCAGCCGGACAGTTGCGCTGATCTAGACCTTGTTGGGGCAAAGGAAAAGGACGAACACCGGATGCCGCGCCTCGCTCCAGCCTAATCGCCGGCTTCGTCTTCCGGCTCTGCCGCTTGATCGGGATCGTCGCCCTCGCCGGTCAGCGCATCATAGGCATCGTCGACCGGATCGAGCAGCCCGGCGGCGCGCAATTCGTCGATCCCCGGCAGATCCTTGCGCGATTCGAGCGAGAAATGGCTGAGAAAATCGGGCGTGGTGGCATAGATCACCGGCCGGCCCGGCACTTCGCGCCGCCCGGCGACCCGCACCCAGCCCGCTTCCATCAGCACGTCCAGCGTGCCCTTGGCGGTCTGCACGCCGCGGATCGCCTCGATCTCGGCGCGGCTGACCGGCTCGTGATAGGCGACGATCGCCAGCACCTCGGTCGCCGCGCGCGACAGGCGGCGGGACTGCTCCCGCTCGCGCCGCAGCAGATGCGCCAGATCGGGCGCGGTCTGGAACTGCCAGCGCTTGCCGCGCTCGACCAGATGGATCCCGCGCCTGGCATAATGCGCTGCAAGGCTCGTTGAGCGCCTGGCGCACATCGGCCCCGCCGAGATGGGCGGCAATCGCCTCGATCGTCAGCGGTTCCTCGGCCGCGAACAGCGTCGCCTCGACCGCGCGCGACAGATCGTCGAGTTCAGCGCTCTGCGCATCGTCCAAAGCTTCATCCACAGGTGTCATTGCTTGATCCGCCGCAAATGCATCGGCCCGAAAATCTCTTCCTGGCGGATCTCCGCCTTGCCGCGCCGGGCCAGTTCCAGCGCCGCGACAAAGCTGGACGCAAGCGCCGAGCGCCGCAGCCGCGCATCGGCCCCGGGCGGCAGGAAATCCTCGATCCGCATCCAGTCGAGCGTCACGCCGAGCATTGCCGAGACCCGATCGAGCGCGGCTTCCAGCGTCATCACCAGCCGATCGCGCACCATATGCATCGCCGGCTGGGTCCGCGCTTTCACCTGGCCATAGGCCTGGACCAGCGCGAACCAGTCACATTGCCACAGATCCTTGCGGTCGACCCGCAGCCCTTCGGGCGCGCCGCGGATGAATACGTCGCGCCCCAGCCGGTCGCGCGCCATCAGCCTGGCAGCAGCCTCGCGCATCGCGCCCAGCCGCTGGAGCCGCAATTGCAGCCGCAGCGCCAGTTCCTCGGGGCTCGGCTCTTCCTGCTCTTCCCGGGGCAGCAGCAGCGCCGATTTGAGATAGGCAAGCCAGGCCGCCATCACCAGATAATCGGCCGCCAGTTCCAGCCGCAGCGCCTCGGCGCGCTCGATATAAAGGAGATATTGGTCGACCAGCGCGAGGATCGAGATCGTCTTGAGATCGACCTTCTGCCGCCGCGCCAGATCGAGCAGCAGATCGAGCGGCCCTTCCCAGCCATCCAGCTCGAGATAGAGCGAGCCGCCCTCATCGGGACCAGTGGCGGTTACGGCGGCGGCGCTGTCCCATTCCTCCACGGCGGCGGGCACAGGGGCGGGCCCGGAGGCGCCGAACAGGGCCGCCTCGCCGCTCATGCCGCCGCTCCGGCCAGCGCCAGCAATGCATCGCGCTGGGCGATCAGCCGGGCCTGATCCGCGCCGCCCGCCGGTGCATGGACAGCCGCAAGCGCGCGATCGAGCCGCACGGCGGTTTCATCGGACATCGCCGGCAGCAGATCCGCGATCCCGACCATATCCGTCCATTCTGCCCCAGCAATTGAGCGCGATATCGCAGCCCGCCGCAATCGCCCGGGCGGCGCGCTGCGGCACGCTGCCTTCCAGCGCCTCCATGTCGAGATCATCGGTCAGCAGCAGCCCGGCAAAGCCGATCCGCTTGCGAATCACCTCGTTCACCACAAAGGGCGAGAGCGTCGCTGCGTTTTGCGCATCCCAGGCCGTGTAGCGAATATGGGCCGTCATCCCCACCGGCGCAGCAGCGGCCAGCGCACGGAACGGAGCAAGATCGGTCTCAAGTTCCTCTTCGCTCGCCGTGACCACCGGCAGGCCCTTGTGGCTGTCGACCATCGCCCGGCCATGGCCCGGCATATGCTTGATACACCCGGCGATGCCCGCCCGGGCGAGCCCGTCCAGAATTGCGCGCCCCAATGCCGCCACCCGCAGCGGTTCGGAGCCGAGCGCCCGATCCCCGATCACATCATTGGCACCCGGCTGGCGCACATCGAGCGAGGGGTGGCAGTCGACCGTGATCCCGGCTTCGGCCAGGTCGATCCCAAGCGCCTCGGCATTGCTGCGCGCCGCCTCGATCGCGCTTACCGGCGCGAGGTCGTAGAGCCGGTCGAAGCTTTCACCGGGCGGGAAGGCCAGCCATTCGGGCGGCTTCATCCGCGCGACCCGGCCGCCTTCCTGATCGATGCAGATAAACAGCTGCTCGCGCGCATGGACGCTGCGCAGATCGTCGGTCAGCGCGCGCAGCTGCGCACGGTTTTCGATATTGCGGCCGAACAGAATATAGCCCGCCGGATCACTCTCGCGAAAGAACGCCCGTTCGTCGGCGGTCAGCCGGGGGCCGGAAAGGCCGAAGATGGCAGGTGTCATTTGCCCCAAACTCGCAGCAAAGCCGGGGTTTCGCAAGCACCAAGCCGAGCGGATATGTGGAAAGCCTTGCCCTGCCAGCCACGCGGGCCGGATCGGCTCAAGGCTTGACCTGGCAAGCCCCGCCGGCCGCCTTGAGCGATGTGCACAGGCTGTTTGCCGCCGCGATATTCGGGGCGACCGCCTGCAGGCGGTAGACCGTGCCGATATCGGCCTGGCCTTCAACCACGCGGTGGCTCACGCCTGACAGGGCCGGGAATTGCGGCACCAAGCGGGACCAGCCCGCCTCCGCATCCGCGCGCGAGGAATAGGCCGCCACCTGCACCCCAACACCGCTGGGCGTGGCAGGCGCATCGCCTTTGGTGTCGACGCCGGGACGCGGCACATTGTTTTCCGCGATCCGCCCTTCACGGCTTTGGCCTTCGCCCACCGCGAAACTGGTATCGCCGGTGCCGGCAAAGGTCTTGCCGCCCGGATCCTCCGGCTTGGTCTTGTAGGGCCCTGCCGGAGCGGGGATGGTGCTGCCGTCCGCGACCAGTGCCTGATCGGGGCGATCACGCGAGACCCACCAGATGCCGCCGACGATCAGCGCGATCGCCAAGAGGCCGATCACCGCGAAACTCAGGATCACGGGCGGTATCGACGCCTTCGCCTTCATCATCCTCGTCGCCCTCGAGCCAGGGCAGCTGTTCATCGCCGTCATCCAGCGCGAGCTGGCCCGCCTCCGCATCTTCTGCGGACACAGGCTCGCCCCCGTCGGCCCAGATTTCATCATCGTCGCCGATGGTATCGCCAAGTGCATGCATGACCATTGTCAGAGCTCCTCGACCGCTTCTACCCCGAGAATATTAAGACCATTGCTCACAACCTGCCCGATTTGTGCGGCGAGGAAAAGCCTCGCGGCAGTCAGGGCGGGTTGGTCGGCGAGAAGGAAGCGCTTGGACGGATCGTCATTGCCGACATTCCAATAGGCATGGAAGGCGGCCGCCAGATCATAGAGATAAAAGGCGATTCGGTGCGGCTCGCGCGCCGCGGCGGCGCGCTTCGACGATGCGCGGGAACTGCGCCGCGCAGCTTCACCAGCGCCAGTTCCTCCGCGCCCAGCAGAGCCAGCTCGGCATCGCCGGGCAGCAGCCCCTCCGCCGCGCGCCTTGCGCAGGGTCGAGCGAATCCGCGCATGGGCATATTGGACGTAGAAGACCGGATTGTCCTTCGACGCCTCGACCACCTTGGCGAAATCGAAATCCATCTGCGCATCGGCCTTGCGGGTCAGCATGGTGAAGCGCACGACATCCTTGCCGACTTCGTCGACGACATCGGCCAGCGTGACGAAATTGCCCGAGCGCTTGGACATCTTCACCGGCTCGCCGTCGCGCAGCAGCCGCACCATCTGGACCAGCTTGACGTCGAACGGGATCGCTTGCCTTGCCCTCGGTCAGCGCCGCGACCGCGGCCTTGATCCGCTTGACCGTGCCGGCATGGTCGGCGCCCCAGATGTCGATCAGCTCGTCGGCGCTCTGCGCCTTCTGGATAATGATAGGCGAGATCGGCGCCGAAATAGGTCCAGTTGCCGTCCGACTTCCTGATCGGCCGGTCCTGATCGTCGCCGAATTGGGTCGAGCGGAACAGCGGCAGCTCGACCGGCTCCCAATCCTCGGGCGTCTCGCCCTTGGGCGCTTCGAGCACGCCGTCATAGACCAGGTCGCGCGCGCGCAGCCAGTGCTCGGCCGCTTCGGGCTTGCCCGCCGCCTGCAGCTCGGCCTCGGACGAAAACAGATCGTGATGGATGCCGAGCAGCGCGAGATCGGCCCGGATCATCTCCATCATCGCCGGCGACCGCCTTGGCGCGGAACAGCGGCAGCCATTCGCTCTCCGGGCTCGCACAGAAAGCGATCGCCGTATCTCGCTGGCCAGCGCCTCGCCCACCGGCATCAGATAATCGCCCGGATAGAGCCCTTCGGGAATTTCGCCGATATCCTCGCCCAGCGCCTCGCGGTAGCGCAGGTGCACCGAGCGGCGCGAGCACATCGACCTGCCCGCCGGCATCGTTGACATAATATTCGCGGATCACCTCGTGCCCGGCAAATTCGAGCAGAGTGGCCAGCGCATCGCCCACCACCGCGCCGCGGCAATGGCCCATATGCATCGGCCCGGTCGGGTTGGCCGAGACATATTCGACATTGACCGTCCGCGCCCGCCCATGGTCGAGCGGCCATAATCCGCCGCCCAGCGCGGCGATCGCGGCGAGCTCGGCGCGCCAGGCACTCGTCCGACAGCGCAGGTTGATGAAGCCCGGCCCGGCGATCTCGGCGCCAGTGACCTCGGGCAGCGCTTCAAGCTTGGCCGCGATCAGCTCGGCCAGCGCGCGCGGATTGGTGCCGGCGGGCTTGGCCAGCACCATCGCGGCATTGGTCGCAAGATCGCCATGCGCAGGATCGCGCGGCGGCTCGACCGTGACATGGCTGCGCGCAAGCCCGGCGGGCAATGTGCCCGCCGCTCAAGCGCATCGAGCGCAGCGTCAACATGGGCGGCAAAAGCGGCGTGGATCGTCTTGGTTCCTGACATAGCAGGGGCCGTTAGCGGGTTTGGACCGCTTGCGGAAGCCAGAGTGGCGATTGAAGCGCCGCCCTGTTTTCTCCGCCGTGATTTCGCCGGTCAGCGGGTGGCGTTATAGGCGAGCTGCGCTTCGGCTGAGCTGGAAACCCACCAGCAACTCGAAATTGGCGCGCGCCAGCGCGGTGCGCACTTCGGGCAGGGTCAGCGGATCGATCGCCGCATCGTCCTCGCCCGCCTTGCGCTTGCGATTGATCTGTTCGGCGATTTCCGGCGGAAGCGTCGCTTCGGCGCGATCGATATAGGCCCCGGCGACAGCGCTTGCCTGCGCCCGTTCCTGGCCATCCGCGAAATTGATCGTCACCGTACCGACGCGCTTGGAGACCACCGCGCTGCCGCCGCGCACGACGGTGGAGAAATAGGGCAGCGAAACCGTGCGCGCGCCGCTGCGTATCGGTGCGGCGGGCAAGCACATCGAAGCTCGCCGTGGCATAGACCTTGGCGCCCGTGTCGTCGCATTGGGTGCGCACATTGGTCATCGCGGCGACCATGTCGATCTGCGTCGGCCGTATGCGCAGCGCCGCGGAACAGCGTGATATCGCCGGTATAGTCCGGAATCCCCACCGCCGGGCAGGTGGTGCGCAGGGCAGTGATGCCCACGCCCTGATCGACAACGATTTCACCCTTCGAGTGGCAACCGGCAAGAGCGGCGGCCATGGCAACCATGGAAAGCAGGCGAAAGCGAACGGTCATCGGGATTCCTCGAACCATGTGATTGGCGGCAGCCCTAGCCCTTTCGCCGCGGCGGCACAACGGGTAGAGGGGCGAGGATGAACGCCCCATTTCCAAAACCGCCCGGCGATGCCGCGCTTGCGCCGCTGACCTTGCTGATTGCCGCCCCGCGCGGCTTTTGCGCCGGGGTCGACCGCGCGATCGAGATCGTCGAGCGCGCGATCGAGCGCTATGGCGCGCCGGTCTATGTGCGGCACGAGATCGTCCACAACCGCTTCGTGGTCGACAATCTCAAGGCCAAGGGCGCGATCTTCGTCGAAGAGCTTGACGAAGTGCCTGATGGCGTGCCGGTGGTATTCAGCGCGCATGGCGTGCCCAAGGCGGTGCCGGCCGAAGCGAGCGCGCGCGGGCTCGACTAGCTCGATGCCACCTGCCCGCTGGTGAGCAAGGTTCACCGCCAGGCCGAACGTCAACTCGACGCCGGACGGCACATCATCTTCATCGGCCATCGCGGGCATCCCGAAGTGATCGGGACATTCGGCCAGGTGCCCGAAGGCGCGATGACGCTGGTCGAAACCCTGGCCGACGTCGCAAGCCTGTCCTTTGCGCAAGATACACCGCTTGCCTTCCTGACCCAGACGACCCTGTCGGTAGATGATACGGCGGAGATCATCGCCGCGCTACAGGCGCGCTATCCCCAGATCGTCGGGCCCAAGGCCGAAGACATCTGCTATGCCACTTCGAACCGCCAGGCCGCGGTCAAGGCGATCGCTCCGCAATGCGGGCTGGTGCTGGTGATCGGCGCGCCCAACAGTTCAAACTCGCTGCGGCTGGTCGAAGTGGCCGAGCGCGATGGCACCCCTGCCCGGCTGATCCAGCGCGGGGGCGATATCGATCCCGCATGGCTTGAAGGCATCGATACGCTGGGCATCACCGCCGGTGCATCGGCGCCGGAGGCACTGGTGCGCGAGGTGGTCGATACGTTGGCGCAATGGCGCGACAATCGACGAACGCACGCTGACCACTGCGGAAGAGAAGATGACCTTCAAACTGCCGCGCAAGCTCACCGATTAGAGCGGCTGGGGGGCAGGAAATTGGCGGTTTACACCCATCTCGGGGCGGAGGATCTCGCCGCATTGTTCGCCCATTATGATGTTGGCGAACTGGTGTCCGCCAAGGGCATTGCCGAAGGCGTTTCCAACTCCAACTGGCTGGTGGAAACCACCGGCGGGGCCGGGCCCGGCCATCACCGGGACACCCGCTTCATCCTGACCATGTATGAACGCAGGATCGAGTTTTCCGACCTGCCGTTCTTCCTCGGCCTGCTCGATCATCTCGCGGCCAGGCACTGCCCGGTGCCGCGCACGATCCATGACCGTGAAGGCGCAGCGTTCCGCATGTTCGATGGCAAGGCGGTGGCGCTGATCGAATTTCTGCCGGGCGTTTCGATCGATCATCCCGAAGCCGGGCAGGCGCGCGCGGTGGGCGAGGCGCTGGCGGGAATCCACCTTGCCTCGGCGGATTTTCCGGCCACGCGCCCCAATGCCCTCGGGCTGGAGGACTGGCGCCAGCTGGTGGAGGATTGCGGGACGAAGGGCCTCGCCCAGATCAATCCGCAGCTGCCCATGATTATCGAGCGCGAGCTGGAATTCCTCAGCGCCAACTGGCCCCGGCAATTGCCGCGTTCGGTGATCCATGCCGATCTGTTTCCTGACAATGTGCTGATGCGGGGCGACGAAGTCAGCGGGCTGATCGACTTCTATTTCGCCTGCAATGATCTGACCGCCTATGATCTGGCGGTGACCCATGCGGCGTGGTGCTTCGACGAGGCAGGCCAGTTCCGCAGCACGGTTTCAGCCGCCTTGCTGGCCGGCTATCTTGGCGTGCGCGCGCTGTCGGACGAGGAATGGGCGGCCCTGCCGATCCTGGCGCGCGGCGCATCGATGCGCTTTCTGGCGACCCGCGCCTATGACTGGCTGCACACCCCGCCCGAAGCGCTGGTGATGCGCAAGGACCCGATGGACTTCGTGCGGCGAATGTCCTTCTATGCAACACAAGGCGCAAACTGCTTCACCCCGGGGTGAAACTGGCGCAGGCGATGAGACGATGACGCGCGTTGAAATCTTCACCGATGGCTCCTGCAAGGGCAATCCCGGACCTGGGGGCTGGGGTGCCTTGCTGCGCATGGGCCAGCACGAAAAGGAAATGTCAGGCTCGGAGCCTGATACGACCAATAACCGCATGGAGATGATGGCGGCGATCCGCGCATTGAAGGCGCTGACCAGGCCGTGCGATGTCCAGCTTTATTCCGACAGCAAATATGTGATCGACGGGATGACCAAATGGATCGACGGCTGGCAGAAGAAGGGCTGGATCAGCGCCAGCAAGAAGCCGGTGCGCAACGAGGATCTGTGGCACGATCTGATCGCGGCGGCGGCGCCGCATTCGATCTCGTGGCATTGGGTGCGCGGCCATAATGGCCATGCGGAGAACGAGCGGGTCGACAAGCTCGCCACTGCGGCCGCCGAGCGAGCGGCGGCCGGTTAGCGAGCGCGATCAGCTGTTGTCTTCGACCGGGGCATCCGGCCCGTTCTTCTTGATCGAAGCGATGGCATTTTCGGCCCCCGCCTTGTTGGAATAGCCTTCGGTCGAGAACATGATCTCGGAATTATATTTGAAGCGCACGCGGAACTCGCCCGCCTTGTCCTTATAGATCTCGAATTTATGGGCCATTGGATATCCTCCCGAGGTTGTCAGCAAGGCGCTGATCGCAAAGCCTCCCTTACTGGCGGCTTAATCGCAAGCGTCATGCAAAACGCGCAGCAAGGTAGCGCTGGCCGTCTATATCCGCTGTGAGACTGTCCGATGACTGCCCGAGCAGCAGCTGCGCCGCCAGCCGCGCCGCCGCAGGCGCGGTCTGAATGCCGTAGCCGCCCTGCCCGGCGAACCAGAAGAAGGCGGGAACAACCGGATCCGGCCCATAGACCGGCAGCCGGTCAGGCGCAAAACTGCGCAGCCCGGCCCATTTGTGCTCGACCCGCTGGACCTGCCAGTCGACCACCCCTTCGAAGCGGTCGATCGCAATCGCGATATCGATTTCTTCGGGTGCGGCATCGCCAGGCAGGCAGGGGGTTTCATCATGCGGGCTCAGCCACAGCCTGCCGTGCTCGGGCTTGAAATAGAACTTGCCCGCAATATCGAGCACCAGCGGAAGATCGTCAGGCGGCTCGGGAGCGGTGCGCAATTGCGCGATCGTGCGCCGCAGCGGCTGAATGCCAATTGGCCGGGCACCGGCCAGCGTGGCGACCGGATCGGCCCAGGCGCCCGCCGCATTGACCAGCAGATCGCAGCGCAGCGTGCCGCCGCCGGCCAGCGCCAACTGCCAGCCTTGCGCATAATCCGCCCCGACCAGCCCCGCACGGCAGCGCAGCTCCACCCCGGCCCGCTTCGCCTCTGCCAGATACCAGCCATGCAGCCCGGCAACGTCGATATCGCGGCAGCTCGGCTCGGATACGCCCAGGTTCCAGCCCTCTCGCAGGCCCGGCACCACCGCCTCAACGCCTGCGCGATCAAGCAATTCGACTTTGACCCCGGCGGACGAGAACTCTTCCAGAAACTGCTCCACCTCTGCCTGCTGCCCTTCCCGCGCCAGGGTCAGGCCGCCGCGCGGGCCAAGAAAGCCGCGCTCGTCAAGCCATGGGCCTGACGCGGTGGTGAGTGGCTGGACCAGCGGCCCGCCATAGCTTTCCGCCCAGAAGGCGGCTGACCGCCCGGTGGAATGATAGCCGGGGACATCTTCCGCCTCGAGCAGCACCACTCGCGCGAAAGGGCCCAATTCGGCCGCCAGGCTGGCCCCGGCAATTCCGGCACCGACCACGGCAATATCGAATTTCTCGCTCAAGGCTTCGCAGCTTCCTTTCTTGCGGCGATCAAGGCCAGAAAGCCGTCGATCGCCTCCACCGCCAGATCGCGTACGGCGTCCACCTCGCGCAGGATTTCATGGCTGGCCTCCGCACCGAAAATGAACAATTCGCCGCGCGGCAGCCGCCGCACCGCGCGTTCTATGGCCGAGAAGCTGACCAGCCGATCATGATCGGTCGCGACCATGAACACCGGCAGGCGAATGCCCTCCAGCATCCCGGGCCGCTCTAGCTTGCGGATCGAGGCATAGGCCCGCTCGACCCAGCCCCAGCTCGCAGGCCCCATCACCAGTTCAGGGCGCTGCTGGCGCCACCATGCTTCGTCCGCATAGCGGGCGGGATCGTGGGTCAACAGGTCAGAACGGCCTGCGGGCAGCTCGCCGGGTTTCTCGCTCCATTTCCAGGCCGGGCGGCGGCGGTCGCCCAGGCTGGCCATCAGCCGCGCCGCGGCATGCATCACCGGCAGCGGGACGAATTTGGAAATAAAGCCCAGCATCGGCGCGGACAGCACGGCCCCGTCTGGCGCCAGCGCCCGTTCGGCCAGCGCGCGCAGCACAATCTGTCCACCCATCGAATGCGCAGCGATCACATGCGGCCCCGGTGTTTCGGCAATCCATTGGCGCCACAGCCAGGCAAGATCGTCAACCCAAATAGAGAAATCCGCGATATGGCCGGTCACCGCATCCGCGCCGAGCCGGCCCGAGCCGGCCTGTCCGCGCCAGTCCGATGCCGTGACTTTCCACCCGCTGCGCGCCCAATGGTCCAGCGTTTCGAGATATTTCTCATAGCAATCGCCCCGGCCGGGAAGGAACAGCAGCGAGCCCCGCGCGCCGCCATGCTTCCCCTCTGCGCGCGGCATCGGCCAGTCGATCCGCCGCACCGCCTGCCCGTCTTCGGTATGCCAGACACCTTCGAGCGCATCCGCCGGAATGGCCCGCCGGTCGAAAACCTCGGTGTCCCCTTCCTTTGCTTGGCTAATGCCAGCCTCCTGCCCGTGGTTACTATTTGGTAAGTCCTGACGAGTACCAGAGCCTCCAGGACTACCAGGGGGCTCCGATGCAAGACGCGATTATCCAGTACGGACTGCTTGCCGCATTGGCAATTGCACTGCTGATCGCTGCGTTCACCGACATGCGTTCGCGCCAGATTTCGAACTGGCTGAACGGCGCGATTGCGCTGGGCGCGCCGCTTTACTGGTGGGCCAGCAACCTTGCGCTGTGGCCCGATGTCGCGCTGCAGATCGGATTGGCGCTGCTGACCTTCGCCTTGCTTGCGATTCTGTTCGCGCTGCGCGCCATGGGCGGCGGCGACGTCAAACTGCTTACCGCGCTGGCCTTGTGGATCGTGCCCAAGGATTTTGTCGTGCTGCTGCTGATCATGGCGATCGCCGGCGGGGTTCTGACCCTGGCGTTCGGCTCGTGGCACATCATCCGCCATCAGCGCGATCGGCTGGCAATACCTTACGGCATCGCCATCGCCTTTGCCGGGCTGTGCATTCTCTATCCGAAGATCATTCAGGTCGCATCCAATGGAGCCCCCGGCTTGGGGTAAACCTGATTTTAACCATTCCGGCCGATTACCAAGGGATTGTGCAATTCCTAACGGCCATTGAGGGGGCTTGACGCACCATGGACAGGAAGAAACTGGTATTGCTGCTTGGGGCGCTGATCGTAGCGATCGGCACCGCCCTGGCAGCCCGCAGCATGTTCGCGGGTTCTTCCGCGCCGCAGGCTATCGCCGCGCCGCAGGAACCTCAAGGCCCCAAGGTGCTGGTTGCCCAGCGCTCCTTGCCGGTTGGCACGATCATCACCGCAGACGCCGTGGCTTATCAGCTGTGGCCCAAGGAGATGGTGCAGGATGCCTATTTCATCGACGGCGAATCCGACATGAACACCCTTCTGGGGACCGTCGTGCGCCATCCGATCACCGCCGGTGAACCGGTGACCCAGGGGTCGCTGGTTGCGCCGGGCGATCGCGGCTTCCTTGCGGCGGCTCTCGGGCCAGGCATGCGCGCCATCACCGTTCCGGTTTCGGCCAAGACCGGTGTGGGCGGCTTCGTCTTTCCGGGCGACCGGGTCGATCTGCTGCTGACCCAGACGGTCAAGGGCGAAGGCGACAGCGGCGCGCCGCTGAAGGCCGCCGAAACCATCCTGCGCAACCTGCGCGTGCTCGCAACCGACCAGTCGACCGAGACCACCCATACGCCTGACGGCAAGACGGTGGTGCGCGCCTTCCGCACGGTAACCCTCGAAGTCACCCCCAAGATCGCCGAAAAGGTCGAAGTGGCCCAGACGATCGGTTCGCTCAGCCTCGCGCTGCGCTCGATCGCCGACAACCAGACCGATCTCGACAAGGCCATCGCTTCGGGTGACGTGAATATTCCCGAAGGTGCCACCAAGGCGCAGGAGGAATCGATCCTTCGCGCCGCGGTCAGCCGTCCGAATGACGGTGCCAGCTCCTTCGTTACCGGGGGCGACGTATCGCGCTTCCAGCGCCGGTCAGTGCCGCGCCAGACTTCCGAGGCGCCGGTCGCCACGGTCGCCATGGGTGTGGGCGGAACGGCCAACGGCTCTGTTGCAGCGGTCCATGTCGGCCCGGTCGTCCGCGTCACACGCGGCAAGACCACGGTCGCCGTGCCGGTAGGGAAGTAACGCCATGACCATCATCACCGCCGACGCGACACGCACCGGCATCCAAACCAGGGGCAAGATCATGAACCGCCGCCTTATTGCCACCTTGCTGACCGCGGCCAGTGCCGTGCTTCCGCTGGCCGGCGCGCCCTCGGGCGCCGCCTATGCCCAGTCTGTGGTCCGCCCTTCGACCGACATCGTGCTTTCGATCGGTCGGGGCCAGCTGGTCACCGTGCCCGGAAATATGGCCGATGTCTTCGTCGCCAATGAAGCGATCGCGGATGTTCAGGTCAAATCGCAGCGCCAGCTCTATGTCTTCGGCCTGGCCGGCGGCGAGACCACGCTTTACGCCAGCAATGCTGCCGGCGATGTGGTCTGGGCGGCCAATATCCGGGTCGGATCGAACATCGACAGCATCGACCAGATGCTGACGCTGGCGATGCCCGATGCCAAGGTGGCGGTCGCTACCATGGGCACCAACACCGTGCTGCTGACAGGCACCGTGGCCGCACCCGAAGATGCCGCCGAGGCGGAACGTCTGGTGCAGGCCTTTGTCGGGCAGAACAGCAATGTGATCAGCCGCCTCAAGACGGCGACGCCGCTGCAGGTCAATCTGCAGGTCAAATTTGCCGAAGTCAGCCGCTCGCTGGTCCGCACCCTGGGTGCGAACCTCACCACCATCGACGGTTCGAGCGGATTCCAGTTTGGCCTGGGCACGGGGCGCAGCGATTTTGCCTCCTATTTCCGGCCCAATTCGAACCTCGGCGGCTCGGCGACGGGCGTCGGGAACACGGTGACGGTCAAGGTGCCCGACATAAATAATCCCGGAAAATTCATTGATGTTCCCGGAACCACCGTCAATCCGGTCAGCAACGGAACAACGCTGGCCGGGGCGGGCAAATTCCTCGGGCTCGACTTGCTTGGTGCATTGGACCTCGCCGAACGCGATGGCCTGGTGACGACCTTGTCGCAGCCCAATCTCACCGCGCTTTCGGGCGAAACCGCAGATTTTCTTGCCGGCGGCGAATTCCCGATCCCGATGAGCCAGGGCCTTGGCACGACCTCGGTCGAATATAAGAAATATGGCGTCAGCCTGTCTTACACGCCGACCGTGCTTGCCAATGGCCGGATCTCGATCCGGGTGCGCCCGGAAGTGTCCGAGCTGTCCAGCCAGGGCGCGGTAACCGTGGCCGGGTTCTCGATCCCGGCGCTGACTGTGCGCCGCGCGGAGACCACGGTCGAACTCGGCTCCGGCCAGAGCTTCATGATCGCCGGTCTGCTGAGCAACAATGCCCAAAGCGCGATCAACAAGGCGCCCGGGCTCGGCGATTTGCCGATCCTTGGCAATCTGTTCAAATCCACCGATTTCCAGAAGGGCCAGACCGAACTGGTGATCGTGGTCACGCCCTATCTGGTGAAGCCGGTCGATGCGAACGATATCAAGCTGCCGACCGATGGCTTCCGCGCTCCGACCGCGTTCCAGCAATTGCTGAGCAATCAGGACAGTGCGGGCGTGACTGGCGGTGACCGGCCCAAACCGACCGCTGTCGGCGAAGGTGCTTCTGCCCCGAAGATCGGTTTTGAAGACCGCGACGCACCGGGCGATGACAAGGACCGGCGCAAGGATGCTGCCAAGGATAGCGTGCCTGACCGGCGCGCCGAAGCAGACCCTGCCCCCGGCTTCAGCCTCAAGTGAGAAAGGTGAATATGATGCTTATCCGCATGACCAAGCCAGCAGCTGCCGCACTGGCCCTCACTCTCGGGCTTTCGCTTGCCGGTTGCGCAAGCCAGCCGAGCAATCGCTCGCTTGAATCGACCAAGCAGCCGGTTGTCGAACGTTCGAACTATTCGCTCGACCTCGACGCCAGCGCGAGTGGCCTGTCGCTTGCCGAGCAGAGCCGGCTCAATGAATGGTTCGACGCAATGGACCTGAGCTTCGGTGATCGCGTTTCGATCGACGACCCGCTTGCGAGCAAGGCGACCAAGGAAAAGGTCGCGGAAATCGCCGCGCGCTATGGCATCCTGCTCAGCGAAACCGCCCCGGTAACCGATGGCTTCGTCGCGCCGGGCAAGGCGCGGGTCGTGGTCACGCATTCCAAGGCCTCGGTGCCTGGCTGCCCGGCCTGGCACGACAGCGCGTCCTATAATTACAACAATGCCACCAGCGATGGCTTCGGCTGCGCGGTGAACGGCAATATCGCGGCGATGGTCGCCAATCCGGAAGACCTCATTCACGGTTCCAAGGGGACCGGCGAGACCGTCATCATGACGTCGAACAAGGCCATTGCGAGCTATCGCAACAAGGCCCCGACCGGCGATGCCGGGCTCAAGACCAATACGACTGGGGGGAACTAAGCCATGAATGCGCCTTGGAAATCTGGTTCACCCAACGGGCGTGATCCTTTCGCCGCCTTCATCTGCGACGAGGCCGCACTCGACGTGCTGCGCCCGGTCGTGATCGAAATGGGCTGGCAGCCGGAGAAATGCGCCAAGGGCGGGCTGCGTAACGCCGTCCAGTCGCTTTCGATCACCGCAAGCCCCAATATCCTGATGGTCGACCTGTCCGAAAGCGGCGATCCGCTGAACGACATCAACGGGCTGGCCGAGGTTTGCGAACCGGGCACCGTGGTGATCGCGGTCGGCCAGGTGAACGATGTGCGCCTCTATCGCGACCTCGTCGCCAGCGGGATCCACGATTATCTGCTCAAGCCGCTGTCATCCGGGCAAGTCCGCGATGCGCTGGTCCAGGCCCAGGCGGTGTTCGCCTCGCCCAAGTCGAGCGATGCATCGGCAGCCAAGCGTCATATTTCGACCGCCGTGGTCGGAACACGCGGCGGCGTTGGGGCTTCCACCCTCGCGACCTCGCTCGCCTGGCTGTTTTCGACCGATCATGGCATGCCGACTGCGCTGCTCGATCTCGACGTGCATTTCGGCACCGGTGCGCTCGCGCTCGATCTCGAGCCAGGCCGCGGCCTGACCGACGCGATCGACAATCCGAGCCGTATCGACGGGCTGTTCATCGAACGCGCCATGATCCGCGCGAACGACAATCTCGCGATCCTCTCGGCCGAAGCGCCGATCAATTCCCCGCTGATGACCGACGGCTCCGCCTTCGTGCAGCTGGAGGAGGAATTCCGGCATGCCTTCGAGATGACGGTGGTCGATCTGCCGCGCAACATGCTGATCAATTTCCCGCATCTGCTGGCCGATGTGAATGTCGTGCTGCTGGCCACAGAGATGACCCTGGCGTCCGCGCGCGATGCAATCCGCATCCTCTCGTGGCTCAAAACCAATGCGCCGCATGCGCAGCCGCTGGTCATCGCCAACAAGGTCCAGCCCGGCGTGGGCGAAATCAGCAAGGCCGATTTCGAAGCCTCGATCGAGCGCAAGATCAATTTCACCATCCCGTTTGACCAACGCGCCGCGACCAATTCGGCGAAGCTGGGCCAGACCTTTGCCGCCGCAAACCGGTCAAGCAAGGCAGCGGCGGTGATCCGTGACATTGCCACGGCCGTTATCGGCGCCGGCGGCGAAGATGCTGCACCCTTGCCCACCGCCAGCGCCAAGTCGCTGCTGGGCAAGTTCGACATCAAGTCGCTGATTGCCAAGAAGAACAAGCCGGTCGCTCTGGCGGCCCAGGATTAAGCACAGGTTCGGCAGCCGGGCGGCGCATGGCCCGGCTGCCGGTCTCACCCTGTCAATGATGCGCTAGGAAAGGCGGAGCCAGAATATGTCCATGCTGCAGCTCATGCTGTTTGCGCTCGGCGCCCTGACCGCGCTGGGGCTCGGCTATGCCGCCTTTGCCGGCCCGTCCGCCGCCAAGGAAGGCAACCGCCGCCTGCAATCGGTACGTTATCGTCATTCCGAAAGCACGGTCGACAAGGTCGAATCGCAGCTGAAGAAGGCGATCGCGGCCCGCAAGCCCAAGATGCACAAGATTGCCGGATCTGGTTCACGGATCGAGGCGCTGGGGATGAGGCTTCATCGCAGCGGCAAGAAATGGACCATCACGCAATATATCTATGCCTCGCTTGGGCTTGCGCTCGCAGTCGCGGTGCTCGTGTTTCTTAAATCGGGCGCCCTGCTGCTGTCGCTGGGCGTGGGCGTGCTGTTCGGCGCGGGCATCCCGCACATGTTGCTGAACTTTTTCATCAAGCGCCGGACCAATGGCTTCATCTCGAAATTTCCCGACGCGATCGAACTGCTCGTCCGCGGCCTGCGTTCAGGCCTGCCGGTAACCGAGACCCTGTCGATCGTCTCAACCGAAGTCCCGGGCCCGGTGGGCCAGGAATTTCGCGCGATTGTCGACCGCATCAGGGTCGGGCGCACGATGGAAGATGCGCTGCAGGAAACCGCCGACCGGCTCGGCACGTCCGAATTTCAATTCTTCACCATCACCCTGGCGATCCAGCGCGAGACCGGCGGCAACCTTGCAGAAACGCTGTCCAATCTTGCCGATGTGCTGCGCAAACGCGCCCAGATGAAGCTCAAGATCAGGGCGATGAGCTCTGAATCGAAGGCCTCTGCCTATATCGTCGGCGCGCTGCCGTTCATCGTCTTCGGGATGATCTGGTGGATCAATCCGAGCTACCTGGCCCCCTTCTTTGTCGATGAACGCCTGGTCGTCATCGGGCTTGGCGGGCTGGTGTGGATGGCGATTGGCGCGCTCATCATGGCCAAAATGGTCAGTTTCGAAATCTGATCGGGATGGAACAGGACAATGCTTGAGACCGCCTCCGGACCAACGCTCCTCGGCGTCAACGTCGTTGCCGCGGGCACCGCGCTTGCCGGCATCGCCGCGCTCGCCGTGATGCTGGCGATCTATGCCGCGGTCACCGTGCGGGATCCCATGGCCAAGCGCGTGCGGGCGCTCAATGCCCGGCGCGAGGAGCTCAAGGCCGGCATCGTTACCGCAACGGCCAAGAAGCGCCAGAGCCTGGTCCGCAAGAACGACACTACCGACCGGATCAAGGAAACGCTGCAGGGCATGAAAGTCCTGCAGGAAAGCCAGGTCAAACAGGTGCAGCAAAAGCTCGCCCAGGCCGGCTTCCGCAACAAGGAATGGGCCGTCGCGGTGATTTTCGCGCGCATGGTCCTGCCCGTTGTGCTCGGCTTTGCTACGGTGGTGCTGGTCTATTGGAGCAACACCTTCCCCGAATGGGGCAGCTTCAAGCGCTTCGGCGCCTTCGCGATCGCGGTGATCGCGGGCTATAAGGCGGCCGATCTCTATATCGGCAGCCGCATCTCTGCGCGCACCAAGGAAATCCGCAAGGGCCTGCCTGACGCGCTCGATCTGCTGGTGATCTGCGCCGAGGCGGGCCTGACCGTGGACGCCGCCTTCAACCGCGTCGCCAAGGAACTGGGCCGCGCCTATCCCGAGCTGGGCGATGAATTCGCACTGACCTCGATCGAGCTGTCCTTCCTGACAGAACGCCGACAGGCCTTCGAAAATCTCGCCTATCGCGTCGATCTTGAATCGGTGAAGGGCGTGGTGACCACCATGATCCAGACCGAGCGCTACGGCACGCCGCTGGCATCGGCGCTGCGGGTGCTCTCGGCCGAATTCCGCAATGAACGCATGATGCGCGCTGAAGAAAAAGCCGCGCGTCTGCCTGCGATCATGACGGTTCCGCTGATCCTGTTCATTCTTCCGGTGCTGTTCATCGCGATCCTCGGGCCGGCGGCCTGCTCGATCAACGACGCCTTCGCCGCCAAGCCCGGCCAACACTAAGAGCACCGGCACCAGGTGCCGCTGCAAGGCATGATCGGCCGCCCTCGCCTTGCGGGAGCGGCCGATCGCTTTGTTGTGCCAGAGTGAGCGCCCTCAGGCGTCGAAAATCCCGCTGTCGATCCCTTCGGCATCAAGATCGCGCGCCTCCTCTTTCATGCGCGCGAGCAAGGTCTTGAAGCCGGAAATCTCTTCCGCGCTGAAATTTGCCAGCAGGCGCCGCTCCATCTCCAGCGCCAACGGCATGATCTCGCCATGCATCCGCCGCCCCTCCTGGGTGAGTTCGAGCAGGTGGGAGCGCCCGTCCTTCTCATTGGGCTGGCGCCAGGCGAGCCCGCGTTCTTCCAGCTCCTTGCAGGCCCGGTTGACGGCCACCTTGTCCATCAGCGTCATCAAGGTGAGGTCGCGCTGGGTCAGCGAACCTGCATCGCCAAGCACGGCCATCACGCGCCATTCGGGAACCTTGAGCCCGAAGCGGCTGCGATATTCCTGCGCAATGCGCCCGCTCACGGCATTGGACGTGACCGAAAGGACATAGGGCAGGAAGTCTGAAAGGCGTGGCTCCGGGCTCATATTGTAGCAGATGTAACCAATTTGGGGGGAATTTAGCAAGCGGCGAAGAATGCGCGCCGCACCGGTCCTGCGCAGTCCGCTCCACCTACAGGGGGGCGAGTACCCGCCCTGCGACAGCTCCAAGGCGCGCCAGCAACACCGGATCGCGCTGATCCGCAGATGTGACGATCGCGCCGTCAAGCGCCGTATCGATCGGGCTCGGCTCCCGCTGTTCGGGCAGCAGCCCGGCAAGCGCGCTCAGCGTTTCACGCGCCGTGCCGGCATTTTCCTTCATCACTGCCAGCACTTCTGCCACCCCGACCCCGGCTTCGCGCTCACGCCAGCTGTCATAATCGGTGACCATGGCAAGCAAGGCATAGGGAAGCTCTGCCTCTCGGGCGAGCCGGGCCTCGGGCATGGCTGTCATTCCGATCACGTCTGCCCCCCATTCGCGATACATCCGGCTTTCGGCGCGGGTGGAGAATTGCGGACCCTCGATGGCGACATAGCAGCCGCTGCGGTGAAGCGTGGCCCCGACCTGCTCCGCGGCGTCGCCAACCAGGCCCGAAAGGCGCGGGCAGGCGGGATCGGCGAGCGAGACATGCGCCACCAGCCCCTCCCCGAAAAAGCTGCGGTCACGCGCAAGGGTGCGATCGATCAGCTGATCGACCAGCACGAAATCACCCGGCGCCATGGCCTCGCGCAGCGAACCGATTGCGGAAATGGAGACCAGATCGGTCACCCCGCAGCGCTTCATCACATCGATATTCGCCCGGAAATTGACCGCGCCGGGAGCCAGGCGATGGCCCGCGCCATGCCGCGCCAGAAAGGTGAAGCGCACCCCGCCGATCGTGCCGGTGGTGACGGGCCCCGAAGGTTCGCCGAAGCTGCTCTGCACCTCGATCTGCTGCGCATTCTCAAGCTCGCCCGGATCATAGAGGCCGGTTCCGCCGAAAACGCCGATATGCCAACTGCCCGTCATCGGTTCCTCACCAATCCCGCCATGATGAATTCGGTCGTATGGGCGCGGTAGCGGTCGCGCAACTCTTCGCTGAGCGAATCCTCAGCAAAGCAATAGCGCAGGATCAAACGCGCGGCGAAGAACCGGTCAACCGCCCCGGTGACGGTGAAATAGAACATCTGCGGGTCGATCTGCCGAAACACGCCCGCCTCCACCCCTTCGGCGATCAGCCGATCATAGGCGCGATAGATCGGCTTGAGATAGACATCGGCAATGCGCTGCGCCTCCTCCACATTGCTCTCACGGATCATGCGCATCAGCAGCCGCTGGATGTAAGGCACTTCATAAAAGGTATCGACCACCGCCGAGATATGCCGCCGCAGCTTGGCCTGCGGATCCATATCCTTGGCCAGCAAAGCATCGAGCGACTGGATGATCGCGCTCATGTCCCGCTCGAGCAGAGCGGTCATAAGCCCGGCCTTGTTGCCGAAGTAATATTTGACCAGCGCGGAATTGAGGCCCGACTTGAGACTGAGCTCCGCCAGGGAAATATCAACCGTGTCGCCCTCGCGCATGATCGCCGAAGCGGTGGCCAGCAATTGGTCGCGCGTTTCGAGGGCGTCTCCGGTCAGCGCCTCGCCAATCAACGCGGCTGCATCCGGATTGCGCCGTCAAGCCGGACATGCTCCCCGTTGAAATAGCTGATCTCGATCATGGTCAGAACCAGCGCGGCATATTCCTCGGGATGGCCCAGCCGCTTGGGGAACGGGACCGATGCCGCCAGCGATTCCCGCGCCTTTTCGGGCAGACCCGCCAGCAGCGGAGTGTGGAAGATCCCGGGCAGGATCGTGTTGACGCGAATGCCCTCGTCCATCAGATCGCGCGCAATCGGCAGCGTCATGCCCACGATCCCGCCCTTGGACGCGGAATAGGCAGCCTGGCCGATCTGCCCGTCAACCGCCGCAACCGATGCGGTGTTGACGATCGCGCCGCGTTCGCCATCGACCAGCGGTTCAAGCGTCATCATTCCGGCGGCGGATTTGGCGATGCAGCGGAAACTGCCGACGGTGTTGACCGCCAGCGTTTTGGCAAAGGCGTCGATCGGGAAATGCGTGATCGCTCCGGTCTCGCGGTCGCGCCGGGTGGTCTTGCCGATCGTGCCGATGCCGGCGCAATTGACCAGGATCCGTTCCTGCCCATGCGCGGCGCGCGCCAGCGCCAGCCCGGCATCGACCGACTCGTCCGAGGTGACATCGACTTCGCAGAAGATTCCCCCGATTTCGGCGGCCACCGATTCGCCCTTGTCGCGCTGAAGATCGAACAGCGCGACCCTGGCACCCTTGGCCGCCAGCGCCCTGGCGGTTGCCTCACCCAGCCCCGAAGCACCTCCTGTAACCACGGCGGAAAGCGAATTGTCGATGATCACATCCATGCTCCTGCTGGCCGGAATCGGCGGAATTTAACCGCTCGGCTAAGCGCAGCGTCCGGCATGGTCAAGCGCAAGGCAGCGGTTCCGCGGATGAGGTATCAAATGCAACTGTTGTCTGTTTGCAACATTTCCGACGCGAAATCCTGCTACCTAAAGTAATTTGAATTGAAACCAATTTTGCGTTCCCGCAGGTTGGGTCCAGCTTAACTGCTAATTTCCTGTCCGGGCGCGCTGAAAAGGGGAACGTCCGGGCGAGATTCAATTCTTAAGTCCGGCCGCATCCGGACCTGCTTTGGGGACTAACCTGTGACGATCCAAACCCACCTGAAGGGTGCTGCTGCACCTATTGCACTCGCGTTTGCACTGCTGAGCCAGCCCGTTCTGGCGCAGGATGACACCGATACCGGCAGCGATTCCACCCAGGCGGCTGACGACGCAGACGCTGCCTCTGCCGCGATCGTGGTGACCGGTTCGCGCATTCGCCGCGACGAATTCTCCTCTCCCGCACCGATCACCGTCATCGATCCCGCGATCGCGATCAAATCGGGCATGATCAGCACCAGCGAAATGATCCAGGGCTCGCCGATTGCAAACGGTTCGAGCCAGGTCACTGCGGCGATTTCCAACACTTATGTGTCAAATGGCGGCGTGGGTTCGGAAACGATCTCGCTGCGCGGCCTCGGCGCCGAACGCACCCTGGTGCTGCTCAACGGCCGCCGTGCTGGCCCCTCGGGTACGCGTGGCGCCGTTTCCGCCTTCGATCTCAACGTTCTGCCACAGTCGATCGTCCAGCGCGTCGACATCCTGAAGGACGGTGCATCCTCGATCTATGGTTCCGATGCCGTTGCCGGCGTGGTCAACCTGATCACCAAGACCGACACCGACGGGGTCCAGTTCGACGTGTTCGGTTCAGCGCCCTATTCGAAGGGGGGCGAAACCTTCTCCGCCTCGGCGACCTGGGGCAAGAGCTTCGATCGCGGCCACATCCTCGTTTCGGGCAATTATTACCGCCGCAACGAACTCGCACGCGGCGACCGCAAATATCTTCAGTGCGAAGAAAACTATGTGTTTACCGACACGACCTTCAAGGATCGCGCCGATCTGATCGACCCGCGCACCGGCAAGCCTTCCTGCGGTGGCGATGAAAGCAACATCACCTGGGGCCATGTGTGGACCTATGACTATAACTATTATTACTCGAGCGGCCCGACCAATATTCCGGGCAGCGAAGGCAAGGCCGACGTCTTCCTGTTCCAGTACAACTATCCGGGCGACAATCTCGACCAGTATCTCCAGCATATCCCGGCGCCGCAGCATGCAGGCCAGATCGGCGTTCCTGACGGCTGGTATATCGTTGGCGAAGACGCCGCAAACACCGCGCTGGAAAACAAATACCACCCCAAGATGAATAATGACACGGTCATTCCCCAGACCGATCGCTACACCCTCTATGTCGATGCCGCCTATGAGTTGACCGACGGTATCGAAGCCTATTCCGAGCTGATCTACAACAAGCGCAAGAATTACATCAACGCATCGGCCCAGCCCTATATGTTCGGTTATGGCGAAACCTTCGACTATTGGTATGATGCCAATGGCGACGGCGTGGTCGGGCCGGGCGAGCAGGTCTATGTTCCGGGCGATCCCTTTGCCAAGGGATGGTCCGGTGCGGCACTGTTCAGCCCGACCGGCTATTCCGACCAGCAGGACAGTTCGGTCGAGGTCGATTATTACCGTGCGGTCCTGGGGTTCCGGGGCGATCTGTCCAAGACCTGGTCCTGGGATATCTATGGCCAGTTCTCGCGCTCTGACGGCACCTATCGCAACCAGCAGTTCCTCAATGATTCGCTTAAGGCCGGCACCTTCCGCGACGGTTCCTGCGTCGGCACGGTCACGCCGGTCGGCCACAAGAACTGCATCGATATCGACTGGTACAGCCCGCGGATCATGTATGGCGACTACACGCCTGAGGAAATCGCTTTCCTCACCGATTGGGAAACCGGCAAGACCCGTTACGACCAGTTCTATGTCGAAGCGATCGCCACCGGCGATATCATGCAGCTTCCTGCCGGTCCGCTCGGCGTGGCAGCGGGCGTTAACTATCGCGAAGACAAGATCAACGACACGCCGGGCGACATCACCCTTGCCGGCAATGGCTTCAATACGCTGGCCGCAGGGATCACCAAGGGCAAGACCGTTACCAAGGAAGCCTTTGCCGAACTCAGCATCCCGGTGCTGCATGACGTCCCGGGCATCCAGCGGTTTGACCTTTCGGCTGCGGCCCGCATCACCAATGTCGAGGCGATCCGTTCGGATGGCGCGACCGATAACCGCAATGGCAACTGGACCTACAAGCTCGGCGCCGATTGGGAAGTCACCGACTGGCTGCGCTTCCGCGGCACTTATGGCACCTCCTACCGCGCTCCCGCCCTGTTCGAGCAATTCCTGTCCGACCAGAAGGGCTTCTTGAGCCAGCGCACGATCGACCCCTGCATCCAGTGGCAGGACAATCTCGACAAAAAGAATATCAGCCAGCGTTTCGCTGACAATTGCGCGGCAGATGGCGTCTCCCCCAACCACACCGGCAGCGGCATTGGTGCCAATATCTATACCGGCGGTGGGTTCGGAATCCTCGATCCCGAAACGTCCACGGCCTGGACGGCAAGCATGGTTATCACACCGGTCCTGCCGTTCCTGCCCAATACGAAAATCAGCATCGCGGTCGATTACTTCGACATCGAGGTCAAAGGTGAGGTTTCGCAGCTTGGGGCTTCGAACATCCTGACCCAATGCTATCTGTCGGAGAATTTCCCGAACGATCCATTGTGCAGCCTCTTCTCGCGTGTCGGCGATCTCTCCTCAAGCGATCCGGACTGGAATCAGGGTGATCCACAAAACGTTGCCCTGGTTCGTGACAGCTTCATCAATGTGAACAGCCAGACGAACCGCGGCGTCGATGTCACCACCCGCGTGGTGCACGATTTCCCGGGCGATACGACCCTTACCTTCCAGGGGCAGATGACCTGGCAGAACAAGGATACAGTGACCCTGTTTGACGGCTTCCCAAGCGATTACAACGGGACTGCCGGCGAACCGGTGTGGGTTGGCGACTTCAGCCTCTCGCTGGATACTGGCCCTTGGACATTCTTCTACGATATGAATGTCGTCGGTGCGACCAACAGCAATGAGAAGTGGTTGAATGACAACGGTACACTGTGCCCAACCTATGTCTCGCTGGGCACGGTCTGTCTCAAGCTGACCACCCCGCCAACCTTCTACCACTCCTTCTCGATCACGCGGGAATTCGGCAAGATGTTCACCATCACCGCCGGCGTGTCGAACATCTTCAACACCCGCCCGCCGCGCACTTCCAGCATTGGCGGCAACCGAATCCAGAACTTCGGCGACGGCGTGCTCTATTCGCAATACGACCTGCTGGGCACACGCGGGTTCCTGAATGTGACCTTCAAATATTGATCCTCTCCCGCTGAGGAACCGAATTGGGGGGCGGCAGGTGACAAACCTGCCGCCCTTCCTCTATCCAGCTTGGGCAAGCTCTCCGGGAAACGACAATGGTCCGTGTACGCCTGAAACCTGACACACTTGACGATGAGAACCGCAAGTTCGAACAAGTGCGTCTGCCCCAATCGCTGTTTCTCAACAGCGTGCCCAAATCGGGATCGCATCTGCTGCGCAATATCATGCGGATGTTCGTGCCGGTGGAGGACCATTACAAGGTCCAGTTCATCCAGTGGGGCAATCTGATGCAGCATCTCGAGGCGTTCGATCCCGAACGCAAGATGCTCAGCTGGGGCCATCTGCTGTTTTCCGATGTCTCGGCGGTGGAAACCTCCACCGTGCGCAAGATCGTGCTGGTGCGCGATCCCTATAGCTGGGTGCTGGCGCGGGCGCGCTTCTTCCTGTCTGACGAATTCGGCGACAATACGATGCTGGTCAAGAACCAGGAATTGTCGGTCGATGGCCTGATCAATCTGATGATCTTCGGGGTTCACCAGAAGACCATGGGGCTGCGCGACATGTATACCTATAATGCCGTCGGCTGGATGAGCGCAGACTGCACCATCGTGCGCTATGAAGATCTGGTGGCGGCGGTGAAGGCGCTTGACGGAGCGGAAGCGGAAAGCTTTTTCATCGAGCTGTTCGCCGCAGCCGGACTGGCCAAGGTGCCGGACGACTGGCGCGAACGGGTGCGGATCGGATCCGACCGCAAACAAAGCTCAACCGCGCGCGAAAATCTTTCGAGCGCCCATATCAAATTCCCGCCCGAGCTCTCCACCCGCCAGAAGGCACTGGTCGACTATGCCGCGCCGGGGCTGCGCACATTGCTGGGTTACAGCTAAACCCCCTCCCCCCCCGATCAGAGGGAGGAGGAGAGTTGCTTTAGCTCACCTTGATGTTGAGCGCGCCGTCGCCTTCATCGATCAGCACCGTCGAGCCATCGGGGATTTCTCCTGCGAGCAGCTTTTCGGCCAGGGGATCCTGGACATAGCGCTGCACCGCGCGCTTGAGCGGGCGCGCGCCATAGACCGGATCATAGCCCACCCGCCCGAGCCAGCGGCGCGCCGCATCGGTGAGATCAAGCGTGATCTTGCGATCCTTGAGCAGCTTCTGCACCCGCAGCACCTGGATATCGACGATCGGTGCCATGTGATCCATGCCGAGCCGGTGGAACAGGATGATCTCATCCAGCCGGTTGAGGAATTCGGGGCGGAAATGCGCGCGCACCACCTCCATCACCTGCGGTTCGACATCCTCGACCTTCTGCCCTTCGGAGAGGTTTGACAGGAACTGGCTGCCCAGATTGCTGGTGAGGATGATCAGCGTGTTGGAAAAATCCACCACCCGCCCATGCCCGTCGGTCAACCGCCCGTCATCGAGCACCTGCAGCAGCACGTTGAACACATCGGAATGCGCCTTCTCGACCTCGTCGAACAGCACCACCTGATAGGGCCGCCGCCGCACCGCTTCGGTCAGCACGCCGCCTTCCTCATAACCGACATAGCCCGGAGGCGCGCCGATCAGCCGGGCGACCGCGTGCTTTTCCATGAATTCGCTCATATCGATGCGGACCATCGCGGTATCATCATCGAACAGGAATTCGGCCAGCGCCTTGGTCAGCTCGGTCTTGCCGACGCCGGTGGGCCCGAGGAACAGGAAGCTGCCCAGCGGACGGTTCGGATCCTGCATCCCGGCGCGCGCGCGGCGCACCGCCTTGGACACGGCCTTGACCGCATCCTCCTGCCCGATCACGCGCTTGCCGATCACGCTTTCCATATTGAGCAGCTTCTCGCGCTCGCCTTCCAGCATCCGCTCGACCGGAATGCCCGACCAGCGGCTGACCACGGCGGCAATATCGTCGCCCGTCACTTCCTCGCGCAGCATCGCATTGTCCGTCAGGCCCTGCGCCTCGGCGAGCTTCTTTTCGAGCTCGGGGATCGTGCCATAAGACAGCTCGCCCGCGCGGCCGAGATCGCCGGCCCGCTGGGCCTGCTCCAGCTCCAGCCGGGCATGGTCGAGCTGTTCCTTGATCTTGCCTTCGGCAGCGATCTTGTCGCGCTCGTTCTGCCAGCGGGTGGTCAGCTCGGCGCTTTGCTGTTCGAGATTGGCCAGCTCTTCACGCAGGGCGCGCAGCCGGTCCTTGGAGGCATCGTCCTTCTCCTTGGCGAGCGCGGATTCCTCGATCTTGAGCTGGAGGATGCGGCGGTCGAGATTTTCGATTTCCTCCGGCTTGCTCTCCACTTCCATGCGGATGCGGCTGGCGGCCTCATCCATCAGGTCGATCGCCTTGTCGGGCAGGAAACGGTTGGTGATATAGCGGTTGGACAGCGTTGCAGCGGCCACGATCGCGCCATCGGTGATGCGCACACCGTGATGCAGCTCATATTTCTCCTTGAGCCCGCGCAGGATCGAGATCGTGTCCTCAACCGTCGGCTCACCCACGAAGACCGGCTGGAAACGCCGCTGCAGCGCCGGATCCTTTTCGACATATTTCTGATATTCGTCGAGCGTGGTCGCGCCGATGCAATGCAGCTCGCCGCGCGCGAGCGCGGGCTTGAGCAGATTGCTGGCATCCATCGAACCTTCGGAGGCCCCGGCGCCCACCAGCGTGTGCATCTCATCGATGAACAGGATGATCTCGCCCTCGGCCGCCTTGACCTCGTCGAGCACGGATTTGAGCCGCTCCTCAAATTCGCCGCGATATTTCGCGCCGGCGATCAGGCTGCCCATGTCGAGCGCCATCAGCCGGCGGTCCTTCAGGCTATCGGGCACGTCGCCATTGGCGATGCGCAGCGCCAGCCCTTCCGCGATCGCGGTCTTGCCGACGCCGGGATCGCCGATCAGCACCGGATTGTTCTTCGTCCGGCGGGCCAGGATCTGCACCGTGCGGCGGATTTCCTCGTCGCGCCCGATCACCGGATCGAGCTTGCCGTCGCGCGCGGCCTGGGTCAGGTCGCGGGCATATTTCTTCATCGCTTCATAGCTTTCCTCGGCGGAAGCGGAATGCGCCTCGCGCCCGCCGCGCAATTCGGTGATCGCGGCTTCGAGCGCCTTGGGTGTGGCATTCGCCGCCTTGAGCGCCTGCCCCGCCGCCGTGGTGGTGGCCAGGGCAAGCGCCACCAGCAGCCGTTCGACCGTGACGTAGGAATCGCCCGATTTGCTGGCGATCTGTTCGGCCTGGTCGAGCAGGCGCACCGCATCATTGTCGAGCCCCGGGGTCTGCTGCGCGCCGCCGCCCGATACCGCCGCGATCTTGGCCAGCGCCTTGTCCACTTCGCTCACGGCGATGCCCGGATTGCCGCCCGCGCGCTGGATCAGGCCGGAGGCCATGCCTTCCTTGTCTTCCAGCAGCGCTTTCAGCAGATGTTCGGGCGTGATCCGCTGGTGATTCATGCGGATCGCCACGGTTTGTGCACTCTGCAGGAAGCCCTTGGCGCGGTCGGTGAATTTTTCGAGATTCATGGTCTAACCCTCAACTCCATTCCGCCCCGATATGGTGTTGCGCATTTGCAACACAAGGGACGGGCGGCGCTTTTTTCTGCTGCCGCTGCCCCATGCACCAGATAGGTGGACTGACGGCGGCTGCCAGGCTTGTGGACGAAAAATCTCGGCCTTTCGCTGACCCGCGTCAAATTGCGGAACCGCCCCGCCCTCCGCTCGATCAGCGCGGGCCTTCGCGTTCGACCAGATCGCCGCGCACCACATCGGGGCGCACCGCGAACAGCGGCACACCGTGGCGCAGCACATAGACCAGCGCGACCAGCGTCGCGCCGATCCCTGCCGCCACCCCGATCCCCAGCGACCAGCGCGGCCCGTAATGGTCGGTTACCCAGCCGATCAGCGGCGCGCCCAGCGGGGTGCCGCCCAGCGTGATCGCCATGCGGATCGCCATCACCCGTCCGCGCATGCTTGGTTCGGTGGTGAGCTGCACCAGCGCATTGCTCGAATTGAGGAAGGTCAGCACCGATACCCCAACAATCACCAGCGCGGCGGCGAAGAACCAATAGCCCGGCGCCAGCGCGGCGAGCAGGCAACCGATCGCGAAGATCGCGGTGCCGGTTGGCAGATTGCGGAAATGCGGCTCGGTGCGGCCGGCGGCCAGCAAGGCGCCGGTGACCGTGCCGACCGCCATCATGGTCGACAGCACCCCATAGCCATGGGCATCGGTGTGGAACACCTTGACCGCCATGGTGGAAATCCAGATCGCGAAATTCATCCCGAAAGTTCCGATCAGGAACAGCATCACCATGATCACCCGCAGATCCGGGCGCTGCCAGACATAGCGCAGCCCCTCGCGGAAGCCCCCGACCGCGCGCCGCGCCCGTTCATTGGGCACCAATTCATGCACCCGCAGAAACAGCAGCGAAAACAGCACCGCGAGGTAGGACGCGCCATTGGCCAGGAAAGCCCAGCCGGTGCCGATGGTGGCGATGGCAAGCCCGGCTATCGCAGGCCCGATCATCCGGGCACTGTTGAAGGTCATCGAATTGAGCGCCACTGCATTGGCCAGATCGGCCTGTCCGACCATTTCCGAAACAAAGGCCTGGCGCGCCGGAGCATCGAAGGCGGCAGCACTGCCGAGCAGAAAGGCGAAAATATAGACGTGCCACAATTGCACCAGCCCGGTGACGGTCAGCAGGCCGAGCCCGAACGCGAAAATCGCCATCGCGCTTTGGGTGATCATCATCAGCTTGCGCTGATTGAAGCGATCGGCCGCCAGACCGGTCCAGGGCAGAAACAGGAATTGCGGCGCGAATTGCAGCGCGGTGACGATGCCCACGGCAGAGGCACTGCGATCGGTCAATTCGGTCAGCACCAGCCAATCCTGCGCGATACGTTGCATCCAGGTGCCGATATTGGAGACCAGCGAGCCGGTCGCCCACAAGCGGTAATTATAGACCCTGAGAGAGCGGAACGCGCCTGATGCCCATTGTTTCATCGAAGCGCCCACCCCGTCCGAAGCGCGGCATTGTGCGGCAATGTCAGGGAGTTTGTGCCCTGGCAGCCGCGCCGCGCGCGATCGGTGGAACTGTGGCGGTGGACAGGCGGCTCCTGACAATCATGCTGGCTGACAGGCAGCAGCCTATGGCAAGATGCGCGGCGCTCGGCAATTCGGCTTTCTGCTTTTTCTGTGCGCCGAAATGCGGCCAAATGTGCCTCGGGCAGCGGCAGATTGGTCAGCCGTCATTCTTTTTTATGTCGTTGGTCGATAACAGATGACGCGCCGCGCCGCAGGCGTTAGGCCCGGAAATATAGTTTCGAAGGTTCCTATATTTGTCAGCGAGAGCTGCCGGCGGCAGCCCAGACCGGACCCCATCCGGAAATTCTCGCATGATGGACAGGAATTCGCATTGTCCGAGGAATGATCATGCGCCGTTTTTTCTCCGCCGCCCTGCTTCCGCTTGCTTCATTTTCACTGGTGCTCGCATCCTGCGCCCAGGCGCAAACGGCCCCGCTCGCTTCAGCAGCACAAACCGCTCCCGTACCGCTGTCGCAGCTGGTCGAGCAGGTCAACATTCCCTATGACAGCTTCACCCTGCCCAACGGGCTGACCACACTGGTCCATACCGATCGCAAGGCGCCGGTAGTGGGGGTGACGATCTATTACCGCGTCGGTTCGAAGAACGAGCCGCGCGGCCATACCGGCTTTGCCCATCTGTTCGAGCATCTAATGTTCGGCGGCAGCGAGAATGTAGAGAATTTCGACATTCCGCTCGAAGGCGCGGGCTCGACCAGCACCAATGGCTCAACCTGGTATGACCGCACCAATTATGTCGAGACGGTGCCGACCGGCGCGCTCGATCTGGCGCTGTTCATGGAGAGTGACCGCATGGGCCATCTGCTCGGCGCGGTGACCCAGGACAAGCTCGATAAGCAGCGCGGCGTGGTGCAGAACGAAAAGCGCCAGGGCGATAATCAGCCCTATGGGCTCACCGATTATGCGTTCAACGAAGGGCTGCTGCCGGTGGGCCATCCCTATCGCCATTCGACGATCGGATCGATGGCCGATCTGGACGCGGCGAGCATCACCGATGTGCGCAAATGGTTCACCGACAATTATGGCCCGAACAATGTCGTGCTGGTGCTGGCAGGCGATATCGACGTCGCGACCGCACGGCCGAAGGTGGAACGCTGGTTCGGCGATATTCCGCGTGGCCCCGATGTGGCGAAGGTCACCGCCGCTCCGGTCACCCTGGCCGCGCCGGTCAGCCGTGAAATGACCGATCAGGTGCCGGTGACGCGGATCTATCGCGCCTGGACCGGGCCGGCCCTGACCAGTCCCGATGCCGTGCCGCTGTCGATCGGCATGTATGTGCTGGGCGGGCTGGCGAGTTCGCGGCTCGACAATGCGCTGGTCAAGGGCGAGCAGCTCGCGGTCAGCGTTTCAGCCAGCGCACAGCAGCAGGAAGAGCTCAGCTTCCTGCAGGTGCAGATGGATGTGAAGCCCGGGGTTGACCGGGCGCTGGCCGAAAAGCGGCTTGATGAGGTCATTGCCGATTTCATCGCACATGGCCCGACCCCGGATGAGCTGCAGCGCGCGGCGACTTCGGTCGTCTCGAGCCAGATCGGCGCGCTCGAAGTGGTCGGCGGCTTTGGCGGCAAGGGCGCGACGCTGGCCGAAGGGCTGCTCTATGCCGGCGATCCCGCAGAACTACAAGCATGAGCTGGAGCGCATGGCCGCGCTGACCCCCGCCGAAGTCCAGGCGGCATTGCAACGCTGGCTGACCCGCCCTGAATTCAGCCTGGCCGTGGTGCCGGGCGAGCGCACCGAAGATGGCGCGCAGATGGGCGGCTGGGGCGATGAAGCCACCAGCCCCGCCCCCGCGCCCGACGCCAAGCGCCCTGCGCCGCCGCTGGCAGAAAGGCCCGCCGCGCACCGCTCCGCCGGTTGCCCCCGTGGGGCAGCTGACCTTCCCGGCGATCGAGCGCGCGACACTGTCCAACGGCATTCCGGTCACGCTGGCGCGGCGCACCGCCGTGCCCAAGCTCTCGCTGCGGATGGATTTTGACGCCGGCTTTGCCGCTGATGGCGCGGCAGCGGCGGGCACCCAGTGCGCTGATGATGGAAATGCTCGAGGAAGGCACGACCAGCCGCAGCGCGATCGAGATCGCCGAACAGCAGGAGCGGCTCGGCGCCTCGATCGGCACTGGCGCGGATCTCGATTCGAGCTCGGTTTCGCTCACCGCGCTCACCGCCAATCTCGCGCCTTCGCTCGAACTGATGGCGGACATCGTGCGCAACCCCGCCTTCGCAGCGGCCGATGTGGCGCGGGTGAAGGACCAGCGCCTGGCCGCAATCGCGCAGGAGAAAGCCTCGCCCTTCGGGCTTGCGACCCGCGCGATGCGCCCGCTGATCTATGGCCCAGGCCATCCCTATGGCTCGGTCGGCGGGCTCGGCAATGAAGCCACGATCACGGCGCTCACCCCGGCGCTGCTGAGCCGCGCACATGCACGCTGGCTGCGGCCAGATACTGCCCGCATCGCGGTGGTCGGCGATATTACCATGGCCGAGCTGCTGCCCCAGCTCGAAGCGAGCTTCGGCAACTGGAAGGCGCCCGGCGAGCCGGCTCCGGTCAAGAATCTCGCCGTGCCGCTGCCCGCAGCCCAAGCAGCGTCTGGTGGTGATCGACCGGCCAAATTCGCCGCAATCGGTGCTGCTGTTTGCGCGCGCGCTGCCGCTGACCGGCGCACGCAGAACGGCCAGGAAGCGCTCGATCTCGCCGATGAGGTGACTCGGCGACGGCTTCCTCTCGCGGCTCAACATGGATCTGCGCGAGGACAAGGGCTGGAGCTATGGCGTGGGCAGCCAGATCAGTAGTTCGGTCGGGCCGGAGGCGCTGCTGGTCTATACCCAGGTCCAGTCAGACCGCACGGCGGATTCGATCGCGCCTGATCCTGGACGACATGGCCGCCTTCCCCGGCGCCAAGCCGGTCGACGATGTCGAGTTCCAGCGGGTGACCGACGGCAATATCCGCGGCATGCCCAATCGCTATCAGACCAATGGCCAGGTGCTCGGCGCGCTGGTCGCCAATGAGCGGCTTGGCCGGCCCGATGATTATCAGACCAGGCTGCCCGATCTGTACCGCGCCGATGACCAAGCAGCAGATCGATGCGGCCGCAGGCAAATATCTCCTGCCAGGTGATCTCACGATCATTGTGGTGGGTGACCGCAAAGTGATAGACGCGCAGCTCGCCGGGCTGGACTTGCCGATTGAATATGCCGATACTGACACAAATGTAAGTGGTGCGGAAGTAAGCCTTCGCCTGCGTTGAGAGGAGATCCTCGATGGCCGTTGCCGGAACCTATGAATGCCTGACCAAGACCCCGATGGGCGATCAGACCAGCACCTTCACCGTCATCCCCGGCGATGACGGCACCACCTTCACCGGCAGCAACGCCGGCCCGATGGGCTCGCTCGAGGTCAAGAACGGCAAAATCGACGGCAATCAGCTGACCTGGGTGATGGACATGACCGTGCCGATGCCGCTGACCCTGAACGCCAAGGCCACGATCGACGGCGACACGCTGACCGGCACCATCAACGCCGGCGCATTCGGCGATATGCCGATGACGGGCACGCGCAAGGGCTGACCTTCCTTAACCCCTCCCGCTTTTGCGGGAGGGGCATATGGCCAACCCGCTAAATCCGCCCGCGCAAAGCCTGGTAGGCTGCAGCCGCCACGGTGTTTGCCAGATTGAGCGAGCGGATCTTGTCGGAGCGCATCGGCAGGTGGAACTGGCGGCCGGGATAGAGCCGCCAGATCGCCTCGGGGATGCCCTTGGTCTCCTGTCCGAAAACCAGCATCGCATCCTCAGGGTATTCCGCGTCATAGAATGAGGTCGAGCCATGTTCCTCGAACAGGAACAACTGCTCGGCGCGCGGCTGGCGTTCGGCCACGAATGCATCCCAGCTGGCGAATTCGGTCAGCTGCACATGCGGCCAATAGTCCAGCCCTGAGCGTTTCACGCGCGCATCCGACAGCATGAAGCCGAGCGGATGGATCAGGATCAGTTCTGCATCCAGCGCCACGCAGGTGCGCCCCACAGCGCCGGTATTTCCGGGAATCTCGGGCTGGACCAAGACGATGCTCAGCGGCATCGGCTGAGCACCTTGGGCCAGATCACCCCAGCTTCTCTTTCAGCAGCTGGTTGACCACCTGCGGGATTGGCCTTGCCCTGCATCGCCTTCATCGTCTGGCCGACGAAGAAGCCGAACAAGGCTTCCTTGCCGCCCTTATATTCGGCGACCTTGTCGCCATTGGCGGCGAGCACCGCGTCCACCGCCGCTTCGATCGCGCCGCTGTCGCTCTCCTGCTTGAGCCCCTCGCGCTCGACAATCGTGCCCGCGCTGTCACCGCTCTCAAGCATCTTTTCGAGCACCTGCTTGGCGATCGTGCCCGAGATCGTGCCATCGCCGATCAGCGCCAGCAATTCGCCGCCCGCCGCGGGGCTGACCGGGCTCGCCTCGAGATCGACCCCGAGCTTGTTCAGCGCGCCGAACAATTCGGACAGCAGCCAATTGGCCGCCTGCCTGGCGACATCGGCCTCGCCCTTGCCCTGCGCAGTTGCTGCCGCCGCGACCAGCTGTTCGAACCAGCGCGCGGTTTCAACCTCGGCGGTCAGGACTGCGGCATTATAGGCCGAAAGGCCCAGCTCATGCTCATAGCGGTGGCGCTTGGCATCGGGCAGCTCGGGCAGCGACGCACGGCATTCCTCAAGGAAGCTGTCCTCAAGCTCCAGCGGCAGCAGATCGGGATCGGGGAAATAGCGATAATCATGCGCATCTTCCTTGCTGCGCATGCTCCGCGTTTCATTGCGGTCCGGATCATAGAGCCGGGTTTCCTGCACCACCGTGCCGCCCTCTTCGATCAGATCGACCTGACGGCGGGCTTCCTGCTCGATCACCGCCATCACGAAGCGCACCGAATTGACGTTCTTGGTCTCGGTCCGGGTGCCCAGCTCGCCGCCCGGCTTGCGCACGCTGACATTGACGTCGGCGCGCATGGAGCCTTCTTCCATATTGCCGTCGCATGATCCGACATAGCGCAGGATGCTGCGCAGCTTGCGGACATAGGCACCAGCCTCTGCGGGCGAACGCATGTCGGGGCGGCTGACGATTTCCATCAAAGCCACGCCGCAGCGGTTGAGATCGACATAGGACATGGTCGGGTGCTGATCATGCATCAGCTTGCCCGCATCCTGCTCGACATGGATCCGTTCAACCCCGATCCGCTTGGCGGTCCCTTCCGGGTCCTTCTCGTCCAGCGTCACATCGATATGCCCCTCGCCCACGATCGGGTGATAGAGCTGGCTGATCTGATAGCCCTGCGGCAGATCGGCATAGAAGTAGTTCTTGCGGTCAAACCGCGAATATTTGTTGATCTGCGCCTCGATCGCCATGCCGGTGCGCACCGCCTGGCGGATGCATTCGCGGTTCGGCACCGGCAGCATGCCGGGCATCGCGGCGTCGATCAGCGAAACCTGCGCATTGGGCTCGGCCCCGAAAGTGGTGCTGGCGCTGGAGAACAGCTTGGAATGCGAGGTGACCTGCGCATGGACCTCAAGGCCGATCACGACCTCCCATTCGCCGGTTTCGCCCTGGATGCGGTATTCGCTCATCTGCTTCTTCGCCTGTTTGCGCGATCCTTCGCGCGCTTTGTCAGTATCTTCTCTCGGTCCCGGTCTGCCGGTTTCGGCTTCTTCTTGCGCCTGCAAATCGCCGCAACGAGACCATCGCGTATTATGTCCTGGACGAGTCCCGCCATGAACTCGCCCACGAAATTCACCACCACTTCTCCGGCTGCGCGACAAAGCCCGCGCGATGTTCGATCGCCAGCCCGGCATTGAGCACGCCCTGCTCGTCAAACGCCTTGCCGATCAGCTGCAGCCCCAGCGGCAGACCTTCGCGGTTGAGCCCCGCAGGTACGCTCATCGCGGGAAGCCCCGCAAGGCTCGCGGGGACCGAAAACACGTCGTTGAGATACATCGCCAGCGGATCATCGAGCTTTTCGCCCAGCGCGAAGCTGGCGGTCGGCGTGGTCGGCGCGAGGATCACGTCGCATACCTCGAAAGCCTTGGCGAAATCGCGCGCGATCAGCGTGCGGACCTTCTGCGCCTGGGTGTAATAGGCATCGTAGAAACCGGCGCTGAGCACATAGGTGCCGATCAGGATGCGCCGCTTCACTTCGTCGCCAAAGCCCGCCGCACGGGTCGCGGCATACATATCCTGCAGGCCTGCGCCATCGGGCAGATCGCGCAAGCCATAACGCACCCCGTCATAGCGCGCGAGATTGCTGGAGGCTTCGGCGGGCGCGATGATGTAATAGGCGGGCAGCGCATATTTGGTATGCGGCAGGCTGATATCGACCACCTCGGCCCCGGCATCCTTCATCCAGGCGATGCCCTGGTCCCAGCTTTTGACGACATCTTCGTCCATCCCGTCCATGCGATATTCGCGCGGAATTCCGACCTTTTTGCCCTTCATCGAGGGATCGAGCGCGGCCTCCCAATCGGGCACCGGCAGATCGAGGCTGGTCGCATCCTTGGGATCGAAGCCCGCCATCGCGCCCAGCATGATCGCGCAATCGCGCACATCATGCGCCATCGGCCCGGCCTGATCGAGCGAGCTGGCAAAGGCCACCACGCCCCAGCGGCTGCAGCGGCCATAGGTCGGCTTGATGCCCGAAATTCCGGTGAAGGCAGCAGGCTGGCGGATTGAACCGCCGGTATCGGTGCCGGTGGCGGCAGGGGCCAGCCGCGCGGCAACCGCCGTGCTTGACCCGCCCGAGCTGCCACCCGGCGCCAGCGCGGCATTGCCGCCGTGCTTGCGCCAGGGCGAGATCACATTGCCGAAATAGGAGGTCTCGTTGGAAGAGCCCATCGCGAACTGATCGAGATTGAGCTTGCCCAGCATCCCGGCGCCTGCATCCCACAATTTCTGCGAAACCGTGCTCTCATATTCGGGCTTGAAGCCTTCGAGAATATGGCTCGCCGCGGTGGTCTGCACGCCCTTGGTGGCGAAGAGATCCTTCATCCCGATCGGCACCCCGGCCATGTTGCCGAGGGTTTTGCCGGCAGCGCGGTCCGCATCGACCCGGTCAGCCGCTGCCAGCGCAGCCTCAGGTGTGGTGACGATAAAGGCGTTGAGCGCATCCTGCGCCGCGGCGACATTGGCATTGAAGCCTTCCGCCACTTCGCGCGCGGTGAAATCGCCCTTGGCAACCCCATCGCGAATTTCGGCGACGCCGAGGGTGGTGAGATCAGTCATGCAAAAACCTCGTCATTCCCGCGAAGGCGGAAATTCAGTTCCAGCCCCATGTGCTGGATCCCCGATCGACCGCAGCTGCGCTGCTGTCGGGGATGATCGAACGAAAAAGCCGGCATTTTCACTCGATCACCTTCGGCACGCCGAAAAATCCGTGTTCGGCAGCAGGCGCATTGGCGAGCACCGCCTCGCGCCGCCCGCCGCCGGTGAGCGGATCGGCATCCACCACATCATCGCGCAGGCGCAATGTGTTGGGGATCACCGCGGTCATCGGCTCGACCTGCGAGGTATCGACCTCGCCGAGCTGTTCGACCCAATTGAGGATCTGGTTGAGTTCGGGCGCCATGCGCTCAAGCTCCTGCTCGCTCATGCTGATGCGGGCGAGCGAGGCGATCCGGGCTACGGTTGCTTTATCGACTGACATGGCCGCGCGTTAGCCCCTGGCGGCTGCAGCTTCAAGCGTGGGAAGTGGCTCGATGCCAACTATTCGAAGGGCTGATTGATCGGCTTGCCGTCAACATAGATACGCCGCCCGGCAAACGGACGGACCTCAACCCTGGGCACATGGCCCTGGGCCTGCGTCGTGCCATCTCCCGAGGTCGGCGCATTCAGGCCCCAAAGATATTCGGGCGCCAGGCTGCCATCGCCGGTACGGCGCAAATGGCTGACCTGCTGGCCCTCGACCACCGCCAGATGCGGCGCGCCATCAGGCCATGCCCCCAGATCGAGCGCGGTGCAGGCATCCTTGCAGATATTGCCGTCCCGCCTGACATAATCTTCCACGGCGCTGCGCAGCGCCGTGTCCTCGAAAGCATAGGCGATATGGGCGAGCCGCTGGTCCTTTTGCTCGGGCTTTTCGGTCCAGGCCCAGGATCGCTCAGTTCGGGCCTGCGCCGCTGCGGCAAGCGCGGCGATCTGCTTGTCCGGATCTTTCGCCAGCCGCGCCAGGGCCCTGCGCCCGGCATCGCCAAAATCCCATTTGAGCGCATCATAGTCGAAGGATTTGGCGCTGACCTCGCCGCTTTTGAGCCGCGACAGCTGGTTTGCCGCCGATAGCGCACCGAAATCGAAGATCGGCAGCGCCAGCACCAGCGCGAGCACGCTGCCCCCCACCGCCAGATTGAGATTGGCCCGGCGCAGAAACGGCCGCCAGCCGTGCACCCGCCCCCGTATCGCCGCGCCCCAGATTGCGACACCATAGGCGCAGGCGAACGCGATCGCGACCAGCCCCCACAGCCGTTCTGGCGCGAGGCCATATTGCGCCACGCGCATGCCCATCGAGACCGCGGCGAAGACCGTCAGCGGCAGGATCCCGATACCCAGCACGAACGCGGCAATCCGCATCACCGGCGATCGGGTCATGTCGGTATCATCGTCGCGCACGATCGCATTGGTCAGCACGAAGCAGCCGATCGCGCAGGCCAGCAGCACCGGGGTTGCACTGTTGGTCGCTTCCCACAGCACATTCGGCCCGGAAAGCACCGACGCCAGCAGGAAAATCGCCAGCGCCAGCGCCAGCGGCACGGCCAGAACCGACAGCAGCAGAAGCACGACCGATTGCAGCGTGCCGAGGATCTTGAGCGAATTGCGCAGCAGCCCGAGCGCCGCGCCGAAGGCGATCCCGGACACCATCCAGCCGAACCAACCATATTCGAGCAAATCGTGCAGCAGTTCGATCTTGATCAGCCGGAACAGCGCCGCGAGCACGAACAGCAGCGCCCAGGTCAGGCCGACGAAGGCAAACGCCCCGGCCGCGCTGACCGCATCGGTCCAGACGAAGAAATGCGCATCCCGATAGGGAGTGTCGCAGCGCAGGCGGTGAAACCCGGCCTGAAACAGCGGCAGGGCGAGCAGGGTGGCAATCACCCCGGCGCCGAAGCCATAAGCCGCATCGGGCGCATGATCGCCGATCCCGACCGCGCGCCAGGCAAGCCCGGCCATCACCAGCCCGGCGGCGCCCGCGAAAATAGCCACTTCTTTCCAGCGCGCACGCTCCAGCGACAGCGCGGCGCTAAGCGGCCCGAAAAACAGGAAGGCGGCCAGCGCCATCCGCAGCGGGTCGTCCGTATGCGCCCTGATCGCGAAATGGATCAGCAGCCCGGCAAGCCCGAGCAGCGCGGCGAGCAGCCATGGCCGCAACGGCCAGTCATGCGCATGCAGATCGGATGCCTGGAGTCGCCCTTCATCCATGACCGATATATCGGCCATCAAACTGCCAAGAGCAAGCGAGCGGCCCTGGCGGGCGCGATGTTATTGCGACGGAGGTGCGGAGGGATCGCCGCCCGGCTGGCCGCCTTGCGATTGCTGCTGCATCTGCATCAATTGCTGCTGCATCTGCATCCGGCGCTGGAAATCCGCCTCGGTCATGAAATCAATCAGGTCGATGTCAAAGACCAGGTCGCTATTGGCGGGAATCACCACTTCGCCGGTGGAGGGGTGGGTCTGCACCTTGTCTCCATAGGCCTTCGCCGAAGGAATGAAGAGCGTATATTTGCCGCCCTTCTGCATCTTCACCATGCCTTCCGCAAAGCCTGCAATGGTGCCCTGGCCCAGCGGGATCGGCACGCCCTTGCCTTCGTCGAACACCTTGCCGTCAGCCAGCTTGCCGACATAATTGACCACCACCACGTCAGTCTTGCCAGGATGTGCGCCGACACCCGGCGTAAGCTCCGTCACCTTGACGCCCGCAGGCACGGTCAGCCAGGCGAGCCCCGCGCCGAGCGCAAGGGCAAGCACCACGCCAAGCCACAGCTTGACGATGGTCGACTTCTTGGTCGGCTGGAGCGGTACGCGGGTGACTTCGGCCATGAGATGGGTCCTGACGAGCAAAGGGCGCGAAACTGAATCCGCGCCCTCTTGGATCAACAATGCTGTGGGTTCAAGCGATAGTGCCCGAGCCCGCGGGTCTTACTTCGACCCGTCACGCTCCATACGCTTGCGATCGAGCTTGCGGGCACGACGAACCGCAGCGGCCTTTTCACGGGCGCGCTTTTCGCTCGGCTTCTCGTAATGGCGACGCAGCTTCATTTCGCGATAGACGCCTTCGCGCTGCAGCTTCTTCTTGAGCGCGCGCAGGGCTTGATCGACATTGTTATCGCGAACCATGATCTGCATAAATTTCAACACCTAACAGCAACTCGGGATGGCCCCACGGCGGTGGGCTGCGCTCCCGGTAAATCTACGAAAACCGCACCGAATCCCCCGAGGGTCGGCTCGAATGATGGCGCCACTAACCAAATCCGGGCCAAAAGGCAAGCAATTGAGCCCGCTGCGCGCGCAGTGCCGCTTTAATATTTCGCTTCCTGCGTCTAAGGCTCGCCGGATGAGCGTTCCTCCCCCCCTCGTCGCATCCACCTATGTCGCCCTTGGCGGCGGCACCGGCGCGCTGCTGCGCTATCAGATTGGCCGCGCGATGACGCTGTGGCTCGGGCCCAATACCGTCACCGCCTTCCCCTGGGCGACGCTGACCTGCAATGTGCTGGGCAGCCTTGCGATGGGGCTGCTGGCGGGCTTTCTCGCCCGCCATGGCGGCGCGGGAGAGCATTGGCGGCTGTTCGTCGGGGTCGGGCTGCTGGGCGGCTTCACCACCTTTTCCAGCTTCAGCCTGGAGATGATGCTGCTGATCGAACGCGGCCAGCCGGCCTTGGCGCTGAGCTATGCCTTCATCTCGCTGATGGCCGGGCTGACCGGGCTCTATCTCGGCCTGATCGCGATGCGGATCGCTGGATGAACAAAGCGGCACAGACCGACACGGTGCGCCAGTTCACCGTCGGCTCCGACGATGACGGGATCAGGCTCGATCGCTGGTTCAAGCGGCATCTGCCGCAGGTCGGCTTCGCCACCGTTTCGCGCTGGGCGCGCACCGGGCAGGTGCGGGTCGACGGCAAGCGCGCCAAGCCTGAAGACCGGCTGAGCAAAGGGCAGGTGCTGCGCGTCCCCCCCGGCGGCGATGCCGCGCCGCAGCGCGGCACCCGCGTCCGCCCCGAGCTGAGCGCCGACGAAATCGAACTGGCGCGCGGCATGGTGATCCAGCAGGACCGCGCGGCGATCATGCTCAACAAGCCGCCGGGCCTGGCGACCCAGGGCGGGACCAAGACCAAGGAGCATGTCGACGGCCTGCTCGATGCCCTGGCGGGCGAAGGGGAACCGCGCCCGCGGCTGGTCCACCGGCTCGACAAGGATACTTCCGGCGTCTTGCTGGTGGCCAGGAGCCCCGGCAGCGCGGCCTATTTCTCCAAGGCTTTCGCCGGTCGCTCGGCAAAGAAGGTCTATTGGGCATTGGTGGTCGGGGTGCCCGATGCGCATGACGGCATCATCGAAGCGCCGATCGCCAAGCAGCCCGGCACCGGCGGCGAGAAGATGTGGGTCGATGAAGACCAGGGCCAGAGCGCGCGCACCCGCTATCGCGTAGTTGACCGCGCGGCCAAACGCGCCGCCTGGGTCGAGCTGCAACCCTACACCGGGCGCACCCATCAATTGCGGGTGCATATGGCCGCGATCGGCCACCCGATCGTGGGCGACGGGAAATATGGCGGGCAGGACGCTTTCCTCACCGGCAGCATCAGCCGCAAGATGCATCTCCATGCGCGGCGGCTGATCATCGATCATCCCGATGGCGGACGGATCGATGTGACCGCCGATCTGCCCGAGCATTTCGCGGCCAGCATGGCGCAGCTGGGCTTCGATCCTTCCGAGAGCGGCGCGGCGCCTGACGAAGGCCGCGCCCCGCCCTCGCGCGATCTCAAGAAGCAGGTCGCCAAGGCTCATGCCAAGCAGTTCCGCAAGGAGCGGCGGGGCGAGCGGCGCAAGCGCGGCGACGAACCGGCTGCACGCGGTGCCGGGCCGCGCCCCGCCCCCCGGGGCAAGGTCAAGAACGGGCCCAAGCCGGCAGTGGGTGCCGAACCGCGCGCCGCCGCAGGGCGCGCCCCGCGCGCGGCCAGCAGCGCCAAACCCAAGCCAGACGCGAAATTCGCCCCCCGGCGCGGCGCGCGAACCGATTCGCGCTCGGCACCGAAGATGGACCCGAAATTCGCCTCCACCCGCAGCAGCGCCAAACCCCGCCCGAAGCCCGGAAAACCGCGCAAATGACGCTCCGCCTGGCGGTGTTCGATTGCGACGGGACCCTGGTCGACGGACAGGCCGCCGTCTGCGAGGCGATGCGCCAGGGCTTCGCCGATGCCGGGCTGCCACTGCCCGATGTGCAATCCGTCCGCCGGATCGTGGGGCTCAGCCTGCCCGCCGCTGTGCGCAGCCTCGCCCCCGATGCCGCGCCCGAGGCGCTGGCGCAGGCGGTCGATAGCTATCGCCAGGCGTTCAGGGCGGCGCGCATGGCGGGGCGGGTAGACGAACCGCTCTATGCCGGAATCCACGATCTGCTCACCCGGCTGCACGGCGCAGGCTGGGTGCTGGGCGTGGCGACCGGCAAATCGCAGCGCGGGCTCAGCGCCTGCCTTGCCCATCACGGCATCGCGCAGCTGTTTGCCACGCTGCAGACCGCCGATCTGCACCCGTCCAAGCCGCATCCCGCGATGCTCGAACAGGCGATGGCAGAAGCACAGGCCAGACCGGACCAGACGGTGATGATCGGCGACACTGCCTATGATATCGAAATGGCGCGCAGCGCGGGTGCGCGCGCGCTGGGCGTCGGCTGGGGCTATCATCTGCCGGGCGAACTGCTCGCCGCCGGGGCCGAAGCGGTCGCCAATGACACTGCCGAGCTGGAGGAGCTGCTGCGATGACCGAAGACGATCGCGCACGAAATCGCTATTTCACCATCACCGCGGTGCGGCTGGCGGGCGTGGTGATGGTGCTGGCCGGCGCGCTGGTGGTGCGCCAGATCATCGCCGCGCCGGTTCTGGTCGGTTACGGATTGATCGCCATCGGCCTGGTCGACGCCTTCGTGATGCCGCAGCTGCTCGCGCGCAAATGGCGCACCCCGCCCGAGTGATGGTGCGATGAAGCGTTTCTACAGACAGGTCGGCGTCGAGCCTGCCGGTGAGGGCTGGCGCGTCACGCTGGACGGGCGCGCGATCAAGACCCCGCATGGCCTGGCCCAGATCGTACCGACCCGCGCGCTGGCCGAGGCCATGGCGCGCGAATGGGCAGCGCAGGGCGAGGAGATCGATCCCGCCAGCCTGATCCTGCGCGATCTCGCCGATTTCGCGATCGATATCGCCGCGCGCGATCCGGCGGGTGAAGTCTCCGCCGTGATGCGCTTCGCCGAAACCGATACGCTGTGCTACCGCGCCGATCCGGACGAGCCGCTCCACGCGCGCCAGATGGCGCTGTGGGAACCGCTGCTTTGCGCTATCGAGCAGCGCCATGGGCTGCGCTTCGTGCGGGTCAGCGGCATTGTCTACCGCCCGCAGCGCCCCGCAACGCTGGCCGCACTGGAGGCGTTGCTCACCCGCCAGACCCCCTTCACCCTCGCCGCGCTCAACACCATGGCCTCGCTCAGCGCTTCGCTCACCGTCGCGCTCGCCGCGCTGGAGGACGGGGCCGACGCCGAGGCCCTGTGGGCCATCGCCAATGCCGAGGAGGATTGGCAGGCCGAGCAATGGGGCTGGGACTGGACTGCCCAGCAGCTACGCGCGAAGAAACTGGCGGAATTTACCGCTGCGATGGAATTTGCGCAGCTGGCGCGGCTGGGCTGACCAGGGCGGGTGACGGCGGCTAGGGGCCGCAAGCACGCCCATCCCATCACCCTATTGATGCAGATAAATCGCGCGTTCGTGCGAGAAGGCCTTGAAGCCGAAATAGCCGTGATAGCTGCCGGTGCCGCTCTGGTTCACGCCGCCGAAGGGGAGCTGGTTTTCCAGATAATGCGAGAACACGCCATTGACGGTCACCCCGCCGGATGAGGTCCGGTCGAGCACCTTCTGAATATTGGCCTCATCATTGCTGTAGATATAGAGCGCCAGCGGTTTGTCGCGCGCTTCGATATAGCCGATCACCTGATCGAGCGTGTCATAGGTCATCACCGGCAGGACGGGCGCGAAAATCTCTTCCTGCAGGATGGACATCTGCGGGGTGACATCGGTCAGCATGGTGGGATGGACGGTGCGATCGTCCGCCTCCAACTCGCCGCCCACGGCAATCGTCGCCCCCTTGGCCACGGCATCGTCGAACAGGGCTTTGACCCGCGCGAAATTGCCCGCGTTCACGATCTGCGCGATGCATCCTTCTTGATCTTGCCGGTCTCGGAATAGAGATTTTCCGCAAGCATTGGCCTTGAAGCCTTCGACCAGCCTGGCCTTCTGGTCTTCCTTCACAAAGACATAGTCCGGGCAGATGCAGGCCTGCCCGCCATTGAACTGCTTGGCCCCGGCAAGATCACGCGGCGATCTTTTCGATATCCGCGCCTTCATCGATGATGACCGGCGATTTGCCGCCCAGTTCCAGGGTCACGCTGGCGAGATGTTTCGCGGCCGCCGCCATCACGATCTTGCCGACCCTGGTGCTGCCGGTGAAGAAGATATGGCTGAAAGGCAGTTCGAGCAGGGCCTCTGCCACGCTGACATCGCCTTCGAACAAGGCGACTTCGTTCTCGTCAAACACCTCGCGGATGATTTTGCCCGCAATGCTGGCGGTTGCCGGGCACAGATCGGTCAGTTTGACCATGCAGCAATTGCCGGCAGCGACGGCGGCGGCGAGCGGGCCGAAGGTCAGGCCGAGCGGGAAATTCCATGGGCCGAGGATCAGGCACACCCCGCGCGCCTCATAGACGATCTGCGCCCGGTCATTCGGGTTCATCGAAGGGGTGACCTCGGTCGGCGCCATCCATTGATCGAGATTGTCGATGTTGCGCTGGATATTGGCGGTGACATTCAGCACTTCGGTGACCCGGATCTCACCTTCGGGCTTGCGCGTGTCTTCCAGCACTGCGGCGATGATATCATCCGCATGCGCCTCGACCGCGGCCTTCAGCCTGGCGAGCTTGGCCTTGCGCTGATCCGCCTTGGTGGCTTTGACATCCCATTGATGCGCCTGTTGCAGCGCGAAGACGCGAGCAACTTCGGCTGAAATATCGGTGGCAATCGGCGCAGCAGAGGACATCGGCATTCCCGTCTATGGTCAAATTGACATTGTCTGCCATTTAGTGTGCGCGCACAGCAAGGCAAGGGCTGACCTTGCCCGCCTTTGCACAGCAATGCTTTTTCAGGTCCGGCCTGGCGGCTTCAGCCGATCCATTCGGCTATTTGGCCCGCAACCGTATTCGCGGCCTGGTTCAGCGCCAGGCCAACCGCATGGGCATCGGGCGAAACGCCGGGCACGATCGCCTCGAACCGGCGGGTGAGGATCTGGCCGTCAGGCTGCTGCAGCTCCGCATCGAAGCGCACCACCGCCGAGCTGCTGTGCGCATCATAGCCCATGTCGACCAGCTGGCCGGAGAGCTTGGTCGCCGCAGCATAGCGGATTTCCGAGCCTTCGATCACCAGCCGGGTCTGCTTGGCGCGGATCGTTTCAGCGAGCAGGCGGCCGAACAGCCGCGCCGGCTTGTCGACCCACACCGCATCCTTGAGATAGGCGATGGTCGAGGAATTGACCTGCACCGGCACGCGCGTGACATCCAGCCGCTGCGGCGCGGAAGGTTCGATCACCGCCAGCGCCTGGCTCGGCTTGCCGCTGGCGGAAAGGCCGGCGGGTGCCTCGGTGGCAGAGGACAGGGTCAGCAGTGTCGGCGGCGGCGCCTTGCCCAGGCTGACGCAGCCTGACAGGGCCATCGCGCAGGCGAGCGCGGTGAGGCCGAGCCCCGGCCGAACCCTGAGCTGTGCGCGCTCTTCAGACCTGTTGTGCAGCATGTCTGCCCCCTTCGTGCCCATCGCCAATCCGGTCATGGCTTGTAATCAGGCAGGCTGTTGCCCTTGAGCAGCGCGCCTGCGCCTTGCGAATCGATCTTCTCGGTAATCTTGCGCAGCGCCTGGCTCGCCTCGCGCAGATCGCGCAGGGTCGCCTCGGTTGCCGGCAGGGTCGATTGCGACAGCTGGCGCGCGGCGGGCCGCGTATCATCCAGCGTTGCCTGCAGCGAATCCGCCGCACCCTTGGCCGATTTGAGCGTTTCCCGCAGCTGCTTGGCAAGATCTTCGCCCTGCTTGCTAAGCAGATTGTCAGCCGATCCCATGACCTTGTCGAACGAGGCGAGGCTTTGATTGGCCTGTTTCAGTGTCGCCTGAAGTTCGGTCAGCGTGGCCGAAATCTGCGGCGATGCATCGGCGACATTATCGGTCAAACGCTCGGTATTCTTGAGAATGCCGGCGATCGAGTTCTGGTTTTCGTCCGACATCAGCTGGGTCAGCCGATCGGTCAGCGTGGCGAGCCGTTCGAGCAGCAGCGGCGCATTGGACAGAATTTCGCCCAGCCCGCCCGCCTTGGCCGGGATCGCCGGCACGCCCTTGAGGCAGCTGGTCGTCTCGCAGGTGATCGGCGGCGCGCCTTCATGCGCGCCATCGAGCTGGATCTTGGAGCTGCCGGTGAAGCTGCTCTGGATCGTGGCGACGGTGCCGACCAGGATCGGAACCTTGTCATCCACCTTGATCCGCACATGGACAAATTCGGGATTGTCCGGCGACAGTTCGATCAGCGTCACTTCGCCCGCAGGCACGCCGGAAATCGTGACCGTCGAGCCTTTGCCCAGCCCGTCGACCGATTGGGCGAAGAAGATGTCATACTGCTTTTCCAGCCGGCTGTTGAGGCCCGAAAGCCACAGGATGAACGCAGCCAGCGCAGCCAGCAGAAATAAGGTGACTGCCCCCACCCAGACATGGTTCGCGCGCGTTTCCATCGGCCGTCTATGCCCCTCTGCCTGTCGGCTTGTCCATGGTCTTGGCCCTGGTCCGCTTGCGGCTGGCCTCGACCGCCCGCCCGCGCGGGCCGTTGAAATATTCCTGGATCCACGGATGATCGAGCGCGAGCAGTTCCGGGATCGTCCCCACTGCGATCACCTTGCTGTCAGCCAGCACCGCCACCCGGTCGCAAATTTCATACAGCGTATCGAGATCATGGGTGATCAGGAACACGGTCAGCCCCAGCACATCGGCCAGTTCGCGGGTCAGCCGGTCAAACGCCGCCGCACCCACCGGATCGAGCCCGGCGGTCGGTTCGTCGAGAAACAGCAGCTCGGGATCGAGCGCCAGCGCCCGGGCAAGGCCGGCGCGCTTGCGCATGCCGCCTGAAAGTTCGGACGGATATTTGCTGGTCGCCTCGTCAGGCAGGCCCGACAGCCGCACCTTGAAGCGTGCGATCTCATGCCGCAGCTCGTCCTCGAATTCGGGATAGAATTCGCGCAGCGGCACTTCGACATTTTCGCCCACGGTGAGGGTCGAAAACAGCGCACCGCCCTGGAACAAGACCCCCCAGCGCGAGCGGATATCGACATCCTCGGCCTGATAGAGATCGGTGATCGAATGGCCGAATACCTCGATCGTGCCCGAATCCGGCACCTGCAGCCCGATAATCGAGCGCATCAGCACCGATTTGCCGGTGCCCGATCCGCCGACCACGCCAAGAATCTCGCCCCGCCGGGTTCGCAGCGAAAGGCCGTCATGCACCAGATGCCCGTCAAAGCTGTTGACCAGATCCTTGACCACGATCGGATATTCGCCCTCGAAATGCCGGGGGTCGAATTGCCGCGCTTCATGGTCGACCTGCTCGATCAGTTCCTCGTCGCTCATCCCCAGCCCACCCCGGTGAAGAACACCGCGAAGAATGCATCAAGCACGATCACCATGAAGATGCCCTGCACCACCGCCATGGTGGTCCTGAGCCCGACCTCTTCGGAATTCCCTTCGACCTGCATCCCCTGATAACATCCGGCGATCCCCACGATCAGGCCGAACACCGGCGCCTTGATCAGGCTGACCCAGACATCGTGCAGCGGCACCACCTCCTGAATCCGGGTGAGGAAGGTGAAGAAGGGAATGCCCAGGGTGAGATCCCCGATCACCGCGCCGCCGATGATCGCGCAGATCGCGGAAAAGAACCCCAGCAGGATCATCATCAGCACCGCCGAGAGCACCCGCGGGATGATCAGCGCTTCCATTGGCGAGACCCCGATCGTGCGCATCGCGTCGATTTCTTCGGTGAGTCGCATGGTGCCGATCTGCGCCGCAAAGGCCGATCCCGAGCGGCCCGCGACCATGATCGCGGTCATCAGCAGGCCCAGTTCGCGCACCGCCAGCCGGCCGGTGAGATTGATCGTATAGATTTCCGCCCCGAATTGCCGCAGCTGGATCGCACCTTGCTGGGCGATCACGATCCCGATCAGGAAGCTCATCAAGCCGATGATCCCCAGCGCGGAGACGCCGACCAGCTCGAACTGGCGCACCACCGAATTGATCCGCAGCCGCGATGGGTGGCGCACGATCGCGGCGCTCGAGATCAGGATCGCGCCGAGGAAACCGATCAGCCGGGCAATGCCCACCGCCCATCCGACCACCAGATTGCCCACCCCGGCCGGAACCCGGGTTAGGAACGGCAGGCGCGAAGGGGTCAGCCGGGCAGAGCTTTCATGCGTTTTGACCGCCTCGATCAGCCGCTTGGCCTTATCGTCGGCGCCGATGATCCGGGCTCCGCTCGCGCGGGCAAAGCGCCACACCGTCCATGCGCCAACCGTATCGATCGCGCCGGCGGATGACAGGTCGATGCTTTCGGCCGCACCATCCCATTCGCGCAGCCGGCGGTCGAGCGCGCCAATGGTCGAGATCAGCAACGGGCCGGTCAGCACCAGCCTGTCGCCGCCCCCGTCGCCCGTTTCCACGTTGAAATCGGCCCATTCGCGCATCGTAGCCAGCTATGCGGACAAAATCAGGCGCCGACAAGGCAAAGGCTGCACCGGCGCTTAAGCTGTGCTTGCACCGCACAATGGCGGCTGGCAAAGGCCCTGCCCAGGATGACAGACACATTGGACAAGACTTTCGACCCCGCCGCGATAGAGGCGAAGTGGTATGCGCATTGGGAAGCGAACGGCCTGTTTCGCCCCGATCGGCCCGAGGCAATGCCATTCACCATCGTCAATCCGCCGCCCAATGTCACCGGCAGCCTGCATATCGGGCATGCGCTGGACAATACGCTGCAGGATATCGTGATCCGCTATGAGCGGCTGCGCGGGAAAGACGCGCTGTGGGTGGTCGGCACCGATCACGCGGGCATCGCCACGCAGATGGTGGTCGAACGCCAGCTGGAACAGCGGCAGGACAAGCGCAGCAATTATTCGCGCGAGGAATTCGTGGCGAAGGTGTGGGACTGGAAGGCCGAGAGCGGCGGCGAGATCACCCGCCAGCTGCGCCGGCTGGGCTGTTCGATGGACTGGTCCAGAGAGCAGTTCACGATGGACCCGCATTTCACCCGTGCGGTGATCAAGGTGTTCGTGGACCTTTACAATGAGGGCCTGATCTACCGCGACAAGCGGCTGGTGAACTGGGATCCCAAGCTCAAGACCGCAATTTCCGATCTCGAGGTCGAAACCCGCGAGATCAAGGGTCATTTCTGGCACTTCAAATATCCGCTGGCCGACGGCGTCACCCTTGATAACGGTCAGGACTTCATCGAAGTCGCCACCACCCGGCCCGAAACCATGCTGGCCGATATGGCTGTGGCCGTGAATCCATCTGACCCACGCTATGCCAGCGTGATCGGCAAGGATATCCTCCAGCCGATCACCGGCCGCCGCTTCAAGATCGTCGCCGACGAACATGCCGATCCCGAACTGGGCAGCGGCGCGGTGAAGATCACCCCGGGGCATGATTTCAACGATTTCGAGGTCGGCAAGCGCGCGGGAATCGCGCCGGGCGAAATGCTCAACATGCTCGATGCCGAAGCGCAGGTGGTGCAGACGGCGGACGGGCTGATCCCCGAACGCTATATCGGCATGGACCGCTTCGATGCGCGCGACGCCGTGGTCGCGGAAATGAAGACACTCAGCTGCCTGATCCCGCATATTACCAAGAACAAGGACGGCGAGGAAGAACTGCACGATTCCGAGCCGCGAGTGATTCAGACTCCCTATGGGGACCGCGGCGGCGTGGTGATCGAACCCTGGCTGACCGACCAATGGTATGTGAATGCCGAGGAACTGGCCAAGGCCCCGATCGAGGCGGTGAAAAGCGGCGCGATCGAGATCGTGCCCAAGAGCTGGGAAAAGACCTTCTTCAACTGGATGGAGAATATCCAGCCGTGGTGCGTCAGCCGCCAGCTGTGGTGGGGGCACAGGATTCCGGCGTGGTATGGGCCAAGCTTGGAAAATCCCAATGCATTCTCCTCCCCGGGATTCGCTCGAGAAGAACAACCTGCAAGAAAGCCGTTTGTCGCCGCTACAGCGGACGATGCTTTGGCTTTGGCGAGAAATTATTATGGGCCCGAAATCGAAGTGGAATTGCCGATCAATGGAGAAGGGCATTTTCGATTTGGTGCGGCGAACGGCAAACTCACTTCCGTAACACTCACTCAGGACCCCGACGTGCTCGACACCTGGTTCTCCAGCGCGCTGTGGCCCTTCGCAACGCTCGGCTGGCCGGACGAGAGCGAGCTGCTTTCGAAGCATTATCCCAATGATCTGCTGATCTCGGGCTTCGACATCCTGTTCTTCTGGGATGCGCGGATGGCGATGATGGGCAAGCATCTGACCGGCGAGAATCCGTGGAAGCGGCTCTATCTGCATGGGCTGGTGCGCGCGCCTGACGGGCAGAAGATGTCCAAGTCCAAGGGCAATGTGGTCGATCCGCTGGGGCTGATCGACCAGTTCGGCGCCGATGCGCTGCGCTTCTTCATGGCAGCGATGGAAAGCCAGGGCCGCGACATCAAGATGGATGAGAAGCGGGTCGAGGGCTATCGCAATTTCGCGACCAAGCTGTGGAACGCCACGCGCTTCTGCCAGGCCAACGGGATCGGCGCATCGCAATCGATCGAAGCGCCCAAGGCGGCGCAGGCGGTCAATCAATGGATCATCGGCGAGGTTGTCGATACCCTGGCCGCGCTCGACAAGGCGATGGCCGAGCTGCGCTTCGATGCTGCCGCCAACACGATCTATCACTTCGTGTGGGACAATTTCTGCGACTGGTACATCGAGCTGATCAAAAGCAGTTTCGATGATGAAACCAGGCTGGTCGCCGGCTGGGTGCTCGACCAGATCCTGGTCATGCTGCACCCCTTCATGCCCTTCATCACCGAAGAGCTGTGGCATGCGCAGGCGGCCCATCAGGGCGGCGAGCGGCCCTATGAGCTGATCCTTGCCCAATGGCCCCAGCCGATGGCGAGCGTGAACCCGGCGGCCAAGGCCGAGGTCGAATGGCTGATCAGTTTTACCTCCGCGATCCGCGGCGCGAAAAGCGAGCTTGGCCTTGCACCCGGCGCAAAGCTTGATGCTTATCTGGAGCAGCCCAGCGCCACCGCCCGTCAGGTGATCACCGGCAATGCCGCCGCGATCGACCGGCTCGCACGGATCAGCGCAATCCGTTTCGAAGCGGCACCCGGCGGCGCGGCGATGCAGATCGGCGTGGGCGAAGATAGCTTCGTGATCCCGCTGGAAGGCGTGATCGATATCGCGGCGGAAAAGGCCCGCCTCGCCAAGGCGCTCGAGGTCTCGCGCAAGGAAGCCAGATCGCTCGAAGGGCGGCTGTCCAACGCAAGCTTTGTCGAAAAGGCCAAGCCCGAGGCGGTCGAGAAAGCCCGCGCGGATCATGCGCATCACGCGGCCGAGGCCGAACGGCTGGCGGCGGCGCTGGAGCGGCTGGGTTGAACCGGCGCATGGCCTGAGCCCGGCGACGGATCGGCAGGCTGGTGTTCGCGCCGCAGACCACGGCATTTTGCTGCATGGGCGCGATATGCCACAAGGCCGGTCGTTACCCCGATCAAGGCGCGACCCGATGAAAGCCTGCGTATTCCGTATCTGTCACCCTGCCAGCGGGGCGGTTTTCTTACCTTTGTTCAATTGTTTAAGCCAAATCGAGCAGGGTGGCGGCGTGTCACCTGGGTCACCCTGCCGGCCGGGCACACCATGGCGCTGACCCTCGCCACCATCACCCCGGGCGAACCGGAAATCTTTGCCTCGATCCAGGGGGAAGGCCCGAGCGCGGGCGCGCCCTGTGCCTTTGTCCGTCTGTCGCGCTGCAATCTTGCCTGCAGCTGGTGCGACACCGCCTATAGCTGGCGCTTCACCGGCGAGACCCGCCCGCATCGTGACGGGATCGCCTATGATCGCGCGGACAATCAGGTGAGCCTGAGTGAACAGGAGGTCGCCGCGCGGATTATCGCCCTTGGCAAGACCCGGCTGGTGGTGACCGGCGGCGAGCCGCTGCTGCAGGCCGCTGCCCTGGCGCGGATGCTGGCGCTGCTGCCCGGCGTCACGATCGAGATCGAGACCAATGGCACGATTGCCCCGCCCCCGGCGCTCGACCGGCTGATCCACCAATATAATGTCAGCCCCAAGCTGGCGCATAGCGGAAATCCGGCGGCGCTGGCGCTGATCCCCGCGCGGATTGCGCAATGGGCGGCCAATCCGCGGGCCAATTTCAAATTCGTGGTGGCGCAGCCCGGCGATGTCGAACAGGTGCTCATCCTTGCCGCGGCCCATGGCATTGACCGCAGACGGATCATGCTGATGGCCGAGGGAACCGATACCGCCAGTCTGGCTGCGCGCGAAGCCTGGCTGATGCCGCTCTGCGGGGAACTGGAACTGGGTGTTTCCAGAAGGTTGCACATCGAGATGTTTGGCGACACTAGGGGCACATGAGCAGCGCATCTTCATCTTCCGGCCCCGCGCCGGCCGGACGCCCCGCCCAGATGCGCGGCGATCTGACGCAGGGCCCGATCCTGCGCACGCTGATCATGTTCAGCGTGCCGACGCTGTTTTCCAACATGCTGCAATCGCTCAGCGGCACGGTCAATTCGATCTGGGTCGGGCGGCTGATCGGCGAACAGGCGCTGGCGGCCACCGCCAATGCCAATATCGTGATGTTCCTGGTGTCCAGCGCGGCCTTCGGCTTCGGCATGGCCGGCACGGTCAAGATCGGCCAGCGCTTCGGCGCGCGCGACATCGACGGCGCCCGGCGCACGCTGGGCACTGCGGTGGGGTTCTGCTCAATGCTGATGGTAGGCATCGCAATCATGGGCTGGCTGATTGCGCCGGGTCTGCTGAGCCTGCTTGAAACGCCGGCCGCCGCCTATCCGCTGGCGCTCACCTATCTGCGGCTGATCTTCCTCTCGATGCCGTTCATGATGGTCTCGATCATCCTCACCATGGGCCTGCGCGGCACTGGCGATTCGCGCACTCCGCTGATCTTCATGGGGGTGACGGTGCTGATCGATGCGGTGTTCAACCCGCTGCTGATCGCCGGGATCGGCCCCTTCCCCAAGATGGGCATCGCCGGTTCCGCCACCTCGACCATCTTCGCCAGCCTGATCTCCTTCATCGGGATGATCATCTATATCTATGGCAAGGATCTGCCGCTGCGGCTGCGCGGGGCGGAGCTGCGCTATCTGCGCCCGGTGCGTGAAGAGCTGCGCTTCATCATCAACAAGGGCCTGCCGATGGGCGGGCAGATGCTGATCATGTCGGCAGCCGGGATCATCGTGGTCGGGCTGGTCAATCGCGAAGGGCTGCTGATGACGGCGGCCTATGGCGCGGCGATGCAGCTGTTCACCTATATCCAGATGCCGGCGATGGCGATCGGCGGCGCGGTGAGCGCGATGGCCGCGCAATTCATCGGCGCGCATAAATGGGACGAGCTGGACAAGGTCACCCGCGCGGGCGTGCTGGTCAATTTCCTGATGACCGGGGTGCTGACCATCCTGCTGCTGCTGCTTGACCGGCAGGCGCTGGGGCTGTTCCTCGGGCCTGACAGCCAGGCGGTGCCGCTGGGCCGGCATATCCAGTTGCTGGCGAGCTGGAACTTCATCTTCTTCGGTGTGACGATGGTCTATTCAGCCACGATGCGCGCCGGCGGCGCGGTGATGGTGCCGCTGATCATCATCACCATCGCGCTCTATCCGGTGCGGCTGGGGTTCTATTTCATCACCTATCGCTGGCTTGGTCCGGACGCGATCTGGCTGTCCTTCCCAGTCGCCGCATTTTCCGCGCTGATCCTGGGCTGGTGGTTCTATCATTATTCCGGCTGGCGCGAGAAGGCCATGGCCGAAACCTCGGAAGAAGCTGCCGAACAGGCCAATGCAACTGGCGATCCGGCCGGGCGGCAAAACCCGTCGATGTAAGACTTCGGTACGCGGACCTCAGCGGCCCTGCGTGCGCCAGCGCTGAACCACGCGGTGGACCTGGTCTTCCTCTCCGCCGCCCTGACGCCACAGATCGATAAAGCTCGGATCGTCCGAAGCGGGGCGCTTGGCCTCATCGAGATTGTCGAACGAAACGCGGATCGGGATCGAGACACCTTCGCCGCAGATGATGCATTCGCGGTTGCGCAAGGCCGGGATCGAATCGAGAAAGCCGCGCGCGCCTTCCGGCATCGCCGCCTTGACGAAGGCCTGATCGCGTTCGTTGTTGAGGCGCATGGAAATGATCGTGCCGCATTGCGACAGCACGCCTTCGGCCAGATCCGACGGCCGCTGCGTGATCAGCCCCAGCGAAATGCCGTATTTGCGGCCTTCCTTGGCAATGCGCGAAAGGATGCGGCCGACCGAAGAGCCATCGGCATTCTTCTCGTTCGGCACATAGCGATGCGCTTCTTCGCACACCAGCAGGATCGGGCGCGGCTTTTCCTCGCGGCCCCAGATCGCGAAATCGAACACCAGCCGGCTCAGCACCGCGACCACGGTGGAGGTGATGTCGGAGGGCACGCCCGAGACATCGATGATCGAAACAGGCTTGCCGGACGAGGGCATGCGGAAAATCTTGGCGATGAATTCCGCCATCGTATCGCCCACCAGCATGCCAGAGAACATGAATTGATAGCGCGGATCGCTCTTGAGTTCGTCGATCTTGGTCTTGATCCGCATATAGGGCGCGCTGGAGGTTGCCTTGTCGAGCTTGCCCATCTCGTTCTGGATGATGTTGGTCAGATCCGAAAGCAGATAGGGGATCGGCGAATCGACCGTGATCTTGCCCATGGTTTCGGCCAGGCGGTTCTTGCCGCGCGCCTCGAGCAGGCATTTGGCGAGAATATCCGCGTCTTCCTGATGTTCGTTCCCGGTCGATTTGAGGAACACCTCGCAGTGCTCCTCGAAATTCATCAACCAATAGGGCATATGCAGGTTCGACACATCGAAGATCACGCCGGTGCTGCGGAACGCCGCCGAATATTCGCCATGCGGATCGACCATCACGATATGGCCCTGGGGCGCCAACTCGCAGATGCGATGCAGGATCAGCGCCGCGCTGGTCGATTTGCCGGTACCGGTCGAACCGAGCAGCGCGAAGTGCTTGCCCAGCATGGCATCGACATAGATGCCCGCGCGAATATCGGTGGTGGGATAGACGGTTCCGACCTGGATCGCCGAGCGCCCGTCAGAGGCATAGATCTGCCGCAGATCGGCATTGGTCGCGGGATAGACCAGCGCGCCCGGGATCGGATAGCGGGTGACGCCGCGGCGGAAGCCGTGAATCTTGTGCGTCAGCCGCTCTTCCTCACCTTCGCCGAGGAAATCGATGTTGCAGACGATGCTTGCGCCTTCGCTGCGGCGATCCTGGCGCTGGTTGCGTACACTGGCGAGCAGCCATCCGCCCGCGACGCGGATCTTGATCTGGCTGCCGACCTGCCCGGCAAGCGCGATCGAAGGATCGGGATCGTCGGCACATTCGTTGATCCGCTGGAGATCGAGCGCGATCTGCGAACCGGAACCGGCGATTTCCAGTACCACGCCAATCGGCTGGTTGCCATTATCGGGCAGCGGGGCGTCATTGCCCGCCAGCTCCTGCGGGGGTTCAGCAGGCCGGAATACGTTGAATTGCTGCGTTCCCAGGTCGGTCATAGGGCCTCGCCGTCACTTTCTGCATATTTGGTCGCTCAGGCCATAGGCAAATGGCGTTAATAACGCGTCAATCGCGCTGCTTGACCAAGTTCAGATGAATGCAAACACCCGGCCTGCAATCCAGCCCATCAGCACCGACAGGACAACCGCGATCATGCCGTAGAAAAATGGCTGAGACTGGGCAAACAGCGCCACAAAGCGCTCGAACCCGAGCTTGCGTACTTCGACCCGGGATACCGCGGAGGCCACCACCTGCCCGCGGGTGATAGCGAAAGTCTCGGCGGTATAGGTGCCGGTCTGCACGCTGGAGGGAAGCGCGATGCGTGCCTGATACAGCACCTGTTCGCTGATGCTGACCCCCTTGTCGTCCTGCTTGTAAAGCCCTTGCTGGCTGCGCAGCGCAACCAGGCCGGAGGAAAAGCGGGCCTGCTCGACCGGATCGATCGCCCCGATCGGCGAGAGCTGAAGCCAGGGCAGGCCCAGCTCGTAAATCGCGGCCGTCCGGTCATCGACGATATCCGCAATCGGACGCGAACTGGCAACGGCGAAAAAGGACGGGGCGGAACGGAACGCCGTGCTGTCATTATTGAGCCAGATGCCCGCGACCTTCTGCTTTTCGCGCACCCGGATCGATTCGGTCGGCCCCTTGAGCACCACCACAATATCGTAGTCGCGCCCCGCGCGGGTGCCCGAGGGATCTAGGATGGCGCCATAGAGCAGCAGTTCGGTGCCGGTGAAGCCCTGTCGCACCTGGATCTCGTGCTGTGAAACCTCCGGCACCAGGATCGGATCGCGCTGGCCCGACAAGGCGACAAAGGCGATCAGCGCCAGCAGGATCTGGAAGGGGCGGCGGGCGGCGGCGCGGCTCATAGCGACACCACCGTATAAATATCGTCCGGCTGGACGCCGAGGCCAAAGGCCATGCGCAGCGCGATCACCAGCACGATCACCGCCAGCGCCAGCCGCAGATAGACCGGCTTGGCCTTCTGCGCGAATTTCGCGCCGAGCTGCGCCCCGGTAACCGATCCGATCAGCAGCAAGGCCGCCAGCACGATGTCGACCGCCTTAGTGGTCAGCGCATGCATCATCGTGGTCACCATCGTCACCACGATGATCTGGAACAGCGACGTGCCGACCACGACATTGGCGCTCATGCCGAGGATATACAGCATAGCCGGAACCAGCATGAAGCCGCCGCCGATACCCATCAGCATCGACAGAATCCCGGTCACCACCCCCAGCAGAAGCGGGGCGAGCGGTGAGATATAAAGCCCTGAACGATAAAAGCGCCAGCGCATCGGCAGGCTCGCAACCAGCGGGTGGTGGCGCCGTTTGCGGGCGACGCGGGCCGCCCCCTGGCGCATCGCGCGCATTTCCTGAATGCTCTCGCGCCCCATCAGCGAGCCTACCGTGCCCAGCAATACGACATAGAGAATATTGATCACCGTATCGATCTGGCCGACCGATTCGAGCAGGCGGAACAATGCCGCCCCGATCCCGGTGCCGATCACCCCGCCAACGATCAGCACGGTTCCGATCCGGTAATCGACCCCGCCGCGCCTGGTATGGGCCAGCACGCCCGAAACGCTCGCTCCGGTGACCTGGCTCGCCGCCGAAGCTGCCGCGACCGTGGGCGGGACGCCGTAGAAGATCAGCAGCGGAGTGGTGAGAAACCCGCCGCCCACACCAAAAATGCCGGACAGTATGCCCGTCAGCGCACCCAGTCCGACGATCACCAGCCCGTTGACCGCCAGATTTGCGATAGGGAGGTAGACATCCATGAGCCCGCCTAACGCAGGGTTGCGGCGGATTAAAGGCGTCTTGGCTAGAATCCGGCTGATATCGTGAGCGCCGGGCCGCTGGCAGGCTGGGCTTCGCCCGCGATGCGGAAGCGCCAGTCCATCGAAACCCGCGAATTGGCCCCGGCGAGACCGAAGGCGAGCGTGGCGCTGGGTCCGATGTCGAGCCGTGCCGCATCCTTCTGCGCCCCGCCCCACATGCCCGCCCCCGCGCTCAGCCGAACCGCACCCTTGCGCGTCAGAGGGCGCTCGGCCCGCATTTGGCCATCTGCGAAGGCGCTGGCGAATTCGCCGCCGACATAGCCCGCCTGGGCATAGGCCTCGCCGCGCAGACCGAGCGGGAGTTCAAATGGCGGCAACTCGGTGACAACAAGGGCGGCCGGGCGGACCAGATTGCGCGTGCCAAGCCGCGTCACCCGCAATTCGGCGGCAGCGCTCAGCGGCAGGCGCGCGAGCGGCCGCGCAGCGAAGCCCAGCGCCAGCTCGCTCTCATTTGCTCCGCCGAGCGCCTTGCTGGCCCGGACATAGGCCTGCGGGCGCTGCGGGCTACCCGGTGCAAGGCGATAGCGAATCACTGCCCCGGCCTGGCTGCGACCATAGCTGCCGTGCCCCGAAGCCAGGGCATCGGTGTTGTCCTGGCGCAGCAACAGCCAGCCATCGCCCGACCAGCGCCCCTCGAAGCTTGCCTGCGCCAGCATGGAAAGCGGCTGATAGGGGGCGCTCGCGGGAGCGGGAGTGGCGGGCAGCAGCAGGGCTGCCAGCTCGGGAGGAAGCGGAATGCTGGAAAGACCCGACAGCAGCATGAAATTATGCGCTGCGGCAAGTTTGGGCGGCAATTGGGGGGCCAGCGGCGCTGGCACGCTCTGCGACTTCGGCAGATCAGGCGGCAGCGAGACTGCAGCGGAGGCTGGCGGCGTGAAAGGCAGCGGCGCGGGAAGCGGCAGGGCCGCCGGCGGCGCCTTGAAACCTGCAGCCACGCTGGCGGCTGGCCCGGATTCGCGCCGCGCCGTAACGCCAGGTGGAACCTGGCTGGAGCTTGCGCTCGCAACTGCCACTGCCGGCGCAGGATGCGTGAAGGGCGATTCCCACGTGGCTGCGCGCAGGGCGATCCAGCCGCCCAGCACCAGCACCAGCATGACCACCGGCTGGCCTCGGGTGTGGCGGCGCGCGCTCATCCGTTGAGCCGCGCAGTCATCATGGCTGGATGGGCCTGATGGTGGGTCTTGTCCCATAGCGGCGCAATTCCGCCAAGGCTGCGCAGATAGGCCAGCAACGCCCGCCGCCCGGCCATGATTGCGATGATATTGGCCAGCGGGATACGCAGCACCGCGCGCATCCCCTCCCCCGGCCCATATTCGCGCGCGGTAAAGCCGAACCGCATCGCCGCGCGCCAGCCAAAGCTGACAAGATTGATGGCAATCATGGCACGAACCAGCGCATCGGGCTGCCACGGCCGCCCCAGTCCCGCAAGATCCGCGGCCCACAGCAATGCGGCGACAACCAGCAGCAGATAGGCGGCGCTCAATACGATCGCGGTAAGCGGCCCGCGCCGGTCGCGCAGGCGCATCCACAGTTCCACTGGCCGCCCCGACCAGCCGAGCCGATCCCAGCCCTGGAATGCGATCCCGTGGACCCAGCGCGTCTTCTGCCGCACGGCCGGGCCGAGATCGGCGGGGAAGCAGGCCCGCGTGGCAATCAGCCGCCCATCCTGCCCGCGTAGCCTGATGAAGCGCGCGCTGCCGCCCAGCGTCTTGATCCGCAGCCCCAGCTCGTAATCTTCGGTGAGACATTCGACCGAGAATGGTTCGTCCACAGCGCCATTGCTGGCCGCCCCATCTCCGGCGAGACGGGCGAGCATGTCCCGCGCAATACCGCAGCCGACGCCTGCCGCCGGCAGCCCGGCTGCCAATGCGCCCCGCACCACCATCGCCTTGGCATGAGCTTCGGCAAATTCCTCGCAGTAATGCCCCGCGACCCAGCGCGATTCCGGCTGGGGCTCGGGCCGCACGGGAAGCTGGACGAAATCTGCCCCATCCCCGCCCAATGCGACATCGAGCACGCCGAGCGCGGCGGGATCGACCATGTCCTCCGCATCGTGCAGCACCACCATGCGATAGGCCTCCCCACTGCGCCGTTCATCATCGCACAAGGCGCGATAGAGGCGGTTGAGGCAATCGGCCTTGGTCGTGGGCCCGGCATGGGCATGAATCACCAGTCGCAGACGCGGATCACCGCGCGCGGCATGCAGCACTTCCGCAACCGTTTCGGGATCATTGCAATAGCAGCCGATATAGAGCCGCAGATCGGCCTGCGGCCAGGCAGCCAGCGCATGGGTGATCGTCGCCCCGATCACATCGGCCTCTCGCCAGGCAGGGATCATGACCGCCGCCCGACCTGCGAGCGCGTGCCGCCGCGCGGCTTCGCAATCGATGCGCCCGGTCCGTGCCCGCCCGCGCAGCTTGAGCCAGACCCACACAAGGTCGATGCCCAATTCGTCGATTGTACCGAGCAGGAAGAAGAATCCGGCGAACAGCAGCAGCTCACGCTCAACCAGCGCCAGCCATTCGAGTGCTGTAAAGCCAAGCTCACTCACAGGCTTGCCCCCCCGCACCGTGAAGAGCGCAGGCTAGTGCCGCTCAGCCCAAATCGCAACGGGCGATTGCTCGCTTGGCCTTGCAACCCGGCGTCAATTGCGAAAGGGATAGGGAACATGACAAACGAACCCACAATTCTCGAAGCCGCCGTGGTGCGTCCGCTCAAGGCCCTGTTCGTCAGTGATGCCTTTGAAGGTATCTTGCTGATCGCGGTCGCCGCAGCGGCAATCCTGGCCGCCAATTCGCCCTTCGCCCATGTCTATCACGATCTGTTCCACGATCCGCTCGGCTGGAGCCCGCTCGCCAAGCTCGACACGCTCCATCTGTGGATCAACGAAGGGCTGATGGCGGTGTTCTTCTTCGTCGTCGGGCTGGAGGTGAAGCGCGAGATCGTCTGCGGCAGCCTCGCCAATGCAAGCCAGCGCCGCCTGCCGGTGATGGCCGCAGTGGCCGGCATGGCAGTGCCGGCAGCGATCTATCTGCTGATTTCAGGGGGCAAAGCGCCGCTTGCCGAAGGTTGGGCAATTCCGGCGGCGACCGATATTGCCTTTGCGATGGGGGTGATCGGGCTGCTGGGCAATCGCGTGCCCGCGGCATTGCGCCTGTTCCTGCTGAGCGTGGCGATCGTGGACGATATCGGGGCGGTGCTGGTGATTGCCCTGTTCTACACCGCCAATTTAAAATTCGCCTGGCTGATCGCGGCACTGATCGTATTCGCGGCGATGATCGCCCTCAACCGCATGAGGGTGGGCAGTCTTGCGATCTTCATTGCTGCCGCTCTGGTGCTGTGGTTCTGCGTGCTCAATTCGGGCATCCATGCGACGATCGCCGGCGTCCTGGCGGCGCTGACGATCCCGATGCACCGGCGCGACGGCAGCCAAATGCTGGAAGCGATGGAGCATTCACTGGTCGGCTGGAATGCCTATCTGGTGGTGCCGCTGTTCGGCTTTGCCAATGCCGGCGTGGCGCTGACCGGTCTCGGCCCGGATGCCTTCCTCGCCCCGCTGCCGCTCGCCATCGCGGCCGGGCTGGTGCTGGGCAAGCTGGTCGGGATCTTTGGCTGCATCTTGCTGGCCGACCGGCTGGGCATCGCTCCGCGGCCCGAGGATTCCAGCTGGACCCAGATCTGGGGCATGTCGGTCCTGTGCGGGATCGGCTTTACCATGAGCCTGTTCATCGGCGCGCTCGCCTTCCCGGTGCGGGCCGATCTATATGAGCAGGTCAAGCTTGGCGTGCTCGCCGGTTCGCTGGTCGCCATGGTCGGCGGTTATGCGATCCTGCGTCTGGCCGGCAGTCCGGATCAGGCAAAGGCCTGACCAGACGAAGGCCGGAAAAGACAACGGATAGTGCTGACCTGGCCTTCAGTGCAGCAGCGCATATTGCGCGATATAGGTCAGCGCTCCGCCGAAATAGCCCAATAGTGCCAGTGGCGCGAAGCGGCGCATATACCAGAGGAAGTCGATCTTCTCGATCCCCATGGCCGCAACTCCCGCAGCGGAACCGATGATCAGGATCGAGCCGCCGGTGCCAGCGCAATAGGCCATGAATTCCCACAGGAAGCTGTCAGGCGGATATTGGCCGACATCATACATGCCCAGCGCGGCCGCCACCATCGGGACATTGTCGACCACCGCGCTGACCAGCCCGAAGACGGTGACGATCACATCGAGCCGCCCTATTTCCTGATCCAGCCATTGTGCCAGCCCAGCCAGAATCCCGCTGTGCTCAAGGGTCGCGACTGCCAGCAATATGCCGATAAAAAATACGATCGCGCTCAGATCGATCCGGGTCAGGGCCGCGGCGATCACCCGGTGCTCACGCTCACCCTCGTCTTTGTCGCGATGGACCAGATCGCCCACCGCCCACAAAATGCCCAGGCCGAACAATATCCCCATGAAGGGCGGGAGGTGCGTGATCCCCTTGAATAGCGGCACGGCGAGGAGCGAGGCGAGCCCAAGGCCGAACATGATGTTGCGTTCGGCCAAGCTAGTGGTGAACGCCCGCTTGCCTTGCGCGGCGCTTTTTGGCGGAGTGACCGGCTTGCCGCGCAGCATATAGCTGACCACCGCCAGCGGGATCAGCAAATTGACCAGCGAAGGCAGGAACACGCCCTTGAGGATCGCCAGGGTGGAAACCCGTTCGGCGATCCACAGCATGGTGGTGGTGACATCGCCGATCGGGGACCACGCGCCACCGGCATTGGCCGCGATGATCACCAGCCCCGCCAGCAGCAGCCGGTCGCCCCGATCGCCGATCAGCTTGCGCAGCAACGAGATCACCACGATCGTGGTGGTGAGATTGTCCAGCACCGCGCTGAGGAAGAAGGTGACCAGGCCGATGATCCATACCAGCGAGCCGACGCTGCGCGCCTTGATCCGCGAGGTGATGACGTCAAATCCGTCATGGCCGTCGATCACCTCGACGATCGTCATCGCCCCCATCAGGAAGAAGGCGATCTGCGCCGTGTTGATCAGCGATTCGTCGAGCTGCTCGTCAATCGTCGGCCCGTGGCCGGCACCCAGAGCATAGATCGTCCACAGCAGCCCCGCACCGATCAGGGCCGCAGCAGACTTGTTGACCCGCAGCGGTTCTTCCAGCGCAATCGCGGCATAGGCGATAACGAAAATGACAATCAGTGCCGTAATCATGCCTGCCTAGTGCCAGCAATGCGCCCGCAATTCGACCCGCTTACCGGAATAATTTCGCCGCGACCGCTTTGCCAGCTGCAGCGCCCCCATTTACCAGCTGCCGGTGTTTTGCATGCTCGCCCAGGGTTCCGCCGGATCGAGCCTGCCGTTCTGCAGCAGCTCGATCGAAATACCGTCCGGAGTTTTGACAAAGGCCATATGGCCATCGCGCGGCGGGCGGTTGATCGTCACCCCGGCATCCATCAGTGTCTGGCAGGTCGCATAGATATCTTCCACCTGATAGGCGAGGTGGCCGAAATTGCGGCCACCGCCATAGGTCTCGCCCGCAGCGCCTTCCGCCGGCCAATTATAGGTCAGCTCCACCTCGGCGACACCGGCCTGGCCGGGCGCGGCGAGGAAGATCAGAGTGAAGCGCCCCTGTTCGCTTTCCATGCGCCGCACTTCTTCCAGCCCGAGCAGCTTGAAGAAATTCACGGTTGCCTCGGGATCGCTCACCCGGATCATGCTGTGGAGATATTTGACCACGTTCCATTCGCTCCATTCATCGCTATTCAAGCACGGTTCATCGACAGCTTGCCACAGATCACCGCTCCGATACCGGAGTCGATGAGGATCCCTGCCATGGCTAACGATGCTAGCGAAGAAACCCCACCGGCCGCCACCGCTTTCTGGCGCCGACCGCAGACCCGGCTATGGTTTGGCAGCGCCGCGATCCTCTCGGTCGGGATGGTGCTGGGCGGATATCTGCTCGGCGACGGGCTCACCCGCGCCAAGGCGGCCGACCGTTCGGTGACCGTGCGCGGTCTGGCCGAACGCGATGTAACCGCCGATCTTGCCACTTGGACGATTTCCTATTCCGCCAGCGCCCGCAATCTGGCCGAAGCCCAGGCGGGCGTCGATCACGACACGACCGAGATCAAGGCCTTCTTCAAGGATCTGGGCTTTCCGCAAGGCGCGCTCGAGCCGACCGCGGTCAATGTCTCAAGCTATGTCACCGACGGCATTCCGCAATTCACCGTGCGCCAGCGCATGAGCCTGCGCAGCAATGACATCACCCGCGCTCAAGCGGCGGTGCGGCGCCAGTTCGAGCTGGTTCGCCGGGGGGTGATGCTGGAGGATGGCTCCGGCATGAGCTACACCTTCACCAAGCTCAATGCGATCAAGCCGGAAATGGTGGCCGAGGCGACCAAGGATGCGCGCGCTTCGGCCGAACAATTCGCCAAGGACAGCGGCACCAGCGTGGGCGACATCAAATCCGCGACCCAGGGCTATTTCTCGATCGACGCGCGCGACGGGGATTCCGGCGGCGGCTGGGGTGCATCGGATTCGCCGTTCAAAAAGGTGCGCGTAGTCACCACGGTAGACTTCTACCTGCGGTGAGCGCCTTCAGAACCGAAAGGCGCACAGAAAAAGGCCCGCACCGTTTCCGATGCGGGCCGTTTCTTTAAGCCGGTAAAGGCTCGCAAAGCTTACATCTTGAAGCTGAGCGTACCCACAACGGTGTCGTCGGTGACGCCGGAGATCGAAGGACCGGTGTGCTCAACGCCGACATAGCTCACGCCGAGCGAAAGGCCGCCGAGAACGGTCACCGAAGCGCCGACCGAATAGTCCCATGCCGTGCCATCGCTGGTCAGGGTCAGGAAACCGTCGGTGTAGCCGACGTGGCCCGAAAGCGAGATCGGCGTGTTGGGAATGTCGACACCGAGATTGGTGTAGACATAGATGTTGTCCTGGCCGCCGAGCGAATCCTGCTTCGGTGCATAGGCAGCACCAACAGTTACGCTGACCGGACCAACCGTTGTACCGAGCGAAGCATAGGGCTCGATATAGTCGGACGGACCAACGTCATTCGTCGGATAGAGGTAATAGAGCACGCCGACCGTAGCGCTCAGGCCATCGGTGACTTCACCGGACCAGCCGCCATAGACGTCGAGTTCCATTTCGCCATAAGCCGAAGGATAGCCGCCGGAATCAAGCGACGAAGCCCAGGTGCCGACAAAGAAGCCCGGTGCAGTGGTGACGTCGATGCCACCCTGGATCGCCGGGTCGCCGCCCGACAGGCCGACGCCGCGGAAGCGGTAATCGGTGACGAGAGCGACATTGCCGGAAACGGAGATAGCGGGCGTATCATCCTGTGCCATCGCGGGAGTGGCAGCGAGGGCGGCACCAGCAAGAAGAGAAGCAGCGCAAAGGCTGCGGATGGACGTAAGCATGGCAATCTTCCTTATAGATTTGATTAGTCAGCCTCATCCCACCTGCACAAATCGCGGCCGCATCTTTAGACGTGCGGTCCTTGCAATTCGCGCAATGAACTTGCCCAGCCCTGCTGCACTGCACAAGAGATATTGCAAAGTGTCACATACAATTCACCCTAGTGTGGATTTTGAGCATCACATGCGTCACATGGCATCCCGATTCGGCCGCTTGGCCGCAAGGTGGCTTGCGGCGCGCGACAGGATTTCTAAAGCGATTCCCACGCCATGATGCAGTCAATCCGCCAGCTGTTGAGCCTTCCCGGGAAAGGCAGGGAGCCCTCCATTCCGGTGGGGCAGCGCATCTATGCCGTGGGCGATATCCATGGGCGCGATGATTTGTTCGAAGCGGCCATCGAAGCGATCGAGCGCGACGATCGCAATGCGCGGCGCGCGCGCAGCACGGTGATTCTGCTGGGCGATCTGGTCGATCGCGGGCCCGACAGCGCCGGTGTGATCGCCCGCGCCCGCGCCTGGGGCAAACAGCGCGACCTGCGCATCCTGTCCGGCAATCACGAGGAAATGTTCCTCGAAAGCTTCAAGCGCAAGGAGGTCCTGCGCCACTTCCTGCGCTTCGGAGGGCGTGAAACGCTGCTGAGCTATGGCATCCAGCCACGGGTGCGCAGCAAGGCCGAACTGGCCGCGCTGCAGGCGCTGATGGCTGAGCACGTGCCGCAGGAGGATATCGATTTCATCCGCAGTTTTGAGGATATTATCGTGATCGGCGGCTATGCCTTCGTCCATGCCGGGATCGTGCCAGAAGTGGGGCTGAAGCAGCAGCAACGCCAGGATCTGCGCTGGATTCGCGAGCCGTTTCTGTCACATGCAGATGCGCATTCGCATGTCATCGTTCATGGCCATACGATCTATCAGCGCGCGGTGATCCGGCCCAATCGCATCGGCATCGATACCGGCGCGTTTCACACAGGGCGCTTGACCACGCTGGTGCTGGAAGGCACCGCGCGCAGGTTCATCGAGACCAAGGTCAAGAAGAAGAAGGGCGTCGTGACGCTGGAGAGGATACCCGAGCAATGAAGATCGCAATGGTGGGGGCCGGCTATGTTGGCCTCGTCTCGGGCGCCTGCCTGGCCGATTTCGGGCATGATGTGGTCTGCATCGACAAGGATCCGGCCAAGATCGCCTCGCTGCTCGATGGCGTGATGCCGATCTTCGAGCCTGGCCTGGCCGAACTGGTCGCGGCCAATGTGAAGTCCGGTCGGCTGACCTTCAGCACCGATCTGGCCGAGGCAATGGACGGTGCGGCCGCAATCTTCATCGCGGTGGGCACCCCGTCGCGCCGCGGCGACGGCCATGCCGATCTGACCTTCGTCTATGAAGTCGCGCATGAAGTCGGCGCCAACCTCAAGACTCCCGCAGTGATCGTCACCAAATCGACCGTCCCGGTCGGGACCGGCGACGAGGTTGAACGGATCATCCGCGAATCCGGCGCCAACACGCAATTCGCGGTCGTCTCCAACCCCGAATTCCTGCGCGAAGGCGCGGCGATCGGCGATTTCAAGCGGCCCGACCGGATCGTGATCGGGGCGGAGGACGCATTCGGCAAACAGGTGATGAGCGAGGTCTATCGCCCGCTGTTCCTCAACAAGGCGCCGATCCTGTTCACCAGCCGCCGGTCGGCCGAGCTGATCAAATATGCCGCCAATGCCTTCCTCGCGACCAAGATCACCTTCATCAACGAGATGGCCGATCTGTGTGAGAAGGTCGGCGCTGATGTGCAGGATGTCAGCCGCGGAATCGGGCTCGACAATCGCATCGGGGCGAAGTTCCTCCATGCCGGGCCCGGCTATGGCGGTTCCTGTTTCCCGAAAGACACGCTCGCCCTGCTCAAGACCGCGGAAGACTATGACAGTCCGACCCGGATCGTCGAGGCGGTGGTCAAGGTGAATGACAGCCGCAAGCGCGCGATGGGCCGCAAGGTGGTCGACGCTTTGGGCGGCGATGCGCGGGGCAAGCGGGTGGCGATGCTGGGCCTGACCTTCAAGCCCAATACCGATGATATGCGCGACAGCCCGGCAATCGCGATTGCGCAGACCCTGTCTGATGCAGGCGCCAGCGTGATTGCCTATGATCCTGAAGGGATGGAGCTGGCCAGGCCGCTGATGCCCGGGGTGGAAATGGCCGAAAGCCCCTATGACGCGATCGAGGGTGCCGATGCGATCGTGCTGGTGACCGAATGGGACGCATTCCGCGCGCTCGACCTCGAGCGGGTCAAACAGATCGCCCGCGCCCCGGTGCTGGTCGATCTGCGCAATGTTTATGACCCGGCCGAGATGCGCGCGGCGGGCTTCACCTATGCCAGCGTCGGGCGGGTCTGAGGCGCATTTCGAGCCTGCAACAGCCCCGGAAGGGGGCGAAGTGCCAGGGGGCCTGTAAGCCGGGTTCTGTACCGCCGACGGTATCCCCAAGGTTGCCCTTGACGGGGACCGTATCGGCAGTGGCAGCCATTCATCTAGGCTACGGATTGCTCCGCAGCTCAAGCAACCAACCCGGGCGGCTCGGTCGAAACGCACCTGCCCCTTGCGGGAGCGCGCCGCCCCTATTCGGTCTTGCTCCGGGTGGGGTTTGCCATGCGATGCCTGTTACCAGCCACCCGGTGCGCTTTTACCGCACCCTTTCACCCTTGCCTGTGAGCTTTAGGCCCATCGGCGGTATACTCTCTGTGGCACTTTCCCTGGGCTTCGGGAGCAAGCCCCTCGCCCGGCGGGCGTTACCCGCCACCCTTGTTTCGTGGAGCCCGGACTTTCCTCGGTGGAGTTGCCCCCAACGCGGCTGCCCGGCCCCCTGGCGCGCCCTATCTAGTCAATCCGCGATCCCGATCAAGCAACAGCGCAAACAGCATCGCGCCGGATCTCGCCGTCGATCTCGCCATCGATCCGGCGTGGGCGCCAGCGGCGCTGAAACGCCGCGACCGCCGCGCGGCCATCGGCAATATCATAGCCGAAGCGTTCGAGCGCGAGCATGAAGGCGCCATCATTCTCGAACGGATCGCCCAGCGTGATCTTCGGGGTCTTGAGCACGAGGTGGAGCCCGGCCAGCGCTTCCCAATCGAACAATTCGCCCGGATCCTGCTTGCGCGCGGGCGCGATGTCGGAATGGCCGACGATATTGGCGCGCGGAATATCGTGGCGCACCTTGATATCGGCCAGCAGCGGGATCAGCGCATCCATCTGCGCCTCGGTGAACGGGCGATAGCCCCATTCATGGCCCGGATTGACCAGCTCGATCCCGATGCTGGCGGAATTGATGTCGGTGATCCCCGCGCCAATAGCTGCGACCGGCATGCCAGGCGCGCTTGTCTTCATCGACCAGGCGCAGCACGGTGCCGTCCTCCTCGATCATGTAATGCGCGGATACCTCTGCCGCGGGATCGCACATCCGCTCCAGCGCTTCGGTCGCCGCTTTGCATGCCGGTATAATGCAGCACCACCATGGAGATCGGCAGCTGCCGCTCGTTCCAATTGGGGGACGGAACCTCGCGCTGGACGAGTTCGCTCATCCCCGCACCCGCTCAGCCTTGCGGCAATACCGCGCCAAGCACCAGCGCATCATCGCCAAGCGCATATTGCACCCCGCCGCCGGCTTCGCGGGCAAGCAGATACATCATATAGGCAGGCGCGCTGCGGCTCGAAAGCTCGCCATCGGGCAGCGCGCCGGTCAGCGCCTTGCCGATATTCTCGTCAAATGCGATTCTGGGGCCAGCCGCGCGCACCGCTATCTCGCAGGTGCCCTTGCCGCCGCTCTGGCGCAGCTCGGCCCCGATCGAAAGCGTGCCGCCGCGCACCAGCGCGTCGATCCCGATCGCGGCGAGGTTGAGCAGGATCTTGACCGCCGATTTGGGCAGCGCGGTCTCCTTCACCCCCCAGTTCGAGCGCGATCCGGCCATTGCCGCCGACCAGCGCCGCGATCGCCTGGCGCGGCTCCTCGACCGCGACATTCTCCCCAAAGCCGCCGGCAGCGCCGAAGGCCAGGCGGAAGAATTTGAGCTTGTCGGCCGAAATCCGCGCGCTCTGTTCGAGCAGCTCGAAACAGCGCGCCCGCATTTCGGGGTCTTTTTCATCCGCCAGCAGCTCGAGCCCGTTCGACAGCGCGCCCACCGGGCTGAGCATGTCATGGCACAGGCGCGAGCAAAGCAGGCTGGCAAGATCGACGGGAGAAATGGTCATGTTCAGTAAAAGGCCCGGAATTCTGACGAAGTTGACAATGTTGACAGGGTCCTAAGGACAAAGCCGCTCCCTGATTGACCACGCCCTAGCAGGCATGGCTGGCGCGCGGAATCCCCGGTGAAAAGAAACACAGGCTTGTTCAGGCATCATGTGGCGGTTTTACGCCTGGGTGATCGCGTAGGAAAGCGCTTCGAACCCGCCTGGCCGATCGCGCCAAAGGCGCACCACCCCGCGCGCGACGATCGCCCAGATCTTGCCGTCGCCTGCCGCCTGTTCGCGGTCGGTTGCAGAAGGCTCGGGCGGGCCCGAGGGGTGCGAATGATAATAGCCCACCAGCCGCGGCCCCCCGCCGCGCTGCGCCCGATGGGCATCGATCAATGCGGCAGGATCGATCTCAAAATGGCGCGCCGGATCAAGCGCGACATTGGCCGCCGGGCGCGCCGCCTCGATCAGCCCGGGCGCGCCGAACAGCAACCCGCAGGCCTCCTGCGGCGCGGCCAAGGCGGCCTCGGCCACCATTGCTTCAATTGCGTCCCTTGCGACTTTCCATTTCATTGCCCACATCCATAGCAATGGGGGGACCGGAAATCATCACCGGGCTGCTGGGGACCGGCGGCGAACGGCTCGACAAGGCGCTCAGCCTCGCCAGCGGGCTGTCGCGCGAGCGGGTCAAGGCGCTGATCGGTGAAGGGCGGGTGACGCTGGGCGGCCAGACCGTCGCAAGCGCCTCCGCCAAAGCAGCCGCAGGAAGCGCGTTTGCCATCCAGATTCCCCCTCCGACCACGGCAGAGGCGCGCCCGCAGGACATTCCGCTATGCGTGGTGTTCGAGGATGAACACCTGATCGTGGTCGACAAGCCCGCCGGGCTGGTGGTGCATCCCGCCGCCGGAAATCATGACGGGACGCTGGTCAATGCGCTGCTGCATCATTGCAGCGGCAGGCTTTCAGGGATCGGCGGCGTCGCGCGGCCAGGCATCGTCCACCGGATCGACAAGGACACCTCGGGCCTGCTGGTCGTCGCCAAGAGCGATGCCGCGCATATCGGGCTGGCGCAGCAATTTGCCGATCACTCGATTGAGCGGGCCTATCTGGCGGTGGTCAACGGCCATCCGCTGCCCCGATCGGGCACCATTGCCGCGCAAATCGGCCGTTCGGATGCGAACCGCAAGAAAATGGCCGTGCTGGCGGATGATTCAAGCCGCGGGAAACATGCGATCACCCATTTCAAAACCTTGAAACTGCTGGATAATTGCGCGCTGATCGAATGTCGGCTGGAAACCGGGCGCACGCATCAGGTGCGGGTTCACATGGCGTCAATCGGCCATGCCCTATTGGGGGATCCTGCATATGGCCGACCCAACGCAAAAATCCGCCCGATTCTCAACCGCTTGGGCTTCCAGCGCCAGGCGCTGCATGCCGCGGTGCTGGGCTTCGAGCATCCGATCAGCAGAAAATCTATACGTTTCGAAAGGGATTTGCCGCCAGATATGGTGGAACTGATCGACCAAACCACTCGTTGAGATCGATGAAATGCACGCAAATCTCGTAAATTTCGCCTATATAGGGATCAGGGCAAGTGGCCGTGCCCTGCAGGATGCCCATCAGGGGTTCTGAAAATGCCTGCGGCCGACACGATGAAAGGTGAGGGAAGTTGACCAACAAAAGCACTACGAAATCCCGGGCAATGTCGGTTCCGGCCCTGAGCGGAGAGCAAAGCCTCAACCGCTATCTGGCCGAGATCAAGAAGTTCCCGGTGCTGACCCCCGAGCAGGAATATATGCTCGCCAAGCGTTATCAGGAGCATGAAGATCCTGAAGCGGCGGCGCAGCTTGTGACCAGCCATCTGCGGCTCGTGGCCAAGATCGCCATGGGCTATCGCGGCTATGGCCTGCCGCTGTCCGACCTGATCTCCGAAGGCAATGTCGGGCTGATGCAGGGCGTCAAGAAATTCGAACCCGATCGCGGCTTCCGCCTTGCGACTTACGCGATGTGGTGGATCAAGGCATCGATGCAGGAATTTATCCTGCGCAGCTGGAGCCTGGTCAAGATCGGCACCACCGCCGCGCAGAAGAAGCTGTTTTTCAACCTGCGCCGGATGAAGCGCCAGCTTGACGCCTATGAGGATTCCGACCTGCATCCGGACGATGTGGCCAAGATCGCCACCGATCTGGGCGTGCCCGAGCAGGAAGTGATCAACATGAACCGGCGGATGATGATGGGCGGCGATGCCTCGCTCAATGTCTCGCTGCGCAATGACGAGGAAGGCGCTGGTCAGTGGCAGGATTTCCTGGCCGACGACACGCCGCTGCAGGACGAGATGGTCGCTGATGCCGAGGAAGACCAGATGCGCCATTCGATGCTCGCCGAGGCGATGGAAAGCCTCAACGAACGGGAGAAGCACATCCTGACCGAACGCAGGCTGGTGGACGAGCCGCAGACGCTCGAAGAGCTGAGCCAGCAATATGAGGTGAGCCGCGAGCGCATTCGCCAGATTGAGGTGCGCGCATTCGAGAAGCTGCAAAAGGCAATGCAGCGCATCGCCGGCGAGCGCCTGCTGCCGACAGCGGCCTGAACTCTGCCCTGAACACTCCACATTCCTCCCCGCTGCCAATGCAACGGGGAGGATTTTCACAAAGCCCCAACCCCGCTAGACGGGAACCATGGCCACCCGCGTTCTGCGCTATATCCTGATGGGCTTCGTCTGGTTCCTCGTGCTCAGCGTGGGGCTGGTGGTCCTCTATCGCTTCATCCCGCCACCGGTCACCGCGACCATGGTGCTCGATGGCAATGGGATCACCAAGGATTGGGAATCGCTCAGCCGGATTGACCGCAATATGGTCTCCGCCGCGATCGCCGCCGAAGACGGAAAATTCTGTTCGCACAATGGCTTCGACCTGACCGCGATCGAAAAGGCGATCAAGCGCAATGCGCGCGGCGGGCGGATTCGCGGTGGCTCCACGATCAGCCAGCAAACCGCCAAGAATGTGTTCCTGTGGCAGGGTGGCGGTTATTTCCGCAAGGGGCTGGAAGCCTGGTTCACCGTGCTGATCGAAAGCGTATGGGGCAAGCGAAGGATCATGGAAGTCTATCTCAATGTCGCCGAAACCGGGATCGGCACCTATGGCGTTGAAGCGGGGGCACAGCGCTATTTTCACCACTCCGCAGCCCGCCTTTCCCGCAATGAAGCGGCGCGGATGGCCGCCGCCCTGCCGCTGCCCAAGGAACGCTCGGTCGTGAGCCCCGGTGGCTTCACCCGGCGCTATGGCAATTCCATCGCCGCGCGGATCGGGGTGGTCAGGCGCGACGGGCTTGATGCTTGCGTGTATGACTGACGCGATGGGGGCTGCACACACACACGATCATCACGATCATCACGGGCATCACGGGATTAACGGGCACCCTGCGCATCAGCACAGCCATGCCCCGGCCAGCTTCGGCCGTGCCTTTGCGATCGGGATCGCGCTCAATTCCGCTTTCGTGGTGATCGAGGCCGCTTTCGGCCTGCTTTCCGGATCGATGGCGCTGGTTGCCGATGCCGGGCATAATCTCTCGGATGTGATGTCGCTGGTGATCGCCTGGGGCGCCGGGGTGATGGCCACCAGGCCGGCCAGCGCGCGCTTCACCTATGGCTATAAATCGAGCTCGATTCTGGCCGCGCTGGCCAATGCCGGGCTGCTGCTGGTGGCGGTGGGCGCGATCCTGATCGAGACCCTGCGCCGGTTCATGGTGCCCGCGCCGGTCGAAGGCACGACCATGATCGTGGTCGCGGGCGTGGGGGTGGTGATCAACACCGCCACCGCGCTGCTGTTCATGCGCGGCAGGAAGCATGACCTCAATATTCGCGGCGCCTTCCTGCATATGGCGGCCGACGCGCTGGTTTCGGTCGGCGTGGTGGCGGCGGGCGTGCTGATCATGGTCACCGGACGAAGCTGGATCGATCCGCTCACCAGCGTGGTGATCGTGGCGGTGATCGCCTGGGGCACCTGGGGGCTGCTGAAGGACAGCGTGAAGATGGGCCTGCTCGCCGTGCCCGACGGGATCGAGGAAGGCGACGTGCGCGCCTGGCTGGCCGAGCTGCCCGGGGTGGCGGCGGTGCATGATCTCCATATCTGGCCGATGAGCACTACTGAAACCGCCTTCACCGCCCATCTGGTGATGCCCGCCGGCCAACCGGGCGATGCCTTTCTGGAAGATATCGCCCGGCAGCTCGATCACCGCTGGGGGATTCATCATGCCACCGTGCAGGTCGAAACCGGTGCGGGGGACTGTGCGCTGCGCAAGGACACACTATGACCGATCAGTCTCATCAGGGTGGCTGTGCCTGCGGCGCGGTGCGCTTCGAGGTTCAGGGCGAACCGATCTTCGTCAATAATTGCCACTGCCGCCTGTGCCAGCGCCAGACCGGTTCAACCAGCGTGGTCAACGCCTTTTATGAGAGCGAGCGGATCACGCTGCGGCAGGGCGAAATGAGCGAACACAGCCTGACCGGCGGCAGCGGGGGCGAACATATCATCAGCCGCTGCAAAGGCTGCGGCACGGCATTGTTCAGCTTTTACCCGCGCTTCGGCAGGCTGGGTGCGGGCATCAGGGTCGGCAGCTTCGACGACCCTTCAGGTTTCACCCCAACCGCCGTGTTGTTCGCCGCCAGCAAAATGCCGTGGGTCGCCCTGCCCGAAGGCATCCCGGCCTTCGAGGAAGCCTATAATCCGAAGGATGTGCTGAGCGCAGAGAATTTCGCCCGGATTATCGCGCTGGTGGAGAAGAAGGCGGCGGGCGAAGGCTAGCTATCGCGAAGCGGCGCCTGGCGCTTAGGCTGGGGGCGCTTAGGCTGGTGGCGCTTATGCGGGGCGTTCAAAGGCGACATATTTTGCCAGCGCAAATGCCGGCTGCGATATTTGCGAAAACCATTCCACGTCGAAACCGCCGAGGAATTCCAGCTTGCGGATCAGCTCATCCCAATACGGCATGTCCTCATGCGCCGAGATCACGCCATCCGGGGTCAGGATATCGCAGCCGATCAGGTCGGTCGTGAGTTCGTCACGCTTGTAGAATTCGACCCGGATGACTTTCGCCAGCTGGAAGGGCGGCACTCAGGCCGCCTCTTCTTCCTTCGCTGCCGGGCCGAGCACGCGGATCGGTTCCTTGCGCCCTTCGACCACATCGGCATCGACCACCACCTCGGTCACGCCTTCCATCGAAGGCAGATCGAACATGGTATCGAGCAGGATGCCCTCGACGATCGAGCGCAGACCGCGCGCGCCGGTCTTGCGCTTGATCGCGCGATTGGCGATCGCCACCAGCGCATCATCGGTGAAGGTCAGCGCGACATCTTCCAGCTCGAACAGCTTCTGATACTGCTTGACCAGCGCATTCTTCGGCTCGCCCAGGATCTTCACCAGCGCTTCCACATCGAGATCACGCAGGGTTGCGATCACCGGCAGGCGGCCGACGAATTCGGGGATCAGGCCGAACTTCAGCAAGTCTTCCGGCTCGGCCTTTTCGAGCAGTTCACCCACCCGGCGCTTGTCCGGATCGGCAACATGCGCACCGAAGCCGATCGAGCGCTTCTGCAAACGGTCGGCAATGATCTTTTCGAGGCCCGAGAAGGCGCCGCCGCAGATGAACAGGATATTGGTCGTATCGACCTGGAGGAATTCCTGCTGCGGATGCTTGCGCCCACCCTGCGGCGGAACCGAGGCGGTGGTGCCTTCCATCAGCTTGAGCAGCGCCTGCTGCACGCCCTCGCCCGACACATCGCGGGTGATCGAGGGGTTTTCCGCCTTGCGGGTGATCTTGTCGATCTCGTCGATATAGACGATCCCCTGCTGCGCCTTGTCGACATTGTAGTCGGACGACTGGAGCAGCTTGAGAATGATGTTCTCGACATCCTCGCCGACATAGCCGGCTTCGGTCAGCGTCGTCGCATCGGCCATGGTGAAGGGAACATCGAAGGTGCGTGCCAGGGTCTGCGCGAGCAGGGTCTTGCCGCAACCGGTCGGCCCCACCAGCAGGATATTGGACTTGGCCAGTTCGACATCGCCCGATTTGCCGGAATGCTTGAGGCGCTTGTAATGATTATGCACCGCGACCGAGAGCACGCGCTTGGCGCGGTCCTGCCCGATTACATAATCATTCAGCGTTTCGAAGATTTCCTTCGGCGTGGGAACGCCGCCGTCCTTCTTGCCCGCGATGCCGGCCTTGGTTTCTTCGCGGATGATATCGTTGCACAGCTCGACGCATTCATCGCAGATGAACACGGTCGGCCCGGCAATCAGCTTGCGCACCTCATGCTGCGATTTGCCGCAGAAGCTGCAGTACAATGTGCTTTTCGAATCAGATCCGCTCAACTTTGTCATGCCTTCATTCCCGATCCTCTGGGCCAGTCCGCCGAAAACCGGGGAGCGCACGAGGGATTCGCCCCGAGTGTAACCTTGCGGAGACGATAATCAATCCAACCCTATACCACATCGCGCCTTGCCGTCAGCTGAAGTGACAGGGTTGCCAAAATGCTACAGTTTCATGGCAGCTCTTAATTGCCCGGATCACTCCGGCGCGCCGCCCGATCCTGTTTCGCCTTCACCGGTCTCACTGTCGGGGCGCGTCTCGAACACCTTGTCGACCAGGCCGAATTTCAGCGCCTCGTCAGCTTCGAGGAAGGTGTCGCGATCGAGCGCCTTCTCGATCGCCGCCAGCGTCTGGCCGGTATATTTGACATAGAGATCGTTCATCCGGGCGCGGATGCGCAGGATTTCCTTGGCCTGGATCTCGATATCGGAGGCCATGCCGCGTGCACCGCCCGAAGGCTGGTGAATCATGATCCGCGCATTGGGCAGTGCGATGCGCATGCCCGGCTCGCCGGCGGCCAGCAGGAAGCTGCCCATCGATGCCGCCTGACCGATGCAGACCGTCGACACGCGCGACTTGATATATTGCATGGTGTCGTGGATCGCCATGCCGGCAGTGACCACGCCGCCGGGCGAATTGATATACATGCTGATCGGGCGCGAGGGATTTTCGCTTTCGAGGAACAGCAGCTGCGCCACGATCAGCGATGCCATATTGTCTTCCACCTGGCCGGTGACGAACACGATGCGTTCGCGCAGCAGGCGGCTGAAGATATCGAAGCTGCGTTCGCCGCGGCTGGTCTGCTCGACAACCACCGGAACCAGCGCCCCGGTAACAGGGTCATGGGTGAAATGACCTTGAGAGCCATAGGTTTCGCCGGAATTGCCGAACAGGTCGATCATGAAATGCCCTCTTGATATGATTTCGCTCGCCTATGTCGCGACTGGCAGGGCGATGTTCAAGTCCAATTAGCCAGCGCGATGCCGGATGGTGCAATTTGGTGCCCCGATCGGCCCTTGGCCAAAGCTGGTCTGTGGCCCCAAATGCACGAAGGGGGCCGCAGGGTTTCCCCGCAGCCCCCTTCACTGATGCGACGCTTCGCGCGTTACTTCTTGGCCGGGGCCTTCTTGGCGGCGGGCTTGGCAGCCGGTGCCTTCTTTGCTGCGGGCTTGGCGGCCTCGGCCTTGGCGGCAGGCTTTGCCGCTGCCTTGGCCGGAGCAGCCTTGGCAGCGGCAGCCTTGGCCTTGGCCGTCGGCCTTCTTTTCAGGGGCGGGCTTTTCGGCTGCGGGCTTGGCCGCTTCCTTCTTGGCCGCAGGCTTTTTCGCTGCGTCCTGCTTGGCCGGAGCGGGTTCAGCCTCAGCCTTGGCCGGGGCCTTCTTGGCAGCGGGTTTCTTCGCGGCGGGTTTGGGCTTCGCCTCGGCCACGACAGTCTCGTCCGCTTCAATCGCGGCTTCCAGCTCCTCGCGGGTCACTTCCCGTTCGGTCACTTCAGCCTTGTCGAACAGGAAATCGACCACCTTGTCTTCATACAGCGGCGCACGCAGCTGGGCCTGGGCCATCGCGTCATTGGCGACATATTCGATGAAGCGCTGGCGATCTTCCTGGCGATATTGCTGCGCGGCCTGACGCATCAGCATGTCCATTTCCTGGCGGCTGACTTCGACACCATTGGCCTGGCCGATTTCGGACAGCAGCAGGCCAAGCCGCACGCGGCGCACGGCGATGCGGTGATAATCCTCACGCTCCGCCTCGATCTCTGCCATCGCGGCCTCGGGATCGGCTTCACGCCCGGCTTCCTGCTCGAGCTGAGCCCAGATCTGCTGGAATTCTGCTTCGACCATGGTCGGCGGCACGGCAAAATCATGATCATGCGCGAGCAGATCCAGCAGCCCGCGCTTCATCTGGGTGCGGGTGAGCCCGGCAGTTTCCTGCTCCAGCTGGCCGCGCAGCAGCTCCTTGAGCTTGTCGAGGCTTTCGAGCCCGAGCGATTTGGCGAAATCCTCATCCGGCGTGGTCTCGGCCTCAACCTTCACCTGTTGCACGGTGATGTCGAAAGTGGCGTCCTTGCCGCTGAGTTCCGCCGAGGGATAATCGGCCGGGAAGGTGACGGTGATGACCTTGGTATCGCCGGTCTTCGCGCCTTCAAGCTGCTCTTCGAAGCCCGGGATGAACTGGCCCGAACCCAGCACCAGCGGCGCGCCTTCGGCCTTGCCGCCTTCGAATTCGACCCCGTCGAGCTTGCCGAGGAAATCGATGATCAGCTGATCGCCTTTGGCCGCCTTCCTGGTCTTGGGCGCATCCTTGTAGCTCTTCTGGTTCTTGGCCAGATTGGCCAGCGATTCGTCGACATCCTTGTCGGTCACCGGCACGATCAGCTTTTCCAGCTTGAGCCCGTCAATCGAAGGGGCCTGAATTTCGGGCAGCACTTCAAGCTCGACTGCGAGCTCGGCATCCTTGCCCTGTTCATAACCATCGTTCAGCTCGACCTTGGGCTGCAGCGCGGGGCGCAGCTGCTGCTGCGAAATCAGTCCATCAACCGATTCGCGAATCGTGGTGTTGAGCGCATCGGCATGAATGGCATCGCCATGCATCTTCTTGACGAGGTTGGCAGGGACCTTGCCGGGCCGGAAGCCGGGCATGCGGACCTGCGGGGCGATCTTCTTCACCTCACTGTCGATCCGTGCGGCGATGTCCTTCGCCGCGATCGTTACAGTATAGGCGCGCTTGAGGCCCTCATTGCTGGTTTCGACGATTTGCATTTTCAGAACCATGCCTTCCAATAATCTCTCTCGTGCCGGTCCCCGTGCATGTGGAACTGGTGCGGGCGAAGGGACTCGAACCCCCACATCTTACGATACTGGTACCTAAAACCAGCGCGTCTACCAATTCCGCCACGCCCGCGGCCCGACGAAGCCTGCAGGCCACGGGTTTGCGTGGCACTGCGAAACAGGCAAGCGCCCTTATAAGGGCAAAGGACAAAGGGCAAGCGCAAGCACTCGTGCCAGGGGATCACTCCGGCGTTGCGCGCGCCAAGCGGGGCCATTAGAGGGCCGGGATGAGCGAAGACAAACCCCAAGCCGATAACGCCGCCAGTGGCGCCGACGTGCCGCCCGACCGGCTCTCCATCAGCCCGCTGAATCCGCATTTCGATGCCGACAAGCTGCAGCGCGGCGTAGGCATCCGCTTCAAGGGCACGGTGCGGACCAATATCGAGGAATATTGTATTTCCGAAGGCTGGGTGCGAATCCAGGCCGGCAAGACGGTCGATCGCAAGGGTCAGCCGCTGACGATCAAGCTCAATGGCCCGGTTGAAGCCTGGTATGAGGATCTGGGCGAAGAACCGCCCGTGGCCAAGGCCTGAGCCCTCAGCGGGCGTTGGCCGCGATAATTTCGCCAATCACGTCACGGCGCGGCTTGCGCCCCGCAGGGGCGGCGGCCTGGGCTGGGGAAGTTTTGGCAGGGCGCTGGTTGTAAATGAAGCCTTCGACCGGCCAGGCAGTGGTGCCCAGCGACTGGATCGGATCATACCACACGCGCACCGCGCTCCAGTCATTATTGTCCGAAACATCGACCGCGCGAACATCATCTTCGATCTGGCCGCGCCGTCCGTCGATCGGGGACCAGTTGGAATGGCGCAGCAGCACCGTGCGCGAATCGATCACCTTGCTCACCGCCGCAACATGGCCCAGCCGCATATTGCCATGCGGTTCAAACGCCATCACGGCGCCCACCTTGGGCTTGCGGCCGCGCTGATAGCGCCCCTCGGCCTTGTCCCACCAGGTCCAGGCATCGCCATAAATCTGGATGCCCGAAACCTCCCGCGCATAGGGCACGCATTGGAGATAGGACTGCGAATCGGCCGCGTTTGGCCCGTTTCCAGCGCCGGCATCATAGGCAGACTCCGCCAGTGACGGTGCGGCCACAAGGGCCAGCACCGCACCGGCGATTGACTTTGAAAGATGTCCCCACATGCGGTGGATCATCCGCCCAGACGGTTAGTTTGACCCTACCCGCCATGGTTAACCGTATTTAACCACTTGCCGCTTTCGCTTGCCAAGCACCGCCGGGCGCGCCACCTGCCTGCGCATGGCGCCTCCCAAGCTCCCCCAGGTCATCATTGTCGGACGTCCCAATGTCGGGAAATCGACCTTGTTCAACCGCCTGATCGGCAAACGACTCGCGCTGGTCGATGACCAGCCGGGGGTGACGCGCGACCGGCGCATGGGCCAGGCGGAGCTGCTGGGGCTTGATTTCACCGTGGTCGATACCGCCGGCTGGGAGGATGAAGATCCCGCGAGCCTGCCCGGCCGAATGCGGGCGCAGACCGAGATTTCGGTCAAGGGCGCAAGCGTGGCGCTGTTCGTGATCGATGCGCGCGCCGGCGTGACCCCGCTCGACGAGGTGGTCGCGGGCTGGCTGCGCGGACAGAATGTGCCGGTGGTGCTGGTGGCCAACAAGGCCGAGGGCCGCTCGAGCCAGCCGGGCGTGCTGGAGGCCTATACGCTGGGCATGGGCGATCCGATTCCCTTCTCGGCCGAACATGGCGAAGGCTTGAGCGACCTGTTCGAGGCGCTGCTGCCTCTGATTGACGGCATTGAGGTGGAAGAAGCTGCCCCGCCGGAATATGACGAGAATGGCGACGAGATCGCCACCGGCCCGCTCAAGCTCGCGATTGTCGGACGACCCAATGCGGGCAAATCGACCCTGATCAATCGATTGCTGGGCGAAGACCGCTTGCTGACCGGCCCTGAGGCCGGGATTACCCGCGATTCGATCGCGGTCGACTGGCAATGGACCGATCCCAAATCGGGCGAAGCGCGCGATATCCGGCTGATCGACACCGCCGGGATGCGCAAGCGGGCGAAAGTCACCGAAAAGCTGGAAAAGATGGCGGTGGCCGATGCGCGCCATGCGGTCGATTTCGCCGAAGTTGTGGTGCTGCTGCTCGATGCAACCCAGGGTTTGGAGCATCAGGATCTCAAGATCGCCGCGCATGTGCTCGAAGAAGGCCGCGCGCTGATGATCGCGATCAACAAATGGGATATTGCCGAAGACCCGTCAGGCCTGTTCAACGGCGTGCGCGAGGCGCTGGGCGACGGGCTGTCGCAGGTCAAGGGCGTGCCGTTGTTCTCGGTCTCGGCCAAGACCGGCAAGGGGCTCGACACCATGCTCGCCGCCGCGTTCGAAATCCGCGAGGCCTGGAGCCGCCGCGTGCCGACCTCCGCGCTCAACCGCTGGTTTGACGATGCGCTGGACGCCAATCCCCCGCCTGCGCCCGGCGGCAAGCGGATCAAGCTGCGCTATATCACCCAGATCAAGACCCGCCCGCCCAGCTTCGTGATCTTTGGTTCGCGGCTCGACCAGCTGCCCAAGAGCTATGAGCGCTATCTGGTCAACGGCATGCGCCGTGAACTGGGCTTTGGCTCGGTGCCGGTGCGGCTGACCCTGCGCAGCTCAAAAAGCCCCTACGCCCCGAAAGACTGAGGCCAGCCGCCTCCGCCGCGATTTTCCAGGCCGGGCGCGCCTCTGGCCCCCTTAATGCTAATGCGAATGATCGTTTTGATACTGCTTCGTCTTAGCATTAGCATTATAAATAGCACCAAGCCCTGAGCTCTGTTGGGCGAATGAGCCTGTCGGGTGAATGGGCCTGTTGGGCGAATGGACCCCAGGCCCGGCAATCACCGCCGGAAAGAAAACAGCCGCCCATAGGTGAGACAGCGCCAAAGCCATTCGAGCGGGCCATAGTGGTAATGCGCCAGCCAGGGCTTCGACCAGCCCAGCATCAGCGCCCAGCCCATCAGCACCGGGCCCAGCAGCTCAAAGCGCCCGAGCGTGCCAAACAGCCCGCCGAACGGGTGCCGAAACAGCAGCAGCATCACCAGCGAGGTGCCGATATAGTTCGACAGCGCCATGCGCCCGGCCGCGACCAGGCGGCTGCCCAGCCATCCCTGCGCGGCGCGCGGTGCCCAGGCCGCGAGCAGCGCCGCAAGGCCGAGGATCATCGCCAGACGCGGCATCAGCGCCGCATCATTGGTCACAAAGCGGGTCAGAAACGGCGGGAAGCCCTTCGCCATCGCCCACGCCGCCAGCGGCAGCAGGCAGGCCCCGCCGCCGATCACCCCGGCCCAGCCCCAGCGCTGCAACACCCCCGGATCGAAACCCCCGGTGAACAGGCCCAGGCGATAAAGCGCGAGGCCGATCAGCATCAGCGGCAGCGTTTCGAGCGCGGCGAGGAACGGATATTGCAGCAATTGCTGCGCGCGGTTTTGCGCCATGAAGTGCAGCTGATCGCTATAGCTGCCCTGCGCAAAGGCCGCATGTTCCTGCTGCGCCATCGCGCTGCGCTGGGCCAGATTGTCTTGCAGCGCGCGATAATCCTGCGGGGCGCCGATCCGGGCGGATGCACTCTGTTCGAGCACCACCGTGCCGGTAAAGCCGACCACGAAATAGACCGCACCGGCAGCATAAAGCAGCAAGCCCGCCCGCAGCAGCGCCTCTGTCCGACCGCGCACCAGCGGCAGCAGGGCCAGCCCGGCGATGGCATAGAGGAACAATATGTCGCCCCAGAACAGGAAAAAGAAATGCGCCAGCCCGAAGGCACCGAGCCACAACAGCCGCCGCGCCTGCAGCCAGCGGCTCTGCCCGCGCGCCCAGGCGCGATCCATGAACAGGCCCATGCCGGCACCGAACAGCAGCGTGAACAGCCCGCGCATCTTGCCGTCGATCAGCAGGAACTGGGTAAGCCACACGGCAGTGTCCGGCCCATGCATCGGCTGGCTCATCCCGCCGGGCCAGTCATAGGCGAGCTCTGGCTGTGAAAATCCCACGATATTGGCGAAGAGAATTCCCAGCACCGCCACCCCGCGAATGAAATCGAGGGTGATCAGGCGCGCAGCGGCACTAACCGGCGCATCTGCCGGCAGGTCCGCGCCGGTCTGTTCACTTTGCGGCAGCTGTGTGCCCATCGCCTGCCCCCATTCGCCGGGCGGCAGGGTCTGCCATCCGCGCTATTGCGTAACGATGCAGCTCTGGCCCGCTGCCTTCAATCGGACACAGGCGTTTGCCGCATCGGCGCGGGTGGCAAAGCCGCCTGCGAGCAGCTTTGTCAATTTTCCGGCGGGCACTAGCAAGCGTTTCTTGCCCGCCAGCTCCGGCCGGGAGCTGAGACGGGCCCAGAGCCGTTCCGCATTGCCGGATACCCCGAAGGCGCCGAGCTGGAGTTTCCACGGGCCGGACGCGGCGGAGGCCGCCGGCCTGGAAGCAGGAGCTGCGGCAGGTGCCGCCGCTGTGGCAGGAGCGGCGGGGGGAATGGCAGGCTGCTTCACGGCAACCCGCGCGGGCGCAGCGCTGCTGCGCGGCGTGTTGAGCGGCGGGATCGGAGGCACCGCACCGGCCGGGCGGGCATAATCCGCGCCGGCTTCACCCGGGCTGCCCGTGCCGCTGGCCACGGCGGCATCCTGCATCGCCATGCGCGCGGCCGCCAGCGATGGCTCGATCGGGGTGCTGGCGATCGGCTGCGGCACGCGCGGGCTCGCATTCGGCAGCGGGCCGGCGGCACTCGCCAGCGGCGGCGCAGCGGATGGCCCGGACAGATCGCTTCCCGGCGCGCCAAGATCAAAGGCGGCGACATCGCTGGCGCGGGCAGCATCGGCCTGCTGCTGCATGCTCACCGCCAGCCCGGCGGCCTGCTGGCGCTGGGCGAAGGGGATATAGCGGTCCATCTCGGCGATCGCAGGGGCGGCCTGGGGCAGGCCCTGGCCGTTGGACAATGTCAGCAGCGCATAGGCGAGCACCCAATCCTTGCTGGCCAGATCACCGTTGAAATGCGCGACGCCGAGCAGATATTGCGAGCGCGGATCACCGCGCTTCGCGGCATTCTCTATATAGGGCATCGCCGCTTCCTTGCGGCCGGATTCAAACAGCATCAGCCCATAGATGTCCGCTGCGCGCATATGGCCGCGCGCTGCGGCGCGGGCATAGAAATTCTCCGCCTTGGCCTGATCCGCCTCTACGCCCAGCCCCAGCCGGTAGGCCTGACCAAGGTCGAACAGCGCATCGGGATCATCCGCCTCAGCCGGCTCCTGCCATTGCGCGACTGCGGCAGCATAATCGCCGCGACTCCATGCATCGACGCCATCTTTCACGTCCGCCATGGCCGGAACGGAAAAAACTATTGCGGCCAATCCGGTCGCCCATCCTGCCTTGCGAGCAATCGCCATTTTCGCACCACTTCCTTCGCTGGGACGGGGCTGGTCATAGCCTGACATAGTGAACGCGCCGTTAGCAAACACTGCACACCAAGTGGCTGCCCAATGCCGAATTTGTGCCAGCTTGATCGCACCGCGTTAACCGAAAATTAGGGGTGATCTGCGATCCCGCTAACTGAATAGCCGGAATTGGAGGACAGATCCGGCGTATTTTCTAGGGGGAATAACCTTGCGCGTATTGGCATTGGCATCGCAGAAAGGTGGCTCGGGAAAGACCACGCTTTCCGGGCATCTCGCCGTACAGGCCCAACGGGCCGGCGCCGGCCCTGTTGTGCTTATAGATATCGACCCACAGGGCTCGCTCGCCGATTGGTGGAACGAGCGCGAAGCCGAATTTCCGGCCTTCGCCCAGACCACCGTCGCCCGGCTCGCCAATGATCTTGCGACCCTGCGCCAGCAGGGTTTCAAGCTGGCGGTGATCGATACCCCGCCGGCCATCACCATGGCGATCCAATCGGTGATCTCGGTGGCGGAACTGATTCTCGTCCCCACGCGCCCCAGCCCGCATGATCTGCGCGCCGTCGGCGCCACGGTCGATCTGTGCGAACGCGCGGGCAAGCCGCTGATCTTTGTCGTCAATGGCGCAACCCCCAAAGCCAAGATCACCTCGGAAGCCGCAGTGGCGCTGTCGCAGCATGGCACCGTCGCCCCGATCACCCTGCACCACCGCACCGATTTTGCCGCCTCGATGATTGACGGACGCACGGTGATGGAGGTCGATGCCTCGGGCAAGTCCTCGCAGGAAGTGGCCGCGCTGTGGAACTATATCTCCGACCGGCTGGAAAAGAATTTCCGCCGCACTGTCTTTGCCGCTCCCGGCATCGCGCAGGTGCCCGGAATGCACCGCCCGGTCGGTGGCTTCGGTCGCCGGGTTGCCCAGAATTGAGGGCGGCTGGCATGAACGAACCCAAACCCTTCGCCTCGCTCGGCCCCACACTGCTCGCTCGCAAGGGCGCAGCCAAACCGGCCATGCGCGCCCAGGTTCAGCCCTTCACCAGCTTCGAACGCCAAAGCGCCAGCCAGGCTGAAGATCTTGGCTGGAACGACATGGGTGACGATGCACGCGCCCCGGCCGATGTGCTGGCGCTCACGCCCGCACCGACCAGCCCCGAAGCCCGCGCCGAGATGGCCGCTGCCGCCAAGCCCACGGTGAAGCTCCAGCAGGAAGAAATCGCCCGCCAGGTGGCCCGTCCCGTCCGCGCTGCCACCAAGGCTGCCGCCGAGCGCCGCTCCGCATTGGACGATGGCCGCCGCGCGGCCTTCACCCTGCGGGTGGATGCCGAACGCCACCTCAAGCTGCGGCTTGCCTGCACCATTCGCAATCTCAGCGCACAGCAGATCGTGACCGAAGCGCTCGACCGCTTGCTGACCAATATTCCCGAACTCGATTCACTCGCCGCCCAAGTGAAACGGAATTGAACGGCGCCCAAAGTTCCAAAGAGGAAATGACCATGACCCGCACCGCCAAGACCACCGGAAACAGGGAAGCAAGGCTGCTCGGCCTTGCGCTGACCACCGCACTCGCCGGCATCACCTTGACCGGCTGCGCGCATACCGCAGCTCCGGCCGTGGTCTCTGCGAGCAAGGCCGAGGCCGCGCTGGCCAAGGGCCAGTATGATTACGCGATCGAACACGCCGAAAAGGCCGTGCTGGCCGATCCTTCCAACGCCAAATATCGCGCGGTGCTGGGTGCGGCCTATCTCGACGCGGGCCGCTTCAATTCGGCGGCGACCTCCTTTGACGACGCCATGGTGCTGGGTGACAAGAATCCCCGCACCGCGCTGAGCCTGGCGCTTGCGCTGGCCGGCGATGGCAAGGGCAGCGACGCGGTTGCGCTGCTCGACAATTGGCAGAACGATATCGTGGCAAGCGATCTGGGCCTGGCCTATTCGCTCGCCGGACGGCCCGATCGCGGCATCGACATCCTCTCCGATGCGGTGCGCGGCGGCGAAAATACCGCCAAGACCCGCCAGAATCTGGCCTTCTCTTATGCGCTGGCCGGCCATTGGCGCGAAGCCCGGCTGATGGCTCAGCAGGATATCGGCGGCGACAAGGTCGGCGAACGGATGGCCGAATGGGCCGCCTTTGTCAGCCCTGATGCCTATCGCGAGCGGGTCGGCATGCTGCTGTCCGTAACGCCGGACCCGAAGGATCCGGGCCAGCCGCTGCAGCTCGCACTCGCCAATGGCACCAGCGCGCAGCAGCTCGCCGCTGAAGCAGCCACGCAGGCGCCCAAGGCGGCAGAACAGCTGGCGGCCTATTCCGCCCCCGTGCAGGATGGCAATGAACTGGCCCCGGTCGGTGATGCCGGTGATCCCGCGCCCGCGATTTCAACCTATACTCCGCCGCCTTCGGCGCCGGCCAAGACCTCTGATTTCGCCACGGCCTTCAGCGCGCAGACGCCTCCCGGCAGCTCGCTCGCGGCGATGGATACCCAGCGCTTCGTGCAGAGCAGCGCACCGCAAAGCTCCACGCCCCGCGCGCGCGGCGGCAGCAGTGCGGCAAAAAGCTCTGCCGCCAACACCGGCACGCATCTGGTGCAGCTTGGCTCCTTCTCCAGCGAACAGAGCGCACGCCGTGCCTGGTCGATCTATGTGAAGCGCTATCCCCAGCTGGCAAGCCACGACATGGTGATCACCGAGGCCATGGTTCAGGGCAAGCATTACTGGCGCGTTTCCGCCGGCGGCTACAACGCCGGATCATCGCGCGCGATGTGCGGCACGGTCAAGAGTTCGGGCCGGGGCTGCTTCGCCTATGCCGAAAGCAGCCCGCTGCCCGGCGCCCTCGACACCGACCGGCGCCTCGCCAGCCGCTGATCTCCCACAAGTTTACCGAGCCTCCCCTGAAAGCTCTCTGCAGCCTTGCTGCAGGGGGCTTTCTCTTGTCCGGGGAGCCTTTTCGACCAGCCCAGCCAATATAACGGGGCCGCTATTCGCCGATCCGCACGCCGCCCTTGAACAACGCGCTTACCCGGCCCTGCGCCGGCTGGCCGTCGAACGGGGTATTGCCCGCACTGGCTTCCATCCTGGCCGATTGGACGATCCACGGCCGATCCGGCTGAACCAGCGCGATATCCGCCTGCAAGCCGATCTCCAGCCGCCCGGCATCGACCCCGAGCAGCGCGGCGGGATTGGCGGCCAGCAGGTCAAAGGCGCGCGGCAGATCGATCACACCATCGCGCACCAGGGTGAGCACCATGGCGAGCAGGGTTTCCGCCCCTGCCATGCCGGGTTCGGCATCGGCGAAGGGCAGGCGCTTGTCTTCCGGGCCGCGCGGATCATGGCCCGAGGATACGACATCGATCGTCCCATCCCCAATCGCCTCGATCACCGCGATCCGGTCCGCCTCGATCCGCAATGGCGGAGAAAGGCGCGCGAAGGTGCGAAACTCGACCGTCGCGAGATCCGACAGCATGAAATGGGCCGGCGTGATCCCGGCGGTGACCGCAAGGCCGCGCGCCTTGGCCGCGCGCAGCAGATCGAGCGCGGCGCGCGTGGTGATCTGCCTGATATGAAGCCGCGCCCCGGCCAGCTCGGCCAGCGCGATATCGCGCGCGACCGCCAGCGCCTCAGCCTCGGCTGGCGCGCTCGGCAGGCCCAGCCGGGTTGCCATCTCACCCGCCGTGGCCACCGCATCGCCGGCCAGCCCGCCATCCTCCGCATGGCTGACCACCACCAGATCGAGCATCGCGGCATAGCGCAGCAGCCGCAGCATCACGCCCGAATCCGCGATCCAGCGCCGCCCGGTGGCAACCGCCCTGGCCCCGGCATCGCGCATCAAGGCAATTTCGGCGAGATCCTGGCCCGCCAGCCCCGCGGTGGCGGCGGCCAGCGGATGGACCCACAGATCCGGCTTGCCGCTATAGGCAAGGAACTGGATGCGCGCGGGGTGATCCAGCGGCGGCGCCTGATCGGGCATCAGCGCGGCGCGGGTGATCCCGCCGAAATGGAACGCCGGCTTGTCGACCGCGAAGACCCCGAGATCGACCAGCCCCGGCGCGATCAGCGCGCCCCCGGCGTCGATCACCAGATCGCCTGCTTCTGCCGCCACATCGCCCAGCGCGACGATCCGCGTGTCCACGCAGCGCAGCGCGCCAGGCTGCACGCCCTGCGGCATCACCAGCTGTCCGTTGACGATCGTGAGCGGCCTGGGCTGGGTCATTGCGCATCTCCCCAGCCGGGCACCCTGCGCGCGCGGCGGGTCAGCACTTCAAGGCAGGCCATGCGGATCGCCACGCCCATTTCCACCTGGCGCGTGATCAGCGAGCGGTCCTTCAGATCGGCAACATCGCTGTCGATCTCCACCCCGCGGTTCATCGGCCCGGGGTGCATGATCAGCGCATCCGGTGCGGCGCGCGCCAGCCGCTGCATGGTGAGGCCATAGAGATGGCGATATTCGCGCGCCGAGGGAATGAACTGGCCGCTCATCCGCTCGTTCTGCAGCCGCAGCATCATCACCACTTCCGCGCCGTCCAGCGCGGCATCGAAATCATGGAACGCCTCCACCCCGATTTCGCCGATCCCGGCGGGCATCAGGGCGGGCGGCGCGCAGACCCGCACCTGTGCCCCCAGCGCGGTGAGGCACAGCATGTTCGAACGCGCGACCCGGCTGTGCAGGATATCGCCGCAGATGGTGACGCGCAGGCCCCACAGCCCGTCGGCGAATTCCTGCCGCCCGCGCGCCTTCAGCGCATGGCGCAGGGTCAAGGCATCGAGCAGCGCCTGGGTGGGATGTTCGTGTTGCCCATCCCCGGCATTGAGCACCGGGCAATCGACCTTGTCGGCGATCAGCCGCACCGCGCCCGAACTGCCGTGGCGGATCACGATCGCATCGGCGCGCATGGCGTTGAGCGTCATCGCGGTGTCGATCAGCGTCTCACCCTTTTTCACCGAGCTTTGCGCGGCATGCATATTGACCACATCCGCCCCCAGCCGCTTGCCCGCGATCTCAAAGCTCAGCAGGGTACGGGTGGAATTTTCGAAAAAGGCATTGATGATGGTCAGGCCCGACAGCAGATCCGAATGTTTGTTCGGCTGGCGATTGAGCGCGACCCATTGTTCAGCCTCTTCGAGGATGAACAGAATCTCGTGAGTCTCAAGCTGCCCGATCGCAATCAGGTCGCGGTGCGGAAATGCCTGTCCGCCGGCCGGAAACCGGCCTGCAGCACTGGGGGATCGCGTCGATGTCATTAAAGCCGGGCCAATAGGGTGTGTTTCGTACAAAGGCAACGTCCTGTGTGGCATCGGATTGTGCTTATGCGCGCTTTCCTGTGGAACCGGGCGCGCCCTGCCTCTAGATTGCCCCTAACTTGGCCCTCTGTGCGGGGGCGTTCGGTGGAATTGGAACGGGTCTGATGAAATTTGCAGGCAAAGTCTGGCGCTTGCTGGTCGGGATCAAGGACGGGTTGGCGCTGCTGTTGCTGCTGCTGTTTTTTGCCGCTTTGTTCGGCATCCTCAGCGCGCGGCCCAATCCGGCCAAGGTGGAAGACGGCGCGCTGCTGCTGCAGCTGGATGGTTCGGTGGTGGAAGAAGCCGCCCCGCTCAATCCGCTGACCGTGCTGCTCGACCAGGAACTGCCTGCCACCCAATATCAGGCACGCGATCTGGTGCGCGCGATCGACGCAGCGGCGGATGACGATCGGATCAAGGCCGTGGTACTCGACCTGTCGGGCTTCACCGGCGGCGGCCATATCCATATGCAGGAAATTGGCGCGGCGCTCGATCGGGTGCGTGCAGCCAAAAAGCCGGTGCTCAGCTTCGCCTTCGCCTATAGCGACGATGCCATGATGCTGGCGGCGCATTCCAGCGAGGTCTGGGTCGATCCGCTGGGCGGCGCGGCGATCAGCGGCCCGGGCGGCACCCGGCTCTATTACAAGAAACTGCTCGATTATCTGAAGGTCAATGTCCGGGTCTATCGCGTCGGCACCTATAAGTCCGCGGTCGAGCCCTATATGCGCAACGACATGTCACCGGCCGCGCGGGAAGATGCGGGCGCGCTCTATTCCGCGGTGTGGGATGCCTACAAGGCCAATATCAAGAAGGCCCGCCCGCAGGCAGACATCGATCTGGTGACCCAGCATGCGGTTGCCTGGCTCGATGCCAGCCATGATGATCCGGCCCAGGCCGCCAAGGCCGCCGGGCTGGTCGACAAGATCGGCGACCGGGTGGCTTTCGGCGAGCGGGTCGCCGCGATCGTGGGCAAGGACCGGTGGGACACCTCGCCCGGCGCCTTCGCCAAGACCGATCTCGACCCATGGCTGGCCGATATCGCCCCCTCCAAACATGGCACGGCAATCGGCGTGATCACCATCGCGGGCGAGATCAGCGATGGCGATGCCGGCCCCGGCGAAGCGGGCGGCGCGCGTATTTCAAAGCTGCTCGACGATGCGCTGGACGATGATCTTGCCGCCTTGGTGGTGCGGGTCGATTCCCCCGGGGGTTCGCTCACCGGCTCCGAGGCGATCCGCCGCGCGATCCTGCGCCAGAAGAAGCGCGGCATCCCGATCGTGGTTTCGATGGGCAATTATGCGGCCAGCGGCGGCTATTGGGTCTCGACCCCGGCTGACCGGATCTTTGCCGAGCCGGAAACCGTCACCGGATCGATCGGCGTGTTCGGCGTGGTCCCCACCTTCGAGAAGGCGCTCGCCTTCTGGGGCGTCGGAGTCGACGGTGTCAGGACCACCCCGCTTTCAGGCCAGCCCGATGTTTTCGGCGGTTTCACCCCCGAAGTTGACGCGGTGATGCAGAAATCGATCGAACATGCCTATTCGGTGTTCGTCTCGCTGGTGGCGCAATCGCGCAAGATGACCCCGGCCGCAGTCGATGCAATCGCCCAGGGGCGGGTGTGGGACGGCGGAACCGCGCGGCAGAAGGGCCTGGTTGACCAGTTTGGCGATCTTGACGCGGCGCTGGCCTGGGCGGCGCAGAAGGCCGGGCTCAAGCAAGGTGACTGGCATGCCAGATATCTCGGCGAAGGCAGCGATCCCTATGCCTCGGTGATCCAGCGGCTGCTGGGCGGCACCCGCCAGGCGCAGACGCAGGATCTGTTCGGGCAATTCGCCCTGCGCGAGCAAACCCGCACCCGGCGCATGGCACAGGATCTTACCCGCCTGATGGGGGCCACCGGCGCGCAGGCCTATTGCCTCGAATGCGAAGCGCTTCCCGTGCATGGCGAACCGGCAGCAGCCCAATCCACCCTGCCCGCGCTGCTGAGCTGGCTCAAGGGAAGCTGAACCGCGATCACGCTACGGCGCGGCGCGGCACGGCGCGGGCCAGGGTAACAAGGCTGGTTTTGCGCTTGAGTTCGCCCGCAAGCCATGGCAATGGCGCGCGCCTGCCGTGAGGTCCGGCGGGCGCGTAGCTCAGTGGTAGAGCACACCCTTCACACGGGTGGGGTCGCAAGTTCAATCCTTGCCGCGCCCACCATTGCCGATCCCTTTGGCCACCAACCTCAAGAAACCCACATGGTCATCCCTGCACGCTGGGGATCATTTCACTATCGGGCAGGAAGCCAGCGGGGCGGAGCGAAGTGAGGCGGCGGTGCCGGGGCGGCCGAAAATGATCGCTGGCCAATGGCGCAGCTGCGCCTGTTCGAGATCGCGGAACAGACGCGCCCAGCCGTGCAGGGCAATCACCACAGGATTATTCGAATTCACCGGCACGGTGAGGCCATAGGTCAGGCCACCGGCTTCGGGTTCTTGCCGGAATGTACCGAACAACCGGTCGAACACGATCACCACGCCGCCGAAATTGCAATCGAGGAAGTCCCTGTCGCTCGCGTGATGGGCGCGGTGATGCGAAGGGGTGTTCAAGACGGCCTCAAGCGGGCCGAGCCGCCGCACGGCTTCGGTATGCAGCATATATTGATAGAGCAGATTGCCGGCCAGCAGGGCGGCGATCATCACCGGCGGGAAGCCGATCAGGATCAGCGGGAGATAGAACAGCCAGCCCAGCGACAAGACCGCTGTCCAACCAATGCGCAAGGCCGCAGGCAGGGTGATCTCGGCGGCGCTGTGGTGCACCGAATGCGTGGTCCACATCCAGTTGACGGTATGGCTGAAGCGGTGGAACCAGTAATAGGTGAATTCAACCGCGACAAATCCCGCAAGCCAGACGCGCCAGTCATTCATCGCGAATTGCCAGGGTGCGATCGCGGCGATCCCGGCAAAGGCGGCGGCGATCACCGCCGAGCCAAATGGTTTGATCAAGGCTCCGCCCGCCGCGACACCCAGGCTGCCAAGGGCTGCGCGAAGGTTATAGCCGCGCCTGGACCAACGGGTGCTCCACAGATATTCTGCAAGCGCCAGAGCGATCAGCACCAGGAGTGCGAGCGGGCGCTGGACGACGGTGCTCTCGATCATTTTCCGAATTCCTTCTCGAGCCGAGCCCGCGCCGCGTTGAGCTCTGCCCTGGTCACCACGCCATCCTTGTTCTTGTCGGCCACATCGAAGGCGATGGTTGGCCCGTTGATGAATTCATTGTGGGTAACGCGGCCATCATGATCCGTGTCGAACCGGGCGAGCGCCTTCTGCATCTTGTCCTTGATCGAGCGTAATGGCGGCATATCGGACGAGGTCAGAATGCCGTCCCCATTGCGGTCGAGCCGATTGAACTGGCTGGCACGGTAATCGAGCAGCTCCTTGCGGCTGACGGCGCCGTCGCCATTACGATCGGCCTTTTGCATCTCTTCGATCATGCGGGAGCCGCTTTGCGCCACGGCAGGGGCAGCGAGGGTTGCGCAGGCCGCCAGCGAGACCATCAGAGCCAGTTTTTTCATGAATAAATTCCTCATCAGGAGTGGGGGATCGGGCCGGACTTGCGCCAATTGGCGGCGCGGTCCGGCCCGGACAGGGGCCACCGACTAGCGCGGGCAGGAAATGGGATCGCCATTGGCGTTGTAGCAACTGCCGCTGTGAACCGGCTGGCCGGTCTCCGGATCGATCGAGGTCGAACCCTGATAGGAATTGCCGGTGGTGGCATTGGTTGCCGAGGTTGAGCGGCCGCCGCTCCAATTGCCTGCCGCATCGCGGGAAACTGCGCCGGCGCTGTCCACGCTGCCGTTCGGGCCGCTGGCGCTATAGGCGCCGCTGTGGGTGCCGCTGCCATCAGGATTGACGGTGGTGGTGCTGCCGCGAACCCCGGTGCCGCCATTGGGCCTGCGATAGGCCGCGCCGCGGCCGGCGGTGACCGAGCCATCTTCATTCTGAACGGCGCCGCGGCCGCGAATTGCCGCTCCGCCATTGGGGCCCTTTACCGCAGACGCGGCGCCATTTGTTCCATGCACGCGCACCACGCCCTGGCGGGCTTCGGCGGCGCTGCCTGCGATCAGAAGCGCCGAAGCGACCAGACCGGTGATCAATATGTGGCTGTTTTTCATCTCGAATATCCTTTCGGTTACCGGACGGGGCAGGGTTCAGGGGGGGTTGGGGGATACCCCGTCCGGTGAGACCGTTTCTGGCAGGCAGCTGCATCACCGTGATGTCATGCAACGCCGCAGGTGTTGCGGCATGTGACAGCACCGGCATCCCGTCACACTTTGTCACATCATCCAGCATGGCGGCGGGGTTAGCTGCGTGGCAAGATGCTGCGCGATGACTGAAAAGCCTCTTTCGATCCTGGTCGTCGACGACGATTTCGAGCTGCGCGGCTTGTTGCAGCGCTTTCTGGGCGAACATGGTTTCCATGTCCGCACGGCAGAGAACGGCGCGGCGATGGACCGCGTGCTGGAACGCGAACCACCCGATCTGGTGGTGCTCGATCTGATGATGCCGGGGGAAGACGGTCTGTCGATCTGCCGCCGCCTGCGCGCAGCGGGGGAAGCTGTGCCGATCATCATGCTGACCGCCAAAGGAGATCCGGTGGACCGTATCCTCGGGCTCGAAATGGGTGCCGATGATTATCTCGCCAAGCCGTTCACCCCGCGCGAGCTGGTCGCCAGGATTGCCGCGGTGATGCGCAGGCTGGGATCGGATCGCGCGATGCTGCGCGATGAAACGGTCGAGATCGGGCCCTTCAGGATCAATTTTTCGGCCATGGTAGTGGAGCGTGACGGCACGCCGCTGACGCTGTCCTCACGCGAATTTGCCTTGCTGGCCGCGCTCGCCCGCAGCCCCGGCCGCCCCTTGAGCCGCGCGCAGCTGATCGATCGGGCGATGGGACGGGAGGCGGAAGTCACCGATCGCGCGATCGACGTGCAGATCGGCAGATTGCGCAAGGCGCTTGGCGATGATCCCCAGTCTCCCCGCCATATTCGCACCGTCTGGGGGGTCGGCTATGCGCTGACCGCAGGCGGCGAGGCATGAAGAACTCGCTCCTTCGGCGGAACATCGGCCTGCTGGTCGGGGTTGTTCTTGCAGGCCAGGTCCTGGCCGGTCTGCTGATGGTGGTGTTCGTCCTCCAGCCGCAAACCACGCGGGTGGCCGATATATCAGCCAGAATGCTCAACGCAGTTTCGGTCGCCATGCAAGGTGCCGATGCCGGAAGGCGGGATCACATTGCCCGGCAGATCGATGATCAGGGCAGTATCCGGCTGCGCCATGCCAATGATCCGCCGGGCACCGACGGACGGGCCTATCCCAATTTTCTCGAACAATTGTTCATGCGGGCACTGGCGGAGCGGCTGGGTTCGCAAGACGAGCTCCATTGGCGCACAGACCGGGCGGGCCGTTTGTGGATGGAGGTGCAGCTTGGCGGCGAGCCTTGGTGGGTGAGTATCACCGCCCCGCGCCTCGCGGCCCCGTTGCTGAGCCTGATTCTCGTCTCGATGGTTGCCTTCATGGTGGCGGCAACCGGCGGATTGCTGCTGCAACGCCGGCTGGACAGCCCGCTGCGCAAATTGGCGCAAGGGGTTGCCTCCTTCCAGCCCGGCTCCGCCCCTGCGCATATCGATGTTGATGGCCCGCGCGAAATCTCCGCCGTCGCACAGGCGTTTAACGACATGGCTGACCGGATTTCGGCACATGAGGATGAACGGACCTTGATGCTGGCGGGTGTCAGCCATGATCTGCGCACCCCGCTGGCGCGGCTGCGACTGTCGATCGAAATGATGCAGCATGACGACACCGAGCTGCGCGAAAGCGCCAATCGCCAGGTCGAACAGATCGATTACATGCTGGGCCAGTTCCTCGATTTTGCCCGAACCGGCGAGGAGCCTCAGCAGGTGCAGGTTCTGCTCCGTGACCTGCTGGTGGCGGCGGTGGAGGATGCCGGGCTGGCCGGGCAGGTTGAAATCACTGCCCCGGCCCAACTCCGTGCCAGGCTGCGCCCAATGGCGATGCGCCGCGCGATCAAGAATCTGCTCGAAAACGCCGTGCGTTATGGTGCGCCGCCGATCAAGCTGCGCGCCCGATCAACGGCCGGCCGGCTGGAAATCGCGATCATCGATCGCGGCATGGGTTTCGATCCCGACAACGCAGCTCATTTTCTCAAGCCCTTCGCAATGGCGGATGCCGCCCGCAGCGCCGGGCAAGGAACCGGCCTGGGGCTCGCGATCGCCCAGAAATGCGTCAGCGAGGCAGAGGGGGAGCTGGTGTTTAAGCGCACCTCCCGTGGCTTTTGCGCGATGATAGTCCTGCCCGGCCAAGGTGTGGTGGAGGAGATCCGCGCTGCGAGTTCCAAATGAGCCAAGCCGGACGGACGAGGCCGCGCCCACCATCTGTCCCGCGCTCCCCGCAATTGACTCAAATCATGGCAGGTCCATGCTCACCCCGCCTATCAGGCAGGGAGAGGAGACAAGCCTATGTTCAAGGTCAATGTCGGAAGCGCGGACCGGATGCTGCGCGTTATCGTGGGGGCAGTGCTGATTGCGCTGGTGTTCGTTGGGCCGCAGACGCCGTGGGGCTGGCTGGGGCTGATCCCGCTCGCCACCGGGCTGCTGCGTATCTGCCCGCTTTATTCGCTGATCGGGGTCAACACCTGCGGCGCAAAATAGCACCTGGCATATCGCCAGCCGCTGAGTGCGGCGGAAGTTGAGGCCGTTTGGGCGGTCATTGGCTTGCATGGGGCGGACCAAGGCGGCATAGCCCCGCCCCATGCACGACCTACGCTATATCCGCGAAAATCCTGAAGCCTTCGACGCCGGCCTGATGCGGCGCGGGGCAGCGCCCGTCTCGGCCGAAATGCTCGAGCCTCGATGCGCAGCGGCGCGAGGTTGCGACCCGGATGCAGGAGGCGCAGAACCGCCGCAACGAAGCCTCCAAAGCAATCGGCGCGGCCATGGCCAAGGGCGAGGTCGAACTGGCCGAGGAGCTCAAGCTCGAAGTCGCCGAGATCAAGCGCAAGCTGCCCGAGCTCGAAGCGGAAGAGGCGCGGCTGAGCGGCGAGCTCAGCGCACATGCTTGCCGCCCTGCCCAATATCCCTGCGCACGAGCGTGCCTGCCGGCGCGGACGAGGCGGGCAATGTCGAAGTCGCGCGCTGGGGCGAGCAGCGCAATTTTGCCTTCGAGCCGAAGGAACATGCCGATATCGGCCCCGCGCTGGGGCTCGATTTCGAGACCGGCGCCTTGATGAGCGGCGCGCGCTTCACCTTCCTGCGCGGCCAGATGGCGCGGCTGCAGCGGGCGCTGGGGCAATTCATGCTCGACCAGCAGACCCAGCAGAACCATTATACCGAATGCGCCCCGCCGCTGCTGGTGCGCGATGAGGCTGTGTTCGGAACCGGTCAGCTGCCCAAGTTTGCGGAGGATCTGTTCCGCACCACCGACGGCCGCTGGCTGATCCCCACCGCCGAAGTCAGCCTGACCAATTCGGTGCGCGAGCAGATCCTGCCCGATCTCGCGCAGCCGCTGCGCCTGACCGCGCTGACGCCCTGTTTCCGCAGCGAGGCGGGTGCGGCGGGCAAGGATACGCGGGGCTATATCCGCCAGCATCAGTTCGAAAAGGTCGAGCTGGTCAGCATCTGCCGCCCCGAAGCATGGCGAGGCGGAGCATGACCATATGGTCCGTTCGGCCGAGGGCGTGCTCGAAGCGCTTGGCCTGCCCTATCGCAAGATGCTGCTCTGCGCCGGCGACATGGGCGCGACCGCGAAGAAGACCTTCGATCTCGAGGTGTGGCTGCCCGGCCAGGGCGCCTATCGCGAGATCAGCTCGATCAGCTGGTGCGGCGATTTCCAGGCCCGGCGGATGAATGCGCGCTTCCGGCCCGAAGGCGAGAAGAAGCACCGAATTCGTCCATACGCTCAACGGCTCGGGCCTGGCGGTCGGGCGGACGCTGGTGGCCGTGCTTGAAAATTACCAGCAGGAAGACGGATCGGTGGAGATACCGGCAGCGCTGCTGCCCTATATGGGCGGGATCACGCGGCTGACGCCCTGATGACCCCGCTCGTCCTGAGCTTGTCGAAGGACCGCCTTTTCTTCATTAATCGGAACTGCCCTTTGACTGGTTCGGGGCGAACGGAAGATCGGATAGTCCGCCTTGAAAATCCTGCTCACCAATGATGACGGCATTCACGCCCCCGGCCTCGCCGTGCTGGAGGCGATTGCAGCGCAGCTGAGCGAGGATGTCACCGTCTGCGCGCCCGCCGAAGAACAGTCGGGCGCGGGCCATTCGCTGACCCTGCATATGCCGGTGCGGCTGCAACAGCACGCAGACCGCCGCTTCGCCGTGACCGGCACGCCGACCGATGCGGTGAATCTGGCGCTGCGCAAGCTGTTCGACACGCCGCCCGATCTGGTCATCTCGGGGATCAATAATGGCGAGAACCTGGCTGACGACATCACCTATTCGGGCACCATCTCCGCCGCGATGGAAGGCGCGCTGGCGGGCATCCCGGCGATCGCGCTGAGCCAGGCGGTGCGCGAGGGCGGGCACGGCTTTGCGGCCGCCGAGGCCTGGGCGCTGAAGGTGCTGCGCCCGCTGATCGATATGCAGATGGCCAGGCGCACGCTGATCAATGTCAATTTCCCCTCGCGCGCGCCGGACGCGGTGCGGGGCATCCGCGTGGCGCGGCAGGCGTTCCACGATTATGCGCGCGGCACCATGGTCGAAAGCCGCGATCCGCGCGGACGGCCTTATTTCTGGTTCGGGCTGGAGGATGTCGAGCACACGCTCGATCACGGGACCGATCTGGAAGCGGTCAATGATGGCTATGTTTCGGTCACGCCGCTGCAGCTCGATCTCACTCACCATGCCGCCATCGGCGCGCTGGCGGAGCGTTTCGAATGAGCTCACGCCTGGCCCTGCCCCTGGCTGCGCTGCTGCTGATGGCGGCTGGGCCAGAGGCGGGCGGGCCAAAGGCGGGAGAGCAGGCGGCGGCTGGCGAGAGCGAGCATGTGGTGCTGGCGGGCGAAACCCTCAGCGGGATCGCCAATCGCGCCGGAGTGCCGATGGTGGCGATTGCCGAGGCCAATGGGCTGTCCGAACCCTATGTGGTCAAGATCGGGCAGAAGCTCGTCATTCCGCGCCAGCGGGTGCATCTGATCAAGCCGGGCGATACCGGCTTTGGCATCGCCTACCAATATGGCGTGCCCTTTGCGCAGATCGCGCTGGCCAATGGCATCAAGCCTGACGCCGTGCTGAAGGCCGGGCAGACATTGATCATCCCGGCGATGATCTCCAATCCCATGCCGATCGAGATCAAGGAACCGGCATTCCGCCGCCCGCATGACGGACCGGTGATCCTCGGCTGGAAGCGAAGGGCTGACGGCACCGGGCATGAGGGGCTCGATTTCCGGATCAAGCCGGGCGACATGATCCGCGCGGCGGCATCGGGCACGGTGATCTTCGCGGGCAAGGCACCCGAACGCTTCGGCAATCTGGTGGTGGTGGACCACGGCAATGGCTGGGCCACCGCCTATGGCCATCTGAGCAGGATCACGGTCAAAAAGGGCGAGACGATCCGCGCAGGCGAACGGATCGGGCTGGGCGGCCAGACCGGCGAGGCAACCGGGCCGGAACTGCATTTCGAAATCCGCCATGATGGCCAGCCGATCGATCCCGCGCCCAAGCTCGGGATCGAGGCGCAGAAGTGAACCGCCAGACCCAGCTGCGCAATCGCCGCTTCCGCCCCCTGAAACGCGCGGTGCGGGTTCCGGTCTGGGCTGATCTGGGCATCCGCCTGTCGGCCGCGCTGGCGCTGATCCTGCTGGTGGTGCTGATCCATTATGCCGACCGGGCCGGACTGTCCGATTCGCATGATGGCCATGTCAGCTTTCTCGACGTGGTCTATTTCACGATGATTTCCATAACCACGACAGGCTTTGGCGACATCGCCCCGATCAGTGACCGCGCGCGGCTGATCGAGGCGCTGATCGTCACCCCGATCCGCTTTGCGGTGATCTTCATCTTCATCGGCACGGCCTATAATTTCATCATCAAGCGCAGCTGGGAGAAGTTCCGCATGGCACGCATCCAGAAACAGCTTTCGGGCCACGTCGTCGTCCTCGGCTTCGGGGTGAGCGGCTCCGAGGCAGTGAGCGAACTGATCGAACGCGGGACCGATCCCGGCGCCATCGTGGTGATGGACGCCAGCGAGGAGCGGCTGCATCTGGCCGAGGATATGGGCTGCAACATCATGTGTGCCGATGCCAGCCGCGACGAGAACCTGATCGCGGTGCGGATCGGCCAGGCGCAATCGGTGCTGGTTTCCGCCGGGCGCGACGATTCCTCGATCCTGATCGTGCTGACCGTGCGGCACCTGGCCCCGGATGTGCCGATCAGCGTGGTGGTGCGCGCCAAGGACAATGAAGTGCTCGCACGGCAGGCCGGGGCCGACAATGTGATCAATCCGGTGCGCTTCACCGGCCTGCTGCTGGCGGGCAGCGCGCAGGGTGCCCATGTGGCCGAATATCTGGCCGATCTCGCCTCGGTCACCGGGCGGGTCCAGCTGATCGAGCGGCCGGTGAGCGCGCGCGAGATCGGCAAGCCCTTGAGCCAGCTGGCGACCAGCGGCATGGGCCTGCGGGTCTATCGCGGCGAGGAGACCCTCGGCTTTTGGGAACTGGGTGCCGGCGTGCTGCAGGCGGGCGACATCATCGTCGAGATCCGCCCCGGCGACGGGCCCCAGGCAGCAGGCTGACGCCTAGCCCAGCAGCCAGAATATCGTGCCCATGGCGAGATAGGCGACCAGCCAATAGCCACCGTCGATCAGCGCCAGCCGGGTTGAAAGGCGCATATGGGCATAGCTGGCCAGCAGCGCGGGAATCACGAAGGTCAGCGCCAGCCCGCCCGACATCATGAAATAGAGCCAGGGCTTGGCGGCCAGCGTTTCGGGGCCGACCCGGGCGAACATATGGCCCATCATCATCGCGGTGAGCAGCAGCGCGCCGGCGGTGATTGCAGTCGTCCGCGCGGGCCTGCGCCGGCTGGCCAGACGGCCCGGGCCGACCTCGTCCAGCTTGGCCCGGCCGAACAACGGCCCGAACCACGCAAGGGCCACGATAGCCGCCGCCAAGACGGCCAGTGGAACGGCAAGCCAGTCGACCGGTCCCATAAAATCCTCTGAACGATTGCAACGAAGACCAGCTGATGACCCGCAAGGGGAGATTCTTCGTTTCCGCAGCACGGAAGTAGCGCATTTAAGCTGCGGCGTGTAGGGGGCGCTCGAAATGGCACAGATATTGTCAGATACAGCACCCGGCGCAGCGCCGATTCCGCCCCAGCGGCGCGTGGGCATGGTCAGCCTTGGCTGCCCCAAGGCGCTGGTCGATTCCGAGCGCATCCTCACCCGGCTGCGCGCCGACGGCTATGCGATGAGCCCGGATTATGCCGGGGCCGACGTGGTGCTGGTCAACACCTGCGGCTTCCTCGACAGCGCCAAGGAGGAAAGCCTGGACGCGATCGGCGAGGCGATCGCCGAGAACGGCCGGGTGATCGTGACCGGCTGCATGGGCAACGAGGCCGAGCTGATCCGCGCGCAATTCCCGGCAGGTGCTCGCGGTCACCGGCGCGCATCAATATGAGGATGTGGTCGAGCGCGGTGCACGAAGCCGCGCCGCCCAGCCAGGGCCCCTTCGTCGATCTGATCCCGCAGCCTGCCGATGCTGACATCAAGCTGACCCCGCGCCACTACAGCTATCTGAAGATTTCCGAAGGCTGCAACCACGCCTGCGCCTTCTGCATCATCCCGCAACTGCGCGGCAAGCTGGCCAGCCGGCGGATCGACGCGGTGCTGCGCGAGGCGGAAAAGCTGGTCGCGGCCGGCACCAGGGAACTGCTGGTGATCAGCCAGGACACCTCGGCCTATGGCGTCGATATGCGCCACGAGGCAGCGCGCTGTGGAAGGGCCATCCGGTCCGCGCGCATATGACCGACCTGGCGCGCGAGCTGGGCCAGCTTGCGCACCCCGGACGGGCGCGCAGCCCTGGGTGCGGCTGCATTATGTCTATCCCTATCCGCATGTCGATGCGGTGATCCCGCTGATGGCCGAAGGGCTGCTGACGCCCTATCTCGACATTCCCTTCCAGCACGCCGCGCCCAGTCGGTGCTGCGCGCGATGAAGCGCCCGGCGAACGAGGCCAAGGTGCTCGAACGGCTCAAGAGCTGGCGCGGCATCTGCCCGGACATCGCCATCCGCTCGAGCTTCGTGGTCGGCTTCCCCGGCGAGACCGAGGAGGATTTCCACTATCTGCTCGACTGGCTCGACGAGGCCCAGCTCGACCGGGTCGGCGCGTTCCGCTTCGAGCCGGTCGAAGGCGCGGCGGCCAATGCCCTGCCCGATCCGGTGCCCGAGGCGGTGAAGGAAGAGCGCTATGCCCGGCATCATGGAAATGACCGCAGCGGATCAGCGCGGCCAAGCTTGCCGCCAAGGTCGGCCGCACGCTCCCGGTGATCATCGACGAGGTCGGCGAGCCGGACGAGGATGGCGACATCGGCGCCACCGGCCGCAGCCAGGCCGACGCGCCGGAGATCGACGGCAATGTGTTCCTGCGCGATGTGCCGGCCAGCGCTGGCGCCCGGCGACATCGTCGAGTGCCGAAATCGAGGATGCCGACGCGCATGATCTGTTCGGCGTCATCACCTGATCCGCACCCGCCCGGCGCCGGACAAGATTGCTATCATCACCCATATGACGCTTGGTGAATTTTAGGGATATCCCAGCTTTTCAACAGCTTGGAAAAATCCGGACGCGCAGGCGCCCGATGATACAAAAAGTCGACAGTTTGAAAGAGCCGCGCGGAGTCTGACGGCGCGAGGGCATGTAGGAAAGTTGTTTCTGGAGGGTGCGGGCAAGCACAACACGTTGCCCCGTCGGGCATGCCCCGCAGCTGGCAGCGACTTGCATCGGCCCGCACCGCCCCGCCCCAAACTCCGCCCGCCTCGCGCCCCGCCTGCCCGCTGGCAGCGCCGCACACGGGCCACGCGCTTATGGAAATTTAACACGCTGACCGCGTCATTCCCATGGCGCCTTAATGCGATCTGGCGCGATGGGTGCAGCTCAACAATCGAGTTGCGTCCATGCAGACTGACGGTGACACATCCCGCAATGCCCTGGCCGGGCTGACCCTTGGCGCCATCGGTGTCGTCTATGGCGATATCGGCACCAGCCCGCTTTACGCCTTCCGCGAAGCGCTGGCCCATACCGCCGAAGGCGGGATCGACCGGTTCGAGATCATCGGCGTGCTCTCGCTGATGCTGTGGGCGCTGATCATCGTGGTCACGCTCAAATATGTCCTGTTCCTCACCCGGATGGACAATAATGGCGAAGGCGGCGTGCTGTCGCTGATGGCGCTGGCCAACCGGGCGACGGACAACAAATGGCCGATCGTGCTGCTGCTGGGCGCGACCGGCGCGGCGCTGTTTTATGGCGATGCGATCATCACCCCGGCGCTTTCGGTGCTGGCGGCGGTCGAAGGGCTGCAAGACCGTGCCGGGGATCGGGCCGCTGATGCAGCTGCCGGTGATTCTGGGCATGACGGTCGGCATCCTGGTCGGGCTGTTCGCCCTGCAGTCGCGCGGCACGGCGACGATTGCGGGCCTGTTCGGGCCGGTCTGCGCGCTGTGGTTCCTGGCGCTGGCGGCGCTGGGCATCTGGCATATCGCCCAGGCGCCGGAGATTCTGGCCGCCTTCAATCCGCTGGCGGCGGCGCGTTTCCTGTTCACCCATGGCATCCCCGGCCTGTTCGTGCTGGGCGCGGTGTTCCTCACGGTGACCGGAGCAGAGGCGCTGATCGCCGATCATGGGCCATTTCGGGCGCAAGCCGATCCAGCTGGGCTGGCTGGCCTTCGTCTGGCCCGCGCTGACGCTCAACTATCTCGGCCAGGGCGCGCTGGCGCTGGCCACGCTCAATAGCGCCGAACGCGCCGGCCAGCCCTTTGCCAATGCCGACTGGTTCTTCATCATGGCGCCCGAAATCGCTGCGCGCGCCGCTGGTGGTGCTGGCCACGATTGCCACCATCATCGCCAGCCAGGCGGTGATCACCGGCGCCTATTCGCTGACCCGCCAGGCGATCGCTTTGGGGCTGCTGCCGCGCATGACGATCCGCCAGACATCCGCGCAGCAGATCGGCCAGATCTACATGCCGGCGGTCAATTGGCTGCTGCTGGCCGGTGTGCTGACGCTGGTGTTCAGCTTCAAGAGCAGTTCGGCCATGGCCACCGCCTATGGCATCGCGGTGACCGGCACCATGGTGGTGACCACCTGCCTGGCCTTCATCATCGCCTGGCGCGAATGGCACTGGGATCCCTTCTGGACCTCCGCCGCTGGTGGCACCCTTCCTGGCGATCGACCTGGTGTTCTTCGGCGCGAATATCCTGCGCATTGCCGAAGGGGGCTGGGTGCCCCTGCTGGTGGCGGGGACCATCGGACTGATCATCGTGACCTGGCTGGGCGGAAGCCGCGCGGCCATCGCACGCAGCGAGCGGCAGGGTGTGCCAATGGTCGATCTGGCCGCCGCGCTGGCCAAGCACCCCCCGGTGGCGGTGGACGGGCTGGCGGTGTTCCTGACCCAGGACATCGCAACCGCGCCTTCGGCCCTGCTGCACAATCTCAAGCACAACAAGACGCTGCACCGCGCCAATATCCTGCTCAAGGTCGAGCCGCAGCAGACCCCGCATGTGCCGCTGGCCAAGCGCCTGACGCTCGAGCGGATCGACGAGCGGTTCAGCGCGGCAACCCTGCGCTATGGCTATATGGACCCGATCGACGTGCCCACTGACCTGGCCCGCAGGGAGGGGCTTCTGGCGGCACCGGGCGGAACCTCATTCTTCGTCGGGCGCAGCGCCATCCGCCGCGCGGTGAAGCCCAGCCTGCCGCGCTGGATGGCGGCGCTCTATGGCTTTCTGCACCGCAATGCCGCCGATCCGACCGCCTATTTTTCGATCCCGCCCAACAGGGTTGTCGAATTGGGTAGCCAATTCGAGCTATAGGACTCAGCCATGGATCGCCCGGTGACATCCTATGCAATCGCCGCGCTGGCCGTGAGCGCGGTGGCGTGGATCACCCTGGCCGGCCTGCCGCTGTTCGGCCTGGCCTCTGCCGCGCTGCTGTTCCTGTTGCCGGTGCTGCTTGCGTCTGCCCGCGGAGGTTTCGGGCCGGGAATGCTGGCGGCCCTGCTGGGGGCGGTGGCCTATAATTTCCTGCTGCTCCCGCCGCGCTTCACCTTTCGCGTCCATGGGTTCGACAATATCGTCAGCGTTTTTGTGCTGTTCGCGGTGGCGCTGGTCACCAGCCGGCTGGCCACCCGGCTCAAGGCGCGCGAGCTTGATGCGCTTGCCCGCGCCAGGGCGAGCGCCGAAGCGGCGGAATTCGCCTCCTTGCTCGCCGAAGGGGAAACCGGCAGCGCCGCCACGCGCGGGCTTGCCTGGTTTGAAGCCCATTATGGCGCCGCCCGCCTGCTGAGCGGCCGCATTGAAGATCGGCCGGATTTCAGTTCGCTTGACCTGTCTGCCGGCGCCTGGGCGCAGCACAATGGCGATATGACCGGGCATGGCACCGATATCATGCCGGCGGCAGACTGGACCTTCCTGCCGCTTGCGCCGCGAAGCCGGGCGGGCGGCTCTCTGTTGGCCATAGCGCGCGCGGCGGGCGGTGCCACCCGCGATGAGCCGCAGCTCGCCCAGATGCAGGCATTGGCGCTGCTGCTGGGGCAGGCTTGCGACCGGGCGGCGCTGGAGCGCGAGCGGCGCGGGCGCGAGCAGATCGAGGAAAGTGACCGGCTGCGGCGCGCCTTCCTCTCCTCGCTCGCGCATGATTTCCGCACGCCCCTGACGGTGCTGACCGGACAGCTGGAAGCACTCGCCGGCCAATCGGGCGAGGCCCGCGAGGCGTTGAGCGCGGCACGGCGGCTCGACCGGACGATTGAAGATCTGCTCGGCGCGGCGCGGCTGGAGGAAGGGGCCTTGTCCCCCGCGCTCGAAAGCCTCGATCTGGTCGACGCTGTCGCGGCCGCGCTGGACGCTGTGCCCATGCCGGATGGCGTCGCAGTGGACTGCGCGATCCCGGCAGACCTGCCATTTCTGCGGGCCGATCCGGTGCTGCTCCATCACGTGCTGATCAATCTGCTGGACAATGCCGCGCGCCATGCGGCCTCGCAGGTGGCGCTGCAGGCGCGGCGCGAGGGCGACAAGCTGCTGCTGTCGGTGGCGGATGACGGGTCGGGCATACCGGCTGCCGAGCGCGAGCGCATATTCGGGCAATTCGTCCGGCTCGAGGGAAGCGATAGGCGCGAGGGCAGCGGGCTGGGGCTTTCGATCGTGAAGGGCTTTGCCGATGCGATGGGAATCGCTGTCGAAATATCCGATCGGCCGGGGGGCGGGGCCTGCTTCACGCTGGCGATGGACCTGGCCAATGGAGAGCAGGGATGAGCCGGGTTCTGGTGGTGGATGACGAACCGGCGATCCAGCGCCTGCTCGGCGCGATCTTGGCGCGCGGTGGGCATCAGGCGATCGGTGCCGGGACCGCGCGCGAGGCGCTGGACATCCTCGCCCGCGGCGGCGTGGATGCGGTGCTGCTCGATCTTGGGCTGCCGGACAAAGACGGCATCGAACTGGTCGGCGCGATCCGCATGGTTTTGGCGCTGCCGATCATTGTGCTTACCGCGCGTTCGGAAATTTCCGAAAAGATTGCCGCGCTCGATCTTGGCGCCGACGATTACGTCACCAAGCCCTTCGACGGCGATGAGCTGCTGGCCCGGCTGCGTTCAGCCCTGCGGCGGATGGATTCGGGCGCCGCCAGGCATGAAGTGGTGAGCTATGGCCCGATCTCGATCGACCGGGCGCGGCACGAGGTTTCCGTGGGCGGCAAGCCTGTCGCGCTCACGCCAAAGGAATTCGCGCTGCTGGAACTGCTGGTCGAGGCCGGCGGGCGGGTGCTCACCCATGCTGCGATCCTCGAACGGATATGGGGCAAGGCGCATCTTGGCGATGTCGATTATCTGCGCGTGGCGATCCGCGCCCTGCGTCTCAAGATCGAAGAAGACCCCTCATCCCCCCGGCTGATCCGCAATGAGCCGGCGATCGGCTATCGCCTGGCGGATCTGGCCTGACACGGGCGCGTCAAACGCCGGGTCAGGGCACTTTATGTCCACCTAGCGTTCTGCCGGAATCCCGTATTGCGCGGAATATTCGCCATATTGCGTAACCAGACGGGCAAGAATTTCGGGCTGCTGCGCGGCCAGATCGGTGGTTTCCCCGCGGTCCATGGCGATGTTGAACAGCTTCCATTGCAGCGGGCGGTTGGCGCGGATCGCCTCGGCCTCCACCAGATCACCCCGTGCCAGCGCGGCGCTATAGGCGATCACCATGCGGTCCGCCCCGTCATAGGCGTTGACCGCAAAATCGGAGATCCTCACCGCCTTCCAATCCCCCTGCCTGATATAGGCTTCGTCGCGATATTCATTGGCGAAGATCTGATCCGGCGGCCAGGCGGCAGCGGCGCGCCCTTCCCAGACCGATTTGAGCGAGCGGGCGCTGTGGCCGGGCGCGGCGCTGTCCCACCTGGCCCCGGCATAATCGCCTAGCGTGCGTGCCAGATCGCTCAGCCGGGCCATGGCGTCGCTGGGGCGCTGGGCCGATGTCTGCCCCGGCAGATGGACGATGAAGGGCACCACCGTGCCGCCTTCGGTGCCCTTGCCCTTCCAGCGGCTGAACGGCGCATTGCTCACCTCCGCCCAGCGTTCGGCATAGGATATCCAGGAATGCTGGCGCCCGATATTGTCGATGCCATTGTCCACCCCGCCATCGGGCAGATGGGGGATCACCGTCTGCGCGCCGGTGCTGCTGGCGGTGAAGACGATCAGGGTATTGTCATAGAGCCCATTGGCTTTGAGCATGGCCACCAACCGGCCGATATTCCAGTCAAGATTGCTGACCATGGCGGCATAGACTTCCATCCGCCGCGCCTCATAGCGCCGCTCGTCCGCGCTCAGGCTTTCCCAGCGCTTGAACCCCATGCTTTCGGCAACCGGGCGCGCCGGCTCGAAAATCTGCGGGAACAGGCCCGCCGCGCGCTGGCGGGCGATGCGGGCAAAGCGGGTCGCGTCATAGCCCAGATCATAGCGCCCCCGATATTGGGCGATGAAGCTGTCGGGTGCCTGCAGCGGGAAATGCGGCGCGGTAAACGCGGCATAGGCGAAGAAGGGCTTCCCGCTGCCGCGGCCGGCAAGGATGTCGGCCATCAGCCGGTCGGTCCAGAAATCGGTAATATAGCGATCGGGGATCGGGGCCGGCTGGCCATTGTCGAGATAAAGCGATTTGACCTGGCTGACCGGGATATGCTTGCCGTCCGGCGGGAAATAATCGCCCGCCATGCTGAGCAGCGCATGCGAAGTGTCGAACCCCTGGGCCACCGGATTGAGCGTGTCTTCCCCGCCCGAATCCCAGGTCCCGATCATATGGGTGGCATAGCCGGCAGAGCGCAGCAGCCCGGCGATAGAGATCAGCGAGGGCCCGGTCGCGGGGCGAATGCGCTGCATCGGCCCCAGTGGCGAGCGCGGCACGATCTGGTGATGATCGACCCCGAACAGAAATTCCGCATGGGCGACATCGGGCAGCGGCGCGACATGCATGGAGGTCATCAGCCGCCCTTCGCGCGCAAGCGCATCGAGCGCGGGCGTTTCGATCTCCCCGCCGAAGGGGCCGATATCGGAAAAGCCGAGATCATCGGCCATGATCACCAGAATATTGGGCCGGGCAGGCGCCTGCGCGGCAGCGCCTGCGGCCCAGATCAGATCGAGCGCGAGCAGCAGGATCAAGGTTCTAAGCAGCTTCGTCACGGTGATCCGCCCCCCGGCATAGCCTTCCAGATGGAAGATGGCTTTGCGCAGAGACTATCCTTTTTTGCTAGGCAAAACTATATATCTTATGCAGCGACTATCTGCAGCGCGGGGCCGCTGCGCAGCACGCCGGGCCGCAGGCGGGGCATTTTCCTTGCCGAACATCGCCCAATGCCGCATCGGCGCGCAATTGCGCTTCATGTGTTGGGGGACTGCCGGGCTCCTTTCCTGCTTTCGAGCGTTCAAAGGTGCACATGACGATCGATCTTACCGCCCGCTTCTCTTTCGCGCTGCCCGCGCCGACCGACATCCTGCTGCAGTTCGAAGCTGCGGCGATCCCCGAGCAGGAGCTGATCTCGGCCGAGACGCATATCTCGCCCACGCTGCATTTCGCGCGGATTGCGGCGCAGGATTCGATCGGCGAGCGAATCTGGATCCGCGCCGAGGGCGAGGTTTCGGTCAATTATGCCGCCAGGGTGCGGATCACGCGCAAGCTGGCCGATATCGCCTGGCTCGCCCAGCTCGATCCGCGCGATCTCCCGGCCGAGGCAGTGCAATATCTCCTGCCCTCGCTCTATTGCCCGGCGGTGCGCCTGCAGTCCTTCGCCCAGGCGCAGTTCGGCGCGCTGAAGGGCGGGGAGCGGATCGCTGCGATACGCGACTGGATCGCCGGCCATATCGCCTATGAGCCGGGCAGCTCGAACAATATGACCACCGCGCTGGACAGCTTTGTCGAGCGGCGCGGGATCTGCCGCGATTTCGCGCATGTGGTGATCACCCTCGCCCGCGCCTCGGGCATACCGGCGCGCTATGTCAGCGTCTATGCCCCGGGGGTGGTGCCGCAGGATTTCCACGCCGTGGCCGAGGTGTTCCTGGCCAATCCGGATGGCGCAGGCGGCACCTGGCAATTGGTCGACGCCACCGGTATGGCCGAACCGGGGCTGATGGTGAAGATCGGCGTGGGGCGCGATGCGGCCGATGTCAGCTTCCTTTCCAACTTCGGGCCATGCCAGTTTCGCGGGGTGGAAGTAAGCGCATTTCCCACTGCCGGGGGGCGCTAGCCAAGCCCGGTCAAACCTGTTAGCCATGCTGCGGTGCAGCACGATCAAACGCGCCTGCGGGGCTGAAAAGGAACCGACATCCGATGAGCTTTGTAGCAGATCGTCTGCTGCTGTTTGGTGCCACGGGGGATTTGGCGCAGCGGATGCTGCTGCCTTCGCTTTGTGCGCTGGATGCGGATGGGCTGGTGGATCCAGATCTGCGGATCGTGTGCACAGCGCGGTCGGATTATGACACGCTGGGCTATCGCAATTTCGCCCGTGCGGCGCTGGAGAAGTTCCTCCCGGCGGAGCGGCGCGGCGGGGTGGCGACCTTTCTCAACCGGCTGCATTATCAGCCGCTCGATGCGACCGATCTGGACGGCTTTGCCAAGCTGGCGGAAGTGCTGGGCAAGTCCGAGCACAAGTCCGAGCAGGGGCTGGCGATCTTTCTGTCGACCGCGCCGAGCCTGTTTGAGCCGACCATTGCCGGGCTGCAGGCCGCCGGGCTGACCCAGGGCAATGTCCGCATCGGGCTGGAGAAGCCGCTCGGCACCGATCTGGCGACGAGCTGCGAGATCAATGACGCGGTTGCCGCCGCCTTTGCCGAGGACCGGATTTTCCGGATCGACCATTATCTGGGCAAGGAGACGGTCCAGAACCTTTTGGCGATGCGCTTTGGCAATATCATGTTCGAGCCGCTGTGGAATGCCGCGCATATCGATCATGTGCAGATCACCGTGGCGGAGACTGTCGGGCTGGAAAGCCGGGTCGATTTTTATGACGGCGCGGGCGCTTTGCGCGACATGGTGCAGAACCACATGCTGCAGCTGCTGGCGCTGGTGGCGATGGAGCCGCCGGCCAGCTTCGATTCGACCGCGGTGCGCGATGAGAAGGTCAAGGTGCTGCGGGCGCTGCGCCCGATTGCGCCGAGCGAGGCGGTGACCGGGCAATATCGCGCGGGCGCGATCCAGGGCGCGGCGGTGCCCGGCTATGACGAGGAGCTGGGGCGCGAGAGCGACACCGAGACCTTTGTGGCGATCAAGGCGCATGTCGACAATTGGCGCTGGAAGGGCGTGCCGTTCTATCTGCGCACCGGCAAGCGGCTGATGCGCCGCACGACCGAGATCCTGGTGCAGTTCCGCCCGGTGCCGCATTCGATCTTCGGCAATGGCGCGCGCAGCGATCCCAACAGCCTGCTGATCGGGATCCAGCCGGAAGAGAACATCACCCTGTCGCTGATGGCCAAGGTGCCCGGGCTTGACCGCGAGGGCATCCGCCTGCGCAAGGTCCCGCTCAATATCGCCATGCCCGATGCCTTCACCGGCACCCAGCGGCGGATCGCCTATGAGCGGCTGCTGCTCGATCTGATCGAGGGCGACCAGACGCTGTTCGTGCGGCGCGACGAGGTCGAGGCGCAATGGAACTGGATCGACCAGATCCGCGCGACCTGGGCGGCAGAGGGGCTGAACCCCAAGACCTATACCGCCGGCAGCTGGGGCCCCTCTGCGGCGATCGCGCTGGCCGAGCGCGACGGGGTCACGTGGCATGAATGACGGGCATGAATGATGGGCATGAGTGACGGGCATGAGTGATCTCCACCCCACCATTGCGCGGGTGACGCAGCGGATCATCGAGAAGTCGAAGCCGTCGCGCGGCGCCTATCTCGAGCTGATCGAGCGCGAGGCGGCCAGCCAGCCCGACCGCAATCAGGTGTCCTGCTCCAACCTTGCCCATGCCTATGCCGGGGCGCTGGAGGATCAGGCGGCGATGAAGGCCCAGCGCGGGCCCAATCTGGCGATCGTCACCGCCTATAATGACATGCTCTCCGCGCATCAGCCCTATGGCCGCTATCCCGCGCAGATGAAGCTGTGGGCGCGCGAGGTGGGCGCCACCGCGCAGGTCGCGGGCGCGACCCCGGCGATGTGCGACGGGGTGACCCAGGGCCAGCCGGGGATGGAGCTGTCGCTGTTCAGCCGCGATGTGATCGCGCTCTCCACCGCGGTGGCGCTGAGCCATGCGATGTATGACGGGGCGCTGCTGCTGGGCATTTGCGACAAGATCGTGCCCGGCCTGCTGATCGGCGCGCTGCGCTTTGGCCATCTGCCGGCGATGTTCGTGCCCAGCGGGCCGATGCCCACCGGGATCGCCAACAAGGAAAAGCAGAAGGTCCGCCAGCTCTATGCCGAAGGCAAGGCGAGCCGGGCCGAGCTGCTCGAGAGCGAGAGCGCGAGCTATCACTCGCCGGGCACCTGCACCTTTTACGGCACCGCCAACTCCAACCAGATGATGATGGAGCTGATGGGGCTGCATCATGCCGGGCGCGGCCTTCGTCACCCCGAACACCCCGCTGCGCCAGGCGCTGACCCGCGCTGCGACCCAGCGGCTGGCGGCCATTGCGCGCGACGGCGAGGATTATCGCCCGCTGGCGGCGCTGCGTCGATGAAAAGGCGATCGTCAATGCCTGCGTCGGCCTGCTGGCGACCGGCGGATCGACCAATCATGCGATCCATCTGCCGGCGATCGCCCGCGCGGCCGGGATCGATGCTCGACTGGGAGGATCTGTCCGACCTGTCGCAGCGCGGTGCCGCTGATCGCGCGGGTCTATCCCAATGGCTCGGGCGATGTGAACCACTTCCACGCCGCCGGCGGCATCGGCTATGTGATCGGCGAACTGCTCGATGCGGGGCTGGCGCACCGCGATGTGATGACCGTCGGCGGCGGGGATCTGGGCGACTATGCGCAGGAGCCGGCGCTGGACGGCGAGGCGCTGATCTGGCGCGCCACCGGGCCGAGCGCGCGATGACACCATGCTGCGCCCGGCGAGCGACCCGTTCAGCCCGGATGGCGGGATGCGGCTGGTCGAGGGCAATCTCGGCCGCGCGACGCTTCAAGACCAGCGCGGTCGATCAGCGAGCGCTGGACGATCGAGGCCCCGTGCCGGGTGTTCGAACGCCAGGAGGATGTGGCCCATGCCTTCAGCGCGGGCGAGCTTGACCGCGATGTGGTGGTGGTGGTGCGCTTCCAGGGCCCGCGCGCCAATGGCATGCCCGAACTGCACAAGCTGACCCCGCCGCTGGGCGTGCTGCAGGATCGCGGCTACCGCGTGGCGCTGGTCACCGACGGGCGCATGTCCGGCGCATCGGGCAAGGTGCCCGCGGCGATCCATGTCACGCCCGAGGCGCTGGGCGATCGCCAGGGCAAATCCGGCCCGCTGGCGCTGCTGCGCGATGGCGACATGGTGAAGCTGTGCGCCGCCAGCGGCACGCTCTCGACCAGCGCCGATCTCTCCGCCCGCACCCCGGCCAGCCCCCCGCGCGAAGACCCCGGCCTGGGCCGCGAACTCTTCGCCATGTTCCGCACCAATGCCGACGGCGCCGAACACGGCGCCTCCGCCATGCTCGCCATGGCCGGGTTGTGACAGATCTGGTCGCGGTCGATATCGGCGGCACCCATGCACGCTTTGCGCTCGCCTCGGTCAATGCGCAGGGCGAGATCTCGCTGGGCGAGACCGAGACCCTCAAGACCGGGGAATTCGCCAGCCTCAAATCCGCATGGGACGAGTTTGAACGCCGCCTGCCCGGCGCCGGTGCCGCGCGGCGCCGCGATCGCCATCGCCGGGCCGGTCAGCGGCGAGACCGTGCGCATGACCAACAACAGCTGGGTGATCCAGACCGGCGCAGATCGACGAGCAGCTGGGGCTCGACCGGGCGATCGTGCTCAACGATTTTGCGGCGGTCGCCCATGCGGTGGCGCGCGCGCAGGCCGATGATCTTCTCCATCTCACCGGCCCCGATGTGCCGCTGCCCGCGCTGGGCACGATCAGCGTGATCGGCCCCGGCACCGGGCTGGGCGTCGCCCATCTGTGGCGCAGCGGCGGCTCTGCTGCGGCCGCGCCCTATCACGTTCAGGCGACCGAAGGCGGCCATGTCGATTTCGCGCCGGTCGATGCGATCGATGATGCGATCCTGGCCCGGCTGCGGAAGCGCCATCGCCGGGTCTCGACCGAACGGATCGTGTCCGGCCCCGGGATCGTGCGAAATCTACCACGCGCTCGCCGCGATCGAGAACCGCGCGGTGCCCGAACATGGCGATCGCAAGCCTGTGGGAACTGGGCCTTGCCGGCCAGGACAGCCTCGCCGCCGCCGCGGTCGAGCGTTTCTGCCTGGCGCTGGGCAGCGTGGCGGGCGATTTTGCGCTTGGCCATGGCGCAAGCGCGGTGGTGATCGCGGGCGGGTTGGGTTACCGCCTGCGCGACTATCTTGCCCACTTCAGGCTTTGCCGAACGCTTCCGCCTTCAAGGGCCGCTACGAACAGATGATGGCCGGCCTGCCGGTCAAACTCATCACCCATCCGCAGCCGGGCCTGTTCGGCGCCGCGGCCGCCTTTGCCAGCGCACCAATGGGGAGAAACGGCATGACTCAACCGATTGAAGACGATCATGCGCACCGCGCCGGTGATCCCGGTGCTGGTGGTCGACGATCTGGGCCAGGCCCGCCCGCTGGCCGAAGCGCTGGTGGCCGGCGGGCTGCGGGTGCTCGAAGTGACCTTGCGCACCGCCTGCCGCGCTCGATGTGATCCGCGAGATGAAGCAGGTGCCCGGCGCGATCGTCGGCGCGGGCACGGTGACCAATCCGCGCCGAGCTGGATGCGGCGCTGAAAGCGGGCAGCGAGTTCATCGTCTCGCCCGGCCTTACCGAGCCGCTCGGCAAGGCGGCGATCGCCGCCGGCGTGCCCTTTCTGCCCGGCATCGCCACGGCCGGCGATATCATGCGCGGGCTCGATCTGGGGCTGACCCGGTTCAAGTTCTTCCCCGCCGATGGCCGCCGGCGGGATCCCGGCGCTCAAGGCGCTCGCCGCGCCCTTCGGCCAGGTCCGCTTCTGCCCGACCGGCGGGATCACCCAGGCGACCGCGCCCGGACTGGCTCGCGCTCGAGGCGGTGCTCTGCGTCGGCGGCAGCTGGATCGTGCCCAAGGGGCCGCCCGATTACGTCGCGGTGGCCGAAGCCGCGCGCAAGGCCAGCACTCTGGCCCAGGGGGTATCGGCCTGATGAAGAGCGTCGCCGACCTGCTCGCCCGCCTCGAAGCTCTGCGCGACCACACCAATGATACGCCGCTGTTCAATCCGGCCTTTCAGCTCTCGCTGGAACTGTCGCGCGAGATCGAAGCCGGCGAGCTGACGCTCGACACGGTCGAGAGCATGATCGCCGAGCTCGAATGCGAAGCGCTGCAGAGCCGCGCCGGACGGCTGCGGCGGCTGGTCGAGCCGGTCGATCCGCAGGCCAATCTGGCGGGCTTTGCCGAACGCCTCGCCGCCGAGCCGGACGGATTTCTGGGAGTTCAGCACCCGCTGGGAACGTCCGCAGCTCCATTGCGTGTTCACCGCCCATCCGACCTTCCTGCTCTCCCCGGCGCGAGACCGCCGCCGTGGCCGGGGCAGCGTCGCAGCGAGGCGGCAATCGACGCCGCAGCCTGCGCCGCCCCGGGCGAGCGGCCGCAGCATCACCCTCGCCTTCGAGCATGACCGCGCGCTGGAGGCGATCGCCCATGCCGCCGATGCGCGCGACACGCTGGTCGGCTGCGCTGCTGGCCGAAGCCGCGCGGCGCTGGCCCGACAAATGGCACGGGTTCAAGCCGCTGCCGTTCCGCTTCGCCAGCTGGGTCGGCTATGACATGGACGGGCGGACCGACATCAAATGGTACACATTCGATCGGCTTCCGCCTGAGCGAAAAGGCCGAGCGGCTGGAGCGCTACGTCGCCGCGCTCGAGGCGATCGATCCGGCGCATCCGCTGCTGGACAGGCCTGCGCGCCGCCACCGCCTATTCCAGCCGACCGGGCCGCCGATTTCGCCGGCGACCTGAGCCGATCCCGAGGCGCTGTCTGCCGCGGCCAACCGCCTGACCGCCGATGATCCGGCCAAGCTGCTTTCGCTCACCCCGCTGATCGAGGCGCTGGATGAGGAAGCGCGCGGCGCCGAGCCTGGAGCGGGCGATCGCGCTCAAGACCCTGGCGCCGCGATGCGCGCCGACGGGCTGGGCGCGGGCTGGATCCACTTCCGCGTCAATGCCAGCCAGCTGCACAACGCGATCCGCCGGGTGATCGATCCGGAAGGCGAGCTCGACCTCGCCAGCAGAGGGCGCGCTGGTCCGGCTGCGCGAATTGCTGGAAACGGTGAAGCCGCACCGCGTCGAACTTCGCCGCGCTGGCGATCGAGAGCAGCACCGCGATCCGCCAGTTCCTGGCGATGGCGCAGATCCTCCACCATATCGATGGCGACGCCCCGATCCGCATGCTGATCGCCGAATGCGAACAGCCTTCCACCATCCTGGCCGCGCTCTATTTCGCGCGCCTGTTCGGGATCGACGACAAGGTCGATGTCTCGCCCTTGTTCGAGACCGAGAGCGCGCTGGAACATGGCGGGCGCTTCCTCGATGCGCTGCTGGCCGAGGACGCTTTACCAGACCTATGTCCGCGAGCGCGGGCGGGTTGCGATCCAGACCGGCTTTTCCGATGCCGGGCGGTTCGTCGGGCAGGTGCCGGCGAGCCTGGCGATCGAGCGGCTGCAGGGCCGGCTGGCGCAGGCGATGGCGGCCAACGGCTTGACCGATGTCGCCGCGCTGATCTTCGACACCCATGGCGAGAGCATGGGCCGCGGTGCCCATCCCCATTCAGATCGAGGACCGGCTGGCCTGGCCGCTGTCGCCCTGGGCGCGGCGGCGCTTCGTGCGCGCGGGGATCGTGCTGGAACCCGAAGTGAGTTTCCAGGGCGGCGATGGCTATCTCTGTTCTTCGCCACCGCCGAGCTGGCGCTGGCCACCCTCACCCGGATCGCCGAGCTGCGCCCGTCGGAAACCGATCCCGATGCGCCGACCGACCAGTTCTATCGCCGCACCGATCTGAGCCTCGATTTCTACCGCGCGATCCGCGATCACCAGCGCCATCACCTTGAAAGCCGGACCTATTCCCGCGCGATCACCGCCTTTGGCCTGGGCATGCTCAATTCCACCGGCAGCCGGGTGTCGCGCCGCCAGTCGGACATTTCGGCCGATCGCGAGATGAGCCTGCGCCAGATCCGCGCGATCCCGCATAATGCGATCCTGCAGCAGCTGGGCTATCCGGTGAATGTGATCTGCGGCATCGGCACCGCGGCAGACGGCAATTACGAAGAGCTGGCCGCGCTGCTCAAGGACAGCGACCGCGGGCGCCAGATCATCCGCCTGGTGCGCGCGGCCAATGCGCTGTCCAGCATCAAGACCGTCGCCGCCTATGGCGAGCTGTTCAACTCCGCCTATTGGGCCAGCCGCCCCTATCGCGGCACCGAGAGCCATCTGTCCGACGCCTGCGAGGCGCTGGCCGAATATCTGGTGCAGGATGACCGGGTGGGCGTGTTCCGCCGGCTCGCCTCGCGCCTGCGGATCGATGCGCTCAAGCTGCACCGCCTGCTGGTGCTGATCCCCGATGAGGACCCGCAGCCCGAGCGCGAGCCGATCCGCCGCGCGATCGGCGTGCTGCAGGCGATCCGCCTGGCGCTGTTCCAGCATATGTTCATCCGTGCGGTTTCGGTGCCGGTGTTCAGCCGCGCCAATGACATTTCAGCCGCGAGGATGTGCTGGAGATGGTCTTCACCCTGAGGATTGACGATGCGCTGGCGCAATTGCGCCGGGCCTTCCCCACCAGCTTCCCCAAGATCGGCGATTTCGCGCTGAACGAACCGACCGACTATCCCGAAGTTGCAGGCGAGGGCTATGATTTCATCCAGCGCGATTTCGTCGATCCGATCGAGCGCGCGAACAAGCTGTCGCTGCGCATCACCACCGCGATCGCCAATCATTTCGGGGCGCATGGCTGAAGCCTGCCGCTATGGTCCTGCCACTTTGGATTAGCGCGGGGCGGAACCCGGCTGGGGCGTTAACCTTTGGGGGGCCCGCGTCCCGCCAAGAGACGCCGGCGGTGCAGCCTCTGGCCTTTACCATGCATTTTGGGGCATAAGCGCGGCATGAAACCCGCTCTCAAATGGCCCGCTCTCAAATGGATCGGCGGCGCCAGCCTGGCCGCCGTGCTCGCCGTGGTGAGCCTCTCGCTCGCCGGCAATGCGCTGGGCGAGGATGCCGCGCCCAAGCTCACCGCCGCGCAGGTGCTGGGCCTCAATCAGGATCACGCCCCCACTCAATCCGCGCCGCAATCCGCGCCCGCCAGTCAGGACGCGCAGCTGGCCGCCGCCGCCGCCGCCAAGCCCTCGCTCGATCCCAACACCCCCTTTGTGATCAAGCGCGTGCTGCAGATCGACGAGCCGATCAAATATGGCCAATGGTTCTGGGACGAAGCCGGGGTGCCGTCCGGCCCGCTGGTGATGACGGTGGATCTCGATGCGCGGGTGCTTTCGGTGTTCCGCGATGGCTATGAGATCGGCGCCACGGCGGTGCTGCTGGGGACCGAGGATCACCCCACCCCGCTTGGCCGCTTCCCGATCATGTCGAAGGAGCGCCACAATGTCTCCGAGAAATATGACAATGCGCCGATGCCCTGGACTCTGCGGCTGACCTCGGACGGGGTGGCGATCCATGGCGGCCATGCAGTGGAAAATGGCTATGCCAGCCATGGCTGCATTTCCACCCCCGATGCATTCGCCTCGAAATTATTCGCCATCGCCAGCAAGGGCGATGTGGTGATCATCACCCGCGGCAAGACCACAGGCGTCGGGCAGTCCCTGATCAACAGCTGAGCGGCGGCCGGCGCGGCGTCAGGTCGGGCCCTGCACCCGGCGCGGCGGTTCGCGGCGCAAGATCCAGTAATCCTGCTCGACCCGCGCGACCACCCCGGCCAGCGTCGCATCCTTGCCGTTCTGCAACCGCTTGAGCAATAGCGCGACCGAGCCGAGCCGCGGCTCCGCCCCGAGCATGCCGATCGCGCGGGCGAGCACGCGAATGCGGATCGCGGGCGGCGCTGAGGGGCTGTAGCGGATCTCCCCTTCGCCGACCCGCACCGCTTCTTCCCATTCGCGCTGGGTCGCCCATTGCAGCACGCCCTCGGCCTCGGCGAGATAGCGCCGCGCTGGCCGCAATCGCTCCGATGTCGAGCCAGTCGGCCTGTTGCAGCGCCTCGCGGATACGCACCCGGTCAAAGCGCGGATCCTCGTTCGAGGGATCCTGCGCCGCTTCGAGCCCCGAATTTTCGACGATCTGCGCCAGCTCTGCGCGCCGCCAGCCGATCAGCGGGCGGATCAGCGCCAGTCGGGTGCCCGGCACCTGCCCGCGCGCGCGCACCCCGGCGAGCCCGGCGACCCCGCTGCCGCGATTGAGCCGCATCAGCAGGGTCTCTGCCTGATCATCGGCATGATGCGCGGTGGCCAGGGCGGCGAGCCCGCGATCCTCCATCCATCTGCCCAGCGCGGCGTAACGCGCGGCGCGCGCCTTGTCCTGCAGATTGCCGCGCGCAACCTTTACATTCAGGATGCGGTGCGGAATGCCATAGGCGGCGCATAGTTCTGCCACCATCGCCGCCTCCGACGCGCTGCCGGGCCGCAGGCCATGATCGACCGTGGCGGCCTCGATCCGCTCGGGGATCGCCGCCTTGGCCAGCAGCAGCAGCGCAAGACTGTCCGGCCCGCCCGAAACCGCCAGCCCCAGCCTGTCGCCTTCGGGCCAGATCTGGGCGAGATCGGCAGCGAAACGCGCGATCAGCCTGTGTGGGAGCGCGTCAATCGCCGGTCTCCCGTCAGCTGCATTTCACCTTGGCGATGTCGGCCCGATATTGCCCCATCAGCCTGCCAGTGGCGAGCGCGGGATAGACATCGCTGAATTCGGCCAGCGCCAGGCAGGCGCGCTTGGTATCCTTGATCGCGATCATCGATTCGGCGAGATAGAGCAGGCTGTCCGCCGCCCGTTCGCCGGTCTTGTCCGATTGATAATTCTGCAGGAACCACGGCGCCGCCTCGCGCGGCTTGCCATCGTCGAGATAGGCGCGGCCCAGCAGGTTGCGGGCATAGGTCATCCGCCAATGCTTGGGATATTGATCCACGAACAGCCGCAATTGCTGCTCTGCCTCGGGATAGAATTTCGCATCCCACAGGCGGAAGCCATAGGTATATTCATCATCCCCGGCATCGTCGGTGCTGGGCTTGGCGATCTGCTGCACAGCCGCGAGCCGCTCGGGCGTGGGGGCGGCGGCAGGGGCTGGCGTTGGCGCTGCAGGGGTGGCAGCCGCAGGCTTGGGCGTCTGGGCCAATGGCGCATTGATTGCGGGCGCCGGCTGCTGCGCGGCAGGCGGCGGGGTCTGCGCCTGCGCCATCGGCGGGGCGGCGACGCTGGGTGCGGCGGCCTCCGGCGGGGGCGCATGCGGTTCAAGCGCGTCCACCCTGGCGGCGAGCTTGGCGATGGCATTGGTGTTTTCTTCGGTCTGCGCGGTCAGCCGCGCAAGCTGCGCTTCCATCGCATCGAGCCGCCCGAGAATATCGGTGACGACCGAGGTCGAAGGGGTGCCCGGGCTGCCGTTGCCGATCTGGGGCGATGCCGCCTGGCCCGAGGCTGGCTGGCCCGGCGTGATCACTTCAGGCGAGAAATACCGCCCGTCACCGCCGGGGAACACCGTGCGCTGCAGCGCCCGCACTTCGGATTCGATCTTGCGCAGCCGCGCATCGTCTTCCTGCGCCTGCGCTGCCCCCGGCAAGACCGAGAGCCCGGTGCCTGCCAGCGCCAGTGCCAAGACCACCCGGCGCATGTCGCGCCCAACCGGTCACCATTGTCCCATCCTCCTGTCCATCCGATTGCCCGCACCATGGCGGGCCAAGCCCATACCGCAACTGAACGGCGCGCCCAAACATTCCCCGAAACAATCCGCTGCGAATTGTGCCAAGCCGCGATTCGCTTGTCGAGCGGGCAGCCCCGCTAAGCTGTGGGCGATGGCCCCGGCGCGGATGATACCGGCGCGGATGATCCCGGCGCGGATGATCCCGGCGCGGTCGGCATGGCCGGCATGGCCGCAGCTTCCGGCGGACGGGCGAGGAGCGCGGCGGCGCTGACCGGCACATCCTTCATCACCTGCTCGCTGCGCGCCAGCGGAGCAATCGCCTTGCCCCCGATGGTGATCGCCAGCGCATCGGGCCGCCCGGTCCAGATCTGCGGGCCCGCCGCATCGCCCGGCACGGTGTAGCTTTCGCCCATGGCCATCTGCTTCTGCATCAGCTGGCTGCCCTTGGCATCGTAAAACTTGACCCAGATGCCGTCTTCCAGCGCGGTGAACACCACTGCGCCCGAAGGTATCGGCAGAACTGGACGCGGCGGCCTGCGCCGGCCTGATCGCAGGGGCGGGCCTGGCAGGATCGCTGAGCCAGGGCAGCGAACCACCCGGCGCCACGAAAGTGGTCCACACGAACACCGCGCCGCCGATGAACAGCACCAGCGCGGCCAGCGCAGAGATCCACGCCAGCCGCGCAGAGGGCACGCGCATCGGATCGCCCGGCTCGAAGGTCAGCGTGCGCTGATCGCGCGGGGCGATCAGCGACAGCTCGTCACGCACCTCCTGCGCGATGGCGGCATCATCGAGCCCGACGATCTTGGCGAAGGTCCGCGAGAAGCCCACCGCATAGGTGCGCCCCGGCAGCTGATCGAACTCGCCGGCCTCGATATGGGCCAGGTGCCGCTGGGTGATCCGCGTTTCGGCGGCGAGCTGCTCAAGGCTCAGCCCCTTGGCCTCGCGCGCGGCGCGCAGCTTGTCACCAACCGCAACCGGAAGCTCATACTGCTCAGTGCTGATGTCTTCCTCGACCATCCGTGCTCCGATGATGGGGGCCTGATTCCGGGCCCTGAAAACGGGCCGATGCATTGAGACGGCCTGCGAAAGCCGTTAACCACCACACAACGGGCGTGGCCAGGCGAAGTCAAGCATTCGTTGCGCTGCAACAAGGCCTTGCGCGACAGGGCGATCCCCCGTTGCGGCAAATGCAACGCCGGCCCGCTTTAGTCGAAATCGATCCCGCGTTCGCCCGCCCATTGTTCCAGCGCCACGCGCATATTGGGCGGCGGTGCGGCGAGCCAGCCGTTCATCGCCTCGCCGATCTCGGCAAGATCGACCTTGCGCACCAGTTCCTTGATCGGGCCGACCGCAGCCGGGGTGATCGAAAGCCGGCGGATCCCGATGCCCGAGCAGCGCCAGCGCCTCCAGCCGCCGTCCGCCCATCTCGCCGCAGACGGTAACATCCACCGGATGCCCGGCAGTGGCCATCACCACCCGCCGCATGAAGCGCAGGATCGACGGGCTGACCCAGTCATAGCGCTCGGCAAGCTTGGGATTGGCCCGATCCGCGGCGAACAGGAACTGGGTCAGATCATTGGTGCCGATCGAGAGGAAGGAAATATTGGGCAGCAGGATATCGAGCTGTTCGGCCAGCGCGGGCACTTCGAGCATCACGCCATAGCGGATTTCGCTCGGGCAGCTTCTTCTTGCGCGCCTTGAGAAAGGCCAGCTGGCTTTCGAACACCGCCCGCGCGGCATCGAATTCCCACGGCTCGGACACCAGCGGGAACATCACGTTGAGCGTATTGCCGGCGGCGGCTTCGAGCAGCGAGCGCGCCTGGGCCTTCATCAGCCCTTCGCGTTCCAGCGCCAGCCGCAGCGCGCGCCAGCCCATCGCCGGATTTTCGTCATTGTCGGAATTTTCATTGCGCAGATAGGCGAGCGACTTGTCGCCGCCGATATCGACCGTGCGGAAGATCACCGGCCGTTCGCCCGCCGACTTCGAGCACGTCGCGATAGAGCCGCGTCTGGCTGTTCGCGCTGGGGCATGGCGGCGGAAACCAGAAACTGGAATTCGGTGCGGAACAGCCCGATCCCGTCGGCCCCGGTCAGGCTGAGATTGGGCATGTCATCGCGCAGCCCGGCGTTCATCATCACGGTGATGCGCGTGCCGCAGCGGCTGAAGGGTTCGACATCGCGCAATTTGGCATAGGCGGCCTGGCGTTCCTTGCTCTTGGCGAAGCGCGTTTCGAAAGCCTCGATCATCGCTAGGCGGTCGGGCGCGCGGTCACCAGCCCCTGATCGGCATCGAGCAGCAGCGTATCGCCTTCGCGGATCAGCGAGCGGGCATTGCGCACCCGCCCGATCACCGGAACGCCCATCGCGCGCGCCACGATCACCACATGCGCGGTGAGCGAGCCTTCCTCCAGCACCACGCCCTTGAGCCGCCGCCGGTCATATTCAAGCAGTTCGGCCGGGCCGAGATTGCGCGCGATCAGGATCGTATCGCTCGCGCAGCCCGCTGCTGGCCGCGGTGCCGAGCTGGCCCGAAACGATCCGCAGCAGCCGGTTCGCCAGATCCTCCAGATCGTGCATCCGGTCGGCCAGCAGCGGATCGTCGATCTCGCGCATGCGCATGCGGGTGCGCTGCTGGACCCGCTCGATCGCCGCCTCGGCGGTGAGGCCGGAATCGATCGCTTCATTGATGCGCCGGCTCCAGCCTTCGTCATAGGCGAACATCTTGTAGGTCTCGAGCACCGCCTCATGCTCGCCCCCTACGCCGAATTCGGCCTGGCTCGCCATCTGGTCGATCTGTTCGCGCATCCTGTCGAAGGCGAGATAGACGCGCTGGCGTTCGGCCTCGGTATCCTCGGCCACGGTATGTTCGATGTTGATGCGCGGCTGGTGGAACACCGCCACACCCGTGGCCAGCCCCTTGACCAGGGTCAGCCCGGTCAAGCGTATCGGGTTCCGACAGGCCGCGACTGGACACCCGGCCGCGTCTTCTGCATCGACCAGCCCGGCATTGTCGATCAATTCGGCCAGCACCATCGCCACGGTCTGCAACGCCTCGATCTCGACTTCCTCATAGCGGCGCGGATCGACATGCTGGACGGTGAGCACGCCCACCGCGCGTTCGCGCCGCACGATCGGCACGCCGGCGAAGGAATGGAATTTTTCCTCGCCGGTTTCGGGGCGATACTGGAATTCGGGATGAGCGGTTGCCTCGGCAAGGTTGAGCGTTTCGACATTGGCCGCGATCAGCCCGGTCAGCCCTTCGCCCACCCCCATGCGGGTGACGATGGACCGCGCTCTGGTTGAGGCCGCGGGTAGCGAAGAGCTCCAGCATCCCTTCGCGCAGGAGATAGATCGAGCAGACTTCGCTATCCAGCGCCTCGCCGATGATATCGACGACCTGGTTGAGCTTGCCCTGCGCGTGCAGGCGCGATGCCATCACCTCGTGAAGCTGGGTCAGGATCGAACGGGCGGCGGCGACGGCACTCATGATAACTGCCGCCTATCGCACATTGGCCGCCAAGGGAATGTCTGGCGGGCGGATTGCGCGCGCAGGGCAGTGAATGCCTGGTCAGTGTTCGGTGAGTCTCCTGCTTGAGGCGCAGCTTCTGTTTCTTGAGTGTCTGCACAAATGCCTCGTCAGGTGCGGGGCGGTTCATCTCTTCGCGTATGCGGCGTTCAAGCCCTTCGTGCTTCGATTGCAGGGCGGCGATGTGAGATGATTCCATTGGCAAGCTCCTTCATCCAGCGGGCCACCGAAAAGATGGCCCTGGGGGCGACTCGCCAAGCGGGCGAAGCCGCGCGATTGTCATCAAAACATAATACTCCTAGATCGGCAAATCCTGCTGCCCGGCAATTGCGGCAAGGCGTGCAGTTCGCGGGTTTGGCCTGGGAGTTTCGAAGGCGTGAATGAAGACGAGATGCGCAAGAACCTGGCCGTCGCTGCGCATTGAACACCGCGATCTGGACGCGGCGATTGACGCGCTGACGGCGGCCGGCTCCCAGGATCAGCTGCAGATCGCCCGGCTGAAGAAGCGCAAGCTGCGTCTGAGGGACCAGATCTCGCTGCTCGAAGATTATCTGACCCCGGATATCATCGCCTGACCTGCCCGCCCTGCGGCAAAGCAAAGCGGGTTGGCGCATGCGCCCACCCCCGCCCCATCCGGCTGCAAATCGTTCCGCTGCGGGACAGTGGCGATTTCGATCGGGAAAAGCGCCCGGGGGTGCTGGCGAAGCGCGCGCGGCAGGTCTAGCGAAGGGCGCTGATGACGGGGCCGACCGACATAAATCCGCATATTGTGGAAGCGCTTTACAATGAGGCGCTGCTCCTCGCTGACGAGGTGCGCGCCGCGTTCGATCTGTCGGGCCGGCTCGACGATGCCAGCATGGACGAGGATCTGGCCCGCATCGCCCTGTCCTGCGAGGCGCTGCGCACCACCACCCGGATGATGCATGTAATCGCCTGGCTGCTGAACCAGCGGGCCTATTTTGCCGGCGAGCTGACCCAGCTGCAGCTGCGCCGCCATGGCCGCCTGCCGGCCAGGACCGCTCGCTCCGATACCACCCAGCTGGCGATGCTGACCCCTGAATTGCGCGGCCTGGTTGCCACGACCGAGCGGCTGTTTGCGCGGATCGAACGGCTCGACGCGGCGTGGCAGGAGAATTTCAGGATGCAGCCCAGCGCGGTCCACCGGCTGCGCGAGCGGCTGGGGGACCGGGTCAGCCAGCTCTAGGCCCGCTTCGCGGCGCTCGACTTCGGCCGAGGCGGGCGGCAAAGGGGGAGCATGGCCCTTCCCCCCAAACCCTGGCCGACCGGCGCCACCGAAAGCCTCGAGCCGCTGGTGCGCCGCGTTCTCGCGCCCAATCCCTCGCCCTTCACCTTCACCGGCACCCAGAGCTATCTGATCGGGGCCCAGGGAGTGCTGGCGGTGATCGATCCGGGGCCGGACGATGCCGATCACCTCGCCGCGCTGGCCGCAGCGATCGGCGATGCCAAAGTGGCGGTGATCGCCTGCACCCATACCCACCGCGATCATTCCCCCGGCGCCGCCCCGCTGGCCCGCATGACCGGCGCCCCGGTGATCGGCTGCGCCCCGCTGGTGATCGAAAGCGGCGAACCGCGCGTCGATGCCCCGTTCGACAGATCCTATGCCCCTGACCGCGTGCTGGCCGATGGCGAGCAGCTGACCGGCCCCGGCTGGACCCTCACCGCCGTGGCCACGCCGGGCCATACCTCGAACCATCTATGCTATGCGCTGGAGGAAAGCGGCGCGCTGTTCACCGGCGATCATGTGATGGGCTGGTCCACCAGCGTGGTGGTGCCGCCCGATGGCGACATGGCCGATTACATGGCCAGCCTGACCCGGCTCTATGACCGCGAGGACAGCATCTATTACCCCGCCCACGGCCCGGCGGTGACCAGGCCGCGCCAGCTGGTGCGCGGGATGATCGGGCACAGGAAGCAGCGCGAACGGCAGATATTGCGCCTGCTGGGCGAAGGCCCGCGCGCAATCGCGGAGCTTGTGCCGCTGATGTACAAGGGCCTCGACGAGCGGCTGCGGCCCGCCGCCGGGCAATCGGTGCTGGCCCATCTGATCGAGCTGGAGCGGCAGGGCCGCGTGGGCCGGGCAGAGGATATTTGGACGATCAGGGCGTGAATTCTCCGCACGCCGCGCTATATCGCCTGCAGGAGACAGCATGACCTTCGCAACCAGACTACCCACCGGCACCGACCTGCTCGACGAAATCAACCGCTTGCGCAAAGAACGCAATGCGGTGATCCTGGCGCATTATTACCAGCGGCCCGAGATTCAGGATCTCGCCGATTTCGTGGGTGACAGCCTTGAGCTGAGCCGCAAGGCGGCGGCCACCGATGCCGAGGTGATCGCCTTTTGCGGGGTCAAGTTCATGGCCGATACCGCCAAGATCCTCAGCCCCGAAAAGATCGTGGTGCTGCCCGATCTCGATGCCGGCTGCAGCCTGGAGGATTCCTGCCCGCCGGAAAAGTTCAAGGCCTTCCGCGCGGCGCATCCCGATCATATCGCGCTGACCTATATCAATTGCTCGACCGAGGTGAAGGCGCTCAGCGATGTGATCGTGACCAGCTCCAGCGCCGAGACGATCCTGGCCCAGATCCCGCCCGAACAGAAGATCATCTTCGGGCCTGATCGCCATCTGGGCGGCTATCTGAGCCGCAAGTTCAACCGCGAAATGCTGCTGTGGCCGGGCGTGTGCATCGTGCATGAAGCCTTCAGCGAGACCGAGCTGATCAAGCTGATGGCGCAGCATCCCGGCGCGCCGGTGGCGGCGCATCCCGAATGCCCGCCCGCGATCATCGACCATGCCGATTATGTCGGCTCGACCAGCGGGATCCTCAAATTCGCGGGGAATTTCCCGGGCGACACGCTGATCGTGGCGACCGAGCCGCATATCATCCACCAGATGGAAAAGGCGCTGCCGCACAAGACCTTCATCGGCGCGCCCGGGGCGGACGGGAACTGCAATTGCAACATCTGCCCCTATATGGCGCTCAATACGCTGGAGAAGCTCTATCTCTCCCTGCGCGACCTGACCCCCCGGATCGAGATCGAGGAAGGCCTGCGCCTGCGCGCCAAGGCCAGCCTCGACAAGATGCTGGAAATGGCCAGTGCCACGGTCGGCAAGGGCGATCTGGGGGCGCGGTGAGGGCCAAGGCGGGAGCCTTCCCCTCGCCCAGGCGTTGAACCCCGCATGAGGGCAAGACTCAGCTGGCTATGGGCGCGGCTTGACGCGAATTACTGGTTTTATCCGGCGCTGTTCGTGTGCGGGGCGCTGGTGCTGGCGGTGGTGACGCTGTCGCTCGATCATCGCGGCTATGGCGATGCAATCGAAGCGGCCGGCCCGCCGCTCGCCGCGACGCCGGGCAGCGCGCATACCATGCTGCAGATCATCGCCGGATCGATGCTGGGCGCGGCGGCGACGGTGTTTTCGATCACCATCGCGGCGGTTGCCTATGCCAGCGGCACCTATGGCCCGCGGCTGCTGTCCAATTTCCTCGAGGACAAGGGCAACCAGTTCTCGCTCGCCACGCTGATCGGCACCTTTGTCTATGCGCTGACCGTGCTCAACAGCGTGCGGCTCGGCACAGACAGTCCCGCTGCCTATGCCTTCGTGCCGCAATTGTCGCTGCTGGGGGCCTATGCGCTCACCGCGCTGTCCGTCGGCGTGATCGTCTATCTGCTCAACCATATCCCCTCCAGCATTCGCATCAACCATGTGCTGGAGGGCATCGGCCGGCGCCTGCTGCAGGATATCGGCGCGCGCTTTCCCGAGCGGGATGGCGGCGGTGAACCGCAACATGCCCCGGCCGGCGAGCGGATTGCCGCCAATGGGGTCGGCTATGTCCAGCTGGTCGATTTCTCCGGCCTCGCGCGGATCGCCGAAGAGCATGATCGCACCATCGCGCTGGAACTGCGGACCGGCGATTTTGTCCATCGCGGCAGCCCCCTGGCGCGGGTCTGCGGCGGCGAGATCGAAGCCGGAGAGGTCGAGCATGATCTGCCCCGGCGCATCCGGTCCTGCTTCACCCTGGGCGCGGTCCGCACGCCCGAGCAGGACCCGCAATATCTGATCGACGAGCTGGTCGAGATCGGGCTCAGGGCGCTGTCGCCGGGGATCAATGATCCTTTCACCGCGATCACCGCGCTGCATTGGCTGGGGGCGGCGATCGCCGAGCTGGGGCAGCGCGATCTGCGGGATCGCAGCGGCATGCGCGGCGAGACCCGGCTCGTATTTCCGATGCCCGACGATTTCGGCCATTTCACCACGCGCAGCTTCGGCGCGATCCGCAGCGCGGTGGCCACCAGCCCGATCGCCGCGCAGGTGATGCTGGACACCTTGGCCGGCGCGGCAGCGGCGATTGACAGCACCGCGCGCCGCCGCGCCTTGCGCCGGGAGGCCGACGAACTGCTCGCCCAGGCCCGGCTGGCGCTGCAGGGGCCGGATCTGGCCGAGGTGGCCCAGCGCCACGCGCAGCTGGCCGGCGGGTTCCGCAGCTGACAGCGGCCCTGCTTCCACCATTGCTTAATCCGGCTGCGGCAGGAATATGCAGGGGTCCGCAATCAGGGAGACAGGGCAGTGCCAATTCATCCGACCGCGCAGCTTCTGCCCAATGCGCGATCCTGGCTGTTCGTGCCGGGCGACAGCGAGCGCAAGCTGGCCAAAGCCGCCAGCGCCGGGGCCGATGCGATCATCATCGATCTGGAAGATGCGGTGGCGCTGGATGCCAAGCCGCAGGCGCGGCGGCTGGCACGCGATTGGCTGCAGGCCCATCGCAGCCAGATCGTGGAGGGGCGCAAGGAAACGCATTGGGTGCGGATCAATGCGCTGGACAGCGACCTGTGGCGCGAGGATCTGACGGTGGTGATGCAGGCGGCCCCGCACGGGATCGTGCTGCCCAAGGCCGCCGGGCCGGAGCAGATCCAGACGCTGACCGCCGAGCTTTATGAATTCGAGACCCGCAACGGCCTGCCGACCAATTCGACCCGCATTGTGGCGCTGGCGAGCGAGACCCCGGCGGCGGCGCTCTCGCTAGGCGCCTATGCCACCGCCACCCTGCCCCGGCTGGCCGGGCTGACCTGGGGGGCGGAGGATCTCGCCGCCGCGCTGGGCGCCAAGCGCAAGCGTGACGAGAGCGGTGCCTGGACCGACACCTTCCGCATGGTCCGCGCGACCCTGCTGCTCACTGCCCATGCCGCCGGGCTGCTGGCGATCGAGGCGATGCATGGCGATTTCAAGGATCTGGCCGCGCTGGGCGCCATCGCCGCTGCTGCACGGGCTGACGGGTTCCACGGCATGTTGGCGATCCACCCGGCGCAGGTTCCGGTGATCAATGCCGCCTTCTCCCCCAGCGAGGAAGATCTGCGCGAAGCGCGCGCGATTGTGGAAGCCTTCGCCGCCGATCCGGCCAGGGGCGTGCTGTCGCTGGAGGGAAAGATGATCGACCGGCCGCATCTGGCAGAGGCGCGGCGGCTGCTGGGCCTGCCAGTCTGAGCCCTGCCTAACGCCACGGCGCAGCGCGGCGCGGATTATTCGGCGGCGGGCGGAACCGCAGGCTGGGCGGCATCGAGCGTGGCCGCATCCTGATCGCCTTCGTCCGGCGCGGCATCGCTGCTGCTCGCCTGCGGCGCGACCTTGACCAGCGGCGGCTGCGAAGTGACCGTGTCGAGCGGGATCATGGCATCGCTGATCGTGCCTTTTAGCACCTCGCCCGAAGCGGTGCGCTTGTCCCTTTCCTGCTTCGAGCTGCCGCAGGCAGAAAGCAGCAGCAGCGATGGCAAGAGGGCAGGCAGCAGCAGGCAGGCGGATTTTCGGCAGATCATGCGACCTCGGCATTCGTCAAAGCGGCGAGAAATTCATCGGCGCGGCGCTGCAATGCCTCATCCCAGGCCCCTTGCGCAACCGGGATCCCGAGCCGGGCGAGGCTGGTGACGCCATATTCGGCAATTCCGCAGGGCACGATCCCGCCGAAATGCGCCAGATCGGGATCGAGATTGACCGCAAACCCGTGCATCGTGACCCAGCGGCTCACCCGCACGCCGATCGCCCCGATCTTGGCTTCGCGCCCGTCGACATCGCGGGTCCAGATCCCGACCCGCTCGGGCACCGCCCAGGCCTCGACCCCGAAATCGCCCAAAGTGGCGATCGCCCAGCTTTCCAGCGCATGCACGAAGCGGCGCACATCCCGCCCCCGCCGCGCCAGATCGAGCAGCACATAGGTCACCCGCTGGCCCGGCCCGTGATAGGTATAGCGCCCGCCGCGCCCGGTCTCGACCACGTCGAAGCGCGGATCGATCAGATCGCCCGGCGCGGCGCTGGTGCCGGCGGTATAGACCGGCGGATGATCGAGCAGCCAGATCAGCTCGCCCGCCGCGCCTGCCGCAATCGCCCGGCTGCGCGCGGTCTGTTCGGCCAGCGCAGCGCGATAGGGCACCGGCGCGGGCGCGATTCGCCATTCGATGGCAGGCGGCGATATTTCCGACATGGGCGATTGCGTGGCCGCATCGGCAGGGTTTATCAAGCCTGCGAAATCGCGAGGGCGAAATTCCATTGAGGGGACCGGTGATGAAACTGGATATGAGCAGAGCCTGGAACGAAGCGACCGAGATGTTCAAGGCCAATCGCGAAGTGATGATGGTGATCGCGGGGGTGTTCTTCTTCCTGCCGAGCTTCGCCGCAGTGCTGCTGATGCCGCAGATGCAGCCGCCGGTGGGCTCTGACGAGAAAGCGATCAGCGAATATTTGCTGGCCTTCTATGCCGACAATGCCCCGGTGCTGGTGCTGATCGGGCTGGCGCAGCTGATCGGCTTCATCGCCCTGCAGGCGCTGCTGCGCGATGACAGCAAGCCGACCGTGGGCGACGCGCTCAAGACCGGGGCGCTCGGCCTGCTGCCCTATATCGGGGTCCAATTGCTGCTGGCGCTGGGGCTGATGCTGGGCATCGGGATCCTGGTCGGCATCCCCAGCGCGCTGGGCCTGCCGATGGTGGCGGTGGGTCTGATGCTGCTGGCGCTGGTGCCGATCGTCTATGCGGGGACCAAGCTTTCGCTGGTCACCGCTGTGATCGCGATCGAGAAGCTGATGAATCCGATCACGATCATCCGCCGTTCGTGGCAGCTGACCAAGGGCAACAGCCTGCGCCTGTTCCTGTTCTATCTGTTGCTGATGGTGGTGTTTCTGGTCGGCACGATCGTGATCAGCTCGATCGTCGGGCTGGTGGTGGCGCTGCTGGGCAATGGCACCGCTTCGCTGGTTGCCAACGGGATCGTATCCGGTCTGATGAGCGCGGGCGCGACGATGCTGTTCGCAGCGGTGATCGCCGCCGTGCACCGCCAGCTGGCCGGGCCTTCGACCGGTCAGCTGAGCCAGACCTTCGACTGAGCCCGCAGCAGGCGGGCGGCCAGACCTTCGACCGAGCCCGCAGCAGGCGGGCGCGCTTCTCAGTCCGCCGCGCTCTTCCAGCCCCATGCCAGCTTGCAGGGCAGCACATTGAGCCATTCGAGGCCCTGATCCACCCGGTCAAAATAGCGCTGGGTGAGATGGGTGGCAGCACGGTTGAACTGATAGGTGAGGAATGCCCCGCCGGGGCGGATCACCCGCGCGGTTGCCGCCGCGATGCGCGGGCCGACGCCGTCCGGCAGGGTCGAGAACGGCAGGCCGGAGAGGACATAATCGGCCTGTTCATGGCCATGGGCGCGGACGATCTCCTCCACATCCTCGGCCGAGCCAAGCACCGCGACGAAGCGCGAATCGCCGATCGTGCGGCGCAGATAATCGATGAACAGCGGGTTGGTGTCGATCACCAGCAGCGTGGCATCGCCGCGCAGCCGCTCCAGCACCGGGCGGCAGAAGGTGCCGACGCCCGGGCCATATTCGACGAACAGCTTGCACTCATCCCAATTCACCGGGGCGAGCATCTTGCGGATGGTGAAGCCGGAGGAAGGGATGATCGATCCGACCATCACCGGATGTTCGACAAAGCCCTGCAAAAACACGCCCCATGGGCCGAGTGACTGGCCAAGCTTGCGCATCAGCCTGGAGCCTTTGCGTTCCCGTGAAAGCTCGTATCCCGCCATAGCGGATCAAATCCCCTGCCATGCCCCCGGCAAGGGGACCAAACTGTGTAACGGGTCGTTCGCAAATTCGCCCCCCTTTTGCAAGGATTTGGGTCACGCGCGCGGAGATCGGTCCTCAAACGGCACATGAGCCGTGCATCACGCACGGCAGAATTACAGGATTTCCTGAATCTTCTCCGGCGGGCGGCACAGGCGCACACCCCTGCCGGTCTCCACCAGCGGGCGCTCGATCAATTTGGGCTCCACCACCATGGCCGCGATCACCGCTGCATCGTCAGCCTCGGTCAGCCCGCGCTCCTTCGCATCGGTGCCCTGCAGCCGCAGCCCCTCGCGCGCGGAGATCCCGGCGCTGCGATAGAGCTGGGCGAGCTTTTCCGCGCTGGGCGGATGCTTGAGATAGTCGATCACGCTCAGCTCGATCCCCGGCGCGGACTTCAGCGTTTCGAGCGCCTGGCGCGATTTGCTGCAATTGGGATTGTGCCAGATCGTGGCCTTCATCATTCACTCCTGCTGGTCATCGGCGCGCATCGCGGGGACCGCGCGCGCGGCATCTTCGGCGCTGATCCCCGGTGCGGGGGCGGCGCTGATCACTTCCTGGCGCAGCGCCACCCGCCCGGCGCGCTGGATCGCGCGCACCAACCGGGGATAGACCCCGCAGCGGCACAGATTCTGCACCGCCTGTTCGATCTCCTGCTTGCCCGGCGCCGAATTCCGCGCGAGCAGCGCGGCGGCGGCCATCACGATGCCGGGGGTGCAAAAGCCGCATTGGATCGCCTGTTCGGCCACCAGCGCCTGCTGCACCGGGTGCGAACGGTCGCGGCTGAGCCCCTCGATCGTGGTGACATAGCGCCCTTCGGCCTCGGCGATGGTGATCAGGCAGCTGCGCAGCGCCTCGCCATCCACGATCACCATGCAGGCGCCGCAATCGCCCACTCCGCAGCCATATTTGGTCCCGGTGAGATTGGCCGCATCGCGCAGCGCCCACAGCAGCGGCGTCTGCGGATCGATATCGAACTGCACCGGCCGGCCATTGACCGTCATCCTCGACATGGGGGCACCCTAACCTTTGCTGCCGCGCTCAAACACGCCAGCCCCGATCGACCGAATCGAGCTTGCGCACCCAGGCATCGAAATCTGCCTTGCCGAAACCGCCGGGCAGCTCAACCTGATGGGCGTCGCGCTGATGCACTGCCACCACCTCGGCCGGCACCGGGATCGGCCGGCCGAGCGCGGCGGTCTTGACCTGAATCTCGCAGGCGCGCTGCAGCATGTAATAGCTGAGGAACATCTCCGGCAGGGTCCGGCCCAGCACCACCGGGCCATGATTGCGCAGCAGCAGTATCCTGCGGCCCTGGCCGAGATTGCGCAGCAGCCGCTCGCCCTCTTCGGCGCGCACGGTGATGCCTTCGAAATCATGATAGCCGATCCGCCCGGCGAAGAAGCAGCTGTAGAAATTGGTCGCCTCCAGCCCCTGTTCGCTGCTGCACACCGCCATGGTATCGGGCGTGTGGGTGTGGACGATCGCATGCGCCCAATCGAGATGCTGGTGAAAATAGGCATGCTGGGTGAAGCCCGCCTTGTTGACCGGAAAGGGGCTGCCGTCGAGCTTGTTGCCCTCGATATCGATCTTGACCAGATTGGAAGCGGTCACTTCGGACCACAGCAGGCCATAGGGATTGATCAGAAAGGCATCCTCCTCGCCCGGAACCCGCAGCGAGATGTGGTTGTAGATTGACTCCGACCAGCCGAGCATGTCGAAGATCCGGTAGCAGGCGGCAAGATCGAGCCGCGCCTGCCGCTCCGCCTCGCTGCATTCCAATTTATATTTGAGCTGAGTGGCCATATCGTCCGCTCCTCCGTTCAGGCCGGTGCCTGCGGCGCCGCGCCCTTTCGCATGATGCCGCATGTGTGAAGGAAAGACCGCGCTTCGACAAGCGGGCAACGCGCCCGGCAGCGGGAGATTGACTTTGTCGCGCGGGCAGGCAAGCCTTGCGCACAGGTCCGGGGAATCAAGCGGCGTCCAGTCCGCCGCCCGGCCCAGGGAGAGCATGCCATGCGTGAGCAGCTGGGCTATGGCCAGCCGATGGGCGGCATCGCCCAGACCGCCTTTGTGGTCGAAGACCTGCAGGCCTCGGTCGCGCGCTTCATCGCAGATACCGGGGCCGGGCCGTTCTTCGTGCTCGATCACTTTCTGGTCCCGGGCCAGCTGTATCGCGGGGCCGAATCCACCGCCGATATCACCATCGCGATGGGCTTTGCCGGCCATATGCTGATCGAACTGATCCAGCCGCTGGATGACCAGCCTTCGGTCTATAAGGAAACCATCGGATTGCGCGGCTATGGCTTTCACCATTTCGGGATCGCCTGCGCCGATGTCGACGCGGCCTCGCGCGATTATCAGGCGCGCGGCTATCACGAGGCCTTCCGCGCCGCGGTGCCGACCGGGGGCGAGGTGGTCTATCTCGACAATGGCAGCGGCGCACAATGGGGCTTTCTCGAACTGCTGCCGGTGACCCCGGGCATGGACGAAAGCTTCACCCGCTTCTGGGCCGCGTCACTGGGCTGGGACGGCAGCGATCCGCTGCGTTCCTTCCTGTGACCGGGCGGCGCTGAAACAACAGGGAACACCGCCGCAAGGCGGGCGACGGGAGAGAGACAGGATCATGCAAGCCAGCATTCGCAATTCGACCAGATACCAGGCGCTGCTGGTGTTCCTGCTGAGCCTCAATTTCGGGATCGTGTTCTTCGATCGCAATTCGCTGAACTTCCTGATGCCCTTCGTCCAGCCCGAGCTGCAGCTTTCGAACAGCCAGGTGGGGCTGATCGCCGGGGTCTTTTCCTTCACCTGGGCCATCGCGGCCTTCGGGGTCAGCCGGGTGTCCGACATTGTCGGCAATCGCAAGCTGCTGCTGGTGATCGCCACCGCCGCCTTTTCCGCCTGCTCGTTCCTCACCGGCCTTGCCAGCACCTTTGCCATGCTGATCGGCGCGCGCATCCTGATGGGCGTGGCCGAAGGCGGGGTGATGCCGATCAGCCATGCGATGGTGGCCAGCGAAGTCGATCCCAAAGCGCGCGGGCTGGCGCAGGGGATCGCGCAGAATTTCGGCTCGAACCTGCTGGGCTCCTTCGTCGCCCCGGTGGTGCTGGTCGCCCTGGCAGAGAGCTATGGCTGGCGCAGCGCCTTTTACCTCGCCGGCATTCCCGGCATCTGCAGCGCCGCGCTGATCTGGTTCCTGCTCAAGGAGCCGGTGATCGAGGCGCGGCCAGCGGCCATCGGGCCGAAGAAATCGCCCGCCCAGGCGGTGGCTGACTGGCTGGGCGCGGTGATCGAAGCGCTCAAGGTGCGCAATGTGTGGATCTGCGTGGTGATGGGCATCCTGCTGGTCGCCTATCTGGTGATCGCCTGGGCCTTCATGCCGCTGTTCCTCACCCAGATGCGCGGATACAGCCAGACCGAAACCAGCTGGCTGATGGGCACTCTGGGCGTATCGGCAACCATCGGCAGCTTCGCCACCGCCGGCCTGTCGGACATGATCGGGCGCCGCCCGGTGATGATCGTGATGCCGCTGCTGTCGGTGCTGCTGCCGCTGGGGGCGATGTATTATCACGGGCCCTATCTGGGCATGGTCGCGGTGTTCTTCGTCGGCTGGGCGCTGAACGGGATCTTTCCGCTGTTCATGGCGACCGTGCCTTCGGAAAGCGTCAGCCCGGCGATGGCGGCCACCGTGTTCGGATTGTGCATGGGCAGCTGCGAGATCATCGGCGGCGCGGGCGGCCCGGCCATCGCGGGCAGGCTGGCGGACATCTATGGCTTGCAGGCGCCGCTGTGGATGATGGCCGGGCTGACCCTGGCCGGCGGGCTGTTCGCCTTCGGGCTGAAGGAATCCGCCCCCGGCGTGCTGGCCCGGCGCGGGGCACCTGCCGCCGCGTGACGAAACCGTGGGCGAGCCCGCAGCGCCGCGCGGCCGCCCCAATGGGAGAGTGATAATGGCAAGCGTAATGAAAGCCCCGCCGTCCACCGCGAAGAAGATCGTGGATGTACCCTTCAACTACAAGCATCTGGTCGAGAAGCATTCCCCCGGCGGACGCTATATCGATATGGAAAGCGATGCCGACAGCCCCTGGGTGCCGTTTGGCGAAAGCGCGGCGATCAAGCATCTCTCGTTCGATGTGCGCAGCAATTCCTATTCCAATGTGCTGTGGATGAAGGGTGCCGGCACGATCGGCACCCATTTCCACCGCGGCACCGTGACCATGGTCTGCATCACCGGCAGCGTGCGCTATCTCGAATATGACTGGGTCGCCACGCCCGGCGGGCTGATCCTCGAAGTGCCGGGCGAAAGCCACACTTTGGTGACCGAGCATCCCGAGGGCTGCCGCCTGTTCGGCTGGATGCAGGGCCCGATCGAATTTTATGACGAGCAGGCGGTGCTGATCGAGACGGTCGATGTGTGGTGGATGATGAATCACTACGAAAGCTACTGCAAGGAACAGGGCATCGCGATCAATCCGAAGCTCTATCTGTGATGGCCGAACCCAAAACCCTCGACCAGTTCGATATCGCGGGCCGCTCTGCCCTGGTCACCGGCGCGGCCAGCGGGATCGGGCTGGCCTATGCCGAAGTGATGGCGGAAGCCGGCGCGAGCGTGACCCTGACCGATATCGATGCGGCCGGCGCAGAGCGGGAGGCCGCACGGCTGCGCGCGCTGGGCCATGCGGCGCGCGCGGACAGATGCGATGTGGCGCTGCTGGGCGAAGTCGCGGCAGCGGTGGATGGTCATGTCGAGGCCTATGGCGGGCTCGACATCTGCTTCGCCAATGCCGGGCTCGATGTCGGGGGTGGTTTCTGGACCCCGGAAGGCACGCGCAACCCGGAGGGCCAGCTCGATCTCTATGACCCGGAGCGGTGGTATAAATCGATCGGGATCAATCTCACCGGCTGCTTTCACACCCTGCGCGAGGCAGCGCGGGCAATGAAGGCAAACGAGGCACGCGGGGGCCGGCGCGGCGGCAGCATCGTGATCACCAGTTCAAACGCCGCCGAGGTCAATGAGGCGATTGTGGGCGTGCCCTATATGGCGGCCAAGGCCGGGGTGAAGCATCTGATGCGCCACGCAGCCTTCGAACTTGCCGCCTTCGGGATTCGCGTCAACGCCATCGCGCCCGGGCCATTTGTGACCAATATCGGCGATGGCTGGGTGAAGAAGAACCCCGCGGCAAAGCTGGCCTGGGACGAGCTGTGCCCGCTGGGGCGGATGGCCGAAACCTGGCAGATCAAGCCGCTGGCGCTGCTGCTGGCGAGCGATGCCGGCAGCTATATGACCGGCAGCCACGTGATGATCGACGGGGGCATGCAGCTGGGGCCGATCAAGCCGCTGAACGATTGAACCCGGCCCGCTGCCCAGGGGGATCGATGAAAAACGCTGCCTTGGAAGGCTTCCATCGCTGCACCGTTGCATCGCGCAGCCACTCGCCTGTATGGCCCGGCCATGGCCCGCAAGACACCTAAAACCTATTCGATCATCACCACCTGCAAAGGCCGGCTGGACGATCTGAAACAGTCCCTGCCGCGCTTTGTCAGCCAGCAGGATACCGAAGTGATCGTGGTCGACTATGATTGCCCGCAGCAATGCGGCGACTATGTCCGCCAGCATTTTCCCTCGGTCAAACTGGTGCAGGTCGTCGACCAGCCAGGCTTCAACCTGCCCGAAGCCCGCAATCTCGGGGCGGCGCAGGCGGAGGGCACGGTGCTGGCATTTCTCGATGCGGATGTGCTGGTGGCCCAGGGCCTGTTCGAAGCGGTAAAATTCCCGCTGCAGGAATTGGCCTTCGGATCGTTCAAGGGCGAGACCGGCAATTCCCTGCGTGGCAGCTGCCTGGTTCGGCGCGCCGATTTCGAAACGCTGGGCGGTTATGACGAGCTGCTTTCAGGCTATTCGGGCGAGGATCTGGACCTCTATATGCGCCTGCGGATTTTGGGCGCGCGGTGGATCCCGTTGGGTGAGATCGCGATCGACCATGTGATCGAGCAGACGCGCGAGGAACGGCTGCGCTTTCGCCCGCCGAACATCAAGCTGCAATTCCTGCGCGGCCAGCTTTACCAGTCGGCCAAGGAACTGGTGATGCGCTCGCAGAACAAGCAGCGGCTGCCGCTTGAAGCCCGCAAGATCCTGATGGCCGGGGTCAATCGGCAGCTGGCGGGGCTTTACAATGGCACCCAGGACTTCGAGCTGAAAATGGATTTTCCCGATCGCTACAAGCGCGGCATGTTGAAGGATTGGGAATTCTCGACCACGATCAGCGTGAAGGCCCGGCGGAAGACATCGCCGTGAACCCTGCGGCGGCCTGCAACCGGGCGGCGCGCTGATGCGCGCGGTTACGTTTCAGGCGCTGCACCAGCCGCTTGCCTGCGAAACCCTGCCCGACCCCACACCGCAAGCGGGTGAGCTGGTGGTCAGGGTTGGACGCTGCGGGATCTGCGGCAGCGACCTGCATATGACGGAAGACGCCGCCTATGGCTGCAGTCACGGCGACGTACTCGGCCATGAATTCGCGGGCGAGGTTGTGGCCCTGGGGCGCGGCACGCAAGGGGTGAAGCCCGGCGATCTGGTTTCGGTGATCCCGCTCAAAAGCTGCGGCGCTTGCGCCCATTGCCGCAAAGGCGAGCTCCAGTGGTGCGAGCGCTTCGGCCTGCAGGGCGGCGGCTATGCCGAATATGCAGTGACCCGGCCGAACCAGTGCATGAAGCTGCCCGCCGATCTGAGCCTGGCCGATGGGGCGATCATCGAACCGCTCGCGGTTGCGCTCCACGGGGTAGAGCTCTCGGGGCTCAAGCGAGGTGACACAGTGCTGGTGTTAGGGGCGGGGCCGATCGGGCTCGCGGTCGCCTTCTGGGCCAAGCGCCTTGGCGCTGCAAAAATCGCGGTGCAGGACGTGGCCGAGTTCCAGCGCCAGCGCGCGCTGGAGATGGGGGCGGACCTGTTCGTGGTCGATCCGGCGGACCCGGTCGGCAGCGCCGAACGCGCGCTGGGCGGCAAGGCGGATATCGTGTTCGAATGCGTCGGGATTCCCGGCCTGATCGCGCAGGCGGTGGACCAGCTGCGCAATCGCGGCACGATCCTGCTGCTCGGCCTGTGCACCAGGCCTGACACGATCAACAGCTTTGCCATGCTGACAAAGGAGGTCAGGCTCGTCACCAGCGCCTTCTTCACCCGGCAGGACTATCTCGCCTCGCTCGACGCGCTGGCGGCAGGCGCGCTCGAACCACGGCTGCTGGTGACCGATACGATCCCGCTCGAAGCGGTGCCCGAGCTGTTCGAAAGCCTCAAATCGCGCACCAGCCAGTGCAAGGTGCTGATCGCGCCATGAGCCTGGCACAGCAGGCCCGATGCGCACGCGGCTGAGCATCTGCCTGAAGAAGGCGCGTTATCGCAGCCGCGAAGAGGCGCTGGCGGCCTGCCGCTCCGCCGATATCGCGCTGCGGCCCTATCGCTGCGAGCGCTGCTGGCAATTCCACCTGACCAGCCGGATCAAGGGCAAATGGCTGCCCCGCCGCGTGGAGTGAAATCCGGCGATCACGGCGGCGCTCACCGGGAATAGGTGCGCCCCGCGGACTGTCCAGATGTTTGCCTGACCGGTCCGATCCCCTATGGCAGGCCATTCTGCTCCACAGGGAAAGGCCCCAAATTGGTATCGTCAACACCGCGCCCCATCCTGCATTCGCTGCAATTGGCTGTGACACCGCTTCTGCTCGCAGGCTGTGCCGGGACCGCCCAGCATAGCGGGCTGCACCCCATTGCCTCAGGCGCGAATTACGTCGCCATGGGCAGTTCCTATGCAGCCGGGCCCGGAATTGGCGAGCCGGCCGATCCGGGCAATGACCGGTGCAGGCGCTCAAGCGAGAATTATGCGCATCTGCTGGCCGGCAAGCGCGCGCTGGTGCTGCGCGATGTCAGCTGCGGCGGGGCGACCACCGCCCATATTCTCGGGCCGTGGTCGGAACTTCCGGCGCAGATCGATGCGGTTACTTCGGACACGCAGCTGGTCACCGTCACCATCGGCGGAAACGATCTGAACTATATGGGCAGCCTGTTCGGCGGCGCATGCCATGTATTGCCCCCGGCAGAGGGCGATGCGCGCCCTTGCAGCCCGCCCCCTTCGCCTTCTGAGGAAGCCTATCGGCAGGTCACCGAAGGGCTGCGCAAAATCGCCGAAGAGGTCCGTCGGCGTGCACCGGGGGCGAGGCTGATCTTCGTCGATTATCTGACCGTCCTGCCCGACCAGGGGAGCTGCGCGATCACACCGATGCGCGCGCAGGATGCCGATAACAGCCGCACCATCGCCCGCCGGCTCGCCGCAATCACCGCCAAGGTGGCGGAGGAAACCGGCGCCGAAGTGCTGACCGCCTCCAAGCTGTCTCACGGCCATGATGCATGCTCATCCGATCCATGGATGAATGGATTTATCCCTCCCGCCGGGCCAAACCAGCCAAACAATCGGCCCGCGATCGTGCCCTATCACCCCAATCTGAAGGGCATGACCGCAATCGCCGAGGCATTGGACCAGCGCCTGTCGCAATAAGGGCAGCTGTCGCCGCCGGTCAGGCCCAGCGCCGCGCCAGCCGCACCAGCAGCGTGATCAGCAGCGGCACCAGCACCAGCGACAGCGCAATCTTGGACAGCGCCTGGCCCAGGATCAGCCCCCCGATCGGGCGCACCCCGACAAAGGCGATGGTGATGAAGATCAGCGTGTCGACCGCCTGGCTGAGCATCGAGGCGAGCGCCCCGCGCAGCGCCACCAGCTTGCCGCCCATGGCCGCAAGGCGCGCAAACAGCACCACATTGAGCGTCATCGACACGCCATAGGCAATGATCCCGGCGATCATCAGCCGCCAGCTTTGCCCCAGCACAATCGGGAAGGCCGCCTTGGCCGGTTCATACATCCCCTGATCGGTCGGCAGCTGAAGCACCAGCCAGGTGAGCAGGATCGCGGTGGTCAGCGGGATGAAGCCGAAGCGCACCAGCAAGGTCGCGCTGCGCCGCCCGTAGACTTCGGCCACGGTGCTGGAGATTGCGACCAGCATCAGGAAGGGAAAGATTCCCGCCTCCACCGCAAGCGGGCCGAGCCCGACCTGCTTGGTGCCCAGCACCCCGGCAATGCAGGTCATTCCGCCATAGAGCAGCGCCAAGGCGAACAGCGGGCGGGGCAAGGTGTCGGCCATATCGGCGACGGGAGAGGTGCGTTCCATAGCCCTGCCTATTCCGCGCCGCACAAAATGAAAAGTGGGTGCAGCGGCAGATGGTTTGACCTTGGCGCGCTGCCCGTCGCATAGTTCGACTTCTGAGGGATTCGGGCACCCGCCGCGATCCCGCGCGAAAGGGCTGCCGCCTTGCTGATCAATCTGGCCGGGATCGCCGCGATCCTGCTAATCGCCGTGCTGCTTTCGACCGGTCGGCGCCGCATCCGCTTGCGAGTGGTTGGCGCGGCCTTTGCGCTGCAGGCGGGCATCGCGCTGCTGGTGCTGCGCACCCCCTGGGGCAAGGCCGCGATCCAGACCATGGCCAATGGGGTCGCCGCGCTCCTGTCCTATGCTGATACCGGCACCGAATTCCTGTTCGGCGCGCGGGCGGACAATCCGCTGGCGGGCACCTTTGCGCTGGGCGCGCTGCCGGTGATCATCTTCTTCGCCGCGCTGGTTTCGATCCTTTATTATCTCGGCGTGATGCAGCGGGTGGTACGCTGGGTCGGCGGCGCGATCGGCTGGGTCACCGGGATCAGCCGGGTCGAGGCGCTGGGCGCGGCGGCGAATATCTTCGTCGGCCAGTCGGAAAGCCCGCTGGTGGTGCGGCCCTATCTGGCGGCGCTTTCGCCATCGGGCCTGTTCACGCTGATGACCGTGGGCATGGCGGGTGTCGCGGGCACCATCCTGGCCGCCTATGCCGGGCTGCTGGGCGAACGCTATCTGCCCTTCCTGCTGGCCGCCGCCTTCATGTCCGCGCCGGGGGGAATCTTGATGGCCAAGATCATCATGCCCGACGATGGCGGGCCCGCGCCGCCGCCTGAGGGTGACGAGATCGCGCTGCCCAGGGCGCGGATCAGCGGCGAAGGCCCGGCTGCGATCACCGAGGCGGGTTCCAAGCCGCATGAGGTCGAAGTGGCCGAGACCTTCGAGGAGGGTGAACGGCCCGCCAATATCATCGAGGCGGCAGCACAGGGCGCGCAGACCGGGGTCAAGCTGGCGGTGGCGGTCGGCGCGATGGTGCTCGCCTTTGTCGCGCTGGTCGCGCTGGCCAATGGGGTGCTCGGCGCGCTGGGCGGCTGGGTCGGGATCGACGGGCTGACCTTCCAGCGCCTGATCGGCTATATCTTCGCGCCGGTGATGTATCTGCTCGGCATCCCCTGGGGAGAGGCGCAGATTGCCGGCGGATTGTTCGGCACCAAGGTGGTCCTGAACGAATTCGTCGCCTTCATCGATCTGGGCGCAATGGACGCGGCCACCCTGTCCGACCGCAGCCGCGCGATCGTCACCTTCTCGCTATGCGGCTTTGCCAATTTCAGCTCGATCGCGATCCAGATGGCGGTGACCGGCGGGCTCGCCCCCAATCAGCGCCCGGTGATCGCCCGGCTGGGGCTGCGCGCGCTGGCGGCCGGATCCCTGGCCAATCTGATGAGCGCGGCGCTGGCCGGCCTGTTCATCGCCGGATAGGGGCATTTCCGTGGACACGCTCGCCTCCGTCTCGCTCGCCCGCCCGCTGCCCGATCTGGCCGACGAGCTGGGCCGCAGCTTTGCCGATTGGGGCTTTGCGGTGGTGCGCGATCACGCCATCCCCGACGAGCTGGTGGCCAAGGCCTGGGCGCTCACTACCCGGCTGTTCGCCCTGCCCGAGGAGACGAAGCGCCGCTATTTCATCCCCGGGGGCAAGGGTGCGCGCGGCTATACGCCCTTCGGCACCGAGCGGGCCAAGGATGCCCTGGTGCAGGACCTCAAGGAGTTCTGGCATGTCGGCCGCAGCCTGAGCCCTGGCGATCCGCTGGAAGCCTATATGCCGCGCAATATCTGGCCGGGCGAAATCCCCGAATTCCGCGAGACCTTCGAAGCGCTCTACACCGCGCTGGAGGCGGCAGGGCAGCGGATCCTGCGCGCGATCGCACTGCATCTGGGGCTGGCCGAAGACTGGTTCGATGGCACTGTTGCAAATGGCAATTCTGTGATGCGGCTGCTGCATTACCCGCCGCTGGACCAGGCCGCACCGGCGGGAGCGATCCGGGCCGCCGCGCATGGCGATATCAACACCATCACCATGCTGCTGGGGGCCGAGGAAGCCGGTCTGCAATTGCTCAGCGCCGCAGGCGAATGGGTTTCGGTCACCCCGCCCAAGGGGGCGCTGGTGGTCAATATCGGGGACATGCTCGAACGGCTGACCAACAACCGCCTCAAATCGACCCTCCACCGCGTGGTCAATCCGATTGGCGATGCGGCGCAGCGTTCACGCTATTCGATGCCGTTCTTCCTGCATTTCCGGCCGGACTTCGTGATCGAGACCCTGCCCGGCTGCATCGATCAGGCGCATCCCGATCTTTATCCCGAACCGCTTTCGAGCCATGAATTCCTGCAGCAGCGGCTGCGCGAGATCAATCTGGGCTGAGTCGCACCAGCGACATCGTGCGGCGCGATGCTGCAGCGCAGAAGATTCCCGTCACATTTGCGTCGCGACCTTGTGGAAAACCTCGCATAGCGCGAATTTTTTACTCTGTTGCACCGCAGCAACATTTGCCGAAAACTCGCGCAAAATCAATGGCCAAACGGTGACGGCAACCGCCATCGGCTGATCTGGTTCGCCCTGTAACCAACTCGTCATCAAACCGACACGGTTGCGACCCCGACGCGCCATAGAGACACCGGCATCAGGTGCAACAGGGAGCCCCTCACCATGAAAATCAAGTTCCTACTTGCTGCAAGCATCGCCGGCCTTTCCGCCGCCGCAATTCTTCCGGCCCCGGCGTTCGCGCAGGAAACGACTTCGGCCATTACCGGCCAGGTGCATGATGACAGCGGCAACCCGATTGCGGGCGCCAAGGTGGTTGTCACCCATGTTCCTTCTGGGACGACATCGATCGGCAATTCAAACGCATCGGGCACCTATACGCTGCGCGGCCTGCGTCCGGGCGGTCCCTATACTGTTACGGTCGATGCTCCGGGCTATGCCCTGCAAACCGTGAACGACGTCTCGCTGACACTGGGTGAAGCCACCAATGTCCCGATCGAGATCACCCAGACGGCGATTGTGGTGACCGCCTCTGCCCTGGGCGCGAACGGCCAGCTTCTCGGGTCGCAGTCGAGCTATAATTCCGATGACATCGGTGCCGTCGTTTCGGCCCGCCGCGACGTGCGCGACATCATCCGCCGCGATCCGATGTCGGCTTATAATCCCAATGTCGGCGGCGTCACCATTGCCGGCGGCAATATCCGCACCCAGCGTTTTTCGGTCGACGGCCTGCAGATGCAGGACAGCTTCGGCCTCAATTATGGCGGCCTGCCTTCGACGCGCGGCATCGTGTCGATCGAAGCGATTGGCCAGCTTACGGTGAAGGCGGCCCCGTTCGATATTTCGGAAGGCAATTTCCAGGGCGGCGCGGTAAATGTGGTGCTGAAATCGGGCACCAATGATATTCATGCCAGCGCGTTTTACAGCCTGGGCGGTGACTGGGGCACCGGCAATTACACCCGTGACAACCAGACCCTGCCCGGCGGGACCAAGTCGGTCGGCAAGACGAAGATTCTCGATTTCCACAACTGGGCATACAGCCTGTCCGGCCCGCTGATCAAAGACAAGCTGTTCATCGCCGGCACCTATGAATATCTCAGCGAAGGCGCGGCCAACACCTATGGCCCGACCGGCGGCTCTGCGGCCAATTCCGTGCCGAACCTGGCCCAGTCGGATATCGACAATGTGATCGGTGTGTTCAATTCGGCCGGCTATGACGAATATGATGTCGGCAATGTCCCGGGGGCGCTGTCCGAGGTCGACAAGAAGGGCTCGCTCAAGCTCGACTGGAATATCACCGACGGCCAGCGTTTCTCGGCCTCCTATATCCACCACGAAAACGGCCTGCCGAACTTCGCCACCGGCTCGTCGACCGGCAGCAGCAGCACAACGGCACCCTATATCCAACTGCAGTCCAATCAGTATCGCCTGAGCGAGTTTACCAATGCGGTATCAGCCCAGTTGAACTCGCAATGGACCAACGATCTGTCCACCGAACTGCGCGCGGCTTATAAATATTACCAGCGCGGCCAGGATGCCTGGTCCGGCCCGGATTATGCGCAGTTCGCGGTCTGCCTTGATGACACCAGCCAGGGCGGGCTTTACGATTCGTCCAATGCTTCGGCATCTGCCTATGCAACCAAATGCACCGACGGTTCGCCGATCGTGCGGATGGGGCCGGACACGCCGCGTCAGGCCAATAAGTTCCACAGCTTTCAGACCAGCGCCAGCGCCAATGTCCAGCTTGCGCTTGGCACGCACAACATCAAGCTTGAAGGCGATTACATCCGCACCAGGATCTATAATCTGTTCGTCTATGGCGGCAGTTCCCTGTCGTCCGGTGCCACCGGCGGCGCCAATGGCGCCTATTATTTCGATTCGCTCGCCGATTTCCAGAATCGCCAGGCCAACGAGCTTTCGCTGAACATCCCTTCAACCGGCAACAAGGGCGACGGTGCCGTCGACTGGGCCTATGAGATGTACACCGCCGGCCTGCAGGACACCTGGAAGCCGTTCAGCAATTTCACCGTCAACGCCGGCGCGCGCTATGACTGGTATTCCTCGGACAGCCCCGAGCTGAACACCGCGCTGGTGAGCCGCTATTCCACCCTGTATCCGGGGCTGGACAACACCTCCAGCCTTGATGGTCGGGGCAAGCTCCAGCCACGCCTGGGCTTCAACTGGACCCCGGTCCACTCGCTGCGCATCTCCGGCGGCGCCGGCCTGTTCGCGGGCGGATTGTCGGATGTGTTCCTGTCCAACAACTTCTCCAACAGCGGCGCTGCGATCAATGGCACCGGCGCGGTGCTTTCCAGCGTCGACATCGTCCGCACCGGCGTGGGGGATGCGAACGGCCCCGCCTGTATCGAACGGGCCACCAACACCGTGCTGCCCACCTCGCTGTGCGGGGCGGCGCTGAACAATGTTGCGGGCAGCGCCCCGCCGCAGGCCGTGGTCGATTATATCAAAGCCAATGCCGGCGTATCCGCTTCTGCCTCCACCAATCTGCTGGATCCCAACTTCAAGATCCCGGCCCAGTGGAAATATAATCTGTCGGCCATCTGGCGGCCCGAATTCGGCGATTCCGCTCTGGGCAGCGGCTGGACCTTCCGCGCCGACGTGCTGCACTCCGAAGCGGAACAGGCGGTGCGCTGGATCGATCTGCGGGCGCAGCCGCTGGTCACCGCGGGCGTGGCCCAGGTCGCGCCGGACGGTCGCCCCCGTTACGGCGGCATTGGCGGCAGCGGCAATTTCGACGTCGAGCTGACCAATACCAAGCTGGGCCAGGCCTGGGTGTGGTCGCTTGGCCTCGCCAAGGAGCTGGGCGCGGTCGGCTTCAGTGCATCCTACACCCACCAGAATGTAAAGGATGTCGCCGGGGTGCTGACCAGTTCATCGGTCAACAGCTCCTATTCCATCGCCACCTCCGATCCGAACAGCGGCGGCGACTATGGCCGTTCGAGCTTCGAGGTGACGCACACCATTCGTGCCAATTTCGACTTCAAGCATAATTTCTTCGGCGACAATGAAACCCGCTTCAACGTCAATTGGGAACTGCGTTCGGGCCAGCCGTTTTCGACAACCATGATTGATCCGGCCGGGCGCAACGGGGTGTTCGGCACGGCGCAGAATACCTCTTCGCACCTGCTCTATGTCCCCGATTTCAGCCTGACCCCGACCAATGGCGGGCTGACCTATGGCATCGTGACCTTCAAGGATGCCGGGACCCGCGACAAGCTGATGGCGCTGGTCGAAGGCACCAAGCTGTCGGGATATCAGGGCAGCATCGCCCCGAAGAACCTGCTGTCGGGGCCCTGGTACAACAAGGTCGACCTCAATTTTGCCCAGCAGATTCCCTTCATCAAGGGGAGCAAGATCACCGCGCTGTTCAGCATCGAGAATTTCCTCAACCTGCTGAATCGCGACTGGGGCAGCTATCAGGATTACGGCGTCAGCCAGACTGTGGTGACAGTCGCCTGTAACGGGGCGGCGGTCGGCGGGCAGACCTGCCCTGGCTATCTCTACTCATCCTATAGCGCACCCACGACGCAGACCTATTCGAAGCCTTCGCTCTATGCCATTCGTGCGGGCCTGCGCTTCGACTTCTAATCCTATCCGATCACCTGCTTAACGGGCGGCGGCATCTGCAAAGGTGCCGCCGTTCGCATTTCTGCGCGGCTTTGGTGCAAGGCGCCCAGCCCCCAGGCTGCCGCAATCTGTTGCCCTGACGCATCGTCTGCCGAATTTCCGGCGCATGGCGATTGACGGATATTTTATGAATATGTATTCAGGTTCATATTAAGTCGGGGCAGAAAGGGAATGCTGCTCCGGGAAGGCTTTGGCCACTCCGCGCAATTCGGGGGGCCTGACACGAGTCAGCCAGATCGGGATCGGGGGCGAGCATGCCTTCCGGCGCGATCGAAAAACGGGGAGGATGCAAGTGATCTCAAAGAACCAGGAATCCGTCTGCAGAACGCTGCGCAGGATATTTGCATGCGGCGCCAGCCTTGCCGCACTCAGTCTCGGGGTGACCTCCGCCCAGGCGCAAGAGGCCGCCGCCGGCACAGGCGATGACGCAGACACGACGATCGTCGTTACCGGTTCGCGCCTGATCACCAACGGGATGCAGGCCCCGGTGCCGGTCACCTCTGTCTCCACCGAAGAGCTGCAGAACCTCGCCCCCGATACGCTGGTCAACGGGATCAGCAATCTGCCCCAATTCTATGGCAATGAAACGCCCAACAATGGCAACTTCTTCAACCGTGGCGGTTATGGCACGCTGAATCTGCGCGGTTTGGGCATCAACCGGACGCTGACCCTGCTCAACGGGCGACGCATGCCGTCATCCTCCTCCTTTGGCGGGGTCGATATCAACCTGTTCCCGGAAGCGATGATCTCCGGGGTTGAAACGGTCACCGGCGGCGCTTCGGCAGCATACGGCACCGATGCGGTTGCCGGCGTGGTCAACTTCAAGATCGATACCAAATTCACCGGGCTCGATGCCAAGGCCCAATATGGCATTACCGACCGGGGCGATGGCCAGAATTACGAATTTTCGGCAGCCTGGGGCGCCGATATCGGTGACCGCGGCCATATCCAGCTGTCAGCCGAAAAATTCCGTCAGGACGGCATCTACACCTATGAAGGCCGCGACTGGTATCAGGCCTGGGGCACGATCAACACCGGGACCAGCGCCGCTCCCTATTACGAATTCTATCCCAATACCATTTCGTCCAACGTCTCGTTTGACGGGATCATCTTCGCCCCGGGCAAATCCATCAACGGGCTGAACTTTGACAGCAACGGCAATTACGCCCCCTATGTCCTGGGTTCGGTTTCACAGGGCGCTGTGGGCGCTCCAGGATCGCGGACCTCGGGCGGATCGGGCGACGATATGGGCGCGCAAAACCCCAATTTCATCTCGCAAGAGGACCGCTATTCGATCTTCGCCTATGGCGATTATGAGCTTGGCGGCGGGCTCAAGTTCTATGCCCAGTTCATCCGCGGCGAAACCAAGGTCCAGCAATATGCCAATGGCGGCCTGTTCAACGGCGCGCCGGCCGGCCTCACGATCTATCGCGACAATGCCTTCCTGCCCGCTGCCCTGAACCAGGTGATGATCGATCAGAATATCGCATCGTTCAATCTGCGCCGCACCGGCAGCCTGCAGGATATCGGCAACCTCCTGATCAACGATCACACGACACAGAATATCGCCACTGCGGGGCTCACCTGGGACATCAGTTCCGGCGGCTTCATGGATGGCTGGCATATGGATGCCAATTATCAATATGGCTATTCCCTGCGCGACTGGCGGCAGGACGGTGTGCGGCTTGACCGCATCTTCGCCGCCGTCGACGCGGTTGACGACGGGCACGGAAATATCGTCTGCCGGGTGTCGACCAGCGCTGCCGGGGCCGCTGCCTTCCCGGGCTGCGTTCCGCTCAACCTGTTCGGGCGCGGCAATGCCTCGGCTGCGGCAATCGACTATGTGGACGGCTATGACCCGGGCCAGCAGATCACCACCGATCTCTATTTCGCGGGCGAGGGCATCGTTCCCGGGTTGACCGACAGCTATACCTCGATTTCGCCCAAGAATTATCTCACCACGTTCAAGCAGCATCAGGCGGAAATTTCCTTCGCCGGCAATCTGATGGACGGCTGGGCCGGGCCGATCAGCATGGCCTTTGGCGGGAACTGGCGGCGTGAATCGGTCTATCAGATCGTGCGCGATCCCGGGAATCCGACCAATAATAACGACAGCTTCTTCCCGGTCCTGTGCGACGATCCCAATCTCAAGCTGCGGGGCGTGCCGAACAATCCGGGCGGCTGCAAAAACACCGTGGATGTCCAGTTCTCAAAGGTGTCCAACATCAGGGGCACGTCCGAGGTCAAGGAAGCCTTCCTCGAAGCCCTGCTTCCGCTGGCCGACAGCAGCAGCTTCACCTCGGCACTGAGCGGCTCGGTCCGTTGGGCCGACTATTCGGGATCGGGCACCGTCTGGGCTTACAAGACCGGCCTCGAAGTGGGTTTTGCCGACGAGGTCCGCCTGCGCGGCACCTATTCGCGCGACGTGCGCGCGGCCAATATGGCCGAACGCTTCAACCAGACCGGCGGCCTTTCGAATATCGTCAATTCAAAAGATGGCAATCTCCCGCAGCAGGTGATCTTTGTCTCGGGCGGCAATCCGGCGGTCAAACCTGAAAAGGCGGACACTTATACGCTCGGCCTGGTTGCAACGCCTTCGGTCCTGCCCGGGCTTTCGCTGTCGATCGATTGGTACAAGATTTCCCTGAACGGGGCGATTTCGACCGTCGGCACCCAGAATCTGGTTGACGGGTGTGCGGCAGGAACACAACAATATTGCGACCAGATCGACTTTGTGTCTGGGGATAGTGGCCCGATCGCCCTGATCCGCGACGTCTATATCAACATCGCCAAGGCCACGGTCAGCGGTGTCGATGCGGAAGTGAGCTACAAGACTTCGCTGCACCTCTTCGGCGGCGGCAATGAAAGCCTGGGTATGCGCGCTTTCGCCAGCTGGCTGACGGAACGCTCCGAAGTCGACAGCGGCGGGATTTACATCGACCGGGCCGGACAAACCGGTGCCCAGCAGAACAACGGGACCTATTACAGCTTCCCGGACTTCAAGCTGACCGGCAACCTGCTGTATCGCAATGGCGGGTTTTCGAGCAATATCACCGCCCGCTACATCGGCAAGGCGATCCAGGATGTTAAGCTGACCGAAGGCGTGTCGATCGCGGATAACAGTGTCGATTCCGTGCTCTATGTCGATCTGCGGCTGTCCTATGATTTCGACATCGGTGGATCGGCGATCCAGCTGTTCGGCAATGTCACCAATCTGTTCGACAAGAGCCCGCCGATCGCCCCGGCCTATTCGACCGGCGCAACCTTTGCCACCCAGACCAACAGCGCCGTCTATGACGTGATGGGCCGCCGCTTCACCGTGGGCGTGAAGCTGAAGATGTAACGCGGCTGGCCTGCATTCCAGAGGGGCGGATTGCGAAATCCGCCCCTTTTTTGTGCGCCCGCAATTTGCGCTGCGTCATTTCATCACTTCCCGCGCCTGATAGGCTGCAGCAGCGGCGGATGATCGCGTTTGCCGGCAAGTGGGAGCAATGGAGCCATGAAATCCGTCCTGGTACAGATCAGCCGCGACAGCGGGCAGGAGGCCCGCTTCCAGGCTGCACTCGACATTCTGCGCGCTTTCGGCGGGCATCTGACCTGCCTCCAGGTCACACCGATCGAGGCCTTTGCCGCGCTCGACCCCTATGGCGTGAGCCCGTTGGTCGCCGAGACGGTCCAATTCATTCGCGACTCCGAAGAAGCGGAAAAGCAGAATTTCGAAACCCGCCTGACGAATGAATCGCTCAGCTGGGACTGGATCTGCGAGACCGGCGATGCCGCCCGGCTGATCGGCGATCACAGCTGGCTGGCAGATCTGGTGGTGGTCAGCGCACCGCCGGGCGAGCGCAAGCCGCGCCTCGATCCGCCGCCCGCCTCTGACGAGGTGATCTTGCGCAGCCACGCGCCGGTGCTGATCGTGCCGGAAGCCAGCCGGGGCATCGATTGCACAGGGCCAGCGGTGATCGCCTGGAATGGATCGCCCGAAGCCTGCGCCGCGCTGCGGGCGGCGCTGCCGATGCTGCGGCTGGCCAGCGCAGTTCACCTGGTCAATGCCGGGTTCGAGCATGGCTATGACCTCCCGCCAACCGACGCCATGACCTATCTCGCCCGCCACGGCATCGCCAATGAGCTGGTGGAACTACGGGCCGGCACGGCGCCGATCTCCGACAGCCTGCTGGACGCGGCCCAGGCGCTCGGGGCCAGCTATCTGGTGGCAGGCGCCTATGGCCATTCGCGGCTGCGCGAACATCTTCTGGGCGGGATCACCCGGGGCCTGCTGCTGAAGGCAAAGCTGCCTCTGCTGCTCGGCCGTTAGCGCCCGGCCCGAACCGCCACACTGCGGATGGCACGGATCGGCTAAACTTAGGATGCAAACGAATTTGCCTCTTGGACGGAGTCAATTTACAGTCCAGCTGCGGGACGGGTGACCAAGCCCGCCGTACGACGAGAACTGCTGTCGGAGAGGGTGAATATGCGAAACAGGATTGCACTGGCGCTGGGCATTGCGGCTGCGGCGGCGACCCTGCCCTCGCCCGCTTTGTCGGGCAGGAACGCGCCCGCAGCGGCAGACTGGCCGCTCTATGCCCGTGATCCCGGCGGCACCCGCTTTTCCCCCTCGCGCAGATCGATACCGGCAATGTCGCACAGTTGCAGCAGGCTTGGACCTACCGCCTGCGCCCCAAGGGCGGCGGCGGGCTGCTGGGCGGATCAGTGCCGATCGTGATCGACGGCGTGCTCTATATGCCGCTTGGCGATGCGGTGGTCGCGCTTGAGGCCGACAGCGGCAAGGAGCTGTGGCGGCATCCGGTGACCGACGGGCTGGTGCGCCGCGCGGTCAGCTATTGGCCGGGCGATGGCAAGATCAAACCGCGCATCTTCTATTCCACCGGCAGCGCACTGGTTGCGCTTTCGGCCAGGACCGGCAAGCTCGACAAGAGCTATGGCACGGGCGGTTCCTCCGCGATCGACGGCACACCCTATGTCTATCCGCCGTCGATCTTCGGCAATGTCATGGTGATCGGTGCCAGCACGCAGGAGGAATCGAAAGGCCCCGCGGGGGACAGCCGCGCCTATGACGCGCGCACGGGCAAGAAATTATGGCAGTTCCACACCGTGCCCCGGCCCGGCGAACTGGGCCATGAAACCTGGCTCGACGATGGCTGGAAGGACCGTTCGGGCACCAATATGTGGGTCTGGTACACCACCTATGATCCCAAGACGAACCTGCTCTATATGACGATCGGCGGCCCCAGCCCCAATTATTACGGCGGCGACCGGCCGGGCGCGAATCTGTTCGGCAATTCGATTGTCGCGGTCGATCTTGATACCGGCAAATACCGCTGGCACTTCCAGACCATCCACCATGATCTGTGGGATTGGGACCTGCCGGCCCCGCCGGTGCTGTTCGACGTGCACAAGGACGGCAAGACCATCCCTGCGCTCGCCGAAACCGGCAAGCCGGGGCTGATGTATATCCTCAACCGCGAAACCGGCGAGCCGATCCACGGCGTGAACGAACAATTCGTGGCCGCCGCCAATGTTCCGGGCGAATGGTATTCGCCGACCCAGCCGATCCCGGTGAAGCCCGAGGCGCTGAACCGGATGCGCTGGACGCCGGACGATATCGTGACCGAACAGGATACCAGCGCCGAACATGTCGCGGCCTGCCACAAGCTGCTCGATTCCTATGGCGGGACCTTTTTCAATTCGGGGCCGTTCACGCCGTTCTTTCTGCATAATCCGGGGGATCCACCCCGGGCGTCGATCAATATGCCGCATAATGGCGGCTCGGTCTGGGGCGGCAGCGCAGCCGATCCCGGCAAGGGCATCGTCTATGTCAACACCAGCGAAGGCGGCTCGATCGGGTGGATCGAAAAGCGCGATCCCAAGGGCGATTATGGCCGGGGGACCGCCGATTCTTCCCAGCTTTACGATCGCGGCAGCCTGACCGGGCCGGGCGCCTATTCCGCCTTCATGGCCAGCTATACCGGGGCGGATGGGCACAAGACCAACCTGCCCTGCTTCAAACCGCCATGGGGCCGGCTGATCGCGGTCGACGCCAATAGCGGCGATATCCTGTGGGCCAGCCGGCTGGGCATCACCGAAGCCCTGCCCAAGGGCAAGCAGGACACCGGCGCCAATAATGGCTTCGGCGGCCCGATGGCGACCGCCGGCGGGCTGGTGTTCATCGGCGCGACCTCGGATCGCTATCTGCGCGCCTTTGGCGCAAAGACCGGGAAAGTGCTGTGGGAGAAGCAGCTCGATTATGCGCCGCTGACCATACCGATCACCTATCAGGGCAAGGACGGGCGGCAATATGTGGCCGTGATGGCCACCGGATCGAGCCTCGCCCCGGAAACCCGCACGCCAGAGGGGCGGCCGGCGAATGGCGAAGCGCTGGTGGTGTTCGCCCTGCCCGGCGGAAGCCGAGGGGCCGCCAAATGAGCCGCCCCCTATCCCTCGCCCTGGCGGCTGGCATGCTGGCACTCGCCGCCTGCGCCACGGCGAGCGAGCCCGGTTCGACCACGGTGATCAATCCCGAAGGGGTGCATATGCAGGTGGACAGCGACCTGGCCTATCCCCCCGGCGCCTTGAGCCAGGAGCAGCTGATGCGCTCCACCCGCGACCTGATGGCGATGGAGGCAATGAATGTGTTCCGCCGCTATCCCGAGGACAAGACCGGGGCGATGGTCAAATTCTACACCGATGCTTTGGCGCTGCGCCCGCTCAGCCCGATCCAGCTGACCGCGACCCATCAGATGATCCTGACCGGTGTGGGCCATGGCCAGATCAAGCTCTCCGCCGGGCAGCTGGGCAACCGCAAATATAATCTGGCAGGCGGGATCAAGGGCGGCACCGGCATCCGCTTTTTCGCGCTCAGCTATCCTGATCGGCAGGTGGTGATTGATCGCTTTGTGGCGGCCGGCTTTGCCGCACCCTCCTTTACCGACCGGGGCGATGGCACCCAGGCCGCGCTGATCGAGGATCCGGGCGGCTTTCCGATCGAGGTGATCATCCGGCCCGGCGCCAGCGATGGCTCGAACGACGGGGTGGGCGTGGGGATCAGCGCTTCAGATCTCACCCGCAGCCGCGCCTTCTATCGCGAATTTGTCGGGCTCGACGAATTGCCGGCAATCCATGATCCGCTGCTGGGGCTGACGCTCTATCCCTATCGCAATGGCGAGACGGTACTGTATCTCTATCATGCGGGCGAGAACCTGCCGCAGGACAATGGCAATGCCGGAATCCAATATGTGGTTACCGATGCGCCGATGGCCGACGCCCGGGCCAAGCAGCGGGGCATCGCGGTCGAAACCCCGCTGAACCGGCTGCCGGGCTTCGATCTCACCACCGTGTGGCTCAATGATCCTGACGGGGTGACCAATTATTATGCGCAGATCGGCCCGCGCAAAGCGCCGGGGTCAGGCGCAGGCTCACCCGCGCCTTGATCGGACATCGGGCGAGCGGTTACTTGTTCGACTGCTCCGCAATATAGCTGGCCAGCTCGTCAATTTCCTTGTCCGACAGCATGCCGCCGAAGCTCGGCATCGCGCCCTGGCCATTGGTGATCCGGCCGAGCACGAATTCCTTGGTCAGCTTGGCACCATCGAGCGCGGGGCCGACATGGCCGGTGCCGCCCGCATCCTTGAGCGTGTGGCAACTGCCGCAGGACCAATCGGTAAACAGCTCGCGGCCCGGCGGGGCGGGCTCCTGCGCCGCAGCCTGCGCGCCGCTTTCCAGCAGCACAGTGCCGGCACCTGCCGCCATGGCCAGTGCGAGCGATGCCAGCCCGAGATTGGCCAGCCCGAGATTGGCCAGCCTGCGACCGGAAACTGTGTCACCCATATGCCTTGTTCCCACCTTCATGATTGCGCGGTCGCGGCCTGACTTCGCAGCCACGCCTCCACCTATTCCAACAGCAAACCCTGTCAAGCAAGGCCGGACATGATCATCAATCAACTGTTCGACATTGCCCATCGCTTAACGCTAGAAATGGCAGCTGGGCAAAACGGCCGCTGCAAACATGGCAATGGGGCAGGCCTGATTGGAAGGGGACCGGGGATGATCAGGAAAATTACAATGGCATTCGCCATGCTCGCTTGTCTTGCGGCATGTTCGGCGGCGCCTCCGCCGCCTTCGGTCAGAGATCTGATGAAGGATCAGATCCAGCCGCAGGCGGATATCTTCTGGAATTCCGCCGGCTCGGTGAGCGACGAGAGCGGGATGCACGATCTCACTCCGACCACGGACAAGGGCTGGGAGAACACCCGGGCTGCGGCCGCCAGGATCACCGGATATGGCAATCTGCTGATGACAGCCGATTACGCCAAGGATCGCGGCGAAGGCTGGATCAGATTTGCCAAGGGCATGATCGCGGTTGGCCAGCGGGCTGAACAAGCGGCCGCCGATCATGACGGCGATGCGGTTTTCGAAATCGGCGGGGCGCTCTATGATGTCTGCTCGGCCTGCCACCAGGCCTATCCCCAGACCGAAACCCCGGCAGAAGACGGCGCATGACCACGCTGATTGTCCGGCGCCATAGTGGCCTGATATTGACCGGGCTTGCCTGCCTCATGCTGGCGGCGCAGTCTGTCCTGGCGCATGATATATCGCAGGCAAACCGGGCCTTCGTCGAAGCGATCAACGGACCGGCCTTCATCCCCTTCGCCTATCTCGGGGCGAAGCACATGGTCACCGGGATCGACCATGTGCTCTACCTCGTGGGGGTGGTGTTCTTCCTCTACCGGCTGCGCGACGTCCTGCTTTATGTCTCGATGTTCGCGATCGGCCATTCGATGACCCTGATCGGCGGAGTACTGCTGAAAACGGGCGCCAATTCACATATCGTCGATGCGATCATCGGATTTTCGGTGATCTACAAGGCGTTCGAGAACCTTGGCGGATTTGCAAGGCTGGGCATCAGGATCGATGCGAGGCTGGCTGTGTTGGCCTTCGGCCTCGCGCATGGTTTCGGCCTGGCGACCAAGCTGATGGCGTTGACGGTGTCGGAAAATGGGCTGCTGGTGAATTTGATCGGCTTCAACGTCGGAGTGGAGATTGGGCAGGTGCTGGTGCTGGTGCTGGTGGTTTTCCTGCTCAATCTGTGGCGCCGCTCTGCCTCGTTCGAACAAGGCGCTTTCGGGGCCAATTGCGTGCTGATGGCCGCCGGCTTCCTGCTCACCGGGCAACAGATCGCAGGATATTTCGCATCGTGAGCGTAACTGCCTCCGCCCCGCCTCCGCCCCGCGCTATCGCAGCCAAGCTGGGCGCCGGATCGGCTGCCGCTGCCGCGATCCTGGTGCTGTTCGTGCTGCCCGCAGAAGCCGGTATCGACCTGACCGGGGCGGGCCGGGCTATGGGCCTGACCGCGCTTTCCGCGCCGGGCAAGATGACCGAGCTTCAGCGCGGCGCGCTGCGCGAAGGGCAAATCGTGTCGCTGTCAAACGCGGCGGTGAAACAGGATCACTGGGAGGTCGAACTCGCCCCGTTCAAATCGATCGAATTCAAATATACGATGGCCAAGGGCAGTGCGATGCTGTTCGCATGGCAGGCCAGCGGCGATCTGCATTACGACATGCATTCCCACCCATTCGACGGCGGAACGGACCTGACCGAAAGCTACGCGGTCGGCGACGCCAGGGAGATGCAGGGCAGCTATGTCGCGCCCTTCGCCGGGATTCATGGCTGGTATTGGCAGAACCAGTCGCCGGACACGGTCACGCTCACCCTCGATGCCACCGGCGGATTCACCAGTTCGACGATCTTTGACAACCTTGGCGAATATGACCGCCCGCTGGCGAAAGCTGAGTGATCATCTTGCGCAATCTAAGCCCGCGCGGCGCAGGATCAGGCGCGGCTCAATAGAAACTGCCGAGCGTGAAGCCGATCGCCCGGCCCATCGCGACCACGCCGATCCACAGCATGAGCGAAAGCACCCCGGCGACCTTGGCCGCAACCGGCACCGCGCCCACATCCCATTGCCTGACGCTTTTCCAGGTCAGCAGCTGAAACACGCCCATATTGACCCCGGCCAGCGCCATGATCACCATTTTGCGGATGAAGAAGGGATTGGCCGCATATTCACTCGCCCGGGAGATGAACAGCAGCCCCCCAGTAATCGCTGCCAGAGCGAAACCGATCCAGGTGATCCGCAACGCATCATGCGAGATCATGGTCACCGGATCGTCTTTGGAGGTGAGGCCAAGCAGCCGCAGATCAACGATCAGGATCGTGCCCAGCACGGTGACCAGCGCAATGACATGCAGCGTCTCGACCGTCGGGAAGGCCCAGGTCGATTCTGCCATATATTGGCCCGCGGCGGAGGATTCGAGATTTTGCCAAAATGTTTCGAGACCCATCGATACTACCCCTTAAACCGGCGCATAGGCGATCCACCGCCCACCGAAGATGATCGCCAGCCACAGCATGATCAGCAGGATCGCGCCCAGGCGGAAGGCGATGCCTGCGCCCATGCCCGCCTCCCATGTGGCCGAGCGCCGCCGCAGGGCACGCTGAAAGCCGAGATTTGCAATGGCCGCGATCGCCACCAGCGCCATCTTGACCCAGAAGACCGGATTGATCAGCTCGCGATTGGGCTCGCCGATGATCAGCAGCAGGCCGGACAGGGTGAGGACCAGCAGCGGCCACCAGATCCACGGCGCGAAGCGGCGCGCCGCCTGGGCAATGCTGCGATTGGTGCCGGCAAGGCCAAGAATGCGCAGATTGAACATCAGCGCCGCGCCGAACAAGGCGCCGATCGAGAGGATGTGAACCACCTGGACGATGGGAACCGACCAGAAATAGGTGCCGAACCACATGCTCAGCGAGGTATTGGTCAACCAGGCGGCAAAATCCGCCAGCCAGGTCCCATGCAACCATTCGCCAAACGCGAATAAATAGTCGCCTATCGCATCCATTTCAGCGTCCATCCCTTCCCCCGGGGGACGCTGCCGATTTGCGACCGCCCCCCTTCCGTGGCCGCAGCCCTGCCTTGTGGCGGTGCCGAAACCTTCGGCGCCTTAGCGAAGCCCCGCCGCCACGGCAATGTTCCTGTGCCCGGGCAAGATCAATTTGATATTTGCGTCGGCGCCAGTCGGACTGCGGGAGCCTAATGCCTGGGGAAAATGCTTTGGTAGGATAGAGAACCGGAATCTCGCCCCGTCCATGCCCGGTGTGGGCGCGGAATGCTCGCCGAATATTTTGCGTCAGATGGGCACTATGCGCCCTCTTGGCGGTCATTGACGCCCGGATTTTTGCGACCTGAATGCAGGCACCAAGACTAAGCAAACTTGACCGTCCGCAATGGGTGGAAAGCGGACATTCGTGTTCCTGGCCTGAGTAATTTCCACTGGCTGAAAGCAGACCTTCGGCTATTGCGCTATCGCGTTGAAATCCAAGACCGTGCAATCCGGTCAATCGGCAATATTCGAGCGCAATCGAATTGTTCTTGAAGCGGATCTGTTCACAGTTGCCGCGCCATGCGATGCAGGCGTCCAAGCACTCTCGATCGCGCTCCCGACCAGGATCAGCGCCGGCCCGTCGCCCAGCGCGCCGCGCGCGGCGATCGGCAGAAGGTCGAGCCGGGTGGTGAGATAGCTTGAGTTTTCGAGGCTGGCGTTCTCGACCAATGCCACTGGCGTATCGCCTGCCAGTCCGGCAGCGATCAATTGGGCAGACACATCCCGCGCGGCGGATTTGCCCATATAGATCGCAAGGGTGGCATCGGGATCGGCGAGCGAGGTCCAGTCAAGATCGAGCGCTTCGCCGGCGCGCGCATGCGCGGTGACGAAGATCAGCTTGCGGGCCAATCCGCGGAGCGTCAGCGACAGGCCCAGATCGGCTGCGGCAGCACTCGCTGCAGTGATCCCGGGACAGATGCGCACGGCAATCCCGGCCGCGCGGCAGGCCGCGATTTCCTCGTTGGCGCGGGCGAAGATCGCAGGATCGCCGCCCTTGAGCCGAACCACGCACTCGCCTTTCAGCGCGGCCCCCACGATCAGCGCGTCGATCGATTTCTGGTCCTTCGAGTGCCGGCCCGCGCGCTTGCCGACCGGGACCAGCCTGACCCCGCGCGGGACCAGCTCAAGCACGCCCTGGCCGACCAGCGCATCATAGAAGATCACGCTGGCCGAGCCGATCAGCCGTTCGGCCTTGTGGGTCAGCAGTTCGGGATCGCCTGGCCCCGCGCCGACCAGCCAGACCGTTCCTGGTTCACAGATGCTCATTGCGCAGCCTCCTGCAGTGCCCGCCGTGCTTCCTCGAGCAGGCGGGCAAGAATTGGGCGGCACGAGCCGCAATTGGTTCCTGCGCAGGTGCTTTCGCCGATTTCGGCCACGCTTACTGCGCCTTCGCCAATCGCCGCGAGCACTTGTTGCTCGCCGATATCATGGCACACGCACACCGTCGCTCCGCGATCGGGCTGCGGCGCGGCAGGCCGCCCGGCGAGCAGCTCGGTAACATCGCCTGCATCCTGCCCCAACTGGCGCGCGAGCCAGTCGCGCGGCGGCAGCTCTCCGCTTTGGGTCACGAACAGCGCGGCGGTGAGCGATCCCTGTTCATCCTGCACGATGATCCGCTGCATCCCGCGGGCATGGTCGGCGGCATCGCTGCGCCTCCCGCCGGGTATCAGCGCAGCAGTGCAGATCGCGCCATTCCCCGCCAGTTCGGCAAGCCAGCCGCCCGCGACCTTGGCGCGCGTCCAATAGAGAACATCTGGCGCCGCCCAGTCGCGCAGCAGCAAGAAAGCCCGCCATTCGGGTTGCAGGGGTTCGATCCGAGCAGGCGTGTCCTTGAAGCCGGGCTGGCCGGACAGCGGATCGGTAAGATCGCGCACCAGCCGCCCCGACCGGCCAGCACTGCCCATCGCATCGCTCCAATGCATCGGCACGAACAGCTGCCCAGGCTGCTGCGACGGCGTGATCGCCACGCGAAAGGCCGTTTCGCCCTGCGCTGTGATGACGCGGGCCAACCCGCGATCTTCCAACCCATGACGCTCGGCATCGGCGGGATGAACTTCCAGCAGCGGTTCGCGCAGATGCAGCGAAAGCTTGGGGCTCAGCCCGGTACGGGTCATCGTGTGCCATTGATCGCGATAGCGGCCGGTGTTGAGCCGTAGCGGAAAGCGCGCATTGGCCTTTGCCGCGGCGACCGGTGCCACGCTCACCAATTGCGCCTTGCCGGACATGGTAGGAAAGCCGCGCTCCAGCGGATAGGCACCGCCCCATTGGAACGGCTCCATCCGCTCATATTCCGTGTCGGTGTCATGCGCCAATCGGGTAAGATCGAGCAGCTTGCCATGTTTGAGCGAGAGCTTGGTCATCGCTGCATATTCGCGGAAGATGTCCGCCGGACCGGCAAAATCGAACTCCTCGCCATGGCCCAGCCGCTGCGCGACTTCGCAGATGATCTGCCAGTCTGGACGCGCCTCGCCGGGGCTGGGGAACAACGCGCGCTGGCGGCTCACCCTGCGCTCCGAATTGGTGACCGTGCCATCCTTTTCCCCCCAGGCCTGTGCGGGCAGACGGATATGGGCCAGACGCGCAGTATCGGTATCGCCGATCACGTCGGAGACGACCACGGTTGGGCAGCGAGCCAGCGCCTCGCGCACGAAGCCGGCGTCGGGCATCGAGACCGCCGGATTGGTCGCCATGATCCAGAGGAACTTGATCCGCCCGTCGTGCACTGCACGAAACAGGTCGACCGCCTTATGGCCGGGTCCGGTACAGAGATTGGAGGTATTCCAGAAGCGCGCGACGTCTGCGCGTTCCGCATCAGAAAACATCAGGTGACAGGCTAGCATGCTCGACAGCCCACCGACCTCGCGTCCGCCCATCGCATTGGGCTGACCGGTGATGCTGAACGGCGCTGCGCCGGGCTGGTTGATCCGCCCTAGCGCAAGATGGAGATTTATTATCGCATTACCCTTGTCGGTTCCGCCGACCGACTGATTGACCCCCTGGCTGAACAGGGTGATCATCCGCGGGTGGCGCTCAACCAATTCCGCCAACGCAGCGAAATCCGCAGGAGGGATGCCCGGATCGGCGGGCTCGAGCTCGTCCCAGAAGCCGGCTGGCACCTCCACATGGGCTTCAAGGAATTGCTCGTCGACCAGTCCCCGGCGGCGCATCTGGGCCAGCAGGGCGTTGAACAAGGCGACATCGCCCTCCGGTTCGATTGCGATGTGCAGATCGGCCCGTTCGGCGGTTTCGGTACGGCGTGGGTCGATCACCACCAATTTGGTTCCGCGCTGATGCCGCGCCTGCTCGATCCGCTGCCAGATCACCGGGTGGCACCAGGCGGCGTTTGATCCGACGAGCAGGATCAGCTCCGCCTGATCGAGATCATCATAGCTGCAGGGCACCACATCTTCGCCAAAGGCCCGGACATGCGCGGAAACTGAACTGGCCATGCAAAGCCTTGAATTGGTATCGATATTTCCAGTACCGACGAAGCCCTTGGCGAGTTTGTTGGCAACATAATAATCCTCGGTGAGGAGCTGCCCGGACACGTAAAAGCCAACCGCATCGGGCCCATATTGTTCGATCGCCGCCCGCATCCGGGTGGCTACATCGCCCAGCGCGCTGTCCCAGGTGACACGCTGCTCGCCGAGCATCGGGTACAGCAACCTGCCCTCAAGCCCGACCGTTTCTGCCAGATGGGTGCCCTTGGAGCAGAGCGCGCCGCGATTGGCCGGATGAGCCTTGTCGCCAGCAATACGCAGCTCGCGCCCGGCGCTGACCTCCGCGGTGATCCCGCATCCGACGCCGCAATAGGGGCAGGTGGTGCGGATGCTGCGCATAACCGTCAGGCGGCCTTGGATCCGGCAGAGGAACCAAGCACGGCATCGCGCAGCAGGAATATCCGTCCGCCATCGAGCTTGAGCGGAATTGTCGGCACACAGCCCTTGTCGTCGCCCAGTGCCTCGCCCGATTTAAGCGAGATATTCCAGCCATGGAGAGGGCAGGTGACCACTGCGCCATGCACGATCCCCTGGCTGAGCGGCCCATGCTTGTGTGGGCAGCGGTTTGCCAGCGCATAACAATCGCCGGCGAGGGTGCGGAACACCGCGATTTCCTCTCCGCCTGCGACCGGAAGTGTCCGCGCGCTGCCCGGCTCGATCTGCGTCACCGGCCCGATATCCAGCCACTTGCCGATCATGCAACTGTCTCCACCTGAAGCGGACGAACCTCGGCAATATGCGAATGGAGATCGGCGCGGTCGCCGCCGGCGCGCTGGGCCCAGGGATCATCCTGCGAGAAAGACTGTGAGAAGCGGAACCGCGCGGCATAGCATGCCACAGCTTCAGGATCGTCGAACAACCGGGATTTGACGTGGTCCAGCCCGACCCGCTCGATCCACGGCGCGGTGCGCTCCAGATAATGCGCTTCCTCGCGATAGAGCTGGATGAAGGCGGCGCAATATTCCATCGCCTGCTGCTCGGTCTCGACCTTGCACAGCAGATCGGTGCCGCGCAGTTTGATCCCGCCATTGCCGCCGACCAGCAGCTCATAGCCGCTGTCGACGCAGATCACGCCAAAGTCCTTGATCGTCGCTTCGGCGCAATTGCGCGGGCAGCCACTCACCGCGATCTTGAACTTGTGCGGCATCCAGCTGCCCCAGGTCATATGCTCGATCTTGACCCCGAGACCGGTCGAATCCTGCGTGCCGAAGCGGCACCAGTCGCTGCCGACACAGGTTTTCACCGTGCGCAGAGCCTTGCCATAGGCGTGGCCCGAAACCATTCCGGCGGCGTTGAGATCGGCCCAGATCGCGGGCAGGTCCTCCTTGTGGATCCCGAACAGATCGATCCGCTGGCCGCCGGTGACCTTGACCGTGCGCGCACCGAATTTCTCCGCCGCATCGGCAATCGCGCGCAGCTCCTTCGGATTGGTCAGCCCGCCCCACATGCGCGGGACGACCGAATAGGTCCCGTCCTTCTGGATATTGGCGTGCAGCCGCTCATTGACGAAGCGGCTCTTCTGGTCATCAACATATTCGCCCGGCCAGGCGCAGAGCAGATAATAATTGAGCGCCGGGCGGCACGAGGCGCAGCCATCCGGACGTGGTCCAGTGCAGTTCCTGCATAACTTGCGGGATCGCCTTGAGCTCCTTCTCCAGGATCAGGCGGCGGACATCGTCATGGGTGAAGCTGGTGCATTTGCACATCGTCGTCGGTCCGGACTCGAACCTCGTCGCCCAGCGTCAGCGCCAGCAGGCTCTCGACCAGACCGGTGCAGGAGCCGCAGCTGGCCGAAGCCTTGCAGTTGCGAGCGCACCGCATCGAGGCTGCAAGCGCCCTGCTCGAATGCTAGGCAACAACCCTGGCTTTGGAAACGCCGTTGCAGCCGCAAATCTCGGCATCGTCCGAGAGCGCCGCAACGGCGGCAATTAGGGTCCGCGAGCGCACCCCCGGACGCGAAGGCCTGCCCGAAGATCAGCGCCTCGCGGATATCGGAAATATCCTCCCCCTTGCGCAGCAGGTCGAAATACCAATTGCCGTCGGCGGTATCGCCATAGAGCACCGCGCCGATGACCTTGCTGTCCCTGCACGACCACTCGCTTATAGATACCGCGCGCGGCATCGCGCATCACGATATCCTCGCTGCCGTCGCAGCCGGAGAAGTCCCCGGCCGAAAACAGATCGATGCCGGACACCTTGAGCTTGGTAGAGGTCACTGAACCGGCATAGCCGCTGGACTTTCCGGCAAGCTCGTCGGCCAAAGCGCGGCACATCTCCCACAGCGGCGCGACCAGCCCATAGCATTGGCCGCGATGCTGCACACATTCGCCGACCGCGAGCACCGCCGGATCCGACGTGACCATATTGTCATCCACCACGATGCCGCGCTCGACCATCAGTCCGGCGGCCCTGGCAAGACTGGTCGAAGGCCGAATGCCAACCGCCATAACCACGATATCGGCGGGAATTTCGCGCCCGTCCTTGAGCTTGACCGCCACGACATGCCCGTCCTTTCCAAGGATCGCCTCGGTGTCGGCGCCGATCAGGATGGTCTGGCCGCGCCGTTCGAGTTCTTCCTTGAGTAGCCAGCCCGCCGCCTCGTCCAGTTGGCGTTCCATCAGCGTCGGCATCAAATGAACGACGGTGACCTTCATTCCCCGCAGGCTGAGGCCATGCGCTGCCTCCAGCCCAAGGAGGCCACCGCCGATCACCACCGCATCGCCGCCCTGCTTGCGCAGCGGCGAGCATCTTGTCGACATCGTCGAGATCGCGGAAGGTCACTACGCCCGGCAAATCCTTGCCCGGCACCGGAATGATAAAGGGATCGCTGCCAGTAGCGATGATCAGGCGATCATAGGGCTCGGCTCGGCCTGAGGCAGAAATCACGCTGTTGGTTATCCGGTCGATCTGGGCCACCGGGTCGCCCGAGATCAGGGTGATGCCATTGCCATCATACCACTCGCGCGGGTTGATCACGATCTCGTCGAAGCTCTTCTCGCCGGCCAGCACCGGGGAGAGCATGATCCGGTTGTAATTGACACGCGGCTCGGCACCGAAAATCGTCACCGCATAGCGATCGGGATCGCGCGTTCGAGCAATTCCTCGACCGCACGGCAGCCGGCCATGCCATTGCCGATCACGACCAGCCTTTCGCGACCGGCGCCGGGTGCCTTTTCGAAGCTAGCGGGTGCGTTCACAATTTCGGTCCTCCAGCCCCGAATGAGGCAAAAACGCACGCAAAAAACCGCCAGGTCGCGTCCCGAAGGACAGAACCGGCGGCGTCATTGCCACGTTGTGTTGGTATTGAGAGAGAGGCGCTTGATCGCCCTCCACTGGACGGCGCGATTCTGCTCGCTCACTTTGTAACTCACAATCGGCGCGCCCGGCAAGCTTATTTTGCGTTGCAGCATTTGCCGGGCGCCACCGGTTCACAGGCTGATAGAAGCCTGTAGCCACAGCTTCTCGACATCCGCGCCAAAGCTATCGGCCCTGTAGTTGGCATATTTGGCCGTCAGCCCGACCGGCCCGAGCTTGAACCCCACCAAGGCGTCGAACTCGCTGCCGTATTTGTTGCCCGCCGTGTCGCTTTCAAAGCTATGATAGGTCGCGGCCAAATTGAGGCCGGGCAGCGCCTTAACCTTGGTGAATTTATATGCTGCGGTCGCGTAATAATCGCGCAGGCCGGCCGCCGGGGTAGTCAGAAACAGATCCGCCCAGCCGTTGAACGCGTGGAGTGTGGCCAGCGGCGTCTGGAACGCGGCCTTGCCGCCATCGCTGCCCAGCTCCTCATAGCCGCCCTTGAGGCTGAAGCCGCCGAAGCCGAGCCCGGCTTCGAAGTTGAGATAGATCGCATCATAATTCACCGGATTGGCGCCCATGTCGGATTGGGTCGCAATGCTCGCGAGAAAATTGAGCTTGGCCCCGGCGCCAAGTGGCACGGCCCCGGACGCGAGCGCGCCAAAGGTCTTGCTCGAAAAGGCGATGCGGGTGTCATAATCCACCAGATAGGCGAACCCGGTGATCTTCACGGGCTTGAGATCGGCGGTGGCATTGAGCAGCACCAGATCGCCGTCAAAATGTTCATTGGGGCTGTCGACGCCGAAGATCGTCCGCTCCGAGATTGCATAGGCCGCATCGAGTTTGACCGGGCCGAACTTGGCCTGACCACGCACCGCGTCGAAGGTCTGCTCGTTCTGTCGCCAGCCGACATTGCCGACGAAGCGCGCATTGTCGAGGATGATGCGCTGGCGGCCCACGGTAACCCCGATGCCGCTCCTGCTATAGGACAGTCTGCAAACGGTTAAGTTCGAAATTCGCAGGGTCGGCGACCACCGGATAGGGCTCGATCCCGTTGCCAGGAAGCGTGTCGTTGTAGTGATCGTCAAGGGCAGCGGTGCCTTCACCCTCGGCGAGGAAGGCAAAGCCGCTCGCCTTGAGTTCGGCGCCGAGCCGCAAGCGCAGGGTCACCGCATCGGCATCATTGGCGATGCCTGCCTGGCTGACGCTTTCATAACGCAGATTCGCATCTAGAATCGGGTCGAGCGTCACCCCATCACCCAGCAAGATCGGATCGCCAGGCGCGGCGAGAGCCGGGGTGGCCAGGCCAAAGCTGGAAACGGCGGCGAGCAGAAGAAAATTCGGACGCATATGCACCTCCCTGTGCGGTTCATCGAACCGGTTGAGAGGCGAGCGCCGTTGCCCGCCAAAATCGTACGGGCAGCCGCAACGGGTCTGCCCGAACAGTCTTTATCGCATGGGCTCCGGCGCCATTGCCGGTCCCCCTCTCCCAAGCATGTCAGGCGGCTTTGGATTCCGGCCCGTGATCATATTCGGCCAGGAAATGCAGCACTTCCTGCCGGTAAGAATAGAATTTCGGATGGTCGAGCAGCGCCTTGCGATCGCGCGGGCGCGGCAGGTCAACTGTCAGGATCTTGCCGATCGTAGCATGCGGCCCGTTGGTCATCATCACCACCCGGTCCGCCAGCAGGATTGCCTCATCCACGTCATGGGTCACCATGATCGCGGTGACCTTGGTGCGGTTCCACACATCGACCAGCACATCCTGCAGATCCCAACGGGTCAAGCTGTCGAGCATGCCGAAGGGTTCGTCGAGCAGCAGCAGCCGCGGGCTCAGGGCAAAGGCGCGCGCGATACCCACCCGCTGGCGCATGCCGTTCGACATTTCCGCCGCGAGCTTGTCACGCGCGTCACCCAGACCGACCTGGTCGAGGTAGTAGTCGATGATGTCGCGCCGCTCGGAACGGCTGGCATGCGCATAGACGCGCTCGACCCCCAGTGCGACATTCTGCCGGGCGGTGAGCCAGGGCATCAGGCTGGGCGCCTGGAACACCACGGCCTTGTCCGGCCCGGCGATATCGATTTCGCGGTTCTCCAGCACAATGCCGCCGCCAGAGATTGCGTTGAGCCCTGCAGCCATGGTCAGCACGGTCGATTTGCCACAGCCCGAATGTCCAATCAGAGAAATGAATTCACCGCGGTCCATCAACAGGTTGAAATCTTCGACCACTGTCAGCGGACCCTTTGGCGTCGGATAGACCTTCTCCAGCCTGAAGAATTCGAGATAGCGGCTATCGACCGAGCTGCGCGCCGCATCGCGATAGGCCTTCGGCGGCGGGGCGAGGTCCAGCGGCGTGACATTGGGCAGGTTCACACTGCTCTCGCCGACATTCGCGGAGGTAGCGTTAAGCCCGCCGAGATAATCGACAATCGCCTTGCGCAGATGCTGATAGGCGGCATCGTCATTCACCGCCTCGCGGTCGCGCGGGCGGGCGATATCGACTTCGAAGATCTGGCCGAGCCGTGCCGCAGGTGCCGGGGTGAGCACTGCGACGCGGTCGGCCAGCAGCAGCGCTTCATCCACATCATTGGTGACCAGGATGATCGTGCGCCGCTCCTCCTTGCGGATGCGTTCAATCTCGTCCTGCAGCTTGGCGCGGGTCAGTGCATCGAGCGCGGACAGCGGTTCGTCGAGTAGCAGGATTTCTGGCTCCATCGCCAGCGCACGGGCCACTGCGACGCGTTGGCGCATCCCGCCCGAAAGCTGCGCCGGCTTGCGATCAAACGCGTGGCCGAGCCCGACCAGAGTGACTTTCTGGCGCACCAGCTCGGCGCGCTGCGCCCTGCTCTTGTCCTTGTGCGCCGCATCCACCGCCAGCGCGACATTCTGTTCGACGGTCAGCCAGGGGAACAGGGAATAGGACTGGAACACCAGACCGCGATCCTTGCCCGGTCCATCGGTCGGCTTGCCCCGCAGCAGGATTTCGCCCGCGTCGGGTTTGATCAATCCGGCGATTGCCGAAATCAGTGTGGTCTTGCCCGCGCCTGAAAAGCCGAGCACCGCCACGAATTCGCCCTCGCGTACATCGAGATCGATCCCGGCGAGGACCTGCGTGTCCAAACCGGACTTGCCGCTATAGGTCTTGGTCACACCGCGCAGCGACAGGATCGCTTGGGTGAAGGCTGGCTGATTCATGTTCACACCCGATGATTGCGGTTGGCGAGCGCTTCGAGGCCCATCATCAGCCGGTCGAGGCCGAAGCCGATCAGGCCAATGACAATCACCGCGAACATGATCCGCGCAAGGCTTTGCGAGCTGCCGTTCTGGAACTCGTCCCACACGAATTTGCCCAGGCCCGGATTCTGCGCGAGCATTTCAGCCGCGATCAGCACCATCCAGCCAACCCCGAGCGAAAGCCGCATGCCGGTGAAGATATAGGGCAGGGTCGAGGGCAGCACGAGCTTGGTCAATTTGGCGAACCAGCCGAGGCGGAGCACGCGCCCGACATTCAGCAGATCCTTGTCGATCGAAGCTGCACCCACCGCAGTGTTGATCAAAGTCGGCCACAAGGAACACAGCATCACCACGATTGCCGAGATCACGAAGCTTTTGGCAAGCAGCGGATCCGGGCTGGTGATGGTGGCCGAAATGACCATGGTCACGATCGGCAGCCAGGCAAGCGGGCTGACCGGCTTCATGATCTGGACCAGCGGATTGATCGCCGCACTGACCCGCCGCGAAAGTCCGCAGACGAGGCCAACCGGCACGGCGACCAGCGTGGCGAGAATGAAGCCAAGTGCCACCGTTTCAAGGGAGGTCAGTATCTGATCTAGAAAGGTCGGCGGGCCGGAATAGGCAAAGTCCTGCACCGCGCCCGGATTGCCCGCCGCGATCGCCGCCGCATTGCGGGCTTCCTGATCGGCCAGGAAGGTCGATTTCGCCTCGCTCGCGGCGCTCCACTCGCCATAGAGCGCTGCACCCTGTTCGGCGACTTCGACAGGCCCCGGCAGTGAGCCGAGCGAGGTATCGACCTGCGGGGCCAGCACGGCCCAAATGCCAAGGAAGGCGGCAATCCCGATCAGCGGCCAGATCAGTCCCCTGCCGTAATCGGATAGCTTTGTGATCAGGCCGCCAGGCGAGCGGGCAGTCGCGGCCGCAGGCACAGCTTCATCTGGTGGCGATTGCGGGTCCACTTCGGTCAAAGCCTGGTCGTCCATTTCAGCATAAAGCGTTGCCATCTTGCTACTCCTGTCTGTCGCCCGATGCACGTGGCTCAGCTGCCGCTGATGCCCGCTGCGGTGACCTTCTGGCCCAGCTTGAGGCCGATCTTGAATTTGGCGAGATAAGCATTGGGCTGTTTGCCGTCATAGGTGATGCCGTCGATAAAGCCGCCCTGTGGCGCCCGGAAGCCGTCGGTGTCGGGCACGCTTGCGGCGGGGATCACACCCTTGCTCGCCAGCTTGTTGGCTGCAGCGAGATAGAGATCTGGCCGATAGACTGCTTTGGCGGTATCGAAATACCAGCTGTCGGGTTGATCGGTGGCAATCTGGCCCCAGCGGCGCATCTGCGTGAGATACCACACCGCGTCGGAATAGAACGGATAGCCGGCGAATTTGTCGAAGAAGATATTGAAGCCCTTGGCGTCGCGCGTATCGCCCTGCTCGAAGGTAAACTTGCCGGTCATCGAAGCGGCAATGACCTTGGCATCCGCGCCGACATAGTTGGACTGGGCGAGGATCTCGACCGCTTCGGCGCGGTTCGCGCCATTATCTGCATCAAGCCATTGTTGCGCCTTGATGATCGCGCGCAAAAGCGCGGCAGTGGTTGCAGGATATTTCTCCGCGAAATCCTTGCGCAGACCGAAGACCTTTTCGGGATTGTCGTGCCAGATCTCGTCATCGGTGATTACCGGAACGCCGATCTTCTTCTGCACTGCCGCCTGGTTCCACGGCTCGCCCACGCAATAGCCTTCGATCGTTCCGGCCTCCAGCGTCGCGGGCATCTGCGGCGGCGGAGTAACCGAAAGTTTCACTTCCGCGCCGACTGTCCCGCCAACATCGCCCGCAGTGTAGAAGCCGGGATTGAGCCCGCCGGCTGCCAACCAATAGCGCAGTTCGTAATTATGCGTGCTCACCGGGAACACCATGCCCATATTGAACGGCTTGCCCTGCTGCTTGAAACTGTCGACCACCGGCCTGAGCACCGAAGCCGGAATCGGATGGATCGGCTTGCCGTCCGGTCCCTTGGGCAGACCGGTCTTGATCTGGTCCCACACCCGGTTCGAAAGGGTGATCGCGTTGCCGTTGAGGTCCAGGCTCAGCGGCGCGATCAGATCGGCCTTTGTGCCATAGCCGATCGTGGCGGCCAGCGGTTGGCCCGCCAGCATATGCGCGCCGTCAAGCTGGCCGCCGATCACGCCGTCGAGCAGCACCTTCCAATTGGCCTGCGGCTCCAATGTGACATTGAGTCCTTCCTCGGCGAAGAAGCCTTTTTCCTTAGCGATTGCCAGCGGCGCCATGTCGGTCAGCTTGATGAAGCCGAGTTTGAGATTGGGCTTTTCGATCGCGCCTTCGACCACCGCAGCGGCAACCTTGTCACCACCGGATGAACTGCCGCCAGAACCGCAGCCCGCCAGCGCAACGCTGGCCAGCAGGGCCGCAAGCACGCCTCTGCGATTGAACCTGAACGCTGCGAAGCCGTTACCCATTCCGTCCATCTGTTCCATCCGTTTGCAAGCGGACAACACGAAAAAACCGCCACGATATGGTTCCCTGAAGGGACCAAACCGGGCGGCATCGTTGCCACGCAATGTAGAAATTTGTCCGGGCTGGCATTTGACCATCCACCGTCGGATGCAGTCAGCCGGACGAAGCGATCAGTAACCGATCCGCTGGCGTCTCGTAAAGCGGTTTTTGCAATGCAGCATGAAAATCACCTTCATGGCAGGCGCGCGAGATAGCCCGCTATGTCGTCCGGATCGAACTCCCCGCCATCGAAAAAACTGTTTTGCGCCAAGATCATATTGCCCTGCTGGGCGGTCACCGCGGTGGGCATTCTAACGCTCCCTTCAACCTTCGAACTGGCGCCCGGCAAATCATCGCCGGTGCCCTTCAAAGCGCTGCGGTAAACGTCTGGTCGGAATACATGGGCAGCCGCCCGCGCGGCGTCGGGCGAGAATTCGAGTCGGTCCCAGCGAACCATCTGGCTGTAGAGCCACTCGGCCTGGCTGACCCACGGGAAGTTCGCCGCCTCACGATACTGGAACATGAAATCGGAATATTCGATCGGCTCGCCGCCTTGGCGCAACACCAGCCGGTCGGAAATCGACAGGCGGATGAGATCGGCGTTGCCGTCGAGATATTTTGGGCGAGCAAGAATTGCGGCATTGGTATCCCAATTGGCGGGATCGACAAAATGCTCGCCTGCCTTGCGCATCGCCCGGATCAGCGCCTCCACCGCCGGACGGCGATCGTCGAGCGCCGACTCGCGCAGGGCAAGGACCTTTTCCACCCCGCGCCGCCAGATTTGCGCGGTCGCCAGCACGATCGTTCCCGCACCGCGCTGCACACTCACGCTGTTCCACGGCTCACCCACGCAGGCGCCGTCGATTTCCCCGCTGGCCAACGCATCGGCCACAAACGGCGGCGGAATGGTAAGGATTTCGATATCCTCATCCGGCCTGACCCCGCAGGCAGCCAGCCAATAGCGCAGCATGTAATTATGGCTGGAATAGCGATGCACGACCCCGAAGCGCAATTTCACCCCGGCCTTGGCGCGTTCGCGCGCTTCATCCGCGAGCAAGCTTCCGATTGCTCTTGGGTCGCCGAGTGCAGCCCCCGGCGCGATGCGCGCGGCCAGATCGTTGCGCAGCGTGATCCCGTTGCCGTTGAGCCCAAGCACGAATGGCGCGGCAAGTGGCTGGGCCGGGCGCCCGCGGCCCAGCGTGGTCGCAATCGCGAGCGGCGCAAGCATATGCGCGGCATCGCTGTGGCCATAGAGCAGCCGGTCAAGCACCGTCGCCCAGGAGACATCCCGCAGGAATGAGAGATCGAGCCCCTCTTCCTCCGCAAATCCATGTTCGCGAGCCAGAATCGGCAGGCAGGCATCGACAAGCGGCAGGAAGCCAATGGTAAGCCGTTCGCTCATGTCGGTCGCTCCATGCTCCTCAACCCCTCAACAGCTCATGCGCGGTGACGACCGCATCCGCTATTTCGGCAATCCGCTTGCTCGATTGCATCGCCTTGCGGCGCAATTCGCCATAGGCTTCCGGTTCGGTGATGCCCTTGCTGTCCATCAGTATCCGCTTGGCGCGGTCGATCGTCTCACGCTCGGCCAGCTTTCCCTGCGCTTCGGCAAGGTCGCTCTGGAGCCGCGAAAATGCATTGAACCGCCGCACCGCAAGGTCGAGCAGCGGGCGAATGCGGTTGGCTGTAAGTCCGTCCACGACATAGGCAGAGACGCCCGCGTCGATCGAGGCGGCAATGGAATCAGCGTCGGCTTCATCGACGAACATAGCGATTGGCCGTGCCAGGGCCCGGCTGACCGCAAAATATTCCTCAAGCACGTCACGTGACGGATTCCCGAGGTCGATCAACACGATTTCGGGCCCGATTTCCTCGATCCGCGCCAGCAAGCCATGGCGCCCGGTCACAATGTAGATTTCGCAATCGTCGAGTTGTGCCAAACCCTCCTCGATAATCGAGGCGCGGGCGGCGCTTTCATCGACGATGGCAATTCGCATCCGACCATATTGCAGCGCAACATGCGCAAGTTGCAAGTCCGCACTTGGGATTGGCGCGTTCAACTTGTTGTGACCGCTATTTGCTAACCCCCTTGGTTCATCGTCACATAAGCTCTTAATGCGCTGGCATTCGGCTGTGGGGCACCAGTGCTCTGGCTACAGATAAAGGTGCGGCGCGGCTTGTGGTCTCGCATGACCTGTGGCGGGATAGTCAAAGATCGGAGTTCGCGATATGATTGGGCAAGTAGTTGCAGTCGCCATGGATGGCAGTCATCGCTTCTCGAAGCGCATCGTGTCCGAGATTATGATTGTTGCGGGGCTCGGGGTGGATGGAGACGCACACCAGGGCGTGAGGGTGAAGCATCGATCGCGCGTCAAGGCTGATCCTGCACAGCCCAATCTTCGCCAAGTGCACCTGATACACTCCGAGCTGTTCGACGAACTGGCAGAGATGGGTTTTCGCGTCGGGCCGGCTGATTTGGGCGAAAATATCACCACCAAGGGGATAGACTTGCTCGGCCTCCCAAGGGGAGTGCACCTTAAGGTTGGCAAGGAAGTCGTTCTGGAAGTGACGGGCCTCCGCAATCCCTGCGCCCAGATCGATGACTTTCAGAAAGGTTTGCTTTCGGCAGTGCTCGATCGGGGGCCGAACGGTGAGCTCATCCGCAAGTCCGGCGTAATGTCCGTGGTGTTGAAGGGCGGGCGTGTGCGCGCCAGTGATCGCGTTGCTGTCAAGTTACCCGAGCCGCCATTCTTGCCGCTTGAGCGAGTGTAATCCGGCGCCCGCTTATGGCGGCAATGGTGTCGCTAGCCGAATATCCGCTTTGCGCACTTGCTCACCCAGAACCGGACAGACCGGAATCGGCCCAGTTACGGTCATTCTGAGCCAACTGCTTTCGCTTGAACTTGCGTCCTCTATCGGCGGGTCGCTGTATCGCTGGCAATAAAGGTTGTGTCTGCGTTTCCGGCTTAGTGTGGTTGCTCAACCCAAAATCCACCCAAGCTGGAACCGAACCGCGCCCAACAGCCGACCAACCTTTGTAATGGCAGAATTCCAACACTCTGCCCAAAGGCATGTCCGCCGTATCTGGGCGAAACACCCAGCCAAAGCGCGTTCAACTGCTTGATTTCAACGCTAAGCTGAACGCCCTTTGGTCCACCCAAGCAAAACCACTTGGTTTACGCGCTCAAAACAGGCAAAATCCGGCATCCAGCGGAAGGCCCTTTCGCCAGATAAGCCAAAGATTTCCTAGGGAAAGTGCTGGTGCCGCTTAGAGGATTCGAACCTCTGACCCCATCATTACGAATGATGTGCTCTACCGACTGAGCTAAAGCGGCACTGCCTGCGGCCCTTAGTGGCGTTGCTCTCGGCCTGCAACGCCTAAGCCGGAAAATGGAGGCCCGAGCCGGAATCGAACCGGCGTGCGAGGATTTGCAGTCCTCTACGTAACCACTCCGCCATCGGGCCTGATGCTGCAGCAGGAAAATTCCGGCCGAGCGGGAGCGAGCGGCCCTAGCCGAGAGGTGGCGCAGGTGCAATCCGCTTTCGCAGCGCGGCTCCGCCAGGCCCGCAATTGGGGGCAGCACCCCGCCCACGCGCTAGACGATGGCTGATTCCCCTGAGGGTGCGGGGCGCGCTGGGGTGAGCGCGCGGGCAAAATAGGCCAGCATCAGGATACCGATCAGGGCGCCGGAAAGACACAGGCCGGTGAAGAGATAGCCGTCCAGCACACTGTCCCTGTCGGCCAGGAATAGTTGCGAGCCGATGATCGGTGCCGCGACAGCAGCAAATTTGGCCATGAAGCTCGCCCAGCCGCCGCCGGTCGATCGCACTGCGCTGGGATAATAGATGCTGGTGACTGAAATTACCCCGGCATGGCTGACGCCGATCATGATCGTCCCCAGCAGGATCACCGGGATGAACAGCGGCCCGCCCAGCAACAGGCCGGATCCGATCAGGAGCACAAGCGGAACGCCCAGCAAAGGTGCGAGCGCCAGCCAGATCGGCCCGCGTTTCTCGGTCAAGCCCAGCAGCAGCACCCCGCCCACCGCACCGATCAGTCCGCCGATCGATCCCAGATTGATCCCGGTCGCAATCGGAATGCCGAGCTTTTCCAGGAACAGCAGCCCGAAGCTGGATTTGAGATAGATCGCAAAGGAGGAAAAGAAAAAGGTCACCCAGATGATCGGGGTGAGAATGGCCAGCGGCCCCTTGAACAGCGCGATGAATTTCGTCCAGGGCATATCCCCGGCAGGCTGCTGCTCATCCGAAAGCGACAGGCTGGTATAGCCCTGCCCCGCAAGGCCCGGCGCGAAGCGATCGAGCAGCGGCATCACCTTTCGCAGCGGCTTGCCCTTGGCGACCATCCAGCGGGCCGATTCAGGCAAGGTGAACAGCAGCAGAAACGCCAGCCCGAAGGTGGTTGCCCCGCAGAAGAAAAACACCCCTTCCCAGCCATAGCCGGGTGCGAGAAGATTGGTAACCTGGCCGGCCGTCGCGGTTCCCAGGCTGAAGCCGAGCATGATAATCGTCACCGAAGTGGCGCGCAGGTTGCGGGGCATCGCTTCGATATTGATCGACCAGACCGGGGCGAGCAGCCCGCCGATCGCCAACCCGCTGAGCAGGCGCAGCAGGATCAATGTCTCGGGGCTTGAGGCAAAGCCCGTGGAAAAGGTGAGCAGGGCGCCGAGCGCGGTGCAGACGACTATCACCGGGCGCCGACCGATCACATCGGCAATATAGGACCCACCAAGCGAACCGAGCATCTGGCCGAGAAACGCCGCCGAGCTGACATAGCCCATCATCGCATTGGAAAGATGCATCGCATCGCGAATGAAGGGAATGGTGAAGGTCACCAATGCGAAATCGAGCCCGTCGAAAAAGGTGACGAGGCATGAGAGCAGGATCAGCCGCCGATGAAACGGGGTAATCCTGAGCCCGCCGAGAAATGCGGAAACATCAAGGGTGCTGGCGATACCGGCCCCGGCCTGATCGGCCATCTATCGAATCCTCTCCGCTTTCGGCCACCGATGCTATCCGCAATTTTGCGAAGCTGCCATGATTTCGGCCCTAGGGATCGTCAAAGGCCGGGGCGCGGCCATGCATCTGGCTCATGACTGCCTCCAGCTGGTTCTTCGAAAACAGCAGTCCGGCCTGGGCCTCGCTTTCCGCCAGCAGGATCTCCGCCATCGAGCGATCATGCGCGCCGTTCGCCAGCCGCTTTGCCGCGCGCACCGCATGGGGGTTTTTACCCGCGATAGATTGCGCGATCAGGGTCGCACGCGTCAGAGGGTCAGGGTCGAGCAGCGTCGCCAGCCCGAGGCGCTGCGCCTCCTCGCCCGAGATTTCGCGCGCCGAATAGATCAGCTCGCGCAGGCAATCATCGCGCACCAGCCCGCGCCACAATGCGAACCCGGCCATGTCGGGAACAATGCCCCATTTCAGCTCCATGATCGCCAGCCGCGCATCGGGCGCGGCCACCCGCAGATCGGCACCGCTGGCGATCTGCAACCCGCCGCCAAAGCACACCCCGTGCAAGGCGGCGATCACCGGCACCGGTAGATCGCGCCATTGCAGCGCGGCTATCTGGTAGAGATTGGCAATTCCGTGGGTCCGCGCCGCGACCGGCAGCGCGGCGCCGTCTGCCCCGCCGGCGAAGCTGGCCAGATCGAGCCCGGCACAAAAGCCGCGCCCCTCGCCCGCGAGCACCACCGCGCGCAGGCCCTGGAGCCCGGCCAAGGCTGCCCCCACTTCGGCAAGCGCGGCGAACATCGCGGCATCGAGCGCATTGAGCTTGTCAGGGCGGGAGAGCCGGACCTGGGCAACCCCGTCATCGCCCATCGACAGCGTGATGCGATCATCCTGTCCGAAAGCTGCCTGCATCGCGCGATCCTTCCCGGCGCCATGGTTGCCGATCTGCAGCAAGCCGTCCAGTGCCTAAGCCAGCGCAAGCCGATAGCCGCCCTGCGGATCGGTTGCGACCAGCGCGCCCAGCCCCTGCGCGGCCAGCTTGGCCCGCAGCCGCGAGACATGCACCTGGACACTGTTGGTTTCGGGCACATGCCGCAAGCGCCAGACGTCGCGCAGCAATTCCTGCCGCGTGACCGGCGCCCCGCAGTTTTCGGCGATCCGCCACAGCAGTGCGAATTCGCGCGGGTGAAGCGCCAGCCAGCGCGCACCGACCCGCCCATCGCGATAAAGCAGATCGAGCGTAACCGGCCCGGCATCGCGCAGCCGGGGCAGCATCTGGGCGCTGACGGCGATCCGCCGGGCGCGGTGATCAAGTTCAGCCAACCCGGTGCTGCCTGCGAGCGCCTCGCCCCAGCCGGCGGCGATCAGCGCGGCGCGTTCGCACGACCTGTCGATCCCCAGCGCGATTGCCAGGCCCGGCGTGCTCTCATGGCCAAGCAGCGCAAACCGGTCCGCCTCTTCCAGCCCCGCAGTGTCAAGCAGACGCAGGGCGCGCTGCTCTACCGCGCAGGCCGCGCCTGCCGGACACAGCCGCCAGCCCGCCCGCCGCAGATCCCAGCGGTCCGGCAGCTGCCGCCGCGATTTCCAGCAGAAAAGCGCCACGCGCAAACCCCTGTCACCTGCGGCGCGCCGCGCACCGCAGGGGGCAATGCATCACGTCTGCCGGTGATCGGACAAGGGGCTAGCTGCACGGATTCGGAGCTAACCCCCCGCGTGACGGCCGGTCAGGCCGCGCTCGAATTGATCCCCATCGACTGGAGGTAGCGTTTGATATTGCGCGCAGCCTGGCGCAGCCGCTGCTCGTTTTCGACCATCGCGATGCGCACAAAGCCCTCGCCATCTTCGCCATAGCCGACGCCCGGTGCCACCGCGACATCGGCATGGGTGAGCAGCTGCTTGGAGAATTCGAGGCTGCCCATATCCTTCAGCGCCGGCGGCAGGGGGGCCCAGGCGAACATCGACGCCTTGGGCGCGGGAATATCCCACCCCGCGCGGCCGAAGCTTTCGACCAGCACATCGCGGCGCTTGTGATAAAGCTCGCGGTTCTGGGCGACGATATCCTGCGGCCCGTTCAGCGCGGCACAGGCGGCGGCCTGGATCGGGGTGAAGGCGCCATAATCGAGATAGGACTTCACCCGGGTCAGCGCGGAGATGAGTTTCTGGTTGCCGACCGCAAAGCCGATCCGCCAGCCGGCCATCGAATAGGTCTTGCTGAGCGAGGTGAATTCGACCGCGACATCCTTGGCCCCCTTCACCTGCAGGATCGAAGGGGTCGGGTTGCCGTCATAATAGAGTTCGGAATAGGCCAGATCGCTCAGCACCCAGACCTTGTTCTCCTTCGCCCAGGCGACCAGCCGCTCGTAAAAGGCGAGGTCGACCACTTCGGCGGTCGGGTTGCTGGGATAGCCGACCACCAGAATCGAGGGGCGCGGCACGGTGAAGGCCATCGCCCGATCAAGCGCGTGCCAGTAATGCTCGTCAGGCGTGGTCGGCACGGAGCGGACGGTGGCGCCAGCGATGATGAAGCCGAACATGTGAATCGGGTAGCTCGGATTGGGTGCCAGCACGACATCGCCGGGCGCGGTGATCGCGGTGGCAAGGCTGGCGAGCCCTTCCTTCGAGCCCATGGTGACGACCACTTCGGTTTCGGGATCGAGATCGACCCCGAAGCGGCGGCCATAATAATTGGCCTGCGCCTTGCGCAGCCCGGGAATGCCTTTGGATTGCGAATAGCCGTGCGAGCTGGGCTTCTGTGCCACTTCGCACAGCTTGTCGATCACATGCTGGGGCGGCGGCAGATCGGGATTGCCCATGCCGAGGTCGATGATGTCGCTGCCCGCCTGGCGTGCCGCGTGGCGCATCGCATTGACTTCGGCGATGACATAGGGCGGCAGTCGCTTGATGCGGTAGAATTCGTCTTCCATGACTAAGGTGGTTCCAGTGATCCGCGGCGAAGCTGCCGCAGCCCCAATGTGGCGGAATCGCGCGCGGCGCGCAATTAAAGTGTTCGCGAGCCCCATTTGACGCATTGGGACTCACATTCTCCGGATTTGTCCTTATGAAGTCGGGCATGGCCGACACAACAAGCTCATCCAGCGATCCAGCGCATCTCTTCACCGAATTGCTCAAGGTTCAGGGGGACACCGCGCGGCACATCCTGGGCCAGTTCCTGCCCGAGGCGGAGCTGCCCCTCGGTGATGGCAAGCAGGTCGAACAATGGGCCAGCGAAATGGGCACCGCTGCCGCGCAGCTGCAGGAGCTGTGGCTGCAGTTCCAGGGGCAGCAGGCATTGCCCGATCCGATTCCGCCGCTGTTGGCCGATCCAGCGCAATGGCTCGAATATGTCGGCGCATTCTATCGTCAGGTGCCGCTCGCCAATCCAGAGACCCAGCAGGAGCTGTGGCGCGAAGGGGTGGAGCTGTGGGAAACGGTGCTGGGCCAATATGGCATGGGCCCCAAGGCCGCTGCCGAGCAGGCCGGCGCGCCGGAAATGCCGCTGAAGGATCGCCGCTTTGCCGATCCCAAATGGCGCGAACAGCCCGTGTTCGCGCTGATTTACCAGACCTATCTGATGATCTCGCAGCGGATGCTCGGCCTGGTCGACGCGGCGGAAGGCCTGGAGCCGGATGAGCGCGAGCAATTGCGCTTTGCGACCCGCACCGTGATCGATGCAATGAGCCCGGCCAATTTCCCGCTGATCAATCCGGTGGTGCTCGAACGCACGATTGAGAGCCATGGCGAGAATTTGATCAAGGGGATGGAGCGCCTCGCCGCGGACCTCGAGAGGGGCCAGCTCACCCATACCGACGCCAATGCCTTCGCACTGGGCGAGAACATCGCCGTGACCCCGGGCAAGGTCGTGCATGAGACCCGGCTTTACCAGCTAATCCAATATTCGCCCGCGACCAAGGAGGTGCTGGAAACCCCGCTGGTAATCTTCCCGCCGTGGATCAACCGCTTTTACATCCTCGATCTCAACCCCAAGAAGAGCTTCGTCAAATGGGCGGTCGATCAGGGGATCACCACTTTCATCGTCAGCTGGAAATCGGCCGACGAAAGCCTCGTCGATGTCACCTGGGACGATTATGTGCGGGCGCAGCTTGATGCGATCGATCACATTCGCGCGCGGCTCAAGGTCAAGGATGTGCACGCGATCGGCTATTGCGTGGCGGGCACCACGCTGGCGGCGACCCTGGCGATCCTCGCCCGGCGCGGAGAGGCCGACAAGGTCAGGAGCGCGACCTTCTTCACCGCCCAGGTCGATTTCGAAAAGGCCGGCGAGCTGAAGGTCTTCGTGGCCGATGCCCAGCTGGAGCTGATCAAGCAGGCCAGCAAGCCGGGCTTTCTTGACGGGCGCTATATGGCGGCAACCTTCAACCTGCTGCGCGGTCCGGAACTGATCTGGAACTATGTCGTCAATAATTACCTGTTGGCGGATGACTATCCGGCCTTCGACCTGCTCTATTGGAACAGCGATGTCACCAATCTGCCGGCCAGGTGGCACAGTTCCTATCTGCAGGATCTCTATCGCGACAATCTGCTGATCATCCCCGATCGCCTCTCCGCCGATGGCACCCCGATCGATCTCGCCCGGATCAAGACCCCGGCCTATATCCAGGCCGGGCGCGAAGATCATATCGCGCCGCCCGACAGCGTGTTCCGCATGACCGGGGCGCTCAAGGGCCCGATCCGCTTCGTGCTGGCCGGCAGCGGCCATATCGCCGGGGTGGTCAACCCGCCGGCCTCGGGCAAATATCAATATTGGACGCATGAGGGCAGCTTCCCCGACCTTGCCAGCTTCCGGCAGGGCGCGGTCGAACATCCCGGCAGCTGGTGGACCGACTGGCTTGGCTGGCTGGAGGCGCAGAGCGGCAAGCGGGTTCCGGCGAAGGGCAAGCGCAAGCCGGGCAAGAACGGCGACAAGGTGATCGAGGACGCACCCGGGCGCTATGTCATGCAGCGGTAGCACCTCTGCCCCAAATACCGCCAAGCGACTGATTTTGTGCACTGCACAAATTTTCCTTGACTTCGTGCCACGAGCGCCTATTTTGTGCACTGCAACATACGCCCATTTCGGGCCTTACTGCAGGAAGCTGGCACCATGGCTGACGAGCCCGACAAGACTGCTGAAATCGGCCGAGAAGGCCTATGCCGCTGCGGCGGAGGCAATTCCGGTCAAGCTTGATCCGGTGGCCCCTGCGGCTGCCCCGGTGGCGGCAAAGGTCGCCGCTGCCCAGCCCGTTTCGGAGCCAGCAAGACCTGCCCCGGTTGCAGCTGCAGCCGTACCCGCATCAAAGCCATCCAAACCAGCTGCGGTGAAGAAGCCCGCTGCGGTCAAGAAGGTTGCGGCCAAGCCGGCTCCGGCAAAGTCCCCCGCTCTCGCCAAAGCGAAAGCCAAACCGCAGGCTGCGGCCAAATCCGCTGCCAAGCCCAAACCCGCATTCAAACCCAAGCCCGTGGCAGCGCCGCTGGCTGCCAAGCCGGCGAAAGCCACCCCCAAGAAAGTGCTTCCGAAGAAATCTGCCTCTCCGAAGAAGCCATTTATCGATTTGAAGGATAGCATTATGGCCAAGACCCCCGATTTCACGAAGTCCGTTACCGACGCTATGTCCGAGCTGCAGACTCGCGCCAAGACTGCCTATGAAAAGAGCACCGGCGTTGCCAGCGAAGTGAGCGATTTTGCCAAGGGCAATGTCGAAGCGATCGTCGAATCCGGCAAGATCCTCACCGAAGGCATGCAGGGCATCGGCAAGACCTATGTCGAGGAAGCCAAGTCGGCTCTCGAGACCCTGACCGCAGACATGAAGGAAATGGCCGCGATCAAGTCGCCGACCGATCTGTTCCAGCTTCAGGGCAAGCTGATGCGCCGCAATTTCGACGCGATGACCGCATTCAGTTCGAAGTCGAGCGAGACCATGGTCAAGCTCGCCAAGGAAACGATGGCGCCGCTGTCGAGCCGCATGAGCATGGCTGCGGAAAAGATTTCCAAGGTCGCTGCCTGACCCAGGGCAGGTAATTTCCTTCCGCCGCTTTTCCTCTCTTCCAGTGGCGGAATGGCAAGACGGGCCGGTCGGCATCATGCCGACCGGCCCGTTCGCTTTGGGCACCGAGACTGGCCAGGCCACGGCCACAGGACATCTTTTTGCGCCGCGCTATCTTGCGACTTTGGCCAACGATACGATATTCAGGCACCATGAACCGGAAATTCAGCTCTCAAGGGGAACCCATTTGTGATCCCCGCCTTACCCGCAGCGCAGGCGGTTTCGTCAGCGAGGGGGATGGTGGGAGCGATTCGCCCGGTGATGGACAGGGCGACGGCGAGGGTCAGATCGGCCTGGCCACCAAGACCCGCACCAAGCCCAAGAAACCGAGCCAGTACAAGGTGCTGCTGCTCAACGACGATTATACCCCGATGGAATTCGTGGTGATGGTGCTCAAGCGCTTCTTCCGCATGGATCTTGAGCAGGCGACCCGGGTGATGCTGCATGTCCATCAGCGGGGGGTCGGTGTATGCGGCATTTATCCCTATGAAGTCGCCGAGACCAAGGTTCATGAGGTGATGGATTTCGCCCGCGAAAACCAGCACCCGCTGCAGTGCACGCTCGAAAAGGCCTGATCCGCATTTCGGCCCGTTTGCGCGTTTCAGCCCTGCCGGCGCCATCAGGGCATGACCTCCTGCAAAAGCCGCGCTATAGGCCGCTTGCCCTTACAGCCCGAGCATCTGCATTCCTTTGAAGTTCTTCACCGCCATTGATCGCTATATCTTCCGGCTGGTGCTGACGCCGATGCTGGCCGTGTTCTTTATCGCGGCATCGTTGCTGGTGCTCGACCAGATGCTGCGGCTGTTCGATTTCGTGGCCACCGAAGGCGGGCCGGTAAGCATCGTGTTCAAGATGCTGGCCAATCTGCTGCCCGAATATGCCAGCCTGGCGATCCCGCTGGGGCTGATGCTGGGCATCCTGCTGGCCTTCCGGCGCCTGGCCGTATCCAGCGAGCTCGACGTGCTGCGCGCCGTTGGCCTGGGCTATACCCGCCTGCTGCGGGTACCCTATCTGATCACTCTCGTGCTGGTGGCGCTCAATTTCGCAATCGTCGGCTATCTTCAGCCCTATGCGCATTATTACTATGCCGAGCTTCAGCATGAGCTGCGCACCGGTGCGCTGGGCGCTGCGATCAAGGTTGGCGAATTCACCACGCTTGGAAGACCGCGTGGCGCTGCGGATCGAGCAGAGCGAGGATGACGGCACCAAGCTGATCGGAATTTTCGCCCGCGTTTCGGACAACAAGGGGCAAGTCCTCTCGATTTCGGCGCATGAGGGCCGGTTCCTCGCCAATCGCGAAAACCGCAACACGATCATACTGCGGCTGACCGACGGTACCATCGTGCAGGACACCAATGGCGCCACGCCCCGCGTGCTGAGCTTTTCGCAGCACGATCTTCCGATCGACCTGCCGGCGATCGAGAAGTTCCGCCAGCGCGGCGGCGAAGATCAGGAATATATCCTGCCCGAACTGCTGCGGATTGGCTGGAAAGAAGATTCCTCCCTCGCCGCGCGCAATGAAAGCCAGGCCAGCTTCAATTACCGGCTGGTCGAAGTAGTGATGATGATGCTGTTGCCCTTGCTGGCGGTGGCGCTGGCCATACCCCCCAAGCGTTCGACCTCGTCGCTCGGTGTCTTCGTCTCGATCGTGCTGGTGGTCGCCTATCACAAGGTCAATGAATATGGGCAATCGGTTGCCTCGCTCGGGCGGGTCGATCCGATTCTGGCGCTGTGGGGCCCCTTCGTGATCTTCTCCTTGATGATCATATGGATGTATTACCGCGTGGCCTATGTTCCCGGCGCCCAGGCGATCGGCGCGCTCGAGGCGGTGTTCGCCAAGCTGGCCAAGCAGATCCAGGCGCTGCTGCGCAGGCGCCATTCGCAGCACCGGAAAACCCATGGAATTGCGGCAACCGATGCGGCTTGAATTCTTTCCCTCGCGCACCTTGACGGTGTATCTGGCCAAGACCTTTGTGATCCGCATCTTTGCGGTGTTGCTGATGCTGGTGATGGTGCTGCAGATGCTGGATCTGCTGGGCGAAAGCGGCAAGATTCTGGGCCATCCGGGCAATGGCGAAAGCGAGCTGTGGCACTATGTCGCGCTGCGGATGCCGCAGCTTGTCGCGCGGTTCCTGTCCTATGCGGTGCTGCTGGCGACAATCATTACCCTCGCCACGCTCAATCAAAACAGCGAGGTGATCGCGATGAAGGCGGCGGGCCTCTCTGCCCATCAGATCCTCGCCCCGCTGCTGCTTTCGGCGCTGGTCGTTTCTGCGGCCAGCTTTGCCTTCAACGAACGCGTAGTGACCCGCGCGACCGCAACGCTGAAAGCATGGCAGGATGCCGAATATGGCCCGATTCCCCAGGAGACCGGGGTTCGCGCCAATGTTTATCTTGCCGATGGAGCCAATATCCTCACCGCCGCCACACTCACCGGCAGCGGCGAGAATGTGGTGATGCAGGGGGTGACATTCTATCTACGCGACAAGCGTGGGATGATCAGCCAGCAGATCCGCGGCCCGCGCGCGACCTATGCCCGGCCCGGCTGGCTGCTCGAATCGCCGACCGGTTTCGACGTCCAGTCCGCGACGACCACGAAGCTCGCGCCTCTGGTGATTGGCAAGGGCATCACCCCCACTCAGGTGGCGATGAGCAAGATCAATGCCGACGGCCAGGACATGTTCGAATTGAGCCGCACGATCGCCCTGCTCGACAGCGCCGGGCGGCGCACGGCTGAGCTGAAGGCCAAATGGTGGCACAAGTTCTCAGGCCCGCTCGCGGCGCTGCTGATGCCCTTGCTCGGCGCGGTGGCCGCGTTCGGCCTGGCGCGATCGGGCCAGCTGTTCCTGCGCGCGGTGATCGGCATGGCGCTGGGCTTTGCCTATTTCGTGGTCGACAATGCCGCGCTGGCCATGGGCAATTTCGGCGGCTATCCGCCGCTGCTCGCCGCCTGGGCGCCATTCCTGCTGTTTGCACTGGTGGGCGAGACGGTGCTTATCCGCACCGAAGAATAGCGCTCACCCGATCCGCATCGTGCTCCGGGCAATGCGCACCACCAGCATGATCAATCCGGGGTAATTCGCGCGCTCATAGGTCGAACCCGGGCCGAGCGCCCCGCGCAGCCGCCGATGGGCCTCACCCAGGGAATGATAGGGCAGGCTCGGCAGCAGGTGATGCAGCGCGTGAAAGCGCAGCCCCACCGGAGCCCAGATCACCGCGAAAGGCGCGGGCGGCGGGACATTGACCGAATCGAGATATTGCGCCGTTACCGTCATCGGCTCGCCGTCATTCTCCCACAGATGCGCAACCAGCGTCCGCAGCTGGTTGAGCACCGCCGTGACCGAAAATACCGCCAGCGCAATCAGCAGGGGCCGCCAGCCAAGCAGCCACACGCTCGCAAACAAGGTGAGCGCCCACAAGGAAGCGCCGAATTCCTGCCACCTGACCATCCGGGCGAAGTCCCCCTCCGGCGCGCGGCGGCGGAAATCGGGGTTGATCGACAGGGCCGAGAAACGTTGCCACACGAAAGTCCTGAGCGGCGGGATCAGCGCGCCAAGCGGCGTGAGTATCCCGAAGCGGAACAGCAGCGCCGGCGGGGCCAGCAGGGCCACCAGAATGAACAGCGGCAGCGACCACGGCTTCATCAGCGCAAGCGGGAGATATTCGGGATCCTCCGGCGTGCCATAGCGGGTGCGCGCATGATGCAGCGTATGCACATTTTCATACATGAAGCTAGGCGTGAGCATCGGGATGCCGACCAGCAGGTTCCACGCGAGGCGAAAGCCCGGCAGGGCCTGTTTGTGGATATGGGTAAGCTCGTGAATGAACAGCAATGCCCGGTAAAGCGCCAGCGCGGCAACCACGCCGGACAGGATTGCCAGCGCGGGCGGGCCGAACAGGATCGCGCCCGCCAGCCCCGCATAGCCGAGTGCTGCCGAGGCGAGCATATCGGTCCAATAGATGGCGCCGCGCGCTTCGGAAATGTCGCGGGTCAGCTCCACCGCCGCGCGCAGCATTTCCTTGTCATCCGCAATCGCCGGGGCAGCCACCCTGACGGCAGACCTGGCCGACGCAGCGGCGGCGAGTTGGATCGGTTCCTGAGCAGTCATCATAGCGTTCCCTATACGCCCCTGCGCAAGAATCGTGGCAGCAACATGTCATTTCTCCAATCCCCGCGTCATGCAGGTGCTCCCGCGCGCCGAGCTTGACAAGACGGCGGGTCCATACTCTGTGCCAGCCAGAATTTGCTAGGGACATGCTTGTGGCAAACACAGACGTAATTATCGCCCCCGTTTCCGGCAAGAAGGACCTGAACGCCTTCATCGATCTTGCCTATCGGCTCAATGCTGACGATCCCAATTGGGTGCCGCCGCTGCGCGGCGAGGTGGTGGAACTGCTCACCCCCGGCAAGAACCCGTTTCACGAACATGCCACGATGCAGCTGTTCCTCGCCCGGCGCGGCGGAAAGATCGTGGGGCGCATTTCCGCCCATATCGATCATCTCGCGCTGGCCCAGCCGGTCGAACAGGGCATGGGCCCGGGCACCGGCAATTGGGGCATGCTCGAGGCTGAGGACGAACAGACCGCCCATGCTTTGATCGCCCAGGCGGAACAATGGCTGAGGGATCAGTCGATGACCCGGGTGCTTGCCCCGCTCAGCCTTTCGGTTTGGGAAGAGCCGGGCCTGCTGGTCAAGGGCAGCGACCATCCGCCGACGATCATGATGGGGCACCATCCGCCGCATTATCAGGGCTGGATCGAACACGCCGGCTACACCAAGGCGATGAGCCTGAAGACCTATGATCTCGATGTCAGCAAGCCCTTTCCGCCGCTGATCCAGCGGATCGTCGAAATGGGCGAGCGCAATCCCCGGATCAAAATCCGGCAGCTCGACTTCAAGCATTACGAGCGCGACGTCCAGATCGTGATCCAAATCCTGAACGACGCCTGGTCGAAGAACTGGGGCTTCGTGCCCTTTACCGAGACCGAGATTCGCTATGCAGCGAAAAAGCAGAAGCCGCTGCTGCACGAGGATCTCAACATGATCGCCGAGCTTGATGGCAAGCCGGTGGCCTTCATGCTGACCATGCCGGACGCGAATGAGCCGATCAAGGCGATCGGCGGCAAGCTGTTCCCCTTCGGCTGGATCAAGCTGCTGCTGTGGATCCGCAATCCCAAGCCCAAGACCATGCGGGTGCCGCTGATGGGCGTGCTGAAAGAATATCAGAGCTCGCGCCTGGCCAGCCAGCTGGCTTTCATGATGATCGAATATATCCGCCGCAATGCGGTGGAACATTATAATGCCACGCGCAGCGAGATCGGCTGGGTACTGGATGACAATCAGGGGATGAACGCCATCGCCGATGCGATCGAAAGCAAGGTCAACAAGGATTACTGGATTTACGAAAAGCCGCTGTGAGGCAGTACCGGCGCGCCCCGGCAGCGCCACGAAAAAGGCCCCTGCACACGAGGGCAGGGGCCTTTCGGGATCGTGCCACCGGCCGTTTGGACGGGAGGGGGGTCTCGTCGGTGGCGTAAATGAAATGCACGCCCAGCGATCTGGTTCCCGCGTTTTTTTCACCGGCACAAAATTTTTCGAAATTTTTTCGCAGCGCAAATTGCGGATTTGCCGCCCCTTCCCGCCAGGGGTAGGGAACCGGTCGAACTCCAGTGTGTTCTTGCAGAACGCGAGTATTCACATCGGGAAGGGGTAATATGTCGCTTGGGACCAAATTAGCATCTGATCTTCCGTTTTTGCGGCGTTACGCACGCGCGCTCACCGGCTCCCAAACGGCCGGGGACAATTATGTCCGGGCCACGCTCGAAGCGGCTTTGGCCGATGCTGGGCTGAAAGCCCGGCTCGAAGCCGGCAAGATCGCCCTGTACAGCGTTTTCAATCAGGTCTGGTCCTCGGCCCAGCCGGGCGGCATCGATGAACTGCCCCCCGCCTATGCCGGCCAGGCGCCGCAGGAACGGCTCCAGCGGATTACTCCGCTCAGCCGTCAGGCCCTGCTGCTCACAACGCTGGAGGAATTCAGCTCGGCCGAAGCGGCCGAAGTACTCGGGATCGCAGCCGCAGAGGTTGACGATCTCGTGCGCCAGGCAGTCGAGGAAATCGATCTCGAATCCAATGCCAATGTTCTGATCATCGAAGATGAGCCGCTGATTTCGATGCAGCTTGAAGAGCTGGTCCGTTCGCTGGGGCACGATATTTGCGGCACCGCCGCGACCCGTACCCAGGCACTGGCGATCGCCGAAAAATCCATGCCGAGCCTGGTGCTGGCCGATATCCAATTGGCCGATGGAAGCTCAGGGCTCGATGCGGTTGACGATATTCTGGCGTTGGACGAAGTGCCGGTGATCTTTATCACCGCCTATCCCGAGCGTTTGCTGACCGGCTGCTGCCGCGAACCGACCTATCTTGTGACCAAACCTTTCCGCGAGGCCAGTGTCCGTGCTGCGATCAGCCAGGCGCTGTTTTTCGATCGGGATGCGCCCGAAGCCTGAACCCCGCAGCAGTCACTCCAGTCCAGTCAAATGGGCCCAGTCAAATGAGCCCAGTCAAATAAGCTCCGCCGCCGTTGCCCCATCAGGGCCGGCGGCGGATTTCAAACGGGCGCGGCGCCCGCACCGGAACCACCAGGGTACAACTGACGCCGGTCGCTTCAAAGCGCAGGTCCACCGGATGCTGCAATTCATGGGCGACGATCTTGACGATCAGCTCCATGCCGAAGCCCTGCCCCCGTTCTGCCGGCACCGGTGGCCCGCCATATTCGCGCCAGTCGATCTGGGCACGATCATTGTCGATCATGCGCCAGCTGACTTCAAGCCTGCCCGCAGCGACGCTCAACGAACCATATTTGGCGGCATTGGTCGCCAATTCGTGAATCGCCAGGCCCAGCGACAGGGCATCATTGGGCGCAAGATCGATCGGCGGACCCTCCAGCGAGATCATCGAACCGAAGTCGCGCGAATAAGGCGCAAGCTCCGCCTCGATCAAAGACGAAACCGGAGTTGCTCCCCAATGCGAACTGGTCAGCAGATCATGGGTTGCTGAAAGAGCGCGAATGCGGCCTTCAAGACTGTCCGCGAAGCTGTCGAGATCCACAGCCCGGCGCCTGGTCAGCGCGATGATCGACAGGACATTGGCGAGGGTATTCTTGACCCGGTGGTTCAGCTCGCGGGTGAGTGAATCGCGAATGGCGGTCTGGTCCTCGTACCAGACCAGGCGCAGCCCATCCTCCTTGGCCTGTTGGGTAAGCAGCCGCGCCAGCAGCGCCAGCAGGCTTGCGACCGCGAAGCCGAACAGCAGCGTTGCGAGCGACAGCGGCGAAAGCAATCCGGACTCGGCGCTGGTGACGACCAGCAACCAGGAATGATTGGCGATCGTCACCTCCTCCTGCACGCTGAAGCCGCCGGTAGCTGCAGGCTCCATCTGCGCCATCAGCCGCTTATCGCCTTCCGCCTCGTCATAGAGGCGGATGCCAAGATCGCCGCGTGAGGCGATCAACAGCGCCGAGGCAAGAAAATCCTGCGCATTGAATGCACTGTAGACAAAGCCCCGCAGTCGTGCGCCCCCGGGCACAGCCGCAAATACCGGCATATAGATCAGGAAGCCCGGTTGCTCAGCCTTGCCCGGCTGCTGCTGCAGATTGAGCTTGCCGCTGGCGGTGGGCCGGGCCGTGCGTTCAGCTTCGATCATCGCTGCGCGCAGAACCGGCAGGGCATACATATTATAGCCCAATGCCTTGCGGTTGCTCTGCGTGTCAGGCTCCAGATAGGTTACCGGGACCGCATAGGGATCCCCCGGAGCAATCGCAGGGCGCAGCTGAACGGTTTCGCCATATTCGCCCGCCACGAGCGCGTCGAATGCGGGCACCCCGGCGCGATCGACCCGCTGGGCCCAGCCGATGCCATTGGCTCCGCGAAAATCGGTGTCGAGCCGCAATTCACTGACAAAGCGACGAAAATGGGTGGCAGGCGAATCTTCCAGCGTCGCAAAGAGGGCCGCTCCCGCGCGCAGATAGGCGGCATTGGCATTGGCCCGGCGCTCCAGCGCAGAGGCAATCGCCCCGGCGCGCTCGCGCATGCGGGTCACCTCGCTGCGCTGTTCGACCCGTTCGATTCCATAGCTGGCAAGCGAGGCGACAGCCATGACGAGCACAAAGATCGCCAGCGGAACCGCGCGCGGAAACAGCATCAGCCAACGCCGAGCCAAATTCCTGCGTTGAAAAATCCTGTGCAAGCGACACTGCCCTTCCGCACCGCCATCTAACCGGACATTTGGCGCGCGGCCAAGGTCGTTGCCCCCCTCGCCTTGCTGCCCTAGGCATTGCTTCGTTCGTAGCGGGAACAAGGTAGCGGCGCTTTCGTTCCAACTTCGAGCTTCGAAAGCAATTTGAAATTCCAGTGCGGGAGCAGCGAAGAACGAATGTCCGACACGCCCACCCCCAGGCCAAGGCAGTCAGCCAAGCGCGACAAAGCCAGGCCAGTCGACCGTCCAGAATGGGCCAAGGGGCTCAAGCGTCTGTATGATTCGGTGGTCGAAGAGCCCCTGCCAGACAGTTTCAAGGATCTGCTCTCGCGGCTGGATGAACAACAGCCATGAGCGATGCGCCATCAGGCGAGGACGCCCGCTCGCGCGATGAGGACTTCAAGCGCGAGCTGACCGCCGTCATTCCCCATTTGCGCGCCTTTGCGCGGGGATTGTGCGGGCGCCCGGACATGGCCGACGATCTGGTGCAGGAAACCATGATGAAGGCCTGGGCCGCGCGCGAGCGGTTCGAGCCTGGCACCTCGATGCGCGCCTGGACCTTTGTCATCCTGCGCAACGCCTATCTCACCGAAATGCGCCGGTCGCGCTTTCGCGGCGATTATGATGAAGGCGTGGCGGAACGGATCTTGGTTGCGCCGGCCGACCAGGAGGAGCCGATCCACCTTGCCGATCTGCATCGCGCGCTGCTGACCCTGCCGGCCGAACGGCGCGAGGCGCTGCTGCTGGTGGGCGCCGGCGGCTTTTCCTATGAAGAGGCGGCGGAAATCTGCGGCTGCGCGATCGGCACGATCAAGAGCCGGGTCGGCCGGGCACGCGCCGCGCTCAGCGCGATGATCGAAGACGGCAATATTCCCCAGCGCGCAAGCGGCGATGCCGACGCGCATCGCGCGATCCTGCAGGAACTGGATACGGCCGCTGCAGGGGGCAGATCTTCGCAAGACGCTTGATAGGGCGCGCGGCGCGCGGCAGACTGGGCAAGTCGCCCGCAGGAGGGGCGAGCGTCGATGGGATCCGAACAGAAAACAGGGCCTGAAACCTCCGGGGGCACAGCGACCGACGCTGGTCGCCCCGGATCGGATCCTTTGCCAAGACGGCGCAAGCTGGCCTTTGCCGCGCAGGAATTGCGCCTGATCTCTTCTCTGGTGCTGCTGCTGGCGATTGGCCTGTTTCTGGCCATGCCCTTCGTATTGTCGATCGGCTCTGTGGTGTTCCTGCCGCTGGTTTCGGCGATCATCCTTACAATCGTGCTCTCGCCGCTGGCGGACCGGCTCGCCGCGCTCGGCCTGCACAATGTCCTCGCCTCGCTGTTTGCGATGGTGCTGTTCATTGCCGGGCTGATGCTTGCGCTGGTGACGATCCTCAGCCCGGCGGTCGATCTGTTCGACGGCATGCCGGCGATGGTCGAAAAGGTCGGCCAGCAGTTCTCGCAGCTGCGCGGCAGCCTGGAATGGATCAACAAGCTCAACGAACAGCTGGCCCAGATTGCCGGGCATAATACCGGGCAGCAGGTAGTGCTGGCGAGCCCGTCATTTCTGGAAGAGGTCGCCTTCGCCACGCCCAGCGTGGTGCTGGAAGTCTTGCTGACCTTCCTGATGGCCTTTTTCATGATCGAGGCGCGGGTGCGGATGCGCAACCGGCTGCTGCTGCATCACGGTTCGTTCAGCACCAGCGTCAAGGCCGCCCGGGTTATCCGCGATGTGCAGGACCGGGTCGCCGCCTATATTCTCACCGTAACCCTGATCAATGCAGGGGTCGGCCTGCTGGTTGCATTGGGCGCCTGGGCATTGGGCATGGATGCACCGATCATGTGGGGCGGGCTGGCCGCGATGCTCAATTTCCTGCCCTATGTCGGGCCGATGGCGATGATCGCGATCCTGGCGCTGTTCGGCATGGGCACATCCGAAACCCTGCTGGTGGGGCTGATCCCGGCAGCGATCTTTCTGGGCCTGCATGCGGTGGAATCGAATATCATCACCCCCGCGATCCTTGGCGCGCGCTTCACCATGAACCCGGTGCTGATCCTGATCGCGCTATCCTATTTCTCGTGGATCTGGGGCGTCCCGGGGGCGCTGTTATCCGTGCCGATCCTGCTCACCCTGACAGCGGTGGTCGACCATCTCGGGCGGCCCAACCTGCTTGGCTTCCTGTTCGGCGAGCCGCTGTTCCCGCAAACCATGCTGGACGACGGCCCCGACGAAAGCCCGGCAGGCTGAGCGCAACCCGGTGAGAGCGTCAGGCGAAGATCTCGGCGGGATATCGCCAGGCGCTGGCGCGCGCCAGATTCTCGCCCGCGAAGTCCCAATCGAGCAGCTCGACCACGGCTTTGAGATAGGCTGGCCGCGCGTTCTGGTGGTCAAGGTAATAGGCATGTTCCCACAGATCGATCACCAGCAGCGGGTTCATCTCGCTGTCGGCCAGGGTTTCGGCATCGTGGGTTTCCTTGATGAACAATTCACCGCCCAGCTCGGCGAGCCAGACCCAGCCCGAGGCGAAGTGACCGGCACCGGCAGCGGCGAATTTTTCCTTGAAGGCATCGAGCGATCCGAAGCCGGCGTCGATCAGCTCCCCCAGATCGCCTGAGGGGGCTCCGCCTTCAGGCGAGAGCGACTGCCAGTAAAACCCATGGTTCCATACCTGCGCGGCATTATTGAACAGGGCGGGATTCGTCTTGCGCGATTGGGCGATCACCGATGTGAGATCCTCCTCCGCCAAGGCGGTGCCTTCGATCGCGGCATTGGTCTTGTCGACATAGGCCTGATGATGCTTGCCGTGGTGGAACGACAGCGTCTGGGCGGAAATGACTGGTTCCAGCGCATCGCTGGCAAAGGGAAGGTCGATAAGTTCGAAAGCCATGAGAAAGCTCCATCGGCTGCAGGGTTGATCGGGATTACACCGGTCAAACGCTTGCCCGCCCCGGATGGTTGCAGCCCGCGCCCGATTATTCTTTGGATTGAGCCTGATCGACAGAAGCGGTCACTGCCACGTCGATCGTGACATTGGCGATCGTGCGCATCAGATCGGGCAGCATTTCGACCGCCACCAGCAGCGCGATCGGGCCGATTGGAACCCCCATGGCCAGCGCGATCGGGGCGATGGTGGACACGAAGCTGATCGCACTGGGCAGGCTGACCGTGCCGATCGAGGTGATGATGGCGACCAATCCGCCGACCACCAGCACCGCCGGCGGCAGCGGCACCCCGACCAGCCGCGCGACATAGATCACCACCGCCAGGTTCATCACCGGGCTGGTCGCGCGGAAAATCGCCACCGCCAGCGGGAGAACAAAATCGGCACTCGTCTCACGCACGCCCAGCGTGCGGCAGGCTGCAAGCATCGCCGGCAGGCTGGCAAGCGAACTCTGGGTCGACAGCGCTACCGCCTGCGCCGGCAGCACCGCACGGGCGAAGCGCAGCAGGCCCAGCCGGGCGCGGAGCACAGCGATCGCATAGCCGGCTATCAGCACCACGCTGCCCATCGCCACCACATAGATGATATAATGGCCCAGCGCGGCAATTGCCCCGCCGCCGCTGCGCGCCGCCACGCCCAGCGCCAGCGCGAAGACCCCCAGCGGCGCGAGCCATAATACCCAGCCGACTATCACCAGCATCGCATTGGCCAGCCCGAGGAACAGGGTCAGCAGGCTCGCCTTCTGGGCCGGTGGGATAAAGGTCAGCGCCACGCCCAACGCGCAGAAAAACACGATCAGCGGCAGCATCGCGGTTTCCGCCGCCGCCGCGATCACATTGGGCGCGACCAGCGAGGTCACGAAATCGCCGATCCCGGGAACTTCCTGCGGAACTATCGACGCGACCGACAATGCGCTGCCGGCCGCTGCGGGAATCGGAAACAGGTTCAGCGCGGCCGGCGCCGCGAAGCACACCACGGCGGTGCCCCCGGCCAGCGCAAGCAGGAAGGCCGCCAGCGTGCGCCGGGCCAGCGCCCCGCCGCGCGCGGTTTCGACGATCTTCTCGGTCCCGATCACCAGCAAGGCGGCGACCAGCGGCACGATGGTCATCTGCAAGGCATGCAGCCACAAGGTGCCAATCGGGCCGGCCACATCCAGCAGCGGGCCGATCGCGCGGCTTCCCGCCAGCAACCAGCCGAGCAGAGCCCCGGCGGCCAGCGCACCAAAGGTCCAGCCGACCGGGAGCTTGAGCGGGGCCAGCCCCTCGCCTGCATCCTGCATTGACCCGCCTCCTGAACGACGCTCTTGCCTTAGGGGACCTTAGCGGCGCAAAGCGCGAAGGCAATTGGCCCCATTTGATTGGGAGCGGCAAACGGGAAGGTTCACAAGACCCCAATGACGCGCAAATATTTCGGCACCGACGGGATCCGCGGGCGGGCCAATGCCGGCCTGCTGACCGCTGCAACCGCGATGAAGGTCGGCCAGGCGGCCGGGCGGCACTTCCTGCGCGGAGCACATAAGCATCGGGTAGTGATCGGCAAGGACACCCGCCTGTCGGGCTATATGATGGAAACCGCGCTGGTCTCGGGCTTCACCAGCGTGGGGATGGATGTGATCATGACCGGCCCGCTGCCGACCCCGGCGGTGGCGCTGCTGACCCGAGAGATGCGCGCCGATCTGGGCGTGATGATCTCTGCCAGCCACAATCCCTTTGCCGATAACGGGATCAAGCTGTTCGGCCCTGACGGCTTCAAGCTGTCAGACGAAGACGAGCTGGCGATCGAAAAGGCGATGGGCGAGGATATCCCGCTTGCCCAGGGCGAAGCGATCGGCCGCGCCCGCAGGATTGAGGATTCGCGCGGGCGCTATATTCACGCAATCAAGCAATCGCTGCCCAGCGATATCCGGCTCGACGGGCTCAAGATCGTGGTCGATTGCGCGCATGGGGCGGCCTATACGGTGGCCCCTTCGGCGATCTGGGAGCTGGGCGCCGAAGTGATCGCATTGGGGGTCGAGCCCAATGGGATCAATATCAACGACGGGGTTGGCTCGACCGCGCTCGATGCGATCAAGGCCAAGGTGATCGAGGAAGGCGCCGATATCGGGATCGCGCTGGATGGCGATGCCGACCGGCTGATCGTGATCGATGAAACCGGCGCGACCGTGGATGGCGACCAGATCATGGCGCTGATCGGCTCGCGCCTGGCAGAGACCGGTGACCTCAGAGGCGGCGGGGTCGTCGCCACGGTGATGTCCAATCTTGGGCTCGAACGCTTTCTGGCGTCCAAGGGGCTCGCTCTGGTGCGGACCAAGGTTGGCGACCGCCATGTGCTCGAAGCGATGCGCAAGGGCGGCTACAATGTCGGCGGCGAGCAATCGGGCCATATGATCCTGCTCGATCATGCCACCACCGGCGATGGCTGCATCGCCGCGCTGCAAGTGCTCGCCGCATTGGTCCAGTCAGGCAAGAAGGCCAGCGAGCTGCTGCATCTGTTCGATCCGGTGCCGCAGCTGCTCAGGAATGTGCGCTACAATGGCGGCGCACCGCTGGAGAATGCCGCGGTCAGGCAGGTGATCGCCGAGGCCGAAGATGCGCTCAAAGGCAAAGGCCGCCTGGTGATCCGTCCCTCGGGCACCGAACCCCTGATCCGGGTGATGGCCGAGGGCGATGACGAAGCGCAGGTGCAGCAGCTGGTGGCGGATATCTGCGCGGCAGTGGAGGCGGCGGCCTGATGGCACTCGAAATGCGCCCCGATTGCGTGCGCTGCGGCGTGGATCTCCCGGCCGACCAGGGCGGCGCCTTCATCTGCAGCTTCGAATGCACCTATTGCGCGCCTTGCGCCGATGCGCTTGACGAGAGCTGTCCAACTTGCGGCGGCGAATTGCTCGACCGCCCCACCAGGGCGAAGCGCCATTTCGAAAAGCACCCGCCTTCCGCGGAGCGGCGCTTCAAGGGATGACCGCCCCTCCCCGCATCCTCAGCATCGCCGGATCCGATAGTTCGGGCGGCGCGGGCATTCAGGCCGATATCAAGACCATCGCCATGCTCGGCGGCTATGCGATGAGCGCGATCACCGCCGTCACCGCGCAGAACACGCTGGGCGTCACCATGATCGAGGCGCTGTCACCGAAACTGGTCGCGGCGCAGATCGACGCCTGCCTGTCGGACATTGGCGCCGATGCGGTGAAAATCGGCATGCTCGGCTCGCCGCAGATCGCCGAGCTGGTGGCAGATCGTCTTGCCGGGCTGGCCATTCCGATCGTGTTCGATCCGGTGATGGTGGCGACCAGCGGCTCCGTACTGGCCGACGGGGCGACGATTGCGGGCTTCGAACGGCTGATGCAGCGCTGCACTTTGGCGACGCCCAATCTGCCCGAACTGGCGGTGCTGACCGGCGAAGTGCTGACCAGTGACGACGATATCATGCGCGCGGCCGAACTGCTGGCGCAGCGCCATGGCTGCGCGGTGCTGGCCAAGGGCGGCCACGGCAGAGGGTTCGCGCATTCGCGACGTGCTGATCGATCCGGCTGGACGCGCGGCCTCCTTCGAGGATGAGCGGATCGAGACCCGGCACACCCATGGCACCGGCTGCACCCTGTCGAGCGCGATTGCGACCCTGCTGGGCCATGGGCAGGAGCTGGAACATGCCGTCAGGCTGGCGCGGCGTTTCGTCCGCCGCGCGCTCGAATCCGCACCGGGCTTTGGCGCCGGTCATGGCCCGATGGGCCATCACGCCGTGCGCTAGTCGTTCGCCTCGTCGGCCGGATCCTGCAGATCGTAGAATTCGGCGATGTGAGACCCAGGCCTCCTCAGCGGTCTCGCACCAGTGAAACAGCTCCAGATCCTTGCGGTTGATCGTGCCTTCTTCGGCCAGGGCTTCGAAATTGATGATCCGGTCCCAGAACGTCCTTGCCGAACAGCAGGATCGGGATCGGCTTCATCTTCCGGGTCTGGATCAGGGTCAGAGTCTCGAACAATTCGTCCATCGTCCCGAACCCGCCGGGGAACACCGCCAGCGCCCGCGCGCGCAGCAGGAAATGCATCTTGCGCAGCGCGAAATAATGGAACCGGAACGAGAGATAGGGCGTGACATAGGCATTGGGCGCCTGCTCATGCGGCAGCACGATATTGAGCCCGATCGATTCGGCCCCGGCATCGGATGCGCCCTTGTTGGCCGCCTCCATGATCGACGGGCCGCCACCCGAGCAGATCACGAACTGGCGCTTGCCGTCCTCGATGATCGACTTCTCGCTCACCAGCCGGGCGAGCTTGTAAGCCTCGACATAATAGCGCGCCTTGGCGGCGAGATTTTCCGCAACGGTCTTTTCCTGCGCCGTCCTGGCCTTGGCGAAGACCGCGTCGATCTGTTCGGGCGCGGGAATCCGGGCGGAGCCATAGACCACCAGGGTCGAGCCGACCCGCGCTTCATCGAGCAGCATTTCCGGCTTGAGCAATTCGAGCTGAAAACGGATCGGCCGCAGCTCCTCGCGCAGGATGAAATCCGAATCGCGAAACGCCAGGCGATAGGCAGGGTGCTGGGTCTGCGGCGTCTTGATCGGACGCTGCTCGGTAAATTCGGCCTCCTGCTCGGCGGGATAGAATTTCCGGTCGGTCAGTTCGTTCTCGTCAGTCAAGTCGCGGCTCTCCTCGCCCTGCGGTTTGCATCGGGCCTCCAGCCAGCTCTGCGTAGAAGCAGGGGCCGTGCATTAAAAGCAATCAATGCGTGGAGCCAAGGAAAGTGGATGCCCCGCGAGGATTCGAACCTCGATTGACGGAGTCAGAGTCCGTAGTCTTACCATTAGACGACAGGGCAGCGCGGGGCGAGCGTCTAAGCCGGGTTCAGGGGCAGGTCAAGGGCCGCTGGCAGCCTGTCATGCAGTCAATATGCAGCGCAGCTTGCCCCGCCTCCCGCATAGCGCTAGCTTGGCTGTCAGGTACCTGGCCCGCAAGGGCAGGCATAAGAACTAGAAAGAATATGAGTATGGCGGATTTACCTCCGCCGGAGAGCCCGCGAAAGGTCGCGCGGCAATCGGATCAAGTCGAAGAGCGGGGCCAATCCCGCACACCCGACCCGAACAGCCAGCGATCCCGCGCTTCCGGCAACAGGCAGGACGGATGGGGTGGTGCCCCGCCTCAGTGGCGCCAGGACAATTCGTCCCAAAATCCGCGCAATGTCCCCCCGCACCGCAATTCCTATGCCGCGATCGACCTTGGCACCAACAATTGCCGCTTGCTGATCGCCCGGCCCGCTGGCGAAAATTTCACCGTGATCGATGCCTTCAGCCGCGTGGTGCGGCTGGGCGAAGGGCTGGCCCAGACCGGGCGGCTGAGCCGAGGAAGCGATGGACCGCGCGGTTGGTGCGCTGAAGATCTGTTCGGACAAGCTCAAGCGCCGCAATGTCCATCTCGCGCGATCCGTCGCCACCGAAGCCTGCCGTCAGGCGGACAACGGGGCGGAATTCATCGACCCGGGTCTATCGCGAAACCGGCATCCAGCTCGACGTGATCACGGCCGAGGAAGAGGCGCGGCTGGCCGTGCTGGGGTGCCATATCCTGCTTGAAGGCGGCGATGGTCCGGCGGTGATCTTCGATATTGGCGGCGGCTCGACCGAGCTGGTGCTGATCGAACAGGGCGGCCCGGTGCCGCAAATCATCGACTGGCAGAGCGTCCCCTGGGGGGTCGTTTCGCTGACCGAGACCGTGCGGCCATGACGAATCCTCGCACCCCACGCGCCTTGCGCGCTATGCCGAGATGCGCCGCCTGGTGAGCGACAGCTTCGCCCCCTTCGCCGCGCGCGTCGCCAAATTGCACGGGCCCGGACTGCGGCTGCTGGGCACCAGCGGCACGGTGACCACGCTGGCCAGCGTCCATCTCGATCTGCCGCAATATGATCGCAAGGCGGTCGACGGGCTGATTGTCCCGGCGGATGCAATGCGCGACATTTCCACCCGGCTATCGGCCATGTCACCGGCCGAGCGGCGCGAGCTGCCCTGTATCGGCAATGAGCGCGCGGATCTGGTGGTGGCGGGCTGCGCGATCCTCGAGGCGATTCTCGACTCTGGCCCGCGACGCGGCTGGGGGTTGCCGACCGGGGCATCCGCGAAGGCATTCTGCGCAGCCTGATGAGCGCGGACAATGATGGCGAGCGCACCCGTGCGCGGCTGCGCAATTCGAAAAGGCGCCAGGCATGAGCAGATCCGGCCGTGATCCCGACAGGAAGGTCAAGACGGCCAGGGGGCGCACCGCCTCGTCCAATCGCTGGCTGTCGCGCCAGCTGAACGATCCCTATGTCAAACAGGCCAAGGCCGAAGGCTATCGCAGCCGGGCGGCCTTCAAGCTGATCGAACTGGATGAGCGCTTCGCCCTGCTCAAGGGCGCAACCCGGGTGGTCGATCTGGGCATCGCCCCGGGCGGCTGGAGCCAGGTGGTGCGCAAGCAGGCACCCAGGGCCAGCGTGGCCGGGATCGACCTGCTGCCGACCGAACCGATCGAGGGGGTCACCATCCTGCTGATGGATTTCATGGCCGATGAGGCGCCTGCCGCGCTCGAAGCTGCGCTGGACGGGCCGCCCGACCTGATTCTGTCAGACATGGCCGCGAACACGGTTGGCCACAAGCAGACCGATCATCTGCGCACCATGGGGCTGGTCGAAACCGCCGCCGATTTCGCAATCCAGACTTTGGACAAGGGCGGCGCATTTGTCGCCAAGGTGCTCGCCGGCGGAACCGATACCGAGCTGCTCGCCTTGCTCAAGCGCCATTTTGCCAGCGTGAAACACGCCAAGCCGCCGGCCAGCCGCAAGGATTCATCCGAATGGTATGTGGTGGCTCAGGGGTTCAAGGGGCGCGATTGACGCGCCCCTGAAAGTCCAGCCAGACTGAAATTACTTGGCAGCTGCCGGTGCAGCCGCTGCATCGGCGGGCGCAGCATCTGCCGCAGGCGCTGCTGCATCAGTTGCCGCATCGCTCGCCGCCGGGGCTGCTTCGGGTGCCGGCGCTTCAGGTGCCGGCAGAGGCAGGTTGGAGCCCATCGAGTTGAGATAGGCGATGACATTCGCGCGATCTTCCCCGCTCGAAAGCCCGGCAAAGCTCATCTTGGTGCCGGGCGCGAAGGCGCGCGGGCTGGACAGCCAGGCATCGAGATTCTCGAAGGTCCATTTGCCGCCCTTGGACTTCAGCCCGTCGGAGAAGGCAAAACCGCCGCGGCCTTCAGCCATCGCATCGCCGACCACGCCATAAAGGTTCGGGCCGATGCCGTTCGCCGCGCCCTGCGCGATCGTGTGGCACGACATGCATTTGGCGAAGATCTTCTCGCCCTTGGCGGGATCCGCTGCGGAAAGCAGGGTTGCCAGCGACGGCCCCTTGCTCGCGCCTTCGGCCTCACCACCCGCGATGGGAAAGCCCATCACCTCGAGCTTGTGATGCTTGTCGGCGCGAAAATACATTCCGCTCAGGATCGAAAGCCCGAGGGCCACGATTCCCGAAAAGAGCAGCCATCCGGCAAAGGTATTGAAACGGTCGGTCATCCGCATTTTTTCCGGGCGATTGGAGTTTCGGCGTCGCTCTAGTCAGCCGTTGCCCGCTTCGCAAGTGCCATAGTGACTTGTCCGCATGATCAGGGGCGTTTAGGCGCATCGCGCAATGCACAGCTTTCCCGCCCCCGCGCTCGCGCTGGTCAACCAGATGACCGCTTCCGCCGCCGAAGATCCCGCGCGCGCGATATCGTTCCAGGGCGCGCCCGGGGCCAATTCGCATCGCGCAGCGCTGGATTACGCGCCCGGATGCCTGCCCTTGCCCTGCTTCAGTTTCGAGGATGCGCTCGATGCGGTGAAGTCCGGCCGCGCCGGGGCCGCGATCATTCCGATCGAAAATTCCCAGCATGGGCGGGTGGCCGATATCCATTTCCTGCTGCCCGAAAGCGGGCTTTCGATTGTCGGCGAATATTTCCTGCCGATCACCCATTCGGTGATGGCGCTGGGCAAGGGGCCGTTTTCCGCGGCCTATAGCCACCCGCAGGCGCTCGGCCAGACGCGGCATTATCTGCGGGCGCATAATATCGTGCCGCTCACCTATGCCGATACCGCCGGTGCGGCGGCCCATGTGAAGGAGCTGGGCGATCCGAGCGTTTGCGCGATCGCCCCCGGATTGCGGCCGAACTCTATGGCCTGGATGTGATCGCCGAGGGAATCGAAGACGCGCCGGACAACACCACCCGTTTCGTGCTGCTGGCGAAGGAGCCGCTCGATCCGGCGAGCCTCGCCGGCGACATTGCGATGACCACCTTCGTGTTCGAGGTGAAGAATATCCCCGCTGCGCTGTACAAGGCGATGGGCGGCTTTGCGACCAATGGCGTCAATATGACCAAGCTGGAGAGCTACCAGAGGGGCGCAAGCTTTGCCGCGACCATGTTCTATGCCGATATTATCGGTCGCCCCGGCGAACCACCGGTTGACCGTGCGCTGGAAGAGCTGGCGTTCCACTGCAAGGAGATGCGGCTGCTGGGATCCTATCGGATGGCCCGCGAGCGCGGCTAGGCAAGCGGGTTGCGGAGCGGGGCGGCCCATGCCACCACCCGGCCTGTGATGGGGGCAAAGCTCGACACCGTTGGAGTGGCAGGCACCGGGCCGACCCCCGCTGCAGATCACGCGCGCGACTGGGAGATGATTCGCGCCCATCACGATATCCAGTTCACCCCGCTCGAATTGCCCAAACAACCGCCAGCGCCGGGCTGGTTGCAGCGCTTGATCCAGTGGCTCGCCGATCTGCTCAAACCCGTCGCCGAGGCGCTGGGCGTATCCTGGCCGGTCCTGCAGTGGATTCTGCTGGGCTTGGCAATATTGCTGCTGGCCTGGTTGCTGTGGAAATTGCTCGCACCCGCGCTGCGGCTGCGGTTCGCCAAGTCCGAAGCGGAAGATGAAGTATCCGGCTGGGCGCCGGATCGCCATGCCGCGCAGGCCCTGCTGGAAGATGCCGACCGGCTTGCCGCCGAAGGCCGCTTCGACGAGGCGACCCACCTGCTGCTGCAGCGCAGTGTCGGCCATATCGCGCTGGCGCGGCCCGATTGGCTCGAGCCCTCCAGCACCGCGCGCGAAATCGCCGCGCTCCCCGCGTTGCCCGAACGCGCCCGAATCGCCTTTTCGACCATCGCCGGGCGAGTCGAACGCAGCCTGTTTGCGCTGCGCCGGCTTGAAGCCGAAGATTGGCAGGCCGCGCGCGCCGCCTATGCCGATTTCGCGCTGGCCGATCTTGACGCGGGCGCAGCCGGGTGAGCGCCGCTCCCAGCGCCCTTTTCACCCCGGGTGGTGCTCGGCTTGCTGTTGTTCGGCGCGCTGTCCTTCCTCGCCGCGCTTTATTTCATCGGAACGGGTGATCCAGCGCAGGATTCGAACGATGGCGGCGCCCATTCGGCGAGCAACAGCCTGACCGGCTATTCCGCGCTGGCAGAGCTGCTGCGCGCCGGCGGCCAGAAGGTAACGCTGCTGCGCGATCAGGCCCGGCTCAACACGCAAAACCTGCTGATTCTTACCCCGCCGCCAGCCGCTGACGGGAAGGAAATCGCCCGAATCGTCAAAAGCAGGCGCAGAACCGGCCCGACGATCGTGATCCTGCCCAAATGGAAGGCAATCCCGGCTGACCAGGTGCCCGGCATCAAGGCAAAGCCTGGCTGGGTGGTGCTGGGCCCGGCGGCCCCGCCCAATTGGCCGGGTTTTTATGACGAAATTACGGTCAAGCTCACAGCAGACAAGGCCCGCGCGAGGTGGCAGGGGGCCGGCCTGTCCGGCAAGCTGCCCGATCCGAAGAATGTGCTGACAGGCAAGGGCAAGGGGCTGGAACCGATAGTCACCGGCGCGGAGGGAGAGATCCTGGCGGCCTATCTCAACGATGGCGGAGTTCACCCCGACCTGGAAGACATGGCGGGAACCGCACAGAGCCGGCTGGGCGACGACGACAAACTCTATCCGCTGGTGATGGTGTTCGAACCGGACCTGATGAACAATTATGGCATGGCTGACCGCAGCCGCGCGCAGCTCGCCCTGCGGATCATCGACGCGACTCGCGACGGCAGCGCCATGCCGATCGATTTCGATCTGACGCTGAATGGGCTTGGCGGAAGCGCCAATCTGCTCACGCTCGCCTTTACCCCGCCGTTCCTCGCCGCGACCCTGTGCCTGCTGCTGGCGGCAATCGTGGTCGCCTGGCGCGCGCTGCGCCGCTTCGGCCCGCCGCTTGCCGCCCAGCCGATCTTCGCCTTCGGCAAGCGCCAGCTGGCCACCAACAGCGCGGCGCTGATCGAACGTTCGAAGCGCTGGCATCTGCTGGGCGCGCCCTATGGCGCAATGCTGCGCGGCCGCATCGCGCATCTGCTCGGACTGCGTGCCGCCGCCGATGGAGCCGGAACCGATAGCGAGATCGACCGCCTGCTGGTCGCACGGGGCATCGCGCCGGCCGATTTTTCCGAACAGGCCGAAGCGCTGCGCCTCGCCCGCACACCACAGGAATTGCTGCGCCGTGCGCATGCGCTCAAACAGATCGAAAGGAAGCTTGCCCGATGACCAAGACGCTGGAGGATGTCCGCAATCTGGCCGAGGCCATCCGCGACGGAAATGGCCAAGGCGATCGTGGGCCAGGAATCCACAATCGAACATCTGCTGATCGCGCTGGTCAGCCAGGGCCATGTGCTGCTCGAAGGCCCGCCAGGCACGGCCAAGACCTTCATGGCGCAATGTTTCGCCGCAGACTCTCGGGCTCGATTTCGGGCGCATCCAGTTCACCCCGGATCTGCTGCCGGGTGATATTCTGGGGTCCAACCTGTTCAATTTCCAGACCAGCCAGTTCACCCTCACCCGCGGTCCGATCTTCTGCGAGCTGCTGCTGGCCGACGAGATCAATCGCACCCCGCCCAAGACCCAGGCCGCGCTGCTTGAAGCGATGCAGGAGCGCAGGGTAACGCTTGATGGCGAAACCCACCCTCTGCCGGGCCATTTCATGGTCGTGGCGACGCAGAACCCGATCGAGAACCAGGGCGTCTATCCGCTGCCCGAAGCCCAGCTTGACCGCTTCCTGTTCAAGCTGCTGGTGCCCTATCCCAGCGCCGAAGAAGAAGCCGCGATCGTGGCCCGTTTCGGCGATCGCAGCGGCCCTTCGGGCCCGGCCGACTTCGGCGTCGAGCGGGTGACCGATGCCGCCACGCTCAACGGCATTGCCGAAGCTGTCAGCACGGTGACCCTGGCGCAGGATGTGATCGACTATGTCGTGCGGCTGGTTCGCGCGACCCGCGAAAGCGCCGAGCTGGCCTGCGGCGCAAGCCCGCGTGCGGCGGTGCTGCTGGCCAATGGCGCGCGCGCCCGCGCCGCGCTGGAAGGGCGCGACTATGTCCTGCCTGACGATGTGAAGGCACTGGCGACCGCCGTGCTGCGCCACCGCCTGCTGCTCTCCCCTGCCGCAGAAATCGAGGGACGCGAGATCGAGGAGCTGGTTGCCGCGCTGGTCGAGCAGACCGAGGCCCCGCGCTGAGGATGATCGTCCCCTCCGCCCGTAGCCTGCTGCTCGCCGCATTGGGCGCGCCGGTCGCGCTGGTGATCGCTGCCGCCGCCCCGGGTGCCTGGGTAATCGCGCCGGCGGCGGGCATTGCGCTGCTGGTACTGGTGCTGCTTGACGGGCTGGTGGCAGGCGCGCTGGCCGATCTGCGGCTGATCGCTCCGGCAGATGCCGAAGTGGGAGAGCCGCTGCCGGTGACCGTGCTGGCCGATTTCAGCGGGCGCATGATCACCCGTGCACCCGAAGCGGCGATCGCCTTCGATCCGCGACTGGGCCCGGGCGGGAGGGCGCAACTGCAGCTTGAGCGCGATCCGGCGAGCGGTAGCTGGAGCGCCACCGCCACGCTGACACCCTCCCGCCGGGGAACCGGCTCCTTCGACAGGATCTGGCTGCGCTGGCCCGGCCCGCTCGGCCTCGCCCATCGCCAGACGACGCGCCCGCTGGGCACTGAACTGCGGGTCTGGCCCGATCTGTCGCCGGTGCGCTCGCCCGTGCTCCAGGCCTATCTGCGCGATGCCCAATTTGGCCTGATCGCCCGGCGCATTCGCGGCGAAGGCACTCAATTCGAGGCGCTGCGCGAATTCGAGCCGGGGATGGACCGCCGGCGGATCGACTGGAAGAGTTCGGCCCGCCAGACCCGCCTCTATGCGCGCGAGAATGAGAGCGAGCGCAACAACCAGATCGTGTTCGCCTTCGATTGCGGACAGACCATGTGCGAACCGGTCGACGGGCTGGCGCGGATCGATCGGGCGGTGTCCGCCGCGCTCACCGCGTCTTATGTCGCGCTCAAGGGCGGTGACCGGGTGGCCCTGTTCGGCTTTGCCCAGCGGCCCGAAGTGTTCACCCCCTTTGTCAGCGATACGCGCCAGTTCCATCGGCTGCAAACGGCTGCCGCCGCGCTGGATTACCATGCGGCCGAACCCAATTTCACGCTTGCTCTGGCGACACTGGCCACAAAATTGCAGCGCCGTTCGATGATCGTGCTGTTTTCCGATTTCACCGATCCCACCAGCGCTGAACTGATGGTGGAAAGCATCGGGCGGCTGGTCAGGCGGCACCTCGTGCTGTTCGTCACGATGGAAGATACCGAACTCGCCGAGCTTGCCAGCGCCGATCCTGAAACCGCTTCCGATGTTGCCGTGGCGGTGAGCGCGGGCTCGCTGGCGCGCCAGCGCGCGGTGGTGCTGCAGACCCTGCGGCGGATGAATGTCGATGTGATCGAAGCGCCATGGCAGGCGATCACCTATCGCCTGATTGACCGCTATCTCGAGATCAAGCGCAGCGGGAGCATCGGATGAAGCCCATTTCCGAAATCTTCCGTTCCAGGCCGCTTGAGCCGATCCCCGAGATCGAACAGGCAGCGCTGCGCTCAGACCGCTTCCGGCTGGCACGCGAACAGGATTGGAAGCGGCTCGAGGCGATCGTGCGGCGGATGGAAACCGGGCGGCTGCGCAAGATCCCCGATGAGGAATTGCTGGAGCTTCCTGCGCTCTATCGCACCGCCGCCTCCAGCCTGGCGATTGCGCGCGAGACCTCGCTCGACGCGGCGACGCTGGCCTATCTCGAAGCGCTGGTGCAGCGCGCCTGGTTACAGGTCTATGGCCCGCGCAGCTCGCTGCTCGGCTGGCTACGAAGCTTCTTCGGCGGCGGCTGGAGCGCGGCGGTGCGGGCGATCTGGCTCGAAATCTGTATCGCGCTGGCGGTCATGGTCGCCGGGACCGTGGTCGGCTGGCTGCTGACGGCGCAGGACAAGCAATGGTATTTCGCGCTGGTCCCGACCGGCTTTGCCGATGTGCGCGTGCCCGGCGCCCCGCGAGAGGCTTTGCAAGGTTCGCTCTCCGGGGTCGAGACGGTCGACGGATTGTCGTTCTTTTCAGCCTTCCTGTTCAGCAATAATGCCAAGGTGGCGATCCTCGCCTTCGCATTGGGCTTTGCCTTCGGAATCCCCTCGCTGATGCTGCTGCTGCAGAACATGGCCACATTGGGCGCGATGCTGTGGCTGTTCCACGATGCCGGGCTGACGCTGGATTTCGTCGGCTGGCTTTCGATCCACGGCACGACCGAGCTGTTCGCGATCCTGCTGGCGGGCGCGGCCGGGCTGCATATCGGCCGCTCGATGGCCTTCCCCGGCAATCGGTCGGTGTTGACCGCGATGGCGCAAAGCGGCCGGCGCGCGGCGCAGGTCATGGCGGGCGTGGTGCTGATGCTGGTGTTTGCCGCGGTGCTCGAAAGCTTCGGCCGCCAGCTGGTTACCCATACCGCCACGCGGCTCGGGATCGGCGGCGCCATGCTCGGCTTCTGGCTGGTCTATTTCTTCGCCTTTCGCCGGCGCGGCAGCGCAGCGGCGCCATGAGCAGCGCCAGCATGAGCCGCAGAATGGCCAAACGGCGGCGCATCCTGCTGACGCCCTGAAGGGCTCAGCCTGCCGATCTCGATCGCCAGCCGCGGTGCACGCGCGGGCGCGCTGATGCTTGATCTGATGATCATGGGCACCATCCAGATCGCGGTGACCTTGGGCCTGGTCGCGATCCTGTTCGGCCTGCTCGATGCCGAAAAGCAAAGTCCGGCGCTGGAATTCCTCGCGGTGCTGTGGGTCATCGCGATGTTCCTGTTCCGCTATGGCTATTTCCTCTTTTTCGAGCTTGGCCCGCGCGGGGCGACGCCGGGCAAGCGCATCCTCGGCATCCGCATCGCCGCGCGTGACGGCGGGCAGCTGACCGTCAATGCGGTGATCGCGCGCAATTTGCTGCGCGATATCGAGATTTTCCTGCCGCTGATGATGATGATCAACGCCTCAGCCAGCGGCGGAACGGGCCAATTGGGCGATGTTTGCCTGGCTGATGATCTTCCTGCTGTTTCCCTTCTTCAACCGCGACGTGCTGCGCGCGGGCGATCTTGTCGCCGGAACCTGGGTGGTCGAAATGCCGCGCCGCAAGCTCGAACAGGCAATGTCGCTGGGCGAAGCCGCGCGCGGCCACTCGCTGGCCACCGGGGCCGACTATCGCTTTGGCGATGCCGAGCTGTCGATATACGGCGAATATGAGCTGCAGACGCTCGAGCGCGTGCTGCGTGAGGAAAATGAGGCGGCGCAGGTGGCGGTGGCCAGATGCGATCTGCGCCAAGATCGGCTGGGCCCCCGGATCGGGCGACGAGCGCGCCTTTCTAGAGGCCTATTATGCCCAATTGCGGGCCAGGCTGGAGCGCGACATGCGCTTTGGCAAACGCAAGGCCGACAAGCATTCCTGAGGCCTTGGCCCCGCCGCAGGAGCCGGGCGCAAAACCGGGCTATCAGAACCAGCCTCAAATCGTGTAGGGGCGCGAATATCATGCTCCTGCGCCCCGCCACGACCATGGACGTCCCCGCCCTCACCGCGCTCGCGCGGGACAGTTTCGTCGATAAGTTCGGCCATCTCTACAAGCCCCAGGATCTGGCGATGTTTCTGGAGGAATATCGCACCAAGCGGCATTACCGCCAGCAGCTGGCCGATCCGGGCACGCTGATCCAGCTCGGCGAGGAAGATGGGCACCTGCTGGGCTATTGTGTGCTGGTGCTGGGCGATCATTTCGAGGAACGGCCTGCGCCGCAGCCGCAGCGCCCGGCCTTGCTCGGCCAGCTTTATTGCGCGCCGGGCACAACCGGTCGCGGGCTCGGCTCCGCGCTGATGGAATGGGCACTGGCGGAAGCGCGGGCCTGGCGCGCCGATGCGGTGCAGCTTTCAGTCTATAGCGGCAATATCGATGCGCAGCGATTTTACCGGCGCTTTGGCTTCAAAAAGGTCGCCGATATAGATTTCTGGGTCGGCAACCACCGCGACGATGAATTCCTGATGGAAGTGGCGCTTTAGGGTTCGCCCCGCCGGCGCGGCTCGGTAAAAATACTCTCCCGCGCGGTGCGGAAATCGCCCGAGGCGAATTGTTGCTGCAAGCGGTCACGATCGCTGGCGCGGAATGCGTCTTCCGCGCGGACGATCTCGTCCTGCCCCAGCCCGAGATTGTCCAGCGCCAGCCGCGCCATCGCCACCGCCGATTCCATCACTTCGCGCATCACGTAATTCACCGCCACGCCATGCAGATTGATCACGCTGCGACGGTCATAACCGCGCACATACAGCGCTGCGGCGGGGAAGGCTTCATGCAGCGCGGCGACAAATTCGGGGTCGACCTGATCCTTGTCGATGCAAAAGGCGATCAGCTGGGCTTCGGCCGCGCCGGCCTGGCGCAGCAGATCGAGCCTGGTCCCATCTCCGAAATAGACCTTGGCGCCAAAATCGCCGGCCACATCGATCATTTCGACATCCGTGTCGATCAGCGTCACCGGGACACCGCCTGCCATCAGCATCTGCGCCACCGTCTGCCCGAAGCGGCCATATCCGACCACCAGCGCCGGTGCGCCGTCAGCCTTGGGGCCATCGCGCGAGGCCAGCTTGGTGTCAGGCAATTTGCGCACCCGCCGCGTGACCAGCATCAGGAACGGCGTGGTCGCCATCGAAAGGGTCACGATCGCGCCGAACAGGCTGGCCGCCTGGGGTTCGATCAGCAGCGCGCCCTGCGCCTGGGCAAACAGCACAAAGCCGAATTCGCCGCCCTGGCTGAGCAGCAGGCCCAGCGCCAGCGCACGGCGCCATTCCATCCGGAATGCCAGCCCGATCGCGGTGATCACCGAAATCTTGGTGGCAATCAGGGCCAGCGCCATGGCAATCACGAACAGCGGACGTTCCGCAATCGCACCAAGATCGAGCAGCATTCCCACCGAGAGGAAGAACAGCCCGAGCAGGATCGAGCGGAACGGCTCGACATCGGCCTCCAGCTCGTGGCGATAAGGCGAATCGGCCAGCATCACCCCGGCGACAAAGGCCCCGAGCGCGGTCGACAGGCCGAGCAGTTGCATCAGCGCGGCAGAGGCGATCACGGTGAACAGCGCGGTCACCACGAACATCTCGCGCTCGCCCAGCGCGCCGATCAGGCCGAACAAAGGGCGGATCACGAAACGCCCGGCCGCGATCAGCCCGGCAATCGCGCCAATCGTATAGAGCACCAGCAGCCATCCCGGCGGCCCGGCAGCGTCAGCCGGATTGCGGCTGAGCGCGGCGATCACGGTGATCATCGGGATGATCGAGAGGTCCTGAAACAGCAGGATCGCAAAGGCGCGCTCGCCAAACGGGGTCCGCAGCCGCCCCGCCGATTGCAGCATCGGCAGCACCTGCGCGGTGGAGGACAGCGCCAGCGGCAGGCCCAGCGCAATCGCGGCGGCAGGGGTGAAACCGGCAAAGGCGAAGATGATCGCGCTCAGCGCCAGCCCGCAGACCAGCACCTGCAACAGGCCGAGCCCGAAAATCTCGCGCTTCATCCGCCACAGGCGCGAAGGGCTGAGTTCAAGCCCGACGATGAACAGCAGCAGGGTTATGCCCAGTTCGGCAATCCCGATCTTGGATTCAGCATCGCCGACCAGCCCCAGCACATGCGGGCCAACCACCGCGCCCGCCACCAGATAGCCCAGCGTGGCACCGAGCCCCAGCCGCCGGAACAACAGCACGAAAACCAGTGAAAAGCCAAGCAGCAGGAAGCCGTCTTGCAGCAGATAGACCTGGCCCGCATCTTCCATCGTTCACCTGTTCCTTTTGCGGAAAACCGGCCCGTGCCGACCGGGGTGGTCCCTTAGATCCACTTCCAGCGCCGGAACAGAAATAACAATGCCGCCAGCATCGCAAAACACATGCCCACCACGATCCAGAAGGCGCGCCCATCGCTCACTCCGGGCATGCCGCCGACATTGATCCCCAACAGGCCGGTGACGAAACTGAGCGGCAGGAACACCCCGGCCACCACGGTGAGCTTGTAAGTCGCGGCTTCCGACCGGGCAGCGGCGCGCCCGCGGATCTCGTCCATCAGCACCACCGCACTTTCCTTGCTGATATCGAGATCATCGAGATAGCGCCGCAGCCGGTCGATACTCTCGGCGATCTCGCGCCGGTCATGCTCCTCGAACCAGTCGGGCGCATCGCGCGCAATCCGCTCCAGCGCTTCGTGCTGTGGCGACATATGGCGTTTGAGCGCCAGGCAATTGCGCCGGATCACGGCAATCTTACCCAGCATCCATTCGGCATTGTCGCCCGGATCGCTGTCTTCGATCAGATCGATATGCTCGTTCATGTCGACGATCGAGCGGCTCATCCGGGCGATCATCACCTCGACCAGTTCGGATATCAGCTTGCCCGCGTCTTCTGCCCCGTGGCCCGCGTCGATCTCCGCCAGCACATGGCGCGGGGTCTGCATCGGCAGGCGGCGCAGGGTGACGACCCGCCGGCCATCGGACCACAGCTGCATCGATACCATGTCTTCCGGTTCGGCCCCGGGATTGAAATTGATCCCCCTGAGGGTGGAAACCAGCGCCTGGCCTTCACGGAAGGCGCGCGGGCGGGTTTCATCGGACACCAGCAGTTCGGCGGTCGGTTCGGGAATCCCCAGGCATTGCTCAAGCCAGTCCTGCATGCCTTCGGCGGTGCGGTTCAAATGGACCCACAATATCTCGCGCGGATTGGCCGGCTGCCAATGGCGGATTTCTTCCCAGTGGATTTCGCGCGCGCCGCCCCTGCCGTCCAGCACCCGTCCGAACAGCAGCGGCCCGCCGCCTTCCACCGTATCGAACGAGGTTACATCCTGCATCATCGCCCCATCATGCTACAAGCAGACCGCTGGTGAAAGCTTCATCAGCCGATCTTCCAAGCGTCATTGTCCGGCAATGGCATTGCGCCTATATCGCGCTGCATGTCCTCGATCCGCCCCTGGCGCGACATATCGCGCCGCCGCAGCCGCCAGATCATGGTCGGCAATGTTCCTGTGGGCGGCGATGCGCCGATCACGGTGCAGACCATGACCAATACACTCACCTCTGATGCCGGGGCGACGATCGACCAGATCCGCCGCTGCGAGGATGCCGGGGCGGATATCATCCGGGTTTCCTGCCCCGATGTCGAAAGCACCGCCGCGCTCAAGACGATTGTCCAGGCAGCGCAGATCCCGATCGTTGCCGACATTCATTTCCACTACAAGCGCGCGCTCGAGGCGGCTGACGCCGGCGCGGCCTGCCTGCGGATCAATCCGGGCAATATCGGCAGCAGCGAGCGGGTTGCCGAAGTGGTCCGCGCGGCCAAGGCAAATGGCTGCTCGATCCGCATCGGGGTCAATGCCGGCAGTCTGGAGAAGGATCTGCTCGAAAAATATGGCGAACCCTGCCCCGAAGCGCTGATCGAAAGCGCGCTGGACCATATCAAGCTGCTCGAAGACCATGATTTCCACGAATTCAAGGTGGCGGTGAAGGCATCGGACACCTTCCTTGCGGTCGCCGCCTATATGGGGCTGGCCGAAGCGGTCGACTGCCCATTGCATCTCGGGATCACCGAGGCCGGCGGCTTGATCGGCGGCACGGTCAAAAGCGCGCTTGGCATCGGCAATCTGCTGTGGGCGGGCATCGGCGACACGATCCGCGTGTCGCTGAGTGCAGAGCCGGAAGAAGAAGTCCGCGTCGGCTTCGAGATTCTCAAATCACTGGGCCTGCGCACCCGCGGGGTGCGGATCGTCTCCTGCCCCAGCTGCGCACGGCAGGGCTTCGACGTGATCCGCACGGTGCAGGCGCTGGAAGAACGGCTGCAGCATATCAAGACCCCGCTGTCGCTGTCAGTGCTGGGCTGCGTGGTCAACGGACCGGGCGAAGCGCGCGAAACCGATATCGGCCTGACCGGCGGCGGCGCGGGCAAGCATATGGTCTATCTCTCGGGCGTGACCGATCATCACGTGCAGGATGCCGGGATGCTCGATCACATCGTCGCGCTGGTCGAGGCCAAGGCGGCCGAGATCGAGGCGATGACAATCGACGCGGGGCAGGTGACCGAGGCGGCTGAGTGAGCCAGGAACGCGGCAGCAATGCGCCTGCCGTGCGTGGGCGCGACAAAATCTCCGCGCCCGCATCGGCCAAGGCCGGCCCTGGACCAGCACCCAGCAGGCGCGGCGTGGTTGCGACCGGAGCATCTGCCACAGGCGCCGCCGTGACCGGGGCCTCTGCCACAGGCGCCACCAGCCTGGGCGCCGGCGCAATCGCGGCGCTGGCGATGGGCGCGTTCGCGCTCGGGGCGGCGAGCATCGGCGCGCTGGCGATCGGACGGCTGCGCATCGGCAAGGCCCGTATCCGCAAATTGCGGATCGACGAGCTCGAAGTCGGCCGAATTGTTCAAACAGACGAGACCAATCATTAATGACGCTTTCCATCAGGCCCGCCAGCCTCGCCGATCTCCCCCTCACCGCCGCATTGATCCGCGAACTCGCGGAATATGAAAAGCTCTCCCACGAAGTCCGCTTCGACGAGGCGGTGCTGGGCGAACGGCTGTTCGGCGCACGTCCCTATGCCGAAGTGCTGATCGGCGAACTTGACGGCGAAGCGCAGGGATTCGCGTTGTTCTTCCACAATTTCTCGACCTTCGAAGGCCGGCAGGGGATCTATCTTGAAGATCTCTATGTCCGTCCTCAGGCGCGCGGTTGCGGGCTCGGCAAGGCGCTGCTGGTAGAGCTCGCCCGCCTTGCAGTGCAGCGCGACTGCGCGCGGCTCGAATGGTCGGTGCTTGACTGGAACACGCCCTCGATCGGCTTCTACAAGTCCCTCGGCGCGCGCGCGATGGATGGCTGGAGCGCAATGCGGGTCGATGGCGCGGCCCTGACCCAGCTCGGGAAAGCTGCATAGACTGCGCAATATATGCGATTTTGGCCGGATTTGCTGCGTTTTACCGCACCAATGCGGGATTTCGTCGCCTAAGACTCGACATGCTTGCGCAAACATTCACCTTTCATGCGAACTCGCAATTTCATGAAAGGGCCCCATATAGAGGCTATGCGCAAGATGCTTGATCGCAGGAACCTGCTCAAGGTCGGGAGCGCCGCCATCGCAGCGGCGGCCTTGCCTGCGCGCGCTTTTGCCCAGGCCTCCACGCTCACCCCGCGCGATCGCACCCTGCTCGACATCGCCAAGCGCGAAGTGGAAAGCGCCGGCAACGCGCTGTGGCGCACCGATATTGCCGGAATTGCCGATTACGGCCTGCATTCCTCGCTTCCCCGGCTTCATTTCGCCAATCTGGAAGCGGGCACGGTGCGCAGCTTTCTGGTGGCGCATGGCATGGGCTCGGATCCGGAACACAGCGGCTTCCTGCAGCGCTTTTCAAACGAGCCGGGCTCGAATGCGACCAGCCGGGGGCGCTATATCACCTGGGAATGGTACAAGGGCAAATATGGCACCTCGATCCGGCTCGGCGGGCTCGATGGCGATAATTCCAATGCCCTGCCGCGCGCGATCGTGATGCATCCGGCCGACTATGCGACGCCGGAACATGTCGCCAAATGGGGCGTGCTCGGCCGCTCGAACGGCTGCTTTGCGATGAGCCCGGAGGATTTCAACGAGGCCCTGTGGCACCTGTCTGGCGGGCGCCTGCTCTATGCCGATCGGCTCAACCTGGCCTGACCCTTAAGCTGGCGTGACATCGCCATTGCAAGGCAGGCGGGCTGATCTCCCTCAGGTTTGCAGATCATCCACGATCGCTTCAACCTTCTCGTCCGTCTTGCGCGCGCGATTGGCGACGCGCGGCTGGTCGAAGCTCGCCAGCACCGGGGCATCGCGGCCATAGATATCATCGAAGGTGGTCAGCTGGCCGTTGATGTCGCGGCCCATGGTGAAATAGGTGATATAGACCGGGAAGGTCTTTTCCAGCGGCACCCTGGTATATTTGCCCGAGCTGGAGATCGCCTTTGCCTCGTCCAGATCCGCGCCTTTGCCCAGGATCGCCATGGTAATCGCCAGTTCCAGCGCCCGCTCGGTGCGAATGCAGCCATGGCTCAGCGCCCGCATGTCCCGGTTGAACAGGGGCTTTGCCGGGGTGTCATGCAGAAAGATCGCATGCGGATTGGGCATGTCGAGCTTCATCACGCCGAGCGAATTGCTTTCCCCAGGCTGCTGCACGACATTGATGAAGCCATTGGCGCCCTTGGTCGCCTTATAGCCCTGCTCTGCCGCCCAGATGGGATTGGCGAGTACCTTCGCGCCCAGCCCTTCGCCCTTCACGATCGATTGCGGCACGGTCCAGGTCGGGTTGAAGATCACCCCTTCCACGATTTCGGCCAGCTGCGGGGTTGCGGTCTTGCCCGGCTTGCCGACGATCGTTTTATAGGAGCGCACGATCTTGTCATTGACCGTCAGCCGCAGCTGGAACTCGGGCACATTGGTCAGCAGATATTGCGAGCCCAGATCATGCGCCAGCCAGCGCCAGCGATCCATATTCGCCCGGATGATTGCGATGCGCTTCTTCGCGCTGGGCGGGGTTTCGGCAAGCGCCTGCTTGAGCGCCGCATAATCGGGATTGGTCGGCGCGAGCCGGTCGACCACGCCGGCAATATCATGGCTTGCAAGTGCATCGGCGATGATCTTGTCGGTCGGCATGGCATCAGCATCGGGATCGACCACAAACCACTGCTTGCGATCCGCCATCGGGGTACGCCCGTCGCGCAGATCCTCGATCAGCCAGCCGAAAATGCGATCGGCGACCATGTCGAGCTCCGGCCCCTTGCCGGTGGCGATGGCCTTGGACAGGGTTGCGCCGTCATAATCGGCAGGCTCCAGACCTTCGCTGCCAATCCCTTCGATCACGCTCAGCAGTGTCTCGGCATCGCTGGGGCTCCAGCGATCGGGCGCTTGCGGCAGAGGAGCGGCGGGCTGCGGCAGGATCGAGAGTGGCTGGACCTGCGGCTGGGGCGAGCTGTGCATGTCCCCCGCGCTCTCCTGTTCGGCACCGGCGGCGGCCGGCAAGGCCAGCGCCATCGAACCAAGTACCGCAAGTCTGCGCATCGAAACCGTCATCTCAAACCTAACCCTGTCATGACCAGAATTGGCGGGGCGCCATGCGCGCTCCAACCGGTCCAGCCGCGATAATATGGCAGACAGAGATTGAACAAAAGCTCTGTCTGTAGGCTTAACTGGCAAATCGGCGTGACGTTCCGCCCGACCGCGCCTATTTGCCGCTGGCCATGAAACCCGCGCCGTCACTCTTGCCCTATGCCGCGATCATCGCCGCAATCGCAATTTATGGGGTGATGGATACAACGATGAAATATGCATCGCTGGCGATCGGCGCCTATAGCGCCACCTTCTGGCGCAGCGCGATCGGGGTGGTGATCGTGCTGCCGATCTGGTTGCGCGAAGGGCCACGCTGGCCCGAGCGCGCAGTTTTGATCCTGCATGCCAAGCGCGGCTGCGTTACCGCCGGAGTTGCGCTGACCTTCTTCTACGGGCTGGTGCGCCTGCCCTTGGCGGAGGCGATCGCGATTTCCTTCATCGCGCCGCTGATCGCTCTCTTTTTGGCTGCGGTGCTGCTGGGCGAAAAGATCGGCCGACAGGCGATCGGCGCTTCTCTGCTCGGGCTGGTGGGCGTGGGCATCATCGCGATCGGGCGCACGGGCGAGGCCGGAGCGAATCCGGAGGCGACACGCGGCGTGGTGGCGGTGCTGATTTCCGCCTGCCTTTACGCCTGGAGCCTGACGCTTCAGCGCCGGCAGGCGCAGCTGGCCAAGCCGGCCGAGGTCGCCCTGTTTCAGAGCGCGATTGCGGCGCTGCTGCTGAGCCTGGGGGGCCCATGGCTGCTGGTGATGCCCGGCAGCATCGCCTGGCAGAGCGCCGGAGCCAGCGCAGCGCTGTCGGTGATCGCGCTGATGCTGGCGAGCTGGGCCTATGGCCGGGCCGAAACCCAGGCGCTGGTGCCGTTTGAATATACGGCCTTTCTGTGGGCATCGCTGCTGGGCTGGCTGGTGTTCAAGGAACATCTGACCCTGCCGACGATGCTGGGCGCGGTGCTGATCATCACCGGCTGCTGGATCGCCGCCCCACGCAAACACACCGAGCAGATCGCGCTTTAAGCCCGCGCATCAAGCCCGCGCATGGGAACTGCATTTCAAGACGCGGGCGGCGCGGGCGTTTCCTGCGTATGGTCCGCGCTGATCAGGTCGATCAGAAACCCGATCGCGGCGCCGGTGATCGAGGCGGCGACCAGCGCGGCGGCCATCACCAGCACACGCAGCGGCTCGCCCGAGCGATTGGAGGGACCAAATCCGTTCATCGCGCGCTGATAGCGCCTCTGCAACGATCGCGCCATTCCCGCGTGAGACGCCTCACTCAAGCCGTTTTTGGCAGGGCTTGCCCTTGACCTTCAAGTGCAAAACGCGCAGTTGCCGCTCGAATCCCGCTCCTTCGCAGTTGCAGCGCGAAGAGACTGTTCAACGCCTTGGACAAGGACCGCACAACACAATGACCCAGGTCGGCCAGAACTCGCTCGATACCCGCAGCACGCTCAGCGTAGGAGGCAAGGACTACGCCTACTATTCCCTGGCCAAGGCCGCGGAAAAAATCGGCGATGTCAGCCGCCTGCCCTTCTCGATGAAGGTGCTGCTGGAAAACCTCCTGCGCTTCGAGGATGGCGGCTTCACGGTCTCCACCGCCGACATCCAGGCGCTGGCCGATTGGCAGAACAACCCCGTGACCGGCGCGGAAATCCAGTATCGCCCCGCGCGGGTGCTGATGCAGGATTTCACCGGCGTACCCTGCGTGGTCGACCTTGCGGCGATGCGCGATGCGATTGCCAGCCTTGGCGGCGATACCAGCAAGATCAACCCGCTGGTGCCGGTCCATCTGGTGATCGACCATTCGGTGATGGTAGACGAATTCGGCCATCCCAAGGCCTTCGAACAGAATATGGAACTGGAATATCAGCGCAATGCGGAGCGATATGATTTCCTCAAATGGGGCTCCAAGAGCCTCGACAATTTCAAGGCAGTCCCTCCCGGCACCGGCATCTGCCATCAGGTGAACCTGGAACATATCGCCCAATGCGTGTGGACCAGCGTGGATGAAAGCGGCGCGACCGTGGCCTATCCCGATACCTGTGTCGGGACCGATAGCCACACCACCATGATCAACGGGCTGGGCGTGCTGGGCTGGGGCGTTGGCGGGATCGAGGCTGAGGCTGCGATGCTCGGCCAGCCGGTCAGCATGCTGGTGCCCGAAGTGGTCGGCTTCAAACTCACCGGCACCCTGCCCGAAGGCGTGACCGCCACCGATCTGGTGCTGACCTGCACCCAGATGCTGCGCGCGCGCGGCGTGGTGGGCCGCTTCGTCGAATATTTCGGCCCCGGCCTCGCCTCGCTGAGCCTGGCCGACCGTGCGACGCTGGCCAATATGGCGCCCGAATATGGCGCGACCTGCGGCTTTTTCGGGATCGACGACAAGACGCTCGATTATCTGCGCCTCACCGGCCGCGAGGAAGACCAGATTGCGCTGGTCGAAGCCTATGCCAAGGCACAGGGCCTGTGGCTCGATCCGGCCAATCCCGATCCGGTGTTCACCGATACGCTCGAACTCGATCTTGCCAGCGTGGTCCCCTCGCTGGCTGGCCCCAAGCGCCCGCAGGACAAGGTCGTGCTGACCGAAGTCGACGATCTGTTCAATGCAGATCTCGCCAAGCTCTATGGCAAGTCGGCCCCCGCTCGCGCGGCGGTGGAAGGCAAGAGCTATGATATCGGTGACGGCGATGTGGTGATCGCCGCGATCACCAGCTGCACCAATACCTCCAATCCCAGCGTGATGGTGGCCGCCGGTCTGGTGGCCAAGAAGGCCAATGAGCGCGGGCTCAAGCCCAAGCCCTGGGTCAAGACCAGCCTCGCGCCGGGATCGCAGGTGGTCACCGATTATCTGGTCAAGGCCGGGCTGCAGGATCATCTCGACGCGATCGGCTTCGATCTGGTCGGCTATGGCTGCACCACCTGCATCGGCAATTCCGGGCCACTCGCCGCGCCGCTGAGCAAGGCGATCAATGGCAATGATATCGTCGCCGCCTCGGTCTTGTCGGGCAACCGCAATTTCGAAGGCCGCGTATCGCCCGATGTGCGCGCCAATTTCCTCGCCTCGCCGCCGCTGGTGGTCGCCTATGCGCTGAAGGGCACGGTGGTGGAGGATTTCATCACCACCCCGATCGGCCAGGATAGTGATGGCGTCGACGTGTTCCTCAAGGACATCTGGCCCACCAATGACGAGATCAACTCGCTGATGGCGAGCTCGATCGACCGGTCGATGTTCCGCGCGCGCTATGACGATGCCTATAAGGGTGACGAGCATTGGCAGGCGATCAACGTTACCGGCAGCGACACCTATCAGTGGCGCGCGGGCAGCACCTATATCGCCAATCCGCCCTATTTCGAGGGCATGACCATGACCCCGGCGCCGGTGAGCGATATTGTCGCGGCCATGCCGCTGGCGATCCTGGGCGATTCGGTCACCACGGACCACATCAGCCCGGCCGGTTCGATCAAGGAAGATTCGCCGGCGGGCGCCTATCTGCTGTCGCATCAGGTGGCCAAGGCGGACTTCAATTCCTACGGTTCGCGCCGCGGCAATCACGATGTGATGATGCGCGGCACCTTCGCCAATATCCGCATCAAGAACGAGATGGTGCCGGGGATCGAAGGCGGGATGACCAAATATCAGGGCGAGGTCATGCCGATTTACGATGCGGCGGTGAAGCACAAGGCCGACGGCACGCCGCTGGTGGTGGTCGCGGGCAAGGAATATGGCACCGGCTCCAGCCGCGACTGGGCGGCCAAGGGGACCAATCTGCTGGGTGTGCGCGCGGTGATCGTCGAGAGCTTCGAACGTATCCACCGCTCCAATCTGGTCGGCATGGGCGTGCTGCCGCTGCAGTTCGAAGACGGCACCAGCCGCGAAACCCTGGGCCTGACCGGCGAGGACCGCTTCACGATTCTGGGCGTGGCCAGCCTCGAACCGGGCCAGAGCGTCGCCGTCGAAGTCACCCGGCCCAGCGGCGAGAGTTTCACCTTCAACGCCAAATGCCGGATCGATACCGCCAATGAGCTGGAATATTATCTCAACGGCGGCATCCTGCAATATGTGCTGAGGAAGCTCGCCGCCTGAAGGTAGCTTCTTCGGCCAGGCTGCGTTGGCGAGACTGCAGTTGGCATAAAATCTTGCGATGCTAGGGGCAGGTAATGCTTTCACTGTCCGATATCACCGTGCGCCTTGGCGGGCGCACCATCCTCGATAATGCCACGGCCGCGCTGCCTCCACAGGGGCGGATCGGCCTGATCGGCCGCAATGGCGCGGGCAAATCGACCCTGATCCGGGTGATCGCCGACATGCTCGAGCCCGATACCGGGCGGGTCGACATGCCGCGCGGCGCAAGGCTGGGCTATATTGCGCAGGAAGCCCCCGGCGGCGATTCCACCCCGTTCGAAACGGTGCTGGCGGCTGACACCGAACGCGCCGCGCTGATGATCGAAAGCGAAAGCCAGGCCGATGTCGATCTCCACCGGCTGGCCGAAGTGCATGAGCGGCTGCTGGCGATCGACGCCTATTCCGCACCCTCGCGCGCGGCGCGCATTCTGGTCGGGCTCGGCTTTGACGAGGAAGCGCAGCACCAGCCGCTGGAAAGCTTCTCCGGCGGATGGCGGATGCGGGTCGCGCTGGCGGCGCTGCTGTTTTCCGCCCCCGACATGCTGCTGCTCGACGAGCCTTCGAACCATCTCGATCTCGAAGCGGTGATGTGGCTGGAGGATTTCCTCAAGAGCTATCCCGCCACGATCCTGCTGGTCAGCCATGAACGCGATTTCCTGAACAATGTGGTCGATCACATCCTCCACCTCGATCGCGGCAAGCTGACGCTTTATCCCGGCGGCTATGATGCGTTCGAGCGCCAGCGCGCCGAGCGCCAGGCCCAGCTCGCCTCGGCCAGCGCCAAGCAGCAGGCCCAGCGCGAGCGGCTGCAGGATTATGTCGCGCGCAATTCCGCCCGCGCCTCCACCGCCAAGCAGGCACAATCGCGCGCCAAGGCGCTGGCGCGGATGCAGCCGATCGCCGAATTGCTCGACGATCCCACGCTGAGTTTCGAATTCCCCGATCCCGACGAATTGCGCCCGCCGCTGATCAATCTCGAAATGGCCAGCGTCGGCTATAGCGCCACACCGGTGCTCAGCCGGCTCAACCTGCGGCTCGATCCGGATGACCGCATCGCGCTGCTTGGCCGCAACGGCAATGGCAAGACCACCCTCGCCCGGCTGCTCGCCGCGCAGCTCGAGCCGCTTGAGGGGGAGATGCATGCATCGGGCAAGATGCGGGTCGGCTATTTCACCCAATATCAGGTGGAGGAGCTCGATCGTTCGGAAACCCCGCTGCAGCATATGACCAATCTGATGAAGGGCGCCAGCCAATCGGCGGTGCGCGGGCAATTGGGGCGGTTCGGCTTTTCCGGGGCCAAGGCGACCACCGAGGTCGGCAAGCTGTCGGGCGGCGAACGCGCGCGGCTCGCGCTGGCGCTGATCACGCGCGATGCCCCGCATATGCTGATCCTTGACGAACCGACCAACCATCTCGACGTCGATGCGCGCGAGGCGCTGATTCAGGCGCTCAACGAATATTCGGGCGCGGTGCTGATCGTCAGCCATGATCGCCATATGCTGGAGATGACGGCTGACCGGCTGGTGCTGGTCGATGAGGGCACGGCCCGCGAATTCGACGGTTCAATCGACGATTATATCGCGCTGATCCTGTCCAAGGGCTCTGCCGACAGCCGCACCAAGGGTGAGGCACGCGGCGACAAGAAGGCCAATCGCAAGGCCGCCGCCCAGGCGCGCGAAAAGGGTCAGGCGCTGCGCAAGCGCATCACCCAGGCCGAAAGCGAGCTCGCACGGCTCAACGCCCAGCGCAGCGAGATCGACCGGGCGATGTTCGATCCGGCAAGCGCGGCGCCGGACATGGCCAAGCTCAATATGAGCGAGCTGCTGACCCGGCGCGCGGGAATCGAAAGTGCGATCGAGGCGGCCGAGCTGAGCTGGGTAGAGGCCAATGAGGGCCTGGAAGAGATCGCCAAAGCGCTCGCCTGAGCCCGCTTTCAAGCCCCAATGCAAATGGGGCGACCTTTTCAGGCCGCCCCACCATCCCCCCTGGATGATCCCTGTAAACGTCAGGCCGCGAGCTTCTTGCGGTCCTTGGTGAGGCGCCGGCGGCCGAATACCGCAACCGCTCCTGCGCCGAACAGCAGCAGCATCGGCGGAGCGGGCACTTCGGTGCCGCTAGTCGTGCTGGTGCTGCCGGTCGATCCCGTCGAGCCGGTGCTGGTCGAGGTCGAGCTGGAGGTCGAGCTTGAGGTTGAAGACGAGGTGGAGCTCGAGGTCGAGGTGCTGCTCGTCATATTGCCCGAGGTAGAGGAGCTGGACGAACCCGACGAGCTGCCGCTGGAAGACCCGCTCGACGAGCCGCTGCTCGAACCGCCGCAGTGCCACTTGCAAGGGTAACCGCTCGATGTACCTCCCGAGCTGGATCCGCTGCTTGAACCCGAAGAGCTCGAAGAGCTCGAGGAACTGGACGACGAGCTGGACGAACTCGACGAGGAAGAGCCACCAGAGCTGCTGGTGGTAGTGCTGGTAACGCCGCCGGTCGATGTGCTGGTCGATCCGCCGCTGGTTGAGGTCGAGCCACCGCTGGTGGAGGTGGAGCTGCCGCCGGTCGAAGTGGAACTGCCGCCCGTGGAGGTGGAGCTGCCACCGGTGGAGGTCGAACTGCCGCCCGTGGAACTGCCGCCGGTCGAAGTGGAGCTGCCCCCTGTGGAGCTGCCACCGGTGGAGGTGCTGGTCGATCCGCCGCTGGTGGTCGAAGAAATCACCACGCCGCCGCCGCCGCTCGATCCGCCGCCGAAGAACCCGCCAAAGAAGCCGCCGCCGAAGCCGCCGCCGCTCGATCCGCCGATCACCGTCACGCCGCCGCCGCCGGTCGAACCGCCATAGGCCGGCAGCTGGGGCAGAGGCTGCGGCAGGGGCACCGGCATCATCGCGATCTGTGGGGTGCAGTCATCCTGGCACTCATCCTCGATCACGCGGCGGATGCGCTTCACCTTGCGCGGCTTTTCCACCACCCGCTTGGCCGGGCGATGCTTGATATATTTGGGAGCGGCCTTGACCATCTTGGTCGAGCGCATTTCCGTGGCGGGCGGCTCGGCGACATGCACCGCACCACCGCCGAGGAGCGCACCGCCTGCCGCAGCGGCAGCCAATTTCGCAAGGGCCATTCTTACCGACATGGTCATCTTCCTGTTCGCGTTGCGGAAGCGCCGTGGCCAAAATCGACCCCCTGATGCCTCCCTGCCAGCACAACAGGCCAGACCACCCCCTTGGGGGCAATTGCGTTAACCTTGATTCCGGGGTGCTGAAGCGATTTTATTGGGACATCGGCGGCCCCCGGCCCCAAGGTGTCCCACTATGGAACCGAACCGGCGGCGAATCTTCCCCCGATAGTTAACTATCCGGCTCAAACAGCCCCGGCTGGGGATCGGCAAACGAGCCGGCGGGCGGGGTCAGGCCGAGATGGGCCCAGCCCCGATCATTGAGCATTCGCCCACGCGCGGTGCGCGCCACCAGCCCGAGCTGGATCAGGAAAGGCTCCACCACATCTTCCACCGTGTCGCGCGGTTCGGCCAGACCGGCCGCAAGCGTTTCGACCCCCACCGGGCCGCCGCGATAGATGTCGGCGATCATCGAAAGATAGCGCCGGTCCATCGCATCGAGCCCCAGCGCATCGACCTCGAGCCGGGTCAGCGCCGCATCGGCGACCGCCGCCGTGACCAGCCTGGCCCCATCGACATGGGCAAAATCGCGCACCCGCCGCAGCAGCCTTCCGGCCACCCGGGGGGTGCCGCGAGCGCGCCGGGCGATCTCCCGCGCGCCTGCGCTATCCATCTGAATATCAAGCAGATTTGCCCCGCGCGTGACGACCAGCTCAAGCTCCGATTCGCTATAGAAATCGAGCCTCACCGGGATCCCGAAACGGTCGCGCAAAGGGGTGGTCAACAGCCCCTGCCGGGTGGTCGCACCGACCAGCGTGAACGGCTTCAGATCGATCCGCACCGAACGCGCCGAAGGCCCTTCGCCGATGATCAGATCGAGCGCGCGATCCTCCATCGCGGGATAGAGAATCTCCTCGACCACCGGCGAGAGCCGGTGAATCTCGTCGATAAACAGCACATCGCCTTCTTCAAGATTGGTCAGCAGCGCGGCCAGATCGCCGCTTTTGGCGATCACCGGGCCGGAGGTGGCGCGAAACCCCACTCCCAGCTCGCGCGCGACGATCTGCGCCAGCGTGGTCTTGCCCAGCCCCGGCGGCCCGTGGAACAACACATGATCCATCGCCTCGCCGCGCGATTTGGCGCTTTCGATAAACACCTTGAGATTGCCCCGCGCCGCCTCCTGCCCGATGAATTCGGCCAGCGTCTTGGGCCGCAGCGCAGCGTCCTGATCCTCGGGCTGGCGGATGGGCGAAAGGTCGGGATTGGTGGTCATGGCAATGCGTCCATTTCGCACCCATCTGTGTCACCCTGATCTTGTTTCAGGGCCCATCGTGCCGCAGTTTCGCAGGCATGCGGGACGAACGCCAACCAAGCATCTATATCCTTGCAAGCGGGCACTGCGGCACGCTCTATATCGGCGTGACCTCCGATCTCGTCGCGCGGCTGTGGCAGCACAGAAACGGCGCAACGCCGGGAATTACCAGCCGCTACAAGGTCTATCGCCTGGTCTATTGCGAATTCTTCGGCACGATGGACCAGGCCATTGCGCGCGAAAAGCAGCTCAAGCGCTGGCGCCGCCAACGGAAGATCAATCTGATCAATTCCGAAAACCCTGACTGGCTCGATCTTGCGGTGAACTTCGGCCTGCCGCCGCTTGCTCCGGGCGCGGGGAAGCATGGATCCTGAACCAAGTTCAGGATGACGAATTGGAGAGAGGGCGGGGGCGATACTCACCCCGCCGCCCTCTTCAGCGCGACCCGCACCAGCTCGTTGAGCCCCGCATCCTCGCCCAGCTCGCCTTGCGCATGGGCGACGGCGGCGGCGGCAATCGCGGGCTTGAAGCCGAGATTTTCCAGCGCGGACACCGCATCGGCGCTGGCCGAGCCGACCAGCGGGATCACCGCCCCGGCGATCCCGCCGCCGCCCGGCATGGCGCCGGCCTTGTCTTTCAGCTCATTGACGATCCGGCTGGCGAGTTTGGGCCCGACGCCATTGGCGCGCGCCACCATGGCCGCATCACCCCTGGCGCAGGCGGATTGCAATTCGGCTTCCGAGAGTGCGGAGAGGATCGCCAGCGCGACCTTGCTGCCCACGCCCTGCACCTGGGTGAGCAGGCGGAACCAGTCCCGCTCGCCGCTGGAGGCGAAGCCGAGCAGCCGCATGTCGTTTTCGCTGACCTGCAGATCGGTGAACACGGTCACCGCATCCCCTTCCGCGCCGAGCGCGGCGAGCGTCTTGGCCGAGCAATGGACCAGATAGCCGACGCCGCCGACGTCGATCACCGCCCAATCGGCCCCGCTCTCATCGAGCCGCCCCTTCAGCTTCGCAATCATGCTTTGTTCCTGCCCGTTTGCGCAGGCTTTGGCCAGAGGTGATTGCGCAGGGTCCACCGGCGCCGTCCGCTGCGCGCTGGCCGCAGAAAGCCGCCGAAGTTGACACAGTTGACACAGTCCTGGGGCAAAACTCCGCCGGCGTGGCAGCGCCCGATGAATGCGCCGCTGGCGATGCGCGAGGGAGGATGAGGCGAAGCTTCCATTCGCGGACCATCGCAGATTGCTGGCGCGTAGGAAAATGGCCTTCGCAAAAGTGGACATCGCTGAAAAATCCGACAATAGCCCGCAGGCATGAGCGTCAACACATTCGGCCGCGTACTGCGCTTCACGACCTGGGGGGAAAGCCACGGCCCCGCGCTGGGCGCGGTGGTTGACGGGTGCCCGCCCGGCATGCCGCTGAACGAGGCGTGGATTCAGCCCTTCCTCGATGCGCGCAAGCCCGGCACCTCCAAATTTACCACCCAGCGGCGCGAGCCCGACGCAGTGAAGATCCTGTCCGGCACCTTCGAGGGCAGGACCACCGGCACCCCGATTGCGCTGATGATCGAGAACACCGATCAGCGATCGAAGGATTATTCGGAGGTCGCCAAGGCCTATCGCCCCGGCCATGCCGATTATGCCTATGACGCCAAATATGGCTTTCGCGATTATCGTGGCGGCGGGCGCAGCAGCGCGCGCGAAACGGCGGCGCGGGTCGCGGCCGGCGCAGTCGCGCGGCTGGTGATCCCTGAGGTGACGATCCTGGCCTATGTCAGCGAAATCGGCGGCGATGGAATCGATCCGGCGAATTTCGATGCGGCGCAGATCACCGCCAATCCATTCTTCTGCCCCGATGCCGAAGCCGCGAAGCGCTGGGAGGTGCTGGTCGATGAGGCGCGGCTGGCCGGCTCCTCGCTCGGCGCGGTGGTCGAATGTGTCGCCAGCGGCGTTCCGGCAGGCTGGGGCGCGCCGATCTATGGCAAGCTGGATGCCGATCTGGCCGCCGCGATGATGGGGATCAATGCGGTGAAAGCGGTCGAGATCGGGGACGGTTTCGGCGCGGCGCGGCTGCGCGGCGAAGACAATGCCGATCCGATGCGCCCGGGCGCCGATGGGCCGGAATTCCTGGCCAATCACGCCGGCGGGATCGCGGGCGGCATTTCCACCGGCCAGCCGGTGGTGGTGCCGGGTGGGCTTCAAACCGACCAGTTCGATCCTGATCCCTCAGCCGACCGTCAACCGCGATGGAGAACCCGCCGAAATCGTCACCAAGGGCCGCCATGATCCCTGCGTGGGCATTCGCGGCACCCCGGTGGTCGAAGCGATGATGGCGCTGGTGCTGGCCGATCACAAGATGCTGCACCGCGCGCAGGTGGGGTGAGGATTTACCCGGCGCCAGGGCAGCGCTGGCCCGCCCGATAAATCGCCTTTTCCGATCAATGTCGACTTATTGATTTAATTAATCAAACTGATCGGACTCTTTCGCTTGGCCTGGCGGGGGCTAATCCCTATCTCCGTCGAACTGAGATTCATCCCAAGCACGGAGCTGACATTTATGGGTATTATCGGGAGCGAAATCGTCCCCTTCACCGCCACCGCCTTCCAGGCCGGCAAGGATTTCTTCGACGTCACTGACGCCGATGTGAAGGGCAAATGGTCGGTATTCTTCTTCTATCCGGCGGACTTTACCTTTGTCTGCCCGACCGAGCTGGAAGACATGGCCGATCAATATGACGAACTGCAGAAGCTGGGCGTGGAAGTCTATTCGGTGTCGACCGACACCCATTTCAGCCACAAGGCATGGCATGACAGCTCGCCCGCGATCAGCAAGATCAAGTTCCCCATGCTGGGCGATCAGATGCACACGATCTCGAAGAATTTCGGCGTGCTGCGCGAAAACCAGGGCCTGGCCGATCGCGGCACCTTCGTGGTCGATCCCGATGGCGTGATCCAGGTGATGGAAGTGACCTGCGAAGGCGTGGGCCGCAATGCATCGGAACTGGTCCGCAAGATCAAGGCCGCGCAATATGTCCGCAACCATCCCGGCCAGGTCTGCCCGGCGAAATGGGAAGAAGGCAGCGACACGCTGGCTCCCTCGCTCGACCTCGTCGGCAAGATCTGACCTCGAGCCCGCAACTGCGGGGCGCATGAGCGGCTCGGGGCGTTCCCTCCGCCCCGGGCCGCTTTTGTTTTCACGAGACCAAATTTAGGAACCCAGCCATGCTCGACGCCAATCTGACCGGCCAGCTCACCACTTTTCTCGGCAATCTGCGCGAGCCGATCGAGCTCGTCGCTTCGCTGGGCGACGATGCCAAATCGGCCCAGACGCGCGATCTGCTCGAACAGATCGCCGCGCTGAACGACAAGGTCAGCGCGCGCTTCGACGGCACGGATGCCCGCAAGCCGAGCTTCGCGATCAGCCGCCTGTCGGACCCGCAAAGATCGGTCCGCTTCGCCGGCCTGCCGATGGGGCATGAATTCACCTCGCTGGTGCTGGCCCTGCTGTGGGCCGGCGGCCATCCGCCCAAGGTCGAACAGGAAGTGCTGGACCAGATCGCGGCGCTGGAGGGCGATTATGAGTTCGAAATGTATTTCTCGCTCTCCTGCCACAATTGCCCCGATGTGGTGCAGGCGCTGACGCTGATGGCGCTGACCAATCCACGCATCCATGCCACGCTGATCGAAGGCGGAGCTTTTCAGGCCGAAGTCGACGCGCGCAATGTGCTGGCAGTGCCGGCGACTTTCCTCAATGGCGAGATGTTCGCCAGCGGCAAGATGAGCCTGGAGGAGATCCTCGCCAGGCTCGACAGCGGCGCCAGCGCCAAGGCGGCAGAGAAGATCGCGGGCAAGGCCCCGTTCGAAGTGCTGGTGGTGGGCGGCGGCCCGGCCGGCGCGGCGGCGGCGATCTATACCGCGCGCAAGGGCTTCACCACCGGCATCGCGGCTGAACGCTTCGGCGGGCAGGTGCTCGACACCATGGGAATCGAGAACTTCATCTCGGTGCCCTATACCGAAGGCCCCAAGCTCGCCTCTGCACTGGAGGCGCATGTCGCCGAATATGATATCGATGTGATGAACCTGCAGCTGGCGGAAACGCTGATCCCGGCCACGACACCGGGCGGCTATCACGAGGTGGTGCTCAAGCACGGGGCCTCGCTGAAGGCGCGCGCGGTGATCCTCACCACCGGGGCGCGCTGGCGCAATCTGGGCGTGCCGGGCGAGTTCGAATATCGCAATCGCGGCGTCGCCTATTGCCCGCATTGCGATGGCCCGCTGTTCAAGGGCAAGCGTGTGGCGGTGATCGGCGGCGGCAATTCCGGCGTCGAGGCGGCGATCGATCTCGCCAATATCGTCGGCCATGTCACGCTGATCGAGTTCGACCATCAATTGCGTGCGGACCAGGTGCTGCAGGACAAGCTGCGCAGCATGAAGAATGTCGACATCCATGTCTCGGCCCAGACCACCGAGGTGACCGGTGACGGCGAGCGGGTGAACGGGCTGGTCTATAAGCACCGCGAGAGCGGCGAGGAGCACAGGGTCGAGCTTGAGGGCGTGTTCGTCCAGATCGGACTGGTGCCCAATAGCGAATGGCTCAAGAGCTCCGGGATCGAGCTTTCAAAACATGGTGAGATCGTGATCAACGAGCGCGCCGAGACCTCGATCGCCGGCATCTTCGCGGCGGGCGATGTCACCACCGTGCCCTATAAGCAGATCGTGATCGCGATGGGTGAAGGTTCGAAAGCGGCGCTTTCCGCCTTCGACTATATCATCCGCAATGTGCCCGCCGATGAGGTGGCACAAGCGGCTTAGAAGCCATCGGAAATCAGGCCATGGCGGGCGGGGGTCGCAAGATCTCCGCCCGGCTTTGCCTGGGCCTCAGCCGTCGGTGCGGCGGTTCTGGTCGGCGCGGCGCTGGGCAGACCGGCGATCGGCCACGGTCAGGCCGAAGCGCTCATCCTTGCGCCTGTCGGACTTGCGCCGATCGCCGCCGGAGCGCTTTTCATCTTCAGACTGCATATCGACATCCTATTTCGAACAGCATGAGTACTTAGGATACTATTCGATATCCTTAGATATTGTTAATTATAAAAGCTTCGCGCGGGGGGTCAGCCATCCACTATTCGATAGGAGTTTGATGTTCTTGCGACTTCGAACGGCCCACGGCCAATGATGACCTCTGTCTCTATTCGCAAGCCGCGCTCACCGCCCTCGCCTGAGCACAATATAGAGCGCGCCCTCGCCGCCATGCCGCCGATGCGCCCCCCTGACCGCTGCGATGTCCGCCCCATGGGGGCCGGCCGCCAGCCAGTCGAGCATCTTGGCGCGGATTGCGCCGCGTTTGGTGGCGCGATCGGCGGCATCGACCGGGCGCGATTTTCCGGTGACCACCAGCACCAGCCGCGCGCCCATCGCCTTGGCCTGCGCCAGTCCGCGATCGAGCCGGTCATGCGCGGCATCGAGCGAGGCGCCGTGCAGATCGAGCGTGAAATCGGGATCGATGCGCGCGCCCTTCAATTTGCGCTCCCAGCTGGAATCGAGGCCGTGGCGCTCGAGCGTGGGCTGGCGCTGCACCATTTTCGGTGGAGCGAGGGGTTCGGGCACGCGCCCCTTGACCGGCCGGGCTGGTGCCGGTCCGGGCGGAGGCACGACCTGCGCGATCACGGGGGGCTTGCCGCTGGGCGGCGGCGCGGCGCGGCGCGCGAGCGGCGTCACCGTTTTGGCCAGGCGCGACCACAGCGCCGCCTCTTCCGGGCTCAACCCGCGCGGGGTGCGTGCCATGCCGCTGCCCCTATTCAACGCCGAGGCGGCGAAGCGTACCCTTGGGCAGCAGCAGCACCGCCTGGCCATGCGCGCTCATCCCGCCGGCAACCAGCCGAGCCTCATCGCCCGCACCCCAGAAGGTATCGAAACGATTGGCGCCCTTGATCGCGCCGCCGGTATCCTGCGCGATCCACAGGCCGGTGGCGCGCGGATTGTCGAGGCTGAGGAACACCGGCGCGCCCAGCGGAATAAATTTGGGATCGGCCGCGACCGAGGAATGGGCGCGTACCGGCACGCTGAGCGCGCCCAGCGGGCCATCGCCCAGCACCTGTTTGAAGAACACCCAGCTCTTGTTTTCGCGCATCAGCGCGTCGCCTTCGACCGGATGTTCGCGCAGATAGGCCATGATCCCCTGCATCGATCCGGGATATTGCCCCGGCCCATCGCCGATCAGCCCGCGTTCGCGCATCAGGGATCCGAGCCCGGCATATTCGCGCCCGTTCTGCCCGGCATAGCCGATCCGCATCACACTGCCATCAGGCGCGCGCAACCGGCCCGAGCCCTGGATCTGGAGAAAGAAGAATTCGACCGGGTCTGCTGCCCAGGCGATTTCGAGCCCCTTGCCCGCGAGCGCCCCGTCTTCGATTGCGCCGCGATCATAATAGGGCACGAATTTACCGCTGGCGTCCATGCGCCCGAGCGGCGGATTGCCGCTGCGCTCGCTGGCGGGAATATCGTCATACCAGCCGCGCACCAGATCGGGCGGCATGCCATAGACCGGCACGTCAAAGCCCGGCTGGCGGATGCGGACCCCGGCGATTTCCGGCTCATAATAGCCGGTCGCGAAAGCCTTGCCATCGCCCACGATCGCGGTTTCGAAATAGGTGCCGAAGAAATTGCGGGCGTCAGCATAGTCCCAGCTTGCCGCCGCGAGACAGGCAGGGCGCCAGTCTTCAGCCCGCGTGAGGCCGCTTGCATCCTCGCGCGCAAGCAGGCGCGGGCAGCTCTCCACGAAAGAGCTCAGCGCTGGCCCGGCATCGCTCTGCACCAGATCGAGCGCGCCAACCCCGCGCCCGGGCGTGAGGCCGGTCAGCAGGGCAGTGGGCGGGGTGGGTGGAGGCGCGGGCGCGGCGGGTGGCGTTTCGACCCGGGGGATGATCCGCCCGCATCCGCCAAGCCCGAGCAGGGCCAGCGCGGCCAGCGAAACCAGCCTGCGCATGCCCGCACCCATGTGAAAATCAGCCTTCGTCGGCTTCGTCGAGCAGCCAGTCGGGCGCGGATGAGGTGACATCGCGCTTGAAGGTCCAGATATCATGGCTGTCGATCGCATCGTCCAGCGATCCGGCGATCATGGTGCCAGCCTTGTCCCGCGTCACCGCGGCGATATCGGCGTCGATAGCCAGCGTGATCCGCGCGGTCCGGCCATCAAGCGAGGCCGAACGCAGTTCGACCCGTTCGATCCGTACCAGTCGGTTGTCGAGCGTTTCGCCCGCTGCTTCGCGCGTGTCGATCGCAGCGGCGAAGCTTTGATAGACATCCTCGTCGCACAATTCCTTGAGCAGTTCCTTGTCACCCTGCCAGAACGCTTCGAGGATCACGCCATAGGCGGATTTGGCACCTTCGACGAAACCCATGACATCGAAGCTGCGGTCTGCTGCAGCAATCGCGCGCAGGCCCTGTTCGACGGCCGGGGGGAAGATGCCGCTCTCGCGCTGGCGCATCTGCGGCTGCAGCACCTGCGGCACGGGATTGGCAGACGGCCGGGGCAGAGCGGAGCCATCCGGCTGGTCGAACCGCGTGGGTACAGGTTCTTCCTCATGCTCAGCGCGGCGGCCGAGCACGGAATAGAGCCGTAGCCCCAGGAAGGCGGCGATCATGGCCAGTATGACAATTTCGGTAATCACGTGCTTGCAACTCGCTTACCATGGGCGCTGCTTCACTGCACCACCCGATTTTTTCAATTCTGCATGAAATAGGTACATATTACAAATGAACAACCGCTGCACCCCTTGCAAGGCGGCGCGTCTGTGGCAGCAATATGACTCATTACGCTGCCGCGCGGGCGTTGCGGGGCTGGGCCATGAGTGCTACGCGCCCGCCGCAATGCCGCTATGCAGCGGTAAGATGTCCGCTTCCTGATAGAAAGACGATGACCATGGCCGATGAAGGCGACGTCCTGACCGATCTCAACTCCGCTGGCGCTGCCGCCAATGGTGCCGATAACAGCCCGGTGGCCGGGCTTCTTTCGCAATATGTGAAGGATCTGTCGGTCGAGAATCCCCGCGCCCCCGAAAGCTTCCAATGGACCGAGCAGCCCGAACTGGATGTGCAGTTCAACATCGCCGCGCGGACCATCAATGCCGAAGTGCACGAGATCGAGCTCAAGATCAGCGCCAATGCCAAGACCTCGCTCGGCTCGGTCTATATTGTCGAACTGGCCTATTGCGCGCTGATCGGCCTGCGCAATATCCCCGATGATCAGGCGCATGCCTTCCTTTATGCCGAAGGTCCGCGGATCCTGTTCCCCTTCGCCCGCCGGGTGATTGCCGATGCGGTGCGCGATGCGGGCTATGCCCCGCTGCTGCTCGATCCGATCGACTTCCAGGGGCTCTATCTCCAGCAGATCCAGCGCGCTCAGGAAGAGCAGGAAGCCGGCCTGGGCGGCGCTTCGCCCAGCGGAAACGCCTGAAGCTTCCGGGCGAGAGGCGCAGCCAATGAGCCTCGTCAGAAATGTCGGCACGATCGGCGGGCTGACTGCGGTCAGCCGCGTGTTCGGCTTTGCCCGCGACATGCTGGTGGCGCGCGCCCTGGGCGCGGGCATGGCCGCCGATGCCTGGCAGGTTGCCTTCATCCTGCCCAATACCTTCCGCCGCCTGTTCGCCGAAGGCGCCTTTTCGGTGGCCTTCGTGCCAATGTATTCGCGCGCCTTGCATGGCGAAAACGGCGGCGACGCGCAGGCTGACGGCTTTGCCAATGATGTGCTGTCGGTGTTCGTCTGGGTGCTGCTGGGCTTTTCCGCGCTGGCTATGCTGGCGATGCCGCTGCTAGTGTGGCTGCTGGCCAGCGAATATCAGGCTATTCCCGGCAAGTTCGAACTTTCGGTCAGCCTCGCGCGGATCACCTTCCCTTATCTGATGCTGGTCAGCCTGGTCGCCATGCTCTCCGGCCTGCTCAACGCGCGCTCGCGCTTTGCGCCCGGGGCGATTGTGCCGGTATTGCTCAACCTCACGCTGATCGCCGCGCTGGGGGTGGGCTATGCGCTGCATGGGCAAGGCAGCAGCGATAGCACGATGGCCTATGCGCTGGGCTTCGGCCTTGCTGCGGCGGGGCTGGTCCAGCTCGCCTATATGGCCTGGGCAACGCGCAGGGCGGGGGTGCGGCTCAAGGTGACCCGGCCCCGATTCACGCCCGAGGTCAAGAAGCTCACCGTGCTGATCCTGCCCGCCACCTTTGGCGCGGGGATCTATCAGATCAGCCAGTTCGTCGACACTTTCTTCGCCACCTCGCTGCCGCAGGGCTCGCTGACCCTGCTCAAATTCGCCGACCGGCTGAACCAGATGCCGCTGGGCATCATCGGCATCGCGCTGGGTACGGCGATCCTGCCGATGCTGGCGCGGCATATCCAGTCAGGCAATCAGCGCGAAGCGCAGCGGCTGCAGGCCAATGCGGTGGAAATGGCGCTGCTGCTGACCCTGCCGGGCGCGGTGGCGCTGGCGGTCTGCGCGCCGGCCTTCACCACCGCCTTCTTCCATCAGGGCAAGATGACCGCCGCCGACACCGCGATCATGGCGCAGATCACCACCGCGCTGGTCGCCGGGCTGCCTTCCTATGTGCTGATCAAGGTGTTCCAGCCGGCGTTTTTCAGCCGCGAGGACACCCGCACCCCGGTGCTGATCGCGGCCGGCGCGCTGATGCTGAACATCGCGCTCAATTTCTATGTCGTGCCGCGCTATGGCATCACCGGCCTGGCCGCCGCGACCGCGATCACCGCCACCATCAATGTCGCAACCCTCTACACGATCCTGCAGCTGCGCGGCTGGTTCCACTGGAGCTGGAAGCTCACCGCCAGGCTGGCGCGGCAGCTGGCCGCAGCGGCACTGATGGGCGGCGCGCTGTGGGCGGTGCTGCCGCTGATGGCGCAGCGCTATGGCGGCAGCCTGTTCGAACGCGCATGGTCGCTCACCGCGCTGGTGCTGCTCGGCCTGGCGGTGTTCTTCATCGCCGCCTTTGTGCTCGGCGCGCTCGACAAGGATCTGCTGGCCCAGCTGCGGCGCAGGCGGACCGGCGCGATCCCATCACCGCGCGACTGACGGGTCTGCGCGCTCAAAGGCTTTCACGTTGCGCAATTTGTGATATGCGCGCCCACCATGGATCGGATCACATCCCCCTCAGGCATCATGGCCCGCTGCGGCCGGGCGGCCTGGCGATGGCGCAGGGCGCCGCGCCGCGCGCGCTGACCTGTCATCTGCCGCCCGCCTCGCGCGGGCGCGCTCAACCATTGATTCGATCTAGGAAGTACCCATCATGCGTGTAGTCTCCGGCATTCAGCCTACCGGCAATCTTCACCTCGGCAATTATCTCGGCGCGATCCGCAATTGGGTCCATATGCAGGACACCATGGAAGCGGGCAGCGATTGCCTGTTCTTCCTGGCCGATCTGCATGCGATTTCCATGCCCCATTCCCCGGCCGACCTTCACTCCGCCACGCTTGAGCTGGTGGCGGCGCTGGTCGCTTGCGGGATCGACCCTGACCGTTCGGTGCTGTTCAACCAGGCCCAGGTTCCGGCCCATGCCGAGCTGCAATGGCTGCTGAGCGGGACCGCCCGGATGGGCTGGCTGAACCGCATGACCCAGTTCAAGGACAAGGCCGGCAAGCAGCGCGAAGGCGCCAGCGTCGCGCTGTTCACCTATCCGGTGCTGCAGGCGGCCGATGTGCTGCTCTATCAGGCGACTCACGTGCCGGTGGGTGATGACCAGAAGCAGCATCTCGAACTGGCGCGGGACATCGCGCAGAAGTTCAACAATGATTTCGGGGCCGGCGCCGAAGTCTTCACCCTGCCCGAGCCGATCATCCCGCCCGAAGCCGCGCGGATCATGAGCCTGCGCGATGGCAGCGCGAAGATGAGCAAATCGGACCCGTCCGACATGAGCCGGATCAATCTGACCGATGATGCCGATGCGATCATGCAGAAGATCAAGAAGGCCAGGACCGATCCCGAGCCCCTGCCTTCGGCGGCGGAGGGGCTCGAAGGCCGGCCCGAAGCGCTCAATCTGGTGACGATCTATGCCGCGATCGCGCAGAGCAGCGTGGAGGCGGTGCTGGGCGAATTCGGCGGACAAGGCTTCGGCAGCTTCAAGCCCGCGCTGGGGGAATTGCTGGTCGAAACGATTGCGCCGCTTTCGGCCCGCTTCGTGGAACTCAGGCAGGATCGGGAGGAGCTTGACGCGATTCTCGCCAAGGGCGCACTCAAGGCGCGCGATCTTGCGCGGCCGACGCTCGATGCGGTCTATGATTCGCTCGGGCTCGTCCGCGGCCATCCCTGAGCGGAAAAAGTGAATGGGCGGCCGCAAATTGGCCGTCCATTCAAGGCCTATTCAGCAGCTCTCCGGCAAGGTAGCACTAAGTCGACAGCCTTGCCTGCGGCATGCTGCAGCGGCGCTGGCCGGAGACACAAGCATGATAGGCACAAACATGACCCTCGCACGCGCAATGAAACTGGCAGTGGTCCCGCTCCTGATGGCGGCGCTGGCCGCCTGCACATCGGGTTTCAATGCCGATGTATCGCGTTTCCAAAGCCAGCTGCCTGCGCCTGAAGGGCAGACCTTCGCCGTGGTCGCGGATGACCCGGCGCTCGCCGGCGGGCTGGAATTCTCGCAATATGCCAAGCTGGTCGATGCCCAGATGGAAAAGCTCGGCTATCGCGAAGCCCCGCCCGCCAATGCCACCATGCTGGTGCGGTTCGATTACGGGGTCGACAATGGGCGCGAGCGGGTGAGCACCTTCAACCGCGATCCCTTCTGGTCGCCCTGGTATGGCTATCGCGGCTTCTATGGCCGGTCGCCTTATTACCGCAGCGGGCTGTGGGGCTATGGCTGGTATGATCCCTTCTTCGCCGACGGTCTCGACAGCGAGACGATCTATACCAGCGGGATCAATCTCAAGATCGATCGTGCGGCAGACAGCCAGCGCCTGTTCGAAGGCAAGGCCGAAGCGGTCTCGACCTCCAACCGGCTGCAATATCTGGTGCCGAACCTGATCGAGGCGATGTTCACCGATTTCCCGGGCAATTCGGGGGAGACCGTGCGCATCACCGTCGCGCCGGAGAAAACCACCAAGCGCTGAGCGTTGAGCGCAGCAAATCTGAATCAAGCGAAAGGCGGGCCCCAAGGTTCCGCCTTTTTGCTGTCAGGCGGCCTTGAGCGGCTGGCAGGCCAGGCTCAAGCGGGCCAGAATCGGTTCGTAAAGCAGGCGCTCGAACATGATCCCGGCGCGATCATCTTCCACCCAGATCACCGTGGCGGGCTGGTAGGACAGATTATCGAGCTTCACGAGAATGCGATCATCCACCCGCGCGGTCCATGCGCGCCGGTCGACCATGCAGCCGATCGGTGACAGATCGAGCACGGGCAATTCGACCACCCCGCCGGTGCGCGAGGAGCGGCACTTGGCGACGAGCGGTTTCACATCGTTGGAGACTTCTGCTGACTGCATAGCAAATCTCACTGTTCCCTGCAGCGCTGGCGGGCAGGCGGCTGTTTTCCGCTCTGCTGCAGCACAGGCGTATTAATGAAGATAATTCATCTTCAAAGCGCTGCCGAAAATGCCTAATTTCAGGTGAAGGCGGCGATTCCCGGCGGGACGGTCAGGCCCCGGGCGCGCCGATTCCGCCGGTCGAGCCGAAGCCCCCGCTGCCGCGCGCGGTATCATCCAGTTCGTTGACCAGATCCCAGCGCGCGCGCACCACCGGGGCGATCACCAGCTGCGCCACCCGGTCGCCGCGCCGCACCGCGAAGGGTTCGGCCCCGAAATTGATCAGGATGACCTTGAGCTCGCCGCGATAATCCGAATCGATCGTGCCCGGCGTATTGGGCACGCTGATCCCGTGCTTGAGCGCCAGGCCGGAGCGCGGCCGGACCTGGATTTCATAACCATCGGGGATCGCGAGCGCGAGGCCGGTCGCCACGGCATGGCGCATGCCGGGCGCAAGCACGATATCCTCTGCCGCCAGCACATCCATTCCGGCGGCACCAGCGGTGGCATATTGGGGAAGCTCCAGACCCTCGGCATGTTCCAGGCGTTTGACACGTACCGGAACATCATTTGTCGAGGGCATCGGCGATCCTTTCCATCAATTTGAGAGCGACGTCCTCTTTCGACATCGGCTCCCAATTGTCGACCGCCTTGGCGGTTATGATGTGGACCGTATTGTTTTCACCGCCCATCGCATCGCCGGTAACATCATTGGCGACGATCCAGTCCGCGCCCTTGCTCTTGCGCTTCTTCTTGGCGTTTTCGATCAGATTTTCGGTCTCGGCCGCAAAGCCGACCAGCAGCTTGGGCCGCTTCGATCCGGCAGCAAGCGAGGCGAGAATATCGGGGTTTTCGGTCAGCAGCAGCGCGGGCGGCGCATTGGCGCGTTTCTTGATCTTGGAATTGGCGAAATCCTTGGCCCGCCAATCGGCCACCGCGGCGACCATCACCGCCGCATCGACCGGCAGGGTGCGCTTGACCGCATCGGCCATTTCCAGCGCCGATTCGACATCGATCCGCTCAACTCCCGGCGGCGTCGGCAGGGTCACCGGCCCGGCCACCAGCGTGACCCTGGCGCCCAGCGCGGCAGCGGCGGCGGCGATCGCGAAGCCCTGCTTGCCGGAGGAGCGATTGGCAATATAGCGCACCGGATCGATCGGCTCGCGGGTCGGGCCGGCGGTGACCAGCACATGCTTGCCGTAAAGCGGGCGGTGTTCGGGATCGATTTCGAACGCCGGCTGGCCATCGAGCGGGTCCGCCAGCACGCCCTCGAAGGGCTGCGGCAGGGCCGCGCGCGAACCGGTCGGCACCGTATGATTAAGCGCTTCGGCATCCGTCGGCGGGGCCGAAGCCGCCTTGCCCTTCACTGCCAGCAGCGGGCTCGACAGATCGGGGACCGCATCGATCACCTCTTCGGGTTCGAGTTCCCCGGGCACGAATTCTTCCGGATCGCCGTCCTCGGCCGCAGCCGCATCGGGCCATTCGGAGAGTTGCTCATAGGCGACTTCCTCGTCGCGAATGCGCCGCGCGGTCGAGCGCGGGATGATCGAGGCGAGCAAACCGCTCAGCCCGCCGCGATGCGGCGTTTCATACTCCTCCTCTTCCGGCTCCTCTTCGGGTTCGAGCGCTTCGAGATAATCGGCGATCTCGCGCGATCCGGCCCCGCCTTCGCTGAGCAGCCCGGGATCGACCCCGAGAATCTCGGCGATCTCGAGCCAGATCATCTCCGGATCGGGCAGGCGCCCGGCCCCGAATTCGCCGCAGGCCATCGCGCCTTCATCTGGCTGCATCACGCTGACGCCGGCCTGGCGCAGCCAGGCGACATTGCGCTGGGTCGCCTCATGTTCCCACATGCGGACATTCATCGCCGGAACCGCCAGCACCGGCTTGTCGGTCGCGAGGATCAGCGTGGTGCCCAGATCATCCGCAATTCCGGCAGACATCTTGGCCAGCAGATCGGCCGTGGCCGGGCATACCACCACCAGATCGGCCTCGCGGCTAAGCTGGATATGGCCCATCTCGGCCTCGTCCTTGAGATCCCACAGCGAGGAATAGACCTTGTTCTCGCTCAGCGCGGCGAGCGACATCGGGGTGACGAATTGGGCGCCGCCTTCGGTAAGCACGCAGGTGACATCGCCGCCGCCCTTGCGGATCAGCCGCACGAGCTCGCAAGATTTGTAAGCGGCAATTCCGCCGCCCACCACCAGCAGGATCCGCGGACCCGTCATATCGACTGCATGGACCTCCCCGGTCATGTCATTCATGGCTGAACCTAGCGTCGCACTTACCCCGAAACCAGCCTTGCAACCATATGGTTAACTTTTGGCTAGCTCCAAGGGGCCGGGCACGCCTAAGCTGTGGGCAGAGGAGACCCTGCATGCGCCTGATCCTGACTGCCCTGCTGTTTGTGGGGGGCCTGTTTTTCACCATCATCGGCATTGGCTTTATGGCCACGCCGCAATCCTCGGCCGCCGGCTTCGGGCTGCTGGCCAGCGGACCACAGGGCTGGTCGACCATCCGGGCGGATATGACCGCCTTCTTCGTCCTTGGGGGAGCCTGCATGGTGTGGGGCGCCTGGCGCCGCGCAGGCGATGTGCTGCTGGTCCCCGCCGCGCTGTTCGGCATCGCCTTTACCGGACGGCTGGTGAGCCTGTTCACCGACGGGCCTTACGAGGGCTTCTGGTTCTCGATGCTGATCGAGGCCGCAGTGGTGGTGGTATCGATCCTGGGCAACCGCCTGCTGCCGCACCACAAGGTGGAAGAAATCGCGGGCTGAGGGGGTTTCGTCCCACTCATTCGTCCCTCAACGGGCTCGGGAGGCTTGATTTTTGGTGGAAGGGGATGTCCGCTTTGGGTGGAAAGCAGACGTTACGCGGTCAGATGCTATCTTCCCAACCCGACCCTTCTCCGCAAAAATAGGCGTTCCGGCTCGGCCCATTTTCGTCAAATTGAATTACGAATGCCAGACCGCCTTCGTAAACGGTGAGCCTGTCTTTACCGATCACTAGTCTAGCCCCGCCATCCCCGAGCCAGCATTGATAGGCGCCGACAAATTGATTGCCATTTCGGATGATGCCGATGCGGTGCTGTCCGTGGCGCGAAACAGGGTTCACGAAGGTCAAATAGTAGATTGAGTAAGTGTCCTCTTGGATATTCACTACCCCCAACTCTTGGATTTCGGTGTTTGGAAGGCGGCCGTCGCGATCATGTGCGGAAAACACCATTCTTGGGTTTGTCGCATCCGCCGCTTTCGGAAGGGTCAATGCCCACAAGACAGCAACGACAATGAGTAGTTGGCGGGCCATTTTTGTTTGTTAGCTGAATTCCTGTAACGTCCGCAATTGGTCGTTAGCGGACATCGCGCCCCGCAGACCGCCGCGCAGGCCGGAAAAATGGATCCTGAATCAGGTTCAGGATGGCGAAGCGGGCGGCTCTGGCGGGCTGGCGAGAATTGTGGAGGCTTGTTAGCCCAGCCAGCCCAGCATGCTCGCGCCCCAGATCGCCGCGCCGCCGATCAGTGCCGCGAGGAGATAGCCGGGCCAGCGGCGAACGCTGCGCCTGGCCCAGATCAGCTCGATATCGTCCAGCGGCGGGGCTTCGGGTGCGCCGCCCTTGGCGGGGAACTGATCCTCCAGCCGGCGCACCAGTGCGGGCAGGCGCAGCAGGGTGGCGAAATCATCGCGCAGGCGATCGGCCAGCGCGGCTTCGGGGCCAAGCTCGTCCCTGATCCAGTCTTTCACAAACGGGGCGGCGACATCCCACATATTGATCGCCGGATCGAGCTGGGTGGCGACCCCTTCGACCATTACCATGGTCTTTTGCAGCAGCAGCAGATGCGGCTGGGTCTGCATGTCGAAATCGCGGGTGATCGCAAACAGCCCGTCGAGCATCTGGCCGACCGACAGCTCGCTCACCGGCTTGCCGCGCATCGGCTCGCCCACGGCCCGCAGCGCGGTGGCGAATTCATCGACCGAATGATGCGAAGGCACATATTGCGCCTCGAAATGGATTTCCGCGACCCGCCGGTAATTGCCGGTGGTGAGGCCATAGAGGATCTCTGCCAGCCATTGCCGCGCGCGCCGGTCAATCCGGCCCATGATCCCGAAATCGATCGCCACCACCGTGCCGTCTGCCGTCACGAACAGATTGCCCTGATGCATGTCGGCATGAAAGAAACCAGCGCTGATCGCCTGGGTCAGGAAGGCCAGCACCAGCCGCCGGGCGAGCAGCGGCAGATCGTGCCCCGCCGCTTTGAGCGCGGCGATATCGCTGATCTTGATCCCTTCGACCCAGCCGAGCGTGAGCACGCTGCCATTGGTCCGGTCCCAGTCGATCTCTGGAACGCAATAGCCCTCATAGCCCTTCATCGCCGCCGCCAGTTCACTGGCAGACGCGGCCTCGCGCCGCAGATCGAGCTCGCGCATGGTCCAGCGGCGGAAATTCTCGATCGTCAGCCGCGGGCGCAGCCGCACCGCTTCGCCGCCCAGCGCCTCAAGATGCGCGGCGGCCCATTCATAGGTTTCGATATCGCGCCCGAAGCGGCGGCGGATGCCGGGGCGCAGCACCTTGATCGCGACCGTGCGGCCATCCACGGTGACGCCCTTGTGGACCTGCGCGATCGAGGCCGAGCCCACCGGATCGGGATCGACGCTGGCGAACAGTGCCTCCAGCTTCGCGCCGAAGCTCGCCTCGATCACTGTGCGGATCTGGTCGAAGGGCACCGGCGGCAGGCTGTCTTGCAGATCGAGCAGATTGTTCGCGGCTGCCTCGCCCACCAGATCGGGCCTTGTGGCGAGCGACTGGCCCAGCTTGATCGCGGCCGGGCCGATGGCCGTGAAGGCGCTCGAATAATCGGGCTCGCGCGGCTGAAAGGTGCCGAAACGGGCGATCCTGGCCAGCCGCCGGACCTGGGCCGGGGTGGCCGGATCGCGCTCGATCCCCCGCAGCGCGCCATGCCTGGCGAGCGTGCGGCCCCAGCTCAGCAGCCGCCAGATATGGGTCGCAGGCCGGGTCACCGGGTCAGATTTTCCACCCCGAGTGGATCGCCACCAGCCCGCCCAGGATCGGTTCCACCCTGGTCTGGGTGAAGCCGGCGGCGCGGATCATGGCCTCGAAATCGGGCATCGAGGGAAAGCGCCGGATCGATTCGATCAGATAGCGATAGCTGTCTTCGTCATGCGCGATCGCCTTGCCGATGCGGGGCACGAGCTTGTGTGAATAGAAATCATAGACCTCCTTGAAGCCCGGCCATTCGGTGGTCGAGAATTCGAGGCAGAAAAAGCGCCCGCCGCGCACCAGCACGCGGTGCGCCTCGGCCAGCGCCTTGTCGATATGGGTGACATTGCGGATCCCGAAGGCGATCGTATAGGCATCGAAAAAGCGGCTGGGGAACGAAAGCTCCTCCGCATTCTGGCGTGACCAGACCAGCGAATCGAAGCCGCGTTCCAGCGCGCGCTCGATCCCCACGTCGAGCATCTCCTGATTGATGTCCGACACGGTGACATCCGCGCCCCTGGCCGCCATGCGAAAGGCAATGTCGCCGGTGCCGCCCGCCATATCGAGGATCGTCTCGCCCGGCTGCGGCCTGACCCGCCGCACGAAGCGATCCTTCCACAGCCGGTGCATCCCGCCCGACATGGCATCGTTCATGATGTCATATTTGGCCGCGACATTGGAAAAGACCTCGCCCACCCGGCGTGTCTTCTCTTCGGGCGCTACCTCTTCATAGCCGAAGGAAACCTGCTTGCTCATGGCTTAATCCTCTAGCGGCGGGCTGCTGGCGGCGCCAGCCGAACCTTTGCGCAGCAGCGCCACTGCCGAGACCGCGATCCCCGCCAGAATCATCGCCATCCCGACCAGATGATAGGGATGCAGCACCTCGCCAAGCAGCAGTGCCGAAAGCAGCGCGCCGAACAGCGGCATCAGCGTGATCGCCTGCCCCGCCCGCGATGCACCGACCTTGGCGGTCGCCCAATTATAGATGAAATAGGAGATGATCGATGGGAAGATTGAGACATAGGCGAAGGCAGCGACCACCGGCATGCTCCAATGGACCACCCGGCCCGCGTGCCATTCCGCCAGTGCAAAGGGCGCCATGGCCAGGGCCCCGATCACGAAGGTGACCAGCACGAAGCTTTCCGGTGCGCTTGCCGGCTTGAGCCGCAGCAGCACGGTATAGAGCGCCCAGACCGAAATCGCGCAGAGCACCAGCACATCGCCGATCCCGAAATGGAGCTGCATGGCGGCGGCGGGATCGCCCCGGAACACAATCGCGATCACCCCCAGGATCGAGATCCCCACCCCCAGCACCTGGAACGGATTGGCGCGGGTGCCGAAGATCAGCCGGTCGAGCAGCACCACCAGTGCCGGAAGCGAGGCCTGCAGCAGCAGCGCATTGGTGGCAGTGGTGAAGCCGAGCCCGACATAGAGAAAGCCATTGAAGCCGGCGACACCCAGCAGGCCAAGCGCGAGCACGATCTTCCACTGCCCGATCATCGCCGCCCGATCGCGCCAGGCCGATTTCGCGGCAAAGGGCAGCACCAGCAGCGAGGCGCAGGTCCAGCGCACGAAGGCGAGCGTCATGGGCGGGATATCTTCATGCACCGCGCGCCCGACGATCGAATTGCCGGCCCAGAAGATCATCACCAGGCCAAGAATGGCAAAGGCCTGTATCTGGGTGCGGTTGCTGGGCATGGCGCCCCATAGGGCGGCCAAGCGCGCTTGGCGAGAGAGCGATGACAAGCGCCGCGCACACGCCTAACCAGCAGCGATGCCCGAGCTTCCCGAAGTCGAAACCACCGTGCGCGGACTGGCCCGTTTCCTCGATGGTGAGCGGATTGTGCGAGTCGCGGTGAACCGCCCGGATCTCAGGCGCCCGTTTCCCCCTGGCCTGGTCCAGTCTCTCACCGGGGCGAGAATATCGGGGCTCTCCCGGCGCGCCAAATATGGCTTGATCCACACCGAGCGCGCCGAGACGATGATCTTCCATCTGGGCATGAGCGGGCGCTGGCGGATCGATCCCGATCAGCTGGGCAAGCATGACCATCTCGTGATCGAGACTGCAGGGCACAGCTTCGCGCTCAATGATGCGCGGCGCTTCGGCTCGGTCGATCTGGTCGACACCGCGCTGCTCGATGACTGGCCGCAATTCGCAGCGCTCGGGCCGGAGCCGCTGGGCGACGGGCTCAATCCCGCGCAGCTGGCTGGTGCGCTGGCGGGCCGCAAACAGGCGATCAAGCTGCTGCTGCTCGATCAGCGGATCGTCGCCGGGCTCGGCAATATCTATGTCTGCGAAGCGCTCTACCGCGCCGGGATCGCGCCGACCCGCGCCGGCGGCAAGGTCGCGCGCGCGGCGCTCGAACGGTTGGTCCCGGCAATCAAGGCGGTGCTCAGCGAATCGATCGAGGATGGCGGATCGACGCTGCGCGATTATGCGCGGCCCGATGGCGAGCTGGGCTATTTCGCGACCCGCTTTGAGGTCTATGGCCGCGAAGGCCTGCCGTGCCGCTGCGGCACCGCGATCAGGCGGATCGTGCAGGGCGGGCGCAGCAGCTGGTTTTGCCCGCGCTGCCAGAGGTGAGGCCCCGCGGCAAGACCCGCGCGCAGGGCGATTTGACTGCATCTGGTTGACGATTCGGGCGGGCCTCGCTAAGGGCCGCGCTTTCCGGCGGGAAACTGCCGATTTTCCGCGAGTTGATTGATTGCAATTCCGGCCGCGCAACAGGCGGCCCGACAGAGGACAGACATGGCCAATACGCCGCAAGCCAAAAAGCGCATCCGCCGCAACACCGCCCGTGCCGAGATCAATGGCGCGCGCATCAGCCGTATCCGCAACTTCGTCAAGAAGGTGGAGACTGCGATCGCCGGTGGCGACAAGACTGCCGCTGCCGAAGCGCTCAAGTCCGCCCAGCCCGAGATGGCGCGCGGCGTGGCGCGCGGCGTGTTGCACAAGAATACGGTTGCGCGGAAAATGTCGCGCCTCTCGAAACGAATCGCTTCGCTGTGATTCGTTCCGCCTAAAGACGGTAAACGGGAACACAAAACGAACGGGGTCGGTGCCAACAGCACCGGCCCCTTTTTGCAGTTGCGAAGCGCTCCCATGACAATTTCGCGTAACTGTAGGTAATTCCGCGATTCGCACGACTGTAATTAGTAAAAATGTTGGTAATCAGCGACTTCAACGCAGGCCTGCGCCTCCGCCATGAGTCAACCCAGAATATTTCACTTTTTTTACGGCGCGGCCCTTGCTGAATTCGGCGAGCGGTCCATAAATCAAATCCAGCCCACGGCGAGTCCGTTGGGGGCTTCACAGTCGATGATGATGGTTAAGGGGTACCGACCTTGGGGGGCTCGGGGCCGCAGCGGAGCTTTGCTCTTTGCGTGCCCAATTGCCGTCGCGGAAATTCGCAAACCGGATGTTTAAGGGGCGGGCAGGTAGATGATTCGGATGGGACCACACGGCGACAGGACAGGGGCTTCGGCCAAGCGGCGCAAGGGCGACAATGCAATGAACGAGGACCAGGAAGCGCTGGACCTCGCGGCAGATTGGTCCGACATCAGCCAGGGCTTGCGCAAGGATCTGGGCCATCAGCTGCACAGCCAGTGGATCAAGCCGATTCAGCTGGGCAGCTTCTGCAAGGAAACCGGCACGCTCGACCTGTTTCTGCCAACCGAATTTTCAGCCAATTGGGTGGCCGACCGTTTCGCCGACCGGCTTTCGCTCGCGTGGAAGATCGCCCGCAGCGAAGTGAAGCATGTGCGCGTTCAGGTTCATCCCGGGCGCCGCCAGCTGCCCGAGGTCACGCTTGCCGGGCATGACAGCTTTGGCCGCAGCGCCGCGAATGATCGGCTGATGGATCGCACCGGCGGGCACGGCGCGGGCACTATCGGCGATCAGGGCTTCACCGCCTCGATCGGGCTCGATCCCTCGCTGACCTTTGCCGCCTTTGTTACCGGCACCACCAATATCCTCGCCTTCAATGCGGCCGAACGCATGGCCAAGGTGGAGCAGCCGCAATTCTCGCCGCTCTATCTCAAGGCCGCCACCGGCCAGGGCAAGACTCACCTTTTGCATGCGATCGGCCATTCCTATCTCGCGGCCCATCCGCGGGCGCGGATCTTCTATTGCTCGGCCGAGCGCTTCATGGTCGAATTCGTATCCGCGCTGCGCCAGAACGAGATGATCGAATTCAAGGCGCGGCTGCGCGGCTTCGATCTGCTGCTGGTGGACGATATCCAGTTCATCATCGGCAAGGCCTCCGCGCAGGAAGAACTGCTCTACACGATCGATGCGCTGCTCGCCGAAGGCAAGCGCCTGGTGTTCGCCGCCGACCGCGCGCCGCAGGCGCTCGACGGGGTGGAACAGCGGCTGCTTTCGCGCCTGTCGATGGGTCTGGTGGCCGATATCCAGCCGGCCGATATCGAATTGCGCCGCTCGATCCTCGAATCGAAGCTGACCCGCTTTGCCCCGCTGGAAGTGCCGGGCGATGTGATCGAATTCCTTGCGCGCACGATCAACCGCAATGTTCGCGAACTGGTCGGCGGGCTCAACAAGCTGATCGCCTATGCCCAGCTGACGGGTCAGGAAGTGTCGCTTCAGCTCGCCGAAGAGCAGCTGACCGATATTCTCTCGGCCAATCGCCGGCGGATCACGATTGACGAGATCCAGCGCACGGTGTGCCAGTTCTACCGCGTCGACCGCAGCGAAATGTCGTCCAAGCGGCGCGCGCGCGCCGTGGTCCGCCCGCGGCAGGTGGCGATGTATCTCGCCAAGGTGCTCACCCCGCGCAGCTATCCCGAGATCGGGCGCAAATTCGGCGGGCGCGATCATTCGACCGTGATCCACGCGGTGCGGCTGATCGAGGATCTGCGCAAGCGCGATGCCGATATGGACGGCGATGTGCGCAGCCTGCTGCGCCAGCTGGAAAGCTGATCGCCCGCAGGGGATTTTTGCAGGCTGCGGCAAAAGCAGATTCCCGCTTTGCCGTGAATGGGGCTAGAGGGCTTGCATGAGCTCTCCCCCCGCATCACCAAGCGCCCTTCCCGCCACCTATCTGCAGGCCGCCGCGCGCGGGATCGTGGGCAAATGCCCGCGCTGCGGCAAGGCGCATCTGTTCCGCAGCTGGCTCAAGCCGGTCGATCGCTGCGCGGCCTGCGGGCAGGACTGGTCGCTTCAGCGCGCGGATGATTTTCCGCCCTATGCCTCGATCCTGCTGACCGGCCATCTTATGGCCCCGCTGATCATCCTGCTCACTCTCGACTATCACCTATCGCTGCTGGCGACGCTGGCGATCGTGCTGCCGGCGGCGGTGGGGATCATGCTTGGCGCGCTGCAACCGGCCAAGGGCGCGATCATCGCCGCGCAATGGTGGCTGGGGCTGGTCGGCTTCCGCAAGGAGCGCCTGCCCGAAGCGGACCCGGCCCCGTGATCCAGCCGCCTGTGATCCATCCGCCCGTGAGCCTGCCGCCCGAGCGACTGGAACGCTTCGCCCGCCATATCGTGCTGCCCGAGATTGGCGGCGCGGGGCAAGTGGCGCTGGGCCAGGCGCATGTCGTGCTGGTCGGGCTGGGCGGGATCGGCTCGCCCGTGCTGCAATATCTCGCTGCGGCGGGAATCGGGCGGCTGACGCTGATCGATGATGACCGGGTCGATCTCACCAATCTCCAGCGCCAGACGATCTATGGCGAAGCTGACACAGGCCAGCTCAAGGTCGAGCGGGCCGAGGACTGGCTGATCCGCTTCGACCCCGCCATCGCGGTGCAGGCCATGGCGATCCGGGTGACGCCCGAAACCGCCCCGGCGCTGATCGCGGGCGCGGATCTGGTGCTCGACGGCTGCGACAATTTCGCCACCCGCCTGGCCGTGTCCGATGCCTGCACCGCTGCGGCAATCCCGCTGGTCAGCGCGGCGGTCGGCCGCTTCCAAGGGCAGGTCGCGGCATTTGCCGGCCATCTGCCAGGCCAGAGCTGCTATCGCTGCTTTGTCGGCGATGCCTTCGATGCGGAAGATTGCGACAGCTGCGCCGAAGACGGCATGCTGGGCGCCATGGCCGGCTGGGCCGGAACCTTCGCCGCGCTGCAGGCGATCCGCGTGCTGCTGGCCCCGCAGGGCGGTTTGGGCGAACCGGGCTGGGGCAAGCTGCATCTGCTCGACGGACTCGCGCCGGGGATGCGCATGATGACCATTGCGAAGGATCCGGCGTGCCGGGGGTGCGGAAGCGGCGGCTAACGGCCGTTGCGGCCACTGATCGTGCCGCTACCCGGCCAGCACCTCTGCCACCCATTGAGGCACCAGCACGCTCGCCGGGCCCAGCCGGCTCTCGTCGAACCAGCCCGACGCCTGGCTGCGTTCGAGATTGAGCTCCAGCGTGCACGCGCCATGGGCGGCGGCGTGCTGGACGAAGCCGGCGGCGGGATAGACCGCGCCGGAGGTGCCGATCGAGACGAACAGCTCCGCTTCGGCCAGCGCTTCGAAAATCTCCTCCATCCGGTAAGGCATTTCGCCGAACCACACGATATCGGGGCGCAGCGCCGCCGCGCCGCAGGTGGGGCATGGCGGATCGCCCATCAGCGAGACCTCCCAGCGGTGGCGCGCGTCGCAGCTTTGGCACCAGGCCGACAGCGCCTCGCCATGCATATGCAGCACGCGCTGCGCCCCGGCGCGTTCATGCAGATCGTCGATATTCTGGGTCACGATCAGCAGCTCGCCCTGCCAGGCCGTGTCGAGCCGCGCCAGCGCATCATGCGCGGCATTGGGATGGGCCGCGAGCGTGGCCTTGCGCCGTGCATCATAGAAACGCTGGACCAGCTGCGGATCGCGCGCGAAGCCTTGTGGGCTCGCGACATCCTCGACCCGGTGATCTTCCCACAAGCCGTCTTCGGCGCGGAAGGTCCGGATCCCGCTTTCGGCACTGATTCCCGCGCCGGTGAGGATCACGATATTGCGGATATTGCTCATGTCCCCCATGAAGCACACGGCAGTGGGGAGTTGCAATGACACGCATCGGGATCATCGGTAGCCAGGGGCGCATGGGCCAGGCCCTTGCGCTGGCCATTGCCGAGGCGGGCTGCAGCTTGGCGGGCGGCATTGGCCGCGGCGGCGATGTCGCCGAACTGGCTGCGGCCAGCCAGGTACTGATCGATTTTTCCTCGCCCGAGGCCGCCCAGGCCAATCTGGCTGCGGCGCGCGCGGCAGCGATTCCGATCCTGATCGGCACCACCGGGCTGTCCGCGCAAATCCATAGCGCGATAGAGCAGGCCGCGGCGGATATTGCGGTGCTGCAAACCGGCAATACCTCGCTCGGGGTGACCATGCTGGCCTTCCTGGTGCGCGAGGCAGCGCAGCGGCTTGGCGCGGAATGGGACATCGAGATTTCCGAGACTCACCACCGGCACAAGCTTGACGCCCCGTCGGGCACCGCGCTGCTGCTGGGCGAGGCCGCTGCCACAGGGCGCGGGATCGATTTGGCAGACAATTCCGAACGCGGGCGCGACGGGCAATGCGGCCCCCGCCGCGAAGGTGCGATCGGCTTTGCCAGCCTGCGCGGCGGCAGCGTGGCAGGCGATCACACGGTCCATTTTCTGGGCACGAGCGAGCGCGTCGCCCTGTCCCATATGGCAGAGGACCGCTCGATCTTCGCAAATGGAGCGGTCCGCGCGGCACGCTGGCTGATCGGCAAGCCGGCCGGGCGTTACACCATGCCGCAAGTGCTGGGGCTGTAATTGGCCAGCCTGCGCTCCAAGGTTTACCACAAGCTCTTCATCGGGGCGGGCGACAGCGGCCAGGTGTCGATCGTCAACCTCACGCTGGTGGTGATCATCCTGGCGGCGGTCACCGTCTCGATCATCGGCACCGAGCCGGTGATCATGCACGCCTATCGCAGACTGATCATCGGGCTGGAGATGGGCTTTGGCGTGATCTTCCTGTTCGAATATCTGGCACGCCTATGGAGCATCGCCGATCAGCCGGGCCCGGGCTCGGATATGCGCAAGCGCCTGCGCTTCCTGATCTCGCCGCTTGCGATCATCGACCTCGTCGTGGTCGTAACTTCGCTGATGCCCTTCTTCCTCGCCGATGCGGCAATCCTGCGGCTGGTGCGGCTGATCCGGATTCTCGCGCTCGCCAAATTCACCCGCTTTTCGCATGCGGTGGAGGAAATCACGGCGGCCGTGTGGGGCCGGCGCTATGAACTTGTGGTCACCATTGCACTTGCCTGGGTGCTGCTGCTGGTGGGGGCCGTGGCGCTGTTCTGGGCCGAAGGCACCGCCCAGCCAGACAAGTTCGGCAGCATTCCCCGGGCGCTGTGGTGGGCGATCATCACGCTGACCACGGTGGGCTATGGCGATGTTGCCCCGATCACTCCGCTGGGCAAGATCCTCGCCTCGATCGTGGCACTGGGCGGGGTGGCGCTGGTCGCCATGCCCGCCGGCATCATGGCCGCCGCCTTCAGCGATGCGATGCAGAAGAAGCGCAACGCCGAACTGGCCCAGAGGCTGGAAGACAAGGTCGAGGAACGGGTGGACGAGGAGGTCGACCGGCTGGTCGAGGAGGAACAGCGGCGCCGCGATGACCCGTGATCAGATCTTCGGTTTTTTCTCGGCGCTGGCCGAACTGAACCCCGCGCCCGTCACCGAACTGGAATTCAGCAATAACTTTCAGCTGCTGGTCGCGGTGGTGCTCAGCGCTCAGGCGACCGATGTCGGCGTGAACAAGGCGACCCGCAGATTGTTCGAACAGGTCACCACCCCGGCGCAGATGGTCGCGCTGGGCGAGGCAGGGCTGAAACAGCACATCAAGACGATCGGCCTGTTCAATTCCAAGGCGAAGAATGTGATCGCGCTTTCGCACATCCTGCTGCGCGATTTTGGCGGCGAGGTGCCGCAGGACCGCGACGCGCTGGTCACCCTGCCCGGGGTCGGGCGCAAGACCGCCAATGTGGTGATGAACTGCGCCTTCGGGGCCGAGACTTTCGCGGTCGACACCCATGTTTTCCGGGTCTGCAACCGCACCGGGCTGGCCAAGGGCAAGACACCGGACAAGGTCGAGGCGCTGCTGGAAAAACGGGTGCCGCAGCCCTTCCGGCGCGATGCGCATCACTGGCTGATCCTGCTCGGCCGCTATATTTGCAAGGCACGGCGGCCCGAATGCTGGCGCTGCCCGGTCAGCGCGCAATGCGGCTTCAAACCGAAGGAGACAGCTCCTCTGCCGGCACGGGCGAAAGCGCGCTGATCACCTGAGCGCAGACCAGATCGCCCACGACATTGAGCGTGGTGCGGCACATGTCGAGGAACCGGTCGACCCCCAGGATCAGCCCGATCCCTTCGGGCGGCACGCCCACCCCGCCCAGAATCAGCGCGATCACCGGCAGCGATCCGCCGGGCACGCCCGCCGTACCGATCCCGGCCAGAATGCACACCAGCATCACGAACAGCTGGCTGGACAGCGACAGATCGACCCCGAAGAACTGCGCCAGGAACAGCACCGTCACGCCTTCGAACATCGCGGTGCCATTCTGGTTGGCGGTCGCCCCGATGGTCAGCACGAAGCGCGAGATGCGCGGCGGGAGCTTCAGCTCGCTTTCGGCGACCCGCAAGGCCGTGGGGAGCGTGGCGTTGGAGCTGGCGGTGGAAAAGGCCATCACGCTCGCCTCGCGGGTCTCACGGAAAAAGGCGATCGGGCTCTTCCTGGCGATGAACTTCAGGATCGCGGGGAACACCCCGAACATCTGCACCGCCAGCGCCAGCAGCACCACCGCGACATAGGCCGCAAGCTTGATCAGCAGATCCCAGCCAAACTGGGCCGACAGATTGAACATGAAGCAGAAGATCGCCAGCGGGGCGAGCTGGATCACGATCCCGATCAGCCGCATCGCGACTTCGAACACGCCTTCGATCGTATCCTTGAGCGCGGCGGTGCGCGGGGTGTTCACCAGCAGCAGCCCGATGCCGAAGAACAGCGCGAAAAACATCACCGCGAGAATGTCATTATTGCTCATCGCGCCGACGATATTGGACGGCACGATCGCGATCAGCTGGTTGACGCCGACATCGCTCTGCGCCGAAGCGGCGACGATGCTGGCCGCGTTCTGGCCGCCCTGGGCCAGCAATTCCTGCGCCGCAACCGGATCGACCCCGTCGCCCGGGCGCAGAATATTGACCAGCGCGATGCTGAGCGCGACCGCGATGCCGGAAACGATCACCGTATAAACCAGGGTCTTGATTCCGATCGCCCTGAGCGAGCGGACCTCCCCCATTTCCGCGATGCCCACCACCAGCGCGGAAAACAGCAGCGGAATCACCAGCATGAACAGCAGCCGCAGGAAGACCTGCCCGATCGGCCCGGTGACATAGGTCACCACGGTTTTGATCCAGCTGGCATCGCCGGCAAAGGTGTGAACCGCCAGCCCTGCGACCAGCCCCAGCACGAAGCCGATCAGGATCCGCCACTGCAGATTGCCATGGCCGATCGGTGCGGCTTCTTCCGCGATATCCTGGGCGTCGGTCATCCAGCGTCTCCTTTCAGCGCGGCCTTTGCGATCCGGCGGTAGATCCGGGCGAGTGTGTCCAGATCCTCCAGCGCCACTGCCTCATCGCGCTTGTGCATCGTGGCATTGACCAGCCCGAACTCGATCACAGGGCACAGATCCTTGAGGAACCTCGCGTCCGAAGTCCCGCCACTGGTCGAAGGCTCGGGCTGGATGCCGGTCTCCGCCTCCACCGCAGCGGCGATCATCGCCGAGAATGCGCCGGGCAAGGTGATGAAGGATTCGCCCGAGATCACCGGGCGCGTGGATACGCCGTGGCGCTGGGCGATCTCGGTCACCCTCTGGGCAAGTTCGGCTCCGCTGTGCAGATCGTTGAAGCGGATGGAGATCCGTGCACTCGCACGGGAGGGGATGACATTGCTGGCCGGATTGCCGACGGCCAGCTCGGTGATTTCGAGATTGGACGGCTGGAACCAGTCGCTGCCCGAATCGAGCTTGAGCGCATCAAGCTCGGCCAGCAGCGCCACCAGCCGGGGAATCGGATTATCGGCCAGATGAGGATAGGCGACATGGCCCTCGCGCCCCTTAGCCTCGAACCAGATATTGACCGAACCGCGCCGTCCGATCTTCATCATGTCGCCCAGCCGGTTGACCGAAGTCGGCTCGCCCACCAGGCACAGATCGGGAATTTCGTCAGCCACGCGAATATGCTCGATCAGGGCGCGGGTGCCATAAAGCGCCTCACCCTCCTCGTCGCCGGTGATGATGAAGCTCAGCGTGCCCGCCTCGGCGGGAATTTGCGCCACCGCGGCCACCATCGCCGCAATCGCGCCCTTCATGTCCACCGCACCGCGCCCATAGAGCAGCGCGCCCCTGCGCTCGGGCGTGAAGGCTGCGCCGGTCCAGCCCTCGCCCGCCGGAACGACGTCGAGATGGCCGGCAAAGGCGAAATGCTTTGCGCCCGCCGGCCCCTTGCGGATCGCGAACAGGTTTTCGACCGGGCCGGAAGGCGGATCGCCGGCGACAAAGCGGTGCACCGCAAAGCCGAGCGGTGCCAGCATCGCCTCAAGACAATCGAACACCGGCCCTGTCGCCGGAGTGACGGAGGGGCAGGCGATCAGGGCTTCTGCCAATTCGGCGGGGATCAGTGCTGGATCACTCATGACTGCGCCCCCGCATATGGACTATGGCTGGCCGACACAAGCTGGAGCGCCCCGCCGATGCCCAAGATTGATCTCGCTTCGATTCCCCAGAGCAATGCCACCGGCTATCCGCCTGCCTATGCCGATGTGGTGCAGGGCCGCTGGTATCGCCGCCTGGCCCCGGCGGCGGGGCTGACCGATTTCGGTGCCAGCCATGTGGTGCTGCAGCCCGGCGCCTGGTCCGCGCAGCGCCATTGGCACGAAGGTGAGGACGAGCTGGTGGTGATGCTGGCGGGCGAGGCAGTGCTGGTTGACGATAACGGCGAAACCCCGATGCGGGCGGGGGATATTGCGGCATTCCCGAAACATGACGGCAATGGCCATGTGCTGCAGAACCGTTCGGACGCGCCCTGCGTCTATGTCGCGATCGGGCGGGTAGCGGCAAGCGATTGCCACTATCCCGATATCGACATGCATCTCTTCGCCGAGATCGGGGAGCAGCGCCGCAAGGACGGCAACAAATTCTGAAGCGGGCGGCTTACCTCACTTGGCGCTGGGCAAGACATCCCATTGTTCGATCACCCATTCCTCGTCCTCGGCTGCGGCGACCCAGGCCTGCATCCATTCATGTTCCCACAGCGCCTGCATATAGGCCTCGGCAAAGCCGGGCACGCCGATGCCATAGCTGCGAAAGCGGCTGACCACCGGGGCATAGAAGATGTCTGCCGCGCAGAAGGTGCCGAACAGGAATGGCCCGCCCTTGCCGAAACGCGCCCGCGCCTCCGCCCAGAGCGAGAGGATGCGCACGATATTGCCCTTGACCTCTTCGGTCAGCTTCACGCCGGCAAAGCTCTTGCGGACATTCATCGGCAATGAGCGGCGCAGCGGCAGATAGGAAGAATGCATCTCGGCAACCATCGCCCGGGCCATGCCGCGCGCGGCATCGTCCTTGGGCCAGAAGCGATCGCGCCCCACCCGGTCAGCCAGATATTCGAGGATCGCAAGACTGTCCCAGATCACCGCTTCGCCATCCCACAGGATCGGCACCTTGCCGCCTGAGGGCTGGAAATCTTCCTGCCCGCGCTTGGCCGCTTCCCAGTCTTCGCCGGATATATTGACCGTGAGCTCCTCGAAATGGAGCCCCGATTGCTTGACCGCCAGCCAGCCGCGCAACGACCAGCTCGAATAATTCCTGTTGCCGATGATCAATTTCACGAGGGAAGCCTTTCGTTGGCGGAGGCCCTAATCGTTCAGCCCCGACCTGTCGAGAATGAACGCCGCCGTGCCCGATGCCCCCCCGGCACCCCGCCCGCCGCCATGAAGCGACGGGCGGGGCCGGTTTTGGATCAGAAGCGGGTGCTGAGCCCGAGATTGATCGAGCGCCCGCGCCCCGGCAGCGCGCGCAGATTGCCCGTCGCATCATAATCACCGAGCGAGACCCCGCCGAGCGGCAGGGCATAGGCCTTGTCGAGCAGATTCTCCGCCTCAATGCTCAGCCGCACTGCGCCGACGGTATAGGCAGCACTGAGATTCACCAGCGCATAGGCCGCTGTCAGTGGTTCATTGCGCGTCACATCGACCCGGGTCTTTTGCGCGACCCATTCGAGCTCTGCGCCCAGTTCGAGCGCACCCTGACGATGATCGACCCCCAGCCGCGCATGCAGCGGCATCTGCCGGTAAAGCGGACCGCCATCGGTGAGATTGGTGCCATGCAGCCAGGAAAGCGACGCGCTCAGCCGGGTCGCATCCATGCCCTGCCCGCGCCACAGATCAACCCCGCCGGAGATGTCGATGCCGTAGAATTCGGCGTCCTGATTGGCGAATTGCAGCTGCACGAAAGGCGATGGCATGCCCATCATATCGGGCAGCACCTGGACGAAAGCCGCATCGATATAATCGCTGACATGGGTGTAATAGGGCGCAAACTTCAGCGACCAGCCCTGCGTCTTATCGCCCAGATCGAGCGCCAGGCTGACAGTATCGGCCCGCTCCGGCTTGAGATCGAGATTGCCGACATAGCCATTGCCATCGCCGTACCAGCCGATCATCCGGCTCGCCATCGAGCCGCGCCCCCAGCTGTAGCGTTCATAGAGATTGGGCGACCGCGCCTTGTGCGCATAGCCCAGCTCGATCGCGACGAGATCCGAAGCCTGCCAGGTGGCGAGCGCCGAACCGCTCCAATTGTGGTCGGTTCGTGCATGATCGGCGGCATTGAAAGCCGCAGCCGCAGCAATATCGGCCATCTGCATCATGCCCATGCCATAGGGCGCAACATCGCCGCTATCCATCGCCACCCGGTCATACCGCCCGCCGATCACGGTCGAGAGCCGGTCGCTCCAATGCCGCTCCCATTCGGCATAGGCGCCAAAGCGGTCGCGCGTCGCGGCATTGACGTTCACAAAGGCGTTGGGGCCCATCATCATGCTGCCGGCCACCGGCGGCCAGTAATCATTCAGCCATTGGTGGTGATATTCGCCGCCCAGCCGCAAATTGTCATGCATCGAAAGCGGCAGCTCAAGCCGGGCAGAACCATCGAAGCTGTGAACCTGGGTATTCATCGGCATATCGCCGGGCAGCTTGTCTTCAAGGAAGTTCATCTTGTGATCGGTGCGGCGATAGGACGCCGCGAGATCGAGCTTGCCCCAGCTGAACGCGCCGCGATAGCTGCCATTGAGGAACCAGCTGCGATTATCGACCATGTCCATATATTGGTTGGGAAACCCCTCATAGGGGGAGAAGTGATAGCCGCCCTTGAGCTGCACCAGGCTGACGCCACCTTGATAGGCAAGCGCCAGCGCGTGATCGGTCTTGGCATATTCGCTGGAGCGCACGATGCCGTCAGCCCCGCCGCCCTGATATTGCTCCGACTGGATATAGGAGCCGGTATAGGTCGCGCTGAGCTGGCGGCCCGCCACGGTGAGCTTCACCGCGCCGCCAAAGCCGTCACCGTTCGAACGATAGAAGGCTGAGGCCTCGCCAGCGACCAGCAGTGCATCGCCGGTGGCAAATTGCGGCGGCGCGCTTTCGACCGCGATCACCCCGCCGATATTGTCGCCGCCGTGGCTGACCGGGGCGACGCCGGTGAGCACACGGACCGAAGCGATCGACTGCGGATCGGTGTAGGACAGCGGCGAATTCATGTCATTGGGGCAGGCCATGTCGATCGTCTGGCCATCGACCAGCACGGTGATGCGCTGTTCGGACAGGCCGCGGATCGCGGGCATGGAGGAAAAGCCGCCGCCGCTCGCCGCGCTGACCCCGGGAAGGTCGGCGATCAGTGCGGCGGTGTCGCTGCTCCCGGCCTGGCGGCGGGCAAGATCACCGCGGTCGAGCTGCTCATCGGAAAGCCGGCCGGTGACGATGATCGCGCTGGCGAGATCAAGCTCGGCAGCGGTGGCGGAATCCCGCTCCCGCTCTTGAGCGAGGGCGGGTGTGGTGGCGAGTGAGGCAAGGCCGCAGCCAGCCGCAAGCGCGGCGCGAAGCGTGAACGAACGAATAGTCATGAAAATAATCCCCTTTGACCCCGCAAGCGGGATCATCTGGCAAAACCGGTCAGCCCCCCTCGGGAGGCTGGCTGTTGGGCAGCGGCTGGCCGCAGGCGGCCTGCCGGGTCAGGCGGGGAGAGGCGGGGCGCGCAGCGGCGGGGTGTGATAACGCTGGCGCCGCAGCACGGGCGCGACCAGAGGGGCCAGCCCGAGCAGTAGCAGAAAGGCGAGCGCCACCTCGATCAGCCAGGGGTCAGCCCCGCCAAGTGCGCCCAGCGAGAGCGCGGTATAGGGGCAATGGCTGGCCTCATTCGCGCGCTGCTGGTGCGAATCGTCCTGCCGGCCGGGGATCGCGAGCTTGACCACCCGATTGCTCTGGCCATCGCAGATGCGGATGGTCAGCGATGTGCCGGAGGCATCGACCATATAGCCGGTGGGCACCACCGCCTTGAGGCACAGCGCCAGCGCCAGCAGCACAGCTGCGAAATACTGGTGGCGCGGAAAGAAGCGGCGAAACAGGTGCATTTGCGGCTGGCCCTTAGCCTGCACACCCGGGCTTGTCATCGGCAATTGCGCGGCGCAGGCCGCGCGGTTCAGCTTCGTCGCGCGAACCAGATGATATGTTTGGCGCCCTTGCCATTGCTGCGCGCCCGCACGCTCACTTCCTCAACTTCGAACTTGGCCTTGCGCAGCCGCCGGGCGAAGGCGGGATCGGGCGCGGCGGACCAGATCGCCAGCACGCCGCCGGGGCGCAGCGCCTCGCGCGCGGCGATCAGGCCGGGGCGCGAATAGAGCCGGTCATTCTCCTGCCGCACCAGCCCGTCTGGCCCATTGTCCACATCGAGCAGGATCGCATCATAGGCAGCTCTGCTACCTTCGATCAGATCAGCGACATCCCGCTCTACCAGATGCACGCGTTTGTCTTCCAGGCAGCCGGCGGCCACCGCCTGCATCGGCCCGCGCGCCCAGGCGATGATCTGCGGCACCAGTTCGGCCACGGTCACCCGCCCGTCCTTGCCCAGCATCGCCAGCGCCGCGCGCAGGGTGAAGCCCATGCCATAGCCGCCGATCAGCAAATGCGGCGCCTTGGCAGCGGCAATCCGCTCGCAGCTCCCGGTCGCCAGCGCCTCTTCCGAACCGCTCATCCGCGTGCTCATCAGCTCATTTCGGCCCAGCACGATCATGAAATCGCCGCCATGGCGAAACAGCTGCAGCGCCTCGCCGCCGGGCACCTGCGCCGTGTCGATCAATTCGCGGGCGATCATCGGGTAGCTCCATCGGATAGCGCCACCACCACGATCGTATCGGGCGGCAGCAGGATTGATGCCGGCCCGGCGGGGATGGCAAATTGCGCGGGCGGATCGCTGCGCGCCGGATGGCTCGCCGCGCCGAGGTCGAGCCAGCGATATTGGGCCGGGCCATAGCTATAGGCAAGCGCTGGGCCGGCAAGCGGGTGCTGCGCCCCGCCTGCTTCCTTGCCGGTCAGCGCCAGGCGATAGCTGGTCCTGGCGCTGCGATTGATCATCAGAACCGCAATTTTGCCATCAGGCCGGTGCAGCGCATAGGCTTTCACCTGGCCGCCGGGCATCGCAGTGACCGCGGTTGGCAGGACCTGATGCAGGCCATGCCCGGGGATGGTCCAGTCCTGGGTCAGCAATTGGGCCGCATAAAAGACGGGCATCGGCGTTGCCGCCTGGCCTTGCGGATCGGCGAGGAAGGGCATCATATTGCCGAAGCCGGCACAGGGCTGCCTCTGGTTTGCCGGGACATTGGGGCCATAGCCAAACATATAGGCGGTGCTTCCGCCCTGGCTGGTCCACTGCCCCACGATCCCGGCCATCAGCAGCGCGCTGGGCATTTCCGACATCGCCCGGCCGGAAAAGGCCGAAAAGCCATATTCCGAAATGATCCGCGGCACCCCGGGCGGCACGCCATCCTGCGCGATGCTGGCCATGGCCTGATCGAGCAGGCGATCCTGCGCGATCAGCTTGGCATGAATATCGCCGCAAATATCGTCGAAGGGATAATATTCGAAACTGACGAAGCCAAGATCGGCAAGCCGCTGCCGGCGCTTGAGATAGGCAACGAAAGCACCGTTCCACGAACCGGGAATGTCCGGCTGCATGCTCACTGCGGTGAAGGCGCTTTGCAGGCTTGGCCCGCCGAAGCTCGCATCGGGCAGGATGGTGGACAGGCGGTCGACCGCTGCAAGATAGAGCGCGCCATAATCGGCCGGCACCCCATACTGTCCATCGGGCTCCTCGCCCAATTCGATGCGACTGACCGGATAATGCCGCCGCGCGATATAGCGCAGCTGCGCTGCCTGATCCTCTGGCGTGGCGAACAGCACCGGCACCGGGAGCATGATCGGCAGGTGTGAACCAAGGCCGCTGGCAAAGATCCGGTCGATCCCTGCCTGTTCAAGCTCGGCATCGCGGTCCACCGCGCGGTGCCAGGGATCGGTGGAGGAGACATGGGTGAAAGTCTGCCCCGGATGCGAAGGCGCATGGATCACCGCATCATCCAGGCGGCCATCCGCGCGGCGCAGCCCGAAAGAGACTTCGCGCACCGCAAATCCCAGCCGGTCGCGCCAGTCCGTGGCACCGGGCGGGGCGGTGCCCGATCCGGCCAGCAGCAGGACCCGGACGAACCGCGCCAAGACCGGCCGGTCTGCCAGCACAAGGCTGGCCTGCCCGCCCTTGCCATCCGCGATCAGACCATGCGGGAAGGCGGCCCAGCGGCCCTGCTCGTCATACTCGGTCGTTCCGGTCCAATATTGGACTTCATATTTCGTGGCGAAGGGCTGGGCCCAGTCAATCCGTGCGGCGTCGATCGCCCGGCGGCGGTCAAGGCGGAGGATCAGCCATTGCGGATGCGCTTCGCCATCATGCAGTACCGCAGGATCGAGATAGGGGTTCGATTTCCAGAATGTCGCCGGATCGCCGTCGGTCAGGCGGGAGTAGTCATTATTATTGGCATTATCGACCGTGTCGCCCCGGCGTGGCAGGCGATAGCCCCAGGACAGGGCAATCGGCGCGCCCGGTGTGTCGCTGGATGTCCAATAGCCCTGCTGGCGCGCCGGATCGCTCCAGCTGCCATCCGGATTCCAGTGCCACGCCTCGATGCCAAGTTCGGTCCGCAGACGATAGGCCAGCGGGCGCAATCCGGCGCTGGTCATCGCCGCGATATTATGCGGGGTGAGCAGACGGTCGATGTCGCCCTGTCCGCTACCGTCGATCCCAGCGCCGATCACTTCATCGGGGCGAAAGGCAAGCCCGCTGCCGGTCCCGGCAAGATCGACCACCAGCTGATGCCCGGCAGCTTGTCGGGAGGGGTGGCGGGCAGGCAGAGCCGTGCAAGGCAGGCAGGCCAAAGCGAGCAGGCCGATGGCCAGAAAGCGGCGAAACATCGGCATGTTGGGCCTCATCCGGCTTTCGCCGCCTAGCCCTCGGCGTCGGCCAGAACCGCGGCGCGCAATTCGTCGATCCCCATCTTCTTTTCCGCCGAGGTGACATGAATCTGCGGGAAGGCAGCGGAATGCTTGCGCGCTTCGGCTTGGGTGAGCGCAGTCACTTCGGCCAGATCGCTTGCCTTGATCTTGTCGGCCTTGGTCAGCACCACGCGGTAGACCGCAGCCGCCTCGTCCAGCATCGCCATCATGTCGAGATCGACCTGCTTGGGCCCGTGGCGCGCATCGATCAGCACCAGCGTGCGCTTGAGCACGGTGCGCCCGCGCAGAAAATCGCGCACCAGCGCCATCCATTTGGCGACCACCTTGGGCGGCGCCTTGGCAAAGCCATAGCCCGGCATATCGACCAGGCGGAACAGGGTCGGCTCGCCCACTTCGAAGAAGTTGAGTTCCTGCGTGCGCCCCGGCGTGACCGAGGCGCGGGCGATCGCCTTGCGCCCGGTTAGCGCGTTGAGCAGCGAGCTTTTGCCGACATTGGAGCGCCCGCAAAAGGCGATTTCGGGCACCGTCGGTTCAGGCAGGAATTCGAGCCCCGGGGCGGATTTGAGGAAATCCACCCGGCCCGAAAACAGCTTGGATGCCCGCCGCGCGAGTTCGGCTTCCTCACTCATGCATAGTCCCCACAGGTCCACGCCGCGCGCCGCAGCGCCCCTGCGTCAGGCGTGGCCCCCCGCAGGACGCCGAGGGTGCGCGATGCCACCTCAGCCCTTCCGGTCGCGGGACTTGGCCCGCTCAAGATCGGCCTTCTGCTTCGCGCTTTGCGCCTTCAATTGCGGATGGCGCGAATAGAGGAACGCCTGCTGCGCGATGGTGAGCAGGTTGGAGGTGCACCAATAGAGCAACAGACCGGCCGCAAAGGGCGCCATCACGAACATCATGATCCACGGCATGAACATGAACATCTGCTGCTGCACCGGATCCATCTGGGCCGGGTTGAGCTTGAACTGCAGGAACATGGTCGTGCCCAGGATCAGCGCCAGCGGGCCGATCGCGAGGAAGCCGGGAACATCGAATGGCAGGGTGCCGAACAGGTTCAATATATGCAGCGGATCGGGCGCCGAGAGATCCTTGATCCACAGCACGAAGGGCTGGTGACGCATGTCGATCGACAAGATCAGGCATTTGTAGAGCGCGAAGAAGATCGGGATCTGCAGCACCAGCGGCAGGCAGCCCGCCAGCGGATTGACGCCTTCGGACTTGTAGAGCGCGGCCATTTCCTGCTGCAGCTTGGGCTTGTCGTCCTTGTAGCGTTCCTGCAGCACTTTCATCTTCGGCTGGACCGCGCGCATCGCCGCCATCGAGGCGAATTGCTTATGCGCCACCGGGAACATCGCCCCGCGGATGATCACGGTGAGCAGCATGATCGCGACGCCGAAATTGCCGACCAGGGTGAACAGATGCTTGAGCAGCCACAGGATCGGCTTTTCGATGATCTCGAACCAGCCCCAGTCGATCGCGCGGGTGAATTTGGGAATCCCGGCTTCTTCGTAATCGGCCAGGATGCGGCTTTCCTTGGCCCCGGCGAACAGCCGCGTGCTGCGCGTGACCTGCTTGCCCGCCGCCACGGTAACCGGCTGATAGATCAGATCCGCGCGGAAATTCTCGCCGCCGAGCGAGCGGAACTCACCGCTTGAAGGCTGGCCCTGCTGCGCGACCAGGGCGGAGAACCAGTAAATATCGGTGAAGCCGATCCAGTCGGGCTTGCCGCCGGGCTTCTCGATGCCGGTATCTGCCAGATCATCATAATTGGGGCCATAGGTCACCGCCCCGTCAAAGGCGCCGATCGGGCCGGAATGGACGTTCCAGCTGTCGCCGCTGGCGGTCTTGCTGGTGCGGTTGATCACGGCGAAGGGCTGCACCACCACCGGCGCGGTGCCCCGGTTCACCATGCTCTGCTCGGCGGTGATCATATAGCGATCGTCAATCGAGAGCTTGATCAGGAAGCTCTGGCCGGTGTCATTGTTCCAGCTCAGCGTCACCGGCTTGCCGGGCGCCAGCGGGCCCCCGCTCGCTTGCCACAGGGTCTTGGCATCGGGCAGCTTTACCCCGCCATCGGTTTCGGCAGCGCCGACAAAGCCGAACTGGGTGAAATATTGCGCCGGGGTGCCGGCGGGCGAGAACAGCCGCACGGGATCGCTGTCTTTCTCGAGCCCCTGGCGATATTTGGTCAGGGTCAGATCGTCGATCCGCGCACCGATCGGGTTGATCGAACCGGAAATGTCCGGCGCGGCGATCTTGACGCGGTCCGCCTGGGCCAGATCGCCGGTCAGTTCGGTCTTTTCCAGCGCGATGTCGGTCGCATTGTGCAGCCCGCCTTCGCGATTGGTGCGCGAATGGCGCAGCTTCTCATCCTCGGCGCTGGTCGCGCCGGGTGCGGGCTGCTGGGCCTGGGTGGCCGCATGGGGCTGCGGGCGCAGGCGCGGGAAAATACCAGCGCGAGAAGCCTTCCCAGCCGAACAGCAAGAGGGCGCTGAGCACCACTGCCAAAATGAGGTTACGCTGATTATCCACTTGCGATCCCTAATCCCGTTCTTCTGTCTGCGGCACATTATGGCACGGGGTCATAGCCGTGCCCCCCCCATGGGTGGCAGCGCAATAGACGCTTGATCGTCAACCATCCACCCTTGATCGCACCGTATTTTTCCAGCGCCTCTATCCCATATTGCGAGCAGGACGGGACATAGCGGCAGCTGGGCGGAAGAATGCGCGACGGGCCGAGCTGCCAGCCCCGCGCGATGAGGATGAAAAGGCGCTTCATCGTTTGGCGCCGCGCGGCGGGCGCGGCCTGTCTCCCTTGCCTTCCGCCGCGCGGGCCAGCGCAGCGGAAAGCTCTTCGTGCAAGCGGGTGAAGTCCCGCTCGATCCCGCCTTCGCGGCCAATCACCACATGGTCATGATCGGGCAGGCCTGCAAGCGGCAGCACCGCGCGCAGCAATTCGCGCAAGCGCCGCTTCATGCGATTGCGGACCACGGCATTGCCGATGCGCTTGGTAACGGTGATGCCGAATCGCTTGCCCAACCCGCCATTGGGCCGCACGAGCAATACGAAGTCCGGGCCGCGCAACGCGCAGCCCCCGGTTTGCGGCAAGGAAATCGGAGCGGTTGGTAAGAACCGCCAGCTTGGGCGGAGTCTCGCCGGGCTCGCTCAGGCGCTCAGCTTCTTGCGGCCACGCGCGCGGCGGGCGGCCAGCACCTTGCGGCCGCCGACAGTGGCGGTGCGGGCGCGGAAGCCGTGGCGGCGTGCGCGCACGAGATTGCTCGGCTGGAAAGTGCGCTTCATCGTCTAACCCTCGAATTCATGTTTCGCGCCATTTTGCACAGCGCCAACAAAAAAGCCGCCGCCCTTGGAAGGGAGCGACCTTCAACATTGTTGGCGCGGTTAATTCAGCGCGGGCTCCAAGTCAAGATAAGCCACACGCGGTTCTGCCACCCCGGTTGCGGGTGCCGCCGCCGGCAGGGGCACCGCCGACGGCGACATGCCGCGTTGCGGTTCGTCTTGCACCCAGCCGCGCATCTCCTGGGCGGAAAGCCAGCGGGCAGATTCGAACGGCACCGAGTTGGTCATCGCGTAAAAGGCCGAAGCCTGCCGCGGGCTCATGCCCATCTCGCGATAATAGGTGATATATTTGCGGTTTTCGGGCGCATCGGCCGCGTAATCGCTGGCCTGAAGCCCCGAATCATCCTCCCAGGCGTGGACCGCGAAATGCGCGCCTTCTTCGATCCCGCGCCGGGCACCGGCCAGAAACAGCTCGATCGCACCCGAACGGACCGAACCGTCACGCGGAACATGCGTTGCGATTCCGGCGCCGCGAATCATCCGCCCCAGCCGAAGATTGGCGATATCGTCAAACGTGCCGGGGCATTCGATCATCTCAAGCGTGGCGATCGCGGGATATTGCTGCAGCATCGCTGCAAATTGCGCGGGGCTGCCGTCATCGGTGATTCCCACCAGCGCGGCGTGAGTCGGATCGGTCACCCGAAAGGGCCCGAATGTCGCGATTCCGGCAATCGATTCGAGCGGCACGCCGGAAACGAAGCGCCCGGCCGGGCTCTGGCCATCAACCGCCGCGTCCTCGCCGCTGTCATAGACCCAGGTTTCGACCACGGTCACCCGCGCATGGGCAGGCACTGCGGCAAGGGCGCAGCCAATCAAGGCAAGCGAGGCGACAATCGACCGCATGCGAAACGCCATGCCCCGCCAAAGCCTGCGCGAAGGTAAGCAAGCATGCTTGTCGCCGGGTTAAGCACAATTGCTTGCCGCAAGCTGGACCGCAGTCATGGCCGCCCAAGACTGGGCCGAAACGGAGCGAATTGCTGGTCATGCTCGACAAGCGGAACGTCCCCGCTATCGTCATGCATGGACACAGGCAGGGGGCTGCGCTTTGGTCGCACTTGTATCGACGGTCGCCTATCTCGGGCTTGAGGCGCGCAGCGTCGAGGTGCAGTGCCAGGTGGCGGCGGGCATGCCGCGCTTCACCGTGGTCGGCCTGCCCGACAAGGCCGTGGGCGAAAGCCGCGAGCGGGTGCAGGCGGCGCTTTCCGCGATGGGCCTGTCACTCCCGCCCAAGCGGATCACGATCAACCTTTCCCCGGCGGATCTGCCCAAGGAGGGCAGCCATTATGATCTGCCGATCGCGCTGGCGCTGCTGGCCGCCATGGGGGTGACCGATGCCGAGCAATTGGCGGACTGGATCGTGGTGGGCGAACTCTCGCTCGATGGGCGGATCGCCGCCTCGCCCGGGGTGCTGCTCGCCGCGCTGCATGCCAGCGGCACGGAAAAGGGACTGATCTGCCCGGCTGTGCAAGGCGCCGAAGCCCGCTGGGCCAGCGGCATCCCGGTCTGCGCCGCGCCCGATCTGGTCAGCCTGCTCAATCATCTCAAGGGAACCCAGCGCCTGCCCGATCCGCAGCCGGGCGAGGTCGAACCCGCTCCGCCGGGGCCGGACCTCAAACAGGTCAAGGGCCAGGAAAGCGCCAAGCGCGCGCTGGAGATTTCCGCAGCGGGTGGGCACAATTTGCTGATGATCGGGCCGCCGGGCGCGGGCAAGAGCCTGCTCGCCGCCTGTCTGCCCGGCATATTGCCCGCGCTGACCCCGCCCGAAGCGCTGGAGGTGAGCATGGTCGCCTCGGTCGCGGGTGAGCTTGAAGGCGGGCGGATCAGTCGCGCGCGCCCGTTCCGCGCCCCGCATCATTCAGCCTCGATGGCGGCCCTGACCGGCGGCGGTCTGCGGGTGCGGCCCGGCGAGGTCAGCATGGCGCATCTGGGGGTATTGTTCCTCGATGAATTGCCCGAGTTCCAGCGCCCGGTGCTCGACAGCCTGCGCCAGCCGCTCGAAACCGGCGAGGTCAGCGTCGCGCGCGCCAATGCCCATGTCACCTTCCCCGCGCGGGTGCAGCTGATCGCGGCGATGAACCCCTGCCGCTGCGGCCATCTGGGTGATCCCGCGCTCGCCTGCAGCCGCGCACCGCGTTGCGCGGCGGACTATCAGTCCAGGGTTTCCGGACCGCTGCTCGACCGGATCGATCTGCATGTCGATGTCGAGGCGGTGAGCGCTGCCGATCTTGCCCTTCCCCCGCCCGCCGAAGGCTCAGCCGAAGTCGCCGCGCGGGTCGCCCGGGCGCGGAAGATACAGACCGCCCGCGCAGATGAGACCGGCGCGCGCACCAATGCCGAGCTCGACGGGGATGCGCTGGAACGCTTCGCCACGCCGGACGAGGCCGGGCTGAAATTGCTGATGCAGGCTGCCGAAGCGATGCGGCTGTCGGCGCGCGGCTATACCAGAATGCTGCGCGTGGCGCGGACCATTGCCGATCTTGCCGGGGTGGAAGGCGTGGGGCGGATTCATGTGGCAGAAGCGCTAAGCTATCGGCGGCAGCCGCCCAGGGCATGAGCGGACAGATCACCATTCGCCCTGCCTGCGGGGCCGACGATGACCCGATCTGGGCAATACTGGAGCCGGTGATCCGCGAGGGCGCGACCTATCCGCTCGATCCGGGTCTCGGGCGCGCGGATGCATTTGCCTATTGGTTCGCACCCGACAAGCAGGTGTTCGTCGCCGAATGGGATGGGGCAGTGCTGGGCAGTTTCTACCTCAAGCCCAACAGCACCGGGCTGGCCGACCATGTCGCCAATGCCGGCTTTATCGTGCACCCGGCCGCGCGCGGACACGGGATCGCTAGCGCCATGGCGCGTGACTGCTTCGCCCGCGCCAAGGCGGCGGGCTTTCACGCGATGCAGTTCAATCTGGTGATTGCGACCAACCACCAGGCGGTGGCGCTATGGCAGAAGCTGGGGCTGCAGGTGATTGGGCGGCTGCCTGAGGCCTTCCGGCACCGTAGCAAAGGGCTGGTCGATGCGCTGGTGATGTACAAGTTGCTCTAGGGCGAGGTTACAAGTTCGGTTCGCGCGCGCCCGCCGGGGCATCGCCGCTTTGGCCCAGCTTGTCGCGGTCCTGCCAGCGCAATTCGTGATAGGCCAGATCGCGCCCGTCATGCGCGCGCAGCCCCACCGGGCCGATCGGCAGCCAGTCGCGCGAATCGACCAGCACCGGGTTGGACGGCTCGCTCATGGTATATTTCTCGCCCCATTGGCGCAGCGCCAGCATCGCCGGGAGCAGATCGATGCCCTTTTCGGTCAGGCGATATTCGACCTTGCGGCGATCCTCCGGGCAGGTCTCGCGCCGCAGCACGCCGTGTTCGACCAGCCGGGCGAGCCGGTTCGAGAGGATATTGCGCGCAATGCCAAGCTCGCTGAGAAATTCCTCGAAATGATACAATTTGTTGAACGCAGCGCGCAGGATCATGAACGACCAGCGCTCGCCCATGACTTCGAGCGCCTGGGGCAGCCCGCAGGCTACGGCATCGGATAGGGGCTCGCGCAGAATGTCTGTCCTCTTCAAGATCTCCCACCGCCTAGCTCACCATGCATGGCGCGCAAAGTGCAAGAGAATTATAGTTGCCATTTGCAACCTAAAGAGATAGGTAGCGATTCGCAACGTAAATTCGGGCAGGCCTTCTCGCTCGCCCGAGGTTTCAGCTTGAAAGGTTCTCCCATGGCCCGCTTGCCCGATGGCGCCCCCGCGCACACCAGAAGCTCGATCCTCCTCTTCACCATGGCACTGGCGGGCAGCTTCGCCGGGCTGATGCCCGCGCCGCTGATGGCGGGAGAGAGCGGCTATTTTCAGGCAGAGCTGGCCAAGCCGCTGGCCCAGCCGCGTCAGGAAATCCTCAATGGGGTGATCTGGCATTGCGCCGAAAGCAGCTGCACCGGCACCAAGGGCGGCTCGCGCGCGCAGGTGGAATGCCAGCGCCTGGCGCAGAAAGTCGGGCCGATCACTGCCTTCACGCGCGGCACGGAGACTTTGGACGAAGCCGGCCTGGCGCGCTGCAACCGCTAGAAATTCCGACACCCCCCGTTCCGGCCTCCCTCATCCGTCCGGCCGGGACCTCAAGGGCCTCTGCGCTATGGCGCGGGGGCCCTTGTGCTGTCAGCCGAGCAGCCCGAGCGCCTGCAGCTCTGCCCGCAGCGGGGCGGCATGGGTGAAATGATGCGCCTGCCAGCCGCAGGCGCGGGCCGCGTCCACATTGGCCAGGCGGTCATCCGCGAAGAACAGCTGCCCCGGCAAGAAGCCGAAGCGATCTTCGGCCAGCCGGTAAATCGCCGGATCGGGCTTGGCGAGATTTTCCTCGCCCGAAACCAGAATGTCGGTGAAGTGATCGAACACCGGCGCGGTGGGGCGGAAGCCGGCCCAGAAGGTCGAGCCGAAATTGGTCAGGCCGAACAATGGCACTCCGCGCGCGGCCAGTTCGCCGACCAGCTCATGCATCCCGGCGACCGGGCCGGTGATGGTTTCATTGAAGCGATGGACATAGGCGTGAATCGCCTCGGCATAATCCGGATAAAGAGCAATCAGCTCTGCGGTGATCGCATCGAGCTCCTCACCCGCATCGTGGCGGGAATGGGCATCGAATGTCAGCACTTCATTCATGAAAAAGCCGAGCCGCACAGGATCATGGATGACCTTGCGGAACAGCGCGCCCATATCCCAGTGATACAGCACTTCGCCCACATCGAACACCACCGCACGGACCGGTTCAGCCATAGAAAAAGCCCCCGTTTTCACGGAGGCTCCCCTTTTCAGCAGCGCCGCGACCGTGCCGCAGCGCGCAAGACATCAGCCCTGGCGCGCCTTGAAGCGGCGGTTGGTCTTGTTGATCACATAGGTCCGCCCACGGCGGCGAATCACGCGGCAATCCCGGTGACGGCCCTTGAGCGACTTGAGGCTGTTGCGAACTTTCATGGCGAATTCCGGTTTGCAGGGCTGCGAATGATTCGAGGAATGATTCTGGGCCCGAGTAAATTTGAAGCCGCGCCGTTAAGGGTGAAGGCGGCCCAAGTCAACCTTCGCCACGGATTTCGGTGAGCTTTCGTTCCCACGCCAGCGCATGGGCGATGATCTTGTCGAGATCGGCATGTTCCGGCTTCCAGGGCAGGGTTTCCATGATCCGGCGATTGTCGGAGATCAGCGCATCGGGATCGCCCGCCCGGCGCGGGCCGAGCACGCGGGTAAGCTTGCGGTTGGTCACCCGGTCGACCGCATCGAGCACCTCCATCACCGAGAAGCCGCGCCCATAGCCGCAATTCATCGTCAGCGAGCGCCCCGGCTGCGCGATCAGCGCTTCGAGCGCGAGCACATGGGCGGCGGCAAGATCCGAGACATGGATGTAATCGCGCACCCCGGTGCCATCGGGCGTGGCATAATCGGTGCCGAACACCCCCACATTGTCGCGCTTGCCCAGCGCCGCCTCCACCGCGACCTTGATCAGATGGGTCGCCCCCGCAGTCGATTGGCCGCTGCGCGCCTGCGGATCAGCCCCCGCGACATTGAAATAGCGCAGCGCGCAATAATTGAGCGGATGCGCCTTGGCCGTATCGGCCAGCATGATCTCGGTCATCAGCTTGGACATGCCATAGGGATTGATCGGCAGCTTGGGGCTGTCCTCGCTCACCGGCGAAACCTCCGGGATGCCATAGGTCGCCGCGGTTGAGCTGAAGATCATATGGCGGACCCCGCCGGTCACCGCTGCCTCGATCAGGGCGCGGCTTTTGGCGGTGTTGTTGTGATAATATTTGAGCGGGTTCTCGACCGATTCGGGCACGATGATCGAGCCTGCGAAATGCATTACCGCGCCGATCCCGCGCTGCTCGAAAATGCGCGCCAGCAGCGCGGCATCTTCGATATCGCCATCATAGAAGGCGACCCCGTCCGGCACCGCGAAGCGGAATCCGGTGGTGAGATTGTCGATCACAGCCACATCCCAGCCGCGATCAATCAGCGCGAGCACGGCGTGGCTGCCGATATAGCCGGCGCCGCCGGTTACGAGAACAGATGGTCTGCTTGTCATCCGCCCGCCATAGCCAGCATCCGCGCCGAGCGGAATCCCCTTGTTTGCGATAGCTTTTGCGACAAAATTCTTCCCCGCTGCGGAGCTGGGGTTCATCAGCGGGCAAGGCGCGGCGGAATAGCCCCGCAGGCACAGACCGCACGAACACCGGGATCGCAATGCACTTCAACCGCACACTGGCCGCCCTTGGCGCTGTTTCCCTCCTGATTCCGGTCGCCGCGCAGGCCCAGCATGGCGGCTGGGGCTATCCTGACCCCTTTGGCCCCTCGGCCCTTTCCCGCAATGACTGGAACCGCGCCGGCAATGCCAGCCGCAGTGACGATCGCGAAGGCCGGGTCAATGTCGCGCGCTTTGTCGTCCAAGGTGCAGCCGCCGGGCAGCTGGGCCATGGCCCGGTGATGGTGGCGATCAGCGATGAGACGCAGGCCGGGCCCCAGCGCGGCACGGCGCAGGAATATGCTCCGCCTCAGGACACCCCCGCCCCCACGGATCTGGGCCCGCCAAATCTCGGCCCGCCAGACAGCCGCGCGCCGCGCGGCGATGCCGGGCCCGGATCGACCTATGAAGCAGCCGTGATCGACCAGCTGGTCGCCGCCGGATATGACACCCAGGCCGTGGCCGGAGCGCAGGACCAGCAGGTCGAACTGCGGCTGCGGCGCAGCGTGGTGCAGCCACAGGAAGCACCGCACAAGCCGGTCAGCGGCGAGATGGAAATGGGCGTGTCCAATCGCGGATCGATGATGGGCATGGGCATCAATATCGATCTCACCAAGCCGAAGAAGGCGCTGATCGACACCCGCATGGAAGTGCGCATCCGCAGCCGCGCCGGCGGCGATGTATTGTGGGAAGGCCGGGCCGACATCACCACCCGCGAAGGCGATTCGAAATGGACCGACCAGGCCATCGCCTTCAAGCTGGCCCAGTCGCTGTTCGAGGGCTTCCCGACCAAGGCGGACAGCGTGGCGCTGCGCTGAACGGGCTTGCATCGCGCCCTTTCCGCCCGCAGTGTCCTGCTGACAATGCGGGGCGGGAGAGAAAGGGCCAACCATGCGCTTGAAGCCATTGACCGCAATCGTGCTGGCCGCGACGCTCGTTTCGGGCTGCATGACGCCGATCGGCCCGGTCGAGGTAACGCGCTTTCACCAGCAGGATCATCTCGCCCAGCTCGGCCAGGGGACGATCGCGGTCGAAGCTGCGCCGGGGATGGACGGCAATTCGCTCGAACTGGCCAGCTATCGCACTGCGGTGGAGCGCGAGCTGGTGCGGCTCGGCTATCAGGCCGCCGCGCCGGGACAGGGCGATCAGGTCGCGCTGGTGCGGATCCGCCGCAGCACGCAGCAGCCCGCATCCGCCGGCGGCCCGGTGAGCGTCGGCGTCGGCGGCTCGACCGGCAGCTATGGCTCCGGGGTCGGGCTTGGCATCGGGCTCGATCTGTCGGGCAAGCCCAAGGCGCAGGTGCTTACCCAGCTGGGCGTGATGATCCAGGACCGCGCCAGCGGGCAAACGATCTGGGAAGGCCGCGCCAGTTTTTCAGTCAGCTCCGCCGCACCGCTGGCGCAGAGCCAGCTTGGCGCACCAAAAATGGCCGCCGCCCTGTTTCAGGGTTTCCCGGGCAATGATGGCGAAACAATTCTGGTCAGATGAACACAACAATGGATGACAAGGCAATCGACATCACCGCCGGGTTCGATTCCGGCAATATCGAAGTGCTGTCGGTCAGCGGGGCCACCGCGCGGCTCGCGATCCGCAAGGACCGGCAATCCGAATTCTTCCAATGGTTCCATTTCCGCGTCAGCGGCGCTGCCGGGCGTGAGCTGGTGCTCAAGATCACCGGGCTCAATGGCTCGGCCTATCCTGGCGGCTGGCCCGGCTATCGCGCCTGCGTTTCGGACGACCGCCTCTATTGGGCGCGCAGCGATACCAGCTTCGACAGCGCCGAGGATGGCGGCACGCTGACCATCCGCCACGCGCCCACGGCGGGCACAGCATGGTTCGCCTATTTCGCACCTTTTTCTATGGAGCGGCATCACGATCTGATCGCCGGGGTGGCCGCCTGCGACGGTGTGACCCATCGCAGCCTCGGCACGTCGCTCGACGGCCAGCCGATCGACTGCATCGAACTGGGCGAGGGTGAGACCCAGGTGTGGCTCTATGCCCGCCAGCATCCGGGCGAGAGCATGGCCGAATGGTGGATGGAGGGCGCGCTGGAATGCCTGACCGATCCGGCCGATCCCGTTGCGCGCGTGCTGCGCGCGCGCTGCCGGCTGCACCTTGTCCCCAATTGCAATCCCGACGGTTCGCTGCGCGGCCATCTGCGCACCAATGCCGTGGGCACCAATCTCAACCGCGAATGGGCCGATCCCACGCCTGAGCGGAGCCCCGAAGTGCTCGCAATCCGCAACGCGATGGATGCAAGCGGGGTGGATTTTGCAATGGATGTGCATGGCGACGAGGCGATTGCCGCAGTGTTCATCGCCGGCTTTGAGGGCATCCCGTCGTGGACCGAGGAGCTTGGCGCGGCTTACACCCGCTATCGCACGATCCTGGAACGGCGCACGCCAGACTTCCAGACCGCCCTGGGCTATCCGGTGGCGCGCCCGGGGCAGGCCAATCTGACCATGTCGACCAACCAGCTCGCCCAGCGGTTCGGCGCCTGCGCGATGACGCTGGAAATGCCGTTCAAGGACAATGACGACCTGCCCGATCCGGCGCAGGGCTGGAGCCCGGAACGCTGCAAGTTGCTCGGCCGCGATTGCCTGGCCGCGCTGGCGGAATGGCTCGAGCGCTGAAGGCGGGGGCCCTCGCGGCCATAGGCAATTCGGCGCGCTGCCCGGTGAGCATTCCTTTAACCAGCCAGCCTTAATCTTGGGCGCACAGGAGGACACTCGATGCGCTTCAAGCTGCTGGCCGGAACTGCTGCCATATTGCTCAGCGCCACGGGCGCAGCGCAGACAACACAGCTCCAGCTCAAAGAGGGGGAAAGCTATGTCTGGACCCCCGAACCCGGTGCCCCGCCGATCACCATAAGCCGGCCCGCCCCACCCCCGCCCAAAGATCCCGGCCCGCCAGAGAATGCCGCCGCAGCGACCATCCCGGATGCCCTGCTTGCTTCGATCCGCGCCGGAACAACGATCGAGCAATATATCGCCTCCACGATCGCCCCGATCCGTCAGGCCGACCGCGATCAGGACGGGCTCGACCACGCAGACATCGAGCGGCTGCAAATCATCGCTCGCGCGCGGGACCGCGCGAATGGCATCGGCCAGGTGCTGCGCTATGATCTCGACGGCGATTTCACGGTCACGCGGACCGAACTTGCCCAGTCAGCCAATGGCGATCCCGAGCAGCTCAGCCCCATGCTGGCCAGTCTGCTCAAACGCTATGACAGCGATGGCGATGGGCGGATCACGCTTGAAGAGGCTGCCAATTCGGCGCTGCGCAACCGCGACACGGACACTTCGCTGGAAAATCTGCTCGCGCTCGATCCTGATGGCGATGGCAGGCTCACCGCCACCGAGTTGCGGTTCGTCGCCCAGAATGCCTTCGCGATCGTTGATAGCGACGGCGATGGGGTGATTTCGAAGGAGGAAGATGCGGCCATCGCCAAGTGGCGCAATCTCGCACAATGGCTGCGCTCTCAATCCGCCTGCATGCTGCCGCGCGCGCCGCAGGATGCCAGCGTCGTGATGTTCGGCAGCTATGAGAGCGATGCGATCTCGTCAGCCGTGATCGGCGGGCAGGATCAGGAAACCGACCTGATGGATGTGGTGATCGAACCCGGCACCCAGCCGCTCTATCTGGTGCTGACCTCCTATAAATCGATGGTCTGGCGCCTCAGCGGTGCCACCGGCCGGGTGGTGCAGGCGGTGGTCCATTCCTTTTCCGGCACCGAACCGGCCGCAAAGGGCGCGCAGCGCATTGTCGCTGAATATACGCGTGGGCGGGACAGAGCGGACAAGATTTCCGCCAGCGGGGTGATCGGCCTGCCTGCCGCCAGGGTCGCCATCGCGGACAGCGACTGCTGGCAATATTTCAGCAATCCCGAAGCTGACCAGGCGAGACGGTCTATCGCCCTGATCGAACGCGGGATCGGCCACAAAATCGATGCGGCATTCGGGAGCTATTCGGCCCAGCAGGTTGCGCTGCCATCGGGCAGGCTCACCCATGCCGTGGTGGGCACCGTACCGGTGCCGGTGGGGTTCGACGCCAGGATGTGGCTCGAAGCGAGCCAATATTGGGAAGCGGGGCTGGTCAATGTCGATCCGGCAAAGATCGTCGCCCGCGCCCCGGTCGACCATTATCTGGTTCTGCCCAGCCAGATGGGCCTGTCACAATTGCTCGGCTCCGGCGCGGTCGAACGCGGCACTGGCGGATGGTTCAGGATCGTCAGGCCGATCCCGCATCTCCCGCCAGGCATGGGCGGAGCGCATCTGGCGCAGTTTGTGCTGGCCAGCGGCGTGCCAATGCCGGCAGGCGATCCGGTTCATGCCTGCATCGTCTTGGAAGATACGCAGGAACAAGTGGGGCGAACCTGTTCCATGCTGCCACATCCCGCTGCGATCATTCCAGCATCGCGGCAGCACTAGCCCGGGGCGACCTGCCCTCAGCCCAGGCTGCCCGGCCCGAAAGCGCGGGGCAGCAGTTCGGACAGCGCAACCGCGCTCACCTCCTCATCGCTGGCGCACCACAGGATCGGATCGGTTGCGCCCAGATCGGCAAGCTCGAACAGCATCTGGCGGCAGCGCCCGCAGGGGGTCAGCGGATTTTTGCCCGAGCCGATCACCGCCACCGCTTCGAGCCCACCGCGATGCCCTTCGCCCATGGCCTTGACGACGGCGACCGCTTCGGCGCAGAGCGACAGGCCATAGCTGGCATTTTCGACATTGGTGCCGCTGACAATCGTGCCGTCGGCAAAGCGCAGCGCCGCCCCGACCGCAAAGCCCGAATAGGGCGCATAGGCATTTTCTCGCGCGCGCTTTGCCGCGATCACCAGTTCGTCGCGGATCGAATCATCGCTCATCCCAAATCCTTTTCCGGGCCCAATCCCTCTCGGGACCAATCCCACTCAGGCCAGATACCGTTCAAGGCTGCGCCACCACCCAGCGCACCGGCAGCGAACTCGCATCAGAGCGTAGCTGCGAATTCGCAGTCCACAAGGCCCATGGGCGCCCGGCGTAATCGGGTTCGAAGCGGTCGCGGCTCAGCCACAGGCCGCGGTCGATCGCGCTGGCGAGGTGATAGCGGGCCTCGAAGCGGCGCGAGATCTTGAGAATCGCCGGCTTGCCGGCGTGACCCTCGATCTGGTTGAGGAAGGTCATCAGCTCGCTTTCGACCCCGGCATCGCTGACCGGCTTGGCGCAATCATCCGCCAGATCGTCAAGCTCGATCGCGGGCGGCAGCATGGCCTCCTCGCGCGGGACCACGGTGACGAAATTGGCGGCCTGGCGGTCGGCCGGAATGCAGGGATCATAATGATGCACCGCGCCGAAGCGCAGCCCAGCGGCGCGCACCGCCTCCAGATTACGGGCGAAGGTCGGGTCACGCCGGTCCGCGCCCTCGCTCGCCTCAAGATAGGCGAAATCCGCGCCGATCGCCTTGAAGGCGACGAAGCTGGCGCGTCCGTCATCCGCGCTGATCAACACGCCCTGCGCGGGAAAAGTGGCGCGCGGCGGGGTCCAGTGAATGAATTGCCACCACAGATAGCCCGCGCCGATCAGCGCTGCGAGCAGCACTGCGGCCAATACGCGCCAGCGCGTGGGAAATCGCTTTTTCCTGCCCATGGCCGAAGCCCGCCCCTCTCAATCCGCAACCGCGCCGTCCGGCCGCATGTTCGCCATGACGGCCAGGCCGCAAAACGCAAGCTCAGCCCTTGATATGCAGCACACAGATCAGCGTAAAGAGCCGCCGGGCGGTGGCGAAATCGGTTTCCACCTTGCCTTCGAGCCGTTCCAGCAGCAGCCGCGCCGCGGCATCGTGAATCCCGCGCCGGGCCATGTCGATCGTTTCGATTTCCTGCGCCGAAGCCTTGCGGATCGCCTGATAATAGGAATCGCAGATCGCGAAATATTCGCGCACCGGACGGCGGAAGCGCGCCAGCCCCAGCAGCAGGGTCTCGACCAGCTCGCCGCCCGCCACGCCCGAATCGCCGGGCCCTGAATCCTCGGCGATGGTCATCGACAATCGCCCGTCCTGCACCGACAGGCCCAGCCGCCACGGGCCCTGGCGCCCGGCTGCGGCGGCGCGCAGCGGCTTGAAACTGTTTTCCTCGATCAGATCGAAGATCGCGACCCGCCGTTCCTGTTCGACATCGGCATTGCGCCACAGGATCGTCGATTCGTCGAGATCGATCTGGCTGATGCGCTGGTTGGGTCCGGGCTGGTCCATATTATCGGCGATCCTTTCGCATTCGCAGCGCAGAGCGGCAAGAAATTTGCTCCGTCCCCGATATCCACAGGCAGCGCAGGCCAATCAGCCTGCCTGCCGTCTTGCGCTCCCCCCTCGCCCAAGCCCATGGAGGCCGGATGGCTGACGAAGACCTCCTGATCCGCGCCCGGTCCGAAACCCCCGCCCGCTCGCTCCCCGCCAATATCGAGGCGGAGGCGGCGTTTATCGGCGCGGTTCTGATCGACAACCGCGTGATCGAGGAACTCGCCACCCCGCTCAAGCCGGGGCATTTTTTCGAGCCGGTGCACCAAAGGGTCTACGAACGCATCCTGACCCTGCTGGACCGCAATGCCGTGGTCACCCCGGTGACGCTGAAACCCTATTTCGAGGCTGACGAGGCGCTCAAGCAGCTGGGCGGAGTTGCTTATCTCGCGCGGCTGACCGCTGACGGCCAGGGCCTGCTCGCCCCGCGCGAATTCGCCGGCCAGATCTATGATCTGGCGCTGCTGCGCGAGCTGATCACGGTGGGGCGCAATCTGGTCGAAAGCGCGCTCGACACGTCCGAGAGCCTCGCCCCGATGGAGCAGATCGAGGAGGCCGAGGCAGCCCTGTTCAAGGTCGCCGAGGGCGCTTCGGGCATGAGCGAGGCGCAAAGCTTCGGCATGGCGACGCACAAGGCGCTGGGCATGATCGAGACCGCGATCAATTCGGGCGGCCATGTTTCGGGCATCACCACCGGGCTCACCAGCGTGAACGAGAAGATCGGCGGGCTGCATAATTCCGACCTGCTGATCCTCGCCGGGCGCCCGGGCATGGGCAAGACCGCGCTGGCGACCAATATCGCCTTCAACGCAGCCGACCGCCTGCTGCGCGACCGCGCCGAGGGCATCGCGAAGACGGTCGGTGCCGGGGTGGCCTTTTTCAGCCTCGAAATGTCGAGCGACCAGCTCGCCACGCGTATCCTGGCCGAACAGGCGGGAATTTCCTCCGAAGCGCTGCGCATGGGCAAGATCAGCCGCGAGGATTTCCAGAAGCTGTCCTTCGCCAGCCAGCGACTGGCCGAGCTGCCGCTCTATATCGATGACACCCCGGCCCTGTCGATCGCCGCGCTGCGTACCCGCGCCCGGCGGCTCAAGCGGCGGCACGATATCGGGATGATCGTGGTCGATTATCTGCAATTGCTGCAGGGTTCGGGCCGCGCAACCGACAACCGCGTCAATGAAATCTCCGAGATCAGCCGCGGGCTCAAGACCCTGGCCAAGGAACTCGACGTGCCGGTGATCGCGCTCTCGCAGCTCAGCCGCGCGGTCGAACAGCGCGACGACAAGCGCCCGCAGCTGTCGGATTTGAGGGAATCGGGCTCGATCGAGCAGGACGCCGATATCGTGCTGTTCGTCTATCGCGAGGATTATTACGTCGGCGCCAAGGAGCCCAAGCGCCCGGTCGAAAGCGACGATGCCAAGACCCATGAGGCCCATGCGGCCTGGGCGGCGGAGATGGAGCGCGTGTTTGGCCTGGCCGAACTGATCGTGGCCAAGCAGCGCCATGGTTCAACCGGCAAGGTGCGCCTGAAGTTCGAGCCCAAGATCACCCGCTTCAGCGATCTGGCGGATGACCAGATGGGCTATGCCTATGATTAGGGCCTATGATTAGGGCCTGCGGGGCGAAGGCGGGCTAACCAGGCGCAGGCACCGTGAGCATGATCCAGGCACCATCATGCTGAGCGTCCACCAACGCCCCGCGCAGCCTTGGCGGGATGCGCAGAGCGCATCCCGATTGGCTCACATTCCGTCGACGCTCTTGCTGACCAGAACATTCACCGCAACGCGCCGGTTCAGCGCCTTGCCTTCTTCCGTGTCATTGCTCGCCAGCGGGTCCGATTGGGCCATCCCGGTGGGGGTCAGCATGCGATAGGGTTTCCAGTGGCAGACCTGCTGCAGGAAATTGATCACGCTGCCGGCCCGCTTTTCGCTGAGCATCTGGTTGATCTCATCGCTTCCGGTTGAATTGGTGTAGCCCACCACCAGCATCAGCGCATTGTCCATCCCCTCGGCCTGGCTTGCCGCGGTGCAGAGATCGGCTTTGGCCCTGGGAGACAGCACTGCCTTGCCGGTGTCGAAATAGACATTGGTGGTGCTCTTGATGTTATATTTGTCGATATCGCCCATCCGGCTGCGCAGCGCCTCGGTGGCGGCGGTCTGTTCGGCAAATCCCTGCGACGTGCCGTTGTGGATCATGGCCGCAGTCTTGAGGTCTTTGTTCTTGAGATCGATCTGGCTCGCGACCAGGCCGTCGTTCCATTCCACCGTGGCAACCGAAACCGGCAGCCCGTTGAGCAGGGAATCTGCGCCGAGCGCATTGCGATTGAGCCCCAGAAACCCTCCGCTGGCGCGGATCTTGGTGGCATCGCCGATCAGCACCACCGTGCTGGTCCCATCCGCGCTGGTGACTTTCATCTTGTTGCCGCTGCGCGCAGAGATGAAGCCCTCGATCGCCGGGCCCGCGGGCAGTCCGGTCAAATCGGTGGGGGTCACGGCATGGACGGTTGTGAGGATTTCACCCTCTTGCTGGTCCTGATCCTGCGCGGACAGGCTGCCGCTTGCCGACACAGCGAGCATGGCAGACAGGATGAAATATCCCGATCCTTTGGAAATGACACGCATCACGCTACTCCTTCAAACTTCACCAGTTGACTATGCCTGTTGAGGATAACCTGTCTGCCAGATGAACGTTCCCGGCAAGACCCCTGGTTGTGCGGCCAGTTAGAGTGCACCGTGCGGCGAAGCGGTAATGACTGCGCCGCGCAGGCACAAGTTCAAGCCTTGCTATAGTTAACAAAATAAATCTTCCAGGCCATGACTTTTCAGTGATCATCGGCTTGTTCGAAATCGGCGGCGGCGCATTCAATGACCGGTGGTGAGAGGACACCCTATCCCCGGCTGACGACCCAGCCCCTTGTGGCTCCGCAGCGCTTCTTTCAGGCGCGCTAGAGCCCCAGATTGAGCCGCCGGGCGACAGTGTAATCCACCACCGTCACCAGAAACCAGCTGAGCGACCAGCGGATGCGATTCCACACGGTCAGACGCTGGCGGTGCAATGCCGGGGTCACCTCCAGCGACCAGGGCAGATGGCATGCGATAAATTCGCGCATGCGTGTCGCCAGTGCGGCATCCTCGATCCGCAGCATGATCTCGAGATTGAGATAGAGGCTGCGCATGTCGAAATTGGCCGAACCGACATAGGTGACATCGTCAATCACGATCAGCTTCATATGCAGCTTGCACGGCTGGAATTCGCAAATCCGGGCGCCCCGCCGCAGCAGCCGCCCGTAATTGGCCCGGGCGGCTCCGATCGTGGCGGCATTATCGCTCTTGCCCGCCAGCACCAGCCGCACCCCGTCGCCAGCTTCCGCCGCCCGCCGCGCAAGCCCGCCGAGCCGCCGCACCAGCCCGCTGCGCGGAGAGAAATAGGCCATCACCATATCCAGCCGGCTGCCCGTGGCGATATCGCGATAGAGGCTGCGCGCCCAGGGGCTGAGCCCTCTGGTCGGGCCGCCCACCAGCCAGCGCACCGGGCCGGCACCGGGATCCCATTCGCGCACCAGCCGGCGAATCGCTGCAAAATGGGTATGCGGATCGGCGGTGCAGCGCTCCAGCAGGCCATACCATCGCGTCAGGCCCGATACCGCCTCGCCTGCAACCAATACGCCGAGATCGTGCCAGCCATTGACCTGGGGCGGATCGAAATAGGCCTGTTCGACATTGAACCCGCCGATCAGCGCCAATCTATCATCGGCAATCGCCATCTTCTGGTGATTGCGAATCAGATAGCGCACATTCCAGCGCGCGCTGAACCGCAGCAGCTTGCCGCCCGCAGCGGTGAAGGGTCTGAGAAAGCCGTCATCCGCACTGGCGCCGAACCCGTCGAGAATCAGGGTCGTCGCCACGCCGCGCCCGGCCGCGCGCGTCAGCGCATCGCGCACCGCCACACTCGCATCGTCCATCGCGAAGATATAATAGAACAGCCGCAGCGAGCGGTGCGCGCCGTCGATCAGCGCGAGCAGCGCGGCGAGCCGGTCCGCGCCCGCCGGGTAAAAGGTGAGGTCGAGCCCCTGCGCCTGCAGCGAAAACGGCTCCATATCGCGGAAATCCGTGCGGTGCGGCTCCAGTTCGGGTCGGTCGGTGCTGGGCGCGCTGGGCTTGGCCATGGGACCACGGCACACAGCACAGGGCGCGGCGGCCCGCAAGGCGCAAATCCTTGACTTTCGCCGCATCGGGACCTAACTGGCCACCCTTCCCATCAAGCTCATTGACCGGAGTGCCCCATGGCGCGCGTTACCGTCGAAGATTGTGTCGACAAGATCCCCAACCGTTTCGATCTCGTCCTGCTCGCTGCCCAGCGCGCGCGGGAGATTTCCGGCGGGGCGGAACTGACACTCGATCGCGACCGCGACAAGAACCCGGTCGTGGCTCTGCGCGAGATCGCCGAAGTGATGGTCAAGCCCAAGGAACTGCTCGAATCGCTCACCCAGTCGCTGCAGCGCGTGCTGCCCGACGATGAGGACGAGGCGGACGAAATCGGTTCGCTGAGCCAGTCGGCCGAAGCCCTGCGCATCACTGCCTCGGCTCCGACCCGCTCGACCTCGATCGGGTCCGATTACGACGGCTAATCCTGCGGGACCGGGCTCGGCCTGCTGGCGGGAATCTTGCCCCGCCGGAAGGGCCGGGAAGATGATTTCGCCACCAATTCACCGGCTTCCGCGCATTGTGGAGCAACGTGCATGGCTGTGATCGCGGTCTACAGCGTGAAGGGGGGCGTGGGCAAAACCACTATCGCCGCCAATCTCGCCTGGTGTTCCGCCGTCCCGGCTGAGCACAGCACTTTGCTGTGGGATCTCGATCCGCAAGGCGGCGCGGCATTCCTGTTCGGGCTCAAGCCCGCGAAGAAGGCGCTCAAGAAGGGCGGCGCGGCGGCGCTGTTCCAGGGCAAGGAAGACCCGGGCAGCCTGATCGTCAAAAGTGGTTTTTGGGGGCTCGATCTGCTTCCGGCCGATGACAGCCTGCGCGATCTGGGCAGCGGGCTGCTTGCCCTGGGCAAGAAGAAGCGGCTGGCGAAAATGGCTGACGAGCTTTCCGGGCGCTATCAACGGATCATCCTCGATTGCCCGCCGGTGCTGAATGAGACCAGCGCCCAGGTGATCCGCGCGGCCGATGTGGTGATCGTGCCGCTGCCCCCTTCGCCCTTATCGCTGCGCGCGCTGGCGATGATCCAGAAGGATCTCGCCGCCAATCACCGGCGTCATCCGCCAATCCTGCCGGTGCTCTCGATGTTCGATGGCCGCCGCAGGCTGCACAAGGCCCTGCGCGAGGAAATGCCCAATTGGCCGGTGGTGCCGATGGCCAGCCTGATCGAACAGGGCGCCGATCGCCATGCCCCGGTCGGAAGCTTCGCCCCCACATCGCCCGGCGCGCAGGCCTTCCTCCGGCTATGGGACGGGATCGAGCAGAAGCTGCGCCAGCTCGGCAAAGACTGAATGCAAACGGGCCGGGGGATCGTGTCCACCCGGCCCGTTGAATTGGCAATACAGGACAAAGAGGTCAGTCGTCTGCCTTGACGTCCTTCACCGTCTTGTCGATTTTCTCGCCCGCCTTGTCGGCCGCGGCCTGCGCGGCATTGACTGCCTGATCGACGCTCTTGGCGGTATCATCCGCAGCCGAACTGGCGGTGTCGCCCACAGCTTCGGCCGCATCGCCGGCCTGGTTCATCGCGGTGTCGGCCTTGTCTTCGGTCTTCTGCGAACAGGCGGAAACAACCCCCAGCCCCAGAACCGCTCCAGCGAGCAACAGCTTCTTCATATCAAACTCCCTCTGTCATCCATGGGTGTCGTCCCCACACCGGCGCGACCGGATAGCCAGCCGCCCCGCGCAATAGGAACGGCCAGACCGGGGAAAGGTTTCGCCAGTCCCGGCGCACCGTCTCAGGCCCCTTGCGGAGCCGGCCCGCCGCTGCCCGAAAAGCGCTTGCCCGCCTTGGGGATCGCCGATCCGCGCACCGGCCGCGAAAGCGCGGGGCCGCTGGGTTCGTCAGGCCGTTCAAGTTTACCATCGGCAATCAGCTGGGTGATCTCATCGCCGGTCAGCGTCTCATATTCGAGCAGCGCCTGCGCCAGCACTTCGAGCTGCTCGCGAAATTCGGTCAGGACCGATTTGGCCTTGTCATGCGCGGCTTCGACCAGGCTGCGGATTTCGGCATCGATCAGCTTGTTGGTTTCGCTCGACATCATGGTGCGCTGGGTGCCGCCCATGCCAAGATAGCCTTCCTGCTGCTCTTCATATTGCAGCGGGCCGAGCTTGTCGGACATGCCCCATTTGGTGACCATGTTGCGCGCCAGGCTGGTGGCATAGGAAATGTCCGAGCTGGCGCCCGAGCTGACCTTGTCATGCCCGAAGATCAGTTCCTCGGCTACGCGCCCGCCCATCGAGACTGCCAGATTGGCGTGCATCTTGTCACGGTGATAGGAGTAATTGTCCCGCTCCGGCAGGCGCATAACCATGCCCAGCGCGCGCCCGCGCGGGATGATCGTGGCCTTGTGGATCGGATCGGAGGCGGGTTCATGCACCGCGACGATCGCATGGCCGGCCTCGTGATAGGCGGTCATCTTCTTCTCGTCCTCGGTCATGACCATCGAGCGACGCTCCGCCCCCATCATCACCTTGTCCTTGGCATCTTCGAATTCCTGCATCGCGACCAGGCGCTTGTTACGCCGCGCGGCCAGCAGCGCCGCCTCATTGACCAGATTGGCCAGATCGGCGCCGGAAAAGCCCGGAGTGCCGCGCGCAATCGTGCGCGGATTGACGTCGGGCGCCAGCGGCACCTTCTTCATATGCACCGCAAGAATCTTCTCGCGCCCTTCGATATCGGGGATCGGCACCACCACCTGGCGGTCGAACCGGCCGGGGCGCAGCAACGCCGGATCGAGCACGTCGGGCCGGTTGGTCGCAGCGATGATGATAATGCCTTCATTGGCCTCGAACCCGTCCATCTCGACCAGCAACTGGTTGAGCGTCTGTTCGCGTTCGTCGTTCGAATTGCCGAGCCCGTGCCCGCGATGGCGGCCAACCGCATCGATCTCGTCGATGAACACGATGCAGGGGGCATTTTTCTTGGCCTGTTCGAACATGTCGCGCACGCGGCTGGCGCCGACGCCGACGAACATCTCGACAAAATCGGAGCCCGAAATGGTGAAGAAGGGCACGCCCGCCTCACCCGCAATCGCGCGGGCGAGCAGGGTCTTGCCGGTGCCGGGTGAGCCGACCAGCAGCGCGCCCTTCGGAATCTGCCCGCCAAGCTTGGAGAAGCGCTGCGGATCGCGCAGGAATTCGACGATTTCCTCCAGCTCCTCACGCGCTTCATCGATCCCGGCGACATCTTCGAAGGTCACCCGGCCCTGCTTCTCGGTGAGCAGCTTGGCCTTGCTCTTGCCGAAACCCATCGCACCCGAACCGCCGCCTTTCTGGACCTGGCGCAGCGCGAAATAGGCCACGCCCAAGATCAGCAGGAAGGGCAGCGAATTGATCAGCAGATACATCAGCATGTTCGGCTCGGCAGGAGCCACGCCGGCATATTTCACGCCATTGTCTTCCAGCAGCTTGGTCAGATCGGTGTCATTCGCCACCGGGATGGTGGTGAACACCTGATTGTTCTTGAGCTTGCCGGTGATCTTGTCAGGCGCGATCTGCACTTCGGAAACGCTGCCCTGGGCGATCTTGTTGCGGAAATCGGAATAGGGGATCGACGTGCCCGGAGTCGCGGCGCCGTTGCCGAACATCGAAACCACCAGCAGCAGGGCGACGAAAATCCCGCCCCACACCATCAGACTCTTGAGCCACGGGTTGCCTCCCGGTTCGCGATTGGGATCGCGGTTGGGATCCTGCTGGTCGTTCATGTGCAATTCCTGCCTTTCACGCTGGATAATGTAGGACTGGCTGCGTGAATGGCAAGCTAACGTCGAGCGGGTTCTTCAAGAGTCCAGAATCGCGGATCGGGCCCATCGCGCAGCGCCAAGCGATCAGCCCGCGCTTCTCGCTCACGCAGCGCTGTCTGCCGGATGGAAGGTCCGCTCGCCCTTTCGGGTTACGTCGATCTGGCAGATCAGCCCATCGCGCAGCGCATAATCGACGATTACCTGAACCAGAAAACGGTCGCCCCGCTGCATCGGACCGAGAATGCAATCGGGCGCATCGCGAATCGCGGTGAAGCGGCTTTCGGCCTCCGCGCGAATATGGGTCTCGCTCGCCTCGATCGCTTCGAAGGTTACCGTCTCGCGCAGATCGTCAAACATCGGGCGATAGAAATCGATAATCGCCTGCCTGCCCGAAAAGCTCCCGAAGGCATGCAGGTTGAACTGCACATCATCGGTGTAGAATTTCGGGAAACGGGTGAAATCCGCATTGGAAAAGGCCGCACCATAGGCCCTGAAAGCCGCCAGCTGGCTGGGGTGCGGGCCCAGCCGGGGAAGCTTGGTCACGCCCTTTTCCGGCGGCCAGGTCATGCTCTTGAGCTCGGTGACCCGGCCCGCTGAGTCGAGCCGATAGGTGACGAAGAACTTCACCGTCACAAGATCGCCGGGAAACAGGTGGCCGAAGGGAAAATCCGCCCGCTCTTTCGTGGCGTGGAAATCCATATCGACTTCGGCAAACAGCAAGCCATCCTGCGACAGTACCGTCTGCGGGCGCATCACTTCGCGCACCCCGTCATGTGCCCAGGTGAGAAAGGCGAGCAGCTCGTGCTTACCCCGGCGGATCCCGTTAGAGCTGATCATCGCACAATCGGGGGCGAAGAAACCTTCGACCAACGCGGCATCATCGCCGGTGTTGAACAGGGTTTCATAGGCCTGATAGTCGAGCTGCATGGGCTGCGTTATGGCCCAGCATCGGCGGCGGGGGAAGCCTGCCCGGGATAGATCGTCATATTATTTCGGCGGCGAAATCATATTTAATATCTGTTCGCCCAATCACCGCTGCGTTACACCCAGACGACCCGGCCGGGCCGGGGCGATCGAATGGATCCGACAAAAGCGGAAATCGGGAGTGGAGCTATCATGCGCAGGATTTTGTCTGGACTAGCCGCGGTTGCGGCACTGGCCGTGATGGCACCGCTGGCCGCGCAAAGCCCCCCGCCATCGATCCGTGAGGCATTCGGGCCGGGCCTGCCGAGCGCGGAGCTCGCCCGGCTACCGCAAACGCCCGGCGCCAAGGGCGATCAGCAGCGCCATTATTTCTTCGATGCAGCGGGCAAGGAGATGCCTTACCGCATCTATGTTCCGCAGAATTACGATCCCAAGGTCGGCGCCCCGCTGGTGGTGGCGCTGCACGGATATAACGGGAATCAGAATTACTTCTTCTCGCTGGTGAAGGATCTGCCCGAATTGTGCGAGGAATATGGCTTCATCTTCGTCGCGCCGATGGGCTATTCGCCCGGCGGCTGGTATGGTGCGCCGCTGAATATCCCGGGCGATTTGCCGCGCAGCTCCAGCAGCCGCCCGGCAGGCGCGAATGCTCCACCCCCGCCGCCGCCCGCACCGCCCGAACCCGCCAAGACGCCAGAGGAAGTGAAGCAGGAGCGCGCGCTCAGTGAATCGGATGTGATGAATGTTCTGGCCAGAGTGCGGGCGGAATATAAAATCGATCCGGCCCGCATCTATCTGATGGGCCATTCGATGGGCGGCGCCGGAACCTGGTTTCTGGGCCAAAAATATGCCGACATCTGGGCGGCGATCGCCCCGATGTCTGGAAGTTTGCCCTATTTCCCCTATGATTTTGACCGCCTCAAAAATGTTCCGGTGATGCAAGCGGTTGGCGGAACGGAAACCCGCACGGTCGAGACAAGCAAGGACGAAATGGCGAAGATGAAAACGGCTGGAATGACCACCGCCTATGTCGAGATCTACGGTGGCACACATATGTCGATGATCCCGCCCAGCGTGCCGCAGATCTTCGCTTTCTTCCATGAGCACACCAAACGGGGTGCCGCCGCCGAATAGGCGAGGAGCGCTCCCGGCGCCCGCAGCGGATGGCGCACCGCATCGCCCGTCTTGCGGTGCGCGGCTGCTTGCGGCATTGGCCATGAGGAATCCCGAATCCCGGACAAAGGCAGGTTGAGTTCCCATGGCGAAACGCGACGCGCTCGACGGAAAACTGGTGGTATTGATCGGCGGCAGCGGCTTTTTCGGCAGCCATCTCGCCCAGCATCTGCTGGCACGCGGGGCCCGGCTGCGGATCGCCAGCCGCAATCCTGAACGCGCCTTCAAGCTCAAGCCGCTGGGCAATCTCGGGCAGATCCAGTTCGCGCGCTGCGATGTGCGCCAGCCGGCCAGCCTGCAGGCGGCGATGGCGGGCGCGGATGCGGCGGTCTATCTGGCCGGCGCCTTCAAGGGCGATCTCGACGCGATCCATGCGCGCGGCGCAGGAGCGGCGGCACAGGCCGCAGCGGCCAGCGGCGCGAAAAGCTTCGTGCTGGTTTCCGCAATCGGCGCCGATCCGCACAGCCCGACCGCCTATGGCCGGACCAAGGCCGACGGCGAAGCGGCGGTGCTCGCTGCCTTCCCGCGGGCCAGCATTGTGCGGCCCTCGGTGCTGTTTGGCGAAGATGATCACTTTATCAATATGTTTGCATCGCTGATTGCGAGCCTGCCGGTGCTGCCGATATTCGGCGCTGAGGCGAAGCTTCAGCCGCTGTGGGTCGACGATGCGGCGGAAGCCGTGACCTCGGCGCTGGCCGATGCCGCCCGCCACGGCGGCAAGACCTTCGAGATTGCCGGCCCTGAAGTTCTGACCATGGGCGCGCTCAACCGCATGATCGCGGCGCAGCAGCAGCGCAGCCCGCTGTTTCTGGAATTGCCCGATGCCGCCTCGGCGCTGTTCGCGGCGCTGCCCGGCACGCCGATGAGCCGCGATCAATGGACCCTGCTCAAGCAGGGAGCGATCCCGTCAGGCAGTTTGCCCGGGCTCAAAGCGCTGGGAGTGAGCCCCAAGCCGCTCGAACTGTTTCTGGGCAAATGGATGGTGCGGTTCAGAAAACACGGCCGCTTCGGCACCCGGGTCAGCGCGGTACGGCGCGAAGCCTAGGCCCGATCAGGCGGGCTTGCCGCCTTCCAGCAGCGGCTGCACCGGTTCGACCAGCAGGCTTGCGCCATCGCTGCCGATAATCCGCACCCATTCGCCCGCCGCCACATCCGGCCCACGGGCAATCCATTCGCTGTCGCCGACATGCACGCGGCCGCTGCCATGCTCGATCGCCTTGACCACCTGCGCGGTTCCCCCGACCATCCGCGCCATCGGGCGGTTCATCAGCGGATCGGTGCTTTCGATCGGCTTGTCACGCAGGAAGCGGCGCGCCGAAAAGGCGATGATCAGCGCAAGAAAGGTGAAATCGATCACCTGCAGCGGAAGCGACAGGCCCAGCAGCCCGGTGAGTATGCCGGTGATGATCGCCGCCACCGCCATCCAGATCAGATAGACCCCCGGCACGACCATCTCGAGCCCGGCAAGCACCACACCGAGCGTCAGCCATACCCAATGGGCCTCCAGGCCCCCGAGCCAATCCACTAGCCGCGGTCCGTTGGCGGAACGGACGAGCGCGGCATGGTGCGCGGCAGCGGCGCACCGCTCTTTTCCGTGGTCACATCGCCCTTGCGCCCATCGCCGATCATTTCGCGCGCGAGTTCGCCAATCCCGCCCAGCGTGCCGATCAGCTGGGTCGCCTCGATCGGGAACAGGATCGTCTTGGCATTGGGGCTGGTGGCGAATTTGGCGATCGCCTTGGTATATTCCTGCGCGATGAAATAATTGATCGCCTGGTTGCCCGACTGGGCAATCGCGGCAGACACGACCTCGGTCGCCTTGGCTTCCGCCTCGGCCGCGCGTTCGCGCGCTTCGGCATCGCGATAGGCCGCTTCCTTCTTGCCTTCGGCAGACAGGATCGCGGATTGCTTTTCGCCCTCGGCGCGCAGGATGCGGCTGGCGCGTTCGCCCTCAGCCTCCAGAATTTCGGCGCGCTTGAGCCGCTCGGCCTTCATCTGCCGCGCCATCGCTTCGGAAATATCCATCGGCGGGCGGATATCCTTGATCTCGACCCGGGTGATCTTGACCCCCCAGGGCGAGGTCGCATGATCGACCACGCCCAGCAGGCGGGCATTGATCTCATCACGCTTCGAAAGCGTTTCATCGAGATCCATCGAGCCCATTACCGTGCGCAGATTGGTGGTGGTGATCGCCATGATCGCGGAATAGAGATTATGCACCTCATAGGCGGCCTTGCCGGCATCGAGCACCTGGAAGAACACCACCGCATCCACCCCGACCATCGCATTATCGCGGGTGATGATTTCCTGGCCCGGAATATCGAGCACCTGCTCCATCACATTCACCTTCTGACCGACGCGGTCGAAGAACGGGATGATGATGTGCAGCCCCGGCTCGGCCGCAAGGGTGAATTTGCCGAAGCGCTCGATCGTGTAGACATAGCCCTGCCGCACGACGCGCACGCCCATCAGCAGAAACAGGAACATCACGAACAGGATCGCAATTACAAACTCAATCACGGCGAAACTCCCCAATCGGCCTGCCGATCATGGTAGCGCCCGGGGGATTGCGGGCAAGCAAAACCGGATTACCTCCCGCCCGCCGTGCCCGGGATCACGCGGCAGCTGCATTCGCAACAATGCACCCCAATCATCACTCCGGCGATTGTGTGCCGCGCGCCAGGTGCTAATATGTGGCGCCTTTGGCACCGCGATAACGCGGGCCGCACGGGCTCGGGCCATGGCGGGGTTTGCACCGCTGCACGGGGAGAGGAATTTGCACATGAAACGGACCATCACCCTGGCGCTGGGAAGCGTATTTCTCGCATCCACTTCGATCGGCTGGGCGCAGAGCGACAATGCCCCGAACGGCCCGGCGCCGACCGACCAGCCCGCCACCGATGGCGGCGAGGCGCCAGCAGCCCCCGCTCCTGCGCCCACCCCACCGCCGCCCCCGCCAGTTTCCAGCCCGCTGGGCGACGGCCCATGGGATGAACAGGGCGAAAAGGGCCCGATCCATGTGGAAGTTGTGGCCAAGGGGCTCGAACACCCCTGGGGCATGGCGTTCCTGCCCAATGGCGACATGCTGGTGACAGAGCGCCCCGGTCGGCTGCGGCTGGTGAGCAAGGCGGGCGCGCTCGATCCGGTGCCGATCGCCGGGCTGCCCGCGATCTATAGCAATGGTCTGGGCGGGTTGATGGATGTCGTGCTGCATCCCGATTTCGCCAAGAACCGGCTGATCTATCTCTCCTACAGCAAACCCGATCCGCAGGATCCGAAGAGCTCCGCCCTGGCGGTGATCCGCGCGAAATGGGACGGCTCGCACCAGCTGAGCGAGGTGAAGGACATCTTTGTCACCGATGCCTGGTTCGGCAAGGAACCGCTGCCGGACAGATGCTGCGGCCAGGGCCAGGCTTCCGCTTCCTATGGCGGGCGCATGGCCTTCGATGACGAGGGCTTTCTGTTCATCGCCAGCGGCGACCGCGACTATGGCGAGAAAGTCCAGAAATCCGACAATGATTTCGGCAAGATCCTGCGCCTCAATGACGATGGCAGCGTGCCGAGCGACAATCCCTTCGTGGGAGACAAGGACTGGAAGCCGGAAATCTGGACCACCGGCCACCGCAATCCGACCGGCCTGACGATCGATTCCGAATATGGCGAAATCTGGTCGAGCGAATTCGGCCCGCGCACAGGGGACGAGATCAACCGGGTCCAGCGCGGCGCGAATTATGGCTGGATGGATGTCAGCCAGGGGCAGTTTGGCGACGGGTCGAAGCCCAAGCACGACAAGGGTGAGCCGGGGATGACCGACCCGATGATCGTTTGGACGCAAAGCTCGGTCAATCCGGGCAATCTGACCTTCTATCACGGCCGGCGTTTTCCCGGCTGGGATGGCAGCCTGCTCGTGGCCCTGATGAGCAAGGCGCTGCTGCGCGCCGATTTCGATTCAAAGGGCTACCCCACCGGACATCAGGAGCTGCTGCTGCAGGATCTGAAGCAGCGCCTGCGCGATGTGCGCCTGGGCCCGGACGGCAATCTCTACATTCTCACTGACGAGGACAGGGGCGCGCTGCTGCGGGTGAGGCCCGGCAAATAAGGCTCAACCGGCGCGGAGGCTCAATCCGCCCAGTAAAGCCGCATCGGATTATCGATCAGCAGCTTGCGCTGCAGCTCTTCGGTGGGGGCGATGCGCGGGATCATGTCCACGATATGGCCATCGTCGGGGATATTGTCCTGCATATTGGGATGCGGCCAATCGGTGCCCCAGATGCAGCGATCGGGATAATCGGCGACCAGCGGCGCAACTGCCTGCGCAAAAGCGTTCCATGGATCGCCGGTCGGATCGAGCCGGTCGGGGCAGGTCGGCTTGAAATGGATATCGGGCCGACTTTCGAGCAGCGCGCGGAACGCCTTGATATCCGCGCCTTCGGGGCCCTGCGTCACATCGGGGCGGCCCAGATGGTCGATCACCAGCGGCACCGGGATTGCATCCATGAACGGGCGCAGCTCCTCAAGGATATCGGCCTCGAAATAGATCACCACATGCCAGCCCGCAGGCAGGCGCTGCGACACTTCGAGGAACTTGTCTTTCGGCGCATTATCGACCAGCCGCTTGAGGAAGTTGAAGCGGATGCCGCGCATGCCGCCGTCATGCAGCGCTGCGAGATCCTCCTCCGAAATCGCCGGATCGACCACCGCGACCCCGCGCGCCCTGCCATTCGACTTGGCAATGGCATCGAGCGTGGCCGAATTGTCGGACCCGTGGCAACTCGCCTGGACGATCACATTCTTCGCAAAGCCCAGCTGATCGCGCAGCGCGAACAGCTTCTCCGGCCCGGCATCCTCGGGCAAATATTTTGCCTTTGGGCTGAACGGAAATTGCGCCATCGGCCCGAACACATGGCAATGCGCATCGACCGCCCCGGCCGGCGGGGTGTAGCGCGGCTTGCTCGGATTGGCATGCCAGGAGGTAATACGATCAGACATAGACCACTCCGTCCATCAATTTGCGGGCGGTCCGCAGCAGCGCGCTGCTGACCACCTCTCCCGCCTGGTTCACTTCGAGCACGCAGCTCATTTCGCCGGTGGGATGTTCGACCGACAGCAGCTTGCGGCTGCCGGCGGGAATATCGGCGACCTGCGCCGCAGGCGAACCTTCGAGCAGGCAGGCGGTCGCCACGCTGACCGCCGCCAGCACGCCGATCGTGGCATGGGCGCGATGCGGGATGAAGCTGCGCACGCAGACCGCCCCGCCCTGCTGCGGGGGTGCCACCAGCATCATTTTGGGAACTGATTTGGCCGCTACATCGCCGAGATTCATCAGCGGCCCGGCTGCAAGGCGGATCGCCTCGATCCTGGCGCGCAGTGCGGCGAAAGCCTCCGATTCCAGCTCGTCACGCGTTTCATAACCGGTCGCGCCGACATCTTCAGCCTTGAACACGATACACGGCATGCCGTTGTCGATCAGGGTGCAGGCAACGCCGTCGATCACATCGACCACATTGCCCGTGGGCAGCAATGCGCCGCAGCTGGAGCCTGCCGTATCGCGAAATTCAAGGGGCACCGGCGCATGGGTGCCGGGCACCCCGTCGATCCGCGCCGCGCCGGCATATGTCACCGCGCCGCCCGGCGTCTGCACCTTGGCGACGGCGACCTGGCTGGTGTTTTCCATGAAGATCGCCACGCTGGTTTCATCGCCGCTTGCCGCAACCAGCCCGCGCTCGATCGCGAAGGGGCCGATCCCCGCAAGGATATTGCCGCAATTCTGCTGATCGGTCACGATCGCCTGATCGACGAATACCTGCAGGAACAGGTAATCGACATCGATCCCCTCGCGTTCGCTGCGTTTGACCACCGCAACCTTGCTGGTCAGCGGATCGGCCCCGCCCATGCCGTCGATCTGACGCGGGTCGGGGCTGCCCATCACGCGCAGGAGAAATGCGTCACGCTCGGCAAGATCGGCGGGCAGGTCGCTGGCGAGGAAATACCCCCCCTTCGAGGTGCCGCCGCGCATCCACATGACCGGGGCTGATGTCTGGCTCATCGGGCGGCGTTCCGGTGCATCATATCCACTTCAGCCCCATTTCGGTCAGCTTCTGGCGGAAGCCATACATGTCCAGCCCCAGCTCGCCCGCGGCGAGGCGCTTGCGCTTGTCTTCCTCATTCGCCTCACGCGCCTGCGCCTTTTTGAGCACTTCGGCGGCATCCGCGCGCCTGACCACGCAAACGCCATCATCATCCGCCACGATCACATCGCCCGGCTCGATAAAGGCACCGGCGCAGACCACCGGCACATTGACGCTGCCGAGCGAGGCCTTGATCGTGCCCTGCGCGAAGACCCGCTTGGACCACACCGGAAAGTTCATCTGGGTGAGATCGCGCACATCACGAATGCCCGCATCGATGATCAGGCCCTTGACCCCGCGCGCCTGCGCGGAGGTGGCGAGCAGATCGCCGAAATAGCCGTCTTCGCATGGGCTGGTCGGCGCGATCACCAGAATATCGCCATCCTGGCATTGCTCGATCGCGGCATGAACCATGTAATTGTCGCCCGGGGGCACGCTGATCGTGATTGCACTCGCGCCCACGCGCATGCCCGAATAGATCGGGCGCATATAGGAAGCGAGCAGGCCGGTGCGGCCCTGCGATTCATGGACGGTGGCCACGCCGCAAGCGCCAAGGCCTTCGACCACCTCGCGCGGTGCGCGTTCGATCTTCTGGACCACGACTCCGTTCATACTCGCCTCTCCTCTTCGAAATCATGCAGCTTATATGCAAATACAAGGTCGCGCTTGCATCCGCCGGCACCCCCGCGTCAAGTCTGACTTCGCAGGCATCGGGGTGCGCCAAACTTGTAAGCAACACATACGTTCTGTAAGTCGGGGCCGGAGAGGATTGCATGGCCGAATCATGAGTGCATCGCTGCCCTTGCTGACCCTGATCGGCTTTGGCGAAGCCGGTTCCACCTTTGCCCGCGCCGGGGCATGGGGTGATCGCGCGCGCGCTTTCGATATTCTGGACGAGCGCCGCGACGTCATGGCGGCCTGCGGGGTGAGCGCGGCGGCGAATGCCGAACAGGCGCTGTCCGCTGCACAGATCGTGCTGTCGCTGGTCACCGCCGATGCGGCGCTGAAGGTCGTGCGCGACTATGCTCCCTTCCTGCAACCCGGCGCATTGTGGTGCGACATGAATTCGGTTGCGCCCGAGACCAAGCGCGCCGCTGCCAGCGCGGTGGAAGAGCTGGGCGGGCGCTATGTCGATGTGGCGGTGATGGCCCCGGTCGATCCCAAAGCGCTCGCTGTGCCGCTGCTGCTCGCCGGCACTGCTGCGCAGGAAGCGCGGGAAATGCTCGGCGCTCTGGGATTTTCCGACATTACCATCGTCGGTGGCGAAATCGGCCGCGCCAGCGCGATCAAGATGATCCGTTCGGTGATGGTCAAGGGGCTCGAAGCGCTGAGCTGGGAATGCGCCGCGGCGGCGCGCGCGGCTGGCGTGTTTGACGAGGTGACCGCATCGCTCGATGCCAGCGAGAAGCAGATCCCCTGGGCCGAGCGCATTGCCTATAATCGGGAACGCATGGAAACCCACGGGCTGCGCCGCGCGGCGGAAATGGAAGAGGCTGCCAAGTGTCTGCTCGACCTCGGCATTGAACCCGTTATGACACAAGGCACGGCCGCGTTGCAGCGCCGCGCCGCCGGCGGGAGCAAGGATAAAAGGAATCTGACTGCATGACATTGGTGATCGACTGCCACGGCCATTATACGGTGCTCCCCAAAGGGCATGACGCCTGGCGCGAAGAGCAGAAGGCCGCCTTCAAGGAAGGCAAGGCCCCACCGCCCTATCCCGATATTACCGATGACGAAATCCGCGAGACGATCGAGGCGAACCAGCTCAAGCTGATCAAGGAACGCGGCGCCGATCTTACCATCTTCAGCCCGCGTGCCTCGGCGATGGCCCCGCATGTGGGCGACGAGCATGTGGCCAGGGAATGGGCCTTTCGCTGCAACAATCTGATCGCGCGGGTGGTGGACCTGTTCCCCGAGACTTTTGTGGGCGTGTGCATGCTGCCGCAAAGCCCCAAGGCCGACATGAGCAATTCGATCGTCGAGCTTGAGCGCTGCGTCACCGAACTGGGCTTTATCGGCTGCAATCTCAATCCCGATCCGGGCGGCGGGCATTTCACCCATCCGCCGCTGACCGACCGCTATTGGTATCCGTTCTACGAAAAGATGGTCGAGCTGGACGTGCCGGCGATGATCCATGTCTCGGGGAGCTGCAATCCCTCGATGCATGCCACGGGCGGCTATTATATTGCGGCGGACACGATCGCCTTCATGCAATTGCTGCAGGGCAATCTGTTTGCCGACTTCCCCACGCTGCGCTTCATCATCCCGCATGGCGGCGGCGCAGTGCCCTATCACTGGGGCCGCTATCGCGGGCTGGCAGACATGCTCAAGCAGCCCAGCCTCGACATCCATCTGATGAACAATGTGTTCTTCGACACCTGTGTCTATCACCAGCCGGGGATCGACCTGCTGGCCGATGTGATCGAGAACAAGAACATCCTGTTCGGCAGCGAAATGGTTGGCGCGGTGCGCGGCATCGATCCCACCACCGGGCATTATTTTGACGATACCAAGCGCTATGTCGACGCGCTCGATATCAGCGATGATGAACGCCGCGCGATCTTCGAGGGCAACGCCCGCAAGGTATTCCCCCGGCTCGACGCCAAGCTGAAGGAGCGCGGCTTGTGACAATTTCTGCCGAAGCCGCCGCCATCGCTACCGGCCTTGCCCGCTGCAAGAGCCCGGATCGCTATATCAAGCAGCTGGTCAGCCACTGGGGCCACAAGATGGCGACCCATTATGACGACGGGACCGGGACCTTCCCCTTTTCCGATGTGACCAGTGCGGTGATGCAGGCCCGCTCCGAGGGGATCGGAATCACCCTTACCACCGCCGATGCCGAGGAAAACCTGCGCATGCGCGGCGTGATCGAACGCCATATCGACCGCTTCGCCTTTCGCGAGGCACCGCTGTCCTATGAATGGTCTGACCATGGCTGATTTTCGCAAGCCTGCTTTTGATCATCTGCTTGTGCGTCTTTATGTCGCGCGAGCGCTGCGTGGCGTAGCGGGATGACAGGCTGGCTCGAAAACACCTGGTATGTCGCGTCCTGGGATGCAGGCATCGACTCTGCGCCGATGGCGCGCACGATCTGCAATATTCCGATGATGTTTTATCGCACGCTGGACCGCAGCGTGGTGGCCATGCGCGATGCCTGTCCGCACCGGATGCTGCCCCTTTCCAGGGGTATCAGGGAGGGCGATTCGATTCGCTGTGCCTATCACGGCTTGAAACTGGGGCCCGATGGCGTGGCGCAGGAAATGCCGCTGAAGAACGATCCGGTGAACAGCCGGATCTGCGCGGAGACCTTCGTAACCCATGAACGCTATCGCTTCGTGTGGGTCTGGATTGGCGACAAGGCGAAGGCTGACCCGGATCTGATTCCGGACCTGTGGCCCTGCGCGGCCAGCGGCTGGACCTTCGATGGCGGCTATTACCACGTGGCCTGCGACTTCCGCCTGATGATCGACAATCTGATGGACCTGACCCACGAAACCTATGTCCACGCGGATTCGATCGGGCAGGAAGAAATCCTCGAAGCGCCGATCGAATGCATCGCAAAAGACGACACGGTTTATGTTCGCCGGTGGATGCCCAATGTCGAATCCCCGCCATTCTGGCGCAGCGCGCTGGGCAAGGAAGGGCCGGTCGATCGCTGGCAGATCTGTCAGTTCAACCTGCCGTCTTCGGTGATGATCGACGTGGGCGTGGCCCCGGTTGGATCGGGCGCGACAATGGAATCGCATGATCAGGGCGTACGCGGCATGGTGATCGATTTCATGACCCCCGAGACCGCCGAGAGCCATCATTATTTCTGGGGCATGGCGCGCAATTTCGAAATCGAGGACGCGGGCTTTACCGCCCGGTTCAAGGCGCAGCAGGGCCAGGTTTTTGCCGAGGACAAGGCCGTGCTCGAAGCCCAGCAGCTGGCCATCAAGAGCAATGCGAATATGCGACTGAGCGCCTATTCGATCGACCAGGGCGGCGTTAGATCACGCCAACTCATTGATCGCGGAATTAGGGCGCAAGGCACCGTAGAAGGAATTGACACATGACCAAGAAAGAGCGGATCGACATTCACTCATATCTCGCCGCGTTCGACGATATTCCCGGCACGCGCGTGTTCACCGCCCAGCGCGCCCGCAAGGGCTATTGGCTGAACCAGTTCGCCATGAGCCTGATGAAGGAAGAAAACCGCAAGCGCTTCCTGGCCGATGAAAGCGCCTATCTGGATGAATGGGATCTCACCCCGGCGGCCAAACAGGCCGTGCTCGATCGCAATTACAATGCGATGATCGATGAAGGCGGCAATGTCTATTTCCTGTCCAAGCTGTTTTCCACCGACGGGCAGAGCTTCCAGTTCGCTGCCGGATCGATGACCGGCATGACCCAGGAAGAATATGCAAAAATGATGATTGATGGCGGCCGTTCTCCCGAAGGTGTTCGCTCGATCAAGGGAGGTTACTGATCATGGCACGCGTTACGACCGGCATCACATCCAGCCATATTCCCGCGCTTGGCGCGGCGCTGCAGACCGGCACATCGGGCAATGACTATTGGGGCCCGGTGTTCAAGGGCTATGATGCGATCAAGCAATGGATCAAGCAGCCCGGGAACATGCCCGACGTGGTGATCCTGGTCTATAATGACCATGCATCGGCATTCGACATGAATATCATCCCGACCTTTGCGATCGGCTGCGCGGAGCGCTTCAAGCCCGCCGATGAAGGCTGGGGCCCGCGCCCGGTGCCCGATGTGATCGGCCATCCCGATCTTGCCTGGCATATCGCGCAGAGCCTGATCCTCGACGAATTCGACATGACGATCATGAACAATATGGATGTTGACCACGGCTGCACCGTGCCGCTTTCGATGATCTTTGGCGAGCCGGACGAATGGCCGTGCAAGGTCATTCCCTTCCCGGTCAATGTGGTTACCTATCCGCCGCCCTCGGGCAGCCGCTGCTACAATCTGGGCGACAGCATCAAGGCTGCGGTGGAAAGCTTCCCCGAAGATCTCAATGTCCATGTCTGGGGCACCGGTGGCATGAGCCACCAGCTCCAGGGCCCGCGCGCCGGCCTGATCAACAAGGAATTCGATCTCGATTTCATCGAACAGCTGATCAATGATCCCGAAGCGCTGAGCAAGAAGCCGCATATCGACTATCTGCGTGAAGCAGGCAGCGAAGGCATCGAGCTGGTGATGTGGCTGATCATGCGCGGCGCGCTGTCGGGCAAGGTGAAGGATCTCTATCGCTTCTACCATATTCCGGCATCGAACACCGCGCTGGGGGCGCTGATCCTGCAGCCGGAGGAAACCGCCGGCGAAGCGCTCAATCCGCGCTCGGTCATGAGCGGCAAGAGCATGGCGGACGCCTGACCTTACCAATGACGGAGCGGGCCGCCCGGATTACGCGGCGGCCCGCCCCTTTGATCCACTGAACCAAACAAAGGAGACCAATATGCGTATTGCGCTCGCCGGCGCCGGGGCATTCGGCGAAAAGCATCTCGACGGCCTGAAGAACATCGATGGCGTCGAGATCACCTCGATCATTTCCCGCCGCGCCGAACAGGCCGCCGAAGTCGCCGCCAAATATGGCGCCAGGCATTCCGGCACCGAACTGTCCGAAGCGCTGGAGCGGGACGATGTCGACGCGGTGATCCTGTGCACCCCCACCCAGATGCATGCCGAACAGGCGATCGCCTGCATGGATGCGGGCAAGCATGTCCAGGTCGAGATCCCGCTGTGCGACAGCTGGGACGATGCCCTGGCGGTGGTGAAGAAGCAGCAGGAAACCGGGCTGGTCTGCATGGCCGGCCACACCCGCCGCTTCAATCCGAGCCATCAATTTGTGCATAACCGGATCGTGGCGGGCGAGCTGAATATCCAGCAGATGGATGTGCAGACCTATTTCTTCCGCCGCAAGAACATGAACGCCAAGGGCGAGCCGCGCAGCTGGACCGACCATCTGCTGTGGCACCATGCTGCCCATACGATCGATCTGTTCGCCTATCAGGCGGGCAAGATCGTTTCGGCCAATGTGCTGCAGGGGCCCAGGCATCCCGAACTGGGCATTGCGATGGACATGTCGATCCAGCTCAAGAGCGAAAGCGGGGCGATCTGCACCCTTTCGCTGAGCTTCAACAATGACGGGCCGCTGGGCACCTTCTTCCGCTATATCGGTGACAATGCGACCTATATCGCGCGCTATGACGATCTGCTGACCGGCAAGGAAGAGCCGATCGACCTGACCGGGGTGACCGTGTCGAACAATGGGATCGAGTTGCAGGACCGCGAATTCATCGCCGCGATCCGCGAAGGGCGCGAGCCCAACAGCTCGGTCGCCAGCGTGCTCGATTGCTACCGCGTGATCGGCGAACTGGCCGCGAGCCTTGAGGCGCAGGACGGGTGGTCCTGATGCGCAAACTTGCCGGCCACTCGGTCCATCCTGTCGGACTGGGCTGCATGAACCTTTCCTGGGCCTATGGCACGCCGCCATCGGCCGAGGATGGGGCCAAGCTGCTCAATCGCGCGCTCGATCTGGGCTATGATCATCTCGACACCGCGCGGATCTATGGTGCGGGAAAGAATGAAGCCCTGATCGGCGAGACGCTGAAAGGGCGGCGGAACGAGTTCTTCCTCGCGTCGAAATGCGGGATCGTGGTCGATGGGCCCAATCGCGGCGTCGATTGCAGCCCTGCGGCCATCGCCGCCGCGGTCGAGGAGAGCCTGCGCCTGCTCGGCACCGATCATATCGATCTCTATTATATGCACCGCTTCGATCCCAAGGTCGGGATCGCGGATTCGGTCGGCGCGTTGAAACAGGCGATCGAGGCCGGCAAGATCGGCAGCTATGGTGTGTCCGAATGGTCGAGCGCGCATATTCGCGAGGCGCATGCGGTGCATCCGGTGGGCGCGGTGCAGACCGAATATTCGCTGTGGACGCGCAATGTCGAGCTGGGCGTGCTGGAAACCTGCCGCGCGCTGGACATCGCGCTGGTGGCTTTCTCGCCGGTAGGACGCGGAGCGCTGGGCGGGGTGCTGAAAGATCCGGCCACGCTGGACGAGAGCGATCTGCGCACCAAGATGCCGCGTTTCAATGCCGAGAACTGGCCCAAAAATCTCGCCCTGATCGAGCAGCTGATTGCGCTGGCCGATAGCGCCGGGGTGACCCCGGGGCAGTTGGCACTGGCCTGGGTGCTGTCACGCGGGGAGCATGTGCATGTTATTCCCGGCACCAGCAATCTGCAGCATCTGGAAGACAATTTCCATGCTGGCGCGCTCGCGATCGAACAGGATCTGCTCGATCAGGCCGATGCGCTGATCAATCAGCAGTCAGTCTCGGGCCACCGCTATCATGCCGCAATCCTGCCGACGATCGACACGGAAGACTTCGCCTAGGGGAAGACACTGGGATGCAAACCGGCGGCACGCTGCGTGCAGCAATCGGCTATACTCAGGATACGGGCAAGATGCCCTATTTCTATGCCAATGCGCATGAGAAGGACTATGTCCCGCTGGCCCCGGTCGAGGTCGAGATCACCGATGCCCGCATGCTGGAGACCTCGCTCGATCGCGAGGGGTTCATGCTTGTCGCCCATAGCAGTGCGGTGCCCGACCTGACCGATATGGCGGCAATTGCCCGCGACCATATGGGCGAGATTGCCGAGCTGATGCAGCGCGTCACTGGAGCCGACCATATCGCCGTCGTCCCGCGCGGAATCCTGCGTTTTTCGGAGCGTTCGCCGCAGCTCGGCAGCAGCGACAATTCACATCCCGCGCGCTTCGCCCATGTCGATATGTCGCATGAGGCCGCCAGCGCCGCCCGGGAGCAATCGGCGCCGGAGGGCAAGCAGATCGCCCGCAGCGCGCAATATAATATCTGGCGGGTCTTGTCCGATCCGCCGCAGGATGTGCCGCTGGCGCTCTGCGCCTGGCCGAGCGTGAGCGAGGGCGATCTGATCGATTGCCTGGCGATCTTCGACCCGCCCGGCGGCGCGCCCGAATTCAGTTTCGGCAATTATGTGATCCGGCACAATCCGGCTCATCGCTGGTATTATTTTTCCAACATGACGCCGGCAGAGGTGATCCTGTTCAAGACCAGCGAAAGCGATCCCGGCCGGGCGCAGCTGATGCCCCACGGCGCGTTCGACAATCCGCTGGCCGGACCGGATGCGCCCCCGCGCATCAGCCTGGAAATGCGCTGCACCGCCTATTGGTTCGCCTGAGCGCCCGGCGCTTCAGCCCATCTGGGCGTAATTGGCGAGCGACAGTGCCCGCGCCCGCTCTGCTTCTTCCTTCTGATAGGACGGGGCATCGGGCACGGTCCAGCCGTGGTCACCGGCGAACACCTCCACATGCGCGGTCACGCCGGCCGCAGCCGCCGCCTGGCGCAATTCATCCTTGTCGGTGGGGCTGGACGCATCGTCATTCTTCGCGATCGCGAAGAGATACAGCGCATGCGTGCCATCGAGCAAGCGATGCGGGCTGTCAGGCGCATCGGTGACCAACCCGCCGCCATGGAATGAACTGACCGCGCCGATACGGTCGGGCACGGCGGAGGCAGTGCGCACCGCATAGGATCCGGTCATGCAATAGCCTTCCGCCCCGATCTTCTTCGCCGCGTCGACCGCCGGCTGCTGATCGAGCCAGGCGACGATCGCCTTGGCATCGCTCATCGTCCCGGCATTGCTGAGCTTTGCCATCATCGGTGCGAGTTTGGCACGTCCATCCGGCGCGAAGAATTCGGCGATCGTGGCCATCACCGGCGCCGGGGCGCTGCGGTAATATTGATTGACCAGCACCACCGCATAGCCGGCCTGGGCAAGCACGCGCGCCATGGCCTTGTTGGCATCGCGCACCCCGGCAATATCGGGATACATGATCACCGCAGGATGCTTGCTCTCGGCAGGATGGACGAACACCGCATCCATCAACCCATCGGGGGTGGGGATTGTCACGCCGGTCTCGGTCAGCGTGGCGGCGCCTGTCTGCGCGCTGCAGGCCGCACTCATCGCCATACCGCCAACCGCTGCTGCGCTGACCGCTGCGAAGCTGCGCCGGCTGAGGCCGCGCTTGGCCAGGCTTGCCTCATAATCCGCTACGGTAATGTCGTCGCACATGCTTTGCCTCCTCGGGTGTCCCGCTCCCTTGGGCAGGATAGCGAAGCCACAGCCAGCGTCCAGCCACCAGGTGAATCGGCGATCAAGTCAGATCGTCGAGCTGGATCACCAGACCCGCCTCGGCGGCCTTCATCGCATCGCGCCGGAGCTGTTCGATCTTGAGCCGGCCGGCAGGGGCGTCCTCTTGCGGCAGCGCGGCCATGGTCTGGGCGTGGATCTCCTCGAAATCGGGGCCATGCTCGGGATGGGTCAGGATCAACCCGCGCTGCGCGCTCATCCCGGCGAGAATCTTGGTGCCGACCTCATAGGGGTCCATTCCTTCGTCAAAGGCGGTGCCGAACTGTTCCAGCTGGGCCTGGCTGGTTTCGGGAAAGCCGCTTTCGCCGAAGCCTTCCGGCCGTTTCATCGCGCTGGCCCAGGCATTGGTGCGGGTGAGCGCGGGGCAGCACAAAGAACAGCCGATCCCGTGCGGGGCGAGGTTATAGCGCAGGCTTTCGGTGAGACCGCGCACCGCATATTTGCTGGCGGTGTAGATCCCCGCCTGCGGGCCCGGGAGAAACGCCGCCATCGATGCGATATTGACCACGTGGCGGCGGCCATGCGCGGCCTTGATCTTCGGCAGGAAGCTGACCAGCCCGTTCACCACCCCACCGAAATTGACCCCCATGATCCAGTCATAATCATCATAGCTTGCCTCGTCGGTCGGCCCGAAGACCGAGACCCCGGCATTGTTCACCAGCACATGCACTTCGCCAAAATGCGCCGCCACTTCATCGGCGACTTCTGCAAAGCGCGCGCGGTCGGTCACATCCAGCTTGAGAAACAGGGGCTGTTCATAGCCCTTGGCGGCAAACCATTCGGCGGCGCGCGCCTTGTCGTCCTCATTGCGATAGCTCAGCGCCAGCCGCATCCCGGCATCGGCAAAACCCTGCGCCACACCCAGCCCGATGCCTGTGACCGCGCCGGTAATGAATGCCACGCGGCCCGCCCATGGGCCCGCCGCGGCCGCTTCCTGATTGCTCATGTCCGAAATTCCTCTCGCCAAAATTGTCACGTTCGTTAGTAACGGTTCCATAGAAAATGGGAGAGCGCAATGAGCGACGTCGAGGCCAGGCTGGCCGAACTCGAACATCGGGTGGGCGAGCTGGAGGACATCAACGCGATCCGCCGGCTCCACTGGGCCTATGGCTATTACATCGATTTCAACCGCCCTGACGAAGTTGCCGAGCTCTTCGCACAGGATGGCAGTGTGGTGTTTCTCTCAGGCGAATATGTCGGCCATGCCGGGGTCAAACGCCTCTATGGTGACTGGATCGCCGGGCGCTTCACCGGCGGCCGGCCCGGCCCGGTGAACGGGCTGCTGCTGGATCACTTCCAGATGCAGGACATCATCACCGTCGCGCCCGACCGGCAGAGCGCCAAGGGCCGCTTCCACGGCATCCTGCTGGGCGGCTGGCATGATGATTTTCAGGAAACCCGCGAAGAGATGATGCCGCAGCAATTCATGGAAGCGGGCATTTATGAGAATGACTATGTGCGCGAACATGGCGTGTGGAAGATCAAGCGCCTCAATTACATGATGCAGTGGCAGGGCGATTATGAGGCAGGCTGGGCGCATACCACGGCGCATCTCCAGCCGGCGGCAAAGCTCTATCCCGAAGACCCGCTGGGCCCGGATATCCTGCTGCCAGCAGAAGAACATCGCCAGACCTGGCCCTATCGTCAGGACGTGCCAATGCATTTCGCCCATCCCAAGTTCGGCGCGGTGCTGGCCGGCCAATCCCGGCCATGAGCGCAGATCTGCGCGGGCGAGCGGCAAGATGATCGATCCCTGCGATACAACCAATCGGGAACAGCTTTCGGTGCGCGAGGTGGCGGAACGTTTCATCGAACTGTTTCACCATCGCAATGATCCGGACAATGCCTTTCGCTGCTGGGTTCACCCGGATTACATCCAGCACAATCCCAATGCGCCGACCGGGCGGGATGCCACGCTGGAAGTGCTTTCCGCGGCAGTGCGCAATAATCCGGAGCTTACCCATAGTGTCAAACGGGTGATCTATGGCGAGGGCGATCTGGTGGCCGTGCATCACCATTTCCGGCGCAAACAGGATCAGCGCGGCTGGGCCGTGGTGGATATCTTGCGGATCGAACATGGTTATGTAGTCGAACATTGGGATGTAATGCAGGAAGTGCCCGAAACGGCGCGGAATGATAACGGCATGTTCTGAGCGGGAGACACGAATGCCACTGTTGCCGGACGGAAGCGAAAAAGGGCTCAAGGGCCATTTCGAGGAAGATTTCAGCCAGCGTACACGCATCGGGCTGGCCCCGCGCGCCGGCCATATTGACCGCGAGGCTCCTTACAAACGCATCGCCACCGAAGAGGCCTGGACCTTCCCGGCGCTGGTCAAGGCGCAGATGGATTATCTGGAGAGCGGCGCGGCAAGCGAGGATGATTCGCTGAAGATGGCCGGGCTTTTCGCAAGGATGCCCAGCCTGCAGGCCATGCTGCAGGATCTGGGCGAGCTGCGCCTGGCCCATATGGACGAGTTCGGGATCGATCGGCAGTTGCTGCTGCTCACCGCGCCCGGGGTGCAGGTGGTGCGCCCGGGCGAAGGCACCGCGCTCGCCCGCGAGGCAAATGACATCGCCGCCGATGCCTGCGCCCGCCATCCCGATCGCTTTTCTGCGCTCGCCGCCTTCGACCCGCGCGACGTGGCGGGATCGGTCAAGGAAATCGAACGCGCCATGGGACCGCTCGGGCTCAGCGGTGCGGTACTCAATTCGCATTGGCAGGGGCATTATATCGACGAGCAGGATTACTGGCCGATCCTCGAGGCGCTCGAGGAGAATGACGCCGCGCTCTATATCCACCCAACCGCGCCGTGGCATGCGCCGCATTATGAAACGCGCGGCTTTTTCGGCGCGCTGGCCGGCTTCCCGCACGATGTCTGGCTGCATACGATGGGCCTGATCTTTTCCGGCGCCTTCGACCGTTTCCCCAAATTGCGACTGGTGATCGGCCATCTCGGCGAATGCCTGCCGCTGCATCTCTATCGCTTCGACTGGATGCAGGGCAATGCGGACAATCGCGCCGGGCTGCGCGGCGGGCAGAAGCCGGTGAAGCTGCAGCATCCGGTCAGCCATTATTTCCGCAACAATATCTGGGTCACCACCAGCGGCGTGGGGTGGGAGCCGGGGATCAGGTTCTGCATGGATGTGCTGGGGCCCGATCGGGTGCTCTATGCGATGGATTACCCCTATCAGCAATCGAGCGACGAGGTCGCCGCCTATGACCGTCTGACCATCAGCGACGAACACAAGAGGATGCTGATGGAAGGCAATGCCCGCCGGGTCTTCAACCTCCCGGCCTGAACCGTGACGGGACGGCCAGCGGGCCAAAACCTGATCGACGGGCGACCCGGCCAAGACCGGGCACCTAATGACAAACGCCGGACCATGACACCAATCGGCTACCAATACTGTATTCAAATTGACGAAGTCTGCCTTTTTTGGCCTCTGCCAACCCCTGAATTACAGTTGATTCGTCAAATATGTTGATTTTGTGCATCACCTGCACAGTTTGATGATGTCCGAAATGCGAAGCGCATTGTGTGTCGGTTCGATGTAACTATCACTTCCAATTGGGATCAATGGTCCGAAAACGGACTTTAATTCATCAGGGATTCGGGCTCCGGCGCGGACCCGGCAATTGGGAGGGAAAATATGCATATACACCGTCGATTCGGCGCTTCGCGCCTTACTCTGGCCCTGGGAGCATCCGCTGTCGCCCTGCTGGCCAACGCCCCCGCCTTTGCGCAGGACGCAGATGCGGACAAGAGCGCGGACAATGAAATCATCGTCACCGCGCAGTTCCGCGAGCAGAACCTGCAGGATACGCCGCTGGCGATCACCGCGGTGAGCGGCGCACAGCTCGAAGCCAAAAGCCAAACCGATCTCGCCACCGTCGCCGACAGTGCGCCGAATGTGCAGCTGCGCCCGCAAACCGCCGGATATGGCCCGTCGGTCACGGCCTCGATCCGCGGCATCGGCCAGAACGACTTCAACCCTGCTTACGAACCGGGTGTCGGCATCTATATTGACGATATCTATTATCCTTCGCTGACCGGCGCGATTTTCGACACGCTCGATCTTGACCGGGTGGAAATCCTGCGCGGTCCGCAAGGCACCCTGTCTGGCCGCAACTCGATCGGCGGCGCGATCAAGATGTATTCGCGCATGCCGAGCGGCAACAGCTCAGGCTTCGCCGAAGCCGGCTATGGCTCGCGCAACAAATTCACCCTGCGTGCTGCGGCCGAATTCCCGCTGACCGACAATCTGTTCATGCGTATTTCAGGCGTGGCCAAGCGCCAGGACGGCTATGTCGACCAGCTTGATTTCGGCTGCGTCTATCCGGCGGGGGGAAGCGCCACCTTCGTCAATCAATCGGGCGTCACGCTTCCGGTCAATCCGGTTGGCGGCGAAGCGGCGAAGGTCTTCACCGAAGATTGCCGCGTCGCCAAGCTTGGCGGTGTCAATTACCAGGCGGGCCGCGCAATCCTGCGTTACGAGCCGACCGACACCTTCAACTTCACCGTGATCGGCGACTACACCGATGATGATCGCACGGGTACGGGCCAGGTCCTCCAGGCAGTCTCGACCAAGACCAGCCCGAATATCCTTACGCCGACCGGCCTGCCATTTGACAACCGCTTCATCTGCGGCCCGTTCTGCAATTACCAGGTCGATGGCAACACATACGGCGGGGCCTTCGTTGCCGTCATTCCAGGCGATCCCTTCCATGCCGGCGGCACGATCATGCAGGCAGTTGAAGGCAGCAACCGCACCAAATATCGCGGCTGGGGCGTTTCGGGCCAGGGCAATCTGGACCTGAGCGACAAGTTGAAGCTGACCTCAATCACCGGCTATCGTGAATTCGATACCCAGTTCTTCGCTGACGGCGACCTTTCGCCGGCACGCACCGGTTTCGGCATCAACAATCTGTCGAACTGGAGCTTCAGCCAGGAACTGCGCCTGAATATCGAAGCGACCGACACGATCTTCATCACCCTGGGCGGCTATTACTTCAAGCAGGCATCGGTCTATGATTCGATCCAGGACCTGCGCTATGTGGCGCCTTATCCGCTGCAGTTCCGCCAGCCTGACCATATCGGCGCAGACGCCAAGGCCGTCTTTGCCAATGTCGGCTGGGAAATCGCTCCCAATCTCAACCTCAATGCCGGCATCCGCTATACCAAGGAAACCAAGGATCAGACCTATTTCCGTTACAATCTCGACGGTACGATCAATGGCTTCCTCGATCCGGTCGGCGTAGCCTATGGGGAAGGCTACAACGGGCCTGACACGCTCGACTACAACCACAATTCGAACACCACCGAAATCGTCAAGGCGTTGACCGGCCAGACGGCCCATTATGATGGCGACAAGATCGACTGGCGCGTGGCGCTCGACTATCGCGTCAATGACCAGCTGATGGTCTATGGTTCGGTGTCCACCGGCTTCAAGGGCGGCGGTTCCAACCCGCGTCCGTTCAACGCCTTCCAGCTTCTGGCTTTCGACCCGGAAACGCTGACCGCTTATGAAGTCGGCTTCAAATCCGACCTGCTCGATCGGCGCCTGCGGTTCAACGTTTCGGCGTTCTTCAACAAATATGCGAATATCCAGGTGAGTGTCAGCCCCTGCCCGCTTCCGGCAGAACTGGCGGCTTACACGACCCCGTCGGCCTGCCGCATCAATGGCGGCGATGCTGACATCAAGGGCATCGAGCTGGAAATGAACGCCCGGCCGGTCGACGGTCTGCAGATCGACGGCTCGCTGAGCTATATCAACTTCAAATATACCAGCGTGGCTGCCGGCACCGGCATCCTGCTCACCGATCCGGGCACCGGCATGCCGACGTGGAAGGCTTCGTTCGGCATGCAATATGAAGCCGATCTTGGCAGCTCGGGTTCGCTGACGCCGCGGGTCGACGTGAACTACCAGGACCAGACCTTCTCCGGTTTCGACGGCACCGGTGCCAACCGCCTGGCGCAGTATCTGCCCAAGTTCACGACGGTCAATGCCCGCCTGACCTGGCGCAATGAGAAGAGGGATCTGTCGGTTGCCCTGGAAGTGACCAACCTGACGGACAAGTATTACCTCTATTCGGTATTCGACCAGCGCAACAACAACGGCGGCCGTATCGTGGCCCCGGCGCGTCCGCGCGAATGGGCCGTTACCGTCAAGAAGGATTTCTGATCCGCTGGATCGGAGTTCAAACGAAGAAAGGGGCGGCCCACAGGCCGCCCCTTTTTTGTTGCGTGAAGCAGATCGCCTCTTTTGGTGAGCGCGATCAGCCCCAGACTTCTTCGGCCACCTCGATGCACAGGCGGATCTTGTCGGCCTGCTGTTCGGTGGTGATGTCATTGCCATGCACCGTGCTGGCAAAGCCGCATTGCGGGCTGAGCGCGAGCTGATCGAGCGGGGCGAATTTGGCCGCCTCGTCGATCCGGCGCTTGATGTCGTCCTTGGTTTCCAGATCGCCCAGCTTGGTGGTGACCAGGCCGAGCACCACCGTCTTGCCCTTGGGCAGGAAGCGCAGCGGCGCGAAATCGCCCGAGCGGGGATCATCATATTCGAGGAAGAAGGCATCGATATCGAGTTCGTTGAACATGATCTCTGCCACCGGCTCATAGCCGCCTTCGGCCGCCCAGCTGCTGCGGAAATTGCCGCGGCACAGATGGATCGCCTTGATCATGTCTGCCGGGGCGGAAGCGAAGCTGGCATTGATCAGCGCGGCATATTGCCGCGGCGTATCGTCCGGATCCATCCCGCGCGCCTTCGCATCGGCGCGATGGGTATCGTCGCACAGATAGGCCAGATTGGTGTCATCCATCTGGAGATAGCGGCACCCGGCCTCGGCCAGGCTGTCAACTTCCGCGCGATAGGCCGCTGCCACATCGTCATAGAATTCCTGCATGTCGGGATAGACCGATTCAGGAATGCCCTGCCGCCCGGAGCGGAAATGCAGCATGGTCGGGCTGGGGATCGAAACCTTCGGCGTTTGCCGTGGCAAGCGAGGCGAGATATTCGAAATCGGCGCGCTGGATCGGCTTCACATGCGCAACCTTGCCGCTGACCACGATCTTGGGCGGAGCAAAATGCACATCGGTGCCGCTGTCGTTCTTGAACGCCTTGGCGATCCCGCCATGTTCTTCGACGCCGGCCAGCTGAAGCAGGAAATCGGTGTGGAAGAAGTAGCGGCGGAATTCGCCATCCGTGATCGCCTTCAGGCCAAGGCCTTCTTGCCATTTCACGAGTTCGGCAATCGCCTCGTCCTCGATTGCGCGCAGGGTCGCGCGGTCGATATTGTCCGCAGCGCGATGCTGGCGCGCCTCAAGAACCTTGGCGGGACGAAGAAAGCTGCCGACATGGTCGGCGCGCAGGGGCAGTTTGGTGCTCATAGAGAATCCTGATCGAAGCTATTTTGGGGCTAAGCCAGGGTCACAACGCGGGCTCGCGCTCTTCTGACCTGCGCTCCATAAGCCCAATGATCGGCGCGATGCAACGGTCAATTGCGGTGACTGCGGCGCTTGACGGGACTCGCGGCGAAACCGTAAGTGAAACCAACGATTTTCTTATGGAATCCGTCGGCACAGGCGGTTCGTTTGGGAGTGCATTGGATGCGGCCTGGGTTTGTTGCGGCATTGACCGCATTGCTGGTTCTTGCAGGCTGCAGCAAAGGCCCCGCGCCTTCGCCGCTGCCGACTAAGGGTGTTACCGACGCATTGATCGCCGCGCCGCCCGAAGGCGAATGGCTGAGCTATGGCCGCGACTATGCCGAACAGCGTTTTTCCCCGCTCACATCGATCAATGAAGGCAATGTCGGGCAGCTCGGGCTCGCCTGGTCGGCCGATCTCGACACGGCGCGCGGGCAGGAAGCGACCCCGCTGATGCATGACGGGGTGCTCTATGTCTCCACCGCCTGGAGCATGGTGAAGGCCTATGACGCCAAAACCGGCGCGCTCAAATGGTCCTATGATCCGCAGGTCCCGCGTGAAACGCTGGTCAAGGCCTGTTGCGACGCGGTCAGTCGCGGTGTCGCGCTTTATGGTGACAAGGTCTATGTCGCCACGCTCGACGGCAGGCTCGTCGCGCTCGACCAGGCCAGCGGCAAAGTCGCCTGGTCCAAGGTCGTCGTGCCCGATCAGGATAATTACACCATCACCGGCGCCCCGCGCATCGCCCATGGCAAGGTGCTGATCGGCTCGGGCGGCGCGGAATATCGCGCGCGCGGCTTCATCGCCGCCTTCGATTGGGCGACCGGCGAACAGCTGTGGCGCTTCGACACGGTGCCGGGCAATCCGGCGGACGGGTTCGAGAACGAAGCGATGAGCAAGGCCGCCAAGACCTGGGCCGGCGAATGGTGGAAGCTGGGCGGCGGCGGCACCGTGTGGGATGCGATCACCTATGATCCGGCCACCAATCTGGTGCTGTTCGGCACCGGCAATGCCGAACCCTGGAACCCGGCCGCGAATGGCCGGCTCGGCAAGCAGGATGACGACAATCTCTACACCTCCTCGATCGTGGCGGTGGATGCCGATACCGGGGCCTATGTCTGGCACTTCCAGGAGACGCCCGAGGATCGCTGGGATTTCGATTCCGACGCCCAGATCACCCTGGCCGATGTGGAGATAAACGGGGCCAAGCGCCATGTTGCGCTGCACGCGCCGAAGAACGGCTATTTCTACATCCTCGACGCCAAGACCGGCGAATTCCTGTCAGGCACCGCCACGACCGCGATCAACTGGTCGACCGGGCTCGATCCCAAGACCGGCAAGCCGTCGATCAATCCCGAGGCGAGATATGAGCAGACCGGCAAGCTGTTCGTCGGAGTGCCCGGCGCGGGCGGCATGCACAGCTGGCAGCCGATGAGCTATTCGCCGCTCACCGGCTATATGTATATCCCGGCCAATCTCGCCGGTTTCCCCTATGCCGCCAAGAAAGACTGGAAGCCTTCGGACATCGGGTTCCAGACCGCGCAGGACGGGGTGGCGACCGCAATGCCGGCCGACAAGGCGGCGCGCAGTGCGGCGCTGGCCGCGACCCAGGGCGAATTGCTCGCCTGGGATGTCGCGGGCAAAAAGCCGGCCTGGCGCGTCCCCTATATCGGCCCGTGGAATGGCGGCGTGCTGTCCACCGCCGGCGGTCTGGTGTTTCAGGGTACCGCGACCGAGGAATTCAACGCCTATTCCGCGATGAGCGGGCGCAAGCTGTGGTCCTTCCCGACCCAGAGCGGCGTGATCGCCGCACCGATGAGCTATGCGGTGGGCGGCGAACAATATGTCGCGATCATGGTGGGCTGGGGCGGCGTGTGGGATCTCGCGCCGGGCGTGATCACCGGCAAATCGGGTCGCCCGCGCAACATCAGCCGCCTGCTGGTGTTCAAGCTGGGCGCAAATGGCAAGCTGCCGCCGGCGCCGCCGCTGAGCAAGCTGGTGCTCGATCCGCCGGCCTTTACCGGCACCGCCGCGCAGGTCGCCAGCGGTGGGGCCTTGTTCCAGCGCTATTGCTCGGCCTGCCACGGCGATGCCGCGGTGGCGGGGGCGCTCAATCCCGATCTGCGCCGTTCCGGTGCGATCAGCGATCCCAAGGTGATCGAAAGCGTGGTGATCGGCGGTGCCCTGCAGCATAATGGCATGGTCTCGTTCAAAGCGGCGCTGAGCCCGGCGGACGCGGAGGCCATTCGCCAATATCTCATCAAACGCGCCAATGAAGACAAGGCGCTGGAGTGACGAGGCCGACGGCAGCGAAATACGCCTCCTGGCCATGGCAGCGGGAACTTTTGGATTCGACATGGCGCGCGACAAATTATAACGATCGTTAAAGAAGCATCGCCGCACATGGCGAGCGGGCCTCGGATTTGCTAAATTGGCTACAGCCAAAAGAATCGCTTTAGGATTCGCTTCGGGAAAGGACCTGAGATGAACGAGATGACCACGATCGATCGCACCCAGCGGGAATATTCGGCAGCCGCCAAGGAATTCCTCGCGCGCAAGCCGCAGCTTTTCATCAATGGCGAATGGGTCGCTTCCTCGCATGACAAGGTGATCGAGGTCGAAGATCCCTCGAACGGCCAGATCGTCAGCCATGTTGTCGATGCCTCGGACAAGGATGTTGACCGGGCAGTCGCCGCCGCGCGCGCTGCGTTGGACGATGATCGCTGGTCCGGCCTGCCGCCGATGGTGCGCGAACGCATGATGCACAAGCTCGCCGATCTGCTCGGAACGCGATGCCGACCTGTTCGCCGAGCTGGAAGCGATCGACAATGGCAAGCCCAAGGGCATGGCCGGCGCGGTCGATATTCCGGGCGCGATCAGCCAGATCCGCTTACATGGCCGGCTGGGCCAGCAAGATCGGCGGCGAGATGATCCAGCCCTATACCCTGCCCACCGGCAGCGTGTTCAGCTATACGGTCAAGGAGCCGGTTGGCGTCTGCGCGCAGATCGTGCCGTGGAACTTCCCGCTGCTGATGGCCTGCCTCAAGATCGCCCCGGCGATCGCCGCGGGCTGCTGCACCGTGCTCAAGCCGGCCGAGCAGACCAGCCTGACCGCGCTCAAGCTCGCCGATCTGGTGCAGGAAGCCGGCTTCCCCGCCGGCGTGATCAACATCATCACCGGCAATGGCCACACCGCGGGCGACCGCATGGTCAAGCACCCCGATGTCGACAAGATCGCCTTCACCGGCTCGACCGAGATCGGCAAGATGATCAACAAGAACGCCACCGACACGATGAAGCGCGTTACGCTGGAACTGGGCGGCAAGAGCCCGGTGGTCGTGATGCCCGATGTCGATGTCGCCGCGACCGCGCCGGGCGTGGCCGGGGCGATCTTCTTCAATTCGGGCCAGGTCTGCGTCGCCGGATCGCGCCTCTTCGCGCATAAATCGGTGTTCGACGAGGTGCTCGAAGGCATGAGCCAGACGGCCGATTTCTGGGCCCCGCGTGCCAGCCTCGATCCCGCCGCCCATATGGGCCCGCTGGTCTCCAAGGAGCAGTATCGACCGGGTGATGGGCTATATCGATGCCGGCAAGCGCGACGGCGCGAGCGTGGTGATGGGCGGCGACGAGCCCCGGCGGCTATTACGTCAACCCGACGATCCTGGCCGATGTGAACCCGCAGATGAGCGTGGTGCGCGAGGAGATCTTCGGCCCGGTCGTGGTCGCGCAGCGCTTCGACGATCTCGACGAGGTCGCCAAGATGGCCAACGACACCTGCTTCGGCCTGGGCGCCGGCATCTGGACCAAGGATGTCTCGGCGATGCACAAGCTCGCCGCCAAGATCAAAGCCGGCACCGTCTGGGGCAATTGCCACGCGATGATCGATCCGGCGCTGCCGTTCGGCGGCTACAAGGAATCGGGCATCGGCCGCGAGCAGGGCCGCCAGGGCGTCGAGGCTTATCACCGAAATCAAAACGGTCATCATCCAGCTCTGATAAAGCTCGCTCGATAGGACTTGCAGGCCCATTCCTTGCGGTGCACGGGAGTGGGCCTGGTCATTTCGGACATAGTCAAAAGCAAGCGGGGATAGCAGGACAATGCCCATCGATCTTTCCAAGATCCGCGCGATCGACGTGCATGTCCATGCCGAGGTTTCGTGCCACGATCCGGAAGACCCGGTGATGGGCGAATTCTTCGATGCCGCCAGCGCCTATTTCAAGGCCCCGCGCGAACGGCCCAAAATGCCCGAGATCGATCGAGCTTTACCGCGAGCAGCAATATCGCCTTCTGCCTGTTCACCGTCGATTGCGAGAGCGGCATGGGCGCCAAGCGGGTCAGCAATTACGAAATCGCCGAACTGGCGGCCAGGAATGACGATATCTGCCTCCCCTTCGCCTCGATCGATCCGCACAAGGGCAAGATAGGCGCGCGCGAGGCGCGCGACCTGATCGAGAATTACGGGGTCAAGGGCTTCAAGTTCCACGGCATCGCACAAAACTGCGCACCCGGCCGACCGGATGGGCTATCCGATCTATGAGGTGATCGACGAATACAAGCTGCCGGCGATCTTCCACACCGGCCATTCGGGCATGGGCACCGGCATGCGCGGCGGCGGCGGGATGCGGCTCAAATATGGCCAGCCGATGCTGATCGACGATGTCGCGGTCGATTTCCCCGACATGAAGATCATCCTCGCCCATCCAAGCTGGCCCTGGGTGGACGAGAGCCTGTCGATGGCGCTGCACAAGGACAATGTCTTCATCGACCTGTCGGGCTGGAGCCCCAAATATTTCCCCAAGCAGATGATCCAATATGCCAACACCCAGCTCAAGCATAAGATGCTGTTCGGCAGCGACTTCCCGCTGATCCACCCGGACAAGTGGATCGCCGCGGCGCAGGAGGTCGGTTTCCGCGACGAGGTGATGCCGCTGATCATGAAGGACAATGCCGCCCGGGTGCTGGGGCTGGCGTGAGCGCGCGATGAGCGATCCTGAGGATATTCGCGGCTGGCAGCGCCTATCCCCGCAGATCACCACATCGGGCAGGATCGAGCAGGCGGATATTGCAAGGCTCGCCGCCATCGGCACGCGCCAGGTTATCAACCTGGCGCCGGACGATCACCCCGATGCTCTGGCGCGGGAAGCGGACCAGCTCGCCGGGCAGGGGATCGCCTATAGCCATATCCCGGTGCCCTTCGATGCGCCGGACGAAGGCCATTATCGCGCCTTCGTCGAAGCCCTCAAAAGCGCGCAGGCCCCGGTTCACATTCACTGCATTGCCAATTGGCGGGTCTCCGCCTTCTTCTATCGCTACCACCTCGAGTGCGGACTTCCCGAAGCGGATGCCCGCGCGCTGATGGAACAACAATGGTCGCCGGAAAAGAGCGACCACCCCGCCGCCCCGCAATGGGTAGCATTCATCCGGGAGGGATAAGGGCATGGATTTCAGCAGCCAGCACGTGGTCATCACCGGCGCTTCGACCGGGATTGGCAAGGCGGCGGCGGAAAAGATCGTTGCCCTGGGCGGCAAGGTCACCGTGATCGCCCGCAGTGCCAACAAGCTCGCCGCGCTGCGCGAAAGCCTGGGCGAGGCCGTGAATATCGCCGCAGCCGATGTCAGCAAGCCGGAAGAACTCTATGCCGCGCTGGATAATGCGGCGGCATTCGCGCCGATCGACGGGCTGTTCTGCAACGCCGGCATCGGCGGCACATTCGCTCCGCTGGAGCATTACAGCGACGTTGCTTTCGACGAGCTTATGGCAGTGAACATGTATGCCCATTTCCGCACCGTGCGGCATGTCTTCGCGGGGATGAAGCAGCGCGGCAGGGGCTCGATCCTGATTACCGGTTCGCTGGCATCGGAACGCGGCATGGCGCTGAATGTCGCCTATGTGATGAGCAAGCACGCGATGCTGGGCCTGTCGCGCGCCGCAGCTGCAGAGGGTGCGCCCCATGGCGTGAGGGTCAATTGCCTGGTTCCCGGCTTCATCGACACGCCGCTGATGGACGGTATCCCGCCCGATCAGCTGTCCCATCTGGCGGGCAATATTCCGCAAAATCGCATGGGCAGCCCGGAAGAAACCGCAGCGGTGGCGGCATTCCTGCTGTCTGACGAGGCACGCCACGTGACCGCGCAGAGCTGGGCGGTAGACGGCGGTGTGCTCGGCACGCTGATCATCCGCTGAGGAGGCCGACCATGACCCTCAAATATTACCACGCAGAACCGCTGGCGAATTCGCTCAAATCGATGATACCGCTCAAGGAAAAGCGGCTGGATTATCAATCGGTCTATGTCGATCTGCACAAGTTCGAGCAGCATTCGGACTGGTTCGTTGCGATCAATCCCGAAGGCCAGGTGCCGGTGCTGGAACATGATGGCGCGGTGATCACCCACACCACGGTGATCAACGAATATCTCGAAGATGTCTTTCCCGATGCCCAGCCCGATTCCGGCCCCCTTCGGCCACGCTCACCGGTCGGCGCGGCGCGGATGCGCTATTGGAACAAATTCGTCGACGAGCATGTGATGAATTATATCTCGATGCATGCCTGGCACAGGATGGTCGGGATCATCGCGCGCAATATTGAGAGCGGTGAATTCGAGAAGCTGATGGAAAATATCCCGCTGCCCGATCAGCGCAAGAAATGGGCGGCAGCACGCTCCGGCTTTTCCGAGGCCGATCTCGCCAATGCGACCGACAAGATCGTCTATGCGCTGGAGAAGGTCGAGCGGCAGCTGGAAACGAGCGAATATCTCGCGGGCGATGGCTATACGCTGGCGGATATCAATTTCTATGCCCATTGCGGGATCATGGTCAGTCGCATGTTCCCCGAACTGCTGGTGGACCAGACCTATCCGCGGCTGGTCGCCTGGCGCGAGACCGTCGGCGCCCGGCCCGCCGTGAAGCTGGCGCTGGCCAGCGAAGATCGCACCCAGCCGGGTCTGAGGACCTGGAGCGGGGACAGATAGAGAGAACTTTTGGGAGAACGACAATGCGCGCATGGATGCTTCCCGCCGGGTCTGATGGCTTTGATCGCCTGACCCAGGAAATTCTACCCGATCCCACTCCAGGCCCAGGCGAAGTGCTGATCGCGCCCAAGGCCTGGTCGATCAATTACCGCGATTTCGCGGTGGCATCAGGCCAATATTTCGGCGGTGTGCTGAAGGCGCCGGCGATCCCTCTGTCCGATGGCGCAGGCGAGGTGATCGCGGTGGGCGCAGGCGTTACCCGGTTCAAGCCTGGCGACCGCGTTCAGGGCGCCTTTTTCACCAATTGGGTGGAAGGGCCGCCGCGCCGCAGCCTGGCGCTGGGTGACGGTATGGGGCCGGGGATGCTGGCCGAGCTGGTTGTGCTGCCCGAAACAGGCGTGGCGCCGATGGCGGCCAGTCTCGACTATGCCCAGGCCGCCTGCCTGCCCTGCGCCGGGGTAACCGCCTGGAATGCGCTGCACGAAGGCCCGCGCGCGCTGCGTCCGGGCGAAAGGGTGCTGGTGCTCGGTTCGGGCGGAGTCTCGATCCTGGCCCTGCAGATCGCCCGGGCAAGTGGCTGCGAAGTGATTGCAACCTCATCCTCCGACGAGAAGCTCGAACGGATGAAGGCGCTCGGGGCGAGCCATGGGGTGAATTACCGGCAGATCCCCGAATGGGGCGCGCATATCAGCCAGCAGCTCGGCGGGGTGGACAAGGTCGTTGAAGTCGGCGGCGCGGGCACGACCGAACAATCGATGGCGGCGCTGCGGACTCTGGGCGAAGTGGCGCTGATCGGTGTGCTATCGCCCGAAGGCGGGCCCAATCCGCGCGGGCTGATGATGACGGCCGGATCGATCCGCGGGATTTTCGTGGGCTCGGTGTCGATGATGAAAAGCCTCAATGCCGCGATCGATGTCAATGGAATCAAGCCAGTGATCGGCCGGACATTCGGCTTCGACGAGGCAAAAGAAGCCTATGCCCATGCCTGGGGACCGGATAGCTTCGCCAAGACGGTGATCGCACTCGGCTGAAGCCGGGGCGAGGGAGAGGATAGCGATGGCGAGCATACCGGCCGGGGCCGCGCCCCCGCGCAACCGCAGCTATGAGCTGGGCCTGCTGGCCGTGCTTACCCTGGGCAACGGGATCGTCGGGTTCGATCGCCAGACGGTCGCTTTCCTCGCCCCCTTCATCGTCAAGGACCTTGGCCTCAGCAATGCGCAGGTCGGCTGGACCGCCGGCGCGCTGTCGCTGGCGATTGCGTTCAGCTCTTTCATCGGCAGCCAGATCGCGGATCGCAGCGGCAAGCGGCGGAGGGTGCTGATCATCTGCACCTTGCTGTTCTCGCTATTGTCAGGAGTTCAGCGGGCTGGCGATGACCTTTGGCGTGCTGCTGGCAGCGCGCTTCGTGCTGGGCGCAGCGGAAGGCCCGATCGTTCCGATCAGCCAGACGCTGATCCTCCAGTCGAGCACACCGGAGCGGCGCGGCGTCAATATGGGCTTTATGCAAATGGTCGGCGCCTTCGGGATTGCCGGCTTCATCGGGCCGATCGTCGCTACCCAGCTTGCCGCAAGCCATGGCTGGCGCATGGCGATGTTTCTCTCGGTCATCCCGGGCCTGATCGTGGCAGGCCTGATGATGGTGCTGATCAAGCCCGATCCGCTTCAGGCCGAACGCCCGGCAGAGCATCGCGGCTCCCCTTTGGCCGCGATTGGCGCGCTGCTGAGAATTCCAAATATCCGCGCCTCGCTGGCGATTGCCGGGCTGATCACCGCCTGGCTGGTGCTGCAAAGCACCTTCCTGATGCTCTACCTGACCCAGGTGAAAGGCCTTGTTCCCACCACCGCAGGCTGGGTGATCGGCATGGGCGGCTGGGCCGGACTGGTGGGCGGGATCAGCCTGCCGCTGCTGTCGGACCGCTTCGGGCGCAAGCCGGTGATGCTGTTCGGCGCGCTGGGGGGCACGCTCGGCCCGATTGCGCTGCTGCTGTTGCCGGGTGATCCGGTGGTGCTCGCCGTGGCGGTGTTCTTCGGCTGGCTGCCGCTGGGGATCGCCCCGCTCTATTGCGCAACCGTGCCGACCGAGAGTGTGAGCCCGGCGCTCGCCACCACGGCGGTGGGCCTGTCGATGGGCTTTGCCGAGCTGTTTGGCGGGGTGATCCTGCCGCCGATCGCGGGTTCAGTGGCGGACAGGTTCGGGCTCGAATCGGTGTTCATCATCTGTATCGGGCTGGCGCTGGTGGCCGCAGCGGTGGCGCTGTTCCTCAAGGAGACCGCACCCTGCAAGCTCGCCGCGCCCGATTAGGTGTGGCAGTCTTCGCCGCTCAGCCCGCGAAGAAGTTCAGCTCCAGCAGGACATTGTTGGGATCGGCGGTGAATATCTGCTGCAGGCTGATCGCCGCAACGAGGTTCTCCTGATAATCGGCCCCCATCGCCTTGAGGCGGCCCAGCACCTCCTGATAGCCGGTGCATTTCAGCGCCACGTGATGCAGCGCGCCGGTGAGGGAACCCGGCTGCACTTCGCGGTCATAGGTCCTGGGGCAATCGACCGCATTGATATGGATGATCGCCCGGCCCTGCCCATCATGCATCCAGGTGGCATCGCGCGGGGTCAGCGGAGCAGGGGCGTCGCGCCGTTCGAGTCCGAGCAGGCCGGAATAGAATTCGGCCGTCTCGTCCAGACGATCGGTGATGATGTTGACGTGGTCGAGCGCCTCGACGTTCATGATACGACTCCCAGATGCGTCTTCGGATTTTCACTTGCAGCTCTAGCGGAATATTGTATGTGCTGCATACAATTTTCGCATATATGATTTATTCATAAGTGAGAGGAAGCTGAGATGGCCAAGAACCTGGAAGAGATCCTTCAGGCAACTCCCGACATCGTCGGAAAACTGCGCAATTCGCAGATCGGCGCCTATGTGTATCCGGTTGTTGCACCCGAATTCTCCAACTGGCGCAGCGAACAATGGGCGTGGCAGCACAGCGCCGTGCTGTTCGACCAGTCGCACCACATGTTCGACCTCTACATCAAGGGTCCGGACGCGCTCAAGCTGCTGTCCGACACCATGGTCAACTCGCCCAAGGGCTGGGAAGTCAACAAGGCCAAGCAATATGTCCCGACCACGCCTTATGGCCATGTGATCGGCGACGGCATCATCTTCTATCTCGCCGAGAATGAATTCGTCTATGTCGGCCGCGCCCCCGCCGCCAACTGGCTGATGTTCCAGGCCGAGAAGGGCAAATATGACGTCGAGATCATCAATGATCCGCGTTCGCCCAGCCGCCCGATGGGCAAGCCGGTCAACCGCATTTCCTGGCGCTTCCAGATCCAGGGCCCGCAGGCCTGGAATGTGATCGAGAAGCTCAATGGCCAGCCGCTCGACAAGCTCAAGTTCTTCAACATGAGCGAGATGAAGATCGGCAACAAGACCGTGCGCACCCTGCGCCACGGCATGGCCGGCTCGCCGGGTCTCGAAATCTGGGGCCCCTATGAGGAGCAGGACTATATCCGCGACGAGATCCTCAAGGCAGGCGAAGAATTTGGCCTGATCCCGGTCGGCAGCCGCGCCTATCCTTCGAACACGCTGGAATCCGGCTGGATCCCCAGCCCGCTGCCCCCGATCTATACCGGCGACAAGCTGAAGGATTACCGCGAATGGCTCGGTGCCGACAGCTATGAAGCCACCGGCGCAATCGGCGGCTCCTTCGTCGGCAAGTCGATCGAGGACTATTATCTCAATCCGTGGGAACTGGGTTACGGCCCCTTCGTGAAGTTCGACCATGATTTCATCGGTGCCGACGCGCTGAAGGAAGTCGATCCGGCCGTACAGCGCAAGAAGGTCACCCTCGAATGGAATAAGGAAGACATCCAGAAGATCGTCTCCTCGCTGTTCGAGCCCGAAGGTGAACAATACAAGTTCTTCGACCTGCCGCTCGCCAATTATGCCAACTCCAATTACGACTCGGTCGTGGATGCCGGCGGGCGCAATGTCGGGCTGTCGATGTTCACCGGCTATTCCTTCAACGAGAAGAAGGCGCTGAGCCTGGCCACCGTCGATCACGAGATCCCGCTCGGCACCGAGCTGGAAGTGGTCTGGGGCGAAGAAAGCGGCGGCACCAGCAAGACCACGGTCGAGCCGCACAAGCAGCTCAACGTCAAGGTGATCGTATCGCCGGTGCCTTATTCCAAGATGGCCGGCGACACCTATGCTGCCGGTTGGCGCTCCGGGCGTCAGGGCTAAGCCCGAACGCGCGAAGCCAATTATCGGCTGACGGAAATCGGGGGAGGTGCCACGCAGGCGCCTCCCCTTTTTCTTGCCCGCAGGCGCAAGCGGGCTAATCTGCCGGGTAGAATGGGAGAGGCTGGAATGGCGAATTACGTATTGGTGCATGGTGCCTGGGGCGGCGGCCACAGCTATGAAAAGACCGCGGCTGACCTCAAATCCGCCGGGCATGATGTGCTGGTGGCCTCGCTGCGCGGGCTCGGGCCGCGGCAGGATGAGCTGCATCCCGGCATCACCCTTTCCGACCATATAGCCGACGTGCTGTGGCAGATCGCCGCGGCGGGTTTCGAGCGCTTCGTGCTGGTCGGCCATTCCTATGGCGGGATGGTGATCACCGGAGTCTCGGCGCAGCTTGGCAGCCGGATCGACGCCATCTGCTATATCGACGCCTTCCTTCCCGATGACGGCCAGTCGCTGTGGGACATCACCGGCGAGTTCGAGCATGACTGGTATATCGACAACCAGAAGCACACCCCTGGCCTGGTCCCGCCGATCGGCGGGATCGATTTCGAAGTCGAGCCCGGGCGGATCGGGCTGCATCCGCTGCTGACCCTGCTGGAGGCGGTCAGCCTGACCGGCGAGGAAGCCAGCATCCCGCGCCGCAGCTATATCCTCGCCACCGGCTGGCAGCCGACACCCTTCCCGCGCTTTGCCGAAAAGGTGCAGGCAGACCCGGCGTGGGATTATCACGAGGCCGACGCCACCCATATGGTGATGGACGACCAGCCGGTGCAGACCCTGAAGATTCTGCTGGGGCTGGCGGATTAAGCCGTTCCGGGGCGCCGCATGGTGAAGCGGTTCGCCGATTCGACGGTGAAATAGTCGCCCGGCCCGCCACCGCGCAGAATCGGGCGGGAAAGCGCGGTGTCATAGACCCCCTCAGCGATCGCATCCGGCGCGATGTGGATGCCCACCACTTCGCCGAACACGACCCAGGTATCAAGCTGGCTGCCTTCGCTGGACTCAAGCCGGATCGTCTGGGTCGAACGGCATTCGAACGAGACCGGCGAAGCGGCGACCAGCGGCGCAGCGATATGGTGTGCAATGGCCTTTTCCAGGCCGGAAAGCTCGAATTCGTCAGTCTCGGGCGGTGCAACCGCGCTGCTTGCGTTCATCGCTTCGGCCAACGGCGCGGTCGCCAGGTTCCAGGCAAACTCGCCGGTCTCGGCGATATTGGCCATGCTGTCTTTCCAGCCAATGCTGGCAAAGCCGATGATCGGCGGGCGGTAATTGAACAGATTGAAAAAGCTGTAGGGCGCAAGATTGGCGATTCCCGCGCCGGAGAGCGTTGAAATCCAGCCGATCGGGCGCGGGCCGACAATCGAATTGAGCGGATCATGCGCCAGCATCGGCTGGTGCTCGCCCGGGTGGAAGAAATGACGCGCGCCCACAGTGAACCCCTCAATCGCGAGAGCTTTGCCGCAAGCCCGCATACAGGCACGGTCCATAGCCCCGCATCGAACAGCAGCCTAGCGTCTACGACGGGCCGCTGGCGGGTATTCGTGCTGTCCCGGCCCGGCCTATCCGCCGCCGAGATGCTTCACGATCCGGCTGGAGATCTTCCACACGCCGTCCTGTCTCACCAGCGTGGCATGATCGGTGCCCTGCTCCACCAGGCGGGGCGTGGATTTGACATTGTCGCACAGATAGCCGGTCCAGATCGCATCCAGCACCGCTGCATCGCCGTCCACCCTGGTCCGGATATTGGACAGGATCATGGTGTAGGAATTGGTCGGCAAGACGCGCCGGTCAGAGCCGGTGGCATAGAAATTCGTGATGGCGGCGCTGGATTGCAGCTTCCTGTCATCCAGTTCCATCGAGGCGTCTGCGGTGAAATAGTCGCCCATATTGTGCAATTCACCGCCGGTCAGTTCGGTGTAATATTGCACCATCAGATCTTCGATCTGCATCCGGTCCGCCAGGGCGGCTGCGCTCGCCGGGGCAGCACAGGCCGCCTGCGGGATCGCTGTCGCCAATGCCCCAAAGGCCAGGACGCTGAGCATTGCGCCGGTGATTCTCTTCGCCATCTCGTCATTCTCCCCAAGATTTCCGGTCACGTGCCGGCCCAATTCGCCGCGCGAAACGCATCTGACGGATGTCGCCTTGGCGCCCGGCACAGATCGACCCCGGCATAGACCGGCCAATATCGACTAACTTTTTTATATATGATTTGCCGGTTCAGTCAAAGCGAGGCACAGCGAACAGATCGCTTTCCCGCAGCGGGGTGCGCCACCATGGTTGCGGGTACTCTTTTGCAATTGCGGGATCCTGCCGCGCGCCGCCAGAGATCGGTCACCCTGAAGGCCCGGCTCAGCGCCGGGTGAGCGCTGCCTCACATTCTTCCATCAGGGCGATGATGATTGCGGCGGCGGGCTCTTCGGCCTTGACCATGCCGACCGATTGCCCCGCCATGAGCGAGCCATTTTCAATGTCGCCATCGATCACCGCGCGGCGCAGGGCGCCAGCCCAGAAATGTTCGATCTGCAGCTGGGCCTCGCCCATGTCGACCGTACCGGCATCGAGCAGCTTGGCCACTTCGACCTGCTTGGCGGTGAATTCCTCGGTGCCCCTGTTCTTGAGCGCACGCACCGGGATCACCGGCAGGCGCGGATCGACCTGCACGCTGGCAATCGCATCGCGCGCATTGGCCCGGAAGAACGCCTGTTTGAAATCCGGATGGGCTATGCTCTCGCTGGCGCAGGCAAAGCGCGTGCCCAGCTGCACGCCCACTGCGCCCAGTTCGAGATAGGAGGCGATCATGTCGCCCCGCCCGATCCCGCCGGCCACGAACACCAGATGGTCGGCGGAGAGTTCGGGCAGGAATTCCTGCGCCAGCACGCTGGTTGCCACCGGGCCGATATGGCCGCCCGCTTCCATCCCCTCGATCACCAGCGCATCCGCGCCTGCCCCGTCTCGGTGGCGAAGCAGCTTCTTGGCCAGGGCCAGGGTCGGCGCAAAGACTACCACCTTGCCGCCGAAGGCCTTGATCGCCTCGACGCTGCCCTTGGGCGGAATGCCGCCCGCGAGCACGACATGGGTCACCTCATGGCGGGCGCAGACGGCAATCAGATCGAACAGCATCGGGTGCATGGTGATCAGATTGACCCCGAACGGCCTGGCGGTGAGCGCCTTGGTCGCAGCGATCTCTGCATCGAGCAGCTCGGGCGTCATCGCCCCGCAGGCGATCACCCCGAAGCCGCCGCCATTGCTGATCGCAGACACGAGATTGCGTTCGGAGACCCAGCTCATCGCGCCGCACAGGATGGCATAGTCACTGCCGAGGAACTCTGTGCCGCGCCGCATCAGGGCGGAGGTCTTGGGAAATGCAGTCATTTGCGAGAGTTTCTCGATACAGCGCCCTTTGCGGGCTGGTTGCGGGCGGTTTTGGCGAGCCATTGCGCGCCATGCAAGCTCTTCGCACTAAATCGACTTATCCGATCACATTGATAATTTTAATCGGTTTTACCGAATTATACTGCCGGCCTATGCTGCTGCTCAGCAAATCGGGCCAGCTGTTTGGCGACCAGCCCGGTTCCAGGCTTCGATCGACAATGGGAGAAACTGATGAACGCCCAAGGCAAATGCCCCGTGATGCACGGTGCGAACACCACCACCGCGATGTCTGCCACGCAATGGTGGCCCGGCGCGCTCAATCTCGCGATCCTCAGCCAGCATGACAGCAAGACCAACCCGCTGGGGGCCATGTTCGACTATCGCGAAGAGCTGAAAAAGCTCGATGTCGAGGCGCTCAAGCAGGACATGCGCGCGCTGATGACCGACAGCCAGAACTGGTGGCCCGCCGATTGGGGCCATTATGGCGGGTTGATGATCCGCATGGCGTGGCATTCGGCCGGTTCCTATCGCATCGCCGATGGGCGCGGCGGCGCGGGAACCGGCAATCAGCGCTTCGCCCCGCTCAATTCCTGGCCCGACAATGTCAGCCTCGACAAGGCGCGCCGCCTGCTGTGGCCGCTCAAGAAGAAATACGGCAACCGGGTAAGCTGGGCTGATCTGATCGTGCTGGCCGGCACCATCGCCTATGAAACCATGGGCCTCAAGCCCTTCGGCTTCGCGTTCGGGCGGGAAGATATCTGGCATCCCGAACTCGATACCTATTGGGGTTCCGAAACGGAGTGGCTCGGCAAAGACCGCTATGCCAGCCCGAACGATGAAACCTCGCTCGAAAACCCGCTCGCCGCAGTCCAAATGGGGCTGATCTACGTCAACCCGGAAGGGGTGAACGGCCAACCCGATCCGCTGAAGACCGCCCAGGCCGTGCGCGAAACCTTCGCCAGGATGGCGATGGATGATGAAGAAACCGTCGCGCTCACCGCCGGCGGCCACACGGTGGGTAAATGCCATGGCAATGGCGATGCCGCGCTGCTCGGCGAGGATCCCGAAGGTGCCGGCGTGGAGGGCCAGGGCTTCGGCTGGAAGAACCCCAGCGGCAAGGGCGTGGGCCGCGACGCGATCACCAGCGGCATCGAAGGTGCCTGGACGACGCATCCGACGCGGTTCGACAATGGCTATTTCGACATGCTGTTCGGCCATGAGTGGCAATTGCGCAAGAGCCCGGCTGGCGCGAACCAGTGGGAACCGGTTTCGATCCGCGAGGAAGACCGGCCGCTCGATGTCGAGGACCCTTCGATCCGCCACAATCCGATCATGACCGATGCCGATATGGCGATGATCAAGGACCCGGCCTATCGCGCGATCTCCGAGCGTTTCCACAAGGATCCGGACCATTTCCGCACAAGTTTTGCCCGCGCGTGGTTCAAGCTGACGCACCGCGACATGGGCCCCAGGGCGCGCTATTTCGGCCCCGATGTGCCTGCAGAGGAGCTGATCTGGCAGGATCCGGTCCCTGCCGGCAGCACCGCCTGGAATGTCGCGGCGGTGAAAGCGAAGATCGCCGCGAGCGGCCTCACGATCAGCGAAATGGTCTCCACCGCCTGGGACAGCGCGCGCACCTTCCGCGGCTCGGATATGCGCGGCGGGGCCAATGGTGCACGGATCCGCCTTGCCCCGCAGAAGGACTGGGCGGGCAATGAGCCCGAACGGCTGGCGCGCGTGCTCGCCGTGCTCGAACCGATCGCGGCGCAGAGCGGTGCGAGCCTGGCCGATGTGATCGTGCTGGCGGGCAATCTTGGCATCGAGCAGGCGGCGAAAGCGGCGGGCTTCGAGGCAAGCGTGCCCTTCACCCCGGGCCGCGGCGATGCGAGCGAGGCAATGACCGACGCCGAGAGTTTCGCCCCGCTCGAACCGCTGCATGACGGCTATCGCAACTGGCTGAAGCAGGATTATGCCGTGCGGCCCGCCGAACTGCTGCTCGACCGTAGTCAGCTGATGGGGCTCACCGCCCCGGAAATGACGGTGCTGATCGGCGGCATGCGGGTGCTGGGCACCAATCATGGCGGGACGAAGCACGGCGTGCTCACCGCGCGGGAAGGCGCGCTGACCAACGATTTCTTCGTCAATCTCACCGATATGGGCAACCAGTGGTCACCCCTGAGCGAAGGGATCTATGCGATCCGGGATCGGGCGACCGGCGCGGTGAAATGGACCGCGAGCGAGGTGGATCTCACCTTTGGATCGCATTCGATCCTGCGCGCATATGCCGAGGTCTATGCCCAGGACGACAGCCAGGAGAAATTCGTCACGGACTTCATCGCCGCCTGGAGCAAACTGATGGAGGCAGACCTCTTCGACCCCGCCTGAGGCCAGCCGGAAGCGCCCAGCCACCCGGATCGTCGGAGCCCCCCCTTTTCGACGGTCCACCATGGCAGCCTCCTTGCCCGCAGGGGCGGGGAGGCTGTTTGGGCGATCGGGTCAGGCCGCTTCGTCGCTCGCGTCGAGCCCATAGGCGGTGTGAAGCACGCGCACGGCCAGCTCGGTCTCGTCCTCGTCGATCAGCACGCTGACCTTGATCTCGCTGGTCGAGATCGCCTGGATGTTGATCCCGCGATCGGCCAGCGCCTTGAACATGGTGCTGGCGACGCCCGCATGGCTGCGCATGCCGACCCCGACGACGCTGACCTTGGCGACCTTGCCATCGGTGATGATGCGATTGAAGCCGATGGTGGCCTTGTGCTCTTCAAGCAGCGCCTGTGTGCGCGGCAAATCCGCTGCGGGCACGGTGAAGGTCACATCGGTTTCACCCTTCTCGCGCCCGACATTCTGGATAATCATATCGACATTGATATTCGCACCGGCGAGCGGGCTGAAGATCGTCGCCACCGCACCGGGCCGATCCGGCACGCGGGTGAGAATCACCTTGGCCTCGTTCTTGTCGGCAGCGATGCCGGTGATGAGCTGGCGTTCCATATCGAGTCCTTCCAATTCCTCATCGCTGACGATCATCGTGCCGGGCAGCAGGTCTGCCGGCACGGCGTTTTCATCCACGAAAGAAGACAGCACCTGCACCCGGACCTTTTCCTTCATCGCGAGGCCGACGGAGCGGGTTTGCAACACTTTCGAGCCAACCGAGGCCAGTTCGAGCATTTCTTCATAGGTGACGTGGGACAGCTTGCGCGCCTTGGCCACGATCCTGGGATCGGTCGTATAGACCCCGTCAACATCGGTGTAGATGTCGCAGCGGTCGGCATGGATCGCCGCGGCCACTGCAACCGCCGAAGTATCGGACCCGCCGCGGCCGAGTGTCGCCACCCGGCCATGGTCGCTCACGCCCTGAAATCCCGGGATCACGGCGATTTCGCCCGATCCCATCGAGGCCAGCAGCGCCTTGGAATCGATCCCCTCGATCCGGGCCTTGGCATGGGCGTCATCGGTGAGAACCGGCAATTGCCAGCCAAGCCAGCTGCGCGCCTTGCAGCCCATCGCCTGCAGGGTGAGCGCCAGCAGGCCTGCGGTCACCTGCTCGCCGGTGGCGACGACCACATCATATTCGGCCGGATCATAAAGCGGATTGGCCTCGCGGCAGAAATTCACCAGCCGGTCGGTCTCACCGGCCATGGCGGAGACAACCACCGCCACTTCGTGACCAGCCGCCTGCTGGCGGCGCACGAGATTCGCGACCCGGCGGATACGCTCCGTCCCGGCCATCGATGTCCCGCCGAATTTCATAACGATCCGGGCCACGCCGTTCTCGCTCCTGCACGCTGGAATCAAACCTGGCGCGCTGTTAGGGGTGAGACATGGCCAATGCAACCGCCCCCGTCACGATAAAGCCCGAGGAAGCCACTCATTTCGGCGCGCTGGCGCGGGACTGGTGGGATCCCAAGGGCTCTTCCGCCATGCTTCACCGGCTCAATCCGGTGCGGCTCGGCTTTCTGCGGGATGCGGTCGATGCCCATTGGCGGCTGCCGAGCGATGAAATCAGGCCGCTGGCAGGCAAGCGCGTGCTCGATGTCGGCTGCGGCGCCGGCCTGCTGGCCGAACCGCTCGCCCGGCTCGGCGGCACGGTCACCGGGGTCGACGCCGCGCGGGAAAATATCGCTGCTGCCAGGGACCATGCCGCCGGTGCCGGGCTGGCGATCGACTATCGCGAAGGCGAGCTGGCGGCGCTGGGCCTGGGAAGTTTTGAACTGATCACCTCGCTGGAAGTGATCGAGCATGTGGCGGACAAACCCGCATTCGTCGCCGAACTGGCGCGGCACCTTGCGCCCGGCGGGCTGATGATCCTCTCCACCCCCAACCGCACTCCGCAATCGCGCCTGCTGCTGGTCGGCGCGGCGGAAGCTCTGGGCGCCATTCCGCGCGGAACGCATCACTGGGGGGATTTCATCGCTCCGGACGAGCTGCGCGCGCTGCTGGCCGATGCCGGCCTGGCAATGGGCGAGCCGAGCGGAATTGCCTTCTCGCCGCTCAAGGGGCTGCATCTCTCGGGCGATCTCGCGCTCACCTATATCGTTACCGCAGTGGCGGGCTGAGCGCTCAGGATGATCCTGCGCAACAAGCCCAGCTGGCTCGAACTGGCCTTTGCCGTGCGCGGCTCGATCGTGCCGCTGATCGCGCCGCGTATCGTGTTACTAATGACGATTGCCGCGCTGATGGTGTGGTTCGACCATCACTATCGGATTTTCCCCAAGGTCGACGGCGGCGCCTTCACCGTGTTCGGCATCGCGCTGTCGCTGTTCCTCGGCTTTCGCAACAATGCGGCCTATGAACGCTGGTGGGAGGCACGCAGATTATGGGGCGGTCTGCTGGCCGATCTGAGGAGCTTTGCGCGCGAGGCGGAAATCTTTGTCCAGAGCGATGACCTGCGCAAACAGCTGATCCGGCTCTCGCTCGCCTTTCTCCATCTGCACCGCGCCAATCTGCGCCGGATCGCGGATGACGCGCGCTCGCGCGAGCTGGGCGGCGTGCTGGCCGATGCGCCCCATCCGCCCTGCGCCGCGCTGGACCGGATCGCGGATGAACTGGCCCAGGTCCATCGCTCTGGCGCCCTCGATGGTTTCGGGGCCAAGGCGCTGCAGGAACGGCTCGCCAGCCTCTCGCTGCAGCAGGCCGGCTGCGAGCGGATCGGCAATACCCCGCTGCCCTATGTCTATTCGCTGCTCGTCTATCGCACGACCTATCTTTATTGCCTGCTGCTGCCGCTGGCGCTGGTCGGCCCGCTGGGCTGGATGACGCCGCTGTTCGTCGGGATCGTCGCCTATGTCTTCCTCGGGCTGGCCGAAGTGACCGAAGATTTGAGCCATCCCTTCGGCACCACACCCAATGCCCTGCCGCTGGATGCGATCTGCCGCGCAGCCGAGATCAGCCTGGCGCCCCATCTGGGCGAACAGCCGCCCGCACCGATGGCGGCGCGCAATTTCTATCTCAGCTGACTTTGATCCCGGCTCACAGGTTAGCAGAACTGCCCGGATAGTCCGGCAATTCCATCTCGTCTGCCATCCCCGCGCCGAGCAGGGGGCGGGTCAGAAATGGAATGGCCGCAAGGTTGATGCCCAGCTCGCGCAACACAAGGCCGAACCAAGATCGGGGCGCAAAGAAGCCCTTGAAGCGCCGCGCACCGGCCTGCTTGCGCGCGACATAATCCCGCAGCCGCTCCTCATAGGCGGCGTAACCGGCCGCGTAATCGCCGCCAGCGCGATGCAGTTCGCCGGCAAGGACATAGGCCTCGGTCATTGCCAGCCCCGTCCCCTCGCCCGCCAGCAGCGAGGCGCAGGCTGCAGCATCGCCAATGAGCGCGCTTCTGCCGCTGGTCCAGCGCGGCATTTCGATCTGGCTCACGCGGTCGAAATAGACATCGCCGACCTCGCCCAGCCGAGCCAGAATCGCGTCACACTCCCAGCCCAGCCCGGCGAATATCCGGTGCAGGGCGGCCTTCTGGCCTGCCTCGTCCTGTGGCTCGTCTTCCAGGAAGCGATCCGCAAATACCATCAGGAACAGGGTCTTGTCCTCACGCAGGGCGATCCGGCTGACCTGGCGCCCGGGCCGAGTGAACTGGACATAGGCGAGCTCGTCACGCGGGCGATACCCATCGAGGAGGAAGGCCGCGACATGCAGGCCGAGCTTGCGCTCGAACCCGTGCTGCGGCCCAAACAGCAGCGCACGGGTGTGCGAATGGAGCCCATCGGCGCACACGAGCAGATCGAAATCCTCGCTCAAGCCGTCGTCGAATCCAAGCGCGATCTTATCGCCGCGCTCCTCGATCGCCGCGATGGAAGTGCTGAAGCGCGCCTCGATTCCCTCGCAGGCTTCAAAAATGTGCCGCGCCAGATCACTGCGCGCGAGGCTGACATAGGCCCCACCGGCGATCTCGACGATTGCGCCGGCATTGACCGAGGCGATCGTGCGCCCATGCGCGCTCACCGATTTGAGCCGCTCGATCACATAGCCATCGGCGCGGATTTGCGGAATGAGGCCCATCTTGTCGGCCACCTTGTAGCCCGAGCCCCAGAAATCGATCACATAGCCGCCCCGGCGCAGGGCAGGCGCGCGTTCGATCAGCACCGGTTGGTGGCCATAGTGCCTGAGCCACCAGGCAAGCGTCGGCCCGGCCACGCCGCAACCACTTATCGCCACCCGCATCGGCTCACCCTCCTCTCTCGTCAGCGCGCAGCCACCGCGTCGGCCGGATTGTCGGTAAAGATCGCATCGACCCCGGCCGCTTCCAGCAGCCTGACCAGTGCGGCATAATCGCCATGCGCCGATGGGCTGTCGCCGCGCTGCAGCGCGGGCGGGAGAAAGGCATTTTCGCGCCGCGCGGTCCAGCCATGGACTTCGAGCCCGGCCGCATGTGCATCGCCAACCAACGCGGTCGGGCTGCCGTCAGCCTTCAGGATAAGGCGCAGATCGACTCCGATCGCAGCGGCATAACGCGCGACATTTTCCAGCCCATCGGGGGTTATCAGCTTCGCATAGGGCACCGCCGGGAGATCTGCGGGAGCTCCCTCCGCCTCGACCAGCTGCACCAGCCGCAGCCTGGTCTTGGCCGAAAGCCTGGCCAGGGTGCCCACTTCGAAACACTGGATGAACACCGGATCATCCTTCGAGCTATAGCCCGCCGCCGTCAGCTGACCCAGCAGCATGTCATCCAGCGCAAACCCCCGGCTCGCGAAATAGGAGGGATGCTTGAGTTCGGGATAGAGCCCGATCCGGCGCCCGGTCTCCGCCTCTTTCGCCTTCACCAGCGCAAGGATTTCGGCAAATGTCGGCACCGGATAGAGCCCGTCGAAATGCGCATTGTCCGGGCGCAGATCGGGCAGACGCTCTTTCGCGCGCAGCGTCTTGAGTTCGGCCAGGGTGAAATCCTCGGTGAACCAGCCGCTCACCTCCTGGCCGTCAATCATCCTGGTCGCCTTGCGGCCCGCAAATTCCGGATGATCGGCCACATCGGTGGTGCCCGAAATCTCATTCTCATGCCGCGCGACCAGCACCCCGTCCTTGGTCGGCACGAGATCGGGCTCGATGAAATCAGCGCCCTCGTCAATCGCGCGCTCATAGGAGGCCAGCGTATGTTCGGGCCGTTCGCCACTGGCGCCGCGATGGGCGATCACGATCAGGCCCTGCGCGTCAGCCATGGCGGGCATTCCCAGCGCCATCAAGGCAAGGGTCACAAGCCACAGACGCCGCCTCACCCCAGCGCCCCGGACCATTCGGCCTCGATGAAGCCGACCAGCAATCCGCCGGGATATTCGACCACCGGGCGCTTGATCATCGATGGCTGGGCCAGCATCAACGCAATTGCTCTCTCCGCATCGAGGCCCTGTTTGGCATCATCAGGCAGCTTGCGAAAGGTTGTGCCTGCGCGGTTGAGCAATTTCTCCCAGCCCTTGGCCGCGGCCCATTGGGCGAGCTGTGCCGGATCAGCCCCGGCCTTCTTGTAATCATGAAAATGATAGGCGAGGCCCCGGGCATCGAGCCAGGCGCGGGCCTTTTTCACCGTGTCGCAATTGGGGATGCCATAAAGGACAATGCTCATGGCTGCTCCTGTGCCGTGAAATTGTGAATCCGCGGAGAATCGCAGGCGAACAGGGTATAGTCTGCATAATAATGTTCGCGCGCCTTGCCCTGAACCGCAAGATGTTCCGCCTGGCGCCCCCATGCCCGGGCCGAAGCTTCGTCGGACCATTCGGAGATCGCAACCACCTCATCATCCTGCGCGACATAGGATTTGAACGACAGATAGCCGGGCTGTGCCGCCGCCAGCTGTTCCATCCGTTCGGCATCCGCCGCATAGGCCGCCGCATCGATATCGGCATGCTTGCGATTGCGGAACACCACCAGGAACATCACGCCTCCCACGGCAGATGAGCCGCCGCGATCGCCACCGCCAGGGCATCGGCCGCGTCCGCCCCGGCGATTGCAGCCCCCGGCAGCAGCACCTTGAGCATGGCCTGAATCTGCGCCTTTTCCGCCGCACCGGTGCCAACCACCGCCTTTTTCACCAGCCGCGCGGCATATTCGCCCACCGGCAGACGCGCGCGGCCGCAGGTGGCCAGGATCGCCCCGCGCGCCTGCGCTAGCTTGATCGTCGATTGGGGGTTCTTGTTGAGGAAGATTTCCTCCACCGCCGCCCGGTCAGGCCGGTGATCGTGGATCACTTCGGACAGGCCATGCTGCAGCGCGAGCAGCCGCTGCGGCAGTGGCGCCTTGGCATCGGTCGCGATCTGGCCATTGGCGATATGCGAAAGCCGCGAGCCAGAGACCCGCACGATCCCCCAGCCCGTGCAGGACAGCGAAGGATCAATGCCGAGGATCAGCATGCGAAGGCGAGGCTCACAAGCGCAGCCCGAAGCGCGGCGCGAGCGCCATCATCAGCAGATAGAGCCCGAACGTGAGAACGCAGCCCAGCAGCAGCGCGACCCAGAAATTTGCGCCCGCGCGCAGCAGTGCCGGAATCAAAAGAAACATCGGTAGCGAAGGCAGCACATACCAGAAGGTCGCCTGCGCATGGACAGCCATATTCTCTGCATCCGGCCGTGCTCGCCAGATCAAAATCATCCCAAGTATCGAAACCAGCGGCAGTGACGCGACCAGCGCGGCAGTGGCGGGCAGACGCTTGCCGATTTCGGATATGGCCGCGATCAAGGCACCTGAAAGCAGCGCCTTGGCGACCAACGCCCACATCAGCCGAGCTTTTCCATGATCTCGTCAGAGACTTCGTAATTGCCCCACACGGTCTGCACATCGTCATCATCGTCCAGCACGTCGATCAGCTTGAACAGGGTCTGGGCATCGCCTTCGCCGACATCGACGGTGAGATTGGGCTTCCAGGCGAGCTTGACGTTTTCCGCTTCGCCGAGCGATTTTTCCAGCGCGCCGGCCACTTCGTGCAGATCTTCCATGCTGGTCCAGACCGAATGCCCGTCATCCGATGATTCGACATCCATCGCCCCGGCGTCGATCGCGGCTTCCAGCACCTTGTCCTCATCGCCCGCGCCGGCCGGATATTCGATCAGCCCAAGCCGCTCGAACCCGTGGCTCACCGCGCCCGATGCGCCCAGATTGCCGCCATTCTTGGAAAAGGCGGTGCGCATATTGGTGGCGGTGCGGTTGCGGTTGTCGGTCAGCGCCTCGACAATCAGCGCGACCCCGCCAGGGCCATAGCCCTCATAGCGGATTTCCTCGTAATTCTCGGCATCGCCGCGGCTCGCCTTGTCGATCGCGCGCTGGATATTGTCCTTCGGCATCGACTGGGCCTTGGCCGCGTTCACCGCAGCGCGCAGGCGCGGGTTCATGTCCGGATCGGGCATGCCCATCTTGGCCGCGACGGTGATTTCGCGGCTGAGCTTGGAAAAGGCACCCGAGCGCTTTTTGTCCTGCGCGCCCTTGCGGTGCATGATATTCTTGAATTTGGAATGGCCTGCCATTGCTCACATCTTGGCTAGAGGTTGCGGTTGCCGCATGCCCCTAGCCCAGCGCGCCGCTTCGGGCAATCGGCGGTGCCTAGAGCAGCACCGCAGTGCCCGAAGCGCTGACCAGCAGCATCGATCCGTTCTGGCCGACCACCTCATAATCGAGATCGACCCCGATCACTGCATTGCCGCCCAGTTCAAGCGCCTTCAGCTTCATTTCGGCAATCGCCTCGCCGCGCGCACGAACCAGCACTTCCTCATATTTTCCCGAGCGCCCGCCCACAATGTCGGTGATCGAGGCGAACAGATCGCGAAACAGATTGGCCCCGACGATCACCTCGCCCGCGACTATCCCGAGATAGGCCCGCACCGGCTTGCCTTCCACCGTGGGGGTGGTGGTGACGATCATTCCTTCCTCGCGTGAATTTTCCCATGGGCTGCCGGCCATTTGTGCAAATCCTCGATTGTTTCGCTGTGCTGCAAGATAACGCTAACCGCTTGCGGGCCAAACCCGTCTTGCCGATTCTCCCATGGAACTGTCACAAGGCGAACCGATGACCGAGCCTGACCAGAAAGCCAGCGGCCCCGTGCTGCGCGAATTCCTGAGCTATTTGCGCCACCCGCAGCTGACCGCCCCGTCCGGCCTGCGCAGCCTGGCTGCCTGGCGGGGGCTGGGCTTGCTGGCGCTGCTGCAGCTGGCCGTGATGCTATGCGTGATTCTGCCGCTGGTCATGGGGTGGTCGAGCATGTTCGACCTGACCGGCCCCAGTGCCTTTGACGCGGTTCCGCAAGGCCTGCTGCTGCCGCTGACCGTGGTGGTGGCGCCGCTGGGCGAGGAGCTGCTTTTTCGCGGCTGGCTGAGCGGCCGGCTGCGCGCGCTGTGGCTGCTGCTATGTGCAGCGGCGGCGCTGGCGGTGCTGCTCAAGATGGGTGGCGGCGCAGCCTCGCCAATCATGCTGCTTGCCCTTGGCGGCGCGCTGATCGCGGCGCCAATCGGCTGGTTCCTGCTGCGCCGCCGGCTCGATCCACCCCGCTGGTTCAAGGCGGCATTTCCGGCGATCTTTTATCTGGTAGTGGCCGGCTTCGCCCTGATGCACCTCACCAATTATGCAGCGGTGTCGGCGCTGATGATCCCGCTGGTCCTGCCGCAGGCATGGATCGGGCTGATGCTGGGCTATATAAGGATGAGGATCGGCCTTACCGGCGCGATCCTTACCCATATGCTGTCAAATGCAGTGATGCTGGCGCTGGGCCCGCTGTTCGGTTGAAGGGCTTTAGCCCAGGCCGAGCGCTGCCTTGTAGGTATCGAGGATGGCTTCCATTTCGGCGCGGTCATCGGGCGCCATTTTGCGCAGCCGCACGATCTGGCGCATGATCTTGACATCATAGCCCACCGCCTTGGCTTCGGCATAGGTATCGCGAATATCGTCTGCGATGCCCTTCTTTTCCTCTTCCAGGCGTTCAACCCGCTCGATCAGAAGGCGCAGGCGGTCGTCGGTGGCTTCGGCCATCGGATAAGCTCCATTGAAATGAGAATCACGTGATCGGGCTGATAGCGGCACCCGCCGGGCCGGTGAAGGCACGGCAGGCGACTTATCCCTAGCGCGGGTTGAGCTTGAGGCTTTCTTCCATCCGCACGAGCTGCTCTGGCGTTGCCTCGGTCTGGAAGCGGGCCTTCCACTCAGCCATCTCCATGCCATGGATCAGAGCGCGCGCATCGGCCTTGTCGGCGGGATAGCCGGCATCGCGAATCCAGTCGGCCAGGCAATTGCGGCAGAAGCCGGCCAGCCCCATCAGATCGATATTCTGGGCATCGTGGCGCTGGCGCAAATGCCGCACCAGCCGGCGAAAAGCCTCGGCTGCGATGGCATCTGGCAGAACGTCCAGCGGGTCGCTTTGCGATGTGTGGTCTTCGGTCACGATTTTTCCCAGATGAAATGCCAAATGATATGGTTGTATTGCCCCGTCTCTCTGACATAGGCACAGCGCCATGGCAAAATCTGACAAGCCCAAACTCAGCCCACGAGGCCGCAAGGTCAAGATTCTTGCGACGATCGGGCCGGCCAGCCGCGATCCGATGATGCTGCGCCGGTTGTTTCTGGCCGGGGTCGACGCCTTTCGCGTCAATATGAGCCATGGCGACCATGCGACCCATGCGGAAACGATCCACAATATCCGCGCGCTGGAAAAGGAATTCACCCATCCGATCGCGATCCTGTGCGATCTGCAGGGCCCCAAGCTGAGGGTCGGCAAATTCCGCGAGGGTGAGCGGGTGGTGATTCGCCACGGCAGCCATTTCACGCTCGATCGCAATCCTGAGCCTGGCGACGAAACCCGGGTGTGCCTGCCGCATCCCGAATTGTTCGGCGTGCTCGAAAAGGGCCAGCGCCTGCTGATCGACGATGGCAAGATTCGCCTGCGGGTGATCCGCGCCGATCAGGATGCAATCCTCACCAGCGCCGAGGTGGGCGGTGTGATTTCCGACCGCAAAGGGGTGAATGTGCCCGATGCGGTGGTGCCAGTGGCCGCGATGACCGACAAGGACCGCAGCGATCTGGCCTTTGCGGTGAAGCATGGGGCGGACTGGATCGCCCTGTCCTTCGTGCAGCGGCCCGAGGATCTGGCGGAGGCGCGCAAGCTGATGGGCGGACACGGCGCGCTCTGCGCCAAGATCGAAAAGCCTGCTGCGGTCGATCGGCTCGACGAAATCCTCGAATTGTCCGATGCGGTGATGGTCGCTCGCGGCGATCTGGGGGTCGAACTCAATCCCGAAGATGTCCCTCCGATCCAGAAGCTTATCGTCAATGCTGCGCGCAATCTGGGCAAGCCGGTGATCGTGGCGACGCAGATGCTCGAATCGATGATCGAGAACCCCACGCCGACCCGTGCGGAAGTGTCCGACGTGGCCAATGCCGTCTATGACGGGGCCGATGCGGTGATGCTGTCTGCCGAAACCGCCGCCGGCCAATGGCCCGAAGAAGCCGTCGCGATGATGGACCGCATCGCCCACCGCATCGAAGGCGATGAAAGCTATCGCAAGCGCATCCGGATCCATGAGACACGGCCCGATCCGACCACTGCCGACGCGCTGAGCCATGCCTGCATGACCATTGCCGAAACGGTCCCGATTGCCGCGGTGGTGGTGTTCACCGGATCAGGCTCGACCGCCCGGCGGGTGGCGCGCGAACGCCCGGCAGTGCCGGTGATGGTGCTCACCCCATCTGTGATTACCGCAAGGCGCGTTGGGCTGCTGTGGGGCGCCCATGCGGTCGCCATGCGCGATATCGGCAGCTTTGAGGAGATGGTCGCCAAGGGCAAGCGCATGGCGCTGCGCCACGGCTTCGGCACCGCCGGTTCCAAGCTGGTGATGCTGGCGGGGGTGCCCTTCGGCACACCAGGCTCGACCAATCTGCTCCATGTCGTCACCCTGACTGGCGACGAGCTGGAGCAGCATAAAGTCTGATCAGGCGGCCGCCCGCTCCAGCCGGGCGCGCGCCTCGGCCTCCCCGATCTGCGGCAGCAGCGCCTTCATGTCGGGGCCGGAATCCCTGCCGGTCAGCGCGAGGCGCAGCGGGTGGAACAGGGCGCGGCCCTTGCGGCCGCTGGCGGTCTTGAGCGCATCGGTGAGCGCGTGCCAGGGGTCCGCGCCCCAGACCAGCAGGCTCGCAGCCTGGGCGAGGAAGGCGCGGTCTTCGCTTTCAATTTCGGGCATTTCGATCGGCCCGGTGACCACCTGCCACCAGTCCGCCGCCTCGCCCAGATGGGCAAGGTTGGGCCTGATTGCCAGCCAGCCATCCTCGCCCATGCCTTCGGGCAGGCGGGGGGCGACGCGGGCAAAATCGAACTGATGGAGGATCGCGGCATTGAGCCGATCAAGCTCGGCATCGTCGAACCGCGCCGGGGCGCGGCCGAAGCTGGCAAGGTCGAAGCTCGCGATCAGCGCCTCGCGATCCGCGATTGGCTCGACCGGGGCCGAGGTGCCGAGCCGGGCGAGCAGAGCCACCAGCGCCTCAGGCTCGATCCCGCGTTCGCGAAAGGCATCGGCGCCCAGCGAGCCGAGCCGCTTGGACAATTTGCCCTCGCTGCCCACCAGCAGCGCCTCATGCGCGAAGCGCGGCGGTGTGGCGCCGAGCGCGGTGAACATCTGCAGCTGCACCGCGGTGTTGGAAACATGATCCTCCCCGCGCAGCACGTCACTCACGCCCATCTCGACATCGTCGATCGCGCTGGGGAGCATATAGAGCCACGATCCATCGGCGCGGCGCACCACCGGATCGGAAAGCTGAGCAGGCTCGAAATGCTGGGCTCCGCGAATCCCGTCATCCCATTCGATTGGCGTCCCATGGTCGAGCTTGAAACGCCAATGGGGCGCGATGCCCTTCGCGGCGAAATCCGCATGGTCAGCCTCGGTCAGCGCCAGCCCCGCGCGGTCATAGATCGGCGGCAGGCCCCGGCCGAGCAGGATCTTGCGCTTGAGCTCCAATTCCTGCGACGTTTCATAGCAGCGATAGATCCGGCCTGCCGCCGCCAGCCGCGCAAAGTGATCTTCATACAGGGCGAAGCGGTCTGACTGGCGTTCTTCGCCATCACTATCGAGCCCCAGCCAGGCGAGATCCGCCCTGATCGCATCGACATAGTCCTCGCGGCTGCGCTCCTTGTCGGTATCGTCGATCCGCAGCAGGAAGCGCCCGCCGGACTTTTTCGCCAGCATCCAATTATGCAGCGCAGTGCGGATATTGCCGACATGCAGCCGCCCGGTGGGCGATGGGGCAAAGCGAGTGGTGACAGCCATGCCAGCGCCGTTAGCGCCTTGGGCCCCGCTTGTCATTCGCGCCGTTGCCTGCGCTATTTGCTCCGGAAGCTATGGGTGATCGGATAGCGCCGGTCGCGCCCGAAATTGCGGCTGCCGAGCTTGACCCCCGGCGGGGCCTGGCGGCGCTTGTATTCGGCCAGATGCAGCAGATGTTCGATCCGCTCGACCACCGCGCGGTCGAGCCCTTCGGCGGTGAGCTGATCCACGCTTTTTTCATGCTCCACCAGACCCAGCAGGATCCGGTCGAGCACCGGATAGGGCGGCAGCGAATCCTCGTCCTTCTGATCGGGCCGCAATTCGGCGCTCGGCGGCTTGTCGATGATCGACTGCGGAATTACCTCGCCTGCAGGGCCAAACCCGATCTTGGGCACTGCCGTATTGCGCCATTTGGAAATGCCGAACACGGTCATTTTATAGGCGTCTTTCAGCGGGTTATAGCCGCCCGCCATATCGCCATAGATCGTGGCATAGCCAACGCTCATCTCGCTCTTGTTGCCGGTGGTCAGCAGCATCGGGCCGAATTTGTTCGACAGGGCCATCAGCGTCACACCGCGAATGCGCGACTGGATATTCTCCTCCGTGATATCGACCTCGGCATCGGCGAAATCCCCGGCCAGCATCGCGTCGAATCCCTCCACGGCAGGCTGGATCGGGATCGTGGTGTAGCGGCAGCCGAGAGCCTTGGCGCAGGCCTGTGCATCATCCAGGCTGGCCTGGCTGGTGAAACGGCTGGGCAGCATCACGCACCACACCCGTTCCGGCCCCAGGGCATCGACCGCGATCGCGGCGCAGACCGCGCTGTCGATCCCGCCCGACAGGCCCAGCACCACGCCCGGGAAGCCATTCTTGTTCACATAATCGCGCAGCGCCATGACCATCGCGCAATAGGTTTCCTCGGACTTGTCGGTCAGTCCCTCCAGCTCGCCGCGATTGCAGTTCCAGCCGCGCGCGATCTTGGTCCATTTGGTTTCGACGACCTGTTCTTCCCAATCGCGCATCTGCACCGCCAGGCTGCCATCGCCATTGATCACGAAGCTTGCCCCGTCGAACACCAGCTCGTCCTGTCCGCCAACGCGGTTGAGATAGGCCAGCGGAATCCCGGTATCGACCGCGCGGCGGCGGGCGATCTCGTCGATCCGCAGCACATCCTTGTCGATCTCATAGGGGCTGCCGTTGACGCAGATGAACAATCCGGCGCCGAAATCGGCCAGATGGCTGCAGACATCGGGATGCCAGATATCCTCGCACACCGGCAGACCCAGCATCGCCCCGCGAAACAGCACCGGCTCGGGCAGCGGGCCGGGGGTGAACAGGCGCATCTCGTCAAAGGTGCCATAATTGGGCAATTCATGCTTGAAGCGCGTGGCGGTGACGCGCCCGCCATCGAGCAGCGCCACACCATTGTGCAGGGCCCCGTCGCGCACAAAGACGCTGCCGACCAGCATCGCCGGGCCGCCATCGCCGGTGCACAGCGCCAGCCGTTCGATTTCCGCCGCAGCGCGTTCGACCAACGCAGGCTTGAGCACCAGATCCTCGGGCGGATAGCCGACCAGATGCATTTCGGGGAACACGACCAGATCGGTCTTGCCGGCTTCAGCCCGGATCTTGAGCATAGCTTCGGCATTGCCGGCAATATCGCCGACATTCTGGTTCAGCTGGGCGAGGGTGATGGAAAGCGTATCGGCCATGGGATGCGTCTAGGATGCGGCGCGGATGCGGGCAATCGGGAACAGATGCCTTGCCCGCAAAGAATTGACCCGGCCCCTGCACATCCCTGTGACATGCACGCCGCCGGGGCGAAGTTGACAAAGTTGACAGTGCTCTGGGAGAAAATCGCGTTCATCCGATAGCGCCATTGGCTGAACGGATATTGGTCGATTCAACGGATATTGGGTGATCGGATGGAACTGGCATGGGCCCGGTCATGCCAGATCGGGCAGTTGTAGGAAATTTTTCTCAGCTGGCAGGAATGTGCCGTTCGCGGCGGGTGGCCGGTCCCGACCTGTTGCGCAAAGGAGACAGGTTCCATGTGATCAGGCCGGATGCCGGAAACCGAATCCCGGCAGCGCCGTTATGGCCCTGTGACGCGGCAAGCTGACACTGCGCAATTCAAGCGGATTGCAGGCGGTTGGCCCTCACCATCAACAGCACAGGGTTCCCCCAAATGAGATACAGATACCTCCTCGCGCTCACATCATTGAGCACCTTGGCCTCGCCGGCATTCGCCCGCGACAACGCCCCCTATATCGAAATCGACGGCGGCATGGTCGTCGCGACCGATGAGTTTCACCTGCAAGACGTGACCACGCCGATCGGCCCGGAAATCGTCCAGATCGGTGGCGACGGATATGATGTCGGCGGGATCATCGGCTATGATTTCGGCCCCTTCCGGCTTGAAGGCGAAGGCAGCTATCGCCGGGTCAAGAATCAGGAATTGTTCACCCCCAATGGCGTGATTGCCAATGGCGATGTTGCCGGCCACGCCAGCGTCAAGAGCCTGATGCTCAATGGCCTGTTCGATCTCGGCAGCGATGACGGGCTGCAGGCCTTTGCCGGCGGCGGCGTGGGTGTTGGCCGCGTCTATCACAATATCGTGCACAGCGGCCCCCCGGCCAATGTCCGCATCGATGACAGCGACACCAAATTCGCCTGGCAATTGCTCGCCGGTCTGCGGATGCCGCTGAATGACACCTTCGATCTCGGCCTCAAATATCGCTATCAGAATGTCGCGAATTACCAGGTCAATGATCTGACCGACACGCGCCAGGGCGATTGGGGTTCGCATTCGGTGCTGCTGACGCTGTCGGCCAACCTTGGCCGGTCGGCAACCCCGCCGCCTCCGCCGCCTCCGCCGCCGCCTCCCCCGCCGCCGCCTCCGCCGCCTCCCGCCGCCGCCTCCCCCGCCGCCGCCTCCGCCGGTGTGCAACAAGGGGCCCTACATCGTGTTCTTCGACTGGGATAAGTCGGACATCACGCCTGAGGCTGCGACGACCCTGGACAGCGCAGTGGCCGCCTATGGCAACTGCTCCAGCGTTCCGATCATGCTGGCCGGCTATGCCGACCGTTCGGGCAGCGCGACCTACAATGTCGGTCTGTCCAAGCGCCGGAATGCCTCGGTCCAGAGCTATCTGGTGACCAAGGGCATCCCCGGTGGTGCGATCTCGAGCGAGGCCTTCGGTGAAGCCAACCCGCGCGTTCCCACCGCAGACGGTGTGCGCGAGCTGCAGAACCGCCGCGTGGAAATCACCTACGGACCTGGTTCGGGCAACTAAGCCCGGCCGGCCCGCAGGCCACAGACGAACGAAAGGCCCGGAGGGAAACCTCCGGGCCTTTTGCTGTGCGCTTTGCAAGCCTGCCTTCTTGCCGGCCCGGTGCGGCTGGCAAAAGAAAAGCCCCGCCGGAGCGCAAACTCCGGCGGGGCCAATTCATCGCGCGAAAGCGAAAGCTCAGCTTTCGGCTTCGTCGCTCGCTTCCACATTCAGGTAATCGCCCGCATCGGCATCGGTGCCGTGGGTTTCACCCTCGACCTTGGCCAGCGGATCATCGCCCAGATCGTCTGCCGGATCGCGCAGGGCTTCCGCCTTGCGTTCTTCCTCAGCCGAATTGGCGGCGATGATCGCATCCTGCATCTTGCGATACTGGGCGCGCAGCGCGACATCGCGGCTGGTGGCGGCAACGCGGATGCGGTTCATGCCCGCGCCCGTGCCCGCCGGGATCAGCCGGCCGACGATGACGTTTTCCTTGAGCCCGATAAGCGAATCCCGCTTGCCCTCGACCGCAGCCTGGGTGAGCACCCGGGTGGTTTCCTGGAAGGAAGCCGCCGAGATGAACGACCGGGTCTGGAGCGAGGCTTTGGTAATCCCGAGCAGCACCGGCTTGCCTTCGGCCGGACGCTTGGACTTCGTCAGCTTGGCGTTGTGCTCGTTCATTTCCTCATAATCGACCTGCTCGCCCGGCAGCAGCGTGGTATCGCCGCCATCGGTGATCTCGACCTTCTGCAGCATCTGGCGAACGATCACCTCGATGTGCTTGTCGTTGATCTTCACGCCCTGCAACCGGTAGACTTCCTGGATTTCGGCAACCAGATATTCGGCCAGAGCCTCGACGCCGAGCACCTCGAGGATGTCGTGCGGATCGGGGCTGCCCGAGATCAGATTGTCGCCCTTGCGGACGAAATCGCCTTCCTGAACGTCGATCACCTTGGTCTTGGGGATCAGATATTCAACCGGCACGCCATCCTCGGGGATGATCGCGATCTTGCGCTTCGCCTTATAGTCACGGACGAATTCGATCCGGCCGGAGACCTTGGCGATCACCGAGCAATCCTTCGGCTTGCGCGCCTCGAACAGTTCGGCGACGCGCGGCAGACCGCCGGTGATGTCGCGGGTCTTGGCAGCTTCGCGGGTGGCACGGGCGAGAATATCACCCGCTTCGACCCGCTGATTGTCTTCGACCGAGATCGAGGTGCCCGGGGCGAGCATATAACGCGCCGCCTCGGTTTCCTCGCCCTTCTTGTCCGTTTCCGCACCCAGCAGGGTGATCCGCGGACGAAGGTCTTCCTTCTTGCGGCCGGCAGCCTGATATTCGATCACCACGCGCTGGGCGATACCGGTGGCCTCATCGATCTGCTCGACCATGGTCTTGCCATCGACCAGATCCTGGAAGCGCACCACACCCGATTGCTCGGTGATGATCGGCAGGGTGAACGGATCCCATTCGGCAATCCGCTCGCCTTCCTTCACCTTTGAGCCATCCTTGAACATCAGCACGGTGCCGTAAGGAACCTTGTGGATCTCGCGCTCGCGGCCTTCGGCATCGATCACCAGGATCTCGCCATTGCGGGCCAGCGAGAGCAGGCGATCGCGCTTGTCCTTGATCGTGGGCATATCGCGATAGACGATCTTGCCGTCCGAGATCGCTTCGAGATGCGAGGTTTCGTTGACCTGCGCCGCGCCGCCGATGTGGAAGGTCCGCATCGTCAGCTGGGTGCCCGGCTCACCGATCGACTGCGCGGCGATCACGCCGACAGCCTCACCGATGTTCACCGGCGTACCGCGGGCGAGATCGCGCCCGTAGCAGGTGCCGCACACGCCCATTTCCGCTTCGCAGACCAGCGGCGAACGGATCTTGGCAGACTGCACTTCAGCCGCCTCGATTTCCACCACCATGGCTTCATCGACCAGCGTGCCCGATTTCACGATCACTTCGCCGGTCTTGGCATTGACCAGATCTTCGGCCGTGGTCCGGCCAAGGATCCGCTCACCCAGCGAGGCGATGATCGAACCACCCTGAACGATCGCGCGCATTTCCAGCGCGTTCTCGGTCTTGCAGTCTTCAATAACGATCACACAATCCTGCGACACGTCGACCAGGCGGCGGGTCAGGTAGCCTGAGTTTGCCGTCTTGAGCGCGGTATCGGCCAGACCCTTGCGGGCGCCGTGGGTCGAGTTGAAATATTCAAGGACGGTCAGACCTTCCTTGAAGTTCGAGATGATCGGGGTCTCGATGATTTCGCCCGAAGGCTTGGCCATCAGCCCGCGCATGCCGGCAAGCTGCTTCATCTGGGTCGGCGAACCACGCGCGCCCGAATGGCTCATCATATAGATCGAGTTGATCTGCGCTTCGCGGCCGTTTTCGTCCTTCGGCGTCGCGCGGATCTCGTCCATCATGGCAGAAGCCACCTGATCGCCGCAGCGGCTCCAGGCGTCGATCACCTTGTTGTATTTTTCCTGCTGGGTGATGAAACCATCCTGATACTGCTGCTCATAATCGGCAACCAGCGCCTTGGTTTCATCGACCAGGCCGACCTTCGAATCCGGAATGATCATGTCATCCTTGCCGAAGGAGATGCCGGCGCGGCAGGCATGGCGGAAGCCCAGCGACATGATCGCATCGGCGAACAGCACCGTGTCTTTCTGGCCGGTGTGGCGATAGACTTCGTCGATCACGTCGCCGACGTCCTTCTTGGTCAGCAGGCGGTTGACCACGTCGAACGGCACCTTGTGCGACTGCGGCAGAGTCTCGCCGATCAGCATGCGGCCCGGCGTGGTGTTGTAGCGCACCATCGTCAGCTTGCCGTCTTCGCCCATCTGCGGAACGCGGCTGACGATCTTGGTGTGCAGCGTCACCGCCTTCACTTCGAGCGCCTGATGCACTTCGGCCATGTCCGACAGCATCATGCCCTCGCCCGGTTCGCCTTCGCGATCCATCGAGAGATAATAGAGGCCCAGCACCATGTCCTGCGACGGCACGATGATCGGCTTGCCATTGGCGGGCGACAGGATGTTGTTCGTGCTCATCATCAGCACGCGCGCTTCCAGCTGGGCCTCGAGGCTCAGCGGAACGTGCACGGCCATCTGATCGCCGTCGAAATCGGCGTTGAAGGCGGAGCAGACCAGCGGGTGAAGCTGGATCGCCTTGCCTTCGATCAGCACGGGTTCAAACGCCTGGATGCCGAGACGGTGAAGCGTGGGCGCACGGTTCAGCAGCACCGGATGTTCGCGGATCACCTCATCGAGGATGTCCCAGACTTCCTTGCGCTCCTTCTCGACCCATTTCTTGGCCTGTTTGAGCGTCATCGACAGGCCCTTGGCATCGAGCCGGGCGTAGATGAACGGCTTGAACAGCTCGAGCGCCATCTTCTTGGGCAGACCGCATTGATGCAGCTTGAGCTCCGGCCCGGTCACGATCACCGAACGGCCCGAATAGTCGACGCGCTTGCCGAGCAGGTTCTGGCGGAAGCGGCCCTGCTTGCCCTTGAGCATGTCGCTGAGCGATTTCAGCGGGCGCTTGTTGGCACCGGTGATCACGCGGCCGCGGCGGCCGTTGTCGAACAGGGCGTCAACCGCTTCTTGCAACATGCGCTTTTCATTGCGGACGATGATGTCCGGCGCGCGCAGTTCCATCAGGCGCTTCAGGCGGTTGTTGCGGTTGATCACGCGGCGATAGAGATCGTTGAGATCCGACGTCGCGAAGCGACCGCCGTCGAGCGGCACCAGCGGGCGCAGTTCGGGCGGAATGACCGGCACGACTTCCAGGATCATCCACTCGGGCTTGTTGCCCGAATCGATGAAGCTTTCGACGACCTTGAGCCGCTTGATGATCTTCTTGGGCTTGAGCGTGGACTTGGTGGTCGCCAGCTCATGCATCAGATCGTCGCGCTCCTGCACGAGATCGAGATCCATCAGCATGAACTTCACCGCTTCGGCGCCGATCCCGGCGGAGAAGCTGTCTTCGCCATATTCGTCCTGCGCGTCGAGCAGTTCGTCCTCGGTCAGGAGCTGGAACTTCTCAAGCGGGGTCAGGCCCGGCTCGGTCACGATATAGCTCTCGAAATAGAGCACGCGCTCAAGCTGCTTGAGCTGCATGTCGAGCAGCAGGCCGATGCGCGAAGGCAGCGATTTCAGGAACCAGATATGCGCAACCGGCGCGGCCAGTTCGATATGGCCCATGCGCTCGCGGCGCACCTTGGTGACGGTGACTTCGACGCCGCATTTTTCGCAGACGACGCCCTTGTACTTCATGCGCTTGTACTTGCCGCACAGGCACTCATAATCCTTCACCGGGCCGAAGATGCGGGCGCAGAACAGCCCGTCGCGCTCCGGCTTGAAGGTCCGGTAATTGATCGTTTCGGGCTTCTTGATCTCGCCGAAAGACCACGAACGGATCCGTTCGGGAGAGGCGATCCCGATCTGGATCTGGTCAAAGGATTCCGGCTTGGCCAGCTGGTTGGTGAATTTCGTAAGGTCGTTCATGTTTTCAGTCCCTCGAGAAGGGTCGATCTGTGGTGCGAAGCGGCGGGGTCCTGCCCATCAGGGCAGGACGGCCCGGTTCACTGCGCCGCAACGGCGAATTCGTCGTCCTCGTCATCGGTGAGCGAGGACAGCTCGACATTGAGGCCGAGGCTGCGCATTTCCTTCACCAGCACGTTGAAGCTTTCCGGAATGCCGGCCTCGAACGTATCGTCACCCTTGACGATCGCGTCATAGACCTTGGTGCGGCCGATCACATCGTCGGACTTCACCGTCAGCATTTCCTGCAGCGTATAGGCGGCGCCATAGGCCTGGAGCGCCCAGACCTCCATTTCGCCGAAACGCTGGCCACCAAATTGCGCCTTACCGCCCAGCGGCTGCTGGGTGACGAGCGAATAGGGGCCGATCGAACGGGCATGGATCTTGTCGTCGACAAGGTGATGCAGCTTGAGCATGTAGATATAGCCCACCGTCACCTTGCGGTCGAAGGCCTCGCCGGTGCGCCCGTCATAAAGCGTCACCTGACCCGAAGTGTCATAGCCCGCCTTGGACAGCATCGCGGATACATCCGCCTCGCGCGCGCCGTCGAACACCGGCGTCCCCATCGGAACGCCATTGGTGAGATTGCCGGCCAGCTCGACCACTTCGGACGTGGAGCGCGTTTCGATCTCCTGGTGATAGTTGGGCCCGTAGATATCCTTGAGCTTGTCAACCAGCGCCGTTGGCGGCTGTGCCGTCTGCGGATCCGGATTGGCATCGCGCCAGGCTTCCAGCGCGGCCTGCACCTGCTGGCCAAGACCGCGCGCGGCCAGGCCAAGATGCGTTTCGAAGATCTGCCCGACATTCATCCGGCTCGGCACGCCGAGCGGATTGAGCACCACATCGACATGGGTGCCATCGGCGAGGAACGGCATGTCCTCGCACGGCAGGATGCGGCTGATCACACCCTTGTTGCCGTGGCGTCCGGCCATCTTGTCGCCCGGCTGCAGCTTGCGCTTAACCGCCACGAAGACCTTGACCATCTTGAGCACGCCCGGAGCCAGCTCATCGCCGCGCTCCAGCTTCTCGCGCCGATCCTCAAACTTCTCGTTGATGATCTTGACGGCCTCGTCATACTGGGTCTTGACGGCTTCCAGCTGGATCTGGCGCTTGTCGTCGGCAACCGCGAATTTGAACCATTCATAACGCTCGACGCTTTCAAGCACGCTTTCGTCGACCGTCACACCCTTCTTCACGCCCTTGGGCCCGGCGGCCACCACATGGCCCGTGAGCATGTCGCGCAGGCGGTTATAGGTCGCCCGGTTGAGGATCGCGCGTTCGTCTTCGGCATCCTTCTTGAGGCGTTCGATTTCCTCATTCTGGATCGCGCGGGTACGATCGTCGATCTCGATCCCGTGGCGGTTGAACACGCGCACTTCCACGATCGTTCCGGCCACACCCGGCGGCAGACGAAGCGAGGTGTCGCGCACATCGCTGGCCTTTTCGCCGAAGATCGCGCGGAGAAGCTTTTCTTCCGGCGTCATCGGGCTTTCACCCTTGGGGGTGATCTTGCCGACCAGAATATCGCCCGGATGCACTTCCGCGCCGATATAGACGATGCCCGCCTCGTCGAGGTTGCGCAGGGCTTCCTCGCCGACATTGGGAATGTCGCGGGTGATGTCTTCCGGCCCGAGCTTGGTATCGCGGGCCATGACTTCGAATTCCTCGATATGGATCGAGGTGAACACATCGTCCTTCACGATGCGTTCGCTGATCAGGATCGAGTCTTCATAATTATAGCCGTTCCACGGCATGAAGGCGACGAGGCTGTTGCGGCCCAGCGCCAGCTCGCCGAGATCGGTCGAGGGGCCATCGGCGATGATATCGCCTTCCTGAACGATTTCGCCCACCTTCACCAGCGGACGCTGGTTGATGCAGGTGTTCTGGTTCGAACGCTGGAACTTTTGCAGCGTATAGATATCGACGCCCGATTTGCCGGGTTCGATATCGCCCGATGCACGGATCACGATGCGGGTCGCGTCGACCTGGTCGACGATGCCGCCGCGCAGCGCGCCGATCGCAGCGCCCGAATCGCGCGCCACGGTTTCTTCCATGCCGGTGCCGACAAACGGCGCCTCGGCGCGAACCAGCGGCACCGCCTGGCGCTGCATGTTCGAGCCCATCAAGGCGCGGTTGGCGTCATCGTTTTCCAGGAACGGGATCAGCGACGCGGCGACCGAGACCAGCTGCTTGGGCGAAACGTCCATCAGCGTGACCTTTTCGCGCTGCGCCATGACGAATTCGCCATTTTCGCGCGCCGAGACCAGCTCGTCGACGAAACTGCCGTCCCCGTTCAGCTCGGCCGAGGCCTGCGCCACCGTGTGCTTTTGTTCTTCCATCGCGGAAAGATAGACCACGTCGGCGGTAACCTTGCCGTCGATCACCTTGCGATAGGGGGTTTCGATAAAGCCGTATTTATTGACCCGGCTGAAGCTGGCGAGCGAGTTGATCAGCCCGATGTTCGGGCCTTCAGGGGTCTCGATCGGGCAGATGCGGCCATAATGGGTCGGATGAACGTCGCGCACTTCGAAGCCGGCGCGTTCGCGCGTCAGGCCGCCTGGCCCGAGCGCAGACACGCGGCGCTTATGCGTCACTTCCGAAAGCGGATTGGTCTGATCCATGAACTGCGACAGCTGCGACGATCCGAAGAATTCACGCACCGCGGCCACGGCCGGCTTGGCGTTGATCAGATCATTGGGCATCACGGTCGAAACATCGACCGAGCTCATCCGCTCCTTCACCGCGCGTTCCATGCGCAGCAGGCCAACGCGGTACTGGTTTTCGAGCAGTTCGCCCACCGAACGCACGCGGCGGTTGCCGAGATTGTCGATATCGTCGACTTCGCCCTTGCCGTCCTTGAGGTTCACCAGCTCCTTGACCACCGCGAGGATATCCTCGGAGCGCAGGGTGGTGACGGTATCCTCGGCATCGAGGTTGAGCCGCATGTTGAGCTTGACCCGGCCGACTGCCGAAAGGTCATAGCGGTCCGGATCGAAGAACAGGCCTTCGAACAGGGCTTCGGCGGTTTCCTTCGTCGGCGGCTCGCCGGGGCGCATGACCTTGTAGATCGCCTCCAGGCCTTCGTCGCGGTTCTCGGCCTTGTCGACCTGCAGCGTGTTGCGGATCCAGGGGCCGGTGCTGACATGGTCGATGTCGAGCAGTTCGATCCGGTCGACGCCGGCCTGGTCGATCATGGCCAGGTTCTCGGGCGAAATCTCGTCACCGGCCTCGGTCCAGATGCGTCCGGTGCTTTCGTCGATCATGTCCTTCGCGGCATAGCCACCAAAGATTTCCTCGGTCGGGATCAGCAGATGCGTGAGGCCATCCTTGGCTGCCTTGGTGGCGCCGCGGGGCGAAATCTTCTGGTTGGCGGGGAACACTTCCTCGCCGGTATTGGCGTCGATCAGCGCGAAGGTCGGCTTCTGGCCGCGCCATTGCTCGGCCACATAGGGGATCTTCCAGCCGTCGCCCGCCTTGCCCGAGATACGCTCCCAGACAACCGTATTGTAGAATTCATTGAGGATCTGTTCGCTGTCGAAGCCGAGCGAATAGAGCAGCGAGGTGACCGGAAGCTTGCGCTTGCGGTCGATCCGGACGTTCACGATGTCCTTGGCGTCAAATTCGAAATCGAGCCACGAACCGCGATAGGGGATCACCCGCGCGGCGAACAGGAACTTGCCCGAGGAATGGGTCTTGCCGCGGTCATGGTCGAACAGCACGCCCGGCGAACGGTGCATCTGCGACACGATCACGCGTTCGGTGCCATTGATGATGAAGGTGCCGTTATGGGTCATGAGCGGCATGTCGCCCATGTAAACGTCCTGCTCCTTGATATCGAGGACCGAGCGGGTCTCGGTCTCGGTATCGACTTCGAACACGATCAGGCGCAGCGTGACCTTCATCGGCGCGGCATAGGTGATCCCGCGCTGACGGCATTCGGTGGTGTCATATTTCGGATCTTCGAGCACATAATGCACGAAGTCGAGCTCTGCCGTGCCGGCAAAGTCGCGGATCGGGAAGACCGAGCGCAGCGTCTTCTCAAGACCCGAGACATAGCCCGTCTCGCGGTTGGAACGCAGGAACTGTTCGTAGCTTTCGCGCTGAACCTCGATCAGGTTCGGCATTTTCACGACTTCGTGAATGTCGCCGAAAATCTTGCGGATGCGCCGCTTGGCGGTTCCGGAAATGTTCGAAGGTTTCGCCGCGGGGGCTTTGCTCGTCGCCATGGGAGGGTAGTGCCTCTTGTGTTTCGAGCCGGCGCCTAGTTGCACCGGCCGTTCCTGATTGCCACACACGGGAAGTGGCCCAAGCCGCAGACGCCGAAAAAGCCGCAGGCATCCACCCAGCACGGGGCGAACCTGCAGCTTGCGTCGCGACTATGGATTGCCAGTGCTTCCTTCCTGGGTGAGCCCCCGCGCCGGGCCCGCCTTGCTCGAAGCATCTCTGACAGAGCGCCATATAGGAATGCCGGGTGATTCTGTCAAACGCTGCGCCGCAGCAAGGCGCGCAATCGGCCCCATTGCCCGCGCCCATTGCCCGCTCAAAGCCCGTGCAAAGCCCGGCTATCCCGTTAAACGATATGAAGATTATCGTTTTTCGATATTATTGATTGACAATAAGCGCGACTCGCCATATTGAATATCGATATCGACCATATCGGAGTTCAACAAATGACCAAATATACGACCAACCTCACCGCCGCGCTCGCCGCAATCCTTATCGCCACCATGCTGTGGGTCCCGGTGATCACCACCCCGGCCACGAGCTATGCCGGGCCGCTGCTTGCCTGAAACCCACACGGCCTGAACCAGCTCAAGGAGCCAGAACCATGTCCACCAAGAAAAAGGATCCGCTGCTGATCACCGCCAGGCTGGCGACCATCGTCGTCCGGATCGGGCTGGCTGTCGGAATGATCGGGCTCGGCCTGGCCGCCGCAGCCGCGATCATGGGCCATAGCCTGTTTGGCGATCATTTGATCGTGGAGGTATCGCCGAGCGAACTGAACGAGATCACCGGCGCGGTGGTGGTCGTGATCGGCATCATCATAGTCTCACTGGGGCTGATGTATGATTTCGTCACCCGCCTGGCCCAGATCATCGATACTGTGGGCCTTGGCGATCCCTTCACGCTCGCCAATGCCGCGCGGCTCAAGCGCATGGCCTGGCTGGCGATCATCGTCCAGCTGTTGGGCATTCCCGCAACGCTGCTGGGGAGCTGGCTCAAGCCGCAGCTCGATTCAGATTCGTTCCAAATCAGTTCGGACGTCTCGCTCACCGGCTTCGGCCTGGCGATCGTGCTGTTCATCCTGGCCCGGGTGTTCCTCAAGGGCGCCGAAATGCGCGACGAGCTGGAAGGAACCGTTTGATGCCGCCGGAAATCCAGACGCGCATCACCGTGAAGCTCGATGATCTGCTGCACGAACGGCGCATGACCCTGACCGAGCTGGCCGAACGGGTCGACCTGACCCTGGCCAATCTCTCGATCCTCAAGACCGGCAAGGCCAAGGCAATCCGCTTCTCCACCCTCGAGGCGATCTGCCGCGAGCTGGACTGCCAGCCGGGTGAATTGCTGGGCTATGCCAGCGATGCGGAGCCTTCCGGCTAATCCAGCCGGGGGGCTCTGCCCTTTATATGGTGCAGCGTCAGAAAATGCCCGGAATCAGGCGATAGCGTACCTTGCCCATCAATTCACGATAGGCCGGATCCGCGCTGAGATGCCGCTCCTCGGCGATCACGCGCAGCACCTGCGCCCACCAGGCGATGGCGTAAATCGCCAGATTGATCAGCGAGGGCATCAGCATCAGCAGCCCGACATTGGCGATCATATAGCCGGTATACATCGGATGGCGCACGATCCGGTATGGCCCGCCCGCTTTCACCCCGCGATTGGCCGGTGCGATGCCGAAACTGCGCCGCAGATAGAGCTTGGCCCAGACCTGGAACAGATTGCCGAACGCCACCAGCGCGATGCCAAGGGGGACCAATGCCGGAAACAGGCTTGGTCCCGGCATCACCAGCAGAGGCGCAACCGTGCCGGTGACCGCGACCAGCCAGTCGCCCAGCCTGATCGAAATTTCCCGCGATGACCTGCGCACCAGCACAAAGGCCACCACCGCCGTTTCCGACAGCAAAAGAAGAAGCGCCAGCGGGTTGGACGAATTGAGCACCCGCTGCAGCAGCAAGGCCCACAGCAGCGCAACCACCACCTGTTCGGCGCGGTCGACCACGGCCGGCCGGATAAACCGGTTCAGCGCCCTGCGCTTCGTGTCGATCGCCACTTCTGCCATGGATGCCCCATATATACTCGTTCCGTTTGGGAGTTCGCAGGTCAGGGTTAATATTGCCTTACCTGGCCGCACAGCTTGACTCAGGGGGGAGCGGTGCTAGATGCCCACCCCGACCGGCGGGCCATGCCTGCCGATCAACCGTCCGAGACAGTTGGTGCACCGGAAATTGCCGGTGCTTAATTTCCAGCCTAGACGGGGACAGAGATTGACGCAGGCCCCCCCGCGGGTCTGCAAAGGCACCTGATTGGTGCAGCTCCTTCCCCTTCAATGGACTCGCCCGTGCCGTTCATCCGGCATGGACAAATGTAGCCGGTCATGCGGGGATTCGCCGCGCATGGCCATAGTGAAGGAGTAAGGCATGGATCGTTCGCAAAAAGCCGACGCGGTCACACTGCTGAACGCAACTTTCAACGAGGTTGGCGTGGTGGTTGTCACCCGCAATCTCGGCCTGACGGTGGCTCAGTCCACCGATCTGCGCACGAAAATGCGGGATGCCGGTGGGTCCTATAAGGTTGCGAAGAACCGTCTTGCCAAGCTTGCCATCAAGGACACGGCTTACGAAGGCCTCGAGGAATATCTCTCGGGCCCGACGGCGCTGGCGACTTCGGTCGATCCAGTCGCCGCCGCCAAGGCAGCCGTGGACTTCGCCAAGACGAACCCGAAGCTCGAAATCGTGGGTGGTTCAATGGGCGGTCAGTTGCTCGACGAAGCAGGGATCAAGGCGCTCGCCTCTCTGCCTTCGCTCGATGAACTGCGCAGCAAGCTCGTGGGTCTGATGAATGCACCGGCGACCAAGATCGCCCAGCTTTCGACCGCCCCGGCAGCCAAGCTTGCCCGTGTCTTTGGCGCCTATGCCGCCAAGGACGCTGCGTAAGCGGTTTTTCCAGCGAATTTACCCGGCGGCGGATGTCCCGCACCGGGCCAAGCTATCTGATTGGAGTATGTTCAAATGGCCGATATCGCCAAAATCGTAGACGATCTTTCGAAGCTGACCGTTCTTGAAGCCGCCGAGCTTGCCAAGGCACTTGAAGAAGCATGGGGCGTTTCTGCCGCTGCTGCCGTTGCCGTTGCTGGCCCGGCCGCTGCTTCTGACGCTCCGGCTGCCGAAGAGCAGACCGAGTTCGACGTGATCCTCACCGGCGACGGTGGCAAGAAGATCAACGTGATCAAGGAAGTCCGCGCAATCACCGGCCTGGGTCTGGGCGAAGCCAAGGCGCTCGTCGAAGGCGCGCCCAAGGCCGTGAAGGAAGGCGTGAACAAGGCGGAAGCCGAAGAGATCAAGAAGAAGATCGAAGAAGCCGGCGGCACCGTCGAGCTGAAGTAATCTTCACCAGGTTTTGCGGATGTCTTGAAGCATCCGCAGATGGAAGGGCGGCACCGCAAGGTGCCGCCCTTTTCGTGTCAGGCAAGCGCCTCGCGGCCGCTCACTTCAAGGTCTTGAGATAGGCAATCACATCCTTGCGCTTGGCGTCATCTTTCAGCCCGGCAAAGCTCATCTTCGTGCCGGGGACCACGCCGCGCGGATTGCTGAGATAGCTGTCCAGCGTCTTGTCGTCCCAGACCAGGCCTGAGGCTTTCATCGCCGCGCTGAAATCAAATCCCGCCACTTCGCCGGCCTTGGTCTTGTAAATCCCCGCCAGGCTCGGCCCGATGCCATTGTCACCCTTTTCGACCGAATGGCACACCTTGCACTGGTTGAAACCAACCGGCACCGCCATGGCTACCGCGCTGGAAACAGGCGCGCTGGAAACAGGCGCGCTGGGCGAAGGCACGCTGGCAGGCGTTGCGCTGGCCGGGGCGGCACCGGCTGCTGTCTCGCTCGCCGCCGGACTGCCGGGCTGCGCGTCACCAGTGGCGGCTTCGCCTGGAGCCAGGTCAGTGGTCTGGCTCTCGCCCGCGGTCGGCACAGCCTGGGTTTCGCCGGCCGCATCGTCCTTGCTGCCACATGCAGTCAGCAGCAAAGCCAGCCCGGCCACGCCTGCAAGTCCAACCATTTTCATTGTATGAGTCTCCTGCCAGATCGCATAGGCGCCCGCAAATGCACGGATGGCCCGCCTCTGCCAAGTGCAATTTGGGTTCCGCGCCAGCCCGATCACGCCGCCTGCGATCATGCCTGTGGCAGGCTTGCCGCAATGCAGGCAGGATCGCAAAGGCGGTTTCAATTGAACCTTTCGCGATGCATGCACCGCGCCTATCCGGGCCGGCTTTATGTTCAAGGATGATGCCCTTCCGACCTGGCGATCCGAGCTCGCCGCCACGCTGCGCATAGCGGTGCCGCTGGCGCTCGCCGGTCTGCTGCAGATGGCGACGCATGCTACAGACGTGATCTTCGTGGCGCGGCTGGGCGAAGAGGCGCTGGCTGCGGCCAGCCTTGGCGTGGCGATCTTCGGGGTGGTCACCTGGAGCCTTTCGGGCCTGTCAGGCTCGGTCGCCGCACTGATCGCGGCAGAGCTCGGCCGGCGCAGACATGCCGTGCGCGAAGTGCGGCGTTCAACCCGCATGGGCATGTGGCTGGCGCTGGCCAGCAGCGCGTTCGGCATGGCGCTGTGCAGCCAGGGCGAGCGGCTGATGGTGCTGACCGGGCAGGATTCGGCGATCACTACGCTCGCAACCGGCTATCTTGGCCTGCTGCTGTGGGCGATGCCCGGCATGCTGCTGGCCAATGTGCTGCGGACCTTCATTTCGGCGCTCGACCGCGCCTATTACGCCACGCTCATCACCGGGCTTGGCGTGGCGGTGAATTGCCTGGGCAATTACATGCTGGTGTTCGGCCATTTCGGCGCGCCGAAGCTGGGGCTCGACGGTTCCGCCATCGCCACGATCATCGCCTCGCTGGTGAGCCTGGGTGCCTATGCGCTGGCGATCCAGCGCAATCGCATCTTGCGGCGCTATTATATCTGGGGCCGCTTCTGGCGCACCGAATGGCAGCGCCTGTTCGATATCTTGCGGATCGGTTCCCCGGTTGCGATCACCGTTGTCGCCGAAGCCGGCTTCTTCAGCGGCGCCGCCTTTCTGATGGGCCGGTTCGGACCGGCCGAGCTTGCCGGCCATACGCTGGCGATCAATCTTGCGTCCTTTGCCTTCCAGGTGCCCTTTGCCATCGGCCAGGCGGCGGCGATCCGCGTCGGATTTCATTATGGTGCCAGAAACATTCCCGCGATCGGCCTGGCCGGGTGGGCAGCCATTGTCAGCGGCGTCGGCTTTATGACGGTGAGCGCCGCCGCCATGCTGCTGATCCCGCGCCTGCTGCTTTCCGCCTATGTCGATGTCGGGGCCCTGGCCAATATCGCATTGGTCGGCTTTGCCGTGCGCTATATGGCGGTGGGTGCGGCCTTCCAGCTGTTCGACGGGCTCCAGGCGGTGACCATGGGCGCTTTGCGGGGGCTGCAGGATACACGGGTGCCGATGGGTTTTGCTCTGTTCGGCTATTGGATTCCCGGGCTTGGCTGTTCGCTGCTGTTGGGCTTTGCCACGCCGCTGCAGGGCACCGGCGTATGGATCGGCCTGGCGGTGGGCCTGGTGGTGGTTGCCGCACTGATGCTGTGGCGCTGGCACCGGCGCGAGGCTCTTGGCCTGGTTCCAGCCTGAATCGTCAAGCCAGCCGAAAAATCCCGGCCAAGGTGCTTGACCTGCCCCGGCAGCGTCACCATATGCGCGCCGCTGGCACTCTCATCGAAGAGTGCCAACTATCGTGAACACTCATTTCTGGAAGAGGTCATCATCATGGCATTCCGACCCCTGCACGACCGTGTGCTGGTCCGTCGCATCGAGGCCGAAGAAAAAACGGCCGGCGGCATCATCATTCCCGACAGCGCCAAGGAAAAGCCCAGCGAAGGCGAAATCGTCTCCGTCGGCACCGGCTCCCGGGCCGAAGACGGCACCATCACCCCGCTCGACGTCAAGGCGGGCGACCGCGTGCTGTTCGGCAAATGGTCCGGCACCGAAGTCAAGATCGACGGGGAAGACCTGCTGATCATGAAGGAAAGCGACATTCTGGGCGTGATCGGCTGATCGCCGGACCCCAGCGCTTTTCTCCACCATCACATTCGTAAAGAGGAAACAGAACAATGGCAGCCAAGGAAGTGAAATTCTCGCGCGATGCGCGCGAGCGCATCCTGAAGGGCGTGGACATTCTCGCCGATGCGGTAAAGGTCACACTCGGCCCCAAGGGCCGCAACGTCGTGATCGACAAGAGCTTCGGTTCGCCGCGCATCACCAAGGACGGCGTCACCGTCGCCAAGGAAATCGAACTCAAGGACAAGTTCGAGAACATGGGCGCGCAGATGCTGCGCGAAGTCGCCAGCAAGACCAATGATCTCGCCGGTGACGGCACCACCACCGCCACCGTGCTGGCTCAGGCCATCGTGCGTGAAGGCATGAAGTCGGTCGCTGCGGGCATGAACCCGATGGACCTCAAGCGTGGCATCGATCTGGCCGTGACCAAGGTTGTCGAAGACATCCAGTCGCGTTCGAAGGATGTCGCCGGTTCGGCGGAAATCGCCCAGGTCGGCATCATTTCGGCCAATGGCGACAAGGAAGTCGGCGAGAAGATCGCCGAAGCCATGGAAAAGGTCGGCAAGGAAGGCGTGATCACGGTCGAGGAAGCCAAGGGGCTCGAGTTTGAACTCGATGTCGTCGAAGGCATGCAGTTCGATCGCGGCTATCTCAGCCCCTATTTCGTGACCAATCCCGAAAAGATGGTTGTGGAGCTCGAAAATCCCTACATCCTGATCCACGAAAAGAAGCTGTCGAACCTGCAGGCGATGCTGCCGGTGCTCGAAGCGGTGGTGCAGACGGGTCGCCCGCTGCTGATCATCGCCGAGGACATCGAAGGCGAAGCGCTGGCCACTCTGGTGGTCAACAAGCTGCGCGGCGGGCTGAAGGTTGCGGCCGTCAAGGCACCGGGCTTCGGCGATCGCCGCAAGGCCATGCTGCAGGATATCGCGATCCTCACCTCCGGCGAAATGATCAGTGAAGATCTCGGCATCAAGCTCGAGAGCGTCACGGTCGGCATGCTGGGTCAGGCCAAGACGATCACGATCGACAAGGACAACACCACCATCGTCGATGGCGCCGGCAACCCCGACGACATCAAGGCACGGGTCGAACAGATCCGCGCCCAGATCGAGACCACGACCAGCGATTATGACCGCGAGAAGCTCCAGGAACGCCTGGCCAAGCTCGCCGGCGGTGTCGCCGTGATCAAGGTCGGCGGTGCCAGCGAAGTCGAAGTGAAGGAACGCAAGGACCGCGTCGACGACGCGCTTCACGCAACCCGCGCTGCAGTCGAGGAAGGTATCGTCCCCGGCGGCGGCACCGCCCTGCTCTATGCCACCAAGGCTCTTGCCGGCATGAAGGGCGCCAATGACGACCAGACCCGCGGGATCGACATCATCCGCAAGGCGATCGAGGCCCCGCTGCGTCAGATCGCAACCAATGCAGGCTTTGACGGCGCGGTTGTCGCCGGCAATCTGCTGCGGGAAAATGATGAAACGCGCGGCTTCAACGCTTCGACCGACATCTATGAGGATCTGGTCAAGGCCGGCGTGATCGACCCGACCAAGGTCGTACGCGCCGCGCTGCAGGATGCGGCTTCGGTCGCGGGTCTGCTGATCACCACGGAAGCGGCGATTGCGGAGCTGCCCGAGGACAAGCCGGCTGGCGGTCCCGCCATGCCCGACATGGGCGGCATGGGCTTCTAAGCCCGGCGCACGCCAATAAGTGAAACGGCCGGGGCCGGGGAAGCAATTCCCCGGCCCTTTCCATTGGGATTCGGCGCGCCGAATCAGGCTTGGCCCCGCCCGATCCGGTCCGCATCGCGCCATTGCGGGGCCTGGAATCTCGCTTCATCGGTTTGCGCCACCCGCTTCATCGCGCACTTGCTTGTCGTGCGGATTCAAGCGATTAAGGAAATACAAAGCTTGTTTTGGCTAGGTGGGGGCATGGCTATCCACAAAATCGGACATATACTCGCAGCACTTGCATTCGGCGCGGCAACGATCGCACCGGTGAATGCGGGTGCTGAAAATTTTGAAGATCAATTCGATCGCGCCTTTGGGACCGAACAGCGCGCACCGCGCCTGTTGCAGCCGACTTATGATTCGGCGCTCGAACAATATGTCGCCAAGCTGGCTGACGGCAGCAACGGCCGGATCGGCGTCGCCGCGCTCGATCTCAAGTCGGGCGAGGAAATATCGATCCTCGGCAATCAGCGCTTCCCGATGGCGAGCACCAGCAAGATTGCCATTGTCGCGACCTTCCTGGCAGGCGTCGACAAGGGCCGCTGGAGCCTGGATGACCGTTTCCCGATGATGGTCTCGCTACCCTCGAAGAAGCTTTCCACCGCTGCCGCGCCGGTCAGGCCGGGCCCGGTCAAATCTGCCCGCGAACTTATCGAGCTGATGCTCACCCGCAGCAACAATCAGGCAACTGACGGGCTGCTGGCGGTGGTCGGCGGGCCCAAGGCAGTGAATCAATGGGTCAAAAATGCCGGGATCGAAGGCTTCAGCCTGAACCGCGATATTGCCACCCTGGTCCGCGACGAGACCGAATTCGACCCTTCGACCTATATCGATCCGCGCGATTCGGCGACGCCGCTGGCGATGGTCGAATTGCTCAAGGGGCTTTACGAAGGCCGCTGGCTCTCCCCGGAGAGCCGCGATGTGCTGATCGGGGCGATGGAGCGGTGCCAGACTGGCAAAACCCGCATCCCGGGCAAGCTGCCAGCCGAAGTCACGGTGGCTCACAAGACCGGTTCGCTTTACAATACATCGAGCGATGTCGGGATCATCACACTGCCCGATGGACGTTCGATTGCACTGGCCATCTATGTCACCGGCCAGCGTGAAAAGGCCAACCGGACTGACAGGATCGCCACGATTGCACGCGCGATCTATGATGGATTTTCGGATTCGCGCGTGATGCTCAGCAGCTCATATAATTCTGGCGGCGACAGCTAGGCAATCGGCGCTGCGCCTGAGGCCAAGCCATCAGCCGCGCGGAAAACCGGAATAATGCGCAAACAAAAAGGGCGTGGCCGCGAGGCCACGCCCTTTCCGATTCGATAACCGCCAGATTACTTGGCAGCTTCCGAAGCAGTGTCGGTAGCAGCCGGAGTAGCAGCGTCGGTGGCTGCTGCATCGGTGGCTGCATCGGTAGCCGCGTCGGTCGGAGTTTCGGTAGCTTCGTCCATTGCGGGTGCTTCGGTGGCTTCCTCAGTCTTTTCCGACTGGCAGGCCGCGAGGGTCAGTGCAGCGCCGGCAGCGGCGGCAGCGAGAACGATCTTGCGCATGAATAGTAATCCTTGAACAGCGAGTAGACTACGCACGACATGATGCCGCACGCAAAGCCTGCCGTCTCAAGCAGACTTCGGGGTCGACAAATAATGTCCAAATCAGAGGGATGCAAGCTTGTTAGCAGTCGGCAGGGTGTAGAGCCCCGGACTGCGCCATATTCCAGACAGCTTGTGGGTCCCAATTGAGACCGATTTATGACAATCCGGGCCCGGCGGATCGATCCAGACGATTCGGGCTGACCTCGCACCGGCGCGCTGCTACCACCGCGCAATGACTGCCACACAGCACCTCTACCTCGTCGACGGGTCGTCCTATATCTTCCGCGCCTACCATCGGCTTCCCCCTCTGACAGACCCTGAAGGCACCCCGGTCGGGGCGGTCTATGGCTACACAACTATGCTGTGGAAACTTGCCGAGGATCTCCACAAGGCCGACGGTCCGACGCATTTGGCGGTCATTCTCGACGCTGGATCGCATACATTTCGCAACGAACTCTATGCCCAGTACAAGGCGAATCGGCCCCCGCCGCCGGAAGATCTTGTCCCCCAGTTCCCCCTGATTCGCGATGCGACCCGCGCCTTCAGCCTGGCCTGCATAGAGGAGGCGGGCTTCGAGGCTGACGATCTTATCGCCAGCTATGCGCGCGAGGCCACCCGGCGCGGCTGGGCCGTTACGATCGTCTCCTCCGACAAGGATCTGATGCAGCTAATCGGAACCGATCCCGCAACGGGTGGCGAGATCGACATGCTCGACACGATGAAGAATCAGCGCATCTCCATACCCGAGGTCGAGGAAAAATTCGGCGTCCTGCCGGAAAAGGTCGGCGATGTGCTCGCGCTGATGGGTGATTCGGCGGATAATATCCCGGGAATTTATGGCATCGGCCCCAAGACCGCGACCAAGCTGATTCAGGACCATGGCGATCTGGAAAGCGCACTCGCTGCAGCAGAGGCAATGAAGCCTTCCAAATTGCGCGAGCGCCTGATCGACGAGGCCGAAATGGCCCGGCTCAGCCGGATATTGGTCGAGCTCAAGCAGGATTGCACCCTTCCGGTCGCGCTGGAAGATTTCGAGCTGGTCGAAATCCCCAAGGAGCCGCTGGCGAAATTCCTCGAGAAGCATGGTTTTACCAGCCTGTTGAGGCGCCTGGGCGATGGCCGGGGCAGCCCCGAGCGCAAAACCGATCTTGATCCCGCCAAGCCGGACAATGCCGGCGCAGCTGCGTCCCCAAGCGGCGAACATGGCGGAAGCCGTCAGTCACCGCCCGATATGCCGGCAATTGACCGCAGCGCTTATCAGACCGTGCAGACGATCGAGGCGCTCGCCGGATGGGTCGAACGCGCCCATGCGGCGCGCTGCATTGCGATCGACACGGAAACCAGCTCGCTCGACGCGATGCAGGCCGATCTGGTCGGGGTGAGCCTCGCGCTCGGCCCCAATGACGCCTGCTATATCCCGCTGGGCCATGGCGGGACCGATCTGCTGGCCGAGACGCCGCTGCAGATATCCCGCAAATCCGCGCTCGACCTGCTCAAGCCGCTGCTCGAAGACGATGCGGTGCTCAAGATCGGGCAGAACATCAAATATGATCTCAACGTGCTCGCGCGCTATGGGGTCGGCGTCGCGCCGATCGACGATACGATGATCCTCAGCTTCGATCTCGACGCCGGACGCGGCGAGCAGGGGATCGGCGGCGGGCACGGGATGGACGAGCTCTCCCAGCGCCACCTCGGGCACACGCCAATCGCCTTCAAGGAGGTCTGCGGGACCGGGCAGAAGGCGATTTCCTTCGCCGAGGTGCCGATCGCGCGGGCAACCGAATATGCCGCCGAGGATGCAGATGTCACGTGGCGGCTGTGGAAACTGCTCAAACCGCGCCTGGTGATCGAAAGCGGGACGCGGATTTACGAGCAGGTCGACCGTCCGCTGATCCCGGTGGTGGCGCAGATGGAGCGCCATGGGATCCGGGTCGATCGCGAACAGCTCGCCCGGCTGTCCGCCGAATTTGCCGAGCGGATTCGCGCGCTTGAAGGCGAGATTCACGCGCTGGCCGGCCAGGATTTCACCATCGGCAGCCCCAAGCAGCTGGGCGACATCCTGTTCGACAAGCTTGGGTACAAGGGCGGCAAGAAGGGCAAGAGCGGGCAATATTCAACCGACCAGGGAATTCTTGAGCGGCTCGCGGGTGAAGGGGCGGAGATTGCCGGCAAGGTGCTCGACTGGCGCCAGCTGGCCAAGCTCAAGAGCACCTATACTGACGCGCTGCAGGCCGCGATCAACCCGGCGACGGGCCGGGTCCACACCAGCTACAGCCTGGTCGGGGCCCAGACCGGGCGCCTGTCCTCGACCGACCCCAATCTTCAGAATATCCCGATCCGCACCGAAATAGGGCGGCAGATCCGCAAGGCCTTCGTTGCTGAGCCCGGCAATGTCCTGCTGGCGGCCGATTACAGCCAGATCGAGCTCAGGCTCGCCGCGCATATGGCCGATGTCCCCGCGCTCAAGGACGCATTTGCGCGCGGCGAAGACATCCACGCCCGCACCGCCGAGGAAATGTTCGGCCATGTCGATCGCGACACCAGAGCGCGGGCCAAGACGATCAATTTCGCGATCCTCTATGGCATTTCCCGCTGGGGGCTTGCCACCCGCCTGGGGGTGGAGCCCGATGAAGCACAGGCGATGATCGATCGCTATTTCGAGCGCTTCCCCGGCATCCAGCGCTATATTCACGAGACTCTCGAAAGCGTGCGCGAGCGCGGCTATTCGGAGACGCTGTTCGGCCGCAAGACCTGGTTTCCGCGAATCGGGTCCAAGAACCAGGCCGAGCGCCAGGGCAGCGAACGTGCCGCGATCAATGCCCCGATCCAGGGCACCAGCGCCGATATCATCAAGCGCGCCATGGTCCGGATGATGCCCGCCCTGTCGCAGGCCGGGCTGGGGCATGTCAGGATGCTGCTGCAGGTGCATGACGAGCTGGTGTTTGAACTGCCCGAAGCGGACGCCGAGGCGGCCAGGCCGGTGATCGAGGCGACCATGGCAGAAGCCGCACAGCCGGCGGTGACGCTGGACGTGCCGCTGGGGATCGATATCGGGACTGGCGCAAGCTGGGATGCAGCGCATTGATCATGGCTGCGGTTGAATCGGCAGGTCAACGCCCATAGGGTCCGCCCCATGTTCAGCCTGATCGACGACCTCACCGCCAGCCTCCCCTTCTGGTTAAGCAATCTCATCACCGCCGTCATCGCAGCTGTCGTGGCTGTGGCGCTTGCGCTGATCATTCACCGGTTTCTGTTCGGCATTCTCAAGCGCATCGCATTGGCGAGCGAGAGCGAGACCGACGATCTGCTGCTGAAGGGTCTGGCCCGTCCAACCCGCTATTCGGTTGTGGCACTGGGGCTGGTGCTCGCCTCGCGCGAGATTGCATCGCTGGCGGTGATCTGGGACCGGCTCGGCGGCTTCGTAATGCCCGCGCTGGTTGGCTGGATTGCGCTTTCGATCATGCATACGCTGGTGAGGGCAGCCGAGCTGCACAATGACATTTCCCAGCCCGACAATCGCATGGCCCGCCGCCGGCGCACCCGGCTGACGATATTTTCCCGCATTGCGAGCTTCGTGATCATCTTCGTCACCGTCGGGCTGATGCTGCTCTCGATCCCCGGAGTGCGCGATATCGGGGTTACGCTGATGGCCTCTGCCGGGCTCGCCGGGCTGGCGATCGGCGCAGCGGCGCAGCCCGCGCTCAAATCGCTGATTGCGGGATTCCAGATGGCCGTGACCGAGCCGATCAGCATCGATGACGTGGTGATCATCGATGGCGAATGGGGCCGGATCGAGGATATCCGCACGACCTATGTGGTGGTGCGGATCTGGGATGAACGGCGGCTGGTGGTTCCGACGAGCAAATTCCTGGAGGAAACCTTCCAGAACTGGACCCGCGAAAGCGCCGAATTGCTTGGCACCGTGTTCCTGCATCTTGATCCGCTGGCCGACATCGGCCCGCTGCGCAGTGAGTTCGAGCGGCAGCTCAAGGCCCACACCTTGTGGGACAAGCGCGTGTGCAAGCTGCAGGTGACCGAAACCAGCCCGCAATCGATCGAAGTGCGCCTGCTGATGAGCGCCGCCGACGCCTCACAGGCGTTCGACCTGCGCTGCGACATTCGCGAATCGATCCTCGCCTGGATTGGCCAGAACCAGCCCGAGGCGATTGTCCGCCGGCGGATCGAGACGAGCGCGAACGATGCCCCCGCCGCCCCCGCCGCCCCCTCCGCCGCAGCGGCCGGAGCGCTCGACCCCGCCTGACTCACTCGTGGCTCAATTCACTCGTGCTTGCGGGCGCGGGTCGATTCGATCATGCCTTCATGGATGAAGCCGATCGGATGCGCTTCGGCGGCGCGTTGCTTCAGCTCGCCCTTCATCTTCATATATTCGGCCTCCATCGCGGAGGTCACCGTGGCGCGCGAATCCTCCAGCGCCAGCGCGAAATCCGCTGCATTGACCGTCTTCACGGATTCGCCCGCCCGGCGGATCGCCGCCAGCCCTGCGCGGCGCACGACATCTTCGAGATCCGCCCCGGTGAACCGGTCAAGCTGCTTGGCAATCGCGGCGAGATCGACATCCTTGGCCAGCGGCATGTCGCGCGCATGGATCTTGAGAATATGCTCGCGCCCAGCAGCGTCGGGCGTACCGACATAGACCAGCTCGTCGAAGCGGCCCGGCCTGAGCAAGGCGGGATCGACCAGCGCCGGGCGATTGGTTGCACCGATCACCACGATCGACTGCAGATCTTCCATCCCGTCCATCTCGGCCAGGATCGTATTGACCACTCGCGCCGTCACCTGCGGCTCCGAAGTGCCACTGCCACGCACCGGCACCAGACTGTCTATCTCGTCGATGAACACCACACAGGGCGCCACCTGGCGCGCGCGTGCGAACAGGCGGCTGATCTGCTGCTCGCTCTCGCCGAACCATTTGGACAGCAGGTCGGAACTCTTGATCGAGATGAAATTGGCTTCCGCCTCTTTCGCGACCGCCTTGGCCAGCAGGGTCTTGCCCGTACCGGGAGGGCCATAGAGCAGAAAGCCCTTGGCCGGACGGATCCCGAGCCGGTGAAAGGCCTGCGGATTGCGCAGCGGCAGTTCGACGCCTTCGCGCAATTTCTCCTGCGCTTCATCGAGCCCGCCGATATCGGACCAGCCGACGGTCGGCGCCTGGACCATCACCTCACGCATCGCGCTGGGCTGGACGCGCTTGAGCGCCTCGACGAAATCGCGCCGTTCGACGCAGAGTTCCTCCAGCACTTCGGGCGGGATCGTCTGGGCGTCGAGATCGATCTTCGGCATGATTCGGCGGACCGCCTCGATCGCGGCCTCGCGCGCCAGCGCGGCGATATCCGCGCCGACAAATCCGTGCGTAGTGCGCGCCAGTTCGGCCAGATCGACCCCCTCGCCCAGCGGCATGCCGCGGGTGTGGATGCCAAGAATCTCGCGCCGGCCCTTCTCATCGGGCACGCCGATCACGATTTCACGGTCAAACCGGCCGGGCCGGCGCAGCGCCTCGTCGATCGCATCGGGCCGGTTGGTCGCCGCGATCACCACCAGATTGGACCGCGCATCGAGCCCGTCCATCAGGGTCAGCAGCTGGGCGACCAAACGCTTTTCAGCCTCGCCATGCACTTCGCTGCGCTTGGGCGCGATCGAATCGACCTCATCGATGAAGATGATCGATGGCGCCACGCGCGAGGCTTCCTCGAACACTTCGCGCAGGCGCTTCTCGCTCTCGCCATAGGCCGAACCCATGATCTCGGGCCCGTTGATGGTGAAGAATTCGGCATCGCTCTCATTGGCCACAGCCTGCGCCAGCCGCGTCTTGCCGGTGCCCGGCGGGCCGTGCAGCAGCACGCCCTTGGGCGGATCGACCCCGAGCCGGGTGAACAATTCGGGATAGCGCAGCGGCAGCTCGACCATTTCCTGCAGCTGGCGAATCGTATCGCCCATCCCGCCGACATCGTCGTAATTGACGGTGCCGCGCCCGTCGCGCGGTTCCTCGAATTCGGCGCGCAGTTCGACTTCGGTGTTCTCGTCGATATGCACGATGCCCTTGGGCGCGGTGGATACCACCGTGAGCCGGATCTGGGTGAGCGCATAGGCTGGCGCATTGAACATCCGCATCACTTCGGGCGGCACATCGCGCACCGGCTGCTGGCCATGGGTCGCCACCAGATCGCCGGCGACCAGCGGCTTGCGGAAGAAATTGCGCTTGAGCGCCTGGCTCGGCCCCTGCAGGCGAATCTCGCGCTGGGCCGGCGCGAAGACAACCCGCGTCGCAGGGCGCGAATCGGCCTTGCGTATCGTGACATGCTCGCCCGAGCCGGTTTCGGCATTGCCGCGCTGCAGCCCGTCGAGCCGCACCACATCGAGCGTCTGATCTTCCTCATAGGCGGGAACCGCGATCGCCGCGGTGGAGCGCTTTCCGGTAATTTCGACGACATCGCCTTCGGTGATGCCAAGCCGCGCAAAGACCGATCGGGGCATACGCGCGATGCCGTGGCCGCTTTCTTCCTGCCGTGCCGCAGCTACTTGCAGCCTGACGGTCCCACTATCGACTATTGCTGCGTCTGCGTCCGCCATGGTCAAAGCTTCCTCTTTCGGGTCTCGATCAGCCCGTAGGGAACTAGCTAGGAAGCGCATGGACCGATTGCAAATAGGCAATCGCGACATTGCCGAACGGTCGCGCCGGCGGCGGACGAAAAAAGGCCCGACCGTTGCCGGCCGGGCCATGGAAGTTTTGGGAGAGGATGCCTGAAAGGCCATTTTGATATGCTCCGCACCCCACTTTTGTGCAAGTGCGAAAAGCTCATCTCATGTTGCAAATAATGCATCATCTGTTGAAAATGACGCAATCGCAACGGCCATTTCAGGCTCCAGCTCCATTGCATGGGCAGCGACAGCGCAAATTCGCCGGTTTGCTTGCCGCATATCATTGCACTGCAACATCAAGCTTTCCGTAGCGGAAATTGCCGGCCGCATGCTCAGGGCCTGGCCGGTTCGGCACAGCCTTCGACCACGTCTTCGCCCAATGTGCGCTCAACCGTCCAAGGATAGCTGTTGTCCGACATCCCGTCGCTGCATTCCCCCGGCGTAACGAGAATCTGAAGCGCGTCGCCGCCCACCATGGCCGTAAATTGCACGCTGGCAGCCCCATCTGCGCGCTGGACCGGCACGCTGAGCCCGCCACTGGCCTGAGTCGCTGGCGTCAGATAGGTCAATTTGCCATCCGCGATCTGCGCGCTCCAGAAGGGTTCAGTTCCAAAGGCCCGAATCGCATCGGGCAGAAAGGACATCGCAGCCGGATCGGGCGCGGCAGAGCTCGGCGCTGCTGCAGGGGCCGTAGCGGTCTGATTGGCGGCATGATCGCTGCAGGATGCCTGCAGCGCCGCCAGCGCGATCAGCAGCAGGTGGATAATCTTCATGCCGTTCTCCGATGCGATAGGCCCGTGATCATAGCCCCGGCATGATGACAAGCGCCATTGCAATGTCTATTGCGGCGCAGCAAAGCTGGCCAAGTGCCGCTTCTCCCGCGCACAGGAGATTTGATGAACAAGCTTTTTCCCGACGCCACCGCCGCTCTCGACGGTTTGCTCAGTGACGGCATGCTGATTGCGGCAGGGGGCTTTGGCCTGTGCGGCATTCCCGAACGGCTGCTGGATGCGATCCAGGCCAGCGGGGTGAAGAATCTCACTTTCGCCAGCAACAATGCCGGGATCGATAATGAGGGCATCGGCAAGCTGCTGCGCACCCGCCAGGTGAGCAAGATGATTTCCTCCTATGTCGGCGAGAACAAGGAGTTTGAGCGGCAATATCTCGCCGGCGAGCTCGAAGTCGAATTCTGCCCCCAGGGAACCCTGGCCGAGCGGATGCGCGCCGGCGGCGCAGGCATTCCCGGCTTCTATACCAAGACCGGGGTCGGCACGGCTGTGGCGGAGGGCAAGGAGGTCAAGAATTTCGACGGGGAGGATTATATCCTCGAACGCGGGATTTTCGCTGACCTCGCCATCGTCAAGGCGTGGAAGGCCGACACCACCGGCAATCTGATGTTCCGCAAGACCGCGCGCAATTTCAACCTGCCCGCCGCCACCTGCGGCAAGGTCTGCGTGGTCGAGGTGGAAGAAGTGGTCCCGGCAGGAAGCCTCGATCCCGACTGCATTCATCTGCCCGGCGTCTATGTCCAGCGCATGGTGGTGGGCGCCCCCTATGACAAGAAAATCGAATTCCGCACAGTTCGCGAAAGGGAGGCCGCCTGATGACTGACACGCTCACCAAGGGCTGGGACCGCAACCAGATGGCCGGGCGCGCCGCGCGCGAATTGCAGGACGGCTTCTATGTCAATCTCGGCATCGGGATTCCGACGCTGGTGGCCAATCACATTCCGGATGGGGTCGAAGTCACGCTCCAGTCTGAAAATGGCATGCTCGGCATCGGGCCGTTCCCGTTTGATGACGAAGTCGATCCCGATCTGATCAATGCCGGCAAGCAGACCATCAGCGAGCTGCCGCAATCGGCTTTTTTCGACAGCGCGGCCAGCTTCGCGATGATTCGCGGCGGCCATATCGACCTCACCGTGCTGGGGGCGATGGAGGTTTCCGAAGGGGGGGACATCGCCAATTGGATGATCCCGGGCAAGATGGTCAAGGGCATGGGCGGCGCGATGGATCTGGTCGCGGGGGTCAAGAAGATCATCGTGGTGATGGAACATTGCGCCAAGGACGGCAGCCCCAAATTCATTCCCGCCTGCACCCTGCCGCTCACCGGCAGGAATGTGGTCGACATGATCATCACCGATCTCGCCGTGTTCCAGCGGAGCGATCATGCAAGTCCCTTCCGGCTGGTCGAGCTGGCGCCGGGCGTGACCGCCGACGAAGTGGCCGCCAAGACCACCGCCCATTACGAAAGCTGAGCGATCCATGGGCTACACGCTGATCACGGCCAACCGGAACTATTCGAGTTGGTCGCTCAGGCCCTGGCTGCTGATGAAGGCGCTCGGCATTCCCTTTGTCGACCGGATAGAGCCCTTCACCAAGCCTGATAATTACGACGAATTCCGCGCCTTTTCACCTACCGGGCAGGTGCCGCTGCTGCTCGATGGCACACGCAGCATCTGGGATTCGCTGGGGATCGCGCTCTATCTCGCAGATCGGCATGACGGGGTCTGGCCGCGGCAAGAAGAAGCGCGCGCCTTTGCCCAATGCATTACCGCCGAGATGCATGGCGGCTTTGGAGCACTGCGCCGCGAATGCACGATGAATGTCGGGGTGCGCGTCGCGCCGCTGCCCCACTCACCCGCGCTGCGCCGCGACATCGCCCGGCTGCGCGAACTGCTGGAAGAGGGGCTGGATCGTTTCGGCGGGCCGTGGCTAACCGGTCCGGAATTTTCCGCCGCCGACGCCTTTTACGCCCCGGTCGCCTGGCGCATCCGCAGCTATGGGCTCGACGTCGGACAGGCCGGCACATGGGTCGATCACATCATCGCGCATCCGGCGATGCAGCAGTGGGAGCAGGAAGCGCTCGCCGAAAGCTGGCGTGAACAAAGTCATGAGGAAGAGCTGGCCGCCGCCGGTTCGATCACCGCCGACTATCGCCGGAGCTGATGGCGCCGGCGCTGCGAATATGTGATAGAGTGCAAATGACACCACTCGCCGCCTACCGCGCCCGATTTCTCGATGTGCTGGCATCGATCTATATTTATAATGAGCATCGCGGCTATACCTCGCTCGATCGCGTGCTTGAGGCTGCGCGGCAGCATTGCCCGGGCGATTTCGCGTTCATTGCCGCAATCGAGAAACACCGGGCCGACGAACACAAGCATTACCGGATGTTCCGCCGCTGGTTCGAGATCGAAGGCAGGATGCCGCTGAAGGTGGATCGCACCTGCGGCCATATCGATCATTTCATCCAGATTGTGTTCGGCTGTTCGATCGAAGAACTCGACACCTCAATGGTTGTCGCTGATCCCGATGAATTCGAGAAGCTGTGCCGCGTGATCATGCTCACCGAACAGCGCGGCATGGCCCAGGTCGAGAGCCTGCTGAAAAATCCGCATGTAAGGTCCAACAAGGCGATGCGGCGGATCTTCGAGGTGGTCGAGACCGATGAGCCTGATCATTGGCTGCCCTATCACAGCTGGCTCAACGCGCGCGGACGGGTGACCGCCAAATGGCGCGAACGCTGGGCGGATTACTGGATTCACAAGTCGCTTTCGCTGGTGAAACTTCCCACGCTGTTCTTCCGCCGCACAACACCCCGGCTCACCAGCTGGCCCGACGAAGACCTTGCAGTCTACGCCACTGCCTGAGGCGCTCTAAACTGGGTTTCTGGCCAGGATCGGGCCCGCGCGGAGGGGAAATCCTCGCGCTAGATCAAGCCAGCGCGGCCTTGAGTTCGCTGGCGAGGTCGGTTCTTTCCCAGGGGAAATAGTCGCCCTCTGGCGTGCGGCCGAAATGGCCATAGGCGGCGCTTTTGCGGTAGATCGGCTTGTTGAGCCCCAGGCGGGTGCGGATGCCGCGCGGGGTCAGCCCGCCGAGGCTGTCGAGCGAGCGGATCGCCTGTTCCAGCCGCGCATCCTCCACCGTGCCGGTGCCATGCGTGTCGACATAGAGCGAAAGCGGCTGGGACACCCCGATCGCATAGGCCAGCTGGATCGTGCATTTGCTGGCCAGCCCCGCCGCAACGATGTTCTTGGCCAGATAGCGCGTGATATAGGCGGCCGAACGGTCGACCTTGGTCGGGTCCTTGCCGCTGAACGCGCCCCCGCCATGCGGCGCGGCCCCGCCATAGGTGTCGACGATGATCTTGCGTCCGGTCAGCCCGGCATCCCCGTCAGGCCCGCCGATCTCGAAGCTGCCGGTGGGATTGATGTGATAGGCGGTCGCGTCCGACAGCAGCTCGGCCGGCAGGATATCCGCCACCACCTGCTTGACATAGGCAACCAGCTCGGCCTGCCTGGCGCCTTCGTCATAGCCCGGTGCATGCTGGGTCGAGACCACGATCGCGGTCGCCGCCGCCGGCTTGCCCTGGTCAAAGCGCAGCGTCACCTGGCTCTTGGAATCCGGCTCCAGAAACGGTGCCGCCCCCGAATGGCGATCCGCCGCCATGCGCTGCAGGATCTTGTGGCTGTAATAAAGCGTCGCCGGCATCAGATCGGCGGTCTCATCGCAGGCATAGCCGAACATGATCCCCTGATCGCCCGCGCCCTCGTCCTTGTTGCCGCTGGCATCCACCCCTTGCGCAATATGCGCCGACTGGCCGTGCAGCAGGTTCTCGAAGGTCAGCGTCTGCCAGTGAAACCCCGCCTGCTCATAGCCGATATCCTTCACCACGCCGCGCACCGTATCCTCGATCTCCTGCAGCGCGCCCGGCGCCCAGGCACCATCCTCGAACACGCCCTTGCAGCGGATCTCGCCTGCCAGAACCACCCGCTGGGTCGTCGTCAAGGTCTCGCACGCAACCCGCGCCTCAGGATCCTTCGACAAAAACAGATCGACAATCGCATCCGATATCTGATCCGATACCTTGTCCGGATGACCTTCAGACACACTCTCGGACGTGAATAAATAGGTGGCGCGCATGGAGGCTTTTCCCCGTTTCCCAACCGATGACCAAATCAAGCGTGGCGGTCGTAACGGCGGCGCGGGCGCAAGGCAACGGCAGCGATGAGCAACAGCGTGGCCCAGCCCAGCGGCAGCAGGTTCCCCAGCCGGGCGAACAGTGTCGGCGGCAGGGCGGGCGGCACCAGCCCATCGAGCCGTCCGGCGACATTCTGCGCCGCATGGGCCCGCACCACACCGCGTGCGTCAATCACCGCGCTGATGCCGGTGGTGGTGGCTCGCAGCACCGGCAGGCCCTCCTCGATCGCGCGCAGCCGCGCCTGGGCGAGATGCTGCGGCGGGCCGAAGCTGCCGAACCAGCCGTCGTTAGAGGGATTGAAGATATAATCCGGCCGGTGCTCACGATCGACCACCTGGCCCGAAAAGATGATCTCGTAACAGATCTGCACCCCGGCCTTGCCCCAGGTGCCAAGATTCAGCGTGCGCGGCCCCGGCCCGGGCCAGAAATCGATCGAGCCGGGCACCAGCCGGCTGGCGCCCAGCGGTTCGAGCAGCCAGCGCAATGCCAGATATTCCCCGAACGGCACCAGATGCGCCTTGGAATAGCTGCCGACCACCTGGCCGCGATCGTTCAGCGCGGTGACCGAATTGCGCGCGCCGGCGGCTCTGCCACCCCGAATCTCCAGATCGACCGCACCGGTCATCAACAGGCTGGATGGCCCGATCATGCGCGCGAGCCTCAGCCGCGCGAGATCGGGATCGCCGAAGGCGGTCATCTGGTCATAATAGCGCTGCGGATAACCATCGAGAAGATAGTCGGGCACGCCGGATTCCGGCCACAGCACCAGCCGGTGCTCGTCCGGCCGGGCAGGCAGGGTCAGCTGCGCGGTCTTGCGGAAATTCCCCTCGTAAAACCGCGCATCATTGAGCTCTTCCTGCGGAATGTCAGGCTGCACCAGCGTATAGCGCAAGGTCCCCTCCAGCCCCGGCGCGGCGGGCCACAGCATGCCCGCCGTGATCAGCGCGGCGAGCAGTCCGAGCGGCACGAACCGGTTTGCCGCGAGCAGCAGCGCGCAGGCCGAACCGATCAGCACCGCCAGCCCCGACAGCGCATAGGTCCCCAGCCATGGCGCAAGCGCGGCGATGCCGGGGCGGGAAAAGCCTGACAGCAGGATCACGCCGAAGGGATCCCAGGCATAGCCGGTGAAGACCCACGCCCGCAGCCATTCACTGACAATCCAGCAGGCGGCAAAGGCGATGGCGAGCATCCAGCCGGATGGCCGGGGAACCAGCGCGCGCGCGCCAAGCGCGGCCAGCGCGGGATAGACCGCGAGATAAAGCGAAAGCAGTGGCACCGCAGCCCAGCCGAGTATGGCGGGCATTTCGGCCTGATAGGTAAATGCGGTGGCGATCCAGCAATTGCCGAGGGTGAAATGGGCAAGCCCGAACAGCCAGCCGAGCAATGCCGCCTCGCGCCGACCCTCGCAGCGGGCGAGCAGGAGCACAAAGGCACCCATCGCGGCCAGCGCAACGGGCCACAGCGCCAGTGGCTGGAACCCGGTGGCCGACAGCAGCCCGAGCGCCGCAGCGGCCAGCCGCGGGTGCGCGGCGATCCGCCCGATCAAATCAGCCGACTTCTTGGCACTGGCGCTCATGGACGAGCCCTGTGGCCCGCCCGCGCGAGCGGTGCAAGCGGGATTGCAACAGGGTCGAAAAGCCCGTCACAATAGCGCAGGCAAAGCTTCGCAAAAGCCGGTCAGGAAACCGCTTCGAGTTCCTCATCGTCCTTGCCGCGGGCACGGGGGCGACGCGCGCGAAGTGGCTTGGCGGGCTTTTCCTTCGGCTCTTCGTCACTGCTGTCAGCGCCGATCGCACCGGGCAATGCCGAAGGATCGAGCCGGCCATCCGAATCGCCATCATCCCGGTCCGCTTCCGACCGCTCGGCAGGCCCGCCGGCGGACTCTTTGCGAGGGCGGCGCGGCTTGCTGCGATTGGGGCGCGTGAACGGATTTTCCGCCGGCTCGGCATCGTCGGAAGCCTGTTCCGGCTTGCGGCTGCTGCCACCGGACTTCGCATCTGCGCCTTCGGAACCCTCTGGAGCGGGATCTTCGCGGCGAATCTGCGGCGTCTGGCGCTGCCCGCGGCTGAACTCGTCTTCGAAATCCTCGTCCTCGTCGGACTGCTCACGCTCGGAATCGCGGCGGGGACCGCGCGGGTCATCCTTTTGCACCCGGCTGTCGGCAATCACGCGGAAATAGTGATCCGCGAACTGCAGGTAATATTCGGCCTGCACCCGGTCACCATTGAGCGAGGCATCATGCGCAAGCTTGCGATATTTTTCCAGCATCTGCGGCGCATTGCCGCGTGCGCGGCTGTCGATCCGGTTGAGCTGATTGCCGCCTTGCGAACGGTTATTCCCGCGGCCGCGGCGGCGGTTGTTATTACGATTGTTACTCAAGGGAATTAACTTCCTCAGCTTGAACCGCCCGGCATTCGCATGCGCGGCGGTCGCATGACCCCTCGCCACGTCGCGCGTTGCCGCGAGAGCGTGGTCCCTCCATCTGCATCCAGACCGGGGTAACCCCGCGGTGCCCTACGCAAATGTTGGAGCGTGGCATGGCAGTTGGGAAATTTCGTCCAACCGCCGGCCCTGCCAGCGTGACTACCCCGGAAATCCGGCCTTGCCAAGCGGAAAACGCAACACCAGCGCACGAACACGCCCACCCAGATCGAGGTGCTGCTCCACCAGGAATCCGCTTGCTTGCGCAATCTGCCGCACGCTGTCGGCCTGACCGGCGCCGATTTCGATCACCGCTATGCCATCTTCGGCCAGCAGCGCGGGCAATTGCGGGATCAGCACATGATAATCGTTCAGCCCGTCTGCTCCGGCGAACAGCGCCTCGGCAGGTTCGAATCGCCGCACCGAAGGCGAGAGTTCCGCCTCGCGTTCGACATAGGGCGGATTGGCGAGCAGCAGATCGAACTGCCCCAATGCCGCGCTCCAGCCCGGCTCGGTCCAGTCGCCCAGCAGCATCCGCGCATGCTCGCCAAGCCCTAGCCGCGCGGCATTGAGCGAAGCGACCGCCAGCGCCCCGAGCGAGCGGTCCACCCCGATCCCCTGCGCGCCGCCGCGTTCGGCAAGCACCGAGAGCAGCAGCGCGCCCGAGCCGACCCCGCAATCGAGCACCCGCTGCGGCGCGGGGCAGGCCTCCAGCGCGGCGAGAACCAGGGTCTCGCTGTCCGCCCGGGGGATCAGCACCTCGGGCGTCACCAGAAACTCACGCCCGAAAAACTCCTGCCTGCCGGTGATATAGGCGACCGGCTCCTGCCCCGCGCGCCGCGCCAGCAGCTCGGCAAAGCGGTCTGGAACGCGATCCTCCATATGGCGCAGCAGCAGATCGGATCGGGTAACGCCAAGCGCCTCGGCCATCAGCACTTCGGCATCGAGCCGGGCGGTGTCGCTGGTCGCTTCCAGGCGGCTGGCCGCATCGCGCAGGGCCTGGGCGATCATCATTTCCGGGCCCCCGCGCTGCGGACACTATCGGTAAACTGCGGCCCGAAGGGCCCCGGCTGCGCCCGACCCGAACGGGCCATATCGCTCACGCCCCCAGCGCGGCGAGGCGCTTGGCCTCGTCCTCTGCAATCAGCGCATCGACCAGCTCGCCCAGCCCCGGCCCTTCGAGCACTTCCGGCAGCCGGTGCAGCGTCAGATTGATCCGGTGATCGGTCACCCGGCCTTGCGGGAAATTATAGGTGCGGATGCGCTCCGACCGGTCGCCCGAACCGACCATGGCCTTGCGCGCCTCGGCCTCCTCGCCCTGCGCCTCGTCGCGCATCTTTTCATAGAGCCGGGTGCGCAGCACCTGCATCGCCTTGGCCTTGTTCTTGTGCTGGCTGCGCTCATCCTGCTGGATCACCACCAGCCCGCTGGGCAGATGGGTGATGCGCACCGCGCTGTCGGTGGTGTTGACATGCTGCCCGCCGGCGCCGCTGGCGCGGTAGATATCGATCTTGAGATCCTTGTCCTCGATCTGGACATCGACTTCGGTCGGCTCAGGCAGCACCGCCACGGTGGCGGCAGAGGTATGGATCCGCCCGCCGCTCTCGGTGACCGGCACGCGCTGCACCCGGTGGACGCCGCTTTCGAACTTCAGTTTCGCGAACACCCCGGTGCCGGCAATATTGGCGACGATCTCCTTGAAGCCGCCAATGTCCGAGGCATTCGCGCTGATCATCTCGACCCGCCAGCCCTGTTCTGCGGCATAGCGTTCATACATGCGGAACAGATCGGCGGCGAACAGCGCGGCCTCGTCCCCCCCGGTGCCGGCGCGGATTTCGAGCATGGCCGGGCGCATATCCGCCGAATCGCGCGGCAACATCGCCACCGCCAGCGCGCGCTCTGCCTCGGGCAGTTCCTGCCGCAGCCGATCGGCTTCCTCCCCGGCCAGCGCGCGCATTTCCGGATCGGGATCGTCAATCGCCTGCAATTCGGCAAGCTCGCCGCGCAGCGTGCGCACCGCCTCGGCCGCCTTGGCGACCGGCTCCAGCTCGGCATAATCGCGGCTCGCGGCGACAAAGCCCTCGCCTTCGAGCTGACCCGAAGCAAGGCGAGCCTCGAGTTCGGCAAAGCGGTTGGCGATCTGGGCCAGGCGCTCCTCGGGGATGGTCATGCTTCCCCAGAAACTGAGTGATATGGCTTTGGCAGTCTTTCCAGAATATCAAACAAGTCGCTCATCGCGTCTTCGTGAGATGCTCTTACGTTTGTGAGGTTGAGCACGTTCTCGATCTTGTCTGTCTCACGGACAAAGAGAATTGCATCCACTCCGTCACGCTTGGCCTTTTCGGCAAGCTTTTTTCCGTGGCCGCGAAAATAGGTCCAAACATAATAGTCAGGCAGCCCACCCAACTTGCTCTGCTTCCTCAGATGATGAGCAATACGGTCGGCCTCATCACGCATTGAAGGGCTGTCAGGCACCACTGCAAAGATTGGGGTGGGATCGAAAGAAACGTCCTCTCCACCCACCAACATCGCCAACCGCTCGATCCCGGCAGCCCAGCCCACCGCCGGCGTCGGCGCGCCGCCGAGGCTTTCCATCAAGCCGTCATAGCGCCCGCCGCCCAGCACAGTGCCCTGCGCGCCCAGCCGGTCGGTGACGAATTCAAAGGCGGTGTGGCGATAATAGTCGAGCCCGCGCACCAGCGAGCTCATGCGGTTCCACGCGACGCCCGCGGCATCGAGGCCCGCAGTCACCGCGCCGAAGAATTCCTGCGCCTCTCCGCTCAGATAATCATCAATCTTCGGCGCATCGGCGACAAAGCCCCGGTCGCGTTCATCCTTGCTGTCGAGGATGCGCAGCGGATTGCGCTCAAGCCGGTCCTGGCTGTCCTCGCTCAGGCTGCTGGCGTGATCGCGGAAATAGCCCACCAGCGCCGCGCGCCACGCATCGCGGCTTGCTGCATCGCCCAGCGTATTGAGCTGCAGCGTCACGCCGTCGGCAATGCCCAGTTCCTTGAGCAATTGATCCGCCATCACCAGCAGTTCGACATCGGCCTGCGGTTCGCCCGCGCCGATGATTTCCGCATCCAGCTGATGGAACTGGCGGTAACGGCCCTTTTGCGGGCGCTCATAACGGAACAGCGGGCCATGCGTCGCGACCTTGAGCGGCGCATATTGCTGCCAGCCGTCGGTCAGAAAAGCGCGCGCGATCCCGGCGGTAAACTCTGGCCGCAGGGTCAGGCTTTCGCCGCCGCGATCCTCGAAGCTGTACATTTCCTTGGAGACGACATCGGTGGTCTCGCCCAAAGAGCGCGAGAACACCTCGGTCTTTTCGAACACCGGCATTTCGATCCGGCGGAAGCGATAGAGCTTGCGGACACGCTCGAAGGTCTCGACGACGAAGGCGAAAGCCTCCGCCTCAGGGCCGAAAATGTCCTGCGTGCCGCGGATGGGGCGGGGGGTTTCGATCTTTGCCATTGCGCGCCAGCCTTTAGCGCGATTGGCAGCGAATGGAAGCTAGGCACCGATTCTAGGCGGCATCGGCATGGGCTTTGAGGAAGGCGATGATCCGCGCTTTGGCGTGCTCTGCAATCGCAATCGGGAAATTGACGAAACTATGCGGCGCGCCGGGATAGACTGCCAATTGCGCCGCATTGCCCGCCGCCAGCCAGCGCGCGGCGAGGAACAGCGAATCATCCAGAAAGATGTCGCGCGTTCCGGTGACGAACAACGCCGGGGGCAGATTTGCGAGATCGGCATAGAGCACCGAGAGATCGGGATCCTTGCGGGTCGCCACATCCGGCGCATAGCAGCCGGTGCAATAGGCAACATCCGCCGCGCTGATCGTGCCGGCGGTGCCATTGCGCTGGATCGAGGAGGTGCCGGAGGCATCATAGGTGCCGCAGGTCAGCGCGGCGGCCCTGAAGCCGGAAAAGCCGTGCCGGTCGCGCATGCGCACCAGCGTTGGCGCGGCAAGCGCCGCACCGGCCGAATCGCCGGCAATCGCGAGGAAATCGCCGCCGAACCGGGCCCGCACATTCTCCGCCAGCCACAGCGCCGCAATCTCGCCATCGTCCCACGGCGCGGGCCAGGGATGTTCCGGGGCGAGGCGGTAATTCACCGCGACGCAGGCCAGCCCCGTGCCATCGGCGATCTGCAGCAGGCGTTCGTCCTGCCCCCAGGCCGAGCCAAGGATCATGCCTCCGCCATGGAAATAGAGCAGCGCCCCGCGCGGATTTTCAGGCGCAAGGACGCGGATCTGCAAGTCCCGCCCGCCGGGTGCCGGAATGATCCCGTCCTCACCGCGCGGCGAGAGCATCAACGGCCCACGCTCCATCCGCTTGCGCGCCTCGAGCGCACCCAGCTGCGCTAGGCCGGGGATCTCGGCCGCCTGCCGGGTAAGCTTCTCCATGAAGCTGCGCGTTTCCTCGCTGACCGAAGCCGGATCAAACCAGGCCGGATCGATCTCCAGTTTCTGTGTCACTGTGGGGCCCTATTCCGCCGCTTCCAGAAAGCGGTCGTCAATCGACGTCTCTGCTTCCCAGCTCTTGATCTCCGGCAGGACTTTCGCGGCGAAGAGATGCATATTCTTCAGCGCATCGTCCTGCGGCATCCCGCCGAAATAGAGGTGCGGGAAGAAGCCCTGCGGCGCGTAGACCTGCTTCAATTCCCACATCCGGTCGAGAATCATCTGCGGCGTGCCGGTGACCGCGCCCTTGGCGAATTCGGCGACGTAAGGCTCGATCGCCTCGGGCGCGAGCACCATATTCTCATAGTGCTCATAGCCCTTGATCTGCGGGAATTTGTCCGGCGTATCGAGGCCATAATTCCTGATCGCCGCCCGCATCGTGCTGGCGAGATATTTCCGGCCCTGCTCCTCGGCATAGTCGGCGCTTTCATCGATATAGTAATTGCCGCCCAGCATCGGCGGAGGCGGCATGGTGCCCGGCCCGTTCACCTCCTGCCACACCTCGGTATATTTGTCGGGCGGCACATCCTTGCCGCGCTGGGGCAGCATCAGCACCATATTGCCGCAGCCGAGCCGGGCAGCGGTGTACATCGAATTGCCTGACAGCGAGCCGCAGAACTTGCGCCCTTCAAAGCTCTTGAACGGGGCCGGGCGCAGTGTGCGGCGCGGGATCACGCCATAGGCGCCCTCGCCCTCGATCACGCCCGATTCCAGCGCCGGGATCAGCACATCGAGAATGTCGTTATAGAGCGCGCGGCTGGCGTTCTGATCGATCCCGAGGCCGGAAAATTCATGCTGCGCGAGCCCGCCGCCGAAGCCGAGGATCGCGCGCCCGTTCGACAGAATGTCGAGATTGATGATCTTTTCCGCCAGCCGGGCGGGATTGTGCCACGGAACGATGATGCATTGCGTGCCCAGTTTCACATGGCTGGTGCGCGCCGCGACATAGGTCAGCAGCTGTAGCGGATCATTCGACATCGAATAATCGGTGAAGTGATGCTCGGTGATCCACACCGAATCGAAGCCGAGCTGCTCGGCAAGCACGAGGTTTTCCACCTCCTCCCGCAGGAAGCGGGCATCGTCATAATTCGTGCCGCGCTGATGGGCAAAACCGGTCGCCAGGCCAATATGCATCGTCTCTCTCCCAGATCGCAGTCCGCACCCTTAGAAGGGGCCGGCTGGCATTGTGGCCAGAGTGACAAGTTTATCCTGCCTGCGCAATTGCCGGATTGGCAGGTGCATTGCCGATTTGGTCTCGCCATGGGAGGCGCCATGCGCTACCCGCCCGCCGGCGTGGAGCGAGAAGGGCATGAATGCCCCGCAGCCACGCAAATGGAGCGGATGCCGCACGGAAAACCATGCGGAAGAAATATTCATGCAACTCGATAAGATTCCGACCGGCGACAACCCGCCCGAAAGCCTGAATGTCGTCATCGAGGTGCCGCTTGGCGGCGAACCGGTGAAATATGAATTCGACAAGGCATCAGGCGCGCTGTTCGTCGACCGCATCCTTCATACGCCGATGCGCTATCCGGCCAATTACGGCTTCGTGCCGCACACACTTTCGCCCGATGGCGACCCGCTTGATGCGCTGGTGGTGGCGCGCAGCCCGTTCATCCCGGGCTGCGTGGTGCGCGCCCGGCCGATCGGTGTGCTGAAGCTGGAAGACGAGCATGGCGGCGATGAAAAGCTGATCTGCGTGCCGGTCGACACGACCTTTCCCTATTATTCCGATGTCGGCGAACGCCAGGACCTGCCCTCGATCGTGCTCCAGCAGATCGAGCACTTCTTCAAACATTACAAGGATCTGGAAGAGGAAAAGTGGGTCCGCATCGGCGAATGGGGCGATGCGGCCGAAGCGCGGCAAATCGTGGTCGAGGCGATCGAGCGGGCGCTGCAGGCCAAGCAGGGCTGAGGCGCCCGCCTATTCCACCGGGCGCTGCGGATCGAGCAGATCCGCTTCGTTGCTGCCGCCCGCCCGCTCCTGATCGACCATGCGCGCGATCTCCTTCTCGGGCTTGGTATCGCCAAGTATGGACGGACCTTCGCTGGGCGGCGTTTTCACCCTGGCTGCTGTGGGCTTGGCCGGTTCGGCCGGCGCTGCTCCCTCGAAAGACGGGGGCGCGCCCGCATCGAAGCGGAGGCGATAGATCGGTTCCGGAATCGCGAAACCTGCCGCTTCCAGCGCGCGCTTGACCACCGCGATCGCGCGGCTGCGCGCCTTGTAATAATCGGTCTCGCGCTGGTCGATCCAGGCGAGATAGCGGATCATGATATTCGAATCCCCCACTTCCACCACCCGCGCCTGCGGTTCGGGCTGGTCGAGCACGAAATCGAGCCCGCGCAGCGCATCCTGCCCGACATGGCGCCCGGCATCGGGATCGTCATCCGAATCGATCCCGAGCAGAAATTCGAAGCGGCGCTGCGGATTGCGCGTGTAATTGAGGATCACAGCCTTGAAGACGGTCGAATTGGGGATCCGCAAATGATTGCCATCGAGCGTCATCAGGATCGTGGCGCGGCTGGTGAGGCGGATCACCCGGCCTTCGTGGCTGTCGATTACCACCCAGTCATTGGGGCGGAACGGCTGGCGCAGTGAGAGCATGAGCGAGGCGACATAGTTTTCGATCGTATCGCGCATCGCAAAGCCGAGCGCGATGCCGATCACGCCCGCCCCGCCCAGCACCGCGCCCAGCAGTGCGCTGGCCCCGATCATATCGAGCGCGATCACCACCCCGCCGACCACGAAGACAAAGCGTATTGCCGATGCGATCAGCTCGGCGAGAAAGATATTGGATGCAATCCGGCTCCAGAAGCGCGACAGCGAGGCAATCGCGTAACCGAGCGCCGCGATCAGCAGCGCCACCAGCAGCGCCGCACCCAGCAGCGGCGCGAATTTCACGAATTGGTCGATCTTGCCCGAAAGCGAGCCAAGCCCGGCCAGGCCTTGCTCCATCGAGGTATCGCGGATGATGCCGTTCTCGACCGTCACCACCCCGCTGACCCGCAAGGCGATGGCTTCGGCCCGCGCCTTGTCCTGAAGATCGGCGACCTTGCCCGAAAGCGTGACCACACCTTCGCTGACCGAAACCGTGACAGCGGCGAGACCGGGCAGTTCGGAATAAATCCCGGTAATGCGCTGGGCGATCCGTTCATCGGCGCCTGCATCACGCTGCGCATCGATCGCAGTGGGTGCCGCCGCATTGGATGCGGGCGCAATCTCCCCTCCGGTGGAGGGGATCAGGGCCACAGCAGGCTGAGCAAGGAACGCCGCAAAAGCCACAAGCAGGCTGACAGCGATCCGCATGCTATTCGCCAGCCACGGTCATTCCATCCACGCGGATCGTCGGAACGTCCACCGCGCGGTGGATATCAAGATCATTGGCCGGGGTCATATGAGCAAACATATCGAGCAGATTGCCGGCCACGGTGAATTCGGCCACCGGCCCGGCCACTTCGCCATTGATGATCCGATACCCCGATGCGCCGCGGCTGTAATCGCCGGTCACGCCATTGACGCCCTGGCCGATCAGTTCAGTCACCAGCACCCCATCGGCGATATCGGCAATCAACGCGGCCCGCGTGAGCGCTCCGGCTTCGAGATGAACATTGGCGGTAGAGATCCCCGGCGCCCCGCCATGCCCGCGCGAGGCATGGCCGGTGAGACCGATGCCAAGCTGGCGCGCTGCTGCGGCATTGGTCAGCCAGCCGGTGATGCGGCCGTTTTCAACCAATGCGCGCGGCGCGGTGGCGAGGCCCTCACCATCGAAGGGGCGCGAACGCAGCCCGCGCTTGCGCAGCGGATCTTCAAGAATGCGGATCGAAGCGGGGAACAGCTCCTGCTCTTCGCGATCGAGCAGGAAACTGGCGCGGCGGGCAATCGCACCGCCGGACATCGCGCCGAGCAGATGGCCGATCAGCGATCCGCCAACCCGGGGATCGAACACCACGCTCATCGGCCCGCTCTGCATCCGGCCGGGCGAAAGCCGCGCCACAGCGCGTTCACCCGCGACGCGGCCAATCTCGGCCGGCGGCAACATATCTTCCGCATGGCGGGTGGTGCGGTGTTCATAATCGCGCTGCATCGCGCCGCCTTCGCCTGCGACGACACTGGCCGAGAGGCTGATGGCAGTCGCCCCATAGGACCCGGCAAAGCCATGGCTGGTGGCCAGCGCAACCAGGCTGCGTCCGAAACCGGCCCCGCCGCCTTCGCTGTTGGTCACCCCGGCCACCGCGCGGGCGGCGTCTTCGGCTTCCTCCGCCAACTGGCGCAAATGCTGCGGGCTCGGCTCGGCGGCGGCGGCGACATCGAGATCGGGAAACGGACCCCTGGCGAGCAATTCGGCGGGAGCCAGACCGGCGAAGCGGTCTTCCGGAGCAGCCTTGGCCATCGCCACCGCGCGCGTTGCGAGTTCGGCCAGCGCGGCATCGCTCATATCGGTGGCATGGATCGAAGCCGAACGCTGCCCGACGAACACCCGGAGGGAAATATCCTCGCTCTCGGAGCGGGCGACATCCTCCAGCTTGCCAAGCCGGACCTGAACTTCTTCGGATGAGGAACCGATCGCCACTGCATCGGCGGCATCGGCGCCAGCTTTGAGCGCGAGCCCGATTGCGGCGGCACAGCGTTCCTGGGCCAGTTCGGGTTCAAGCATGGGAATATCCTGAATGCATGGTCAGCCGCGCCCTAGCGCCAGCTGCCCCGCAGTGCAAAGCCCGATTGGCCCGCCCTGCCCGGGATCAGGGCCCACCCAGGATCAGGCGAGCAGCGCGAAGCCCCTGAACAGTCCGGTGATCACGAACGGCAGGCCGATCGCACCAATCCAGATCAGCAGACAATCCCTTTTAAACAAGGGCGCAAGTGCGGGGTCGGCGGCTTCGGAATCGCTCATGGTTTCCCAGCGACGTTCGAACAGCCGGCAGCCGGGGATGATCGCGGCGACCAGCACGATCAGTGCAAAATAGGGCAGGATCGAATCCGTGCCATGCTTTAGCGCCGACATGGTCACGAAAATCTGCAGCCCGGTGTAACCGAGCAGGGCATAGGCAATATGATCGCTCATCTTGCGGCGCCAGTCGAGGCGCTTGCCGGATGCTTGCTGAGTAGTTGAGCCGACCCGACCCGAATTCCGGAGCGCCTTTTCCATGGGGCTTGTTCCTCTCTATTCCCGGGCATGACTATTTCATCACTTCGTCATCTGATCAAGCTTGCTAACCATTCCTTCAGAAGGGCGGAATATTCACACATGGGAAGTGCCATGCAGGAATCTTGCCAATCACGTGATTGTTGGGGTTTCCTGCCCGGGCAGCCGTGTTAAAAGCCCGCCCGATGACAACTATGGATATGACATCGCCCGATATGCAGGCACTTGCTGAACCTCACTCCGCATCCCCGCAATCTGTGGGGGGACGGACTCGAAGTGATCTCGATCGCCAAGAGCTATGACAAGCGCGCGGTGCTGAGCGATATTTCGCTGTCGGTGGCCAAAGGCGAAGTGCTCGGCCTGCTGGGCCCGAACGGTGCGGGCAAAACCACCTGCTTCTATTCGATCATGGGGCTGGTCCGCCCTGACAGCGGCCGGATCCTGATGGACGGGATCGATGTCACCAAGCTGCCAATGTATCGCCGCGCGATCCTGGGCCTGGGCTATTTGCCTCAGGAAACCTCGATCTTCCGCGGCATGACGGTGGAGCAGAATATCAATTGCGTGCTCGAAATGATCGAGCCCGATGGCGAGACGCGCCGTGCCGAGCTGGAGCGGCTGCTTGACGAATTCGGCCTGACGAAATTGCGGACCAGCCCGGCGATGGCGCTTTCGGGCGGCGAGCGGCGGCGCTGCGAAATTGCGCGCGCCTTGGCCGCCAATCCCTCGATCATGTTGCTCGATGAGCCTTTCGCCGGGATCGATCCGCTTTCGATCCAGGACATCCGCGGCCTGGTGATCGATCTCAAGCAGCGGGGCATCGGCGTGCTGATCACCGATCACAATGTGCGCGAAACGCTCGATATCGTTGACCGTGCCTGCATCATCTATGGCGGACAGGTCTTGTTTGCCGGCAGCCCGACCGATCTGGTCGCAGACGAAAATGTGCGGCGGCTCTATCTCGGCGAAAGCTTCAGCCTGTAGGATGGATCTGGCCTTTTCCCCTGTTCCATGCCGCTGGCTTGCCGCTCTGTCAGCAGGCCGCCTTATGGGCGCGCCGGCGCGATGCAGCATTTCGGTAGGTTCGGTGCGGGCGGGCACAGGTCCGGCGGTCTGATCCATGGCATTGGGGCCCCGCCTAGACCTCAGGCAGACCCAGTCGCTGGTGATGACGCCGCAGCTGCAGCAGGCGATCAAGCTGCTGGCGCTGTCCAATCTCGAACTCGAAACCTTCATCGGCGACGCACTTGAGGCCAATCCGCTGCTCGATCTGGGCGAGGCATCGGGCGAGGCCGTGGAGCTGCCGGCAGAGCCCGAGCCAGCAGCGGCGGATGCCCAGCCGACCTCCGATGAGCTGATCGCCCAGGGACATGGCGAGGCCGATGCGCCGTTCGATCTCGATCCCGATGCAATTGGAAGCGAACGGGAGACCGGCGATGGCATGGCCATGGAGATGTCATCGGGCCACACTGCGTCTGGCGCCGAAGCTCCCGGAATTGACGAGCGGGGAGAAGCCCCGCCGACTCTGGCCGAACATCTTGAAGCGCAGATCGGGCCGGCGGCGCCCGATCCGCACAGCGCCTTCATTGCCCGGCATCTGATCGGGATGCTGGACGAGGCGGGCTATCTCACCGCTTCGCTGCGCGAGATCGCCGGGGATCTTGGCGTACCACTGGCCGAAGTCGAGGAGGGGTTGCAGATCGTGCAGGCGCTCGATCCCACCGGGGTCGGCGCGCGCAGCCTTTCGGAATGCCTTGCGCTGCAGGCGAAGGAAGCGGACCGCTATGATCCCTGCATGGCCCGGCTGATCGACAATCTCGAATTGCTCGCCAAGGGGAATTTCGCCCAGCTCAAGCGCATGTGCGACGTCGATGACGATGATTTCGCCGACATGCTCAATGAATTGCGCAGCTATGATCCCAAGCCGGGGCTCAAATTCGGCAGCAGCATCAGCGAGCCGGTGGTGCCCGACATATTGATCCGCCGCTCCGGCACGGGCGGATGGGATATCGCCCTTAATCAGGCGACCCTGCCCAAGCTGATCCTCAATCGCAGCTATTATCTCGAATTGCGCGAAGGCTGCCAGGACAAGTCCGCCAGAGGCTGGCTGAGCGAGAAACTGGCCGATGCCAATTGGCTGGTGAAGGCGCTCGACCAGCGGCAGAAGACAATCCTCAAGGTCACCGCCGAAATTGTGAAACAGCAGGAGGAATTTTTCCGCAAAGGGGTTTCGGGCCTGCGCCCGCTGACCCTGCGCACCGTGGCCGATGCGATCGAAATGCATGAATCGACCGTGAGCCGGGTGACCTCGAACAAATATCTCCTGTGCGAGCGCGGGACCTTCGAACTCAAATATTTCTTCACCTCCGGCGTCTCCTCCGCCGATGGCGAAAGCTCGGTCTCGGCCGAGGCAGTCAAGGCGCAGATCCGCAGCCTGGTGGATGCAGAGGGGCCGAAGGATATCCTTTCTGATGACGCGCTGGTCGATCTGTTGCGCGCCAAGGGCTTCGATCTCGCGCGCCGCACCGTGGCCAAATATCGCGAGGCGATAGGGATTGGCTCCTCTGTACAAAGGCGGCGGCAGAAAAAGCTCGAAGGGGTCGGATAGGCCGGGCCGCTGCGATTTTTACCGTTGCTTAAATGACTCACGACTCGTGCAGTTCGGCGGCTTTACACAAAATTAACCTTTTTCGTTGAGACATCACGTGGTTAATGACGGGCAACTGACCTTTCGAGGTGGTTACCGAGGTGCGAAACCGGGGCAACAAAAGGGGGCTCCCATGCGTGTACTGTTGATCGAGGACGAGCCGACGACCGCAAAGGCGATTGAGCTGATGCTCACGACCGAGGGATTCAATGTCTATTCGACGGATCTCGGTGAGGAGGGTTTGGACCTCGGAAAGCTCTATGATTACGACATCATTCTGCTCGACCTGAACCTGCCCGACATGCACGGCTATGATGTGCTCAAGAAGCTGCGCGTGGCCAAGGTCCAAACGCCGGTGCTGATCCTGTCCGGCATTGCCGAAATGGATTCGAAGATCCGCAGTTTCGGCTTCGGGGCTGACGATTATGTGACCAAGCCGTTCCACCGCGAAGAGCTGGTCGCCAGGATTCACGCCGTGGTGCGCCGTTCGAAGGGCCATAGCCAATCGATCATCCGCACCGGCAAGCTGGCGGTGAATCTCGATGCCAAGACGGTCGAAGTCGACGGCGCCCGGGTGCATCTCACCGGCAAGGAATATGCGATGCTCGAGCTGCTTTCGCTGCGCAAGAGCACCACGCTGACCAAGGAAATGTTCCTCAACCACCTTTATGGCGGGATGGACGAACCCGAACTCAAGATCATCGACGTGTTCATCTGCAAGCTGCGCAAGAAGCTCAGCCATGCCTGCATGGGCGAAAATTATATCGAGACCGTCTGGGGCCGCGGCTATGTGCTGCGCGATCCGGGCGAAGAGGCGGAAGCCGCCTGACCATCAGCCATTAGTTTCGTCACCCGGGGGGGATGCGAAAACCGTGTCGGAGCCTTGCTCCGATGCGGTTTTTGTTTAGGGGGCCGCGCATGACCGCGCATAAACCAGGCGACCCGCTCACCCTCAACCGGCTTTATGGCCGCGCCAAGGGCAAGCCCCTGCGCGCCGGCCAGCAGGGGCTGGTCGACAGCCTGCTGCCGGCGATAGCGGTACCGCCCGAAGGACCGATCACCGCCGAGCGGCTGTTTGGCGAAGCGCGCCCGCTGCATTTCGAAATCGGCTTCGGCGGCGGGGAGCATCTCGCCTATCGCGCGGACCTGCTGCCCGCCCATGGCTTCATCGGCGCAGAACCGTTCCTCAACGGGGTTGCCCAGGCGCTGACCCATGTGGACGGTGACGGCGGCAAACATGCGCCGCTCACCAATATCCGCATCCAGCATGGCGACGCATTGGAGGTGCTGGCGCGCGTGCCCGACGGGGCGCTGAGCTTCGTCTATCTGCTGCATCCCGATCCCTGGCCCAAGGCGCGCCACGCCAAGCGCCGGATGATGAATGACGGACCGGTAGAGCTGATCGCTGCCAAGCTGAAACCGGGCGGCGAATTCCGCTTCGGGACCGACCACCCGGTCTATCTGCGCCATGCGCTGATGGTGATGCAGCGCCACAGCCACCGGTTCGACTGGCTGGTCCAGGGGCCGCAGGACTGGCAGCAGCGCCCCGGCGGCTGGTGCGAAACCCGCTATGACGCCAAGGCCCGCCGCCTCGGCCATGAGGTGTGGTATTTTCGCTATCGCCGGAAAGACTGAGGCGGGCGCTCCATCGCCTGTGCTGCGCTGTTGCAGCGGCGGCGATGTTCTGAAATACTCCGAGTAATTGATTCCAGCGCGCAGCGAAGCGGGCGCGGAGCTATTTGGGGAGATGTCAGTTGAAAAGAGCAGTCGCCAGCCTATTGATCGCCGCAACCGGCCTGTCGGCAGCACCGGCGCAAAGCGCCGACCCCGTGCAGGCAGCCGCGCCGGCAGTGGTGGAGGATTTCAAGCCATCCTCGGTCAACCAGCCGGGCCAGCAATATCCGCAGGTCAATTCGCAAGGCTTTGTCCGCTTTCGGATCATCGCGCCCGAAGCGCACAGCGTCAGCGTGAACCTTGGCCTGGGCGGACAGGGCGGCACCGTCTTGACCCGCGCCGCCGACGGAGCCTGGACCGGCACCACGGCGGGTCCGCTGGACGAGGGGTTTCATTATTATCACCTGACCGTCGATGGCGGTATTTTCAACGATCCCGGCACCCTGAATTTCTTTGGCTCAAGGCGCTGGGAAAGCGGCATCGAAATCCCCGCGCATGACGCGGATTTCTATGCGCTGAAACAGGTCCCGCATGGCCGGGTCGAGCAGGTGCTGTTTCCCTCGCCCAGCACCGGCACGCAGCCGCGCGCCTTTGTTTACACCCCGCCGGGCTATGATTCCAATCAGTCCGAACGCTATCCGGTGCTTTATCTGCAGCATGGATGGGGCGAGGATGAGACCGCCTGGGCCAATCAGGGCCATGCCAATCTGATCATGGATAATCTGATCGCCGCCGGCAAAACGCGCCCCTTCATCATCGTGATGGCCTATGGCATGACCAATGGTGTGCAACCTGGCGGCATGGCCGGCTTCGACGTCGGCGAGTTTGAGACGGTGCTGGTCAAGGAATTGATCCCCTATATCGATGGCCACTTCCGCACTCTGGCCGATCAGCCTCATCGGGCCATGGCCGGCCTTTCGATGGGTGGTTTTGAAACCAAGGCGATCACCAGCGCGAACCTCGACACCTTTGGCTATATCGGGTTGTTCAGCGGTGGCAGCTTCTCGCTCGACGATGTCAACACCATCCCCGGTTTCCGCGACAAGGTGAAGCTGGCATTCGTCAGTTTCGGCAGCCGCGAGCTCGAAGGCCCACATGTCGGTCCGCCGGGAGGCCCCTCGATCGACCCGCGCAAAAATGCCGCAGAGGTGAAGGCCGCGGGGGTCAACGGGGTCTTTTATGTATCGCCCGGCACCGCGCATGAATTCCTTTCATGGCGGCGCAGCCTGCACGAATTCGCGCCGCTGCTGTTCCGCGACTGAGGCGGGCAGCAGCGCGGCTGCCCTGCGCCCCGGTCTGGAAAATCAGCCGACCACGCCGGCGCTGGCCAGCACCGCCAGGGTCAGGACATCGGGCGCGAGCGAGGTCATCGGGGCGATCTGGACCGGCTTTTCCATCCCGATCAGCATCGGGCCGATGGTGGCATTACCGCCCAGCTCGCGCAGCAGCTTGGCCGAGAGATTGGCCGATTGCAGCCCGGGCATGATCAGCACATTGGCCGGCGCGGACAGGCGGCTGAAGGGATAGAGCTTCATCACCGTGGGATTGAGCGCGGCATCGGGCGCCATTTCACCCTCGAATTCGAAATCGGCCCCTTCGGCATCGAGAATATGCACCGCATCGCGAATATTCTCGAGCCATTTGCCCGAAGGATTGCCGAAGGTCGAATAGGACAGGAAGGCGACCCGCGGTTCATGCCCCATGCGCCGGGCAACCCGGGCGGTCTCCCGCGCGATCTGGGCCAGTTCCGCCGAACTCGGACGCTCATTGATGGTCGTGTCGGCAAGGAACGCGGTGTAATTCTTGCCGATCATCATATGCATCCCGAAGGGGATCGCGCCCGGCTTGGGATCGAGCACATGGCGCAATTCGCGCATGCTCTGTCCGAACGGCCGGGTCAGGCCGGTGATCATCGCATCGCCATGCCCCAGCGCGAGCAGCAATGAGGCGAAGACGTTGCGCTCCTGATTGACCATCCGGCGTACGTCCCGTTCGGTATATCCACGCCGCTGGAGCCGCTCGTAGAGAAAATCGACCATCGCCGGGATATATTCGGAGACTGCCGAATTCTGGATCTCGAAGGCGTCGGGATCGCTCACCCCCAGTTCGACCAGCTTGTCGCGCACCGCCTGGGTGCGACCGACCAGCACCGGCACGCCATAGCCGAAATCCTTGAACTGGATCGCCGCGCGCAGTGCCACTTCTTCCTCTGCCTCGGCAAAGACCACCCGCTTGGGATGGGCCTGGGCATCGGCATAGACCTGGGTCAGCACCGATGTGGTGGGGTTGAGCCGCGCCTTGAGGCTGAGGCGATAGGCCTCGAAATCCTCGATCGGTTTCTGGGCCACGCCCGAATCCACCGCTGCCTTGGCCACGGCGGAGGAAACCCGCTCCATCAGCCGCGGATCAAACGGCGCGGGAATGATATATTCAGTGCCGAAATGGTGATTTTTACCATAGGCCGCCGCGACTTCTTCGGGCACGCTTTCGCGGGCCAGTGCCGCGATTGCTTCGGCAGCGGCGATCTTCATCTCTTCATTGATCGCCGTCGCCCGCACATCCAGCGCGCCGCGGAAGATGAACGGAAAGCCGAGCACATTATTGACCTGGTTGGGATAATCCGACCGGCCGGTGGCGACGATGCAATCGGGCCGCACCGCCTTGGCATCGGGCGGAGTGATTTCGGGATCGGGATTGGCCATCGCGAAGATGATCGGCCGCGGCGCCATTTCCTTTACCCATTCGGGCTTGAGCGCACCGGCTGCGGAGAGGCCAAGGAAGATATCCGCACCTTTGAGCGCATCTTCCAGCGTGCGCGCATCGGTGTCGATCGCATGGGCGCTCTTCCATTGGTCCATCGCGATTTCCCGGCCGCGATAGATCACCCCAGAGCGATCACACATGGTGACATTGTTGTGGCGCGCCCCCATTGCCTTGATCAGCGCGGTGCAGGCGATGGCCGCAGCGCCCGCGCCATTGACCACCACTTTGACATCCTTGAGATCGCGCCCGGTCAGATGGCAGGCATTGATCAGGCCGGCGGCGGTAATGATCGCGGTGCCGTGCTGATCGTCATGCATCACCGGGATCTTCATCCGTTCGCGCAGGGCCTGCTCGATGATGAAGCATTCCGGCGCCTTGATATCTTCAAGATTGATCCCGCCGAAGGTCGGCTCCATCAGCGCGACAGCATTGATGAAGGCATCGGGATCTTCGGTATCGAGTTCGATATCGATCGAATCGACATCTGCGAAGCGCTTGAACAGCACCGCCTTGCCTTCCATCACCGGCTTGGCCGCCAGAGCGCCAAGATTGCCCATGCCGAGAATCGCGGTGCCATTGGTGATCACGGCCACCAGATTGCCCTTGGCGGTATAATCATAGGCGGTGCCAGGATCGGCCGCGATCGCCTCGACCGGAGCTGCCACACCGGGAGAATAGGCGAGCGAAAGATCGCGCTGGGTCGCCACCGGTTTTGACGGGACAATCTCAATTTTCCCGGGGCGGATCGTATTGTGGTAAAACAGCGCTTCGCGGGTGGTGAAACTCTGAGTGTCGTCGTCGGCCAAACATTCCTCCATCGTCGCCTCCCGCCCTAACGCGCCCTTGCGGCACGCGATAGGGGAAAGCTTCGCAGTCGACCCTCCCGAATCGCGGTTTTGCGGTCTACCCCCTTGGGCAATGTCCGGCAGCGCCACCCCGATGATGGAACAATATTTCGCGCTCAAGCGTGAGGCAGGGGATTGCCTGCTGTTTTATCGCATGGGCGATTTCTTCGAATTGTTCTTCGACGATGCCCGCCAGGCCAGCCAGGTGCTCGATATCGCGTTGACCAGCCGGGGCGAACATGGTGGGCTGCCGATCCCGATGTGCGGCGTGCCGGTTCACTCCGCCGAAGGCTATCTCGCGCGGCTGATCAAGGCCGGCTGCCGGGTCGCGATCGCGGAGCAGGTCGAAAGCCCGCAAGAGGCCAGGGCGCGGGGCGGATCCAAGGCACTGGTAAAGCGTGACATCGTCCGCTTCGTAACCGCCGGCACGCTGACCGAGGAGGCCCTGCTCGAACCGCGCCGGGCCAATATGCTCGCTGCATTATGCGAATTGCGCGGCAGTATCGGCATTGCCGCCTGCGACATTTCGACCGGGCGCATGGAACTGGAAGAATGCGCGCCAGAGCGGCTGGGCGCGGCATTGGCGCGCATTGGGGCGAGCGAAGTGGTGGTGCCCGAGAATTGGCCCGAGGAAGTGGGCGCTCCGCCCGACGGCGCGATCACGCGCCCGCGCGGCAGCTTTTCGAGCGACGAGGGCGAAGCGCGGCTGAAGCGGCTGCATGAAGTGGCCACGCTGGACGGCTTTGGCAGCTTTTCGCGCGCCATGCTGGCGGCGGCGGGCGGGCTGATCGCCTATCTCGACCATGTCGGGCGCGGCGCACTGCCCTTTCTGCTGCCGCCTGTGGCGCGATCGGGCGAGCAGCGGCTGGCCATGGACGAGGCGACCCGGGCAAGCCTGGAAATCCTCGCTTCGCAGCAAGGCGGGCGGCAAGGCAGCCTGATCGGGGCGATCGACCGCTGCGTGACCGGGGCCGGCGCGCGGCAATTGGCGGAGGATCTTTCCGCCCCGCTGACCGATATGGCGGCCATCGGTGAACGGCTGGCGCTGGTGCATTATTTCCATCAGGACGCGCTGCTGCGCGGCGACCTTCGCGAGGTGCTGCGCGGCGCGCCTGACATCGGCCGCGCGCTCGGGCGGCTGGTCGCAGGGCGCGGCAGCCCGCGTGACCTTGGCCAGATCCGCGACGGATTGGCCGAAGCCTGCAGGATAGCCGAGCATGTGCAGCAGCGGCCTGATCGCCCCACCCTGCTTGACGCACTGCTGCCGAAGCTGGGCGGACACGGCGCGCTGACGGACCTGCTTTCCCGCGCCCTGGTTCCCTCCCCGCCAACCGAGCGCAGCCAGGGCGGCTTCATCGCCGAGGGATATGATCACGCGCTGGACGAATTGCGCGCCATATCCGGCAATGCCCGCCGCGCCATCGCCGCGCTCGAAACGAAATATCGCGGTGAAACCGGGATTGCCGCGCTCAAGATCCGGCACAATGGTGTGCTGGGCTATTTCATCGAGGTTCCGGCCCGCTTTGGCGACCGGCTGATGGCGGCGGACAGCGGCTTCACGCATCGCCAGACCATGGCCAATGCGGTGCGGTTCAATTCGCTGATGCTGCATGAGGAGGCCAGCCGCATCGCCGAGGCAGGCGGCCACGCCCTCGCCGCCGAGGAGGCGCATTTCGAGGAATTGGTCGAGGCCGTCGGCCGGGCCCGCGAGTCGATCGCCCAGACCGCCGCCGCCCTTGCGCGCATCGATGTCGCCGCAGGCCAGGCGGAGCGGGCGGCCGAGGGCAATTGGTGCCATCCGGTGATTGCCGAGGACCTCTCGCTGGATATCCGGGGCGGGCGGCACCCGGTGGTCGAAGCGGCGCTGGGCTCCAGCGGCGAGCGTTTCGTGGCCAATGATTGCACGCTCTCCCCCGGCGACCGGCTGTGGCTGATCGGGGGGCCGAACATGGGCGGCAAATCGACCTTCCTGCGCCAGAACGCGCTGATCGTTCTGCTGGCACAGGCGGGTGGCTATGTCCCCGCAGAAGCGGCCAGAATCGGATTGGTCGACCGCTTGTTCAGCCGGGTCGGCGCGTCGGACAATCTCGCCCGCGGACGCTCGACCTTCATGGTCGAAATGGTCGAAACCGCCGCGATTCTGAGCCAGGCGACCAGCCGCAGCTTCGTGATCCTTGACGAGGTCGGGCGCGGAACCTCGACCTATGACGGGCTGGCGCTCGCCTGGGCGGTGGTCGAGGCGGTGCATGAGACCAACCGCTGCCGCTGTCTCTTCGCCACCCATTATCACGAGCTCGCCCGCCTGGCCGAGACATGCGAGGCCTTGTCGCTGCACCATGTCCGCGCCCGCGAATGGAAGGGGGAACTGGTGCTGCTGCATGAATTGGCCACCGGCCCGGCGGATCGTTCCTATGGCCTTGCGGTGGCCCGGCTGGCCGGCGTCCCGCAAACGGTTGTGGCGCGGGCCAAATCCGTGCTCGACCGGCTCGAGCAAGGGCGCGCGAAAACTGGCGGTCTGGCGGCGGGGCTGGGCGATCTGCCGCTGTTCGCCGCCTCTCAGGACAGCCCCGAGGAAGCCCAGGACAGCTTGCGCGAGACGCTCGAATCGCTCGATATCGACGCGCTCAGCCCGCGTGACGCGCTGGAGCTGCTGTATGAACTGCAGCGCCTCGCCACGTCGACGGACGATTAAGAATTTCGCGCTATAGAAGCGCCATGAATAAGTTCCTGTTCAAGAGCCGCTGGATCGCGCTGGCCTTCGCCGCGCTGACGCTGTTCAGCACCTATATGCTGATCGGCGGCGAAAAAGACCGCAGCCTGCTCGCAAATGTGCAAGGCGGCACGATCGCGCAGCAGGATCAGGCGGGATCGCAGCTGGTCCAGCCTGGACCGCCGCCAGAGGGACTTCCCGAAGGGGGCGCCGCAAACCAGCCGCCGGACAACCCCGAATTTCTCGACGATGCCGAGCTGATCGACGATGCCAGCGGCTATGATCCGTCTCCGGCGGAGGACAATTATGATTCGGACCAGGGCATCGTCTATGAGGATGGCCAGGAAAATAATGGCGATGTGCAGACCGGCGGCGAAGTGCAGGATCACTGACCGATCCGCCCTGACCCGGCGGAACAGTCTGGTCGGGCCTATCTGGTGGGAACCGGCTCTTCGCCCGAATAATCGTAAAAGCCGCGCCCGCTTTTGCGGCCCAGCCAGCCGGCATCGACATATTTCGCGAGCAGCGGCGCCGGGCGATATTTCGAATCCCCAGTCGCACCGAAAATCACCCGCACGATCTCCAGACAGGTATCGAGCCCGATAAAATCGGCCAGCTCAAGCGGCCCCATCGGATGGTTGAGCCCCAGCCGGCAGCCCTTGTCGATATCGGCGACACTGGCCGTCCCCTGGCCCAGCACGAACACCGCCTCGTTGATCATCGGCAGCAGGATGCGATTGACGACAAAGCCCGGCTCGTCACCGCTCAGCACCACCTGCTTGCCCAGGCTTTCGGCAAAGGCGCGCGTCCGCGCGATCGTGTCCGCGCTGGTCGCCAGCCCCGGGATGACCTCGATCAGCTGCATCACCGGAACCGGATTGAAGAAATGCAGGCCGATGAAACGGGCCGGATCGGGGGAGGCAGCAGCCATGCGCGTGATCGGAATCGAGCTGGTGTTGCTGGCAAGGATCGCGTCTGCAGCCAGCACTTCGCCCGCCTTGGCGAAGATCGCGCGCTTGATATCCTCGCGCTCGGTCGCGGCCTCGATAATCAGCCCGGCATTGGCCATGGGCGCATAATCGGCCACCGGAGTGATCATGGCCAGCGTCGCCTCGGCCTCGCTCGCGCCGATCTTTTCACGCTCCACCAGCCGGGCGAGGCTCTTGCCGATCTTGGCCCGGGCCTGTTCGGCCAGCGCCAGATCGACGTCGCACAGCAGCACCGCAATGCCCTTCTGGGCGATGGCCTGGGCAATGCCAGACCCCATCTGGCCCGCACCGATCACGCCAACCTTATCCATTTGCCTTGATCCTTCGCATTTGCAGCAAACCGGCCTCTAACCGCTCGATTGTCCGGGCGCCAGCGCCGGCCGGTTCAGCGGTTCGCTCCCGGCTGCCACAAGATATCGCCCCCAGACTGGTGGTTGAGCGCACGCGACAGCACAAACAGCCAATCCGACAGTCGGTTGATATAGGCCAGCGCCGCAGGATTGACCGGCTCTCCGCCAGCCAGCGCAACCATCGCCCGCTCCGCCCGGCGCACGCTTGCCCGCGCGACATGCGCCCTGGCGGCTGCCTCGCACCCCCCCGGCAGGATGAAACTGCGCAGGGGCTCGAGCGCTTCATTGAGCAGATCGATCGCCGCTTCCAGCGCCTCGACCTGCGCGGGTACGATCCGCAGGACCATTTCGGATGGTTCGAAATCGGCCCCCGGCGTCGCCAGATCCGCGCCGAGATCGAACAGATTGTTCTGCGCCCGGATCACCTGCGCCAAATGGGCGCTGCCCGATAGAGCGACCGCGAGCATGCCCAGCGCGCAATTGGCTTCATCGACCGCGCCAATCGCCTCGAAGCGCGGATCACCCTTGGCCCTGCGCGAGCCGTCGACCAGCCCGCTGGTGCCGTCATCGCCGGTGCGGGTATAGATTTGGTTGAGCCTGACCATCGGCCTTGGGCAGCCGCCGGCTTAGTGGCCCATCGCCATCAAGACGATCAGCACGACAATCGCGAGCGCCTGAAACTTGATCCGCGAGAACATCATCTTGTTCTGCTTGAGCTGAAGCTCGCGCAATTGGCCATCGCCGCCATTCTCAATGTCGAGCTTGGAGGATTGCAGAAATGCAATGATCCCGCGCACGAGCGAGACCACCACCATGAGCATCAGGCCCAGCAGGACGATAACGAGGAATGTTTTCATGCTGCGCTTGTTAGTCCTTCGCTGAGCGAAATGCCAGCGGGCAACTGCCCCCGGCGCAGCGCATCGGCGAGCGCGCGGCCATCCTCTCCGGCGTGGCGGCGCGCGGCAAGCCCCAGCCCGCCGGAACCCGAACCGCGCCGCTTGGCCAGTTTGCGCCCATCCGCATCGAGCAACAGCGGATGATGATGCCACTGCGGCACCGGCAGATCGAGCAGGGCCTGGAGCAGCCGGTGGACATGGCTGGCGGCGAACAGATCCATTCCGCGCGTGACCAGCGTGACCCCGTCCGCCGCATCATCGAGCGTCGCGGCAAGATGGTAGCTCGCCGGCGCTTCCTTGCGCAGCAGCACCACATCGCCGAACTGCGCCGGGTTTGCCCGCTGCGGCCCGGCAAGCTCATCCACCCATTCGAGCGGGCCGGCGCGGCGTATGGCTTGCGCCATGTCGAGCCGCCAGGAAACCTCGGCCGAGGGATCGACGGCGCGGCTGCGGCAGGTGCCAGGATAGAGCGGCCCGTCGGGCCCGCTGGCGCTGGCGCGCGCCGCAATTTCGGCGCGGGTGCAGCGGCAGGGATAGAGCAGCCCTGCCTGCCTGAGGCGCTCGGCCGCGGCCTGATATGCACCGAGCCGCAGCGATTGCGGGGCGACTTCATCCCAGGCCAGCCCGAGCCAGGCAAGATCGGCCCGAAACTCCTCCGCCAGTTCAGGGCGGCTGCGCGTGCCGTCAATATCCTCGATCCGCAGCAGGAAACGCCCCGCCTGTTGCCGTGCAAGGTCATGCGCAGCAATCGCCGAGAAAGCGTGCCCGAGATGGAGCGGGCCATTGGGGCTGGGGGCAAAACGGGTAACGATCATGCGGAATTTGGTTCGTTTGCAGCGCGACTCAGTAAAAATCCTGTGGATTCGTGAATTGTAACAGGGTTGACGCTTTTTCGGGCAAATGCTCCCTTGCACGCATCAGGGAGGACACAGGCGAGTGTTCAATACCGAACTGATCGAACGAGCAGCGTGGATCCGCCGGACTGGCGATGATCCCATGCGCAAGCTTGAGAGCTGTCCCGCGCTGGTGCTCAATGCGGATTACACTCCGCTGTCTTACTACCCGCTGAGCCTGTGGCCATGGCAGACGGCCATCAAGGCGGTGTTTCTCGAACGGGTCGATATTGTCGCGAGCTATGACCGCGAGGTGCATTCGCCTTCGCTGGATATGAAGATCCCCTCGGTCATTGCGTTGCGGCAATATGTGAAGCCCAGCGAATTTCCCGCCTTCACGCGCTTCAACCTGTTCCTGCGCGATCGCTTCTGCTGCCAATATTGCGGCAGCCCGGATCACCTGACTTTCGACCATGTCGTCCCCCGCAGGCTGGGCGGCAAGACCACCTGGGAGAATATCCTCACCGCCTGCGCGCCGTGCAATATGAAGAAGGGCGGGCGAACTCCGCAGCAGGCGCGGATGCTGCCGATCGTCGCGCCGATCCGCCCGACAAACTGGCAGCTGCAACAGCACGGCAAGAGCTTCCCGCCCAATTATCTGCACGAAACCTGGCGGGACTGGCTTTACTGGGATCTCGAGCTGGAGCCCTGAGGCGTTGCGAATTCAGCCCTCGATGATCTGGCTGGCCGGATGATGCTTGTCCAGGTGGCGTTTGACGATCTTCAGATTGCGGCTGTTCGAGCGGAACAGAAAATCGAACAGATCGCCCGCCACCGGCACGGCGCCAATCGCGGTATCAAAGGCGATATTGCCCGCCATGCGCAGCAGCTTCCATTTGGGCAGGCCCAGATTGCGCGCTTCCCACACGACATAGGCCCCCATCCCCGCAGTCACGATATCGCCCAGCACCGGGACCAGCCCTACGATCGCATCGAGCCCGACCGCGCGATTGATCACGGGAATGACGAAGCTGCGTTCCAGCACCGCCTCCATCGTCTCGATCCGCTGGCGCACTGCTGCGGGATCGGCCCCCAAAGGGAGCGAGAACGCCATCGGCCGCAAACGGCCAGTCCTGGTCATGCGCTGATATCCATGGGTCTTATCTGGGTATCGCGGCCAGCTCCGGCAAGGGATGGAACGCCCATTGGTTGCTGGCGAAGCCATCGACCCCGGCGCGCACCAGCGACCAGCGGGCTGGCTGGGCAAAGGGAATGAACCCGTTCAGCGCAGTCAGCTCCGCCTCCGCCTCGGCCAGCAGAGTGCCGCGTTCGCCCTGATCGGCAGCCTGCACCGCCTGGGCAAGCTTGGCATCGGCCTCGCTTGAACACAGCGCGGCTTTCAGCCCGCAATGGAACTGGTTGAGGAACCAGGTCGCATTGGCATAGCGCGCGACCCGGTCGATCAGCTGGAGATCGCCCGTCTCGCCCCGCTTGGCGCGGCGCAGATTGATCCCGATCGCCTGCATATCGGAAGACAGGCGCTCAAACAGGATATCGCTGCCGGGACCTTCGGGAAGCGCGATCGAAAGCCCGACCGGTTTGCCGCCATTGGCGGCTTTCCACTGGGCGACCCGCGCTGCGGCAACCGTTCGGCGCTGGGCCAGGTTCATCGAGGTCCAGCGCTCGCCAATCGCCCCTGAATCGCCCCTGAGATCCGGCGCGACCAGCCGGGTCGTGGGCGTCCAGCCACCGACATTGAACGGCCCGAGCAGTGCATCGCGGTCAATCGCCATCGACAGGGCCTCGCGCCGCGCGGCATCGCCCAGAAAGCCATCTGCGCGGCGAACCGCAAGGCCGAACAGCCCGATTGCGGGATCGAGCCGCACCGTACCACGCGACAGTGGCCCGGTATCGACCAGCGGAAATGCCTCGATCCGCCCGCCGATCACGACATCGACCTCGCCATCGTCAAACAGCTCAATCGCGCGCTTCGCGGCGAGGCCGTGGACGCGCAATTCGCGCACATGATCCTGCCAGCCTTCGACCATCGGCAGGCCGCGATCTTCCGGCGACAACATCGAAAGCACCGCCGTCTTGTCGACCCGGCGCAATTTCATCGGCCCGGTTCCCCGGCCATTGCGGGTGAGGCCCATTTCTGGCTGTGCCAGCAATTGCAGGAAATCGGGCATCGGCCCCTTAAGCCGGATTTCCACCACCCGCCCGGCCATGGCTCGAATCTCGGCAATTTGGGCAAAATCATAGCTCAGCGAAGTGCCGCCCAGCCGCCGGAATGCACTGCGCAGGGCATTGCGGGCAGTTTCGCCGGTCAAATCGCTGCCGTCGGCCCAGGTTCCATCCCGCAGCCGGAAGATATAGCTGCGGCCATCATCGGTGACGATCCAGCGATCGGCCAGCGCGGGAATGACCTGACCCTGCGCATCGAGCCCGACCAGACCTTCCTGGGTGGCCGCGCGGACATGTTGGCCCGCGACGGACAGCAGCACCCCGCTTTGAAAAGGATCATTGGTGTTGCCGATGATCGCGACTTCAAGCGCACCGCCATTGCCGCGACCGCACGCAGCCGTGCAGAGCGCCAGCCCCAGGGCAAGAAGGCGAAGAGAGCGAGCCATCGCCGCATGCCGTAGGCGCAGTGGCGATTGGCTTCAATGGCGGGAGCGGATTGTCAGATCTTGCGCAGCTTGGATGGCTCGACGACGTGCGATTTTACTGGCGGACGCACGAATCGCGGCGTTGCGGATTCGCTCTCGCCTTGCGGCGATTGGCTGCGGGCCTGCTTGGGATCGATATCTTCGAGGAAGGCGATTCCGAATCGGTCGTCCTGCTTCCAGGCGACGGTTCCTTCAACCCATCCGAGATTGCGCAGGTCCACATTGACAAGCGTGCCGCGCGTAACCTTGACCTTGCCTTCCGCCATCAGCCCGCCAGGCGAGAGATTGCGGACCTTGATCGTGTGTTCGGTGCTGGCCGCATCGCCTTCGACCTTGACCTTGGCCATGACAAACAGGCTGTCGCGCGACAATTGGCGTGTGTCGACGGTGCTCATCTGCTTGCTACTCAACCCTTCTCGCACGCAGGCCTGCGGCGGCAAGCCGGTACATGCGCAATTCTACCCGGGTTGCCTATCACTCCACTGGCAAACAAAGCATTAATCGCCTTGTCCTGCGGAATGCGGGAGTTTGCCGGGCAGCTGGTCAGTCGTCGCGAGAGATTTTTTCGCGCCGCTCATGCGCTTCCTGCGCCTCGACCGTCATGGTCGCAATCGGGCGCGCGCTCAGGCGCCTGAGCCCGATCGGATCGCCGGTGACCTCGCAATAGCCATATTCGCCCTTGTCGATCCGCCGCAAAGCCGAATCGATCTTGGAAATGAGCTTGCGCTGGCGATCGCGGGTCCGCAGCTCGATTCCCCAATCGGTTTCGCTGGACGCGCGATCATTGAGGTCGGGTTCGCGGATCGGCCCGTCCTGCAGCGACTGAAGGGTTCCTTCAGACGCAGCCAGGATGGATTTCTTCCACTCAAGCAACAGCAGGCGGAAATAATCCTGCTGGCGGTCGTTCATATACTCTTCTTGGTCGGACGGCGTATATTCGCTGTCAAGCGAGCGCCGCGCCTTGGCCAAAATGTCGATTTCGTCACCGGCAACCGAAGTCATCGAGATACTCCGTATCCAAACCTCTTCCCAGGAAACCGGCTATTCCCTGCTCACCCCGGATATTTCCAGTGGTGCCGTCCGGTTGGTCTGGCGCGCCTATAGGAGCAGGCCCAAAACTGCACAAGCGGCAATCTCGCGCTGTCACATGGGGATAGGGCAGATAGCTCAGCAAAGCGCGGCCTGATGGGCGCGATGACTTGCCCTTTTCGCTGCGGCGTTAACCAATTGTTGACCATGAAGGCCGAAGCTCCTCCTTGACGGCGGCAAAGGTGCTGCCGGAACACAGGGGGTAAGGGTCATGCAAATCCGCTTGATCGAAAATACGGCCGGAAAGATCCCGGCTGACGGGCTGGCCGGATATGGCCGTGATACGCAGATGGTGGACACATTGATCGCCAAATGCCTCGCTGCTGCCGCCGCCGGCGATACCAGCGCCTATTTCGACCTGGGCGTTGTTTTCTCCACCGGGAGCCATGGGGCCGAATGCGATCTCATCGAAGCGCATAAATGGTTCAACATCGCTGCCGTGCAGGGGCATGAGGAAGCGGGCTTTTGCCGGGCCGATATTTCCGAGGAAATGACCGCTCGCGAAATCGCCGAGGCTCAGCGCCGCGCCCGTCAGTGGCTGGTTTCGACCGCCCGCCGGGCAGCCTGAGACCTAGCTTTTTCTGAACGGCGTCCGCTCGCCGAGATAGAGCTGTTCGCCTTCGACACCGGCCCGCTCGCGCGCCAGGAAATCGGCGACCGCTTCGCGGAAGCCCGGATCGGCGATCCAATGGGCCGACCAGGTCCGCACCGGTTCATAGCCCCGGGCCAGCTTGTGCCCGCCTTGCGCGCCGGCCTCGACCCGCTGCAAGCCCAGCGCGATCGCGATATCGATCGCCTGATAATAGCACAGCTCGAAATGCAGGAAGGGCTTGTCGACCAGGCAGCCCCAATAGCGACCATAAAGTGCCGAGCCGCCGATGAAATTCAGCGCGCCCGCGATCGGCAGCCCGTCCATATAGGCCAAGAGCAGCAGCACCCGCTCGCCCAGCCGCTCGCTGAACAGGTCGAAGGCCTCGCGGGTCAGATAGGGCGTGCCCCATTTGCGCGCGCCGGTATCCTGATAGAACGCCCAGAAGGCATCCCAATGCTCGGGCCTGATGTCTCCGCCTGCCAGCGCCCTGATCTCGACCCCCTGTTGCGCGGCAGCGCGTTCCTTGCGGATCGCCTTGCGCTTGCGCGAGGCCAGCGCACCCAGAAATTCCTCAAAACTGGCGTAGCCGCGATTTTCCCAGTGAAACTGGATGTCGCTGCGCGGCATCCAGCCGGCCGCCTCGAACAGCGCAAGCTGGGCAGGATCAATGAAGGTGGCATGCGCCGAGGAGAGCCCCTCGCGCTCGCACAGGGTTTCGGCTGCGCGCAGGATCGGCCCCGCCAGCGCCGTGTCGCGCAGCAGCAGGCGCGGCCCGCTTGCCGGGGTGAAGGGAACCGCGATCTGCAGCTTGGGGTAATAGTCTCCGCCCGCCCGTTGCCAGGCATCGGCCCAGCTGTGATCGAACACATATTCGCCCTGGCTGTGCGACTTGAGATAGGCCGGCAGCGCCGCGATCATCTGGTCCTGCGCATCCCGGATCACGATCGGCGCCGGGCCCCAGCCGGTCCCGCGCCCGACGCTGCGCGAATCCTCAAGCGCGGTCAGGAAGGCGTGGCTGGTGAAGGGATTGTCAGATCCCGCAAGCGCATCCCATTGCGCGGCCGGAAGCGATCCGACCGAGGGAGCGATCTGGGCAATGATCTGCGGTTCTTCGCTCATTTTCGAAATTGTAGCGCCGCCCGGACCTCGCTGTCGATTGGCCTCAGGCGACCCCTGGTCCTTCCGCGATCGGGGCATCGGCATATTCTGCGGCGCATTCGCGCAATTCAGGCGTCCGCACTGTCCAGGTGAGCAATGGCAGGCCGCGGGCGCGCTGTCTTGCGGCAAAGCGGCTGGGCAGATCCCGCACATCATAGGCAAGAAAATCGGGCCGCGCGAGCCACAGCCACAGGTGCCGCCGGGCCGGGCCGATCAGCAGGCGATCATGTTCCTCACTGATCACCAGGCCGCGCAGGGTACGCGGTGAATGGGCGGCGAACCATTGCCCCACCCGCGGATCGAAGCTCATCACCGCATGCCGGCCAAGATAGCCTTCGAGCACCCGCCGCACCGCAAGGCAGATCCCCCCAACCGGCGCATCGGGTTTCGATTTCACCTCGATCAGCAGCGGCACCCGGTCACGGACCAGCCCCAGAACTTCGCGCAATGTCGGGATGCGATCATTGCTGTCCTTGAGCAGGATCTGGCCCAGACTGGCGGCACTGCGTTTGGCGATCGGGCCTTGTTCCCCGGTCAACCGGTCAAGCTCCCAATCATGGAACACCATGGCGTGCCCGTCACCACTCCGCTGGACATCGCATTCGATCCCCATCCCGCGCGAAATCGCTGCGGAAAATGCGCAGAGGGAATTTTCGGGCACGCCCGGGCCATGCAGCCCGCGATGGGCATAGTCTTGCTCGCCCAGCCAGGCGATCCGCGCCGCGTCGGGCGCGGGAGAGAGCCAGCGATCAAGCAGGGCCGACAGCAAGGATAGCGTCCACTTCGACCGCCGCACCAAGCGGAAGCACCGGGACACCCACCGCGCTGCGCGCATGGCGGCCGGCATCGCCGAACAGCTGCGCCATCAATTCCGAAGCGCCATTGGCGACCTTCGGCTGATCGGTGAACCCGGCTGCGGAATTGATAAAGGCGCCAAGCTTGACCACCTGTTCGACCCGGTCGAGCGAGCCGAGCGCGGCCTTGACCTGCGCCAGGATCATCAGCGCGCAGGCGCGTGCCGCTGCAGCGCCCTGTTCAACCGAGACATCCTCGCCCAGGCGCCCGGTGACCAGCGCCCCGTCAATGAAAGGCAATTGGCCTGAAACATGCGCGAGCCCGCTCGCGATCACGACCGGGACATAGGCCGCGACCGGTGCGGCGGGTTCGGGCAGGGTAATACCCAGTTCGGCAAGGCGGGTTTCGATAGTCATTGGTCCTCCTGATGCAATCGGGCGAGCAGCCATGGCAAGGCCTCGTCCCATCTGTCTATCCGTGCGTGAGCATGTCCGGCCTCGTGGGCGCAGACCACATTGGGCGCAATCATCGGTTCGCCCACGAAATGAAGCCGGGTCACATGGCTGGCAGTTTCGGCAACCGAGGCATGATGCAGGGCGATATCATCGATGAAGAAGGTCCGGCTCGGGCGGAGCTCCTCGATGATCGCCTTCAGGGCGGGGCCTTTCGGCCCCTGATTGGTGAACACGCGAACGTCGATCCCATGGCCGGCAAGCTGGCGCACGCGCATCTCGGTCCGGTGATCCTTGAGGTTGGTCAGCACCACCACATCGGCATGTTCGGCAAGCGCGCCAATTGCCTCGACCGCACCGGGAATCACCGTTTGGCGGGAGGTTTCGGTATCGAAAAACAAATCGAGCAAGCGCCACATCTCGTCGTCGGGCACCGCTTCTCCGCTTGCCTGCCAGCGCATGGCCTGGGAAAAATTTCCGCTCTCCCAGCGGAACTCGATTGCATGTTCCTCCGCCAGATAGTCGCGAAAATGGCTGATCATATGCAGCAGCACTTCGTCGCAATCGCTGATGATCAGCGGGCGGCCCACCGAACTGCTCATGTCGTGAGCATCCTTGCCGCGGCGGTGAGAACCTGCGGCGTCACCTCGAGCGCATCGGCGGCGAGCACCAGATCGGGTTCATGCCCGGCGAGAAAATCGAGCACTGCGCCGAGCACCGCGCGGTCGCCCAGCCCGTCACGCAAGATCTCGGGCGTGAGGCCGGTGAGCGCGAGCAGGCGCTGCGCGCGATCCTCATCGGACAGCACCCAGCCGAGCGCGCTCAGGGCCAGGGCCTGCGCATCTGCCTCATGGGCGGGGGATTCGAAGTCGCGAGGAATTGTCAGCGTCCTGTGAGGAACATACAGCATGTCGCACGAAGGGAATGTTGCAGTGGCAAAGAGAATCCTGGTTGTCGAGGACAACGATCTCAACCGGAAGCTGTTTTGCGACGTGCTGAGGGCCAATGGCTTCGCGGTGGAGCCGGTAGCAGACGGGCTCGAGGCGATTGAAAAGGCCCGCGAATTCGTTCCCAATCTGGTGATCATGGACATCCAGCTGCCCAATGTTTCCGGGCTTGACCTGATTGCCGACATGAAAGCGGATTCGCTGCTGCGCCCGATCCCCGTACTGGCGGTCACCGCCTATGCCGGCAAGGGCGACGAAGAACGGATCCGCGATGCGGGGGCGGAGGGCTATCTCGCCAAGCCGGTCTCGATCGGGCCGTTCATGCAGGCGGTGAACGCGCTGCTATGAGCGGTTCGCTTGACATCGACGCCCCGCGCCGCTTTTGCGCCGCATTCCAGCCTTAGGAGCCTTGCATGGACCGTGCCGAAGTCGACGACCGCATCCGAGCGCTGATTGCGCCTTTCAACAAGAAGGGCGTGGCGGTTACCGACGCCTCCAGTTTTGCGGGCGATCTGGAGTTCGACAGCCTTACCGTGATGGATTTCGTCGCCGCGATCGAGGACGAGTTCGACATCATCATCAGCATGAACCTGCAGGCAGAGATCGAGAATTTCGGCCAATTGGTTGATGCCGTGTGCAAGCTTTGTGACAGCTGAACCACCCATGACCGAGGATATTGTGCAAGGCGATCTGTTCAGCAAATTCGACGACATCATCGCGCTGCGCCAGTCGCTGCTGGCGAATGGCGCCGAAGATCCCTTCAGCCTGGTGATGGAGAAGGTGCTCTCCCCCACCAGGGCAATCTGCAACGGGCGCGAGACGATCCTGCTCGGCACTTACAATTACATGGGCATGACCTTCGACCCGGATGTGATCCAGGCGGGCAAGGATGCGCTCGACAATTTCGGTGCCGGCACCACCGGCAGCCGGGTGCTCAATGGCACCTACCGCGGTCATCGCGATTGCGAGGATGCGCTGAAGGAATTTTACGCCATGGATCATGCCATGGTGTTTTCGACCGGCTATCAGGCCAATCTCGGGATCATCTCCACCGTGGCGGGCAAGGGCGACTATATCGTGCTCGACATCGACAGCCATGCCAGCATCTGGGATGGTTGCGCGCTCGGCAATGCCGAGGTGGTGCCGTTCAAACACAATGACATCGAAGCGATGGACAAGCGCCTGGGGCGGATTCCCGAAGGCGCGGGCAAGCTGGTGGTGCTCGAAGGCGTCTATTCGATGCTTGGCGACATCGCCCCGCTCGAGGAAATGATCCGCGTCGCCAAGGGGCATGGCGCGATGGTGCTGGTCGATGAAGCGCATTCGATGGGCTTCATCGGCGAACATGGGCGCGGCGTGGCCGAGGCGCAGGGCGTGCTCGACCAGGTCGATTTCGTGATCGGGACCTTTTCGAAAAGCGTCGGCACGGTTGGCGGCTTCTGTGTATCCAACCATCCCAAATTCGAAGTGCTGCGGCTGGTGTGCCGGCCCTATGTCTTCACCGCCAGCCTGCCGCCCAGCGTGGTCGCCACCGCGGCGACCAGCATCCGCAAGCTGATGCATGGTTCGAACAAGCGCGCGCATCTGTGGGAAAATTCCAAGACGCTCCACGCCGGGCTGAAGGCGCTGGGCTTCCAGCTCGGCACCGAGACCCCGCAAAGCGCGATCATCGCGGTGATCATGCCTGATCTGGAGAAAGGCGCGGCGATGTGGGAAGCGCTGCTGCACGAGGGGCTTTACGTCAATCTCGCCCGCCCGCCGGCAACTCCTGCCAATATGACGCTGCTGCGCTGCTCGCTCTGCGCTGAGCATTCCGAGGAGCAGGTGCAGGTCATTCTCGGCATGTTCGAACGTGCCGGCAAGGCGATGGGGATTATCTAGCCACCGGATTTCGGCGCTAATTTGCGGTGAACTGGAGGCTTCGCGTCGAACAGGGGGAGTAGGCCGCATGGCAGGATCGATCCGCAGTGGAGCGCGCGGACTGTTAACGCTGGCCGCCGCAGTGGCACTGGCGCCCGCCGTTTGTGCGCAGGATCACCCGGCTGACACCCCACCATCTGCGGCGCCGGAAATGGTCCATCCGCAGGGAGAGCATGCCGCCCCCGACATGGCTGCGCCGGTGCGGCCCGCGCTGCTGGAAGGCTATGGCAATGGCGGCTTTGCGATCACCACTCAGATCCCCGAGGCCCAGGCCTTTTTCACCAATGGCATGGTTCTGGGGGCTGCCTTTGCCCATCAGGCGGCGATTGCCGCGATGGCGGAAGCGGTCCGGCTGGATCCTGACTGCGCGATGTGCCTGTGGGGCGAGGCCTTCATGTCCGGCCCGACACTGAATTACGGCAAGGACAAGGGCGAGCGAAAGCCCTTGCTGATCATGGCGCGCAAGGCGCAAGCGCTGGCCCGGGCTTCCGGCACCGAGCGCGAACAGCGCCTGACCGATGCGCTGGTCGCGCGCTATCGCCCGGGCAGGGTGAGCCACCGCGATCAGGATTTCGCGCGCGCGATGGAACGGCTGGCGGCGCTTTATCCAGCGGATGACACGATCGCGGTGATGACCGCCGATGCCACGCTGGTGGCGGCGACCAAAGAGGAACAATATGTCCCGGCGGGCAAACGGGCGATGGCCCTGCTGGAGCCGGTGCTGGCGCGTTCGCCCAACAGCACTCCGGCGATCCATTTCTATATCCATGCCAGCGAGATTGCCGGCGAATCCGCCAAGGCAGAGCCCTATGCCGACCGGCTGGGCGCGCTGGCGCCCCATGCCAGCCATCTGGTGCATATGCCTTCGCACACCTGGTATTGGCTCGGGCGCTATCAGGATGCCGCCGATACCAATATGCGCGCGGTCGCGATTGATCAGGCCAATGCCGAGCGGATTGGCCATAGCGGGCATGGCGGGGTGTTCCAGCTGCCCTATCATGCCCATAATGTGATTTTCGGCCTGGGCGGCGCGATGATGGCGCGCGACGGCAAGACCGCCTTGACCCTGGCCTACCCGCTGATCGAGGCGGTTCAGGAGCGGGACGATGCAGAGCCGGTGATGCAGCTGCTCTCGGCCGCCGGCTATTTTGCGGTGGCCCGCTTCGATGATCCGGACAAGGTGATGGCGCTGGCCGCACCCAAGCTGCCCTATCTTGGCGCTGCATGGCATTATGCGCGGGGCGAGGTTCTGTTTGCCCGCCGTGACAGTGCCGGGCTGAGGGCGGAACTCGCGGCGATTCCAGCACGGATCGCAACCGGCAAGCTGGATGACGATACCCGCGCGCCGGAACAGATGCTGGGGATCATCCGTGCCGTGCTGAGCGGCCGGCTGGCGATGCTCGAGCAGCGCGGGGAGGACGCTGTGAAAGCCTATCAGGCGGGCGCGCTGATCGAGGAAACGCCGGATTTCTCGCGGTTTACCGATCCGCCAGCCTTCTGGTATCCGGTGCGGCGCGATCTTGCCGCTGCCTTATTTGCTGAAGGTGACCTTGTGGGCGCGCGGCGCGAGGCCGAGGCATCGCTGAAATTGCGGCCCAGGGATCCGGTTACGCTTGAGCTGATTGCCGCGATCGATACCGCTGGCGCAAGCTAGCCTGGGGGGCTCGGTTCGCTTGGGGGGGGCTTGCGGGATTTATCGGGCACTTTCGGAACGGCGCATGATACCATGGGTTTTCTCACCATAAGGAGACCCCCCATGACCACCCGCACCGCCAGCGCCCGCTATCAAGGCTTCGGCAAGCCCGGCAAGGGCTTCGTCTCGACCCAGTCGGGCGTGCTTCACGATCAGCAATATGGGTTCAACACCCGCTTTGAAGACGGCCCCGGCACCAATCCGGAAGAGCTGGTGGCCGCCGCCCATGCGAGCTGCTTCACCATGGCGATGTCGTTTGCGCTGGCCCGCGAAGGGTTCGAGGACGGTACACTGGAAACGACGGCCAAGATCACGCTTGAGCAGGATGGCAGCGGCTTCACCATCACCCGTTCCGATCTGGTGTTGACCGCGAATGTGCCCGGCATCGGCGAGGCGAAGTTTGAGGAGCTGGCTCACTTGGCCAAGGAAAGCTGCCCCCTGTCCAAGCTGATGAAGGCGGAGATTACGCTGGAGACCGTGCTGGAGGGCTGATCGCGCGATCAGGCGGCTTGTTCAGGTGATGCTTGCTCAGGCACTGCTTGTTCAGGCGTTGCTTGCTCAGGCGTTGCTTGCTCAGGCGATGGTCGAGCCCGCCACCGCGCATTTTTCGCTCACCGCGTCCGATTCGCCGCCGCGCAGCAGGGTCACGGCCAGAAAGCCGCCGACAACCAGCACCACAAAGCCGGCGGTCGCAAGCCCGAGATATTTGTCGATAAAGGCTTTGATCGGGCGGCCGAACAGGCGGAACAATACGCCCACGATCAGGAAACTGATCGAACGGCTGACCAGGCTCGCCAGGATGAACGGCACAAAGGGCATATGGATGAAGCCGGCGGTGATCGTCAGCAGTTTGAAGGGGATCGGGGTCGCGCCCTTGATCATGATGATCTCGGCCCCGTATTCGCGCAAATAGCAGGCGGCGACCGGGAAGCTTTCGCTCATGCCCAGCAGCTGCAGCAGCTGCTTGCCCACCGTATCGTAAAGCCCCCAGCCGATCGCATAGCCCAGGCAACCCCCGGCGACCGAGGCGAGTGTGGCGATCACGGCGAAGCGCACCGCCTTTTTTGGTTCTGCCAGGCACATCACCCCCAGCACCGGATGCGGCGGAATCGGAAAGAAGCTCGCCTCGACAAAGGCGAACAGCGCCAGCCACCATTCGGCATGGGGATGCGCGGCCTTGGCCATGGTCCATTCGTAAAGGCGGCGCAGCATGGAATGTCCTCGCAGAAAGTCGTGGCCGGAACTAGGCGAGGCGCGATCCCAGCGCAAGTTGGGCTGCCGGCATGTCATCCAGGGCTGCTCCCGGCGTCCAGCAGCGGCACCGGGCCTCGATTCCCGCTTGCGCCGGAATGCCGCACAGAAGCAGCCTCGCCTCCCTAAAATATAACCTATCTGGCACTTTTGTATTGACATCGTGACGCTATATGGTTAGAGAAGCGGAACATCGCGATGGTGCGGCTCGGGCCGGACCGATTCGCCCTCCCCTTCTCAGGATCGAACCTATGACCGTGGCTGCCGCCGCGCGGCGCAGGCGCGCCCGCACCAAGATCAATCCCGCCCTCAAGACCGGAGAAAAGGAGAAAGTCGACCGCCATTGGCGCGGCCTGTTCCTCGACAAGCTGGCCGAAACCTCCAATGTCAGCGAGGCCGCGCGCACCGCGCAGATCAATCCCGGCCGCGCCTATAAGGTCCGTCGCGCCGAAGCTGACTTTCGCCAGCAATGGTATGAGGCGCTGCTCGAAGGCTATGACCATCTCGAACTGGAAACGCTCCACCGGCTGCGCATGGGCATGGCCAAGGACGATCCGAAATTCGACATCGCCAATGCGCTGCGCCTGCTGGCGCTGCACAAGGACACCGTCGCACGCGAACGCGCGCTGCGCGAAGATGAGGACGAGAACGCGATCCTCGCCTCGCTCGGCGCAAAGATCGACGCGATGCGAGCCCGCGAGCGCGAGGCGGCGCGGATCGCGCGCGAAGCGGCGGGCGGAGATCTGCATGACCCTGGCTAAAGACAATCTCGCCAGCCTTAACGCCGAACTCGATGAGGAGGAACGCCTGCGGCTCCAGCGCCACTGGTATCTCTGGGCACGCGATGAACAGCGCGCCCCGCCGGGTGACTGGCCGCTATGGCTGATCTGCGCCGGGCGCGGCTTTGGCAAGACCCGTGCGGGCGCGGAATGGATCGCCGAAACCGGCCGCACCGATCCCGCCGCGCGCATCGCGCTGATCGGCGCCTCGCTGGGCGAGGTCCGCGCGGTGATGGTGGAAGGGCAAAGCGGCATCCTTGCCTGCACCCGCCAGCGGCGGCGCCCGGTGTTCGAGCCTTCGCTGCGGCGGCTGACCTGGCCCAATGGCGCGCAGGCGACGCTCTATTCAGCTGGTGAGCCTGACAGCCTGCGCGGGCCGCAGCACAGCCATGCCTGCGGGGCAGGCGCAAAAGGAATTCTATGTCAACGAGGCGCATGTGCTGATCGATGCCTTGCTTCATCCGGCAATATTGGGTGAGGCTGACGATCCGCCCTCGTCGCCCGACGAAGGCGAATGCTGGCTGGTGGGCGGCACGCCAGGCGGGGAATGGATCGATCGGCCCGGCATGCTCGCCTGCTTCAGCGGCGGCGGGTGGATCTATGCCCTGCCGCGCGACGGAATGCGATTGCTCGATCTGTCGAACGGGCAATTGATGCTGTTTCGCGATGGGTGGACCAAAGCGACTGCGCCCAGCCCGCCCACCGGGGGCACAACCATCGATACCGAGGCCCGGGACGCGATTGTCGACCTGATCGCGGCGCTCGCCGATAGTGGCATTCTTCCCCCCGGATAATGCGGGAGAAGCTATTGCCGCCCCGATGCGTTATGGTTGAGGCTGCACCAGCTGGAGAACATGCCATGACCCGCATTCGCTTACTTGTCCCCGCCGCCTTAGCCGCGGCGCTTTGCGGCTGCCAGACGGTGCGAGACATGCCTGTCGCTCCGCTGGGAGGCGCGACGCTCTATTTCGCAAACGGGCTTCCTGCAGGCACCGCGCAATTGCTCGCGACCAGCGACGGCGTATCGGTGACGGTTGCATTGGCGGGCTTTGAGCCCGGCACCCATGCCGTCCATCTGCATATGACCGGATCGTGCGAAGCGCCGGACTTCAAATCCGCCGGCGGCCATCTCAATCCCGGCGCAAAGCAGCATGGCATGCAAAATCCGATGGGCTCCCATCTGGGTGACATGCCCAATGTCGAAGTTGCAGCGAATGGAACCGGAACCATCACCACGCGCCTGAGCGGCACCAGGGACGAGATTCTGGATGCGATCTATGATGGCGATGGCACCGCCGTTGTGGTCCATTCCGGTGCTGACGATTACAAGAGCGATCCGGCCGGCAATGCCGGAAGCCGCGAGGCCTGCGGAGTGATCAAGGCCCACTAGCGCCCATGGGTTCCCCCGCTGCGCGCGCCCGGGCATCAAGGCCCGCCGCCGCAGCGGGAGCCTTCCAGATTGCGACGATCAGAGCCACAAGACCGACTGGAGCGGCGATCAGGGTGGACTTGACCCCGAGCGCGAGATCGCCGGTCGCAACCGAGACATAGCCGGCCATGAACGGCCCCAACCCGAGGCCGATCAAAGTCGTCCCGAGGAAAAAGATCGCGGTCGCCATGCCGCGCATTCGGGGCAGGACCAGCGACTGGCTCGCGGCTGCGGCAGCGCCAAGCGCCGAGGCGGTTACCAGCTGGACTGCGAAGGCCAGCACATAGAACAAGGCAGGGTTTGCGGCGCTATAGCCCACCAGCACGATCGGTACGGGCAAGATCAGGCCGATGGAGAGCACCATGATCCGTCCGGCAGCGAAACGCCGCTGGAGCAGGTCGGCCAGCCGTCCCCCGAAGATCACCCCGAGGAACCCGCCAAGGGCGGCAGGGGCCCCGATCAACATTCCGAGCGAAGCCTTGTCGACCGCGAAGCTGCGTTCAGCATAGGGCGCGGCCCAATAGCTGACCGAATAGCCCATGAAGCAAATCGCACCATAGGCAGCCACAACCGCGATGAACGCCGGCGACCCCCAGGTCAGGGCGAAGGCCGGACGGTCGTGAATTCGCAGCGCGCTGGCCCAGCTGAACACGGCATAGCAGCCAAAACCCAGGAACAGGAATTGCTGACCGCTGCCCGTGAGATAGACCAGGAGGCCGGTGATCGCGGCAATGATCGCTGCCCCCAGCAGGTTCGCCGCAAGCGCCCGCAATCCGCGCCGCGCGGCATCGATCAAAGTGAGCGGCGGGATCAGCTGCATCAGCTGCTGCCCGAACACGCGCCAGGGATGCTCGTCGCCCCGCGTTGGCAAGCCGTCGATCTCACCGCGAACCGGCTCGCGCAGTGCCAGCACCCATAGCGCCAGCGCCAGCCCCGGAATGCCGACGCCGACGAAGGCCGCCTGCCAGCCAGCCAGGCCCAGTGGCCCACCCTGCGGGAAAGCACCGTTCCACCCCTCGACAATCGCGCCTCCGATCAGCAGCGAAAGCCCGCTGCCGACAAAGAGGCCCGAGGAATAGATGCCCAGCGCAGTCCCCCGGATCCGCGGCGGGAAACCAGTCGGCAATCAGCGAATAGGCACAGGGGCTGGCGGTTGCTTCGCCCACGCCGACCCCGATTCGCGCGAATGTCAGCCCCGCCGAATTGCGCGCGAAGCCTGACAGGGCGGTCATCAACGACCACAGGGTCAGCCCCAGGCTGAGCAGGCGCACACGGTGCCAGCCATCTGCCAGCCGGCCGAGTGGAATCCCGAACAGCGCATAGAAGATCGCAAATGCCGTGCCGTAAAGAAAGCCAAGGTCAGCGTCGGTGAGGCGCAGATCGGCCTTTATGTCATTGGCCAGGATCGACAGCAGCTGGCGGTCGATGAAATTGAGCATATAGACCAGCACCAGCACGCTCAGTGCATACCAGCTATAGGCGCTGGCGGGCTTGTCGGCCTCGCTCATCGCTCTCCCCCCATCACGGCTCAGACTGGCGGAGCGTCCGGCGCATAGGCCGTGTTATCCTCCAGCCCGGCATCGGCAAAGCCCTTGCGCCGCAGCCGGCAGCTGTCGCACGCCCCGCAGGCATAACCTTGCGGCGTCGGATCATAGCATGACCAGCTCATCGCCGGATCGAAGCCAAGCCGCACCGCCTCGCGTGAGATGTCGGCCTTGCCCATAAATTGCAGCGGTGCGTGGATCGTGAAGGGTGCGCCTTCCACCCCGGCCTTGGTGCCGAGCCGGGCGGTTTCGGCAAAGCTGGCGATGAATTCGGGGCGACAATCGGGATAGCCTGAATAATCCAGCGCATTGACCCCGATGAAAATATCACGCGCACCGCTCGCCTCGGCCATGGCGAGCGTGAGTGAGAGGAACACGAGATTGCGCGCCGGAACATAGGTCACCGGAATATCATCGCCTACGCCATCCTTGGGCACATCGATCTTGCCGGTGGTCAGCGCCGAACCGCCGAAGCGGCTGAGATCGAGCGGCAAAACCACGTGCCGCTGCACCTCCATATGCCGGGCGATCCTGCTGGCTGCTTCAATCTCGCGGCGATGGCGCTGATTGTAGTCAATCGTCAGCGCCAGGACCGTGAAGCCAAGTTCGCGCGCCAGCCCGGCCGAAACCATCGAATCGAGCCCGCCCGAGAGCAGCACGATCGCCCGTCTTTCAGTGCTTTCGCCTGCTGTAGCCATAGCGGGCAGCTAGCCCGGCAGCAGGATAGTGGCAAGCAAAGCTGTCAGTTGAAAGGGGCCGCCGGGCCGATCAGCAGGCCCCCGCGTAACGCCCCTCAGCGCTGAAATTGAACGGAGCGCGCCCTTCGATGCCCTGAGAGCTGATTTGCACCAGCTGGGAATTTTCACGCCGGATCGTGGTCTGGCCATAGCCATTGCCGGCACAGGCATAATGCACCGTCACCTCGTTCGGCTTGTCATCGACGACATAGCGGGTGCAGCTTTGCTGCCGGTGGCGAATCTGGATCAGCTCGCGGCCGGTGCGCAGGCAAATCCGGCTGGTGCTGTCATCGCTGCGGATGTGAATATCCCACGCGCCGCTGCGCAGCCCGTCAAGCATGGCGAGCTCCGGCCCTTGCGCCTGGGCAGGCACAACCAACATTCCAAAAAGGATACCGACAGCCGCCACGGGGGCACGCCAGCCAGCCAAAGCCTTCAAACGCATTCGTATAAACTCCGCAATGCGACATATAGGGAGTGTTTAGCAGGTTCAAGATGAACGGCAACTTGCCCTGCATATGCGACGAGCCGTTTAAGTGCTGACGCCCGGGCCTATAGTTCAAGCGCGAACAGGCGAGAACAAAAGGCGCAATCGACCACGATCTTCCCGGCATCATCGCGCATCGCAGCCCGTTCTTCTTCGGGAAAACGGCTCAACACCTCTTCATAATGCTGAGCCGAACAGCGACAGCCGCGGGTCAAACCGGCGCCCTTTTCAACCCGCACTTCGCGTTCTTCATGAAACAGCCGCCAGATGATCGCTTCGAGCGAGAGCGATGGATCGACCAGCTCGTCATGCCGCGTGCTGGCGGCCATAATCGCCACATGTTCCCATTCGGGATGATCCAGCCGCACATGCAGCCGTTCGCGCCCTTCCTCGCCCTCGGCCAGATGCTGGACCAGCACCCCTCCGGCCACACATAACGCCCCGTCCGACTCGATTCCGACGCGAATCAGGGTCGGAACCTGTTCCGATTGCGCAAAATAGCTCTCGCAGGCCTCGGCGAGCGATGCGCCCTCCAGCGGCACGATCCCCTGATAGCGCTGGCCACTCGCGGCAATATCGAAGGTGATCGCCAGATAATTGCCCGCATTCCGGGCGCCGAACAATGCCCCAAGCGAGGGATTGGGCCCGAGCCGGCCCAGCCGTGTGGCGTCGAATTCGACATAGCCGCGCAGCTCCCCGGCCCGAAAATCGCACACCAGCAGCGATGCCGGGGCGCCCTGCGCCTGCACCTGCATGGTCATCTGGCTGCCGTCCTGCTTGAGCAGGCTCCCGAGCAAGGCGGCGAGCACCAGCGCTTCGGCGAGCAGCGCACGGATTGGCGGCGGATAGTCATGTGCCGAAAGAATGTCTTCGAGCACCGGACCGAGCCGCACGGCACGGCCCCGCGCATTGCGGTCAGGCAAGGTGAAGCCGAGCAGCCGGTCGAAACCGGTTTCATCTTCCAGAATGGGAACGCTTTCGATCAAGCTGCTGCGCTCACAATTGCCCGAATGCCCAGCGCAGAACCGATTTCTGCGCATGGATGCGATTCTCGGCCTCGTCGAACACCACCGATTGCGCGCCTTCGAACACGCTCTCCGTCACTTCCTCACCGATATGGGCCGGGAGGCAGTGCAGGAAGATCGCGTCTGGCCGGGCCAGCGCCATCAGGGCATCATCGACCTGAAACGGCGCCATGGCGGCCAGCTTTTCCTCGCCATGCGCCTGGCCCATCGACACCCAGGTGTCGGTCACGATCACATCCGCGCCTGCCGCTGCCTGTGCGGCGTCATTGGTGAGCGTGATAGTCGCGCCGCCGGCGCGGGCCATGGCGACGAATTCGTCATCCGGCTCATAGCCCCTGGGCGTGCCGACGCGGACGTTGAACTTCATCAGCCCGGCAGCCTCGAGGATCGAGTGCAGGACATTATTGCCATCACCCAGCCAGGCAAGCTCAAGCCCCGGAAGCGCTTTGGCATGCTCGACCACGGTCAGCAGATCGGCGACGATCTGGCAGGGATGCGACCGGTCGGTCAGCCCATTTATCACCGGCACGCTGGCATGCTGCGCCAGCGCCTCGATCTTGGCATGATCATCCGTGCGGATCATGATCGCATCGCACATGCGGCTCAGCACCCGGGCGGTGTCGGCCAGGCTTTCACCGCGCCCGAGCTGGGTTGTCCCCGCGTCCATCACCAGCGCGCTGCCACCCAATTGGCGCATCGCGATATCGAAGCTCACGCGCGTGCGGGTGGAGCTTTTCTCGAAGATCATCGCCAGCACATGGCCGGCGAGCGGGGCATCGGCATCCACCGCCCCGCGCGGCAGGTTCGTGCGCGCAGCCTTGCGGGCAATCGCATCGCCCAGCATGGCCGCGATCGCATCGCCGCCCGCATCCGAAAGATCGAGGAAATGCCGGACCATCGGCTCAATCATCGCTGGGCGGCGCAAAACTGCGCGCGCCTTCACTGAGCCGCTCGATGCATTCGGCAATATGGCTTTCCTCGATCACCAGCGGCGGCAAGACGCGAAACACATTTTCGCCTGCCGCCACGGTCAGCAATCCGTGATTATCGCGCAGATGCGCCACGAATTCGCGCGCAACCGCCGGTTCCTTGAGCTTGATGCCGAGCATCAGGCCCTTGCCGCGGATCTCATCGAACAGGTGATCGTGATTGGGGATCATCTGTTCAAAAGCGGCGCGCAGGCGGTCACCCATCGCCGCAACGCGGTCGAAGAAGCCAGGCTCCAGCATCACGTCGAGGATCGCCATTCCTGCAGCCATGCCCAGCGGATTGCCGCCATAGGTCGAACCATGGGTGCCGAACACCATTCCCTTGGCGGCCTCTTCGGTGGCCAGGCAGGCGCCGAGCGGGAAACCTCCACCGATGCCCTTGGCTGCGGTCATGATATCGGGCGTGATGCCATAATGTTCATAGGCGAAAAACTTGCCGGTGCGGCCATATCCGCACTGGATTTCATCAAGGATCAGCAGCATCCCGCGTTCATCGCAGGCCTTGCGCAGGCCCTGGATGAATTCCGGTGTGCCGGCGGTCATGCCGCCTTCACCCTGCACCGTCTCGACCATGAAGCCAGCGGTATCATCATCGACCAGCGCCAGCGCCGCCTCGAGATCGTTGAACGGCGCATAGGCAAAGCCAGGCAGCAGCGGCTCGAAACCGTCCCGCATCTTGGCCTGATTCGTCGCCGAGATCGCACCCAGTGTCCGCCCGTGAAAGGCATTGTTGAAGGTGATGATCTTGGTCTTGTTCGGATTGCCGCTGACATAGTGATAGCGGCGCGCGGTCTTGATCGCGCATTCGACCGCCTCCGCCCCCGAATTGGTGAAGAACACCGTATCGGCAAAGCAATTGTCGACGATTCGCTGGGCCAGCGCCTCGCCCTGCGGTGAGCCATAGAGGTTGCTCACATGCATCAGCGTTGCCGCCTGATTCTGGATGGCGCTGGTCAGATGCGGATGCCCATGGCCCAGCGCATTGACCGCAATTCCTGCCGCAAAGTCCAGATAGCGTTCGCCACGTTCGCCGATCAGATAGCAGCCCTCTCCGCGCACCGGGCGCACATCGCACCGGGGATAGACGGGCATCAGTGGGGTGATCGACATCGGGAAGCTCCCTTGACTATTCGTGAGATATTGGAACGGATTGCGCGAACGACAAATGGCGGCCCAGCAGGACCGCCATTTGCAACCGTTTATGACTTTGCGGATGCCCGGTCAAATAGCCGGGCCAACTCGATAGAAGTTCCGCGCGCCGATCAGCCCTGAACGGGCACAAGGTTGACCGCCGAGAACTTCCCTCGTCGGTCGACTTCAAGCTCGAATTCAAGCTTGTCGCCCTCGTTCAGCTGGCTCAGGCCAGAACGTTCCACCGCACTGATATGAACGAACGCATCGGGTTCGCCATCGTCGCGGGTGATGAAGCCGAAGCCCTTCATGGAATTGAAGAACTTCACCGTTCCAGTGGCCTTTTCGCCGGTGTTCTGGCGCTGCGGAGCGGCAGCTTGCTGCTCCACTGCGATCACATCACCCACGATCTGAAGATCGGCCGCCGAAATCTTTCCGCCGCGATCCACCAGATTGAAGGCAAGCTCCTGGCCTTCGGCAAGGCTTTCAAGCCCCGCACGTTCGACCTGGCTGATATGAACGAACACGTCCTCTCCGCCCTCATCGCGCTGGATGAAGCCGAAGCCCTTATGCGCGTTGAAAAACTTGACCTTGCCCTGGCCGGTGCCAACGACCTGCGCTGGCATGCCGCCACCGCCGCCGCCCGGCCCGCGCGGTGCACCACCGCCGCCGCCGCCGAAACGGTCGCCACCGCCGAAGCGATCACCGCCGCCGCCGCCGCCAAAGCGATCACCGCCGCCACCACCGAACCGATCACCGCCGCCACCGAAACGGTCGCCGCCTTCCATGAAGGGTTCAAAACCGTCCTCGCCGATGCGGTCCCGCTTGTCGCGCCCCCGGCCGCGACGCCCTCTGTCAAAACTCATGAAACCTAACGTACCTTCACTTCGCCCATGCGAAACGCCCGACGACGCGGACGATACGCGCCGGACGTGAGGGCAGAAAAGCCGCTTCCACCCCTCAAACCGAGTTGATCATAACGCAGAATGGCTATCGAGGCGAACATTTTAACGCACAGGGTCTTGACGGGCCCGAAGCGGGCTTGCGCTTGCCACGATGGCGGCTCTTGGGCACAAGCTCATCGGCATGGACATCATCGCCTTACTCTCTGATCCGGCCGCATGGGCCGCGCTCATAACCCTTATTGTGCTCGAAATTGTGCTCGGGATCGACAATCTCGTTTTCATCGCAATTCTGTCGAACAAATTGCCCCCGGAACAGCAGTCAAAAGCCCGCAGGCTGGGGCTCGCACTGGCCCTGATCATGCGGATTGGCCTGCTGTTGCTGCTTGGCTGGCTGGTGACATTGCAGACACCATTGTTCGACCTTGGCATCGCCGGTGCGCCCGGGCCGCATGGGGAGCCGAGCTTCGAAACGGCCTTCTCCGGCCGCGACCTGATCCTGCTGGCGGGCGGGCTGTTCCTGCTGTGGAAGGCGACCAAGGAAATCCACCACAATATGGACCCCGAGCCGGAGAGCGGCGGATTGCTCGATCATGACAAGGGAGTGGCCCAGATCGCGCTCAGCGCGGCAATCGCTCAGATCATCGTGCTCGACATCGTCTTTTCGATCGATTCGATCCTGACAGCTGTGGGGATGACCGACGAGGTTCCGATCATGGTAGCGGCGGTGATTATTACGGTCGGGCTGATGCTGGTCGCGGCCGATCCGCTCGCCAAATTCATCGAGAACAACCCGACGCTGGTGATGCTGGCGCTGGCATTTTTGGTGATGATCGGCCTGGTCCTGATCGCCGACGGGCTCGGCTTCCATGTGCCCAAGGGCTATGTCTATGGGGCGATGGGCTTCTCGGTCGCGGTCGAAGGACTCAATATGGTTCAGCGCAACCGGCGCGCGAAGCGCCAGGCGGCGCAGCGGCCGAAACGAATGAGCCAAAGCGGGGAAACAGGCGCATGAACGGTTTTCGCAAACTTTCCGACCGGGTTTATGCCAGCCCGCAAATCGCGGTTGCCGAGATCGCCGATGCCGCAGCGCTGGGCGTGACACTGGTGATCAACAATCGCCCCGAAGGGGAATCCGCCGATCAGACGCCCGGTGAGGAGATTGCTGCAGCGGCAAGGGCTGCCGGAATGGATTATCTCGCAATCCCAATGACCATGCAGAGCCTTTCGCAAGCCGATGTCGATGCGATGGCGGATGCGCTGGATAAAGCCCAGGGGCCGGTGCTCGCCTATTGCCGCAGTGGCACCCGCTCAACCCTGCTGTGGTCGCTTGCCGAGGCGCTGCGGGGCGGCGATCCCGATTTGATCGCGCAGGCCGCAGCGGCTGCGGGCTATGACATTTCCCCGGTGCGCGCTGCGATGGATGCTTACGCCTCGCGCGATTGATCCGCGCCAAGGCGGCGGCCTCACGGTTGCCGGGGGGAGGCTGGCGGCGGGGGCCGGGCATACCCGGCCCCTGACACGTTAAGCGATCAGGCCTTTTCGATCGCATCGACCAGCGGCTGAATGCCGGGGCCGTATTTCTTCCAGCGCTCCACCGCAGTCTTGTAGATCGGCTTGCGCACCTGGGCGACGCTGGCGGTTTTCACCGGGCGGGTCGACTTGTGGAAATCGAGCACCTTCTTGTCCCATTTGAGACCGAGGAATGCGATGATTTCCTTGGCCTCCTTTTCGGTGTCGGCAACCACATTCTCATATTCGACAACCTTCATGACACCCTTTGGCAGAACCTTCTCCCAATGCTTCATGATCGCATCATACTCGCGATAATAGCGGCCGAGCTCGCCCAGATCATAGCTGTGCGGCATGTCGTCCTTGAACAGCTTGGTGAAGCCCGACAGGCAGGTGTCGACCGGATTGCGGCGCGTGTTGATGAAGCGCGCATTCGGGAACAGCAGGTGCAGCAGTCCAACGAAGAAATAATTGGTCAGCAATTTGTCGGTCACGATCTTGGCGTCGCCAGCGGATTTATACATCGCCGCCTCATATCCGTCGGCCACCAGCTTGAAGTGGTTCGGCTTCATTTCGCCGACCATTTCCGGGTAGCGCGACAGCGAGGGGAACCGGTCGCGCAGCTTGTGCAGCGCCTGGCTGAAATACTTCACTTCGCCCGCGCCATAGACATCGCCGTGGCTGGACAGGATCTGTTCGACCAGGGTGGAGCCTGAACGCGGCATGCCGATGATGAACAGCAGGCGATCAGTGGAATTGCCTTCATAGGGCCGATCCTTGAAGATCTTTGCGGGGAAGGCCTTCTTGATGTCGGTGAAGAACTTGATCGTCTCCGCCTCGACATAGTTGAGCTGGGTCGCGCTTGAGCTTGCCGCCGGTGATGTAATGTTCCAGCGCCTGCTCATGCTTGCCATTGTCGTCCAGCGCCTTGGCATAAGCAAAATGCAGCGGAAGCATGAACATGGCGTTCTTGTCCGGGGCCGCCTCCATCAGCGCTTCGATCCGGTCGAACATTTCCTTCTCCTTGGAGAAATCGACCAGATCGTTGAGATTGGCATAGGCGCCATACATGTTGGGATTAAGCTCGACCCCTTTGAGGATCTGCGAACGCGCTTCATCCAGCCGGCCGACCGACTTGAGCGCAACGCCATAGAAATTGAGCGTTTCGGGATTGCGCGGGGCCAGCTCCACCGCCTTTTCGAGCAGTTCCAGTGCCGTTTCGTACTGGTCGGTCTCATGCATCACGATCCCCAGCACGGTGAGTGCTTCGGAATTCTCCGGCTCGACGGACAGCGCCAGCTTGCAGGCTTTCTCTGCAGCCGAGAAATTGGCCCGGCGCACCTGGATGCGAGCAGTAAGGACCAGCGAACGCACGTCTTTGGGAGCCAGCTTGAGCGCTTCGGTAAGCTGGCGCAGCGCATCGACATCCTTTTGCTCGGCAAAATAGATCGACGCCAGATTGGTATAGGCTTCAACATAGCGCGGATTCTGCTGGATCGCCTTGCGCAGGGCGTGCTCAGCCTGTTCGCTCTTGCCGATTTCACGCAGCATGGTGCCGAGATTATTATAGGCTTCAGGATAGATTTCCCGAACCGCCAGGGCATTCTGATAGGCTTCGATCGATTCCTGGATTTTGCCCATCCGGCGCAACGCGTTACCCAGATTGTTCTGCGCCTCGGCAAATTCGGGCTGCAGTTCGATCGCCTTCTTGTAGGCTGCTACGGCCTCGGCGAAATTCCGGCTGTCAAAGCGCGCAATGCCGAGATTGTTGTAGGCCTGAGAATTGGTGGGATCGAGATCGATCGCTTCCTGCAGCGACACGATCGCATCGGCGATATTGCCTTGCTGGCGCTGCACTTCGCCCAGATTCGAACGATAGCTGGCAGTCTTCGGCGCAAGCTTGATCGCGCGCTTGAGGCTGGCGATGCCCTCCTTCGAATTGCCCAGGGCATTGAGCGAGACGCCGAGGATCGAATGCGCATCGGCAACTGACGGCTTGTGGCTGATGATCTGGCGGCAGACCGTTTCCGCCTGCTTGAAGCGGCCACGGGTAAAGAGCTGGCCGGCGACTGCCAGCGCGTCTTTCTCGGTCATTTTCATCTTGCCGGTTTCGATCTGCTTGAGCATTTCGTTGAAACGGCGGTTGTTCATGGCCTGCTGCATAGGATTGCTCTCATCATTTCCATAAAGTGTACGTTAAGGCGGCCCTTTGCGAAGAGCCGCCAAAGCTGCTGCGTTAGGACATCTCGCGGGGCCTGTCACCACGGCAAGAGCGGTCTTGAGACGCAAAATCTCGCGAAAGGTAACTGGCAGTAATATCCTGAGCTGCTGCCTGCACTCATGATCCCTGGTCGGGCTGGGAATTAAAGCGCGGTCTCGCCGGTCTCGCCGGTGCGGATTCGCAAGGCCGAATGGAGATCCAGCACGAAAATCTTGCCGTCGCCGATATTGTCGGTGTTGGCCGCCCGCTGAATCGCCTCGATTGCCTGATCGGCGAGCGTATCGGCAACCACCACCTCCAGCTTGACCTTGGGCACCATATTGGTGACATATTCTGCGCCGCGATAGATTTCGGTGTGGCCCTTCTGGCGCCCGAACCCCTTGACCTCGCTTGCCATCATACCCGTCACACCGACGCTGCTGAGTGCTTCGCGCACATCTTCGAGCTTATGCGGCTTGATGATCGCGATGACATATTTCATGAAATTGCCCCCTGTCCCTTGCCGAATAAACCGGCCTCCCGCGCATCAAAGCAGGTGGGAGGCCTCGCGTCCAGTGCGGCGAGCCCCGCCCAAATCACGCGCCGGATTGTGGCACGAAAAATGGGCCGGAGCGGCTGGCTCCGGCCCTTTGAAAGTTTGCGTTCGCAGGAGGAACGTCGTGAGGCGGGATCGAGAGAGGAGAGGAGGAGTCCCGATCCCGCCAAACTGGTCGATCAGTTGTAGGCACGCTCCCCGTGTTCGCCGAGGTCGAGCCCTTCGAGCTCGACTTCTTCGGAGACACGCAGACCGGTCACCAGCTTCGCGATGAAGATGGCAATAGCCGTACCCACAGCAGCAATCACAATGGTCGCGCCGACAGTTTCGAGCTGAACGATGAGCTGATCGCCCATCGCAACCGAACCGTCACCAGGCCCACCGAACATCGGCTGGTAAACAATCGCCGTGCCCACAGCGCCGAGCATGCCGCCCACGCCATGGATCCCGAAGGTGTCCAGCGCATCGTCATAGCCAAGAGCTGGCTTGAGCTTGGAAACCGCGAAGAAGCAGATGACCGAAGCAACTGCGCCGAGCACGATCGCACCGAACGGGCCGGAGTTACCGGCTGCCGGAGTAACCGCGACGAGACCGGCAATGATGCCCGAGCACAGACCCAAAGCCGAACCCTTGTGGCCCATGACCTTTTCGGTGAGCATCCAGAACAGGCCTGCAGAAGCGGTGGCAACAAAGGTGTTGATCATCGCAAGGCCGGCCGTGCCGTCAGCTTCGAGTTCCGATCCGGCGTTGAAGCCGAACCAGCCCACCCACAGCAGGCCGGTGCCGACCATGGTCAGCGTCAGCGAGTGCGGAGGCATTGCCTCACCCGGATAGCCCTTGCGCTTGCCGAGCATGATGCAGGCGACCAGCGCCGAGACGCCGGAGTTGATGTGCACCACAGTACCGCCGGCGAAGTCGAGAGCGCCTTTGGCGAAGAAGAAGCCATTGCCCGCCCACACCATATGCGCGATCGGGAAATAGACGATCGTCAGCCAGATCGCTGTGAAGACCATCACCGCCGAAAACTTCATGCGCTCGACCACCGAACCCAGAACAAGTGCCGCCGTGATTGCAGCAAAGGTCATCTGGAAGCAGACGAACACATATTCGCTGATAACCTCGTCAGAGAAGGTTGCAGCGGTGCTGTCGGAGGTAACACCCGAAAGGAATGCCTTGCCGAAGCCGGAAATGAACGCATTGCCTCCATCACCGAAGGCTTCGGTGTAACCCCACATCACCCAGATGAGCATGGTGAGGCAGGTGACCGCACCGATCTGCGTCATGACCGAGAGCATGTTCTTCGAGCGGGCGAGGCCGCCATAGAACAGCGCGAGGCCGGGCAGGATCATCATCAGCACGAGGATGGTGGAGGTCATCATCCAGGCGTTGTTGCCCGGATTGGCAACGGCTGCGGCCGCTTCGGCAACCGGAGCGGCGGCGGCGGGAACAGCTGCAGCGGCAGTGGCGGCGGCATCTGTCGCCGCGTCAGTAGCCTCTTGCGCCCAGGCGGCGGTGGCGGCGAACATGGACACGCCTAGCGCGCCAGCGCCGCAAACGAGTTTGCGGATCATAGTGTTACCCCTAAACTGATGCGCCCAGCTCACAGCGCGGTATCCCCGGATTCGCCGGTGCGAATGCGCGTTGCCGAAGCAAGATCCAGGACGAAGATCTTCCCGTCACCGATGCTTTCGGTGCTGGCGGTCTGCTGGATCGTTTCGACGACCTGGCTCGCAAGAGCGTCGGTCGCGGCGATTTCGATCTTCACCTTGGGCAGCATATTCGTCGAATATTCCGCGCCCCGGTAAATCTCGGTCTGTCCCTTCTGCCGCCCGAAACCCTTGACTTCGGAAACGGTCATGCCTGCGACGCCAATGGCACCGAGAGCTTCACGCACCTCGTCGAGCTTGAACGGTTTGATGATGGCGATGATGAATTTCATCTCAAACCCCTGTTTGCTTACCGGTGGGTTCACCGGCCATGGACAGAGGTTAGCAATATGCGTGCCAATTGCGGGAGTCGGGCAATTAAGAAGAGATTTACGAATCTTTCCCGAGCGTTAACAGCAAGTGCAGCCTGAAACTTGTGCACACTGCCTATTTTTTGGGCAGGATTTGTGCGGTGGCCCAGACCGGCAGATGATCCGATGCGCGCGCGGCAAGCGCGCTGTGATGGACGCCGTGGCCTTCCACCTGCCAACCTTGCGAAAAGGCGATCCGGTCCAGCGGAGCCAGCGGCCGACGGCTGGGGAAGCTCTTGCCCGGCAGGAGCACTTCCCACGCACCCCCGAATTCACGCATGCTTCCGCCGCGCAGGGACCATTCGTTGAAATCGCCGAGCATGATCGTCGGGCAGGCTGGATCGAGCTGGGTCAGTTCATCGAGCACCGCACGGACCTGATGCCGCCGGCGCAGGCCCGAAAGATCGAGATGCATTCCCACGATGCGCAGCCGCGCCTTGCCGCATTCCAGTTCGGCCCGCACCGCGCCGCGCGGTTCGAGCGCGGGCAGATGCATCGGCGCGGCCCCGAGGATGGCCAGCTTGCGGCGGACCAGGATCGCATTGCCGTGCCAGCCCATGCTGTCGGGCCGCATCGCCAGATGGACGATGTCATAGCCATGCTCTTCCACCAGTGCGCGCGGCAGAACGGCGGCCCGGCGGCCCAGCCGGCGGTCAACCTCCTGCAGCGCGACGATATCGGCATCGATTTCGCGCAGGACATTGAGAATCCGCTCAGGATCGCGCCGCCCGTCCACCCCGACGGCCTTATGGATGTTGTAGCTTGCGACCTTGATCTGCAACCCGTTCAATCCCGTGGAACAGTGCCTGGCGCGCCCGCGATATAGCGATCGGTTGTCCGCACCGGCAGCCCGTCGATGCTGGTCCGCCGGCTGCTGAATTTGCCGGCCCATTCTTCGGCATCCGACTGAGCGTGGTATTTCACCAGCGTGGCGCGCTCCTTCTCCAGCGTCATCAGCGGAACGCCCCAGCCACAGGAAGTCTGCACGCTTTCGACTGCGATATCGAAGATCTGCCGCGTGCCGGGAAGCAAAGTAAAATGGGCGGAAAGCTCGTCCCAATCGCTCTCCCATGGCACCACCGGGCGGCCCCGGCCATAGATCCGCAGGATCAGCGCCGGCTGCTCAAAATTGCAGAACATCAGCGTGATGCGGCCATCCGCGATCAGATGGGCATTGGTCTCATTCCCCGAACCGCCGAGATCGAGATAGGCCACACGCGTGGGTGAAAGCACCCGAAAGGCGTCATAGCCCTTGGGGCTGAGGTTGATCCGGCCCTCCGCCGCCGCCGTGGCGACAAAGAACATCGGCTGCCGCTCGATCATCGCGACATGCTCGCTCGAAAGCGCATCGAAGAAATCTGCCATGGCGTGACTATGCCAGAGCCGCGCCCGGGGGCAAGCTAACGCTCCTTGGTCGCGCTAAAGACGATCTGAGGGTGCTTTTCCTGCTGGTAACCCACATCCCAGATCGATCGGGCGAGAAAGACCAGATCGCCATCGCGGTCACGCGCGAGATTGGGCCGATTGAACTTTTCGAACTCGTCCACCGCCTGCGCCTCGCCCTTGAGCCAGCGGGCGGTGTCGAAAGGTGAGGCCTCAAGCCCCGCCTCGACCTTGTATTCCGCCTCCAGCCGCGAAACGAGCACTTCGAGCTGGAGCTGGCCGACCACGCCGACAATCCATTGCGCACCGATCTCGGGATAGAATACCTGGATCACGCCTTCCTCCGACAGATCGTCCAGCGCCTTGCGCAGCTGCTTGGTCTTGGTCGGATCGCGCAGCACCACGCGGCGCAGGATTTCAGGCGCGAAATTCGGCAGTCCGGTGAAGCGAATGGCGTTTTTTTCGCTCAGCGTATCGCCCACCCGCAAGGTGCCGTGATTGGGGATGCCGATAATGTCACCCGCCTCCGCCGTGTCGGCAATTTCGCGGTCCTGCGCGAAGAACAGGATCGGCGAGTGAATCGCGATCGGCTTGCCAAGGCCCGAGGGGGTGAGCTTCATGCCCCGCTTGAACGTGCCCGAAACCATCCGCATGAAAGCAATCCGGTCACGGTGCTGCGGGTCCATATTGGCCTGGACCTTGAAGATGAAGCCGGCAACCTCGTCGCGTTCGGGGCTGATCACACCTTCGTTGGAGGGCTGTGGGCGCGGGGGCGGCGCGAAACGCGCGATTGCGTCAATCAGCTCGGCGACCCCGAAATTCTTGAGCGCAGAGCCGAAATAGACCGGTGTCAGATCGCCATTGCGATAGGCGTCGAGATCGAAAGCTGGATAGGCACCCCGCGCCAGCTCCATCTCTTCCGCCACCGCAGCGGGCATTGTCGGCGCCTCGTCGCGCTTGCCGAGGAATTCCTTGCTATCGCCTTCAGGGCGGCTCGCCTTGTTGGTCGCGAAATCGAGCACGCCTTCGAACAGCCCGCCCATCCCGATCGGCCAGCCCTGCGGCGACACGTCGAGCGCGAGCATATCGGCCACTTCGTCAAGCAGTTCGAAACAGGGCCGTCCTTCGCGATCGACCTTGTTGATGAAGGTGATGATCGGCACCGAACGCAGACGGCAGACCTCGAACAGCTTGCGCGTCTGCGGCTCGATGCCCTTGGCGGCATCGATCACCATGATCGCCGAATCCACCGCGGTCAGTGTGCGATAGGTATCTTCGGAGAAATCCTCATGCCCCGGCGTATCGAGCAGGTTGAAGATCAACCCGTCCTTGGCGAAGGTCATCACCGAACTGGTGACGGAAATCCCGCGCTGCTGCTCGATCTTCATCCAGTCCGAGCGCGCACGCCGCGCCTGGCCGCGCGCCTTGACCTCACCCGCGAGGTGGATCGCCCCGCCCTGGAGCAGGAGTTTCTCGGTGAGCGTGGTCTTGCCCGCGTCAGGATGCGAAATGATCGCGAAGGTACGGCGATTGGACATGGCAGTTCGGGAGGAAATCAGGCCCTCAGTTCCGCTCCCAGTTTGGCGGCGGCGGCAACCACCTTGTCGGCAATGGTCTTGAGCTCGTTGTCGCCATAGCTTTTTTCGCCCGGCTGGAGCGTAACCTCGATCGCCAGCGACTTCTTCCCTTCGGGCACGCCATTGCCGCGGAAATCGTCGAAGATATGTGCAGCAATGATATTGCCCTTGTCTGCGCCCCTGACCGTGCGCAGCAGATCGCCGGCTGGAAGTGCCGCATCGACCAGGAAAGCAAAATCGCGCGTCACCGATTGCAGGGCCGGAGGGGCATAGGCCGCGCGCGCGAAGCATGCGCCCTTCCGCTCAGGAATTGCATCGAGATAGATCTCTGCGGCGACCACCGGGCCATCGATATCGAAGGCGGCAAGCGTCGCGGGATGCAATGCACCGAAACGGGCGAGGATATTCTTCGGGCCGAGCCGCAAGGTCGCGGACTGGCCGGGATGGAACTGCGGCCCGGCTTCACCCATCACCTGGAGCTTGTCGACCGGAGCGCCTGCCTCGGTCAGCAATAATTCGACCATGCCCTTGGCGTTGAAGGCGTCATAGGCAATCGCCTTGCCGCCGTCCCAGCTGCGCGGCGATTTTTCGCCAGCCAGCACGATCCCCAGCGTCAGCCGTTCGTCGCTCACCCCGCCTTCGCCGCGCAGATAGCGCCGGCCGATCTCGAACAGCCGCACACCCGGCGCGGCGCGATCGAGATTGCGTTTCGCCGCCGCGAGCAATCCGGGGATCAGCGAGGGGCGCATCGCCTTCATATCTTCGCTGATCGGATTTTCGAGCCGCCAGAGGCCGCCGTTTCCATCTGCGAAATGATCCGCATCGCTTTCAGGAATGAAGGACCAGGTGACCGCTTCGTTCAGACCGGCGGCCGCAGCGCTACGGCGGAGCTTGCGCTCCAGCTTCTGGGATGGCGTGGCGGTCGGACGGGCGACGCCTTCTTCACGCGGCAGCGCAACACTGGCGACCTTGTCCAGCCCGTGGATACGAACCACTTCCTCAACCAGATCGGGCGCACCTTCGATGTCTCGGCGGCGCAGCGGCACGGTGACGTGCCAATCCGGGCTGACTTCAAAGGCCAGGGCAGTCAGAATGCGTCTCTGCTCATCCTCTGGGATCAATATACCGCCCAGGCTGGCAGCGAGCGCAGGATCATAGGCAATGACCGTCTGGACCGAAGGCGCCTGCCCGGCGCGCACGACTTCGGAGGCTTCGCCGCCGCAGATTTGCTGGACGAGGTGGGTCAGCAATTCGAGCCCGTCATCGAGGAAGGCCGGATCGACGCCGCGCTCGAACCGGGTGCGCGCGTCCGATGCCAGGCCCAGCCTGCGCCCGGTCTGGCCGATCCGCTCCGGATCGAAATAAGCGATCTCGAGCAATATATCGCTGGTGCCTTCCGACACGCCGGAATGCTCACCGCCCATGATCCCGGCAATATCATGCACGCCCGCCGCATCGGCGATGACGGTCATCGAGCTGTCGAGCAGATAGGTCTTCTCATTGAGGGCGAGCACTTCCTCGCCATCGCGTGCGCGGCGCGCCACCACTCCGCCGGTGAGTTTGGCAAGATCATAGACATGCGCCGGGCGGCCATGGGCAAGCATGAGGAAATTGGTGATGTCGACCAGCGCGGAGATCGGCCGCTGGCCCGCGCTGCGCAGGGCCGCCTGCATCCACTCAGGCGAGGCACCATTGGTGACGCCCCGGATCACGCGGCCATAAAATGCCGGGCAGCCCTCTGGATCGTCTGTGCGGATCTCGATCGGGCATGGGAACACCCCCGCCACCGGTTCAGCCACCAGCGGCTTGAGCGTGCCGATCCCGGCGGCTGCCAGATCCCGCGCAACCCCGTAAACGCCCATGCAATCGGGCCGGTTGGGGGTGATCGCCACATCGAGCACCGGATCCGCGCCGGCGAAAGCCGCATAGGCGGTGCCGACGGGCGCATCGGCGGGAAGTTCGATGATCCCTTCATGATCATCGCCCAGTTCGAGCTCGCGGCTCGAACACATCATGCCATTGCTTTCAACTCCGCGGATCGCGCTCTTGCGCAGCACCATCCCATTGGCCGGAACCACCGCGCCCGGCGTTCCCAGCACGCCGACCAGCCCGGCACGTGCATTGGGCGCGCCGCATACGACCTGCAGGGGCGTGCCCGCTCCCGTATCGACGCTGAGCACTTGCAGCTTGTCCGCATCGGGATGGGGCGCAGCGGTGAGCACCCGGGCGATGGTGAACCCTGCCAGCCGTTCGGCCGGATCATCGATGCCTTCGACCTCGATCCCGAGTGCATTGAGCTTGGCCGCGATTGCCGCAGCATCAGAGTGGGTTTCGAGATATTGCCTGAGCCAGCCGAGCGAGAACTTCATGCGCCCGCTCCTACGCCGCCAGACAGGGTCGGCTGATCGAAGGCGGAAAAGCCATAATGGCCGAGCCAGCGCACATCGCCATCGAAAAAGGCACGCAGATCGTCCATCCCATATTTGAGCATTGCAAGCCGATCGACGCCGACGCCGAAGGCGAAGCCCTGCCAGACATCGGGATCGAAGCCGGACATTTCGATCACCCGGCGGTTGACCATCCCCGAGCCGAGCAATTCCATCCAGCCATGGCCCGGTGCATCGCCGCTTCCGCCCAGCACGCGCCGCCCGCCTTCGATCGCGAAACCGACATCCGCCTCCACCGATGGTTCGGTGAAGGGGAAATAGGACGGGCGCAGGCGCAGCACGATATCGTCGCGCTCGAAAAAGGCCTTGAGGAAGGTCTCGAGCGTCCATTTGAGATGGCCGAGATGGATATCGCGATCGATTACCAAGCCTTCGACCTGATGGAACATCGGCGTGTGGGTGGCATCGCTGTCGCTGCGATAGACCCGCCCCGGCGCGATGATCCGCACCGGTGCGCCGCCGGGATTGTCGGCGGCAAGGGCCAGCATGGTCCGCACCTGCACCGGGCTGGTATGGGTGCGCAGCAGCATGCGCTTGGCACCGGTGGCGCCGCCCGGCGCCGCATCCGGGAAATAGAAGGTATCATGCATCGCCCGTGCCGGGTGGCTTTCGGGCATGTTGAGCGCGGTGAAATTATACCAGTCGTCCTCGATCTCCGGGCCGGTCGCGACCGCAAAGCCCAGATCGGCGAAAATCTCGGCGAGTTCGTCCATCACCTGGCTCACCGGATGGACCGAACCCTGCGCCTCTATCCGTGCAGGGAGCGATAGATCGAGCGTCTCGGTCGCCAGCCGCGCTTCGAGCGCAGCGCCTTCAAGCGCGTCTTTGCGGGCCGTCAAAGCGTCCTGCACCGCTTCGCGGAGTGCGTGAATCCTCGGGCCTTCGGTTTGCCGCTGTTCCGGCGACATCCTGCCCAGGGTCTTGAGCAGGCCGGAAATGCTGCCCTGCTTGCCCAGATATTCGACACGCAGGGCCTCAAGCGCGGCAAGATCGGCCGCCGCGCCAATCCGCGCGCATGCTGTGTCCCTGATTGAATCCATTTCGCTCATTTGCCGTCCGGTCTAGCGCTTGCGAGACGCCTCTAGCGGCGCTTGCCGCTGGTCCCAAGCCCGAATTGTCCTCCTGGCCATTCCCGGCGCGCCAGAACCGCTTGCGCGGATCAGCCTTTTGGCTGCCAGGGCACCGGGAGATCGAGCGTTTGCGCGGCAGCACCCCACACCCTTGCGCGCTGCTTCATGAAGGCGCCCAGGATCGGATGATCGCGCGCGGCATATTTTCCCGGGCTCATCCCCATGAAGGAACGGAACTCGCGGACGAATTGCGCCTGGTCGTGGTAATGCGCGTCCATCGCCTCGCTCCAGTTCGTCGCATTTTCCAGCATGAACTGCGCCAGACTGCGCATGAAACGCTGGCGGCGCAGCAGCAGCTTGGGCGAGAACCCGAAATAGCGGTGACACAGGCGTTCGAGCGTCCGCCGGCCAAGGCCGGTATGGTCGGCAAAATCGGCCACGCTGGCCACTGCCATATCAACCATTGCCCCATGGATCGCGATGATCCGTTCCTCATCCGGAATTTCGCGGTTGAGCGCGCGGAAACAGGCGATGATCCGGGCCAGTTCGGCCTGTTCATCATCCTGCTCGGCGAACAGCGAACCGGCGAGTGAGGTGAAATTGGCAAAGGCGGGATGGCTCTCGCCATCGACCACGCGGTTGGCCACTTCGGTGGCGGGACCGTGGCAGAATTTCGCCCAGCCCAGCGGAAACAGCCCCACGCCCCACATCCGCGTGGTCCCGAGCTCGAAATGGACCGGAAGCGAACTGGGCCCGGTGGCCGTCAGCCGCGCACCCTTGAGCAGATCGCCACCAGGAACCCCGGCATCGGGGCAATCGCCGGCGAAGAATCGCAGATTGGCCCATTCGGGCTGCAGCAGATCATTGACCCGCTTGCCTTCGGTGATGGTGAAGCTCGCGCTGTAAAATGACGAAAAACAACCCTGCAGGTCCGCCGGCGCGGGAAAGAAGCGCACGTCGATCTGGCAATCCATCCGCGACCCCTCTTGCGGCGCCCGGGACCCTTCACCGATCCCCAAATTCAAGCGCGAAAACGGGCACGAAACGGTTCGTCCGCTTCGTACCCGTTGTCATTCTTATACTCTCGCTTGCCGAAAGGAAGCGGGAAACTGCTTAGGCCGGCAGCGCTGTCTTCGCCTGGGCGATGATCGCCGCGAAAGCCGTGCCTTCGTTCATCGCGAGATCGGCCATGACCTTGCGGTCAAGCTCAATCCCGGCCAGCTTGGCGCCGTGGATGAACTGCGAATAGGTCAGGCCTTCGGCGCGAACAGCAGCATTGATGCGCTGGATCCACAGGGCGCGGAAGCTGCGCTTCTTAACCTTGCGATCACGATAAGCGTATTGGCCGGCCTTTTCGACAGCCTGGCGGGCAACGCGGATGGTGTTCTTGCGGCGGCCGCGATAGCCCTTGGCCTGAGTCGAGAATCCGCTTGTGCTTGGAGCGTGTGGTCACGCCCCGTTTGATACGGGTCATTGCTCAGTACTCCTCAGTTCAGCCCGTAGGGCGCCCACTTCTTGATCACCTTCGCATCGGCGTCGGAAATCACGTCGGTGCCACGGTTCTGGCGGATGTACTTGGCATTGTGGCTCATCAGGCGGTGGCGCTTGCCAACCACGCCGTGCTTGACCTTGCCGGTCGCAGTGAGCTTGAAGCGCTTCTTCACGCCGCTCTTGGTCTTCAGCTTGGGCATTTTCGTCTCCTCGTTGGGGGACACGTCCAACCAGCCCTGGCAGCCCTTGTGGCCAGGCCAGCCGTGAATCACGTGTCGATGAAGCGGGCGCAACTAAGGGGAAGCGGCCGAAAAGGCAAGCGCTTCAGCCAAGATAGGGCCGATGGCCCGTCTCTGCGATATAGCGCGCGAAATCGCCATGCCGGATCGGGGCCAGATCGGCGCTCAGGCCGCGATTGTAGAGATAGGCCTCCGCCATCACCCGAGTTCCGCCCTGCAGCTGCGCGCGGACCGGGCGGCGGACATATTCGCCGCCTGTTCCGGCCGCACCTTCATAGCGGTCCATCGCCGCCAGGTTGCGTGCCGTGAATGCATCGCCAGCGCGGCAGATGATCCCCTGCACGCGGCCGCGGCCGCCCAGCAGCAGGACCGGATAGGTGCCGCGCGGATCGCGGCGCGCGTAGATTGCCCCGGCCACACTCGCCGGGCCGACCACCTCGAGCCCCTCGATCAATCCCGCCGGTACGCCCTGCGCAATGTCGTGGCGCAAGGTGCCATAGAAGAAGAAGTGGCGGGTCATGCCGTCTCAGTGATGGCAGGCGAGCGCCTCGACCACATCCTCCAGCCGCGCGGGATCGCCCAGCGCGAGCACATGGCCGTCGGAGCCGGCGTGCAGCGGTTCGCCGTTCCAGTCGCACATCGTTCCGCCCGCGCCTTCGACCACCGGGACAAGCGCGGCGAAATCGTGCAGCTTCAGTCCGGCTTCGCAGACCATGTCGATGTGGCCCGATGCGAGCATCGCGTAATTGTAGCAGTCGCCGCCCATCACCATCCTGCCGGTGGGCCGGTCTTCGCAGCGAGCGCCATGAAATGCTCCGCCATCGTGATCATCGAAATAATGCGGCCCGGTGGTGGCCAGGGTCGCGCCGGAGAGATCGCGGCAGGCGCGGGTCGCGCACCGGCTTGCCGTTGAAGGTGGTCGGCCGCCCCGTCACCCCCAGCCAGCGCTCGCCGAGAATCGGCTGGTCGATGATCCCGAGCACCGGGAAGCCTTCGACCAGCAGCGCGATCAGCGTACCGAAAATCGGCCGGCCGGTGAGAAAGGCGGTGGTGCCGTCGATCGGGTCGAGCACCCATTGGCGGCCCGAGGTTCCGGCGCTCGCGCCGAATTCTTCGCCGACCACCCCGTCGCGCGGAACCTCGGCCTTGAGGATCCTGCGCATCGCCTGCTCGGCCTCGCGATCCGCAATCGTGACCGGCGTTGCGTCCTCCTTGCTCTCGGCTGCGACATCGGCGCGGAAATGCGGACGAATCGCCGCGCCCGCCGCGTCGGCCAGACGCTGGGCCAGGGCGATGTCGCTGGCGCTAACCACTCAGTCGAACAGCGAGCTGACGCTGCTTTCGTCGGCAATCCGGCGCACCGCTTCGCCGATCAGCGGGGCAATGGTGAGGATCCGGATACGGTCCGAATCGCTGCGCCGCGTCGGTCGGCAGGATCGTGTCGGTGATCACCAGTTCCTTGAGCGCCGACTTGTTGACCCGCGCCACAGCGCCGCCCGACAGCACGCCGTGGGTGATATAGGCGGCGACGCTCTTGGCGCCCGGCGTCGAGCAGCGCCTGCGCCGCGTTGCACAGCGTACCGCCCGAATCGACGATATCGTCGATCAGGATGCAGGCGCGGCCCTTCACGTCGCCGATGATGTTCATCACTTCGGATTCGCCGGGCTGTTCGCGCCGTTTGTCGACGATCGCCAGCGGGGCATTGTCGAGTCGCTTGGCCAGCGCGCGGGCGCGCACCACGCCGCCGACGTCGGGCGAGACGACCATCAGATCCGCATCGCCATAGCGCGCCTGAATATCGGCGGCCATCACCGGCGCGGCATAGAGATTGTCGGTCGGGATATCGAAGAAGCCCTGGATCTGCCCGGCATGGAGATCGACCGAAAGCACACGGTCGGCGCCCGCCTCGGTGATCAGATTCGCCACCAGCTTGGCCGAAATCGGCGTGCGCGGTCCGGGCTTGCGGTCCTGCCGGGCATAGCCGAAATAGGGCACCACCGCGGTGATCCGCTTGGCCGAAGCGCGCCTCAGCGCATCGATGCAGATCAGCAGTTCCATCAGATTGTCGTTCGCCGGATAAGCTGGTCGACTGGACCACGAACACGTCCTCGCCGCGCACGTTCTCGTGGATCTCGACGAAGATTTCCTCGTCGGCGAAGCGCCGCACCGACGCATCGGTCAGCGGCATTTCGAGATAGGCCGCGATCGCGCGGGCGAGCGGCAGATTGGAATTGCCGGCCATGATTTTCATCGCGAAATGCCCCTGATTGCGCGCGGCGGGAATCACATGCGCCCGGCTCTAGCCAAGCGTCACACGAATGCAACCTGAAGCGCGGCAGGCTTGTTGAAAGCTTTGCCCTGCGATACAGCGATCAGATGCTGCGATGCTCGCCCGCGCATCCAGCGCACGGTGCCCGAACTGGCGCGCATTACCACGCTTTCGGTCGTCATCTTGCCGTCCTTGCAGGCGCTTGACGCCTTCGAGCAGCGATCCGTCGGTCACCCCGGTGGCGGCAAAGATGCAATCGCCCTTGGCCAGATCCTCGAGCTTGTAGATCCGGTCAAGATCCTCGATCCCCCATTTGCGCGCGCGGGCGCGTTCGTCATCATTGCGGAACAGCAGCCGGCCGTTGAACTGGCCGCCCACGCAGCGCAGCGCCGCCGCAGCCAGCACGCCTTCGGGCGCGCCGCCCGAGCCCATATAGATATCGATCGTGGTTTCCGGATTGGTGACCGCGATCACGCCGGCAACATCGCCATCGGGAATCAGCTGGATGCCGCAGCCAAGCCCGCGCAGTTCGGCGATCAGCTCGGCATGGCGCGGGCGGTCGAGCACGCAGACGATGATATCGCCCGGCTTGACGCCCTTGGCCGGGCCACGGCCTCGACATTCTCGGTCGACGGTATTTGTCGAGGCTCGATGATGCCTTCGGGATAGCCCGGGCCGACCGCCAGCTTCTCCATATAGACGTCGGGCGCATTGAGCAGGCAGCCTTCTTCCGCCGCAGCCAGCACGGCCAAGCGCATTGGGCCCGGCCTTGGCGGTGATGGTGGTGCCTTCCAGCGGATCGAGCGCGATGTCGATCTTGGGGCCCTTGCCCGGTGCGCCGCCGACCTTTTCGCCGATATAGAGCATCGGCGCCTCGTCGCGCTCGCCCTCGCCGATCACCACCGTGCCGTCCATGTAGAGTTCGTCGAATGCCTTGCGCATCGCTTCGACGGCGGCGGCATCGGCGGCCTTTTCATCGCCCCGGCCGACCAGCTTGGACGCGGCGATCGCGGCTGCTTCGGTGACGCGGACCATTTCGAGCACGAGCACCCGGTCGAGAACATGGCTTGCAGTCGGGCTGGCCTTGGTCATTTCCGCTCCCTCAAAAAGAGACGACCCGATAGGCGAGGCGGGCCGTGCTGTCGAGCGCCAGCCTTTCGGCGATGAAGATGTATCCACTATGACACGTTGCGGAAGCCAGGCCAGCGGGGACACATCGCCGGGGGCTCCCGGTCCGGCGATAGGCCGCCCAGGGACAAGCCATTGCGAAATCACCGTTCATGGGCGATCAAGTCTGCACGCCCGATGGGGGAAGCACGCGCATATTGCGGAGAAACAAATGGCCGGAGTTTGGTTCAAGGTGGTGGCGGCGGGGCTGGCAACGATTGCGCCATTCACCGCGCTTTCCGCGCAGACCGCCGGCGTGACCGCAGAAGATGCCATCGCCAATGCCAAGCAGGTCTATGGCCCGCCGCCGCCGACGCGGAATTGTTCCAAGCCGAAGAAGGACCAGGACGCGAACGAGATCGTGGTCTGCGCCAAGCAACAGGATGATTCGCAGTTCCGGGTCAAATCCACCAGCGAGCTTGACCCGAATTCGCGCGAGGCGCTGGACGACGGCAGGCCCCATGCGCCCGACCTTGCCGGAGCGGGAATCTTCAAGGGCAAGCCGACAGTTTCGGGCGCGTGCTTGCTGCAGGGTTGCCCGCCGCCGCCCGCCTATGTCCTGGATTTCTCCCTCTTGCCCGATGCGCCCGAAGGATCGGATGCAGACAAGATCGCCAAGGGCGAAAAGAAGGCAGATTAATCTTCGAGCAGTTGCAGCACCAGCGGGGGCTCGGTCAGGCTGGGTGAGCCTTCGAGCAGCTCCAGCGCCCGATCGACATTGGCCTCTGGCCCCTCATGCGTCACGATCGACACCATCACTTCGCCGCCCTCTTCCTGGCGCCCCTTCTGGATCAGGCTTTCGATCGACACCCCGGCATCGCGCATGGCGGCAGTGATCTCGGCCAGCACGCCGGGGCGATCGGCAACCATGAAGCGCAGATAGTCACGTGCAATGCGGTGCCCGGCATCGGCCTTGGGCAAGGCCCTCAGCGCGCCGACCGGCATCGCGAAGGAGGCACCGCAATTGCCCCGGGCGATATCGATAAGGTCCGCCACCACCGCGCTCGCAGTCGGCCCGTCGCCCGCACCGGCGCCTTCGAACAGCAGGCGACCCGAATAATTGCCCTCTGCAACCACCGCATTGGTCGGCCCGCACACCCGCGCCAAAGGATGATCGCGTGAGACGAGATAGGGGCACACCCGCTGGAACAGCGCTTCTTCGCCTCCGGGGCTGATCTCGGTATCGGCAATGCCGATCAGGCGAATCACGAAACCCAGCGCGGCTGCCTGTTCGATGTCGGCAGCGCGCAGGCGGGTGATCCCCTCGGTTTCGACCGCAGGAAAATCGATCTTCGCCCCAAAGGCGATCGCCGCCAGAATGGCGAGCTTGTGGGCCGCGTCCACGCCTTCGATATCGAAGGCCGGATCGGCCTCGGCATAGCCCAGCTCCTGCGCGTCTTTCAGCACATCGGCGAAATCGCGGCCCGTCTCCTCCATTGTGGAGAGGATGTAGTTGCAGGTTCCGTTGAGAATTCCGTAGATCCGCTCGATCTCATTCGCCGCGGCGCCTTCGCGCAGCCCCTTGATGACCGGAATTCCGCCGGCAACCGCCGCCTCGAACTTGAGCGCGACACCGGCTGATTCGGCAGCCTGGGCCAGCGTAAGGCCATGATGGGCAATCATCGCCTTGTTCGCGGTGACCAATGCCTTGCCCGCACTTAGCGCATTGCGCGCCAGGGTGAGTGCGGGGCCATCTGACCCGCCGACGAGTTCGACCACCACGTCGACATCAGCTCTTGCGGCCATCACGGTCATGTCGTCTTCCCAGGCATAGGAGGACAGGTCGACGCCGCGATTCTTGGCCCGGTCACGCGCGCTGACCGCCACGATCTCGATCGGACGGCCTGCGCGGCGCTCGATCAGCGCGTGATTGGCATCGATCAGGCGGATCACGCCCACACCCACGGTGCCGAGGCCAGCAAGTGCGATTCGGAGCGGATCGGCCATTAAGTCCCCCTGGTTTCAGCCCCGGCGCTGCTCATGCCCGGGGCGCCGAGAATTCCGCCGGCGCGTTAGGCCAGCTCTGACCGAAACGCCAGTGTCACCTGCCGGAAACCATGTGTGGCGGGCCGCCACGGGTGCGGGTGCAAGGTCCAAGCTGGTCCAGCACATAGCTGTAATCCTCGGACGCAAGCACACGTGAAGCGCCATCGCGGGAGAGAATCGAATCATAGGGCAGCTTGGCCGGAAGGAAGCAGGCAAGCCGATACCAGGCGAGCGTGCCGGGCTGCGGAGGCTTCGCCGACTGGTCGACCAGCTCGGTCCATGACACGCCCCATTCGGGGGCCATCTTGGGCCGGCGCACGACATTGAGCGAAACCGGATCGCCGTTTTCGGTCTTGAGGAACAGCTGGGTTTCCGATTCCCCCGACAGATTGCCAGCCACCGCCAGCGCATCGCGCACTCCCGTGATCCGCGGCGGAGCGTCGGGCGCGGCGAGCTGAGCCGAAACCTCCCGCACCCGGGCCTCCAGCATATCATCGGCCAGCGCATAGGAATCGACATCGATCAGCTGAAGGTCACCAGGGTGGCCGGGAACGGCGAGAGCAAACAGCAACAGGCTCTGCTTCTTGAGCTTGGGGGGCTTGCCCTTGGCATCAAGCGGCACATCGCCAAGAAAACGCAGCGATTCGCCGATCGCCGCGCGTCCGGAAATCAGCGCCTGCGTGTCGGCTTCGAACAGCTGGCGCACCCATCCCGGGCGGAGCCCCGGAGATTGTTCGGGCTTGAGCGTCACCTGCCTGCGAATCTGGGCCTTGACCACCAGACTGGAAGAATCGGTCAGATCGACAAGGTCCGCATAGGTAAGATGAGAAGCTGGAATCGGCGGCAGCTTGTCTGCGGCCTGGGCCGGCACGATCAGCAGCGCCGCCAAAATCGCGGCCAGTCCCGATCTGACCGGCCGCGCTGTGACCAGCCCCGATCCGAGCTGTCTGCCTGCCTGAATGTCTCTGCTTTTCATGTGGTTCTCTCGCAGTCTCGGCGCTGGTACCCGCCAGTTTTGCGGTCCAGCATAAGCTTCACCCTTCAAGGCAGGAAGTCCTGAATTGGCGGTTAACCGATAAAGCGATTGCCCCATTTGACCATCGTCGCTAAAGACCCGCAAAACCGGGACTAAGCGCAAATAATGCGCAGGTATCGCGGTATGAGGCCCTGCCGGGCCATTCGGGAACCCCGGTGGGCGTCCGGCATGGCCGAACAGGGTGGACAATCGTTGGCGTTACCTGTCAGGGTGCGATACCCTTTGACGGGTTCAAGCCCGGCTTGCCGGGTGACGGAAATGGAGTGATGCGACTGAATGGCCTACTCTGACCAATCCATGAGCGGTAACAAGATTATCGCTATCATCATTGTCGGGCTGGTTCACTTGGCAGTCGGCTATGCGTTGGTGACAGGTCTTGCCTATTCGGCGACCAAGAAGCTTATCGAACGCGTAACCACAGTCGATATTGACGAGCCCGAACCGGAGAAAACCGAAGAACCGCCGCCGCCGCCGCCGGACAAAGCGCCGCCGCCGCCGATCGTGGCACCGCCGCCGCCGATGAACATCAATGTTGCACCGCCGGCAATTACGACGGTTTCGAAGCCGCCGCCGCCCGCACCTGTGATCCCGATCGCACGGCCCGCACCGCCGGCCCCGCCGCCGGTGTCCCATGCACGGGGTGTTTCACCCAAGGGGCAATCCCGCTGGGCATCGCGGATTCAGGAAAATTATCCGTCGCGCGCCGTGCGCTCGGGTACTGAAGGAACCGTTGGCGTCAGCGTTCGCATTGATGCCGAAGGCAAGGTTTCTGCGTGCAGCGTTTCAAGTTCAAGTGGTTCGGACGTTCTGGACCAGGCGGCTTGCGACGGTATGCAGCGTTATGCCCGTTTTGATCCGGCTCTCGACGATGCCGGCAACCCGACCTCCTCAAGTTGGTCGACCCGCATTGTCTACAAGCTGAACTAAATTCTACCGCGGTGCCTGAATCGGCCGCGTGGCCGACCGGGCTTTGCGGACATTGATTCACCGAGATTTCTTTAAGAGAGGAATACCCGCATGCTTATCGAATTTCTGGCTGCAGCCGCGGATGCGGCTCCCGCGAACCACTTCGGGTTCTGGGAAGCACTTCAACAGGGCGGCGTTATCGCCTGGTCTATCTTCACCGTGCTGGTGATCATGTCGGTAGGCTCGTTCTACATCCTGATCACCAAGCTGCTCGAGCAGCGCAAGATTTTCTCCGAACTCAAGGAAGTGCGCACCAAGTTCTGGCAGGCACCGACGCTTAAGGACGGCGCTGCAAAGCTGAACAAGAACGGCGCATGGCGCCAGCTGATCGACGATGGCCTGGCTGCCGAAGCGTCAGCACAGCAAGATGACCGACAGCCTTGAAGCCCATGACTGGCTGCACGGCTCGCTCGCTCGTTCGGAAGCCGCGATCAACTCCAAGCTTGCCAGCGGCCTGCCGTTCCTCGCCACCGTGGGTGCGACGGCTCCGTTCGTTGGTCTGCTCGGTACGGTTATCGGTATCTATCGCGCGCTGATCGCGATCGGCCTTGCCGGTTCGGCCTCGATCGACAAGGTCGCTGGTCCGGTCGGTGAATCGCTGATCATGACCGCACTCGGTCTGCTCGTGGCCGTTCCTGCGGTGCTGGCCTACAACTGGCTGCAGTCCCGCAACAAGCGCATCAGCGAACTGCTGAACGGCTTTTCGACCGACATTCTGGCGAACATCGCGTCGCAAGGGCGCGGTCAAGCCGGCCATCATGACGAAGGCCCCTGTCGCCAAGCCTGCTACGCCGAGCGCTGCTGCGCCGGCCGCCAAGGCTTGAAGATCGGGAAACCGGCAATGCATGGGGCGGGCTCCGGCATGCGGGCCGCCCGCCCCAATCGCTAGTCGAAGTTTGAGAGTAGGATAGTACCATGGCCATTTCGACAGGCGGTGGCAGCGATGACAGGCCGATGTCCGACATCAACACAACGCCCCTGGTGGACGTTATGCTGGTGCTCCTCATCATCTTCCTCATCGCAGTCCCGGTCGCCATGCAGACGATTGAGAAGCTGCAGATTCCGGTGTTCGCGTCGGTTGAATCGAAGGACAAGGTTGAAAACCTGCTGCTCACCGTTAGCACTACCGACGCCAACGGCCGAGTGCAGGCCAGCCCGGTTTCCAGGGTGCATCGCGCAGCGGCGAATGCCGGATCTATTTCAACAATATCACGCCGGTGACGTCGCAGGAACTTTACGACAAGGCGTTCCAGCGGCTTGACAGCATTGTGCAGCGCGAAGGCGGGATTGATGCGATCCGCAGCAATCCCGAGAAGATCCCGCAAGTCCACATCCGTGGCGACATCAACGCCCCGTGGCGCTGTGTGGCTGGTGCGATCTACAACGTTCAGGCGGCTGGCTATCCGACCGTCGGCTTCATCTCCAACCCCGTCGACCCGAACGGCAGACGTTGAGACGAAGAGCAGGAGTAGTTTCTAATGGCAATGACAGGCGGCAAGGACGATGGTTCGCCGATGATGGAAATGAACACGACGCCGTTGATCGACGTCATGCTCGTTCTGCTCATCATGCTGATCTTCACTATCCCGGTCGCGACCCACTCGGTGGATATCGACCTGCCGAGCCCCACACCCCCGGATACGCCTCCGCCGCCAGTTGACCCGATCAAGAACAAGATCGTGCTGACTCCGGAAGGCCAGATCCTGTGGAACGGCGATCAGATCAATCAAGCCGGACTGATGGCCAATCTGCAAACCTCGCTGACCTTCGCGGTCGAGCCTGAGCTGCAGTTTGAGCCGGAGCCGCAGGCAAGCTATGATCTCTCGGCCAAGGTGCTCAATCTGATCAAGAACTCCAAGGTCACCAAGTTCGGCTTCGTCGGCAATGAAAAGTACCGCGTGTTCGACAAGGACACCAGCGGGGCCAATCCCAGCCAGAAGAACTGAACGGGCACGCCAAAGGCTCCCCGGAGCATTGGACAGAAGAAGGGGCGGATCATTCCGCCCCTTTTTTCATGCCTGCCTTCGCCAAACACGCGCTTTAATCCGTCTCCCACTCCGGTTCATCAGCGCGCATGGCCGCGGCAGACAGGCTTTCCGCCTCCATCAGCAGCGCATCGTCGACCGAGCCCTGCGGCAGGCTTTCGCGGCCGATCATCACCATCACCGGCACGGCCAAGCGGACTGACCCGGTCAAGCTCGACATGGACCAGCTGGCTCTGCGCCCGTTCCAGCACATCCGCCAGCCGCCCGACATCGGTCAGGCGGGTGCGCGCATCGGCCCAGGCGGCCTCGATCAGCACATGATCGGGCTCATATTTGCGCAGCACGTCGTAAATCAGGTCGGTCGAAAAGGTCACCTGCTTGCCGCTCTTGCGCTTGCCCGGATGCTGCCGTTCAACCAGACCCGAGATCACCGCCACTTCGCGGAACGCCCGGCGCAGCAGATGCGAATTCTGGACCCAGTCGACGAATTCATGCGCCAGAATATCGGGCGAAAGCAGCGCCTGCCGGATCCTCGACCGGCTTCATTCCCCACACGCCGAGCGAATAGTCATTGGCGACAAATCCGCCCGGCTCAAGCCCGCGTTCTTCCATCCTGCGGGTGATCAACATGCCGAGCGACTGGTTCGCGTTCCACCCTTCGAAAGTGTAATAGACGCAATAGAAGCTTTGTTCATGCGGGAAGCTTTCAACCAGCAATTTGCCCGGGGCCGGCATCTGGCTGCGCCAGTCCTGCATTTCCAGCCATTCGCGCACATCATCGGGAAAGCGCGCCCAGCCTGCGCGGTCGCTCAACATCGCCTGCACCCTGTGCGCCAGATGGGTGGTCAGCGGCATGCGCTGGCCCATATAGGAGGGGATCATCGCCGCCTTCTTCGCCGCGCGCACCACCACCTCCATATCCCGCAGCGCTTCGACCTCCAGCGCCAGACCGGCGAAGGTGAAGGTATCGCCGGGTGACAGGCCGGCGGCGAAATATTCCTCCACCCGGCCAAGCGAACGCCCATTGCGGAACCGCACCTCCAGCATTTCGGCGTCGACAATGATGCCGGCGTTCAAGCGGTGGCGCTGGGCATGTTCGGGATGGGTCAGCCGCCATATGGCACCGCCCTTGCCATCGTCCATGCGCAGGATCCGCCGAAACCGGTCATAGGCCTCCAGCGCATAGCCCCCGGTCGCGACGAAATCGCAGCACCCGCTGCCACTCTTCCTCACCGACCCAGGCAAAACCGCTGCTTGAGCGGACTTCCGCCAGCAAGCCCGCCTCGTCAAACGGCCCCGCGCAGGCGCAGGCCATCACATGCTGGGCAAGCACATCGAGCCCGCCGGGGCGGAACGCCTCGCCATCGCGCTTGCCTTCATCGACCGCATCCTTCGCCGCCATTGCCTCGAGAAATTCGAACCGGTTGCCCGGCACCAGGATCGCGCGGCTTGGCTGATCGAGCCGGTGATTGGCGCGCCCGATCCGCTGGAGCAGGCGCGAGGAGCCCTTGGGCGCACCCATCTGGATCACACAGTCAATATCGCCCCAATCGACCCCCAGATCGAGGCTGGCGGTGCACACCAGCGCCCGCAGATCGCCCCGCGCCATGGCGCGCCTCGACCTTGCGCCGCGCCTCCCTGGAGAGCGAGCCATGATGAATGCCGATCGCCAGATTGTCATCATTGGCCGCCCACAGCTTCTGGAAGATGAACTCGGCCAGGAAGCGGGTGTTGGTGAAGATCAGCGTGGTACGGTTGCGGCCGATCTCCTCGATCAGCTGCGGCACCGCCCAGACGGCGGCATGCCCGCCCCACGGCACCCGCTCTTCGCGTGGCAGCAGGATCGTGACTTCGGGCGCCGCTCCTTTCTCACCTTCAACCAGGGTTACGGTATCGATTTCACCCCAGGGGGCGAGCCAATCGCGAAAACCCTCCGGGTCGGCCAGCGTGGCCGACAGAGCGACCCGCTGCATCTGCGGAGCGATGGCCTGCAGGCGCGCCAGACTGAGCGCGAGCAAATCGCCGCGCTTGCCGGTGGCGAAGGCGTGAATTTCGTCCACCACCACCCGTTTCAGCGTCTTGAACAGGGTGAAGCTGTCTTCATAGGACAGGAGCAGCGAAAGCAATTCCGGGGTCGTCAGCAGCACATGCGGCGGACGGGCGCGCTGGCGCTTCTTGCGATCGGAAGGCGTATCGCCGCTGCGGGTTTCGATCCGCAGATCGCAGCCCCATCTCCGCCGCCGGCGCGATGAGATTGCGCTGAACATCATGTGCCAGCGCCTTCAAGGGCGAGATATAGAGCGTGTGAAGGCCCTCGGGCGGGGTGCCGCCAGCCAGAACCGAGGGCGCGAAATCGGCGAGTGTCGGGAGGAAGCCCGCCAGCGTCTTGCCCGCGCCGGTATCGGCCACCAGCAGCGCATGCTTGCCTGATCGGGCGGCGGACAGCATTGCCCGCTGATGATCGCGAACCCGCCAGCCGCGCGCGGTGAACCAGCCTTCGATTTCAGCCGGCAGCGCCCCGTCACTCATCGCCGGGACCATTTGCCGGATGACAAACCCCGTCCCGGCAAGCCGGCCAGGCCAGCGCCGGGCGCGGGAATCTTGCTGCAAGTCGGCGGAGACGTCAGCCATTGGCCCATGACACATATGGACCACGAAATGGCCGCGCAGGAAAGCGCCGCGTCAGGGGGGGCAGGCGAATGCCCTTGCCCTGCGCGCCGCTCTGGCCAATGAACTGCATGTGATGCTGCAGCCCGTCCGGCCATGACCGCCGCTTTCGACCCTTCGCATTCCCTAGCGGTGGGGCTGGCATTTGCGCTCGGCCTGCTGGTCGGAATCCAGCGCGGCTGGACCCTGCGCGCCAGGGCCGACGGCATGCGCTTTGCCGGGATCAGGACTTTCTCCCTGATGGGCCTTGCCGGCGGCATTGCCGGGGCGCTTTATGCGCATGCTCAGGGCCCCGCCACCGTGCTGCTGGGCGCAACCGCGGGGCTGATCGTGATCGGCTATTACCGCTCAAGCCGGATCGAAGGGCTGGCGGACGGCACATCGGGCTTTGCTGGACTGGTCACGCTTGCCAGCGGCTTTCTGGCGGGCAGCGGCGAACAGCTGCTGGCGACTGCCATCGCAGTGCTGATGGTGCTGGTGCTGGTGATGCGGTCACAATTGCACCATTGGCTCGATCATCTGACCGAACAGGAAATCAAGGCCATCGCGCGCTTCGCGGTGATTGCGCTGGTGATCCTGCCGCTGCTTCCCAATGCGCATTATGGGCCGTTCGGAGCCTGGAACCCCCGCCAGCTGTGGATCGTGGTGGTGATGGTGTCAGGCTTTTCCTTTGCCGGCTATTTCGCCGCCAAACTGCTCGGCCCCTCGCGCGGCATATTGGCCACCGCGGCGGCCGGATCGATGGTTTCCTCCACCGCAGTCACAGCCTCGGTCGCAAGCCGAATGAAACAGGGTGATGGCGATCCGGCGATACTCGCCGCAGCGGTCAGCACGGCCTCGGTGGTGATGTTCATCCGTGTGCTGCTGCTGGTGGGCATTCTTGCGCCCTTCGCGCTCGCATCCTTCGCCCGGCTGGTGGCGGCCGGATTGCTGGTGAGTTTCGCGGCCGCTGCATGGTTCCTCCGCACAGCACCGCGCAGCGAGCTCCATCCGCGCGAGGCGGTGACGGTCCGCAATCCCTTCGATCTCGGCCCGGCGCTGCTGCTCACGGGATTGGTCATGGCGCTCACGGTGGCGGCGCGCTGGGTGCTCGAGAATTATGGCGATCGGGGGCTGGCCATGGTTCTGGCCATATCGGGGACGGTCGACGTCGATTCGGCGATCATCACCATGGGCGGTCTGCCCGAAGGCACGCTTGCGCCGCAGCTCGCAGGCGCGGTCTTGGCCGTGCCGGTGATCCTCAACACCCTGTTCAAGGCAAGCATCGCGGTGAGTCTGGGCGGCTGGAAGAAAGGGCTGAACGGGGCCTGGCCGCTGGTGGCGAGCGCCGCTGCGGTTGCGCTTTCCTGGGTGGTGCTGGGCTGAAGCGGCAGCTCAATGCCCCGCTTGCGGACCGCGTTCGAGACCGGACAGCGAAAGCTGCTCGTCAATCTGGCCAACCAGCCGCGCCAGCCCTTCCTCGCTATCGCTTTCCGCCCGCGCGACCAGCACATCCTGCGTGTTCGAAGCGCGCAGCAGCCACCAGCCGTCGGCATTGGTCACGCGCACCCCGTCGGTCGCGTTGACGTCGGCCTCGGTTCCCGCGAGGCGCTGTTTGACCTCCTCGATCGCCGCGAATTTGCGGGATTCATCAACCTGAAAGCGCAATTCGGGCGTGTTGATCATCGCCGGCATGGCCGAGCGCAGCTGGGTAACCGATTTGCCCAGCCGGGCCGAGGCCGCAATCAGCCGGATGCCGGCGTAGAGCGCATCATCGAAACCGTAATAGCGATGGGCAAAGAAGATGTGCCCGCTCATTTCGCCCGCCAGCGGAGCGCCTGTTTCCTTCATTTTGGATTTGATCAGGCTGTGCCCGGTCTTCCACATCACGGGCACGCCGCCGCATTCGGCTATCCGGTCATACAGCGCGCGGCTGGCCTTCACATCGGCGATAATCGTGGCCCCCGGCTCGATCGCGAGCAGATCTTCGGCATAGATCATCAGCAGCTGATCGCCCCAGATCACCCGGCCTTCGCCATCCACCGCGCCGATCCGGTCACCATCGCCATCGAAAGCAATACCGAAATCGAGCTGCTTTTCCGCGACCAGCGCCTTGAGGTCGGCCAGATTCTCCTCAACCGTTGGATCAGGATGATGATTGGGAAAGTTACCGTCGACTTCGGTATAGAGCAGATGATGTTCGCCCGGCAGGCGCGCGGCGAGCGCTTCGAGAGCAGGCCCGGCCGAACCATTGCCTGCATCCCAGCCGACCCGCAGCGCGGCGAGCTTGGCCGGATCGATTCCCTCAAGCCCCTCGAGCATCCGCGAAATATAGGCATCGAGCACATCGCGCTGCTCGACCGTGCCGCTCCCGTCGAGCCACACGCCTTCTGCGGCGAGCTTGCCGAGCAGCAGGATGTCGTGCCCGTAAAACGGCCGTCCCTGGAACACCATCTTGAAGCCATTGTAATTGGCGGGATTATGGCTGCCGGTTATCTGAATGCCGCCATCGACATCCTGCACTGAAGCCTCGGCATAATAGAGCATCGGGGTGGCGCTCATGCCGATGCGCACCACATCGCAGCCACTTGCCGTCAGCCCTTCGACCAATGCCTGTTCGAGCATCGGCGAGCTGGTCCGGCCATCATAACCCACCGCAACCTTCTTCCCGCCTGCATCGCGCAGCAGGGTCGCAAAGGCACGGCCAATTGCCCGCGCATCCTCGACCCCAAGTGTCTCGCCGATAATCCCGCGGATATCATATTCGCGCAGCACGGTAGGATGGAATTGGTGGCTCATGGTCAGTCCTCAAAATCCGGCGGCCTTAAAATCCGGCGGCCTCAATATCCGTCAGGAAGTGTCTCAAGCAAGATATCGCGCGCGGCATTGGCTTCATGCACCTGATCATTGGTGCCGCCGCGATCGGGATGTACCAGCGCGATCAGCCGCCGATGCGCCTCGAGAATCTCGTCGCGCGTGGCCTGGTGGCGCAGGCCGAGCAGCTTGCGCGCCTTTTCGCGCGTCTGCATGCGGCCTGGCGGCGGAAGCAGATAGTCCCAGGGATATTTGCCCAGCGCCAGCTTGCAAACGATCACGATGATCGCAGCATAGACCAGCAGCCGGATCATGCGCGGACCGGCTCAAGCTGGGGCGGTGCCTGCGCGGGCCGGGGTAGATTGAGCCCAGCGATCAGCGCGCGCAGCTCCTGCCGGGCGACGAGATGGCTGGTTCCCAATTCGCCCAGCTGCCCCTTGTCGAGCAGGGTCAGGCCCGAGGGGAACAGCTCGCGATAGATCACCCGTTCGGAAAGGCCGCGCGCAATGCGGAAGCCGACGCGCTTGGACAGTTCGTTCAGGGCATCATCGATGCGCTTCTGGTTGCGCGCTTCGATATTATGCGTGCGGTTGCGCACCACCACCCAGTCCATTTCGCGGCGCTGGTCCTTGATCGTCGCCATGGCCCGGCGCTTGCGCGCTTCCCAGATCAGCTCAGCATAGAAACTCAGCCGCTTGACCTTGAAGGTTTCGGCATCGACCTGGCCGATAAGATCGAAATCGACAAAGCTGTCATTGAGCGGGGTTACCAGCGAATCCGCCCCGGTCGCAACATGGCGGGCAAAGGGATCGTCGCGACCCGGCGTGTCGAATATCAGGAAGTCGCAGCCTTCACCCATTTCCATGGCCAGCTGGTCAAGTTCCTCGACCGTTTCGCCGGTAAACACCCCAAAGCGGGCGGAGGGCAGGGAAATGCCGCGTCGCTTTTCCGTCTCGGTCCGATTTTCAAGATAACGGAACATCGTGCGCTGGCGCGGATCGAGATCGAGCGCGGCGACCCTGGCCCCCTGATAGGCGAGCGCGATCGCGACATGCACGGCAGTGGTCGATTTTCCCGTGCCGCCCTTTTCATTGGCGAAGACGATCCTGTGAGGCGCTGATTCGGACAATGTAAGTGGGCTCGTTCCTGCTGGGCCCGCGGTGGGCGCGGGCATGGCACGGCTCTTATCCAACGTGCCGGGGCGAAGCAATTGCGCAATCCCCGTTCCTGAACGCCTTTGTCATCAGTTCCTGCCTTGCCTCGGGCGGCGAGAGCGCTAGAACCTACCATTACGATATTATCGCGAGACGCTGCGCAGTGGAAAAGTGCGGCGATGTGTCACGCAGAGGGAGGCAGGGTCATGAAGAAATTTGTTGCTGGCGTCATCACCGCCGGGCTGGTGCTGGGGCTGACGCCCGGCACGGTCTCCGCAAAGGACACGTCTTCCGGCCGCCAGGCTCAGGAAAAAGGCACCGCCGAAATTCCGCAATGTTCCCATAATCTTGGAACGGTTGCGATCGTCGAGCCGGACAATCAATGGTGGCGCGAATATAACCTCGGCAGTCCCGAGGCGATCCTGCGTATTTTCGTTCAGAAATCGCGCTGCTTCACCCTGGTCAATCGCGGCGGCGCGATGCAGAGCCGGGCGATGGAGCGCGCGCTGGCCGATCAAGGCGAGCTGCAGGATGATTCGAACCTCGGGCGCGGCCAGGTCAAGGCGGCAGATTATTTCATCCAGCCCGACATTGTCTCGGCCAATTCCAATTCCGGCGGCGGCGGTGTGCTGGGTGGGCTGGGCGGCTTCCTGGGCGGAGCGGTTGGCGCCGTTGCGGGGGGCATTTCGGTCAAGAAGGGCGAGGCCAATGTCACGCTCTCGCTGGTCAATGCCCGCACCACGGTGGAAGAGGCACTGACGGAAGGCTATTTCCGCAAGAAGGATCTCAGCTGGGGTGCCGGCGGCGGCGTGTTCGGCGGCGGGGCCTTCGGCGGCGTGGCCGGCGGGGGGTATCAGAACACCCAGATCGGCCAGATCATCGTGCTCGCCTATCTCGACGCCTATTCCAAGCTGGTGTCGGAAATGGGCGGATTGCCGGACAATGCCGCCGAGGCCGCGCCGCAAGCCAAATAGCCGGCACCGGCGCAAATACGATCATGAGGGCACTGGAGGGCGCGGCCGCGAGGTCTCGCCCTCTTGCTTTTGGGCATGGGCCCGCCGAGAGACAGGCAATGGAACCTATGGGATGAAGACCGTCACAAGGCTTGCGGCGCTGCGCGAAGCGGTGGCTCCGCTGCGCGAACAGGGACCAGTCGCGTTGGTCCCGACGATGGGTGCGCTGCATCAGGGGCATCTTGCGCTGGTCCGACGTGCTGCGGAACTTGCACCCAATGTGGTGGTCTCGATCTTCGTCAATCCGGCCCAGTTCGGCCCCAATGAGGATCTTGACGCCTATCCCCGGCAATTGCGCGAGGATATTGATCTGCTCACCCAGGCGGGCGCTGCGCTGCTTTGGGCGCCGGAAGTCGGGGAGGTCTATCCAGCCGGTTTTGCCAGCTCAATCCATGTTGGGCAGCTAACCGAAGGTCTATGCGGTGCCACGCGCCCCGGCCATTTTGACGGGGTGGCGACAGTGGTGGCCAAACTGTTCAATCAGGTCCAGCCCGACATCGCAGTGTTCGGCGAGAAGGACTGGCAGCAGCTGGCCGTGATCCGCCGGATGGCGCGCGATCTGGATTTCTCCCTGCCCCATGTTTCCCGGATCATCGGCGTGCCGACCGTACGCGAGCAAGACGGGCTCGCGATGAGCAGCCGCAACCGCTATCTTTCACCAGATCAACGCGAGGCTGCCGCCGCTCTGCCGCGGGAAATCAAAGCCGCGATCGAGCGGATCGAGGGAGGCGAAGCTGTGCGCCCGGTATTGGAGGCATTGGAGGTCGCCCTGATCGATGCTGGCTTCAGCTCGATTGACTATGCCACGCTGGCCGATGCAGCGAGCCTGGCCGTGCTGGGCGAAACGCAGAGCGAGCCGATGCGCCTGCTGGTCGCCGCGCGGATCGGCACGACGCGTTTGATCGACAATATGGCGGTGGGAGAGGCCGAATGACCGAGGAGGATTTCCGCAGCTATATTGCCGCGTTCAATGCCAGCGATTTTGAGGGCTTTGGGCGCTTTTATGCCGATGACGTCACCTTCGAACTCGGAGCAATGAAGCAGATCGAAGGGCGCGAGGCGATCCTCACCTTTTATCGCGAGGTAAAGGCGCATATCGCCGAAGTGGTCACGCCGCTTGAGGTGATCGTCACCCCCGGCCGGATCGCCATGTATTGCCGCACGACGTTTGAGACCTTCAAGGACTGGCCCGATTTCGAAATCTGGCCGACCATTGCGGGCGACAAGCGAGTGGTCGAAACGATCGCGCTTTACGAGATCAAAGGTGAGCGCTTCCACCATATCCGGGCGGCGCGCTTCAAGCCCTAGAATGCCCGGGAAGCCTGTGTCGCCTCGCTGACCATGCAGCCGTGATCACCATCCCAAACAGCGTCAACAGGCTCAGCGCCATGCCCGCACGCTCAAGCGGCAGCATCTGCCAGCGTAGCTGGATCACCGATTTTCCGGCAGGAATCCCGGTTTCCACAAGGCCGGTCGATGGATCGCAATCCGCCGGCGCTGCCAGCCCGTTCACGCTCATTTTCCAGGCAGGGAAACAATAGACCGGCAGCCGCAGCCGGGTGGCGGCGCGCGCCGAGACATCCCAGTCCATCCCCCTGCCCTCACGCTGCCCCGCCCCGCAGACGGCCCCGCGTGCCGCACAGTCCTGCGCGAAGGAAAATCCCTTGCCCGCCATGCCTGAGTGAATGGCAGGGAGGGTGCGATATTCTTCCAACCCGGCATAGGGCGCAAATTGTGTTTCGCTGGTGTCGATGGTGGTCGCATCGCGCAGCGCATCACGCGCCACCCCCGCCAGGGCCATGGCGATCCCGGCCAGCGCCAGCGCAACAACACCAAAGCGCAATGCGCGCGCTTCGCTGCGGGCCAGCGCCAGCGCCGCCAGACTTCCACCGAGCGGGACAAGCAGGGTGATCAGGCGGTGGGGAAACTGGATGTTCCTCAGCGGTGTGTCGACCAGCCACAGCGGAAAGGACAATTCGCTCGACAGGATCAGCACAGTCAGCACCAGTGCCAGCGCGGCCGACCAGAACCAGCGCCCGCCAGGCTTTTCCTGGCGCAAGGGGCGCAAAGTGAACAATGCCAGCCCGGCGAGCAGCAGCGCCACAAGCGAGACCGGCCATTGGAAGGCGAACCAGCGCAGGCCATAAATCCACGCCGTCACCGTGGGCAGCGAGAAAGCATTGAACGGCGTGTAGTTCTGCCGCCAGACTGCGGCATCAATCAGATCTTGCGAGCCAAAGGCGGGCAGCAGATAGGCGGCAGACAGGCACAGGCCGGGGATCATCACCAGCGTCGGCGCCCAGAATTCGGGCCGCCTCCAGGCCTGCAGGCGATAGCTCACCAGGGGCGGCAGGGTCAGCGCTCCGAGCATGATCACCGCCATCAACCCGGTGACGGTGTGGACCATCACCGTTACGGCAAGGGCGGTGATCGCCGGCAGGTTCAGCCAGCGCCCCTGTGCCTCGGGCCGCAGCATCGCCCAGGTCAGCACGGCGAGCGGCGCGGTGGCGCAGGCCCAGGGATAGCCGTTGAAACCCGATTGCAGCATCGTGACCATCGGGGCGAGTACCGCCACCGGGACGGCGGCCAGCGCCCAGCTGCGTGCGCCCCATGCGTTTGCGAGCCGCCAGGCGAAATAGCCGAGCACAGCGCCGGCGATGATCTCCACCCCCTGCATCGCCTGCCAGACATTGCCGGTGAGCTGAAACACCAGCCAGCAGGCCATGTAATAGAGCGGCGAATAATAGAGCAGACCCGGTTCGCCCAATCCGCCCTGCGCCTGGAAGGCATAGTGCGGCCAGGGATCGCCAGCCTCCATCGAGGCGACAACCTCGCGTGCATAATTGTAATGCACCGTGAAATCGAGATTGACGAAGGCGCGGTGGAACAGGAGGTGCGGCAACTGCACCAGCAGCGCACAGAGCAGGCCCAGCCCGAGAGCCGCGAGCTGGCCGCGCGCTCCGGCGGAATGGTCTCCGGCCGCAGCAGCGCCGGTTGGCTCTAGCGCCTGCGCCATGTCAGCCAATTGGTGGCAACGAAGTTCCACACCGAGCCGACCACGATCCCCGCCAATCCGGCGAGCCACCAAAAGCCGCCCTCGCGCTGATAGAAGATCGATGCCACCCCGACATTGGCGACCGCGCCCAGGCTGCAGAGCAGGCTGAAGCTGGCAAGGCCCTTGACCCAGGCCGCGCCCTTCAGCCGCCTGTCACGATAGGTGATCGAATTGTTGAGCGTAAAGTTGAACACCATGGCCACTGCGACCGCACAGGCCTGCGCAGTCATAAAGGGCAGGCCGGCCAGAACGAAGGCGAGCGTCAGCACCGCCATATGAACGAAGGCGCCCAGTCCGCCCACGGCACCGAACAGGATCAGCTTGGGCGGCACGACGCGTCCGATCAGCTTGTCGAGGATCAGCTCGATATATTCGAGCACCACCGCGCTATCGAGCTTGCTTTCTCCCGCGACCCTCAGGCCGAAGCGATAGGGCAGCTCGACCGTGCGCAGCGGCCGCTCGGCCGAAGCGACGATATCGAGCAGGATCTTGTAGCCCACCGTTGAAAGGCGATTGACCAGGGGCAGCATCACGTCGCGGCGGATGGCAAAAAATCCGCTCATCGGATCGCTGAGCGGGGTTTTCATGACCGGGGCCGCGATCCTGGTGGCAAGCCGACTTATAGAAACCCGCCGCTCATCCCATTCGCCCACCGAACCCCCTTCGATATAGCGCGTACCGACCGTCAGCTCGGCATCACCATCGACAATCGCGCGGTACATCAGCGGCAACACGGTCTCATCATGCTGCATATCCCCGTCGATCACCGCGACCACCGGGGCGACAGAGGCGCACATGCCCTCGACCACCGCGGAGGAAAGCCCCCGGCGGCGATAGCGGCAGATCAGCCGCACGCGCCGATCGCTCAGGGCGATCTCCTCGATCTCCTGCTGGGTTCCGTCGATGGAGCCATCATCGACAAAGATGATCTCGTGGCCGATTCCTTCGAGCGCATGATCGAGCTTTTGCAGCAACGGACGGATATTGGCCCGTTCGTTGAGCACGGGCACGATCACCGCAAATTGCAGTTCGAGTTCGAATGCTGGCAGCGGCAGCGCATCGACGTTTTTCGAAAGCGAGTGAACAGTCATTCCGAGCCCTTCGGCAAATTCGCGATAGGGGCCATATAAATGCTCATTCGCACAATGAAAACCGCATTTACCAATTGGATTAATCACTTAAGGTCAATATTTTTCCGCTGAAGGCAGAATAATTGGTTTATTTTTAGTTAAAAATCTTCATTTGATTAAATAGAATTTTCGATTGAGGGATTTTCAAAGACCTATTCCGGAATTCGATATCCCGGAGAGATTCAGATCGCATCTGAAGTCACAAGTTCTGGATTTTGGAAAGTCAGGCCCGGCGATGGCGCCAGCGGCTGGAGCGGGTAGCGGGAATCGAACCCGCCTAGCTAGCTTGGAAGGCTAGTGCATTACCACTATGCTATACCCGCTTGTGCGGCGGTTCCCCTGCCACCGGCAGGCGCATCTCGTCAACTGCTAGTCGCCTTCGAACTGCATCAGCGCTTCGACCGCAATCCCGTTCTGTTCAAGCAGCCGGGCTCCGCCCAGATCGGGCAGGTCGATCACAAACAGCGCCCGATCGACCACTGCGCCCGCCTGGCGCAGCAATTGCGCGGCGGCCAGCGCGGTGCCGCCGGTGGCGACGAGATCGTCAACGATGATCACCCGCTCACCGGGCTGGATCAGCGTTGGATCGATCTCCAGCCGCGCATGGCCATATTCGAGCGCGTAATCGATCCCGATCGTGGGAACCGGAAGCTTGCCCGCCTTACGCACCGGAACGAAGCCCAGCATCAGCAGTGATGCCACCGCCGCGCCAAAGATGAAGCCACGCGCTTCGAGCCCCGCGATTGCGCCCGCCCCGCCGGCATTGGCGCGCTGCGCGATGATCTCCACCGAAGCGGTCAAGCCCTTGCCGTCAGCCAGCAGGGTGGTGATGTCCCGAAACATGATCCCCTGCTTGGGGAAATCGGGCACGGTGCGGATCAACGCCTTGAGCTCAGCGGGGGTCATGCGCGCTCCTTCCAAAAGAAACGCCCCTCACATCCGGAGATGGAGGGGCGGAAAGGCATCCTCTTTTATCCTTCGGGCTCAGTGCTTTTTCTTGTCGGCCCAGATATTGCGATAGGCGAGATAGGCCAGCACGGTGGCGAACAGCAGGAAGCCCAACACCGGCCAGCCGGTCTGGTGGCGCTTTTCAAGCGTCGGCTCGGCAGTCCAGACGAGGAACGCAGCGACGTCTTTCGCCTCCGCATCGAGATCGTTGGGCGAACCGTCAGCAAAGGTCACCGCACCGTCGGTCAACGGCGGCGCCATCGCCAGATTGAGGTTCGCGAAATAGGGGTTGTAGTGCAGCCCCTCCGGCGTCTTCGAATCGGGGAACTTCTTGAGCAGCTCGGCAGGCTGGGCCTGGAAGCCGGTGAGCAGCGAATAGACATAGGATGCGCCGCCATGACGGGCCTTGGTGATCAGCGAGAGATCCGGCGGCACCGCATTGTTGTTCGCCGCCCGCGCCGCCACGTCATTGGGGAAGGGCGAGGGGAAATAATCGGTCGGCAGGCCGGGACGCATGGTCGCTTCGCCGGTCTTGGGATCGATTCCCGGAACCTGCTTGCTCGCCGCGAAGGCTTTCACCTGGTCTTCGGAATAGCCCAGCTGCTCAAGATCGCGGAACGCGACATATTTGAGTGAATGGCAGGCCGAGCAGACTTCGCTGTAGACCTGCAGGCCGCGCTGAACCTGCTGGTAGTCGAACTTCCCGAACGGCCCGTCGCTCGACAGGGCGAGCTCCTTGGGATGGCGGTGAAATTCGCTTTCGGCCGTCGTGGTCGCCGGGTCTGTGATTGCCGTATAGGCACCGCTCACGAAGGCGGCGAGAACCGACAGCGCGAAAAACAGGCCAATGGCGACGGAGGCGATGAGGCGTTTCATGATGTCGTTTCCCTCGGTCTGTTCGCTCAGCTCTTCGCTGCCAGCTTGGCCTGATCATCCGTGCCGAGCACCGCCTCGGTGATCGAGAAAGGCAACGGCTTGGGCCGTTCCATCAGGGCAATAAGCGGCAGGAAGACGAGGAAATGGAGGAAGTAATAGGCCGTGGCGATCTGGCTGAGCATCACATAGGGCTCTGCCGCCGGCGAACCGCCGCAATAGCCCAGCACCAGCATATCGACCACCAGGATCGCGAAGAACCACCTGAACATCGGGCGGAACTTGCCCGAGCGCACCGGCGAGGTGTCGAGCCAGGGAAGGAAGAACCACACCAGGATCGCGCTGAACATCGCCATCACACCCAGCAGCTTGGCAGGGATGAACAGGATGTCGAAAGTGAAGGCGCGCAGGATCGCGTAGAACGGCCAGAAATACCATTCGGGCACGATATGCGCCGGGGTGCTCATCGGATTGGCCGGGATATAATTGTCCGGATGGCCAAGCGCGTTCGGCATGAAGAACACATAGGCGCAATAGATCAGCAGGAATACGCCAAGCCCGAAGCCGTCCTTGGCAGTATAGTAAGGATGGAACGGAACCGTATCGCTCTCGCTCTTGACCTCAACCCCGGTGGGGTTCGACGAACCCGGGATATGCAGCGCCCAGATATGCAGGATCACCACGCCGGCGATCACAAAGGGCAGCAGGAAGTGCAGCGAGAAGAAGCGGTTGAGCGCGGCATTGTCAGGCGCAAATCCGCCCAGCAGCCATTCCTGAATAGCCTGGCCGACCAGCGGGATCGCACCAAACAGCCCGGTGATCACCTTGGCGCCCCAGAAGCTCATCTGCCCCCAGGGAAGCACATAGCCCATGAAGGCGGTGGCCATCATCAGCAGGAAGATCACCACGCCGAGCAGCCAGATCATCTCGCGCGGGGCCTTGTAGGACCCGTAATAGAAGCCGCGGAAAATATGCAGATAAACCACCACGAAGAAGGCCGAGGCGCCGTTGGCATGCGCATAACGCATCATCCAGCCCCAGTTGACGTCGCGCATGATGTGCTCGGTCGAACCGAAGGCAACCGCCGAATTCGGCGCATAATGCATCGCCAGGATCACCCCGGTGACAATCTGCAGCATCAGGCAGAACCCGGCGAGAACGCCGAAATTCCACGCATAGTTGAGATTGCGCGGCACCGGATAGCCTGCGCCGACCGCATTGAAGACGAGCCGCGGAAGCGGCAGTTTTTCGTCCATCCACTTCATCAGCGGGTGAGACGGCTGGTAATGGTTTGCCCAGGGAAAGCTCATGATCTCTCTCTTTCGCCTCAGCCGACCTTCACGACGGTGTCGGAGGTGAATTCATATAGCGGCACTTCGAGATTCTTCGGTGCCGGACCTTTGCGGATGCGCGCGGCGGTGTCGTAGACCGAACCGTGGCAGGGGCAGTAATAACCGCCGAATTCGCCGCGGGTCTCGCCTTCACCGGCACCCAGCGGCACGCAACCAAGATGGGTGCAAACGCCCATGGTGATGAGCCAGTTCACATGGCCTTCCTTGGTGCGCTCTTCGAGTGTCTGCGGATCGCGCAGAATCGAAAGCGGAACCGCGTCGGCCTCGGCAATTTCCTTTTCCGTGAGATTGCGCACGAACAGCGGCTGATTGCGGAACACCGCCTTGATCGCCTGGCCCGGCTCGATCGCGCTGAGATCGACCTCGGTCGAACTCTGGGCAAGCACGTCTTTCGACGGCGCCATCTGGCTGATCAGGGGAAGCAGCGTGACAATACCGCCAACGCCGGCGGCGCTGACGGCCGCAATATTAATAAAGTCACGGCGCCGGACGCCTCCGCCTTCCACCCCGGCGAGCGATGCCGGGTCTGCGGTGCCAGTCGTTTCTGCCATCAACCTTGCCTTGCCTGTCGGCCTGACCGGCGGAGCCCCGCCGGCGAAGCCGGGAAAACCAACGATAGTCGCGCGTTCAGGAACCCCCCGCCGCAAGCTCTGAATGTGGGTTTTGAGCCCACTCCCGTCGCCGACTTGGCGGGCTGATAGACGAGAGGACAGCCTATGCCAACAGGCATTTTGGCGCTTTTGCGACCAGTTCTTGCCTAGCGCGCCAAAGGAAGGCCGATCAGAGCAAATTGTCTGCCATAATCGGGCTCTCCGCGATGGGTTGAACGGCGATAGGAGAAGAAGCGGTTCTCCTGCGTATAGGTGTCCTGCCCGAGAGCCTCGATGCGCCCGACGCCGGCCTGTTCGAGCCGCGCGGAAATATAGGCTTCAAGATCAAACTGGTAATGGCCGGGGCTGCCGGCCGCGAAAAACCGTTGGTCCTGCGGCGAGAAATTCGCGCGGAAATCCTCGCCCACCTCATAGCTCGCCTGCGCGATCGCCGGGCCGATCGCCGCCGCGATCCGCGCCCGCCGGGCACCGAGTGCCTCCATTGCGTCCAAAGTCGCCTCGGCCACTCCGCCATGCGCCCCGCGCCAGCCGGCATGCGCCGCCGCGACCACACCGGCTTCGGCATCGGCGAAAAGAATCGGCGCGCAATCGGCCGTGACGATGCCCAGCAGGGTGCCGGGGCGCCGGGTTGCAAGCGCATCGGCGGTGGGACGCCGGGCGTCGACCCATGGCTCTTCGACGGTCACGCAAATTGCCGAATGGACCTGATGCACCGAAACCAGCGGAACCCCCGGCAGCACCGCTTGCGCAGCGCGGCGCCGATTTTCGGCTACGGCCTGCGGATCATCATGCGCGCCGAAGCCGACATTGAGCCCGGCGACACAGCCGGTCGAAACTCCGCCCCGCCGGCCCAGGAAACCATGCGGCACGCCTTCAAGCACTTGCGCCGCGCAAATTTCCGGCGCGCCGGCAGGAGCGGGCGCAGCTTCAGCCAAGGCTCTTGGTCGCCTGCTCGCTCGTGTCGGGAGAGAGCCCCGGCACTGCAACGATCCGCTCAAGCTCCCCGCGCATCAGGGCCGCCCGCCCGGGCTCGATCCGGCGCCAGCGGCCGAGCTGGGGCACAAATCGCGCAGCAATCTGCGCATTGACCGGATCGAGCGTGAGAATCAGATCCGCCAGCATGCGGTAACCTTCGCCATCTGCCGCGTGGAAGGCATGCGGATTGGCAACGAAGGCTCCGTAAAGCGCGCGCACACGATTGGGGTTCTTGAGCGTGAAATCGCCATGCCTGGCCAGCGCCTTGACCTGTTCCAGCGCCTGCGGATGCAGCGACTGCGCCTGAAGCGAGAACCATTTGTCGATCACCAGGGCATTGCCGGCATAGCGATCATGGAAATCGGCCAGCAGTTCCTCGCGCAGCGGCGAGCTCAGCCCGGCAAGCACCATCAGCGCGCCCTGCCGGTCGGTCATATTGTCAGCCGCGCGATATTGACCTGCGGCCAGTTCAGCCGCTTTGCCCGGCGCGCTGGCGGCAAGATAGATCAGCGCCTGGGTCTTGACCTTGCGCGCACCGCGTGCCGCCGCCTCGAGGCTGTAGGGCATGGCCGAGGCACGGGCATGCAGCGCCAGCAGATCGCCTTCCAGCCTGGTGCCAAGCCAGGCCTTGAGCGCTTCGCGCTCCGCATGCAGCACACCGGGATCAGACAGCAGCAGTTGCTCGGCGAGATAGGTCTCGCTCGGCAGCAGCAGCAGTTCGCCGCGCATCAGATCGTCAAGCGCCGGATCGGCCAGCACCGCCCCCAGCGCGCCGGCAATCGCCGCGCGCCCTTCAGCCCGCTGCGAATCGCTCAACGCCCCGCCAACAGCGGCGGTGAGATGGCCCACGGTGAGTTCCTGCATCGCCTCATAGCGGGCGAAGGGATCGTCATCATGGGCGGCGAGGAAAACGAGATCGTCATGCGACATCTCGCGCTCGATCGAGACCGGCGCCGAAAAGCCGCGATTGACCGAGAGCACTGGCGGCTCGGCGAAGCCGGCAAAGCTGACACTTGTTTCTGCGCGGTCGAGCAGCACCAGCTCCTCTTCGCGGCGCTCGCCGCTCGCGCGGTCGAACAGCGCCAGCCGCAGCGGGATCACCATCGGCTGTTTGGCGCTCTGCCCCGGCGTGGGCGGCACGGTCTGCGTGAAATGCAGCGTCACAGTTTCGCCTTGATGGTCCATCCGCACCGCGAGCCGGGGAGTGCCGGCCTGCGAATACCACAGGCGGAACTGCGTCAGGTCGAGCCCCGCCCCGTCTTCCATCGCGGCAACGAAATCCTCGCAGGTCGCCGCTTCGCCGTCATGGCGCTCGAAATAGAGATCGCTGCCTTTGCGGAACCGTTCGGGGCCGGCCATGGTCCGCATCATGCGGATCACCTCGGCGCCCTTGTTATAGACGGTGGCGGTGTAGAAGTTGGAGATCTCCTGATAGGAATCGGGCCGGATCGGATGCGCCAGTGGGCCTGAATCCTCTGGGAACTGGGCAGCGCGCAGCACCCGCACATCTTCGATCCGCTTGACGCTTTGCGAGCCCATATCCTGGCTGAACAGCTGATCGCGCAGCACCGTGAAGCCCTCTTTGAGCGAGAGCTGGAACCAGTCCCGGCAGGTCACCCGATTGCCCGACCAATTGTGGAAATATTCATGCGCGATCACGCCTTCGATCGCATCGTAATCGGCATCGGTCGCGGTTTCGGGATCGGCCAGCACATAACGCGTGTTGAACACGTTGAGCCCCTTGTTCTCCATCGCGCCGGCGTTGAAATCCGACACGGCGACGATGTTGAACAGGTCCAGATCATATTCGCGGCCAAACACCTGTTCATCCCACGCCATGCTCTTGATCAGAGAGCGCATGGCATGGCCGGTGCGTTCGATATCGCTGCCACCATCGGTTCCGGCGCGGACCCAGATTGCCAGTTCGACCTGGCGCCCACCCACGGTGGTGAAGTGATCGCGATTGGCAATCAGGTCGCCCGCGACCAGCGCGAAGAGATAGGACGGCTTGGGCCAGGGATCATGCCATTCGGCCCAATGGGTGCCATCGGCATTGTCACCGCTGGCGGTGCAATTGCCGTTTGAGAGCAGCACCGGAAATGCCGCCTTGTCGCCCGTCATTCGGACCCGGTAGATCGATAATACGTCTGGCCGGTCAGGGAAGAAAGTGATCCGCCGGAAGCCCTCGGCCTCGCATTGCGTGCACAGCATGCCATTTGAGGCATAGAGCCCCTGCAGCTGGGTATTGGCCGAGGGATCGATCTCGGTCACCACGCTGACCCGGTGCGGGCCTTCGGGAAGCGTGACCAGCAGATCGCTGCCCTCCATCACCCAGCTGTTCAAAGCTTCGCCGTCAACCAGAACCTCAAGCGGATCGAGCCCGTCGCCATTGAGGCGCAGGGTCAGATCCTGGTCCGCGCCCGGATTGGGCGTAACATCGAGAATCGCCTTCACCCGGGTCCGCTCCAGCCCGAGGGTGAAATCGAGCGCGACTTCCGGGATCAGCCAAGCGGGTGGACGATAATCCTCCCGGCGGATCACGGACGGGGCGGCGGCGGGTTCATGTGCAATATCCATTTGCCCGCTTTAGGTGCTTTCGCCGATGAATCCAGAGGCTATCAGGGGTGCGATGGGGCACATGCTGATCTTAGGCCTAGGCTATACGGCACAGCGCATCGCCGCGCAGCTGGCTCTGCGCGGCTGGACCGTAGAGGCAACCGGCAGCGCGGGCAGCATCGCCTTTGCCGATGAAGACGCGGTGAGCGCGGCGCTGGGCCGGGCGAGCCATGTCTTGTCATCAGTCCCGCCAGAAGATCCCCGGAATGACAGCGATCCAGTGCTTGCGCGCCACAGCGAGGCGCTGCGCCGCAGCGGTGCCTGGCTCGGCTATCTGTCGTCAACCGGGGTCTATGGCGACACTGGCGGCGCCTGGATCGATGAGAGTGCGGCGATCGGCGGCGGGCGGCGCACGGCCCGGGCCATGGCCGATCTGCACTGGCTCGAACTGGGTGCGCGGGTGTTCCGCCTGCCGGGGATCTATGGCCCGGGCCGCAATGCGCTCGACCGGGTGGCCCAGGGCAAGGGGCGGCGGATCGATCTGGCAGGGCAGGTGTTCAGCCGGGTCCATGTCGAGGATATAGCAACCGGTGTGATCGCTGCGCTCGATGCGCCGCAAGGGGCCTATAATCTGGCCGATGATTATCCCTGCAGCCAGAATGAGGTGATCGAGGAAGCCTGCCGCCTGCTGCGCATCCCCCCGCCCCCGCTGCAATCGCTGGATGAGGCGGGGCTTTCGCCCCAGGCACTGGCGTTTTATGCGGAGAACCGGCGCGTTGCCAATCGCAGGGCAAGGCGCGTACTGGGGTGGGCGCCGGCCTATCCCACCTATCGCGAAGGCCTGCGCGCTCTCAGCGCGATCATCATCCCGAGCAGCGCCAGAACGGCACCCACCGCCGCAAGCAGTGACCAACGGTAGCCTTCGAACAGCGTCGAAAGCCCCATTGCGACGATCGGGACCGCCACGCCATTATAGGCCGCCCTGCCCGCGCCAAGTTCGCGAATCAGGTGGATATAAAGCGGGAATGTCACCACCGAGCCCATGATTCCCAGAAAGCCGACGCCGGCGAGATAGCGCGCATCGAGTGGCAGAACCGGCGGGCCTGAGATAGCCCAGGCATAGGCGCAATCGCCCAGCGCGCCCCAGATCATGGCCCAGGCAAGCAAAGGCAGGATCGGCTGGCGCCGGCCAAGCGTGCTGACCTGCATGACATTGGCAATCGACGCAGCGAGAATCGCCCCGACCGACAGCATGATGCCAAACCCCACCTTGCCATTGGGCGGCGCGATGCGCGCTTCATTCAGCAACAGCAGAGCGATCCCCGCCATCGCGACCACCGTCCCGGCGAGGAAGCGCGGAGTAACCTTGTGACCCAAAAAAATCCGCGCGAACAGGGCATTGGGAAGCAAGAGAATCGCAAACAGTACCGCGACCAGGCCCGAAGTCAGATGAGTCTCGGCCCGGTAGAGCAGATTGAAATTGAGGCAGAATTGCATAAGGCCGAACAGCGCGGCAAAAATCTGGCCTTCAGGCGTCAGACGAAAGCTTTGGCCGCGCAGCTTGACCAGCAGTGCCATGCCGATCGCGGCGATGATAAAGCGCCAGGCGACCGACCAGCTATGCGGCGCGGCTGCCAGCTGGTCCTTGATCACGAACCAGGTCGAACCCCAGATCAGGGCGCAAAGCACAAAAGGAATGAGGATGCCGGGCCGCAGCAACGCATGCGGCTTGTGATGCCCCTCGAGCGGCTCGATCATAGGGCGGCAATCGCCCGGCCCAGCGCGGCGGCGTGCTCCGCCCCGGTATCCCAGGCGGTGACGATGCGGGCCGTGGCATCGTCCCAGTCGTAAAAGCTGAAGCCTTGCTGGCGCAGCGCCGCGCGTTCTGCCGCGCTCAGTTGCACGAACAGCTCATTGGCCTCGACCGGGTGGAGCAAGCGCTCCCGCGCTGCAGCCGCGATCTCCTGCGCCGCCGCATTGGCCGTGCGCGCATTGTCGAGCCACAAATCACGGTCGAGCAGGGCAAGGATCTGCGCGGCGAGGAACCGCCCCTTGGATTGCAGCTGGCCCGCGCGCTTGCGCCGCCAGCGCAGCAAATCGGCTTTTGCGGGATCGAACAGGATCACCGCATCGGCGCTCATCCCGCCGTTCTTGATGCAGCCGAAGCTCAGCGTGTCGACCGGGCCGGCGGCCTGGGCCGGGCTGCAGCCGAGGAAGGCTGCGGCATTGGCGAAACGCGCGCCGTCCATATGAAGGCCCAGCCCATGGGCCTGAGCAACTGCGCCGATCCCGGCCAGTTCCTGCGGCCGGTAGGTCAGCCCATATTCGCTCGCCTGGGTCAGCGAAATGGCCTGCGCCGGCACCTGATGAACGCCGCGGTTGATCCCCGCCAGAACCGCTTCGATTTCCTGCGGCGCCAGCTTCGCACCCTGGCCTTCGGCCAGCAGCAGCTTGGCGCCATGCAGAAAAAAGCCCGGTGCGCCGCATTCATCCATTTCGATATGGGCTTCGCGGTGGCAGATCACCCCGCCATGCGGATCGACCATGGTTGCGAGCGCCAGACAATTTGCCGCCGTGCCGGTAGCCGCCCAGATCGCGGCAACCTCGCGCCCGAATACTTCCGCAAAGGCGGCGTCGAGCCGCTGCGACAGGGCATCGCTATCATAGGGGTTGTCGGCGGCGTCAGCGGCTTGCATGGCCGCCCAGACCCTGGGGTGCACACGCGCCGCATTGTCAGACAGAAATTGCATCGCAGCGCCATGGACCGAGGGTCCACCGCACGCAAGGAGACAGCGCAATGGACGGCCTCACCATCACACGAATCGATCATGCCACGCATGGCGAATATCGCGCCCATCTGCAGGGCGGCGATCATGTCGGGCGGCTGACCTGGGTCCAGCAAGGCACAATTCGGACTGCGGAACATACGATCGTTCCCCCGGAAATCGGCGGACGCGGCATCGCAGGCGAACTGGTCCGCGCGCTGATCGCCGATGCGCGCGAGCAGAACTTCTCAATCGTGCCGCAATGTTCCTATGTCGCGGCGCAATTCGCCAAGCATCCCGAATGGGCCGACCTGCGCGCCTGAGTCAGCGCGGATCGGCGCTGCCAGGTGCGGGAAATGGTGCTGCTGGGGAGGATTGAACTCCCGACCTCAGCCTTACCAAGGATGCGCTCTACCACTGAGCTACAGCAGCCCACCATTTCATACAGCCGGGTGGGCCATGCGGCCCGGTCCGGTAGGGGCGCGCTATTGGCGGTGGGCATCGGGGATGTCAAGCATTGCTCCCCGATGCCGCACTATGGCAAGGCTGCGCGGCATATGGCTGAAACCCCGGAGAAACACACCCGCGAAGAACGGCTTGCCGCCAAGCTGCGGGAGAATCTGCGCCGCAGGAAGGCGCAGGCGCGCGCCACCGGCGCATCGGAAAACGCCGCGCTTTCCAAACTGCCGCCAAATCGCTAGGGGGACGCGCTCCCGATAGTCCGCAGGAGCGCAGTCCCTTGCCCAGTCCGAACCCCACGCTGATCCTGGTCCGCCATGGGCAGAGCCAGTGGAACCTCGAGAACCGTTTCACCGGCTGGTGGGATGTCGATCTGACGGACAAGGGCGAAGCCGAAGCGCGCCAGGCCGGCGAATTGCTGGCGGCAAAGGGCCTGCTGCCCTCGCGCGCCTTCACCTCGCTCCAGACCCGCGCGATCCGCACGCTGCATCTGGCGCTGGAAAGCTGCGCAAGGCTGTGGATCCCCGAAATCAAGGACTGGCGCCTCAATGAACGGCATTATGGCGGGCTGACCGGGCTCGACAAGGCCGAGACCGCGGCGAAACATGGCGAGGACCAGGTCAAGATCTGGCGCCGCAGCTTCGACGTGCCGCCCCCGCCGATGGACGCCGGGGGGCCCTTCGACCTCACTACCGATCCACGCTATGCCGGGATCGCAGTACCTGCCGCCGAAAGCCTCAAGGATACGATCCTGCGGGTGCTGCCCTATTATGAAAGCGCGATCCTGCCGGTGCTGGCGGCAGGTGAGACGGTGATCATCGCCGCGCATGGCAATTCGCTGCGCGCGCTGGTCAAGCATCTGTCAGGAATCTCGGATGCGGACATCACCGGGCTCGAAATTCCCACCGGCCAGCCAATCGTCTATGATTTCGATGCATCCATGCAGCCGGGTGAACGGCATTATCTGAAGGATCGCTGAAATGGCCCAGGCGCCACAAGCCATCGTGCCAGTTGCCATCGTGATGGGGAGCCAGTCTGACTGGCCGACCATGCAATGCGCCGCCAAAGTGCTCGAACAGCTGGGGGTCGCTTACGATGCGCGAATCGTTTCGGCGCATCGCACGCCCGAGCGGATGGTCGCATTCGGCAAAAGCGCGGCGGGCGAAGGCTTCCAGGTAATCATCGCCGGGGCCGGCGGCGCGGCGCATCTGCCGGGCATGCTTTCGGCGCTGACCCATCTTCCGGTGCTGGGCGTGCCGGTGCAATCCAGGGCGCTGTCCGGTATGGATAGCCTGCTGTCGATCGTGCAGATGCCGGCAGGCGTTCCCACCGGGACGCTGGCGATCGGCGAGGCCGGCGCGACCAATGCCGGAATCTTCGCGGCATCAATACTGGCGCTGGCGGACGAATCGCTCAGCGCGCGGCTCCAGGCCTGGCGCGCGGCGAACAGCAGCGCGGTGGCAGACAAGCCTTCCGAGGGCTGACGCACAGCATGATTCACCCCGGGGGCACGATCGGCATTTTGGGCGGCGGCCAGCTTGGGCGCATGATGGCCGGGGCGGCTGCGCAATTGGGCTATCGCTGCCACATCTACGCGCCTGAAGAACCCAGCGTCGCCGCCGAGGTGAGCGCCGATTTCACCCATGCCGGATGGCATGATGCCGAAGCCATGCAGCGCTTCGCCCAGGCTTGCGATGTGATCACCTGGGAATTTGAGAATGTCCCGGTCGCCCCGCTGGCGGCGATACCCGGCTTCAAGCTCGGCGCGGATCCCCGCGCACTGGAAATCGCGCAGGACCGCCTGCAGGAAAAGCGCTTCATCGAAGGGCTTGGCGGACGGCCAGCCCCCTTCGCCGAAGTGGACACGGATGCGGATCTGGCCGCCGCTTTCGAGCGGATCGGCCTGCCCGGCATCCTCAAGACCCGGCGCGAGGGCTATGATGGCAAGGGCCAGTGGCGCCTCAATTCCGAACATGAGAGCGTGGGGTTGAACCTCCATGAGGGCGGCTTTGTCTATGAAGGGCTGATCCGCTTCGAGGCCGAATTCTCGGTCATATTGGTGCGCGGCAGGGATGGCGAGATCCGCTATTGGGACAGCGCCGAAAATGTCCATCACAGCGGCATCCTCGCCAGTTCGACCCTGCCGGCCGCAGACATCGTCGGCGGACAGATCGAGGCCGCGCGCAAGCTGGCGGCCGATACCGCCATCGCGCTGGACTATGTCGGCGTGCTGACCTTCGAATTCTTCGCCACCGCGCAAGGCCCGGTGTTCAATGAAATGGCGCCCCGCGTGCATAATTCGGGCCACTGGACGATCGAAGGGGCCGAAACGAGCCAGTTTGAGAATCACATCCGCGCGATCTGCGGCCTGCCGCTGGGCGATACGGCACTGACCGGATCGCGGATCGAGATGACCAATCTGATCGGCAGCGCTGCGGCAGACTATGCCGCGATCTTGGCCGACAGCGCCAACCACCTGCATCTTTACGGCAAGGATGAAGCGCGCGAAGGGCGCAAGATGGGCCATGTGACGAAGGTGCTGCGCTGATGCATCGCGACGTGACCTTTCTCGTTGCGCGCGCCAGCGACGGCACGATCGCGGTCCAAGGCCAGGTGCCGTGGAAAATCTCCGCCGACCTAAAGCGCTTCAAGCGATTGACGATGAACACCCCGATGGTGATGGGCCGCAAGACTTTTGAAAGCCTGCCCGGCCTGCTGCCATCCCGCCGCCATATCGTGCTCACCCGCGACCCCAGCTGGCGGGCGGAGGGCGCGGAAGTGGCCCATTCGGTCCCGCAGGCGCTTGCGCTGGCCGGGCCGGGCGATATCTCGGTAATCGGAGGGGCCGAGATTTTCGCGGCGTTCGAACCTCATGCCACCCGATTCGAGCTGACCGAAGTTCACGAAGATACGAAAGGCGATGTGTTCATGCCCGCACCGGGCCCACAATGGCGCGAAATCGCGCGCGAAGAGCATCCGGCTGACGGGCGCTGGCCCGCCTATGCCTTTGTCACGCTGGAAAGGCGCGGCTGATGCGTCTCGATCATCGTCAGACCGTCCCCGAAGCGCTGCGCGGGGGAATCGTTGCACTGGGCAATTTCGACGGATTCCATCTGGGCCACCAGGCGGTGGTGCGCGAAGCGGTCGAATGGGCGCGGCAGGAAGGCCGCCCGGTGATCGTCGCGACCTTCGATCCCCATCCGGTGCGCCATTTCGCCCAGCATGTTCCGCCGTTCCGCCTGACCACGCTTGACCAGCGGGAGGAGCTGTTCCTCGCCGCCGGGGCCGATGCGATGCTGGTGTTTCATTTCGACGAGGAACTGGCCGTTACAACCGCCGAGGATTTTGTGACCCGCCTGCTGGCCGAGCGAGTCGGAGCCGCGGGCGTGGTGACGGGCGAGGATTTCACTTTCGGAAAAGCCCGCGCCGGCAATCGCGAAACGCTGGCCGTGCTCGGCGCGGAACTTGGCATCGAAGCGCGCACGATCGGCCCGGTCAGCGATGGCGGGATGGACATTTCCTCCAGCCGCATCCGCGACGCGCTGAAGGGCGGGGATACGGAGGTTGCGAATCGCCTGCTTTCGCGGCCCTTCGCGATCCGCGGTGTGGTCCAGCATGGCGACAAGCGCGGGCGCACGATCGGCTTCCCGACCGCCAATATGGCAATGGGCAGCTATCTGCGGCCACGCTTCGGCGTCTATGCGGTGACCGGGCGCATTGCGGGCAGCGATGCGACGCTGACCGGCGCTGCCAATCTGGGCGTTCGCCCGCAATTCCAGCCGCCGCTGGAACTGCTCGAGCCGCATTTCTTCGATTTCTCCGAGGATATTTACGGGCAGGAAATCGAGGTTTCGTTTCACCACTTCCTGCGGCCCGAGGCGAAATTCGCCAGTCTGGATCATCTGATTGCGCAAATGGGCCGGGATTGCGCAGAGGCGCGGAGATTTCTTGCCGCCATGCGCACCTAGCTCCCATGCGGCTGGCACCGGTTGGGGCAATCACGGGTGTTTGCAGGCAGGCTTTGTCCGGCTAAGGCGCAGGCGCAATGAGCGACACCCCCGATAACAAGCCTGATTGGCGCGACACGGTCTTCCTGCCGAAGACCCCATTTCCAATGAAGGCAGGCCTGCCCGCGAAGGAGCCGGGCATCCTTGCGCGCTGGCAGCAGGATGGGCTCTATCAGCAGCTGCGCGAAGCGCGCGCCGGGCGCGAGAAGTTCATCCTTCATGACGGCCCGCCCTATGCCAATGGCGATATGCATATCGGCCATGCGCTGAACCATATCCTGAAAGACATGGTGGTGCGCACCCAGAGCCTGCTGGGCAAGGACGCGCCTTACGTTCCCGGCTGGGATTGCCACGGTTTGCCGATCGAATGGAAGGTCGAGGAAGAATACCGCAAGAAGAAGCTCAACAAGGATGAGGTTCCGGCACGCGAATTCCGCGCCGAATGCCGCGCCTATGCCCAGCATTGGGTGGATACCCAGCGCGAACAGCTGAAACGGCTGGGCATCAATGGCGATTGGGACAATCCCTACCTCACAATGGATTTCGCCGCCGAAGCGACGATCGTTTCAGAGCTGCTGAAATTCGCCGAAGCAGGCCAGATCTATCGCGGCGCCAAGCCGGTGATGTGGTCGCCCGTCGAAAAGACCGCGCTGGCCGAGGCCGAGGTCGAGTATGAGGACATCACCTCGACCCAGATCGACGTGGCGTTCGAGATCATCGTAGCACCCGAGTTCCAGAACTGGTCGGCGCCTATGCAGTTATCTGGACCACCACGCCCTGGACGATCCCTGTCAACCAGGCTTTGGCCTATAATCCGGCATGTTGAACAGGTTAGGATCGTACGGAGGCATGCTATGACGTTCGCTAAGGCATGTCAGCTCACGGGCAATCGATACTGTTCTCTCACGAAGCAGTTCGCACTTCAAGTTTGCGCAGCTCGGTCGTGGACTGGAGCTACGTAACTCGAGTTACCCAGACATTTGTGCCGAGCCGAAGGCTCCTAACTAGCCGGCACCGTCGCCCGCCATCCGATGCATCATCTCGGCGGCTTCTTTGCCGAGCCGCGTCCGTTCCTGCCCGGCGACTTCGTCACCACCGAAAGCGGCACCGGCCTTGTCCATATGGCGCCCGATCACGGCGAGGACGATTTCGACCTGTGCAAGGCGCACGGTATCAATCCGCAATTCGCGGTCGAGGGTGACGGCAAATATCGCGAGGACTGGCTGTGGCTCGGCGGGCAGGGATCGGTCATCAATCCCAAGTTCAACGCGCCCGATGGCCCGATCTGCAGCGATCTGCGCGCAGCCGGCGGGCTGCTCGCAGCGAGCGCGGATTACAAGCATTCCTATCCCCATAGCTGGCGCTCCAAGGCCAAGGTTATCTATCGCTGCACCCCGCAGTGGTTCGTGCCGATGGACACGCCGCTGGCGACGCTCGAATTCCCGGTCGCGCCGCTGGGCGGGATCGGCGGGGCAATTGCCGCGACCGTTTCAGAGCCGAGCGCAAGCCTGCGCGAAGTGGCGGTTCAGGCGATTGCCGATACCCGCTTCGTGCCCGAAAAGGGCCGCAACCGCATCGGCAGCATGGTCGAAGGGCGGCCCGACTGGGTGCTCAGCCGCCAGCGCGCCTGGGGCGTGCCGATCACCCTGTTTGTCGACCGCAAGAGCGGGCAATATCTGAACGATCCCGCCGTCAATGCGCGGATCGTGGCGGCGGTGCGCGAAGCCGGCGTCGATGCCTGGGATGATGACGGCGCGCAGGCGCTGCTCGGCCCCGATTATGATCTGGCCGATTACGAGCGCATCACCGACATTCTCGATGTGTGGTTCGATTCGGGCTGCACCCATGTGTTCGTGCTGGAAAGCGGGCGCTGGCCGGCGCTGCAATGGCCCGCAGATCTCTATCTGGAAGGCAGCGACCAGCATCGCGGCTGGTTCCAGTCGAGCCTGCTTGAAAGCTGCGCCACGCGCGGGCGGGCCCCCTATAATGCCGTGCTGACCCATGGTTTCACCATGGACAGCAAGGGCATGAAAATGTCCAAGAGCCTGGGCAATACGGTCAGCCCGCTCAAGGTGATGGAACAATATGGCGCGGATATCATCCGGCTGTGGGCGCTGTCGGTCGATTACACCGAAGACCACCGGATCGGCGACGAGATCCTCAAGGGCGTGGCCGATCAATATCGCAAATTGCGCAATACCTTCCGCTATCTGCTGGGCGCGCTGGAGGGGTTCAGCGAGGCCGAACGGGTCCACAGCGTGGCCGAAATGCCGGAGCTGGAGCGCTATATGCTCGCCAGCCTGCATGATCTGGACAATGAGCTGCGGGTCGCGACGGGCAATTTCGACTTCAACAGCTATGTCCGCGCGCTGACCGATTTCTGCAATGAAGACCTGTCGGCCTTCTATTTCGATATCCGCAAGGACTGCCTCTATTGCGATGCGCCGTCAGACCCGAAGCGGCGCGCCTATCGCAGCGTGCTGGATATCTTGTTCCACGCGCTGATCCGCTATGCCGCGCCGGTGCTGGTCTATACCGCCGAGGAAGTCTGGGGCACGCGTTTTCCCGAGGCCAGCAGCGTCCATCTGCTCGAATGGCCCGAGCTGCCCGAAGCCCATGCCGATATGCATCGCTGGGCCAATATCCGCGCATCGCGGATGCAGGCCAATGAGCTGATCGAGCCGCTGCGGCGCGACAAGACCATCGGTTCGAGCCTTGAGGTCGAATATACATACCCCGGAGATCCCGGCGATACCGATCTGGCGGAGATTTTCATCGTTTCCTCGGTCAGCAAGGGTGAGACCAATGTGACCCGTACCGAGCGCCTCAAATGTGGCCGCTGCTGGCGGCATTTGCCCGAGGTAGTGGAAGACGGCGCGCTTTGTTCACGCTGTGAACAGGTTACGCGCTCCATGGACGCGAGCGCATGAGCCTGCTGACCCCCAATCGCCTCAAGGGCCTGGCGCTGGCTGCGGCGGTTTTCGCGCTCGACCTGTGGGTCAAGGCCCAGGTGCTGGGCGCATGGGCACTGCGCGAACAGCCCGGTGGCCAGATCGAGCTGCTGCCCTTCTTCAACCTTACCTGGACCCAGAATTTCGGTGTCTCGCTGGGGATGTTCACCGCCGATTCGCCGGAAATGCGCTGGGGGCTGGTGGCCATCACCTCGCTGATCGCGCTGCTGGTGCTGGTGTGGATGCTGCGCGAAAAGGCGCTGGCCGACATCGCCGCGCTGGGGCTGGTGCTGGGCGGGGCGCTGGGCAATATCCGTGATCGCACCACCTATGGCTATGTGATCGACTATGCCGATCTCCATTTCGGCGCGTTTCGCCCGTTTCTGATCTTCAACATCGCCGACGCCGCGATCAGCATCGGGGTGGTGATAATCCTTGCCCGGGCGATCTTCCTGCGCGAAAAGGCCCCTGAAACTGCTCTGGGGGATGAGAGCAAAAACCCTGAAAGCGGCCCTGCATCAGCAGCAGACGGCGTCGCGGAGACCCGATAATGCGCAAGACCACCATTTCCACGATTTCCCTGATTGGCGGAGCTGTGCTGCTCGCCTCCTGCGGCGGCGGCGGCGTTTTCAACCGCGACCGTCCGGATGAATTCGCGGTCCAGCGTCAGGCACCGCTGGTGGTTCCGCCTGATTTCAATCTTGTTCCCCCGGCCCCCGGCGCGCCGCGCCCGGCCGATGGCACCGCCAGCCAGCAGGCGCTGGATGCCATGTTCGGCGGCACCGCCCCGCGTTCGAGCGTGGAAACCTCCGCGCTTGACCATGCCGGTTCAGCCGATCCCGGCATCCGTTCGGACGTTGGCGATCCGCAGACCCACACGGTCGACAAGGGCGCGATCACCCGCAACATCATTTCTGCGCCGCAGGGCGACGGGCGCGAGGCCCAGGCAGTTATCCCCGGCCAGGGCTGACACCGCCACCACCTGTAAGCAGATCGAAAAAGGGCTCGCGCAGGCGGGCCCTTTTTATGTGCGCGGCTCAGCCGCCGGGCAGCTTCTCGCCATCCTCGGCCGGATGGCCCTTGGGCTTGGCGAGCATGCTGACCAGCAGCTTGTCGATCCGCAGCCCGTCCATATCGACCACTTCGAAGCGCCAGCCGTCGGTCTCGAAGGTTTCCCCCTCGACCGGAAGCTTCTTGAGCACCGACAGCACAAAGCCTGCCACGGTGGCGAATTCACGGTCATCGGGCAGTTCGATCCCCAGCCGCTCGGCCAGCTGGTCGGCCGGCATCGATCCAGCGACCAGCAGCGAACCATCGGCCCGCTCGACCAGCTTGGGCGCATCACCTTCGTCCTGATGGCTGACGAAGGTTCCCACCAGCGCCATCAGCAGATCCGCCGGGGTCACGATCCCTTCAAGATTGCCATATTCATCATGCACCATCGCCATGCCGGTGCCGGATTGCTGGAGGATGCGCAGCGCATCCATCGAATCGAGCTGATCGGGGATCACCTCTGCCTTGCGCGCCAGCCGCGCCAGATCGACCGGCTTGCCTTCAAGCAGCAGCGCCAGCACCTCGCGCACTTTCGCCACGCCGACCATCTTGTCAGGTGAACCATCGGCCACCGGCAGCAGCGAATGGGGCGAGGCTGCGATTGCCTCGCGGATTTCCGCGACGCTTGCCGAACGGTCAATCCAGTCAAGTTCCTTGCGCGGGGTCATCAATTCACGCACCGGGCGGCTGGCCAGCTTCATGATCCCCGCCATGATTGCGCGCTCATCCTCCTCGATCGCGCCTGACAGGGTCGCATCGGCAAAGATCATCTGCAATTCTTCGGCGGTCACCCCATGTTCGCCCCGGTGGCGGATCCCGACCAGCCGCATCAGGGCAGCCGAGGAGGAATCGAGCAGCCACACGAACGGCGCGGCGACCTTGGCGACGATCGCCATCGGGCGCGCCATCACCAACGCGATTGGCACCGCCGCGCGCAGGGCGACCTGCTTGGGCACCAGTTCACCCACCACCAGACTGAAATAGGTGGTCAGCGCGATCACCCCGACAAAGCCCGATTCCTCGGCATATTCCAGCGGCAGGCCCAGCGCGGCCAGCCGTTCACCCAGCGGCGCGCCCAGGCTTGCACCGGAATAGGCGCCCGCAATGATGCCAACCAGCGTGATCCCGATCTGCACCGTGGAGAGAAATTTGCCCGGATCGGCGGCCAGTTGCATGGCGACCCTGGCCGAAGCGCTCCCCCGGTCGGCGGCAATCCGCAGCCGTGCCGGACGGGCCGAGACAATGGCGAGTTCCGACATCGAGAAGACCCCGTTGATCAGGATCAGCCCCGCGATAATCGCCACGTCGTTCCAAGGGAAAGGTGCCACGCAGGCAGCGCTAGCAGATTCCGCTCCCCGCAGGAAAGGGGGAGCATCGCGCTGCCACGTAAAACTCTTTGCGGAACCCTATGGCGAGATGATCGTTCATCTTGCAACAATGTGGAGACACGCATCAGGGATATGCGCGCTTCTTCTTCAGTCCGGGGGGCTGAATTCTGCCAATTAATTCTATTCTCACCCAAATGTTCAACAAGAGGGATGCCATATCATGAAACATAGTCGCCTGTTTATTTCGAGCCTCGCCGCAGCCGCGCTGCTTTCGACCACCGCCTGCGTGACGGACCCCAACACCGGTGAAAAGAAGGCCTCGCGCACCGCCATCGGCGGCGCCGGCGGCGCCCTGGCCGGCTATCTGCTGGGCGGGCTGATCGGCGGCAAGACCGGCCGTATCGTGGGCGCGGGCCTGGGCGGCGTTGCCGGCGCAGCGGTCGGCTATACGATGGACAAGCAGATCAAGCAGCTCAGGGAGCAGACCTCCGGCTCGGGCGTCGATGTTACCGAGGCAGGCAATTCGATCCTGGTCAACCTGCCCGACGGCGTGACCTTCGCGGTCAATTCGACAACCATCAGCCCGAGCTTCCAATATACGCTGAACCAGATCGCCAGCAGCATGATCGAATATCCCAACAGCCTGATCGACGTGATGGGCCATACGGATTCGACCGGGTCGGACAGCTATAATCTCGATCTGTCCAAGCGCCGGGCCGATGCGGTGGCCGATTATCTGGTTATGCGCGGCGTTTCGCGCGCGCGGATCGAGACGATCGGTTATGGCGAGCGCTATCCGGTGGCCGACAACAGCACCGAAAGCGGCCGCTCGCTCAACCGCCGGGTGGAAATCAAGATTACGCCGATTTCCCAGGATGAGGTGAACGCCGCGAAGAACAATTGATCCCGCGGTCAATGAGCACACAAGAGGAGCGGGTCGGCAGCAATGCCGGCCCGTTTCACTGTCCGCCAGTGATCTGGGCCGCGCGCTGCGCCAGGCGGTCCACCGCCGCGCGATGGATCGCTGGGGCCGATACCAGCAGGCCGAAGGCGCGCGGATCGCGCTTGTTATAGGCCAGCGGCGCGCCGAATGCATCGCTGGTGGCCGCGCCAGCCTCGCGCGCGATCAGCGCCGCAGCGGCGATATCCCATTCGAAGCCCCAGCGCAGGGTCGCCACCAGATCGGCCTCACCCGAGGCGACCATGGCGATCCGCAAGGCGATCGAATTGGGTTTGTCGACCATCACCAGATCCCGGTCTTCCGGCGGCAGCATGTCAGCCGGAACCCGGGCACCCGGAAATTCGGTGCGTGTGCTCGCCTTGAGCGGCACGCCGTTGAGCCAGGCCCCCTGCCCGGCCAGGCCGAACCATTCCTCGCCCCCAATGGCCGGTCCGCGCGCCGGCGCGACCAGCATTCCGATCAGCGGGCGCCCTGCGCTGACCAGCGCGACCGACACCGCCCAGCCGCGGCGGCCGCGAATGAAATCGCGCGTTCCGTCAATCGGATCGACCAGCCAGCACAGCCCCTTGTCCAGCCGCTCGGGGTGATCGATGCTCTCTTCCGACAGCCAGCCGGCAGAGGGCAGCAGCGCGCATAATTCGCGGCGCAGGAAGGTGTCGACCTCGATATCGGCGACCGAAACCGGGCTGCCCGCTTCTTTCGACCAGCTTTCCAGTTTATGGCCGTCGCCCGGCCATTGCCGCATGGCGATCCGCCCGGCTTCGCGGACGATCTGTTCGAGGCGGTGCCGGTCGATCATGTCTGATGCAGCTAGTGCCGGTGCGCGCGCCCCTTTTCAAGCCGGGCTTCCTATGCTTATGCGGCTGGCATCCCCATAATCGCACGCGAAGGGCCGAGTCCTCCATGAACATTCACGAATATCAGGCCAAGGAACTGCTCACCAAATTCGGAATCGGCATTCCCGCCGGCTATCCCGCGCTGAGCGTGGCGGAAGCGGTTGCGGCAGCCGGCAAGCTGCCCGGGCCGCTTTATGTCGTGAAGGCGCAGATCCATGCGGGCGGCCGCGGCAAGGGCAAGTTCAAGGAACTCGCCGCCGATGCCAAGGGCGGCGTGCGGCTCACCCATTCGGCCGCAGAGGTGGAAGCCAATGCCAAGGAAATGCTCGGCAATACGCTGGTCACCGTCCAGACGGGCGAGCATGGCAAGCAGGTCAACCGGCTCTATGTCACAGACGGGGTCGATATCGCCTCCGAATATTATCTTTCGATGCTGGTCGATCGCAAGAGCGGCCGGGTGGCGATGATCGTCTCTACCGAAGGCGGGATGGACATCGAGACTGTCGCGCATGAGACGCCCGAGAAGATCACCACCATCGTGATCGATCCGGCGCAAGGCTTCATGCCGCATCACGGGCGCGCAGTGGGCTTTGCGCTGAAGCTCAAGGGCGATCTCAACAAGCAGGCGCAGAAGCTCGCCAGGCAGCTTTACACCGCCTTCACCGAACTTGACTGCGCAATGCTGGAAATCAATCCGCTGGTCGAGACGAAGGATGGCAATCTGCTGGTGCTCGACACCAAGATGAGCTTCGATTCCAACGCGCTCTATCGGCATCCCGATGTCGAGGCGATGCGCGACGAGAGCGAGGAAGACCCGATGGAGGTCGAGGCGAGCAAATATGACCTCGCCTATATCAAGCTCGACGGCAATATCGGCTGCATGGTCAATGGCGCCGGGCTGGCCATGGCGACGATGGATATCATCAAGCTCAATGGCGAATTCCCGGCCAATTTCCTCGATGTGGGCGGCGGGGCCACGACCGAGAAGGTCACCGCAGCGTTCAAGATCATCCTGTCCGATCCGGCGGTGAAGGGCATTCTGGTCAATATCTTCGGCGGGATCATGCGCTGCGACACGATCGCCGAAGGGATCGTTGCTGCGGCCAAGCAGGTCGATCTTTCGGTGCCGCTGGTGGTGCGCCTCGAAGGCACCAATGTCGAACAGGGCAAGGCCATTCTGGACAATTCGGGCCTGCCGATCGTTTCCGCCAATGATCTGGGCGATGCGGCCAAGAAGATCGTCGCCGAAGTGAAGCAGGCGGCATAGGCTCGCGCCGCGCGCGCGGGGCGAGCGGGCTGGAGTTGCATTCGTTTAATCGTGCAGTTAACCCGGCGCAGGTCCAATCCAAGGGAAGGATGCAGTCCCGATGAAGATCCTCGTCCCCGTAAAACGGGTGATCGATTACAATGTGAAGCCGCGGGTGAAAGCGGATGGTTCGGGCGTCGATCTGGCCAACGTCAAGATGAGCATGAACCCGTTTGACGAGATCGCGGTGGAAGAGGCGATCCGCCTGAAGGAAAAGGGCGGCGTGGAGGAGATCATCGCGGTTTCGATCGGCCCGGCCAAGGCCCAGGAAACGCTGCGCACCGCCCTTGCAATGGGGGCGGACCGGGCGATCCTGATCGAGACCGATGATGCGGTGGAGCCGCTGGCCGTCGCCAAGATCCTGAAAGCGATCGCGGATGAGGAACAGCCCGGCCTGGTGCTGCTGGGCAAGCAGGCGATCGACGATGATTCGAACCAGACCGGCCAGATGCTCGCCGGGCTGATGGGCCGCCCGCAGGGGACTTTCGCGAGCAAGGTGGAAATCTCTGGCGACAGTGTGAGCGTGACCCGCGAGGTCGACGGCGGTCTGGAGACGGTGAAGCTGGCGCTGCCGGCGATCGTCACCACCGATCTGCGGCTCAACGAACCGCGCTATGCCTCGCTGCCCAATATCATGAAGGCGAAATCCAAGCCCTTCGCCAGCAGGACGCCTGCCGAATTCGGCGTCGACACCGCGCCGCGGCTGACCATCACCCATGTTGGCGAGCCGCCCGTGCGCAAGGCGGGCGTCAAGCTCGCCTCGGTCGACGAGCTGGTCGCCAGGATCAAGGAATTGGGAGTGGTCTCATGAACACGCTGGTGTGGGTCGAACATGACAATGCGGCGCTGAAGGACGCAACCCTTGCTGCCGTGACTGCGGCAGGCAAGCTGGGCGGGGTCACCGCGCTGGTCGCGGGCAAGGATTGCGCCGCCGTGGCCGCGGCGGCCGCACAGATCGCCGGGGTCGCCAAGGTGCTCAAGGCCGATGATGCGGCCTATGAACATGCTCTTGCGGAAAATGTCGCGCCGCTGATCGCCGGGCTGATGGCCGATTTCGACGCTTTCGTCGCGCCGGCCACCACCACCGGCAAGAATATCGCCCCGCGCGTCGCCGCACTGCTCGATGTGATGCAGGTGTCCGATATTCTTTCGGTCGAAGGGCCGAAGAGCTTCACCCGCCCGATCTATGCCGGCAATGCCATCGCGACGGTCGAATCCTCCGATGCCAAGCTGGTGATCACCGTGCGCGGCACCGCTTTCGAGCGGGCTGCGTCCAGCGGCGGCTCGGCGCCTGTCGAAGACATCAAGGGGCCGGGCGATGCCGGGCTGTCGAGTTTTGCCGGCGCCGAAGTGGCCAAGTCCGACCGGCCCGAACTCACCAGCGCCAAAGTGATCGTTTCGGGCGGGCGGGCGCTGAAGGATGCCGCTACCTTCGAGACGATGATCACGCCGCTGGCCGACAAGCTGGGCGCCGCGATCGGCGCCAGCCGTGCGGCGGTGGATGCCGGCTATGTCCCGAATGATTATCAGGTCGGCCAGACCGGCAAGATCGTCGCCCCCGAACTCTATATCGCAATCGGCATTTCCGGTGCGATCCAGCATCTGGCGGGGATGAAGGATTCCAAGGTGATCGTGGCGATCAACAAGGACGAGGATGCGCCGATCTTCTCGGTGGCGGATTATGGCCTGGTTGCCGATCTGTTCGTCGCGGTGCCGGAGCTGACCGAAAAGCTCTGACGCCAGCCTGCAGGCCCGGGCGCTGGGGCGCGCTACAGGCTGTCGATAAAATGGATCGCCACGCCGACGAGCCCGCCCACCAGCGTGCCGTTGACACGGATGAACTGCAGATCGCGGCCAACCGCGCTTTCGATCCGGTCCGTGACGGTCCGCGCATCCCAGCGGCGCACGGTTTCGGAGACAAGCTGGACGATCTGCGAGCCATAGCGGGTGGCGATGCCGACCATGATCCGCCGGGCGAAGCGGTTTACCTGACGCTGCAACGCGGGATCTTCGCGCAGGGCCGTGCCAAGTTCCGACAGCGCCCCGACCAATTGGCCGGCCAGCGCCGCTTCAGGATCGCGCGCGGTCTCTATCAATGAGCGGCGAATGCGTTCCCACACGCCGGTCCACCAATTGCCCAGCGCCGGATTGTCCAGCAGCTCGCGCTTGATCCTCTCGACCTTCGCTCGCATCGCGGGATCGCTGGAAAGATCGCGCGCAAATTGTTCGAGGCCCTCCTCGACCTTGCGCCGCAGCGGATGCCCGGGGTCGACAATACATTCGGCGATGAGTTTGTAGAGCCCGTCGAGCACCGAATTGGCGAGCCGTTCGTCGAAACCGGTCAGCCGCAGCAGGGCATTGGCCCGCTGGTGAATCATCGCCCGGACAAGATCCTCGTTCGCCTCCAGCGTCAGCCCGGCCCAGCGCAGCGCACTGTCGAGCAGCGGCAGGTGGCGCTTGTCGGCAATCGCGGCTTCGAGCATCTGGCCGAGCATCGGCGACACTTCGAAATGGTCGAGCTGCTTCCTGAGCCCGGCCTTGACCTGACCGCCGAGCCGTTCCGGATCGAGCGATTCGAGAACCTCGGCGAACAGCTCGGCCGTGCCGGCGCGGATGCGCGATTCCCCGCCGCGCGCCGGTTCGCCAAGGAAGGTTCCGGCCGCGAGCGCCAGATTCATCCCGCTCATTCGCCGCGCCACGACCGCGGGGGTCAGGAAATTGGCCTTGAGGAACGCCGCCATGGTGTCGGCGATGCGATCCTTGTTTTCCGGGATGATCGCCGTGTGCGGGATGGGCAGGCCGAGCGGATGGCGAAACAGCGCGGTAACCGCAAACCAGTCTGCCAGCCCGCCGACCATGGCCGCTTCGGCAAAGGCCAGCACATAGCCCCAGGCCGGATGGACCGAGCCATATTGGCGCGCGAATATATAGAGCCCGGCCATGGCCACCAGCAGGGCGGTGGCGAAGATCCGCATCATGCGCGCGCGGTCCGCCGCCGGAATGGCGGCCCCGTCATTCCGCAGGGTTAGCCTCCGGCCGCGGACCGCGGCGCCGTTCATCGCCCGGCCGATAGGTCAGCAAACGCTCGCGCAGCCACGGGCCGATCCGCTTTTCAAGCCCGTCGGCGATGCTGAAGCCAGCCGGAACGATCAGCAGGGTCAGCATGGTCGACAGGATCAAGCCGCCAATCACCGTGGTGCCCATCGGCGCGCGCCAGGCCGCATCACCCGATAGCGACAGCGCGGTGGGGACCATCCCTGCGGTCATCGCCATGGTGGTCATCACGATCGGCTGGGCGCGCTTGTGGCCGGCATCGGTGATCGCCTCAAGCTTGGGCACACCGCGCTCCATCTCCTCGATCGCAAAATCGATCAGCAGGATCGAATTCTTGGCCACGATCCCGAGCAGCATCAACAGGCCGATATAGACCGAGATCGAAATCGGCTGGCCGATGATTGCCAGCGCAATCAAACCGCCCAGCGGCGCGAGGAGCAGCGAAGTCATGTTCACCAGCGGCGACACGAAGCGGCGATAGAGCAGCACCAGCACCCCGAATACCAGCAGAATGCCGCTGGAAACGGCGATCACGAAATTCATGATCAGTTCCGCCTGCCATTTTTCCTCACCGGCTGCGGTGTTCGAAACGCCCGCAGGCAGATGCTGCATGATCGGCAGCTTGTTGATCTGCTCCATCACCGGGCCCTTGAGCACGCCTTCGTCAAGGTCGGCACCGACGAACATGCGGCGTGACTGGTTATAGCGCTGGATCTTGGTCGGCCCGGCGCCAAACCTGATCTGTGCGACCCGCTTCAGCGGGACCGAACCACCCGATGCCGTGGGCACGGGAAGATTCTCGATCGTCGCAATGTCACGGCGTGAATCCTTGGGCAGCACAACCCGGATCGGAACCTGCCGATCGGAGAGCGAGAATTTGGCAGCGTTCTGATCGATTTCACCGATCGTGGCGATGCGGATCGCCTGGCTCAGTGCCGAAGTGGTCACCCCAAGCTGCGCGGCGAGATCGAGCCGCGGCTCGATCACCAGTTCAGGCCGCTGCAGATCGGCCGCGATGCGCGGAGCGACGACCCCCTTGATGCCCCTCATCTGCTGAGCCAGCGCCTGGGCGGCCTGCTGCAGTTGCACGGAATTGGAACCGGTGAGCATCACCGAAATGTCGCGCCCGCTGCCGCTGCCGCCACCCGGCCCGGATTGGGACTGGAAGCTTATCCGGGCATCGGGAATATCCTGCAGCTGTTTGGACATCCGCCGTTCGAATTCGGTGCTGGTGCTTTTCCGATCTGCCTTGAGCGTGATGAACAAGGTGGCATTGCCTTCGCGCACCCGCTCCATCACCAGCCCCACTTCCGGCTGCCGCTGGATAATATTGGCAACCTGATCGGTAAGAGCCTCCGTCTGCTCGATCGTGGTGCCAGGAACCTGTTCGATAACCGCCCGGCTGGTATCGGAATCGGTCAGTGGCTGGAACTGCTGCGGCAGCAGCAAGAGCAAGGCGACGGTCAGCCCCAGGGCCGCACTGCCTGCCCCGAACATCCAGAAGCGATGATCATGGGTACGGCTGCGGACCCGCCCCATGAAGAAGCCATGCCAATTGGCAAAGCCGTGCCCCAGCGCGCGGGCGAGAATGGGTGCTACCAGGCCCACCGCAGCAAGTGCGGCGATCGCCACCAGCAGCGGAACAAGCAAGGCCAGCCAAGCGGGGAGCAGGTCAACCGGCAGAAAATAGCTGGCTGCGCGCCAGGCGAAGACCATCGCGGTAAATGCCGCCAGCCACAGGACTGCTTCGGCAAGATAATATTCCAGCCGCGCCGGTACTTCCACCAGCCGCGCCCGGTGCGCCTTCGCGGTGCTTTCATCAAGGGTCCAGCGAAGGACCTTCATATAGCCATCCATCAGCCAGCCGCCGCCATGTTCCTGATGGCCCTTGGCCTTGAGGAAATAGGCCGCGATCATCGGGGTGATCAGCCGCGCGACCGCAAGGCTCATCAACACGGCGGCGACGACGGTAAGGCCGAAATTCTTGAAAAACTGGCCGGAGATGCCCGGCATCAGCCCGACCGGAAGGAACACGGCGACGATCGAGAAGGTGGTCGCCACCACCGCCAGGCCAATCTCGTCAGCCGCGTCGATCGATGCCTGATAGGCGCTTTTGCCCATGCGCATATGTCTGACGATATTCTCGATCTCGACGATAGCGTCATCGACCAGCACACCGGCCACCAGGCTGAGCGCGAGCAGGGTCATCTGGTTGAGCGTGAAATCCAGCATGCTCATGAACCAGAAGGTCGGGATCGCGGCGAGCGGGATCGAAACCGCGCTGATGATCGTGGCCCGCCAATCGCGCAGGAACAGGAACACCACCACGATCGCAAGCACCGCGCCCTCGATCATGGCCTCCATCGAAGTCGAATATTGATCCTTGGTGTAATCGACCGAGGTATATAATTGCGTGATGTGGATCCCGGGGTTGTCTTTCCGGAGCTGGTCCATCGCCTTGATCGCGGCATCATAGACGGTGACATCCGAAGCGTTTTTGCCCCGTTCCATGCTGAAGGTGACGACCTGTTTGCCGAGGATCTTGGCAATCGAGCTCTGCTCTGAATAGCCATCATAGACACTGGCGACATCGGTCAGGCGGATGGTCTTTCCGCCTTGCAGATTGATCCGCGCTTCGCCGAGCCGGAACGCATCGGCGGCATTGCCGAGCACCCGCACGGACTGGCGCGAACCCGCGATTTCCGCGCTGCCGCCAGCGGCATCGGTATTCACCTGGCGCAGGGCGCTGTTGATCTGGCTGGCGGTAACCCCCAGCGATTGCATCTTCGCCGGATCGAGCACCACCCGGATTTCCCGATCGACCCCGCCCGAGCGGCTGACCGCGGCCATGCCTTCGATGCCCATCAGCTTGCGCGAAATCGTATCATCGACGAACCAGCTGAGCTGTTCCATCGTCATGTCATCGGCGCTGACGGCAAAATAGCCGATCGGCCCGCCACCGCCGACTTCGACCTTGGAAACGCGCGGCTCCAGGATTCCGTCGGGCAGGTCGTTCCGCACCTGATCGATGGCGTTCTTGACCTCGTTCACCGCATTATTGACATCGATGCCGATGGTGAACTGGACGAAAGTCTGGCTGCTGCCCTCCGAAGCAGTCGACTGGATTTCATCCACTCCATTGATCGATCGCACCGCTGCTTCGACCTTCTGGGTGATCTGGGTCTCGATCTCGGTCGGGGCGGCGCCCGGCTGGGAGATGAACACATTGACGGCCGGAAAATCGATATCGGGGCTGTCGTTCACATCCATCCGGTTGAACGCCACCAGGCCCGCCAGCAGCAAGCCGATGAACAACACGATGGGAACGATCGGATTACGGATCGACCAGGCTGAAAGATTGCGCAGGTTCACAGGCGGATGCCGTCCTCTATGGCCTAGTTCTTGACCGTCGTCGGCCTGATTTGATCGCCGGGCGAGAGGAACCCGCCGGCGCGCATGACGACCTTTTCCTGGCCGCTCAGCCCTTCGACGATCGCGATCCCCGCTTCGGTGACCAGCCCTGTCTTGACCGCGCGCCGTTCAACCTTGTTGTCCTTGCCGACGATATAGACATAGCTGCCATCCCGATCATTGAGGATCGCGGATTCGGGCAGCATCGGGGCCACCACGGTGCCGCTGTTGATCGTCGCCGAGGCGAAGCCGCCGGGCCGCAGCTCGGGCGCATAGCTGAGCGCGATCCGCGCCGTTCCCTGGCGGTTCTGCTTATCGATGACCGGGGCGAGCTGCCACACCTGGCCGGTGAAGACCTTGTCCGAACCGACCGGAGTGACCTGCGCCATGACGCCGGGCTTCAAGCGGGCGAGATCGGTCTCGCCAACCTGCGCGAGCAGTTCGAATTCGCCGCCCTTGGCAATGCTGAACAAGGTTCCTGTGCCCGGGCTGACGACCTGGCCGGGTTCGACATTGCGTTCGAGTACCAGGCCGGCGGCGGGTGATACGATATTGAGCCGGGCATTGCGCGCCAGCAATTCGCGATATTGGGCTTCTGCCACCTTGACCCTGGCCACCGCCCCGTCACGCGTGGCGGTGAGGCGATCGACATCGGCCTTGGAAATGAACCCGCGATCGACCAGCTGCAGCGCCCGATCAAGATTGGATTGGGCGAGCTTGGCATCGGCGCGCGCCACTTCGATATTGGCGGAGCTGCTGGCGGCCTGTTGCGACTGGACCGACCGGTCGATCACCGCGAGGGTCTGGCCGGCGCCGACCCATTGCCCGGCCTCGACCAGAACCGAAACCACACGGCCGCCATCGCCGACCACGCCAACGGGCATTTCGCGGCGGGCTGCCAGTGTCCCGGTGACCTGGATCTGGCCCTCGATCGTCTGTTTGCCCGGTGTGGCCACCGAAACCGCCGGTACCTGGCTGCCGGCCGAATCACCGCTGGGGCTGCCGCTGCGGCTCACCATCCAGGCCACGAGGGTCACCGCCAGGATCAGCGCAACGGCGGCGACGATCAGCTTGCGGCGAGCGCTCAGCTTTTCTTCGCGCTCTACCTCGGCAAGAGGATCGGCCCCGGCCAACCGGTTGCCGCCATCGGCATCCACACTTGTTTCGTAATTCATCGATATTCGCCAATCGCCCCGAAACCCTCGCCCCAAATGCCTGCAGGCCGAATTCCCGCAGGAAAGCGAGGTGTGTTGCATAACCAAGCCACCTGGCACAGATCGGGCAGCATCCAGAAAAAGCTTTAGTCCCCCGCCGGAGCGGTGACAATCGGCGCTCTGCCAATAGTCATCGCTGCACGACGAGGGACTTTGGCCCTAAAAGCTGGGCCAGGATAGTCGTTCGGGGCCGATTGGCCTTGTAATAAAGTGTATCGCGCGGCGGTTAGCGGATCCGGCCACGCTGAATCAGATTGACGATGCCCAGCAGCACCACAGCGCCGGCCACGGCAATCAGCAGCCCGGTCAGCGAAAATGCCTGGACCGTTCCGCCAATGCCAAGCAGTGGCCCGGCCAGCGCATTGCCGATCACCGAACCGACGCAACCCACGATGATATTCATCACCAGGCCCATCGATGCATCCCGGTTCATCACCATGCTTGCCAGCCAGCCGGCAACGCCGCCTACGATCAATGCAATAATCCAGCCCATCTTCCTGCACTCCTCTTGCGCATGAGCGGCCCCCCATGAGCCGGTCATTATAGACAAGTAACGCGCGAGCGCCAGTAAGGTGCCCGAAATGCCGAAGTGACTGTTATACCGGCAACTTCTGCCTTTCGGGCTGGAACTTGCGCGAAGCGCAGATAAAAAAAGGGCCGGCGCTGGCCGACCCTTTCCATTTCGCATGCGCTGCGATCAATATTTCAGCTGGCGCTCGTAAAGGTCGCGATAATGCTGGATGCGCGTGACGCGCAGGCCCTGCATTCCGGAACGATCGACCGCGCGCTGCCAGGACGCGAATTCCTCCAGCGTCAGCCCATAGCGTTCGAGCACCTCGTCGATCGTGAGCAGGCCGCCATTGACCGCCGCGACGACCTCGGCCTTGCGCCGAACGACCCAACGCCGGGTGTCGGGCGGGGGCAGGTCCGCAATCGTCAGCGGTTCGCCAAGCGGACCGATGACCTGAGCGGGACGGATTTTCTGGTTCTCGATCATTGCCTTCCTCGATCGCCGGACATGTCGTCGCCGATATCGACGAGTCCTATGCCATGTGCGATTTTGCCATTGGCTAAAGCAAATGGGTTAATTCCGGGTTTGCCCTCGCCCTGGGCCACAAGATGGCGCGCCGAGGTGCAATCGAAGCTGCCTGCGCCGGACGCGATTCGCATGCCGGAAAACCGCCTGAAATCCCGCGCAGCGCCCAGCCGGGCGACCAATTCGTCCCAGCTCAGCAGACGCAGGCCGTCAGCGCCGGACGCGGCATCGCGTTCACCACTTTCCGCAGCGGATGAAAGAATGTTTCCTTCGTACATTCCGCCTTCTAGCCACAGCCAGGTCAAGATAGGGTAAAGCCCGAATTTACCGCATGTTAGGGTTCCGGCGATGGCGCCAGCCACCCGCCGCTTTGCCCTTGGCGGCAGCGCGGTGTAAGGGCCGCGTCATGTCCGCACCCACGAATCCCGCTGCGCAATCGCTGATGGCGTCACAGCCCGCCGCATTGTTCGACCTGCCGCGCCCCGCGCAGGACAGCCGGATCGTGGTCGCGATGTCGGGCGGGGTCGATTCCTCGGTGGTTGCCGCGCTGGCCGCGTCGAGCGGGGCCGAAGTGATCGGGATCACGCTGCAGCTCTATGATTATGGGGCCGCGACCGGGCGCAAGGGCGCGTGCTGTGCTGGCGATGATATCCGCGATGCGCGCGCCGTGGCCGATCGGCTGGGGATCGCCCATTATGTGTTCGACCATGAAAGCGCCTTTCGCGAGGAGGTGGTCGATCAATTCGCCGATGATTACCTCGCCGGGCGCACCCCGGTGCCCTGCATCCGCTGCAATATGGGTCCGAAATTCACCGATCTGCTGCGCATGGCCCGCGAATTGGGTGCGGATTGCCTGGCCACCGGGCATTATGTCCGCCGGATCGCCGGCCCGGCCGGGCCCGAGCTCCACCGCGCGATCGATCCGGCCCGCGACCAGAGCTATTTTCTCTATGGTACGAGCGAGGATCAGCTCGATTTCCTCAGGTTCCCGCTGGGCGGCCTGCCCAAGCAGGAGGTGCGCGCGATCGCCGAACGCGCCGGGCTGACAGTCGCGGCCAAGCCGGACAGCCAGGACATCTGCTTCGTGCCCGATGGCGACTATGCCAGGATCGTCCGCTCGCTGCGCCCGGAGGGCGTGCGCGGGGGCGACATCGTGCATGCCGAAAGTGGCGAGCGGCTGGGCAGCCACGCCGGAGTGATCCATTTCACGGTCGGCCAGCGGCGCGGGCTCGAGATCGGCGGCCAGGCCGAACCGCTATATGTCATCGCGCTCGATGCGGAAACGGCGCGCGTGATGGTGGGGCCCAAGCGCCTGCTCGCGGTTGCTGCGGCGCGAATCGGCCAGAGCAACCGCATCGGCCCGATGCCGAGTTCGCCCATGGCCGCCCCGCTCACCGCCAAGGTCCGCTCGCTCGCACGGCCGGTACCGGTCACGCTGGAGGGCACGCTGGGCGAAGGTGCCAGCTGCATGCTGCGCTTTGCCGAGCCCGAATTCGGCGTGGCGCCGGGCCAGGCTGCGGTGATCTATGCCGGTGATCGGGTGATCGGCGGCGGCTGGATCGAAGCGACCAGCCCGGCGTGAGCGGGCCGGATCACTTGCGCCATTTTTCCAGCACGCAGCCATAGCCTTCGCGATAGGTGGCGGTCTGGCTGGCGAGCAGCGGGACGCTGGCGGTGACGCTTTTCGCTTCGGCATCTTCACTGAGCGTGACCAGGCCCATGCCGGGTTCAAAATCCTTGCGGCAATCCTCCAGCCCGCGCCCGCCGACAAAGCGGCAGGAACAGGCGACCCGCGCGCCATAGGCGGTGCCGGCCACGGCCTGATCGATCACCGCGCCGCGATTCATCCAGGCCAGAATGGCGGCGATCACGCCGATGATCAGCACGGCCCGGGGCCAGGTGAGCGCGCGGCGCGGGCCGGTGCGTTTCGAGGCGTGTTTTGCGGTTGCCATTGATCCCCAACTGACCGAGAGATGCACGCGCCATGATGCGGCCCCGCCTCTCTATCGCCTTGCTGGGTTTGCTGCCAGCCCTGCTGCTGACGCTTGCGGCCTGCGGCGGATCGACATCGGCGCCAGACGCCCCGGAACCGCTGCCCCAGCCCGCACTGGATGCCGTGGTGGCCGATCCTGGAGCCCCGCGCGAGGCCCTCGCCCGGCGAATTGACACCTTGTTCACCGGCGAAGGCATGGGCGAAACCCGCGCCGTGATTGTGATGCATGACGGAAAGATCGTCGCCGAGCGTTATGCCGATGGCTATGGCGAGGAAACCCGCTTCATCGGCTGGTCGATGACCAAGAGCATCACCGGGGTGATGATCGGCATGCTGGTGGCCGATGGCAAACTGCGGCTCGACGAGACCCCGCCAATCCCCAATTGGCAGCGCCCCGGCGATCCGCGCGGCGCGATAACCCTGCGCCAGCTGCTGCAGATGCGTTCTGGACTGCGCCACAGCGAAACCACCGATCCGGCCTATGACGCCGATACGGTGAAGATGCTGTTCCTCGAAGGCCGCGACGATATGGCCGCCTATGCCGAGGCCCAGCCGCCCGAGGCCGCACCGGGCCGCAAATTCGAATATTCCACCGCGACCAGCGTGATCCTGGCCGATATCGCAGCGCGGGTGCTGACCGACAGCAGCGCTCCCGATGCGCGGCGCAAAGCGGTCGACGATTTTCTCAAGGCCCGGTTGTTCGTGCCGCTGGGGATCTATTCGGCCGTTCCTGAATTTGATCCTGCCGGTACGCTGATCGGCGGCAGCATGATCCACGCGACCGCGCGCGACTGGGCAAAATTCGGCGAGTTCCTGCGCCATGACGGGGCGGTCAAAGGCGTTCAGCTGGTGCCGAAAGGCTGGATCGGTTTCATGACCAGCCCCAGCCCGCGCGCGCCCGATTATGGTGCCCAGATCTGGCTCAACCGCCCTTCTGGAAGCGATCGCAACGTGCTGTTCGCCGCCCAGGGCCCGCCGGATCTGTTCGCGATGGTCGGCCACCTGGGGCAATATGTGCTGGTTTCGCCGAGCCAGAAACTGGTCGTGGTGCGCCTGGGCAAGACCGACGATCCGATTCGCGATCCGCTGGTGGCGGCGCTGGGCAAGATCGTGGCGCTTTATCCCGCAGGCTGACGCTGCCCCCGGCGAAAGGTCAGCTGTCGCCGCGCTCACCCAGTTCGGGCAATAATTCCTCCGCCGCATGGCCGACCTCATCGATATGCCCTTCGGGATCGGGATGGATCAGCACTTCCACTCCGGGGAAGGCGCGCCCGATATCGGCCTCGATCTCGTCCATCACGCGATGCGCTTCCGAAACGGTCATTTCCGGATCGACTGCGGCGTGGAACTGCACGAAATCATGCGCGCCACTGGTGCGGGTGCGCAGATCGTGCACCCCGCGCAGCGCAGGATGGCCGGCGATCACGGCCAGGAATTCCTCGCGCCGCTCTTCCGGCCATTCGCGGTCCATGATCTGATTCACCACTTCGCTCGAGGCGCGCCACGCGCCCCAGCCAAGCCACAGCGCGATCCCCACGCCAAACACCGGATCGGCCAGGCCAAGCCCGGCATATTGATCCAGCGCCAGCGCCGCGATCACTGCCAGATTGAGCAGCAGATCGGATTTGTAATGCAGATGATCGGTCGCAATCGCGATGCTGCCGGTGCGGCGGATCACATGGCGCTGCCAGGCCAGCAGCGCGAGCGTGGCGACAATGGCGATGATCGAAACGAAGATTCCGTCATCCGCCGCGGCGACCCGGTGCCCCGTGAGCAACTGGCCAGCGGCGCGCAGCAGGATACCGAAGGCCGAGATTGCGATCAGCACGATCTGGAACATCGCCGCAAGCGCCTCGGCCTTGCCGTGGCCGAAGCGATGGTCTTCATCCGCAGGCTGGGACGCGACCCAGACGCCGGCCAGCGTGGCGATGCTGGCGATCAGATCGAGCGCGGTATCGGCCAGGCTGCCGAGCATGGCGGTCGATCCGGTGCGCCACACCGCCCATAGCTTGAGCCCGACCAGCAGGCCCGCCACCGCGATCGAGGCGACGGCGGCGCTGCGGGTCAGCCCGGCATGAGTGTGATCATGCGCGCTCACGGATAGAGCAGGCTGCTGGTCCAGCCCCCCATCGCTGTCACTCTGGCGGACGAAGCGGCGCCGTTCATGCAGCCGGTGATCACGGTCGATCCAGAATTCGATAGCTGCCGGGGTCAGGCGAAAGCCGCTCCAATGCGGTGGACGTTCGACAGCGCGATCGGCGAATTTTTGGCTCGCGGCCTCATAGCGCGCGAGGAATTCAGCCCGGCTTTCCAGCGGGCGCGATTGATCGGAGGCCTGCGCACCAAGCTGCGAATCCCGGCTGCGGCTGGCGAAATAGGCATCCGCCGTGGCGGCATCGACCGGGGACAGCGCGCCTTCGATGCGAATCTGGCGGCGCAGGCTTTTCCAGTGAAACAGCAGCGCGGCGACTGGGATTGGCGGCAATCTCCCGCCCCTTGCGGCTATGGAGATTGGTGTAGAACACGAAGCCGTCCGGCCCATGGCCCTTGAGCAGCACCATCCGCAGCGAAGGCACGCCCTGGGCCGTGGCGGTGGCCAGCGCCATGGCGTTCGAATCATTGGGTTCGCTCGCCCGCGCCAGCACATACCATTCCTCGAACAGCGCGAAGGGATCGCTATCGGGGATGGCGTCCTGTTCAGCCTCCATGCGGCAATCCTTCCCGAAGTTGACAATGTTGACACGGTTCAGAGGAAAAACGCCTCGCTCGCGCGGACGGGCCGGAGATCGCCGGACAGCGCGAGGGAATATGCGTCTTCATGGCACCGCCCTACTGCCCAAATGAAGCGTAGGAAAGCCTGCGCGCTTGCGCGAAACCGTTGCATTACCTAGCTAACACACCATGGCTGATCCTTATACGACCCTGGGTATTGCGCGCAGCGCGAGCGAGAAGGAGATCAAGTCCGCCTATCGCAAGCTCGCCAAGGAGCTGCACCCCGACACCAACAAGGACAATCCCAAGGCGACCGAGCGCTTCTCCGAAGTGACCCGGGCCTATGATCTGCTGTCCGACAAGGACAAGCGCGCGCGCTTCGACCGCGGCGAGATCGATGCCGACGGCAATCCGGCGATGCCTTTCGGGATGGGCGGCGGCGGATTCCGCAGCGGCCCCGGGCCGGGCGCTCAGGGGCGCGGCTACAGCGCCGAGGATATTCACGGCTTCGGCAATGGCGGGCCCGATCTGGGCGATATTTTCGAAGGCCTGTTCGGCGGCCGCGCCGCTGCCGGCGGGGCGGGCTTTGGCGGCGCGCGCAGTTCGGCCGGTTTTGGCGGTGGCGCACGCCGCCCGCCGCAGCGCGGGGCCAATGTCCACTATCGGCTGAAGGTCCCGTTCGTCGATGCGGCAACCGGCAAGGATCAGCGGATCACCCTGGCCGATGGCAAGACGATCGATCTCAAGCTTCCCGCCGGGGTCGAGGACGGCACCCAGATGCGGCTCAAGGGCAAGGGCGAAAACGGGCCTGGCGGCGCGGGCGATGCGCTGGTGACGATCGAGATCGGCCCGCATCCCTTCTTCCGCCGCGAAGGCGCGCGATGTGCGGATCGATCTGCCGATCACGCTCGACGAGGCGGTCAATGGCGCAAAGGTCAGGGTCCCCACGGTCGACGGCGCGGTGATGCTCACGGTTGCGCCGGGCAGCAGCACCGGCAAGGTGCTCCGCCTCAAGGGCAAGGGCTTCCGCATCAAGGGCGACACCAGGGGCGATCAGCTGGTGACGCTGGAGGTCGATCTGCCCGAAGGTGACGCGGATCTGGCGAAGCGACTCGAAGGGTGGCGCGACACGCGCGATCTGCGGGCCAGGTTCGGCACTTGATGGCAGGCGGCGAACAGCGCGAAGAGGCCATGCGCCCCGCGCCGCCGGTTCCCGACTATTCGCCGGAGGCGCGGCGGCGCGATCCGGACCTGCGATTGAAGGCCGAAGCGGGCCATTCGCGGGCCTATGTGGTGTTGCGAAGGGTGGCCGTGGGCACCTGGAACGATGGTTTCATCCATGCCGGCAATCTGGCCTATATGATCATCCTGGCGATCTTCCCCTTTTTCATCCTTGGAGCGGCGGTGATCTCTGCAGTGGGCGATCCGGGCGAGCAATTGGCTGCGGTGAACGCCGCGCAGGCGGCGCTGCCGCGCAATGTCGGCAATGTGATTGGCCCGGCAGCGCGTGATGCGATCGCTTCGCGCAGCGGCTGGATGCTGTGGGCCGGCGCCCTGGTTGGCATGTGGACCGTCGGCAGCCTGATGGAGACGCTGCGGGATATCCTGCGGCGCGCCTATGGCACCCGGCAGATGCTCAGCTTCTGGCGCTATCGGCTGATCTCTTCCGGGATCATCATTGCCTCGATGGTGCTGCTGCTGCTGGCGCTGGCCGCCCAGGTGATGATCGGCACAGCCGAAGAGGCGATTGACGCCTGGGCACCCCAGCTCGCCGATTTATTGAACGGACTGGCGCTGTCGCGCCTGCTACCCGCCATCGTCGCCTATGGCGCAATCTATATGCTGTTCCTTACCCTCACCCCGGCGGCCTATCGTTCGCGGCGCTTTCCCAAATGGCCGGGGGCGCTGGCGGTGACCCTGTGGTGGATCGCGGTGACAATCGCCTTTCCGCCAGTGCTGCGTTCGCTGTTCAGTTACAGCCTCACCTATGGCGGGCTGGCCGGGATCATGATCGCACTTTTCTTTTTCTGGCTGGTAGGCTTAGGAGTGGTGGTGGGGGCCGAACTCAATGCAGCTCTGGTGCGGACACCCGAAAATGAACGTGCCGCGGACGGGCAACAGGCTTCGTCGCGGCGTGATCGAAATGGAGGATAGAGCGCAATGAGCGGTCTGATGAAGGGAAAGCGGGGCCTGATCATGGGCCTTGCCAATGACAAATCGCTGGCCTGGGGGATTGCCCGGCAATTGCATGAAGCGGGGGCGGAACTGGCCTTCACCTATCCCAATTCGGCGATCGAGAAGCGCTGCCGCCCGCTGGCGGCGGAACTGGGCAGCGATTTCGTGTTTCCCTGCGATGTGTCCGACATGGCTTCGCTGGACGAGGCTTTCGCCACGCTGGCGCAGCGCTGGCCGACCATCGATTTTCTGGTTCACGCGATCGGCTCGTCAGACAAGAACGAGCTGCGCGGGCGCTATAGCGACACCAGCCTCGAAAACTTCCTGATGACGATGAATATCAGCGTCTACAGCTTCACGGCGGTGACCCGGCGGGCGGCCGAACTGATGCCCGATGGCGGTGCGATCCTGACCCTCACCTATTATGGCGCGGAAAAGGTCGTCCCGCATTACAATGTGATGGGGGTTGCCAAATCGGCGCTCGAGACCAGCGTCAAATATCTCGCGATGGACCTTGGGCGCGACAATATCAGGGTCAATGCGATCTCCGCCGGCCCGATCCGCACATTGGCGGCATCGGGCATCGGCGATTTCAACCTGATCCTCAAATGGAACGAGTTCAACGCCCCGCTCGGGCGCAATGTCACGATCGATGATGTCGGCGGGGCCGGGCTCTATCTCCTGTCCGATCTTTCGCGCGGCGTGACCGGCGAGATTCACCATGTGGACGCGGGCTATAATGTGATCGGGATGAAGCGCGAGGACGCACCCGATATTTCGCTGGTCTGAGCCCGGGCGCAGCAAGCGCTTGGCACCGCCTCATGTTCACATTATGTTCCGTCCGGTGATTCAATCAGGCAGGAGAATGTGATGATCAGCGGTGGATGCCAATGCGGCGCGGTCCGTTATCAAGTGGAAGGCGAGGCGGATCATGCCGCATTGTGCCATTGCGCGGATTGCCGCGCTTCGGCAGGGGCGCCGGTGGTCGGCTGGATCGCCTTCAAGGAGGCGCAGTTTTCGCTCACATCCGGCGCGCTGACCACCTATGCCCGCGCGAGCGGCTCGATCCGCCAATTCTGCCCGATCTGCGGCACCGGGCTGTTTTTCCGCAATGCCGAGATGCTGCCCGGCGTGGTCGATATTCAGTCGGCAACGCTGGATGATCCCGAAGCGGCCGCGCCGCAGGTGCAGGTGCAATGCGCGGAGCGGCTATCCTGGATGAAAGAGCTTGCCGCTCTGCCCGAATTTGAACGCTTCCCGGGCGGCGAGCACTAGCCCGCCTGGCGCAGATCTTCCGCGAAGGCAGTGTCCTTGGGCTGATCACGCCAGATCCCGCGCGTATCATAGACCCTTTTGCCCGACCTCCGTTCGAGCGGGACGGCCTTGAACGCATCGTGATCGACCAGCACGATCAGCACGCCGCAATTCGCCAGCGCGGTCTCGAGATCGACCATGGTTGCGCCGGTGCCTTCATATTCGCGCGGCAATTCATTCGCGAAAGGTTCAACCACATGGACCCGCGCGCCATATTTGCGCGCCAGCGTGGCTGACACCAGCCGCGCGGGGCTCTCGCGGAAATCGTCGATATTGGCTTTGAAGGCGAGCCCGAGACAGGCGATCTTCTCGCCCGGCGCGCTATCGACCAGTTCGCAGGCGCGGGTGATCACATGGCGGATCTTGCCTTCATTCACCCCGCGCGCGGTCTGGATCAGCGGGGTTTCCTTGCGCGCGCCATGAACGATGAACCACGGATCGACGGCAATGCAATGCCCCCCCACGCCGGGACCCGGCTGGAGGATATTCACCCGCGGATGGCGGTTGGCGAGCCGGATCACCTCCCACACGTCCAGCCCCATGGCGTCGGCCACGATCGAAAGCTCATTGGCGAAGGCGATATTGACGTCGCGATAGGCATTTTCGACCAGCTTGGTCATTTCCGCCGAACGCGCATCGGTGGCGATGCATTCGCCGCGCACGAAGCGCTGATAGAAACCCGCCGCCTTTTCCGAGCAACCCGGGGTGATCCCGCCGATCGAGCGATCATTATGGATCAGCTCTTCGAGGATTCGCCCCGGCAGCACCCGCTCCGGGCAATAGGCGAGCGCGATATCGGGCTTGCCCCGGGCAAGGCCGGGCAAGGCAAGATCGGGGCGTTCGCCCGCAATCAGATCGCGCATCTGCTCGGTCGTGCCAACCGGCGAGGTCGATTCGAGGATTACGGTATCGCCGGGCTTGAGCACTTTGGCGACTTCGCGCGTCGCGGCGAGGACGTAGGAAATATCGGGCGTGTGATGGCCATCCTTGGCAAAGGGCGTGGGCACCGCGATCACGAACACATCCGCCGGTGCAACCTCGGTCGCCGCGCGCAGGTTACCGCTGCGCACCACCGCCTGCACCAGCGCGTCGAGATCGACCTCCTCGATATGGATTTCCCCGCGATTGATCGTTTCGACTACCTCGGCGGAAATATCGACGCCCAGCACAGACATGCCCGAGCGCGCAATCACGGCGGCGGTGGGCAGACCGATATAGCCGAGCCCGACCATGCATACCTGCGGCATCAAATTGGAAGACATCCAGCGTTCCTTGCTCATCGCAGGAAGCATGTGCCGCAGATCGGTAAATATACCGGTAACGATAGCGTGGTGCGCGGCCTTTGCCCGGGATCAGCGCGGGGTGGTGGCCAGCAATTGCGCGATCCGCGCCGCGCTCTTGCCATCGCCAAAGGGATTATGCGCGCGGGCCATGGCGGCATAGGCCGACGGGTCATCGAGCAGGCGCAAGGTCTCGCTCACGATCCGGTCGGCATCGGTGCCGACCAGCCGAGCGGTGCCCGCCGCGATTCCTTCGGGGCGCTCGGTCGTCTCGCGCATGACCAGCACCGGCTTGCCCAGCGCGGGCGCTTCTTCCTGAACCCCGCCGCTGTCGGTCAGCATGAGATGCGCCATGCCGATCAGGCGGGCGAAATGAGGATAATCGAGCGGCTCGATCAGCGCGACATTGTCCATCCCCGCCAGCTCCGCCTGCATCACCGTGCGGACATTGGGGTTGAGATGTACCGGATAGATCACCGCGACATCCTCGCGCGCGGCGATCCGGCGAATCGCCTCGGCAATTGCGCGCATCCCCTCGCCGAAATTCTCGCGCCGATGGCTGGTGACCCCGATGATCCTTCTGCCCGCAAACCGGCGTTCGAGCGGTGCCAGACCGGCGGCAAGCGCAGGCTCCTGCTCGATCCGGCGGGTGATCCAATGCAACGCATCGATCACCGTATTGCCGGTGACATGCACAATGGCCGGATCGACCGTTTCTGCCAGCAGCGCGCTCGCCGCGGTCTCGGTCGGCGCGCAATGCAGCGCGGCGATCGGGGCGATCATCCGCCGGTTGATTTCTTCGGGCCAGGGGTGATGGATATTGCCGCTGCGCAGGCCCGCCTCGACATGGGCGACCGGGATCTTGCGATAATAGGCGGCCAGCGCCCCGCACATCGCGGTGGCGGTATCACCCTGCACCACCACCCAATCAGGTCGCTCGTGATCGAGCACACGCCCAATCCCGGTGAGCAGATTGGCGGTCAGGCTGTCGAGCGTCTGATCGGGCTGCATCAGATCGAGATCGTGATCCGGGGTGATACCGGAAATGTCGAGCACCTGATCGAGCATGCCGCGATGCTGGCCGGTGACGCAGACCCGCGAGACGAAGCGCGCGTCTTCGCCCAGCGCATGGACGAGCGGGAACAGCTTGATCGCTTCGGGCCGCGTGCCGAAGACAGTGAGAATATTGAGTGCGCCTGCCATGGCGCTTCCCCTAGCCAGGAATGGTTAAAGCCGCATGTGCCCCGCCGGATTTACGGCGCCTTTTGCTCACCCTGATCGGCTGCGGGTGCCTGCTCATCAGGCAGCGGCGCTTCACGCTCGGCATCAAGCTTGGCGTCATAGGCCTTTTCGAGCTTCTCGACCCGGGCCTGCTCGGCTGCGGCATCGGCATCGATCGTGGAAAGGCGCTTGGCGCGTTCTTCCTGAATCAGCTCGCTGAAGCGGATATCCGAACTGCCATGCTTTTCCGCATAGGCGGCATCGATCAGCTTCTGCGTGCAGCCCGTCGCGCCGAACACGCCGGAGGGGGAGCAGGACATGATCCCGGATGCGCCGACCGTTTCATAGGCCTGCACCTTCTGGCTCCAGGATTCATTGGCCGGGGACTTGCTCTCACGCAGGATCTCGGGAATGCGATAGCGTTCGCTTTCCTGCTTGCGCGCGCACACGGTGATCTCATTCCCGGTCGAAGCCGGGCAGGGATCGTCACCATAGACGATCAGCTGATTGACCGTTTCGCCATTCACTTCGACGCTGCCTTCCTGCGCCAGGGCAGGGCTTGCGCCGGCAAATAAGGCGGCCGCGAGGCTCGGGGCCAATGCGGCCACCGCGATGCGGGCAAAATATCGGCGTTCCATCCTGTTTCTCCGTTGCGGCAGCGCAAATCCGCGGTCGATTCCATGCTGCCCTATAAGGCATTTGCGGCGCTGAACATGATCTGAAGCAATTCGGCTGCGCAAAGGGCCAAATGAGGCTCAGATCCGTTCCGACAGGCGAATGGCCATCCGGCATCCCAATCTGATCGCTCCTGAAAGCAGCGGATAGGCCGGCGCCCGCTCTGCCCCGGCAGCAAGTGCGGCGTCGCGGTGCGCCCGCTCGTCTTCGCGGAAGTCCTCGATCAGCCCGGCCAGCTCGGGATCGCCCTCGCCGGCCTTGCCGGCGGCATCCAGTTCATCGAGCTGGCCCGAATAATGCCGCTCGATCTCTTCCTCGACTGCCGCGGTGCAGGCCATCGCCGCTTCGGGACCGATCAGCGCAGTCGCCGCGCCCAGCGCATAGCCTGCAACCGACCAGAAAGGCTGCAACGCAGTGGGGCGCACGCCGCGCGCCGTGCGCAGCGCGTTGAACAAGGCGAGATGCCGTTCCTCCTGCGCCGCCATGCCGCGAATCTCGGTTGCATGCGGTCCCCGCTCGCCCAGCACGGCGAGCTGGCCGGCATAGATTCGCGTTGCACCATATTCGCCGGCCTGATCGACCCGGATCATGCGCCGTGTGTCAGGCCCCGCCATCAGTCTGCCTTCCGCCCGAGAAAGGCAAAACTGGCCAGCCCACCGGCGGTCGAGATCAAAAAGTTGAACCCGGCGAGCGAAATGCCCAGCAGCGTCCATTGCGCCACGTCGCAGCGGATCAGCGGCGCGTTCATGATCGCCTCCAGCGGATCACCGCCGCCCAGATTGACGCTGGAACAGGTGGTGAAGCCTTCCCACCAGCCATATTCGACCCCGGCGTGAAACGCCCCGATCAGCCCGGACACCAGCACCGCCAGCGCAGCCAGCGCAACCCACAGCCGGCGCGGCGGCAGGACAAAGCCGATCAAGGCCAGCGCCAGCGCCGCGAAATGCGCATAGCGCTGCCACCAGCACATCTCGCAGGGGTAAAGTCCGAAGACATATTGCGAAACATAAGCGCCCGCGAGCAGGGCCGCAGGCACACCCAGCGCCAATGCATGAGCCCGGCCGAGGAAGGTTCTATCCGCCATCGGGGCTAATGCGCCAACGCCATGGCGCTGCCACTCGTCCGGCGCAGGGTCGACAGCGCGTAATAGAGCTGGAAGTCATCGATCCCTTCGGCCTTCAATTCCTCAGGCGTCTTCTGGAAGCGTGGATCGGCCTGCTTGTCGATTTCGAGCTGCTGATCGTCGAGATCAACCTCATTGACCAGATGACGACGCAAATCGGATTCGCGCAGCGCAAATTTGGCCCGCTTCGCCAGATCGGGATCGGACAGCTGTGGCACCCGGATGTCAGGCTCGATCCCGCCTTCCTGCACCGAACGGCCCGACGGCGTATAATAGCGCGCGGTGGTCAGCTTCAGGGCGGTGCTCTTGGTCAGCGGCATCAGCGTCTGCACGCTGCCCTTGCCGAAACTGCGTTCCCCCATCACCAGCGCGCGATGCTGATCCTGCAGCGCGCCGGCCACGATTTCCGAGGCCGAGGCCGAACCGACATTGATCAGCACGATCAATGGCACCTTGGCAGCCACATCGCCGCGATAGACGGTTTCGGCGTTATAGGTGACATTTTCCGCCTTGTTGCGCCCGCGCTGCGAGACGATTTCGCCCTTGGAGAGGAACAGGTCGGACAGGGCCACCGCCTCGTCGAGCGACCCGCCGGGATTGTTGCGCAGATCGAGCACGATGCCATTGAGATGACCCTTGGCCTCGCGCCGCATGGTGGTGACTGCGGCAAATACATCCCGCCCGACATCGCGCGAGAATTCATTGACCGAAATCACCCCGATGCCGCCATCCTGCAATTTGGAGGTTACCGGTTCGAGTTCGATCACCCCGCGCGTCACCGTAACATCAAACGGTTCTTCCCGCCCGGCGCGGAAAATGGTCAGCTTCACGCTGGTATTGGCCGGCCCGCGCATCTGCGCCACCGCTTCATCGAGCGTCTGGCCATAGATCAGCTTGCCATCGAGATGGGTGATGAAATCTCCCGCCTTGATCCCGGCCGCCTCAGCCGGGCTGCCGCGCATCGGCGAAATGACCTTCACCGCGCCATCATCCATCGCGACCGAAATGCCGAGACCTTCGTAATTGCCGTCGATCAACGTGTTGAGCCGTTCGAGCGATTCGCCGTCGAGATAGGAGGAATGCGGATCGAGCGCGCTGAGCATGCCATCAATCGCGCCCTTGATCAGCACATCGTCATCCACCGGATCGACATAGGATGCCTTGATCCGGTTATAGACCGCGAACAGCTTGCCGAATTCAGGCGCGGCGCGGCCTTCGACCTGCGCCAGCCCGGCGGTGGTGGCCGGGAGCAGTGCCACGGCGGTGACCAGGGCAACGGAACGAAGCAGCGGGGCTATTTTCATGCGCACACCTTGAGAAAACTTTCTGAGGGCTTCTATCGCGCGCAAGAGCTTAACGCCAGATGATGCGCACGGTGGGCGAGATGGCAGTTCGGCGAGGTCCGGTGTGCGGCTGGCCGACCCCTATCCGATATATTCGAGCGGGTTGACCGGAGTCCCGTCGCGCCGCAGCTCCAGCGTGATCAGCGGGCGATTGGGCGAAGCGATGCCGAGCGGCGCCCCGCCGACCACTGTCGCACCGACATCGACATCGACCCGCGCCATGCCGGTGACCAGGCTGGTCCAGCCGCCTTCATGTTCGATGATCACGATCCTGCCATAGCCCCGATAGGGCCCGGCAAAGGCCACGCGCCCGGCAGCGGGGGCGACAACCTGCGCCCCTGCGCGCGGCATCAGCGAAAGACCCTGGTTGATCCCGCCGCTGCTGGTCGGCGCACCGAAGCCCGCGATCGTGCGGCCGGCGACGGGCAATTGATAGCCTGCAGGCGCGCGCTGCGCACCCGGAGCGGCGGGCAGGCTATCGTCGATCACCCTCGAATCGGCGGGGCGCAGCGGCCGCATGAGCGGACCCGGCAGGCTGGCGAGCTGTTCGCGCAGGGCACCCGATTGATCGAGCCGCTTGACCAGACTGTCCAGATCGCGCGCCTCCTCGGCCAGCGCCAGTGCACGCTCGGCCTCGCGATCGGCATCCCCGCTTACCCGGCGCGATTCGAGCCGCTGGCGGGTTTCGAGCGCGGCCAGCTGCTGCTGCCGGCTATGGAGCTGCCGTTCGCGCGCGCGCAGGGCGCCGAGCGCCTGCCGGGCCTGATCCTGCAGCGCCTTACCGCGCGCGATCTCGCCCCGCAGGACCGCGGTCCGGCGCTGGACTTCGGGAATCGTGGTGGACAGCATCGCCCGCATATAGACCATCTGCTTGACCGAGCCCGGCCGCATGATCGACAGCGCGAGCGGGCGGCGGGAAAACCGCTGGAGCGCCGCAGTGAGCCGCACGACCGGCTGTTGCCGGGTCGCCAGCCGCGCTGCGAGCAGCTGCCGCTGGCGCTCGATCGAACCGAGCAGCGCCTCCGCGCCGGCGATTCCGGCCTCCGATTCCTGGATGCGCGCGGCCAGCGCGGCAGCCTGCTGGGCGGTTTTCTCAACCGCTTCACCGGCGCGGGTGGCCGCAAGTTCGAGCGCCTTGGCCCGAGCTTCGGCGGCCTGCTGATCGTGCAGCGCGCGGGCGATGGCGCTGCGGGTCTCCTCGGCGCTTTCATAGCCGGCCTCGCGCTGCGCCGATGCCCCCGCCGCGAGCAAGGCGGCGAGCATCAAACTGGCAGCGGCAAGGCGGAGGGCGGAACGCATGATGTCAGCCTGCCCGATGATAGGGATGGCCTGCAAGGATCGAGGTGGCGCGGAACAATTGTTCGAGCAGCATCGCACGGGCCAGCAGATGCGGCCAGGTTGCCGCGCCGAAACCCAGCAGCAGATCGGCCCCGGCGCGTTCGGCATCCTCATGCCCGTCTGCCGCCCCGATCACGAAGCGCGCCTCGCGCACCCCGTCATCGCGCCAGCGGCCCAGCAAATGCGGCAAATTCTTCCGACGAGAGCTGCGCACCGCGTTCATCGAGCAGCACGGTGCGGCAGGGGGTCGGTGGATCGGCAAGGCTGCCGCCGCGTTCGGGAAGCTCGGTGAGTTTCAGCGGCCAGGTGATGCGCTTTTCATAGCGCGCGACCAGCTCTGCCTCGGGCGAGCGCGCGATCTTGCCGCGGGCAATGACGTGCAGGCGCATGGCTTCGTCTCTCCCCCGATCCCGGCAGCGCTCCGGGCACCGCTGCCCGCGGCGCTGTCAGCTCGAATATCCGGCCCGCGCCGGGGGCTAGGCTTGCCCGGCGGCGACCGGCGGCGCGTCGCCGAAGGCCCACATGCGCTCAAGATTATAGAAACTGCGCACTTCCGGACGAAACAGATGCACAATCACATCGCCGGTGTCGATCAGCACCCAATCGGCCGCCGGAAGTCCCTCGATTTTCGACGAGCCGAAGCCCGCCGCCTTGACCCGTTCGGCGAGCTTCTGCGCCATGGTCGCCACTTGCCGGGTCGAGCGACCAGAGGCGATCACCATGAAATCGGCGATGCTCGATTTTCCGTCGAGCGGAATCGAGATCACATCCTGCGCCTGATCATCGTCGAGCGACTGCAGCACGAGAGCGTGCAGAGCCTCCGATTCTTCAGACCGTTTGGACTTCGCGCCTTGCAAGGGGCGGCCTGTGTTAATGCCGGCCTGCGCCGGCGTCGTCTGCGCCTGGTTCATCGAAGCGGGTACGTCTCCATGGGTGGGGTAAAGGACAACGATAGAGGCAGTCGCCTCATGCGAGGCCCTCCCCTTGGCGATCTTGCCGTTGTCGATTCTGAATGTGGAAATGCGTCACCTGATCCCGTGGCAGCCCACCGGAAAAGCGGCGGGCCCATTGCGGATCTGCGCGGCGTATCACTGTGGCCGAGCGCGGATCAGGATCGAAACGCAATTCTATCAGCGCCGGTGCGCTCCATTCACCCCGGTTACGAAATCCGGCTGCAGAAACCCGGAAGCGCCTGAGCCAGGCCATCGCGGGGCTCGCGAAGGCAGCTGCATCATAGCCGGGCCGCGCGATCACCGCAATCGGCATTTCCCGCGCGATGGCGCGCCAATTCTTCCAGCGATGAAACTGGGCGAGATTGTCGGCCCCCATCAGCCACACGAAGCGCCGCGCAGGATAGCGGCGCTTGAGCGCGCGCAGGGTGTCGATCGTGAAGCGCGCGCGCAGCTGCCGTTCGATCGCGGTCACCCGGATCGGCGCCCTGCGGGCCATGGCCCGGGCCGCCTTTACCCGCGCTGCCAGCGGCGCCATGCCCTTCACCGGCTTGAGCGGATTGCCGGGCGAAACCAGCCACCACACTTCCGCCAGCCCCAATGCCCGCCGGGCAAACAGGCTGATCCGCCGGTGCCCGCCATGTGCGGGGTTGAAGCTTCCGCCAAGCAGGCCGGTCGGCAATCCGGAACGCCTGGCCGTGCGCGTCACGCCGGCTCGCGGCGCGGTGAAAGCTTGGCTGTCACATAGCCACCCTGCATCGCGAACATCCAGCCGGGATATTCGGCCGGCAGCGCGCCCAGCCGATCAAGCTCAGACAATTCCCCGGCGGTCAGCTCGATCGACACCGCGCCAAGATTGTCGGCCAGCTGGTCTGCCCGCTTGGCACCGATGATCACGGTGGAGACGGCGGGTTGATACAGCAGCCAGGCGAGCGCGATCTGGGCGACGCTCGCCCCGCGCTGCTGCGCCATCGCCCGCATTGCGTCGATGATCGGGAAGGCGCGGTCGAGATCGACCGGAGGGAAACCGAAGCTGGACCGGCGGCCTTCGCCTGCGGTCCCCTCATCCGCGCGGCTATATTTGCCGCTCAGCAGCCCGCCCGCCAGCGGGCTCCAGACCATCAGCCCCAGCCCTTCGCTGCGCAGCATCGGCACCAGCTCGCGTTCGAGATCGCGGCCCGCCACCGTGTAATAGGCCTGCAGCGAGATGAATTTGGACCACCCGCGCCGCTCCGATATGCCCAGCGCCTTGGCGATCTGCCATGCGGCCCAGTTGGACACCCCGATATAGCGCGCCCTGCCCGAACGGACGATATCCTCCAGCGCGCCGAGCGCTTCCTCCATCGGGGTCACCGGATCCCAGCCGTGGATCTGGTAGAGATCGACGTGGTCGAGCCCGAGCCGGGACAGGCTTGCATCGATCTGGTCGAGCAGATGTTTGCGGCCGGTGCCCGAATCATTCCGGCCTTCGCCCATTCCGCCCATCGCCTTGGTCGCAACCACGATATCGGATCGCTTGACGCCCAGTGCCCTCAGCGCCCCGCCGACGAATTCCTCCGACTGGCCATCGGTATAGACATTGGCGGTGTCGATGAAATTGACCCCCGCATCGAGCGCCTGCCTGACCAGCGCGGTCGAGCCTTCCTGATCGAGCCCGTTGATCGTGCCGAAGCGGCCCGGCTTGGTGCCGAAGGTCATCGCACCCAGGCACAGCTCGGAAACGATCAGGCCGGTCGAACCAAGGCTATTGTAACGCATGAACTGGCTCCTGCAGGGTTGGAGCGGGTGATGCGGGCGGAAAGCCACGCGCGTCAAGCCTTGGCGCCCGGGATCTGGGCTGGGGCGAGAACAGGGATCAGGCCCGCATGATCAGGGGCGGGTCTGGCCCGTGCCGCGCGCCACCCATTTATAGGTGGTCAGCCCCTCAAGCGCCACCGGCCCGCGCGCATGCAGGCGCCCGGTGGCGATCCCGATTTCCGCGCCGAGGCCGAACTCTCCGCCATCCGCAAATTGGGTGGAGGCATTATGCATCACGATAGCGCTGTCCACTTCGGCCAGGAATCGCTCGGCCACAGCGGAATCCGCGGTCACGATCGCATCGGTATGACCAGAGGAATGCAGCGCAATATGGTCAAGCGCGGCATCGAGGCCGTCTACCACCGCGACCGCCAGCTCTGCATCGAGATATTCGGTATCCCAGTCATTCGCGCTGGCGATCCCGATGCGGGGATCCAGCGCCCGGGCGCGCCCGTCACCGCGCACCTGGCAGCCGGCGTCGAGAATTGCGCCGATGACCTGCTCCCCGGCGGGGAAATTGGCATCGAGCAGCAGGGTTTCCATCGCCCCGCAAATGCCGGTGCGCCGCATCTTGGCGTTGAGCGCGATGGCCCGCGCCATCTCCGGATCGGCGGCGGAATGGACATAGGTGTGGCAGATGCCGTCCAGATGGGCGAGCACCGGCACGCGCGCTTCGGCCTGGACCCGTTCGACCAGATTTTTGCCGCCGCGCGGCACAATCATATCGATCAGCCCGGCAGCCTTGAGCATTGCACCGACCGCAGCCCGATCCTGTGTCGGCAAAAGCTGCGCCGCTTCGGCAGGAATCCCGCCTTCGGCGAGCCCTCTGGCAAGCGCGGCGTGAATCGCCCGGTTAGAATGCACCGCCTCGCTGCCACCGCGCAGCAGCACGGCATTGCCGGAGCGGACGCAGAGCGCGGCTGCATCGGCGGTAACATTGGGGCGGCTTTCATAGATAATGCCGATCAGCCCGATGGGGATGCGCACCCGGTCAAGCTGAAGCCCATTGGCGGGAACGGTGTGATCGATCACCTGGCCGACCGGATCGGGCAGATCCGCCACGGTTTCGACTGCAGTGGCGATTGCCTCCACCCGCGCCGGGTCGAGCCGCAAGCGGTCAAGCATCGCGCCGGTCAAACCGCGCGCTTCACCGGCGGCGATGTCGCGCGCATTGGCTTCCAGAATCAGCTGCGCATCGGCGCGCAAGCCATTGGCGGCGAGTTTGAGCGCAGCGGATTTTTCGGCATCGCTCTTGCGCGCAAGCACGCGCTGGGCGGCCCGGCCCGAGCGCGCAAGACGTTCGACCAGAGAGGCGGATTCGCTTTCGATTTCACGCTGGGTAGCCATAGCGCGCGGCCCTATCATCGGTGCGCCAGCTTGTCACCGAATCGATTCGGTGGCGAAAATGGCACAGTTCAGGTCATGGTTAACGCCATATTTCCACATATCGGGGCGCGATCGCTATGCGTCAGAACGATTCATCCCGCGACTCCACCGGCCTGCCCCTTAGCGGTTCTGCTGCGATAGACCTCGTTCCTCAGCCTTGTAAGCCAGCCGCATAAGACGGGTCTGGGGTCGATACATTGTTGAAGGCGAATGCCGTAAAATTACGTGAACGGCTGCAAGGCTGGTTTCCGGATCGCGAATTTTTCATGCGATCGCAGGGGCACGTGCGATTCATCAAAGTCAGTTCCCGGCTGCAGATCTCTGCCGCCGTGCTTGTCAGCACCGCCCTGCTCATCTGGGCGATCTCCATGGCTACAATGGCTATCAGCCAGTTTAGTTCCCAGCGCGATCGGCTTGCCCTGCTCGAGCGGGAAGCCAAGGTCGAGACTGCCGAAAGCCGGGTGGCCGCCTATCGCAAGAATATCAATGAAGTGGCCGACCAGATCGAGAGGCGGCAGGACTTTATCGAAAAGACCACCAGCGGGCTCGATCTGCCGGATATCTCGAAGAGCGATCACGACACGGTTTCGGATTCAAGCACGGAAGCCGCCAAAACGGTCGCCAAGGTCAGCGCCGCCTTTCCGGCGGCCGGCAGGCTGGCAAAGCTCGAAGCGCGCCAGCTGGCCTTTGTCGAACAGATGACCCGCTTTGCCGATCGCAAGGCGGCGCAGACCGCTGCGGCGCTGCGCAAGCTGGGCCTCAATCCTGAATCGATGATGCGGTCCGCGCATGGCGCCATGGGCGGTCCGCTCGAATTTCTCAGCACCAATCGCAATGGTTCGATTGACCCGCGCTTCGAGCGCATGGGCGCCAGCGTAGCGCGGATGGAGGCGCTGCAGGACAGCCTCGACAGCGTGCCGCAGGTTCTGCCTGCTGCGGGCTGGTCGATTTCATCCGGCTTCGGATATCGCCGCGATCCCTTTACCGGGCGCGGGGCGATGCATGCCGGGCTCGATTTCAGGGCGGGCTATGGCGCGCCGATCCATGCGGCGGCCAAGGGCCGGGTGAGTTTTGTCGGGCAGCGCAGCGGCTATGGCAATGTGGTCGAGATCAGCCATGGTAACGGATTGATGACCCGTTATGCCCATATGTCTGCCTTCCACGCCAAAGTCGGGCAGGAGGTTGCAGCAGGCGCTGTTATCGGCGCAATCGGCAGCACCGGCCGCTCGACCGGCCCGCATCTTCATTTCGAGGTGCGCATCAATGATCGCGCGGTCAATCCGCGTCCTTTTCTGGAGGCTGCGTCCCATGTTCACGAAGAAGACCGCGGAAACCCCGCGAGCTCCATCCACTAAGGCGCAAGGCAGGACCATGACCGGCAATTCCACCTTTTCCGTGATCGGTGCCGATGTCACCATCAAGGGCGATATCAATGCCTCGGCCGATCTGCATGTCGATGGCCGGGTCGAAGGCGATATCACCTGCGCCTCGCTGGTGCAGGGCGAAACCAGTGCGGTCGAAGGTTCGATCAGGGCCGAAGTCGCACGGCTGTCTGGCCGGGTGACCGGTTCGATCCATGCGCGCGAACTGGTGATCCTGCGCAGCGCCCAGATCGAAGGCGATGTGCATTATGATGCGCTGACGATAGAACAGGGCGCGCAGGTCGACGGGCGCTTTTCCCATCGCGAGCCCGGCAAGGCGGAGATTGGCGCTGGCGGCGAGATCGCACCGACGGATAGCGGGGACGAACCCAAGCTGACTCTGGCGGGCTGATCCGGGCCAATTGAATTGTGGCCGGCGCGGCTTGCGCCTATCCCTCGCCCAGAACGTCCTTGCGCAGCGCCTTGCGATCGAGCTTGCCGATCATGGTCTTGGGCAGTTCATCCCTGATTTCGACCCGCTGAAGCCGCTCATGCTTGCCCAGATGCGCATTGGCCCATTTGCACAATGTCGGCCCATCGGGATGCGGCGCGTCGGCGACCAGTGAGACAAAGGCGGCCGGCAGTTCACCGTGATAGGGATCGGGCACGCCGATCACCAGCGCCTCTTTCACCGAAGGGTGGCGCAGCAGCACCTCTTCCACCTGGCTCGGGAAAACCTTGAACCCGCCGACCGCGATCATGTCCTTGCTGCGATCGACGATCCTTATATAGCCGTCAGCATCGAATTTGGCGATATCGCCGGTGCGCAGCCAGATGCCGTCTTCGCGGCTTGCAAAGGCATTTTGCGCCGCTTCGGGCCGGTTCCAATAGCCTTGCATCACCTGCGGCCCGGCGATTGCAAGCTCGCCGGCTTCTCCCGGGGCGGCGTCGCGGGTGGGATCTTCCTTGTCGAGCAGGCGGACCCTGGTTTCGGGGAGCGGCTGGCCGATCGTGCCAATGCGATTGTCCCCCTGATAGGGATTGGTGGCGACCACCCCGGAGCTTTCGGTGAGGCCATAGCCTTCGACCAGCCGCGCACCGGTCGCCTCCTCAAAGCGCGCATGCAAGGGGGCTGACAGCGCCGCGCCGCCCGAGATGCACACCTGGAGCGAGGAAAAATCGGTTTTGGCCAGGCGCGGATTGTCGAGCAGCGCCTGATACATGGTCGGGACGCCGGGAAAGGCCGTGGCCTTGACCCGCTCGATCGTCGCCAGCACCTGCACCGCGTCGAAGCGCGGCAGCATCGCAAGGCATCCGCCCTTGACCACGGTGCGATTGAGCACGCAGGTATTGGCGAAGACGTGGAACAGCGGCAGCACGCCCATGATAATATCGGGCCCGTCGCGAAAGGGATCGATGGCGTTAACCTGGCGGGCATTGGCGGTGAGGTTTTGGTGGCTGAGCATGGCGCCCTTGGGCGGGCCGGTGGTTCCGCCCGAATATTGCAGCAGCGCCAGATCGCCTTCGGCATCGAGCGGAACCGGCGTGGGCGCGTCGGGTGAAAGCAGATCGCGCCAGTGCAGGATATCATCCCGCCGTGGGACTGGGGACAGGCTCTTGCGGCCGAACAGGCGCAGCGCCAGCCCCTTGGCGAAGGGCAGCATTTCAGCCATCCGGCCGACCACCAGCCGATCGAGCGGGGATTGGTCGAGCACCTTGCAGGCCGTGGGCAGCAAGGCCGGGACATCGAGCGTGACAAGCAGCCGCGCGCCCGAATCCTCGACCTGCGCGCCCAGTTCCTCGACGGTATAGAGCGGCGAGAAATTGACCACGATCGCCCCGGCGATCATCGCCCCGTAATAGGCGGCGACATAGATCGGAACATTGGGCAGGAACAGGCCGACACGGTCGCCCTTGACGATCCCGAGCCGCTGCAACCCGGCGGCGAAGGCCAGCGCCTGCGCATGCATGTCGGCATAGCTGGTCCACCGGCCCATGAATTCGACCAGCGGCGCATCGCCATGCTGCCCGGCGCTGTGCGCGAACATGGCGGGCATGCTCAGCGGCGGGAGATCAAGCTCCCATGGGCAAGGGTGATTGTAGGAAGCGGGCGCGGGATGGAACGCGGCGTGTTGCTCCTTCATCGGAGACCCGGCGTTACTGACATCCATGTAAACTATTGTGCCTTAACCACCCGGTTAAGGCAAGCGCGGCGTGGCGCTCTGCGGGAGCCCGCGCAAACGCAAACGCCCCCGGTCGATCCCGGAGGCGTTGCAGGAATCCACTGGGCAACTGCCCGGATCAGGACTGGCCTTCGGCCCCTTCAGCGGCGCGCTTGGCTTCAAGCCAGGCCTCGGCCTCGGCTTCCTGGGCAGCTTCGGCAGCCGCCTTGACCGTGGCGTCACGCTCGGCCCGCAGTTCCTGGATCAGGGCCTGCCGGTCATCCGCCGTAGCGACCAGATCGGAAGCGGTGGTGTCGATCCCGGCCTTCTTGGCGGCCTTCGCAACCACAGCGTCGAGCTCGCGCTGCGAACATAGCCCCAGGGTCACAGGGTCTTTCGCCTGGATGTTCGAGATATTCCAGTGCGAGCGATCGCGGATCGCGGTGATCGTGTTGCGGGTGGTGCCGATCAGCTTGGAAATCTGCGCATCGGAAATTTCCGGATGGCTGCGCAGGATCCAGGCGATCCCGTCCGGCTTGTCCTGCCGCTTCGAAACCGGCGTGTAGCGCGGGCCCTTGGTGCGGCTGACCTGGACCGGGGCCTTTTGCATCTGCAACACGTAAGTGGGATCAGACTGGCCACGCTCGATCTCTTCATGGCTCAATTCGCCCGAATGGATCGGATCGCGCCCGGTATATTTGCTGCTCGCCAGATCGTCAGCCATAGCCTGCACTTCGAGAATATGCAGCCCGCAGAATTCCGCGATCTGTTCGAAGCTGAGGGCGGTGCTGTCGACGAGCCACGAAGCCGTGGCATGCGGCATGAGCGGTTTGGACTGTGACATGGCGCTTTCTCCACCCGCTTGCCGACCTAAGCCGGGCGCGGGCCCAAAAATAGAAGGGCCGCCCCTTTCGGAGCGGCCATTTGTACAACCTGTCTAGGGCATTGCCCGCCAATGGGCAAGCGCGACGGCAATAAGCGCCCTGGCACCCGATCAGGCCGCCTTGGGCAAGGGGCTGGCCGCAGGCGCGATTTCAGCCACCGGGCAGGCCAATGCAGCAAGGAATTGCTGGGCGCTGGCCTCCCAGGTGAAACTGCGCCCATGGGCAAGGCAGGCCTCGCGGTCGCATTCCAGCGCCCGGGCGATCGCGGCAGAGAGATCCACGTCCATCGCGCCGCTGGCAGGCGAAAGAATATCGATCGGGCCGGTCACCGGAAACGCCGCGACCGGTGTGCCGCAGGCCAGCGCCTCGATCATCACCAATCCGAATGTGTCGGTCCGGCTGGGGAACACGAACACATCCGCGCCGACATAGCAGGCGGCAAGTTCGCTCCCGACCTGGCGGCCAAGGAAATGCGTCTCCGGAAATTCGCTGCGCAGCCGCGCCAGCGCCGGGCCATCGCCAACCACGACTTTCGAGCCGGGATGGTCGCAGCGCAGAAAGGCTTCGATATTCTTTTCGACCGAGACCCGCCCGACATAAAGCTGGATCGGGCGCGGCAGATTCCAGAAGAAGTCGGGAGGCTCGATCGCCGGGCCGAAGGCATTCAGATCGACCCCCCTGCTCCAGGCACGCAGATGGCTCAGACCATGGGCGCGCAGATCTTTGCGCACACTTTCGGTCGCAACCATGATCCCCGTTGACGGCCGGTGGAACCAGCGGATGTAGGACCAGAAGAGCGAAGCCGGCAGGCCGGTGCGCTGGGCGACATAATCCGGGAAATGGGTGTGATAGGCGGTGGTGAAATGCAGCCCCCGCGCCACGCAATGACGCCGCGCCGCCAGACCGAGCGGACCCTCCGTGGCGATATGCACCGCATCGGGCGCAAAACCGTCAATCCGCGCGCCCACCGCCTTCCCGCTGACCAGCGCCAGGCGGATTTCGGGATAGGAAGGGCAGGGGATCGAACGATATTGATCGGGCGAGATCACCAGCAGCTCATGACCCCATTCGGTCAGCAGGCCGGCAACCGCCTGCAGCGTGCGGACCACGCCATTGACCTGGGGCGACCAGGCATCGGTGATGATCGCGATTTTCATGGCTGGCCCCTGAGTGACTGGCCCCTGAGTGACTGGCCCCTGAGTGGCTGGCGCTTGGGTGACTGGCCGCTCACGCCGCCTCTGGCACCAGACGCCTGCGCTGTTCAGCCTCGGCTTCGGCCTCGGCAGCCGCAGCGGCCTCGCGCTTGAGAATCTCGTCCGGCCAATGGAGGATCTCCATCCGCCCATCGGCATGTTCGACCAGCGCGTTGCAACCTTCTACCCAATCGCCGTCATTCCAATATTCGATCGTGTCGAACATGCGGAATTCGGCGGTGTGGATATGGCCGCAGACCACCCCGTCGACCCCGCGCGCGGCGGCGGCCCGGGCGACCACCTCCTCATAGCGGGAAATGAATTCGACCGCGTTCTTGACCTTGTGCTTGGCCATTTTGGACAGCGACCAATAAGGCAGGCCCATGCGGCTGCGAACCGCATTGACCCAGCGGCTGAGCCCCATGGTGAAAGTATAGGCAGCATCGCCGACGAAGGCGAGCCAGCGGTGCGCCAGCATCACCGCGTCAAATTCGTCGCCATGGATCACCATCAGCCGCCGCCCGTCGGCGGTATCGTGGAAGGCCGCCCGGCGAATTTCGACACCGCCGAAATTGAGCCCGGTGAACTGGCGGAACATCTCGTCATGATTGCCGGGAATATAGACGATCCGCGTGCCGCGCTTGGCGCGCTTCAGAATCCGCCAGACGATGTCGTTATGCGCAGCGGGCCAGTAGAACTTCTTCTTGAGCCGCCAGCCATCGATAATATCGCCGACCAGATACATGGTTTCGGAATCGACATTGTCGAGAAAGTCGATCAGCAGATCGGCATTGCAGCCCTTGGTTCCCAGGTGGACATCCGAAATCCAGATCGTCCGGAATTTGCGCCGCCCCTCACCCGAAGGTTCGGGAACGCTGGGCTCCCGCACCGGAAAATGGGGAAAGGCCGAAACTTCCGACCCGTGTTCACCGAAAATGTCGCGCTCACCAAACATGGGACTTGGCCCTCGAACCGCCTGTTCCTGGCTTTGCGCCTATGAATCCCTAATGTTACAGGCGATCCTCAAAACGGCGACACTTCGGTGACTGTGTGACCGTTCCGGGTCAGGCAAATGGCGCGGTTCGGGTGCCTGACGGGGCTCAATTCACCGTCAGGCTCACCCCGGGGAAGGGCCGCCTCAGGCCGCGTTTACCGCCAGCACGATCTTGCCGATATGATTACCCGCTTCCATGTGCGCATGTGCAGCGCCGGCCTCGGCGAGCGGAAATATCCGGTCCATCACCGGGCGCAATCTGCCTTCTTCGACCAGCGGCCAGGCGTTGTCGGCGATTTCCCGCGCCAGCAAAGTCTTGAAGCCGTCCGAGCGAGGCCGCAGCGTCGATCCGGTCAAGGTCGCACGGCGAACCATCAGCTGTGCCATATTGATTTCGGCCTTTATCCCGCCGAGCACCGCGATCGTCACATGGCGCCCATCTTCGGCGAGGCATTTGAGATTGCGCGCGACATAATCGCCCGCGACCATATCCAGCACTACGTCGGCGCCCTTGCCGGTGGTGAACTGCTTCACCTCTTCCACGAAGTCCTGCATCTTGTAGTCGATCGCCAGATCGGCGCCGATCACGCGCGCGGCGGCGCATTTTTCCGCGCTGCCGCAGGTCGTGATCACTGTGAGTCCGAAAAGCTTGCCGAGCATGATCGCCATCGAGCCGATCCCGCTGGTGCCGCCGTGGACCAGCAGTGTCTCGCCATCGCGCGCGCAGCCGCGCTCGAACAGATTGTGCCATACGGTGAACAGCGTTTCGGGCAGCGCGGCCGCCTGATCAAGCGGCAGGCCTTCCGGCACGGCCAGGCAATGGCCTTCCTGGGCCAGGCAATATTCGGCATAGCCCCCGCCCTGCACCAATGCGCAAACCTGTTGGCCAAGCATGCCCGGACCGACATCCTCGCCCACCGCAACGATCTCGCCCGCGAGTTCGAGCCCGGGAATCGGCGAAGCGCCCGGCGGCGGCGGATAAAAGCCCTGGCGCTGGATCACGTCTGGACGATTGACCCCGGCAAATGCGGTCCGGATCAGCACCTGGCTGCCGCGCGGAACCGGCACGGCGAGCTGTTCGGGCCGCAGAACTTCGGGTCCGCCGGGGGCATCGAAGCCCATCGCCATCATCGTGTCGGGTAGCTTGCCTGCCATATTTCACCCAAATTTTGTTGCCTGTGGATCACACCTGACAAGCCCCAATCAACAAATCGGGGGGCATCCCCATTGACAGAAAGCCTGCGCAATTGCGATGCTGCAACGCAATGGATGAAGACGATCTCCCCAAGCGGCGCGGAGATGCTGCCAGCCAGCTCTCCAAGGAGAGCCTGGACAGCTATTCACAAGATGAACTGGCTGACCGGATCGCGCTGCTCGAGGCGGAGATCGCCCGGATCAAGGCGCATCGTGACAGGGTTGCAGCACAGCGCCAGGCCGCAGACGCCCTGTTCAGGCCCAAGGCAACCACGTGAAGCGGGCCGCCCCTCCCTTTCCGGCGGCGGCTTCCTATATTCTGTATGGCGATGATGCCGATCCTGTCGGACTGATGCGCCATGCCCTTCCAAACCCACCGTCAGGCGGCGGTGGGTCGTTTCCGCAAGCGAAAGACAAGTAGATGCCCAGCTTCGCCCAGAGTCTCGAAAAAACCCTCCATAACGCGCTGCAGAACGCGACCGAGCGAGCGCATGAATATGCGACGCTTGAGCATTTGCTGCTGGCGCTGGTGGAGGATGCGGATGCGGCCGAGGTGATGACCGCCTGCGGAGTCGACCTGGGCGAGCTGGCCGAGGTGGTGAAGCAATATCTCGATCAGGAATATCAGTCGCTCAAGACCGAGGACGAGACCGATCCCCAGCCGACCGCCGGCTTCCAGCGCGTGATCCAGCGCGCGATCCTGCATGTCCAGTCATCCGGCAAGGATACGGTCACCGGGGCCAATGTGCTGGTGGCGCTGTTTTCCGAGCGCGATTCCTACGCGGTCTATTTCCTCCAGCAGCAGGACATGAGCCGGCTCGATGCGGTGAGCTATATCAGCCACGGCATCGGCAAGGGCGGCCGTCAGCTCGAGAATCGTTCGCCCACCGGCGCGGAAGAGCCGCAGCAGCCGAGCGAGGAAAAATCCGACAAATCGAAGAAGGATTCGGCGCTCGACCAGTTCTGCGTCAATCTCAACCAGCGCGCGCTTGACGGCAAGATCGACCCGCTGATCGGTCGCGGGCCAGAGGTGGATCGCACGATCCAGATTCTCTGCCGCCGCTCGAAGAACAATCCGCTCTATGTCGGCGATCCCGGCGTGGGGAAGACCGCGATCGCCGAAGGGCTCGCGCGCAAGATCGTCGAAGGCGAAGTGCCCGAAGTGCTGGCCGAAGCGGTGATCTATTCGCTCGACATGGGCTCGCTGCTGGCCGGAACCCGCTATCGCGGCGATTTTGAGGAGCGCTTGAAGCAGGTCGTCTCCGAGCTGGAAAAAATGCCGCATGCGGTGCTGTTCATCGACGAGATCCACACGGTGATCGGGGCCGGCGCGACCAGCGGCGGGGCGATGGATGCCTCCAACCTGCTCAAGCCTGCGCTGTCCAATGGCTCGATCCGCTGCATCGGTTCGACCACCTACAAGGAATTTCGCAATCATTTCGAAAAGGACCGCGCGCTGCTGCGCCGATTCCAGAAGATCGATGTCAACGAGCCGACGATCGAGGATACGATCAAGATCCTGCGCGGGTTGCGCTCTGCCTTCGAGGAGCATCACAAGGTCAAATATACGCCCGACGCGATCAAGACCGCGGTCGAACTGTCGGCGCGCTATATCAATGACCGCAAGCTGCCCGACAAGGCGATCGACGTGATCGACGAGGTGGGCGCAATGCAGATGCTGGTGCCGCCAAGCCGGCGCAAGAAGAAGATCACCGCGCGCGAAATCGAGGCGGTGATCGCCACCATGGCGCGGATTCCGCCCAAATCGGTGTCGTCGGACGACAAGAAGGCCCTTGGCAGCCTGGAAAAGGACCTCAAGCGGGTGGTCTTCGGGCAGGACAAGGCGATCGAGGTGCTGTCGACCGCGATGAAGCTCAGCCGTGCGGGCTTGCGCGATGCCGACAAGCCGATCGGCAGCTTCCTGTTTTCCGGCCCGACCGGCGTCGGCAAGACCGAAGTCGCGCGCCAGCTGGCCGAGATCATGGGCATCCCGCTGCAGCGCTTCGACATGTCCGAATATATGGAGCGTCATTCGGTCAGCCGGCTGATCGGCGCGCCTCCGGGCTATGTCGGCTATGATCAGGGCGGGCTGCTGACCGATGCGGTCGACCAGCAGCCGCACAGCATCCTGCTGCTCGACGAAATCGAGAAAGCCCATCCGGATCTGTTCAACATCCTGCTGCAGGTGATGGATAATGGCCGCCTGACCGATCACCATGGCAAGACGGTCGATTTCCGCAATGTCGTGCTGATCATGACCACCAATGCCGGCGCAGCCGACATGGCGAGCCAGGGCATCGGCTTCGGCAATGTGTCCAAGGAGGATGCCGGTGACGATGCGGTGAAGCGCATGTTCGCCCCCGAATTCCGCAACCGGCTGGATGCGATCGTGCCCTTTGCCTATCTCGGCCAGGAAACGGTCAGCCGGGTGGTGGACAAGTTCATCCTCCAGCTCGAATTGCAGCTGGCGGACCAGAATGTGCACATCCAGTTCGATTCCGATGCGCGCCAGTGGCTGGGCAAGCGCGGCTATGACAAGCTTTACGGTGCACGGCCGATGGCGCGGGTGATTCAGGACAAGGTGAAGCAGCCGCTTGCCGAAGAGCTATTGTTCGGCAAACTCGCCCATGGCGGCGAAGTGCATGTGAGCGTGAAGGAGGACAAACTCTCCTTCGAACTCACCCCCGCTCCGCCCAAGGAAGACAAGCGCAAACGCCCGGCGGTCAAAAAGCCGGTGGCGCGCAAAAAGCCGGCCGCCAAGGCCGACGGCGGGCCCGGCTCGGAGGACTGAGGGGCCCGGACGACTGAGGGGCCGCATCCGGCAACTTGCTGGCGGGATTTGAGGCGCATCAAGGAACCGTTTCCATATTCCCGGCAGTGCTGGCCCTGTTCAGCACTGCCGGGAGAGGAGTCTTATGGCCAGCACGCTCGAAGAACCCCGTGTCACGCCCTTCGAATGCCTCGGTGGAAGCGCGACCATCCAGCGGATCACTGACCGCTTTTACGATCTGATGGACAGCGATCCCGCCTATGGTGCGCTGCGGGCCATGCATGCGCCCGATCTTGCGCCCATGCGCCGCTCGCTGGCCGGATATCTCACGGCCTGGTGCGGCGGCCCGCGCGACTGGTTCGAAGACAACCCCGGCAAATGCATGATGAGCGCCCATGGCGGTCTGGCGATGAATGCCGATCTCGCCGCCCAATGGGCGCAGGCCATGCAGCGGGCGATTGCCGATGTCGCGCCTGCGAATCGCGAAATGGCGGAGCTGCTGGCAGAGCGGCTTGGCGAAATCGCCCTTGCCATGGGCCGTATGGCGGAGCGCCCTTAGGCGAGCTGAACAAGCTTTTCCCGCGAGGTTGCGCCGCGCAGCAGGGTGACGCGCGACCGGGCGATACCCAGCGCCTCGGCGATCATCGCCAGCACCGCCTCGGTCGCTTCGCCATCCTGCGGCTTGGCCCGCACCTTGGCATGCAGCTTCCCGGCTGCGATCTCCAGCACAGCGACCCGCGCGCCGGGCGTGACCTTCACCGCCAGGCGCCCGTCTTCGCCGGCCAGCGCGAGAATCGCGGCGGCCGGCGGAGCGTCAAGCTTAGGGCGCGCCATCTTTGATCGCGGCAGCGTGGCGGCGAGCATTTTCGACATAATGCGCGACGCCTTTGCGCATTTCGGCAATCGCAATAGCGGGCAGATCGCGCTGAAACACGGCCGGGCGGCCAATCCACAGCTGCCCCGCGGGGATCGCCTTGCCCGGGGTGAGCATCGCCCCGGCGCCCAGCATCGCGTCAGAACCGATCCGGCAGCCATCCATCACGATCGCGCCGAGCCCAACGAACGCCCGGTCTTCCAGCACGCAGCCGTGGATCATCGCGAGATGGCCGATCAGCACATCATCACCGATCAGGGTGGGATAGCCTTCCGGGTTGCGCGCAGAAGGGCTTTCGCAATGTACCACGCTGCCGTCCTGCAGATTGCTGCGCGCGCCGATCACGATGCGGTTCACATCGCCCCTGACGGTGCAATTATACCAGATGCTGGCATCCGGTCCGATCTCGACATCGCCAATGATCTTTGCCCCGGGCGCGATGAAGGCGCTCGAATGAATCTTCGGTGCCTTGCCGTTGAGCGCGAGAATCAGGGGATCGCTCATCAATTTGCCTCGGCCTGCGGTCCGCGCCATTCTTCGCGCGCCAGACCATAGACCTTGGTCGGGTTTTCTTCCGGCGGATAGTCCGGATCGACATAGTCCAGCTCAGCCATGCGCCGCATGCCGAGCCGCTCCATCAAGCCCCAGGAGGGGCGATTGTTCTCCGAAGTCAGGCCATAGACGATCGGCGCACCGAACCGCCCGAACGCCAGATCGAGCGCAGCCTCCGCTGCTTCCCTGGCATAACCCTGGCCCCAGCAATCGGCGCGCAGGGTCCAGCCGATCTGCAATTGCCCGCGCAGCGCGTCGGGCGCTTCGGCGGTGTCGATCGGCCCTATGCCGCAGCGGCCGATCAGCGTGCCCCTATCCCGCAGCGCGACCATATAATGCGATGGCCGGCCATCGGCGATCGCCTCACGCACCCGGGCGAAACTTTGCGTGACCTTGTCCGCGCTGCGCGGACCGCCAAGAAAGGCCATCACCTGCGGCGTGTTCATCTGCGCCAGCCATATTTCAAGATCACCCTCCGCTTCGCTCCGCAACACGAGCCTCGGGGTCTCCGCGATCAGCGTTGGGGCGATCGGCGTCATGGCGCAGCGCCCCATTCGGCCCGGTCGATCGAAAAGGTGATCGTATCGCGAAACGGCGCATTGAGCCGCAGATCGACATAATCGAGATCTTCGCGCCGGCGCATGCCGAGGCGTTTCATAAGCCCCCAGCTGGCCGCGTTCTCCAGCACGGTCAGCGCATAGATTTCCTGCGCGCCAAAGCGTTGGAAACCGGCCCCCAGGCAGGCCTGCGCAGCCTCCTTTGCATAGCCCTTGCCCCAGGCATCCTCGCGCAAGCGCCAGCCGATCTCGAATTCGCCGGCTACGCTGCTGTCTGGTGCATCGGCCCGTTTGAGCCCGCAGAACCCGAGCATTTCGCCCGCAAGCTCCGCTCCGTCAGGCCTGCGTTCCACCAGCCAGAAGCAATGCCCGTGGCTGCGGTTGCAATTCTCGACCCGCAGCCGCTGCTGCGCCATGCCATCGTCAGACAGGATCCCGCCCAGCCACTGCATCACTGCGGGGGTGTTGGTATGGCGAAAGAACCTGGCCCAATCGGCATCGCCGCACCAGTCCCGCAGCACCAGCCGTTCGGTCTCGAGCCGAAACTCAGCCATTGAGCAGCCGCGCGGCCAGCGCGGCATGATAGGTCAGCACACCGCTGCAGCCAGCGCGCTTGAAGGCCAGCAGGGTCTCCAGCACCAGCGCCTCGCGATCGCCCGCGCCGGCGGCGGCAGCGGCCTCGATCATCGCATATTCGCCGCTCACCTGATAGGCGAAGACCGGTACTTCGAAGCGCTGTTTCACGCGGCGGACGATGTCGAGATAGGGCAGGCCGGGCTTGACCATCACACTGTCCGCACCCTCGGCAAGATCCAGCGCAACTTCGCGCAAGGCTTCCTCGCCATTGGCCGGGTCCATCTGATAGCTGCGCTTGTCGCCCTTGAGCAGCCCGCCCGAGCCGACCGCATCGCGAAACGGGCCGTAAAAGGCCGAGGCATATTTGGCGGCATAGCTCATGATCTGGACATTGCTGTGACCCGCCTGTTCCAGCGCCGCGCGGATCGCCCCGATGCGCCCGTCCATCATGTCGGACGGGGCGATGATATCCGCCCCGGCGGCAGCCTGGTTGAGCGCCTGGCCGACAAGCACCTCCACCGTGGCGTCATTGGTGACATAGCCGCGATCATCGAGCAGCCCGTCCTGACCATGACAGGTGTAGGGATCGAGCGCGACATCGGTGAGCACGCCGATATCATCGCCGCAGGCATCACGGATCGCGCGGATTGCACGGCACATGAGATTATCGGGATTGAGCGCCTCGCCCCCATCATCGCTGCGCCGATCCGGCTGGGTATTGGGGAACAGCGCAATGCAGGGAATTCCCAGCGCCACCGCTTCCCTGGCCCGGGCAGCGATCCCGTCGACCGACCAGCGCGAAACGCCGGGCAGCGACTTGACCGGATCTTCCACCCCGCTGCCTTCGGTGACGAACAGGGGCCAGATCAGATCGGCCGGGGTCAGCACGGTTTCACGGTGCAGCGCGCGGCTCCAGCCGCTCGCACGGGTGCGGCGCAAACGTGTCGCGGGATAGCTTGCGGTCATGGCGCGCTCCCTGCCGGAAAATCGCCGGACGCGCAATTGGGCGGTAAATCCGGCGGGCTGCGCAGGCTAGCTGATCTGCTTGGGGTGATCGGCCCGATCGATCTCGCGTTCAGGCGAGGAAGCCTCTGCCGCGCTCGGGGCAAGACTGACCAGCGCCGCCCCCGGGCTGACAGCGAGCAGCCGCGCGAGCTGCGCCTTGAATTCGGCCAGATCGCGCCCGGACAGGGTCGCGCGGGTGACGAACTGGACGCTTGCGGGATTTACCGTCTTGCCGTTGCGATACATTTCGTAATGCAGATGCGGCCCGGTCGAAAGGCCGGTTGAGCCGACATAACCAATCACCTGGCCGCGGCGCACATGCTGGCCTGGGCTTACCGCGATGCGGCTCATATGCGCATAACCGGTGCCCAGCCCGCCGCCGTGATTGAGTTTGACGAAATTGCCATGCCCCCCGTGGCGCCCGGCAAATACCACCGTGCCATCGCTGACGGCATAGATCGGCTGGCCATAGGAGGCCTTGAAATCGATCCCGCTGTGCATCCGGCTGTAGCCCAGGATCGGATGCCGGCGCATGCCATAAGCACGAGGAGATACCCCGGCTGGCGACCGGCGCCAGCAGCCCGCTTTTCTGTTCGCCGATGCCGGACGCCTCGAAGAACTGGCCGTCCTTGCCCCAGCGCATCAGCTGGGTCTTGGGTTTGCCGTTCCGCAACACCCCGGCATAGAGCAGGTTGCCCGCCTCCACTTCGCCGGTGGCCGCCCGCTTGTAGGAGACGATGAAATCGAATTCGTCATTCGGCCCGACGGCACTGTCGAGATCAAACTGGCTGCCCAAGGTGCGCAAATAGTCCTGCACCGCCTTGGCAGGCGCACCCGCCGCCCGCGCCGAGCGATAGAGGCTCGAGCCGACCTTGCCGCGAATCCGCAGCGGGGTGGTGTCGACCCGAATCGGGTGACGATCGAGCGTGAGCGCCCCGCCCCTGCGTTCCAGCGCAAGTTCAAGATCAAATCGGGCGCGGAAGGACAGCGAATCGAGCGGGCGCGGTTCGCCGGGCGCGGCGCGCCGGCCAAGCACAAGATCGACCTTGGTGCCCGATTCAAGATCCTGCAGCGGTATCGCCGAAGATACCAGTGAGACGATGCGGGGAACCTCGCCCTCGCCAACGCCGGCGCGCTGGAGCATGCGGGCGAAACTGTCGCCCTGGGCCAGTGTTGCCACCAGTTCGAGCCGTGGCCGTTCAGGCGCCGATCTAAGGGGAACCACAGCCGAGGTGGCGGCCATATGCCGCCCGCTGTCAGCCCCGAGCGCCAGCGGCATGATCATCTGGCTGCGGAATTCATCGCGTTCGCTCTGGTCGATATGCATCGGCGCGGCGGCTTCGACCGAAGAGAAATTGGGCCAGAACAGCAGCGCCAGCGCGGCCAGACCGAACAATGTCCCCGCCCCGCGGAACCAGCGCGAGCTGCCGATATCTTCGGCCAGATCAGGCGCCAGATCGAGCCCCGAGAGGCGCAAGGAAGCCCGTTCGCGCCATTGGCTGTAGCGTTCGGCAAAGGAATTGAAGCGGCTGAGCACGACCCTGCGCGGATCGTCCAGAATCTGGGCGTGCGAAAGCTCGGCTGCGGCAAAGCCCGGCCCGCTCGTGCCGCCGGCTTCCTGGCCGACCTCCGCCTGATCCTGCGGCTTGAACAAACCCGCCCTCCATGCCGGTTGCAGGCGCCAATCCCCGGCTGGGACAAGCGAGGCTGCAATCCGCCGTCGTTCTCAAGCAAATGCTAGGCCCATTAAAGTTAACTTGGCGCTAATTTCGCCAGGGCGAGTCTGACGCGCGCTTAGCTGTTGAGTGCGGGCCCAGCCCGGTTGCAAGGCGGCTGGGCCGCTGCCACATTGCCGCATTGTGACCCGCAGCCATGATCACAGCCATGGGGACGGTAAGGTCAAGGCCGTGCTTGGCCCGACCAATACCGGCAAGACCCACCTCGCGATCGAGCGGCTCTGCGCGCATTCGAGCGGCGCGATCGGCTTTCCGCTGCGCCTTCTGGCGCGCGAGGTTTACGACAAGGTTCGCGCGATCAAGGGCGACAAATCGGTTGCCCTGATCACCGGGGAAGAGCGAATCGAGCCACCGCAGGCGCGCTGGATGCTGTGCACCGCCGAAGCCATGCCGCGCGATGGCGGCGGGCTGGGTTTTGTCGCGCTGGACGAGGCGCAGCTCGCCGCCGATCCGGAGCGGGGGCATGTCTTTACCGACCGGCTGCTCAATGCGCGCGGACGCGATGAAACCATGCTGCTGGGTTCAGCCACGCTGGAGCCAATGGTCAAGGCGCTGGTGCCGGGGGTCGAGATCATCGCCCGGCCGCGCTTCTCGACCCTGCGCCATACCGGTTCGGCCAAGCTTTCACGCCTGCCGCCGCGCAGCGCAATTGTCGCCTTTTCGGCCGAGCAGGTCTATGCCGTGGCCGAAATGCTCCGCCGCTTTCGCGGAGGCGCAGCGGTGGTGATGGGGGCACTCAGCCCGGATACCCGCAACCGCCAGGTCGAATTATTCCAGTCGGGCGAGGTCGATTACATCGTTGCCACCGATGCGGTGGGCATGGGGCTCAATCTTGATGTCAGCCATGTCGCCTTTGCGGGGCTGAGCAAGTTCGACGGCACCCGCCAGCGCCGGCTCACCCCGGCTGAAATGGCCCAGATCGCGGGGCGCGCCGGCCGCCATCAGAAAGACGGCAGTTTCGGCACCATGTCGGGCGGACGGGGCGGCGGCCCGCTGGAATTTACGCCCGAAGAAATCTACGCGATCGAGGAACACCGCTTTGCGCCACTGACCAAATTATTCTGGCGCGAGGCCGAACCCCGCTGCGATACGATTGACGGGCTGATCGCCGATCTTGAAGCCAAGCCGGATGTGCCGGAACTCGCCGCAGCGCCGGAAGCGGTGGATCTTGCCGTGCTCAAGCGTCTGGCCGACGAGCCGGGAATTGCCGAGACGCTGGACTCACCGGCGCAGGTTCGGCGCTTTTGGGATGCCTGCTGCCTGCCCGATTTTCGTCAGCAGGGCACCGAGACGCATTCCCGCTTCGTCGCGCGGCTGTGGCAGGAATTGCGCGCAGGCTATCTCGGAGCCGATTATGCGGCCGGAAAAATCGCCGAGCTCGACAATCTCACTGGCGATATCGACGCGCTGCAGGGGCGCATCGCGGCGATTCGAAGCTGGGCCTATATCGCCCAGCGGCCTGACTGGCTGCTGGCGAAAGAGGAAATGGCGGCCCGCGCCCGGGCTGCGGAAGCGCGCCTGTCGGATGCATTGCACCAGCGCCTTACCGAACGTTTCGTCAATCGGCGGACTGCGGTATTGATGAAAACCATGGGCAAGGATGCGGCACTGCTGAAAGTGGATCTGGCGGACGACGGCGTGGTGCGCGTGGAGGGCGAGGCGATCGGCCATCTCGACGGGTTCCGCTTCGTGGTCGATGCGCAGGCCGGCCATGCCGATCGCAAGCTGCTGCTCGCGGCGGCGGAGAAGCATCTGCCCCGTCTGCTGGCACGCAAGGCGCAGATGCTGGTGGCAAGTGAGCTGGGCGATTTGACCCTTGAGGCCGGGCAAATCCTGCGCTCGGGCCAGCCGATCGCAACCTTGCATGGGGCAAAGGACCTCACCCGGCCCCGGATCGAACTGGCGCGCGAGCTTGGCGCGCTTGGCCGTGCGGAACGAGAGCGTCTGACCGAGACGCTGGCCCATTGGCTTGAGGCGACGCTGGCACCGCTGGCTCCGCTGCGCCTGCTCGAAGCCGCCAGCCGCGATCCCGAGGCCGGGAGCGAGGTGCGCGCCATGTTGCTGAAGCTGGTCGCGGGGACCGGCATGGTCCCGCGCGAATCGGCTGGATTGGCGCATGTGCCCAAGGAAAAGCGCCATTTCCTGCGCCGTCTTGGCGTCACAATCGGGGCCCTGGATATCTTTGCGCCGGCGCTGCTCAAGCCTGCACCGCGGCGGCTGTTGCACGCGATCGGGACCGACCGCCGGCCATTGCGCGAGGATATGGCGGCTGTGATCGAGGGCGCCCGAACCTTGCCTGCAGGCTATCGCCATGCCGGGCGGCAGGCGATTCGGCTCGACATGGCGGAAAAGCTGTTTCGCGCGGCGCATGACCGGCGCAGCGCCGCCAAATCCCGGCGCTTCCCGATCGATCAACCACTCGCCACCTCGATGGGGCTGGCGGATGAGAGCCTGGCCGGGCTGATGCGCGAGGCGGGCTTTCGCGCGGCGCGCCATCGTGTGCTGGCAGAGGGTGCCTTCGGCCCTCCAGCGCCGTTATTGTGGGATTGGCGCGCCCCGCGCACTGATCACCGCGCCGAGCAGCAGGGCGCACAGCGGTTGGCGGGCGGGGCCGGGCGCGGAGCCGAACGCGGAGACAGTCCCCCAGCTGCCCGCCGGAAGGCCGGGGGAGCCGGGGGCAAGCAGGCCCGGGCACCGAAACAGGGCCAGCGCCATCCGCCTGCGCCGCCGGTGAAGGTCGAAGCCCGTCCGGTTGAGGGCAATGCCTTCGCCAAGCTGGCCGATCTCATCCGTTAGCGCGCCGCGATATGCTCCGGATCGACAGGCTGCTGTGGTTCCTGCGCTTCACCAAGAGCCGCAGCCTCGCGCAGCGCTGGATCGCAGAGGGCCATCTGCGCCGCAATGGGGGGCGGGTGGCGCGCAATGACCAGCCGATCGCAATAGGCGATGTGCTCACCCTGCCGCTGCGCCAGCGTGTGCTGGTGATAGAAATCCTTTCTTTGCCCAAGCGGCGCGGGCCGCCAGAAGAAGCACGCGCCTGCTACCGCGAACTTGACGCTGGCGGATCATTCGCCATAGCAGGCGATCTGAGCGAAATGAGCGAAGGACAACCGCTTCCATGACCTATGTCGTTACCGACGCCTGTATCCGCTGCAAATATACGGACTGCGTTGAGGTCTGCCCGGTCGATTGCTTCTACGAGGGCGAGAACATGCTGGTGATCAATCCCAGCGAATGCATCGATTGCGGCGTGTGCGAGCCGGAATGCCCGGCCGAGGCGATCCTGCCCGATACCGAGAGCGGGCTTGAGAAATGGCTTGAGCTCAACACGCAATATTCGGCCGAATGGCCCAATATCACGACCAAGAAGGATCCGCCCGCCGATGCCGATGAGCATAAGGGCGAAGAGGGCAAGTTCGAAAAGTTCTTCACCCCCGATCCCGGCGCTGGCGACTGATCCGCAGTCCGGCTCAGGCCTGATTCCCCGCGCCTGGCCATGCATGATTCGCAGGGCTGGAAATTTTGTTGCGAATGTGCTACATAATCAGGCGATGGTCGTACTTATCCACAATCGGCCACGGGTTTCACGAAAGGCAGGCCCCGCCGCGCGTCAGGGTTGAAGGACAATTAAGGGTCGCGGCGCAAGCCTGCGGCCCCGGGATCGTCTTTGACGCTGCGTACCCTGAGAGCGGCAAATGGGCACTGCACCTGAGAAAGGACGATACATGGCAGCCAAGGCTCCAGCCTTTTCCGTCGGCGATTATGTTGTCTACCCCAAGCACGGCGTTGGCCGTGTGATCGAGCTGCAAAACGAAGAAATCGCCGGCATGCAGCTTGAGCTTTACGTTCTGCGCTTCGAGAAGGAACGCATGACCTTGCGCGTTCCGGTCAACAAGGTCGAAGCGATCGGCATGCGCAAGCTTTCCAGCGACAAGACGCTGCGCGAAGCGCTCGAAACGCTTAAGGGCAAGCCGCGGGTCAAGCGCACCATGTGGTCGCGCCGGGCCCAGGAATATGAAGCCAAGATCAATTCGGGCGATCTCGTCTCGATCGCCGAGGTGACCCGCGACCTGTTCCGGGCCGACGACCAGCCCGAGCAGAGCTATTCGGAGCGGCAGATCTTTGAAGCGGCTTCCAGCCGCCTCGCGCGTGAACTCGCCGCGATGGAAAAGACCGACGAACCGGCCGCACTCAAAAAGATCCTCGAGATTCTGAACGAGCACGCGCCGAAATATTACGACACGCCTGAAACGGCTGCCTAAATCGGCACGACCGAATAGTTTTTCCGGCAATCCATGAAAGGGCCGCTCCGCAAGGGGCGGCCCTTTTTCGTGCCGCCAGCTATATTGTCCCGACAAACTTGCAACAGGTTCACTTTGCATCAACCCCAGCCCTGCAGGATGGAGCCCGCGATGAGACCGGAGGTTGCCGTGAACAGATATGCCCTTGCCATCGCAGCCGCGCTGCCGCTGTTGCCCGGCTGCATCGCAAAAACCGCGCTCAATGTCGCCACTGCGCCGGTGCGGGTTGCCGGCAAGGCCGCAGATCTTGCCACCACCAGCCAATCTGAAGCAGACGAAAAGCGTGGGCGCGAATTGCGCAAGCGCGAGGAGCGGCTGGGCAAGCTCGACCGGCAATGGCGCAAGGCCGATGCCGCCTGTGCCGCTGGCGAGCGCAAGGCCTGCGCAGAGCGTGATGCATTGGGCGAGGAAATCGACGCGCTGAGGCCGGAAATTCCGACGCGGACGGGCCCGGCGCGCTCGGAAAACTAGGCCGCAGCGCGCGTCAGACGGTCCCTGATCGCAATACCGATGCCTTCGTGCGGAATCGGCGCCACGGCGATCAAACCCTGGGGCGCGGCTGCAGCCTGATGGAGGCAGCCATAAAGCCGCGCGGCCGCCTCGGACAGGTCACCACCGGCCGAAAGGGTGCAGTCCCCCGTAACAGCGCCGAAACCGATCAGATATTCGCCGGGCCCGGCCTCGACCGCGTCGAGCCGGACCGGCTTGCCCGGCGCATAGTGACTGATAAGCTGGCCTGGCGCCTCGACTTTCACCGAAGTGACGTCATGAGGCCGGCCAAGAATGGCGGAAATCCGGGCTTCCTCGATCGGACCGGGGCGCAGGAGCTGCCAGCTGCCGTCCTTACGCAGGGCGACAATGGTCGATTCAAGCCCGGCCTCGCAGCGCCCGCCGTCGAGCACCATGGCGACATTTTCGCCGAGCGAGGCGATGACATGCGCGGGTTCGGTGGGGCTGACCGCGCCGCTGCGATTGGCCGAGGGCGCGGCGAGCGGAATTGCGCATTCTTCAAGCAAGGCCCGCATCGCGGGGTGAGCGGGCATACGCAGCGCGATCGTCGGCAGGCCGGCGGTCACAGCCGGGGCGATTGCGGCGGTATCGCGCAAGGGCAGGACGAGTGTGAGCGGGCCGGGCCAGAACCTCTTGGCGAGCAGGCGCGCGCGATTATCGAAAATTGCCAGACTTTCAGCTGCTTCGAGGCTGGCAACATGAACGATCAGCGGATTGAAATCCGGCCGACCCTTGGCGCGATAGATCGCGGCTACCGCATCGGCGCTGTCGGCGCGCGCGGCCAGACCATAGACCGTCTCGGTCGGCACCGCGACAAGCCCGCCACTGCGCAGCATCTCTGCGGCGCGGGCGATCCCGCCTCGGTCCGACGCAATCACTTCCGGAGCCACGGCTGCGCTCATGCCGCAGGGTCAGCCCCCGGGCGTGCCCGGGACATGGAATTTTGCAGGATCCGGTGCCGCGATCGCCTGCTGCTCTGGAATCGCGAGCTGCGGCAGCCAGGAATAGGGCAGCCGATAGGCGCGATAGACCGCATTCTGATGTCGGCCGCTTTCACCCGGCGCATTCATATATTCCCACACGATCGCTCCACCAGGGGTGACTTCGAACACCCGGCCGGGCGCGCCTTCCGTGATCAGCGTATTGCCATTGGGCAGCCGCTGCGCGCCGCTGATATTGCGGCTGAAGAAATTCGCCGCTTTATAGGACCAGACCAGTTCCAAAGTCACCGGATTGATTTCGAGAACGCGCGAATCCGGCCGGGCATAGATTCCTCGTCCGATGGGCGCGATCGGGCTGGGATCACCATATCCGCTCATCCCGCCATTATCGAAAACGAGCAGATTGCCGGCACCGGGCAGCCCGGGGGGGATCAAATGCGCATGGTGCTGGCCGATGATCTGGCCGATCTTCGCCTGTTCAGGGGTTGCCGAAAAATCCGGCCCGATCCGCCAGACGACCGAACCATCGCGGGCAATGATCGCGATCAGGCTGGCCTGGCGGCTGCTGATGATCACATTTTCGGGATTGAACCGCGCGTCGCCGGCATCGAACCATCGGTTGGGGCCCAGATAAGTGGCCGAATTCATATGGAACCAGTCGAATTCGCCTGACATTCCATCCCGGCGGATCGCCGCGCGCGCCTGCGGGGTGAAGCCGAGTTCCGCGATGTGATCACTCACGCGCCACTGCCAGCCTATCCGGCCGCCCGGCTCGATCTCGATCAGCCGGTCATCCTGGAGCATGGCCTCGGCAATCGCAGGGTCCTTGTGACTCGTATGGGTGAGCAGCAAGGTCTTGCCGCCTGAGAGCTTCGGACTGAACAGAGCCGAGTAATAACCGGCGGGGAAGTCCGAGCGCTGCCAATCATGGTGCTGGCGCGCGCTCCACCGCTGCCTGTTGCCCATGCCGATCTCCTCGCTTTGGTCGAAGCGCCAGAGTTCCTTGCCGTCAAAATCCTGCGCCGCCAATGCGGTCGATTCCAGATGGTGCGGATAGACACCTTGCGGCGCAATCACGATGCCGCCGGGCAGGATCCGCGCCGGACCCCCGGCGGAGAGGTTGAACCCGTCCCACCGTTTGACGACCCGCCCATTCATGTCGATGACGATCACGGCATTGGTGTCGAGCAGTGAAAGGACCGTAAAGCCGTTATCTGCCTGCGTCGGATCGTATAGCGTGGTCCCGGTGGGAAAGACCGTCGGCGCGGCGTGCAAGGCGGACAGCGCCAATGCGGACAACAGCATTGTCGCCCGTGCAATCCCCCTGACGATAAAATTGCCCTGCATGGCCCGATCCTCACCCTTGCGCGGCGCCAGATACATGCCCCGGCATTCCGTAGCGTTCTTGCCGCCTTTGCCGCAGAGCTATAGGTGCAGACCTTCGATGCCAAGAAAAAGGCGCTGCAAAAGGGCGCCCGGCCTCTCAGGGCAGAGGATGCCAAGCAATGAATTACACCCCCGCGACGCAGGACCAGTTGTTGGCGATTTCGGTCAATGCCGGGATCGCAGAACTTGCCCGGCACGAGCGCTTTGCTGCGGCGGAGCCGGATCTGGTTGAGGCTATCGCGCAGGGCATCGGGGCGCTGGCTGCGGGAGAATGGGCGCCGCTCAACCGCATTGGCGATATCGAAGGGGCACGTCTGGTTAGCGGGAAGGTCGTGCTGCCGGCGGGCTTTGCCGAAGCCTATTCGGCCTATGTCGAGCAAGGCTGGAACGCGATCTCCGGCCCGGTGGAATTCGGCGGTCAGGGCCTGCCCTTCACCCTGGCTTGCAATGTCATGGAAAATCTCGGCAGCGCGAACCTGGCCTTCTCGCTGCTGCCGATGCTGACCGTCGCAGCGATCGAAGCGCTCGAGAAATACGGCACAGAAGCGCAGCAGGCGACCTATCTCGCCAGGCTGGTCAGCGGTGAATGGCCGGGCACGATGAACCTCACCGAGCCGCAAGCGGGCAGCGATGTGGGTGCCTTGCGCAGCAGTGCGGAGCCGATTCTGGACGGGGAGCATGCCGGAAAGTTCCGTATCGCCGGCCAGAAGATCTTCATCACCTGGGGCGATCACGAGCTGGCAGAGAACGTCATCCATCTGGTGCTCGCCCGGCTGCCCGGCGCGCCCGAGGGCAGCCGCGGGATTTCGCTGTTCCTGGTGCCCAAATATCTGGTAAATCCCGATGGCTCGCTGGGGCCGCGCAATGATCTGCGTGCGGTGAGCCTTGAACACAAGCTTGGCATTCATGCCTCCCCCACCTGCGTAATGAGCTTTGGCGACGAAGGCCAATGCATCGGCGAACTCGTCGGGCGCGCGAATGAGGGGCTGCGCGCGATGTTCACGATGATGAATTCCGCGCGGATCAATGTCGGCGGCCAGGGAATGCAGATTGCCGAACGAGCACGGCAGCAGGCGTTGGCCTATGCGCGCGAGCGCGTGCAATCCGCTCGGGCCGGCGCGCCGAGCCGCGCGCCTGTGGCAATCGTGGAACATCCCGATGTGCGGCGGATGCTGCTGCGGATGGCGGCACTGACCGAAGGCGCGCGCGCGCTGCTCTATTACACCGCGGGCCAGGTCGATCGCGGCGCAATCGGTGATCCGGCTGCGCAGGGGCGCGCGGATCTGCTGGTTCCGCTGATCAAGGCCTGGGGCACCGATATCGGGATGGAAGTCGCCAGCCTCGGGGTTCAGGTGCATGGCGGGATGGGCTTCATCGAGGAGACCGGCGCGGCGCAGCATCTGCGCGATGCCCGAATTCCTCCGATTTACGAAGGCACCAACGGCATTCAGGCCGCTGATCTGGTGACCCGCAAACTGGCGATGGAGGATGGCGGCCTGTTGGCGGCGCTGATGCAGGATATTGCGGATGACGCCGCCGCCACGCCCACTCTGGCGGCGCTGGCGCAGGAATGCGCGCGGATCGGGCGATGGATGCTGGGCGAGGCGTCCCTCGATGATCGACTGGCAGGAAGCGTGCCCTTCTGCACCATGTGTGCGGTGGCCACCGCAGGCTGGCAATTGTTGCGCCAGAAGCGCGCCGTCGAAGCCGGAGAAAGCCCGGCGCTTGCCGGGTCAAAGCCGGTTACGGCCGAATTCTTTCTCACCAGGATCGTGCCGGAGGCAATCGGCCTGTCCGCGTCTGCGACTGCTGGCGCGGCGCTGCTCTATTCGCTTGACGCAGGCCAGCTCAGCGGCTGAATTGCCGGCATGACCGATCCTGACGACAGACTTGCCCGCATCGCCGATGCGCTTGAACGGCTGGCGCCTGCTTGGCGTGATGAGACCGACTGGCTGGGTTTCCCGGCCTATGTCTGGTCAGCCGATGGCGGGCGGCCGGTGGCCAGCCTGGCAGCCCCGCAGCTCGATCTGCTACGCGGGATCGATGCGCAAAAGGCGCGCGTCACCGAAAACGTCGCGCGGCTGGCGCAGGGTCACGCCGCGCATGACATGCTGCTGTGGGGTGCGCGCGGGATGGGCAAATCCGCGCTGTTGCGGGCATCGGTGATCGCAGCTCAAGCGGCCTTTCCGGGCCGAATCGCGCTGGTGCAGGTCGGGACCGACGCGCTGGACAGTCTTGCCGACCTGTTCAACGCGCTTGGCGGAGTAGAGCGCAATTTTCTGGTTTTCATCGATGATCTCGGCTTTGCCGATGGTGACAACATCGGGCCGCGGCATCTGCGTAGCTGGCTCGAAGGCGGGGTCGAGGCCCGGCCGGCCAATGTCCGGCTGTGTGTGACCTCCAATCGCCGCGCAATCGTGGCGCGCACCGCGCATGAGCAGGATGATCCGCTCAATCCGCGCGATATGGTCGACGATCAGCTGGCATTGGCCGATCGCTTCGGCCTCGCGCTGGGGTTCCATAATTGCAGCCAGGACGATTATCTCGCAATCATCGCGGGCTATGGCGTGGCATATGGCCTCGCCTGGGACCAGGCAGACGCGCTCGAATGGTCCAAGCGGCGCGGCGCGCGCTCTGGCCGCACAGCGTGGCAATATGTCACCGAATTGGCGGGCCGGGCGGGCAAGCAGCTTTAGGACCCGCGCCCGCTTATTGCTTGAAGGCGCTGCCGGGAGGTGCCTGCAATTCCTTGACCGGTGGAAGCGGTGCGCCCCGGTTGCGCTGCGGGGCGTCATTGGCCGGAGCGCCTGGAGCAATCACCCGCCAGATGATCCCGCCGGTATCGTCGCTGACCAGCAGAGCGCCGGTCTTGTCCCAGGCGACCCAGGTCGGACGCCCCTTGGTCGTGCCATTGGCGTTGAGGAACCCGGTCAGCACCGGCTGGGGATTTCCAATCGGATTGCCCAGCTTGTCAAATGAGACATAGACCACATCGTAACCCGATACCGGCTTACGGTTCCACGATCCGTGCTGGGCGACGAAAGCGCCATGGCCAAAGGCCGACCCCAGGCGATTGCCCGCTCCGGTAAAGGCAAGGCCCAGTCCGGCGACATGGGGCCCGAGCGCATATTCCGGCCGGCGCGTATAGTCGCTGAGGAAATTGGGCATCGGCGCGGTGACCCGGTCATCGATCTTGTCGCCCCAATAGAGCCACGGCCAGCCATATTGGGTGCCAACCGGGACATTGGTGAGGTAATCCGGGACCAGATCCGAGCCTAGCTGATCACGCTCATTGACCGTGGCCCATAGTTCACCGGTCCAGGGATTCCAGTCCAGCCCGTTGGGATTGCGCATCCCGGCGGCGAAGGGCCGCCAGTTGCCGCTCTTGAGATCGAATTCATCAATTCCGGCGCGGCCCTGTTCAATCTCCATCCCGGCTTCACCGATATTGGAGGCAGAACCGATCGCGACATAGAGTTCGGACCCGTCTTCGCTGAGCAGGAGATTACGGCTCCAGTGATTGCCGGCCGGGGGCAGATCCATCAGCTTTTTGGGCTTCCCGGTAAGCGAATTTGATCCCAATTCATAATTGAATTCAAGGACTTCATTGTGATTCGCAAGGTAAAGCCTGCCGTCGCGCCAGGCCAGGCCCGAGGGGGAATTGAGATCGCTGCGGAGCACTTCGCGCGTTTCGGCTACCCCGTCGCCATCCTTGTCCCGCAGCAAAATGAGCTTGTTGGGCGATGCCCCTTCAGCGCCCGCCTGGCTGAACAGCAGGCCCGCGATGAAATTGGTGATCGCGCCCCCGCCAGCGACGCCCCGCGAGGGGGCATTGGCCTCGGTCACCAGAATATCGCCATTGGGCAGCGCGAGCATGGTGCGCGGATGATCAAGACCCTCGGCAAAGCGATTGACCTTCAGCCCCTTGGCCGCAATCGGGGCCTCGCCCGCTTTCCAGCCAACCGGCTTGGCGATCTTGACCGTCGGGATCGTCTGCGGATCGGGCTCCGCCAGTGTCGGGTCGGTTCCGGTGACCTGCTCGAAGGGCAGCTTGGCAGGATCCCCGCGCAGGATGAAATAGCCCGCGATCACGAGCGCCGCGATCAGGATCAACAGGGCGATGAGAAGCTTCTTGAGGATGTGCATAAGCGGTGGAATAGGACTTTCCTATCCTTGCGGCAACGGTGCACCGCGCCAGAGACAGCAATTGATGTTTGAATTCACAGCCGATCCAGCCCTGCCCAAAGCGGAAGCATATGCCCAGCTTCATTCGGCGGCGGACGCTCTTACGCGCGCCGAGCCCGACTCAGTCGCCAATATGGCCAATGTCGCGGCTTTGCTGTGGCAGTTCCTGCCCGATCTCAACTGGGCGGGCTTCTACCGCATGCTTGGCGGGGAGCTGGTGCTTGGTCCGTTTTGCGGCAAGCCTGCCTGCATCCGGATCCCGCTGGGCCAGGGTGTCTGCGGCACGGCGGCGGCGAGCGGTGCCAGTCAGCTGGTCGATGACGTCCACGCCTTTCCGGGCCATATCGCCTGCGATGCGGCCTCTCGCTCCGAATTGGTCGTGCCGGTGCTGCGCGAAGGAGCGGTTGTGGCAGTGATCGATCTCGACAGTCCGCTGGCCGCACGCTTCGACAAGGTTGACGCAGAGGGAATCGAGGCGCTGGCGGCGCTGCTCGCCTCGCGCATCTGACGCAGCCGAATTTGCACCGATTCGGGACAGTGCCGACAGCAAGCTTTGGCTTTCTGCGCATCAAGATGCTAAATTTCGCGTTAACGCCATCAGTGCTGCCCTGGGCGGCTGCCTATGGCCCTGACAGGGGAATGAGCCGATGCCGATCCGCCGACCGATCCTTCTCGCAGCGCTGGCGGGGGCGGCGCTCGCCGCAACCCCAGCCTTCGCCGATGAGCCTGATGCGCCGCAGGGCGACGGGGATTATGGCGCGGATTACGTGCCTCATCACGGTCCCGCAGAGGCAGGCGATTACCCTTCACCCAGCCCCATGCCTGCCTATGGTTATGGCGGATATGGCCCGATGCCGGGCAAGATGATGGGTCTGCCGCAGCAACCTGCTGCCCCGCACTTCGCCTATAGCGACGAGGAGCGGGCAAATTGGCTCAAGGAATGCCGCCGTCGCTATGGCGATGAGGACAATGGCCTGGGCGGTGCGGTGATCGGCGGCGTGATCGGCGGGGTCGCGGGCAACCGGATTGCCGGCAAGGGCAATCGCGCAATCGGCACGATCGCCGGCGCAGCAGTCGGCGCCGTCGCCGGTGCTGCAATCGACAAGGCGGAAGACAGCGGCAAGGCGCGCGACATCTGCGAGGATTATCTCACGCGATACGAAGCAGGAGCCGGCCAGGGCTATGGCTATTATGGTGCTGGTTATGGCCAGCAGGTGATGTGGATGCCGGTGGTGGTCGGCTGGAACTGCAAGCCCAAGAAGCCGCGCGTGGTCGAGGAATGGATCGAGGAAAAGCCGGCGCGCCGCGTAATTCCGAAAAAGATCGTCCCGGTGAAGGGCAAGATCGTACCTTCAAAGATCACAACCACGCAAAGCAAGCCGATCAAAACCACCAAATAACGCGGGTAAGGTCGGACCGAGCCAAAAGTTGCGCGGCGCGACTTTGCGCGCCCGCAGGGCTTCGGCCAGAACGCTCCGGAACGCTGTGGGTGGCTAGATGCCGCCCCCGGTGAGCCGCTGGCAGACCAGATCGAGCTGATCGAGCGTGGAATAACGGATCGTTACCGAACCCGAACGGGGATCCGCATCCGCCTGAATTCTGACCGGCAGGCCAAGAAATTCCTCCAGATGGTTCTGCACCGCAGCGATATCGGCATCATCCGCTGCCGGGCCGCCACCAACCGGTTTGCGCGACTTATATTCAACCGGCGGCGCCGGCTTGCGGGCAAGCCGCTCCATCTCGCGCACTGAAAGCTTTTTCTGCACCGCCTGATCAGCCAGCGCGGCCGCATTCTCATGGCCGACCAGCGCGCGGCCATGGCCCATGCTCAATCGTCCGGCCTCAAGATGCGCGATAACTGATTCGGGCAGGGTCAGCAGGCGCTGGAGATTGGCGACATGGCTGCGCGATTTTTCAACCAGCTTGGCGATTTCAGCCTGGGTTAGCCCTTCGATCTCGGCCAGCCGGCCAAACGCCCGGGCCTCTTCGATCGGATTGAGATCCTCGCGCTGAATATTTTCGATCAGCGCCAGGGCCATCACATCGCGATCTGAAAGATCACGAATTATGGCTGGAATTTCATGGAGTTGCGCTTTTTGAGCAGCGCGCCAGCGCCGCTCGCCCGCAACCAGCTGATAGCCGCCGGAGAGCGGGCGGACGATCACCGGCTGGATTACTCCGCGCGCCGAGATCGATGCCGCGAGCTCATTGAGAGATTCTTCGTCGAAATGGCGCCGCGGCTGGTCGGGGTGGGGGCTGATCGCTGACACCGCCACGCTGGCAAGGCCGTCGCGTGGCCCTGAAGATGAGGCTGCCGATCGCTCTGCCGGGGTTTCCGGCTCCCCGCTGCCCATCCTCGGTGCTTGCGTGACCAGCGGCTCTTCGCGCCGTGCTTCACCCATCAGGGCACCGAGACCGCGCCCGAGCCGCCGCTTCGCGTCTGGCCGGGCGGTTACAGAAGCCAATTGGACCGGATCATTGGTTTCGCTCATGCGGCTTTCCTCTGCTCGGGCAGACGGGAGATAAGTTCGCGCGCAAGGGCGATATAGGCGCGGCTCCCGGTGCAGGAATGGTCATAGATCAGTGCGGGAAGCCCGTGGCTCGGCGCCTCGGACAGCCGGACATTGCGCGGAATGACCGAATCGAACACCAATTTGCCGAGACAATCGCGGACATCGTCGGCCACCTGGTCGGTCAATCGGTTACGGCGGTCAAACATGGTCAGAGCGATACCGACGATGCCCAGATCGGGATTGAACAATTGCTGGACCCGTTCGACCGTCTGGAGCAGCTGGCTGAGGCCCTCGAGCGCGAAAAACTCGCATTGCAGCGGCACCAGCAGCGAATCGGCGGCGGTCAGCGCATTGAGCGTCAGCAGGCCGAGTGACGGCGGACAATCGATGAAGCAGATATCATGCGCGCTATGCCCGGCCAGTTCATCGCGCAGGCGCGAGGTCCGGTCGGTAAAATCGACCAGTTCGATCTCGGCACCGCTGAGATCGACCGTGGCGGGAACGATGTCGAGCCCGGGAATGCTGGTGGGCATGATCGCCTCGTCCAGCGCGGCATCGCCGACCAGCACGTCATAGCTGGACAATTTGCGCTGATGCGCCTCGATTCCGATCCCGGTCGAGGCGTTGCCCTGCGGATCGAGATCGATGAGCAAGGTTTTCCATCCGGTTGCCGCCATGGCGGTGGCCATATTGATCGCCGTGGTGGTTTTGCCCACCCCGCCTTTCTGATTCGCGATTGCTATCCGGATCACGCTTTTTGCCTCGCTTCCTGGCTCGCTGGCCGGTTCGATCGTCAGTCTGACCGCCCGACAATGATCCCCGCTTCGGCATCCGTAAAGGATTGTTCCACGTGGAACGTACTGCGAACCGATTTGGGCAGGGAGTCCAACTCCTGGGCTGCCGACCGCCCCTTGGGCAACAGCCACAAGGTCCGATGTGTGGAAAAACGTGCGGATAGATCCAGCAAACGTGGCAATGGCGCAAAGGCCCGTGCCGAAATGACACTGGCCGGGAAGCTTTCCACCAGTTCCAGCCGGGATCCCAGCACCCGGCAGCGCGGCAGACCCAGTTCGATTCGCGCGCGTTCGAGCCAATCGGCCCGCTTGCGGCGCGATTCAACCAGGCACACCTCCCATTCGGGACGCAGCGCGGCGATCACCAGGCCAGGAAAGCCCGCCCCGGTGCCAAGATCGAGCCAGGGCTGCGCTTCGGGCAGCCCGGACAATGTTTCACGTGGAACATAGGCAAGCAGCTGCGCGCTATCGGCGATATGGCGCTGCCAGATCAGAGGCAAGGTCGCGCTGGCGATCAGGTTTTGCCGGCCATTCTCTTCACCGATCAGTGCTGCGAGACGCTCGAGCCGCTCAAGCGCGGCACCATCACCCAGTTCTGCGACATAGCCGCGCGCATCGAGTTCGTCGCCAATCATGCCGCCTCGTCCACGCGGCGGCGGGCATGCACCAGCAGCGCTGCGAGTGCGGCCGGGGTGATTCCCGCAATCCGGCCCGCTGCCGACAGATTGGCCGGCCGCGCCGCCTCAAGCCGTTCGACCATTTCGCGCGACAGGCCCGGGACACTCGCAAACGGGAAATGCTCGCCCAGGGGCACCGCTTCACTCGCCCGCAAATCGCGCAATTCGCTGTCCTGCCGCTGCAAATAGGGCGCATAGGCGGCATCTTCGGCCAGCTCGGCCCCCATTTCACTGTCTGTCGCGCATTCCGGCGGAAGCCAGCTGCTTAAGCCTTCGAGATCGACGCCGCCGAAACGCAGCCATTCGCGCAGGCTGCGCCGACTGCCATCGTCGCGCACCGCAAGGCCAGACCGCGCCAATTCCACCGCCGCCAGCTCCCGTTCGAGCGCTGCCGTCCAGATTTCACGCGCTTGTTCGCGCTTTTCATACCAGCTGCGCCGCTCTGGCCCGACACAGCCCGCCGCAATCGCTATGCCGGTCAGCCGCGAGGCGGCGTTGTTGGCCCTCAGCCTGAGACGATATTCGGCGCGCGCAGTCAGCATCCGGTAGGGCTCGCTCACCCCATGAAGTGTCAGATCGTCGACCATCACGGCCATATAGCTATTCGCCCGGTCAAGCGCGGGCGCTTCCTGGCCCAAAACTGCCGCCGCGGCCAGCATGCCAGCCATCAGCCCCTGCGCGGCAGCCTCTTCATAGCCGGTCGTCCCATTGATCTGGCCGGCGCAATAAAGCCCGGGGATCGCCCGCAGCTCCAGCGTGGGCCGCAAAGCGCGCGGATCGATGTGATCATATTCGACCGCATAGCCCGGAACTTCCATCTGCACCGCGCCGAGACCCTCCATGGTGCGCAGCATGGCGAGCTGGACATCGCCGGGCAGTGAGGTGCTGATACCATTGGGATAGACGAAATGGGTGTCGAGCCCCTCAGGCTCCAGAAATATCTGATGCCCGTCACGATCAGCAAAGCGATGGATCTTGTCTTCGATCGAGGGGCAATAGCGCGGCCCCCGCGCATCGATGGCTCCACTGAACAGCGGAGAGCGGTGCAAATTCGCGCGAATGACGTCATGACTGCGCAGGTTTGTCCGCGTGATTGCACAGAAAAGCTGAGGATTTGCGCGGGCTTGCGTCAAGGGCGACATGCACCATGGCTCAGCGTCAGAAGGCTGCTCCGCGAGCCGGGCCCAATCGATCGTGCGTCCGTCGAGCCGCGGTGGGGTGCCGGTCTTGAGCCGCGCCATCGGCAAATCGGCAGCGCGCAGCTGCGCCGCGAGCCGCTGGGCGGAAGCCTCACCAATCCGCCCGCCCTCGAATCGCTCCTCTCCCCGAAACAGGGTTCCGCCAAGGAAGGTCCCGGTGCACAGCACCAGCGCGCGCGCCTCAACCCGGCTGCCATCTGCCAGTTGCAGGCCTGCAATCTCGCCGCCCGCAAGCAGCAATTCTGCCGCCTCCCCCTCGATCAGGGTGAGATTGGCCTGGGTGCCAATCATGCGCTGCACGGCAGATTTGAACAATTTGCGGTCAGCCTGGACGCGCGGCCCCCATACCGCGCTGCCTTTGGAGCGATTGAGCATGCGGTAATGGATTGCCGCCGCATCTGCAGCGCGCCCGATCAGCCCGTCAAAGGCGTCGACCTCGCGCACCAGATGCCCCTTGCCCAGCCCGCCGATTGCCGGATTGCAGCTCATCGCGCCGATTGCGGCAAGGTCAAAGCTCACCAGAGCGGTACGCGCACCCATCCGCGCGGCCACTGCTGCGGCTTCGCAGCCCGCGTGTCCCCCACCAACAACCAGGATGTCGAAGCTATGCATCGCGCGCCGATACCGCCTGGCGGGAGTCGGGTCAAAGTTTTGCGATGTTCCACGTGGAACATTCGCGCGCGCTCATTTCCCGATGCAGAAGCGCCCGAACAGCACATCGAGCATATCTTCGGTCGCCGCGCGGCCGATCAACCGGTCGAACGCCACCCGCGCCAGGCGCAGACATTCGGCCAGAATCAAGGGATCCCCCTCAGCCGCAGCCGAATCGAGCGCAGAAACAGCATCGCCCAGCAACGCCCGTTGCCGCGCATTGAGCGCCGCCTCGCCCGGCTTGGGCATCACCTTGCTCGCCTGGGCGATCAGGGCAAGCTTGAGCTCGCCGAGCCCGTCCCCTGTCATGGCCGAGACGCGAAACTGGGGCGCCGGCTTCACCGCATGATCTGGCCGGTCGATCTGGGGTTCGATTTCCCACGCACCCGCCGGACCAGCACCCTGCGGCCCCAGCCACAGCACCAGGTCCGCCTGCAGCAGCTCCACCTCGGCCCGCGCAATCCCGATCGCCTCGACCTCCCCGGCACCCTCGGCGCGCAAGCCAGCCGTATCGACAAAGCTGAATGGCACCCCCTGGAGCGCGACGGGCCGCACCAGCACATCGCGGGTCGTACCCGCACTGGGCGCGGTAATGGCCGCTTCGCTTTCGACCAAAGCATTGAAAAGCGAGGATTTACCAGCATTTGGCGGGCCAGCGAGCACCACGCGGAAGCCCTCCCGCAGGGTTTCGGCATGGGGCGCTGCCAAGGCGCCTCGCAGATCCGAGCACAAGGCGGCAAGATCTCGCCCAAAGCCATCAGGCCCAAAGCTATCAGGCAGCGCGCTCACATCGCCTTCATCCTCGAAATCGAGCACCGCCTCCACCGCTGCTGAATATCCGAGCAGAAGCTCCCGCCATGCGGCAACCCGCCGGGACAACATCCCGCCCGCCATATCGAGCGCCGCGCGCCGCTGCAGCTCGGTTTCTGCGGAGAGCAAATCGGCCAGACCTTCAGCCTCGGCCAGGTCGATCCGGCCATTGGCAAAGGCGCGGCGGGTAAACTCACCCGGTTCGGCCCGGCGCAGGCCGGGCATCGCGCCAAGCTCCCGCTCCAGCGCTGCGACCACCGCGCGCCCGCCATGCAGGTGAAATTCCGCCAGATCTTCGCCCGTCACGCTGGCAGGGCCGGGAAACCACATTATCAGCGCGCGATCGAGCAAAGCGCCTTCCGCATCGCGCAACCCGCGCAAACTTGCCTGGCGCGGCACAGGAATGTCTCCGCTCAGGCGCTGCAGCGCCGCTCCGGCGTGGGGGCCGCTGACCCGTACAACCGCGATCCCGGCCGGCGGCTGCCCGCTAGAGAGGGCGAAAATCGTATCCATGGGGTGCGCCTAGCGCATTGGCAGGGAAAGGTCAGCGCCGCTCAATCGTCGTGCTTCTTGGAACCGCTCTTGGCGCCTTCGGTGAAGGCATTGCCGCTTTCCATGAAATTCTGGAACATCTTGAGCCCAAACTGCCCCATCGGGGCCAGCTGCTTGGCATAATCCTGCAGCTGCTCTGCGCTGGAGACGCCCTGCATCGCCTTGGCGATGGCTTCCATATAGGCCGTATTGGCCTTTTCGACATCCGGCAGCCCCATGAAGCGCCGCGCCTCGTCGGGCGTGCAATCGAACTCAATATTGACCTTCATCGTGCGGACCTCCGAACCGGCAGGCAAAATCTCGCCCCTGCGCTGCCGCTGAAACGGCGAACACAGCAGCCGGTTGCAAGGCTGTCACACGCAGGCGGCAATGTCCATCAATGCAACCGCCGCAGCCAGCGCTTGTGAGTGCCGGCTGCGGCAGACGCGCTATTGATTCATCGTCGCGAAGAAATCTTCGTTGGTCTTGGAATCCTTCATCTTGTCGAGCAGGAACTCCATCGCATCGACGGTGCCCATGTTCATCAGGATCCGGCGCAGCACCCACATCTTGGAGAGCTGATCCTTGGCCACCAGCAGCTCTTCCTTGCGGGTGCCGGACTTGCCGACATCGAGCGAGGGGAAGATGCGCTTGTCGGAAACCTTGCGATCGAGCACGATTTCGGAGTTGCCGGTGCCCTTGAACTCCTCAAAGATCACCTCGTCCATCCGGCTTCCGGTGTCGATCAGCGCGGTGGCGATGATCGAAAGCGAACCGCCTTCCTCGATATTGCGCGCCGCGCCGAAGAAGCGCTTCGGCCGCTGCAGGGCATTGGCGTCGACGCCGCCGGTCAGCACCTTGCCCGAGCTTGGCACAACCGTGTTATAGGCGCGGCCAAGGCGGGTGATCGAATCCAGCAGGATCACCACATCCTTCTTGTGCTCGACCAGGCGCTTGGCCTTTTCAATAACCATTTCAGCAACTTGCACATGGCGCGTGGCGGGTTCGTCAAAGGTCGAGGAGATCACCTCGCCCTTCACGCTGCGCTGCATGTCGGTCACTTCCTCGGGCCGTTCGTCCACCAGCAACACGATCAGGAACACCTCGGGGTGATTATCCGTGATCGCCTTGGCGATATTCTGCAGCAGCACGGTCTTGCCGGTCCGCGGCGGGGCGACGATCAGCGCGCGCTGGCCCTTGCCCTGCGGTGCGATCAGATCGATCACCCGGGCGGATTTGTCCTTCACCGTGGGATCGGAAGTATCGAGATTGAGCCGCTCATCGGGATAGAGCGGGGTCAGATTGTCAAAATTGGTCCGGTGGCGGACCGCATCGGGATCATCGTAATTGACCCGGATCAGCTTGGTCAGCGCAAAATAGCGCTCGCCATCCTTGGGCGCGCGGATTTCGCCTTCCACCGTATCGCCGGTGCGCAGGCCCCATTTGCGGACCTGATTGGGCGAAACATAGATATCGTCAGGCCCGGCGAGATAATTCGCCTCCGGGCTGCGCAGAAAGCCGAAGCCGTCCTGCAGGACTTCGATCGTGCCGATGCCGAGGATTTCCTCGCCATCTTCGGCGACCTCCTTGAGAATCGCGAACATCAGATCCTGGCGGCGCATGGTCGATGCGCCTTCGACCTCGAATTCTTCGGCCATTTCAACCAGTTCGGCCGGCGTCCTTTGTTTCAGTTCTTTAAGATGCATGGGTTTGATTCCACTTGAGTGGGGTGAGGATGCCGGCGGGTCTGATGGGCTTGGAGAAAGCGGACCCGGCCGCCTGGAGGGCGGGCCTCAGCCGGAACGACTGCGGAAATAGGCGCGCTTGCCCTTCGCGTCAATTCGCAAACGGCCGATGCCAAACTCGATTCGCCGCAAATCCGCCCATGGACACGCGCCCGCTGGTCAGAACGGCTTGATCACCACCAAGATCACGATAATCGCCGCCGCAACTCCGGGAATCTCATTGAGCATCCGCAATTTGCGCCCGTCGAGCCGCCGTTCGCCCCGTGCCAGCGCCTTGGCGTAGGAGGACAGCCAGCCGTGATAGCCAGACAGGCCGAGTACCAGCGCGAGCTTGGCGTGAAACCAGCCCTGGCTGAAGGCCCCGATATGCCACGCGAGCAACAGCCCCAACACCCATACGACCACAATCGAGGGTAACAGGATGATCTTGAGCAGCTTGGCCTCACGCTCGATCCAGCGGTGATTTTCCGGGGAATCCACCGGACATTCCTGATGATAGATGAAATAGCGCGGCAACATGAACAGCCCCGCCATCCAGAAGATCACGAAGATGATATGGCCAGCCTTGAGCCAGTAATAAATCATGAAAAGCAGATCCTGCATCGGGCAGCTATAGGACGAAAGCGGGGCAAGATCACCCCTCCCAACCTCTGACAAACTCGACCAGCCGCTCGACATTCGCGATCGGCGTCGTCTGCCCTATCCCATGGCCAAGATTGAACACATGCGGCCGGTCAGAAAATGCCTCGAGCACCCGCCGGGCCTGGGTTTCAAGCTCTTCGCCGCCGGCAATCAGCAGCAATGGATCGAGATTGCCCTGGACCGGCAACGATGCTGGAAGCGCCGCCGCAGCCCACAGCGGATCGACCGTCTCGTCTATCCCCACCGCGTCGACCCCGGTTTCCCGCGCATAAGCCGCCAGCTTCTCGCCCGCGCCCTTGGGAAAGCCGATCACCGGAACATCGGGATGCAGGCTGTGAATCCGCTCCGCGATGGCCGCATTGGGCGCGATGACCCAGCGCTCGAATTGCGCCGGGGACAGGCTGCCCGCCCAGCTGTCGAACAATTGCACCGCCTCCGCGCCCGCAGCGATCTGACCCGAGAGATATTCGACCGTCACCGCCACGATAGCATCGATGATCGTCTGGAACGCTGCGGGATCACGATAGGCAAAGCTGCGCGTTTCATGCTGATCCCGGCTCCCCTCGCCAGCGACCATATAGGTCGCAACCGTCCAGGGACTGCCGGCAAAACCCAGCAGCGTGGTTTGCGGACCGAGACAGGCGTTCACTTTGGCCACCGTCTCGTAAATCGGCGCCAACAGGCTGTGATCCGCCACGAGCTTTGCGAATGGTGCATCGGCGAGCCGGGGTGTCAGCCGTGGTCCCTCCCCGGCGAGGAATTCCAGCGTCTGCCCCATTGCATAGGGCACGATCAGAATATCGGAGAACAGGATCGCGCCGTCGAAACCGAACCGCTCGATCGGCTGGAGCGTTACCTCGGCAGCTGCCTCGCAATCATAGACCAGTTCGAGAAAACCGCCCTTTTGCTGCCGCAAAGCGCGATATTCGGGCAAATAGCGCCCAGCCTGGCGCATCAGCCAGAGCGATCTTGGGCGCAGATTGGCGCCACGCAAACTGTCGAGAAGAGGGCCAGGCATTGCGAAAAACGAGTCCAATCAAACAAAATAATAGAGTCTATATAAGGATTATGGACTCTGTTGGTCCTGTGGATATCGGGGGTTGTCGCGCCTTGCCCGAATTCTCCCGCGCTGAACAGGCCGCTCGATCCTTCGAATCGCCCAAGCCGCGCGTCAAGCAGCATCTGTCCACGCTATCCCCAGCCTGTCGAGAACCGGGCGAGCCTGTCCACATCATGCAGCCGCAATGACTCCTATCGGTGACAGAATCCGCTCCCGAACTTGTCCGACGATTGCTCCCGTGGTTTATGCCGGTGGTTGTCCACACCCCCCGAACAGGCCATCCCGGCGCGATGAAACGGCTGCATCTCCATCTTTTGTCTGACTCGACCGGCGAAACGCTCGAGATGATTGCCAAGGCCGCCCTTGCCCAATTCGAAGGCAATGACGTGGTGCGGCATTTCTGGCCGATGGTCCGCTCGCAGCAGCATCTTGACCGTATTCTGCGGGAACTTGCCGCCAATCCCGGCCTGGTTCTGTTCACCCTGGTCAATCCCGATACCCGCGAACGGCTCGAGGAACATTGCCGGGCGCTGGGATTGCCGATGGTGGCCGCGCTCGATGCGGTTACCGAAGCGCTTGAAAGCCAGCTCGAACAGGAAGCAGTCGGTCGGCCGGGCCGCCAGCATATGATGGACGATGCCTATTTCGCCCGGGTCGATGCGATTCACTATACGATCGCTCACGACGACGGGATCCTGTGGGAAGAATGGGAAGAGGCCGATATCGTGCTGGCCGGGGTGTCACGCACCTCCAAGACCCCGACCAGCATCTATCTCGCCAATCGCGGCTACAAGGTCGCCAATATTCCGCTGGTGGTGGAAAGTCCGCCGCCCGCCTGTCTTTTCGGGCTGCGCCATCCGGTGGTGATCGGGCTGACCACCGCGCCCCGGCGCTTGATCGAAATCCGCCGCAACCGGCTGCTTTCGCTCAATGAAGGGACCGAAACCGCCTATGTCGACGAGGATCGCGTCGAAAAGGAAGTGCAATTTGCGCGGCGCATGTTCGCTGACAATGGCTGGCCGGTGATCGATGTCTCGCGCCGCTCGATCGAGGAAACCGCAGCGGCGATCATCCGGCTCTATAATGAGCGTGATGGCGGATCCGCCGGCACTGTCGCCCCATCGGCATGATTATCCTCGCCTCTCAAAGTTCGTCGAGACAGGCGATGCTGACGGCTGCGGGAGTTGCGTTCGAGGCGCGGCCCGCACTGCTTGACGAGCGGGCGCTCGAACAGACGATCGGCGATGCCCCGCCTGCCGAGATTGCCCAGACACTGGCCCAGGCCAAGGCGCTGGCCGTCTCGCGCGAATGCCCCGATGCGCTGGTTCTGGGCAGCGATTCACTGGTCACCGTGGCAGGCCGCAGGTTCGACAAGCCTGCCAGCCGCGAAGATGCGGCGGCGCATCTGCGGCTGTTTTCGGGCAAGCTGATGCAATTGGTGAGCGCAGCGGCGCTGGCACGCGGTGGCGCAATATTATGGAGCCATAGCGAAACGGCGCGATTGCAGCTGCGGAACCTGTCCGAGCCATTCATCGAAGCCTATCTTGCCGCCGAATGGCCGGCGGTGGCTGCGTGTGTGGGCGTGTTCCGGATCGAAGGCCGCGGGGTTCAGCTGTTCGAATCGATCGAGGGTGATCAGTTTACGGTGCTTGGCATGCCGCTGCTGGCAGTGCTTTCCGCGCTGCGCGCTCAGGCGGAACTCGCCCAATGACCCGCCCCTATGCCGAAGTGATCGGCGATCCGATCGCGCAATCGAAATCGCCCGCGATTCACGGTTTCTGGCTCGAAAAACTTGGGCTTGATGCCGAATATCGTGCTCAATTGGTCAAACAGGGCAATCTGGCGGATTATCTTGCCGCGCGCCGCGCAGATCCGGCCTGGCGCGGGTGCAATGTCACCATGCCGCACAAGCAGGCGGTGATCCCGCTGCTCGACCGGCTCGATCCGCTTGCCGAAGCGATTGGCGCGGTCAATACCATCGTGCGCCAGGCGGATGGCTCGCTCAGCGGTTACAACACCGATGCCGGCGGGTTCCTTGAGCCATTGCGGCCCTATTTCGCGCAGCAGCATCTGTTCCGCATGGCGCGGGTGCTCGGCACCGGTGGTGCCGCCCGGGCGATCATCGCTGCGCTGGCGCGGGAACAGGTCGTACTCGTGCTCGCCGGGCGTGATCCGGACAAGGCGCGGGCCCTGCTCGACGAACTCGATCCGGGCGGCGAACACCATGTGGCACCGCTCGCCCATTTCGCCGAGCCGACCGATTTTGCGTTTGACGACCGCGCGGGCTGTTTCGATCTGGTCGTCAATGCCAGCCCGCTGGGCATGGCAGGCCAGCCGCCGCTTGCCTTTGATCTGAGCCATGTCCCACCCGGGAGCGTGATCTATGACATTGTTACCCATCCGGCCCGGACACCGCTGCTCAAGGCTGCGCAAGCCGCCGGTTTTCGTACAATCGACGGAATGTCCATGCTGATCGGCCAGGCTGGGGAGGCATTTGCCCGCTTCTTCGGCCAGCCGCCCCCGCGCGAAGCGGGGGATGTTGATCTGCGGGCCCTGCTCGGCGCATGAGTCGCCCCTATATCCTTGGCCTGACCGGCTCGATCGGGATGGGAAAATCCACGGTTGCGGGGATGTTTTCCGACCTGGGCGTGCCGGTGTTCGATGCTGACGCGGTGGTGCATCGCCTGCAGGGACCGGGTGGAGCGCTGCTTGGCGCAATCGAAAACACCTTTCCGGGCACCACCGGGCCCGGGGGAGTTGATCGCACCGCGCTGGGCGCGCTGGTCTTTGGCGATGATGAGGCCATGGCCCGGCTTGAGACCATCATCCACCCTGTGGTCGCCAGCGAGCGCGAGAGTTTTCTGCTCGAACATGCGGGCCAGTCTCTGATAATATTCGACATTCCGCTGCTGTTTGAGAAAGGCACCGATGGGCGGGTCGATGGCGTGGCGGTGGTTTCGGCCGATCCAGCCACCCAGCGCCGCCGCGTTCTCGCCCGGCCGGGCATGACCGCGGAACGTTTCGCCAGGATTCTGGAACGGCAGCTGCCCGATGCCGAGAAGCGCGCCCGGGCGGATTTCGTGATCGATACCGGCTGCCCGATCGAGCAGACCCGCGCCGCTGTTGCCCGCCTCGCAGAGAAACTTTCCGCCTGATCCCGACGCCCCCTTGCCAGCGCGCTTCGGCAGTCCGATATTGAATGTAATGAGAGAGATTGTTTTCGACACCGAAACCACCGGTCTCGACCCTTCAAAGGGCGACAGGCTGGTGGAAATGGGCTGCATCGAGATGATCAACCGGGTGGCGACAGGCCGCAACTTTCACGCTTATTACAATCCCGAACGCTCGATGCCGGCCGAAGCGGAGGCGGTGCATGGCCTGTCCAGCACCTTCCTTGCCGACAAGCCGCTGTTTCACGAAAGTGCCGGCGAGCTGCTCGAATTTTTCGGTGATTCGCCGCTGGTGGCGCATAATGCCTCGTTCGATTTCGGCTTTCTCAATGCCGAGCTGACCCTGTGCGGGCTGCAGCCGGTATCTCTCGAGCGGATGGTCGACACTCTGGCGATCGCCCGGCGCCGCCATCCCGGTGCCAAGCTGTCGCTCGATGCACTCTGCACACGTTACGGGATCGACCGCAGCCACCGTACCCGCCATGGAGCGCTGCTCGATGCCGAACTGCTGGCGCAGGTCTATGTCGAACTCACCGGCGGACGGCAGATCGGGCTCGAACTCGCCGCTGGCGACAGCGCAGACACGATCGTCGAATTCAGGCGCAACCCGGCAAGGACGCGTGAGTTTCGCGCGCCGCGCCCGCATCAGGCGAGCCAGGAGGAGCTCGCAAGGCACAAGGAATTTCTGGAAACGATTCAATCCCCGCTCTGGGACGCATGATTGCCGTGCTCGGGACGGGCGAAAGCAGGAGTAAGCATCACATGGATATTCGCGTGTCCGGCCATCAGATCGACACAGGCACCGCGCTGCAGGAACATGCAGCGGCCCGCCTGAACCTCATCATAGAAAAATATTTCAGCCGCGCGCTTTCCTCGCATGTCACCTTCGGCAAGGCGCCCAGCCATGCCTTTGCCTGTGATATCGTGCTGCATGTGATGCACGGGCTGATCATGAAGGCACATGGCGAAGCGCATGACGCGCACCAGGCGCTGGATCAGGCGTCGGACAAGATCGACAAGCAGCTCCGGCGGTACAAGCGCCGTCTCACCGACCGCCATGAACAATCCGCCTTTGCCGCGCGCGAGGAAGACGCCGCCTATACCGTCTTCGCCGCGGAAGAGCCCGAGTCCGAAGTCGAAAGCGATGCGCCGCTGGTGATTGCCGAGACCAGGGTCGATATCCCTGTCACCAGCGTTTCCGACGCTGTGATGCTGCTCGATTTGCGGCACACCCCGGCCCTGTTTTTCAAAAATGCTGGCACCGGGCGGCATAATATGGTCTATCGCCGCGGTGACGGATCGATCGGCTGGGTCGAACCGTCCTGAACCAGTTGCGCCTTTGGGCGCGATGACAATCGCCACTGTGCGCATCTCCGCTTTCCTGGCACATCATGCTATTGGTTCTGGCGATGCCCGGTGGCGTTGACTGCTCAACCGAGCCGCAGCAACAGAGTTTTGTATCAGAGTGATGACCTCACTGTTCTCTCTTCTTCCCGATGCCGTTGGAATCATCCGCGCCGAAACGAAGCAGGAAATCCTCGACCAGCTGGCCGGGCGTTTCGCTGCCGTTTACGAGCTTGAGGCAGCCAATGTCCTTGAACGGCTTGAGGAACGCGAGAATCTCGGCAGCACCGGCTTCGGGCGCGGCGTGGCTATTCCGCATGCGCGCGTGGCGGGAATCAAGCGCCCGGTCGCCGTGTTGCTGCGCCTCAGCGAGCCGGTCGATTTCGCATCCGCCGATGGCATGCCGGTCGATCTCGTCTTCGGGCTGCTATCGCCGGAAAATGCCGGGGTCACCCATCTTCACGCGCTGGCGGCGATTTCGCGCGTTGTGCGTGACGAGCGTACCCATGAAGCCTTGATGGACGCGCGCGATGAAGAGACTCTCTATGCGCTGCTCGCCAATGCCACCGACCGTAACGCCGCCTGAGCGGATATCCGATGCGCCGCCGGCAAAAGGCGACGAATGGCAGGAATCAGGCGCAGCGACGCATTATCACGCGCTGGAGAGCCTCTACGCTGCCGCCCCGATCAACGCGCTGTTTGCCTCCAGGCTGACGATCACCGGCCACGGCACTTCGCGGATCGAGTTTGAAGTGGACGAGCGGGTCTATCACGCGGCCGGTGCAGCCCATGGCACGATCTATTTCAAGATGCTCGATGATGCTGCCTTTTATGCGGCCAACAGCCTGGTTTCTGATCGTTTCCTGCTGACGACCGGCTTCAATCTCCATTTCACCGCGCCCGTTCGGTCCGGAAAAGTGATCGCCGAAGGGCGCTGGATCAGCGGCAAGCGCCGGGTTTTCATTGCCGAAGCTCATCTCACCACAGCCGATGGCGAGGAAATCGGGCGGGGTACCGGCACTTTCATGCGCTCGCGCATCGCGCTCTCGGCACTTCCGGGCTACGTCGCCACGGAGAAATGACGGACCTCTGGGAGCGCGGCGATGGATGCAAGATTACCGGCACATCTCGAAATATCCGGCTTGATTCGTTCGGTTGATGCCGCAGGTGGTTTCGCAACCATTATTGCAAAAGGTGAACGCGACGCCGGTACAATTCTTGTCATTTGTTGCGAAAATGGGGTGAACGGAAGAATTTACGAACGCATGCCGCAAGCTGACGGGAGCCGGATTTGGACCCTTTCAAAGGTTCAAGACCCTGAAAAACCTCAGGAATTCTCCGAATATTATGAGCGGCGCAAGCAGCAGGACAGCGATGTGTGGATTGTCGAGCTGGACATCGCCAATAGTGAACGTTTCATCGGATTAACCTTACCCAAAGCTTGACTTCGAACTGGCCCCCTCTATTGGCCCCCCGACTTCAAGCGAAGGCGGTCAGCCCGGCATGTCGGCCGGGTGATTAGCACGCAGACGGGGAACGGCCGGCAGGCCTTTTGAATGAACGACATGGTCCTGTTCGTCGCATAGCGACAGATCGGCTGCCTGCGTCGGAGCGCGTTCACCGCCGAAAACGAATGTAAATATGAGTTGCAAGTTCCAGCATGCCGCGGCGTTTGCCGTGGCAGCTACGATTGTCTTTACGATTGCCGGTGCCGCAGGATCAGGCGCCTTCGCCCAGGATCCTGAAATCAAGGCCCAGACTTCCCTCGCCAATGCAGCGATCAGCACCGATGGCTCATCCGCTGTCCGGTTTGTTTCGCAGGAAGTCGTGCAAAAATTGCCCGATGCAGAACGCCCGGCCGGTGATCGTTCCGAACCGGTGGAGATCGAGGCCGCCTCGCTCACCGAGCTGGTCGATGCGATGCCCGCTGACAAGGATCTGTCGAAGGACATGCAGTGCCTGGCCAGCGCGATCTATTTTGAAGCGCGCGGCGAACCGCTGATCGGCCAGCTGGCGGTCGGCGAGGTTATCATCAACCGGGCCGAATCCGATTCCTTCCCGTCCAGCTATTGCGGCGTGGTCTATCAGCGCTCGCAATTCTCCTTTGTGCATGGCGGGCATATGCCTGCGATCAAGACCGGCACCAGTGCCTGGCGTGAGGCCAAGGCCATCGCCCGGATCGCGCATGAAGGCCTGTGGGACAGTCCCGCCAAGGATGCCCTGTTTTTCCACGCTTCCTATGTGAAGCCGGGCTGGCATCGCACCCAGGTCGCCCGGCTGGACAGACATATCTTCTATCGCTGAGGCTCCGCCCCGAGCCGAAGTGTTGGCCCCTCTCCTCGCGGAGAGGGGCCTTTCATTTGTCAGGCCCTGAGTTCGACCCAGATCGGGGCGTGATCGCTGGCCTTTTCCCGTCCCCGATAGTCCTTGTCGACGCCCGCCGCGACCAGCCGGTCGGCGGTTTCGGGCGAAAGCAGCGCATGGTCGATGCGGAATCCATGGTCGCGCTGCCACGCGCCGGCCTGGTAATCCCAATAGGTCCATATGCCGCCCCGCGGGTTGAGCACATCGATTGCGTCGGTCCAGCCTGCGTTGAGCAGTCGGAAATAAGCATCGCGCGCTGCGGGCTGGGTCAGGGCATCCTCGGCCATGGCCTTGATCGACCAGGTATCCTTGTCCTGCGGGATCACGTTGAAATCGCCGAGCACCACGGCTGGCACCTCGCGCGATCTGAGCTCGGCCAGCCTGGCGCGCAGCCGCGCCATCCAGGCGAGCTTGTAATCGAATTTCGGGCCCGGCTGAGGATTGCCATTGGGCAGGTAGAGGTTGCAGATCCGCACACCGCCCACATCGGCTTCGAGATAACGGGCCTGTTCGTCCTCAGGATCACCGGGAAGGCCGCGCTGCACTTCGGCGGGTTCGATCCCGTCCGTCAGGATCGCCACGCCGTTGAATGACTTCTGCCCATGCCAGATCGCCCGATAGCCGATCTTCTCGAACTCATCGGCAGGAAAGCCCTCGTCCTGGCATTTGATTTCCTGCAGGCAGGCCACCGCCGGCCGCCGCTCCTCGAGCCATTCGAGCAGCCGCGGCAAGCGCGCCTTGATCCCGTTGATGTTGAACGAAGCGATCCGCACCCGGCGCCCTAAATTCCGAAGCTGGAACCGCAGCCGCAGCCAGATGCGGCATTCGGATTCTCGACCTTGAAGGCCGTGCCGCCAAGCGATTCGACGAAATCCACCGTGCTGCCCGCCACCAGATCGAAACTGACCGGATCGATCAGCAGTTTGACCCCGTCGGTTTCGCTTACCGCATCCTCGGCATCGGGCGCATCCGCCAGATCGAAGCGATATTGGAAGCCCGAGCAGCCGCCACCCTCGACCGAAAGGCGCAGGATTGCAGGCTTTGACTGCCGCTGGGCGATCCATGCGACCCGCTTTGCAGCGGCCGGAGTGAGGGTGAGCGCTTGTGCCATGGGCCTGATGTAGGGAGGCAGGCCGGCCGGCTCAAGGAATAGTCGCATTTCACGCGGCAGGTCAGGCCATTCTGATATATTCCCGCATCTGCTCTGCCTCGGCTTCGACCAGCTCGATCCGGTATTTCACGAGATCCCCGATCGAAACAAAACCCAGCAGTTGATCGTCCCTGACCACCGGCAAATGGCGGATTCTCCGCCTTGTCATCAGCGATAGTGCCGCCAAGACGTCAGTTTCGCGATCGACCGTGATGGCCGGAGCTGCCATTACCTCGCCAACCCTGCGCGCCAGCACCTCGCCGCCTTCGCGCGCGATTGAATGGAGCAGGTCACGTTCGGAAAATATTCCCACAATCTGTCCGCGTTCAAACACCGGCATTGCCCCGATGCGATGGGCCGACAGCTGCCGTGCAGCCTCTTCTACGGTGGCGTTGATCTCGCAGCGGACAACTGCCTGTTGCCGCGAGTCGATAATTCTTCCGATTGTCATAGGCCTCTCCCGATCATGATGCGCTTCGGTCTCCCTTTGCGGCCCCTTTTGGGAACTCTGCAGCAGCGATCATGACATACTCTGGCGATTCTCCCAAAATCCATCCGCCGCACCAGGGAAGAGATTTGCCAAGCGCCGCGCAGCCGGGCATCAGGCGCGGCATGATTCCTCCATCCCCGCTCGATGATCCGGCAAATTCCGCACATGCCTGGGCGCGCTATTGGCGCATCATGCGGGCCATGAGCCTTTTGACACTGGGAGTGGTCATCGCTGCCCTGGCGCTGCTTTATCTGCGCAACGGACCGGTCTCGATTCACCTCTATATTGCTGCGGCACTGGGCATCGGGCTGACCATGCTGCTGGGTGCGGCGCTGATGGGGCTGGTATTTCTCTCGAGTGGAACCGGCCATGACGAGGCGATTGCCGACCTGCTGGAGGAAGAGCGCAACCGCTGATGCGCTTCGTCTAGCCCGAAGGACGCAGGCGGAAATCCTCGACCGGGATTCCGCCGACGAGATGCTCCTGGATGATTTGTTCGAGAACCGCTTCGCTGCAGGAGTGATACCAGACCCCGTCCGGCCAGACGACCGCCACCGGCCCGGCCTCGCAGATCTGCAGGCAATCCGCCTTGGTCCGCTGGATATGGCCACCGGGCCCGGTCAGGCCAAGTTCGCGCAAACGGCGTTTGAGAAAATTCCACGCCCGCTGCCCGGCCTCCCGATCGCAGCATTTGCCCTTCTCGGGCATGGCGCAGATGAAGATGTGGCGGGTTATCCCCTCGCCGCCAATCTTTTCGAGCGCCCTGCTGGCCTGCTCGATACCGGGATCTGTCATCTTTGTGGGGTGCAGACGTTCAGCGCTTCTTGCCCGCAATGCGCGCGATTTCCGCCGCGACGAGCTTTTCAACCATGGCGGGAAGATTGCGGTCGAGCCATTCGGCAAGCATTGGACGCAGCATCTCGCGGGCCAAACCCTCGAGCGAGGTTTCGCCGGAGCGGACGATCTGCGGCGGCACCCCCGGTTCGGACAGCATAGCCAAAGCGGCGAGCGATTCGCGCATCGAGGCGCGTGAGTCTTCGGGGATCAGGGATTCCTCATCATCGGTGTCGGTGTCGGCTTCGGTGCCGGCCAGTTCGGCCTCGGCACCCAGTTCGAGCACATCTTCTTCGATGTCGGCATCGGCCCTGCTTTCCTTTTCGCGCCGGCGCCGCTCGTCAAGCACGCTTTCGCGGTGGTCACGGGCAATCACTTTCTTGATCGATTCGAGAATTTCCTCGACCGACGGTTCGCTTTCATGCCGCATGACGTCACCGCCTCCCCAAAAAAGACCTGAATCGATTACTGCTTCGGAATTTCGCCGTCCTGCACCGGCGTGTCAACGGTGCGTGTCGATTGAGCCGCAGGATCAGGGTCCGATGCCCAGTCAAAGATCTTGTGCTTCACCCGGTCATAATTGATCTGCGGATCGTAAAGCAGGCCCTCGTCACCCAGGCCAAGGTCGCGCGCTTCTGCGCGGCCCATCGCCGCAAGCAGCGAGAATCCGGCGACATAGGCATTGCGGCGCGCGGTCACCAGCTGGACCCGGGCGCTCAGCAGCTCCTGTTCGGCGTTGAGAATGTCGAGGATCGTCCGGTTGCCGACGGTATTTTCCGCCCGCACGCCCTCAAGGCTCAGTTCAGCGGAGGAAACCGCCAGTTGGGTAGAGGAGATGATCGCATTTGCGGCCTGCCAGCTCGAATAGGCGGCGCGGACCTGAGCGATCACATTGCGTTCGGTGCCGATTTCCTGCTCCAGCGCGGCAGCGGAGCGCGCCTGGGCCTGGCGTTCCTGCGCGGCCGGGCGACCACCCTGGAACAGCGGGATGGTCGCGCGCAGCCCTGCGCTGGCCGAGCTGTAGCTGTTGGGATAGATCACCGAACCTGGGGCCGTGCCCAGCGAATTGCTGTAATTTCCGCTGCCGAAGGCTTCCAGCCGGGGCATGCGCCCGGCTCCGGCAACGTCGATATCATACGCCGCAGCCTGGGAGCGTTCCTTCGCCGCGGCCAGATCGGGATTGTTTTCCAGCGCGGCCGCCTCGGCTTCGGCGACAGTGCCCGGCAGGCCGGGAAGCGGCGGCGGCGGCTGAAGTTCGCCCGGCTGCTTGCCCACCAGCTGGATATATCTCTCGCGCGCGGCGGCCAGATTGGCCTGCGAGCTGCGCAAATTGCTTTGGGCCAGGGCGAAGCGCGATTCGGATTGCGCCACATCGGTGCGGGTCAGATCTCCGATCTGGAAGCGATCACGGGTCGCCTGGAGATTGACTGACAGCACATCGACATTGTTGGCCGAGAGCCCGGTGATCGATTCATTGAGGATCACGTCCATATAGGCGGCCACGACCTGGCTGAAGAGCGAGGATTCGGTGGCGCGCAGATCGGCCTGACCTGCCTTCACCCGGGTTTCGGCGGCATTCACGGAATTGCGCACCGAACCGCCCGAATAGAGCGGGACAGTGAGCGACAATGCGGAACCGAGGCTGCGATCGGGCGATGCGCCGGTGATGTCAGGGACCGCGTCCCTGAGCTGTTGGTTGTAGGTGGCGCTGCCGGAAAGGGACGGCAGACCGCTGGCGCGGTTGATCGGCACATTTTCGTCAGTTGCGCGCTGATTGGCGCGCGCTGCCTGCAAGGACGGATTGGTCTGATAGGCCCCCACCAGCGCATCTTTGAGCGTATCCGCCATCGCCGGCACCGGCGATAGCAGGATAGAGGCGCCGGCGAGCAGCGCCAGTTTCGCTCGCAATGCAGGCATGGTCAGAAGCTCCAGCCTTTCGGCTCGGCAAATTCCGGCAGCACCGGAATGCCGATCTCGGCCAGCGGCACCAGCGAGACGTCTCCGCCAATCTTGCGGCCACTTGCCAGGCGGGTGAGCCCGCGCACGACCAGCCCGGTCACGATCCGGCCGCCTTCGCTCACGCGCTTGGCCAGCGCATCGGGTAGCTGGCCGATCGCGCCGTCGATGATCAGCAGGCTGTAAGGGCTTTTCTGGCGGCTGGCGGCGGCAGCTTCTTCGGGCGCGATTACATCGAGCTTGCCGACCAGCGGGCGCAGCAGTTCGGCAAGATAGCCGCTGCCGCCATCGACCAGCAATACCGAGTCCTCAGGCACGGGCGCGGCTTCTTCGAGCATCTTGCCATGCACCAGCGGCGCCGCGAGGAAGCGCCCGTTCCCCAATGCAATCGCGCGGTCCATATAGGCGGTCAGCCGCGAGGCTTCGGGCACGAAATGCTCGCGCGGGACCACGCCCATGCGCTGGCGCACGATGTCGGTATTGACGCCGCTGACCCTTAGTTGGCTATCGACCATTGCCCGGCGGGCCGATTCAAATCCGTTCGCAGCCGGCTGCTGTTCAACAAGTGTCATTATCAGAATCCTTCGTGCGGGCTGTATTAAAGCGATAACACGCTCACGCAATTCGCCCTGCTTTAAGCGGAACGGCGTCGCCAGCCAAGCGCTTTGACGGTAGAGCGAAGGGAGGATAATGGGGCGGCCAATCGACAGGAAGGAATAGCGGATCGATGAGCGACATGGTGACCATCCGTGAAGAGGATCTCATCGAGAGCGTGGCCGACGCGCTCCAATTTATCTCCTATTATCACCCGATGGACTACATTCGGGCGCTGGGTGCGGCCTATGACGCCGAACAGGGCCCGGCCGCCAAGGATGCCATCGCCCAGATCCTGACCAACAGCCGCATGTGCGCCGAGGGACACCGCCCGATCTGCCAGGACACCGGGATCGTGAATGTCTTCGTCGAATGGGGCCAGAATTGCCGGCTGGAATCGACCCGCTCGCTGCAAGAGGTCGTCGATGAGGGGGTGCGCCGCGCCTATACCAATCCCGAGAACAAATTGCGCGCCTCGATCCTGGCCGATCCGGCCTTCACCCGCCGCAATACGCGCGACAATACGCCCTGCGTCCTCAGCGTCGAAATGGTGCCGGGTGGAACCGTCGGGATTGACGTCGCGGCCAAAGGCGGCGGCAGCGAGAACAAATCCAAGTTCAAGATGATGAATCCGTCGGACAATCTGGTCGACTGGGTGCTTGAAATGCTCCCGCAGATGGGCGCCGGCTGGTGTCCGCCGGGGATGCTCGGAATCGGGATCGGCGGCACTGCCGAACATTGCGTGAAGCTGGCCAAGCAGAGCCTGATGGATCCAATCGACATGGCGCAGCTCAAGGCGCGCGGGCCAAACAGCGATATCGAGGCCCTGCGGATCGAGATATTCGACAAGGTCAATGCGCTGGGCATCGGGGCGCAGGGGCTGGGCGGCCTTTCGACCATCCTCGACGTCAAGATTCTGGACTGGCCCTGCCATGCCGCGGGCAAGCCGGTGGCGATGATCCCCAACTGCGCGGCCACCCGCCATGCCCATTTCACGCTCGACGGCTCTGGCCCCAGCTATCTCGAACAGCCCAAGCTGGACGAATGGCCGGATGTTCATTGGCAGCCTGACCCCAAGGCGAAGCGCGTCGATCTCGACAATCTGACCAAACCGGAAGTCGAGAGCTGGCGGCAGGGCGATCGCCTGCTGCTGAACGGCAAGATGCTGACCGGGCGCGATGCGGCGCATAAGCGGATTCAGGAGATGCTGGCAAAGGGCGAACCCTTGCCGGTCGAATTCAAGGGCAGAGCGATTTATTATGTAGGCCCGGTGGATCCGATCATGGGGGAAGCGGTTGGCCCGGCCGGCCCGACCACCGCCACGCGGATGGATAAATTCACCGATATGATGCTCGAACTGGGGCTGCTGGCGATGATCGGCAAGGCCGAACGCGGGCAGGGCGCGGTGAGCGAGATCGCGCGCCACAAGGTCGCCTATCTGATGGCTGTGGGGGGTGCGGCCTATCTCGTCAGCCGCGCGATCAAGGAAGCGAAAGTGGTCGCGTTCGAGGATCTCGGGATGGAAGCGATCTACGAATTCACGGTCAAGGACATGCCGGTGACCGTGGCGGTCGATTCCGAAGGCAACAATGTCCATCAGCTAGCCCCGCTGGTGTGGCGCGAGCGTATCGCGAAGGAAAATCTGCTCGCTTGAGCTGCAAAGCGCGCCCTGCCGGGCGCAGTTGCATTCGACCAAAGCGTGACCGTTTTCGACAGCGGCGCTGGCATTTGGCGGTGCAAACCGGCTATTCGGGCCGCGAATGCAGGAATTAGAACCCGAAATCGCGCGTCCGCGCGTTCCTTTGAGCACCGTCCTCGCCTCGATCGTGGGGCTGTGGCTGTGCTATTTCGTGCTGACCACTATCCGGGCGGAAATGCTCGATCTGGGTTTCGAATTCGAGCTGCTGTGGCGCCGGGTGCTTGTTACCCTGGCCGGCGTGGTGGTGACATTGGCCCTGTGGCTGATCCTGCGACTGTTCGATCTGCGGCCGCTATGGGTCAAAATCGCGGCAGCGCTGCTCATCGCCGTGCCAGTCTCGGTGGTGCTGGCTCAGGCCAACCGCTTGATCTTCGCCGATGTCGAGGATCAGATCATGTCAAGGCTGGGCGAGAAGCAGGGCCTGAGAGTGCGGCGTGACGAAAGCGGGAACCTGCTGGTCGACATTCCACTGCCGCGCCCGACGCAAGCAATGCCAAGGTCCGCACCGCCGACACCGCCGCTGCCGGCCGGGAGCGCGGATGCCGGTTCAGCGCCGCTTGCCGAGCTGCCGGATGCAATCACGATCAACACGCCGACACCGGAAGAAACCCGGCTGCAGCAGGTTACCGAGGTCGCGCTGGGGCGCTATTTCCTGTTGCTGGCCTGGTGTGCGCTCTATTTTGCGCTGGTCGCGGGTGAACAGGCGCGCACGGCAGAGCGGCGCGAAGGGGCGTTCCGCCGAGCGGCCAAGGCAGCGGAGCTGCGCTCGCTGCGCTATCAGGTTAATCCGCACTTCCTGTTCAACACGCTCAATTCCCTCTCGGCCCTGGTGCTGACCAACCGCACGCAGCAGGCCGAAACCATGATCCAGACGATTTCGACCTTCTATCGTCGCAGTCTGGCTGACGATCCCACTTCGGACGTGCCCCTGGGCGAGGAATTCGCGCTTCAGCAGCTCTATCTGGATATCGAGGCGGTGCGCTTTCCGGAGCGGCTGGTCGCGGTCTATGAATTGCCCGAGGCGCTCCAAGGCGCGAAAGTCCCGGGCATGATCCTGCAGCCACTGGTTGAAAATTCCGTCAAACATGCGGTGGCGCGGACATCGGGCAAGGTCACCATCACCCTGGCCGCACGCGAGGAATATGGCCGGCTGGTCATTTCCGTGTCCGATGACGGGAAGGGCAAGCGCGCACAAGGCCCGGAACCCTCCAGTTTTGGCTATGGCATCGGCCTTGCCAATGTGCGCGAGCGGCTCGAGGCCCGCTTTGGCGAACAGGCCAGCATCGTATCCGGCCCCACCGGAGCGGGATATGCAACGCATATCAGGATTCCGCTGCTGACCCGCAGGGCGGCCGATGACTGAACAGCCCGCCCTTTCGCTGCGCACCCTGATCGTCGACGATGAGCCGCTGGCGGTGGAGCGGATGCAGGTGATCTGCGCCGATCTCGACAGCATAGCGGTGGTCGGCACGGCGAGCGACGGCGGCGCAGCGCTGCGGTTGGTCGAGGCGCTGACGCCCGATTTGCTGCTGCTCGATATGACCATGCCCGAAATGGACGGGCTGCAGGTCGCGCGGATTCTCGCCGGACGCGAAAGCAGCCCGGCGGTGATCTTCGTCACCGCCCATGATGATTTTGCGGTCGAGGCTTTCGATCTTGAAGCGGTGGACTATGTGCTCAAACCGGTCACGGCGGAGCGCTTGCGCCGCGCAATCGGCCGCGCGCTGGCGCGCGGTGCCAGCCGCAAAACCCCGTCAAGTGAATGGCTGGAGGAATTCTGGGTGCCGCATCGCTCGGAACTCATCCGGATCGAGGCCTCAAGGGTCGAACGGATCGATGCCGAACGCGATTATGTACGCCTGCATGTGGGCGATGCCACCTATCTGCTGCTGCAGACCATTGCGGGGCTGGAAGCGCGGCTGAGCCCGGCGGAATTCATCCGCATCCATCGCTCCTGCATTCTGCGTCGCGATTGCATCCGGGGCCTGCGCCATGAAGGGCTCGGCGTCTGGTCGGTCGAAATCGAAAGCGGCGAAACGCTGCGGATCGGCCGCACCTATCTCCCAAAAGTGAAGGCCATGGCCGGCCGCTGATATGTCGGAGCCGAACGCTTGGGTGCGGCTCCTGGGGAAGGCCGGCCATGGCAGTTTGACTGCCGGGCCACGGGACTAATGCGGCGCCGACAGCGAATAACAGCCGCTTAGCTTCCGGCCGTCTTTGTCTGGGTGAGTGTGGCCACGCGCTTTTCGATCTGCTTGCGGGCATCCCGGTAGCAATCCCTTGCCTCGCGCGAGGGGATCAGGCTGCCGACGTCCTTCTGGTCAAGCCCGCAGACCTTCCTGGCCGCATTGTCGATGCGGTGATCCAGTTCCTTCTGGCCTGCCTCGGATGACAGGTCGAGATCGTCATAAGTAACCGTGACCGACTCAGCCAGAACAGGCTGGGCGGCGAGCAAAAACCCGATTGCGCCTGCAAATGCCAATGCGCTGCGTTTCATGTCATGTCTCCTCCGTCGCCGGCGCTTCCCTTGACGGGCGAAGCGCTGCTCCGATTCCGATTTAGGCCGGGCAGCGCCGCCGCTCATCCCGCTATCGACGGCTGGGCGAGCCGATCCGACGAGCGAGTCCGCGATTGGACGAACCGCCGGCCTCGCCGGACGAACACCATTTGGCTTCTGACGAAAATGGTTCCAAAACCGCCGCAATGGCGATTCTGTTCACATTTCTCCTGGGAATCGGGAATTTCGCGCTTCACAAAGCCGTCATAGAAAGCCGCCATCCGGTCGTTCGGCTGATGCCGCGCTTTCTGCTCGCCTCGGGCGGTCGGATCAGCATGGTGGCCGAATTTGCGATTCTGCTTTCGGTGATGCTGCTGATCGGCAGCGGCCATATCGGATGGAGTTGGGCCTATCTTGCCTATAGCGCATCAAATGCGGTTGCAGCCTGGCTTATTCTTTCGCACCGGATGTAATCGGGAACTCTCCTGCATGCCGAACGCTTTGGCACGATGAGCCATTTCAGATCCATGTGGCTGGTGACCAACCGGGCCAGCGGCAGCAACAAAGACAGTGCAGTCGCGCAGCTGAGGCAATCGGCTGAAAAGAGCGGACTCACGATCGAGCGGGAGTTCAGCTTTCCCGAAGATCCGCTGCCCGGACCAGAGGAGCTCGACCAGGCCGACATCGAACTGATCGCGGTCTTTGCCGGTGATGGCACCGTCAATGCACTGGTCACCTCGCTTTATGGTTGGAGCGGAGCGGTCCTGATCCTGCCGGGCGGGACAATGAACCTGATGTATCACCGCCTGCATGGCAAAAGCGAGGCGGCAGAGGTGCTGGATGCCGTCGCCGCCGGACAAGCGCGGCGCACCCGGCCTGCTATTCTTCGCTGCGATCAGGGCGATGCGCTGGCCGGCCTGATGGCAGGGCCCGGGATTGTGTGGAACCATGTGCGCGAGGCGGCCCGGCGCAGCGATATTCCGGCCATGGCCAGCGAGGCAGCCAATGCGCTGGAACAAACGCTGAATGCGCCGATGATTGCCTGCCGCAAGCCGCCGATCGGGCGGCCTGAGGGCTATCCGCTGATCATGTTGACGCCAGGCGACACGGGATTTGCGGTCGACGCCTATCATTCGGAAACCCCCGACGAGTTTCTCGCCCAGGGTCTCGCGCTGTTGCGGCGCAATTTCCGTGATGGACCGCATGACCAGCTGGGCGATGTGGGTGATCTGCTGGTGGAAAGCATGTCGGATGAGGCAATCGGGCTGCTGATCGACGGTGAACCGGCCGATGCCGGGTCTTCGGTCCGTTTCATTATGGCCCCATGCGAAGTCGATCTGCTAGCTACCGCTGATAATGTCTGAACCGCTCCGTCTGTTTCACCTCAGCGATATCCACTTCGGCCTTGAAGACCGGCAGGCGCTCGACTGGGTGAAGCGGGAAATTGCGCGGACCCCGCCCGTCGCGGTTGCCATCACCGGCGATCTGACAATGCGCGCGCGGCATCGCGAATTCGCGGCAGCCTGTGACTGGATCCAGGCACTTGAAGCGCCGGTAACGGTTGAGGTGGGCAATCACGACATGCCCTATTTCAATCTGATCGAGCGTTTCCTTGATCCCTATCGCCGGTTTCGCGCGATCCAGTCCCTGGTGGAGGTGGAAATCGACCTCGCCGGGATCGCGATCGTGCCGCTGACGACCGCAGTGCGCGCACAGCCGCGCCTCAATTGGTCCAAGGGCTGGGTGACACCGGCGGCGCTTGGCGCATGTCTTGCCAGGATTGATGCGCTGCCTGCGGGGATGCAGGCCCTGGTCGCCGTTCATCACCCGCTGGTGGAAGTCGGCACGCATGGCACCGCGCTGACCCGCCATGGCGAGCGCGCTTTGGCGGAGCTGGCCAAGCGGCCAGTGCTCGCGGTGCTCAGCGGTCATGTCCACGACGCCTTCGATCTTGTGCATCAGACGGCGAATGGGCCTGTCCGGATGATCGGCGCAGGCACTCTGTCGCAGCGTCTGCGCTCGACACCGCCAAGCTTCAACGAGCTGGTCTGGGATGGGCGCGAACTCAGCGTGACGGTGCGCAATCTGGAACATCTCGACACGCGTGAGATGATGATTGACGATGTGCCCGATGATGCGATGCCGCCGCGGCATGCGGGCGACCCGGTCGCGCCGGTGGGTCGTGTGCCGAAGGTCGATCCTCCGGTCCATTGACGCCCACATGGGCCGAAACGAACAGGGCGGCCCGTTGCCGGACCGCCCCTTGTTTCGTAGCGTGAAGTATACGCAGCTTCCGAAGCGGTTAGCGCTTGGAGAACTGGAAGCTCTTGCGAGCCTTGGCCCGGCCATACTTCTTGCGTTCGACCACGCGGCTGTCGCGGGTCAGGAAGCCGGCGGCCTTGACCGTCGCGCGCAGCGCAGGCTCGAACTTGGTCAGCGCCTGGCTGATGCCGTGCTTTACCGCGCCGGCCTGGCCGGACAAGCCGCCGCCCTTGACCGTGGCGATGACATCATACTGGCCTTCGCGGTCGGAGACCTGGAACGGCTGGTTGATCACCAGACGCAGGGTCGGACGGGCGAAATAGATTTCCTGATCGCGGCCATTGACGATGATCGCGCCCTTGCCGGGCTTGATCCACACGCGGGCGACGGCATCCTTGCGGCGGCCGGTCGCATAGGCGCGGCCCAGCGAATCCACTTCCTGCTCGCGCAGCGGGGCATTGCTCACTGCGACGATCTCGGCGATGCCTTCCGCAGCCGCGACCGCGTCGATCGCAGGTGCGTCGGAGGTGATGCTCTTCAGATCGGCGAGATCGGAGACGGTGTTCTTGTCGTCTGCCATTACACGGTAACCTTGTTCTTGCGGTTCATCGAAGCGACGTCGAGCATCACCGGCTGCGTGCCTGCATGCGGATGCTCGGTGCCGGCGTAGAGATGCAGCGCCTTCATCTGCATGCGGCCAAGCGGACCACGCGGGACCATCCGTTCAACGGCCTTTTCCAGCACGCGCTCGGGAAAGCGGCCTTCCAGCACCTTCGCAGCGGTCACTTCCTTGATCCCGCCGGGATGGCCGGTGTGCTTGTAATAGGTTTTCTGCTTCAGCTTGTTGCCGGTCAGCCGAACCTTGTCCGCATTGATCACGACAACATGGTCACCGCAATCGACATGGGGGGTGAAGCTCGGCTTGTGCTTGCCGCGCAAATGATTGGCGATGATCACCGCGAGGCGACCCACAACCAGTCCATCGGCATCGATGAGATGCCATTTCTTTTCTACCTCGGCCGGCTTTATTGACCGGGTCGTTCTGCTGAGCGCCTTCATTGGCCTTCAAATCCTTGTCATCTGTCTATCGGTGGGCAGCAGTGGGAATCATGCCCGCCGTGCCCGCGAAGAGCGCGCCCTTTGTCGGGCCGTGGCGTGCAAGTCAAGCAAATCCGGGGTTCAGCGAAGAGGTAAAATAATACCGTCCGCCTCATTGCCCCCTAGTCACGCAGCGCGAGGGACCAGTTTTCGACCGTGCTCCGGCGGGTCTCGCCGACCGTGGTGGTGATAATCCGCTCGGCCTCCACCATCAGTCCACTCGCGGCGGAAATGCGGCCGCGAAAATTGATCTCGATCTGCCCGCTGTCACCGCCGGGAAGGTCTATGGCGCGGATCAATGGGGCGGCGTCTGCCGGCGGCACGAACAGATCGCGCGGCATTTGTGTGCCGATGCTGCCGGCCGCCTGTTGCAGCCTCAGGATAAAGGCGCTCGCCTCGCGCTGCTCCGGCGCTTCGGGAATGGCTTGCCTGATCTGGGCGAGCGCAAGGTCGACCGCCTCGTCCAGCTCCGCCAGTGGCTGCGCCTCCGGCCCTGCGCGGATCATGCCATCCACCCCAAGCATCAACGGAAACAGGCCGGTCTCGATCCGGGCGCGTTCCAGCTCGGCGATCCGGGCGAGCACCGGCGGCGCTTCGATAGTGGAGGATATCTGCGCGCCCTCGACCCGGTAGCCACCGCCCTGGGCAAGGAAGCGAACCTCAAAGCCGCGTTCCGCGATAATCGCATGGCCGCCGGCCATCTCGCGCATCAAACGCCGCCGGAACAGCATGGGCGCGCCGGGCGGGGAAATCTCTCGCAGGCCGGTCTGGGCTTGCAGCGGCAGGCCGCACAGCGTCACCCCCGCAATTGCCGCTGCCGACAATAATCTGATGGCTCTGCGCCGCGCCGGCGAAGCGATCACAGCCCCGGATGCCCGGGAGCCGGGCGGGCACTCGCCCGTCAAATCCGCCGGCCTAGCGCATGGGCGCCCCAGGCGGTGGCACCCACCAGCAGGGCGCCGACCAGCTGGTGGAGCACCGCGACCCACAGCGATACGCCGGTCAACACCGTGGTGATTCCCAGCAGAATCTGCGTTCCCACCGCGATATGCAGCGCGATCGAATTGCGCCGCGCTCCGCCCGCCTTGCAGGCCCGTGCGAGCAGGATCATCGCTGCAAACACCACCCAGGCCCACCAGCGGTGGAGGAAGTGAATCAGGAACGGGTCATGAGTGGCGGCCCAGAAGTCGCCTTTCGTCCAGTTCACTTCCGGAAAAAACCGGCCTTGCATCAGGGGCCAGGTGTCGGATGCGAGCCCGGCATTGAGCCCGGCGACCCAGGCGCCAAGCATCAGCTGGATGAACAGCGCCAGCCCTGCGACCACGCCGGGCCGGGTAAGCCGGGCGGGTCGGGCTGAAGGCAGCAGCGCCAGATCCCGCAGATCGAGCGCGGTCCAGATCAGCCCGGAAAAGGTGAACAGGGCGGTCAGCAGATGGATCGAAAGCCAGAAATGGCTGACATCGGTGACCTTGCCCGAGAGACCGGAGCTGACCATGATCCAGCCGAACACGCCCTGAAGCCCGCCAAGCGCGAGCAGGGCGAGCAGCCGGGGCTTGTAGCGCGGCGGGATCGCGCGCTTCACCCAGAACCAGATGAGCGGCGCTGCGAATGCCAGGCCAATCAAACGTCCCAGCAACCGGTGCAGCCATTCCCAGAAATAGATGAACTTGTAATCGGCCAGCGTCATTCCCGCCGGCCCGTTGATCTGCTGATATTCGCCGATTTGCTGATAGGCCTTGAATTCAGCCTGCCACTGCGCCTCGTTCAGCGGCGGCAGAGCGCCGGTAAGCGGCTTCCATTCTGTGATCGAGAGGCCCGATTCGGTCAGCCGGGTGATCCCGCCAACCACCACCATCAACACCACCATCAGTGCGACGAACAGCAGCCAATGGGCCAGCAGCGATGGCCTGGCTGTGCCACCTTGTCCGCGTGGCAGGGAATCGCTGTTCGGAAGCGCCGAATCCATGGAGCAGCCCTGTGCGATGATGCAGAGCAAAGCGCAAGAGGACCTTGCGTAATGTGATATTGTTACATACATGGCGTCGCATGCAAAAGCCGTCACCATTGATTCGCGGCCGGCTGGACCGTGCCGGACTGTTTCTGTCAGGGCTCTGCGCGCTTCACTGCGTAACCGGCATCGTGCTGGTCGCTGTGCTGGGGCTCAGCGGGGGCTTCCTGCTCGATCCGGCGATCCACCGGGTGGGGCTGGCCATCGCCGCCCTGATTGCGGCGGTCGCGATCGGGCTGGGCGCGCTGCGCCATCGCCGCCCGGCACCCTTTGTCGTCGCGATGACGGGCCTTAGCTTCATGGGCGGCGCGCTTGCGGTGGAGCATGGCGCGGAAGAGGCTGTGCTGACGATCATCGGGGTTGGCCTGGTTGGGCTGGGACACATCCTGAACTTGCGTCGCGCGCACTAGGCGCTATCTCGCGCGGCATGGCTGCTGCGCTTTCCCTTACCGTCAACGGCGATATCCGGCGCACCAGCGCCGCAACCATCGCCGAACTCGTCACCGAACTCGAACTTGTGCCTGAAAAGGTCGCGGTTGAGCGCAATGGCGCGATCGTCCCGCGCTCGACATTGAAAGAGACCCGGCTTTCCGAAGGCGATGTGCTCGAAATCGTCCATTTCGTCGGCGGCGGCGAGGTGGGCGTTTCCGGCGATGACAGCTGGACCGTTGCCGGGCGGAAATTCCGCTCGCGCCTGATCGTCGGCACCGGGAAATACAAGGATTTCGCGCAGAATGCCGCCGCGCTTGAGGCATCCGGCGCAGATATCGTCACGGTAGCAGTGCGCCGGGTCAATGTTTCGGACCCCAAGGCACCGATGCTGACCGATTTCATCGACCCGAAAAAGATCACCTATCTGCCCAACACCGCAGGCTGCTTCACCGCTGATGACGCGATCCGCACCCTGCGCCTTGCGCGCGAGGCGGGCGGCTGGGATCTGGTGAAGCTCGAAGTGCTGGGCGAGGCGCGCACACTCTATCCCAATATGCGTGAAACGCTCAAGGCCACCGAAGTGCTGGCCAGTGAAGGCTTCCTGCCGATGGTCTATTGCGTCGACGATCCGATCGCGGCCAAGCAATTGGAAGAAGCTGGCGCGGTGGCGGTGATGCCGCTCGGCGCACCGATCGGTTCGGGGCTAGGCATTCAGAACCGGGTCACGATCCGGCTGATCGTCGAGGGCGCAAGCGTGCCGGTGCTGGTGGATGCGGGTGTCGGAACCGCCAGTGACGCGGCTGTAGCGATGGAGCTGGGCTGCGACGGAGTGCTGATGAACACCGCGATCGCCGAAGCGAAGGACCCGATTCGTATGGCCCGGGCGATGAAGCTTGCCGTGGAAGCCGGTCGCGAAGCCTATCTCGCCGGGCGGATGGCCACTCGCAAATATGCCGATCCATCAAGCCCGCTTGCCGGCCTGATCTAATCTGGCGCCCGGATATTTGCTCGCGCCGGGCCAAGGTGTAAACAGGGCCCTGAACCACATGCTTTCGCATTGAAAACTACCATTGCAGGCGGCGGAAAAGTTTTGGACCAGCTCGAAAAATTCTGCGATTCTTTCCTCAAGCAGGCTCCGGTTATCGGCGCGGTGCCGTTCGCAGGCGCTGTTTCAATGATCGAGAATGTCACTTCCATCCTGCTCTACCGGCAAGATCCCTTTCAGGTGCAGATGTTCGCCGCTCCCGCTGGGACGGTGATACCGGAACACACCCACCCGAATGTCGACAATATCCAGGTCTATGTCGGCGGCAATATCCGCTTCTCGCACAGCGGCAAATATCTCTACGCGGAAGAGGAACTGTTCGCGATGGACACTCCGCTGGGCCTGGCCAACCGGCGCGGCTTTTCCATCAGGGTCCTGCCCAACGACATTCATGGGGCCGTTTTCGGCGAAGGCGGCGGCGTGTTTCTCTCGGTCCAGCAATGGCTCAACGGCGTCAAACCGCATTGCGTCGGCGCTGATTACAACGGGCTGACAATGGGCGAAGACCATCTCTCCAAAGTGGTCTTCGGCGATGCGAGTGCCAAGCCTGAGCTCAGCGTGAAAGACGCGGCTTCGCTCGAAGACTGACAGTTGCAATGCGGCCCCGGGCCCGGGCTGCACGAATTCCCGCTTAGCTTTAACGAGATGCTAACCACGATAGGCGATTGGTGTTTCCGGGGCCGCTTGGAGGGGCCGGGGACATGGCAATTCAGGAAGCCACTTCGCTGACAATCGCGGAATTGCGTGAATTCGCAAATTTCGCACCCTGCGAGCAGCGCTATATCAAGCGCAGCCTTGATGTCGGGCTTGGCCGGCAAGATGCGTTCAAGCTGTGGGCACGCGATGCCGACGAGCGTTCCGCGATCCGCCGCCAATATGTCGCCTATCAGGATCTGAAGGGCCTGCGCGGTCTCTGCGCGGATGAAGCCTCGCTTGATGGTCTTGACGGTTTCATGGGCAAATTGCTGCGCGTTTCCGCATTCGATCTCACGCAGGAACGGCTGCAGGGCTTTTCCGCCTATCGCTTTCTCTACGAACGTCTGCTGGGCGCCGATATCAGGCCCTGGCTGCCTGCCGCCTTTTGCGGGGCTGCCGCCCTGCCGCAGATCCGCCCGGAACGCCGCAAGCAATTGCTGCAGAGCCTGAGCGAAGCTGCCGCCACCGCTCCCGGTTGGTCGGCACGCGCGCCCAGCTTCTATCCCGAATATGTCGAAGCCGAGGCGGCCTAAGCAGGATTGACGCAGATGAGTGTAGAAAATTTCGATCAGCTCTCGCAGCATGACCTGGCGCGGGCCGAAATCGAGGCCTGGCGTTCGGAGTGTCTCGACACTTTCGCCCAGGGTGAGGTGCTGATCGGCGCGCTGCTGGTTCTGGCGCGCGAGGCCGGGATCCGGGTGCAGCTGCATTCGCTTGCTGTGCAGCGCACGGTAGAGGCCGTGCGGATGATCGATCTGCTCGGCGAGGACACCGAGGCCAAGGATGCGAGCGCAGTGCTGGCCAGCTGGCAAGGACTCGAATCGCGCAGTGAAATCCTGGCACATGGCGTTTCGACCGAAACGGTCGACCGCGAAGGCAGCTGGTATGCGCTGTTTGACATGATTTCCTATCGCGGCAACCGCGCAGCCAAGGGGCGCTGGGCGGTCAGCCGCGCCGAAGCGGAAGCCTTCCAGCAAGAGCTGGAACACTCCTTTCTGATTCTCAAGCAACAGCTCGGGGCGATCCGCCTCGAATTGGGCAATCGCTAGCGCCGGGCGTCCATCGCCTGCTGCACTATCGGGGCGAAGTCCGCCGACAGCGCCCGCACCCCGGGCGCATCATAGTGAAACTCGTCCACATAGGTGATGCGATTGCCGTGCCCCGGCCCGCCGATCGGTACGCCGGCATTTTGCACCTGGGCAAAGCGCGCATCGGTAAAGGATTTTGCCAAGGCACGGTGGATTGCAAATTGCTGCTCCTGCCGCGATGTGCTGCCGATACCCATCCGGCATTCGAGATCATAGTCGCTGGGCGCCGCCTTCTCGAAGAAGGTTACATCGTCACCGAATGCAAGCGGGACACCGGTCTGCCGGCACAAACTGATGATCGCGGCCGTCCATAGCCGGCTATAGGCCAGCAGACGCCCGAACTCCTTGCGCACATCGATCTTGCCCGCGCGCTCTTTGATCGCGCCGTCACTTGAAAAGAGATCGGGCGGCCCGAACACCGGATCGGCAATGCCGGTATAGCAAAAGCTGGTAAAATCTCCGCCGGTAAGCAGCAGCACGGCTGCCGGGCGGCGTTTCGCGTTGGTGATCAGATTGAGCAATACCGAATAGGCTGAGCGGCTGGTGCCTTCGGGAAAGGACACATTGCCAAAAGGAAATCCGAATTGCTCTCCCATCACGGAAGGGAATGTTGCCTCATTGCCCGGCAGGCCAAAGCCATAGACATTCGACGGACCGAACACGAGACCATAGCGCTCCTGCCGGGTGCAATCCCCAACCGAAAGCCGCTTCCCTTCGAACACCGAATGGCGAAAGCCCATGGCATCGGTGGAGAGATGCCTGCCCTCAAGATTGGGGCCATAGGCAACCGCATCTCCGCGATGGACCCATTTGCGCAGGCGGATATATTCGCGCACCTCGGGGTGGTGCAGGGCAATCTTGCGATAATCGGCCATGATCAGCCCTTGTAAAGTGCGTCGAGACGTTCGCCATAGCGCGCCTTGATCATGTGGCGACGGATTTTCATGCTCGGGGTCATTTCACCATTTTCGATCGTGAAGGATTCGTCGGCGAAGGCATATTGCCGCACTTTCTCGACCACCGAGAGATCCTGGTTCACCCGATCGAGCGCGGCGCGGACCGCACTGCAGAACGCGGGCAGCTTCTGCAGCGCCGTGAGGTCGAATTTTTCGTCATTGCGGCGCGCCCAATCCAGCGCCCATTCGACATCCGGCACCACCAGCCCCACGATATAGGGCCGCTTGTCGCCCGCCACCATCGCCTGTGCGATCTCGGGCTGGAGTGTCAGCATGCCTTCAATCTTCTGCGGCGCGACATTATCGCCCTTGTCGTTGACGATCATGTCCTTCTTGCGGTCGGTGATGACGATCCGGTTCTTTGCATCAAGATGCCCGATATCGCCGGTATGCAGCCATGGGCCCTTGTCGGTTTCGAGCGGGTCAGGCTGCAGCGCGCGTTCGGTCTCGGCCGGATTGCGCCAATAGCCTTTCATCACCAGCTCACCGCGCACGAGGATTTCCCCGTCCGCTGCAATCCTGACCTCGACCCCTTTCATCGGCGGGCCGACCGTATCCATCTTGAGCCCTACCTTGGGCCGGTTGCAGCTCACCACCGGAGCCGCCTCGGTCTGGCCATAGCCTTGCAGCATGGTCAGCCCCATGGCCTGGAAGAAGGTCCCGACATCAGGATTGAGCGGCGCCCCGCCCGAAACAAGCGCCTTGATCCGACCGCCGAAACGATCGCGGATCTTGGGGCGCAGGGTGCGTTCAAGCAGCAGCTGCATGGGCAGGTCACGCAGGCGCTTGCGGCCGTTGAAGGAAAGTTCACCGATCGCGAGTGCACGGTCCATCAGATAATTGGCGAAGCGGCCCTGCTTTTCGACCTGCTTCATGATCCTGGTGCGCAGCACTTCGAACATCCGCGGCACCACCACCATGATCGTGGGGCGCACTTCCTCGATATTGCTGGCAAGCTTGTCGAGCCCTTCGGCATAATAGATCTGCGAACCCAGCCCGATCGGCAGGAACTGTCCGCCCGTATGTTCATAGGCGTGGGACAGCGGCAGGAAGGACAGGAAAATCTCGTCGCCCCAGCCGAAATCCTCGACCAGCAGATCGGCCGCGCCTTCGACATTGCACAGGATTGCGCCATGGTGGAGCATCACCCCGCGCGGCGCGCCGCCGGTGCCGCTGGTATAGATGATGCAGGCCATGGTCTCGCGGGTGATCCCGGCGATGCGTTGCTCCACCGCCTGGCGCGCGGCCGCGCTATCGCCCGCCAGCATCGCATCCCAACCATGGATGTCGAACGTGCCCGATTGATGGCGACGCAAATCGTCGATCCCGATCACATGCTCGGCAAGCCCAGAGGTCATGATCGCGGGCAGCAGCGGCTTGGCCAGCTTCTCGGTCGAAACGATCACCGCGCGGGCGCCGGAATTGTCCAGCACGTGCTGATGATCACGCGCGGTATTGGTGACATAGGCGGGAACGGTGACGCAGCCGGCCGCCATGATCGCCAGATCGGCAATGCACCATTCGGGGCGGTTTTCCGAAACCAGCATCACCCGATCGCCATCTTTCAGGCCCAGCGCCCGCAGGGCTTCGGCCAGCAGGCAAATCTTCTGCGCAACCTCGCTCCAGCTCTGCGATTGCCAATTGCCCCCGCGCTTGGCCCAGAGGAATGGCTTGTCGCCCAATTCATCCGCCCGCATCAGGAACAGGCGGACAAGATTGTTGGCCGATCCGAAATCGGTGAGCTTCATCGGTTGATCCTGCTTCCCCTCTCGCCCGGTTTGAAACCCGGGCCTCGGTGCAGGTTTAGGCGTCCAATTCCCGAGCGGCAAGCACTACGCCGGGGCGCTATTGGGAGACGGCGGTGCCTTCGCTGCGCGGATCGGCTGCACCGACCCACCCCGTCTTGCCGCGTTCGATCGCATTGGCCTTGAGCGGAAGCGCCCGCGCGGTGATGCCCTTGTGCCCCAGCGCTTCCAGTGCTGGAACCATGGCTTCCAGCGAGGAGCCGGGCTCAATCATGATCGTGTCGCCGGGGGAAAACAGCATCGGCAGCGCGATTGCCTGCTGGGCGGTGAGATGCCAGTCGATCCAGCCGATCAGCGCCTTGGACACCTGCACCGGGATCGTCGCCCCGCCAGCGGCACCGATCGCCAGCACCAGCCTGCCATCCGCATCATAGACCAGCGTGGGGGACATCGAACTGCGCGGACGCTTGCCCGGCTGCACCCGATTGGCCACCGGCAGGCCCCCGACCTCGGGCGAAAAGCTGAAATCGGTGAGTTCATTATTGAGATAATAGCCGCCGACCATCATGCCTGAACCGAAGGAACCTTCGACGGTGGACGTATAGCTTACCGCGTCGCCCTGGCTGTCGACCACGACGAAATGCGTCGTACCATGCTCTTCCGGTTCATCGCCATCCGCCCAGGCGATCGGCGGGGCATCGCCTATGAAGGGCTTGCCCGCAGGGGCGGCAGCCATGGTCGATGTGGGCGAGATAAGCCGCGCGCGCTGCGCAAGATAGGCATCGTCGATCAGGCCCTTGACCGGCACCGGGACGAAATCATCATCGCCGAGGTAAAGTTCACGGTCAGCAAAGGCGAGGCGCTGCGATTCGGCAAACAGATGCCACGCCACCGGTGAATCCTTGCCCAGTCCTGACATGTCGAACGGTTCGAGCTGCTTGAGAATTGCCAGCACCGTGGTCGCACCGGAAGAGGGCGGCCCCATCCCGCAGATGCGATAGCCGCGATAGGTGCCGCATACCGGTGTGCGCTGCTTCGCCACATAATGTTCGATGTCGCCGCTGACCATGGTTTTGGGCCCGGGCGTTCCGGCGGCAACATGCGTGGCGATCGCCAGTGCATTGTCGCCGGTATAAAAGGCGTCCGGCCCTTCGGCTGCGATCCGGGCGAGCGTGTCGGCCAGGGCCGGATTCTTCACCAGGGTTCCCACCGGCAGCGGCGCGCCCGCTGCATCATAGAACAGGGCCCGGCCCGAAGCGTCGGCGCCGGCGCGGTTGCGCGCCTGAATCAGGAAATCATGCAGTCGGGGGGTGATCACATATCCGTCGCGCGCCAGCTTGATCGCGGGGGTGAACAGTTCGGCCCAGGGGAGCTTGCCATTCTTTGCATGCGCCTTCGCAGCCAGCGCGACATTGCCCGGTACACCCACGCTGAGCCCCGAAAGCACGGCTTCCATAAAGGGGCGCGGCTTGCCCGCAGGATCGAGGAACCAGTCCGGTCCGGCGGCCATCGGCGCGGCCTCGCGCCCGTCAAAACTCTCGACCTGGCCTGTGGGATCGCCGCGCAGCATGAAGCCGCCTCCGCCAACGCCCGAACTTTGCGGTTCCACCACCCCCAGCGCCAGCATGGTCGCTATCGCGGCATCGGTAGCGCTGCCGCCCTTGCGCAGGATCTGCGCGCCGGCTTCGGCTGCGCGGGGATCGGCTGCACTGACCATGCCAGTCCAGGTTGACGCAGCAGGCGCAACCGGCGCAATGGAGGGCGGCGTGCTGGCGGGGGCCTCTCCATTCGCAGCCGTGCAGGACCACAGGGCGATCGGTAGGAGGGCGGCGGCAATGAAATTCTTCAGCATGGCCTCTGCTATTCGCTCCCGACTGCGGCTTCAATGGAGGCGAAACCATCCCGCCGCATCAGCGCCTCGATCCCGCGCAAGACCCTGCGGGCGATACCCGGCCCTTCATAGACCATCGCTGAATAGAGCTGGATCAGGCTCGCGCCGGCCCTGATGCGGGTCCAGGCATCCTCGGCATTGGCGATGCCGCCCACTCCGATCAGGGGAATGGCGCCGCCGGTCGCCTTGCGGAAATCCCTCAGCCGCTCCAGCGCAAGCCGCTTGAGCGGCTGGCCGGACAAGCCGCCGGATTCGCCCGCGTGAACCGAAACCAGCGGCGGCCGCGAAATCGTGGTGTTGGTGACGATCAGCGCGCCCAGCTGCTTGTCATGTGCAATCCGCGTAATCGTATCGATATCGGCCGGCAGAAGGTCTGGCGCGACTTTGAGGAAGATCGGCGGCGGTTTGCCCTTGCACGCCTCGCTCGCGCCGTCTCTTACAGTGTCGAGCAATTCGCCGAGCGCACCTTCGTCCTGCAGCGCGCGCAGGCCCGGGGTATTCGGGCTTGAGACATTGACCGCAAGATAGGTCGCCAGCGGGGCCATCACGCGGGCCATCACGCCATAATCGGCGATCCGGTCTGCGGAGTCCTTGTTCGCCCCGATATTGACGCCCACCACACCGGGGCTCTGTTTGCGCAATGCCAGCCTGCGCGCCGCAGCCTCTGCACCCTGGTTGTTAAAACCCATCCGGTTGATCACTGCGCGGTCTTCGGTCAGCCGGAACAGGCGCGGCTTGGGATTGCCCTTTTGGGGCAGGGGCGTCATCGAACCTACCTCGGCATAGCCGAAGCCGAGCCCGAGCAAGGCATCGGGTATCTCGCCATTCTTGTCGAAGCCGGCCGCCATGCCGAGCGGATTGGGAAAGGCAATCCCGGCCACAGTGCAACCGAGCGGTCCGCCAAATGCAACGGGCTTCCCGGGCGGCAGAGCACGAAGCGCGCGAAGGGCAAGCCCATGTGCCGTTTCGGGCGCAAACGCGAACAGGGCGGGCCGGATCAGGCGGAACAGCATCGCCCGGTTGCCTATGGCAAAGCGCGCGCGCTGTCGACGGCACGCAACGCTTCGCAATGCACAATTATCAGCACCATTGTTGCGCAATTGCCACTCTTGCTGTCGCTTTCCTACAATTCGGGCCCGGCATTCCCCCCTAGGAAGAGCGTGCGACCCGAAGGGCTCGAAGCAGCAATGTTCTCGAGTTCTCGACTTCATGGGCGGTTTTCCTTCGGGAAAGCCGCCCTTTTTTTGCTCAATTCAGCCGATTCGGCCGCTTGCGTGTTGCAATGCGGCAGGTGCTGCTTATGTGAAACCGGAACGAATCACTCTGAATTGAGGTCGATCGAACAGATGCGTCTTTCCAGCATGGCCGATTATGCAGTCGTCACGATGAGCGCCGCCGCGCGCCATTGCGGCTCTGCGCGCGTTTCCGCCGCTCAGCTGGCGGAAGAGACCCAGCTGCCGGTGCCCACGGTGCAGAAGCTGGTCAGCATGCTCAGCAATGCCGGTCTCTTGCGCTCCGCGCGCGGCGCGCATGGCGGATTGCAGCTTGCACGTCCCGCCGCAGCGATCAGCCTGGCGGATATCGTCGAGGCTGTCGAAGGCCCGATTGCGCTCACCACCTGTGTCGAGGAAGGGCGGCACGATTGTGTGCATGAAGCCGCCTGCACGGCGCGCCCGCATTGGGGCGCGGTCAACGCGGCGATGCGCGGCGCTTTGGCCGATGTGCCGCTGAGCCGCTTTGTCGTCGCCTCGGTGAAGGAGAGCGCGGCATGAGCGACGGTGCCCCCACCCGCGATCAGCCCGCCCGCGATCAGGACGCGCGCGACGCGGCGAAGAAGCTCGAAACCTATGAATGGGGTTTTTCGAGCGATATCGAACAGAGTTTCGCGCCCAAGGGGCTCGACGAGAGCACCGTGCGCTTCATTTCGGCCAAGAAGAACGAGCCTGAATGGATGCTCGAATGGCGGCTCAAGGCGTTTCGCCTGTGGCAGGGCATGACCGCGCCCGATTGGGCCAAGCTCGATATTGCGCCGATCGATTATCAGGACGCCTATTATTTCGCCGAGCCCAAGGCGAAGGACAAGCTCGGCAGTCTCGACGAAGTCGATCCGGAGATCCTGCGGGTCTATGAAAAGCTCGGCATTCCGATCGAGGAACAGAAGGTTCTCGCCGGGGTCGAAGGTGCGCGCAAGGTTGCGGTCGATGCGGTGTTTGACAGCGTTTCTGTCGCCACCACCTTTCGTGAGGAATTGAAGCGCGCGGGAGTGATCTTCCTCTCGATCTCCGAAGCGGTGCGCGAATATCCCGAGCTGGTGCAAAAATGGCTCGGCAAGGTCGTGCCGCAGCGTGACAATTTCTTCGCCGCGCTCAATTGCGCGGTCTTTTCGGACGGCACCTTTGTCTACATCCCCGAAGGGGTGCGCTGCCCGATGGAGCTGTCGACCTATTTCCGGATCAATGCGCAGAACACCGGGCAGTTCGAACGCACGCTGATCATCGCCGACAAGGGCAGCTATGTCTCCTATCTCGAAGGCTGCACCGCGCCGATGCGCGATGAAAACCAGCTGCATGCAGCGGTGGTCGAACTGGTCGCGCTGGACGATGCGGAGATCAAATATTCGACGGTGCAGAACTGGTATCCCGGCGATGCCGAGGGCAAGGGCGGGATCTATAATTTCGTTACCAAGCGCGCATTGTGCCAGGGCAAGCGCAGCAAGGTCAGCTGGACCCAGGTCGAAACCGGCAGCGCGATCACCTGGAAATATCCCAGCTGCGTGCTCAATGGCGAGGATTCGGTGGGCGAATTCTATTCGGTTGCGGTCACCAATAATCGTCAGCAGGCCGATACCGGGACCAAGATGATCCACAATGGCGCGCGCAGCCGCTCGACCATCGTCTCCAAGGGCATCAGCGCGGGCCGCTCCAACAACACCTATCGCGGCAAGGTGGCGGTCGCCGCCAATGCCGACGGGGTGCGCAATTTCACCCAGTGCGATTCGCTGCTGCTGGGCGATCAATGCGGCGCGCATACCGTGCCCTATATCGAGGTGAAGAACCCCAGCGCCCAGATCGAGCATGAGGCGACCACCAGCAAGATCAGCGATGATCAGCTGTTCTACGCGATGCAGCGCGGGCTTGGCACGGAAGAGGCGGTGGCGCTGATCGTCAATGGATTCGCCAAGGAAGTGTTGCAGCAATTGCCGATGGAATTCGCGGTCGAGGCGCAGAAGTTGCTGGGAATTTCGCTCGAAGGAAGCGTGGGATGAGCGAACAGACGCCCGAACCGACGGCTGAACAGACGGCTGAGCAGGCTGGCGAACGCCGGAAATTGTCACTTGGTTCGGTGAAGCCGGACGATGGCCCCAGCGGAGCTGATCCGACGCGCGGCTGGAAGATCTCTCCCGCGCGGCGGGAAAAGGTGCGCGAACATGCCCGCGACATGCGCCGCAATCCGACCGAGGCGGAAGCGCTGCTGTGGGCGCGCCTGAAGGACAAGGCGCAGGGCGGCTTCACCTTCGGCCATCAGGTCATCATGGGCTCCACCGTGGTCGATTTTGCCTGCAAATCGCGCTGGCTGGTGGTTGAAGTCAGCGGGCCGGGCGAAGCCGATGCCACCCTTGCCGCGCTGAGCGACCGCAAGCTGATCGAAGTGGGGGTGCGGGTGCTGCGCTTTACCGAAGATCAGGTGCGCGACGATATCGAAACGGTGATCCGTGCGATCAATGTGGAACTGCAAAAGCCGTTCGAACGGCCGGTGATCCAGGCTCCGCGACCCAGAAGCGCAAGACGCAGTGAAAGATCCTATGCTCAAGATTGAAAACCTCCACGCCGAAATCGGCGGTACCAAAATCCTCGACGGGCTGACGCTCAGCGTCGGCGCGGGCGAGATCCATGCGATCATGGGCCCCAATGGCGCGGGCAAAAGCACGCTGGCCTATGTGCTGGGCGGCAGGCCCGGCTATGAGGTTACGTCCGGTTCGGTGGAATTCCTGGGGCAGGATCTGCTCAGCCTTGAACCGCATGAACGGGCCGCTGCCGGGCTGTTTCTCGGTTTTCAATATCCGGTCGAGATTCCCGGCGTCAGCTTCGCCCAGTTCCTGCGCGAGGCGCTCAATTCGCAGCGCAAGAGCCGTGGCGAAGAAGCGCTGACAGGCGGGGAGTTTCTCAAGCTCGCGCGCGAAAAGGCCAGCCTGCTCAAGCTCGATATGGAGATGCTCAAGCGGGCGGTGAATGTCGGCTTTTCAGGCGGCGAGAAGAAACGCGCCGAGATGGTCCAGATGGGCATTCTCGATCCCGCGCTGGCGGTGCTGGATGAGACCGACAGCGGGCTCGATATCGATGCGCTGCGGATTGTGGGTGAAGGGATCAATGCGATCATGCGCCAGCCCGGCAAGGGCGTGCTGCTGATCACCCATTATCAGCGCCTGCTCGATTATGTGAAGCCGGAGCGGGTGCATGTGCTGGCCAAGGGCCGGATCGTGAAGAGCGGCGGGCCTGAACTGGCACTGCAGCTTGAGGAAGAGGGCTATGAGGCGGTAGTCGCATGAGCGTGCTTTTTGCCAGTTTGCTTGCTGCGGCAGCGCCTGCAGCGCTGCCGGACGACGAGATAGTCGTGCTCGCGAGGCGGCTGGAGACTATTTCGGCGCAGGTCGTGCGCGATCAGCAGGGCCGCTATCATTGCGCGCTCAATGAATTGAGCGGCGACCAGAAATTGGATGGCCAGCTGTGCAAGACGGCGACCAAATGCGTCCGCAAAGGCAAGATCGACAATGATGCGATCGGAGCCTGTGTTGACCGGGCAAAGCCGAAGCTGCTGGCCGACTTCAAGCTTGCTCGAAGGGCAGGTTCATGATGGCGAGCACCGCAGTTCTGCCCACGACGCGGGATGAAGATTGGCGTTACGCCGATGGCTCGGCGCTGGCGGAGCTTGCCCCGGAGAGCCTTGATCTGTGGCACGAGATTACGCTGTCTCCCGGTGAAATTCATTTCCAGGAACTTATTCTTGATCAGGCCCATCCCGGGTTGCACCGGGTCCGGCTGGTCCTGGGCGAAGGCGCGCGGGCGGAGATTTTCGCGATAGCCTCGGCGGGTGCCTATACCAGGCTCGAGATTGAGGTCCGCCTTGCGCGCGGGGCGCATTTCGAATTCGGCGGGGTGATCATCGGTGGCGGTACGGCGGTGCGCGAAATCATCACCCGGCTCGACCATGCGGAACCCGAAGCCACCAGCCATCAGGTGGTCCGCGCGGTTCAATGGGGCCGCTCGACCGGCAATTTCCTCGGCCGGATCGAGGTTGCACGCGATGGGCAGAAGACCGATGCGGCGCAGAATTTCCGCGCGATCCTGCTCGAAGCGGGCGCCTCGGCCAATGCCAAGCCCGAGCTCGAAATCTTCGCTGACGATGTCAAATGCGCGCATGGTGTCGCCATCGGGGCGATGGACGAGGCCGCCGCTTTTTACATGGCCGCGCGCGGAATCGCGCCCGAAGCCGCGCGCAAATTGCTGATCCGCGCCTTCGTGGCCGATGCCTTCGCGGCGCTGGAGGATGCTGATCAGCGCGAGGCCATGCTCGAAACCGCGCTCTCGGCGCTGGATGGAGAAAGCCTGTGAGCATCGCCGATACGCTCACCCGCAAGGCCGGCTTTCCGGGGCTGATTCATGCCGATGGCAGCGAATGGCATTATCTGGACAGTGCCGCCACGGCGCAGAAGCCCGCGGCGGTGATCGATGCGGTGAGCGCAGCCTTGGGCCGCGATTATGCCACCGTCCACCGCGGGGTCTATGCCCGTTCGGCCGAGATGACCCTGGCCTATGAATCGGCGCGGCGGCGGGTCGCGGCCTTCATCGGCGGGCGGGAACAGGAAATCGTTTTCACCCGCGGCGCGACCGAGGCGATCAATCTGGTCGCGGCGAGCTGGGGCGGCGCCAATCTCAAACCGGGTGACCGCATCCTGCTGTCCATGCTGGAGCATCACTCCAATATCGTGCCCTGGCAGATGATTGCCGCGCGGACCGGGGCCGAAATCGATGTCTGCCCGCTCACCGCCGATGGCCGGATCGATCTCGATGCGGCCGAAGCCATGCTCACCCCGCAGCACAGGCTGGTCGCCCTGGCGCATGTCTCCAATGTGCTCGGCTCGGTGCTCGATGCGAAGCGCGCGGCGGATCTGGCGCATCGGGTGGGCGCGAAGCTGCTGCTCGACGGTTGCCAGGCGGTGCCACGCCTGACGATCGATGTCGCCGCGCTGGGGTGCGATTTCTACGCCTTTTCAGCGCATAAGCTCTATGGCCCAACCGGGATCGGTGCGCTGTGGGCGCGGGCGGAGATCCTTGAGGCCATGCCGCCCTATCAGGGCGGCGGGGCGATGATTGACCGGGTGACCTTCGCCAGGACCACTTACGCACCCGCGCCGCAGCGCTTCGAGGCAGGAACTCCGGCGATTGCCGAAGCGATCGGTTTCGGCGCGGCGGTGGACTATGTTTCGCAGCTCGGGATCGGGGCGATCGAACGCCACGAAAACGCGCTGGTCGCCCAGCTGCGCGAGGCGCTGCGCGGGATGAATGATGTGACCCTGTTCGGGCCGGACGATGCAGCCGGGATTGTCAGCTTCGCGCTCGATGGCATCCATCCGCATGATCTGGGCACGATTCTGGATGAGGCCAATGTCGCCATTCGCGCAGGGCATCATTGCGCGCAGCCGCTGATGGACCATCTCGGCGTGCCGGCCACCGCGCGGGCGAGCTTCGGATTATATAGTGACCAAGGCGATATTGCGGCGCTGATCGCCGGTATCGAGCGGACCAAGAGGATTTTCCAATGAGTGACGAGACCGCCAAGGGCTTTTCAGTCGAGCAGGTGGACAGCGTCGAGGCGCCGCCGCGCGCGCGGGTCGAGCTGGACGAGGCCCCCGAAACTGCGGGCGAAAAGCTTGAACGCAAGCGCGACTATCTCGAAGGCTTCCTTGCCCAGCAGCCGGCCGCCGCCCAGGCGGGCGAGCCGGGCGGGGCGCTGTATGATGCGGTGATCGCCTCGCTCAAGGATATTTTCGACCCCGAAATTCCGGTGAACATCTATGATCTCGGGCTGATCTACGGGGTCGATGTCACAGCCGATGGCGATGCAGTGGTGACGATGACGCTCACCACGCCGCATTGTCCGGTGGCCGAAAGCATGCCCGGCGAGGTCGAATTGCGCGTCGGCAGTGTGCCGGGCATCCGCGATGCCGAGGTCAATCTGGTGTGGGATCCGCCGTGGGATCCAGCCAAGATGAGCGACGAAGCCCGCTTGGAGCTTGGAATGCTATGACTGCCACCACCAAAACCCGCGCCCTGCCCGCCGCCGTCATTCTCACGCCCGCGGCCGAACTGCGGATTGCCGATCTGATGCGCAACGCGCCAGATGACGCGATCGGGGTCAAGCTTTCGACGCCGCGCCGCGGCTGTTCGGGGCTGGCCTATTCGGTCGATTATGTGAGCGAGGAAGTTCCGTTCGACGAGAAGATCGTAACCCCGGGCGGTGTCCTCTATATTGACGGCGCCAGCGTGCTCTATCTGGTGGGTTCAACCATGGATTGGCAGGAAGACGATTTCGCCGCCGGCTTCACTTTCGAAAATCCCAACGCGAAGGGCGCGTGCGGCTGCGGTGAGAGTTTTACCGTTTGACACTTTGAGCGCGTGGGGCGGGGGCTCAGCGTTTCTTGAGCGCGGCCACGCAGGCCGCCCGATCGACATCCTGCCCATCGCTGGCGCGCCTGGCATCGACATGGGTTGCCAGCGGTTCGCCGCCGCTCTCGGGCGGATAAAGATAGATGTCGAGCACGCAGGGCGTGCCGCTGAATTGCAGCTTGTGGACATCGCCTTCCATCAGATCGAGCCTGGGCTCACCGAATTCCCGCAGCAATTTTCCGGCATTGGCCCCGATCACGTCGCCGAGCCCGGGCAGATGCATGATCTGCGCCGCGGGCCGGGGGCGCGGAACCACCCCGGTCTTGACCGGCGGCTTGGCGCTGGCCGGCGTCGAACGCGGCGGCGGGGTCGTGCCGCCGCAGCCTGCGAGCAGTACGGGGATAGCCAGCAGCAGCAGGTCGCGTTTGCGGATCGATATCGGCATGCTCATCGCTGCTTGCGATTGCGCGCGCCGCGCGGCAAGTCAACGCCGCCCTGCCGCACCGGCGGCGTGAGCATCGCCATTGGCGGCAGGGCGAGTGTCAATTCGGACGAAGGCAAGCCATGACCAGACCGCGCTATGATGTGCTCGCCATCGGCAATGCGATTGTCGATGTGATGTCACCCTGCGCGGATGAGCTGATTGCAGAGCTGGGGCTGGTGCGCGGCGGCATGACCCTGATCGAGGCAGAACGGGCCCGCGAGCTCTACGCTGCCATGGGCCCGGCGCGGGAAATATCGGGTGGCTCGGCGGCCAATACGCTTGCGGGCCTGTCAGCACTGGGCGCGCAATGCGCCTTTATCGGCCAGGTCGCGAGTGACCAGCTGGGCGAGGTCTTCGCGCATGACATCCGCGCGGTGGGGATCGATTTTGACACGCCACCGCGCGCGGGCGATCCGCCCACCGGGCGCTGCCTGATCCTGGTTTCGCCCGACGGCCAGCGCACGATGAACACCTTTCTCGGCGCTTCGCATTTTCTCCCCCCGGCGGCGCTCGATCCCGCTTTGGTGCGTGACGCCGCGATCCTTTATCTCGAAGGCTATATGTGGGCCCCGCAAGAGCCGCGCGCCGTGATGCGCCAGGCAATTGCAGCGGCCAAGGCGGCGGGGCGCAAGGTTGCCTTTACCCTGTCCGAAAGTTTCATGATCGATCTGTTCGGGGATGACTTCATGGCCCTGATCGAGGGCGGGATGATCGATATTCTGTTCGCCAATCATCAGGAGCTCGCCGCGCTGACCGGCGAGGAGGATTTCGAGGCGGGCATCGCTGCGCTCGCGCCCCGCCTGCCGCTGCTGGTGGTGACGCGCGGCGCGCAGGGGGCGGTCGCCCTGGCGGGGGGGCAGCGCGCCGAAGTGCCCGCCGAACCGATCGCGCAGGTGATCGACACGACCGGCGCGGGTGATCTCTTCGCGGCCGGCTTCCTGTTCGGCCATCTGCGCGGCAAAGCGCTTGCGGACTGCCTCGATATGGGCGCGGTCGCTGCTGCGGAAGTGATCTCGCATTATGGTGCGCGGCCTGAGGCCGATCTTGGCGCGCTGTTCGAAAAACGATTCAGTTAGAATCCTTTACCGCAGCTGCCGCCGCAGCATTGCTGCAACCTTGCCTGGCCCGGGCGCTAGTCGAGGCGCTCGTTTGCTGCCTCCCGCGCGACTTCGCGATAGCCGATGTCATGGCGGTAAAACCCGCCCGGAAAGTCGATCGCAGTCACCGCGCGATAGGCGGCTGATTGCGCTTCGCTCACGGTCGCGCCCAGTGCGGTGACATTGAGCACGCGCCCGCCATTGGCGATCAGGCTGCCGTCTGCCCCCAGTGCGGTTCCGGCGTGAAACACCTTTGCACCGCCGGCTTCGGCAGCGTCGATCTTGCGGATCGCGCCGCCCTTTTCAGGGGCCTCGGGATAGCCATTGGCGGCCATCACCACGGTCAGCGCGGCCCGGTCCGACAAGCGCGCCGGCTCCATCGCGCCCAGCCGGTTCTCGGCGCAGGCCAGCAGCAGCTCGCCCAGATCGCTTTCGAGCCGCAGCATCAGCACCTGACATTCGGGATCGCCGAAGCGACAATTATATTCGATCAGCTTGGGCCCCTCGGGCGTCAGCATCAGTCCCGCATACAGCACCCCGGAATAGGGCATGCCCTCATCCGCCATGGTCTTGACGGTGGGCGCGATGATCCGTTCGATCACCTCGCCGCGCAGCAATGAATTGAGCACGCGGGCGGGGCTATAGGCGCCCATCCCGCCGGTGTTCGGACCGGTGTCGCCATCGCCCACGCGTTTGTGATCCTGCGCCGATCCGATCGGCATGATCGAGGCGCCGTCGGTCAGGACGAAGAAGCTCGCCTCTTCCCCGGTCAGAAACTCCTCGATCACTACCTCGGCGCCCGCTTCGCCGAAGGCTCCGCCGAACATGTCGGCCAGCGCCTCTTCCGCATCGGCGCGGGTCTCGGCGATCACCACGCCCTTGCCTGCCGCCAGCCCGTCAGCCTTGAGCACGAAGGGCGGCTTGAAATCATCGAGCGCGGCCAGCGCCTGGGTGAGCGAGCTGGTCCGGACATAGCCGGCGGTGGGGATGCCGGCGCGTTCGCACAGATCCTTGGTGAAGCCCTTGCTGCCCTCAAGCTGGGCGGCGGCCTTGGACGGGCCGAAGACCGGGATGCCTTCGCCGCGCAGCGCATCGGCCAGCCCATCGACCAGCGGCGCTTCGGGGCCGATCACCACCAGCCCAATGCGCTGATCGGCGCAGAACGCGGCGACTGCGGCATGGTCGGTCAGCTCAAGCTGGGCCAGCTGGGCATATTGCGCGATGCCGGGATTGCCCGGCGCGGCAAACAGGGTTGCCCCCGTTTCGCTGAGCAGCCGGGATTGCGCCAGCTTCCAAGCCAGCGCATGTTCGCGTCCACCCGATCCCAGCAAGAGGATATTCATGCCCGGCCCTTCTTCTTTCACTGATGACGATCTCGAGGCCGGTCTGGTAGCGCGCAGCTCGGCAGGCGACAACGCCGAGCCGCTCTCCATCACCGAGATTTCCGCGGCGCTGAAGCGCACGGTGGAGGGCGCCTTCGGCTTCGTGCGCCTGCGCGGCGAACTTTCCGGGGTCAAGCTGGCGGCATCGGGCCATCTCTATTGCCGGCTCAAGGATGAGAACGCCCAGATTGACGGGGTGATGTGGCGCGGCAGCGTGCAGCGGCTCGCCTTCCGCCCGGAGGATGGGATCGAAGTGGTCGCGAGCGGCAAGCTGACCACCTATGCCGGGCGCTCCTCCTATCAGATCGTGATCGAGCGGATGGAGATCGCGGGCGAGGGCGCGCTGCTCGCTCTGCTCGAAAAGACCAAGGCGCGGCTCGAAGCCGAAGGGCTGTTCGCGCCTGCCCGCAAGCGCGCCCTGCCCTTCCTGCCCCGGGTGATCGGGGTGGTCACCTCGCCAACCGGGGCGGTGATCCGTGATATTCTCCACCGCCTGGCCGATCGCTTCCCCTGCCATGTGCTGGTCTGGCCGGTGCTGGTGCAGGGCCAGGGCTCGGCCGAACAGGTCGCCGCTGCCGTGCGCGGCTTTTCGGGAATCGAGCCGGGCGGGCCGGTGGCGCGGCCCGATGTGGTGATCGTGGCGCGCGGAGGCGGGTCGATCGAGGATCTGTGGGGCTTCAACGAGGAGATCGTGGTCCGCGCGATCGCCGAAAGCACTATTCCGGTGATTTCCGCCGTCGGCCATGAGACGGACACCACCCTGGCCGATTACGCGGCCGATCGCCGCGCGCCGACGCCAACCGCTGCTGCGGAAATGGCGGTTCCGGTCCGCGCCGAACTTGCCGCGACGCTCGATGAATTCGCCCTGCGCCAGCGCCGCGCCATGGCCCGGCCGGTGGCATTGGGGCGCGAACGGCTCGAAGCGCGGGTTTCGCGCCTGCCCCGGCCCGAGGCGCTGGTGGCGCAGGCTGCGCAAAGGCTCGATGACCTGGGCGAGCGTCTGCGCCGCGGCCTGGCTGACCGGGCACGGCAATCGGGCAATGCGCTTCAACTGGCTGCGGTGCGGCTCACCCCCGCGCTGCTCACCCGTCCGCTGGCCGCGCGGGGCGAGCGCCTGGCCGCGCTGGAACGGCTGCGGCTCCAGCTTGATCCTCGGGCGCCGTTAAGGCGCGGTTATGTCCTGGTCAGCGACAGTTCCGGCCATGTGGTCAAATCTTCCGTCGATGCGCGCAAACATAGCGTGCTTACCCTCGAATTCGGGGATGGCCGACTGGATGTCGCTCCTGCCGATGACGGGCCCGGCTCTGCGGCGAAGCGCGCGCCAAAACCGGGTCCAAAATCGGGGAAACCCGGCACGGGTGAGCAGCCGGAATTGTTTTGAGCGGCCGGAATTGCTAGGGAAATCGTCATGTTGATGTCATCCGGCGAAAAGCCCGCCACCCTGCTGTTCGGCCCCAACGGCTTTCGCGTCGTCAAGCCCGGTACATTTGTCGCCTGCGCTGTCAGCGGCGAAGCGATCCCACTCGAAGCGCTGCGCTATTGGTGTGTCGAGCGCCAGGAAGCCTATGCCTCGCCCGAAATCGCGACCCGCCGCCTTATGGGCAAGGTGTGAAGGCACTGCGCCCAGCGCTGCCCATTGCTGCGGCCACTTTGGCGCTCGGCATATTGGCGGGCTGCTATGCCTTGGCGAGCGAGCCTGAAACCGCCAAAGCCGCAGGGCTTGCCCCGGTGCCCGCTGCGCGCCCTATGCCGACCAACCCCGAGGATGACACGGTGGTGCCGCCGAGCAGTTTCGAGATCACTGGCGAGCTGACCCAGGGCGGCTGGGTTCGTGGGACATTGCCGCGCGGAACCGTGACAGCGGCGCTGGACGGGCAGGAGTTTCCCTTCGCGCCTGACGGCTCCTTCTTCGCCGCTTTCGATCGTGATGCGGGCACCGAGGCCAGGCTTGTGGCGCATTTGGCGAACGGGACCGAGATCGAACGCGATCTGGCGGTCGCCCCGCGCGCCTGGGATATCGAACGGGTCAATATTGCGCGCGGAACGGGCGGGCCGAGCGCGGCGTTCATGAAGATTCGCCAGCCAGAGCTTGACCGGATCGCAGCGGCCCGCGCCATGCGGACCGATGCGCAGGGCTGGCGGCAGCATTTCATCTGGCCGGTCAAGGGGCGTATTTCGGGGCGTTTCGGATCGCAGCGCATCTATCGCGGCGAGCCGGGCAGCTATCACTCAGGCATCGATATCGCCACCGGCGCCAGCGGGACGCCCTTTGTCGCTCCGGCAGACGGGGTGGTGGTGCTGGCTGCCGAAACGCCTTTCTCGCTCGAAGGCAATCTGCTGATGATCGATCATGGCAATGGGCTCAACAGCTCCTTTCTCCATTGTTCGGAAATCGCGGTGAAGCTGGGCGATCATGTCAGCCAGGGGCAATATATCGGGAAAATCGGGATGAGCGGACGCGCCACCGGGCCGCATCTGCACTGGAGCCTCAAATGGCTCTCGGCGCGGCTCGATCCGCTGCTGTTCACCGGCCCGATGGAATAGGCGGTCATTCCGCCCGCCATGCGCCGCCTGCTGTTTGCCCTGATCCTCGCTCTGGGTCTCTCACCAGGGCTGCTGTGGCGCCATGCGCCGCCGGCGCCGAACCATAGCCAGATGCTCCACCTGATCCCGCTGGCGCTTCCCAGCGGGCCTGACGCACGGATTGGCGGCCCCCATGGACCGCGGGTGACAGGGGCCTGGCAGCTGACCAGCCCGAATTCCCGCTTTGGCTCCTATTCCGCGCTGCTCGCGCCGGATGGGCAGGGGCTGCTCGCAATCAGCGATTGGGGCGAATTCCTGCGCTTTCCCATCCCCGGCGCCGCCGGACCGGTCGCGATGGGCACAGTGCTGCCGGGCGACAATGCGCTCAAGGCGATGCGCGATATGGAATTGGCCACGCGCGATCCCGCCAGCGGCCGGATCTGGATTGGCCTCGAGGGGCGCAATGCGATCATCCGCCTCAAGGCTGACCTCTCACGGCCTGACGCCATCGCGCCGCCGCAAATGCGCTTCTGGCGCAGCAATGGCGGGCCGGAATCGATGGTGCGGCTGGCCGACGGGCGCTTCATCGTGCTGGCCGAATCGCGCCTCCGCTGGGGCGACAAGGCCAGCCCGGGGCTGCTGTTCCCCGGCGATCCGCTGGATGGAAAGCCGGCGGTGGAATTCGGATTCGATCCGCCTGCCGGGTTCTATCCCTCCGACATGGCGCAATTGCCCGATGGGCGGGTGCTGATCCTGATGCGCGGCGTGGGCCTGCTGCCCCCGCGCTTCACCATCCGCCTTGCCCTGGCCGACCCGGCGCTGATCCGCCCCGGCGCGGTGTGGCACTGGCAATCGGTGGGGGAGCTGGCGCGGCCCATACCGATGGACAATTATGAAGGCCTGGCGGTGACTGGCGGCACGGATGGAGGGCCGCTCACCCTGTGGCTCATATCAGACGATAATGGCGCGCGGCTGCTCCAGCACAGCAATCTGCTGCGGCTTGAATGGCAGGTGCCGCCCAAACCGCTATCCTGAAGGTCTGAATCCTCATGGCCGGAATGTTGAAAGCACCGCCCAAAACGAAACGGCGCGCGGTGGTGAAACCGCGCGCCGTTTTGATTCGTAGGCAGCCCCTCCCAGAGCCGATATTTCAAGCGGCCTGTTGGACCTTCTTGAGTTCGCGCTTCACCTTGAGTGCCCGCGCGGAAAGCTTTTCGTCCGAGGTCTTCAGCAGCCAGTTGTCGAGCCCGCCATTATGCTCGACCGAACGCAGGCCGTTGGTCGACACGCGGAACTTGTAGCTGCGGTCGAGCTTTTCGCTCAGCAGCGTGACGTTCTGCAGATTCGGCAGGAAAACCCGCTTGGTCTTGTTATTGGCGTGGCTCACATTGTGGCCCACTTGGCGGCCCTTGCCGGTCAGTTCGCAGATGCGCGACATGGTTCTCTCTCGTCGAAGTCTTGGGGTGTGTCCCGGAAAGCGGCGCGCATAGCTTGGCCTCGGCGAATCGTCAAGCAATCCAGCGCCGTTGCGGCTGGCGGTGTGACGGGCTAGCGCTCGGGGGATGACACGTTGGCCGCTCCCCGATCCGATGGAACGCGCGCTTGCGCTGGCGCGCGCGGCCGCCAGCGTGGGGGAGGTGCCGGTCGGTGCGGTGATTACCTGCAAAGGCCAGGTGATTGCCGAGGCGCATAATTCGCCGCGCGGCCTGAAGGATCCCACCGCCCATGCCGAGCTGCTGGCGATTCGCCGGGCGAGCGAAGTGCTGGGGGCGGAACGGCTCGAAAGCTGCGATCTATGGGTCACGCTGGAACCCTGCGCGATGTGCGCGGGGGCGATCTCCCACGCCCGGATCGCGCGGCTTTACTATGCTGCGCCCGATCCCAAGGGCGGGGCGGTGGAGCATGGCGCGCGGCTGTTTGAGCAGCCGCAATGCCTCCACCGGCCAGAGGTCTATTCGGGCATGGGCGAGGATCAGGCCGCGGCCCTGCTGCGCGAATTTTTCGCCGCGCGGCGTTAGAGCCCGCGCCAGATTTTTGCCGAGGCTGCATCGGGCGCACCGAACTGCCCCTTGCTGCAGCGCGCGGGCCTGAAGTTCTTGCCGTAACACAGCTTGATTTCCTGCAGCCAGCCACGCTCCGAAAGAACGACCCCGACCATTTCGGGCTTCAGCGCAGGGAAGGCCGCGCTGAAGGCTTCGCGAATCAGGCCGGCATTCAGACCCTTGCGGCGGGAAAGCCGGTCAAGATCGGGCAGGGTCAGCGAGTTCCACAATATGCGTGCCGTCTTGAAATAGGCCTCCGGGCGCCGGGTCATGCAGGCGCCATGCTTGGCCCATTCATGCGCCAGCAGCTGCGCCGAAGGCGTCAGGCAGAGATTTTGCCGGACCAGCTCGGGCGAAGGGCGCAAGGTGGTGGGGCACCATTGCGGATAATCTGCGCCCCTGCCCTCGGGCCACAACCCATGCAGCACCAGCCCGAAGCGGCCATTCCTGCCTGAACATTGCACATGATCCGCCGGGCTGGCGGTGCGGGTGCGGCAATATTCAGGAGACCAGCTCAGCGCGAGCGAATAGCCGGTGATGGCGCTGCGCCGTGCCGGTCCATCGGGGATGATCTTCGGTACGGCGATCGGCCCGCCGGGCAGCTGGCATTGATAGGCCTGCGCCTGGGCCATGGTGCCGAACAAGGCGAGCGGCAGGGCGAGCGGCAGGGCGAGCAGCGCGCCTTTCTTCACCGCGCCGCGCTCACAATGGCGTGAAATCCAGCCCGATATCGGCGGCGGGCGCGCTTTGGGTGAGGCGCCCGACCGAGACATAATCGACCCCGCTGGCGGCGATCGCACCGATGGTGTCGAGCGTGACCCCGCCTGAAGCCTCGGTGGGCACGCGGCCGGCAACCAGCGCTACCGCCTCGGCCAGCAGCGCGGGGTTCATGTTGTCGAGCAGCAAATGGCTCGCCCCGGCGCCCAGCGCGGGTTCGATCTGGTCGAGCCGGTCAACCTCGCAGATGATCCGGGTCACCCCGGCGTCGCGCGCCCGGCGTACTGCCTCGCCGACATTGCCGGCGACGAGGATATGGTTGTCCTTGATCATCGCCGCGTCCCACAGACCCATCCGGTGGTTCTGCGCGCCGCCCATGCGGGTGGCATATTTCTCGAGCTGCCGCAGGCCAGGAATGGTCTTGCGCGTATCCAGCAGTACTGCCTTCGTATCGCCCATTGCCCGCACATAGGCGCGCGTCATGGTGGCAATCCCGGAGAGATGCTGGACGGTATTGAGCGCGCTGCGTTCAGCGGTGAGCATCGCGCGGGCATTGCCGGAAAGGCGCATCAGATCGCTTCCGGCGGGAACCTCCTGCCCTTCCTCAGCGCTCAATTCGATGACCATCGCCGGGTCGAGCGTGCGGAAGAACTCCGCGGCGACCGGCAGGCCGGCGACCACGATCGCATCGCGGCTGTCCATCACGCCTGAAAAACGTGCTGCGGCGGGAATCACGCTTTCAGCGGTAACGTCATGCCCGCCCCCCGGCAGGCCGACCCCCAGATCCTCGTCCAGCGTGGCGCGGACGAAGGCCGCGGGATCGAAACCGGGAAGCGAGAAGGAAGCCATAGCTATCGCCTGTGGAGGGTTTTTTGCCCGGCCTCAAGCGCCGGATTTGCCAGGTTCGCGCAGGCCTATCCGCACATGGGCAAACCAATCAATGGACGAAGCGGGCTACCACATCCCGGTATGACCGGCTGACCTTCACCTGGGCGCTGCTTTCGAGCACCAGAAAACATTCGCCATTGGTGTGCGGCTTGACCTGGCGGACCTTGTCGAGATTGACGATGGTCGAGCGGTGCACGCGATGGAAGGTGCGCGGATCGAGCCGGCGTTCGAGATCCTTCATCGTCTCGCGCAGGATCGAACGAATTGTCGGCCGGTGTAGATACAGCATATAGTCGCCCGCCGCCTCGATATGCTCGATCGAATCGATATCGACCCGGAAGATCTGCCCGCGATCCTTGATATTGATCAGCTTTTCATAGCGCGCGGTGCTGTCATCCTCGTCGACCAGCCCTTCGACCATCGCATCCGGCGCGACTTCGGCCAGTACGCCCTTGAGCTTTTCCGCCTCTTCGGCAGAGCGCTTCTCGGTCAGCCGGATGCGCACCCGCTCAAGCGTGTCGGCCAGCTTGTCGACGTCGACCGGCTTCATCAGATAGTTGATCGCATTGGCCTCGAAGGCGCGGATCGCATGTTCCTGGTAAGCGGTGACGAATACGAACAGCGGCGGCTCGATCTCCATCACGCCCTTGACCACCGAGAAACCGTCAAAACCCGGCATCTGGATATCGAGGAACACCAGATCGGGTTTCTCGGTCTTGATCTTGCGGATCGCCTCGCGCCCATTGGCGCAGGTATCGATCACTTCCACATCGGGAAAGGCCTCGAGCCGCAATTGCAGGCCCTGGATCGCGAGCTTCTCGTCATCGACGATGATCGTGCGGATGGTCATGCGCCAAGCTTCAATTCGCGTTGGGCGGGCTGAACCGGATAGGCCGGTGCGCTATGTGGTTTCGGCAAGACTGCAGACTCCTCTTGCTCGGCGGGATCATAGGGGATTTCGATTATGACGGTGAAGCCGCCCTGCGCCGGTGTGCGGGTTTCGAAGATGTGATCGTCACCATAGGCCTGGGCCAGCCGATCGCGAATATTCGCAAGGCCCACGCTGGTCGATGAAACAATGCCTGCGCCTCCCACGCTTGTGCCAGACAATCTCGTGTCGTGTGGGTGCTTTTGCAATCCCGGCCCGGTATCGGCAACGGTGATCCGAAGCCTTTGCCCGACGAGCCGCGCGGCAATGGCGATCTGCGCGCCTTCCTCTTGCGGGGAAACCGCATATTTGATCGCGTTTTCCACCAGCGGCTGCAGCAACAGCGAGGGCAGCCGCGCCTTGCCGGCGGCAGGCTCGATGCGGAATTCGGTGCGCAGCCGTTCCTCGAACCGCATCCGTTCGATATCGAGATAGAGTTTCAGCGTTTCGACCTCTTCCTCGACCGTCACCCTGCCGCCCGGCTCATTGACGAGCGTGTGGCGCAGAAAGGCAGAAAGCCGGGTCAGCATGGCATTGGCCGGTTCGGTCTGCTTGAGCAGCACCAGGGTTGAAATCGAATTGAGCGTGTTGAACAGGAAATGCGGGTTGAGCTGATAGCGCAGCATTGCCAGCTGGGCGCTGGTCGCCTGCAATTCGAGCCGTTCGAGCTGATCGACCTTTTCTTCCACCTGGAGAAAATAATTGATCGCGTAATAAAGCGCAGACCATGCGCCAAGCAGGGTCATGTCGATATAGAATACGCCCAGAAACAGTTGGGCGAAGCTCGATTCACTGTCCGGCCGGTAGAGTCCGATCACCCAGGCATCGATGAAGGCATAAAGGCTGACCGCCAGCGCCAGCGCCAGCGTGGTGGCGCTCCAGGTGACCACCGGCCTGCGATTGATCAGCTGGTGATAGACGACTGACAGCACCAGGCTGATCGAAAAGCCCGTGATTGCGGCAATCAGCACCAGCACCAGGAAGGAAAAGGGCTGCGCATTGGCCAGCGCGGTCACCGCGCGCAGCAGCATCGCGCCGCCCCAGCCGACGAATTGCAGGTTCCAGAAAGCCCGGTTCTTGTTGCCGAAGAACGGAGTGGGTTGGAAAGGCAGCACGGCCATGGGCAGCGTTTTAGCCCAATTTTCCGGCAAAGGTCAGATTGTTTTGTGCCGGTGACATCCAGCCATCCGCAGGAGGGGCAAAGGGGCTGTTTTGATCAACCATTCTGTGCCGTCTCAGCTTGCGGGTTTTGCGGTGCGGGCCTGCGCAATCGCATCGGCCAGCGCATCCCGTCCGATCGCCCCGGAAAAGGCCTGCTTGCCGATCACCCAGGCGGGGGTGCCGGTGAATCCCACCGCATCCGCCATGCGCAGATTGTTCTGCAGTTCGGCTTCATATTTATGCGAAGCGATATCGGCCTTTGCCTTGGCAAGATCGAGCCCGGCTTCGCGCGCGGCGGCATCGATCGTTTCGCGCGAGAGTGTTTCATGCGCGAACATCGCCTTGTGGAACCGGGCGTAAAGGCCCTGGTCGGCCGCCGCCAGCGCCATGCGCGCGGCATCGCCGCTCTCGGGCGAGAGCACGGGCTCTTCGCGAATCACGACCTTGAGATCCTTGTTCGCTGCGATCAGCGCTTCGACTTCAGGCACGCTCAAGCGGCAATAGGGGCAATGATAATCTGTGAATTCCACCAGCGTGACAGTGCCCTTGGGATTGCCCAGCACTGCGCCGGGGAAGGGGGTTTCCAATGCCCCGCGCAGCGGAGCAAGGCGGTTCAGCATTTCGCGCTCTTGCAGGCGCTGCATCGCCTCTGGCAGGATTTCGGGGTGGTCGAGGATATAGCTGTGTACCAGCTTTTCGGTCGCACCACGCCCGGCGCCGCTTGCCTGCCAGGCCCAGCCGCCGGCAAAGCCGAGCAGCGCCGCGCCGAGCACGATCGCGGTGGTGGTAAGGATGCTGCCGAAACGGGTTTGAACTGCCATGGTGGCAGGCGCTACCTGTGCTTCTTGCTGCGTTCAAGCTCGGCCTGTGCCTGCAGTGCGATGTCCTGCGCCCGCAGCCAGTCGGGCGAGCCGTTCGGCAGGCCCAGTTCGGCGGCCTCGGCGCTGCGCAGCGCCTCCATCATATTGCCGCTCATCACCTGCTGTTCGGCGCTGGCAAGGCGCGCCCGGGGCATGTCTCCGCGCGCGGCATAGACCATGCCGAGCTGATACCAGGCAAAAGGATTGAGCCGGTCCCGCCCGACCGCAGTCTTGAGCACCTTTTCGGCCTCTTCGTAATTGGCCGGATTTTCGGTCGCGATCAGCGCATGGCCGAATGTGGTGGCGATCAGCGGCGCATTGCCGGACAATTGCGTCGCCTTGCGCAAGGGTTCGATTGCATCCTTGGGGCGTCCGGATTCGAGCAGGATCTGCCCTTCGAGCTCGAGAAAATAGGGATCGGTCGGATCGATTGCGACCAGCGCCTCGGTTTCCGCCAGCGCTTTGTCGACCTGCGCATCCTTGTGATAGGCATAGGCGCGGGCATAGCGCGCGGCCACGCTGGTCATGGTCACGGGGAAGGCGCGCAGCGTGGCCTTGGGATCGGCCAGATAGCCATAAAGCTTGGCCTTGGCCCGCACGAAGCGTTCCTGCAGCACCGGATCATCGGGCTTGTTCCAGGCGGGATCCTGTTTGTAATCCCGTTCGAGATTGGCAATGCGGTCACCGGTCAGCGGGTGGGTGCGCGAATAGGCGGCATCGTCGGACTGGCTCACGCCATAGCGGAATTCCTGGTTCTGGAGCTTCTTGAAGAAGCTGATCGAGCCGCGCCCCGAAATCCCCGCCTTGGACAGGAACTGCACCCCGGCCGCATCTGCCGAGGATTCCTGAGCCCGGCTGAACGCGAGATATTTGCCCATCGCGGCCTGCTGCCCGGCGGCCATGATCCCCATGCCCGCTTCGCCCGCGCCCGCCGCCATTGCGGCCACGCCAAGCAGCAGCGAAACGATGGTGATGCCGGTGGCGGTGCTTGCTCCCTCGGAGCTGCGGATAATGTGCCCGCCGGTGATATGGCCCATTTCATGCGCCATCACGCCCTGGACTTCATTGGCGGTATCGGCCGCCTCGATCAGGCCGCTGTGGATATAGATCCGCTGGCCGCCTGCCACGAAGGCGTTGATCGAATTGTCCTGCAGCAACACGATCTCGACATTGCCCTTGCCGAGCCCGGCGGCCTCGGCGATCGGATTGACCATATCCTGCAGCAATTGCTCGGTTTCTGCATCGCGCAGCACGGATTGCGCCGCAACCGGCTGGATCGCGATCTGCAGCGCGGCGGCGATCGCGGTCAGGCGCGCCAGATAGTGCGCGGCTGCGCGAAGGGGAAGACGGGCGGGAATGCGCATCGCTCTCCTGCTAGCGGCTTGCCGGCTTAACCAAGGCTGAAGTGGGGGGTGCCTCGGACCTTTCGGCAAGGAATGCAAGCACGGCATCCCTCACCCGCCCGTCTAGCGAGAAGGGCTGGGCGAGCCGCAGCAAAATTCCCGCATGGCCGATCCCGTCAAGGATATGCGGCTGGGTCGGGACCCCGGCCTGGCTCAGCGCGCGGGCAAGCGCGATGCTGTTGCGCGGGCGCACGGTGGTGTCCTCCGCACCTGCCAGAAGCAGCATCGGCGGGGCGTCCCGGCGGATGAAATTGACCGGCTGGGTCAGCTGCGGGCGGGGCGCATGGCCGAAGGCTGCGCGCGCGCTCGGGGTGGTGAAGGGATAGAAATCATAAGGTCCGGCCAGCCCGACCACACCTGTTATGATGTCGCTGGTCAGCCCATCTTGCGCCAGCCACTGCGGGTCCAGCGCAAGCATCGCCGCATTATAAGCACCGGCCGAATGGCCCATCAGCAGGATGCGCTGCGGATCGCCGCCATAATCCGCAATATGGGCATGAACCCAGGCGATCGCGGAAGCGCCGTCCTCCAGCATGGCGGGAAAACGCCCGTCCGCACCGAGGCGATATCCGGCGAGCACCACGACATAGCCATGGGGCGCAAAATTGCGCGCAATGAAGCCATAATCGGCGGGATCGCCGCTCGCCCAGCTGCCCCCGTGAATGAACACCAGCACCGGCAGCGGCTGGACGCTATGATTGGGATAGACATAAAGCTGCTGTGCCGGCTGCGGGCCGAAAGAGGCGTGCAAGCGGTGCCGCTGCTCGGTGAACAGCGCATCGACCCGGTCGAGCGTGGCGACCGATTCGGTGCTGCGCGCCCATAACCAAACGCCGCCCAGAACAAGCGCGACCAGGGCCAATGCTATGGCGATCCAGCCCAGGCAGCCGATGCGCCGCATCAGCGGCGCGGCCCGCGTTGGGAGGCAAGCCGGATCGGGGGGCCATGCATGGCCCCGGTCTAATGGCTTGCAGAAAAAAGCGAAAGGCCCGCGTCAGCCCTGCGGCTGCGCAGCGGGTTCAGCCGAGCAACTTCTTCGCCGCCCGCTCGACCAGCGGCACATCGTCCGAGATTTCTCCCAGCATGGCAATTTCGCCGCTCGGAAAGCGCCGAATCACGACAATCCCGAATTCGGGGCCTTCTTCGGCAATATCCTCAAAGCCCATCGGTGCGATCTTGCGCAGCTTCTCGGCGATCCATGCGCGCGGATCCTGCGATGGCTCAGCAGCGGATTTTCCGCTCTCTTCGCGGCGCAGCGCCCGCTCGGCCTTGACCACGCCCTTGAGGCCGCCTTCGGCCTGGCGCAGCACATTGCCGAAGGCGCCGCGCGCGACACCCAGCCGGTGGGCATGGGCCAAGGCGGCGGCATATTCGGTCAGCCGGGTCTTGTCATAATGCGAGCCGAAAACCAGCTTGACCACCGGCGTCATCGGCGCGCGTTCCTGCACCGCAAGGCCGGAGGCGGTGACGAGTTCGGTAAATTCCTCAGGCTCTGCCGCAGCGGCGAGCGAGAAATCATAAGCGCGGGAAATCGCGTCATATAGCGCGGCGCGCGAGCGGTCTTCATTCGACAGCGCGACCTGGGCGAGTTCGCGGGCCGAAGCGAGCCAATCGCCCAGCTCCATCTCGGAATCGTCCAGCTCGAAAGCCGCGAAATCATCCGCAGCCGCGGCCTCAAAGGCGATCCCGGGCAGCTCAGCCTGCGTCGCTGGGGGCAGGTCATCGGGCACCAGGCTGAAGCCGGCGTCGGCCACATTGCCGAATTGGGGCATGGGCAGAACGCTCTCGTCGGCGACCGGAAGATCGCCCGGCGCTGCCAGATCGATGACATCCTCGAAACTCGGCTGATCGCCTGGCGCGTCGGGCAGTTCGGCGTTGGAAGCCGGCCCATCGGCCCAGTCGGTGATCGGTTCGTCGGCGGAGCGGATCGGCGAGGGATCGAATTCTTCCTCAAGCGCCTGATCGATTTCCAGCATCAGTTCATCGGTGGTGCGCTGGTCGGCCAGCTCTTTCCAATTGATCACGCCATAGATGAAATCGATGGTGTCATCGTCGCTCGAAAAAGGCAGCAGGATCCCGCGATAGAGGATCGTCTGGCCGCGCAGATTCACAAATTCGGCCTCGAAGCCGATCGGTGCCTGATTGGCGAGGATCTGCATGTAATGATCGGTGATGCGCGAAAGCAGCGATCGGTTCGGCACATCGGACAGCTGGTTGATCTCATCCACCATGCCGCATTCCCGCGCGAGTTCGTCGCCCAGAAAGGAAACGCCAGGATTTTCGACGCCGGCAGTGAAATCCAGCAGCACGCTGTAAGGTCCGAAATCCGACAGTGCCGCCGGATCGAGATCGTCGATCGAGGGGAAGTTGCGGTCTTCGAGCAGGCCAGCCCAATGGTTATAGGCGCGCACCTGCATCCGGCGCTCATCCTGTCCGATTATATCGGGAGGAGCCTCGTGACCGGTGTCGTCTTCCGCCGGATTATATCCATCGTCCACGCCGATCAAATCGTCGCGGTCGGTAAAATTTCCCCTCAGCGTATCCATTGGCGGAAAATCCCCGTTTCCTGATAACGGGGCTGTATTGGCGCGACATGGTAAACTTACCGTTAAGTTGTGCCAAACTTCTGACGTCGAGCGCAAATAAGGCTGCATGGTGACGTCAAACCGCCACAGGATCGCCGCTTATTGGCGGCGCGGGGCGCTGCGCGGCCGATCAACGGGCGGCCAGATTGCCAGGGCCGCAGGGCTGCTAGAACATGTAGCGCATGCGGATCGTCTGGAAGTTCGGTTCCTGGCCGACTTCGAACGCCGCCGCCGAGAATTTGGGCGGGCTCATCACCACCTTGGCATCGCGCGAGAAGCCGTAACCTTCCTTGGGCATCATCAGCAATGCCCGATCGAGCTTGCCGTTGTCATTCTCGTCATGAAACAGGGTGATCGCATATTGGCCGGGCGCAACATCCTCGAATTTGAACACCACCGTCTTCGCGGCCGGCACCACCGCGACATGCTTTCCTGTGTCACCCTTGCAATTGGGGAAATGCTTGGGATCGCTGGTGATACAGGCACGCACCACGCCCTTGGCATTGCGCAGATCGGTGACGGTCACGGTCACGCTGGTGGTGCCGGGGGCATCAGCGGCGGTGAGCAAGCCGATGCCCACCAGCGCCAGGGTCAGGGCTGCGAGAGACCGCGATCCGTTCCGCACAGATGATCCCAAAAGCGAAAATAGAGCCCGTAATTGCATAGATAATTCTCATGATGGCGCTGATGGTGGCTGGCCGTTATCAGCCAGTAACCCAACCGCGAGTGAACAAGGGATCTGGGAAACATTTCCCAGCCCATGTGATTGGTCACGCCCATTATGGTCATGGTTGCCAGCACGAGTCCAAGCATTGCGAAGTGGATCGGGATCAGAAAGGCCAGCGCCGGGATCACCACTGCGCCGGTAAGGGCTTCGATCGGATGGAAGCTCATTGCCGCCCATGCGGTTGGCGGGCGGCTGGCATGATGCACCGCATGGGCGATGCGAAACGGGCGCGGGCGGTGCATCAGCCGGTGCGTCCAGTAAAACCAGGTGTCATGCGCGAAGAGATAGAGCAGCACCGATAGCGGCAGATACCACAAGGGGTAATCGCTCCAGCCCTGATAGATCAGGGTCCAGCCCCGTGCCTGCCAACCCCAGGCGACAATGCCCGCAGGAATGCCGTAAATCGCCGCCGAAACCAGCGACCAGATGATTTCCTGGCGGATCTGCGGGGATTGCCCGCGATAGAGCCCGGGCCGCACGATGCGGGTCGCCAGCGCAAAGCCGCCACTGGCCGCGAGATAGCGCAGGGCCACGATCGCGGTCATCGCCAGCGCCGAAAGCGCGATTGCGGCAGTGCCTTCCATCCCCGCTCCCTAGACGAGAGCGGGGGGGAAGGGAATGTCAGCCGATGCGGCGGACGGTGGCCTTGCCGCTGGTGGGCGCAGTTGCACCGCGCACGGAGGAATCGCTTTTCCAGCTCGGCTTCGAAAAGCGCTTCTGGCCAGGCTTGCCGTTCCCGCCGCTCTTCTCGCCGGCATGACGCTTGTCTCCGCCATGGCGATTGTCACCGGCGGGCCGGTCACCAGCAGAACGTTCGCGCTTGTCGCCGAAGTCTTTCCGGCCGCCGCCACGGTTGCCGGCGGGCTTGTTGCGGGGCGGCTGGCGCCCATGGTCCTGACGGTTGTTCGCCGGCTTGGCCGGTGCGGGAAGCTTGGCCATTTCCTCGCGGAAGCCTTCGGGCAGCGCCATCGGCATCAGCTGAATGCCGGTGAGCCGTTCGATATCGCGCAGCAGGCTCTTTTCGTCGCGCGAAACAAAGCTCTGCGCGATGCCGTCAGCCCCGGCGCGCGCGGTGCGGCCGATCCGGTGAACATATTGCTCAGGCACATTGGGCATTTCGAAATTGAACACATGGCTCACGCCCGAAACGTCGATCCCGCGGGCAGCGATGTCGGTCGCGATCAGCACCGGGGTATTGCCCGAACGGAAAGCGTTGAGCGCGGCGGTGCGCTGGCCCTGGCTCTTGTTGCCATGGATTGCGGCGGCCTGGACTCCGGCGGAGATCAGATGGCGCACCACGCGATCCGCGCCATGTTTGGTGCGGGTGAAAACCAGCGCCCGATCAATGCTCTTGTCGGCCAGGCCGGCGCGCAGCCGCAGGGTGAGCAACGCCTGCTTTTCGCCCTGATCGACGAAGGTCACAAACTGGTCGACCCGCTCGGCGGTGGTCGCCTGCGGGGCAACCTCGACCCGAACCGGGTTGCGGATGAAGCGATTGCCAAGCTCGGCGATCGCCTTGGGCATGGTGGCCGAGAAGAACAGGCTCTGGCGCTTGTCGGGCAGCATTGCGGCCACGCGGGTCAGCGGCTTGATGAAGCCGAGATCCATCATCTGGTCCGCCTCGTCGAGCACGAAGATCTCGACATGGCGCAGGGTCAAGGCGCGCTGGTCGATCAGGTCGAGCAAGCGGCCCGGCGTCGCGACGAGCACGTCGCAGCCATTCACCAGCGCCCGCGCCTGCTTGCCCACCGGCACACCGCCGAACACGCATTGCACCGAAAGATCGAGATAGCGGGCATAGCCGCGCATATTCTCGGCGATCTGGGCGGCGAGTTCGCGGGTCGGCGAAAGCACCAGCATGCGGCAACCCGCACGGTGGGCGACTTCCAGCGGATTGGCGGCAAGGCGATGCAGCGAAGGCAGCGAAAATGCGGCGGTCTTGCCGGTCCCGGTCTGTGCGATGCCCAGCAGGTCGCGGCCCTGCAGCAAGGCGGGGATCGCCTGCTTCTGGATCGGCGTCGGGTCGGTATAGCCCTTGGTGCCCAATGCACGAAGGATGGGCTCGGCCAGGCCGAGCTCGGAAAAATAGGTCATGAAAGACTCTCAATATGGAGCGGCGCGCGCAGGCAAAGGCCGGCGACGCGAAGCAAGGGTTCGTAAGATGCGACCCTGCGTGAAGAAGGAAGCTTCAGCGATAGCGGCAATCGCAAGTCCGGGCTGGTATGGCGTTGAAACGCCGACCTCACGCTGCCGAGACTGCGGCGGGACAAGGCCCGCGCGCCGATTGCTGGGCGAGCACCTAGGGTGCAGTGCGGCAAAAAGCAAGTAAATTGCGCGACCTGACAATCAAGCTGCGCGGCTAGCCATCCCTGCCCCAGCCGGAAAGCTGCGGATCGAGCAGCGCGAGCTGGCGCCGCAGGGCGGTGCGGGCGAGCCGTTCGACCTCGACCTTGCGGCGCGCCGCGGCCAGTGGATCGAGCGGCGCCGGGCGAAGGATTTCCGCATCATAGCCATCCGCCACGATCACGCCGCAGCGCCCCGGCAGGAATTCGGGAGTCTCGAGGCAGGCCCGGTCAAGCGCGGGTGAAAGGCCCCAGAAGAAGCGGTCGCAAAAATCGAGATAATCCGGCCATTTGGCATCGCCCAGCAGATCCGCGCGGCTGACCTTGATTTCGACGATCACGATCTGGCCCTTGGCATCGAGCCCCATCAGATCCGCGCGCCGGCCATTGCGCAGCGGCATTTCGGCCAGGCACCAGATATCGTTGCGCGCAAACAGCCGCGAAATGCCGCGGGCCACGCCCAATGCGTCGAGCCGGGCTGCGTCGCTGGCGGGCGATGGGCCAGCCAGGCCGGCATCGATCGGACCGGGTTCATGAATCAGCGGCGCGCGAGAATCAGCCATGCCCCAGGATGGAACATAGCAAGAACTGGGTCAATCGGGTTTGATTGATAGGCGGGTTTGATTGATAGGCGGTTTTATTTGTCAGCCGTCCAGTCGGGTGGAGGCAAGACCGGCAGGTGGGGCCAGCGCCAGCAACGCCGCGCGGGCGGCATCGAATTCGCGCCACAGCGCCGTTGCAGCGGCGCGGGTATCCGCCCCGCGGGCATTCACCGCCAGCAGCGCGGCGATCCCCGGCTCCATGATCGCGGCCAGATCGTCGATTCCCTTTTCGGCGGTTTCGCGGCGCCAGGCTGCGGCATCGCGGAGCGCGCCCGGAAAGGCGCGGATCGCATCGGAGGGAGGATCCGGCTCAAGCCCGGCGAGCATGGCCACCAGCGCGGCGGCATCCTGCAAGGCGGCCCATTTCGCGCCGGCATCGATCTCTTCTGGCGGTGGCGGTTCGAATTGGCCCGGATCGAATTGGGCTGGTTCGAATAGGGCATCACGTCGCGCCCGCTCAAAATCGGCAGCCGGGCTGGCGGACAGGGGATTGCCCGGCCGGCCATCGTCTGGCCCGGCCATATCCCGAGTCGGAAAGTTCGGTGGAACCGCGTTCATAACCTGCGCAATAGCGCGGCAGAGCTTGATATTTGGTTAGTGGGCCCTTGTCGCCCGGCTTACTGGCCGGCGGTCTCCCCCTCGTCGAGCGGCTGGCCGAAGGGGTCATCATCATCGCCCAGATCGAGTTCGATATTCGCCCCGCCGTTTTCCCCGGTGATCAGGTGATTGTTCTCCGCACAGACATATTCGCGCAAGGGAAAGGCATTATCGAGCTTATAGGCGACCCTGATGACGAAGGGTTCGGTCAGCGTCTCGGGATCGGTGATCGACATTTCGTCGAACAGCTGACCCGGCTTGTCGAGCCAGATGCGCTCATCCACCCGCATCTTGTCGCTATGGTCCAGGCCCGGCACGAGATGGGTTTCGAGGCTGAAGCCGGTGCTTGCGATCACCAGCGTATCGCCCTCCCAATGGCCCACCGAATTGCCATTGAAGAAGGGATCGGGGTCTGCGGGCAGCGGGCGTCCGTCGGTATAGATCCGGCGGACCTGCGAATAGGCTTCGGTAAAGATCGTGACGCGCCCCGGCGAATAGAGAATCTCGATCGGAAAGGGTTCCTGCATCACCCCGGGCATGCCGGGCGGGATGCAGTGTATCTGGTCATATTGGTCAGGCCCGTCGGCTTTGATCTTGGCGAGATAGGCATCATATCTGGCCTGGGCCGCGGGCGTCAGCTTCGGCTTGGCGGCGGCCCGGCCCTTGAACAGCGCGCCCCAGTCCGGATACCAGATGCCGGTCCAGTCGGGCAGGCCGGTCACTTGCATATATTCTGTGGCGCGCGGGGTCGCCTCGTCTGCCGCCAGGGCCGGCTGCGCCAGCGCCAGCGCCAGGGCAGCGGGCAGGGCCGCGAGCGACGAAAACTTCTGGTAGCCCTGCATGACCCTCTCCGAAAAACCTTGATCTTTTGCGCCAGCGTGGCGAGTTTCCTCTCCAAGTCAAGCGCTGGCCAATCGTGCCCGTCTTGCTAGCCAGATAAAAGGTGCAGGATCACCCGGAGCCAATCACGGGTGCCGCATGGAGAGAGAAATGCCCGGGACTGTTTCACGCCGCAAGACATCGCTTGCCTCTGCCCTGCTCGCAGGGCTGGCGCTGGCCATCGCCGCTCCGCTTGCTGCGCATCATTCGACCGCAATGTTCGAATGGGGCAGCGCAAAGACGATGAAGGATGTCATGGTCGAGAAGTGGGAATGGACCAATCCGCACACCTTCCTGTACCTTGTGGTGAAGGAGAAGGACGGGATGGAGCATCGCTGGGCGCTGGAAGGGATGAGCCCCAACCATCTGACGCGCTTTGGCTGGACGAAGCGCTCGATCGCGCCGGGCGACAAGATCGATCTCACCTATTACCCGCTGAAGGACGGGCGCCGCGGGGGCTTCAATGTCACGATTACCAAATCCGACGGCACCAGGCTGTCGCAATTTGGTGAGCGCGGCACCCAGCAATAGCCCCGGCAATCGGCGTCGCATCCATGCGCAGCGCTTTTGCCTTGGCGGCGCGAGGCAAGGTTGCTAGGCGGCGTCCCACGCACCCGTAGCTCAGCTGGATAGAGTACTGCCCTCCGAAGGCAGGGGTCACAGGTTCGAATCCTGTCGGGTGCACCAGCTTTTCAGATCGCTCCTTCAGCGCCGGCCTTCCGCGCCGCAGCCTCCGGTCAGCTCCAGCCCTGCTCCAGGAAGCGTGTTGCGCAGCCGGCGAGGAAGGCTGTGCCGCGGGGCAGGACGCTTTCGTCGACCATCATCCGGCTTGAATGCAGCCCGCAGCACTGGCTCCAGTCAGAACCTTCCTGGGCGACGCCGAGGAAGAACATCGCCCCGGGGATTTTCTGCAGCACATAGGAAAAATCTTCCGCGCCCATGATCGGGTGGGCCATGCGCAGGAAGCCATCGTCCCCGCCCAGTTCCTTCGCGACCGATTCGCCCAGGCTGACCGCACGGGGATCATTGATCGTTGGCGGGAACCCTTGCACGAACAGCACCTCGGCTTCCATGCCATGGGCTGCAGCGATGCCCTGGGCGAGCTGGGTCAGCGCGGTCTGTATGCCCGCGCGGTTTTCGGGCGACAGGGTTCGGACCGTGCCCTTGAGCCTGGCGGTATCGGGGATGATATTATGCGCGCTGCCAGCGTCGAGCTGGGTGATCGTGACCACCACCGCCTCGGCAGCGTTGAAGCGGCGGGTGACCAAAGTCTGCAGTGCGCCGACAATCTCGCAGGCGACCGGCACCGGATCGCGCGTGTCATGCGGCATCGAGGCGTGGCCGCCACGCCCCTTGACCGTGATCTCGACCATGTCGGCCGCTGCCAGCAGCGCCCCGTCGCGGCTGCCAAGCACCCCATGCAGCGCATTGGGCATGATGTGCATGGCAAAGGCCGCTTCGGGCAGCGGATCCAGCAGCCCGTCCTCCAGCATGAAGCGCGCGCCGTGAAAGCCCTCTTCCCCGGGCTGGAACATGAAGCGGATTTCGCCGGCCAGTTCGGCCTGCCTTGCGCACAGGATGCGCGCGGCGCCCGCCAGCATCGCAGTATGCGTATCATGGCCGCAGGCATGCATCCGCCCGGGAATGGTCGAGGCGAAGGCGAGCCCGGTTTCCTCGGCCATCGGCAGCGCATCCATATCGCCGCGCAGCAGCACCGAGCGTCCGGGCCGGGCCCCCTTGAGCACCGCCACCGCGCCGGTGGTCGAAGGGCCTTCGCGCCATTCGAGCGGCAGATCGGCCAGTTCGGCCCTTACCTTGTCGCGGGTTCTGGGTGTTTCCAGCCCCAATTCGGGATCGGCATGGATCGCGCGCCGCAGGCTGACGATGCGATCAGCGACGGCGCGTGCTTCGGCGAGCAGGGATTCGGTGAGCATGGGCCGAATGATAGCGCCCCGGGCGTCAGCTCGCCAGTGGCGCGATTCGGCACGAATTTCTCAATTCAGCCTGTTCATGAGTCAACCGGACCCGCAAACACGATATTGTGTGTGGAAAATGGGTAGTGCGGCGCTTGTTCCCCCCATGGGTAGTGGTAGGGCGATCAGGCAGCCATGAGCGCCCCGCTGATCTCACCCTCCATCCTTTCGGCCGATTTTTCGCGGCTGGGCGAGGAAGTGCGCGCGATCGACACGGCCGGTGCCGACTGGATCCATATCGATGTGATGGATGGGCATTTCGTGCCCAATATCACTATCGGCCCGGATGTGGTGAAGGCCCTGCGGCCTTACACGACCAAGCCGTTCGACGTGCATCTGATGATTTCCCCGATCGATCCCTATCTTGAGGCCTTTGCCCAGGCCGGCGCGGATATCATCACCGTCCATCCCGAAGCCGGGCCGCATGTCCACCGCACGGTCCAGGCGATCCGTGCGCTTGGCAAGAAGCCGGGGATTTCGCTCAATCCCGCCACTCCGGCCAAGGCGCTCGATTATCTGCTGGAAGATATCGATCTGGTGCTGGTGATGAGCGTCAACCCCGGTTTCGGCGGGCAGAGCTTCATCGTCAGCCAGCTCAAGAAGATCGAGGCGATCAGGAAGCGGATCGACCAGATGGGGTTGGATGTCCAGATCGAGGTCGACGGCGGGGTCACGGCTGAAACCGCCCGGCGCTGCGTCGATGCCGGGGCGGATGTGCTGGTCGCCGGATCGGCCAGCTTCAAGGGCGGCCCCGATCACTATGCCGCCAATATCGCGGCGCTCAAGGGCGGCGGGTGATGGAGCAGCCGGTCCCCCAGTCGCGCCTCGCGCTCGAAGCCGATCCGGCGGATATGCTGCAGGAATCGCCGCCGGCGCTGCCCCTGGTGGATGAGGGACCGGAACCGCTCGCCAGCCAGGCCAAAGCCGGAAATGCAACCAGCGAGCTGATCGAGCCGGGGCGCGCCCTCGCCCTGACCGATTTTCAGCCGCCGGCCCTTGGCGCGGGGGAACGGCTGGTGCGGCTGGCCTATCGTCTCGGCGTCTCCGGCGCGACCCTCACGGCGCCGTTCCGCAAGCCGGCCAAGCCGCGCCTGCTGGCCACCGTTGAAAGCCCGCTCAGTGGCGAGCGGGTGGCCGGGGTGGCCCTGCGGGCGGGACATTTTCTGATTCACGGGGTCAAGACCCCGATCGCCCAGATGGATTTTGCGCCCGCCGCGCGGCTGGCCCCGCCGTTTGAGCGGACGGTGCACGGCTTCACCTGGCTGCGCGACCTTGCGGCCAGCGCGCCGCGCGAACAATGCACGGCGACCGCCGAGCGCATCCTGGGCGCGTGGCTCGATGCCAATCCCGCGCCGGGCAAGGGCGCTGCCTGGCACGTCGGAAATGCCGGGCATCGCCTGCTCAACTGGCTGGTGCATGCCCCGCTGATTCTCTCAGGATCGGATCGGGCGCTGCGCAGCCGGGCATTGGCCGCCGCCAGCGATACGGCGCGCTGGCTCGATCGCAATGTATCGCGCGGCGAAGACCGGCTGGCCGAAGTGACCGGCTGGTGCGCAATTGTTGCGGCTGGTCTGTTGCTGCCCGATGGCAAGCCGCGGCGGCTGTTTGGCGAGGCGGGGCTGATCCGCGCGCTGGGCGAGCTGGTGGGCGATGACGGCGGCGTATTGTCGCGCAGCCCGCTCGGCCAGATGGAGGCGATCGCCCTGCTGGTCGATCTGACGGCCTGTTATCGCGCGACCCGGCGCGATCCGCCCGAAGCGATCGACGCGATGCTGCAATTGCTGGTCCCGCCGCTGCTCGGGCTGGCGCATGCCGATGGCTCGCTCGGCAGTTGGCAGGGCGCCGGGGCAATCACCGCAGATATGGTGACCTCGCTGGTCGAGGCGAGCGGGGTGCGTACCCGCCCGCTCAAACATGCGCGGCAATGGGGTTATCAGCGTGTCGCGGCGGGCAAGGCGGTGCTTCAGCTCGATGCCGCTCCGCCCCCGCTCGCGCGCCATGCGCGGTCCGGCTGCGCCTCCACCCTGGCGTTCGAATTTTCGGACCGCGGCCAGCGGATCGTGGTCAATTGCGGCGGTGCGGGCACTGCCGGCGGGCAGGTGCCGCTGAGGATCGAAAACGGCCTGCGCGCCACGGCCGCCCATTCGACCCTGGTGCTCGACGATGCAAATTCCACCGCCGTGCTGATCAATGGCAAGCTCGGCACCGGTGTGACCGAGGTCGAGCTTGATCGGCGGATGCTCGGCGGCGAACAGGGCGGGGCGGGAACCCGGATCGAAGCCAGCCATGATGGCTATGCCCAGCGCTATGGCCTGATCCATCGCCGGATACTGATCCTGCGCGATGACGGCAGCGAGCTGCGCGGCGAGGATCTGTTGCTGCCCAGCGGGCGCAAGGGCAAGCGCGGCAAGGTGCCCTTCGCGATCCGCTTTCATGTCGGGCCGGGGGTCGATCTCGGCCTGTCGGAAGGCGGCAAGGGCGCGGGGCTGGCGCTGGCCGACGGCACCTATTGGCAGTTTGTTGCCGGGGCCGGCGCGCTGGAAAGCGGCGAACTCGCGGTCGAGGAAAGCCTGTGGGTCGATGGTGGCGGCAGGCCGCACCCGATCCAGCAATTGGTGATTCAAGGAATGGTCTCGCGCGGCGGGGGAAGTTTCTCCTGGCTGCTCAAGCGAATGGGGTAATTTCGGTGAGTGAAGTTGTGATCAGGCGGGCGCTGCTTTCAGTGTCCGATAAAGACGGCTTGGTGGAACTGGGTCAGGCGCTCGCCGGGCGCGGCGTCGAACTGGTTTCGACCGGCGGGACCGCCAAGGCGCTGCGCGAGGCGGGCCTGGCGGTGCTGGATGTGTCGGAGCTGACCGGCTTTCCCGAAATGATGGACGGGCGCGTGAAGACGCTTCACCCCACGGTCCATGGGGGCATTCTCGCGGTGCGTGACAATCCTGACCATGCCGCGGCCATGAAAGAGCACGCGATTGGCGCGATCGATCTCGTTGTGGTCAATCTCTACCCCTTTGAGGCCACGGTCGGGCGCGGCGCCGCGCGCGATGAGATCATCGAAAATATCGATATTGGCGGCCCCTCGATGGTCCGTTCGGCGGCCAAAAACCACGGCTATGTAACGATACTCACCGATCCGGCGGATTACCCCGCCCTGCTCGGCGAACTGGGCAGCCAGGGCGGCGCGACTACGCTGGCATTCCGCAAGGCGATGGCCGCCAAGGCCTTTGCCGCCACCGCCGCCTATGATGCGGCGATTGCCAGCTGGTTTGCCTTTGCAGATCAGGGGCAGACCTTCCCCGACCGGCTTGCATTCGCCTCGCGCAAGCAGGACGAGCTGCGCTATGGCGAAAATCCGCACCAGCAGGCCGCGATCTATCTCCCCCAGCGCAATGACGTGCGCGGCATTCCGCAGGCGCAGCAGATCCAGGGCAAGGAGCTGAGCTATAATAATTACAATGATGCCGATGCCGCGCTCGAACTGATCAGCGAATTTCGTGACAGCGGGCCGGCGGTGGTGATCGTCAAACATGCCAATCCCTGCGGCGTGGCACAGGGCGCCTCCCTGCTCGAGGCTTATCAGGCGGCCTTTGCCTGCGACAGCATCTCCGCTTTCGGCGGGATCGTGGCCTGCAACCGCCCGCTTGACGGAGCGGGCGCGGAAGCGATCACCGGGATCTTCACCGAAGTGGTTGTCGCCCCCGATGCCGATGAAGAGGCGCGCGCGATCTTCGCGACCAAAAAGAACCTGCGTCTGCTGCTAACCGGCACCCTGCCCGATCCGGCCCGGCCCGGCCTCGCGCTGAAAACGATCGCGGGCGGGCTGCTGCTGCAATCGCGCGACAATGGCACGATCTGTGCTGCCGATCTCAAGGTGGTCACCAAGCGCCAGCCGAGCGAACAGGAATTGAAGGATTGCCTGTTCGCCTGGACCGTGGCGAAACATGTGAAATCAAACGCGATTGTCTATGCGCGCGATGGCGTCACTGCCGGGATTGGCGCGGGGCAGATGAACCGCCGCGATTCCTCGCGGATTGCCGCGATCCGGGCGAGGGAAGCGGCCGAAGCCGCTGGCTGGGCCCAGCCGCGCACGGTGGGCAGCGCGGTAGCTTCGGATGCCTTTTTCCCCTTCCCTGACGGCTTGCTGGCCGCAGCGGAGGCCGGCGCGACCGCGGTGATCCAGCCGGGCGGCGCGCTGAAGGATGCCGACGTCATTGCGGCAGCGGACGAAGCCGGACTGGCGATGGTCTTCACCGGGATGCGCCATTTCCGGCATTGATCCGCGCGCGCATTGCCCGCTCGCCGGCGCTCCGACCATTTCGCCGCCTATTTCGCCCGTTTCGTGGATTTCGCCCTTGTGCCGGGCGCCTTCTGGTGAGCAGGCGCGCCAGCAATGCCGTGTGCGGCGATCTTCTGTTCACTACCGGTCAAGGCTTATCGTTTAGAGATTGGCCATGACCAAGGCGACGATTCGAAAGACACTACCTGATGGGCCTGTTCACCGCCGATCTTTATCGCTCCTTCGCCATTGGTTTCGGCCTCGGCGCGCTCATGCTCGCGATCATGGTGGGATCGCAGGTTCTGACCTCGGCTTGACCAGCGGGAGCCTCATGCTCCGGCCCAAGCTGCCTAAATTCGCATTTTTCGCCGCGGCTTTGACGCTGGCTGCTGCCTGTCAGCAGCCTGCCCTGGCCGACGAAGCGGTGCTGGCCCCGTCCGCAAAGGTCACGTCCTCCGAAAAGGGCGCCCAGACCGCGATCTTCGCTGGCGGGTGCTTCTGGGGTATCGAGGCGGTGTTCAGCCATGTGAAGGGCGTGACCAGCGCAGTCTCGGGCTATCATGGCGGCAGCAAGCCCGATGCGACCTATCGCACCGTCAGCGGCGGCGGCACCGGCCACGCCGAATCCGTCAAGGTCACCTATGATCCCAAGGTCATACGCTACGACCAATTGCTGAGGGTGTTCTTCTCGGTCGGCGCGGATCCGACCACGCTCAATTATCAAGGCCCCGATCACGGCACGCAATATCGCAGCGCGCTGGTGCCGATGAACGCCGAGCAAAGGAAAGTCGCCGCCGCCTATCTTGCGCAGTTGGGCGCCGCCGGCATCTGGAAGAGCCCGATCGTCACCAAGATCGAACCCTATAAGGCGTTCTATCCGGCCGAGAGCTATCATCAGGACTTCATGCTGAAGAACCCGCAGCAGCCCTATATCGTGCATTGGGATGCGCCCAAGGTGGCCGCGCTCAAATCACTCTTTCCGGGTCTTTACCGGGCGAGTTTCAAAGCGGGCTGATCGCGCCAGCGCTTTGGCCGGAATGGCGGCTGGAACTACCTCCAAGATTGCCCCCCAGATTGCCCCGGCGCCTCCTTGTGCCTATATCGTTTGAATGGCCGGGCATAATCATCACGAACACTCAGGCGACCGGCTCGTTTCCGCAGCGCGCAATGCTCTGACGGAGGCGGGCGAGCAATGGACCGATATGCGCGCCGGGGTGTTTGCCGCGCTGGCAGAGCAGGACAAGCCGGCCTCTGCCTATGACATTGCCGAAAATCTGACGCTGAGCCGCGGCAAGCGCGTCGCGGCAAACAGTGTCTACCGGATCCTCGATCTGTTCGTGCGCACCAATCTCGCCAACCGGATCGAGAGCTCCAACGCCTATATCGTCAACACCCATCCGGGGTGCCTGCATGATTGCATCTTCCTGATTTGCGACAGATGCGGCCAGACCACACATTTTGACGATGACCGGATCACCGGCGCGCTGCGCGAAGCCGGGCAAAAGGGCGGGTTCAGCCAGGTTCGCCCGGTGGTGGAGCTGCGCGGGTTGTGCGAAAGCTGCGCCGCCTGAACTGGCACATCGACTTGCGCATCCAAGCGGGGTAAGCCCTTCCTCATGACCGCCAATCCGGCCACGCCCCTGCTCGACACTGTCGATACACCCGCTGAGCTGCGCCAGCTCAAACCCGGCCAGCTGCGCCAGCTGGCGGATGAGTTGCGCCAGGAGATGATCTCCGCTGTCGGGCAGACCGGCGGGCATCTCGGCTCCGGGCTCGGTGTGGTCGAACTCACAGTGGCCGTGCATTATGTGTTCGACACGCCGACCGACCGGTTGATCTGGGATGTCGGCCATCAGGCCTATCCGCACAAGATTCTCACCGCCCGGCGGGATCGCATTCGCACCCTGCGCCAGGGCGGCGGCCTGTCAGGTTTCACCAAGCGCTCCGAAAGCGAATATGATCCCTTCGGCGCGGCGCATAGCTCGACCTCGATCTCCGCCGGGCTCGGCTTTGCGATCGCCAACAAGCTCGCCGGCAATCAGGGCAAGGCAATTGCGGTGATCGGTGATGGCGCGATGAGCGCGGGCATGGCCTATGAGGCGATGAACAATGCCGAGGCGGCCGGAAACCGGCTGGTCGTGATCCTCAATGACAATGACATGTCGATCGCGCCGCCGGTGGGCGGCTTGTCAGGCTATCTCGCACGGCTGGTCAGTTCGGCGCAATTCCTGGGGCTGCGCGATCTGGCCAAGAAATTCGCCCGCCGCCTGCCGGCTCCGCTGCACCGCGCGGCCAAGAAAACCGACGAATTCGCCCGCGGCATGGCGATGGGCGGCACCCTGTTCGAGGAACTGGGCTTCTATTATGTCGGCCCGATCGACGGGCATGATCTCGATCAGCTTGTCCCGGTGCTGGAAAATGTCCGCGACGCCGCCGAAGGCCCCTGCCTCGTGCATGTGGTGACCCAGAAGGGCAAGGGCTATGCCCCGGCTGAAGAGAGCGCAGACAAATATCACGGGGTCCAGAAGTTCGACGTCATCACCGGCGAACAGACCAAGAGTGCCGCCGGCCCGCCCAGCTATACCGGCGTGTTCGCCAAGGCGCTGATGGCCGAGGCCGAACGTGACGAGACGATCTGTGCGATCACCGCAGCAATGCCCTCGGGCACCGGGCTCGACAAGTTCCAGGCACGTTTTCCCGAGCGCAGCTTCGATGTCGGTATCGCCGAACAGCATGCGGTGACCTTCGCCGCCGGGCTTGCCGCCCAGGGCATGCGCCCGTTCTGCGCGATCTATTCGACCTTCCTTCAGCGCGCCTATGATCAGGTGGTGCACGATGTTGCGATCCAGAACCTGCCGGTGCGCTTCGCGATCGACCGGGCCGGGCTGGTCGGGGCCGATGGCGCGACGCATGCGGGCAGCTTTGATGTCACCTATCTGGCCACCCTGCCCAATTTCGTGGTGATGGCCGCCGCTGATGAGGCGGAACTGGTGCATATGGTCCACACGGCCGCGCTGCACGATCAGGGCCCGATCGCGTTCCGCTATCCGCGCGGCAATGGTGTGGGGGTGGAAATGCCCGAAGTTCCACAGCGGCTCGAGATCGGCAAGGGCCGGATCGTTCGCGAAGGGACCAAGATCGCGCTGCTCTCGCTCGGCACGCGCCTGGCGGAAAGTCTGAAAGCTGCCGAGCAGCTGGAAGCCCGCGGCCTTTCGACCACCGTTGCCGATCTGCGCTTCGCCAAGCCGCTCGACAGCGAACTGATCCGCCGCCTGATTGCGACCCATGAAGTGGTGGTGACGATCGAGGAAGGCTCGATTGGCGGGCTCGGCGCGCATGTGCTGACCCTCGCGAGCGACGAGGGGCTGACCGATACCGGTCTCAAGATCCGCACCCTGCGTCTGCCGGATCTGTTTCAGGATCAGAATGCGCCCGACAAGCAATATGACGAGGCCGGGCTCAACGCCCCGCAGATCGTCGATACGGTGCTCAAAGCGCTACGCCACAACAGCGCCGGGGTGGAAGAGGCGCGGGCCTAGCCGATCCAGCGCCAGATCCCTGCGGGTGCACCCGCCGCATGGATATGGCCATAGGTCGCCGCCAGCCACAGCACGATCGCCACGGCCCACAGCATCCAGCCCACGCCGAACAATTTGCCCCAGCGCGGCCAATAGCTGGTCTGCGCCTCCCAATGTTTCCAGGCCTCGCCCAGCAATGCCTCCTTCTTAAGGTCCTGCAAATGGGCCCCGACCAGGGCGAGGATCAGCATCGCTGCCGCGACGATCAGGGTGCGCGTGCTCCACAGGATCAGCATATGGGCGGCGGCCCATAGCGCGATGCTCCACATCATCGGATGGCGCGTGACGGCGAAAACCCCATGAACCTTCGCCTGGGCGATGGTGTCAGCCGGGGTGTCGGGCATGGCCGGATTGCCGCGAAACGAGCCGAGCAGCAAAACCAGCGCGACAAGCGTCAGCAGACTGGCAGCCAGCCATGACAAATCGCCAACAGCACCAGCCAGTCCTCCCAAATCGGCCGGTACCGCGCGAAATGCGAAGACCATCCAGCCCAGGATCACGAAGGCGACAAGCGAATAGAGCCCGAGAAAGCCCTTTTCACCGACCATGCCGACCAGGCGCGCGCGCAAGGGATGCGACAGCAGAAAATGACTGCCGACGAAGCTGGCGCTGGCAATTAGCAGCCAAATGAGTGCCGGATGCATGGCGAGTCCTCTCCTGAATTGGAGAGGGATCATCTCACCATTCATAGGCCTTGGGCAAGGTGCCCTCTACGGGCGAGGAATAGCGTTGGCGCAGCCGCGTCCGGTGGCTGTCGAGCGGCTGCTCGATCCCGGCGATGAATACCCGCAGCGGCGCCGATTTCACTTCGAGCGGGTCACCGTCCCAGATCACCACATCGCCGGCCGCGCCGGGCTTGAGCACGCCGAACTGGGAGCCCTCGCCGCTGATTTCCGCAGGAATCGAGCTGATCGCGGCAAAGGCTTGTCCCCAGGAAAGCCCGATCGCCCCCGGGATCCGCCCGAGCGCCACAAGATTGCCGGCCTGCTGGGTGCCATAATAAGGAAAATTGCTGCCGACGAAGCTCCTGATCCCTACCTTGACCCCGGCCTGCACCATCCGCCCGACATTGGATTCAGTCGCCGCGAGCTGTTCGAAGCTGGCGGGCAGATCGTTCAGCCCGTCCGTCAGCACGGGAACCCTGGCCGCCGCGATCTGCCGGGCCACCATCCAGCCCTCGGTCGCCCCGTCGATCACCAGATCAAGCTTGGGAAAGCGCTCGCGCAGCTTGAGTACCGAGAGGATATCGGCGGCTCGTTCGACATGCACATAAAGCGGCTGCTTGCCGCTGACGACAGGCACCAGCGCGGCGGCATCCGGCCGGTTGAGCAGCACATCCTCATGCCGATCGGCGCGGGCCGCCAGATCCTGCGCCTCGGCGAGCGCATTGGCGAGCTGGACATAGGCCGCTGTCCGGCTTCCCCCCGCCAGTGCGGCACCGCTTTCGCCCAGCTCGACATATTGGAACGCGCGCGGCTTGATCACGGGATCGCTGCCGGCTGCCAGATCGATCACCGCGCCTTGCCCGGCGAAGATCGAATTGCCCGCCTCCGGGGCTACCGTGGCGTGGGTGATGCCCTTGGCCCGGCTGGTGTTGAACTGCTGTGCCTGAGGATTGATCACCGGCGCAATGTCCAGCGCGGCAGAGAAAGTGGAATTGGCGGCGCTGACGTCATTGCTCTCGCTCACCCCGTCGACATCGAGCAGACCGAGATCGGTCAAGCTTGCGAAGAGGCCGGGCGTGACCCATTTTCCACTGCCGTCGATGATCTGGATACCGCTTGGGACCGCCACATCCTTGCCCGAAGCGACGATCTTGCCGGCGCGCACCACAACGGTTGCACCCGTGATCGGCTCGCTCCCGTCACCCAGGGCAACGGTCGCTCCGGTAATGGCGAAATCCTGCGCCAGTGCAGGCGGCGCGATGCCAAAAATGGCGCAGGCCAGGGCGAGGATGCGCAAGGGCTTCATTTCACATCCCCTTCGCCTGGCTGGCCCAGCTCGAAATCGCTGATCGGGCGCAGTTTGGGATCATCGGCATCATACAGCAGCGCCCCGTCGATCCAGACCTTTTCGGGCCGCGAATAGACCGACAGCGGATCGCCGTTCCACAGCACCACATCGGCCATCTTGCCCTTGGCCAGGCTGCCGGTCATGCCGTCGATGCCCATGGCTTTGGCCGGATTGAGTGTAAACCAGCTGATCGCCTGGGCATCGGGGATGGCGATTCCCATGCGCCGGCCCGCCGCCTGGGCCTTGGCAGCCTCCTGATTGAGCCGCTGGATCCCGTTCTCGTCGTCCGAATGGATGATCACGCAGGCGCCGGCCTTCTGCAGCAGCGCGGCATTTTCAGGGATCGCGTCATAGGCTTCCATCTTGAAGCCGCCCCATTCGGCCCACACCGCCGAGCAGACGCCCGCGTCGCGCAGCAGATCGGCGATCTTGTAACTCTCGACCGCGTGGTGAAAGGCAGAGACGCGATAGCCCATCTCCTTGGCCATATCGAGCACCTGCGCCATCTCGTCGGCGCGGTAGCAATGGTTCTGAACCAGGATTTTGCCGTCAAGCACTCCGGCCAGCGTCTCCATCGCGAGATTGCGCTGCCTGCGGTCGCCCGCCGCATAGGCCTTGGCATCCAGCCAGGTCTGCCGGTCGATCGCGAAATTGCCCATTCGGGTCATCGGGGCCTGACCCTTGCCGCCATAGACGCGCTTCGGATTTTCGCCGCAGGCCATTTTGAGACTGTATGGCGCGCCGGGGAATTTCATCCCCTGGACCGTGCGCGACGGCACATTCTTGAGCGTTACCGAACGGCCGCCCATGAGATTCGCGGAGCCGGGAAGGATTTCCAGGCTGGTCACGCCGCCATTTGCGAGCGCGCGGGAAAAACCCGGATCCTGCGGCCATACGCTGTGTTCGGCCCAGACTTCCGGCGTGGTCGGGCTGGTCATCTCATTGCCGTCGGAATGCGCCTCGACCGATGGTGAGGGATAGACCCCGAGATGCGAATGGATGTCGATCACCCCCGGGGTGACGAATTTGCCGGTGCCGTCGATCCGGGCAAAGCCGGCCGGGATCGCAAGCTCGGCACCGCCGATTGCGACCAGCTTGCCATCTGCGATCAGCACTGTGCCCTTGTCGATCCTGCCGCCCGCGCCATCATAGACGGTCGCGCCAATCAGCGCGGTCGGTTCACCGGGATAGGGCTTGTAGGTGGAGGGATAGGGCGAGTCTGTCTCAGTCTGGCTCGCGGTGCTTGGTGCAGGCGCGGCGCTCGCGCTCTTCACCGCAGTGCCATCTGGCCCGCAGCTCGCCAGAGCGAATGCGCCGAAAAGGGCGACGAGGATGGATTTCAGCATCTTGGATTGACCTCTATCCTTGATCAGGCCGTTTCATTCGCATCCCGCAGACTGTCGAGATGCATCCAGCGTTTGACGATCGGGGAAACGAGCAGCACCGCCGCGGCGATCCCGATCGTGATCCAGCCGATCTCACTATAGATCGTCAGCGTCAGTTCCTTCGACATTTCGCCGCTCTCGCCGCCGGTCGCCTCACCGATCTTGCCGGCGACGAACTGGCCGACCGCGGTCATATAGAACCACGCACCCATGATGAAGCTGGCAAGATGCGCTGGCGAAAGCCGGGTCATGGCGGAAAGCCCGACGGGCGACAGGCACAATTCGCCGGTGGTGGCCAACAGGTACAGCAGGAACACGAAAATCACCGGGGTCAGGGCCGCCGGGCCGACGCTGTTTGCGCCCCATACGAAGACCAGGAACGACAGGCCGACCTGCACCAGCGCGAGGCCGAACTTGGCGGGCGCCGATGGCTCAAGCCCCCGTCTGCCAAGCCAGCCCCACAGTCCGGCGAACAAGGGGGCAAGCAGGACGATATAGATCGGGTTGATCGACTGGAACAGGCTGGTGGGCACACCGCCCTTGTCGACAAAGCGGTCGGTATAGAGATTGATCGAGCCGCCTGCCTGTTCGAACAATCCCCAGAACACCGGGTTGAGCGCGATCAGGAACAGGATCGCAAACATCCGTTCGCGCGGTTCCTTGGGCAATTTGAACGCCTCGTAAAGGGTGAAGCCCAGCATCGCCACGCCGGCAAGGATCAGCAGGTTCTGGATCACGTCCTGATATTGGATCAGCGCCCAGATCACCGCGACCGAGCCGACCCCGACCGCATAGAGCTTGAGCTCGAGCGAACGCGCCAGCGGTGCCGGCGGTTCGCCTTGCCCCTTGAGCGAGGCCTTGCCGATCATGAAGATGATCAGCCCCAGCACCATTCCGATCCCGGCCAGTCCGAAACCCCATGCCCAGCCGATCGTTTCGCCAAGATAGCCGACCAGAATCGTACCCAGCGCCGCGCCGACATTCACGCCCATATAGAAGATCGTATAGGCGCCATCTCGGCGCAGGTCGGTGAGCTTGTAGAGCTGGCCCACGATCACCGAGATATTGGCCTTGAGGAAGCCAGAGCCGACGATGATCAGCGCGAGCGCCATCCAGAACACATTGATCGCGGGATCGGCCTGCTTGGTCAGCGGATCGGTGAGCCCCTGCGCGCCTTCCACCGCCATGAACAGATGGCCCAGCGCAAGCAGGATTCCGCCGAAGATCACCGCCTTGCGCTGGCCCAGCCAGCGGTCAGCGATCAGCCCGCCCATCACCGGGGTGATATAGACCAGGCTGCCATAGGCGCCATAGATCAGGTTTGCCTTGCCATCGCCGAACAGCCAGAATTTGGTGAGATAGAGGATCAGCAGCGCGCGCATCCCGTAAAAGGAAAAGCGCTCCCACATCTCGGCATAGAACAGCACGAACAGGCCGCGCGGATGGCCCAGCACTTCCTCGCTCTTGCGGGTGGCAATGAACCCGCCGACCGCAAGGAATGCAAACAGCGCCACAGCCGCGATCGCGCCGATCCAGTCGCCTTCGTTCCAACTGGCCACTTCTTTCATCGCCAACCCTTCCAGAAACAGCCCGCGCGCATTTGCGCCAAGCGCCCGACCCTAATGCGCAAATTCCGCATGTGAAGCCGTTTGTTGCACATGAGACAATCTCGACCTGCCTGATGCTGGAGGGGGCGGCTTGACCTGCTCCGGTGTATTATGGCACTGATGCACCTATGCGACGGGGGCGCAGGCCCCGCCATCGCAATTCAGGAACCGATCATGTCGCAAGCCACCCGGCCCGTTTACCTGAAGCTGCGCGACCTCATCGCCGCAGCGATCATCGAAGGGCGCTATCGCGAAGGCGAGATGCTGCCTTCGGTGCGAACATTCGCGGTCGAGCAGGGGGCAAATCCGCTCACCGTGGCCAAGGCCTATTCTCAGTTCCAGGCTGACGGGCTGGTCGAAGTCCAGCGGGGCGTGGGAATGTTTGTGGTGACCGGCGCGGCGGAGAAATTGCGCAAGACGGAGCGCGAATCCTTCCTCGCCCGCGAATGGCCAGAAATTCAGGTCCGGATGGAACGGCTGGGCATTGTCGCCGCAGATCTGCTGAGCGACGTCTGACGCCTGCTGCCGCTCGTGCGGAAAATGCAACAAAAGCGCCAAGCGGATTGCGCTATGCCTCCACCTCTGGCACTCTTGCGTGTCTGGCGGCCAGAAGGTGCGGGGCCGCGGCGACCTAAGCTCTTTTGCCCGGGGGGGTGAGTGGATGATTAGATCCGAATTGCTGCAGGCGCTCGCAAAGGACAATCCTGAGCTGCGTGCGGATGAAGTTGAACAGGTCGTCGATATTTTCTTCGACGAGATCGTGGCGCGTCTGGCAGAAGGTGGCAGGGTGGAACTGCGCGGTTTTGGCGCTTTCTCGACCCGACAACGCGCGGCGCGCACCGGGCGCAATCCGCGCAGCGGGGATTCGGTCACCGTACCGGCCAAGCGGGTGCCCTATTTCAAGCCGGGCAAGGAAATCCGCGAGCGGCTGAACAAATAGGCGCCGCCGCCGGATTGGCGCTGCCGGACCCGGTCGGACTCCCCATATCTCCAGCAAGCCATGCCATTGGGGCAGCGCGCCATTCGGGAAGCGCCCGGAGCGCCTGCGCGGCTGCATCTTTTAGCCCGCAAGCATCAAAAAAAGGCGCGGATCCGAAGACCCGCGCCCATCCTCTCCCCTATTGGGGTAGTCGGTCAGAAGTTGCGTTTAATCGTAACCGCCCAGGTGCGGGGCATGCCGGGCACTCCGGTGATCACGCCCAGCGATGCGGTGACGTCGGACACGCTGGTGAAGTAATATTTGTTGAACAGATTCTGCACTTCCAGCGACACGCGCCAATCCTTGTCGGCCGTGGTGTAGCTGAGCCGCCCATTGCCGAGGAAGGTCGAATCAATGCGGCTGGCTGCGCTATTGGTCGATTCGGTGAAGATTTCCGACTGATAGGATCCGTCGAAACGGGCAGTGATGGTGCTGCCGCCCGACATTTCATAATCATACTGGATGCCGAAGCTATAGGTCCATTCGGGCGTGTAAGGTGTCGTTGCCCAAAGCGGGATGCCCGAAGTGCCGGTATCCTTATATTTGAAGTCGATATAGCTCAGCGAACCGTCGACCGACAATCCGTCGACCGGATAGGCCTGCATTTCGAGTTCGAAACCCTTCACATCCGCCTTGCCGACATTGCGCGGCTGGAGACATGGAACCGACGGGCATGCCGAAAGCGTCAGGATGATATCATTGTATTTGTTGAAGAAGGCCGCGCCATTCAGGCGCAAGCGACGATCGAAGAAGTCGGTCTTGAAGCCGACCTCATAGGTGGTGATCGTTTCCGGATTGAAGGCCTTGACCTGATCGCACGGCGCCGGCGCGACATAGCCGGGGGCATCGCACGAACCTGACGAGGGGCCGTAGAAGGGACGCGGATTGACGCCGCCGCCCTTGTAGCCGGTTGCAACCGAGGCATAGGCCAGCACTGAATCCGAGAAGCGGAAATCGGACACGACGCGCCAATCCCACCGCGAACCCTTGAACTTGCCTTCGAGCCCGTAAATCCCGGTCAGCAGGCAGTTCGGGGAGTTGCCGATTGCCGTCGGTCCGGGCGTACCCGGCGGCAATCCCGGATAGAAGAATTCGCAGGTGCCCGGCACTGTGCCGTCCGGATTGCTGCGGAAATAGGTATAGGTCTTCTCATCCCAGGACCGGCGCAGACCGCCGGAGATGGTCCAGGCCTCGGTCGGATGCAGGGTGCCGTTGAAGAACAGCGCCTTCGAAGTCGAAGGGGTGGTATCCGGGCCATGGACGAAATCGATCCCGGCATAGTTCAGATCGACGCGGGCGGTATAGCGGCCATTCTGGTCGAAATAGAACCCGCCCACCGTATAATCGAACAGGCCATCGCCGAAGCCGCCGTTCAGGCGAAGTTCCTGGCTCCAGGCGCGGTGGTTGAGCTGGTTGTCGAGCTGCGCGATCGGCACCGGTGTCGCGTCCTGATCCTGCCCGAAATTCGACTGATATTCGCGCCAGGAAGCGATATATTTCAGCTGCATCGTCTCGCTGAGATCGATGGTGGCATCGCCCTGGATGCCCCAGCCCACAAAGTCCTGATTCTGCAGCGCAGCATAGGGCTTGTAGGGCGCCTGCGAAGTCGGCGCCATGCCATCAAGGAAGTTGGCATAGCTGATATAGCGCGGATCGACGCCCAATTGCGCCGCGTTGAGCGTGTCACAACTGTTCGCGCCATATGGCACGAAATGGCAATCGACTGGCACCGCACTGCCGTTCACGCCCGGCAACCAGGCACCACCATTGACGTTGGTCGCGGGGTTGGGGACGGTTGGATCGAAGGCATGCGGATTTGTCGAGGTCGGACCCGGGCGGCCTGCCGCGAGCAGGACGGTCGGTGCCGGTTCGGAATGGTCCGAGGTATAATCGCCCGAGATATTGACCTCGACCGTGTCAGTCGGAACCCAGCGCAGGGCTAGCTTTGCCGCAACATAGGATTGACCACCCTGGGTGCCAACGACCCCCAAGGCGCCGCGCGCGTTGGACGACGGCACATTGGAGCCGGGATGGGTGACGCCATAGTCGAGCAGGTCGACATAGCCGTCATGGCTTTTCGCAACGCCGGAAACCCGCGCAAACAGATTATCGGTCACCTTGAGGTCAGCCATGCCGCGGATATCGACCCGGTTGAATGACCCGTAAGTCGCCTGCAACGAGCCGGAGCCATCGCCCTTGGGCTTGGCGCTGAACAGCTTGATCGCGCCGCCGATCGAGTTCTTGCCGGCCAGCGTACCCTGTGGGCCGCGCAGAATCTCGACGCGGTCGAGATCCATCAGATCGAGCAGAGAACTGGACAGGGTCGGGATATAGACATCGTCGACATAGACGCCGACGCCCGGGTCGAGCGCATAGTTGAAATCGGTCTGGCCGACGCCGCGAATGAAGGCAATCAGGCCCGAGCCGCCGTTCTGCGGCTGCGGCCGGAGCGTGACATTCGGTGCCTGGGCGGCAACTTGCGCGATATCCGTCTGGCCGCGCTGGTCGAGCATCTCGGCATTGACCGCGGTAATCGCGATCGGCGTGTCCTGCAGCTTCGCCTCGCGAAATTCCGCGGTCACGATGATTTCATTGTTGCGAGCGCCCTGGTCGCTGTCGGTCTTGTCGTCCTGCGCGAAAGCTGGCGTCGCCATGCTGACCGCAATGGCCAGCGAAGACACGACGCTCATAGTTCTGAGCTTCATGGAAATCCTCCCGCTTCAGGGCCGGATCGGCCCTGTCATCCTCACCAAATATTCGGGCAGCTGCGCCGTATTTTTCAGCGCCTGGCATGCCACTTCGTCTTCCGAGCATATTGTCGGACATATTGACTATGCCCGAATAGCACTCTTGATCTCGAACTAGCGGAATTCTGGCAATGGACAATGTCTGGCGTGTGGTGCCATGTTGAAATTCAAGGCAATGTCACAAAGGAGCAACACCTGGGACCGCAGGAAATTGGTTGATATATCAACAAATGCCGCGAGATTTCAGCTTGGCAGCAGCGCCCCCGATCATGCACCGCTACAAATACGAAGAGCATGCCTGCGGATCGATGCTTGCCGGGCAGAATGACAAAATCCATGAATGCGCGGCCCAGCGCCTGGGCTGATGCACCGCCCTGCGGCGCCCTGGCCGGATCGGGCAATCACCGGCCCAAGCCTGCACGACTGGTAAGCGCCATCGCCTGTCGCTAGACCGGCGGCCCAGGAGTGCGGGCGTGGCGGAATGGTAGACGCCGGGGACTTAAAATCCCCTGAGCCTTGCTCGTGCCGGTTCGAGTCCGGCCGCCCGCACCACTGCACCATACCCCGGCACCCTTTACCAATCCCGTTCACCACACGGATTATTCATCCGCCAAGGTCAGGGAATATTAGCACTTTCGCGGTAGTCCACGAGGCACGGAGCACCAGTTCCCGCGCAGACATCGCCTGCCGGGATCTGCGCTGCGGCAACGTCTGAGACCGGTTTGGCCGGGGTCAAGGCAGGGGCGGAATTGGCAATGAGTGAAGGTTTGCACAGCCTGGGTGACGACAGCAGTGGTGCGGCGGCCGATGACGGTTCCGAACTGAGGGTCGCGCCGCGTTTCACGCTGTTGATCCGCACCGCCAAGCTGATCAGCTCTTCGGGTGAATATCTCTGCATTATTCGCGATGCCTCTGCTTCGGGAATCAGCATCCGCATTTTCCATCGCCTGCCGCGCGGCGAACATCTGACGCTCGAATTGCCGAGCGGCGACCAGCATGAAATCGAGCGTGTGTGGGAAGAGGAAGGTTCGGCCGGATTCCGCTTCCCGGTCCCGGTCGATATCGATCGCCTGCTGCACAACAAGAGCCGCTTTCCCAAGCGCGCGGTGCGCCTCAAGCTGCAGTTGCCGGCGCTGGTCTCCTGCCATGGGCGAACCGCCGGGGTGGTGATCCATAATATCTCGCAGCAAGGCGCACAGATCGAATCTCCGCTCTATCTGGCGATCGACCAGAGCCTGCGGCTCGAGGCTGACAATGTGCCGCTGATTCAGGCCAGGGTGCGCTGGCGCAAGGGCGCGGATTACGGACTGGTGTTCGATGACACCTTCCAGTTTGCCGAACTCGCGCGGCTCGCCGCGCAGCTTCAGGGCAATTGCAATATCGATTGCGGCACCTGGATGCCCTCGCTCGACGGAACAAACCCTTCGGCGCGTTAACCTCCTCCTAACCATTTTCCTTCACTCCCCGAAAAGGCCACTCAGCGGGGGTTGAACATGTCGGAATTCAATAAGAATCTTTCTGGGCTCGAAGTCGAGGTCGACGTTGCGATCATTGGCGCCGGGCCCGCCGGGCTGACCGCCGGCTATCTGCTCACCAAGCAGGGCAAATCGGTCGCAATCATCGAAAAAGACGCAACCTATGTCGGCGGGATCAGCCGCACTGTTGAGCATGAGGGCTACCGCTTCGATATCGGCGGGCATCGCTTCTTTTCCAAAAGCGCCGCCGTCGTCGATCTGTGGAACGAGATCCTGCCCGATGATTTCATCCAGCGGCCGCGGATGAGCCGGATCTATTATGAGGGCAAATTCTATTCCTACCCGCTGCGCGCCTTCGAGGCCTTGCGCAATCTGGGTATCCTGCGCTCCAGCGCCTGCATGATCAGCTATCTGTGGTACAAGCTGTTCCCGATCAAGCAGGTCAAGAGCTTCGAAGATTGGACCACCAATCAATTCGGCAAGAAGCTCTATTCGATCTTCTTCAAGACCTACACCGAGAAGGTGTGGGGCATGCCCTGCAACGAGATGAGTGCCGACTGGGCCGCCCAGCGGATCAAGGGCCTCTCACTGTGGGGTGCCGTGGTCGATGGGCTCAAGCGTTCGCTCGGCCTCAACAAGGGGCCGAATGATGGCTCGGTGAAGACCCTGCTCGAAACCTTCCGCTATCCGCGGCTGGGGCCGGGCATGATGTGGGAAGCTGCACGCGACAAGATCGAGGCGACCGGCAGCAAGGTCTATATGGGCCATGCGCTCAAGCAGCTGGCCAGCGATGGCAAAGGCGGCTGGCGCATGACGACCAGCGGCAAGGATGGCGATCTGGTGGTCAAGGCCAAGCACGCGATCAGCTCAGCGCCGATGCGCGAGCTGGCGGCGCGGCTTCACCCGCTGCCCGAAACCACGCTCAATGCCTCGCAGCTCAAATATCGGGATTTCCTGACCGTCGCGCTGATGATCAAATCGGAAGATCTGTTCCCCGACAATTGGATCTATATCCATGACGATAAGGTGCAGGTCGGCCGGGTGCAGAACTTCCGCAGCTGGTCGCCGGAAATGGTGCCGGATGCCGATGTCGCCTGTGTCGGCCTTGAATATTTCTGCTTCGAAGGCGATGGGCTGTGGTCTTCCAGCGATGCAGATCTGATCGAACAGGCCAAGCGCGAAATGGCGATCCTCGGTCTGTGCGAGGCGCAGGATGTCGTCGGCGGTGCGGTGGTGCGCCAGGAAAAGGCCTATCCGGTCTATGACGAAAGCTATGCCGCCAATGTTGACGCCATGCGCGTGGAACTGGAGGAGAAATTCCCCAGCCTGCATCTGGTCGGCCGCAATGGCATGCACCGCTATAATAACCAGGATCACGCGATGATGACCGCGATGCTGACGGTCGAGAATATTCTCGCCGGAGAGCGCATCTATGACACCTGGTGCGTCAATGAAGACGCCGAATATCATGAGGCGGGCGATGAAGGCGCCGAAAAGGCCCTGCCTGCCCGCGAGAAGCCGACCGAGGATCAGGCCGCCGCGCTCAATTCGCTGCGCGATGTGCCGGAACGGATCAAACAGGATGACCGCGAAGCGGCTTAATCCGGCAGCGGCGCGCCGCTCGCCCGCAAGGCGGGCGGCTGCACCACCCCGGTCTTCTGACGGAGACATCACGTGATTGCCACTCTTACCCGCCTTCGCGACATTCGCCTGATTCGCTATCTGCTCGCCAGCGGCGGCGCTCTGGCGGTCGACATGGGCAGCTTCCTTGCGCTGCTCTCGCTTGGGCTCATGGCCGCGCCAGCTTCGGCGCTGAGCTATAGTTTGGGAATCCTTGCCCATTGGCTGCTTTCGAGCCGCACCGTGTTTCACGATACGGTCGCGCGGCGCGGGGCAGAGCGGACCAGGCAGAAGGCGCTGTTCGTGTTTTCGGCGCTGCTTGGTCTGGGTCTGACCACCGCGATCGTTGGCGGTGGCGATTACGCCGGGATTGATCCGCGCGCTGCCAAGCTGGTGGCGGTGGCGGCAAGTTTTGCGCTCACCTGGCTGCTGCGCAGCAAGGTGGTGTTTCGTAACGTACAGCCCGCGGCCTGATCGCCATGCCCGGCACCCAATTGCAGCGCCGCACCCCCTGGGGCCGGATCGCACTGGTGTGGCTGGCCTTTGCGGTGCTGATGCTGCTGATCAATTGGCAGAATATCGCCCAGAGCCGGTTTCTCGATCCAGACGATACCTTGCGGCTGGTCCAGGTCCGCGATCTGATCGCCGGGCAGGGATGGTTCGATCTGCATCAATACCGGATCAATCCGGGAGCCAGCCCGATCATGCATTGGTCGCGGATCGTCGATGCACCGCTGGCGCTGGTGATCCTCATGCTTTCGCCGCTGCTGGGCCAGCCGATGGCCGAACATGTCGCGGTCGTGATTGTGCCCCTGCTGACGCTGGGGGCGATCATGGCGGTGGTCGGGCGCATGGCCTTCCAGCTGTTCGATCGCGAGATCGCAGGGCTTGCCTGCCTCGCCTGCGGGCTCTCGCCGCCGCTGCTGTCACAGGTCCAGCCGCTCAGGATCGACCATCATGGCTGGCAGGTGTTCACCGTCATCTTTGCGGTCGGTGCGCTGATGAATCGCAGGGCCTGGGTCGGCGGCACCGTGGCCGGGGTGGCGATTGCAGCGGGGCTGATGATTTCGCTGGAAGTTCTCCCGCTGGCCGCCGCTTTTGGCGGGATCCTGCTGCTGCGCTGGCTGCGCGATCCTGCACAGCGCTGGGGCCTGTCAGGCTATTTGTCGGGCCTGGCCGCAGGGCTGTTCGCCTTGTTCGGCCTCACCCGGGGCTTCGGCAGCCTTACCCAATATTGCGACGCGATCTCGCCTGCCCATCTGGTGTTTTTCGCGATTGTCGCGCTGGCGACCGCAGCAATTGCCGCGAGGCCCAAGCTGCCGCCGGTCGCACTGCTGGGCTTGCTTGGCCTGGCTGGCTGCGCGGGTCTGGCGATCTTCCTGGCCCAGGCGCCGCAATGCCTGTCGGGGCCGTTTGGCAATCTCGACCCGCTGGTGCGGCAATATTGGTATGTAAACGTCCTCGAGGGGCAGCCCTTCTGGCGCCAGCCGTTCGATCAGGCGCTTCCGCCGCTGGTGCAGGGTTTGATCGCCTTTGGCGTGACGATCCATTTGTGGCTCAAGGCGAAGGGCCCTGAACGGGGCTGGTGGTTCGACTTTGTCCTGCTGTTTGGCGCGGCCCTGTTGGGCGGCCTGCTGGTGTGGCGTTCGATGGACTTCGTCGGTGCCTTGTCGGCCGTGCCGATCGGTTGGCTGCTCTATTATCTGCTCGCCCGCTATCGCGCCGCAGACACCCCGCTGGCGCGGTTCGCGGTCGGACTTGCCGCGATCATGGCGCTGCTCCCGGCTGCACCGATCGTGCTCGCCCGGCTGGCGCTGCCGGCAAATGCCCTTGGTCACGCAGACACCGTGCGCGAATCGCAATGCGATCTGCGCAATTCCGCCCACGCGCTTGATCGTTTTTCGCAAGCCACGATATTCGCGCCGATCGACATCGGTCCGTCGCTGCTGGAGCAAACGCACAACAGTGTGGTGGCAACCGGCCATCACCGGGCGCAGCTTGGCATGCGCGATGTGATCCTCGCCTTCACCAGCCCGGAAGCCCAGGCGCATGCGATCATCAATCGCCATAGGGCCGGCTATCTGGTGGTCTGCACCGATCTGGGAGAACCCGGGCTCTATGCGGCCAGGGCGCCCGGCGGATTGATGGCGCAGCTGCTGCATGGCCATGCGCCGCAATGGCTTGAACCGGTGGATCTGGGAACTCCAGAACCTTTCCGGGTATGGAAGGTGAAGCCCTAGCTAGGCCGGGCGGAACAGCATCGCGACGCCGTTCATGCAATAGCGCAGCCCGGTCGGCCTGGGGCCGTCGCTGAAAACATGGCCAAGGTGGCCGCCGCAATCGGCGCAATGCACCTCGGTGCGCGGAGTGCCGAGCTTGAGGTCGGTCGAAGTGCCGATCGCGCCGCCCAGCGGTTTCCAGAAACTGGGCCAGCCGGTGTGACTGTCATATTTGGTGGCGCTGGAATAGAGTTCGTTGTTGCAGCCCTTGCACAGGAAAGTGCCCTTGCGGTGTTCATTGTTGAGCGGCGAGGTGAAGGGGCGTTCGGTCGCCTCCTTGCGCAGCACCTGATAGGCTTCCTCGCCCAGCCTGCGGCGCCATTCCGCGTCGGAATAGGACACCTTGTAGCCCTTGGCGAAACCCTGGCTCGCGCCGAGCACGATCAGGGCGGGCACGGTCGCCGCAGCGCCAAGCCAGCCAAATAATGCCCTGCGTGAAACCGTCTCCTGTGTCATCAGATGCTCCTTATAGCAGCCCAACGCATGATTTGCGAAGTGGTTGCAGTTCACGCCGGGGCGGAGCTGACCAAATTCACCACCGTCTTGATCAGCCCGCGCCGCTTGGCCTTGGCCTGCTGCGGGCCGGATTGCATCACCCGGCGGCGGAATAAGGACGATCCGACGCGGATGAAGATCACCACTGCGACAATCTGCCAGGCAAGCGCGAGCGCATGCGGCCACAGCGCCTCGCTGGTCGCCGCACGGGCCAGCATCGCGTAAGGCGAACTCAAGGGGAAGACGATCGCTGCAAGCTCCAGCGGCTTGCCGGTCTGGGTCAGCGCATAGCTCGACAGGAAGAACACCAGCACCTGGAACATGGTGACCGGCATCGACAGGGTCTGCACTTCTCGCACGGTGGTGGCCATCGAACCGATCGCGAGGAAAATCGAACCGAGCAGCAGATAGCCCATCGCGAAATAGATCACGCCAAGCCCGATAAACAGCGGCCAGCCGACACCGGGGGTGGGCAGATTATGCAGATCGACCATGCCCGCAACCGGCCCATCCATGCCGGCCAGCCCGACCAGCGCGCCGATCACTGTCGCCCAGACCGCGACCCCCACCAGCGACACCGCGAGCATCGCGAACAGCTTGCCCAGGAACACCGCGTCCATCGGGATTGCGGCGGCCAGCACCTCGATGATCTTGTTGGCCTTTTCCTCCACCAGATTGGAAAGCACCATGCCGGCCAGCAGGATGATCAGCAGGAACAGCAGCATCTGCCCGGCCTGGGCAGTCGCCACCTGGCCGCGCTTTTCCTTCGCACCGCTGGTGGTGACCCCGGTAAGCTTGATCGGCGGATAGTCAGTCGGGCCGCGTTTGAGCGCCATGGCCGATACCAGACCGACCGGGCCTTGCCACCAATCGAGCCGTTCCTGGGTGCCGGTGAGCTCGGGCGCAGCCGGGGTGCCGGTGATGATCGCGGCCATATTGCCCTTGCGCTGCATCAGCATCGCGCGGGCGTCAAAGGTCTCGCCCGGCGCAAGCCGCTTGAGCTCGGTCATTCGCGGCAGCGCCGGGCCGAGCCGGAGAGACAGCCGCTGATAGGCGGCCACCATCGCATCGACATCGGCGGCCTGCATCGCAATGCCGATTTCGGGCTGCGCGGTTTCTTCCTGAACCTGCTTGCCGATCCCGCCGGCGAGCGCGCCGACCACGATCGGGAACAGCGGGCCAAGCAGGAAGAAGATGAACGCCCGGCTGAACAGGATCGCCACGAAATCGCGCCGGGCGATGACATAGGCGGCCTGCCAGATCGAAAGGCGCCCGGCGGCGCGGCTTTGCCTGCTCATCGTGCCTGCTCCTGGGAATTTCCTTCGGCCAGCGCGCGCGCCGCGGCCTCGCCGGCAATGGCCACGAAGGCATCATGCAGGCCGGCCCGCTCGATCGAAAGCGAGAGGATGCCTGCCTCGCCCTCGATCAGCGCGCGCAGCAGCGGCTCGATGCCGCTGTCGGGCAGGCTGAAGTTCCAGAACTGGCCCTCGATCCGGGCGGAGGCCGGCAGGGCCCGGCGCCATGGTCCGTCGCGTTCGCGCGTTTCCAGCCGGACCTGCGGCGGGATGCGGTCCCGTGCGACATCCACTCGCCCGGCAAAGGGCACCCGGCCTCCGGCGATGATCGCGATCTGCTCGCACAGCCGCTCGGCATGGGCGATCACATGGGTCGAAAAGATCACGGTGGTCCCCTCTTCGGCGAGGCCGCGGATCAAGCGCTCGAGCTTGCCCTGATTGATCGCATCGAGCCCCGAAAATGGCTCGTCGAGTACCACCAGCTTCGGTTTGTGAACCAATGTGCCGAGCAGCTGGACAGTTTGCGCCATGCCCTTGGAAAGCTGGCGAATCTGGCGATCTGCCGCATAGCCCAGCCCGTGATTTTCGAGCAGTTCCCGGCCCCGCTCCCGCCCTTGCTTGAGCGACAGGCCGCGCAGCGCCCCCATGAAGGCAATCGCTTCATAGGCTTTCATCGAGGGATAGAGCCCGCGCTCCTCCGGCAGATAGCCGATCAGCCGCGCGACATCATGCGGACGCTCATGGCCGAGCACGCTGCGGGTGCCCTCGTCCGGATCGATAATGCCCAGCAGCATCCGCAAGGTGGTGGTCTTGCCTGCGCCATTGGGCCCGAGAATGCCGTAAATCGCGCCTTCGGGCACCGCGATATCGACCCCGTCGACCGCCAGTGTGCCATTGAAGCGCTTGACCAATCCGCGCGCTTCGATGGCCAGGGGCCGCGCGGTATTCGGCACGATGTTGTCCGCCGGTCGGGGATCGCCTAGCTCGGTGTGCATGGGCGCGAGTTAGCGCCTGCGAATGAACGGGAGCAACAGCGAACTTGGTTAATGGCGCGCTACTTGACGGATTGAAGTCGCGGCTGATCGATGAGGCGCGGCGGCTGGGCTTTGCGGCGGTGGGTTTTGCCCCGGCGGCGGATGATCCTGTGCGCTCGGCGCGGCTCGGCGAATGGCTTGAGGCGGGGTTTCACGGCGAGATGGAGTGGATGGTCCAGCGCGCCGAAATCCGCCAGGGTCCGCAATCCATGTGGCCAGCCGCGCAAAGCGTGATCGCGCTCGGCATGTCCTATGCGCCGCAGATCGATCCGCTGGCGCTTGATGGGGACGAGGAAAAAGCGCGGATTTCGGTCTATGCGCAGGGGCGTGACTATCATGATGTGGTCAAAAAAGCGCTCAAGGCGCTGGCGCGCTTCATCGTGACACAAGCGGCACACAGCGGGCTTGAGGCGGAGCTCAAGGTGTTTGTCGATACCGCGCCGGTGATGGAAAAGCCGCTGGGCGAGGCGGCAGGAATCGGCTGGCAGGGCAAGCATACCAATCTGGTCAGCCGGGCCCATGGCAGCTGGCTGTTTCTGGGCGCGATCTATTGCACCCTGCCCTTCGCGCCCGATGCGCCGCATGACGGGCATTGCGGCAGCTGCACCGCCTGCCAGACGGCCTGCCCGACAGACGCCTTCCCCGCGCCCTACAAGCTCGATGCGCGGCGCTGCATTTCCTACCTCACAATCGAGCACAAGGGTCCGATCCCGGAGGAGTTTCGCAAGGCGATTGGCAACCGGATCTATGGCTGCGACGATTGCCTGGCGGTGTGCCCATGGAACAAATTCGCCGATCTCGCGGCGCGGCAGGCGGCCTTTGTCCCGCGCGAGGATCTGCTGGCCCCGGTGCTGGCGGATCTGCTCGCGCTGGACGATGCGGCGTTCCGCAGCAAATTTTCAGGCTCACCGATCAAGCGTATCGGGCGTGATCGCTTTGTCAGAAATTGCCTGATCGCGGCGGGCAACAGCGGCAATCGGGCGCTCAAAGGGCAGGTGCTGGCGCTGGCTGGCGATCCGGATCCGGTGGTGGCCGAAGCGGCGCGCTGGGCGCTGGATCAGCTTACAGCATTTCCTTGAGCGGAACGCTGCTGTCCATCAGCCGCTCAGGGGCGATCTGGGCCTGGGACTCCACCAGCTTGCGGCCCTGGACATAATCCTTGACCTGATTGACGCAATCGAGCGCGATCACCCGCCCGTCCTTGAGATAGATCACGGAAAAGCTGCGGGTGGCGGGATCGCCGCGCAGCACGGTGGCGTCATGGCCCAGGCTGAGCCCGGCGGTCTGCAGCTTGAGATCATATTGGTTCGACCAGAACCATGGCAGCGCGTGATAGGGCTGCGGATCGCCGCAGATCGATCTGGCCGCAGTGCTGGCCATGTCATTGGCGTTCTGCACGCTTTCGAGGCGGATCACCGCCCCGCCGGCGAAGCTGCTGGAATGGGCCGCGCAATCCCCGATCGCATAGACATCGGGCAGCGAGGTGCGGCAGAATTCATCGACATCGACCCCGGCGGAACCCGCCGCCCCGGCGGCGATCAGCGGGCCGGTGGCGGGCACGATTCCGATCCCGACCACGACCATCTCGGCCGGGATGGTCTCGCCATCGCTCAGCACTACCCCGGTAAGCTTGGCGCCATCGCCCGCGATCGATTCGACCATCGCGCCGGTGCGCAGCACCACCCCATGGGCGCGGTGCTCGGCTTCGTAAAAGGCAGAGAGATCTTCGCCCGCCACGCGCGCCAGCACGCGCGGCAGCGCTTCGAGCAGGGTCACATGGCAGCCCAGCTTGGTCAGCACAGCAGCGGCTTCGAGCCCGATATAGCCCCCGCCGATCACCACCACCCGCCGCGCGCCGGCATCGAGCTCGGCCATCATCCGGTCGACATCGGCGACATCGCGCACATAATGGATTCCGGCCAGTTCCGCGCCGGGACAGGACAGCCGCCGGGGATCGCCGCCGGTGGCCCAGATCAGACTGCCATATTCCAGCAGCTCCCCGCCCGCGAGCGTGAGCTGATGCGCGGCGGGATCGACCGCCGTGACAGTGGCGCCCAGCTTGAGCTCTATATCGCGTTCGCCCCAGAAGGCCGCCGGGCGGATCATGATCCGCTCAAGCGGCTTGTCGCGCGCGAGATATTCCTTGGACAGCGGCGGGCGCTCATAGGGTGGGAGCGCATCGCGCCCGACCATCAGGACTGATCCCTCGAAACCCTGCTGGCGCAGCGCGATCGCGGCCTGCGCGCCGCCATGTCCCGCACCGACGATGATTACATCAAACTGTTTCATAAGCTTGGGGCTTCCAGCAAAAAGGCTGCGTCAGGTCAAACGATTAGCGCGCCAGAAGATTGCGCGCCTGGCTGGCGATCTGGGCCAGCATGGCGGGGGCGGTCGGCACAGCGGCCTGCGCCCGCGCCACCATCGCCCGGAATTCGGTGATTGCCGGTGCCTGTGCTTCGGCCCAGGCGATGACCGCCCGCGCAGGATCGTCGCGCAGGGCTTTGTCCGCGGTCGATTTCTTGGACATCATCCGGCGCAGGAAATCGAGCCGCATGCGCTGGAAATCGCGCGCCAGCCCGTTCACCAGCAGCCGTTCCCATGGATCGGACGGGCTCATCCCGGCGGCGGTCTGCTGCGCCCAGTCAAGCCCCAGCCGCGCACCCAGATCGATGAAGGCCCGCGTCAACACGGTCGGTTTGGTGCCGCTTTCGCGCGCCAGCCCGGCAAGGCCGATCGCACCGTCGAGATCGTGCAGATGCGCGACCATCGCGGCCTCTGCCGCAGGAGCGCCGACAGCCGCGAATTCCGCGCGGATACGCTCGGACTGGGTGCGCGCCTCTTCCGCCAGCAGCTTGCTCGCCGCTTGGGAGAGTTCCTTCACCCCGTCACCCAGTTCAGCGACCATCTTCGCGGGCTGGAGCTTGCCTTTGCCGGCGCTGAGCAGATCGGCCATGTGATCGCCCAGCGCGGCGGCGGCGCGATCGAACAGGCGGATCCGCGCCGCTTCGGGCATTTTCGCGCTCTCGATCCGCTCCCAGATCGCTGCCATGCCGAACATGGCCTCGGCACAGGTGAAGGCTGCCGCCACCTGATCCAGCGGAGCGCCTTCTTCGATGGCCAGTTCAAAGGGATGGATCAGCCCCATGCGGTTGACGATCCGGTTGGCCAGTTCGGTGGCGATGATTTCGCTGCGCAGCCGGTGGCCCATGATCTGCTTGCGAAACTCGCCCTGCATCGGGGAGGGGAAGGCTTCGAGCAGGGTCGGCACGAGCAATTCGTCATCGGCCAGGGCGCTGTGCTCGATCGCATCCTGCAAGGCGAGTTTGGAACTCGACAGCAGCACCGCCAGTTCGGGCCGGGTCAGCCCTTGCCCATCGGCGCCGCGCCGCGAAAGCAGGTCGTCATCGGCCAGACCTTCGGTCTGCCGGTCGAGCCCGCCGCGTTCCTCAAGCGTGTCGATCAGCCGCATATAGGAAGGCAGGGCCGCTGCCCCGCCGGCTTCGGCGATCGACAGGCCCAGCGCCTGCAGGCGGTTGTCCTCCAGCACGAGCTGGGAAACCTCACCGGTCATGGAAACCAGCAGCTTGTCGCGCCTTGCCTCGCCCAATTTGCCCGCCCGCCTGGCTGCGGCAAAGGCAATCTTGATATTGACCTCATTGTCCGAACAATCGACCCCGGCCGAATTGTCGATGAAATCGGTGTTGATCCGCCCGCCCTTGCCGCCATGCCCCAGCAGTGCAAACTCGATCCGCCCGGCCTGGGTGCAGCCCAGATTGGCGCCTTCGCCGATCACCCTGGCGCGGACCGCCTTGCCGTCGATGCGCAAGGCGTCATTGGCCGGATCGCCAACCGCGACATTGTTCTCGCTCGCGCTTTTGACATAGGTGCCGATCCCGCCGAACCACAGCAGGTCGACCGGGGCCTTGAGCACGGCTGATACCAGCGTGTCGGGATCCAGTTCGCTCGCATCGATGCCCAGCGCGGCGCGCGCCTGGGGCGATAGCGGGATACGCTTCATCGAGCGCGGAAAGACCCCGCCGCCCTTGGAGATCAGCGCTTTGTCATAATCGTCCCAGCTGGAGCGGGGCAATTTGAACAGCCGCCTGCGTTCCTTCCAGCTTGCCGCCGGATCGGGATCGGGATCGATGAAGATATGGCGGTGGTCGAACGCGGCGACCAGCTTGATGGTTTTTGACAGCAGCATGCCATTGCCGAACACGTCACCCGACATGTCGCCGCAGCCGGCCACCCGGATTTCGTCCTTCTGCACATCGATGCCCATTTCAAGGAAATGGCGTTGCACCGAAATCCACGCGCCACGCGCGGTGATCCCCATCGCCTTGTGGTCATAGCCATGCGATCCGCCGGAGGCGAAGGCATCGTCGAGCCAGAAATGCTCCGCCTCGGCGATGGCATTGGCGGTGTCGGAAAAGCTGGCCGTGCCCTTGTCGGCGGCGACCACGAAATAGGGATCATCGCCATCGCGCACCACCACATCGGCGGGGCGCACCACCTTGTCGTCGACAATATTGTCCGTCAGCGACAGCAGGCTGCGAATGAAGATCTGATAGCTCGCCTTGCCCTCGGCAGCCCAGGCGTCGCGGTCGCGGCGCGGATCGGGCAGATGCTTGGGATAGAACCCGCCCTTGGCACCGGTCGGCACGATCACCGCATTCTTGACCCGCTGCGCCTTCATCAGCCCCAGCACTTCGGTGCGGAAATCGTCGCGCCGGTCGGACCAGCGGATGCCGCCGCGCGCCACCGGCCCGGCGCGCAGATGGATGCCTTCGACGCGGCGCGAATAGACCCAGATCTCGCGCCATGGCACCGGCCTGGGCAGGCCCGGCACCTGCGCTGAATCGAGCTTGAAGGCCAGCGCTTCGGATGCCGCCGGGGCAAACGCATTGGTGCGCAATATTGCGCCGATCAGCGCATGGTAACGGCGCAGCAGGCGATCGTCATTGATCGCATCGACCTGGGCAAGACCGTCGCGAATTGCAGCGTCGGCATCAGCGGCAGCTTTGGCGCGGTCACCGCGAAAGGCAGGATCGTGCTGCGCCCTGAACAGGGCAATCAGCTGGCGGGTGACCGGGCGCGCCCGATCGAGCGCATCGACCACGGTGTAGATCGTATAGCTGATCCCCGCCTGGCGCAGATAGCGATAGAAGGCGCGCAGCAGATCGGTATCGCGGGCCGAAAGTGCCGCGCCGACCGTCAGACGGTTGAACACATCATTTTCAGCATCGCCATTGAGGACGGCTGAAATCGCTTCCTCGATCGCTTCGGCGCGGTCGAGCAGCCCGCGCCGCATTCTCGCCCGGCGGCAGCGCGAGGGTGAAATCGTGGATCGTGGCCAGCTTGCCCTCTTCCAGCGCGGTCGGGATTTCGAGCAGCACGCGAAAGCCGAAATTTTCCAGCGCCGGCACCGCGTCCGACAGCGGGAGCGAACCGCCAAGCTGATAGACCTTGAGCCGCAGGTGGTCAGGATCATCGCCCGCGCGGCTATACAGCCGGGCCGCGCGGCCCGCGCCACTGGGGGGCACTGCCGCCTGCAGCGCGCGCAGGCGCTGGATGTCCCGTGCGGCTTCGACCGGGCCGTGATCGGCATGATAGGCGGGCGGGAATGTATCGGCAAAGCGCGCCGCAATTGCGGCTGCCCGGCCTGGTTCCTCAAGCTTGGCCAGCTCCGCTTCGACCGCTTCGGTCCAGCCGCGCAGCATGGCCTGCAGCTGATCGTCCAGCGCCGCCTCGTCGATGCTTCGGGCGCCTTCGCGAATATCGATCACAAAGCGCAGCGTGACCAGATTGCCGCCTTCGACCTGCAGGCTCCAATCGAGCACCTGGCCGCCGGCCTCGGCCTCCAGCATCGCCTGGATCCGCAGGCGGACGGCGGTGGAAAGCATATCGCGCGGAAACCACACGAAGGCGAACAGATGGCGTTCCAGCGGCGCACGCACGATCGCCAGGCGCGGCCGTGGGCGGTCGGTCAGCGCCATCATCGCGGTCACGATCCGCTCGACTGCATCGTCGGGGAATCCGATGACGACATCGTGGGGCAGCGCGGCAAAGGCGTGGATCAGGGTCTTTCCGCCATGGTTGGCCGGGGCAAAGCCCAGCCGATCGAGCAGCGTTGCCATCTGTTTGCGCAGCCGGGGCACTGTTTCGGGTGAGGCGGCGAAGCCGGCGCTGGTCCAGATCCCGGCATGCACCGACAGCGCGGTGACGCTGCCGTTCTCGATGATCGGCACGATGAACAGATCAAGCGGGACGCGGCGATGCACCCGCGAGAGACAATTCGCCTTGACCACCAGCGGGGCGCGGTCGGGATCCTTGCCGGCGCCGGAATCGAACCATGCAAAGGCCCGGTCATAGGTCGCATCGGCCAGGATCGCGCGGCTCGATTTGCGGCAGATCCCCAGCAATGCGGCATTGGTCCCGTCGCGACGGCGGGTGACATGGCCGAGCTGGGTCAGCATTCCATTGGCCAGCCAGCGCAGCAGCGCCGCACCTTCGGAATCCGGCAGCCGCGCGGCGTCCTGCTCGATCAGGGCCTGCATCTTCGGCCAATCGTCCACCGCTGCGCGCACATCGGCCAGCGTATCCTGCAAAGCGGTGGCCAGTTCGCGCCGCTGGCGCGCGTCGATCCGCGTCGTCTCGATATAGATCATCGATTCGGTGGTGGCATTTTCCGCACCGGCGGCAGGCAATTCGCACAGCTTGCCGTCATCGCTGCGGCGGACCGTCACCACCGGATGCACCAGCTCGTCGATCGCCAGGCCTTGGTCGGCGATCGTCGCGGCAACCGAATCGACCAGAAACGGCATGTCGTCATTGACGATCGCGATGCTCATATAGCGGTGGCCGTTCAGCGCCGAGCGGATGGCAATCGCGGGGCTGCCGGGTTCCCGCTTGCGGCCGGTGTCGAACACGAAATTCGAGGCTTCAGCCAGGCGCTCCTTGCCGATCGGCGTGTCGCCCGGCAGGACCGAGGCCTGCATGGCGCGGGCGATGTCTGCCGTGAGCCGCTTGTCGCCAGCTGACTCCGCCGGATTCTCCGCCGATTTCGGGTCTTTGCCGCTGCGTGACTTCACGCCGGGTCGCGGGGCCGCCATTGCGCTACTCCTCTCGCGCCGGAGCGAGTCCGGCTTGAAATTTAATTACTCAATCGAGCATCAATTGACCTGATCCTAGGCCTGCCGTCGGGGTACTTCAAGCAGGGACCCCGCGCTGGCATCATGGCTAGGCGTTCAGGGCGTCCATTGTAAGGCGCAGCGAATTGCAGCGCGCTTCGGGATCATAGATCGCCCCTGCAATGATAATCTCTCTGCGCCTGGGTTCGTTCCACAAAGCGGCCGATCGCCTCGCGCACCCGGGCCGGGCCGCCGACCGCCCGCGCCGTGCCGAGATGTTCGAGCATGGCCTGGGTAGGCAGCGGCAGGCTCGCACGATAGCCGGGCAGAGGCGGCGGAAACCTGCCGGGATCGCCGCTGCGCAGCCGCACGAAGAACTGGTCCTGCGAGGAGGCGAGCAGTTCGGCCTCGCTATCGCTATCGGCGGCGATCACCGTCATCGCCGCCGCCGCATGGGGCTGCTCCAGCGCGGCGGAGGGCCGGAATTCCCGGCGATAAAGCGCCAGCGCGGCATCGAGATGATCCGGCGCGAAATGGCTGGCAAAGGCATAGGGCAGGCCGAGATGCGCGGCGAGCTGCGCGCCGAACAGGCTCGAGCCCAGCATCCACATTTCGACCTTCGCGCCGAAGCCGGGGGTCGCTTTGATCGGCAGATCGATATCTCCGGTCAGAAGGGCCCGCAATTCGATCACATCCTGCGGGAAAGCGTCGGCCGATTGCATCAGATCCTTGCGCAGCGCTTGGGCGATGCGGCCGCCTGCGCCCGGCGCACGGCCCAGGCCGAGGTCGATCCGGCCCGGGAACAGGGCGTCGAGCGTGCCGAACTGCTCGGCGATCACGAAAGGATTGTGATTGGGCAGCATGATCCCGCCCGATCCGATGCGGATGGTCTGCGTCGCATGGCCGATATGCGCCAGCACCACCGCCGCCGCCCCGGCAGCCACGCCCTCGGTCGCGTGATGTTCGGCCACCCAGAAGCGCTTGTAGCCAGCCTGTTCCGCTGCCCGGGCATAGTCGGCGGTTTCAGCCAGCGCCTGGGATATGCCGCGCCCTTCGCGGATCGGGACGAGATCGAGGACGGATAGGGGAATCATTTCTGCTCGGTCTCCGGCTGATTTGGTGGGCTGTCGGGCGCGGGCTGGTCAAGCTGGGCGAGATAGCCCCGCGCGGTTTCCGCCTCGGGGCTGGTTGGGGCCGAAGCGAGCACCGCCTGCCAGCTCAGCTGCGCGGCGTCATCCTTGCCCGATAATACCGCGATCACCCCGGCCTCCAGCGCGATTGCCGGATTGGCCGGATCGAGCTTGGCGGCGGTTTCAATCTCGCTCGACGCGGTGGCGAGATCGCCCTTGCGGCGCGCCAGCGTGGCCGAAAGCAGCCAGGCATTGGCATTCTGGGGCGCGTCGCTGCGGGCGCTGGCGAGCGCGGTTTCGGCCTCGTCGATCCGTCCCAGCGCCACCAGGGCCCGCGACCGGTCGATCTGCACTTCGCCGCCCGGCACCCCGCCGCCAGCCAGCGCCGCATCGGAGGAAGCCAGCGCGAGATCTTTCAGCGCGTCCTCATTGCGGCCATCCGCCAGCGCCGAATTGCCCGCCATGGAAGCGAGCCTGGAACGCAGCAGCGGGTCGGTTTCAAGCGCTTCGTCGCGCGCGGTCAGGAAGGCTTCTTCCGCCGCCTTCCAGCGCAGCAGCCTGGTATAGGCCATGCCCAGGCATTGCTGCGGAAAGCTGCGCTCGGCGCCCTGCGCCTCGGCAATCCAGAGATTGGCGGTGATGATCGCGGTCGAAGGATCGCCGTTCGCCTGCTTGAGGCAGACGCTCAGCCGGTCCTCCTCCAGCGTGGGCGGCATATGGTCGGGCCGATCGATCGTGCCGGCAGCGGAGGCCTGGACGAGCAGCGGCATGAGCAAGGCGAAGAGCATCGGATCGGGCGTTTCAGCTGAGCGCTGCGAGCATGCGCAGCAAGAGGGCGATATCGCCATCGCGCGAGAGGCGGTGGTCCCCATCCTTGACCAGCGTGACCTGCACATCGTCTGAACGCAGCGCCGCGCTGAGCCGGAGTGCGGTCTCCCACGGTACGTCGCTGTCTGCCTGCCCATGGAGCAGGCGCACCGGGCAATCGATGGCGATGGGAATGCCCAGTTGCAGGCGGGCCTGGCCGTCAGCCCAGAAACCGGGGTGGGTCGGGGTCGGCTCTGGGCCATAGGGATTGTCTTCGAACAGGGCTTCGCCGGCGGCGAGCAGCGCCTTTTGCTGCGCGTCATAGCCCCATTCGGTAAAGTCCGGGGCGGCGGCAATCCCGACCATGGCGGCCAGGCGCGGTCCCAACTGCAGGCCGCAGAGCAGCATCAGCCAGCCGCCCATCGATGAACCGATCAGGATCACCGGGCCTTGCGCCTCAGCCTCGATCAGCGCCAGCACCTCGTCGCGCCAGCGTGACAATGTTCCTTCGGCGAAAGCGCCCGAACTTTCGCCGCAGCCGGTATAGTCCAGCAGCAGGCAGGCGCGGCCCTGCGCCTGCGCCCAGCCCAGTACCGCCTGCGCCTTGCTGCCCGCCATGTCGGACATATAGCCGGGCAGAAACACCAGGGTCGGCCCGGCGCCCTCCGCCTTGCGAAAGGCGATCCGGCGGCCATCAGGGAGCTGGTGAAACTTGGTCTGCGCCATAGGGCCTATGTGGATTGCCCCCCTGCAAACGGCAAGCTTCACTCGCGCAGGAAGATTTCCTCGATCGTCAATCCGAACAGATCGGCGATGCGGAAGGCCAGCGGCAGGGAGGGGTCATATTTGCCGGTTTCGATGGCATTGACGCTCTGCCGGCTGATTTCGAGCCGCCCGGCGAGATCGCCCTGGGTCCAGTCGCGCTCGGCGCGCAGCACCTTGAGCCGGTTCTTCACCAGCAATCTCCCCAACTGCCGAGTGTGATCCGATTGAACAAAGCGCCCAGGCCCTGGCAGAAGCACCACAGCACAAACACCCAATAGAGCCTGGCATGCTGGACCAGCGCGAATTCCTCAAGGAAGCCCCAGATCGTCGCCAGCGAGATGGTGATCCCCGTCGCAACCAGCATCTGGCGGACCATCAGCATGCGCAGATATTCGTCTGGCTGCTCGATCATGCGCAGCGCCATGGCCCAGATGAAGCCCATCACCGCCAGGCCGGGCAGCAGCGCGAGCAGCCAGACGAGCGGACCGTCAACCAGATGGCTTTCGACGAGAAATTCCGCCGCGCCAAGCGATAGCAGATAGGCCAGCATCGAGCCACCGGCCCGGATAAGATAGCGGCGATTAAGCTCCTTGCTTATCGATGCCATGTGTCAACCTCCCTTGATTCGATGTAAAGGAACATTGACCAAATCGACTATGTGAGTCAAGGATCATTGACTTATTGTCTCATATCCTTGTCTTGCTGCCTATCCTCGCGTCCTCGGTGCCAGGGGGCGGCAATGCCTCTAGTGACTTCGCGGGCCTGGCCTGCTAATCCGTCTGGCATGACGCAGCCACGCTTCCTGGCCACGACCACTACCACCACGGATTTCCGGGGGCGGTCGGTCGCAGGTTAAGTGCACCGCCGCCGCCCGGGTTCGGGTGGCGCGGCGTCAGCCTCTCCGAACCTTGCAGCTTCCGACGCCGGGCCTTTCGGCGCGCGGGCAATTCTGCCATGGCGCCGCAGACTTGATGAAAGAATTTCGATGAGCGAGATGTTGAAAATCAGCCTGCCTGACGGATCGGTGCGCGAGATGCCTGCCGGATCGAGCCCGGCCGATGTCGCCGCGGCAATCGGCCCCGGTCTTGCCAAGGCCGCTTTGGCCGCGCGGGTGAATGGCGAATTGCGCGATATCACGCGCCCCTTCGATGGCGATGCCAGCCTGGCGCTGGTCACCGCCCGTGACGAGGCGGACGCGCTCGAACTGGCGCGGCATGATTTCGCCCATGTGCTGGCCGAAGCGGTGCAGGCCCTGTTCCCCGGCACGCAGATCACCTTCGGTCCTTCGACCGAGGATGGCTTTTATTATGATTTTGCGCCGCCTGCCGGGCATGGACCCTTTACCGAGGAAGACCTGCCCGCGATCGAGGCCGAGATGCGCCGCATCATCGCCGCCGACAAGCCGCTCAACCGCGAGGTGTGGAGCCGCGAGCAGCTGATCAGCCGCTGGAACCAGCAGGGCGAGACGTTCAAGGCCGAATGGGCGCTGGAACTTCCCGAACATGAGGAACTGACGGTCTATTGGTCGGGCCTGCCGCATCACCCGGAGGCCTGGCTCGATATGTGCCGCGGCCCGCATCTTGCCTCCACCGGCAAGCTTGATCCCACTGCCTTTAAGCTCACGCGGGTTTCGGGCGCCTATTGGCGCGGCGATCAGAAGAATGCGATGCTCAGCCGCATCTATGGCACCGGCTGGCTGAACAAGAAGCAGCTCGACGCCCATCTTCACCGCGTGGAAGAAGCCGGCAAGCGCGATCACCGCAAGCTGGGCCAGGAGATGGACCTGTTCCATCTCAACCCGGTCGCCCATGGGTCGGTGTTCTGGCACCCCAAGGGCTATGTCATGTGGCGCGAGCTTGAAGCCTATATGCGCCGCGCAATTGACGCTGCGGGCTATCGCGAGATCAAGACCCCGCAGGTGATGGATGCCCATCAATGGGAACAATCCGGCCATTGGGGCAAATATCGCGCGAATATGTTCGTGATCCCCGACGAGGTGCCCAATACCGAGGATGACGGGCCGATCGTCTCGGATGATGCCAGCTGGATGGCGCTCAAGCCGATGAACTGCCCGGCGCATGTGCTGGTGTTCAAGCAGGGCATCAAGAGTTACCGCGACCTGCCGCTGCGGCTGTATGAGAACGGCTGCTGCCACCGCAACGAACCGCATGGCGCCTTGCACGGGCTGATGCGGGTGCGCCAGTTCACCCAGGACGATGCCCATATCTTCTGCCGGGAGGATCAGATCGTGGAAGAAGTGCGCAATTTCTGCGCGCTTGCCAGCAGGGTCTATCGCGATCTTGGCTTCGAAAGCTTCGCGATCAAGCTCGCCCTGCGGCCCGATCAGCGGTTCGGGACCGATGGGATGTGGGATCAGGCCGAGGCGGAACTGCGCGATGCGGTGGCCGCCGCGGGGCTGAACACGCCCGAATATGGCTGGGAAGAACTCCCCGGCGAGGGCGCCTTTTATGCCCCCAAGCTCGAATGGCATCTGACCGATGCGATCGGGCGGACCTGGCAGGTCGGCACGATCCAGTCAGACCGGGTGCTGCCCGAACGGCTCGATGCGACCTATATTGCCGAGGATGGCGAGCGCCATCGTCCGATCATGCTGCATCGCGCGATCTTCGGTTCCTATGAACGGTTCATCGGGATCCTGATCGAACATTTCGCCGGGCGTATGCCGCTGTGGCTCGCGCCGGTGCAGGCGGTGGTCGCCACGATCGTGTCCGATGCCGATGATTATGCCCGCGAAGTCGAGGCGAAGCTCAAATCTGCCGGAATCCGGGTCGAAAGCGATCTCAGGAACGAGAAGATCAATTATAAGGTGCGCGAACATTCGGTGGCGAAGGTTCCGCATCTTCTGGTGGTCGGCAAACGCGAGGCAGAGGAGCGGACCGTCGCCATGCGCACGCTGGGCGAACAGCAGCAGGAATTCCTCTCGCTCGACGATGCGATCGCCAGGCTGACGAAAGACGCGCTCGCGCCCGATCTGCGTTAGCGCAGGGTCAGAATGTCGGGATGATCTGGCCTGCCGCGATCAATGCGGCAGCACAGCCCAGCACGATCGCCATGCGCGCGATCTCGACCGGGTCGAATGCGAGCTGACGGGTGAAGGCGATAGCTTGGGCCATGCCCTATTGTCGGTGATCCGGCCTAACGAAGCGTTAAGCTGAGGGAACCGACGGCATTTGCTGGCTGGCGCAGTGGAATCCACCGCCGCCGGCCAGCACCGCTTCGGCGGGCAGGCCGATCGTGGCGCGATCGGAAAAACAGGCGGCAACCGCGGCAACCCCGTCTGCATCTTGCGGGCTGCCGAAGGTTGGCACCACCACCACATGCGAGGTGATCGTGAAATTCATATAGCTTGCGGGCTCGGCCTTTTCCCCGCCCACGCGCCCGGGCGAGGGGATATCGCGAATCGCAAGGCCAAAGGCGCGCGCCCGCGCGCGGGCGTCGGCATAGATCGCGGCATTGGGATCATCGGCTGCGCACGCCAGCGGCAGGGCGAGCGTGCCGGGGCCGACAAACCGCGCGAGATTGTCGACATGGCCGTCGGTGTGATCATTGAGCAAACCGTCGCCCAGCCACAGCACCCGTTCGAACCCGAGATCGCGCGCCAGCCGCCGTTCGATCTCCCCGCGCGAAAGCTCGGGATTGCGGTTGGGATTGAGCAGGCATTGTTCGGTGGTTACGGCCAGACCGGTCCCGTCACCGTCGAGCGCGCCCCCTTCAAGCACCCAGTCACTCAGCGCCAGCGGCAGCCCGGCGCTCGCGGCAAGCTGCGCGCCGACCGCCTCGTCGCCGGGCATCAGATATTTGCCGCCCCAGCCATTGAAGCCGAAGCGCCGGGCGCTGCGCTGTCCATGGCTGTCCAGCAGCACCAGCGGGCCGGTGTCGCGCAGCCAGATATCGCCATAGGCGCGCCGTTCCAGTGTGACCGCTGATCCCACCAATTCGCGCGCCCGCGCCTCGTTCGCCGCATCGCGCACGATCAGTCGTACCTCCTGCCCGCTTTCGGCCACCGCATTGGCAAACGCGGCAATCTGCTGCTGGGCGGGGGCGAGCACGCCGGGCCATTCCTCGCCATCATGCGGGAAGCCGATCCACAGCCAGTCCTGCGGGGCCCATTCGGGCGGCATGCGCATGGCACTGGCTTGGGTTTCCGGGGCGCTCATGGTCCGGCGCCTTGGCAGAGCCGATTGGTCCAGACAAGTCTGGCGCTTGTCCATGGCGTGCGTCGGGGGCAGGGTGGCGCCCATGAGCAGACAATGGCAATCCGCGATCATTCGGGCGCGCAAGCATGCGCCCTTTCTCGCTCTGGGGCTTGACCGGTTGGGCGAGCTGGAGGCGCTGCTCGCCGCTGGGCAGGGTGAAGCAGCGCTCAGCTGGGCGAAATCGGCCGGTAGAGTTGCTCCCGACGTTGCGACCGCGCTCAGGCGCGAGCGACTGGCCCTCGCGGTGGCGCTCGGCATCGGCGATCTTGCCGGGGCCTTCCCGCTGGCACGGGTGATGGCGGAACTGTCCGGGTTTGCGGACCGCGCGCTGGATGCCGCGATTGGCGATGCGATCCGCCAGCGGGTGCCCGATGCAGCGCCGGCGGGCATGACCGCGCTGGCGCTGGGCAAACATGGCGCGGGTGAACTCAATTACAGCTCCGATATCGACCCGATCCTGCTCTACGATCCCGACATTCTCCCGCGCCTGGCGCGAGACGATCCGGGCGATGCGGCGCAGCGCTTTGCACGCAGCATCGTCGATACGCTCTCGCGCCAGACGGAGGAGGGCTATGTCTTCCGGGTTGATCTGCGCCTGCGCCCCGCGTCCGAAATTTCGCCGCTGGCGATCTCGTTCAATGCCGCGCTCAGCCATTATGAATCCTCCGCGCTCGCCTGGGAACGCGCCGCCTTCATCCGCGCGCGCGCCAGTGCCGGGGATATTGCAGCCGGTGAGGAATTTCTGCGCGCGATCCGGCCGTTCGTGTGGCGGCGCAATCTCGATTTCGGCGCGCTGGAAGAGATCCGGAGGCTGACCGCGCGGATTCGTTCGAATCACGAAGGGCCGGGCGCTCCCGGTCCCGGCTTCGACATCAAGCGGGGCCGCGGCGGCATTCGCGAGGTCGAATTTTTCGCCCAGACCCACCAGCTGATCCATGGCGGGCGCAAGCCGTCATTGCGGGTCCGCGGCACGCGCGCCGCGCTCGATGCGCTGGCCGCAGAGGCGATCATTTCGCCGGAGGACGCAAACCTCCTCGGGGAAAGCTACGACCGCCTGCGGGTGATCGAACACCGCCTGCAGATGGTCGAGGATCGCCAGACCCATAGCCTGCCGCTCGACAGTGCCGCGCTGGACAATGTCGCGCGGCTGGATGGTCTGGACCGCGGCTACAACCTGCTGGAGGAGCTGTGGACGATCACCCAGGCGGTTGCCAGCCGCTACAGCGCCTTGCTCGACGGGCCGGATGCGCCCGCAATTCCGGCGGCCTTCGTCCAGGGTGAGGCGCTGGCGAAGCGGCTGGCGAAGCTCGGCTTTTCCGACAGTGCGCGGCTGGCCCGGCGGATCGAGGGTTGGAGCGACGGGCGGGTGCGGGCCCTGCGCAGTGAAGCGGCGCGTCTGGCGTTCGAAGCGGTGCTGCCCTCGCTACTCGATGCCTTCGCCGCCGCCCCCGATCCGGATCGGGCAATCAATCGCTGGGAAACCTTTTTGGTAAATATTCCTAGCGCAATTAACCTATTTCGCCTTTTGGAGGCGCGCCCCGCACTGTTTGCCCAGCTGGTCGCCATTCTCACCCTAGCTCCTCCACTGGCCGATGCGCTCGCGCAGCGCTGCGAACTGCTCGACGCCCTGATCGACGCCACGGCCCTTGACCTGCCGGGATCGGCCAGGGATCTCGCCGGATTGATGGTGGTGGGTGAGGATGCCACTTATGAGGACCTGCTCGACCGGGTGCGGCAGGTGGTGGGCGAAACGCGCTTTGCCCTGGGCGTCCAGCTGATCGAGGCGGCGCAGGACCCGCTTGACATCGCCGCTGCGCTCTCGCGCACGGCAGAGGCCGCGCTCACCGCCTGCCTTGCGGGTGCCGAAGCGGAATTCGCCAGGGTGCATGGCAGGATCGCGGGGCATGAGCTGATGGTGCTCGGGCTCGGGCGGCTGGGCGGCGGGGCGCTGACCCATGCCTCGGATCTCGATCTGGTGTTCATATTCACCGGCGGGCTGGACGGGCAGTCAGACGGCGCCCGCCCGCTGGGCGCAACGCTCTATTTCAATCGCCTCGCCCAGCGCGTGATCGCCGCGCTCAGCGTGTCGACCGCCGAGGGCCCGCTGTATGAAGTCGACACCCGGCTCCGCCCTCAGGGCAATCAGGGCCCGCTCGCCGTCAGTCTCGGCAGCTTCAGGCGCTACCAGCGGGAGGAAGCCTGGACCTGGGAGCATATGGCACTGACCCGCGCGCGGGTGATTGCCGCGCCGCCGGAAGGACGCGGCGAGTTGCAGGCGATCCTGCGCGAGGTGCTGCATGATCAGCGCGATCCGGCTACGCTCAAGGCCGATGTGCTGGCGATGCGGGCTGAAATGGCAGCGCACAAGCACCCGCGCGGTCCGCTCGATGCAAAGCTGCAGCGCGGCGGTCTGGTCGATCTTGAATTCCTGATCCATTATCTGCAGCTGCGCGAGCGGATCGCACTGGTGCCCGATTTGGCGGAGGCGCTCTCCGGCCTGGTCGATGCCGGGCTGCTGCCCAAGCCAATGATCGCAGCCCATGCGCTGATGACCCGATTGCTGGTGGCGGCCCGCTTGCTCGCGCCGGATGCGCAGGAACCTTCCGCTCCGGCCCGCGCGGCGCTTGCCCGCTGCTGCGGCGCAAGCGATTATGCCGGGCTGCTTGAAACATTTCAGGAAGCACGGCAGGTGGTCGCAGCCGCCTGGGCGGACCTTTTCGCAGCCGATATAATCGGCGAAACCGTGGAGACAGCATGATGAGCAGCCGCCCCGACATTGGCGACCAGATCCCCGACATCGCGCTCGAAACCCCCGCCGGCGCCAGCGTCAAGCCGTCCGATTTTCTCGGGCGCAAGCTGGTGCTGTTTTTTTATCCCAAGGATGACACGCCGGGTTGCACCGTGGAGAACAAGGATTTCTCCGCGCTGGCTGCGGAATTCGAAAGCGCCGGCGTCGCCCTGCTCGGCGTGAGCAAGGATCCGCCGAAGAAGCATGAGAAATTCATCGCCAAATATGGGCTCACCGCGCCGCTGGCGTCCGATCCGGTCGAACAGGGGCTGGCCGATGCGCTGGGCGTGTGGACCCAGAAGAGCATGTATGGGCGGACCTATATGGGAATGGAGCGGACCACTTTGCTGATCGATGCCTCAGGCAAGATCGCGCAGGTGTGGCGCAAGGTAAAGGTCAAGGGCCACGCCGCCGAAGTGCTCGAAGCTGCCAAAGCACTTTGACGGCCCGATGATCCCATCTCTTGCCGACGCGATCAGCGCCGCGCTGCTCACCGCCGATCCGCGCGCCAAGCTGATGGCCACGCGGCAGCTTGCGCGCGACTGGCGGCTGGGCCGGCTCGCATTCGGAGCGGGCGATATGGCGATGCCCGATCGCCCTGCCTGGCCCGCGCGGCCCGAACTGCTGCCGCCGATGCGCATGCCGCGGCGCGGACGCGGCGGATCGCAGCGCGGCAGGATCGCCCTGTGGCACGCCCTGACCCATATCGAATTCGTTGCGATCGATCTTGCACTGGATACTGCGGGGCGTTTCGGCGGCGAAATGGGCGAGGAGTTCGTCTCGGATTTTCTATCAGTGGCGGCGGATGAGGCGATGCATTTCGCCTTGCTGGCGCGCAGGCTGGCGGCGCTGGGGAGCTATTATGGGGCCCTGCCGGCGCATGGGGGATTGTGGGAGGCGGCCGAGGCGACCAGCCACTGCGTTGGCGCGCGGCTTGCGATCGTGCCGATGGTGCTCGAAGCGCGGGCGCTCGATGTCACGCCCGCCACCATCGATCGGGCGCGGGCACAGGGCGATGAAGCGGGCGCAAAGATCCTTACCCGCATCCTCAACGATGAAATTCGCCACGTGCAGCTGGGGACGAAGCATTTCATCGCCTGGTGTGGAAAAGCCCCAAAAAGCCCGGAAATCCAATGGCAAGAGCTGGTCAAATGCCATTTCAAAGGGCTCGTTAAGCCACCGTTCAACGACTCGGCGCGTTCCGCAGCCGGTCTGTCGCGCAGCTTCTACGCCGCGCTTGCCAGCTGACGCCAGGCTTGCTTACTCCTTGGTCAACGACCGGAGGCGCGGGGAAGTTCCCGCAATATCGGAAAAATTTCGGGCCTGAATTTGGGCCGGCGCGCTGGGGGGTGCGATAGGGAATCGGCGCGGTGCAAGCCGCACAACGATGGACGGGACACAAGGTCGCAATGGGTTTTTCGCTAATTCTTCGCACTCTGCCGGCGGGTCTTCTGGCTGCTGCAGTTCTCATGGGTGCGAGCCCGGCCTCGGCACAGACCGAAGCCACCGCAGCGCAGATCAGCGGCACAGTTCATCGCCTCTCCGACGGTCCTGAATCTCCCCTCGGCAAGGGTGATGAAGAATTCAGCGAACTTTTCGCCAGCTGGAAATCGCTCGATAACGGACTCGGCATCGCCATGCCGGCCACCCGCGCAACAACAGTTTCGGTGCCGTCGCGCTCGCCTTTGCAGAACCTGACCCTCACCAGCGGCTTCGGAATGCGGACGCATCCGGTGCTTGGCGGGCGCCGCAACCACAAGGGCATCGATCTCGCCGCGCCGTCTGGCACGCCGGTCTATGCACCTGCCGATGGCGTTGTCGCCCGGGCAGACTGGTTCAGCAGCTATGGCAATTACATCCAGATTGAACATGGCGGCGAACTTCAGACCCGTTATGGCCATCTCTCCGGCTTCGCGGTCGTCGCGGGCGAGCGGGTGCACAAGGGCGAGCTGATCGGCTATGTCGGCACCACCGGCCGTTCGACCGGCCCGCATCTTCACTATGAAGTGCGTGTCGCCGGCGAAGCAGTCGATCCGACCCCCTATCTCACCGGCGCGGTATCCCTGGCCGATCTCGATCTGCATGAAACCGAAGGCGCAAAGGGCGGCCCCGAATAATAGTTAAGGACCGTATTTTCGGTCTAGGCATCAAGCGGCGGGAGCAGACCTCCCAGCCGCTTTTTTGCTGCCCGCTGCCGAACTGGCCGCGCTTGTTTTCCGCGCCAATTCGTCCATTCTGCCCTGCATGACGGACATCGCCCCCGGTGAAGATCTTCCTTCCGATCCGCGTGAAGCGCGGGTCCGCACGGTGCTGGTGGTGGGGGGCGGTTCATCGGGCTGGATGGCGGCGACCATGCTGGCGACCTATATGTCGCGCAATTCCAGGGTGGTGCTCGTCGAAAGCGATGCGATCGGGATCATCGGCGTGGGCGAGGCGACGATTCCGCCGATCAAGAAATTCAACAATTTCATCCGTCTTGATGAAGTCGCCTTCGTGCGCGACACCCAGGCGACCTTCAAGCTGGGGATCGAATTTCACAATTGGGGCCGGCTCGGCGACCGCTACCTTCACCAGTTCGGATTTGTCGGGCGCGAGATCGACGAAGCGGTCAAGCTGCATCACTGGTGGTTGCTCGGCCGGCTGGCGGGCGAAGCTGCCTATCCGGCGTGGGAAGAAATCTTCCCCGCCCGCGCTCTGGCGCGCGAGGATCGATTTGCGTTTCCCAATCGCAATCCGCGCGATCTGCTTGGCCGCTATACCTATGCCTATCATTTCGATGCGCATCTCTATGCCGCGCATCTGCGGAAAGTCGCGGAAGAGCGCGGTGCGACCAGGATCGAAGGACAGGTTACGGGGGTCGAACGCGATCCGCAGACGGGCCATGTCGCGGCGGTCATGCTGGAGGACGGGCAGCGGTTGGAGGCGGATCTGTTTGTTGACTGTTCGGGCTTCCGCAGCCTGCTGCTGGGAACAGAGCTGGAAGAGCCGTTCGAGGATTGGAGCGAATTCCTTCCGGCTGACCGCGCGCTTGCGGTTCCGAGTGAACGGTCACCCGGAGGCCTGACGCCCTACACCAAGGGCATTGCGCATACAGTCGGCTGGCAATGGCGGATTCCGCTTCAGCATCGGACCGGCAATGGCCATGTTTTTTCGAGCCATTTCAGTAGCGAGGCCGAGGCCGAACAACGCTTGCTGGCGGCGCTCGACACACCAGCGCTCGATCAGCCACGGCTGATCAAATTTACCACCGGTCGGCGCAAGAATGCCTGGGTCGGCAATGTCGTCGCGGTCGGCCTGTCCTATGGCTTTCTGGAACCGCTCGAATCCACCAGCATTCATCTGGTTCAGACCGCGCTTGAACGCCTGATCGACAATTTCCCCACCCTTCGCATGGATGACCGGCTGCGCGACCGTTTCAACCGTGAGACGCAGCTCGAATGGGACCGGATACGCAATTTCATCATTGCGCATTATCATCTCACCCAGCGCACCGATTCCGCATTCTGGAGGCACACCGCGTCCATGCGGATCCCTGACAGTCTGGCCGCGATCCTTGAACTGTGGAAAGAGCGCGGCATCCTGGAGGTCGAGGGGAATCATCTGTTCCAGCTGGGCAGCTGGAGCTCGTTGCTGATTGGCCAGCGCTTCCTGCCCCAGGGATTGCACGCCCTTACGGACAGGGTCGATCCAGCCTATGCCGCGCGCCAGATCAGGCAAATCGCACAGGAAGTGACCATGGCGGCGCGCACAGTGCCGCAACACGCCGAATTCATCGCCCGGAATTTTGCCTCGCCTTGACGCGCTCGCCTGAAGGCCTGGCCTTCACTGGCGGGGTCCCGGCGCTGGACAGGGTCTGACACAGGGCCAGACGAAGCGCGTTCAGCTCAGCAGCCGCTGGGCCATTGCGCGCACTTCAGCGGCCATGTCTTCGCGTTCCAGCGCCAGCGCGAGCGTCGCTTCGACAAAGCCGACCTTGCTTCCGCAATCATAGCGTCGGCCGTTGAAGGTCAGGGCATGGAACGGCTGGGTGCCGATCATCCGCGCCATCGCGTCGGTCAGCTGGATCTCGCCGCCAGCGCCAGTCTCCTGGTCTTCGAGCGTGCGCATCACTTCGGGCTGAAGGATATAGCGGCCAGAGAGAATCTTGTTGGACGGCGCATCGGCCATCCTGGGTTTCTCGACCAGGCCCCTGACTTCGGTCAGCCCGTCGCCGAAACCCTCCAGCGTCGCGCCCGGATCGATCACGCCATAGGATGAGACATCTTCCAGCGGCACTTCGAGCACGCTGATGATATTGCCGCCAACCTCGTGATAGGCGTCGACCATCTGCTTCATGCAGCCGGGCGAACCGATCATCAGCTCGTCGGGCAGGAAGATCGCGAAGGGATCGTTCCCCACGATCGCGCGGGCGCACCAGATCGCATGCCCCAGCCCCAGCGGCACCTGCTGGCGCACGGTAATGATATCGCCCGGCACGGCGCGAGTGGGCTCCAGGATGTCCATGTTCTTGCCGCGTTCGTTCATGGTCGCTTCGAGCTCGAACGCGATATCGAAATGTTCGACAATCGCGGTCTTGCCCCGACCGGTGACGAAGATCATCTGTTCGATCCCCGCCTCGCGCGCCTCGTCCACCGCATATTGGATCAATGGCCGGTCGATGATCGGCAGCATTTCCTTGGGAATTGCCTTGGTTGCGGGGAGGAAGCGCGTGCCAAGCCCAGCAACCGGGAACACGGCCTTTTTTATCGGTTTGCGACTGCTCATGGGCGTGGGGATCGCAGTTGCGCACCCCAGCGTCAACCGCTTGACTTGCTCCACGCCCAATTCCGGTTAAACGCCGGGGGATGGACAGAATTATCATCGCAGGCGGGCGCCGCCTTTCCGGCACGATCCCCATTTCCGGGGCCAAGAACGCCGCGCTCACCCTGCTGCCCTGCGCGCTGCTGACGGATGAACCGCTCACCCTGCGCAACCTGCCGCGGCTCGCGGATATCGACAGCTTCCAGCATCTGATGAACCAGTTCGGCGTTTCGACTTCGATCGCAGGTTCGCGCCCCGGCGATTTTGGGCGGGTGATGACGCTGGAGGCAACCCGGCTCACTTCCACCACCGCGCCTTATGATCTGGTGCGCAAGATGCGTGCGTCGATCCTGGTGCTGGGCCCGATGCTGGCGCGTGCGGGCGAGGCGACCGTTTCGCTGCCGGGCGGCTGCGCAATCGGCAATCGCCCGATCGATCTGCATCTCAAGGCGCTCGAGGCGCTGGGGGCGGAGATCGAATTGGCGGCAGGCTATGTCCGCGCCCGCGCGCCCGATGGCGGGCTGCCCGGCGGGCGTTACAGCTTCCCGGTCGTCTCGGTCGGTGCGACCGAGAATGCCCTGATGGCGGCGGTGCTGGCCAGCGGGAAAAGCACGCTCCATAATGCCGCGCGCGAGCCGGAGATTGTCGATTTGTGCAATCTGCTGGTCGCGATGGGCGCCGAGATTGAGGGGATCGGCAGTTCGGAGCTGATCATTCAGGGTGTCCCGCGGCTCCACGGCGCGACCTACAAGGTGATGGCTGACCGGATCGAGGCGGGTTCCTATGCCTGCGCGGCGGCGATCACGGGCGGCGAGGTGACCCTGATGGGCGCCAAGTTCGAGGAAATGGAGGCAACCGTTCAGGCGCTGCGCGAAGCCGGTGTCCGGGTTGAGCCGGTGCCGGGCGGGATGCATATTGCAGCAGACGGGCCCCTGCGGGGGATCAACCTTTCGACCGCGCCCTATCCGGGTTTCGCCACCGATATGCAGGCGCAGCTGATGGCGCTGCTCTGCCTTGCCCAGGGCACCAGCGTGCTCAACGAGACGATTTTTGAAAATCGCTACATGCATGTTCCGGAGCTTAACCGCATGGGCGCGCATATTGAGACTTCGGGCCGCACCGCGATCGTCCATGGGGTCGGCAAGCTCACCGGCGCCGAAGTGATGGCCACCGATCTGCGGGCTTCGATGAGCCTCGTGATCGCGGGGCTGGCGGCTGAGGGCGAAACCCAGGTTCACCGGCTCTACCATCTCGACCGCGGCTATGAACGGCTGGAGGAAAAACTGGCCTTGCTTGGCGCGCAGATCGAGCGCGTCGGCGGGGACTGATTTTCCCGGCCAGGACCCAGGCATGGTCCCATGCGTTGACAGAGCAAGGGCTAAGGAGGTCACACCATGCGTATTGTTAAACTCGGCATGATCGGCGCAGCTTGCGCCCTTGCCTATAATCTGTGGCGTAAGGCAGCTGGCGGCGCTCCGGCCGCTTTCGCCGATGGTCAGGGCTCGCCCGGCAACCGGGCGCAGATACGCGATGCCGGGCCTGAGGCGATGCGTGACCGGGGCGACCGGTCATGGTCGAAAGAGGATCAGGCGAGCGACGAGAGCTTTCCCGCAAGCGATCCGCCGGGCAATTATTGAACGCCTGTTACCAGCCATAATCTGATCGCTCCGGCCAGGCCGGGCGGGTTTGCCGCAGCGATGCGTTCGGCATCGATCCGCGCGACCAGCGCATTGACCGGCACGCCTTCGCGGGCTGCGGCTGCGTGAAGCATGTCCCAGAACAGGGGTTCGAGGCTGATCGAGGTTTTGTGGCCGGCGATTTCGACCGAATGCTTGACCGGCGGATGGTAAGGCGTGGTCATCGCCGGCGCATCCTCAATACATATGCTGCCCGCCATTGAGCGACATGGTCGATCCGGTCACGAAACCGGCATCCTCGGCCGTGAGGAACGCCACGCCGCGGGCGATTTCCTGTGCATGGCCCAGCCGGCCGACAGGGATGCGGGCGACAATCTTTTCAAGCACCGCTTCCGGCACTGCGGCGACCATGTCGGTGTCGATATAGCCGGGTGCGATCGCATTGACGGTGACGCCGAATTTCGCGCCTTCCTGCGCCAGAGCCTTGGTAAAGCCGTGAATTCCGCTTTTGGCGGCGGCGTAATTGACCTGGCCATATTGCCCCGCCTGGCCGTTGATCGAGCCGATATTGACGATTCGGCCCCAGCCGCGCTCGCGCATGCCGGGAAAGCAGGCCTTGGCCATGTTGAAGCAACCGCCGAGGTTGATTCGCATCACCTCGTTCCAGTCGTCGAAGCTCATCTTATGCAGCACCGCATCGCGGGTGATCCCGGCGTTGTTGACCACGATGTCCACCGGCCCGAGCTCTTCCGCCACTTGCGCGCAGCCTGCCAGTGCCGCCTGATGATCGCCGACATCCCATTTATAGGCTGCGATCCCGGTTTCCGCGGTGAAGGCGCGCGCCTTTTCCTCATTGCCGGCATAATTGGCAACCACGGTGCGCCCCTGCTCCTTGAGAGCAAGGCTGATCGCCTTGCCAATACCGCGGGTTCCGCCAGTTACGATTGCGACGCGTGCCATGATTGTTCCTCTCCATTTACCTGTCCGGCTTCATGCACCGATAGGGTGCCTTTCTATCGCAGGTAAAGAAAAACCCCGCATGGGGGCGGGGTTTTGTTGTGATTACAGCAAGTTTGCGAGCCTTAGAAGTGGAACTGTGTCCCCACATAGACGGCTTGGCTGTCCTGCTTGCCGCTCGTGATCGGAGCAAGCCGGTCACGATCCTGGGAATAGCGCACACCTGCGGTCACATCGAGATTGCGGGTCAGCGAATAGCTGCCGCCGAGGTCCACCGTCTGGTCGCCCAGCGATTCGCGGGTCCGCGGATAGCGTCCGACCTTATCGACCTCTTCCAGCGCGATCCGGGCGTTGAACCGACTCGGCTTGTCCTTTGCGCCCGGCGCGGGCTGGAATGTCGCGAGATCGGGCATCGCCGCGTCATTCAGATCCTTGGACAGCTCGGGCGCGTGGGCGAAGCTCTGATAGCCGCGCGAAAGCCCAAGATTGTAGCGGGTCGGCGCAAGGCGCGCGGCAGCCATGCTGGCCTGGGCATCGCCTGCGGCAGCCAGAACCTGGCGTACCGAAATGGCCCGTGCGGTCGCTTCGTCAACCCGCACCGCGACTGTGATCGACCGGCCAGGGCGGCTTGCCGCGCCGGCGGGCGTGAAGCGCATCAGCTTGTTATTGGTGCCGGAATGTTCGGCCACCAGCTTGGCCAAGCGAGGATCGACCGACGCCGGGGTGAAGGAGCCGAAGCTGCTGTTCATCGAAAGGCCGGCCGAATCATCGCCAATTGAACCGAGCGCGAGGACGGCGGACGGCGCAGCGACAAGCAAAGCGGCGCTGGCGCACAGCAATGCTGTGATAGCCCCGCCATTCCGTGCTGATTTGCCCTGCTTCACCATGATCCCCGTTGACCCAATCAAAAAACACATGCCGCGAATGACGCAGCCATCAAACGACCTATACCCTGAACCTTCCCTTACCGGAAAAGGAAATCGGCCGATTAACCCTTATTGGCCCTGATAGGTTTTCCACAAGCTGATTGCTACCTGTGAATGCATTCTAAGAGTCGTGTTTTGCAGGAGTGTTGCAGCAGGCCCACAATCACGCAACTAGCTGAAATGCGGTTAAGCACGCATTCACTCCCGCCCTGCGCATGGACGCGCGCAGAAGATGGGTATGGCTGGTGCCAGACACGCACTTGCCGCAGGCGGTGCGGCAGCTATAGAGGCTCACACTGGCGCGTGCCCTGCAAGGGCCCTTGCGGCGGTGCAGGAACAGACGGGAACGACATCAGTGATGACTGGCAGCAGCGACATCGGCAACTCCATCAACCCCCGCCGCGCCTTTGCGGCGCGTGCCGGGCGCGCCCTGCTGGTGGCTGCGGCGCTGGCCGCCCTGGCGGGCTGCGGCGGTGGACGGGATCGCCCCAAGGCTGATCTTGCCGCATCGAAGGTCACTTCGATTGGCGTCAATTCCTATCTTTGGCGCGCTTCGCTTGAAACTCTGGCTTTCATGCCGCTGACCCAGGCCGACAGCGCCGGCGGCGTGATCGTGACCGACTGGTATGAAAATCCCAGCAACCCGGGCGAGCGGATGAAGGTCTCGGTCGCGATTCTCGATCAGGATCTGCGCGCCGATGCGGTGCGCGTGGGCGCGAGTCGCCAGGTTCTGCAGGGCGGCACCTGGGTCGAAGCTCCAGTCGAGGCGGCCACGGTCCAGAAGCTTGAGGACATCATCCTCACCAAGGCGCGTGATCTCAGGCGTTCCGCGATCAACTGATCTCCCCTAGGGGCAAGACCATGAGCGAGAACCGATTCGATCCGTCGCAGGCCGACGGGCGCTGGCAGCGCGTGTGGAGCGAAGCAGGTTGCTTCGAAGCAGATAGCGCCAGCGACAAGCCGAAAAGCTACATTCTGGAGATGTTCCCCTATCCATCGGGGCGCATCCATATCGGGCATGTCCGCAATTATACGATGGGCGATGTGCTGGCCCGCTACAAGCGGATGACCGGCCACAATGTCCTGCATCCGATGGGGTGGGATGCCTTCGGTATGCCGGCAGAGAACGCCGCGATCGAACAGGGCATCCATCCCGGCGGTTGGACCTATCAGAATATCGCCAATATGAAGGCGCAGCTGCAGCGGCTGGGCTTCGCGCTCGACTGGTCGAGGGAATTCGCCACCTGCGATCCCGAATATTATGGCCAGGAACAGGCGCTGTTTCTCGATCTTTACGCCGCCGGGCTGGTCTATCGCAAGGAAAGCGCCGTCAATTGGGATCCGGTCGACCAGACCGTGCTCGCCAATGAACAGGTGATCGATGGGCGGGGCTGGCGTTCGGGCGCGCAGGTCGAAAAGCGCAAGCTCAGCCAGTGGTTCCTCAAGATCACCGATTTCGCCCAGGATCTGCTCGACGGGCTGGGTGAGCTTGAACATTGGCCCGAGAAGGTCAAGCTGATGCAGGAAAACTGGATCGGCAAGAGCCAGGGCCTGCAATTCGCCTTCACCCTCAGCGACGGCGAAAAGCTCGAGGTTTATACCACCCGTCCGGACACGATCTTCGGGGCGAGTTTCGTGGCGGTGGCAGCGGATCATCCGGTGGCGCAAAAGCTCGCCGAAACCCGGCCCGAAGCCGCCGCATTCATCGAACAGTGCCGCGCAGGCGGGACCACCGCCGAAGAGCTTGAAACCGCAGAAAAGCTGGGCTTTGACACCGGCCTCACCGCCGCCCATCCGTTCACGGGCGCGCCGCTGCCGGTCTATATCGCCAATTTCGTGCTGATGGATTACGGCACCGGCGCGATCATGGCGGTGCCGGGCCATGACCAGCGCGATTTCGATTTCGCGACCAAATATGGCCTGCCGATCCTGCGCGTTGTCGCGCCCGATGCGGGCGATGCCGATCGCCCCTTTGCCGGTGTGGCAGAGGCGGGTGACGGCATTTGCGTCAATTCGGATTTCCTCGACGGCCTGCCGGTCGCCCAGGCCAAGGCAGAGGTGATTGCGCGCGCCGAGGCGGCAGGCTGGGGCGAAGGCAAGACGGTGTGGCGCCTGCGCGACTGGGGCGTTTCGCGCCAGCGCTATTGGGGCACGCCGATCCCGTTCATTCACTGCGGTGCCTGCGGCATCGTGCCGGTTCCCAAGGACCAGCTGCCGGTGGTGCTGCCGCAGGATGTCGACATGACGATCCCGGGCAATCCGCTGGCGCGCCATCCCGCCTGGAAGCATGTCGCGTGCCCGAATTGCGGCGCTGCAGCCGAACGCGAAACCGATACGCTCGACACCTTTGTCGACAGCTCGTGGTATTACCTGCGCTTCGCCAGCCAGCCCCATGATCGGCCCTTCGACGCCGCAGAGGTCGCGCGCTGGATGCCGGTCGGGCAATATATCGGCGGGATCGAACATGCGATCCTGCATCTGCTCTATGCCCGTTTCTGGACCCGCGCCCTGAAACATATCGGCATGATCGAAGTGGCCGAACCCTTCGCCTCGCTGTTCACCCAGGGAATGGTCACGCATGAGACCTATTCGCGCAAGGAGCAGGACGGCAAGGTTACCTGGTTTGCGCCGGGCGAAGTGGAGCTTTCCGGCACGACTGCGGTCGAGCGGGCCAGCGGCCTGCCGGTCGAAATCGGCCGGGTGATCAAGATGTCCAAGTCGAAGAAGAACGTCGTCGACCCGGATGAGATCGTTGCGCAATATGGCGCAGACGCGGTGCGCTGGTTCATGCTGTCTGACAGCCCGCCCGAGCGCGATCTGCCCTGGTCCGAGGCGGGAATCGAAGGCTGCTGGCGTTTCGTGCAGCGGCTGTGGCGCCTGTTCGGGCAATATGACGCGGCGGCGCAAGGCCAGGACAAGGCGCTGGAGCGCAAGCTTCACCAGACAATCGCGGCGATCGGCGTGGAGATCGAGGCGCTGTCGTTCAACAAAGCGGTTGCGCGGATCTATGAACTGGCCAGCGCGGCAGAAAAGGCAGCGCCCTCCGCCAGCCGTTCGGCCGCGATCCGCGCATTGCTGCTGATGGTTTCGCCGATGATGCCGCATCTGGCCGAAGAAGGCTGGGCCGCGATCGGCGGCGCTGGGCTGATCGCCGAAGCTGCCTGGCCGCAGGCCGATCCCGCGCTGCTGATCGAGGATGAAGTCACCGTTGCGGTGCAGGTGATGGGCAAATTGCGCGATACGCTCACCGTGGCCAAGGGCCTGCCGAAGGAAGAGCTGGAGGCGCTTGCCCTCGCATCCGAGAAGGTGCAGCGTGCCCTGAACGGAGCAGAGGTGCGCAAAGTGATCGTGGTGCCCGACCGGCTGGTCAATCTCGTCGCATGAAGCGCCTGATCGCCTTGGTCGGGCTCGCCCTTGCGCTTGTTCCGCTTTCCGGCTGCGGGCTCAAGCCAATGTATGCCGGCGGCGGCAATGGCGCGATCGCGCGCGGCCTTGCATCGGTCGAAGTCCCGCCGATCGAAGGGCAGGCAGGCTGGCTGGTGCGCAACGCCTTGCACGATCGGCTTGGCGAGGGGGCCGGTTCGGCGCGCTACCGGCTCGAAGTGCGGCTCGATGATCAGCTCGAGGGCCTTGGTCTGCTCACCGACGATACGATCGGGCGGGAACGGCGCACCTTGCGTGCACGCTATCAGTTGATCGACAATAGCACCGGCACCGTGCTGCTGGACGCCACCGACGGGTCCGATGCCGGGATTGACGTGGTTTCTTCCGAATATGCCACGATCGCCGCCGAACAGACCGCGCTGGAAAACCTCGCGCGCGATGTGGCCGATCGGATTGTCACGCGCCTTGCCCTGACGCTGCGCAAGGATTCGTGATGGGGGCGCGGTCGTGAAAGCGACACAGCGCGATTTTGCCGCCACGGCAAGCCGGGCCGCGGCCCAATGCAAATTGTTCTTCTTTTGCGGCCCTGACGAGGCCGGCGCATCGGCGGCGGCGGACCGCATCGTGCAAATGCTCGATGAAGCCGGCGAGCGGGTCGAGCTTTCGGGCGGGGATCTGCGCCGGGATCCGGTGCTGCTTGGCGATGAGGCGCGTTCGTCATCATTGTTCGGCGATGCCCGCCATATTCTGGTGCGCGCGAGCGGCGATGAAGCGCATGACGCGGTTGAAATTCTCGCGGCCGCGATCGATTCCGGGGGGGGCGAGCCCTGTCCGGTGCTGATCATCGCGAGCTCCGCCACTGACAAGTCGCGCACGGCCAAGCTGCTCGAAAAGCGCAACGATGCGCTGGTCGCGATGTTCTATCCGCCGGATCTCGCCGCCGTCACTCAGGCGGTGCGGATCATGGCAAGTGGCGCCGGGCTGCGGCTCGCGGGTGATCTGGCGGAGCGGATTGCCCGCGCTTCGGGGCTCGATGTCCGGCTGGCCCAGTCCGAGATCACCAAGCTGGCATTATATCTCGATGCAAGCGCGCAGGCTCCGCGCGATGCCGATGCCGAGGCGCTGGATGCGATCGGCGCGACGACCGAGGAAGACGGGTTCATGCCGCTGGTGAACGCGGTGCTTTCGGGGGAGACCGGGCGGCTCTCGGGCGAACTGCACCGCATGCGCGAGGTTTCGATGAATCCGGTCGGGCTGCTGCTCGCGTTCGAACGGCGCGTGGCGCAGCTGGCGGGTCTATCGGCCAAGCTCGGGCCGCGCGGCGATATCCAGCGATTGCTTGAGGGTGAAAAGCGCGCCCGGCGCATCTTCTGGCGCGATGAGCGCGATCTGGCGGTGCAATTGCGGCGCTGGCGCGGGAACAGGCTCGATCGCCTGGTCACCCGGCTGGTTGAACTGCATCGCAGTCTGCTCGCCAGCAATCAGTCTGCCGAATTGCTCCTGTCACAAGGCCTCGCAGAAATTGCACGGGCTGCCGCAGCCAAACGGTGAGTGTTGCGCGCCTGCTAACCTAGGATTTCGGCGCAATTGCTGGGGTGATGCGGCCAAACTCGGCACATGGTGACCAGCCGGCTAACCAAGTCCTTACTGCAATTGCGAAATGCGGGTGGTCCAGAACCGCATTATGAGTTACACTCAAACGCATATGGCGAAAGCCAAATCACTCCATTCGAGCGGAGATGAGCCTTGGTGATGGACCGGATCAAGACTGGCTTTACTACTCTGGCACTGATCGGGCTGGTTTCGGCCGTTCCGGTGCAGGCTGCGGGCGCAACCCGATCGGCCGCGTCGCTGCCATTGCTTGCCGCAAGCGCTGGTTCGGTTACCTATACGCCGGGCCTGGAGAATGTGTGGCGCTGCGTTGAAACAACGGACGAGGCGCTCAAACTCAAGCAACAATATGTTCAGCTCGATGCGCAAGGCCGGGTCGTGCTCGACGCCAAGGGCAATCCCTACCGATGCCGCGCGCCGGTAACCGCCTATAAGGCCGGTCGGCAGGGCTTTCCCTTCGAAATTCTGCTGGGCATTCTCGGTGCAGGCGGCCTGATCCTGGCGCTGGCTGGTTCTGGCAGCAATGATAGCCCGGGCTGACAGCCTGACTTAAGCGTTTACGGACGAAGGCGGGGGCTTCGCGTTTTGCTGACGGACCATTTCGCCACATGCGCTGATTTGGATCCAACTGCATCCCAACAGCGCGCAATTTCGAAATGACCGCAGGCGCCGCGACCTATCGCGCAGCCTGGCGCTTGTCTGGCCAGCACGCCGCCATCGCTGCCACTTTTCTCGCCCTTGCCATCCTTCTTGGCGGCGGCGGAACCCCCAATCCCCTGACTGAACTCTGGCTTGAATTGCTGGCGGTGCTGGCAGCGCTGGCGTGGCTTTGGCTTCCTGCGCAAGCCTCTTTGCGGCGACCGGCCGATGCCGGATTGTGGCTGGTTGCCGCGCTTGCGCTGATCGTGCCGCTGGTTCAGCTCATGCCGCTGCCGCCCGCAGTGTGGACCGCGCTGCCGGGGCGCGGGGCGCAGCTGGATGCGCTCGAATTGATCGGTGCAGGGGGCAGTTGGCAGCCGCTCTCTATGTCGCCGGCGCGCACTCTTGCCTCGCTTCTGGCGCTTGTTCCGCCGCTGCTGATGCTCGTGATGGTCGGCGCACTTGGCGCAGCCGAGCGGCGGCGCCTGATCGGACTTGTCGCGGCCATGGCCTTGTTGGCCGCGCTGCTTGGTGCCGCGCAGCTGGCCGGGGGAGAGGCGGCGCCGCGCCTCTATCAGGCGAGCAGCGCACTGGTCGTCACCGGATTTCAGGCCAATCGCAATTCTGCTGCGGATGTCTTCCTGATCGGCATTCCGGCGTTGGCGGTGCTGGCGGTGTCCACTTCGTCCTCTGGCAAATCCGGCGCGCCAGCCATGCCGCGAAAGCACTGGCTCCTGTCCGCTGCGGCGCTGGTGCTTGCGCTCGCGACGGTCCTCACTGCATCGCGCGCGGGCATTGCCCTGCTGCCTGTGGCCTTGGCCGGCAGCTGGACGATCCTGGCGCTCGATCCGGCGCGGCGCTGGAACAGGCGCATTCCGGCGATAGCCATTGGCTCGGCGGCGCTTTTGCTGGCTGCACTTGTCCTGCTGCGCGACAATACCGCCCTGCGCGGTGTCGCCGCCCGGTTTGGCTTCACCACCGATGCCCGGGTCGATCTGTGGACCGACAGCCTGTTTGCAATCAGGCAATATTGGCCGTTCGGATCAGGCATGGGAACCTTCGTTCCAAGTTTCATCGCGGCAGAACCGCTCGAGGCGGTCGATCCCTCACTCCCAAACCGTGCGCATAATGATTTTCTCGAACTCGCGCTCGAATCCGGGATCCTTGGGCTGGCGGCTTTGGCGCTGGCTGCCGCCGTGCTGCTGGTCATGGTATTTCGCGCATGGCGTTCGCGCCCGCAGGACCGGCCGCAGATCGGATTTGCGATCACGGCGCTGACAATTGTGGGGTGCCATTCACTCGTTGATTACCCCTTGCGCTCAATAGCATTGGCCTGCCTTGCCGCGCTGGCCGCCGGAATTTTGGCTGCGCCGTGCAGATGGACACAAATGGAGGGCAGAAGCCTTGAGAATCATGGCTGAAGGGGACGCAGTGCGGATTAATCGAGCAAGCTGGTTCGCGGCGCTTGTCCCGCTGGCGCTTGGCGCGTGCCAGCCGCAGCTTCACCCCGTCGTGCCGAGCGGCCCGGCGGCCTATGATGTGCTGGCCACTTCGCCGGATCCGGCAGGCACGCCCTATCTCCTCCACGCGGGCGATGTCGTCACGATCAACGTCTTCCAGGAACCCGATCTGACGCTCGAAGATGTGGCGATCGATGGGTCGGGCGATCTCGTATTGCCGCTGATCGGGCAGATCCATGCCAGCGGCCGCAGCCCGGCCGCGCTCTCGCAAGATATCCAGCAGGCCTATGGCGCAGGCTTTCTGCGCAATCCGCAGGTCGCGGTGATCGTCAAGCAAGCCTTGTCGAACACGGTTTCGGTTGAAGGCCAGGTAGAGCAGCCGGGCGTCTATCCGATTCAGCCCGGCGGCACCTTGCTGACTGCCATGGCGCTGGCGCGCAGTCCCACCCGCACCGCCAAGCTGGACGAGGTGCTCATCTTTCGCACGATCAATGGCGAGCGTATGGGCGCGCGCTTCGATCTGACCGATATACGATCAGGCAGCGCGCCGGACCCTCAAATTCTGCCAGGCGATATCGTGGTGGTTGGCTTCTCCTCCATCCGGGGCATCTGGCGTGACATCCTTGACGCATCGCCACTGTTCAATGTGTTCACCAGGTTCTGATGTCCGATCCGCACTCTCACAATCACAGGGGTTCAGGCCGGGCCATGACCACTCTCCAGACCGATCCGGACGCAGCAAGTTTCGATGCGGAGATGCCCTATGGCTCGTTGTTCGGATCCTATGAGCCCGGCGCTTTCGGAGAGATCGTGCGCTATGTGCTCACGCTTGTCCGGCGCAATCGCTGGGTAATCCTGGCGATTCTCGGTGCGGCGCTGATCCTGGCGTTGATCGTCACCATGCTCGATACCCCGCGCTATACCGCGGCCACCAGCGTCCAGATCAATGATCAGAGCGAAGAGGTGCTGGGCAAGGATCTCGATACGCAAAGCGAGGTCAACAAGGCCAGCGATGTCGAGCGGTTTCTCAATACCCAGATCGAGATTCTGCGCAGCCGGGCTCTGGCGGAACGGGTTGCGCGCCGGCTCGAACTGGTAGGTAACCAGCGCTTCTATGCGGCAATGGAATTGCCCGCACCGGACAAGGACAAGAGCGAGGCCCAGCGCCGCGATCAGGTGATCGCGCTGCTGCAGCACAATATGCAGGCGGACATGCCGCGCAACACCCGGATTGTGACGATCGATTTTTCCAGCACCGATCCCGACTTCTCGGCGAAAATTGCCAATGCCTTTGCCGATGAATTCATTCAGTCGAACCTGCAGCGGCGTTTTGACAGTTCGGCCTATGCCCGCAATTTCATCGCCGAGCAGCTTGAAGAAGCGCGCACGCGGCTCGAAACCTCGGAACGCGAACTCAATGCCTATGCGCGCAATGCCGGGCTCATCCGCATGCGCGATGCAGGCGACAAGTCGGACGGCGATGGAATTTCAAGCAGCGTCACCACCTCCAGCCTGATGCAGCTCAACGAGGCGGCGAACAAGGCAAAGGCCGATCGTATTGCTGCCGAAGGGCGCTGGAATTCGGAACAGGCGTCGCCCCCGCTGGCGTCCCAGGCGGTGCTGTCCAATCCGACGGTGCAGGATCTGATGACCCGCCGGGCCGAGCTTGAATCCGAGCTCAAGAAGAACCGCGCGCGCTATCTGGAGGATCACCCGACCGTGCTCCAGGGCGAGGCCGAACTGCAGACGATCAACCAGCAGCTCAGCCTGGTGGCTGCCAGTGTCCGCAATTCGATCCATGCCGAATATGTCGCGGCCAGCAGTGCCGAGCGGCGACTGGAAGCTCAGGTCGATCTGCTGCGCGGCAAGACGCTGGCTGAGCAGGACCGGGCGGTGCGCTACAACACGCTTGCGCGCGAGGCCGATACGAACCGTTCGCTCTATGATGGATTGCTGCAGCGCTTCCGCGAACTCAATGCGGCGGCTGGTCTTTCGGCCAGCAATTTGTCGATCATCGACCGGGCCGACACGCCGCTGCGTCCCTCATCACCCAATTTGCTGGCCAATCTGGCAATCGCCTTCATGCTGGGCGCGGGGCTGTGCGGCGCGGTGGTGCTCATTCGCGACCAGCTCGATGATTCGATCCGTATCCCCGAAGATGTCGAGGACAAAGTGCACCTCGCGCTGCTCGGAACGATCCCCGTTGTCGGAGATGACACACCGGAAGAGGCACTTGGGGATCCCAAATCGGCGATTTCGGAAGCCTATGGATCGATGCGCGGCGCGCTGCTCCATTCGACCCGCTCGGGCCTTCCCAAGGTTATATTGGTCACCAGTGCCCAACCCACCGAAGGCAAGAGCACCAGCGCTTTCGCCATCGCCGCGGGCTTCGCGCGAATGGGCCGCAAGGTGCTGCTGATCGATGCGGATATGCGCCGGCCATCTGTTCATGCGCGATTCGCCAATGACAATCGCCGCGGGCTTTCGAGCCTGCTGGTGTCGGACGATCCCCCCGCCAGCGCGATCATGCCTTCGGGCCAGCAGGATTTCGATCTGCTGCCGTCGGGCCCGATCCCGCCAAGCCCGACTGAACTGCTGACCGCCCCGCGCATGGCGATGCTGCTCGATCAATTCGCGCAGACCTATGATGTGGTGATCGTTGATAGTCCCCCGGTGCTGGGCCTGGCGGATGCACCGGCGCTTGCCGCGCTGGCCGATGGCGTGGTGTTTGTGATCGAATCCGAACGCAGCCGGCGGGGCCGCCTGAAAACTGCGCTGAAGCGTCTCAGATCCGTCGATGCGATCCTGCTGGGCGCTGTGCTCACCAAATTCGATCCGGCAAAGTCGGGCAATCGCAGCTCCGAATATTATGGCTATGATTATTACCGCTATGGAGCGGCGGAAGGCGCGCCCGGCTGATGCGCCATGCGCCGGCGAGAGGCAGGGGCTCAGTGGCCACGCGCATCGCCCTGACCGCGCTCGCCGCGCTTTATCTGTACGCGGCCTGGGGCAGCGGGATGGACCGGATGAGCGCCGATGCACCCGCGCTGGAACGGCTTGTCCCGGCAATGCTGCGGGCCCAGGCTGATCGCAGTGCAGCCGCCACGGCTCTGGCGCGGGGGGAGGATGCCCGCGCCCTGGCATTTGCAGCGCAGGCCGTCCGCCATGATCCGGTTGACCCGCTGGCGGATTCGCTGCTCGGCTCCGCCCGGCAATATCGGGGTGATGTGGGCGGGGCGGAGGCAGCCTTTCGTGTTGCCGCCCAGCGCGGCTGGCGGGATCGGCTGACCCAGCTTTATTGGTACGATGCCGCAATCCAAAGCGGCGACGTCGAGCGGGCGGCACTGCGCGCCGATGCCCTGCTGCGCAGCGATCCGGATTTTGCCCTGGCGGGTGATCTGTTCGCGCCGCTCGAAGCAAGCGAGGCTGGCCGCAGCGCACTTGCCCGCAGGCTGGCCGAACGGCCGGGCTGGGCCGGCGGCTTTTTGACCCCGGGCGATCAGGCGGATGTGGCGCTGCTTCACCACCGTGCACAGATCGCGCAGCAGGCGGCAGCCGGGCGCCAGGCACTGGGTTGTGACCTGCCGCGCCCGCTGGTTGCAACCCTGCTGGGGCGCGGAATGCGCAGCGATGCAGAGCTGGTGTGGCAGGCCAATTGCCGGAACGAAGGCCTGCAGGGCGGCCTGAGCGATGGCGGGTTCGAACAGCTCGCCGCTGATCGCTCCGCATCTCCCTTCGGCTGGCAGAAATATGCCCGGGGCGATGTTCTGATCGAAGCGGTGGCAGATGGCGCAGGGGGCCACCGGCTGACCCTGCGCAACACGGCTTCGGTCAGCCGCCTGATCCTGTCACAGGCGCTGGCGCTCGGATCGGGGCACTACCGCCTGCGTGCAGACATCCGTTCGGGCGGGCAGCCAGCACTGGGCCGGATCGTGGCTTCGCTCGATTGCGATGGGCATGCGCGCCGTCCGGAAGGGGTCAGCGGCGATCCTGCCGGTTCAGGCCAATTGCTCGCAGTCGCGGCATGCCCGCAGCAGCTGCTCGGTATCTGGCTGCGCCCGGGCGCCGGGCCGGTGACGATCGACAATATGATCATCGAACGCCGTGACTGAGGCCGGATCGCCAGCCTGCCGATGGTGTCTGCCAATGGCGCCTGCCAATGCCGCCGGCCGGAGCGCCTATTTCTTGGGGACGGAAAAGGATCCGCTGACCCGATTTGGCTGCCCTGCAGCGTTGCTCGCGTGCCCGTCAACGCTCGAAAGACCGGTCCTCAGATCGATCACCAGGCGCGCGCCGCTGAGCGAATCGCTGCCGCGCTTCAGCGATACTCCGCCCGACATCACGATCAGGCGCTTGTTGAAATCATACACCGCCGCCGCGCCGCGCGCCGATTTAGTGCCGCGCGTCACCACCACGCCCCCGGTCGCATCGAGCCGCTGAATTTCAAGCGTCCCGCTGTCGGAATAGGCGACTGTCGTGCGCTCGGCCTGAAGCCTGAGATCGCCCTGCCTGATCACCACATTGCCTGACAGCACCACGCGGTTCTGGTTGTCCTGCAATTCGATCCTATTGGCGTCGAATTGCACCGGGGCGTCGGTGTTGAGCCCGCCAAGTCCTTCGGCCGATAATTGCTGCCAGCCTGCCAGGGCCAAGGCGGTGATCGCAAAGCCGGCTGCAGCGGCGCGCAGCGATCCCTTGTGAAGAAGGGGGGAGAGCAGAGTCCAGCGTTTCATCAAGGCATCCTCAGCTTGCCGGGCTCCATCCGGAGCGAAGCATGGCCATCGAGCATTATCGTCCGGTTGCCAAGGTCGGCCTCAAGCCGGTCAGCACTGAAAATCCCGGCAGGGATTGAACCATCGACCCTGCCTTCGCCCACCAGCGACTTTTTCTCAAGATCGATCGAAACGTCACGCGCGGTCATGCGGTAACCGTCGGCAGCGCTGAACCGCACCAAGCCATCGATCGCGACCTTCTGGGCATCGAAATCATAGCTGCCCGAATCGGCGCTGAGCAGCGCGGGTCCGCGCGGCAAAAGGATGCGCGCTTCCAGATCATGCATCCGCACAACCGGTACCCGCGCCGATTGCTGCACGGCCTCGCCAGCAGTAATCGAAAACGGCTGCCCCTTGGTGTCTTCGCCGCGATACATTGCATTTTCGACTTTCAGCCGGTCCTGCGCAATGGCCACCTTGTTGCGATCGAGCAGAAAGCTGACCTCGCCGCGCGGCGCAAGCGGGGTGAGGATCATCAGCGCGGCAACCATGCCGATCAGCGCGGGCAGAATTCTTGCCAGCAACCCGATCAGCCGATCATGCGATCCGCCGGGCGCGGCAAAGACCTGGCGCCGGTTGCGCAGGGTGTCGGCGGTTGCGGTCATGATCGGATCACTGGCACTCGCCAAGCTTACTCATGGCTGAAGATGTCCTTGTCCGCCCAGCCGGCAATGTCGAGCCGGGCGCGGAAAGGAAGGAAATCGAAACAGGCCTGGGCGATCTCCATCCGGCCTTCGCGTTCGAGACGTTCGATGAGAATTTCGCGCAGCTTGTGGAGATAGCGCACATCCGATGCGGCATAGTCACGCTGCGCCTCGCTCAGCACCGGAGCGCCCCAGTCCGAGGTCTGCTGCTGCTTGGAAATATCGGTGCCGACCAGTTCGCTCACCAGATATTTGAGCCCGTGGCGATCCGTGAAGGTGCGAATGAGCTTGCTCGCGATCTTGGTGCAGAACACCGGTGCGGCCGTGACGCCCAGGTAAAATTCGATCGCTGCCAGATCGAAGCGCGCGAAATGATAGAGCTTCAGCCGTGCCGGGTCAGCCAGCACCGCCTTGAGGTTGGGCGCGTCAAACGCGCTGCCCTTGGCGAAGCGGACGAGATGTTCATCGCCCTGCCCATCGCTGATCTGGACCAGACACAACCGGTCGCGATGGGTGATCAGCCCCATCGTCTCGGTGTCGACGGCGACCGGGCCCGGCGCAAGCACGCCTTCGGGGAGGTCTTCTTCATGAAAATATACAGCCATAGGGTCGCCTTAGGCTGAATGGGGAAAGAGGAAAAGGGGCGCTGGCGAGGGATCGGGCAAGCGGCTAGGCAGGGTGGATGTCACAGGCTGCACTTCCCCCCAGCTGGATGCCGGCAATGGAGCCGGCGCTGGCCACGCCCGAGGCGCGGCGGCTGGGCGGTTGGCTGCGGGCCGAAGAGGCTGCCGGCAAGGAAATCTACCCGCCGCGCGGCGCCCGGCTGCGCGCGCTTGAGCTGACGCCGCTTGACCGGGTGAAGGTGGTTATTCTGGGGCAGGATCCCTATCACGGGCCGGGTCAGGCCCATGGGCTGGCCTTTTCGGTGCCCGAAGGGATTCGCAACCCGCCTTCCCTGGTCAATATCTACAAGGAACTCGCGGCCGATCTCGGCCGCGCGCCGCCCGCGCATGGCAATCTTGAGAATTGGGCGCGGCAGGGCGTGCTGCTGCTCAATAATGCGCTCACGGTCGAGGCGGGGCAGGCCGGATCACATCAGAACCGCGGCTGGGAAGCGATCACCGATGCGGCGGTGGCGGCAGTGGCCGCGCGCGCGGAACCCAGCGTGTTCATCCTGTGGGGCAATCACGCCAGAAAAAAGGCCATGCGGGTGCCCGGACTGGCGGATTCCAGCCGCCATCTGGTGCTCAGCTCACCGCATCCGAGCCCGCTTTCGGCCTATGCCGGGTTTTTCGGATCGCGACCGTTCAGCAAAGCCAATGAATTTCTGAACGCGCATGGACGGGGTGCGATCGACTGGTAGAGCCGCAGCGCCGAAGTGGCGCCATGCTGCGGCTGGCAAGCCGAAATTAACCATGCTCATCCGCGCAATTCTAATCCGGGCCGGCTAATGCTGCAGCCCAGGCCATGCTGCATCAAGACATCCTTCAACAGCACCGGGGCACCACCGGAATATCGCTCGCCGAAGTGATCGGGGCGTTCACCTATGCGCTCGACCTCACCGAGGGTCAGCCCGCCGGTCACAGTGTGCGGGCCTGCTATATCGGCAGCCTGATCGGGCGGGAGCTGGGGCTTTCCGCGCGGGAACGGCACGAACTCTATTATGCACTGCTGCTCAAGGATCTGGGCTGCAGCAGCAATGCCGCGCGGATCTGGGAGCTTTATCAGGCCGATGATCGCGGTTTCAAACAGGACTACAAGACCATCGCGACCGGCCTGCCGGCAACCCTGCGCTTCGTCTTCGCCAAAACCGCCCAGGGTGCACCGCTCAGGCGGCGGATCGCCGTCATCTCCAATATTCTCAAACATGGCGAGGTGATCGCGCAGGAAATGATCCAGACGCGCTGCACGCGCGGATCGGATATTGCTGCCTCGCTCGGCTTTTCCCCTGCAAGCTGCAACGCGATCTATCATCTCGATGAACATTGGGACGGTTCAGGCCGCCCCGGCCGACTGCGCGGCGATGCGATACCGCTCTATGCGCGCATCGCCCTGCTCGCCCAGGTGGCCGAGGTGTTCTTCAGCCAGGGCGGGTGCGAGGCTGCGCTTGACGAAGTGACCGCGCGGGCCGGGAGCTGGTTCGATCCGGAGCTGGTGGTGGCATTCCGCAATGTGGCGCGGCGCACGGCGATGTGGCGCGAGCTCAGGTCGCCCGCGCTCGACAAGCTGCTGCTCAAATTCGCGCCGAGCGAACAGGAGCGGGTGGTGGATGAGGACTATCTCGACACCATCGCCAGCGCCTTCGGCGAGGTGATCGACGCCAAGAGCCCGTTTACCGCCGGCCATTCGGAGCGGGTGGCGGATTATGCCGCTGCGCTGGCCGCGAAGCTCGATGTCTTGCCGGCGCGCCGCCGCGCGCTGCGCCGTGCCGCTGCGCTGCACGATATCGGCAAGCTCGGCGTGTCCAACGCTATCCTCGACAAGCCGGGCCAGCTCGATTCGGAAGAATGGGTCGCGATGCGCGATCATGCGGTGCAGACCCAGGCAATCCTGGGCCGGATCGGCGCCTTTTCGGATATGGCCGCGCTGGCCGCGGCGCATCATGAACGGCTCGACGGCAAGGGCTATCCGCTGAACCTCAATGATCGGCAGATCTCGCGCGAGACGCGGATCATCACGGTGTGCGATTTCTATGACGCGCTCACCGCCGACCGGCCCTATCGCGCAGCCATGCCGCGCGAGCAGGCGCTGTCGATCATGCAGCGTGAAATCGGCACGGCGATCGACGGGGATTGCTTCGAGGCGCTGGTGAGCCTGACCTGAAACGAAGCGCCGAAGCGGCGGGGTTCATGCCTCCTGCCTGCCAGTCAGCCTAGCGCGGCAATTCTGACACGCCCATCAGCGCTTCATCCACCGCGCGCGCCGCCTGGCGGCCTTCGCGGATCGCCCAGACGATCAGGCTCTGCCCCCGGCGCATGTCGCCGCAGGCAAATACCATGTCCTCGCTGGTGCGGTAATCATTGGTATTGGCATCGACATTGCCGCGATCGGTCAGCGCCACGCCCGCCTGATCGAGCAGCCCGGCCTTTTTCGGACCGAGGAAGCCCATCGCCAGCAGGATCAGATCGGCCCGGATCACGAATTCGCTGCCGGGCACTTCCTTGAGCTGGCCTTCCGACCAGTCGGCGCGGACGCATTTGAGCCCGGTAACCACACCGTTTTCGCCCACCACTTCCTTGGTCAGCACCGACCAGTCGCGCTCCACACCTTCTTCATGGCTTGACGAGGTGCGCAGCTTCATCGGCCAGTCGGGCCAGGTGAGCAGCTTGTTTTCGTGCACCGGCGGTTCCGGCATGATTTCGATCTGGGTCACGCTCGCCGCGCCCTGGCGGTTCGAGGTGCCGACGCAGTCAGAGCCGGTGTCACCGCCGCCGATCACCACCACGTGCTTGCCGGTGGCGAGCAGGCTGCCGCGCGGCGCGGCGCGCAATTCCTCGTCGCCCGCGTTGCGCTTGTTCTGCTGGGTGAGGAATTCCATCGCCAGCCGCACGCCGTTCATCTCGAACCCGGGGATGCTGAGCATGCGCGCATCTTCCGCGCCGCCTGACAGCACGATCGCGTCGAAATTCTCTTTCAGATTCTTGAAGGAAATATCGACCCCGACCTCGGTCGATGCCCTGAAGGTCACGCCTTCGGCCTGCATCTGCACCAGCCGCCGGTTGATCAGCTGCTTTTCCATCTTGAAGTCGGGGATGCCATAACGCATCAGCCCGCCAATCCGGTCATTCTTCTCGAACAGGGTCACCGAATGGCCGGCGCGCGCCAGCTGCTGCGCGCAGGCCAGGCCAGCCGGGCCGGAGCCGATCACCGCCACGGTCTTGCCAGTGCGCTTTTGCGGCACCTGCGCTTCGATCCAGCCTTCTTTCCAGCCGCGATCGACGATCGCGCATTCGATCGATTTGATCGTCACCGGCTGATCGATGATATTGAGCGTGCAGCTCGCCTCGCAGGGGGCAGGGCAAACCCGACCGGTGAATTCGGGGAAATTATTGGTCGAATGGAGCACTTCGAGCGCATTCTTCCAATCGCCCTCATAGACCAGATGGTTCCAGTCCGGGATGATGTTGTTCACCGGGCAGCCGTTATGGCAATAGGGAATACCGCAATTCATGCAGCGCGAGGCCTGCTCACGCAATGCCGGCTCGGCCGGCTGGATCACGAATTCCTTGTAATGCTGCACGCGTTCCTTGGGATCGTCATAGGAGCGATCCTGGCGGTCGACTTCGAGAAAGCCGGTTTCCTTGCCCATGTTTCGATAAATCCTATTCGGCGGCCACGGAGGCGGCTTCTTCGCGCTCGGCATCGAGCTGTTGCAAGGCATGGCGATAATCGCGCGGCATCACCTTGACGAATTTCGCCAGCGCCGCGTCCCAATTGTCCAGCAGAGCGGCGGCGCGGGCCGATCCGGTATGGAGCTTGTGCCGCTCGATCAGGATCCGGATGCGTTCGGCATCGTGGCGCAGCATGTCACCCATCCCGAAATCGACCACATCGATTGGGCGCTGTTGCGGGCGACCGGTGCCATCGTCCTCATCCGGAGTTGCGGAAACGGGTTCGAGATCGACCATCGCGCGGTTGCAGCGCTGGGCGAAGTGGCCGTCCTCGTCATAGACATAAGCGACCCCGCCCGACATGCCGGCTGCGAAATTGCGGCCGGTCTTGCCAAGCACAGCCACCACGCCGCCGGTCATATATTCGCAGCCATGATCGCCAGTGCCTTCGACAACCGCGACCGCGCCCGAATTGCGCACCGCAAAGCGTTCGCCCGCAACCCCGTTGAAATAGGCTTCGCCCGCAATCGCGCCGTAGAGCACGGTATTGCCCACGATAATGTTCTCGCTCGCCTCGCGCGGCACGTCGGTGGGCTGGCGCACGATCACGCGCCCGCCCGAAAGCCCCTTGCCAACATAGTCATTGGCATCACCCACCAGATCAAGCGTCACGCCATGCGCCAGCCAGCCAGCAAAGCTCTGGCCGGCCACGCCGGTGAAGTTGATCCGGATGGTTTCCGGCTTGAGCCCGGCATGGCCGTATTTCTCGGCGATCCGACCGGACAGCATCGCGCCGACCGTGCGATTGACGTTGCGCACGCTGCGCTCCAGCACCACGGGAGTGCCGTTGTCGATCGCGTCCTGGCAGGCAGCGATCAGATCATTGTCCAGCGCCTTGTCGAGCCCGTGATCCTGGGTTGTGGTCTGGTGCAGCGTGGCGCCCGCCTTGAGCGGCACCTGATAGAGCAGCTTCGAAAGATCGACGCCCTGGGCCTTCCAATGGGTGATCGCCGGCTTCATATCGAGCCGGTCGACCCGGCCGATCATCTCTTCGACCGTGCGGAAGCCCATTTCGGCCATGATCGCGCGCAGTTCCTCGGCGACGAAGAAGAAGTAATTGATCACATGTTCGGGCTGGCCGACAAAACGCGCGCGCAGCACCGGATCCTGCGTTGCCACGCCCACCGGGCAGGTGTTGAGGTGGCATTTGCGCATCATGATGCAGCCGGCCGCGATCAGCGGTGCGGTGGCAAAACCGAATTCGTCCGCGCCCAGCAGCGCCCCGATCGCGACATCGCGCCCGGTGCGGATGCCGCCGTCGACCTGCACCACGATGCGGCTGCGCAGATCGTTGAGCAGCAGGGTCTGCTGGGTTTCGGCCAGGCCGATTTCCCAGGGGCTGCCCGCATGGGTCAGGCTGGTCAGCGGCGAAGCGCCGGTGCCGCCTTCATAGCCCGATATGGTGACATGGTCGGCCCGCGCCTTGGACACGCCTGCGGCAACCGTGCCGACCCCGACTTCGGATACCAGCTTGACCGAGATCCGTGCCGAAGGCTGCACATTCTTGAGATCGTGGATCAGCTGCGCAAGATCCTCGATCGAATAGATGTCGTGATGCGGCGGGGGCGAAATCAGCCCGACGCCGGGGGTCGAATGGCGGACCCTGCCGATGGTCTTGTCAACCTTGTGGCCCGGCAACTGGCCGCCTTCGCCGGGCTTTGCGCCCTGCGCCATCTTGATCTGGATATCGTCCGAATTGACCAGATATTCGGCGGTCACGCCGAAGCGGCCCGACGCGACCTGCTTGATCCGGCTGCGCATGGAATCGCCATTGGGCATGGGCACGAAGCGGTCAGCCTCTTCGCCGCCCTCGCCGGTGTTGGAGCGGCCGCCAATGCGGTTCATCGCGATCGCCAGCGTGGTATGCGCTTCGCGGCTGATCGAACCGAAGCTCATCGCGCCGGTGGCGAAGCGCTTGACGATTTCCTGCGCCGGTTCGACTTCGGAGATGTCGATCGGCGTTTCCGCCAGCTTCAGCTCCATCAGCCCACGGATCGTCAGCAGCCGTTCGGACTGATCATTGATCGATCTGGCGAAATCTTCGTAATTCTTGTGGCTTCCCGCGCGCACCGCGTGCTGGAGCTGGGCGACATTCGCCGCAGTCCAGGCATGATCTTCGCCGCGCAGGCGCAGCTGATAGATCCCGCCCACGTCGAGCATGTGCTTGTAGATCGGATTGTTGCCATAGGCGGAGGCATGGCGGCGCACCGCCTCTTCGGCGACCTGCCGGATACCGATGCCCTCGATCGTGGTCGCGGTGCCGGTAAAATAGCTGTCGATGAAGGCCTGGTTGAGCCCGACCGCGTCGAAGATCTGCGCCCCGCAATAGGATTGATAGGTCGAAATGCCCATTTTGGACATGACCTTGAGGATGCCCTTGCCGACGGCCTTGATATAGTTTTTCTTGACTTCGGCCGGGGTCAGTTCGGGGTGCTTTTCGGTGCGGATCTGCTCCAGCGTCTCGAGCGCCACATAGGGGTTGATCCCTTCTGCGCCAAAGCCTGCCAGCACGCAGAAATGGTGCACTTCGCGCGCTTCGCCGGTTTCCACCACCAGCCCGGTCTGCATCCGCAGGCCCTGCCGCACGAGGTGATGATGCACCGCAGCGGTTGCCAGCAGGGCGGGGATCGGAATCCGGTCGGCACTCTGCGCGCGATCAGACAGGATCAGGATGTTCTTGTCCGCCAGCACCGCTTCGGTGGCCAGCCAGCACATTTCCTTGATCGCCGCCTCAATCCCGGCGGCGCCGGCTTCGGCGTCCCAGGTGATGTCGATCGTCGCGGTGCGGAAGGCGCCGTCCAGCGCCTGTTCGACCGAACGGATCTTGGCCAGATCCTCATTGGTGAGGATCGGCTGCGATATTTCGAGCCGCTTGTGCGAACCCGCCTCGCGGCCCAGCAGATTGGGGCGCGGGCCGATCATCGACAGCAGGCTCATCACCAGCTCTTCGCGGATTGGATCGATCGGCGGATTGGTGACCTGGGCGAAGTTCTGCTTGAAATAATCGTAAAGCAGCCGGCTCCTGCTGGACAGCACCGCAATCGGCGTGTCGGTGCCCATGGAGCCAAGCGGATCGTCCCCGCTCACCGCCATCGGCTCGAGGAAGCGGGAAACATCCTCCTGGGTAAAGCCAAAGGCCTGCTGGCGCTGCAGCAATGCACCGGATTCCTCGATCAGCGCGGCGGGCAGCTCGGGATCGACCGCGTCGAGATCTTCCAGCTTATATTGCGCCTTTTCGAGCCATTTGGCGTAGGGATGCGCATTGGCAAGGTCAGCCTTGAGCTCCTCATCCTCGACAATCCGGCCCTGTTCGAGATCGATCAGCAGCATGCGGCCGGGCTGGAGGCGCCATTTGCGGATGATGTCCTTCTCCGCGAAGGGCAGCACGCCGCTTTCGGAAGCCATGCAGACCAGATCACCCTTGGTCACGCACCAGCGCGCGGGCCGCAAACCGTTGCGGTCAAGCGTCGCGCCGATCTGGCGGCCATCGGTGAAGGCGACCGCGGCCGGGCCGTCCCATGGCTCCATCAATGCGGCGTGATATTCGTAAAATGCCTTGCGCGCCGGATCCATCAGCGGATTGCCCGCCCAGGCTTCCGGCATCAGCATCATCATCGCATGGGCAAGCGAATATCCGCCCGCGACCAGCAGTTCGAGCGCATTGTCGAGGCAGGCGGTGTCCGACTGGCCATGCGGGATGATCGGCCACAATTTGTCCAGATCGGGCCCGAGCAGGTCCGATTCCATGGTGCGGCGGCGCGCATTCATCCAGTTTACATTGCCGCGCACCGTGTTGATCTCGCCATTATGGGCGATCATGCGATAGGGGTGCGCCAGTTTCCAGCTGGGGAAGGTATTGGTGCTGAAGCGCTGATGGACGAGCCCCAGCGCGGTCACGCAATCGGGATCGCCAAGGTCGCGATAGAAGCTGCCCACCTGATTGGCGAGCAGCAGCCCCTTGTAGACCACCGTGCGGCTCGAAAAGCTCGGCATGTAAAGCTGCGTGATCTCTGGCAGATCATGCTTCTCCGCCAGCTCGGCCAGCGGGTTCTGCAGCTGCTTGCGGATCGTGATCAGCTTGCGTTCGAAAGCATCCTGATCGGCAGTTCCCGCGCCGCGTGCAATGATACATTGCTTGATCACCGGCATGGACGCCAGCACCGCTGCGCCCAGCCCGGCCTCGTCGGTCGGCACGTCGCGCCAGCCGATCAGTTGCTGGCCTTCCTTGGCGATGAACTTTTCAAACTGCTGGACCACAAAGCTGCGCGCCGCTTCGTTTTGCGGCAGGAAGCACATCGCCACCGCATAGTCGCCGGGTGCGGGCAGGGCCTTGCCCTCCGCAGCCGCCCATTTGCGGAACAGGGGATCGGGAATCTGCAGCAGCAGGCCAGCGCCGTCACCCAGCAGGGGATCGGCACCGACCGCGCCGCGATGATCGAGATTGGCGAGAATTTCCAGCGCCTGCTTCACAATCGCGTGCGATTTTTCGCCCTTGATGTGGGCGACAAAACCAACACCGCATGCATCATGCTCATTTCGCGGATCGTAGAAGCCCTGAGGCGTCGGATAACCCATCAAATTCCCATTCCTGTCTGGCCCTTCGAAAACGCCGCCCGACAGCAGCGCTTCCGATAATGAAGCACGACTCACCCTGCCGCAAAGGCAGCACAAATGTCGCGAGATTTCCCCATGGCGACAGGAAACTGTTTTTGCAACCGCGACAGGCCTAGTTTGCCTCTCCCGGGGCCAAGCTCAGCTTGGGCTCACAGGGGCGGAAATGCAAGCGGTGGCGGGAGAGTCCGCGGCTGTCCGGCGTGAGCGGAAAGCGCCTTCAGCCGGCGCCGCTCATGCGCTGGAGGTTGGCAAGGGCGGAGCGCAAGGCGCGGTCGGTTTCCACCGTACGTGCCCCGGATGCATCCGGGGCTGCGCCCTTGCCCGCCGCGCTGTCATTGCCTTCGGCCGGGTCGATCCGCGAGATGGTTCCATCGAAGCCCACCAGCTCCACCGGACTGCGGGCTGGCTGCTTCATGGCGAGGAGCGAGCTATAGGCATTGCTGCTGGCGGCATCATCCTCTTCCTCTTCCTCCTCTTCCCCGAAATCATCGAGGTGGAGCGAAAGCGGGCGCAGATCGATCGGGTTTGACTGCGGCCGGGTAGGGGGCAGGTCCGCTGTCTGGTTGTCAATTTCGGGGCCAATATCAGGGTCAATTTCAGAGTCGACCTCCGGGGCGACTTCCGCATCGCTCAGCGGTGCCGCGAAGGGCTCTGCTTCAGGCGTTTCCTCAAAAGCCTCAACCAGGCTTTCGTCGAGCGCGTCTTCGCTCCAGGCTTGATCGGAAGCGAGGCTTTCGGCCTCAGCCTCGTCAAGCCCTGCCGTTTCGTGCTGCGCGGTGGCGGGCTCTTCGGCGGAAGGTTCGTCTGTCGCCGCATCCGCGGCAGCCGGGGCGAATTCCTGCTTCAGCTGCTCATAAAAGGCGGGCGGGGGTGTCGCCGGGAGGCCCTGGTTGTTCTGGAGCGAATGGCCAAGCCGTTCGGCAAGATGGACCATGCCCAGCTGCCCGAGATCAACCTCGGGATCGCCGGGCAACACGGGGCCATCCGCCGCAGGCTGTCCCCAGTCCGGCCCTGCGTCCGGTTCCAAGTCGAGCCCGGCTTTTGCCGCGTCTTGCGCTGCGTTTTCCGTTTCGGGCAGTTCTGCCTGTGACGGCGCGGCAAAGGACAGGGCATCCTGATCGCCCGGATCTGCTTCAATATCCGGCTCGCTTGCCGGGGATTGCCCGAATATATCCGATTCGGCTGGGGCAGGTTCCGGCTCGAATTCCTGCTGGTTTACAGGCTCGGCTCGATCCTCGAATGCGAAGGCATTTTCGGTGGTTTGTGTCCAGCTTGGGCCTTCGCCGGTTGCGATAGGGGTGTCGATTGGCGCGGCATCGGATTCCCACTGCGGCCCTTCTTGCGGCTGCGGCTGAATCTCGATCTGGTCGGCGGCATAGGCGCTTTGCGCGATCTGATCCTCGTCCCGCGCGATCAGCGAGCGGCGGCGAAGCGCTGTTGGCGCCTCACCACTGGCGGGAGCGTCGAATGAGTCTCCACCCAATTCATCGAGCGCTGCAATCGGGCGCCGACCCCGACCGGAGCGGGAATCCTGCCCTGCCGGAGCCTGGCGGTCGCGCATTTTCGCGAAATTTCGGGCGCTCAGAAAGCCGCCCGCTGCGCCTAAAATGGCCGCAAACACCGACAGCGAAAGGCGCGTGGCCATGCCGATCGGCGGGGCCGCGGCGGGCAGGAGCGATCCGATGTGGCTGGCGCTGATCACATGGCCAAGCGCGGAATCCGGCAGGACAGCGCAGCCGAAGCCCATAAGTGCTGCGAGCCAGAGCGCAATAACCGCTGGAAACAGGGGATGCGCGCTGATGCCTGGCTTTGGATGCTTCGTCGCCACGTGTCGAAACCCTTATCTGGGCCGGGAACTTGCGCGCCCCGTGATTTGCTCAGGCGGCGGCTGGAACCCGGCTGTCGGACCTTTGGGATAGCAGCGCTTGGTAAACAGGTTCATAACGGTGAATATTGCGCGCCCAGTCATGGCATTGCGCAACATGGTCGCGGCCGGCGGCATGCAGCCTGCCCCACGCCGGGCGATTCGCCAGCAATGCCGCGATCGAACCGGCGCAGGCGGCGGGATCGTCAGGCGCGAACAGCACGCCGGTTTCCCCGTCCGCAATCAGTTCGCGATGCCCGCCGACATCGGATGCGGCGACCAGCTTGCCCTGCGCCATGGCTTCGAGCGGCTTGAGCGGAGTGACCAGATCGGTCAGCCGGCTGGCCTTGCGCGGATAGGCCATGACATCGCACAGCGAATAATAGCGTTCCACCTCGCCATGCGGCACGCGGCCCGCGAACAGGATCGCGTCGCGCACCGGCGAGATCTCGACCTGAGCCTTGAGCGCGGCTTCTACCGGCCCAGCCGCCGACCAGCAGCAAGCGCGCATCGGGCAAAGCCGCCACGATTTCCGGCATTGCGGCGATAAGATCGTCCAGCCCCTCATAATCATAGAAGCTGCCGATGAAGCCGATCACCGGTCCGGGTCCAATGCCCAGCTGCCGGGCCAGGGCTTCATCGCGCGGCAGCGGATTGCCGAACAGGGCCAGGTCCACGCCATTGGGGACGATCGAAATCTTGCCGGCAGCGAATCCGCGCCCAATCAGATCGGCGCGCAGCCCTTCGCAAATGGTCACCACCGCATCGGCCGCGCCCACCACATGGTTTTCAAGGCTGCGGGTGAGGCGATATTTGAGCGAATTTTCGCGGCCCGTGCCATTGCCGACCGCGGCATCTTCCCAGAAGGCGCGGATTTCATAGACCATCGGAAGGCCGAGCTTCCTGGCCGCGCGCTGGGCGGCAAGCCCGCATAGGGCGGGCGAATGGGCGTGGATTACATCCGGGCGCCATTCTTGCGCCAGAGCCTCTATCGACCGGGTGAGCGCGCCGATCTCGCGCCATTCGCGCAGCATCACCGGACCTTCTGCCTCGCCGTGGCTGCGGTGGAAGGTCAGCCCGTCGATGATTTCGACCTCGGGCCCTGCTTCGGTGTGGCGCAATCCGGTGATTGCGCGCACCTCCAATCCGGCCGCCTGTTGCGCCTTGAGAATCGCGCGCGTGCGGAAGGTATAGCCGCTGTGCATCGGCAAGGAATGGTCAAGGACATGCAGAATTCGGGTCATCGCGGCTGCTTCCCTGCCACGACAAGCTTAACGGCGCGTCAACCGCACCCTGCTAGGGGCGGGGCTTAACCACGGGAACACTGGCCCTTGATCGACTATTTCGCGATCGGATTGACGCATGGATTGCTGGCGCTTGCCGCCTTGCGCCTGCTGACGCGCGCCGATCTCGACCATGAGGATCAGGCAGGCGCGAAGCCGCGCAAGCAAAGCTGGCTCAAGGACAAACAGGCTGGCCGCGATGCTTGACGCCTTTCTGTTCCTGTTTGTGATGGGGCTGTTTGCGCTGGGGCTGCGCAAGCCATTCCTGTGGGTGCTCGCCTATCTCTATATCGATATCGTCGCGCCGCAGAAGATCGGCTGGCTGCTGATGCCTGCGCTGCCGGTGTCGCTGATCGCCTTTGTCGCCGCCTTTGCCGGCTGGCTGCTGGCGGACAGCAAGGAGGGCAGTCGGTTCACCTTCCGGCAGTGGCTGATGGTGGCCCTGTTCGCCTATTGCGCGATGACCACCATGTGGGCCGATTTTCCGGTCGATGCGCTCGGCAAATGGGACTGGGTGTGGAAGGCGCTGATCTTCGCGATCTTCCTGCCGCTGACCTTGCGCACACGGCTCAGGATCGAGGCGGCGGTGCTGGTCATGGTGCTCTCCGCCGGGGCGATCATCATCTCGGGCGGGATCAAGACGGTCACCGGCGGGGGCGGCTATGGCGCGCTCTATTTCTTCGTCAATGACAACAGCGGGCTTTATGAAAGCTCGACCATCTCCTGCGTGGCGATCGCGATCATTCCGCTGATCCTGTGGCTGATGAAATATGGCACGATCTTCCCGCCCGACTGGCGCGTGCGGGCTTTTGCTGCCGCGCTGATCTTCTCCAGCCTGCTGATCCCGGTCGGCACCCAGACGCGCACCGGGCTGCTGTGCATTGGCGTGCTTGCCTTGCTGATGCTGCGCACCGTGCGGCATCGCTTCGTCTATGCCGCGCTTGCCGGGCTGGTGCTGCTCGCTGCCATTCCGTTCCTGCCCCAAAGCTACACCGCGCGCATGAGCACGATCGAAAGCCATGATGGCGACGAATCCGCTTCGACCCGTATCGCGGTTTGGAAATGGACCCTCGACTATGTGAAGGAACACCCGCTGGGCGGCGGCTTTAACGCCTTCCTGTCCAACAGCTTCACCTACAAGACCCGCGCCACGGTCGATCTGGGCGGGGGCATGACCCAGACCGAGACCCAGACGGTGACCGACAAGGGCCGCGCTTACCATTCGGCCTATTTCGAAATGCTCGGTGAACAGGGCTGGCCCGGACTGATCCTGTGGGCCTGGCTGCATCTTTCGGGGCTGTGGCAGATGGAATGGGTCCGCCGGCGCCTGCGCAAGAGCGAGGGCGGGATTGATCATTCGCTGCGCGATCTCGCCTCTGCGCTGCAGGGCGGGCAGGTGATCTATCTGGTCGGGGCGCTGTTTATCGGGATCGCCTTCCAGCCCTTCGTGCTGATGCTGATCGCCCTGCAGATCGCGGTGTGGACGACCGTGAAGCGGCGGGCGTCTAACGCGCCTGAAAAGAAGCGCGCCAAGCCGGGCGTTCGGCAGGCGCCGCAAACGCTGCCTGCCCCGTCTCAGGGATCTGCGGCATGAGCGCCGCCATACCCGCCCGGCCGATCCCGCAGCTTGACGCCTTGACCGGGATCCGGGGCATCGCGGCATGGCTGGTGGTATTGTTCCACATTCGCCTGAGCATGGCTCAGCTGGTGCCGGGCACGGCGATCGCCGTCTTGGGCAAGGGCTACCTTGCGGTCGATCTGTTCTTCATGCTGTCGGGCTTCGTCATCTGGCTCAATTACGGCCAGCGCTTTCGTGACCGCGGCGTGGCGGAAATCCGGCATTTCTGGTGGCGCCGCTTCGCGCGCATCTGGCCGCTGCACGCGGCGATCCTGGCCGGGCTGGCCCTGTTCGCCCTGACGCTGAAGGCCAGCGGGCACGATATTTCGAATTATCCGCTGGCGCAGCTGCCGCTGCATGTCCTGCTGATCCAGAATTGGGGGCTGACCGATGGCCTCAGCTGGAACCACCCGGCCTGGTCGATCAGCACCGAATTGGGCGCCTATCTGCTGTTTCCCCTCGCCGCGATAAGTGTTCCTTGGGAGCGGCTGCGGCCGCTTGCCTTGCTGGGCATTGCGGGCCTGCTGTGCGCGGCGGTGCAGCTGTTTTTCGCCGGGCATGGCGAAACCGCGCTGGGCGCGGATATCCCCCGGCTCGGGCTGGGGCGCTGCATCGGCGAATTTCTGCTGGGCGTGGTGACTGCCCGGCTGTGGCAGGAACTGGCCGGGCGGCGCGGCGCGGCGCTGCTTTCGCTGCTTGCTGCGGGAATGGTGATCGGCGGCGGGCTCGCCCTGAATTTGCCGGAAACAGCCTTTGTCCCGGCGGGGCTGGCCGCCCTGCTGCTGGCGCTTGCGCTCGATCGCGGGAAGATTGCCCTGCTGTTTGCCGCTGCACCCCTGCGCCAGCTCGGCGATGTCAGCTATTCGACCTATCTGCTCCATTTCCCGCTGTTCGTATTTTTCAAACTGCTGTTTGTGGATGCCGGCCTGCAATTGGGCTGGGCGGGGCTGGCCGGGTTTCTGGGGCTGGTTTTGGCCTGTTCGGTGCTGTTCTACCGCATGCTGGAACGGCCGGCGCAGCGCTGGCTCAATGCCCATCCGCCGGCATTTGCCGCGCAGCTTTCTCCCGCGTCCTGACTGGCGTTCTGCGCCGATTCGCGCCTGGCCGGCCCATCTGGCCCATGGATACCGCAAGATCAGCCCGCATTGCCGTAGCGGCAGTGCCGGGCGCGTTGCGCCGGGGCTGGCGATAGGCCATGAATTGCGCCGAACCCTAAGCGAGCGGAGAGGCGCAATATGACACCCCAGGATCTCCAGGCACAGCTTGGCGAGACGATCGGCACATCGGAATGGCTGCTGGTCGATCAGGAGATGATCGACAAGTTCGCCGACGCGACCGGCGATCACCAATTCATCCATGTCAATCCGGCGATGGCGGCGATGACCCCGTTCGGCGGCACGATCGCGCATGGCTTTCTGACCCTGTCGCTGATCCCCGTGTTGACCGAAAAATCGGACATCAAGCGCCCCGAGGGCCTCAAGATGGCGCTCAATTACGGCGGCAACCGGGTGCGCTTCCTGCAGCCAGTCCGGTCGGGCAAGCGGGTGCGCGGCCATTTCAAACTGGTCGGGCTGGATGAGAAGCGCCCGGGCCAATGGCAGCAGACGGTCGAGATCACGCTCGAGATCGAGGATGAGGTCAAGCCCGGCTATGTCGCCGAATGGATCAGCATGCTCTATTTCTGAGCCTGTCCGGTCAATAATTCCAAGAGAGGATCGCAAGATGCGCGACGCAGTCATCGTTTCCACCGCCCGCACCGCAATCGGCCGCGCCTACAAGGGCGCCTTCAACGCTACCCAGGGCCCCACGCTCGGCTCTTATTCGCTCAAGGCCGCGGTCGAGCGCGCCGGGATCGAAGGTGGCGAGGTCGATGACGTAGTATGGGGCTGCGTGCTGCAGCAGGGCACCCAGGCATCCAATATCGCTCGGCTTGCCGCCTTGCGCGCCGGGCTGCCGGTCACGGTTGCGGGAATGACGGTCGACCGCCAATGCGCATCCGGCCTGATGGCGATCGCTACCGCGGCCAAGCAGGTGGTGCTGGACGGGATGGATATCGTCGCCGCCGGCGGGCAGGAATCGATCAGCCTGGTCCAGACCAAAGAGCTGCGCTTCGCCTTCGACATGGAACTGATCGCGATGCACAACGCGACCTATATGCCGATGCTGCAGACCGCCGAGGTGGTCGCCAAGCGTTATGGCATCGCCCGCGAGCTGCAGGACGAATATGCGCTCCGCTCGCAGCAGCGCACCGCCGCCGCGCAGGAAGCAGGCAGGTTCGACGACGAGATCGTGCCGGTGACAACGGTCATGGCGGTGACCGACAAGGAGACCGGCGAAATCACAAAGCATGAGATCACGATCGCCAAGGACGAAGGCAACCGCCCCGGCACCACGCTCGAAGGCCTCTCCGCGCTCCAGCCGGTCATCCCGGGCGGGGTCATCACCGCCGGCAATGCCAGCCAGCTTTCCGATGGTTCATCGGCCTGCGTGGTGATGGAGGCATCGCTCGCCGAAAAGCGCGGGCTCACGCCGCTCGGGCGCTATGTCGGCATGGCGGTGGCGGGCACCGAGCCTGACGAAATGGGTATCGGCCCGGTCTTCGCCATTCCCAAGCTGCTCGAAAAAAACGGCCTCAAGATGGACGACATCGGGCTGTGGGAGCTCAACGAGGCCTTTGCGGTGCAGGTGCTTTACTGCCGCGACAAGCTCGGCATTCCGGACGAGCTGCTCAACGTCAATGGCGGTTCGATTTCGATCGGTCATCCCTATGGCATGACCGGGGCGCGCTGCACCGGCCATGCGCTGATCGAAGGCAAGCGCCGTGGCGCGAAATATGTCGTGGTGACCATGTGCATCGGCGGCGGCATGGGCGCGGCGGGGCTGTTCGAAGTATTGTGATTTTGTGGGGAGGTGCCCGCCGGTGCCTCCCCGCGAAATCGGATCAGGCGACGGCGTGCAATTTGGCCGGCTTGATCCCCGGATGGTCGCGCATCCATTGTTCGACCACCGGGGCGATCTGCATCCGCCATTTGCTGCCGTTGAAGATGCCATAATGGCCGACCTCCTTGGCCAGATGATAATGCTTCATCGCGGCCGGCAGATTCTGCGCCAGATCGAGACCCGCCTTGGTCTGGCCGATGCCCGAGATATCGTCACGCTCACCCTCGATCGCCAGCAGCGCGGTATCCTGGATGGCGCCGAGATCGATGGCCTTGCCGCGATGGACAAATTCGCCCTTGGGCAGGGAGTGTTCCTTGAACACATGCTCGACCGTCTGGAGGTAGAATTCCGCCGTCAGATCGCAGCAGGATAGATATTCGTCATAAAAGGCCTTGTGCGAGGCCGCGCTGTCACCATCGCCGGTGATCAGGTGATTGAAGAACTCATATTGGCTGTAGATGTGGCTGCCGAGATTCATCGAGAGGAAGCCGGCGAGCTGCAGAAAGCCGGGATAGACCTTCCGCCCGGAGCCCGGATAGGCGAAGGGCACGGTGGCAATCACATTATTGGTGAACCAGCTTAGCGGACGCTCCTTGGCAACATCATTGACGCTGGTGGGCGAGGCGCGGGTGTCGATCGGCCCGCCCATCATGGTCAGGCTGGCGGGGCGGCAGGGGTTCTGGCTCGCGCCCATGATCGCCGTCGCCGCATAGGCCGGCACCGAAGGCTGGCACACCGCCATCACATGTGTGCCGGGCCCGAGATATTCGAGGAATTCGATCACATAGTCGATATAGTCGTCCAGATCGAATAGCCCCTGATCGAGCGGGACCATCTTGGCGTCGGCCCAATCGGTGACATAGACGTCCTGATGTTCGATCATCCGCGCCACGGTGCCGCGCAGCAGGGTGGCGTAATGTCCGCTCATCGGCGCCACCACCAGCAATTTGGGTGCATCTTCAGGCAATCCGTCGCGGCGGAAATGCTTGAGATCGCAGAAGGGCTTGCTCAGCACCACGCTTTCGCTCAGCGCGTGGTCCTTGCCGTCGACATAGGAATGGGTCAGCCCCCATTCGGGTTTTCCGCGCGGAGCATAGGCATGGGCGAAGACTTCGAGCGCAGAGGCCATGATCGGCGCCATGCCGGTATAGCCCAGCGGATTGGACGGATTGGAGAGATATTCGGCCCAGATCGCAGCCCAGGAGCTGGCCCCGGAAAGCATCGCGCGCTGGATTTCATAAGTGTTGTAGAGCAAGTGCCGATCCCCTTGGGATGCCGACTCTGCGTGATCGCAAAGCGGTGCTTGATCGGCATACTGCCGTCATTCGGCGCATGTTGCAATGCAACAAAGCGCATTTCGGACCGGCGCGGGTGCAATGCGGATGGATCAGCGCTTCATTCCGGCGCAACATTGGTCTAGGCGGCGCGCATGGCACGACGTCCACTGAGTCCCCAGCCCGAAGTACAGCCAGCCAAGTCGCTTGGCCCGCTCAGGATGATCTGGCAGGCGGCAACGCGCTATCCGCTGCAGGTGGCGCTTTCGCTGCTCGCCCTGGCGGTCACTGCAGCAGCGACACTGGCGATACCGGCCGGTTTCCGCCTGATTATCGACCGGGGCTTTTCCGAAGGCGGCAACCCCGCCGATATTGCGCGCTGGTTTCGCTATCTGTTCCTGATCGTGGGGGTGCTGGCGATCGGCACCGGATGCCGCTTCTATTTCGTCAGCTGGCTGGGCGAACGGGTGGTCGCCGATATCCGCCGGGGGGTGCAGGCCAATCTGCTGCGGCTTTCGCCCGGCTTTTTCGAGGAAAACAGCCCGAAGGAAATCTCCTCGCGGATGACCTCCGACACCGCGATGATCGAACAGGTGGTCGGCACCACCGTCTCGGTCGCGCTGCGCAATCTGATCACGGTGATCGGCGGGGTGGTCTATCTGTTCTTCCTCGCCCCGCAATTGACCCTGATGCTGGTGATCGCCGTGCCGGTGGTGGTTCTGCCGATTGTCTGGTTCGGCCGCCGCGTGCGCAAGATATCGCGCGAAAGCCAGGACCGGGTGGCCGATGTCGGCGCGATGACCAGCGAAGTGCTGGGGGCGATGAAGATCGTCCAGGGCTTCAACCAGGAAGAGCGCGAGCGTGCGCGTTTCAGCGCCACGGTCGAGCGGACCTTCGATACCGCCCGTCGCCGCATCCTGCTGCGCGCGATCATGACCTCGATCGTGATCCTGATCATCTTCGGATCGATCACGGCGCTGATGTGGCGCGGCGCGCTGCAGGTCGCCGATGGCACGATGAGCGGCGGCACGATCGCGGCCTTTGTGCTCACCGGCGCTCTGGTGGCCGGCGCCTTCGGATCGCTGACCGAAGTCTATGGCGATCTGCTGCGCGGCGCCGGGGCGGCCAGCCGGCTGAGCGAGTTGCTCAATGAAAAGCCCGCCATCGCGGCGCCCGCCCGCCCGCAGGCGCTGCCGCAGCCGCCGCGCGGCAGCATCGCCTTTCAAAATGTGACTTTCCGCTATCCGACCCGGCTCGAAACGGCGGCAGTGGAGGATTTCTCGCTGTCGGTCGAGCCGGGCGAAACGGTCGCGATCGTCGGCCCGTCGGGCGCCGGCAAGTCGACCCTGTTCCAGCTGGCTGAGCGATTCTACGATCCGCAGGCCGGGATGATCCGGATCGACGGGGTGCCGCTGACCAGCGCCGACCCCGCCGAGATCCGTCGCCGGATGGCGTTCGTCCCGCAGGAAGGGACGCTGTTTGCCGCCAATGCGCGCGACAATCTGCGCTATGGCAATTGGGAGGCTTCGGACGAGGCGATCTGGGATGCGGCGCGCGCGGCCAATGCGGAGGACTTCCTGAAAGCCTTGCCCGAGGGGCTCGATACCTTTCTGGGCGAAGGCGGCGCGCGGCTTTCTGGCGGACAGCGCCAGCGGGTCGCGATTGCCCGCGCATTGCTGCGCGACGCGCCGATCCTGTTGCTGGACGAAGCGACCAGCGCGCTCGATGCAGAGAGCGAGCGGCTGGTGCAGGATGCGCTCGACCGGCTGATGGAAAACCGCACCACGCTGGTCATCGCGCATCGGCTCGCCACCGTGCGCGCGGCAGACCGGATCGTGGTGATGGAGGATGGCCGGATTGTCGAACTGGGCACGCATAGTGAATTGAGCGCAGCCGGCGGACTCTATGCCAGGCTGGCTTCGCTCCAGTTCGACGACACGGCCCTCGCTCCGGTAAAATAACGCCGCCGGGGCAATGGCGGGGCTTGCCAAGCGCCGCAAAAATCGACCAAGTAACATTTGAAACCGACCAGCGTTGCCACCCGTTCAGGCAGATGCGCTAAGGATTGGTGCAACCCTCAATTGCGGGCACTCGGCATGATGCCCGGCACAGCAGTCAAAGGTGATCCTGATGATCAAATCAATCCTTGCCGCGGGTGTGTCCGCTGCGGCGCTTGTCCTTTGCGTCCCCGCTTCCGCACAGCAGGCTGACAGCGCAACGCAGGCCGCACCAGTCGATCCGCCGCCGATGACCTGGCCGGTGATGGGGTTCGATCCGGCCGATCTTGATCCGGCCATCAAGCCGGGCAATGATTTCGAAGGCTATGTGAATGGCAAATGGGATGCGGTGAACACGATCCCGCCGCAATATTCCTCCTATGGCGTGGTTCGCGATCTGCGGATCGGTTCGGAGCGCGACGTGAACGAGATCGTGGCGGATATGGCCGCCGCGCATGCGCCGACCGGATCGATCGAGCAGCGCGTCGGCGATCTCTATGCCGCTTTCGTCAACACCGATGAAATCAATGCGCGCGGGCTTGCTGCGGTGCAGCCCTATCTCGCCAGGATCTACGCCGTCGAATCGGAAGAGGCCCTTGCCAGACTGTTCGCCATGCCGGGCATGCCGGATCCCTTCGTGGCGGATATCCATCCTGATGAGAAAAATCCTGATCTCAACATCCTGAATATGTGGATCGGCGGCTATGCCCTGCCTGACCGGGACAATTATCTGGTCGATTCCGAAAAGAACCGGGAGATGCAGGCGAAATACAAGGATTACCTGGCGTTTCTGCTCGGCAAGGCCGGTTATCAGGATCCCAAGGCCGCGGCCGATGCGGTCTATGCGCTGGAATATGATTTTGCCGCGCTGGCTTTCGATCGCACACTCTCGCGCAATCCGGAACTGCTCTACAATGTCGTGCCGCGCGGCGAACTCACCGCCATGGCGGGCGCCTTCCCGCTGCAGACCTATTTCGATGAGCTGGGGGTCGGCAGCGAGAAAACGCTGGTGATCGATGAAATGCCGCCCAGCGCCGCAAAGATCGCCCAGCTTGATCTGACGGGCGACGATCTCGCCAAGCTGGGCGCGGGCATGCCGGGGCTGCTCGGCCTGGTGGGCAAGGTTCCGCTTGCGACCTGGAAGGCCTGGGCAGTGGCGCATTTCATGTCTGCCAATGCCGCCAATCTGCCCAGCGATATCGACCAGCGCAGTTTTGACTTTTGGGGCACTTATCTGGCCGGGGCCAAGGTCCAGCGCAGCCGCGAGCGTCGCGCCACTTCGGTGGTCGAAGGCGCGATGGGCGAAGCGGTCGGCAAACTCTATGTCGAACGCCATTTTTCGCCGGAATCGAAGCAGGCGATGATCCAGCTGGTGGCGAATTTGCGCGCGGCCATGGCGCAGCGCATCGATGGGCTCAGCTGGATGTCGGCTGCCACCAAGGCGCAGGCGCATGCCAAGCTCAATGCCTTCACCGTCAAGATCGGCTATCCCGACAAGTTTGAAACCTATGATGGCCTGAAAGTCAGCCCTGACGACCCGGTCGGCAATTCCATATCAGCTGCGGCCTGGGATTGGCATGACAAGCTCAAGGATCTCGACCAGCCGGTCGATCGGACGAAATGGCATATGACGCCGCAGACGGTGAACGCCTATTATTCGCCCACCGGCAATGAAATCGTCTTCCCTGCAGGTTATCTCCAGCCGCCTAACTTCAGCCTGAAGGCCGATCCTGCGGTCAATTACGGCGCGATCGGTTCGACCATCGGCCACGAAATCAGCCATGGTTTCGATGATCGCGGCTCGCAATATGATGGCACCGGCAAGCTCAGCAATTGGTGGACGCCGGAAGATCGCGCCAAGTTCGAAGCGAAGACAAAGGATCTGGTGGCGCAATATAATGGCTTCTGCCCGCTCGACGATGGCAAGACCTGTATCAATGGCCAGCTCACCCTGGGCGAAAATCTGGCCGATCTGGCCGGGCTGACGATCGCCTATGAGGCGTACAAGATGTCGCTCGGCGGCAAGCAAGCGCCGGTGATCGACGGGCTTACCGGGGATCAGCGGTTCTTCATTTCCTATGCGGTCAGCAATCGCGGCAAATGGACCGATGAACTGACCCGCCGGATCCTCCAGACCGATCCGCATTCGCCCGACAAGGCGCGGACCAACGTGGTGCTGAGCAATTTCGATGCGTGGTACAAGGCGTTCGACGTCAAGCCTGGCGACAAGCTTTATCTGCCGCCGGACCAGCGCGTGCGTATCTGGTAAATGCATGATTGGTGAGAAGCTTGGCGCTGGCGCTTGACTTGGCGCCTGCGCCAGCCTTCACGCTGCGCCAATGGACCTGACTCTCACCGCGATTCTCCTCGGCATTGTCGAAGGATTGACCGAATTCGTGCCGGTTTCCTCAACCGGGCATTTGATCCTGGCGACCGAATTATTCGGCTTCGACGCGCACCAATGGGCGCAGTTCAATGTGGTGATCCAGCTCGGCGCGATTCTCGCGGTGGTCTATCAATATTTCGGCACTTTCTGGAAGGCCGGTATCGGGGCCCTGCGGCTCGATCCGGCGGGGCTGCGCTTCGTGCGCAACATCCTCGTCGCCTTCATGCCCTCGGTGGTGCTTGGCCTCGCGTTCAAGCATCAGATCGATATCATGCTGGGCAGCCCGCAGATCGTCGCCTGGGCGCTGATTGTGGGCGGGATCGCGATTCTGGGAATCGAGAAACTGGTCGCACCCGGCCCCGATGAAGCCGGGGTCAGCGAGCTGCCGCTGCTCAAGGTGCTGGGCGTGGGCTTCGCGCAATGTCTGGCGATGGTACCGGGCGTCAGCCGTTCGGGCGCGACGATCATGGGGGCGCTGGCGATGGGGATCGGGCGCAAGACTGCGGCCGAATTCTCCTTTTTCCTCGCGGTGCCGACGATGATCGGTGCCACCACCCTCGAACTGCTCGACAGCAGCGGTGCGCCGGGTGATGGCGCGGCTGCGGTTGGCTGGGGCGAGATCGCAATCGGCTTCGTGGTGTCCTTCGTGGTTGCGCTGGCGGTGATCCGGGTCTTCGTCGCCTATGTCAGCCGCCATGGTTTCGCGCCCTTTGCGTGGTATCGTATCGCGCTTGGCGGGCTGGCGCTTTATTGGCTCGTATGGCGCTGAAGGGCGGGCTGGGCTGACAAGCGCCGCGTTTGCGGGCAAGCTGGCCGCCATGGAAAAACTTTCCCGCGAAACTTACGAAACGCTGCTCGAAACGCTGCAGCAGGAACTGGCCTCGATGGCGCGCTGGGCCAAGGCCACCGATGCCCGGATATTGGTCATCTTCGAAGGGCGCGACACCGCGGGCAAGGGCGGAGCGATTGGCGCGCTGTCCGCCGATCTCAATCCCCGCCAATGCCGCACCGTGGCGCTGCCCCGGCCGAGCGAACGCGAAGCCGGGCAATGGTATTTCCAGCGCTTTGTCGCCCATCTGCCCTGCGCTGGCGAAATCGTGCTGTTCGATCGCAGCTGGTATAATCGTGCCGGGGTCGAAAAGGTGATGGGCTTTGCCAGCGATGAACAGGTCACCGCCTTCCTCGCCCAGGTGCCATCGTTCGAAAAGCAACTGGTCGATGATGGGCTGCTGCTGTTCAAATATTGGCTGACCACCGATCAGGCGCAGCAGGAAGAACGCTTGCAAGAGCGGCTGGATGATCCGCTAAAGCGCTGGAAGCTGTCACCGATCGATCTGGCAGCGCGCGAGAAATACCAGGCCTATACCGAGGCGCGCGAGGCGATGCTCAAGGCGACGCATACTGCCCATGCCCCCTGGACGCTGGTCGATTTCAACGATCAGAAACGCGGGAGGCTGACCTTGATCCGCGATCTGCTCGATCGCCTGCCCGATTGCTATGTCGAACCCGAAGAGATCACCTTCGCGCCGCTCGGCCACAAGCCGGCGCGCGAGAGCTTTGGAGTGATCGAGCCGATCCCGCCTTTCAAGGGCTGATCCAGCGCCTCAGCAGGTGGCTTCGGCCTTCATCACCTGGCGCCCATCGGCAGCGAAGGCACCCAGCTCGATCGCATCTTGCCCGCCGCGCAGCGCCAGCACGAGTTCCTCCCCGGCAATCGCGGGGCTGGTGCCCCGGAAGGAGAAGCGTGCCAGCCGGTTGTCGCCGAAACTGCGTGCCGCCAGCCCCAGCAGCAGGCTGGCGGTGAGCGGGCCGTGCACCACCGGCCCGCGATAATTCTCGACGCTGCGGACATAGTCGGCGTCGTAATGGATTCGATGGGTGTTGAAGGTCAGCGCCGAATAGCGGAACAGCAGCGCTTCGGACGGAACGATCCGCTGCACCGCATCCCAGCCGCTCGCGTCGAAGCGGCTCTCGCCCGGCAGCGGCGGGATCTGCGGCGTTCCAGCGGGCGGAGCGTCGCGATAGACCAGATTTTGCGTCTCGATCACGGCGGGAATGCCATCCGCGCGAATTTCATGGCGCAGGCTCACGAAGGTCAGCAGCCCGCTCGAACCGGATTTTTCCTCGATCCCCGCAACCCGGCTGATGCGCTCGATCGCGGCCCCGATCGCGATCGGGGCGTGGAACTCAAGCGCGCTGCCGGCCCACATCCGGCGCGGTGCGGCAATCGGTGGGAGGAAGCTGTCGCGCGATCCGTCGCGCAGCGGATGCCCGTCGGGGCCAAGCCGCGCGGTGGCGGTTTCGGGCAGGCACAGGCACCAATGGATACCCTGTGGCATGGCGCCGGTCTCGAACGGGGCAAGATCGAAGCTTGCCAGCCAGCGCCGCGCCCGGGGCGCGTCGAGAAAGTCGCGCGCCTGTTCTTCGCGGCCAATCCACTGCGCAGGTTCGGTCATGGACGGGATGGCTCTATTGCTTGGCGGCGGGAGCGGCTGGCGCCGGCGATCCGCTCTCCGGCGCAGCGGGTGCTGCCGCAGTGCCCGTCTCGAGCGCATCGGCGGGCAGGCGCTGCGCTTCAATCATCTCGGCGGCCTCATCGAGCGCCTTGGCTTCGGCCACGGTTACTCCGCCGGGACCAGGGTCGGTATCCTTGGAACCGCATCCGGTGACCAGCAGCGCCCCGGCGATGAGCGCCCAGCGCAAGCCGGCGCGGCGCTGATGCCGCCCCGGCTCACACCTGTGGCGCGCCATGTTCATGGGCGCGAATGGGCTCACTTGGCGGCGCTTTTGGCCGCATCTGTCGCCTCGCCTGCGGCAGCTGCGACGTCGGCAGCCGCGGCGGCGGCGGCGTTTCCGGCTGCTTCCACCTTGGCGCTTGCAGCGTCGACCGGATCGGCATCGTCAGTTGCCTGATCGTCGGCAACCGGCGTCGCGCCCGATTCTTCCACCGAGGTCATCGCGCCATCGGCGGGCACTTCGACATTGTCGGCCATCGCATCGGTCGAGGCGTCGTCCGAGCTGCCGCATCCAGCCAGCGTCAGGGCAGCAAGCGAGGTCAAAGCGGCATAGGCAATCTTCTTCATGGGAATTCCTCTTCCAGTTCCGGAAATGCCGGGAGGCACCCTGGCGCGCTCCCGCTGCCACGAACCTAGCCGGGGTAGGCCGCGATGCAAATGCGAAATTCTTCCAGAGGGTTCCCGGTCAATCCTTGCCAGCGCTGGGCCTATCGCGGTTAGCCGCTCTTTAACCCTGCAGATGCTAGGGCACAGGGATGAAAAACCGTACCCGCATCTCGCTTGGCCTGGGCGCCGCCTTGGTGGCGGCAGCATCCGCCACTGCCCTGTTCGCGCAGTCAGGCGGCGCGCCATACAAGGTGGTTGAAACCGGCCGCAACTATGCCCGGCTGCAGCAGGCGGTCGACGCAATCGGCGCTGGCAAAGGTTCGATCGCAATTGCCCCCGGCCTGCATGCCGATTGCGCCGTGCAAAGCGCTGGCGAGATCGCGTTTCTCGCGGCTGAACCCGGCAAGGCCGTGTTCGACGGGGTGACCTGCGAAGGCAAGGCGGCGCTGGTGCTGCGCGGGCGCAGCGCGAGCATCTCCGGCATTGTATTTCAGAACCTGCGCGTGCCCGATGGCAATGGCGCCGGCATCCGCCTCGAACATGGCGATCTCACCATTGCGCAGAGCTGGTTCCGCGATAGCGAGGAAGGTATCCTCACCGCCGATGATGCCAATGGCCGGATCGTGATCGACAAATCCACCTTCACCCGGCTTGGCCGCTGTGATCGCGGATTGTCCTGCGCCCATTCGGTCTATGTCGGCGACTATGGCTCCTTGCGGGTCACCCGCAGCCGCTTTGAACAGGGGCGCGGCGGGCATTATGTCAAAGCCCGCGCCACCCGGGTCGAGGTGGCCGCCTCAAGCTTTGATGACACCGGCGGGCATAGCACCAATTACATGATCGACCTTCCGGCCGGATCGACCGGGCAGATCACCAATAATTGGTTCGTCCAGGGCACCGACAAGGAAAACCACTCGGCGCTGATCGCGATCGGCGCGGAGGAACTGCGCCACACGGCAGATGGCCTGAAGATCGCGGGCAACAATGCCCGGCTTGCCCCCAAGGCCACGAATACCGTCTTCGTGGCTGACTGGACCGGCCACCGGATAATGATCGGCGACAACAAGCTCGGCCCCGGCATCACGCGCTACGAGCGCCGCTGAGCGCGATCGCGCGCACCGCGGAATCGCCCCGCCAGCGCCAATCGCTTATTCCAGCAGATGGCCTGCATCATCGCGCTTGGTCGCAAGATAACGGCGATTGTGCGGATTGGCCGGGAGCTGGTGCGGCACCCGTTCAATGACCTTGACCCCGGCCGCCTCAAGGGCGGCCAGCTTGGCCGGATTATTGGTCATCAGCCGCACCGCCTGCACGCCCAGCAAATCGAGCATCCGGGCTGCGAGCGAGAAATCGCGGGCCTCTTCCGGAAACCCCAGACGGCGATTGGCCTCGAGTGTGTCGAAGCCCTGATCCTGCAGGCGATAGGCGCGCAGCTTGTTGACCAGCCCGATGCCTCGCCCCTCCTGGCGTAGATAGAGCAGGACGCCCCAGCCGCCTGCCCGGGCCTCATCGGCCATCGCTTGCAGCGCGCCGTCAAGCTGGGGCCCGCAATCGCATTTGAGGCTGCCGAGGATGTCCCCGGTGAGGCATTCCGAATGCAGCCGGACCAGCGGCGCCCGCGCCGAGTTCTGGCTTCCGATAATCAAGGCGACATGCTCGCGCGTGTCGTCGGCGCTGCGGAAAGCAACGATCTCTGCGGTTTCACTGGCTGCAATCGGCAGATGCGCGCGGGTCGCAATCGCAAGTCGCTGCGGCTCCTCCAGCGCGGCGACATCGCCCGCGCCAAGCTGCTGGGCCTCCCCGGCATGGGATGGATCGACCAGAAAGGCCGGCAGGATTCCCGCGATTCGTGCCAGTTCGAGCGCCGCCCGCGCAGCCTCGCCCCAGGCAAGCAGCTCGGCGGCGAAGGGGCCCTTCATGGGTGCCGCCAGGTCGAGCGCAGGGTCAGAGATCGGGCGGGCAGAGGCCAGGTCGAACGGCTCCGCGCCGCGAATCAGCACCGGGGCATGCGGCTGGGCCGCCTCGCGCTGGTTGGCAAGCTTGAGCGTCGCCGCACGGGCGGCAGAAATGAGCATCAGCCGCGCCGAAGCACCCTGCGCGACAGCAGTCTCCACCGGAAGCAGGATCGGCGCGCCCTCGATCGCCAGCGGCCAGCCGTGCCGCAGGGCATCGACTGCCAGCGCCGCACGCCGTCCCGCAGAAGGCGTGGCATCTGTCAGAGCGCGAACTCCGTCACCAGCGGGACATGGTCGCTTGGCTGCTCCCAGCCGCGGGTTTCCTCGCACACCCAGTGCCCGATCGCCTGTTTGGCCAGTTCGGGCGAGGCCCACATATGGTCAAGCCGCCGGCCACGATCATTCGCCCGCCAGTCCTGCGCGCGATAGCTCCACCAGCTGTAATAGCGTTCGGGCGCTTTGATATGTTCGCGGCCCGACATCGACCCAGCCATGCGCATCCTTGAAGCGCTGCAGGGTCTCGACCTCGATCGGGGTGTGGCTGACGACCTTGAGCAATTGCTTGTGGTTCCACACATCGCTTTCCAGCGGGGCGACGTTGAAATCGCCGACGATCAGGGTCGGCCGGTCGACAGTGTCGGCCCAATGGGTCATGCGCTCGAAGAAATCGAGCTTCTGCCCGAATTTTGCATTCTGCTCGCGGTCAGGAATATCGCCGCCGGCTGGAATATAGACGTTTTCCAGGATCATGCCCTGGCCCGCACCAAGCAGTTCGACGCCGACATGGCGCGCTTCGCCATTGGCCTGCCAATCGTGGCGCGAAAATTCCTTCAGCGGAATGCGGCTCACCGTGGCGACGCCGTGATAGCCCTTCTGCCCGTGAATCGCCCGGTGGGTATAGCCCAGCGCATCGAAAGCCTTGTGCGGGAAGCTTTCCTCGATCGTCTTGATTTCCTGCAGACACAGCACGTCGGGCGCCTGCTCGTTCAGAAAGCGTTCGACCTGCGGCATGCGCAGGCGGACCGAATTGATGTTCCAGGTAGCGATTTTGACCATGCGGGGGCTTTAAGTGCCTGAACCGGCAGCGGCAAGCCGCTCGCGTCTGGTGCAGCTTTCCATCGCCGCGCAAAGCGCGCGGGCGGGGCAAAGGAAAACCCCCGTCCCGGGGGCAATGGGACGGGGGTTCCGCTTGAGCGTTCGTCACGCTTGTACAAGGCAGCTCTTTCGCGAAGACCAGGGCAACAGGGGGGAAACCCGCTTCACTCTGCCTTGTGAGGATTGTTTTACAGGGGCACGGCTTGCTCGCCCATGAACGGAATTCAGCGCTTCGTCGCAAGCCAGGATCGACTCGCTGGCGAAGCGTTTAGCCCGGGCGACGAGTGGTTATGCGCGGGTCTTTCCACTTGAACGCGCTGTCCGGCACAGCGATTCCATAGCGCTGGTCAGTCAGCCGCACCGTGGTGCGCTGATTCTGCGCATCGAGCGCAACCCAGCTGACCAGCTCAAGCCCGCCGGGTGCGGCGGCATTCTTGACGAACACCAGCGTGATCACGCCATATTCGGGCTTGGACGGATCCTTCACCTCGATGCTGATCACATCCGGGCTGGTGGTCGGCTGGAGTTTTCCGAAACTGGCGACATCGCGCCGGGGATCGAGCAGCGCGCCGAGCGGCGAATTCTTGATCGGCCAGCGCTGAACCTGGGAAACATCATAATCGATCATCGTCAGCGAACTGCCGTTGCCGACGATGAGCATATTGACGCCCTGTTCGTATTCGAAGCGAATCTTGCCCGGCCGTTTCAGCGTGAGCACGCCCTTGACCCGTTGGCCATTGCGATCGGTCTGGGTGAAATTCGCGCGCAGGGTGGAAATCGCGCGCAGGGCGGCGACCGCCTGGTCAAGCCGCGGATCATTCGCCGCAGCGACGGGCGCTATCGGGGCGATCAGCGCGGCGGGAAGGGCAAACGCCAGCATACCCGCTATCAGCGGGCGAAAGACGATCTTCGAAAGGGGTGCGATCATGTTCATGCCCGGCCTGTTAGCACGCCGCGTTGAACTGTGTGTGAATTCCGGGCGGACCCGGCATTCAGCTTACTTGATCTTGGCTTCCTTGAACTCGACATGCTTGCGCGCCACCGGGTCATATTTGCGGAAGCTCATCTTCTCGGTGATGTTGCGCGGGTTCTTCTTCGTCACGTAGAAGAAGCCGGTGTCAGCGGTGGAGACCAGCTTGATCTTGACTGTTGCAGGCTTCGCCATGGCGGTTTCCTAAATATCAAAAGGCCTTGGCGGCCTGAAACAACAAGGCGGCGCATCACACGCCGCCCTTCAAGGCGCGGCCATTGCGGCAGGAGCGCCAAAAAGTCAAGCACTGCGCGGCTTGCTGCGGATCAGTGAAGCGCAGCCGGCGGCAAACAGCAGCACCACGGGAAGGGTCAGCCAGTCGATCCAGTCTGGCCCGGCTGCGGGCGGACTGGAAAAGGCCATATAGGCACAGGTTGCGATCAACCCGCATGCGTTCAACAGCGCATAGGACATGGCGCTGCGCACCGCCTTGAACCATCGCGCGCGGCCAGCCTGGTCCCGCCATGCCGCCAGCGCCGCGCCGCTCGCCAGCAACAGAAAGACCGCCGCTGCAATCAGCAGCGTTCCGGCAAGAATCAACCCGTCGAAGCGGATGGCGATGTCACTCATTGGCCCGGTTCATCCTCCGCTGGCGGAGAAACATCATTAGGCCTGCCGGCGCGGGGATTGAAGCGGTTTGGGAAAACGGGCGAACTGGCCCGAAACTTTGGGATGCCGGGAAATTAGGATCCGCCGATCATCTACCAGTCAACCTTGCCGCGATTGGCCTTGGTGGTGCCGTGCTTCTTCTTCGATTGCAGCCGCGCCTCCTTGCCCACGCGGTTGAGGCGGGTCTTTGCGCGCTTCTTGGGCTCAAGCAGCGCGGCTTCGAGCATCTCGGTCAGCCGCGCGCGCGCATCGATGCGATTGGCTTCCTGCGTGCGATGATTGCGCGCGGTGAGCACGATCTCGCCCCTGGCGTTCATCCGGCTGCCCGCCAGCGCCTTGAGCCGGTGAAACACCGCCGGTTCGAGCCGCAGGGCATAGACATTGACCCGCAATTGCACTGCGGTCGCCACCTTGTTGACGTTTTGCCCGCCCGGGCCTGACGAGGCGATGAAGCTCTCCTCGGCCAGCCCCAGCGCGCGGGTGACCGGATCCTGGATCGCCTCAGTCATCGTCCGGCGCAAAGCCGAAGGCGGCGAAATCCCCGGGCATCGGCGCAGCAGCGCAGATCGGAGGCTTGCCTTCGCGCTGCATGGTAAGCTGCGCTGCGTGCAGCATGGTGCGGTGGCTGCGCGAATCGGGGGCGCCGTAGACCGGATCGCCGACCAGTGCGAAACCCAGCCCGGCCACTGCATGGACGCGGATCTGGTGCGTGCGCCCGGTCACCGGCAGGAAGCGCACCAGACTGATCCCGTCCTTCACCGCGATTCGCTGCCAATGGGTGGTGGAAGGCTTGCCCTTTTTGGCCGGGATCATGCGCCAGCCATCGGCCGCGCTGCTGATCTTGCTCAATCCCAGCTCAATCGTGCCCTCTTCGCCCGCGACTTCGCCCGCGACCAGCCCGAGATAGCTTTTCTCGACCTTGCGTTCCTCGAAGGCACGGGCAAAGCGCTTGAGCGCCTTGGGATTGCGCGCCAGCAGCAGGCAGCCCGAAGTATCATGATCGAGCCGGTGGACCGGCACCGGGAGCCGCTGAAAGCCGAGCTTGAGCTGGTCGAGATAATCGTCAAGCGAGGGGCCGCCGGCGCGCGGGCGATCGAGCGGCAAGCCGCCGGGCTTGTCGATCACCAGCGCTTCGCCATCCTCATAGAGAATGCGGGCGGCAAGATCGGGAGCTATTGTCATGCGAGAGCCTTCGCGATTCGCTGCAAAGCTTCTTCGAGCACCGCCTCATCGGTCGCAAAGCTGATCCGGAAGCCATCGCGCCCGCCAAAAGCGCTCGCCGCCACCACCGCCACACCGTGGTCCAGCAGATGCATCGCCAGCGCTTCGTCATCGCCGAATCGGATCATCAGCGGTGCGGCGTCGACGAAGCAATAGAAGGCCCCATCGGGAACCGGGGTCGAGAGGCCGGGAATCGCATTGATCGCGGCCACGGCCAGATCGCGGCGGCTGCGGAAGCGCTCGCGCCACGCATCGAGAAAGTCCTGCGGCCCGGCAAAGGCCGCCGCCGCTGCTGCCTGGCTGATCGAGCAGGGATTGCCCGAACTATGCGATTGCAGCCGCCCCATGGCGGAAATCAGCCATTCGGGACCGGTAGCGACGCCGATCCGGAAGCCGGTCATCGCGTGGCTCTTGGATACCCCGGAGACGGTGCAGATGCGATCCGCAAGGTCGGGGCAGAGATTGGCGAGTGTTGCATGCGGCTGGCCGGTGTAGTTCAGCGGCGCATAGATATCGTCTGACAGCACCAGAATGCGCGGGTGGCGGCGCAGCACTTCGCCGATCGAACGCAGCATTGCGGCGGGGTAATAGGCCCCGGTGGGATTGCCTGGAGAATTGAGCATCAGCCACTGGGTCGAAGGCGTGATCAGCGCTTCGAAATCCCCGGCGGTGAAGCGGAAATTGTCTTTCGCATGGGTCATCAGCGGCACCACCCGGCCGTCGGCGAAGCGGATGATCTGCGGATAGCTGACCCACCAGGGGGAAGGCACGATAACCTCGTCGCCCGCGCTTACCGTCGCCAGCAAGGCGTGGAAGATGCATTGCTTGCCGCCGGCGCCGACGATGATCCTGGCCGGATCGGTGACAATTCCCAGATCGCGCCCAAAATGAAGTGCGGCAGCCTGCTTCAGCGCCCATGTCCCGGTAACCGGCGTATATTTGGTCTGCCCCGCATCCAGCGCGGCCTTGGCCGCCTCGATCACATGGGCAGGCGTCGCAAAATCGGGCTCACCCACCGAAAGCGAAATGATGTCACGCCCCTGATCGCGCAATTCGCTGGCGCGGTCGGTCATCGCGGTGGTGCGCGAAGGCTCGATCCGCGTGAGCGCCCGGGAAATATGGGGCGTGATCATTGGTCCACCAGCCGGGCTGGCATCAGCCCGCGCAGCGCATTGCCAACCAGGAAGCCCCCGGCCAGATCGGCCACCCGCAGTTCGGCTTCCCTGGCGCGTCCTTCCTCAATCAGCGCGGCGCGCAGCACCCCCGGCAACAGGCCAAGTTGCAGCGGCGGGGTCAGCAGCATGCCCTCACGCTCGACAAACAGGCTGGTGAAGCTGCCTTCGGTCAACAGCCCGTCGTCGCGAATCAGCAAGGCCTCGCTTGCCCCGGCGTCCCTGGCGAGCTCCAGCGCCATTTCATAAAAGGCGCGGTCGGTCGATTTGTGGCGCAGCCGCCAGTCGCCGGTCACCACCGGCAGCGGCACCAATGCGCAGATCAGCGGACCTGCGGCCGGCGGCGGAAGCGGGGCGGTTTCCAGCGTTGTTTCGCCGCTGCGGGCCAGCAGCAGCCGCAGCTTCGCCGGCTGGTCAAGCTCGAAGCACAGCGCCTGGATCTGATTGCGCGCCGCGTGACGATCAAAGGCAAAGCCAAGTTCCGCCGCGCTGGCCTTCATCCGTTCGAGATGCAGCTCAAGATGCGGGATCCCTTGATGGGGATCGAAATGCATCGTCTCGATCAGGTCAAAACCGGCCGCCGCCTGGCGCACGAAATCAGCCTTGATCAGGCATTCGCGCCATTCGGACAATGCGGTGCTGTCCGCCACGATCGCGCCGCCCACCCCCATCACCGCCGTCCCGCGATCATTTTCCTCCGGGGTCAGCCGGACAGTGCGGATCGCGACATTAAAGGCGGCGTCGCCATTGCCTTCGATCCGCCCGATCGCACCGCAATAGGGCCCGCGCGCATCGCGCTCGACCTGGTCAAGCAGTTCCATCGCGCGAATCTTGGGCGCACCGGTGATCGAACCGCAAGGGAACAGCGCGCGGATCATGTCCATCGCGCCCTTGCCCGGCTGAAGCTGCGCATGCACGGTCGAGACCATCTGGTGCACCGTGGGATAGCTTTCGATCGCAAAGGGCGCTGTGACCTTTACCGAACCGGCCAGCGCGACGCGCGCCAGATCATTGCGCATCAAATCGACGATCATCAGATTTTCGGCCTTGTCCTTGACCGAGCCGGCCAGTTCGGCCGCCAATGCGCGGTCAGCCTCGGGCGTGCGCCCGCGCGGACGGGTGCCTTTCATCGGCTTGACCTTGGCGGCATCGCCCTTGAGCGCAAAGAACAGCTCCGGGCTGAAGGAGAGCAGCCAATGCGATCCGTCAAACACCACGCCGCCATAACCTGCATTGGCCGCTGGGCGGATCGCGGCATAAAGCGCCAGCGGATCGCCCCGGGTCGATCCGGCCAGGCGCATGGTCAGATTGGCCTGATAGATATCGCCCGCGCGGATCGCTTCCTGCAGCGTTTCAAAGGCTTCGACATAGCTGCCGGTCGAGATTTGCGGCTGCATCGGCCCGATCGAGGGGGCCGGCTGAGCCGCGGCGTGCTCCTCCAGCCACTGCGGAACTTCGGAAGCGGGAATTGCTTCGCCATGGTCGAACAATGCCAGCCAGACGAGCGGACCCTCTGCCCCACTGCGGGCCTCCGCCAAGGGCATCAGCCGTGCTTCAAGCGCCAGGCCGGCCTCATAGGCGAGATAGCCCGCCAGCGTGCCGCCGGTTGCGCGCCGCGCCGCATCGGCTGCATCGAGCACGGCGGACACCTCATCAGGATGCCGCGCGACAAAGATTTCGCGCGGATTCTCGTAGAGAAACGCGTCACTCGCGCCATGCTCGCGCGCGTCATCAAACAGGACAAATGGTTGCCGCATCGCCATCGGTTTCGCCTTAGTGGCTTTGGCGCGCAAGTCGAGCGCTTGACCGCGCCCGCCTCGATCCCCGGCATCGCAGCCGACAGTGACGGAAGCAGCGAGACAATATGAGCGAAATCTCCCTCGGGCCATGCGCTGATCGAAGTCGTTCGTCGGAGAATTTCGCCTGCGGGTGAAAGTTACGGTTGATATCTCTTTTCGATTCGGGCGATGGGTGAGCCAACCCAGACTCAGATCGGAAGGTAACTTATGCGCCGCAAGACGCTGGCCCTCAGCCTGTTCGTTTCAAGCCTTGCCCTGGCGGCAACCCCGGCCCTGGCCGAAAGCGCGGCGCCTGCCACCGCCGCGATCGAGGCGCTTGGCCCGGTGCCGAAGGGCAAGCTCACCGATGCGGTGGTGCCTTCGGCCTATCGGCTCGATCTCTATCTCGATCCGTCGCTCGAACGCTATTCGGGCCGCGCGCAGATCGACGTGACCCTGACCCGTCCGGCGACCTATATCGACCTGCACGGGCTCGATCTCACCATGCAATCGGCCACCGCCACGATTGGTGGAAAGAGCTATGATGGTCATTGGACCCAGCTTGATGAGTTCGGTGTCGGGCGGCTGGTGTTCGATGAAGAGCTCCCGGCCGGCAAGGCCATGCTCGATTTCACTTATGATCATGCCTTCAACCAGGGGCCGGCCGGGCTGTTCCGGACCAAGGTCGGCGATCAGTGGTTTGCCTGGACCCAGTTCGAATCGATCGATGCCCGCCAGGCCTTTCCCTCGTTCGACGAGCCGGGGTTCAAGGTGCCTTTCACCGTCACCCTGCGCACCCGGCCCGGCGAAGTGGCGATCGCCAATACGCCAGAAGTCTTCTCAAGCCAGGAAGGTGGATGGGTGGTGCATCATTTTGCTCCGACCAAGCCGCTGCCGACCTATCTCGTGGCCTTTATGGTCGGGCCCTTTGCGACAGCCGACGGGACGATTCCGGCGACGCCGGAGCGCGCGCAGCCACTGCCGCAGCGGATCGTCACCGCGCCGCAAAATGCCGGCGACACCGCATTTGCGCTGGACGCCACCGCGAAGATCATTGCGCTGGAAGAAAGCTATTTCGGGATCCCCTATCCTTACCCCAAGCTCGATCAGATCACCTCGCCGATCATGCCGGGGGCGATGGAGAATGCCGGAGCGATCTTGTACCAGGACCGCATCATTCTGCTCGACGATGCCGCCTCCACGGGGCGTAAGCGCAGCGCCGGAATGGTGATGGCGCATGAGATCGGCCATCAATGGTTCGGCGATCTCGTGACGCCCGCCTGGTGGGACGATATCTGGCTGAACGAAAGCTTTGCCAATTGGGTGGGCTATTACATTGCCGACCAGTGGCGGCCCGATCTGCATGTCTGGGAAGGCGCGCTGGGCGAAGGTTTCGAGGCGATGGATACCGATGCGCTGATCGCCGGGCGGCCGATTCGGCAGCCGATCGTGGATAATGGGCAGATCGATGCCGCGTTCGATTCCATCACCTATGGCAAGGGCGGGCATGTGATCGCGATGATCGCGGCCTATATGGGCGCCGACAAATTCCGCCAGGGTGTGCACAATCACCTCATGGCCCATGCTTATGGCAACGCGACCGGCGATGATTTCTTCGGCGCCCTGGCCAAGGCCGCCGGCGATCCCCGGATCGTTACCGCGATGAAGAGCTTCGTCGAACAGCAGGGCGTCCCGCTGGTGACGGTGAGCGGATCAGGCGGCACCTATCAGGTCAGTCAGAGCCGCTATGTCCGGCTGGGCAGCGTCGCGCCAGATGTGCGCTGGACCATCCCGCTGTGTATGCGCCGGGCCGAAGCGCGCAGCTGCCTCCTGCTTGACGAAAAGCCCGTGCCGGTCACGCTCGGCGGTTCTGGACCGCTACTGCCCAATGCTGGCGGCACCGGCTATTACCGCTTCGAACTGCCCAAACCCGATTGGGATGCGCTGATCGCCCAGGCAGACACGCTGCGGGGCGGCGAAGCGCAGGCGGTGGCAGACAGCCTGCGCGCAAGCTTCCTGGCCGGGCGAGCGAGCTCTGAACAGCTGATAGCGCTGACCCGCAAGCTTGCGGCCAATCCCGATTCCTACGCTTTCGATGAGGCCGGGGCAGTACTCGGCCTGCTCGATGAAGGCGATCTGCTGGAGGATGGCGGCGCAACCGAAGCTGCCTATCGCGGTCTGGTCGGCCGAATCTATACGCCGCAGCTTGAGGAAATGGGCTTCAACCCGGCGCGTGGCGCTTATTCCGGGGCTGATCCTGAGATGACCGAGCGCCGTAACCGTCTCGTCAGCCGGCTCGCCTTCGCGGCGAGGGACAAGGCCGTACGCGCAAGGCTGCTGAAAGCGGCGGGCGCCTATCTGGGCGGTGACGAGGCGGCGCTGGATCCGGCGTTTCTCGGCAATGCGCTGGATGTCTATATCGAAGAGGGCGATCTGGCCCGGGTGAAGGATCTTGCGCAGCGAGCACTGGCTTCGCAGGATCCGCTGTTCCGCCCGGCGGCGCTCGGCGCCTTGGCGGAAAAGGGCGATCCCGCAATCGCACATTGGCTGCTCGATGGCTTGCAGGATGATCGCTTGCGCCAGACCGAGCGCCTGCGGCTTATTGGCGGGGTTATCGGCAAGCCGCAGACCCGCGAGCTGGGTCTGCAGTGGCTAAAGGCAAATTACTCCAGCCTGACGAAGAATATGGGCGGCATCTTCCTGGCCAATGCCCTGCCGAACATGCTCACCGGTTTCTGTTCGGCCAAGCGGGCCGATCAGTTCGCGGCCGATTTCGGTGATCTTGTGGCAGGGACGCCGGGCGAATTGTCGTTTGACCGCGCAATGGAAGAAATTCGCGATTGCGCGGTGCTGGTGGACGCGCGGGGCAAAGCCATGCGTGCGGCGGTGCTTGCGGCGGACTAGATCCGCTCGAGCGGGAGACGGATCTCGGCGGTCAGCCCGGCGACGCTGCCATCGGGGTGGTGCCGGTTTGTCAGCCGCAGGCTTCCGGCATGCTGTTCGGCAATCGCGCGCGCCAGCGTCAGCCCCAGCCCCGCTCCGCCGGTTTCGCGGTTGCGCGAGGCCTCGCCGCGCTTGAACGGCTGCAGCATGGCGTCGATCTCGCCGTCGGGAATGCCCGGGCCATCATCCTCGACGCGGAACACCACTTCGCCGTTTTCGCTGTGGAGCGAAACGCGCGCCGCCCCGCCGCCATAGCGCAGCGCATTGGCCACCAGATTGCGCAAGGCGCGGCGCAGCCAGGTTGTCCTGACCTTTAAGGCGATCCGCTTCGTTTCTCCGAGCTCGACATCGTCGCCCATGTCCTCGAATTCTTCGACCACAGCAGCGGTCAGCGCGGACAATTCGGTGCTTTCCGGGCGGTCAGACGGACGTCCGACCCGCGCGAGCGACAGGATGTCGTCCAGCGTGCGGGTGATATCCTCGATACTCGCGGCCATGCGTTCGCGTTCGACGCTGTTGTCGACCGATTCGATCCGGACCCGCAGGGCGGCGAGCGGTGTCTTGAGATCGTGCCCGATCGCGCCGAGCATCACATTCTTCTCATCCAGCAGCGCGGCAATACGTGCCTCAAGCGCATTATGCGCCTCGATCAGGCGGCGGGTGTCCTCAGGGCCGGCCGGTTCAAGCTGGCCTTCCACTTCCCGGGTGCGGGTGAAATGCTCCATCCGCGTGGTCAGGGCGGCCAGCGGACGGGTGATCCGGCGCAGCAGCAGCGCGAGCCCGCCGACCAGCACGACATAAAGCACGATCGTCTGGACCATCAGCGGAACAAGCTGGCTTGGTCCGCGGTCATTCAGGGGCAGGCGGGCGACTGTCCATTGGGCTTCGCCCTTGCGTTGCAGGCCGGCGATAAGGATCTCTCCATCCGCCCATTCCGGCCGCGCGCGCCATTTCGCCAATTCGCGCACCCGGCTCCTGGTATAGCTGTCATCAGCGACACTGCGGGTGGTCACCACCAGCTTGGCAGGATCGATACCCTGATCGACCAGGATCGAGCGCAGCAGCTCCTCGCGGTTGGTGTCGCGGATTTCGCCTGGGTGCAACGGGCTGACGGTGGACCGTTCGAGCTGCAACCGGCGCCAGCGCGGTTTGCGGTCAGCGTGCTCGAAGCGGCCTTCCTGCTGCCGGTAATCGATGCGCGGTTCGGCCACCAGCTGGAAGGCAAGGCCATTGGCCGCGCCAATTTCGCGGCGCTGCTCTGCGGCGCGATAGAGCAGGACGGTCGAAAGAGTCTGCGCGACGAGCAGGGCGATCGCGACGCCCAGCAGGGTCTGCCCCAGCAGGCTGCGCGGCCATAGTCTGAAAGTCACGCGCGGTCGCCTGTAGCGGGTTCGAGAATCCGGCGGACGTCGGCGGCCAGCACATAGCCGCCGCCGCGCACTGTCTGGATCAGCTGGGGTTCGCTGGCGTCGCTTTCGATCTTGCGGCGCAGGCGGCTCACCTGATTGTCGACCGCGCGGTCGAACAGATGCGCTTCGCGGCCCTGCACCATGTCCAGCAGGCGATCACGGTCGAGCACCTGACGGGGATGTTTGAGGAATGCCAGCAGCAGGCGGAACTCGGCCGAAGAAATCGGCACCAGCGCGCCTTCACCATCGGTCAGCCGCCGCTTTACCGGATCGAGCCGCCAGCCTTCGAATTCGTAATGCGCATCTTCCTGAGGCACCGGTCCGTTCTTCGCCGATCGGCGCAGGACGCTTTTGATCCGGGCGACCAGCTCGCGCGGCTCGAAGGGTTTGACGACATAATCATCCGCCCCGATCTCCAAACCGACGATGCGATCCATCGCCTCACCCTTGGCGGTGAGCATGATCACCGGTAGATCCTTGGATTCGGTGAGATGGCGGCACAGCGAAAGTCCGTCTTCGCCCGGCATCATGATATCGAGCAGCGCCAGATCCGGGATCTGGTTGAGCAGGATCGTGCGCGCCTCGGCCGCGCTTGCGGCCTGAGTCACAGCGAAGCCCTGGCGGACAAGATAATCCGCCAGGGGCTCGCGCAGACTTGCTTCATCATCGACGAGCAGGATTCGGGTGGGCGCTTCCTGAATATTCGTCATGTCAGCGCCCACCTGCGGCATGGTCAGTTGGCCGGCATGTCGCGCTTGCCGTTCTTTTCGGCCATGCGCTCCGCCTTGTGGGCCGTTCTGGCCGCCTTGAGCTCGTCTTTGGTGATCGTACCATCGTGATTGGTATCGACCGCATCGAAGCGGGCAAGCGCCGCGGATTTGAATTCGGCCAGCGAGATCGCGTGATCGCCATTGGCATCGGCGGTTTCACCCATCATGCCGTCTCCCATCATTCCAGGACCACGCTCGCCCTTGTGACGCTTGCCGTGGCTGCGACCGTCGGGACCGGCGCCCGCCATCTTTTCATGTGGGTCGCCCCAGCTCTCGGCATGGCGACCGCCGGGGCCACCGGGGCCGCCCGGACCAGCCATGCCGGCCTCGAATTCCTTGAGGCTCAGGCTGCCGTTGCCATCAGTGTCGAGCTTGGCGAAATGTTCGGCCACCCGGGCTTCGCGGTCCTTTGCATCCAGCACGCCATCGCCATTGGCATCGAGCTTGGCGAAGATTTTGGCGGCTTGGGCTTCTGCTTCGGTGCGGGTCATCGGGCCGTGATGCGGGCCGTCTCCCGATTGGGCATAGGCAAGACCAGCGGTGGCAAGCGCTGCTGCGCCCAGGGCGCCGATGAGTGCCGGTGTGAATTTGCGCATAGCTTCAGGCTCCATAATCGGAAATTTCGAAAATTAGGAGCTGCGGAACCCAGGGGAGGGGGGGGGAATGCTCCGCAGCTCACAATCAGCCTTCTAGCTGCGCCATGTCGCGCGTTTATGCCGCATTTAGGCTAATTTGTCGCGAATTGTCGCAACCGGGCAGCCGCGTTCATCCCCGTGCAAGGCTCTGCGCGCGGCGAGCCGCTGGGTCATGTCCCGGCGCCGGGCGACAGGGGCGAACATTGTTTCTCCAGCCAGGCAAGCGCCTCGCCCTCAAGCTGCGGTGCCAGCACCCGCCAAACCTGCGCATGATAGGCATCGAGCCATTCCCGCTCCGCCCTTGTGAGCAGCGCGGGATTGATCAGCATAGGGTCGATCGGCACCAGTGTAAGCGTCTCGAAGCCGAGCCAATCACCTTCCGCACCCGCGATGCTGCGCTGTTCGACCAGCACCAGATTCTCGATCCGGATGCCATAGTCGCCGGTCTTGTAATAGCCGGGCTCATTCGACAGGATCATGCCGGCAAGCAGCTCCTGTTCCTTCCCGCCGCCGCCCCGGCGCCCCTTGGAAATGCCCTGCGGCCCTTCGTGGACCGAGAGAAAGCTGCCCACACCGTGGCCGGTGCCATGGGCGTAATCGAGGCCCGCGGCCCACAGATGCTGGCGCGCAAGCACATCCAGCTGGCTGCCGGTGGTGCCAGGGGGGAAGCATTGCATGGCCAGCGCGATATGGCCCTTGAGCACCCGGGTGTTGCGGTCCTTCTGTTCGGCAGAGGGTTCGCCCGGGCCGATCCACACCGTGCGGGTGATATCGGTCGTCCCGTCGGGATATTGCCCGCCCGAATCGACCAGATAGATGCTGCCCGGTGCAAGTGTGCGATTGGTCTCCTCGCTCACCCGGTAATGGACCACCGCGCCATTGGGGCCCGATCCGGAGATCGTATCGAAGGACAGATCGCGCAGCTCGGCGCTCTCCCGGCGGCTTGCCTCAAGCCGATTGGCAGCATCGAGTTCGGTGACATTGCCTCCCGGTGCCTCGCGGGCAAGCCAATGGAGGAACCGAACCATCGCCGCGCCATCGCGCGCCTGGGCCGCCCGGTGGCCCGCCTGTTCGACCGGATTCTTGATCGCCTTGGGCAGCTGGCACGGGTCCTGCACTTCGATCACTTCGGCCCCTGCGCCTTCGAGCGCGGCGAAGATTCCAGCCACGCAGGTCGCAGCATCGGCCCCAACGCGTTTGCCGTTCAGCGCCTGCAAGCCGGGCACGAACTCATCGGCCTTGCGCAGGCGCACGGCATTGCCAAGGTGTGCTGTCAGTTCAGGGGTAACCTTGCCGGGCGCGATAAACAGGTCTGCCGTGCCATCGGCATGGGCGATTACATTGGCCAGTACGACCGGGGTCCGCTCGATGTCACTGCCTCGGATATTGAGCAGCCAGGCGAGCGAATCCAGCGCGGGGATGACCACCGCATCGAGCCGCATCGACTTGAGCCATTCGGCCAGCCTGGCGCGCTTTTCCGCGCTCGATTGGCCGGAATAATCCTCGCCATGGACCAGCGCCACAGCGGCGGAGGGCGCAGGCCGATCGTGCCATATCGCGTCGATCGGATTGCTTTCGACCGCAGTCAGCGTGCTGCCAATTTCGGCAAGCGACGCCGCGACAGTCTTGGCCCAGGCTTTCGAATGGAGCCAGGCGTCGTAACCGATCACTGCGCCATGTGCGGCATTTTCGCCGAGCCATTTGGCCGCGCTCGTTTCGGGCACGGACTGATAGTCCCACAGCGCACCATCGACCTGGTCGCGTACCTGCAGCGTATAACGCCCGTCAACGAAGATCGCCGCCTTGTCCTTGAGCACCACGGCGGTTCCCGCAGATCCGCCAAATCCGGTGAGCCATTCGAGCCGCGCGGCATAGCCGCCGACATATTCGCTCATATGTTCGTCGGACAGCGGGACCACAAATCCGTCGAGCCCGCGGCGCTCCAGTTCCTTGCGCAGGTCGGCCAAACGGTTGGTATAAGTCTGCATCAGCATTGCTTGCGGTCCTTCCGCCACCAACATAGGGCGGCATAATGAGCGATTCCACTCCCAGTTCTCCCCCGCGTGCCGCCAAGCACCCGCATAGCACCACATTCCACGGGATCACCGTGCAGGATGATTACGCCTGGCTGCGCGATCCGGCCTATCCCAAAGTTGGCGACAAGGCGGTGCTCGCGCATCTCGCAGCCGAGAATGCCTGGTTCGAAGCGCGCATGGAACCACACAAGCCGCTGATCGATGCGCTGTTCAAGGAAATGCGGGCGCGGATCAAGGAAGCTGATCGCTCGGTCCCGCAGAAGGACGGCGATTATCTTTACTGGATCGAATTCGAAGAAGGCGCCGAATATAAGAAATGGTGGCGCAAGCCCGTGGCGGGCGGGCCGGACGAGCTGATCCTCGATGAGGTCGCGCTGGCCGAAGGCAAGGAATATTTCCGGCTCGGTGCCATTTCGGTAAGTCACGATGCCAGGCTGCTGGCCTATTCGGTCGATGACAACGGGTCCGAGCGCTTCACCGCGCGGATCAAGGATCTCGCGAGCGGCGAACATTTGCCCGATGAGATCCCCGGCACGCTCTCGGCGCTGGTGTGGGTCGCGGGTGATGCTGCGCTGGTCTATTCGCTCGCCAATGAGCAATGGCGCACCGACAATGCCCGGCTTCACTGGCTGGGCAAGGCGCTGGCCGAGGATGTCGAGCTCTATCACGAGGATGATGAAGGCTTCCGCGTCGGCAGTTCGCTTTCGGCGAATGAGAATTGGCTGATCATCGGCACCAGCGATCACGAGACCAGCGAAGTCCGCCTGATCCCGGCATCCGACCCGCTGGCCGCGCCGATTCTGGTGCGCCCGCGCGCCAAGGGCGTCGAATATGATCTGGATATCTGGGACGGCGAGGGGCGCGAGAGCCGGCTGTTCATCCACACCAATGATACCCATGAGAATTTCCGCCTCGCCACTGCGCCGCTGGAAAATCCGGGTGACTGGACCACGCTGATCGAGGGGTCTGACGCCTTCTATCTCACCGGGGTCGATCTGTTTCGCGATTTCTATGTCGTCGAAGGGCGGCTCGCCGGGCTCGATCAGGTGGAAATTCGCTATTACGATCACGATCCGGTTCATGCCGGGCGGATCGAGCCGATCACCTTCCCCGAACAAAGCTATACCGCGGGGCTGGATGACAATCCCGAATGGGCGGTGGACCGGCTTCGGCTGTCCTATGCCAGCATGGTCAGCCCCAATACGGTCTATGATTATCATCTGGCCGACAAGCGGCTCGAAGTGCTCAAGGTGCAGGAAATTCCCTCGGGCTATGATGCGTCGCTCTATACTACCGAGCGTCTGGAAATTGCCGCGCGCGATGGCGCCATGATTCCGGTCAGCATCATGTATCGCAAGGATCGGGGCGCGGCCGAAGCGCTGCACCTCTATGGCTATGGCGCCTATGGCATCGCGATCGAGCCGGGCTTTTCGACCACCCGGCTTTCGCTGGTCGACCGCGGCTTTGCCTACGCCATCGCGCATATCCGGGGCGGCGATGATCTTGGCCGGGCGTGGTACAAGGCCGGCAAGCTTGAACAGCGGACGAACACCTTCACCGATTTCGTCGACGTGGCGAAGGGGCTGATCGAGCTTGGCTACAGTTCGGCGGGCAAGATCAGCATTTCGGGCGGATCGGCGGGCGGCGAGCTGATGGGCGCGGTGGTCAATTCCGATCCCCAGCTATGGGGCGCGGTGGCGGCGCATGTGCCGTTTGTCGATGTGCTCAACACCATGCTCGATGCCACGCTGCCATTGACCCCGGGCGAGTGGCCCGAATGGGGCAATCCGATCGAGGACCAGGCCGCCTTCGAACTGATCGCGAGCTATAGCCCCTATGATAATGTCACGGCGCAGGCCTATCCGCCGCTGCTGGTGACTGCCGGGCTCAATGATCCGCGCGTCACCTATTGGGAACCGGCCAAATGGGTCGCGAAATTGCGTGAGCTCAAGACCGACGAGAACGAGCTGCTCTTGAAAACCAACATGGGCGCGGGCCACGGCGGCAAGTCGGGCCGGTTCGAAAGCCTCAAGGAAACCGCTGAGGAATTCGCCTTCATCCTGTGGCAGCTGGGCGTCGAGGCTTGAGCAACAGCTTCACCCTCTCCTTTACTGCCGGGCCCGAACACATCGATATGAACGGGCATGTGAACAATATGGTCTGGCTGCAATGGGTGCAGGATATCGCCACCGCCCATTGGGAAGCGGTGGCTTCGCCCGAGCATCAGGCAAAATATGTCTGGTTCGTCACCCGCCACGAGATCGATTATCGGGGCAATATCGCGCAGGGTGACAAGGTCACCGCGCGCACCTTCATCCCCGATCCGCCGCAAGGCGCGCGCTTCCTGCGCTGCGTTGATTTCACCAATGCGGCAGGCAAGGTGATTGTGCAGGTCCGCTCTACCTGGGCGATGATCGACCGGGAGAGCGGCCGGCCGCAGCGTATCGGGCAGGAAATTTCAGGCCCGTTTCTCGGCAGGACATAGAAACTTCAGGCAGATCTGCGGCGCGGGCTCTTCCGGCGGTCGCCCCTGCGGCGGTCCGCCTTCGGCGCGGCGAACAGGGTCAGCTTTTCACCGATCATGCGATTGCGCCCGGCCTGCTTGGCTTCGTAAAGCAGCTTGTCAGCCCGTGCATAGATGTCGCGAAAGCTGCTCGTCGCCATGGTTTCGGCGGGGCCCTCTATCACGCCCATGCTGGCAGTGACGGTCGGACCAATCCCGGGCACTATGCTCGCAATATGGCGTGCCAGAGCCTCGCGCCGCTGCTCGGCCCTAAGGCCTCCGTCTTCGCCGCGCAGCAACAGCAGGAATTCCTCGCCCCCCAGCCGCATCGCCAAAGTGTTCTCATCAGGTGCGAGCCCCGAGGCCACGGCGCGCAGCACTTCATCGCCCACCGCATGCCCATGGCGATCATTGATGGACTTGAAATGATCGAGGTCGATCAGGGCGAAGGTGCAGAAGCCCGCGTCGCACAAATCGGCGAAGCGCGGTTCGATCGCCCTGCGATTGAGCAGGCCGGTGAGCGGATCCTGTTCGGCCAGATTGCCGAGAATCCGGGCTTGGATTCGGGCGTTGTCACGTTGGTCGCGCAGCGACATCATCCGGTCGGCAACGCCAAGTGCGGAAATCAGGACTTCTGCGATCAGCGCGAAATAAAGCAGCTCATCGGTCCAGTGCGGCGCGCCATAAAGGCCGAGCCCGCGCAGTATCCGCTCGGCCATGCACAGCAGGATAGGTGCCCAGGCAGCAGTCAGGAATTTTACCGAACGGCTTCTGCGGCGCCACGCCTGCACCATCGCCGCAATATGAACCAGCAGCGCGGGTATGAAGCCGATGAAATAGAATTGGTGCGACCTGTAATCGAGGAATGGCGGATGCAGCGTGATGATTGCCGGCCCCAGCAGGGCAATCGCGCTGGAGGTCCACAAGGCGCGGCGCATGGTCCTGCTCAGCGTGCCCGGCTCAAGAAAATCGGCAACGAAAAAGCCCGCGAATGCCACAGCCAGAGCGGGTGCCAGACCGTTTAACGCGGCCACCGTAACGATGTCGAGCCGGATAAATATCGACGTCATTCCGCTGAAAGTCGCGACATAGCTCAGCATCGCGAGGACCAGCGTACAGTGCCACAACACGAAACGCTGCCGCAGCACCGAATAGAGCGTGATGTCGAAGATCACGGGGGCGAAGAGCAGGCCAAGCAGCATGCCAAACGCCACCAGGACTGCCATCGGCCAGGCTCCTGCATCGGCATCGGAGGAAAGCCATGCGTCAGACAGGATTGCACCATTCCAGGGCCTCTCGATCCGGGCCACGATTGCCACCGTGTCGTCCGGAATTGGGGGCAAGGGGGTGGAAAAGATCGCTCCGCCGGCGCGCGGGGTTACCTCGTCCGGGGTGCGCGAAATCGTCAGGGCGCTCCCGTCGGCGCGGATCGCCATCAGGGTGAGCCGGTCGAATTTGGTGATGCGGGTGATGAAGGTCTTTGGCGCTGCGCCGCCCTGCCAGCTTTGCGCATCGAAGCGGATCCAGCCAATCGGCCGGCTATCCTTCCAATGCGTGGAGCGGCAAATCCATTCCGGCGCGTTGGCGGCAAGCTGGGCGTAGCTCGTTTCCGGCGTGCTGAAGGCGTGGCATGAGGGCGCGAGAGGGCTTGCCGCGGCGGGTGCTGCGGCAAGCAGCCCGATCAGCAGAGCGATCCAGGCGATTATGCGTTCAAGACTGCCCATTGCAGACGTCACAGGCCTCGATAAGAAATATGGCGCGCTGGCCGGATCTTCGCGACCAATGTGCAGCGTCATTTGATCGCTTCGTCAAGCTGCTATCCACTTCAGGCTCATCGCCGGACAGCAGAAAATCGGCCTGAAACGCCCCGCGCCAAAGAGACTGCCGGGGCCAGAGATGCCGCAAAAGCATATGCGTCGCTCCCGATCAGGCCTGTGGCGCATCTTTTCGGGTCAGCGCCCGCAGCGCAAGACCAAGGATGGTTCCGGTTGCAATCGCGATGGTAAGATCGACCAGCACAGTGAGTGCGGCGGTGAGCAGCAGCAGGCCCAGCTCCAGCTTTGGCAGCTTGAATTGTTCGCCCCAGCGATCGGGCTCCGACATTGTCCAGGCTGTCACGATCAGCAGACCGGACAGCGCCGGAAGCGCAAGCTTGCCGGCGAGCGGGGCCAGCACTGCCATAGCCAGCAGGATCGCCAGCGCGTGGACGATGCCCGCCACCGGGGTCCGTCCACCGGCGTCGACATTGGTGGCGGTGCGCGCGATTGCGCCGGTGGCAGGCAGTCCGCCAAACAGCGGCGCGGCGATATTGGCCGCACCCTGCGCCAGCAGCTCCGCGCCGGTCCGGTGCGCGCCGCCGATCATGCGGTCGGCGACAAGCGCCGAGAGCAGCGATTCGATTCCAGCCAGCAGCGCGATAGTGATCGCCGATGGCAGCAGATCGATGATTTTTGCCTGCGAGACTGGCGGCAGCGACGGCCAGGGCAGGCCGTGCGGGAGATCGCCGAAGCGGGAGGCGACACTGGCGATCGAGGGCAGCAGCAGCGCCGCAACGACGCTGGCGAGAATCACGATCAGAGCCCGGCCGCGAAATTGCGGGGCGAAATGGCGCACCAGCAGGATTCCCGCGATGGTTGCGAGTCCCAGGGCGAGCGAAGCGAGGTCCGTCGTCCCGCGCGCTGCCCAAATCCCTTCGATCTTGGGCAGGAAATCGGCGGCCAAGGGCCCGGTGGTCATGCCGGCAAGATCCTTCAGCTGGCCGGTGGCGATCACCACTGCGATGCCGATGGTGAAACCTTCGATCACCGGTTCGGGGATCAGGCGGATGAACCGTCCGAGCCGCAGCAATCCGCCGATCACCAGCAGCACGCCTGCCATCAATGTTGCCAGCAGCAACCCATCGAACCCGTGTTTGCTGATCACGCCATAGACCACCACGATAAAGGCGCCGGTCGGCCCGCCGATCTGCACCCGGCTGCCCCCCAGCGCCGAGATCAGCAATCCGCCGACCACCGCAGTGATCAGGCCGGCGGCGGGCGGTGCGCCCGAGGCGATGGCGATCGCGATGCTGAGTGGCAGAGCGACAAGGGCGACGGTGAGGCCGGCGCTGGTGTCGTTGAAGAATTGGGTGCGGTCGTAAGTCGCCAGCGTGGTCAGGATCTTGGGCTTCATCGGTCGATCTTTGGTGCTGGGGCCTTGTCATACAGCAGCGAAGCGTCTCCGCCCGAACTTGCCCCGGCCGAGGTTTCGCGCAGGCGCACACCGCGTCCGATCCCGCCGGACGGCGCATGTTCGCCGATGATCTCGATCCCGGCACCTTCCAATGCGCTGATCAGCTTGACCAGCGTATCCACCGTGCCGCGCACCTGGCCGTCGCAGGCTTCCATCCGCTGGATCGTAGGAAGCGAGACACTGGCCAGTTCAGCCAGTTGGCGCTGGTCGATGGCAAGCAGCGCCCGGGCCGCGCGGATCTGTTGTGCTGTGATCATATATGAACCTTGATGCGTGAGATATCATTATAGATGGCTCTTGCCCAAGGTCAATTGCACTTCGGCTGGAGCTTTCCCGCGCCGGCAAGGATATGTGCTGTGGCTGGCCGCTGCGGCCCGATCGCGCCGGAATCCGGCTTGGCGCGGCTGCCAAATGCTGCCAGCTTACGCCCGAAGGAAAGCACTCAGGGGGCTGGCGATGACACGCAGATATTTTGGCGCCTCGGCAACCGCGCTGGCACTGGCATTGCTGCCCTTGCAGCCGCTGCATGCAGAAGCGAGCGAGGCGCAGCTCAATCAGATCGTCGATGAAGGGCTCAGCCACAGCCAGGCGATGGCCAACGCGTCGCAGCTGATGGACGGGATCGGATCGCGGCTGACCAATTCGGACAATTACGACCGCGCCGCGCAATGGGCGATGGGCAAGTTCACCGAATATGGTGCCACCAATGTTCACCTTGAGCCCTATGATTTCGGGCTCGGCTGGAACCTCGAATCATGGGAAGCGCGCATGGTGCAGCCGCGCATGATCGTGATGCGCTCGATCCCGGTCGCCTGGTCGCCGCCGACCGATGGTATGATCAGTGCGCCGGTGATTCTCGCGCCGATGAGCAAGAAGGAGCATTTCGAGAAATGGCGCGGCAAGCTCGCGGGCAAGATCGTGATGGTCAGCCTGCCGGGAACGCCGGGCGAATCGACCAAGCCGCAATTCCGCCGCTACGAAGCGAAGGATCTGGCGGAGCTGGATAAGTATGAACTCCCCGATGACGAGACGATGCCATACAAGGAGGGCAACAAGGGCGATCTGTTTCCGCTCGAATTGTCGCGCTTCCTCAAGGCCGAAGGTGCTTTGGCGATGGTCCGCAAGTCCTATCGCGACAATGGCCTCGTGTCTGGCGAAGGCTATCTTTACGAATCCGAGAATCGGCTGGCATTGCCATTCATGGAACTTTCGGCGGAGGACTATCGCCGGCTCGCGCGGCTGGAAGTCGCGGGCAAGCCGCCGGTGCTCCAACTTGCGATCTCCGCACGCTATAATGAGAGCGACCTCACTGCAGAGAATGTGATCGCCGATATCCCGGGCAGCGACCCCAAGGCCGGATATGTGATGGCCGGGGCCCATTTCGACAGCTGGTTCGCCGCCGACGGCGCGACCGACGACGGCATTCCAAGCGTGCTGATGATCGAGGCCGCGCGGATTATCAAAAGCCTTGGGGTCAAGCCGAAGCGCACGATCCGCTTCGCGCTGTGGAGCGGCGAAGAGCAGGCATTCGCCGGCTCCATCGCCTATATCGAGCAGCATCTTGCCCATCGCCCGGTTGATCCGAAACTTGGCCCGCTGGAATATTTCGCGGAGTGGCCGGGGACTTTCCCGATCACGAAGATGCCCGGCTATGATGAGCTCAAGGCCTATTTCAACCTCGACAATGGTGCGGGCAAGATCCGCGGAATCTATGCCGAAGACAATCTTGGCGCGGCACCGCTGCTGAAGAAATGGCTCAGCCCGTTTGATTCCCTGGGGGCCGGTACAGTGGTGATGAGCCGCACCGGCGGCACCGATCACCAATATATGCAATCGATCGGCCTTCCGGCGTTCCAGTTCATCCAGGACCCGCTCGATTACAGTTCGCGCGTGCACCATTCGAATATCGACACGCTCGACCATGCGCCGCCAGATGATGTGCGCCAGGCGGCGACGGTGCTGGCGGCGATGCTGTGGCAGGCGGCCAATAGCGATGCGGTGCTGCCGCGCCCGCCGCTGCCCAGCGCACCGAGCAAGTCGAACCCGTTCAAGGTCGAAGATCCGGACAAGGATTAGCGCGCGCTTCCAGCCGAAGCGCGGCGACGCCTAAAGCGGGTTACCGTCCCGGTCGCGATAGATCTCGCGCCGGCCGACATGGTTGGCCGGGCCGACCAGCCCTTCGCCCTCCATCCGCTCGATCCATTTGGCGGCGGTATTGTAGCCCACGCCCATCTGGCGCTGGAGCCAGCTCCCGCTCGCCTTCTGGTTTTCGATCACGACCTGGCAGGCCTGGCGATATTTGCGTTCTTCGGGATTGTCGCTGGCAGTGAATTCATCCTCGAAGCCGAAGCCGCCGCCATCCTCAGGCTCTTCGGTGACCGAATCGATATAGTCGGGCTTGCCCTGTGCGCGCCAATGCTTGGCCACCGCCTCCACCTCCTCGTCGGAAACGAAGGGCCCGTGGACGCGGGTCAGCGCGCCGGTGTTGGGCTTGTAGAGCATGTCGCCCTTGCCCAGCAGCTGTTCGGCGCCCTGTTCGCCCAGGATCGTGCGGCTGTCGATCCGGCTGGTGACGTTGAAGCTGATGCGGGTGGGCAGGTTCGCCTTGATCACGCCGGTGATGACATCGACCGAAGGGCGCTGCGTGGCCATGATCAGGTGGATGCCGGCGGCGCGGCTCTTCTGGCTGAGCCGCTGGATCAGCACTTCGATTTCCTTGCCGACCGTGACCATGAGATCGGCCAGCTCGTCGACGATCAGCACGATCTGCGGCAAGGCTTCATATTCGAGCAGTTCTTCCTCGAACAATTCCTCTCCGGTGTCGGGATCGAAGCCGATCTGGACCCTGCGGCCAAGCGGCTTGCCCTTGGCGGCGGCGGTGGAGATCCGCTCGTTGAAACCGTTGAGATTGCGCGCCCCGATCGAGGACATCATGCGATAGCGCCGCTCCATCTCCTCGACCGCCCATTTGAGGGCGCGGACCGATTTATGCGGTTCGGTGACCACCGGCGAGAGCAGATGCGGGATATCGTCATAGCTCTTGAGCTCAAGCACCTTGGGATCGATCAGAATCAATCGGCATTCGCGCGGGGTGAAACGGTAGAGCAGCGAAAGCAGGATGCAGTTGAGCCCAACCGATTTGCCCGAACCGGTGGTGCCCGCAACCAGCAGATGCGGCATGGCGGCCAGATCGGCCACGATCGGTTCGCCGGCAATATCCTTGCCCAGGATGATCGGCAGCATGCCCTTGTGACCGGCAAAGGCCTCGGACGCGGCAAGTTCCTTCAGCGCCACGGTCTGGCGATCGGCATTGGGCAGTTCGATCCCCATCACCGTGCGGCCGGGAATGGCCGAAACGCGGGCGGAAATCGCGCTCATATTGCGGGCGATGTCTTCGGCCAGGCCGATCACCCGGCTGGCCTTGACCCCGGCTGCCGGTTCCAGCTCATACATCGTCACCACCGGGCCGGTGCGCACCGCCGTGATCTCGCCCTTGACGTTGAAATCGTCGAGCACATTTTCCAGCAGCCGGGCATTGCGCTCCAGCGCCAGCTTGTCGAGCTTGGGCGCGGTATTGACCGGCGGATCTTCCAGCAGGTCGAGGCTGGGCAGCTCATATTCGTCGAACAGATCCTTCTGCCGGGTCCGTCCGGCCAGCTTGGCCTGCTTGGGCGGCATGGAAGGATCGGCTATCTCGGGCGGACGGCGGGTGGGCGCATCGGCCAGCGGCGGCGTGCGCGCTTCGGGCCGGGGCTTTTCGCGCTTGGGCACGAAGGGCAGTGAATCGGCGTGGGGCAGCGAAGGGCGGCGCTTGAGCACAGCCGGAATGGTCAGCAATTGGACCCAGTCGATCGCGAAGACCCGCCCGATCAGCGTGGCCCCGCCCGCAAGGCAGGCGACGCCAGCGCCAAATATCGTCCAGCCCTGGGCGGCTTGCGGCAGCCGCGCGGCGAGCGCCTCGATCGCGGCCTGGCCCAGCAGGCCGGTGATCCCGCCCAGCGAAGCCGGGAGATTGCCGCCGGGCGCGGTGAAGGCGAGCGACAGCGTCGTGGCAAGCAGCGCCATGGCCAGAAACAGCATCCCCACCGCACGCCACCAGCGCGTGCCATGCGGCGTTTCTTCCTCATCCGCATCGCGCCAAAGCTTGCGCGCAAAGGCGTAGAACAGGGGCAGAAGCAGCACAGAAACCAGCCCGAACAGGAACAGCGCGCGCTCCGCCACCCAGGCGCCGGAACCCCCCATCCAGTTCTCGATCGGGCCGCCAGCTGCGGTCGAGATCGAAGGATCGGTCTGGTGATAGGACACCAGCGCCAGCGCCAGAAACACCATCGCCCCGAACAGCGCGATGGCGCCGGATATCTGCAGCGCGCGACGCAGCGAGCGGCGGAAGGCCGCGCGCCAGTCGGCCGGCGGGGCTTTCCCGATTGCGCGACTTGCCATGTCCATTCCCCTTTGCCCGGCGAGCTGCCGGAGTTTCGGCTCAGCCGCAGAATCGCAGAGCCGGGACTCGCCGTCAAGAATCCGCGCGGAATTCCCTTGGCGCGGGCTTCAGCTCAAACCGTCGATCGCCGCCCATAGCGGCCAGTCGAGCCGGTCGGCATTGGCCTGGGTCATTCCGCCCAGCGCGATCACCGGCATTCGGGCGCGGCGCGCGATCAGGCGGAAGCGCAGCACCCCGAGCGATCCCGCGCCGGGATGCGAGCGGGTCGCAAAGGCGGGCGAAAGCAGCACCGCATCGGCCTGTGCCCGGTTCGCCTCGCCCAGCTCGCGCAGCGAATGGGCGGTGGCCAGCCGCAGCAGATTGCCGCGCCTTGGATCGAGCGCGCGCGGCGCGCCGTAGATCCCGTCTGCGCCCCATTCCAGCGCGGTCTGGGGCGAATCGGCCAGAATCACCCAATGGCCGCGCGCCCGCGCCACCCGCTCCAGCTCGGCATAGCGGGCCAGCCGGGCTGCCGGCGGCAGATGATAATGGCGGTAGATCAGCCCCGATCCGCGCGGCAGGCGCAGCAGCGCCTGATCCAGCACCGCGTCATTGCGCTGATCGGTGACGAGCCAGATTTGCGGGATTGGGTGGCGCTGATCCATCGGCGCGCTATAGCGGCGCGCCATGGAATATGCAGCATCCCGGTTGGACGAAATAGAGGCGCGGATTGCGCGCGCCGCAGCGATTGCGGGGCGCGATCCGGCACAGATCACGCTGGTCGCGATCAGCAAGACGCACCCGGCCTGCCAGATCGAACCGCTGATCGAGGCGGGCCAGCGGGTGTTTGGCGAAAACCGGGTGCAGGAAGCGCAGGGCAAATGGCCCGATTTGAAAGCCCGCTTTCCCGATATCGCGCTGCATCTGGTCGGCCAGCTGCAATCGAACAAGGCGGAGGATGCGGTCGCCCTGTTCGACGCGATCCATTCGCTTGACCGGGTGAGCCTGATCGGCGCGCTCGCCAAGGCGATGGACAAGGCGGGCCGGCGGGTGCCGCTGTTTGTGCAGGTCAATATCGGCGCGGAAGAGCAGAAGGGCGGCTGCGCGCTGGCCGACCTGCCGGCGCTGCTTGAGCAAGCCCGCGCTGCAGAATTGCCGCTTGCCGGGCTGATGTGCGTTCCCCCGCTCGCCATAGAGCCCGCACCGTTCTTCGCGCTGCTGGCCAAGCTCGCCGCCGACAATGGCCTGGCCGGGTTGAGCATGGGAATGAGCGGCGATTTCGAGACCGCCGTGATGCTCGGCGCGACGCATGTCCGGGTGGGCAGCGCGCTGTTCGGGGCGCGGGGATAGCGGCTCGAACAGCGGGCCGGTTCAGCCTTCGGCTGGCTCGGGGCTTGCGACCAGGCGATAGTCGAGCGGCATAAATCCCGCCTTGCAATAGCTGCGGATGGCCGGCGCATTGCTGATCGTAGCAAACACCTCGCAAGCGATCGCGCCCTGCGCTGAATGCCAGGCCCGCGCCGCGCCTGACAATGCTGCGGCAATCCCTTGGCCGCGCCGCGCCGGATCGACATAGATCCACGACACGGCCCCGACCGGGCATTTCATATAGCGGTCTTCCCTGATTTCCGCATAGACGATCCCGGCTGGCTCGCCGGCCAATTCGATGATGCGCACCAGGCTGTTCGGGTCGGTGGAGGCCTGAACAAGCTCGCCCCATTGGGTCTTCACCAATTCGTGGCGCGCAATATGCGCCGCTATATCGTCCGCTCCCCAAGCCAGGCCATAGGCAGGCGCCCAGCCGCCGATATGGCGGGCAAGCCAGTCCTCGAGCCACAGGCGCACACGCGGCCCGTCGCTTTCGGCCAGTGGTCTGACCTCACGCAGTCCGGTCATCGAAGCCTCTCCTTCGCAGGCTCGCGCAGCGGCTCGGCTTGCGCGAGCTTGAGCGCATAGTCGCGCAGATCTTCCGGCCAGGGCGCGGCGGCGCGGCGCATTGCGTCGGCATCATTGGCAAACAGCGCCCGGCTGGCGTCCTCGAAGCCGGGGAGATCGCCGGCGAAGGCCGAGATGAAGCGATAGGCGCGTTCTTGTGCCAGCCTGGCATCCGGCTGGTTGCTGTCCGATGCCCGCGCCTGGTCGATCAGCCGGCGCAACACCTGTGAAGCGCTGCCGGATTGTGCCGCCAGCCAGTCCCAATGGCGCGGCAACAAGGTGATTTCGCGCGCGACGACCCCCAGTTTCGGTCGCCCGCGCTTCGGGGCTGGCCCGGCCGGGGTGACGAAGGGATGCTCCGCCAGCCGCGCAATCACATCCTGCGTGCTGCCCCTGATATCGACGTCGATCACCCGGCCGGTCCGGTCGTCGACAATCAGCGGCATGGCGCGCGCCGTTCCGGCCATGGATTTCACCGCCAGCGCCACCTCGACCAGCGAGCCCGCGGCGATCTTGCGCCCCTCGGCAAAGGCGCTGCAGGGCAGGGTGAACTGGTCGATCGGAGAATCTGTCATGATTTAACCCGGATGAATTGATTTGTGTATCAAGTCAATATATCCGGGTAATAATTGAGCGACTCGAAGTTTGGAAGAATCGGATTTGATATGGACAGGACCCTGCGGCGATCCGCCGTGACCGATTACAAGGAACGCAAGATCACGGCGGGCATCTATGCCCTGCGCTGCCTTGCCACCCAGCAGGTCTGGGCCGGGCGGGCGCCGGACCTTTCGACCATTCGCAACCGCTTGTGGTTCACCCTGCGCCAGGGCGCCAATACGCACCGGACGCTGCAGCAGGCCTGGCGCGACCATGGCGAACAGGCTTTCACCTTCGAGATTGTCGAAACGCTTGCGGAAGAGGATATGGAATATTCCCGCGACCGGATGCTCAAGCAGCGGCTGAACCATTGGCTGGCGCAGCTGGGGGCGATCCGCATCTGAGCGGCGGGTGCCCATCTGAGCGGCGGGCACCATGCGGGCATCCTGCCCTATCCTGCCTGAACCGGCACCTGCTCCGCCACCGCCTGGGTCTCGTCGCTGGCGGCGTCGAGCAGGGCTTCCTCGATCGATTTGAGCCGGTCGGTGGAGGTGATCTTCTCGCCGATCAGGTCGGTGACGTAGAAGGTATCCGCCGCGCGTTCGCCGTAATTGGTGATATGCGCCGAATTCACCATCAGGCGCGATTCAAACAAGGCGCGCGCCAGCCGGTTGAGCAGCGCCGCGCGGTCCCGCGCATTGACTTCGATCACCGTGAAGCGGCCCGAGGCCTTGTTGTCGAAATAGACATGCGGGCGGACTTCGAAGCTCGCGGCGCGGGCATGCGCCAGCGGGCGCCGGGCGAGCTGGGGAACCAGCTCGATCCGGTTGGCGAGCGAATCCTCGATCGCGGTCTTGAGCCGTTCGAGCTGGGATTCCTCGCGGAAGGGCCGGCCCAGCGGGTCCTGCACCACGAAATTGTCGAGCGCCTTGCCCATCTTGGTGGTGTGGATGCGCGCATCGATAATGTTGCCGCCGGCCAGATGGATCGCGCCGGCAATGCGATAGAACAGCCCGGGATGATCATCGCCGATCACCGTTACCAGCGTGGCCCCGCGCGCGGCATAATATTCGCAGTGGATCGAAAGCTTGTGCTTGAGCCGCTTGGCGGCGGAATAATGCACCAGATTGAGGGCGATGATGTCTTCCGGCTCGGCGATCCAGTAGGAATCGTCGAACCGCCCCTCCAGCTCCTTCATCACCTTGAGATTGTCGCCCAGCAGCTCGGCAACGGCCAGTTTCTTCCCTTCGACGCGCTGCTTGCGGCCATTGGCGACATGCCCCAGCCGCAGGCCTTCTTCCGCTGCGGCATAGAGCTGCGACAACAGCTGGCGTTTCCAGCTGTTCCAGATGCCGGGGCCGACCGCGCGGATATCGACGATCGTCAGCAGGGTCAGCAATCTCAGCCGCTCAAGGCTCTGCACCTCGGCGATGAAATCCCCGATCGCCTTGGGATCGGACAGGTCGCGCTTGAACGAGGTCGCGCTCATCAGCAGGTGATAGCGCACCAGCCAGGCGACCAGCTCAGTCTCGTCATCGTCCATCCCGAGCCGCGGACACAGCTTGAGCGCGACCTCGGCGCCCAGCACGGAATGATCGCCCCCGCGCCCCTTGGCGATGTCGTGCAGCAGCACCGAAACATACAGTGCATTGCGGAAACTGACCTGTTTGATGATCTCGGTCGCCAGTGGGTGATCGCCCCTGAGCGCGCCCTGTTCGATCCGCGCCATCAGGCCGATCGCCCGGATGGTATGCTCGTCGACCGTATAATGGTGATACATGTCGAACTGCATCTGCGCATTCACCCGCGCGAAATCGGGGATGAAGCGCCCGAATACCCCGGCCTCATTCATCCAGCGCAGCACCGTCTCAGGGTCTTTTCGCCCTGACAGCACCTTGAGGAACAGGGCATTGGCGCGCGGATCGTGGCGCACATCGTCCTTGATCAGCACCGCGTCGCGCGCGGCCATGCGCATGGTTTCAGGATGGATTTCCAGCCCTTCTTCCTCGGCGATCTGGAAGATTTCGATCAGCCGCACCGGATCATCATGAAACCAGCTGTCGCCGGGGGCGGCGATGCGCCCGCCGAACAGCTTGTAGCCCTTGTGCATCCGCGGCTTGGCCCGGAAGCCGGCGAGCAGCCCGCGCGGGGTCTTGCGCGCGAATTGCTCGTCAATCTGGGCCAGAAAGATCCCCGAAAGGCTGCCGACCCGCTTCGCCTGGAGAAAGTAATATTGCATGAACCGCTCGACCGCGCTCTTGCCCGGGCGATCGGCGAACAGCATGCGCCGCGCCACTTCGCGCTGTAGATCGAAGGTCAGCCGGTCTTCGGCGCGCCCGGTGATGGTGTGCAGATGACAGCGCGCGGCGAGCAGAAACCCCTCGGCCCGGCGAAAGGCGCGATATTCCGAGCGGGTGAACAGCCCGGCCCCGACCAGCTCGGCGGCGCTCTTCACCTTGTAGATATATTTGCCGATCCAGTAGAGCGTCTGGAGATCGCGCAAGCCCCCCTTGCCTTCCTTGACATTGGGTTCGACGACATAGCGGCTGTCGCCCAGGCGCTTGTGCCGTTCATTGCGCTCGGCGAGCTTTTCGGTGACGAATTGCCGTTCGGTTCCGGCAACGACTTCGGCGAAGAAGCGGCGCGAGGATTCTTCATAGAGGTCCTGATCGCCCCACAGATAGCGGCCTTCGAGCATCGCGGTACGGATCGTCAGATCGCCCTTGGCCATGCGCACCATCTCGTCGATCGAGCGGCTCGAATGGCCGATCTTGAGCCCGAGATCCCACAGCAGATAGAGCATCGCCTCGATCACCTGCTCGCACCAGGCGGTCTGCTTGCCGGGGGTGAGGAAGGCGATATCGACATCCGAATGCGGCGCCATTTCGGCCCGGCCATAGCCGCCCACCGCCATCAGGCTCAGCCGTTCGCCCTTGGTGCGGTTGCTCACCGGATAAAGGTCGGCGATCACATGATCGTGCATCACGCGAATCAGCTGGTCGATCAAAAAGGCGTGGCCGGCGGTGATCTCGTGCCCGGCCGAGGGATGCGCGGTGAGCCGTTCGGTCAGCTCGGCGCGCCCTGCCGCCAGCGCATCACGCAGCAGCGCGACGATGCGCGGCCTTGCGCGCGCAGCACCGTCCTCCGCCACGGCGGCGGCGATCTCTGCGGCGAGCATTCGGCGGTCGATGACCTTGCGCTGATTGGCAATCTTGATAGCGTTCACCTGACCCCAGATAGAGCACGATATTTTTCGCGCAACGCACGCTTGTCCACTTTGGCGGTTCCCAGGCGCGGCAAGGGTGCTTTTTCCTGCCACATATGGGCCGGTATCTTGAACGGGGCGAGCCGTGCGCTCAGGAAACTGCGCAGATCCTCTTCCGAAGGATCGCGCCCCTGTTTGGCCAGCCAAACTGCAGCGGGGACTTCGCCCAGGCGCTCGTCCGGCAGGCCGAACACCGAACATTCGGCAATATCGGGATGGGCGTAGATCGCCTGCTCCACTTCGATGCAGGCAATATTTTCTCCCCCGCGGATGATGATGTCCTTCTTGCGGTCGACGATGAACAGATAGTCGTCCTCATCGAGATAGCCCAGATCCCCGGTCAGGAAAAAGCCGTCCTCGCGCATGGCCGCGCTGGTCGCTGCGGGATCGTCCCAATAGCCGATGAAATTGGCGATCGAGCGGATCGCCACTTCGCCGGTCTGGCCCGCGCCCAGCGGCGCCCCATCCTCGCCCAGCACCGCAAGCTCGACCAGCGGGCGGCTGGCGGGGCCGGTGCTGCCGGGCTTGGCGAGATAATTCTCGTTGAAATTGCCGCAGCCCACCGCATTGGTTTCGGTCAGGCCATAGCCCAGCAGCGGGAAGCCGGCCGGCAGCGCCTCGCACAGGAGCTGGACATGCCGTTCCGGGCGCGGCGCCCCGCCTGCAGCGAAATTCTTGCAACTTGAAAGGTCGAACCGCTCCCGCTCGGGATGGGCGGCGATTTCGTGGCTCATCAGCGGCACGCCCAGGAAATAGGTGATCCGTTCCTGCTCGATCAGCCGCATCGCATCCAGCGGGTCCCATTTGGGCTGGATCACCAACCGGCGGCCAAGCGCAAAGCTCTGCAGCAGCAGCGGCACTTCGCCGGTGACATGGAACAGCGGCACGCTCACCAATGCGGACGGCGGATGCTGCGGCGCCTGGCCATGTTCGACCATATGGCCGAGCACCATCAGCGACTGGGCCGCGAAATTGAGCGTCGCCTGCACCAGCGCGCGATGATCGGACAGCGCGCCCTTGGACGCGCCGGTGGAGCCCGATGTGAACAGGATCGTCGCCCAGTCCAGCGGGCCAAGCTCGGGCAGCGGCGTATCGTTGCCCCCGCCAAGCGCGCAGAGCGCCGCCAGCCCTTCTGCGGGCATGGTGCCATGGGAAAAGGTCAATACAGTCGCGCCATGCGCGCCCGCTTCGATCCGCGCGGCGCGCTGCGGATCGGCGAGCACCAGCTTGCAGCCGGCCAGCGCGATGGCATCGCCCAGCTCTTCGCCGGTGGAAAATCCATTGAGCAGCGTTGCGCAGCCGCCCGCCAGGATCACTGCCATATAGGCGATTATCCAATTGGCCGAATTGCGCGCCGCGATCCCGATCCGGTCGCCCTTTGCGATGCCGTGGCCTTCCACCAGCCCCCCGGCCAGCCGCCGTGCCAGCTCATGGCACTCGGCGAAGCTCAGGCGGATATCGCCATCGACCAGAAAACTCGCGGCGCCATGCTGGGCGCAATAATGCGCAAAATAATGCGCCAATGACGGCGGCGCATGGCGATAGGCCGGCAAAGGCGCGCCAAAACGTTCGATCGCCATGAGTTCGAGCGGCGCACCGGGCGCGAGACAGGCGTCGAGTTGCCGTTTGAGGCTGCGATCCATTTCGCTCTGCATCGAAGGTTCCACTCCTGCGCGGCGCTTATCGGCCTATCCCGGGTGCTTGTGGTTCGCTATGGCGCGGCGGGCTTTCGCGCCGCCGTGGCCTGTGCCACAAGCGCCCGCGATCGCTGACGCCTTCTCACGGACCCTAGGGGGATCACCAAGTGCTGTCACTATTGGCCGAGGCAACCCATGCGATCCATTTTGAGGATCTGCATCTTACCCGGGGGATAGAGCTCGGCTTCTTCACCCTGCGCTTCTATTCGCTGGCCTATATCTCGGGCATCGCCTTTGCCTATTGGCATCTGTCGCGAATGGTCAAAGCCCCCGGCGCGCCGCTGGCGCAGAATCATGTGGAGGATCTGTTCTTCTATTGCACGCTGGGCATCATCCTGGGCGGGCGGCTGGGCTATGCGGCCTTTTATACCGGCGGCGAAACCGGCGTGCCGAGCCTGTTCACCCATTTCACCCCCGGGCAGACCGTCAGCTGGGATCTGCTGCGGCTGTGGGACGGGGGGATGAGCTTCCATGGCGGCTTGCTCGGCGTGTTGCTGGCGATTACCTGGGTCAGCCGCAAGGGGCATCTGCCGTTCCTGCGGGTGTGCGATTACATTGCCGTCAATGTGCCGGTGGGCATGATGCTGGGGCGGCTGGCCAATTTCGTGAATGGCGAGCTGTGGGGCCGGGTGACCGATGTGCCCTGGGCGATCATCTTCCCCGGCGGCGGGCCCTATCCGCGCCATCCCTCGCAGCTCTATGAGGCGCTGCTCGAAGGCGCGCTGATGGCGGCGGTGCTGCTGGTGCTGTTCTGGAAAACCCGCGCGCGCTTCCGCCCCGGCCTGCTGGTCGGCGTGTTCACCGCAGGGATCGCGGTGGCGCGCTTCACGGTCGAGTTTTTCCGCGAGCCGGATGCCCAGCTGGCCGAATTCGCGCGCAACAGCGGCTTGTCGATGGGCCAGTGGCTCACCATCCCGCTGCTGATCCTCGGTCTGGCGATCGTCCTGCGGGCGCTGCTCAAGCCTCCCCTGGCAAGCGGCAAGCCTGCATGATCGAGCGCTGCGAGCGAAATCTCGCGGCGAGCTTCCACCGGCTCATCGCCGCCACCGGCCCGATCAGCCTTGCGCATTATATGGGCGAGGCCAATGCGCATTATTACGCCACGCGCGATCCGCTGGGCGCTGCCGGCGATTTCGTCACCGCGCCCGAGATCAGCCAGATGTTTGGCGAGCTTGTCGGGCTGTGGCTGGCCGATATGTGGCAGCGGGCGGGCAGCCCCCAGCCAGTGCATTATGTCGAACTCGGCCCCGGGCGCGGCACGCTGGCGCGCGATGCGCTGCGCGCCATGGCGCGGGCCGGGCTGACGCCGCAGGTCCATTTCGTCGAGGCATCGGCCGCGCTCAGGCAGGTGCAGGCCGCCGCCGTACCGCAGGCGATCTGGCATCATGATCTGGCCAGCCTGCCGGCAGAAGGCACGATCCTGCTGGTCGCCAATGAATTTCTCGACGCCTTGCCGGTCCGCCAGCTGGTGAAGACAGCGGCTGGCTGGCGTGAGCGGATGGTCGCAAGCCAGGGCGACAGTTTCGTCTGCGTCGCGGGCGACCGGCCGATGGACGCCGCGCTGCCCGAAGACCGGCGCGAGGCGGCAGACGGCACGCTCGTCGAAACCAATCCGGGTGCCGCCACCGTGGTGGATGAGGTGGCGGCGCGGCTTGCCGCACAGGGCGGGGCGGCGCTGCTGATCGATTACGGATATGATGCGCCGCGCTATGGATCGACGCTGCAGGCAGTGCGCGCGCATCGCAAGGTCGATCCCTTCATCGATCCGGGCGAGGCGGATCTGACCGCGCATGTGGATTTTGCTGCCCTGGTGCCCATTGCCCAGGCGCGCGGGGCGAAATGGCTCGGCACGGCGGCGCAAGGGCCATGGCTGGTCGCTCTTGGAATCGAACAGCGCGCCTGGGCACTTGCGCGCTCGGCACCGGACCAGCGCGACGAGATCCTGGCTGCGAAAACCCGGCTGATCGGGAACGAGCAGATGGGCCAATTGTTCAAGGTGATGGGCCTGGCCGCTCCGGGCTGGCCCCAGGGCGCAGGATTCGGGCAATAAGCGAAACTTTTCTGGATGTGCTGGAATATTATGGCGCGGGCGCGGCGACCATCGCGGCGCTGATCGTTTCGCTCGATCTTGGCCGGCGCTGGACCGGCTGGGCCTTCGTGATCTTCGTCAGCTCGTCGCTCGCACTGATCGGCTGGGGCTTTCTCAATGATGAGGGCGAGGGGATCGGGATGCAGAATGTCGTACTGCTCGGGATCAATGCGGTCGGCGTGTGGCGCTATCTGATCGCCAAGCGGCGCCCGCCCCGTTCGGCGTGATGCGCAGTGCCTGAATCGGCTTCTGGGCCCGGCCAGCGCTTTTGACTAACAATCCTGATGACAAGCACCCTTCGCTCCGCCTAGACCCGCCTGTGTAAACGGGAGAGAATGATGCATCGGACATTTGCGGTTGTGCTGGCATTGATCGGCGTGCTTGGGGCACTCGCCGCTGCGCCTGTTCAGGCGCAGGAAAAAGCACGGATCGAGGAGAAGCTGGTTCACAGCGCCGCGCTCGAAGGCAATCTGGAGGGCAATTCGGCCGAGCGCGGGGTTCTGGTCGTCACCCCGCCGGGCTATGACGAGCATCCCGACCGGCATTATCCGGTGATCTATTTCCTGCACGGCTATCTGGCGACGCCGCAGATGTATGAAAAGACCATGGCGTTCGAAGAGGCGGTGGATGAAGCCGCTGCCGCCGGAAACGAGGTGATCATGGTGATCCCCGATGGCTATTCGAAGCTCAAGGGCGGGTTCTATTCCAGCGGCCCGACGGTGGGGGATTACCAGGCCTTTGTGGGCGAAGAACTGGTGAAATGGGTCGACGCCAATTACCGCTCCATCCCCAGGCGGGAATCGCGTGGCCTTTCAGGCCATTCGATGGGCGGATATGGCACCATGCGCCTCGGCATGAAATATCCCGAAACCTTCTCCAGCATCTATGCGATGAGTGCTTGCTGCCTCTCGCCGATGGAGATGACGCCGGAGCTCGCCCGTCAGGTTGAAGCCACCAGCCCCGATAAGATCGCTGACGCCGATTTCGCCACCATGGCGGCTCTATCGACTCTGGCAACCTGGGCGCCCGATCCGACCAGGCCGCCCTATTTCATTGATACTGGCCTGAGGGCCGACGGCACGATCGATCCTCTGGTCAATGCCAAGCTTTCCGCCAATTCGATCCTCGCGATGGTTCCGCAATATCTCCCCGCGCTCAAGAGCATGACGGCGATCGGGCTCGAAGTGGGCGAAAAGGATTTCCTGCTCAAGGACGATACGGCGCTGCATGCCGAACTGACCCTGTTCGGCATCGCGCATCAATGGGAAACCTATGATGGCGATCACGGCAATCGCATCAGGGAACGCATCCGCTCCAAAATGTTGCCGTTCTTCGCTGCGCATCTTGCGCGGGAGAGCAAATAGACGGGGGAATTACCGGGCCGCGATCGCGCGCTGTTCCTGCGGAACCTTGCGCGGCGCGGTGCCCTTCACCCAGGCTTCCAGCGCATCGATATCGCTGATCCCGATCACCGCATCATGCTGCCCGGTGAAACCGGAAAAGGAATCGCCCCCGCCAGCCAGGAAATTATTGGTCGTGACCCGGTAAGTTGCGGCCATATCCAGTGGCTTGCCGTCCAGCGTGATGCGCACCACGCGCTCGCCTTCGGGGCGTGATCGGTCATACCAATAGGCAAAGCCCGCCGATGGAGCCAGCAGCTGCTCGGGCCCGTTGCTGTCGAAGCCCTGTTCGAGCACCGCCTTGATCTCGGCCCCGGTCATGCTCTGGGTGATCAGGCTATTGGCGAAGGGCTGGACCTGGTAGAGATCGCCGAAGGTCAGCTTCCCACCTGCCGCAGGATCGAGCGGGGTGCGGATGCCGAACGGATTCATGAAGGCGATCTGGGCCCCCGCACTGCGCGTCGCGGCAAGCTGCGCATCGGCGATGAGATTGCCCAGCGGCCCGCCCTGATTGGAATTCTGCGCCCCCGGCTTGGCCGCCGGGCGGTCGATCGCGCCCACCACCCGCTGCGCGAATTGCTTGGCCGCGTCGGTATAGGTCGCGACATAATCGGCGACATCCTTGCGCGGTTCGAAACGGGGATAAAGATCGGTATTCCTTACCTCGCCGCGGCCCGAGGCATAGGCGGGTGATTGCACGATCAGATTATGCGCGCTTTTCGAGACGACCCGTCTTGCCGCCGGGTCGATCTGGAGCGTGATATCGGTGACCAGCTCGCCATAAAGGCCCGCGCTGGTGAGCAGGAAGGGGCGCGAGGGATCGATCGTGCCATAATTGCAGACATAGGACCAATGGGTATGGCCCGAAACCACCACATCCACCCGCGGATCGAGCCGGGCGAGGATCGGCAAGATATCGCCCGACAAGGCCGTGCAGCCATTGGGATCGGGCGCTTCCTCGCTGGTCTTGCCGCCCTGATGGATCAGCACCACGATCGCGTCAGCACCCCTGGCCTCAAGCCCGGGGATCGCGCGATTGATCGCATCGGCCTCGTCGCCGAAGGTCAGCTCCCGGATCCCGGCGGGTGACACCAGATCGGGCGTGCCTTTCAGCGTCAGCCCGATGAAGCCCACCGTCACCTTGGTGCTGCCGCTGCCGAAGCTCTTGATCCCGGTCGCCGGGAACAGGGTCTTGCCATCCGGGGTGAAGGTGTTGGCCGCCAGATATTGGAAATCGGCGCCCTTATAGGGTTCGACCTGGCACGGCTCGCGCGAGGTAAAGCGCGCGCAGCCGCCGCTTTGCTTGCGCAGCAATTCCTGTTCGCCGCCGTCAAATTCATGATTGCCGACCGCGCTGAATTCCAGCCCGATGCGGTTCATCACTCCGATCGCCGGTTCGTCGAGATAGACCGAGGAGGCAATCTGCGAAGCGCTGATCAGATCGCCGGCCGCAACTGTGACACTGTCGGCATATTCGGAGCGCACCGCATCGACTGCGGAGGCGAGCCAGGCCGCTCCGCCAGCGGGCACCGCCACCGCGCCGCCCGCGCCATTGGGCGCGGGGACGGAGAGATGCGGCGGATCGAGCGCGCCGTGGAAATCATTGATCGCGATGATCCCGACAGTGACCGTGGGAACGGGCGCCTGCGGGCCTTCCGGCCGCAGCGAGAGCACGCCGTGATCATAGCTGGCCGCGCAACCGCCAAGGCTGAACGCCAGCATCGCGGAAAGACCGAAGGCGAACAGGCGGGGCTGGGGGGTGCGCGTCATAGGCCCGGTGTCCTGCAATCCGCGCATTTCCGCAAGATGACTCTCGCCCGAAAAATTACTCGCCGGTGGCCCTGCCGTCAGGTGCCGACTGGCGGGCGTAATCGGCACTTTCGAACCATCCGCGCGAACGGGTGATCAGGCCTTCGCCATCCATGTCCCATTCCTCCCAGCCCGAAATTGCGACGCGCCTGCCATTGGCCCGGTGTGTGCCGGTGAAACTCCACAGATAGAGCGCGTGGTCGTCAGACGTGCGCGCGCCTTCATAGGTCAGCGTCAGATCGGGGATATCGGCATAAAAGCCCGCAGCCATCGCCGCCACGCCTTCGCGGCCGAGCCATGGTTCGCCGCCATTGATCACGATTGTGCCATCCGGGGTGAAGAAGCCGGCCACAGCCTGCGCATCGCCCGAATTCCAGGCCGCAGTGTAATCCTGCGCGATCTGTTCCGCCCGTGCCTGCCCGATTGCCATATTTGTGTCGATCCGCCGAGGATGGGTGCCGCGCCGGCCGCCCGTCAGACGTCCAGATTGGCGACGTTGAGCGCGTTCTGCTGGATGAATTCGCGGCGCGGTTCCACCACATCGCCCATCAGCCGGGTGAAGATCTCGTCGGTTACATCGGCGTCTTCGACCTTGACCTGCAACAGGATGCGATTGCCGGGATCGAGCGTGGTTTCCCACAGCTGCTCGGCATTCATTTCGCCCAGGCCCTTGTAGCGTGCGATCGCCAGCCCCTTGCGCCCGGCGGCGAACACCGCATCGAGCAGTTGCAGCGGGCGGGTGATCGCCCCGTCGACAGCAATCACCGGAGCGGCGGCTTCATCGCCATCTTCGACAATCTCGGGCTCCGGCTCTGGCTCGGCGCTGCCTTTGACCAGCCGCGCGGGCGCGGAATAGACATCGGCATGTTCGGTCGCAATGCGGTGGAGCTTGCGCGCTTCCGCGCTGCTCAGGAAGGCGGCCTCGATCTCGTGCACATCGGTCACGCCGCGCCAGGCGCGGGCAAAGGCGATGGCTCCCTCATCCCGCAGATGTGCGCTCCAGCGGGCTTCGGGATCGCCCATTTCCAGATGCGCGGCCGCCTTTTCAAGCGCGGCCATGCGGGTATCGACCGTCAGGCCGGGATCGAGCGCGCCCACCAGCGCCATGGCTTCGATCACCCCGGAATTATATTTGCGCGGCACGAAGGCCATCAGGTTCTTGAGCCGCAGCGCATGTTCGACCAGCTCGGCCAGCTCGGCACCGCCGCGCGCACCGCCAGCGGTTTCGAGCACCCGGCCCTGCAGCCCGGTCTCCACCAGATGGCGATCAAGCCCGCCCTGGTCCTTGAGATAGACTTCGCTGCGGCCCTTGTTGACCTTGAACAGCGGCGGCTGGGCGATGAACAGATGGCCCGCCTTGATGATCTCGGGCATCTGGCGGTGGAAAAATGTCAGCAGCAGCGTGCGGATATGCGCCCCGTCGACATCGGCGTCGGTCATGATCACGATCTTGTGATAGCGCAGCTTTTCCAGATTGAATTCGTCGCGGATGCCGGTGCCCATGGCCTGGATCAGCGTGCCGATCTCGCGCGAGGAAATGATCCGGTCAAAGCGTGCGCGCTCGACATTGAGGATCTTGCCGCGCAGCGGAAGGATCGCCTGATACTGGCTGTCGCGCCCGCTCTTGGCAGAACCGCCGGCGGAATCGCCCTCGACCAGGAACAATTCACATTTGGAGGCGTCCCGCTCGCGGCAGTCGGACAGCTTGCCCGGCAATGAGGCGATGTCCATCACACCCTTGCGGCGGGTCAGCTCGCGCGCCTTTTTCGCCGCCTCGCGCGCGGCTGCGGCGTCGACCACCTTCTGGATGATGTCCTTGGCATGGGCCGGGTTTTCCTCGAGCCAGTCACTCATCTTGTCGGCCATCAGGCTTTCAAGCGGCTGGCGCACTTCGGAGGAGACCAGCTTGTCCTTGGTCTGGCTGGAGAATTTCGGATCGGGCAGCTTGACCGAAACGATCGCGGTCAGCCCTTCGCGCATATCCTCGCCGGTCAGGGTGACCTTTTCCTTCTTCATCAGCCCCGAACGTTCGGCATAATTGTTGAGTGTGCGGGTCAGCGCGGCGCGAAACGCCGCCAGATGAGTCCCGCCATCGCGCTGCGGGATATTATTGGTGAAGCACAGGACGTTTTCGTAATAGCTGTCGTTCCATTCCAGTGCGACGTCGATTTCGACCCCGTCGCGCTGCGAGCTGATCGCGATCGGCTCGGCCAGCATCGGCAGCTTGTTGCGATCGAGATATTGCACAAAGGCCGCGATCCCGCCCTCATAGAACAGATCATGTTCGGCCACTTCGGCGCCGCGCTTGTCGCGCAGCAGGATGTGCACGCCCGAATTGAGGAAGGCGAGCTCGCGATAACGATGCTCGAGCTTCTCGAAATCATAATCGGTGATGTTCTTGAAGGTGTCGCCCGACGCGACGAAAGTCACCCGCGTGCCCTTTTTGGGCAATCCGCTGGGCAGGGCCGGGGCATCGCCGGTCACCTCGAGCGGGGCAACCGTATCGCCATGCTCGAAGCGCATCCAATGTTCCTTGCCGTCGCGCCAGACCGTGAGTTCGAGCCATTCGGACAAGGCATTGACCACGCTCACGCCGACGCCGTGGAGGCCGCCGGAAACCTTATAGGCATTGTCGTCGCTGGTGTTCTCGAACTTCCCGCCCGCGTGGAGCTGGGTCATGATCACTTCGGCGGCGGATACGCCCTCTTCGGTGTGAATGCCGGTCGGGATGCCGCGGCCATTGTCCTCCACCGAAACCGAACCGTCGGGGTTGAGCTCGATCAGAACCAGGTCGCAATGGCCGGCCAAGGCCTCGTCAATCGCATTGTCCGAGACTTCGAACACCATGTGGTGCAGGCCCGATCCGTCATCGGTATCGCCGATATACATGCCGGGGCGTTTGCGCACTGCGTCCAGCCCTTTGAGGACCTTGATGCTGTCGGCGCCATAGGCGTTGGTATTGGGGCTTTTATCGGGTGTGTCTGACATGGTGATCCTATAGGCATTGAGGGCGCGCATAGGAAGCGCCGATGCCCCTGATCCACAATCTTGTGCGCCCGCCCGCATCACGCAGAGGCCCGCCGCTCCCCTTGGAGGAGCGGCGGGCCCATGAGTTTCGCCTCCGCCGTCAGCTGGCGGGAGGCGTTGGTCGCTGGATCTCAGATCGCCTTGCGGCGGGCGTTAAGCTGCGCAAGCGCCTTGGCGGTGCCTTCGGCGACGCAGTCATTGATCGAGCGCAGGTTGTGGAGGCTGCTGGTCTCCGCCCGTGAGCAGGCCTTGTCCGCGGCTTCGTGGATGCGCTGCTTCAGCACGGCAACATCGGCATCATCGGCGATGTTGAGATCGGCATAGCTGACGCGGATGGTGACTTCATCGGCTGCAGCCGGTGCGGAAACTCCGGCGAGAGTGGCGGCAGCGAGAACGAGGATCGAAAGTTTACGCATGGTCCATTCCTTTGTCTGTCGGTTTGGCCGTCATTTCCGGATTATCCCGGCAGATCGGCGATTGGCTGGCAATTGTTGCGATGCGGCAAGAATCCATGGGGTGGCATGCATTGCGAGCGCATCAGTTAGTGTTTCAACCTGTTCCGGGGGCAGCCGCCGCTTGGCGCGATCCGCGTCCCGAATTCGAATGCGAGCGCTTTATTTTTGCGATCGCCGGGTCCGATCGGTGCCGGACCTTGGGGCAATCACGCCCAGAAAAACGGGAGCGGGTGGCTCGAAGCCCCGCGGATGTAGAGGTCTGCCAGTTTCTTGGCGAAAGCGATCATGGTCTTCTCCATTTGCACAGGCAGCACCGAATGCGCCCGGCCATCTCGTGTTGATCGCCCTTTCGGTTGGGGGCGATTATGCTGCAAGTGCGAATAGCGCGTCCCCTGATGCAGGCTGTGCAACACTGTTTCGCTCCCGATCAATGAACCGCCGGCGGTGTGCCAGGGTGGGCAAAAAGGGAGCGACGGTGCATGATCGGCCGCTCAGTTGGTGGCCAGTTCGAGATTCTTGCTCATCTGCGCCATCGCGTCGTTCATGGCCGAGCTCTTGCACTTTTCCCACAGATCGGCAGCCTTGAGGTTGCGCATGTCGGGGCGTTCGCAAACAGTGCTCACTGCGCTGGAAATCCGGGTTTCCAGGGTGGTCCTGCCGGCCGGGCTGGTGAGGTCGAGATCGCCATATTTGACCGCGACGGTCATTGTCTCATTCGCTGCAGCGGGGCTGGCAAAGCCGGCCGAGAGGCTGAGAGCGGCGAGAACGGGTAAAACAAATCTTCGCATGGTGGGACTCCATCTGGTGGTTGTCGACCGCCTTTCTGGATCCTCTGCACCGTCGTCTTGTGAAGCAATGATGCGCTGCACAACAAAATTGTGCAAATGCGAAAATTGCGACTGCCATTGCGCAAAATACAACTGCCGCAATTGCGCCGAAAATCCTTATGGGGCCGCCCCCAGCATGGGGGCGGCGCGCCATTCGGGGTCCTGCAAGCGGGCGATCAGACGATCGCGGCACCCAGCAACAGGCCGGTGGTCGAAACCGCGGCGAGCAGCGGCAGGACGTGGTTTGCGATGAAACGCATTGGTGTCCTCCATTGTGTGAGTCACCTTTGCAGCCATCCTCGGTCTTCGCTTCCGGGAGCGCAAATGGCGATCGACAGATAATGTTGCAAGTGCGAAATATTCTTGTGCAGTTGCAATATTTTCAATCAACGGTGCAGTTTTGCGCGCCCTGCGCCCAACACAATGTGCAACCGTCCAAGCGCCGATAGCTGGACAGCGCGCGCGCCTTGCGACTAACGCGCGCTGATGAACCCAGCGCATCTTCCCGATTCCACTCCGGCGGAATCCTTCCTGCCGGAGTCCATCCTGCCGGAGTCCATCCTGCCGGAGTCCATCCTGCCGGAGTCCATCCTGATCGTCGATTTCGGCAGCCAGGTGACCCAGCTGATCGCGCGCCGCGTGCGCGAAGCGGGGGTCTATTCCGAAATCGCCCCCTTTTCGCTGGCCGAAGAGGCGTTTCATCGCCTCAAGCCCAAGGGTATCATCCTCTCGGGTTCGCCCGCCGGGGTGCCCGATGAAGGCAGCCCGCGTGCTCCGCAGGTGCTGTTCGACAGCGGGCTGCCGATTCTGGGCATTTGCTATGGCCAGCAGGTGATGACCCATCAGCTCGGCGGCGAAGTCCGCCCGGGGCATGAAACCGGCGAAGGCGGCGAGTTTGGCCGCGCGTTCCTGACCGTGACCGAGCCCTGCGTGCTGTTCGATGGCCTGTGGGAAGTCGGCGAGCGGCATCAGGTGTGGATGAGCCATGGCGACAAGGTGACCCGCTTTGCTGAAGGTTTCCGCATTGTCGCGACCTCGGACGGCGCGCCCTTCGCGGTCATCGCGGATGATGATCGGCGCTATTACGGCACCCAGTTCCATCCCGAAGTGGTCCACACGCCCGACGGCGCGAAACTGATCGGCAATTTCGTGCGCCATGTCTGCGGGCTGGCGGGCGATTGGACCATGGGCACCTTCCGCAAGACCAAGATCGAGGAAATCCGCGCCCAGGTGGGTGATGGCAAGGTGATCTGCGGGCTTTCGGGCGGGGTCGACAGCGCGGTGGCCGCGGTGCTGATCCATGAGGCAATCGGCGACCAGCTGACCTGCGTGTTTGTCGATCACGGGCTGATGCGGCTCAACGAGGCGGAGCAGGTCGTCACCCTGTTTCGCGATCATTACAATATTCCGCTGATCCATCTCGATGCGGAGGAGATGTTTCTTGGCGGCCTGGCGGGGCTGACCGACCCGGAAAAGAAGCGCAAATTCATCGGCGGCGCCTTTATCGACCTGTTCGAGGCGGAGGCGAAAAAGATCGGCGGCGCCGATTTCCTGGCCCAGGGCACGCTCTATCCCGATGTGATCGAAAGTGTCAGCTTCACCGGCGGACCTTCGGTGACGATCAAGAGCCACCACAATGTCGGCGGCCTGCCCGAGCGGATGAATATGCAGCTGGTCGAGCCCTTGCGCGAATTGTTCAAGGACGAAGTGCGCGAATTGGGCCGCGAGCTGGGCCTGCCGGAGATCTTTGTTGGTCGCCATCCCTTCCCCGGCCCCGGTCTGGCGATCCGCATTCCCGGCGAAGTGACCAAGGAACGCTGCGATATCCTGCGCAAGGCCGATGCGATCTATCTCGAAGAAATCCGCAACGCCGGGCTCTATGATGCGATCTGGCAGGCCTTCGCGGTGCTGCTGCCGGTGCGCAGCGTGGGGGTGATGGGCGATGGGCGCACTTACGACAATGTGCTCGCCCTGCGCGCGGTGACCAGCACCGACGGGATGACCGCCGATATCTATCCCTTCGAAGCCGCCTTCCTGAGCGCAACCGCCACCCGCATCATCAATGAGGTAAAGGGCATCAACCGGGTGACTTACGACTATACGTCGAAGCCCCCGGGCACGATTGAGTGGGAGTGACGGATACGAACTGCGGCCATAGCGTGGTTTCGGTGGGAATTTTGTCACTGCTCATTCGTCACGGCCCAATTGTGGCTTCAGTCCGTATCTTATGGCTGGCGTTGAGCGACAGCATCGAGCCGTTCTGCGCGAGGCTCGTCGGAAGAAATGCATTCCGTTCGGCCGGCATAGAGACTCTGTCTGACCGGCCGGGTTTATCAGGCAAGTCCCCGTCAGTCCATACAGCGTGAAATGAATGACCGGTGGGCCATTCACGCTGTGAGGTCTTTTGCAACGCAGCACTTGAAAGGGACCGACATCTACCATAGGCCGAGACCATGAGAACAAAGACTGTTGCGCGCCATCAGGCAATTATTGAAGTGGCTTCAGAGGTTTTCCAGGAGTTCGGATATTCGCGCGCAAGTATGTCAACTATTTCTGCTCGGCTGGGCGGCTCGAAGAGCACAATATATAACTATTTTAGCACAAAAGAAGAGCTTTTTTCTGCCGTAATGTCGGAAATAATTGTAGATAGAGCTGTCAAATGTGCCGATCTATTAGTAAGTTCTGATCATGATGCTCCAACGGCACTTCTTGATTTTGCTAAAGGGTTTCTCGCACTTCTTACCTCTGATCGCTCCGTCGCGATATTGCGAGCGGGGATATCAGGCAGCTTTGAATCGAAATTGAGTACGGCGATTTACCACGACAGCGCGAAAAAGACATGGAACCAGGTCGGGAAATTTCTTGCGAGCCTCAAGGAGAAGGGCTTGCTCCGCGACGCTGATCTCGAAACCATGGTCGCCCATTTCAAAGGTTTGATCGAGGCAGGAAATCTTTGAGCCGCTCCTGTCCGGAGATGAGCCATGGCTTGACCCTAAGCATGCGGCTGGCGCCGCTGTGGATGCGTTTTTGCGTGCCTACGGCACAGATGAACTTGCAGAACAGCTGCGCCTTCAGGAACTGGCCGGGTAGTAGCCAGCCGGTCGGGCAGCAATTTGATGACGCCGATCGTTGGAGGAAACGATCTGCTCCAGCCGCTTGGCCGCGCATGCGATCGGTCGGCTATCGTTCTGACACAGGCGACTGGCGCGCGATCCTGTTCCGTCCCAAGTGCTTTAACGCGCGCGGCGCGCTCACCCCTTCTAAATCATCGCACGCCTGACGAAGGCCTCAGATGTGGCCGCGGGACGTCCAAGAATCTGACGGGCTCTCCTTAAATGTAACCGATATTTGGCGGGCCCGGCATGACGTGCCCTGCCACCTGCCATGGATTCCAACATCGGGTTATTTTGAGCCGGAGAATCCGAGTGCGGGGCAGCGCCGTCACCTCTTTACAATACCGAACAGAACGGTATTGTTATTGGAGTCCGGTAAGGCGGCTGGAGTCTAACCCCATAGCGGGGCGCCAAGACATTGAGTTCGCACTGGCTCGGGCTTTGAATGACGCGCCGCTGGAAGGCGCGATGGCGAGTTTTGTGGCCACATTCGTAAAAAGATCCCGCCAAAAAATGGCGGGCAAATGAGGGAGAGCGCATTATGACGAATAGATCTATTCAAACGAGATTGATGTTGGCTGTCGCAACTGGTGCAATCGCCATTGCATCGCCTGGTCACGCGCAGGACACGTCAATCGAGGCAGTCCCGCTTACCGATTCGACGGATGAGTTCGCAGGTATCGTGGTAACGGCGCGACGCGTTAGCGAGGATATACAAAAGACGCCGGTTTCAGTGACGGCGATCAGCGGCGATCAACTGCGCGCGGCAGGCATCGGCAAAATCGCCGATATCGGAGCCGTGGTGCCGGGGCTCAACCTATTCTTCGTGGGCAGCCCCTATAACATGGTCTACAGCATCCGTGGTCTTTCGCGCGGCACTCTGGGGTTTCAGCAGCCAGCCGTCACGACCTATGTCAACGACGTGCCGACGTCGGTGACAGGCACCAACCTGCCGACCTATGACCTGGAAGGCATCCAGGTGCTCAAGGGGCCGCAAGGAACGCTGTTCGGCCGCAATTCCGAGGCCGGCGCAATCCTGATGAACACCCGCGCGCCAAGCTATGACTTCAACGGCTATGTGGAAACCAAACTCGGCGATTATTCCTGGACCGAGCTGACCGGTGCAATCAACGTTCCCCTGATCCAGGACGCGCTGGCGATCCGCGTGGCGGGAAATTTCAATCGCCGCGATGGCTATACAAAGAATCTGAGCTTTCCCGGCAACGACTTCAACCAACTGCATGATCAGTCCATCCGCGTGTCGGTGCTCGCAGATCCAGTCGACGGCCTTCGGAATCTCTTTGTCTTTGAAAGATTTACATCGAATAGCAATGGCATAACGCCCGTAATCTATACCTATGATCCAAATTCCACGGGGGTGCCTAACTTCCCGCCGTTCTTCGGCTTTGGTGCGGCAGCGGCACTCGCGGCCCAACAAGCCAACGGACCGCGGACCGCAACTGCGCCCTTCCTGCTGCCCAACCACACCGGAGGGACTAGCATCTCGAACACGACGACGATCGATGTGGGGGCGATCCAGATAAAGAACATATTTGGCTATCGCACCAACGACACCGATTCCTATGTCAACCAGTCGGGGTGGTTCGCGCCGGTCGTGACAGGACACGGGTTTAACGATTACAAACAGGTCACCGACGAACTTCAGCTCTCCGGCAAGGTGCTCCAGGATACGCTGAACTACATCGTTGGCGCGTTCTATCTCGACTACAGGCCCAATGGACCTTCAGGACAGGTGGTCGCTCCATTCGTTCAGGACCAGGATTCGGTTCCGCAGTCGATATCCGCTTATTATCACGACATCAGCAAGTCGGTCTTTGGGCAGATCGGCTATCAGCTATCCGGGATTTCGCCCGCGCTGGATGGCCTGAGCGTGGATGCCGGTGTGCGCTACTCGGCAGACAAACACTCGGCCTGCTCCATCACCGGACTGTTTGCCTCAAATCCGGTGGAGCGAGAGCGACATGCCTGTCCGGCGCTGGCGGCACTTCGGCCAGCAAGCATGATTTCTGGAGCTATACGTTCGGCATCAACTATCAGGCGACCCCGGATATACTGCTGTATGGTGTGACCCGGCGCGGCTATCGGGCTGGGGGTGTCAATACGCCGCAATTCGGCGGCACGATGGTTGGGCTTCAGTCGTATCGCCCAGAAACCGTCAACGATATCGAGGTCGGATTCAAGAGCAAATGGGACTTGGGCGGAATTCCGGCATACTTCAACTTCGCGCTCTTTCGGGCGAAGTATAAGGATTTCCAATATGCCATTAACACAGGGGGTATTGGCCAGCTCCTGATGGGCGGTGTGGATGGCGATGGCGATCCCAGCAACAATCCGACCGCGATCGCCTATGCCAATGTCGGGGACGGCGCGGTCAGGGGCGTAGAAGCCAGCCTGTCCGTCCGCCCGACACCGCAATTGCGGCTGAACGGATCGCTTTCCTATCTCGATAAGAAGATCACCAAGGGCACCTTCGCAGCCCCGACGAACTGGGTTGCCGAGGCGCCCTTCGCCATCCCCACGACGGCTGCTTTCGCCAATGGCGTGTTCAACGGCGCGCCTGATTTTTCCTATAATGCGAGCGCAAGCTACACTTTGCCAACGCCGGCGGAATGGGGTGACCTGGTAGCCCATGCGAACGTCAGTGGCTCCGGCACGATCAAATATGAATTGATTGAAGTGCGACCCCAGGCACGGCTCGACCTTCGGCTTGACTGGAACTCGGTGATGGGCAGCAAGATCGACCTGTCGGCCTTTGTCACCAACGCCACCAACAAGCTTTCGATCGCTGGGCCAGGCCTTGGCACACCTGCCTTCGCATTCACCTCGGTCTACTACAACGAGCCAAGGATTTTCGGCGCGCAATTGCGTGTCCGGTTTGGGAGTGAATAATTCGTTCTAGAATTTCCCACCGGGATTGACCTCCCGCAAGCCCGGTGGGGAGCCCGCAAAGGTAAAAAGAGAATTTTCATGCCCCATACCCCTGAAGAAATGCAAACAATCGTCCGGGACGTTTTTAAAAGAATCAGCAGCGATGGCGTGGAATCGGTCGCACCGTCTTTTACCGAGGACGGAATTTACGATTTTCCCTATTGGCCAACATATATCTTTGGAAACAAATACGTCGGCATCGTCTTTTCGGACCTGATCCCGAAAGTTCTTCTGAAGTTGAAGCAATGGCCCATCGCAATCTATCCGGTCGTCGATGGTGATACGGTCATCGTCGAATATGCAAGCCACGCAACCTCCGCCGTGGACGGCAGCATTTATGCAAACAGGTATGCCGCCGTCATGAAGCTGGTCGATGGGAAGATCTCCTTCTGGCGCGAATATTACAACACCGAATGGTTCAACAAGGCGACCGGAACATTGTTCGGCGAACTGGGGGCAGAAATACGTGCCCGCCGAAGCATATCGATCGGCCGCAGAAGATGATTCCAATGTCGAGCGCTGGAGATCACAATGGGTACTGCCCGAGTTTGATAGCCCGCCGCTCTGACGATGCGGCGATAGGAAGAAGATCCAGATTATGGCAGCTCGATCCGACGACACCGTTCTCGAACCCGGGATCGACCGGGTGGTACGCACTGTCTGCTCGCCCAATTGTTCGGGTACTTGCGGGGTGAATGCCTTCGTGCGCGACGACCGGATCGTGAAGCTTGAGCCGGCATCCTATCCCGATCCGCGGTACGAGCGCATTTGCCTTAAGGGCATCGCGATGGCGACGCAGCGGCTGCACGGCAAGGACCGGCTGTCGCTATCCCATGATCCGTGCAGGAGAACGCGGCGAAGGCAAGTGGCGGGAGGTGTCGTGGGACGAAGCCTATGTCTATCTGGCCGAGCGGCTGGAGAAGATCGCCGCGACCTATGGCCCGGCTGCCAACAGCTGGATGTCCATGACGGGGAATTACAGCATCAAATCCTCGCTCGCGCCGATGCGCATTGCCAACCAGCTGGAAGGGACGACCTTTTCCAATATCGGCATGATGGGCGATGGCAATTGCCCCGCCACCATGCTCGCTTTTTGGGGGGTGATGTGTTCGGCCCAGCGTTATGAGGATCATATCGGCTCGAAGCTGATCATATTGGTGGCCAAGAATGTCGCCGATACCGCGCACAGCGAGATGAACTTCCTGTTCGACGCGATGGACGCGGGCGCCAAGCTGGTGTCGATCGATCCGCGCTTCTCGCGCACGGCGGCCAAGGCCGACCAGTGGCTTTCCATCCGCCCCGGCACCGATACCGCAATGCTGATGGGCATGATCGCCGCGATCCGCGAGGCGGGACTGATCGACGAGCCCTATGTCACCGCGAACACCAATGCGCCGTTTCTGGTCAGGAGCGACAATGGCATGTTCCTGCGCGCCGGCGATCTGCAGGAGGATGCCGGGGATGCCTGGCTCGTTTGGGACGAGGACAGCGCGTCGATCATGTCCGTGGCGCGAGGCGGCGCGACCCCGCCTGCGCGGCGCGGTCACCGTCACGCTGAAGGATGGCTCCACGCTCGCCTGCCACACCGCCTATGACGCGCAGGAGACCGCCTGGGAGGGCTTCACCGTTGAGCAAGCGGCTGATCTGTGCGGCCTCGACGCAGACGTAATCCGCCAGCTGGGTGTCGACTATGCCCGCACCAACCCCGCGACGATCATCCTCGGGCAAGGGCGTGCAGCGCTATTTCAACGGCCACACCGCCTTTCGCGCGGCGATGACGCTGGGCGCGCTGTGCGGCAAGATCGGCAAGCCGCACGCGGGCGTCCACTGGATGGACGGCGGCATGCTGCAGATGGTGACACGGCTCGATTACACATCGCACTGGGTGGCGCCGGACGGGAAGATGGGCGGCACCCTGCCCGGCACGCGGATGATGGACATCATCGCCAACGGCCAGCCTCATCCGGTCAAGAGCCTGTGGCTGACCAAATATGGCTTCGGCACGCAGGCGCCTTTGTTCAAGCATTTCGTCGAGAAGGTGCTGCCCGAGCTTGAGCTGTTTGCGGTGACCGAACAGGTAATGACCCCGGCGGCGGAATATGCCGACATCGTGCTGCCCTGCGTCTCGTTCCTCGAGGAAGAGCTCGATCTCGTCGGCGGCGGCGAGAATTTCTACATCCAGCTGCGTCAGCGCGCGGTGCCGCCGGTGGGGGAATCCCGCAGCGACTGGGAGATCTTCGCCGGACTGATGGAGCATATGGGCCAGGGCGAGCCCTGGCGGATGAGCGCCGAGGAAGTCTGCGCCGGGATCTTGCGCGATCATGGCCAACCCGCTGATCCGCGCGATCACGCTCGATCAGCTGCGCGAAGGCGCGGTCGAGATGGCGCTGCCCAAGCCCTATGTGCCGTTCGGCGACCTGAACTTTCCCACGCCATCGGGCAAGATGCATCTCTATCAGGAAGAGCTGGCCGAGTTCGGCGAGGCGGCGCTGGTGTTCAAGGAACCGCTGGAGGGACATCGCAACCCCTTGTCGAAGCGCTATCCGCTGACCTTCATCAACAGCCACACCGTCCATTCGCGTGCACAGCCAGCATCTGAGCCTTGGCTATATCCGCGAGCAATTGCCCGAACCCCGGCTGGAGATCCATCCCGACGATGCGCATGCGCGCGGCATTGCCGATGGCGATGCGGTGCGCGTGTTCAACGATCGCGGCCAGTTCAAGCTGCGCGTCACGGTGACCGAATCGATGCGGCCGGGATCGGTCAACCTGCCGCAGGGCTGGAAGCGGCAGGACTTCATCGAAGGCCATCACAGCGATGTGATGAACCTGACGATCAACCCGGCGCAGGACCGGCTGATGGAAAGCAATTTCAACTTCTTCGACAATCTGGTGGAGGTGGAAAAGGCATGACCATCTCCGGCACAAAACAGCTGGCCTTCGTGATCGACATGAAGCGCTGCATCGGCTGCGATACCTGCGTGATCGCCTGCAAGGTGGAGAATGACGTCGAGACCGGCCGGTTCCGTCTGAAGGTGCTCGATTCCAACCGCGATCCGGTGTTCGAAAAGCCGCAAGGGGTGTTCCCCAACCTGTCGCAGCACTGGCTGCCGACCATGTGCCATCATTGCGAGGACGCGCCCTGCGTCAGCGCCTGCCCGACCGCGACGCTGTGGCGGCGCGACGAGGACGGGCTGGTGATGCTGGAAAAGGACAAGTGCATCGGCTGCCAGCGCTGCGCCGAAGAATGCCCCTATGACGCGCTGTCGTTCGACGAGGTGCATGGCGTGGCCGACAAATGCAGCGCCTGCGCGCATCGGGTCGACCGGGGGCAGGCGCCGAGCTGCGCGGTGGTGTGCCCGACCCACGCCATCCACTTCGGCGACATCCACGACCCGCAATCGAAGGTCGCGCAACTGCTGGCGACGCGCGAGCACAAGGTGCTGGCCGAAAGCCGGGGCGCGAAACCGCAAATCTATTATCTCGAGCCATAAGCGATGACCGAGCACAGCAAGGCGAGCGACCGGCTCGTCGTCATTGGCGGTGGGCAGGCCTCGGTCCAGCTGATCGAAGCAGCGCGCCAGCATGGCTTTGCCGGGCCGATCCGGCTGATCGGAGAGGAGCCGGCCCTGCCCTATCAGCGCCCGCCCTTGTCCAAGCAATATCTCACCGGCGCGTTCGGCGAGGAATGGCTGCATTACCGGCCCGCGAGCTTTTACGAGAAATATGCGGTCGACCTGTCGCTGGGAAGCCGCGTCGCCGCCATCGACCGTACTGCGGGCCGGGTCCTGTGCGAGGACGGAGCGGACATCGCCTATGACCGGCTCGCCATCGCCACCGGCACCCGCGCGCGCCAGCTTGACGTGCCGGGCGCCGATCAGCCCCATGTCTTCTCGATCCGCACGCTTGCCGATGTCGATGGCCTGCGCGCGCGCATGGGCGAGGCCCGCCGCGCGGTGATCATCGGCGCGGGGTTCATCGGGCTGGAAACCGCTGCCGTGCTGGTCCAGCGCGGCATCGAGGTGACGCTGCTGGCTGCCGACACGAGACTGCTGCCGCGCGTGGTGGCGGGTGAGGTCGCCGACTTCCTGCTCGATCATCATCGCATGCAGGGCGTCAACGTGGTGCTGCAGGCCAAGGTGGCGGGGATCGAACCGCGCGGCTATGGCGCGCTGGGCGTGGTGCTGGAAGATGGCCGCAGTTTCGAAGGCGATATGGTGCTGGTCGGCATCGGCGCCATCGCCAATGTCGAACTGGCGCAGGCAGCGGGCCTCCCCTGCGACAATGGCATCGTCGTCGACGAACTGGCGCGGACCAGCGATCCCGCCATCGTCGCGGCGGGCGATTGCACCAACCATCCCAACCCGCTGATCGGGCGGCGGCTGCGCCTGGAAACCGTGCACAATGCGGTCGAACAGGGCCGCACCGCCGGCGTGACCGTCGCAGGCGGCGAACTGCCCTATATCCAGACGCCCTGGGTATGGTCGGACCAATATAAGTTGCGCCTGCAGTCGGTCGGCCTCGCCGAAGGCCATGACCGCACCATACTGCGCGGCGACCGCACTGCCGGGCGGTTCAGCCTGTTCTACTATCGCGAGGACAGGCTGCTGGCGGTCAATTGCATCAACCAGCCGCAAGTCTTCGCCGCCACGCGCAAGCTGCTCAACCAGCGCATCGCGCTCCTCCCCGATCAGGCCGCCGACCCCGGCCTCGACCTCGCCACCCTCACTGCATCCACCACCAACCTCAACTTCGATGTCCCATGGCCCTCCATCTCGAAACGAAGACAGGCCGTCCTCAATTGGGGCTTCGAATAGGGCCAAGATCAACAACAGGCCGGAGGCTGAGGCAACGCCAGCCAGGGTCGCAAGAGGAGCCGCGCATGCAGAATTTCGACTATATCATCGTGGGCAGCGGCTCAGCGGGATCGGTCCTTGCCAACAAATTATCCGCCAACCCGCAGACCCGGGTTCTCCTGCTGGAACAAGGGCCGCCGGACAGCAGCTTCCTCATCAACATGCCGGTCGGATTCGGAGCGCTGATCGAAGGTAGCAAGTATTTCACGCACCACCTGGCACCATCGCAAAGCGGCGGTGCGCCTGAAAGTATGGCCCTCTGGCCGGACCCTCGGCGGATCGAGTTCGGTCAACGGCCTGGTCTGGAGCAGGTGCCAGGTCGAGGATTATCAGCGGCTGGCTGAAAGCGGCAATATTGGCTGGTCTTGGGAGGATATGCTTCCTTATCTGAAGGCTCTGGAAGATCATGCCGATCACGAGCCCAACGATCCGTTGCGCGGGAAAGGCGGCCCGATCACGATCACCACGCAGCCAGACAGATACAACCGCCGGCTTACCGCGGCTTTTATCCAGTCCGGTGTTGCGCTTGGCGTACCGCATCGTCGGGATATGAACGGCCTGGATCAGGAAGGCATTGGTTTTTCCCAGCGTAATATCGACCGGCGCGGTCGTCGGGTAAGTGCGGCGAAGGCATTTCTGCATCCGGTCAAATCCCGCAAGAATCTGGTCATCCTGACCGGCGCCTTGGCTGAACGCATTCTTGTCGAGAACGGCCGGGCTGTGGGTGTGTGCGTTGCCCATGAAGGCCGTCAGGTTGAATATAGGGCTGCGGGCGAAGTCATCGTGAGCTGCGGCACGCTCAGTTCGCCGGTGTTGCTTCAGCGCTCTGGCATTGGCCCGGCCAAGCATCTGGCGGCAAAGGGCATCGACGTTATCGCGGATATTCCCGGCGTCGGCCATAATTTGCGCGAAAAGCGCCACATGATCTTTCAATATACGCTGAAGGATCCCTCGCAGAGCCACAACCGGCGCTATTCCGGCCTGCGCGCGGTCTTGCACACTCTTCAATATGTAGTCGGCGACAACGGGCCGATGTGCGAAACGCTGCCCGCAGTCGCCTATGTCCGCACCCAGCCCGACCTTGCCCGTCCCGATGCGGAAATCATGCTGATGGCAGCGAGCCAGGAAATAGCGCCCTCCGGCCAGCGGCGATTCCAGAAGCAGCCTGGCTTTCGGATTCTGTGCCATTCGTTGCAGCCGACCAGCACCGGTGCGGTTCTGCTGGACAGCCCCGACCTCCAACAGCAGGGCGCGATATCGTTTGAACACATCGCCACGGACCACGATCGCAGCCACGCTGTCTCGCTGGCGCAATTCATCCGGAAAATGATGCAGCAGCCGGTCTGGGCACCCTTGCTCGTGGGGGAGCAGGCCAGCACAGCCTGGGCCCGCAGCGACGATGACATCATCCGCCTGTTCAAGGAGCGCGCCCAACCCGGTGCCCATGCCTGTGGCACCTGCGCAATGGGGCAGGACGAGAACGCCGTGGTGGACGAACGCCTGCGCGTGCGCGGCGTTCCGGGGCTTCGCGTTGTCGACCTGTCGGTTTTCCCCGAAATGCTCTCCGGCCACACCAATGCGCCGGTCATGGCCTTGGCTCTGCGCGCGGCCGATCTTATCCTCGAAGACGCGCGAACCGCCCGCTGAACCGGAAAAGCGAGCGCTTCCGATGCAAACCCACTTTCACTTCAAGCCATGCGCTTGACTTGAAGGCGCCCCATCCTAAGCATGGGCGATATTCGCACAATTAGGAATTTGGCGTGGCGGAAACAGGCGTGGACGAAAAGGGCTCGATCCGCGGAAGCAAAGATTTCCTGACCGTTTTATCGCGAGGGCTGGCGGTGCTGAATGCATTCAGCACGCATGGACGGAAGATGACTTTGGCGGACGCCGCCAGGATTGTCGGCCTGCCGCGGGCCACCGCTCGCCGGTGCCTGTTGACGCTTGAAGAGCTTGGTTATGTCGAAAGCGATGGTCGGCACTTTTCCCTGACCCCAAAAGTTCTGACGATTTCCCAAGCTTATCTCTCCTCGAACTTGTTACCCAAGATTGCGCAGCCGTTCCTCGACCGGGTCAGCACCGTTGCGGGCAATCCGTGCTCCCTCGGTGTCCTCCAGGACGATTTGGTCATTCATGTTGCTGCGTCCGGCAGTCCGTCGCTGTCCAACATCCGGCGCGGCGTCGGAGCGCATCTGGACGCATATTGCACCTCAATGGGTCGAGTGCTCTTGTCGCATGCCACGCCAGTCGAACTGGATGCCTATTTCAGCCGTGTCGATCTGGTTCAGTTCACGCAAAAGACCATCTGTTCAGAATCTGAGATCAGACTGATTTTGCAGCAGGTCGCCGAGGAAGGCTATTGCTATGCCTCGGGTGAAACTTCCCTGTACATTCAGGCAATCTCCGTCCCGGTGTATAACGTCGGCGGGAAGATACGGGCTGCTCTTGGGATAATGAATGTCAAAGACGGAATGGAGATCGTCGAAAAAGAGCATTTCATTCGCGACAATCTTCCACTCCTCAGGAAAGCGTCACAAGAGATTGGCGCGCTCCTGGTGGACTGAGCCTGCCGTTCAGAACGGATAGACCACATATTGCGGCAGAACGGTCGTGTCATAGACGGCGCGCTTTGACCGGAAACGCCACTCCCCACGTTCGCTCACGACGACATCCTCATATGTGCCGACGGCCAACATCACGGTTGGATTGGGATCGAGCGTATATTCGATCGAGAAATTGCTCTGCATCGAAAAGGTCGTCTCATCGATCCTTGCGCAGGCCACACGCTGGGTGAAATGACGGGTCCGATAGTCCTGGAATGTCCCCCGCCAGATGTCCTCGACAAATGTAATGCGATCCTCGATCCGGGCCCTGCAATCATCGTACATCAACGCAATCGGGTAATTCATCGATTCATTTTCCGCCGATCGACAGATGTAGGAGGCCGTCGGCTCGGCGCTGAAACACGCCGACCACTGATGCATGTCCTTGTTGTCGAGCGCTGAGATGTAGCGATTTTGTAGCCGATCGAGCGCTTCGATCATCCGCCAGTCGGTTCGAGTGATCACTTGACCTCTCCCTGCCGCTTGAATCCCATGGCCTGCCGGTAATGATCCCAGATCACGAGCTTCGAAGCCTCGTCATTCTGTTTGCCCATCGATGGAAAGGCATAGAGATCCTTGACGCCTTTCTGGAACGTCATGAAGCCCGGCGAGTGGTTCCCGACTTGCGCGCGCAAGAAGATCGCGGCGTCCTCCATACTGACCATCCCGCATGGGCCGAGCATATTTGACGACTGACGTACGCGATGCAGCATCATCTCCTCGCTGTCGTCGGCCCGGGCAAAATAGGCATAATGCACTTCGGTGCAATCGACCGCGCGCGGAATGGCAAATCTGATGTTGATGATATCAAGGTGCTTCACAATGATCGTCACGGGAAATGACGCCGTGACGGATGATCCCGCTTCCCAGGTCGCGTCCCGGAATTCGATGAGCGACGGATCCTTGAGTGACTGTGCGGCGGGTGCGGGTCTGAGCTGAGAGACCATTCCGGTGTGCGCATTTTTCATGCAGGCTTGCTCGCCGCCGCCGCTCATCCAGCCCAAAAGACGAAAGCCCGTGTGCAGCAAGGGGGCGTGATAGCCCTCATTGTCCATATAGGCCTTCCAGTTCGCGGAATATCTTACCTTCTGATATCCGAGCAGCTTCAGTCCGGCTTCGTGGCCGATCTGTTGCTTGAGGATCGGGACCAATTCAGCCAGCCATTCGACAAGATCGGGGGTTTCTTCGCTCATTGTGACGTAGATCAGCCCATACAGCTCTTGTATCTTCAATGGCTTGAGCCCGAAGTCTTCCTTGCAGAATTTCGGCGAGAAATCGTCCATCCCCGGCGCGCCGATCAATCGGCCATCGTCTGCGAAATTCCAGCGATGATAGGGGCATTGGAATTGCTTCTTGTTGCCACAGGGCGCCGTCTCGACGGTGGTTCCGCGATGCGAGCAGGAGTTCAGAAACACCCGCACCACCCCGTCCTTACCTCGGGCGACAAGGAGCGGGACGCGACCAAGGTCGATGGTCTTGAAATCGCCGACATTTGGCAATTCTGACTGGTGCGCGACCGGGTGCCAATAAGGCCCGTAGAAAAACTCTTCCAATTCGCGTTCGAACAGGTCGGCACGCGTATAGACTTCCTTTGGAATGTCCGTAACATCATCGGGCCAGACGAACTTATCTAGTGAAACCTGTTTCATGCTATTTCGCCAAGATTACAAGAGAATAGACTGATCATGATGGAGGCCAATGGGCTTTGAGTTTATGGGGTGAAGCCCAATACGTCGTTTATTCGGATTCCGAAGCGGCCCGTCTCGATGATTTCGCCCGTGACGTGGCTGGCATCATCCGATGCGAGGAACGAAATAACCGCCGCTTGTTCCTGTGCTGTGGCCATTTTCGGCAGCAACTCGGTATCGCCGACAAGCGCCATGAGCTGGCGCCACCATTCGGCTTCCTGCTCATTGAATGGCCGCGGCTGGCGAGGTGTCTTGCGCTCGGGGATCGCCGTGCCGCCAGGGCTGACGCAATTCACACGGATATTGAAGCAGGCCAGTTCGATCGCCAGCGACTTCGTCAGGGAAATCACCGCGCCTTTACAGGCCGAATATGGGACTCTGTAGATTCCCGCTTCGGCGGCACTGGAGCCGATGTTGACGATCACGCCGCTACTGCTTTCCCGCAGATGATCGATCGCCGCCCGGCAACACCACATTGTCGGCCAGAATGACCGGTCGATTTCGGCGCGAATCTCGTCTGGAGTATAGTGCCAAATTGGTTTCGCCCAGATTGTTCCGCCAACGTTGTTGACCAACACATCGATGCCACCAAATTCGTCCCGCGCCCGCAGCATGGCGCCTTCAGCGCCTCCAGCCGTCGACAGGTCGAATATTGCACCCACCGCCGCGATGCCCATTTCCTTGAAGCTCTCTACGGCCTCGTCGGTTGGGCTTGCAGCCATGTCGACGACGACGATCCTCGCGCCCTCAAGCCCAAGCCGCTTAGCCACCGCGTAGCCGATCCCCTGAGCGGCACCCGTGACCACCGCCACTTTGCCGGAAAAGCGCCCAGAGAAGACCTGGTTGGCTGCTGCACTCTCGTTTGCCATCGGCCTTGGCCTTCCTGAAGATTCCAAGTTGAGCGGCTGCTCCGCTATTAGATAAAAGTGCGCATATCGCCCATAAGATCTCAATATCGCCCATTCTAAGCACGCGGCTTCAGCGTGAGTCAACGGCTTTCTTGCTGCCGCAACTGATCGCGCGCCCTCGCCAGTGCGGTCACTTGACCATCTATACTGTACGGTATAGTCTTGTTATAGTTGGATCGCTCGATGACCGTGTTGGGTGCCGAACGAAATCGAGCGATTAGCTGGCCGTCGGTCAATCGGGGAGATGAATAATGGATCAAGCGCGCGCATGTGCCAAAGGTCGATCGGTCGAGTTCAGCCCTTTTGCCGGGTGCTGTCCGCATTGCACTGGTGAGGCGCTGGCCCGCTATGTGGTGCTCTCCGAAGGCGGTTGGTTCCACGTTTTGAAGTGCCGGAGTTGCCTGACATCGCTCGAGAGGGTCCCCGCCGGACTCCATGGTCCCTTGGCGCGCGACGCCTTCGCCGCAGTAAGGACCTGAAGGGGGTGCAAAACGTGACTGGCAACCCATCCCACATCGTCGCCGTGGATGTCGGCGGCACTTTCACCGACGTGGTCGGAATCGAAAATGGCAGAATCGTCACTGCCAAGGTCCCCACCGAAGCCAGGGCGAGTGAGCAGTCGGTGCTTGACGGGGCTGCGCAAGTCGGGATCGAACGTGCAGGAATGTTCAACCTGGCCAGCACCGCAGGCCTGAACGCCGTCATCACACGGCGGCTGCCCAAAGTCGGATTTCTGACCACATTCGGCCATCGCGATATTCTGAATCGCGGATCGCTCGTCCGGCCGTTCGAATCCGTGTGCGATCCTGATTGGCGGCGGGCATTCGGAGATGCGGCCGATCCCCTGGTTCCGCGCTACCTGCGGCGGGGTATCAAGGAGCGGATGACGGCCTCTGGAGAGGTCTTCATCCCGCTGGATGAAGCGCAGGCTCGGGAGCAGCTGCGGCTCCTGGCGCGTTCGCATGTCTCAGGTGTGGCCATTTGCCTGCTCCATTCCTATGCCAACAGCGACCATGAGCACCGGCTGCGGCAACTCGTGCGCGAGGAGCTGGGCGACCTTCCCTGTTCCATTTCGAGTGAGGTGTCGCCCCTGTCAAAGGAGTTCCCCCGCTCTACGACCACGCTGGTCGATGTGTTCATGAAGTTGATGTATGGGGAATATACGCAGCGGCTCGAAGCCGGTCTCGACGAATTGGGGTTCGGCGGACAATTCAACTACACGGATTGCTGCGCGAACCTGCTGCCGGCCGATTATGCCATGGAACGCCCCCATCAGCTGCTGATGGGCGGGCCGGCCGGGGGGACTGTCTCCTCAGCCTATTTCGGCGGGTTCATTGGCGATAACAACCTGCTGTGCGCCGATGTAGGGGGAACGTCCTGCGACATCAGCGTGATTGTCGATGGCACGCCGTGGTCCAGTGGCACGTTCGAACTGGAACATGATCTCGTCGTCAATGCCAGCTCAATCAATATCGTCACGCTGGGTGCAGGCGGGGGCAGCATCGTTTCGGTCACCCCCGAAGGCGACATCGCCACTGGCCCCGACAGCGCGGGCGCCGATCCTGGTCCGGCCTGTTATGGTGCCGGCGGTACGCGCCCAACGCTGACAGACGCGGCGTTGATGATCGGCATACTTGCGCCAGACCGGTTCCTGGGCGGTCGCAAGCCGCTATTCCTCGATCGGGCGCAAGCCGCGTTCGCGGCGCTCGATTGCACCTTGTCGATCGAACAACGGGTGCGCTTCGCCTGGGGCATGGCGATCAACAACATTGCCGAAGGATTGCTGAACATCACGGTCCAACGCGGCATCGATCCGCGCGATTTCAGCCTGATCGCCTGTGGGGCTGCCGGGCCGATGATCCTGCCCGCCGTGCTCGATCAATTTCCGGTTCGCCGTGTCATTGTCCCGCCTTATCCGGGATTGTTCAGTGCGCTTGGCCTGGCCAGCGCCGATCGCGTCTATTCGGAAAGCCGTGGCGGCTATCGGATACTCGACCCGGAGGCGGCACCGCATCTCGATACGGACTATCGCGCGATGGAAGATCGCCTGCTGGCGCGCATCGGGGTTGAGCGCACGCAAGCGCGGATCAAGCGCAGTTTTGACGGAAGGCTGTTGGGCCAGAGCTGGGTGACGCCATATGTCGACGTTCCAACCGGACCCGTGATGCCGGAAACCATCGAGCGCATGGTCCAGGCATTTCATGTGCTCTATGGCCGACTGAACGGCAATCGATTTGAGCGGATACCGGTCGAGGGTGCGATCTACCGGGTGCAGGTAAGCCTGTCCTCTGACAAGGTGGAATATGCGCGGGCCACGCCGGGCAGCGGAGCGCGGCCGTCGCGCACCGTGATGCTGCGGCATCTCTATGACGGGCCAGTCGCCACACCCGAATATGTCCGCGAGCATCTGGGTGCCGGCGATCTGATCGACGGACCGGCAATCGTGCGCGAGGAATTGTCGACGACCTTCGTTCCGGCGGGCCGGACGCTTGTTGTCGGCCAGTTCGGCGAATTGATCATCTCCTGAGGATTGCGTCATGCTTGCAGCAGAACCCCTTGTGTCCCCGTCTGACCGCGAAGCCGTCGCTGACAAGCGCCTGCGCGACCTGGGCGAAGAAGAGTTTCACCAGCACTATGGCTGCGATCGGTTCGTGGCGGCGCTGCTCGTCAATCGGTTTCGCTACATCGTTCAGCACATGACAACGAAGCTGATGACCAATGCCTTCTCGTTCATGATCCGCGACATGATGGATTTTTGCGTAACGATTTCGGGTCCGCCCGAGATCGGCTGGCCGATGCCGTCCACCAGCCCGTCGAACGCCGTTCATTGGGGCGCTGCCGCTGATACCGTCCGCGTCATGCTGGAGGAATATGGCGTCGATCGCTTGCGGCCGGGCGATCTGATGATCTCCAACGACAGCTATCGCCTGGGCAAGCACCTTAACGACATGGCGTTCGTGCGCCCGTTGTTTCATGACGACCGGTTGATCGGCGCCGTCCACGTCACCGCGCATCAGCTCGATCTTGGCAGTCGCACGCCCGCCGGGTTCGACATGTCCAGTCGAACAATATGGGAAGATGGGCTGGTGCTCCCGCCTGTGCTGCTGTGCCGCGAGGGAGAGTTCGACAAGAGCGTTTTCAACCTGATCGCCGCGAACACCCGCTTTCCCGAAGCGGTTCTGCCCGATCTCAGTGTCATCCAGGCCAATCTTGATCTGGGTGAGCAACTCATCCGTGAAAGCATCGGCAAGTATGGACTCGATGCCTATCTCGGCGCCATGCGTTACGCCTGCGATGGCGCGGCAGAGGCCATGAGGCGCGCCATCGAAGCCCTGCCGGACGGGCGCTATGAAGGTCGCCAGACATATGACACGGACTCTCTGCCAGACAGTCCCGAATATGCATTGGAGCTCAGCGTTGCGAAATCGGGTTCGCGCCTAGAGATCGATTTCAGCGGAACATCCGAAAATTCGCGCTCTGCGCTGAATTGCAACTGGGTTGACGTGAAATCAGGTGTGCTGCTGGGCCTGAAGATGCTGCTCGATCCGAAGCATCCGGCTAATTCGGGAACCCTGCGCAACGTGGATCTGCTGCTGCCGCAGGGATCAATGATCTATCCCGATCCGCCTGCCGCCACGATGTCCTATTACGAGCTCGTCGAAGGGGTCGTCCAGGCAATTTTTCAGGCGCTTGGCCCTGTGCTCGGGGACAGGGCGCCGGCCCCGAACAGTTCATGGGTCTACCTCCATCATGCCCACGGAAAAACGCTGTCGGGGGACGAATGGGCCAATCACGCCATCGCCACTTCCATGTCCTCGGTCCCGTGGGGCGGGACAGCCGCTGGGGATGGCGATAGCAATTCGCTCATGCCGTGGCTGAACTTCATCGATTCCGGCGTGGAACCGCGCGAATCAATGGCGCCGATGGTCATCCTGTCACACGAAGCGATGATCGATACAGCCGGGCCGGGCCGCCACAGAGGCGGCGCCGGGACGATGACGGACGTCCTGTGGCGCCATGCCGGCGCTCACCGCGGCACGACGCTGCATGCCAAGGCTTCGTCTCAAGGCGTGTCCGGGGGGCAAGCTGGCCAGCTTGGGGGCGCATGGATGCTGAATTCCGCCGGAACCCCAGACGGCGGCGCGGGGTGGCCTGAAGCCACGCCACAAGGGCCGGTGTATCGGCAAGCTATCGCATTGGCCGGACTGATCGACCGAACCACCAATCAGGCCGACCCGTGCGGAGACTATATCAGCCTCGACGAGCCAGTTGCGGGCGGAGCAGGAGCGATCGTGCGCGCGATCGGCAGCGGCGCGGGCGGCTGGGGTTCGCCTTTGACCCGCAACCCGGACCATGTGTTGCGAGACGTGCGCGACGAATATATCTCGGCGGAGGCGGCGGCGCGCGACTATGGCGTCGTGGTGCTTGGCGATCCGCAGCACGACCCCGAGGCACTGCGGATCGACGCTGCCGCGACTTCGCGGCTCCGAACGCGATCATAGTGGTTTGGAGGATGCTGCAATAGACGTTTTTTCAACAGGCGGCGGGCCAGGAAATCGCTCATTTTGGGCGCCGACAACCTCGAAATCCACACCGGCATCGGTGGTGCGGGTATGAGCACCGCCAACCGGATCGCGGCGTAAGGCCGGACATTTGCAAGAAGGGGCCTATGCGCAAGAAAACGGTAGAGCGAAGGGAGATCTTGTTGAATGCGGCAGCCGACGTGTTCTGCGATGTTGGCTATGAACGCGCGAGCATGGACGCAATAGCGATGCGTGCAGGTCTGTCAAAAGCAACTATCTACGGATATTTTAAATCTAAGGATGATTTGTTTTCAGGTGCCATGTTCAGTCGATCTTCGATAATGTATGAAAATATATTGAAGTTACTCCGTATAGATGAAAATAATATTAGTAAAGTTCTGATTAAGTTCGGGAAATCATATGTAAAAGCCGTGTCGTCAGACATATCTTTGTCATTCATTAGAACAACTGTCGGAATCAGCAAGAGGCACTCTCTCATAGTCGGGCAAATGTATGAGGAAGGAAGTCGCAAATTTTGGCTGAAAGTTGCAGATTATTTCGATGAAGCAATAAATGTTGGATTTATTATGAAAGTTGATCCAAACATATTGTCTATACATCTGAAGGGCCTTCTAGAAGCAGGCGTAATAGAGCCGCTGATATTTTCCAAAGACCCTTGGTTCGATATTGATGTGTCAGTGTCAAACGCCGTCGCTGCCTTCTTGCGCGCTTACGAGCCCTTGGAGTCCAATTCAAAATTGTTACGTAGAAATTCCTAATGCCAACCTATGGCCCGGCCCGTTTGCAAGTGGATTTTACGATGTTCTGTCAGTCTGCGTCAACTTATACGGTCTCGTGAGGGTTCTCACGGCCAAGATCGACATCCGCGCGCCTGGTGCTGCTCGAAGCGGCGGGGGGCGAAGTGCTGGTCGCGGAACTGGATGGGCGTGTGGTCGGCTGCCTCACCACCTCGATCATGCATGTGCTGCAGCGGCCCAAACCGCTGGGGCGCATGTCGATGGTGGTGGTCGAGGAAGGCCTGCGCGGGCGGGGAATCGGTGCGGCGCTGGTCCGTGCGGCGGAGCAGTCGTTCAAGGCCAGGGGCTGCGGGCTGGTCGAAGTGACCAGCAATCTGAGGCGCAAGGATGCGCATCGCTTTTACGAACAGCTTGGCTATGAGCGCAGCAGTTTCCGCTTCTTTCGCGAGCTGTGACCATGACCGACGAGCTTTCAATTCGCAGCATGACCCGCAGCGAAGTCGACCAACTGGTCAACTGGGCGGGGCGTGAGGGCTGGAATCCCGGCCTTCATGATACGGATGTTTTCTGGGCCAATGATCCCGACGCCTTCATCGCGGCGGAATTGGACGGTCAACTGATCGGTGGCGGTGCGATCACCTCCTATGGCGGCGCATTCGGCTTTATGGGGTTCTTCATCATCCGCCCCGAGTTTCGCGGGCGCGGCTTTGGCGACCGTCTTTGGCATGCACGGCGCGATCGCTTGCTCGCCCGGTTGAGGCCCGGCGCCACCATCGGGATGGACGGCGTATTCGCGATGCAGCCCTATTATGCCAAGGGGGGCTTCACGCTCTCGCATCGCAATATGCGTTTCCGGGCAGAGATTGCCGCAGCGGACCGCGCCACGCCCGATCCTGCCGTCACCGCGCTCGACGCGCTGCCGTTTGGGCAGATCGAAGCCTATGACCGCGCCTGTTTTCCCGCTCCCCGGCGGGAGTTTCTGGCACGCTGGATCACCCAGCAAGACAGCCTGGCGCTCGGCTATCTGCGCGATGGCGCGCTCACCGGCTATGGCGTGGTGCGTCGCTGCGGCAATGGTTGCAAGATCGGCCCGCTGTTTGCCGATGATGGCGAGGTTGCCGAAGCCCTGTTTGCACAGCTGGCACCCTTTGCAGACGGCGGCCCGCTGTTCATCGATGCGCCGGAAAATAATCCCGCTGCCATGGCGCTGGTCAAGCGTCACGCCTTGGAGGAGGTGTTCGGCTGCGCGCGGATGTATCTGGGGCCGGTGCCGCAGATTGCCCATCAGCGCATCTTCGGCGTCACCACCTTCGAACTGGGCTGATCCGGCAAGTCCGCGGACTTTCGCCGCCCGCCGTCGAGCCTCCGGTGCGAGATCTCCTTGTCAAACTCCCCGGCAAGGTGACGGCCCTCTGCGCGTGGGAACAATTGGCGCTTCGGGCCATTGGTTTGGCATAGATCAATCCGCCTCAGGAGAATGAAGCCATGGGCAAACGCCTAGCAATTGTCGGCGGGGCCGTGTCGCTTGGCGCGGTTGCTGGCGGGATATTTCTTTACGCCAATTGGAACGCAGCCGTGCCTGTCATGGCGATGGGCATCAATTATGTGCGCTATCTTTCCGCGCCCAAAGGCACTCTCACGACCGAGACGGCACCGGTTCAGGCAGGTTCCGGCCAGGTCCCGCTGGCAGCCGGACCGGTAGAGGCAGAGGCCGCCGGGACCGCCGCTGCCGACAGCACCACCGGCGACTGGCCGAGCTATAACAAGACGCTGACCTCCAATCGCTTTTCCGGCCTGACCCAGATCAACAGCCAGACCGCCGGCAAATTGAAGGTGCTGTGCACCTATGACACGCATCAATATACCGGCTTCAACAGCGGCTTGATCGAGGTGAACGGGGCGCTGATCGGCACGACCGAATATGACACTTTCTCGATTGATCCGAGCAATTGCCATCAAAACTGGCGCACCCATGAAAGTTACACGCCCGGCACTTTGCAAGGCGTCAATCGCGGCGCGGCCTATATGGATGGCCGCTTGTACCGCGGCACGCAGGATGGCCGCATCCTGGCCTATGATTTCAAGACCGGGAAGCGGCTGTGGGCGACCACCATTGCCGATGCGAAAAAGGGCGAGACCGTCCCGGCCGCGCCGATCGCGTGGAACGGACTGGTCTTCGCGGGCAATGCGGGCGGCGATATCAAAGGCGTGAAGGGGCGGATGTACGCTCTTGATGCGAAGACCGGCCAGATTGTGTGGGAATTCTATCTGGTCCCCAAATCGCCCGCCGACCTTGCGCGCGGGCCGCAGGGGGCCTCGCCGCTCGATGGCTCCAGCTGGCAAAATGCCAAGGGTGCGCCGATCACCGGGGGCGCGACCTGGACTTCCTACACGCTCGATCCGGCAAGCGGGCTGCTCTATATTCCCGGCGGCAATCCCGCCCCCGATTTCGCGGCCGGGGTCCGCAAGGGCCCGAACCTCTATTCGGGCTCGGTCGTGGTGCTCGATGCGAAGACCGGCGATTACAAACGCCATTTCAAGATCGTCCCGCGCGATTGGCATGATTGGGATGTCTCGAGCCCGCCCGCGCTGATTCACACCGCCGGCGGCAAGACCGTGATGTCGGTCGCGCCCAAGGATGGCCATCTCTACGGCTTCGATCTCGGCTCGGGCGATCTGCTCTATCGCACGCCGGTGACGCGCGTTGAAAATGCCGATGCGACCTTCTCCGAAGGCAATTCGGTCCATTTCTGCCCTGGATCGACCGGCGGCGCGGAATGGAACGGGCCGGCCTTCGATCCTGACACAAATCTCGTCTATATCGGCGAGGTTGACTGGTGCACCACAGTGACCCTGCAGAAGCAGGCAAAGGTGCTCGGCGCAGCCAATGGCACCCCCTGGTCAGCTGAAGATTCGATCAATCCCTTCAACACCTGGGGCAAGGCGGATCCCTTCGGCCACTGGGCCGGATGGGTCTATGCAGTCGATGCGGATTCCGGTGCCTGGAAATGGCGCGTGAAAACCAATTATCCAATCCAGAGCGGCATGACGCCCACGGCCGGGGGGGTGGTCTTCTTCGGCGACATGGGCGGCAATTTCTATGCAGTGGACGCGCATAGCGGCAACAAATTGTGGGGCGGTAAGATCGGCGGCGCAATCGGCGGCGGGGTTATCACCTATAGCGTGAATGGTTCGCAAAAGGTCGCGGTCGCGACTGGCCTCACCGAAGTGCTCTGGCCGACCGAGATTACCACCGCGAAAATATCCATCCTGGGGCTCTAGCGCCGCAGCAGGAGACTGGCGCGACCCGTTCGCAAAGGTGCGTCGGCAGCGGGGCGCGTCGCATCTTGCCACGCTTGATTGGCGGCCTATGACATCTTCGCGCATGTCCGGCCCCACTCCATCCCGCTCCGCCCGCCTCACCACGGGATCGATCACCGGCCATTTGATCGGCCAGACCACCCCTGCGGTGGTGGCGATTGCGGCGATGACTTCGGTCGGGATCGTCGATGCTTTTTTTATCGGCCGGTTGGGCGGGGCGCAGCTCGCGGCGATGAGCTTCGTGTTTCCGATCACCCAGGCCCTGTCGAGCCTTGGGGTCGGGGTCATGGCCTCGATCACCTCGGTGGTCTCGCGGCGGCTGGGTGCGGGGGACCATCTTGAGGCGAACCGGGTCGGCAATCTCGGCATCGTGCTGGCGACCGGCCTCGGCTTTGTGATGGCCGCGGCGCTGTTTGCCGTGCGCCATATGCTGTTTCGCGCGATGAATGCGGGGCCGGAGCTGCTGGCGCTGATCGACCACTTCATCGTTCCCTATTCCTTCGGCTTTCCGCTGATGCTGGTGCTGATGGGGCTCAACGGAAACCTGAGGGCACAGGGCGAGGCCAAGCGATCGAGCGCGATCATGCTCACCATGGCGGCCAGCAATCTGGTGCTCAATCCGCTGCTGATCGACGGGCTGGGGATCTTGCCGGGCTATGGCATCGCCGGATCGGCCTATGCCACGGTGCTGGGCATGGCGCTGGGCTGCACGCTAGGGTTCTGGACCCTGCAGAAGACCGAACTGCCCTTCCACCCCACTATTCTGCGGGCCTGCCGTTTCGCGCATAACACACGCGCATTGGCGCGGGTCGCCGGGCCGGCGAGCTTTGCCAATGCGATCAATCCTATGGGGCTGGCGGTGCTGACCTCGCTGCTCGCCAGCGAAGGCGCAGCGGCGGTCGCCGGCTATGGCGCGGCAACCCGGCTGCAGGCCTTTGCGATTGTGCCGCTGCTTGGCCTGTCGGGTTCGATCGGCGCGATCGTGGGGCAGAACTGGGGCGCCGGTCAGCGCGACCGCGCCCGTGCGGCGCTGGTCCAGTCAGGCCTGTTCTGCCTCGCCTATGGCCTGCTGATCGCGCTGGTGATGGTGGCGCTGCGGCATGAATTGGGGCGAATTTTCAGCAGCGACCCGGCGATCATCCGGGAATTTGGGGATTATCTGTCAATCGGGGCCTGGGGCTATGCCGGCTTCGGTATCCTGATCATCACCAATGGCGCGCTCAACGCAATCGACCGGGCCAGCACCGCGCTGGTGCTTTCGCTCGCACGGGTGGCGCTGATCATGCTGCCGGTCGCGGCGCTGCTGCAGCCGCGCTGGGGGGCGATGGGCGTATGGGGCGGAGAGCTTTGTGCCAATCTTGGCGGCGGGTTGGTGGCGGCGCTGCTGGTGCTCTATCTCTTCCGCAAGGGCCAGAGCACCGCCCGGCCTGAACCATTTTACCTGGCCCATGCTACCGGGCCCATACTACCGGGCCGATTCTACCACGCATTTCCGGCGGCGATCGCGGCCAGTTCGGCTGGGGTGCTGGTGCGGCCGAGCGCGGCATTGCGGTGCGGGAACCGCCCAAAGCGCGCGATCATCCGGAAATGCCTGCGCGCGAAGGCGAAATTATAGCTGCTGCCGAGGCGCGGCGAAATAGGCCAGCGAGGCAAGCTGGTCGGCGATCTGCTCGCTATGCATCAGCGGCATGGCCGACGAATTGGCGCTGCGCGCGCGGCAGATGCACGTCCCAACCCGCGCGCGATAATTCCCCGGCTGATGTGGCGCGCCAGCGGATCGAAGGCAAAGGCCTGCTGCGCTGCCGCGATAGAGATTGCGCGGCACCTGGTCGAACAGCAGCACCGCCGCGCGCGCGGTCAGCGGATCGTGCAGGAAGCTGTCGGCGCTCTGCGTGAACAGGCGAGCAGATCGGGTTCGAAACGCTGCTCAAGCGCGGCGTCGATCGCCGGCCCGCCGACGGAACCAGTCGCGCGGGCCGAGATGGTGGAACCAGAAATGCAGCAGTTCCGCCGCCCAGCGGCGCGGGGCGGCGGCCATGCCCGGTTTACTCGCCGGCTTGGTGTAGGGCACGAATTGTCGAGGAATACCGCGCCGGTCATGAAGCCGGAGGTGCGGTCGATCGTGCGGATCACATCCATCGTGCATAGCTGGGTGCCGCTGGTCCGCTCGATCACCAGCACATCGTTGCTTTCGAGCTGATTGCGGTCTGACGGGCGCGCGACATAGATCGTCTTGCCGCCGTCATAGACCACCGCCGTCTCGTCGATAACCTGCAGCCGGTCGCGGCCCATGGTGGAAATGCAGCTGACCGGTTCGCCCGGAACCCGCCCGTCCAGCATCTTGGCAAGGCGGGCCTCGCCCTTTTCTATAGTGGATTGGCCGGCACTGGCAGCGCCCCCGGTCAAGGCCAGGGTGGTGGCAGCCATCGCGAATATGAGCTTGCGCATAGATCTCTCCGTTTTGTGGGGAGGGGATAGCGCAATAATCCTGAATGCATCCTGACACGGGGCCAGGTTCAGGCGGTGCCGCCCACGGTGATCGCATCGATCAGCAGGGTCGGCTGGCCAACCCCGGCAGGCACGCTCTGGCCGGCCTTGCCGCACATGCCGATGCCCGCGATCGAGTTCCAGATCATTGCCGATGCCGCTCACCCGGGTCAGCACGCTCGGCCCGTCGCCGATCAGCGTCGCGCCCTTGATCGGGGCGCCGAGCTTGCCGTTTTCGACCTTGTAGGCCTCGGTGCAGGAGAAGACGAACTTGCCCGAGACGATATCGACCTGCCCGCCGCCGAAGCTCTTGGCGAAAATTCCGTTCTTGACCCGGCCGAGCAGCTCTGCCGGATCGTCGTTGCCCGCCCGCATGAAGGTGTTGGTCATGCGCGGGATCGGCGCGTGGGCATAGCTTTCGCGGCGGCCATTGCCGGTCGGCTCCATGCCCATCAGCCGCGCGTTGAGCCGGTCCTGCATATAGCCCTTGAGGATGCCGTCCTCGATCAGCACGGTCTCGCCGGTCGGCGTGCCCTCATCGTCGATCGACAGCGAGCCGCGCCGGTCATGGATCGAGCCGTCATCGACCACGGTCACGCCCGGCGCGCCCACCCGCTCGCCGATGCGCCCGGAAAAGGCGCTGGTGCCCTTGCGGTTGAAATCGCCTTCGAGCCCGTGGCCGATCGCCTCGTGCAGCAGCACGCCGGGCCAGCCGGGGCCGAGCAGCACGGTCATTTCGCCGGCCGGGGCAGCCACGCTTTCAAGATTGACCAGCGCCTGGGCCAGCGCGTGTCGATCGCGCGGTTCCAGTTCGCCTCCTCGAACAGCCGGTCATAAAGATGGCGCCCGCCGATGCCGTAAGCTGCCGGTTTCGCGCCGGCCGTTGCTTTCGGCCACGATCCAGACGTTGAGCCGCACCAGCGGGCGGATATCGGTGGCGATGAAGCCGTCGGCGCGGACGATCTCGACCACGGACCAGCTGCCCGAAAGGCTCGCCGACACCTGGCTCACGCGCGGGATCGCGGGCGCGGGCGGCGGCGTCGATCGTTTCGAGCAGCTTCACCTTTTCGGCGAACGGCACCAGATCGAGCGGGCTGGATCGGTATAAAGGTGGCGGTTGTTCTTGCGCGGCGGCGCGGCGGGCCGGGCGCTGGTCGGGATCGAGCAGCTGCAGCGTCTCGCCGGCGCGGCGCGATGGCGGCGGCGCTGATATCGTTGGCATGGGCAAAGCCGGTCATCTCGCCTGAAACGCCGCGCAGGCCGAAGCCCGAATCGCGCGAATAATCGGCCGTCTTGAGCCGCCCGTCGTCGAAGCCGAAGCTCTCGCTGGCGCTGAACTGGAGATAGAGCTCGCCATCGTCGCAGCGCTCAAGCGCCGAGCGCGCGAGAGTCTGGGCATCATCGGGCGAAAGCTTGCCGTCAGCGTAGAGATGGCCGCGCGGGATCGGTAAAGGTCATGCAGCCCGATATAGGGGCAAGCGGGCCAGGGCGAAAGGCCGGCCTCGCGATCTTCCAGCCCGCCATATCGGGTTTAACCCTGCGGGCTGGCACCTTCGGCGATATCGGGCAGCGCGGATTGGTCTGCGCCCTCGGCCGGGCCGCCCTTGAGCACGAAGCGCCGGTCGCAATAGCCGCAATCGACATAGCCATGTTCGTCAATCTCGAGCCAAATGCGCGGATGGCCCAATGCAGCGGGGCGAAAGGCACCATTTGTGCGGATGCCGGTGGCACCGTCGCAGCTGACGCGGTGAGAATCGGTGAGGATCACTTCGGGGGGCGCTATCATGCCAGCGCGATATCAAAGCCCGGGGGAGTTTTCTAGCCGCCAATCGGTGCGGGGCCATCATCCTGTCCCGGCGGATTGAGCGGCCCGCGCTGCGCGCCGATCCATTCGCGCCACAGCAGCAGCAGCGCCGCCATCAGCGCAGGCCCCAGAACGATGCCGATCAGGCCCCAGGCCTCGATCCCGCCAATGATGCCAAGCAGCACCAGCAGGAACGGCAGCCGGGTTGCCCCGCCGATCAGCACCGGGCGCACAAAATGGTCGGCGATGAACACCACGACCGAGCCGAGCACGGTCAGGGCAACCGCCGCGCCGATCTGGCCATTGGCCGCCAGCAGCCCGGCAGCAGCGAGATAGGCGACCACCGAACCCAGCGGGAGCGCCGAAAGCAGCGCGGTCAGCAGGCCCATGATGGCCGGATGCGGCACGCCGGCGACATAATAGGCCACGCCCAGCAGCACGCCTTCGCCGAGCCCGACCACCACGAAGCCATTGACCGTTCCGCGAACCACCTGGACGATCTGCTCGCCGACATGTTCGCCCGCCGGGCCAAAGGCGCGGGTGCTGCCGATGCGCAACCCGCGCGCGATGCTTTCGCCATCGCGCAGCAGAAAGAACAGAATCACCAGCATGAAGATGATGATCAGCACCCGGTGCAGCACTGCACCGAGAAAGCGCCCGCCCAGATCGAGCGAGGAACCGCCCTGACCGAGAAGTGGCAGGCGGCTGAGCCCGCCGGGCTGCGCCAGATGGGCCTGCCACCAGCCGGTCAGCTGCTGGCCGAAAGGCAGATTATGCAGCAGCGCGGGTGGCGGCATCCCTTGTGCGCCTGTTTGCTCGATCCATTGCACCAGCATGGCGCTGTCATGCGCGAGCGCGGTCGCAATAACGATCAGCGGGAGAACGAAGGTCAGCAGCACAAGGAAGGTGGCGATGCCCGGCAGAACGGCGCGGCCATGCTGCGGCCAGCGCGTGAGGCAGCGGGCATACCAGGGCCACAGCGACAGGGCAAAAACCGCAGCCCAACCCACGGCTGTCAGGAAGGCCAGCAGCGTCCAGAGCCCGGCGCAGGCGAGCAGGATGACAGCGACGAGCGAGCTCCTGCGCTGGATGGGGGAAAACTCTCCGAGTCTGACGGTGTCGATCATGGCGGTGGGCTTATCGCGGGTTTGCGCTGTGCGCCAGCGGCGAGACCGGCTCTTTACCCGCGCGCATTCCTGACGCACAGAGCATCGCCATGAGTCAGGCCTCCGCAATCAGCATCCGAAATCTCGTCAAGCGCTATGCTGCGGCTGGCGGGGATGAAGGAAAGCTCGCGCTCGACGATGTCAGCATCGATGTGCCCCAGGGCGGAATCTTCGGTCTGCTCGGCCCCAATGGTGCGGGCAAATCGACCCTGATCAACATCATGGCCGGGCTGGTGATGAAAACCAGCGGCAAGGTGGATATCTGGGGTCACGATATCGATACCGACATGCGCAATGCCAAGGTCTCGATCGGGATCGTGCCGCAGGAGGTGGTGTTCGATCCCTTCTTCACCCCGTTCGAAGTGCTGGAAAATACCGCCGGTCTGTGGGGCGTCGCCAAGGCGCTGCGGCGATCGGAAGAGCTGCTGCGCGCGGTCCATCTGGCGGACAAGCGCGATGCCTATTCGCGCACGCTGTCCGGCGGGATGAAGCGCCGGCTGCTGATCGCCAAGGCGCTGGTCCATTCGCCGCCGATCCTGGTGCTCGACGAGCCGACCGCCGGGGTCGATGTCGAGCTGCGCCGCCAGCTGTGGGTACTGGTGCGCGAGCTTAATGCCGAAGGGGTGACAGTGGTGCTGACCACCCATTACCTCGAAGAGGCCGAGGAATTGTGCGAGCGGATCGCGATCATCAATCACGGCAGACTGATCGCCAATCGTCCCACGCGCGAGCTGGTGGGAATGATGGGCGAAAAGGTGGTCGAGATCACGGTTGAAGGCGAAGTCAGCGCCCCGCCTGCGAGCGACGCCTTCCTCAAGAGCGAGAAGACCGGCGAACGGTCGATCGCGATCACCTATGACAAGGCCAAGGTCACCGCCGGGCAGGTGCTGGCGCTGGTGCAGCAGCAGGGCTTCGTGATCGCCGATGTGACCACGCGCGAGGCGGATCTGGAGGATGTCTTCGTCCAGCTTACCTCGAGCACGCAGGAGCCGGCCTGACCGCTCCAGATTCGCGCCGCGTTTGCGGTGCGCGAATCTGGACATTGCCGAACGGGCGGTTTTCGGTTCTATGACCGGACAATGACGAGCGGCCCTTCGCTGCCTGCCGGTGCAGGCGCGGCGAGAGCATGGGCTTAGGGAGCAGGCCTTGGCCAAACACATTGCATATGATGTCCTGATCATCGGCTCCGGAGCTGCAGGCCTTACCGCTGCGCTGACCCTGGCTGAGACCAGGAAAGTGCTCGTGCTGGCCAAGGGCGCGCTCAATTCCGGCTCCACTGCCTGGGCGCAGGGCGGGATCGCCGCGGTGCTCGATGCGGGGGACACCTTCGAGGAACATATTCGCGACACCATGATCGCGGGCGCCGGGCTCAATCGGCGCGAAACGGTGGAATTCGTGATCGAGGGCGCTCCCCAAGCGATCGAGCGGCTGATCGAGCTGGGCGTGCCGTTCAATAATGAAGGCAATGCGCTGCATCTCACCCGCGAGGGCGGCCATTCGCATCGCCGGATCGTGCATGTGAACGATGCCACCGGCTGGGCGGTGCAGATGGCGCTGCTCAAGGCGGCGGAAGAGCATCCCAATATCACCCTGCTGGCCAATCGCAGCTGCATCGATCTGATCACCGGCAAGCATGAACAGCGCTATTCCGGCTCGGGCCGGGTGTGGGGCGCCTATGCGCTCAATTCCGAAACCGGCCATGTCGAGGCGCATACCGCCCATGCCACGATCATGGCGGCGGGCGGGGCGGGGCGCGTCTATCGCTTCTCCACCGCGCCTTCGGGCGCTACCGGCGACGGGATCGCGATGGCCTGGCGCGCCGGCGCGCGGGTTTCCAATATGGAGATGATGCAGTTCCACCCGACCTGCCTCTATAATCTCGAGGTCAAGAATTTCCTGATCACCGAGGCAGTGCGCGGCGAAGGTGGGCGGCTGATCAATCCGCGCACCGGCAAGCGCTTCATGAGCTTCTATGATCCCGAACGGATGGAGCTGGCGCCGCGCGATATCGTGGCCCGCGCGATCGATTCCGAGATCAAGCGCTTCGGGCTCGATTTCGTGCATCTCGATATCAGCCATGAGCCCCCCGAATTCGTGATGGAGCATTTCCCCAATATCCACGAAAAGCTGCTCACCCTGGGGATCGACATGACCAAGCAACCAATCCCGGTCGTCCCGGCGCAACATTATACCTGCGGCGGGATATTGATCGATCTGCAGGGCCGCACCGATCTGCCGGGCCTTTATGCCGCGGGCGAATGCAGCGAAAGCGGGCTCCATGGCGCAAACCGGCTCGCGTCCAATTCGCTGCTCGAATGCTTCGTGTTCGGCGAAGCGGCGGCGCGCGACATTCTGGAGCGGTGGGACAGCTTCGAGGCACCGCCTGAAATCCATCCCTGGGATGAAAGCCGGGTAACCGATTCGGACGAGGAAGTGGTGATCAACCAGAACTGGACCGAGATCCGCCGCTTCATGTGGAATTATGTCGGGATCGTGCGCACCACCAAGCGGCTTGAACGCGCGCAGCACCGGATCAATCTGCTGACCGGCGAGGTGGACGATTATTACGGCCATTTCCGCGTGACGACGGAATTGATCGAACTGCGCAACCTGCTGCAATGCGCGGGCCTGATCGTGCAAAGCGCGCTCAAGCGCCACGAAAGCCGGGGGCTGCACTATATCCTCGATTATCCCGAGACCCTGCCAGAGGCACTGGATACGGTGCTGGTGCCGTAGCCCTTTGGGGCAGCAGGCCCGTAGTCTTCAGCCACTCGCCAAGCACGAAAATTTCAACGCGCGATTCAATTGATTCAAGCCGCCACCCGGGGTGGGCTGGCTGAAAATTTTTTTGCGCGGATTCATTTAGACTCTTGCGTGTTGCTCCAGCCCAGCTTTGACCGCGCGTCGCGGTGTGTTGCAAGGGTATGGCAGCGAGTCATTACCGAGTCACAATTGGTAAAGGCCGCATTTACCACTTGCGCGCGATTCGCGGTCAAAGCACTATGGCTAGTGGTTGTGTCAGCGGGGGCACCTACAAGACCTAGATTCCAGCTTGCGGGCCGATTCGCTCGTGCAGGCAGGATTCTGGGGGGCTGCCGATGCCCTGGGGCAATCGGCTGGGGACAGGCGGGGGAAAACTAATTCCCTTTTTGTCATCCCGAATTGGTAGGCTGGTCGTCTTGCTGCCGATTCGAACGAATGTGGAACAGCGGGTGTTGGTAACCGTTGTTTGTCAGATATGGATTCGGGGGCGTGGGCATGGATTTCAGGACTGGGGATGAAGCGGCGATGGGGCTCGATGAGTTGGACGGCGCTATTGTTGAAAAGCAGGCGGATGGGGCGAAGCCCTCCGCGCAAGCTCCCTCTGCAAAGGCTCCACGGATCGCCCAGGAAAAGGCAGTTGACCCGGCAGTGACGATGGACAGCAAGGATCAGGGCTCGGAAGGGCTGGTGGCAGCGGCCGCCGCTGGCGCATTGGCCCAGGCGATGAAGGCTGCCGCGGAGCCGGTGGACGACAGCAAATCGGTGCGTGCGCGCCGCTTCGGCGTGGTGACTGACACCAGTCGCGATGAGCTGCTGACCGAATTTGGCAAGGGCACGCTGACCGATCGCTATTTGCTGCCCGGCGAAAGCTATCAGGATCTGTTTGCGCGCGTCGCCGATGCCTATGCCGACGATGCCGAACATGCCCAGCGGCTGTATGATTATATTTCGCGGCTGTGGTTCATGCCCGCCACCCCGGTGCTGTCCAATGGCGGCACCAATCGCGGCTTGCCGATCAGCTGCTATCTCAATTCGGTGTCCGACAGTCTTGAAGGGATCGTCGGCACCTGGAACGAGAATGTCTGGCTGGCCAGCAAGGGCGGCGGCATCGGCACCTATTGGGGCAATGTCCGCGGGATCGGTGAGCCGGTCGGCCTCAATGGCAAGACCAGCGGGATCATTCCCTTCGTCCGGGTGATGGACAGCCTGACGCTGGCGATTTCGCAGGGTTCGCTGCGGCGCGGTTCGGCCGCCTGCTATCTCGACGTCTCGCATCCCGAGATCGAGGAATTCCTCGAGATCCGCAAGCCGAGCGGCGATTTCAATCGCAAGGCGCTCAATCTGCATCACGGCGTGCTGCTGACCGATGATTTCATGGAAGCGGTGCGCGCGGGCGACAAATTCGATCTCAAGAGCCCGAAAGACGGCTCGGTGCGCGCCACGGTGGATGCGCGGTCGCTGTTCCAGAAGCTGGTCGAGACCCGGCTGGCAACCGGCGAGCCCTATATCGTCTTCTCCGACACGGTGAACCGGATGATGCCGGCGCATCACCGCGAGCTCGGGCTCAAGGTCTCGACCTCGAACCTGTGCAGCGAAATCACCTTGCCCACCGGGAGTCGATCATCTTGGCAATGATCGCACGGCGGTGTGCTGCCTTTCCTCGCTCAACCTTGAAAAGTGGGATGAGTGGAACGCTGACAAGCGCTTCATCGAGGATGTGATGCGCTTCCTCGACAATGTGCTGCAGGATTATATCGACCGCGCGCCGCCGGAAATGGCGCGGGCCAAATATTCGGCCAGCCGCGAACGCTCGGTCGGGCTGGGCGTGATGGGCTTCCACTCCTACCTTCAGATGAAGGGCTTCGCGATGGAAGGGCGCGATGGCCAAGGCTTCGAACATGAAGATGTTCAAGCATATCAATCAGAAGGCTGCCGAAGCCTCGATGCTGCTGGCCAAGGAACGCGGCCCCTGCCCCGATGCCGAAGATGTCGGCGTGATGGAGCGGTTTTCCTGCAAGATGGCGATCGCGCCGACCGCTTCGATCAGCATCATCTGCGGCGGCACCAGCGCCTGTATCGAGCCGATCCCGGCCAATATCTATACCCACAAGACCCTGTCGGGCAGCTTCGTGGTCAAGAATCCCTATCTGGAAAAGCTCCTCGCCGCCAAATCGAAGGATTCCAACAATGTCTGGAATTCGATCCTCGAAAAGGGCGGCAGCGTCCAGCATCTCGATTTCCTCAGCCCGGAGGAAAAGGCGGTCTACAAAACCAGCTTCGAGATCGATCAGCGCTGGCTGCTCGAATTCGCGGCCGATCGCGCGCCCTTCATCGATCAGGCGCAGAGCCTCAACCTGTTCATCCCGGCCGATGTCGACAAATGGGATCTGCTGATGCTGCACTTCCAGGCGTGGGAGAAGGGCATCAAATCGCTCTATTATCTGCGCAGCAAGAGCGTGCAGCGCGCGGGCTTTGCCGGCGGAGTCGAAGCGGACAACACCGCCGACGCGCCCAAGATCGAACTCAGCGCCGGCGAGGGCGGGCAGACCGATTATGAGGAATGTCTTGCCTGCCAGTAAGGCACATCCCCTGATCCGCCCGCGCGCCCTGTGCGCGCTGGCCGCATTGCTGATCGTTTCCGCCTGCGCACATCAGATCCCCGAAGGGGTAAGCCACGCGGCCCACTCCCCCGGTTTCTGGTGGGGGATGTGGCACGGATTCGTGTTCCCCTTTGCCTGGATCGGTTCGCTGTTCGATCCGGCGATCGCGGTCTATGCGGTGCCGAACAGTGGCGGCTGGTATGATTTCGGGTTCTTCCTCGGGATCACCGTGCTGGGCGGCGGATCCTTCTTCGGCCATTCGAAGACCCGCCGTCGCAATTGACGGGATACGCAATTGGGCGCAGTTGGGCGCGGCTCAGCCGCCGAACAGGCCCAGACCGGCGATCTCCGCTTCGCTCAGCTCCAGCCCGAAATGCTCGTGCAATATGCGGCGGTATTCCTGCGGGCTTTCAATCTCCGCCCGGGCGCCGTCCGGTTGCCCGCTTTCGGTCCAGCTGCGATCGATCAGCGAACCGAAGCCTTGCGGGCGCACCGTGGTGACCATCAGACCCTGTACGAAGCGCGACAAGGGGTGGCTCGCGGTCCAATGATTGGCCTGTTCCAGATCTTCGCCGCCAACCTCCGCCAGATCGAAGGAATATTGCGGCTGCCAATCGCCATGCGGCAAGGTCCGCCCGTCGTTCGTGGCGGCAGGCCCGGCGCGCTGGAGCTGCCATTCGCCCGTCAGGCCCCCGCGCGCACCGCTGCGCACCAGGCGATGATGCGCGCCATCGGCACTGGTGACCTCCACTCCTTCGGCCAGCGGCAGCGGCGGGACAAAAGAGCCGCCGAAACCGGCATCGAGAATCCAGCTCTCGCCCGCCACCTGCGCCAGCAACAGCATATGGCTGCGCGCGGGCGGCTCTTCGAGCGGGGGACCAAGCAGCACCCGCGCCAGCAGCGCGCGGCTGGCAATGCCTAGCGCGGCGAGCATATCGGCATAGAGCCGGTTCTGTTCAAAGCAGTAGCCCCCGCGCCGCCGCAGGACGAGCTTGTCGAACACCGGCTCGCTGCCGATCGCGATCCCGCGCCCCAGCCGCACGTCGAGATTCTCGAAAGCTATCGCCTCGCGGTGGGCCTGCTGCAGCCGAGCCAGCCCGGCAGCATCGGGCGTGGGCGGTGCGTCAAGGCCGATCCGCGCGAGATAAGCGGCAAGCTGACGGTGGCTGGCGGGTGCGGGGCGGCGCGGTTCCATCTGCGCCGACTGCCATGATCGCGCGGCCGGTTCAATCGCCTGGTGCGGCCGGACGCTACCAGCAGTTACGCTGCGTTACACTTTGGCGCTTGCCCATTGCGGTCGTCGCGGCTATTATTGCGAACAATTCTCAATAAACCCTCCAAGGAATCTCTGACCTATGCGCAAATGGCATCGCTGGCTCTCGCTGTTTTTTGGCGTCTTCATGCTCTGGATCGCCTCCACCGGCGTGCTCAGCCATGTGTTCGAGATTGCAGGTGAGCTTCAGTCCTCGCCCGAACAGGCCGCGCCCGCCGCCGTGGTTGACTTCACCTGCCCTGAAGGCTGGCGCTGCATAGCTCCCGCCCCGGAAGGCGCTGGGGGCCTGCGCAGCTGGGTCGGTTTTTTCCATCATCTCCATTCGGGCGAGACCTTCGGCCCGATCGGCACCGCGATCTCGCTGCTGTCGGGCTTTGCGCTGCTGTTCTTCTCCTTCTCGGGCCTGTGGATGTATCTGAAGATGTGGGGCAACCGGAAGGACAAGGGCCTCAAGGGCGGCATGTTCTGGAAGTAATTTCCGGCAGCATTCCAAGGATTGCCGGTGGGCGGGTGCGGCAGGGCTGCGCCCGCCCCTTTCCTTGCGCCGCCGCGTAACAAGATTTCACCACTTATCCCCCCCAAACAATAGCGCTTGCCTTCGATTCCAAGGCATGATTCCCTATGCTGGAGGTTCGCCCGGAAAACCCACGGAGACACTACATGTCGTTGCTCGAAGCCAGAAAGACCTACAAGCCCTTCGAATATCCGTGGGCTTACGAGTTCTGGAAGCGCCAGCAGCAGGTCCATTGGATGCCCGAGGAGGTGCCGCTGGGCGAGGATTGCCGCGACTGGGCGCAGAACCTCTCCGATCATGAGCGCAACCTGCTCACCCAGATCTTCCGCTTCTTCACCCAGGCCGATATCGAGGTGCAGGATTGCTACCACGATAAATATGGCCGGGTGTTCAAGCCGGTCGAGGTCAAGATGATGCTCGCCGCCTTCTCCAATATGGAGACGGTGCATATCGCGGCCTATTCGCATCTGCTCGACACGATCGGCATGCCCGAAAGCGAATATGGCATGTTCCTCGAATATGAGGAGATGCGCAACAAGCACGATTATCTGCAGGAATTCGGGGTCGACACCGATGAGGATATCGCCCGCACGCTGGCGATGTTCGGCGGCTTCACCGAAGGGCTGCAGCTCTTCGCCAGCTTCGCCATGCTGATGAATTTCCCGCGCTTCAACAAGATGAAGGGCATGGGCCAGATCGTCAGCTGGAGCGTGCGGGATGAAAGCCTGCATTGCGAAGGCATCACCCAGCTGTTCCACGCCTTCTGCGCCGAACGCGGCTGCCTCACCAAGGCGGTGAAAGAAGATATTATCGACGCCTGCCAGAAGACGGTGCGGCTGGAAGATGCCTTCATCGATCTCGCCTTCGAACAGGGCCCGGTGCCGGGCATGACCCCGAACGAGATCAAGCGCTATATCCGCTTCATCGCCGATTGGCGGCTGGGCCAGCTCGGCTTCAAGCCGGTCTATATGATCGAGGATCACCCGCTCCCCTGGCTCACCCCGCTGCTCAACGGGGTGGAACACGCCAATTTCTTCGAAACCCGCGCCACCGAATATTCCAAAGCCGCCACCAAGGGCAATTGGAACGAAGTCTGGGCCAATTTCGACAGCCGCCGCAACGCCAAGGCATCAGACGGGGCCAATGATGTCGAAGACGCCGCCGGCGAGCCGGATATGTTTGGCGAGGGCGACAGCGGGACTACGCAGGCGGCGGAGTAGAAGTTAAGCGCCCTTGAACGTCTATGGGCGCGATCTCGGAATGGAGCATGTCGCGCATGAAGAATTGCTTCGAAAGCCGCACCCGGCCGAGCTTGTCGAGCGAGGCAACGCTCTGTGGTCTGCGCATGGTTTAACCTCCTGCCAATCAAGAGAGACTAACAGGCGGCGATGACCGAAGTCATTCGCTTTTCACCGCAGAAAGCCAGACGTCTGCGCGAAACGGCCTATACCGACCGTGGCTTGCGCCTGCCCGATCCAAAGCGGGCTGTTCGCAGCAGGTGGTTTCGGCCGGCAATGATCCTGCTGCCCGCCAGCGCCTTCGCCATCGTCTTCTTCTGGTAATCGTCGAAGGAATAAGGTGTGATCTGCGCATGGCGCACCAATGATGCCAAAAGCGATCTAGCCTATCGCGAATTTGTCGATCTGTGCCGCAAGGTGGTTGCCCAGGCCGAGCGGAGTTAAACCCACCAGCTCTCCGGATTGGGCATTGGCTCGCGTTTCTGCGCCTTCACCAGGCTCATCACGCTGCGCACCACCACCAGCACTGCCACGCCGATCAGCACAAACACCCCGATTACTATCAGCAGCAGGATCAGGCCGGCGATGCTGCCGATCAGCCCGATCCAGAAGGTGCGGATCAGATATTGATAGTGCGAGCTTTCCCATTCGGCGTGATGTTCGCCCTTCCAGAGATAGGCGAGCACCAGCCCGATCAGCCCGGTGATGCCGACCACGAAGGAGGCGAGGTAGAGCAGGCTCACGATGGTCGGGTTGTTGAGCTCAAACCCGCCCGCTGGAGCCCGATTGCCTTGCTGTGTTTCAAGCCCCGGTCGATTATCGTCCATCTGTGCTGCCCCCCTTGGCAGGCTCCTTTGGCCCGCGCGGTGGCAGGTTAGGCCCAATCGTCCTCCGGCGGAAGAGGCGCGGATTTGGGCAAAATTGGACCTTTTGTTAACCACTTGCGTGTTAGGGCGCGGCCATGTTTGGGCCTAAGATCACCTCGGTGTTCACCAGTCGCTGGAAGGCGCTGTGGTGGGCGGCCGGCATGTTGCTCACCGCCTATTGCAGCATTCCCTCGCCCGATCCGCCGCCAGTCGCCAACCCGGCTCAGGCCGCAGCGACGCAGCAGCACCTCAATCCCTGGTCCAAGAATTACAAGCCGCCGCAGGAGGTCAAGCCGGATGATCCGATCGCCGATCTGCAGGATGTGATCCGCGAGGCGAATGCGCAGCCCGCGCCGCCGCCTGAAAACCCCTGGGCCAAACCCACCCCGGCAAAATAACCGCCGCGCAGGCCGCGATCCCCTCAGGGCATCATGGCCTCGATGGTATGTTTGGCTTCGGCGAGCCCGCAGCCGGTATCCTTGCGCAGCAATTTGATCGCCTCGATCTTGCGGCCCCGGCGCAGCGCGTCGCCGATTTCAAGCCGGACGGCGGGCGAGATGCGCCCCGTATCGATCGGCCGGATATCCTCGCCGCCGCGCGTCAGCCGCCCGATGCCGAAGCCGATCCGGAAGATCAGCAGCGCCCCCAGCGCCAGTGCCATTGCCCAGGTCCAGTTCAGCCCATCCATGGCGCCGATCATGCCAGTGCGCCTGGCCGATTACCAGTGCTCGCCGCCAGCCAGCCACTTCCCTCCGGCGCGGCGAGGCGCTAAGGCGCGATCCCCTGGGCCAGCGGGCCCGCATGAGGAGGCGCACGCGATGAGCGCGAGCCAGGTTAAATCCCAGGACCGGACATCCCAGGACCGGACAATGCTCGCCAAGGCGGAAACGCTGATCGAGGCGCTGCCCTATTTCCAGCGCTATGCCGGGCGCAGCTTCGTGGTCAAATATGGCGGCCACGCGATGGGCGATCCGGAAGCGGCAAAGGATTTTGCCGAGGATATCGTGCTGCTCAAGGCGGTCGGGATCAATCCGGTAGTGGTGCATGGCGGCGGCCCGCAGATCGGCGCCATGCTCAAGAAGCTGGGTGTCGAAAGCAAATTCGTCGACGGCTTGCGGGTGACCGACAAGGCCACTGCCGAGATCGCCGAAATGGTCCTGTCCGGTGCGATCAACAAGGAGCTGGTCGGCTGGATCGCCAAGGCTGGCGGCAAGGCGATCGGCATTTCGGGCAAGGATGGCGGGCTGTGCACCGCAACCAAGGTTTCGCGCAGCACCAAGGACCCGGAAAGCAATATCGAACAGGCGGTGGATCTCGGCTTTGTCGGCGAACCGACCCAGATCGATACCACGGTGCTGGATACGGTAATCCGCGCCGGTATGATTCCGGTGATCGCCCCGATCGGTGCGGGCGAAGACGGGCATACCTATAATATCAATGCCGATACCATGGCCGGCGCAATCGCGGCGGCGCTGGGCGCGGCGCGGCTGCTGCTGTTGACCGATGTGCCCGGCGTGCTGGACAAGAACAAGCAGCTGCTCACCGATCTCACCCCCAGCTCGATCGCGCTGCTCAAGCAGGATGGCACGATTCAGGGCGGGATGATCCCCAAACTCGAAACCTGCATTCACGCGGTCGAGGCGGGCTGCGAGGCGGCGGTGGTGCTGGACGGGCGGGTGCCGCATGCGATGCTGCTCGAATTCTTCACCTCGCGCGGCGCGGGCACGCTGATCCGGGCGGATTGATGCGCGCGGCGCTGGCCCTTTGCTTGCTCGCGGCGCTGGGCGCATGTCGACAGCAGGCGAACGACAGCTCCGCCACGATCAGCAATGATCCGATTGCCTGCGAAACGCCCCAACCGGCCCCGGCCGGCGCCGCGGCTTCCGCTGCACCGGCGGCTGAGCCCCTCGCGCTCGATCCCGCCGCGCTGGCAGATCGCAAATCCCCTGAACCGGTGCTGGGCTATTTCGCCAGGGCCGTGGGCAGTGGGCAATGGGCGAAGGCGGCGCTCGCCTGGCGCAAGGGTGGGATGGACGGGGCCAAGCTCAAGGCGCTGCTCGGCGGGCACGCCACCCAGATCGTGAGCTTTGGCAAGGGCGAGGTCGAAGGCGGGGCCGGATCGCTCTATTACGCGGTGCCGCTGACGCTGATCGCCGATGACGGGCAGGTCCAGCGCGACGGGACGATCACCTTGCGGCGGGTGAATGACGTGCAGGGCGCGGCGGATTGGCAGCTTGCCTGGCATATCGAGCAGATCGAATGGCAGCAGTGAGCGCGCCGCGCCGATTATAGAATTGATACATCCGCCGGGCGTCGGCTAGGGTCGGCACTTCGGGCCAAACCGGCAGATTACAAAGCAAAAGGCAGGTCGCATGTTCCTCTACACAATCATCGACATCATCAGCTATCTGGCCTGGATTCTCACCGTGCTGGTGATCGCCCAGTTCATCCTGAGCCTGCTGATTTCGTTCAATGTGGTGAATATGCACAACCAGTTCGTCGCCTCGCTGTGGCGTGCGGTGAATGCCCTGCTCGATCCGCTGCTCAACCCGATCCGGCGCATCATGCCCGATACCGGCGCGATCGACTTTTCGCCGATGGTCCTGATTATCTTGCTCAACATCGTCATGAAAATCCTGGTGGGCCTCGGAAGCTCCCTGTGAGCGCTACCCTGATCGACGGGAAGGCTTTCGCCGAAGCGCTCCGCCAGCGGATTGCCAAATCTGTGGCGGAATTCGAGGCCGAAGCGGGCCGCAAGCCCGGCCTGGCGGTGGTGCTGGTGGGTGAAGACCCGGCGAGCGAAGTCTATGTCCGCTCCAAGGCCAGGGCGACCCTTGACGCTGGCATGAACAGTTTCGAATATAGGTTGCCGGGCGATACTGCAGAGGCCGCGCTGATCGCCCGTATCGATGCGCTCAATGCCGATCCTTCGGTCGATGGCATTCTGGTCCAGCTTCCGCTGCCGGGCGATATCGACGAACAGGCGGTGATTTCCGCCATCGATCCTGACAAGGATGTTGACGGGTTCCACATCATCAATGCCGGGCGGCTGGCGGTGGGGCTCAAGGGCTTTGTCCCCTGCACTCCGCTGGGCTGCATGATGCTGCTCAAGCACCAGCTGGGCGAGCTGGCGGGCATGGAGGCGGTGGTGATCGGGCGCTCCAATATTGTCGGGCGGCCGATGGCGCAGCTGCTCAGCGCCGCCGATGCCACCGTCACGATTGCGCATAGCCGCACCCGCAATCTGCCCGACGTGGTCCGGCGCGCTGACATCGTGGTGGCCGCGGTGGGCCGTCCGCAGATGATTGCCGGTTATTGGATCAAGCCGGGCGCGACCGTGATCGATGTGGGCATCAACCGGATCGAGGGTGAGGACGGCAAAGCCCGGCTGGTGGGCGATGTCGATTTCGACAGTGCCAGCAAAGTCGCGGGCGCGATCACTCCGGTGCCCGGCGGGGTCGGGCCTATGACGATCGCAGTGCTGTTGCGCAACACGCTGGTCTCGGCCTATCGCCGCGCGGCTATCGCGTTTGACGAACGGGCGCTGTAGGCTTGGAAATCGCACGCGCTCAGCGCGGCGCGGAAGGAGGAATTGCAGTGCCGAGCTTCAGACTGATTGCTGCATCGCTGCTGCTGGCGGGTCTTGCCGCCTGCGCGACCGGCGGCGGGTCAGGACACCGCGGCACTTTTCTGAAGCCCGGCGCCAATCCCGGCGAAGTGGTGGCAACCGAGCTGGCATTCGCGCGGATGGCAAAGGACAAGGGCCAATGGACCGCCTTTGAATCTTTCGCCGCAAAAGATGCGGTGATGTTCGAGCCGGGCCCGGTTCGCGCGAAAGACTGGCTCAGAGGCCGCGCCAATCCGGCCGTAAGCGTTGAATGGTCGCCTTACCAGGTGTGGTCGAGCTGCGACGGATCGCTGGCGGTGACCCGGGGCGGGTGGAGCCAGCCCTCCAATGGCGGTCTGGGCGCCTATACCACGGTGTGGCAGCGCGAGGATGATGGCGCCTATAAATGGGTGCTGGATCTGGGCGAGACGCTGAAGCAGCCGCTGGCGGAACCGGCCATGATCAAGGCCGCAGTGGGTGATTGTCCGGAACGGCGCTCCTTTGGCCAGTCACCCCAGCGCGCGACTATCGCCGCTGACGGCCTTTCCGGGGCCGCATCTGACGGGACTTTGAGCTGGGCGGTCACGGCGGCGCCAGGCCAATCGGGCGCTTTGCATATTTACCTCACCCAGAACGGCGCCGCGCAGGAGGTCCTGACCAGCCCGCTCCCGGCGCTCGCGGACTAGTAGATGCTCGAATTGTTCGTCTCGGCCTTCATCACCCTGTTTGTGGTGATCGATCCGCCCGGCTGCGCCCCGATCTATGCCGGGCTGTCTGCCGATGCCCCGCTGGCCCAGCAGCGCAGCATGGCGGTGAAGGCGGTGTCGATCGCGTCGCTGATCCTGGTCGGCTTTGCCCTGTTTGGCGAGGAACTGCTTGGCGCGCTGCATATCGAGCTCGACAGCTTCCGGATCGCGGGCGGGATCATGCTGTTCTTCATCGCGGTGGACATGGTGTTCGAAAAACGCACCCAGCGGCGCGAGCAGCGGGCGGAGCGGATCATCGCGCACAATTCCCAGACACCCGAGATAGAGGATGTCTCGGTCTTTCCGATGGCGATGCCGATGCTCGCGGGGCCCGGCTCGATCGCCACGGTCATGCTGCTGGTCAGCCATGCGCGGGGCATCGAGAACACGCTGGTGGTGCTCGCCGCGCTTGCTGCGGTGATGATCCTCTCGCTCGCGGCCTTGCTTGCCGCCGCGCCGCTGATCCGGCTGCTGGGGGCATCGGTCGAATCGGCGATCACCCGCCTGCTGGGTGTGCTGCTCGCCGCCCTGGCCGCGCAATATGTGATCGACGGGCTGCGGGGCTCATTCGGCATCTAGGCCGCGTGTTGTGTCCATGGGCGTAAGCGCCCGATGCTGCCAGATTACTGCAGGGTCACCCGGCCGTCGTCGCTGTCACGGCGGCCGAAGAATTGCATCAGCTGGACCAATAGCTCGCAGCGCTGGCGGATATCTTCTGCCTCGAGCAGTGCCTGCTTGGCCGCCGCATCGAAGGGCGCGATCTGGCTGAGGCCGTTGATCAAGGCGACATCGTCCAGCCGTTCGACCGAATCCCAATCGACCGAATAGCCCTGCCGGTCGGCAAAATCGCGCGCCTCGCGTTCGAAGCTCGCCCGTTCGGCAGAGCTCAGCAGATCTTCCGGCTCGTCAAGGATCTCGCCTTCGACTTGGCGGAATGTGGTGCTGACATCCAGTTCGCGCAGCATGCGAAAGCGGCTCTCGCCCTCAAGGACGATGTTATAGCGCCCATCGTCCAGCGCTTCGACCTCGCCGATCCGGCCGATGCAGCCAATCCGGAACAGCGCCGATCCCTCGCTTGATGCGAGTGGCTGAATCATCGCGATGCGCCGGTCGCGCGCCAGCGCATCGCTCACCAGCGCGCGGTAACGCGGCTCGAAAATATGCAGTGGCAGCTGCAATCCCGGAAACAGGATCGCACCCGACAGCGGAAAGATCGAAAGCCGCTTCGCGCTCAAGAACCGGCTCCGCTCACCCGAACAGCAACAAGGAAAGCTTGCGCCGGGTGGCCGCGACCCACGGATCTTCCAGCCCGACCGCCTCAAAGATCTGCAGCAGCTTGGCCTTGGCCGCCCCTTCGTTCCATTCAGGATCGCTGGCGATCATGCCGAGCAGGGTCTCTGTCGCTTCGTCACGCGCGCCTGCCGCAAAAGCAGCCTGGGCGAATGCCAACCCGGCCTCCATGTCGCCCGGATTCGCCTGGGCGGCGAGCCGCAATTCGGCCAGCTCGCCATCATCCTGCGGCGCATTTGCACCGAGTTCGATCAGGCTGCGCGCCTGGGTGAAAGCGGCATCGGCCCGCATTTCGTCGGGCAGCGCGTCCAGCGCGGCCTGCGCCTCGGCGATCATCCCCGCACTGGCCAGCGCGCGGACCAAGCCCGCCTGCACCTGCAGATTGTCAGGCGCGGTCTCGGCCAGCTGGGCAAATATCCCGACTGCGCGCTGCGCATCGCCGGCGGCGAGCACCTCCTCGCCCATCGCGATCAGCGGGGCGATGTCCTGCTCCGGCCCGCCCGCGTCGCTGGCAGTGATCGGCAACTTTTCGAGCAGCTGGTCGAGCATCGCCTTGAGCTGGCTTTCGCTGCGGGCATTGGTCAGATCCGCCACCGGCTGGCCCTGGAACATCGCATAGACGGTGGGGATCGACCGCACCTGGAACTGCGCGGCGATGAATTGTTCCTCATCGACATTGAGCTTGGCCAGCACCACGCCCTTGGCGGCATAATCCGCCGCGACCTTTTCCAGCATCGGGGCGAGCGCCTTGCACGGCCCGCACCATTCGGCCCAGAAGTCGAGGATGACGAGCTTGGTCATCGATGGTTCGACGACATCCTGCCGGAAGCGGTCGACCGCTTTCTGCTCGTCGAGACTGAGACCCATGCTTGCCAATGACTGCTCCCGCTTCGCTTTGCTGTGAGGCCCTAATGTGGCGCTTTGGGCGGATTTGTGAAGGGGGCTTGTCCCGCATTCACATTTGTCCGATTTTCCCTTGCCGGGGGCAGGGCCTGATGCTAACCGCGCGCCTCCCTACCGGCGAGCCCAGTCTCCCGGTAAGCGCCAGTGAGCGGGCGTAGCTCAGGGGTAGAGCACAACCTTGCCAAGGTTGGGGTCGAGGGTTCGAATCCCTTCGCCCGCTCCAGTTTCTTCGACGATGCCAGACTGGCGATGCGCGGGGGCCTGGCCCTCACGCATCCATCAGTCCCGAGGCCACCTGCGCTGCAGCCTGCCTGCCCTAGCAGCCGCCTGCGCCGGTGATTGCGCCGGCCATCGCGCCGAACAATCCGCCCTTGGGTTTGCATTGCTTCGGGTTTTGCGTGCCTTGCTGGGTCTGGCTTTGCTCGGCGGTGCCCATGGTCATGCCCTGCATTTCCATCCAGCTGGTGGTCGAACGGTGACGGATGCGGGCGGTCCATTGCAGATCCCAGCGGGCCTTGGGATTGGCGGGGCGCGGTGGGAAGGCGAAATCTTCCTCGGGGCCGAAAGCGGTGAGCGTGCCCATACGGAAATCGGGTGCATCGCGCACCACCTCGGCCGGCACCGCGCAGCGCGTCGTATCCGGCGTCAGCAGCGTCTGGTCCTTGACCAGCGGGGCGACCTGCGCCGGGCTGAGCCAATCGCTCAAGCCACCGCCAAACTGGCGGTTGGCGCTGCTTGACCACATCACCATATCGCCCATCTTGCCGCCCGGCCCCTGCTTGCTGCCGAAGATCGTGGCGACCAGCCCGGTGGTGCCAGGCACCAGCGCCCAGCTGAGCAGCGCGGCCCCGCTCGGCATAGCGGCGGATTTGACCGCGAGCGGGTTCATGAAATCCTTGGTCAGGGTAAAGTCGATTTCGGGCGAATAATTGCCCACCACCCGGTGCGCGCCGATCAGCGAACTTTCGGGCTTCGCATATTTGCCGTCTTCCGCCGGCCAGCGGCCGAAGGTCTTGCTGTTTTGCAGGTTCGGCCCCCAATCGGGCAGGACGGTGCTGGTCCACAGGCCCTGTCCGGCTGGCATCTGCCCGGCAGACAGCTTGGCCAGATCAATCACGAAAGGCTGGCCCTTGGGAGCATGTTCGCCGCAGCCCCAATAGATCAGGATCCGCCCGCTCGGCTTGGTCCGATCGCCGGACATATTGGGCACTTCATCGACCGGCCCGCGTTCTTCCACCGGAGTGGCGAGCGCCACCGATTTGCCCAGCTGCGCACCGGCCGGCATGAAATGATCCGCCTTGGGCTTGGCCGTGCCCGGCAGGCTGGACGAGCCGAGGCGCAAGAGCAGCTCATGCTGGACCTTGCCGCCCATTCCGCCGCCCATCATCAGCGACATCGGATTGACCTTGCCCGCGCCCATGCCGCCCATGCCGGAAACGGTCCCCGCCCGCATATCATAGCGCGCCACCGGGCCGCTATCGGGGCCTCTGTCGGCAAGAAGAGGAAGCGACACCACAGCGGTGCCAGACGAAAGTGCAACAATTATAAGATGATGCTTTTTCATGACTCGAGTCCCTGCTCCCCGGAAGAAGGCGATCATATCATTTCTTCAGAGCCAATACTTGTCGGAATACGACGCGCGGCAATTGCTCGACAGCGCTGCTTTGCAGCAGTAGCCCTGGCGCAAGAACGGAGAGGATAATAATGAACAGCGGCAAGGGAATTCTGTCGGGCCAGGTTGCGCTGGTTTCGGGTGCAGGGCGCGGATTTGGCCGCGCGATTGCGGAGAAGCTGGCGAGCGAAGGCGCAAAGGTCGCCCTGCTTTCGCGTTCGCCCACGCAGCTCGAAGAGGTGGCAGACGCGATCCGCGCGGCGGGCGGCGAGGCGGCGGCGATTGCCTGCGATGCGAGCGATCGCGCATCGATCGAGGCCGCGGTTGCGGCAGCGCAGGCACAGCTCGGCCCGGTCGATCTGCTGGTCAATAATGCCGGAGTTCCCGGCCCCTTCGGCCCGCTGTGGCTGGTCGATCCCGATGAATGGTGGCGCGCGCAATTGATCCATATCCGTGCCCCGATGCTGTTCCTGCATGCGCTGCTGCCAGGCATGATCGCGCGCGGCCATGGACGGGCGATTTGCGTTTCGGCAATCGCCAGCCGGATCGTCGCGGCCAATCTGTCAGCCTATTGCACCGGCAAGCTCGCCCAGAACCGCATTGTGGCCGAAGCCGCGGCGGAGCTGGCGGGCACGGGCGTGGCGGTGTTCGCGATCGATCCGGGCTTCGCGGTGACCCAGCTTGCGCGCGATACGGCCGCCGATCCGATGGCGCAGAAATATTTCACCGGCCTGGTAGAGCGGATCGCCAAGCACCCTCATGAGTCGGGCACGGACCCGGATCTTGAGCGCTGCGCGCAGCGCTGCCTCGATCTTGCATCGGGCCGCTACGATGCGCTGTCGGGAAATTATTATGAGCTGTCGGATGATCTCGATGCCGAATTGGGCAAGCTGGAGGCCGCGCGATGACGCTGGAAGACCGGCTCGCCGCCGCCGAGGGCGCAATCGCCCAATTGCGCCATGATCTGGCCGTGCAGCAGGACATCGAGGCGATCCGCAAACTGCAGGTCAGCTATTGCTACTTCATGGACAAGGGCCTGTATGATGAGGCCGTTGCCTGCTTTGCCGCAGCTGGCGAGCTGCATTTCATGGGCGGCATCTGGCGCGGAGTGCAAAGCATCCGGCGGCTCTATTGCGGTCGCTTGCGCAACAGTTTTACCCACGGGATCAATGGCCCCGCCTATGGGCTGATGTGCGAACACTGGCCCTCCCAGGCTGTGATCAGCGTCGCGCCCGATCGCACCAGCGCCGAAGGCCGCTGGCGCTGCACCTTGATGGGGGCGCAGCATGACAGCCGGGCCGACCGCAACCCGCGCCTGCCGCGCCAGTGGTGGGAGCATGGGCTTTATGAAAATCGCTATGTCCAGCAAGGTGGCATCTGGAAAATTGCCCGCCATGCCTATCATCTGTTCACCCAGGTCGACTATGAAATGGGCTGGGCGGGGGCGAAGCCGATCCCCTCACCCTTCCTCACCGCGACCTATCCCGACGACCCCAATGGACCGGACGAGATCGACGACCAGGCTCATCCCAGCTGGCCGCAGACCGATCTGGTGCCGTTCCATTATCTGCACCCGGTGACGGCGCAGCCGATCATTCCGGAAATTACCAAGCGCTAGCTCCAGCTCTCGGACTGTCTCTGTCACGCGGCAGTTCGCCGAAAAATCGCCGGTTGCGCGAACAAAGCGGTTGCAATTTCGCTGCATCTGCGAAGATACGTTATAACATTGAATTCGTGTCATCACCCGGGATTGCTTAATCACATGAAATTTCACTTCGCCTCTCTCGCGGCGCTTGCCGCCGCGCTTGTGCCGTTTCAGCCTGCGCTGGCCGCAGACAGTTCGCCGGATTCATCACCGGCCAAGACTTCCGACGATGCCAGGGTCATCGTCGTCACCGCCTCGCCCTTTGCCCATGCCGACGATGAGACCCCGGCGATCACCGCCAGGGTCAATAGCGAGGATATCCTCAAGAGCGGCGGTGCCAATATTGGCGACGCGCTGGCCAAGGTGCCCGGCGTTTCAAGTACCGGCTTCGCCTCTGGCGCAAGCCGTCCGATCATCCGCGGCATGGATTCGAACCGGGTGCGCATCCTGGAGAACGGAACCAGCGTTTCCGATGTCTCCGACGTCGGACCAGACCATGGCGTGCCGATCGATCCGCTTGCGGCGCGCAGTATCGAAGTGGTCCGCGGCGCGGGGACGCTGCGCTATGGCAGCCAGGCGATGGGCGGGGTGGTCAATGCGCTGAACGACCGCGTGCCGATGACCCTGTTCAACCAGCCCATTTCGGGCGAACTCACCGGCAGCTATGGCACGGTCGACGATGCCTGGCAGGGCTCGGCCCTGGTCGATGCGGCGCTCGGCAATCTGGCGCTGCATGCCGACGGTTTCTATCGCGATACCGGCGATTACCACACGCCGCTGGGGGTGCAGACCAACTCCTTTTTCCGGGGCCATGGCGAGTCGTTCGGCGGGTCCTATTTCTTCGGTGGCGGAAGCCATGTTGGCGCGGCGATCGAGCAATATGATGCCAAATACGGTATCCCCGCCGATACGAATTATATCGACATGACGCAGACCAAGCTGCTCACCCGCTCGTCCTTCGCGCTCGGCTCGGGCCTGCTCAAGACGCTCAATCTGGATGGCAGCTATGCCAATTATGAGCATTCGGAAGTCACCACCGACGGCGTCGCCGCCTCCACCTTCAAGAACAAGGAATATGATGGCCGCGCAGAGCTTCTGCTCAACCAGCTTGGCCCGGTCAAAAATTCCGCGCTCGGCTTCGAATATACCCATCGCGATTTTTCGGCGCTCGGCGAAGGCAGCGATTATCTGTTCCCGACCACGACGGAAAGCGAGGCCGGATATCTGTTCCTCGAGACCCAGCCGACCGACCGGTTGCATCTGGAACTCAGCGGCAGGGTCGAACATGTCGGCGAAACGGGCACTCCGGCGTCAAATATCTTCACCCAGCGCAGCTACACTCCGGTCAGTGGCGCGGCGGGCCTGCTTTACGAGCTTGGCGAAGCGATCAAGCTGGGGATGACCTTTTCCAGCACCGGCCGCGCGCCCGCGATCACCGAGCTGTTTGCGCGCGGGGCGCATGATGGGCCCGGCACATTCGAGACCGGCAATCCCGATCTGACCGTTGAGCGGGCGAAATCGCTCGAAGCGACGCTGCGGGTGCATTCGGGCGGCTTCAAATTTACCGGCAGTATCTATTCCAGCTGGTTCGACAACTACATCTACGGCGATCTGACCGGCCGCACCTGCGACGAGGCGGGCCTGTGTACCAGCGCCACCGATGGCGATTTCAGGGAGCTGTTCTACCAGCAGCAAGGCGCGCATTTCCGGGGTCTCGAAGGGCAGGCCAGCTATGATGTGATCGATTCGGGCGCCGGCCTACTCGAGGTCAGCCTGCTGGGCGACTATACCCGCGCGACGCTCAGCGATGGCAGCAATGTTCCCCGTATACCGCCCTATCGCATCGGCGGCGGGCTCGATTGGTCGAGCGACAGTTTCGATGCCAGTGTCTCGCTGATCCATTCGGGGCGGCAGGACAAGGCCGGGGCCTATGATACGCCCACCGACGGCTATAATTCGCTCAGCGCGCAAATCGGCTGGCGGCCATTCGAGGCGCATAAGGGCATCGAATTCATGATCGTCGGCCAGAATCTGACCAATGACATTCAACGCAATGCCGCGGCGCTCAACAAGGACGACGTCGCGATGCCGGGGCGCAATGTCCGCTTTATCGTCAAGATCGCAACGCTCTGATCCCTTTGGGCTGACCCACCTGGGAGACGCTGCCCCGCCGCGGTTTACAGCCGCGGCAGGGTGACGCCCTGCTGGCCCATATATTTGCCCGCGCGATCGGCATAGCTGGTCTCGCAGGCTTCGTTGCCCTTGAGAAACAGGAACTGGCAGGCGCCCTCATTGGCGTAGATCTTTGCCGGGAGCGGGGTGGTGTTCGAAAATTCCAACGTCACATGCCCTTCCCATTCGGGTTCGAGCGGGGTGACATTGACGATGATCCCGCAGCGCGCATAGGTCGATTTGCCGAGGCAGATCACCAGCACATCGCGCGGGATGCGGAAATATTCGACCGTCCGCGCCAGGGCGAAGCTGTTGGGCGGGATCACGCAGACATCGGCCTTGCGGTCAACAAAGCTGTCGGGCGAGAAATTCTTCGGATCGACCACCGCATTATGGACATTGGTGAAGATCTTGAACTCGTCGGCCACCCGCGCGTCATAGCCATAGGATGACAGGCCATAGGAAATGCAGCCTTCGGCCTGCTGGCGCTCCGTGAAGGGTTCAATCATCGCGCTGTGGCGCGCTTCTTTCCGGATCCACCGGTCGCTGAGAATCGTCATGGCGAAGTGATTCCCGAGACGCGCGGCCGGGGCAAGGGGTAGCGTGGATCGTCCACCATTATCCTTGCCGGGGGCGGATCACACGCCGTGATATTCGCGGTACCAGGCGACGAATTTCGGCACCCCCACCTCGATCGGGGTGGCGGGTTCATAACCCAGATTTTCCCGGATCGCGTCAATATCGGCAAAGGTCCGGTGCACGTCGCCCGGCTGCATATCCTGCAGATCGAGCACCGCCGGCTTGCCGCAGGCCTGTTCCAGCAGGCCGATCACCTTCATCAGGGGCTCGCTGCGGTGATTGCCGATATTGTAAAGCGCATGCGGCTTGACGCTGCCGCCAGGCTTTTCCGAACCGTCGTCTGCCGGCGGCTGGTCGAGCGCGGCGACCACGCCGCTCACGATATCGTCGATATAGGTGAAGTCGCGATACATATCGCCATGGTTGAACACCGGGATCGCCTCGCCCTTCAGGATCGCGCCGGTGAAGGTCCACATCGCCATGTCCGGCCGGCCCCAGGGGCCATAGACGGTGAAGAAACGCAGCCCGGTCTGCGGCAGGCGATAGAGATGGGCATAGCTCTCGCTCATCAATTCGTCGGCCCGCTTGGTCGCCGCATAGAGCGAAACCGGATGGTCCGCGCGATCCGCTACCGAGAACGGCAGCTTGGCATTGCCGCCATAGACCGAAGAGGAGCTGGCATAGACCATGTGCCCGACCCCGCGATGGCGCGCGAGTTCGAGGATGTTGAGATGGCCGACGAGATTGGCACTGGCATAGGCATGCGGATGCTGGATCGAATGGCGCACCCCCGCCTGTGCCCCGAGATGGACGATACCGTCGAATTCCACCCCGGCGAGCGCCCCGGACAAAGCCTCCCAATCGGAAAAATCGAGCTTGAAAAATTCGAAGCGAGTGCCGCCCAGCGCAGCTAGCCGGTCGCGCCGGGCTTCCTTGAGCGAGACCTGATAGTAATCATTGAGATCGTCGATCCCGAACACCTGATCGCCGCGCGCAAGCAGCCGCTCGGCGATCGCAGCGCCAATGAAACCTGCCGCTCCCGTCACCAGAACGCGCATTCAGCATCCCCTAATTACCCTCGGCCATCTAACGGATGCGGCTGTTGAAGCCAGCCCGAAGTTGACAAAGTTGACACTGTACAGGCGAAAAACTCTCATCCTCCGGCGGAAATCCTGATGCACCAGGACAAGCCTTTGAAATCGCGGTTTTTCGAAAGATTTTCCAGCATGGGTCTCTAGCAGCTTACCAGCCTGTAGGAAAACGCCCGCGCCGGCAGGGGGGCCTTCGCCCGCTCGCCCAGCAATTCGCAAGAAGGAAATAATCCCGGCTGCAGCATCGCCGCCTGCGCAACCGGGCGCCCTCAGTCGCCGAAAATTCGCCTCTAGCCGTCTGCGGCTGCTCCGATGAGGCTGCTGCCGAGGCGGTTCGTCCCATATGGCAAACGCTTCGTTTGCTTTGTTCGTAAACCCCCTTGAATGGTCTCTCGCCCATCGACACAATTTCTATTGTGCGATGCGGCGGAGGTGCCGGGGGCGATGCACGGACACGAATCTTCCAATCGGCACCTGTCTTCCGGCAAGCATCCGGATGGCGGCATTTATGCTGGCCAGCGTGGGGTCGATCCGGCTTCCGCGTCGCTCGATGCGCTCTTTGCCGAACTCAGATCGATCAAGTTCAAACGGCGTCTGCTGGCTGTGGCCCTGCTGCTTTCGGATGGGCTGGCCTGCGTTTTGGCGGTGTTTCTGGCGCAATTGGCCAAGAATCAGATGATCGATCCGGCGGTCGCCGCGACCGTTCTGGCCGGTGCATTTCCGGTCTATTTCCTGGCCGCATTGCAGACCGGTGCGCATGATCCGGCGGTTGCGCGCAGGCCCAGCGACAGTATCAGAAGCGCGGGCATCGCCTTTCTGGTGACGGCGGCGATCTTCTTCGGCGGATTGTTCGTCGCCAAGATTAGCAGCAGTTTTTCGCGCCTGCAGGTCGGGCAGACCCTGCTGGTCTGCTTCATCCTCGGAGCGGCGGGGCGCTATGCCATTGCAAAGAGAAGCATGAAGGTACTTGGGGCAAGACCCTTTGCCGATCTGTGCATCTATGACGATATCGCGATGAATGGCCGGCAGGGGCGGGGTGCAATTCAGGCGAGCGCGGCAGGCCTTGATGCCAGCGCAGCCGGGGCGGAGCTGGTCGCGCGTCTCGGCGATCTGGCCCGGGGCATGGACCGGGTAGTCGTCCATTGTTCCAAAAGCAGGCGCCAACTGTGGTCGCATGCGCTCAAATGCATCGATATCCGCTCGGAAATCGTCATCCCCGAGCTGACCGAACTCATGCCGCTCGATATTCGCTATCGCAATGGCGAGGCCAGCCTGGTGCTCGCGAATGGGCCGCTCAGATGGCATCAGCGCTGGACCAAGAATCTGTTCGACCGGGCGGTGGCGGCGATTGCGATCCTGCTCGCGGCACCGCTGATGTTGCTGATCGCACTCGCGGTGAAACTCGACAGTCGCGGCCCCGTGCTGTTCCGGCAGGAGCGGATCGGGCTGGGCAACCGCCGGTTCGAGATCTGGAAATTCCGCACGATGCGTTCGGACCTGGCGGATCGCGAAGGCAAGGTTTCGACCTTGCGCGATGATGGCAGGGTGACCCGGATCGGCCGCTTTCTGCGCCGCACCAGTCTCGACGAGCTGCCCCAGCTGTTCAATGTCCTGATCGGGCAGATGAGCATCGTCGGCCCGCGGCCGCACGCGGTCGGCTCACTCGCCGGGGACCTCCCCTTCGGCGATGTCGATGAACGCTATTGGCAGCGCCATTCGATCAGGCCGGGCATCACCGGACTGGCGCAGATCCGCGGCTTGCGGGGTACGGCTGAGGATCGCAATGCGATTGCCCAGCGCCTTCATGCCGATCTGGAATATGTCGCGAATTGGTCGTTGATGACCGATCTGCGCATCATCTTCCAGACATTTGCCGTGCTTATGCATCGCAATGCCTATTGAATTTCAGGAGCTTGCGATGCGCGTGCCCCTGGCCCTATCCACCGAACGGAGATGATTTCATGCAGAAGAACGCGCTGGTTTGCGGTGCCGGAGGCTTTATCGGCAGCCATCTGGTCAAGCAGCTCAAACAGGAAGGGTTCTGGGTACGCGGCGTCGATCTGAAATTCCCCGATTTCGCGGAGACCTTCGCGGATGACTTTGTGATCGGCGATCTGCGGGATCAGTCTGTCTGCGACCGGATAGTCGACCGCCATTTTGACGAGACCTATCAGCTTGCTGCCGACATGGGCGGAGCGGGCTATATCTTCACCGGCGAAAACGATGCCGACATCATGCATAATTCCGCGACCATCAATCTCAACATGGTCGATCGGCTGCATAAACGGAACTGCAAGCGGGTGTTCTATTCCTCTTCCGCCTGTATGTATCCCGCCCATAATCAGGAGGGAGGATATAGCGGCTGTCGATCCCCTTGGCGCGGTAGAAGTCATTGATCAGCCAGGGGATGCATTTGAGCACGGTTGTCGGCCCGGTGCCGTTCCACTTGCTGTCGCCGATGCACAGGATCACCTTTTCCGCATCGAAATTGATGCTGTCGGCCAGGGTCCAGCCAATCATGCCGGCGTGGATATAGTGGGTGCCGCTCACCGCAGGGTCGAGGAAGCGCCTCACATAATTGTTGATGTGAGTATTTTCAGATGATCGGATGAAGGTATTGATCGGCAGGATTGCGCTGTAATTGGGGCCGCAGGTATAGGCTAAATCCTGCAGGATATGACGTACCCGCGCCCGTCACCTGCGATCCGCCCAATTGATAGCGCCCAGCGATCGGCGTGGTGCAGGACAAAACGACCGTCTGGAAGAAATTCGCGCGTCCGATGCTGGGTGGAGCAGCCAGCCCGAGAACGGTATTGATCCCGCTGCCCGAAGGGGGATTGGGAGTGAAGGTAGCGAGCGTTCCCTCCTGATAATTCGAATAAGGCTCGCCCTCGCGATTGAGCCGCTCGATCAGCGAAAGATCCGCCGAACCGGGGCGGACCGGCAGCGGATTGCCGTGGCTTACGAAATTCGCGTCCTCGCCGATCCTGCCGAAAGCAATTGCTGCGGGCGGAATATAGGCGGCAGGGCTGATGACATCGGGGATTGCAGGATTATTCATTTGCTGGCCTCACTTGAGCTCAAAGGGACCAACAGGAACCAAATGGGTTCCTACATTGCAATCTGATTATCCAATATTGCGCTATTGCTCGACAGCGGCGGTGTTGGTGCTTTGTGCTGCACCGCCAAGCGCCTTGTAGAGCGCGATCGCTGCGGTTGCCTTGTTCGCCCGGGCTGAACTGTCCTGCCGCTCGGCCTGCGCCAGGCTGAGCCGGGCCTGTTCAAGCTGCAGCCGGCTCGTCTCACCGCGATCGAACAGCATCGAGGCCAGGCGCCATGCGCCCTGCTGCCGGGTCAGCGCCTGAAGGGCATTGCCGCTTGCACGGGCGCTGGCGGCAAAGCTGTTCGCGGCCCCTTCGGTTTCCGCCAGCGCCTTGACCACGACGCTTTCATAGGCCGCCGCCTTGCCGTCTGCCCGCGCATCTGCTGCGCGAATTTGCGCCCGGATCCGCCCGAAGGAAAAGATCGGCCAGTGAAAGCTCGGGCCGAAGGAATAGCGCAGGCTGTCATCCGAGATCAGGTCATTTGCTGATCGCGACTGAAATCCGATACTCCCGATCAGGCTGAGGCTGGGGTAAAGCTCAGCCTTGGCGATCCCGATGCCCGCAGTCGCGGCTGCCAGATCACCTTCCGCCCGGCGAATATCGGGCCGCCGCTGCAGCAGTTCAGAGCGGATGCCACTGGCGATCGTGTCGGGCGCCACCGGCACGGCGCCGCTGGTCTTCAGCAGTTCGGGCACCACCTGTTCGGGCGGCACGCCGACCAGCGCGGCAAGGCGATAGGCAGCGCTGGACACTCCGGATTGTGCCTGGGTCAGCGCAGCCTGCCGCACCTGGCTATCCGCCGCCGCTTGATCCGCCTCGATCTGCGAGCCTTCGCCGCTTTCAGCCCGCAAGCGGTTGAGCTTCGCCAGCACTTCGCCTGCCTGCTGCTCTGCCTCGGCCGTGGCGAGGTTCTCCTGCGCCAGGCGGAATTCGATATAGGTGCGCGCGATCTCTGCGGTCAGCGAAACCACCGCATCGCGCCGCGCCCATGCGGCCGAATCCTCGGCTGCCCGGGCCTGTTCCACCTGGCGCTTGGCCTTGCCCCAAAGATCGACTTCCCAACTCGCGTCAAAGCCATTGTCGATCAGCGGGAAGCTCGGATCGAATCCGGGAATATTGGCGACCGGAAGCTGCCCGTTCTTGCTGATACGGTTCACGGTCACGCTGCGGCTGGTCGAGATCTGCGGCATGCGCCCGCCCTGGGCCGCCTCGCGCTGGGCGCGGGCTTCGGCAATGCGGGCGGTCGCCTCCGCCAGATCGGGGCTTTCGGCCAAAGCGCGTTCGATCAAACCGGTCAGCACCGGGTCCTCAAATTGCTTCCACCAGGCGGCGTCGACCGGCGCGGTGGAAGCCGGCTCGATCCACTCGGCAGCGATTGCGCTGTGAGGGCGCTCGAAGTCCGGCCCGGCAGTGCAGGCGGCCAGCGCGATAGCCGGAGGAAGGACGAGAAAGCGCAGACGCATCGGATTACTCCATTCGCGAACGAAACAGCCAGGCCGAAACTGACAGGGTGATGAGGGCGATCAGCACCAGCGGCCACAGCTGGGCGAGCACGTCGACCGCCGGCATCCCCTTGAGGAACAGGCCCTGGACAATGATGAGGAAATAGCGCGCCGGATTGGCATAGGTGATCAGCTGCAGCCAATGCGGCATATTGGCGATCGGGCTGGCATAGCCTGACAGCATGATCAGGGGCGTCGTGACGACGAAGCTGCCCAGAAAGCTCTGCTGCTGGGTCATGGACAGCGATGACACAAATAGCCCGACCCCGATCAGCGCGAGCAGATAGACCATCAGCGAGACAAAAAAGAGCATCAGCGAGCCGGAGAAGGGAATCCCGAACAACACCTGCGCCACGACCAGGTAAAGCGTTCCGTTCACCGTGCCGACCAGGAAGGGCGGGACCAGCTTGCCGATCAGGATTTCATGGACCCGCAGGGGCGAGACCAGTAATTGATCGAAAGTGCCCCGCTCCCGTTCGCGCGCGACCGTCTGGCTGGTGATCGCAAGCCCCGCAACCGAGACGATGATCACGATCAGCGAAGGCAAGGTGAACCACACGAATTCGAGCGAGGGATTGAACCAGTTGGTCACTTGCGCGCCGCCCTGCATCCTGGGGACGGCATCGGCATTGATATCTGCGGTGATCCCCGAAATATAGCCGGCAACGATCTGGGATGCATTCGAACGGCGCCCGTCGAGCACCAGCCCGACCTGCGCTGTCTCATGCCGGTCAAGGGAGCGGTCGAAATCCTCGTCGATTACCAGCGCCGCGATCACATGCTGATTGTCGATCGCGCGTTCTACCTCGGCGCTCGAGGTGAGATATTCGATGTGGCGGAAATTGGGGCTGCCGGCGATGCGCTGCACCAGCTCGGCAGCATGGCTTCCGCCCGACCGGTCGAGGATCGCAATATCGACATTATGCACCTCGAGCGTGGTCGCAAAGGTGAACACGAACAGCTGTAGCAGCGGCGGCAGCACCAGCACCGTGCGCGCCTTCGGATCGCGCAGCAGCGCCCAGATTTCCTTGATGATCGAAGCTCTGAGCCGGCGCATCAGTCGAGGCTCCTCTTGGTCACCGTGAACGAAAGCACGAAGAACAGCATGCCGAAGCCGATCATCACCGCGATATTGGGCAGGAACAGCGACCAGTTGTCGCCGGTCAGGAACAATGTCTGGAGCGACGGGATCAGATAGCGGGCGGGCACCGCATAGGTGATCGCCTGGATCCACACCGGCATCGAAGAAATCTCATATAGAAAGCCGGAGAGCAGAAAGGTCGGCAGGAATGAGGCGAGCAACGCCAGCTGGCTGGCGACGAACTGGTTCTTGGTCGCCGAGGAAATGAACAGACCCAGGCCAAGAGCGGGCATCAGGAATGCCGAGGCGATCACATAGAGCGCCAGGATCGAGCCGCGAAACGGCACCCCGAACATCGTCACCGCAATCACCGTGCACAGCGTCATCGAGGCGAGCGCGAGGACATAATAGGGCAGAATCTTGCTCGCCACGAATTCGGCCATGGTCACCGGAGTTGCCATGATCGCCTCCATCGTACCGCGTTCCCACTCCCGCGCGACCACCAGCGCGGTGAGCAGCGTGCCGATCATCGTCATCACGATCGCAATCGCGCCCGGCACCAGGAAATAGCGGCTCTTGAGACCCGGATTGAACCAGTAGCGCGGGCTGATCTCGATCTGCTGCGCCTTGGCCACCGCGTCGGGCAGGCCTTCATTGGCTGCCCAGGACTGGAACACGCCCTGCGCCTGGCTGGCCACGAATTGGGCGGTATTGGGCTGCGAACCATCGGTGACGATCTGGATCGGGGGCATTGCGCCGCGCTTCACCGCCGCGCCGAAATCTTGCGGCAGCACGATCATCGCGCTGATCTCGCTCCCGATCATCAGCCGCCGGGCGATGCTGCGATCACGCACCAGATCGACCTTGAAATAGGGCGAAGCCTTGTAGGTCTGCACCAGCGCCAGGGCCGGGGCGCTGGAATCCTCCATCACCATGGCAATGCGGGTGCCCGATGTGTCGAGCGAGATCGCATAGCCGAACAGGAACAATTGCAGCAGCGGCATCGCCAGCGCGATCAGGAAGGTTGAAGGATCGCGCAGGATCTGGGCAAATTCCTTGACCATCATCGCGCGCACCCGGCGCGGGCTGAAGCGGGTGCGGGGCGTGTTCATGCGGCCCTGCTTTCGCTGTCTTCGCGTTCACGATCGCTCTTTTCGATCAGCGCAATAAAGGCATCCTCCATCGACGGGTCGGCATTTTCCGTCAGGCTGGCGGCATGCGCCTTGAGTTCATCGGGTGTACCGGTGGCAATCTGTTCGCCGCGGTAGATCAGCGAGACATTGTCGCAATATTCCGCCTCATCCATGAAATGCGTGGTGACCAGAACGGTCACGCCTTTTTCCACCAGCCCATTGATATGAGTCCAGAATTCGCGGCGCGTGACCGGATCGACCCCCGATGTCGGCTCGTCGAGAAACAGCACCGGGGGCTCGTGCATCACCGCGCAGGCCAGGGCGAGCCGCTGCTTGAAGCCCAGCGGCAGTTCGCCGGCATTCATCGCCAGCTTGTCTCCCAGATCGAAGATCTCGATCATGGCCTGCTTGGCCCGGCGGGCACTGGCGCGGTCGAGATTATAGGCCCCGGCAAAGAAATCGAGATTCTGCGCAACGCTGAGATCGCCATAGAGCGAAAATTTCTGCGCCATATAGCCAAGCGAGGCGCGCGCTTCGGCGGCGGAATTCCGGAAATCATTCCCGGCCACCGCGCCGTGCCCCTCGCTGGGGGTAAGCAGGCCGCACAGCATCTTGAACGTGGTCGATTTGCCGGCACCATTGGGCCCCAGCAGCCCAAAAATCTGCCCCCGCGGAATCGAGAAATCCATATCGCGCGCGGCGATGAAACTGCCGAAACGCTTGGTCAGCCCGCTCGCCTCGATCGCCGGCTGGTCGCTGGGCGGGATCAGCCGATAGCGTTCGGCCAGCGCGCTGGTGCCGCTGGGCCCGCCGCCGAGAATTTCGATGAAGCCGTCCTCAAACCGGGGGGAAGCCTTGGCAACCCTGGTGTCGGGGCCTGCGTCAAAGGCTTTGGCTGAGGGGACCGGGCAGCCGTCCGCGACCAGCAGCCTCACCGAGCGGCCCTGGATTGTGCCGTCGATGATGTCCGGCCGGTCGAGCGTCGTGATCAGGAACTGGCGGCGGCGCGGGGTGAAGCCCGATACCCGGATCACCCGATCCGCGATCCGGCCGGTGAGTTCCTGGGGCGGGCCATCGAACAGCAGCTTGCCCTGGTTGAGCAGATAGACCCGGTCGCATTGCTCCGCCTCGTCAAGATAGGCGGTGGACCAGAGAATCCCGATACCTTCGCCGGTGAGGCGTTCGACCATCGCCCACAGCTCGCGGCGCGAAATCGGATCAACCCCGACGCCCGGCTCGTCGAGCAGCATCAGCCGCGGGGTGCGCACCAGGGTGCAGGCCAGGCCAAGCTTCTGCTTCATCCCGCCGGACAGCTTGCCGGCAAGGCGCGTCTTAAACCGGGCAAGATCGGTAAATTCGAGCAGGCGGGCGAAGGTTTCGGCCCGTTCTTCCTTCGGCAGCGCGCGCAATTCGGCATAAAGCTCGAGATTTTCGAGCACGGTGAGATCTTCATACAAACCGAAGCGCTGCGGCATATAGCCAAGCTGGTCGAGCATCGTCGCGGGCGGCTGGCCCAGGATGGCGACCTCACCCGCATCCGGCTTTAACAGCCCGGCCAGCATCCGGATCAGCGTTGTCTTGCCCGCACCGTCCGGGCCGACCAGGCCGGTGATCGCGCCGGGCTTGACCTCGATCGAAACGCCGTCGAGCGCCGGCGCATGCATGCCGGCAAAGCGTTTGACCAGCTGGGTCCCCTGGGCGACCGCATCCTGCATGGCGCGGCTCAGTTGCCTGCCCCGGCAGCCGGGCCAACCACCTTGACCGTCACCGGCTGGCCCTGGCGCAGGCCATCGTCAGGGTCGCTCACGGTGATCCGCAGGCGATAGACCAGATCGGTGCGCAGATCTTCGGTCTGCACCGTTTTGGGGGTGAATTCCGCGCGCGGCGAAATGAAGCCGATCGTTCCGTGATAGGTCCGGGCATTGCCGTCCGCCGTCACTTCCACCTTCATCCCTGGCGCGATGCGGGAGAGATCGCTTTCAGCAACATAGGCGCGCACCCGCAGCGGGCGGTCGATCGACAGGGTCAGCACGGTCTGGCCCGGCTGGACGATCGCCCCGGGTTCCTGCGCGCGGGTGATCACGGTGGCGGCGCTGGCCGCACGCAGCGCGGTATCGCCGCGGTCAACCACCAGCGTGCCGCGCGCGGCCATGGCGGCGCGCAATTGCGCCTTGGCCCCTTCGATTTCCTCCACCCGCGGCCCCGCCTGGAGTTTGGAAAGCGTCTGCTGCGCTCCTGCAAGCTGGGCCTGCGCCTGATCGCGCTGGGACACGGTCGCCTGCCACAGGTCGCGGCTGATCGCCCCGGGCTCTACCAGAGCCTGCCGCCGGTCGACATCCTGCTGCGCCTTGCGCAAGGCCGCCTGAGCCGCATCGACCTGCGCGCGGGCCTGGCCGATGTCCTGGCTGCGGCTGCCATTCTGCAGCGCGGCCAGCTGCGCGCGTGCCTGGGCAATCATCGCATCGGCTTCGGTAATGCGGCTGTCGACCGGCGCGGGATCGAGCACCGCCAGCAACTGGCCCGGCTCCACCTTTGCGCCCTCCTCGACATCGATTGCGGCGATCCGCCCGCTCACACGAAAGGCCATATCGACCTCGCGGATATCGACATTGCCGTAAAGCGACAGCGGGCCGCCGGAGGCGCGGCCGATCAGGCCGAAGCCATTGGTGGCAATAGCCGCAATCAGCAGGATCAAGACGGCGGCAATGGCAATGATGCGCGGTTTGGTCATTCGGTTCCTCCGGTGAGGATGGCGAGGGAATTGGCGCGAATCTGCGCACGCAGCAGCGTGGTTTCGGGTTCGCCCAGATCGGTGACGTTGAACGCCTTGCAGACCGTTGCGCGCGCAGCGCGCAGCACCAGTGTCTGCCCGAACAGCAAAATGGTCAGCGCACGCAGCGACCGGGGCGGCAAATCGGGCCGGATCCGGGCGAGCAACCCGCCGAAGGCATCAATCATGTTCTTCACCGCGCCCTGATAGAGGCGCTCGAATGCCTCGGTCGGGGATTGCTGCTCGCGCACGATAAAGCGCGCCCAGCTTTCCGAGGCCGGGTGGATCATGGTCTCGGCGAATTTGTCGATGATCGTCAGGCAATAGGTTACGGCGGTTTCGCGGTCCAGGCTGGCCGCGCCCTTTGCCATCTCAAGCCCGGCAGAATGGCGTTCAAGGATCTTCACCGCGATATAATCGGCGCAGGCGAGATAAAGCCCCTCCTTGCCCCCGAAATGATAGGTGATCGATGACATGGCGGTGTCCGACGCGCGAGCGATGTCACGCGTACTGGCCCCGTCAAATCCCATCCTTCCGAACTGGTCGATCGCGGTTTCGAGAAGTCGCTCTTGCAGCATTGGCTCCCATTAATTCGTTCGAACGAACAAAACAAGGCGCCATGTCCGTCGTCAGAACATTTGGCACAACTCGCGGTATAGATTAGCGGAGTGCAGGCCTCGTCCTTGGTAGGCAGTTGGACGGTTCTGGCGGACGACTTCACTTATGAACCGTTCGGGCCGGTCGCGGCGATGAATCTGGGCAACGGTCTATCGGTGGCGAACGAGCGCCGCAATGACGGGCGGCTCGCTTCGCGCAGGCTGTTCGAAACCGTGGGGGGCACGAACCTCTCCTATCTGATTTATGGTTATGATGCGGACGGCAATATCGCGTCGATCTCCGATGAAGTCGATAATGCGAATTCGATCATCTATGGCTATGATGCGATGGACCGGCTTAGCCTGGCGGTCATGAGCGCCGGCGGGGCCAGCGCAGAAAGCTATTCCTACACCTCGGGGACCAATCAGCTCGCTGCGGTCACGGGCGTTGCGGGAACCCGGACAATCTCCTATGATGATCGCGGCAACACCGATGGCGAAACGCGGCCAGCTTCGATCACCGCCACTGTGGATTATGACGGCTATGGACGTCCGACCGATTATGATCGCACTGATATCGGCTCGAGCAGTTTCCTTTATAATGGTTTGGATGACCGGGTGACGATGGACTTGCCCACGGCAGGCGTGCGGCATTTCGTATATGATGCGGATGGCCGGGTGATGGGCGAATATGGCGCATCGGCCTCGGATGTGCAGGCAGAATTCATCTGGGCGCTGCCACAGGTGGGTGGCAATGGCAGCCCGTTTGGCGGAGATGACGGGCTCGGAGGCTATATGCCGCTGGTGGTCGCCACGCCGGACACGGGCGGAGTGCTCCAGCTCAACTGGGTGCATGGCAATCACCTTGGTGTGCCTTTGGTCACCACCGACGCGGCAGGCAATCCTGCGACGACGCCCAACGACTATCTGGCCGCTGGTTTCCCCGGCCAAAGCCGCATGTTCGCCGATGTCTATTACAATCGGTATCGCGATTACGACCCAATGATCGGACGCTACATCCAAGCTGACCCCATCGGGCTCGCGGGAGGGAGCAATCCCTATGCATATGTGGGCGGGAATCCGGTTAACGCCATTGATCCGATGGGGTTGAAAGTAACTGTAATTGCTAGCGATCCACGAGAAGCGGATGCCCTCATGGAGGCATATCACAGGCTCAATCAGTCAAAGAATGGTCGAAGGATCACCAAACCGCTTGAGAATTCGAGCATCGACTACCAGATCAGGCCGATCACAAAGGACGCATTTTTCTGCCCTCCTGGTGCAGGCGGCAAGTGCAAGGACCGGCGAGGCAACACGGTCTACGTCGATCCGTGTAACAGGCTCAAACTCCCAACTACGAATGGCATGCAACCTACCGACTTGGAAATTGTGCTGGGGCATGAACTTGGACACGCGCGCGGGCAGAGGGACGATGGTCCGGGAAGGATGAACAATGTCAATGTAAACGAGAACCCGGTGCGAAGGGATCTCGGATACCCTGCGAGAACATCCTATACAGTTCCAAAGATAATCTGGGTTCCATGATGGCGAGGATGTTCGCAAAAGCGGCCGCAGGGGTGCTCTTGATTGCCCTTATGATTGGTGGGTGCTCAAGGCCATCTTTGGGGAAGAGCCTAGCAGTCTACCATGTAGGGTTTAATGTTGATACGATCACAGGGTATCATGAAAGTGATTTCCCTAAAGCTGGATGTAAGGGAGAAATTGAAGAAGGTGCATTTTTGTCCATTATCGGACCGAAAATAAATAATGTGAATTACAGGGGTGATGACGTTAAATCTTTAGTTGTTTCGCCAAGTGGTGGGTTGTACTATATAGATTATTATGGAAACGTCCGTCATGGCGATGAATTTTATAAATTAGATAAGAGTGTTTTTGAAAATAATATTGCTTACTCTGGAAAATGCTGAATGTAGCTTGAAGGCGTATTCGGGCAGCATGAGAGCCTCAAATTTCTAGCTCTTGTTCAGATATGCTCCTTGCGACGCTATGATGAGGGTGCGCAGCGCACTCTCCAAAACTGGCGCAATCCCGTCATTCAGGCGTGCGTGAGGTGTGTATCTCAATTGCTGGCTCAATGCGCCGCATCGTAGCCCTTCCAACGATCCGGCAAATGGCCCGCCTGTTCAGGCCGCGCGCAGCACGTCGCGGGCCTCGCGGGGCAGCTGGGCGATGACGGAGAGATAGGCGCTGGCGGTGGCGTCGGGCTGACGGCGGCCCTGTTCCCAGCCCTTGAGGGTGGCGAGGGGAATGCGATAGGCGCTGGCGAAGGCCTGCTGGGAGAGGCCCAGTTCCTCGCGGATCGCGCGCACGTCGGGCACCTCGATGGTGTGGACGCGCGCCACCTTGCCCTTGCCCTGGGCGTGCGCAGCGGCCTCTTCCATTGCCGCGATCAGTTCCTTGCCGAAGTCCGCCATCGTCCGTGCTCCTTACGCGGCAGTCCGCCGCTCCCTTGATCGTTGCCGCGAAGGCGGCCACCGCCTTCTTCTCGTCCGCGCTCAGGTCGTCGCCTGCGCCTTGGCGTAGGCCAGCAGCAGGTAGAGCGGGCAGTCGGGCCGGTAGTAGAAATAGACCACCCGCGCCCCGCCGCGCTTGCCGCTGCCCGAACGCGCCCAGCGCAGCTTCCTGACCCCGCCGGTGCCGGGGATCACGTCGCCCGCCTCGGGGTTATGGGCGAGATAATCGACCAGCTCGGCGCGTTCGTCCTCGCTCCAGATCTTCTCTGCCGCCCGCACGAACAACTGCGTCTCGGCAACGGTGATCGGGCGGGTCTTCACTGCGGCTATATACGTCAATGACGCCCAAAACGCAAGCCTGCCGGAGGCTGTTGCAAATCTCCATTGGCGGTTCTGGCATGTTCACTGGATCGTGACGTTGAAGTGATGGACTGACCGGCACACCCTACGCGAAGCTTCGCGTGTTCAAGGAGTTGATATTGTTGGATAAAAGGGAATTTTTGAGGTATGGCAGCTTCTCAATCAAATCTGACTTGCCAGTCAAATCCGACCCAATGAGCCTCTAAATCATTTGCTTTAGTGCTGATCCCGGATTCCCAGTGGCCGACTAAACCTGGATTGTTGGCTCGGTGCGCAGCGTCGCAGCCCCTATCCCTTGCGCGGTCATGATTCCGGCTTTTTGGATGAGCATGATAAGCCATGCGGCGCTTGTTGTCATACAGTGAGGCAGCGCAGCCATGCCGGGGGCGCTGGCGGGCTTGCGCAAGGCCCGTGATCTGGTTCGGGCCTGTGTGCTGTGTCTTTGAAGTTGTGAATTAAGCGGCGAGGCGACAGAATCGTGCATTCTCGTTCATGACGATTGATTCACGTGGCGATGTGTTCCTATCAATGCAATTTATCCGGCCAAATCACGATGACAGGCTGAACATCCGAAGTGACCGACGATCTCTTCTCGACCTCGGCAAACGAAAATCTGCCTTCCGCGGGTCAGTGGGTCACGGATTTGCTTCTAGGCCCAATTGGAACTTCGCTTGCGGTTATTGCCGTCGCCTTTTTGGGCTTCGAGATGATGTTCGGGCGGATTACAATCAAGCGGGCAGTTCGGGTACTGCTGGGCTGCTTCATAATTTTCGGTTCTCCGATCCTTGTTAATGGCCTGATGGGCGCCAGTCAGGAAGCCCGAGAGGCCGTTCCCCTCCCGGTCGTATGGGAGCAACCGGTTACGCCCCCTCTGCCGGCAGCGAAGCAGGCACCCAATTCAAATCCATTCGATCCCTATGCAAATAGACGACCTAAAAAATAGAAATTTCGGGCTTTGTCGAAAATTTCGCAGCGGCCAACAACACGCCAGTGTTCAATAGCTGTGCTGGCTTACGCGCCGAGCCGTGGGATTTTCATTTGGCATCGACACCGTCCGCATGCAGCATCATGGCCAGTGACGCACTGCGCCGCTTGGCTGGAGAGCCAACCGATACGTACACTGATCTCATTCGGCATATGGCGGCAGAGCAGCGACAAAAACGCGCGGAGGAAGCATACCCAAAGCGGAGCATAGCAGAGCGCTCCAACACCTGCGTTAGGGTGGACTGAAGGGTGGTCTAGAATTTCCAGATTGGAAATCCCCTTTGTATTTCAAATAGATACAAAGGGGATTGGTGCGGTCGAGAAGACTCGAACTTCCACGGGCTTTCGCCCACAACGACCTCAACGTTGCGCGTCTACCAGTTCCGCCACGACCGCATAATCGACAAGGGCCCAAAGCAGGCGGCCCTCGCGGGGTAGGAGCGGGCCATTAGCAAAGGCCCTTGCCCCCTGCAAGCATGGTCGCTCGACTATTTTCGGTGTGGTTGCACTGCGCGCAGCTGCGCCGGGGATCAGCTCGGCTTCCAGCCGATTTCTGCGAATTTTGCAGCCTTGGGCACGTCCGGAACGGCCTGGTTGATCGTTACGCTTTCGCCTGGGGCCAGGGTGCGCTGCGGCGGGGCGACTTCCCAGCTATAGACGATCCGCTCGCGCGCGTCGCGCAAGACGATCAGGATCGGCGGCAGGGTCCGCGTCACTTTCCCGACATTGGTCACGGTCCCGCTGGCCCCGAAATATTCGGTGCCATTGGGCAGCTGGCGACGATCCTGCTTGCCCTCGGGGAAATCGAGCACCAGATCGCTCTGCCCCAGGCCGAAGGTCGGCTGGCTCACCGGAACCCAGTCAGGCAGGCCCCAATAGCTGACGCCCAGCACCGTACCCATCGCGAAAATCGCGAAGATCGCGGCGGCATAGGTCCACAGCCGCAAAACATTGCGCCGCGGCCGGAACGGCGGCTCCGAATCGAACGCCGAATAATCGTCTTGCGCCTGCTCCGCATAGTCGCTGACCGGCGGCGGAGGCATATGCTCTCCCGCCAGTGCTTCAGGGGGGGCAATTTCCTCTTCCGCCTCAGGCGGCGCTGCGCGCTCCACCTGCGGGGGATCATCAACCTCTGGTGCGAAAGCGGAAAAGCCCGGCTTCGCATCAGGCACGGCTTCATGCGGGGCAACGGCGGGCGGCGGCGGCGGCGGCGGGGGTGTTGCCACGCTGGGCGCGGGTGCTGGCGGAAGCTCAAGCTCGGGCCCGTCCTGAAACCAGCTGTGGCGACATTTGGCACAGCGAACGGTTCGGCCTTCGACGCCAATCGCGCTGTCGGGTACGACGTAACGCGTCGCGCATGCGGGGCAGGCGATAATCATTGTAAACCCAGCTTTAGGCATGAGTATGAATCGCCACAAGAGACAGTGCTTGCGCATGGTGGACGGGTGTGGCTTTTTTCCACACCGATCAGCCGCTATAGCCCGCTCCACATGCACGATATTAACCATTTCCCGCCAGTTTTCGCGGACCCGCTGCAGATATGAGCGGGGCTGAGGGAGATATCGTCCAGTTCGATAATGTCGGACTGCGCTATGGCGCGGGGAAGGAAATCCTCAGCGATGTCTCATTCACGCTCTATCCGGGCAGTTTTTATTTTCTGACCGGAGCCAGCGGCGCGGGCAAAACTTCGCTGCTCAAGCTGCTTTATCTGACCCAGCGCCCCTCGCGCGGGATGATTCGCATGTTCGGGACCGATGTGATCACTCTGCCGCGCGCGCGCCTGCCAGCCTTCCGCCGCCGCTTGGGCGTTGTGTTTCAGGATTTCCGGCTGGTCCCGCATCTGTCCGCATTCGACAATATCGCCCTGCCGCTGCGCGTCTCGGGCGTGCGTGAGAGCGAGCTTGAGCGCCCGGTCGCCGATATGCTCGAATGGGTCGGGCTGGCCGATCGGGCGGATGCCCGGCCGGCCACGCTTTCGGGCGGGGAACAGCAGCGCGTGGCGATCGCCCGCGCGGTGATCGGGCGGCCCGACGTGCTGGTGGCGGATGAACCGACCGGTAACGTCGATCCTGAAATGGCGCTCAAGCTGCTGCGTCTGTTCGAAGCACTCAACCGGCTAGGCACCACCGTGGTGGTTGCCACGCATGATCTGCACCTGCTCAAGAAGGTGCCGGAATTGCTGATCATGCGGCTCGACAAGGGGCGCCTCAGCGATCCGACCGGGGCCCTGCGCTATCCGCCCAGGCGCCAGGTCACCCGCCTGGCCGGGGACGATCTGTGAGCCTGTTTTCGCGCCGCGGCGGCGAACGGTCCGCGCAATTGGTGCCGCAATCGCGTCTGACCGGGCCGATGCCCTGGGTGATCGCGATCATGGTGGCGCTCACCTCGATCGCCGCCGCCGGCGGTCTCGCGCTGAGCAATCTGGCCGATACCGCGCGCGCCGAACTGTCGGGCGGGCTGACCGTCCAGATCGTCGAGGCGGGCAGTGTCGAGCGTGATCGGCAGGCGGAACTGGCGGTTTCACTGCTGTCCAATGTCGACGGGATAGAATCAGTCAAACGGGTGCCGGATGCGGAGCTCAACGCCCTGATCGCGCCCTGGCTGGGCGATGCCGGTACGGCCGGCGATGCCGTGCCGGTGCCCGCCCTGATCGATGTGAGGCTTTCCGGCCCGGTTACCAAGCGGCGGCTGGACTCGATCCGTCAGCTGTTGCGCAGCAAGGCACCGGCGGCCCAGATCGATGCGCAGGCGACCTGGCTGGCGCCGGTCTTTTCGGCCATCGGCTCGCTGCAATGGCTGGCGCTGGGGCTGGTGGTGCTGCTGGCCGCAACCAGCGCCGCAGCGGTATGGCTCGCCGCCCGCAGTGCGCTTGGTTCGAACCGGGGAACGATCGAGATCATCCACCTGCTGGGCGGCACCGATGGCCAGATCGCCCATATCTTCCAGCGCTCGATCGGCTTTGACGCGGTGCTGGGCGGGGTGGTCGGGCTGGGCTGCGGCTTGGGCGCGATCCTGCTGCTCGGCCGCCAGTTCGCGGCGCTCGGCTCGGGCATGATCGCCGGCGGGGGTCTGGGATGGATCGATTGGCTGGCGATCGCCGCCATTCCAATCGCCGGGGTTGTCATCGCGATGTTTACCGCGCGCTACACAGTGCTCGCGGCCTTGAGGAAAATGCTGTGATCCGGAGAGCTTTTGCGGCCATCGTCATTGTCTGGGCGCTGGGGTTCGTGTGGTTTGCAATGTCCCTGCCGGGCCCGGCGGGCGAGCAGGTGACCGATGCGATTGTGGTCCCCACCGGCGGACAAGGGCGGATCGATCGCGGGCTCGAGCTGCTTGAGCGGGGCAGGGCCAAGCAATTGCTGGTGACCGGCGTCGACACCGAAGTGAAGCCCGGCGAATTTGCCGCTGAATATCATGTCCCTGCCCGGCTGATGGGGTGCTGCGTTACGCTGGGATTTGCCGCGCTCGACACTCGCGGCAATGCGGCGGAGACTGCCGCCTGGGTCGCGCAGCGCCATGTCACATCGCTGCGGCTGGTCACCACGGACTGGCACATGCGCCGCGCGGCGCTCGAATTGTCGGCCGAGATTCCGGGCAAGGTGGCCTTGCTCCAGGATGCGGTGCCCTCGAAGCCTTCGCTCAGGATCCTGCTGCTCGAATATCACAAGCTGGTCACCCGCTATCTGGCGCGGATGCTGCCCTGGTGAAGGGTCTGTCCAGCGTATTGCGCAGTCTGGCGTTCTATCTCGTATTCTACGGGATGAGCATTCTGTTCGTGATCCTTTCGGTGCTCGCGATCCCGCTGGGTGAAGATCATCTGCGCAAGGTGCCCAATATCTGGTCGGCCTTTCACCGGCTCTGCGCGCGGGTGCTGCTCGGGATCCGGGTGGTCGAGGAAGGGCAGCGCCCCCAAGGTGCGGTGCTCTATGCGTTCAAGCATGAGAGTTTTTTCGAGGCGATCGATATCGCCACGGTGATGCGGCAGCCGGTGCCCTTCGCCAAGGAGGAGCTGTTCAGCATCCCGCTGTGGGGGCGGGCGGCGCGCGCCTATGGCGTGGTGCCGGTCTCGCGCGACGAAGGGGCCAAGGCGCTGCGCTCGATGCTGTCGCATGCGCGGCGCTATGCCGCGACCGGGCGGCCGCTGGTGATCTTTCCTGAAGGCACGCGGGTTCCGCATGGCGAACAGCCGCCGTTGCGATCCGGCTTTGCCGGGCTCTACAAGCTGCTGGGCCTGCCGGTGGTGCCGGTGGCGGTGAACAGCGGCCCGCTTTACCAGCGCATCTGGAAGCGCAGCGGCACGATCACCCTCAAATTCGGCGAACCGATCCCGCCGGACCTGCCGCGCGAGGAAGCCGAACGGCGGGTGCATAGCGCGATCAATGCCCTGAACGCGGCAGAATAGAGCCCGCCAGCTCCTAATCGTGATCCTTGCGCCCGAAGTCCGGCCGGGCGTCATCCTGCCCCAGGGCGACGATTGAGCGGCGGATCGCGCGGGTGCGGGTGAAGCGATCGAACAGCACATCGCCGTCCGATTCCCTGATCGCTTCCTGCAACGAGGAGATATCGTCCAGAAACCGCTGCAGCATCACCAGCACCGCGTCGCGATTGTTCAGAAACACATCGCGCCACATGGTCGGATCGGAAGCCGCAATGCGGGTGAAGTCGCGGAAGCCACCAGCCGAATATTTGATCACTTCGCTGCGGGTAACATCTTCGAGATCCGACGCGGTGCCGACGATGGTATAAGCGATCAGATGCGGGATATGGCTGGTAACGGCCAGCACCAGATCGTGATGCTTGGGGTCCATCGTATCGGCCATGGCGCCCAGCGCTTCCCAGAAGGCCACAACCCGCGAAACCTGCAGCGGATCGGCCCCTGTGGGCGGGGTGACAATGCACCAGCGCTGCTGGAACAGCGCGGCGAAGCCCGCATCCGGCCCGCTGCGCTCGGTCCCCGCGACGGGATGGGCCGGGATCACCGGATTGTGGGGGAAGATCTCCAGCAGCGCCTCGGAAACACTCTGTTTGGATGAGCCGACATCGCTCACCACCACCGTGTCGGGCAGCACCGGCGCGATTGCGCGGGCGACCGCGGCCATCGCGCCCACCGGCACGCACAGGATCAGCAGATCCGCGCCCTGCACCGCTTCGGCGAGAGTCTCGGCGACCGTGTCGGTCAGCCCCAGCTCGCGCGCGCGTTCGCGCACAGCGGGGTCGGCGTCATAGCCGCAGGTGGCTGAACCGGGCAGATGGCTGCGCACCGCCAGCCCGATCGAGCCGCCGATCAGGCCGAGCCCGATGATTGCGATCTGCCTGAAGGGCGCTGCGGCGGGGCTCATCCTGCGCTCCGCGTCAGATCGCGCAGGATCGCGGCAATGGCGTCCATCTGCGCGGTTGTGCCGATGGTGATGCGCAGGCCCTGCGGCAGGCCCTGCCCCGGCAGCCAGCGCGTTGCATAGCCGCGCGCCGCAAGCGCATCATGGGCGGCCTGCGCGCTCAATGCGCCTTCGAACAGGATCAGCACGAAGTTGGCCTCGCTCGGCAGCGCCCGCAGCCCATGATTGCCCAGCGCCCCGATTGCTTCCACGAAGCGGGCGCGCTCGGCCATATTATGCTCGCGCGAGCGGGCGACGAAGTCCTGATCGCGCAGCGCCGCATGGGCCACGGCCTGCGCGCCATTATTGACATTGAACGGGCCGCGCAGACGGTTGAGGATTTCGATCAGTTCCGGCGCGCCGGTCGCCCAGCCGATCCGTTCGCCGGCCAGGCCATAGGCCTTGGAAAAGGTGCGCATCACCAGAACATTGGGGTGTCGTGCGGCAAGCTCCAGCCCGCCGTCATCATCCTGCGGCGCGACATATTCGGCATAGGCCTGGTCGATCACCAGCAGCACATTGCCGGGCAGGCCGCGATGCAGCCGCGCCAGTTCCTCGCGGGTCAGAAAGCTGCCGGTGGGATTATTGGGATTGGCGATGAACACCAGCCGCGTGGCAGCGGTCACCGCCCCCAGCAGCGCGTCGACATCGGTGCCGTAATCCAGATCAGGCGCGATGGCCGGGGTCGCGCCGCAGCGCCGCGCAGCGATCTCATACAGCGAGAAGCCATAGCGGACATAAAGCACTTCATCGCCCGGGCCGGCAAAGGCGCTCGCCGCAACGGTCAATAATTCGCCCGAACCGGTGCCGCACACGATCCGCATCGGATCGATCCCGTGCAGTGCGCCCAGCGCCTCGCGCAGCGCGGTGCTGTCAGGATCGGGATAAAGCGAGGGCATAACCGCCGCTTTGCGCGCCTCCAGTGCTGCCGGGCTGGTGCCTAGCGGGTTCTCATTGGCGGAGAGCTTGATCAGCTCCTGCCCGTCGGCGCTGCGCGATTTTCCCGGCACATAGGCATGGATCGCGGCGATCCACGGCTTGGGGCTTGGCACGGATGCTGGCTGGTCTGACATGGTCCGCGGGCGCATAGCGCTGTTCAGCGGTGATTGACAGCCCGCTTGGCGTCCCCCAATCGGCTTCGCGTCATGGCAACAGTTCTCGCCTCCGCCAGCACCACGCTGCTGCTGTCTGCTCCGCTGCCGCTCGACAGCGGCCAGGCGCTTGATCGCGTGGAGATCGCTTACGAGACATATGGCGAATTGGCGCCTGACAAGCGCAATGCGATCCTGATCTGCCATGCGCTGACGATGGACCAATATGTTGCCAGCCCGCACCCGATCACCGGCAAGCCCGGCTGGTGGTCGCATTCGGTCGGCCCGGGCAAGGTGATCGATACCAATCGCTTCCATGTGATCTGCGCCAATGTGATCGGCGGCTGCATGGGCTCGACCGGCCCGGCCAGCGCCGCGCCCGATGGCCAGCCCTATGCGATGCGCTTCCCGGTGATCACCATCCGCGACATGGTGCGCGCGCAGATCGCGCTGCTCGATGCGCTGGGTATCGAAGCTTTGCATGCCGTGGTCGGCGGCTCGATGGGCGGGATGCTGGCGCTCAGCCTGGCGGCCAATTTCCCCGATCGCGCCGGGCGGGTGCTGGCGATTGCCACCACCGCGCGGCATTCGGCGCAGAACATCGCGTTTCATGAGGTCGGCCGGCAGGCGATCATGGCCGATCCCAATTGGCAGGGCGGGGATTATTACGCCAGCGGCAAGGGCCCCGATGCCGGGCTGGCCGTGGCCCGCATGGCCGCGCATATCACCTATCTCTCGGAAGCCGGATTGACCGAGAAATTCGGCCGCCGGCTGCAGGATCGGGATGCGAAGAGCTTTGGCTTCGATGCCGATTTCCAGGTGGAAAGCTATCTGCGCCACCAGGGGATCAGCTTCACCGGCCGGTTCGATGCCAATGCCTATCTCTATATCACCCGGGCGATGGACTATTTCGACCTCGCCGAAGAGCATGGCGGGCGGCTGGCCGATGCCTTTGCCGGCAGTTCCGCGCGTTTCTGCCTGGTCAGCTTCGATACCGACTGGCTCTATCCCACGCTTGAATCTCGCAATGTGGTGCATGCGCTGAACGCGGTGGCCGCGCCGGTGAGCTTTGTCGAACTGTCCGCGCCCTATGGCCATGACAGCTTCCTGCTCGATGTTCCGGCGCTCGACCGGGTGATCAAGGGCTTCCTCGAATGAGCTTGCGGCCCGATCTGGCGGTGATCGCCGAACATGTTACCGCCGGCGCGCGGGTGCTCGATATCGGCTGCGGCGAGGGCGAGCTGATGGCGGCGCTGCGTGACAAGCGCGGGGTCGATGCGCGCGGGCTGGAGATCAGCCCGGAAAAGGTCGAGCTATGCGTTTCGCGCGGGCTTTCCGTAATCCAGGGCGATGCCAATCGCGATCTGGCCGAATATCCCGATGGCGCGTTCGACTATGCGATCCTTTCGCAGACACTGCAGACGGCCGAGCGGCCCGATCTGATGCTCGACAGCCTGCTGCGCGTGGGGCGGCAGGCCTTTGTCAGCTTTCCCAATTTCGCCTTCTGGCGGATGCGGCTGTCGCTGCTGGTCCATGGCAGGATGCCGGTGACCCGGCATCTGCCGGTGAGCTGGTATGAAACCGAGAATATCCACCATCTGACGATCGATGATTTCCGTGCCCTGCTGGCGCAAAAGGGCGTGAGGGTGGAAGGCAGCTGGTTCTTCAGCCACGAGCGTGAAATTGGCCGCACCGGTTCCAACTGGCGCGCCGAACATGCGGTGTTCCAGCTGAGCCGCTAGGGCTTTTGCGCAACTGCCGCCCGGGCGGTCACACAGAGGCGGAATTCACCAGCAGCACGCTGTCATCGCGCGCCAGGCACCACAGGCTCAGCCCTGCAGCTTTGGCGCGGGTCACCGCCATGGTGGTGGGCAGCGAGATGGTGACCAGCCTGGTCGCCCCCGCACGCACCGCCTTTTCCACGATCTCATAGGAACAGCGCGCGGTGGAAAGGATGAAACCCTGCGCTATATCCTGCCCCGCGCCGGCCCCCGAACGAGCAAGCGCGCCGATCAGCTTGTCCATCGCATTGTGCCGCCCGACATCCTCGCGCGCATGAAGGATTGCGCCATCGGGGCTGGCGAAGGCCGCCGCATGGGCCGCGCCGGTCGCCTTGCCGAGCGGCTGGTGAGCGCGCAGCTCGCCCAATGCGCGAAAGATCGCTGCCGTTTCGAGCGGGTCATGCGCCGCCACCATGGGCAGTGGCCGCGCCACCGCTTCGAGATTTTCTATCCCGCACAGCCCGCAGGAGCTTTCGGCCACGCGCGAGCGCACCCGGTCGGTCAGATGCTCGATCCCCAGCCCGGTGAGGGTGGCGCGCACGATCCAGCCCTTTTCCACTTCGACCACATCGATGTCCGACAGGTCGGACGGGGCCTTGGCCAGCCCTTCGGTCAGCGCGAAGCCGAGCGCGAAATCTTCCAGATCGCCGGGGCTGGCCATCATCACCGCATAGGCGAGGCCATTGAATTCGAGCGCCACCGGCACTTCGGGCACCCATGGGCGGGTGATCGGGCGGGCTTGGCCGTCACGGCGGAATTCTGTGGCCTGGGTCATATCAGCATGTGCATCCCTGCGAAGGACGGGACCTCCCACCGAATGCACCGGGATGCAAGGCGCGCGGATGCGGCCGGCGCGGGGCCGCGGATTGCGCTCAGGCTTCGGCTGCGGCCTTGGCCCCGGCTTCGGCCATAAGCTGATCGATTGCCGCGCGTGCGATGGGCGAAAGCAGGCTGAGATCATCGGCAAAAATACCGTCCTTCATCCTGGGATCCCAGAATTTGCGGATATGCTCTGCTGTCGCGGCCACTGCCTTGTCCTCACCGATCGCGGCGAAGTTCAGCGCGATCTGGTCGGCCATGCGGCGCAGCTTGGCGGGGGTTCCGCTGCTCATTCTGCCGCCTCCACATGGGCGATCCGGCGCGAGCGCTCGGCCTGCTCATTATATTCCTCCTGCCATTCGGAGGGGCCGTTGGACGGCGCAACCTGCACCGCGGTGACCTTATATTCAGGGCAATTGGTCGCCCAGTCGGAAAAGTCCGTGGTGACGACATTGGCCTGGGTCGCGGGGTGGTGGAAGGTGGTATAGACCACGCCCGGCGCCACCCGGTCGGTCACCGTCAGGCGCAGCGTGGTCTCGCCGGTGCGGCTGGCCAAACGGGTCCAGTCGCCATCCTTCAGCCCGCGATTCTCGGCATCGGTGGGATGCATTTCGAGCACGTCTTCCTCATGCCACACCACATTGGCGGTGCGGCGGGTCTGCGCGCCGACATTATATTGGCTGAGGATGCGCCCGGTGGTGAGCAGCAGCGGGAAGCGCGGGCCGGTGCGTTCATCGGTGGGGACATATTCGGTCACCACGAATTTGCCCTTGCCGCGCACAAAGCCGCCGACATGCATGATCGGCGCGCCATCGGGGAACTTCTCGTTCACCGGCCATTGCAGCGAACCTTCCTTGTCGAGCCGGTCCCACGAAACGCCGGTGAAGGTTGGCGTCAGGCGGGCGATCTCGTCCAGAATCTCGCTGGGATGGCTATAGGTCCAGTCGAGCCCCAGCGCATTGGCGAGCAGCTGGGTAATCTCCCAGTCGCCATAGCCATTGGCGGGTTCCATCACCTTGCGCACCGGCTGGATGCGGCGTTCGGCATTGGTGAAGGTGCCGTCCTTTTCGAGGAAGGTCGAGCCGGGCAGGAACACATGCGCGTAATTCGCGGTCTCATTCAGGAACAGGTCGTGCACGATCACGCAGTCCATCGCGGCCAGTCCGGCGGCGACGTGATGCGTATCGGGATCGGACTGGAGGATATCCTCGCCCTGGATATAGATCGCACGGAAACTGCCATCGACTGCGGCATCGAGCATATTGGGAATGCGCAGGCCCGGCTCGGGATCGAGCGCAACGCCCCAGTCATCCTCGAACAGCTTGCGGGTCGCTCCGTCCGAAATATGGCGATAGCCGGAAAGTTCATGCGGGAAGCTGCCCATATCGCAGGCGCCCTGGACATTGTTCTGTCCGCGCAGCGGGTTCACGCCCACGCCCTTGCGGCCGATATTGCCGGTGACCATCGCGAGATTGGCGATCGCCATCACGGTGGAGGAACCCTGGCTGTGTTCTGTCACGCCCAGGCCGTAATAGATCGCGCCATTGCCGCCGGTGGCATAGAGGCGCGCGGCGGCGCGCAGATCGCCGGCGGGCACGCGGGTCACCGCTTCGAGGAATTCGGGGCTGTGCTTCTCGTCAGAGACGAAGCGCGCCCAATCCTGGTATTCGTCCCAGTCGCAGCGGGTGCGGATGAACTCTTCGTCAGCCAGGCCTTCGGTCACGATTACATGCGCGATGGCGGTCAGCACGGCGACATTGGTGCCCGGCTGCAGCGGCAGGTGATAATCGGCTTCGATATGCGGGGTGCGCACCAGATCGATCCGGCGCGGATCGATCACGATCAGCTTGGCGCCCTGGCGCAGCCGGCGCTTCATGCGGCTGGCGAACACCGGGTGGCCGTCGGTCGGATTGGCGCCGATCACCAGGATCACGTCGCTGTCCATCACGGAATCAAAGTCCTGCGTGCCCGCGCTGGTGCCGAATGTGCTCGAAAGGCCGAAGCCGGTGGGCGAATGGCACACCCGGGCGCAGGTATCGACATTGTTGGAGCCGAAGCCGCTGCGGACCAGCTTTTGCACCAGGAAGGTTTCCTCATTGGTGCAGCGGCTGGAGGTGATCCCGCCCAGCGCGCGCGCGCCATATGTATCCTTGATGGCCTTCAGCTTGGTGGCGGTGAAGCTCAGCGCTTCGTCCCAGCTCACTTCGCGCCAGGGCTGATCGATCGAATCGCGGATCATCGGGTTCAGGATGCGATCCTGATGATTGGCATAGCCCCAGGCGAAGCGGCCCTTGACGCAGCTGTGGCCGCGATTGGCCTTGCCGTCTTTCCAGGGAACCATGCGCACCAGCTGTTCGCCGCGCATTTCGGCGCGGAAGGTGCAGCCCACGCCGCAATAGGCGCAGGTGGTGATCACTGCGCGTTCGGGCTTGCCGATTTCCTTGACCGATTTTTCCATCAGCGCCGAAGTCGGGCAGGCAGACACACAGGCGCCGCAGCTGACGCATTCGCTGGAGAGGAAATCATCGCCCTTTTGGCCGGCGCTGATCTTGGAGGCGAAGCCGCGTCCGTCGACGGTCAGCGCGAAAGTGCCCTGGGTCTCGTCGCAGGCGCGCACGCAGCGGCTGCAGACGATGCATTTGTCCGGCGCAAAATCGAAATAGGGGTTCGACGTGTCAACGTCCTGCCCCATGTGGTTGTCGCCCTCATAGCCGAAGCGCACATCGCGCAGGCCAACATTGGCGGCCTGGTCCTGCAGTTCGCAATCATTGTTCGCGCTGCAAGTCAGGCAATCGAGCGGGTGGTCGGAAATATAGAGTTCCATCACCCCCTTGCGCAGCTTCTCCAGCCGCGGGGTCTGGGTCTTGACCACCATGCCGGCGCTGACCGGGGTGGTGCAGCTGGCGGGGGTGCCGCGCGCGCCTTCGATCTCGACCAGGCACAGCCGGCAGGATCCGAACTGGTTGAGGCTGTCGGTGGCGCATAGCTTGGGGATCGAACCGCCGCTGACCGAGGCCGCGCGCATCACCGTGGTTCCGGCCGGGACCGTGACCTTGCGCCCGTCGATCGTCAGGCTGACCTGTTCGTCGGACGAAATTTCCGGGGTGCCGAAATCGGCCTGGCGTTCATATCCCATGACGGTTCTCCACGGCGGCAAGATCCGCCGGTGTGTTGATATTGGCAGGCTTGACCGCAAGCTTCACTGCGCGCGCATTGATCGCGGCGGCGAAGGCCAGCATCGAGTGGCGTCCTTCACTCTGGAGGATCGCCTGGACCGCCGATGCAGCGCTGCTTGTCCAATGGCCGATAACCGGCTGACTTTCAAGATAGGCCGGGGCTGGCGAGAGTGTTTCGAGCAGATCATCGGGCAATTGTGCCGAATCCACTCCGCAGGTCAGCACATGGCTGAAATCGCGGTCTTGCGCGTGCCGCAGCCCGGCGGCGATCCCGCCGAGCGGGCCCATCCCCGCTTCGGGCCAATCGGCAATGCAGGGGGTGTCGCCAGTCTCGGCGCCCGCATCGCGCCCGGCGATCACCACGCATTCGCAGTGCCGCGCCAGCCCTTCGACCGCCCGCGCCAGCAGGCTGCGCCCATCAAGCTCGGCCAGAGCCTTGTCGCTGCCGAAGCGGGTCGATTGTCCGCCAGCAAGAACCACGCCCAACAGCATCACTTGCGGAAATCGTCCGGCCAGTTTCTGAGCGCACTCATCACCGGATAGGGGGTGAAACCGCCCAGCGCGCAGAGCGAGCCGAATTTCATCGTCTCGCACAGATCTTCCAGCAGCTGGATTTCCTCATCCTGCGTGCGGCCGCGCTTGGGCATATTATGCATCTGCGGAGCCTGCTCCACGCCGGCGAGCACGCGCCCGCCTTCCCGGATGCGGTCGATCAGTTCGACCCCGCGCACCGCGCCGATCCGGCAGGGGGTGCATTTGCCGCAGCTTTCAGCGGCGCAGAATTCCATCGCAAAGCGCGCCATGGCGCCCATATCGGCGCTGTCATCGAACACCGTGATCCCGGCATGGCCGATCAGCGCATCGGCCCCGGCATATTCCTCGTAATCGAAGCGGATGTCGAAACGATCGGGGTGGATATAGGCGCCCAGCGGCCCGCCGACCTGCACCGCCTTGACCGGGCGGCCGGATTGCGTGCCGCCGCCGATGTCATAGATCAGCTCGCGCAGGGTGATCCCGAATTCGGTTTCATACAGCCCGCCATGCTTGATATTGCCGGCCAGCTGGATCGGCATGGTGCCCTTCGATCGGCCCATGCCGAGCAGCTCATAGGTCTGTGCCCCGCCTTCGGCCAGGATATGCGGCACGGCGGCCAGGGTCAGCACATTATTGACCACGGTCGGCTTGCCGAACAGGCCCTTGAGCGCGGGCAGCGGGGGCTTGGCGCGCACTTCGCCGCGCTTGCCCTCAAGGCTGTTGAGCAGCGAGGTTTCCTCGCCGCAGACATAGGCGCCCGCGCCAGTGCGGATTTCGCAGACGAAGGGCGCGGTGATCTGCGCGCAGGCGCGCACCGCAGCTTCCATCTTGGCGATCGCATCGGGATATTCGCTGCGCAGATAGACATAGCCCCTGGTCGCGCCCACGGCGAGCCCGGCAATCGCCATGCCCTCGATCAGCGCGAAGGGATCGCCTTCCATCACCATCCGGTCTGCAAAGGTGCCGGAATCGCCTTCGTCGGCATTGCAGACGATATATTTCTGGTCGGCAGAGGCGGCGGCCACCGTCTTCCACTTGATCCCGGCGGGAAAGCCCGCCCCGCCGCGGCCGCGCAGACCGGAGGCCAGCACTTCCTCCACGATCGCCTCAGGCCCGATCAGCCGCGCGCGCTTCAGCCCGGCCCAGCCGCCGGTGGCTTCATAATCTTCCAGGCTCAGCGGGCGGGTCTTGCCCGCGCGGGCAAAGGTCAGCCGGTGCTGGCTGGCGATGAAGGGGTGATCGGCAATTACCCCGATGGCCTTGTCGCTCGATCCATCCAGAATCGCCGCGACATCGTCCAGCGTGGCCGGGCCGAAGCCCTTGCCGTCCACTTCGACCAAGGGTTCGAGCCATTGCATGCCCCAGCTGCTGGTCCGCTCGACCAGCGCGCCGGCCTTGAAGAAGGCGGCGGCCAGATCGTCAGCGCCCAGCGCGCGGGCGAGGGCATCGTCGGAAATGCGGACAGTCTTGCGTTCAGAGGTCATGCGTTTTCAATCAGTCTGGCGAGCGCCGGCGCGTCGAGCCGGGCGTGGAGCTTGTCGCCCACCCGGGCATTGGGGCCGCTGCTGCACAGCCCGAGGCAATAGACCGTGGTCAGCTTGACCCGCTCCCCGGCAGCCTTGTCGGCTCCTGCCATCAGGGCTTCCACCCCGCGCGCCTTGCAGCTTTCCGCGCGGCAGATCTGCACTTCGGGCCGGGGATCGGCGGCAGTGTGAAAGTCGTGATAGAAGCTCACCACGCCATGCACATCGGCGCGGCTGAGGTTGAGCGCGGCGGCGATCACGCGCTCCGCATCCTCGTCCACGCAGCCCAATTCGGCCTGCACATCATGCAGGATTGGCAGCAGCGGGCCTTCACGCCCGGCATGCGACGCCAGAATTTGTTCGAGCACATCCTGTTTCATGCCCGTCACCTGCTATCACCGCCTAGCAAGGTCAAATTGATATGGGTGAAGTTTGATAGATGGTGTCTATCAAGCAGGCGGTTCCATGGCCTTGGGTCCAAGCTCCTGGGCAGTGGCGAGCGCGGTGCGCGCCATATTGCCGAGCGGGTCGCGGCTGACCACCACCAGGCCGATGCGCCGGGTTGCGGCGGGGGGATCGAAGCTCAGGAAGCAGCACCAGTCGAGCCCGGTCATAAGCCGCGAATAGGCATCGGGTACGATGGTCGCGAAATCGCCCGAATAGACCATCGACATCATCGCGATATGGCTGTCTGCGGTTGCCGCAGGCGTGGTGGAAAGGCCGCGCTGCGCGAATTCGCGGTCCAGGATGCGGCGATATTGCATCCCCTGGTGCAGCAGGCACAGGTTCAGATCCGCCACCTCCTCCCAGCTTACCGTGCTGCGGCCGTCGAACCCCTTTCCGGCCCGCGCGACGAAAACATATTGTTCCTGGTGCAGCGGAACCGACAGCATGTTGGGCGGCGGCTCATTGTCGAGATAGGTCAGCCCGGCATCATAATCATTGATCTGCAATCCGTGGACGATCTCGCGCGAAGTCCCGCCCTGGACCACCAGCGAAAGATCGGGATTGGCCCGCAGCAGCGCCCGCCCGAACGGACCGACCAGCGGCAGGGCCGCGGGAATGGCGGCCAGGCGGAACTCTCCGATCAGGCTCTGGGTGCCGGTTTCGGCGGCCTGTGTCAGGCCCCTGATCGATCCGAGCGCCTGTTCCGCCCAGGGCAGAATGGCTTCGCCCTGCTCGGTCAGCCCCACGAAGCGGCGATCGCGCTCCACCAGCCGCTTGCCCAGCTCCTGCTCCAGCGCGGCGAGGCCGGCGGACAGGGTGGGCTGGGTAACCCCGCAGTCGCTGGCCGCGCGGGCGAAATGCCGCGTGCGGGCCAGCGCCACGAAATAGCGGAGATATTGCAGCTGCATCGGCTTCCTCGCTTTGAAAGAAGCCTTCTATCAAATCACCTAGCCGGCGCGAAGCCTCTGTGCATGCCAGGCGATGTGTTCGGCCATGAAGGTCGAGATGAAATAATAGGAGTGGTCATAACCCTCCTGCATCCGGATCGTGGCGGGCATATCGGCCTTGCGGCAGGCGTCTTCCAGCAGATCGGTCTTGAGCTGTAGTTCGAGGAAATTATCCGCTTGTCCCTGATCCACCAGCAGATCGGGCAGCCGCGCGCCGTCCTCGATCAGCGCCACTGCGTCATATTCACGCCACTGGCTGCGGTCCGGGCCGATATAGCCGCTCAGCGCCTTTTCGCCCCAGGGGCAGTTCAGCGGGCTGACGATCGGGGAGAAGGCGCTGGTCGAACGGAAGCGGCCGGGATTGCGCAGCGCAATCGTCAGCGCGCCGTGCCCGCCCATCGAATGGCCGGTGATCCCCTGCCGGGCGATGTCGACCGGGAAATTCGCCGCGACAAGATCGGGCAGCTCCTGTTCGATATAGCTGCGCATGCGGAAATTCTTCGCCCAGGGCGCTTGCGTGGCATCGACATAGAAGCCCGCGCCCTTGCCGAAATCATAGGCTTCGTCATCCGGCACATCATCACCGCGCGGGCTGGTGTCGGGGGCGACGAAGATCACCCCATGTTCGGCGCAGGCTTGCCGATACTCGCCCTTTTCCATGACATTGGCATGGGTGCAGGTGAGCCCCGAGAGATACCACAGCACCGGCAGTTTCGTGCCCGGCTGATGCTCGGGCACGAAGACTGCAAAATTCATCTCGGTGCCGGTGGTGGCCGACAGGTGCCGATAGACGCCCTGCTGGCCGCCATGGCTGCGGTTGATCGAAACTGTTTCCATCAGATCAGCTGTATCTTCCAGTTGGGATGCCGGATCGGGCTGCGCTCAATGGCGCATATGGAAGGCACAGACCTTATGGCCATCGGGATCGCGCAGATAGGCGCCAACCGACTGGTTCGGGGCCCCTTCGCGCGGGCCGGGATCGCCTTCGCCGGTGCCGCCATTGGCCAGGCCCGCAGCATGCCATGCGGCGACCATGTCATCATCCTTGGCGGCAAAGCCGATGGTGCCGCCATTGTTGAAGCAGGCGGGCTCGCCATTATAGGGCGGAGCAACGATGAAGGTGCCGCCGGGACCGGCATAGACCAGCCGGCCGGCCTCGACCGGAACGACATTGCTATAGCCGAGCACGGCCATGGTCGCGTCGTAGAATTTGCGGCTCTTTTCGATATCGTTCGAACCGACGAAGACATGGGTAAACATGGATTTCCTCTCCTTGGGCTGCCGTGACGGACTCGCATGGCTTGTCCATCATATAGACGAATTTTTCACTCTTGCGAAAGGTGCTGCGCCATAAGTTTGTAAAAGGTGAATTCCTTTGCGCATGCGGGCGATTTGCGCATGCGGGCGACTGGCCCGGGCCGCAGCCTAGCTCGGCAGTTCATAGACGACGCACAGCTTGTTCCCGGTCGGATCGCGCAGATAGGCCGCCCAGACTTCCCCCCCGGTGGCCGGCGACACGCGCCGTTCCGGCTGGCCTTCGCAGAGACTTCCGCCATTGGCCAGGCCCGCTTCATGCCAGGCCTTCAGCGCTGCGAGCGATTCAGCCCGCAAGCCCACCGTGCCGCCATTGGCATGGGTGGCAGCTTTCCCGTCGATCGGCTTGCCGACGATGAACAGATCACCTTCATGCCGATAGAGCAGCCGCCCCTTGGGATCGATCACCGCCGGGGCGACGCTGATCGCCGCGAATGTCGCATCGTAAAATCTGCGGGCCAGCTCAAGATCGTCCGCGCCCAACACCAGATGCCTGAAAATCGCCTGTCTCCTCAGTGGCGCCGGAATGCCTCTTTGCGCCCTAAAACACCACTACGGAGCGAATGCTTTCGCCAGCATGCATGAGGTCGAAACCCTTGTTGATCTCTTCCAGGGTGAGGACATGGGTGATCATCGGATCGATCTCGATCTTGCCGTTCATATACCAGTCGACAATCTTGGGCACATCGGTGCGGCCCTTGGCCCCGCCAAAGGCGGTGCCGCGCCAATTGCGCCCGGTCACCAGCTGGAACGGGCGGGTGCTGATTTCCTTGCCCGCTTCGGCCACGCCGATGATGATGCTGGTGCCCCAGCCGCGGTGGCAGGCTTCCAGTGCGGTGCGCATCACTTCGGTATTGCCGGTGCAATCGAATGTGTAATCGGCCCCGCCATCGGTCAGCTCCACGATCCTGGCGATCGTGTCCTCACGGCTCATCCCCTTGGTGTTGAGGAAGTGGGTCATGCCAAATTTGCGGCCCCATTCCTCGCGGTCACCATTGATGTCGACCCCGATGATCTTGTCGGCGCCGGCCATGCGCGCACCCTGCAGCACATTCAGCCCGATCCCGCCAAGGCCGAACACCACCACATTGTCGCCCACCTGCACCTTGGCGGTATTGACCACCGCGCCGACCCCGGTGGTGACCCCGCAGCCGATATAGCAACTGGTCTTGAACGGGGCATCGGTGCGGATCTTGGCCACTGCGATTTCGGGCAGCACGGTGAAGTTCGAAAAGGTCGAACAGCCCATATAGTGATAGATTGTCTGGCCCTTGTAGGAAAAGCGGCTGGTGCCATCGGGCATCAGCCCCTTGCCCTGGGTGGCGCGGATCGCGGTGCACAGATTGGTCTTGCCCGACAGGCAGCTCTTACACTGGCGGCATTCGGGGGTGTAGAGCGGGATCACATGGTCCCCGACGGCGACCGACTTCACCCCCGCGCCGACTTCACGCACCACGCCTGCGCCTTCATGCCCCAGCACCGAGGGGAACAGACCCTCGCTGTCGAGCCCGTCCAGCGTATAGGCATCGGTATGGCAGATTCCGGTCGCCATGATCTCGATCAGCACCTCGCCTTCCTTCGGCCCCTCCAGATCGAGTTCGACGATCTCAAGCGGCTGTTTGGCTTCAAAGGCTACGGCGGCACGGGTCTTCATTGGCAGGCTTTCCTCTTGAACAGATGTGATGACTTGATGCTCAGGCTTCCGCTTTGACGCTTGAGGCTGCAGTGCGCTGTGCGATCACTTCATCGCCATCGCGTTCAGGCAGCATCAGGAACAGAATCAGCGAAGCGAGCGAGCCCAAGGTCATGATCGCAGATACAGTCAGCAACTGGTCATTGCCTAGCCATGTAAACAGCGATCCGGCAATAATCGGGCTGCCGGCCGCGCCCAGGCGGCCAATGCCCAGCACAAAACCGGTGCCGGTGGCCCGCGCATGGGCCGGAAAGCCCCGGGCAAAAGCAGCATAATATCCGCTGATGGCGGCATTGGTGAAGAAGCCGGTCAATACGGTCGCCCACTGCCAGCCGTCCAGCGTATCCCGCCCGAGGCCGAAGGATACGACCGCGACCGAGCCGATCAGCAAGGCGAGGGCGGTCGGCCATTTGATGCCGAGCCTGGCCATCACGAAACCGAACAGCAAGCTGCCCAAGAAGCCGCCCACATTGGCAAAGGTCAGCACCGTGGCAGCCTGGCCCGGCGGATATCCGGGCGGATAGTCAGACACGATCTGCACCGCGAATTTAAGGATATAATAAAAGGTGATGGTGTGGAACATATAGCCAAATGCCAGCAGCAGCGTGACCGGGCGCAGCTGCCGGTCAGACAGGATGTCGGTAACCTTGGGCTTGACCGTGGTTGATGCGATCAGCGGCAGGGCCTCGATCGCGGCCTTGCCAAAGGCGGCCAGCGTCTTGTTGACGCCCGCCACATTGCGGCGGGATGCGTGATAGGCCGGGGTTTCGGGCACCACCACCAGTAGGATCGGGATCAGCGCCGCGGTGACAATGGCGCCGAACAGAAATACCGCGCGCCAGTCATATACGCGCAGCAGCCATTCCGATGCGGCAAGGCCGCCAATGATCGCCCCGAGCGGATAGCCTGCCACATAGGCAGCAATGCTGGTCCGGCGCCACTTGCTGCTGGAGCATTCGGCAACCACCGCATTGGTCGCGGCCAGCATGCCGCCAATCCCGATACCGGTCATGAAGCGCCAGGCGGTAAGCGGGACGACCCCGCCTGCCGCATGGGCAAGATACATCCCGATGGCCATCACCACCAGGCAGGCCAGCATGGTCGGCTTGCGGCCATATCGGTCCGCCATCCCGCCCAGCAGGACCGAGCCAAAGCCCATGCCAACCAGTTCGGCTGACAGCACCACACCCAGAACGGAGCGCTCTATGCCCCATTCCTTGGTAATGCCCGGCGCTGCGAAGGCGCTCGACAACACATCGAACCCGTCCAGCGCATTGAGCAGGACCATCAACAGCACGACGAACCATTGCCGCAGATTCATTCCGCCATCGTCAATGATCACGCGTGGATCGTTCGGCGCTGCCGCTGTGCTTGCCATTTGCTTGTTCCCTCTCTCCAGAGCCTGCATCAATCGTGGATACGGGCCAGCATTTCCACCAATTTGTTGATTTCTTCGGCGGTAAATCTGCTCTTCAGCCAGTCCTCGTGCTGGCCAATCGCAAGCTTGGCCTGGGCCAGCGCCGCGGCACCGACCGGGGTCAGGAACAGCGCCTGCTTGCGTCCATCGGTTTCCGACCGCTCGCGGCGCAGAAAATCGCGATCCTGCAGGCGGTTGACGATGGTCATGGTGGTTGCCCGGTCCATCCGCAGGCGCTGGCCGACTTCGATCTGCGCGATGCCCGGATATTCATCGACCAGCCACAGGGCTGAAACCTGCTTCTGCGTCAGATCGAGATCGACAAAGGTAGCAAGACCAACCGAACCAAGTAGGTCAGAAGAAAAGTTACGTATTGCTATACGTCAGTTCGATTGAACCTCTACTCAATTCCTATTCCGGTCCGAAACCAATTCTTAATCCGGTCCGATCCTCTCCGCTCCGACTCTCCGTTCCGATCCGACCTCTGCGGCGGCTCTGCGCCTCTGCGTTAATCTCCCTGTCCGATCCTATCCGATCCGACCTTTGTGTCTTTGCGTCTTTGTGCCTTTGTGTTGAATTCCTATCCTTTTCTTTGCCTGTTCTGCGCGGGGTACGGATTATCGTGGACAGAATCGTCTCGTATTTGATATGCTTTCTTACACATTTATACACGACGTTTAGCCAATTTCAAAGAGAGTTTCAGTGAAAACAATAAACCTTGGCAGTTGTTCTTGATCGTAGCGGTCCTCGTATTGACCCTCTACAAAATACTCCCAACAATTTTTTACTACACAAAACCGCTCAAGGAGCCGATTGGCGTCGAACGTGCCCATCAGGTATCTGAAGAAGCTGGTTCAACGCGTCGACGGCCTAGAAGACGACGCCGTAGCGTGGCTGCACTCCTATAGCAAACTGCTTGGCGTGAAGCCAACGGGTATTCAACTCTCCGACGACCCACGCTATGTTAAGGTGAATTTTAAGCGCTGAAGAAGCTTCATTGCTCAAGCGTATGCTACCACGTGCTGGCGCACTGATCCCTTTCGTTCCTGCCCAGCTTCAGGTAGGGCATGACATCGCTAGTAACGGCCAGCACACAGTGCTCGTCGAACGTCAGATCGGTGTCCATCTCGATCCAAGTGAAATCGGACAGCTTTTCCACTTCGCTAAGCGTTTCATATGGGATCGAGGCTCTGTCACCGATACATATAAAACACTTGTATTCGATCGCGCTACGCGGATAGCTCTAAGGATTTGCCGGAACGTCACCACAGGCACAGCAGCTGGAACAGATTCTTGATCGTAAAGGCGATTCCGTTGATGCCACAACACTCTCGCTGGCTCAGCAGATCCTAGACACCAAACGCATTTTCAGCGACAACCCTGCAGGATTGCAGAGAGCCCTCGCTGCCTATACGCAAGGTCTCACTAAAGGTAAGGATTCCGTCGCTCAGTCCTTGATAACTGAAATGAAGGCCGTGGTTAGCCGCCTAGCCGCGCAGGAAAAAACCTCGCTGGCGCTCAAGCCAAAAAGATGCCCCAGTTGATAGTGCGACAAGAGCTCAGATTTCACAGCTTCAGCAGCAGCAGCGCACTTTGACCCAAGCAATCGCTGTCGTCGAATCTCGTGCTAAGGACTTCAATGCTGGCGCCACACCTTTGACGCTTAAAGAAATTCAAACTGCTCTTGACAAAGGACTGTCGTCATACGACCCTAAGAACAAGATTCAGACGCTGAACCTAGAAGGTCGTAACCCTTTTGTTGAAGGTTTGACAATCGACTGGGGTAACGATCAAATGATCTTGCACCTCTATAATGACATTGACAAGCCGTGAACGGCCGCTGCCACTGAGAAAGGTGGATAGACAAGAAAGCCTAAACAGCGCCCTGGTTCAGGAGATTGCTCGCGGCTCCCAGTATGCCGATGAGTCTATCGTTCCCAAAGGCGATGGCTTTGGCGTGACACTCAGCACGCTTACCGATCCAAAGAGCTTCTTGGTGTTCGACCTTGGATTCTTAGCCAAGAAGCAGACTCAGCAGATGCTCGACACTCTAACTAGAGATTGGGTCCCAGAACACACAGATCTCAACCGCTCGAACTTCCCCGTGACTTCGTTCGACGAGTTTGCGAAATTGCCCGCGACACAGCAACGTCTCGGTCTCGTCGTGTACGCTCCTTCGATGTAGAATGCAGTACCGCCCGAAGGCTTCCGCAACGACTCCATCTACGTCATCGCAAGGGGATTAGACGACGTCGTGCGTAAGTACCGCGAGAATCCTGATGTCGCAGGTAGCGAGCAGCTTCTCAGTGACTACCGAGCGCTTAGCGAATTGCTTCAACATAGCGGCTTCATGGGCTATCCAGGATCATCCGCCGGTGTGGCCAGCGAATACAGCCGCGACTACATTTTCCGCTTGCCGGGTTACTACAATAACCTCATCGCTGCGACACGCGAGGACTTCCAGGTCAATAGGCAGTCTTCGCGGCGCTATCACCGTACCACTTCACAGATGTCGAACAGCGCATCCTAACGGAAAACCGCATCGAAGACCGCGTGCAGGAAGATCTTCCTAAAGCAGAGGACGAATACAACGCCGCACAGGTAGACCTCAATGCCACTAACCGCTACAACGTTCCCGCTCCCACCAAGAATGCGTACTGGGAAACCTAAAACTCAGCTCACGTAAATATTTCCGTGGCGACGACCGCAAGATCCTCAAGTGGGGTTTGGACCTCTCAGGCGGTAAGACAGTACGTATCGGCCTGCGCGACCAAATAGTCGCCCTGTCACCGATCCGAACGACCTGAAACAGGCAGTGAACGAACTCTACGCGCGTATCAATAAGATGGGCGTCTCAGAACGCACGATCCGCATCGAAAACAATCAATATCGTCCTCGACTTCCCAGGTTCACAAGACCTGTCGGCTTCCGAACTCGTTAAGGCTTCGGCGATGTATTTCCATGTCGTCAACGAGAAGTTCGCTGAAGCTAATGCCGACCTCGCCAGAGGCTGTCGGATCAGTTCCTCCAAGAGGTATGGAACGAAGCTTCGTCACGAATCGCAAAGATATCGAAAGCATCAACGAAATCGCATGGCAGCCATCTCGGCGGTGAGAGCTACCGACAGCGGTCTCGTGCATCCACGCAGCGAGCTGCACGAACACTGTATGACAACGGCTTAAGACTCGCCAATCCGGCTTCTAAGACGATCAGCTCAGCATTCGACGATACACTGTCGGCGATCGGCATGTTCCGCGGAAACGACTTCACGGAATGGGACGGTCAGACACATCCGCTGATCGTCGTCTTCCATAACTACGCGCTCAAGGCGCTAGCCTCGAAACATCCAGGTAGGCTACGAGCCCATCGGAAGGCAATATGCTCCTGTTTGGTGTCAAGCGCTCCTACGAAGGCACGCCGACGCAGCCAGAGGTGGCAGCCCGCGCGATGCTTCTACAACTGGACCTCACAGTTCGCCGAAGACAAGATCGCCGGCACACCCAAGAGAGAAGCTATACCCAAGGGCACGGCTGGCGCATGGCTGTCATCCTCAACGGTCATATCGTCAGCGACAGCCAAGCCTCAACGCCGCCATTAAGAGACGGCGTCACGATCAGCGGCCGCTTCTCACAAAGGGAAATCAACCAGCTGGCTGCCGACCTCAAAGCGGGTCGCTTGAGCTTCACACCGCGGATCCTATCTGAACAGAATGTCAGCCCCGAACTCGGTCAGGAAGAACGCCCAAAGGGTATTCTCGCTTCGATCTTGCCCTGTCCTCGTGTCGTCGCCATGGTAGGCTACTACCACTTTGCCGGTTTGTCGCCTCCTCGCTGTCTGTTCAACCTCCTCATCATGTGGGGCGTCCTGCAGAATATCGGCGCGGCCCTGACGCTCCCAGGTATTGCAGGTATCGTTCTGACCATCGGTATGGCTGTCGACGCCAACGTCCTTGTCTTTGAACGGATACGCGAAGAATTTAAGACTATCAGGACGCATCGCCTCTGCCATCCAGGCCGGGTTACCGCAAAGCCTTTAGCGCCATTGTCGACTCCAACATCACGACGATCATCGCCGCCGCTGATCCTGATTCAGTTTGACTCAGGACCCATCAAAGGATTTGCCGTCACACTGATCATCGGTATTCTCTCTTCGATGTTTACAGCGCTTTCATGACGCGCTACTTCTTTGCAGGCTGGGTGCAAAATCCCAAAAATAAGAAGCTGCAATGGCACAGTTCTTCAGGATACGACCCACTTCGACTTCTTAGCTCAAACGAAGAAGGCCGTCATCGATCACTGCTCTGATCATCTGCCGTCGGATCGGCTGCCTGTTTTTCGCACAGCGCAATACCATCTAGGCATGGACTTCACCGGCGGCTACTCGCTGACGGTAAACCTGGACGAAAACCGGGGTGACAAACTACCGCCTCCAGGCCTATCAAGGCCCTGGAAGCTCAAGGGGCCGCAGCACAAGATGTTCAAATGCAGGAACTTTCCCGACCTAACCAGCTACGTATCCAGTTAGGTACTGTATGGAAGAGCCGGCGTCCGTTCCATAATCTTCCTCAAGCGCTGTCAGAAGGAGTATTCACCTACCCATACGAGGATTCCTCGTATCACTTGGGTTGTGGACTCTTGAGCCAAGGCAGGTCTGCAGGTTCAGCCTAACGAACTGGGTCGACCTACATAAACCAGTGGACCAGTGATGAGCGGTCAATTCTCCGATGTCGATGCGGAACAACGCCATCATGGCGCTAACGCTCGCACTTCTGCGATTATGATCTACATCACTTTCCGCTTTGAGTTTAAGTACGGTATCGCCGCCGTCATCGGCCTCGCTCACGACGTCGTCGTCACGCTGGCATTCTGGCAATATTGCGCTGGTTCGGCATGCCTGTACAGATCGACCTCGGAGTGATCGGAGCGATCATGACGATTATCGGCTACTCTCTCAACGATACCATTATCGTGTTCGACCGTATCCGGGAAGATGTTAGACTTCTGCGCAAACTCAAGTTTACAGAAATCATCAACCACGCGCTGAATGTCACCCTAAGCCGTACAGTCATGACTTCCGGAACCACACTCTTAGTGTTGATCACACTGGTGCTCTTCGGAGGATCATCGATCTTCGCGTTCTCATTGGTCATGTTCATGGGTATCGTCATCGGTACGCTTTCAAGCTTGTTCATCGCAGCACCAACGCTCCTCTTCTTCCACAACCGTGAAGAAAAGCAGCAGGAGCTCGCAGCACAACTCGAACGCAACCCAGGCAAGACCTAGCAAGGTGGATTCGGCCATCAGGATGCCAATCCTTTCACATACCGGGAGGGTGACAGAATCTGTCCCCCCCCTAGCTTTAAAAGAAAAGACGATTAAGGACACCAGGGACTGGACCCTGATGGCTTCAATGCGCCAGTAACGCTTTCTCCCGCTTTGCGATCACCCACTTCCGGACTCACCAACTTCTTAGGCCCATCAAAGCTCGTCATCAAGTGACGTTGGGTATAGTCCCAAATACTGATGGTTCCATCGGAGGAACGGGCTGCCACTAGCTTTCCACCAAGAGATGCGATCGCTGTTACATCAGGTCCAAAAAAGGGATTGCCAGCTTGGAGCGGATTATATGGCTGAAGGGTTATAAAATTCCAAATTCGAAGCCCACTAGTACTTCCGGCGACTACCAGGTCGGTGCCCTGAAGGCGATCCGCACAAATGACCTAGCAGACGAACCTTCAAGCCCTCGGTTTAGGTGGAGTACGCCCTGATTTGCTGATGGATGAGCGAGATATAAAGTCGAATTTTTCAGAACGAATATGTTCCATCCATTATCGCTACACAAAATTACTCTTTTGGTTCTGCAGACGCCCCCTGATTGCCTGCTGCTTGGCATTCTCACAAGGCTGAGATACGGCTTTGTAAATCACCGATTGGGTAATATGCCCTGCAACCTTTTTACTTGTCGCTTGGAGCTTCATTAAAGAACTGGCATCCAGATAAGCGGAAACAGATATTACCATATCATCGGGTAATCTTGTCCCATTGATTGCCCGATGTGTCTACCGGTGTTGCTTGGGTCGATGAACTGAACTCAGCCCTGGAGTATATGATTGATAACGAATTTAATGCTCTTTCTAGGATTGCTAAATTATCGGCGTCCAAATGACCTGCAACAGATTTTCCCCTTACTTTGCCGGCGGACCTTAGAGCCGATGAACTGAACCCATTGCTGGAGGATATAATTGATATCATATTTAGTACTCCTATTTTATCCATTATTTATTATTACAAAAAAATTATATCATATATTAATAGTTTTAGTCAATTTAATTTTATAGTTAGTTTCTATGTTAATATGAATGCAAATGGGGATTTTAATAAAATTTTGGGAGTGTCGCAGGGCGTGATAACTGGATCAGCCATGGTAGCTTCTCAATAAGTCCTGGTGCGTCTTTGCACCCTGGGAATCGCAATATCACATGAATGCACTGCTTCCGCAGTGCATTTCGAATGCTTCGCAATACCCAGGGTACGTGGACGTACCCTGGGCTAATTAAATGGTACCGCTGCCGCGGTATGACACCCACTCCCTCGCGGACTCGGTCGTGGTAGGCTGGCTGAAAGGTCACCCGAAGCGGGTTTCTTTAGGCCCATCAAAGCTTGTGACCAAGTGACGTTTGGTATAGTCCCAGAGGTTGACGGTTCCGTTGGTAGAGCGGGCTGCTACTAGATCGGATTCCCTGTCAGAAATTTTACAGCCAGCCCCAACGAGCCAGTTGCAAAAGGCCCAAGTAGGATCATTCAGGGCCGCAAGCGTTTTGAGTCCCGAAGGAGCGAATGAGCCTGTGGTTGTGGTTTCCTCAGGGGTGCGGTGATGGACTTGGGGACAAAGGAGTGGACGACGTGGACTTAGTGGGGACGATGTGGACCCGAATTCGTCCACATCGTCCACTAAGTCCACATCGTCCACTCTTTGTCTACCACCGAAATAGCGTGCCGGATTAAAGGGGTGTCTAGTCTTTGTCTAAGCCTCTTCGGGGCTCCAAATGCGGCGCGGCCCTGAAGTTAAAAAATGCTAAATCCGAGAGCGTGCCTCTATGGACAGATGGGGCGTCGGGTCAACTCAGCAAACTTCCACTTTGTGACGCTAGCGGCCAATATTCGAGCTTGACAGTCAACAGGTAAGCACTGTATAGAAAGGCCACCCTACCCCATTCTCTTAGAGTTTCAAGGGTTCGAGCAAATGACCAATTAGCGGAGCTTCTACATGTCGGCGGAACACCCTCTTCCTGAGGACCTCAAGTGGGTCTTACCAGGAAGATCCCGCCTTTAAAGAAGCGATCATCAAAGAGTTCCATCTGCATCCCGTAAGTGCCCAAATCCTCGTGTCCCGAGGATTTAATTCGATTCAGCAAATCCACGACTACCTCTCTCACCCACAGCTACCCAATCTCTATGACCCATTCCTCATGACAGGAATGAATTTAGCTGTGGATCGCATATGCAAAGCCATTGATGCAAACGAGAACATCCTTATCTACGGCGATAACGACGTCGACGGCATGACCGGGACGGCCCTTTTGACAGAGTTTCTGCGACGCATCGGGGGCAATGTCTTTTCGCACATTTCACACCGCAGTATCCTCCGTCAACGACTCTATATCGACGCTCTTGAATACGCCTTAGCGCACAACTGCACCCTCATGATCACGGTCGACTGCGGTGTGACAGCCGCTAATGAGATCGCCCATGTAGTAGAGAAGAAAGTGGATGTCATCGTCACCGATCACCACGAACCCACGGGCAAGATCCCAAACTGTGTCGCCACGCTAAACCCTAAACTCGTCGACAACCCCTATCCCAATCCAGATCTTACCGGTGTCGGTGTGGCCTTTAAATTAGCTCACGCTGTCACGAATCAAATCGTGGCTGAAGGCAAGCCTCTACCAAAAAAAATTGATCTCCAGCGCTTCCTTGACCTTGTAGCACTTGGCACGGTGTTGGATATGGGAGCTCTTCAAGGGGAAAACCGCATTCTGGTCCGCTATGGATTGCGTCAACTTAAGCGCAATAAACGCCTAGGCCTTGCGAAACTTATGTCGGTCTGTGACGTAGAACCAACGAATTGACCACCTTTGACATCGCCTCTAAGCTTGCACCTCGCCTCAACAGCTTAGGTCGTATCGACGACCCGGAAAAAGGTGTCGAACTCCTTCTAGTGAAAAACGCAGCTGATGCCGAAGACCTAGCCCTCGAACTTGATCTTAATAACATCGAACGCCAGAAAATCGAGCGCATGGCCTCGGCCGACGTAGAGCTGCAGCTGCAGAAAGATCCGGTATATTGAAAAACAAAGCGATCATCCTCCATTCAGAGAAATGGCATCCTGGCGTGATCGCGATCATTTCAACGCATCTCTAAACAATACAATCGCCCAACCGTCATCATCGCCGTCGATAACAACATCGGAAAAGGATCACTGCGCTCAATACGATCATTTCCGCTCCTCAACGTACTCAAAGAATGCAGCGACTTATTGCTTAATTTTGGCGGTCATGACTTCGCTGCAGGCCTTACTATACAAAAGGCGCATATCGAAACCTTTAAGACGCGCTTTCTGGCTGCGGCCAACGCGCATCTTAATGATGACGATGTCCTGAAGAGCTGTACCTCGATTCAGAAGTGAGTTTCGACGATCTAACATTTGATTTCCTCGAATCGATTAAACTTCTCGAGCCCTTTGGCAATGAAAATCCACCGCCGCTTCTCGACCGCGAAGCGAAGCAAGCCTGGCCTCCTAAAGTCATCGGTACCACGCATCTGCGTATGTACCTAGAGCAGGGTGATCGTATCCTCGAAGGCATCGCCTTCGGCAAAGCACACTATTCTCAGCTTCTTGCGCCGCAAGGACCTCAAGCTTCGCGTCGCCTTCACACCTCAAATCAACATCTTCCAAAAAAAATCTAGCATCCAACTCCTCATCAAAGACTTCCAAGTCCTCGAATAATAGAGGAGTGAGGTTTGATCATAACGGTCTAAGCATCAACTAACTACCTGGTGCCAGGCACCGCTTTCACAGGGAAGAAGACAGTTAAGGAGTGAGGTTTGACTGTAACATGCTAAACCTCAAAGATTAACGTGTGCATACAAATGCGTTATTTTTGCCTGATTCTCAACGGACATGGGCTGATCAATTGGACCCCGCTAACTTTGCAAATACGGAACATGTCAAGTTTGTCTGTAACATCCTAAACATCAACCATCTATCCGGGTCCAGGCACCGATCCTACAGGGAAGAGAGCAAAAAACATGTCAAGTTTGTCGTAACATGCTAATTATCAAAGATTAACGTGTACGTGCAGGATGCCTTTTTTGCCCGATCCGGAACGGACATGGGCTGATCAATGAGACCCCGCTAACTTCGCAAATATGAAACATGTCAAGTTTGTCTGTAACATCCTAAACATCAACCATCTATCGGGTGCCAGGCACCGATTCTACAGGGAAGAGAGCAAAAAACATGTCAAATTTATCGTAACACGCTAAATATCAAATATTAACGACGCGCAGGATGCCTCTTTTTGCGTGATCCGTAACGGACATGGGCTGATCAATGAGACCTCGCTAACATCGCAAGTACGGAACATGTCAAGTTTGTCTGTAACATTCTAAGCATCAACCATCTATCCGGTGCCAGGCACCGATCCTACAGGGAAGAGAGCAAAAAACATGTCAAATCTATCGTAACATTCTAAGTATCAAATATTAATGTGTACGTGCAGGATGCCTCTTTTTGCCTGATCCGTAACGGACATGGGCTGATCAATGAGACCTCGCTAACATCGCAAGTACGGAACATGTCAAGTTTGTCTGTAAACATTCTAAGCATCAACCACGAACCGGTGCCAGGCACCGATCCTACAGGGAAGAGAGCAAAAAACATGTCAAATCTATCGTAACATTCTAAGTATCAAATATTAATGTGTACGTGCAGGATGCCTCTTTTTGCCTGATCCGTAACGGACATGGGCTGATCAATGAGACCTCGCTAACATCGCAAGTACGGAACATGTCAAGTTTGTCTGTAACATTCTAAGCATCAACCATCTATCCGGTGCCAGGCACCGATCCTACAGGGAAGAGAGCAAAAAACATGTCAAGTTTGTCGTAACATTCTAAGTATCAAATAATTACCAGGTGTCAGGCACCATCTTATACAAAGAGCATCTAATGCTGCTGTTCAGCCTTATATGTCTAAGATTGCGGTAGTAACGAGTACTCGCTATAGAGTGAAAAAATGAGGGGTGAGGTTTGGTCGTAACATTCTAAGCATCAACCAACTATCTGGTGCCAGGCACCGTTTTCACAGGGAAGAAGGCAGTTAAGGAGTGAGGTTTGACTGTAACCTGCTAAACCTCAAATGTTAACGTGTGCATACAAATGCGTTATTTTTGCCAAACCCATGATGAACTGCTATCGATCAATGAGACCGTTATTATGACGGAGCGGACTTTGGAGCTTACGCTGGTAATGCGAAATGCGTTAGGGAGTGGTGGCTGGTTGATAGGCGGTGTATTTGTGGCAGAGGCCTTTACACTGTGAGGCTGGGTACTTCTTTTCGAGTTTAGTTAGCTTCTCGTGTGCCGCTTGGAGAGGGTCAATTTTGAGTTTATCGGCGAGGTGTAGCAGCACAATAAAAACGTCACCGATTTCATCGCGTACGTGTTGGAGTT